>NZ_JARLUU010000001.1:430000-2812500 GCF_037162425.1 Pseudoalteromonas sp. Hal040 | reverse complement strand
GGAAACAACCCAGACCGCCAGCTAAGGTCCCAAAGTCATAGTTAAGTGGGAAACGATGTGGAAAGGCCCAGACAGCCAGGAGGTTGGCTTAGAAGCAGCCATCCTTTAAAGAAAGCGTAATAGCTCACTGGTCGAGTCGGTCTGCGCGGAAGATGTAACGGGGCTAAACTATGCACCGAAGCTGCGGATTCAAACTTTGTTTGAGTGGTAGGGGAGCGTTCTGTAAGCCGTTGAAGGTGTACCGGGAGGTATGCTGGAGGTATCAGAAGTGCGAATGCTGACATGAGTAACGATAATGCGGGTGAAAAACCCGCACGCCGGAAGACCAAGGGTTCCTATCCCATGTTAATCAGGGTAGGGTAAGTCGACCCCTAAGGCGAGGCCGAAAGGCGTAGTCGATGGGAAACGGGTTAATATTCCCGTACTTGGTATAATTGCGATGGGGGGACGGAGCAGGCTAAACAAGCATGGCGTTGGTTGTCCATGTGAAAGTGAGTAGGTTGAGAGTTTAGGAAAATCCGGACTCTTAAGACTGAGACACGAGACGAGCCACCAAGGTGGTGAAGTTGTTGATGCCATACTTCCAGGAAAAGCCTCTAAGCTTCAGATTATACCGAATCGTACCCCAAACCGACACAGGTGGTCAGGTAGAGAATACTAAGGCGCTTGAGAGAACTCGGGTGAAGGAACTAGGCAAAATCGTACCGTAACTTCGGGAGAAGGTACGCTCCTATCTGTGATGAGACTTGCTCTCTAAGCGGACGGGAGCCGCAGTGACCAGGTGGCTGGGACTGTTTATTAAAAACACAGCACTGTGCAAAATCGCAAGATGACGTATACGGTGTGACACCTGCCCGGTGCCGGAAGGTTAATTGATGGGGTTAGTTTTCGGACGAAGCTCTTGATCGAAGCCCCGGTAAACGGCGGCCGTAACTATAACGGTCCTAAGGTAGCGAAATTCCTTGTCGGGTAAGTTCCGACCTGCACGAATGGTGTAACCATGGCCACGCTGTCTCCACCCGAGACTCAGTGAAATTGAAATCGCAGTGAAGATGCTGTGTACCCGCGGCTAGACGGAAAGACCCCGTGAACCTTTACTACAGCTTGGCACTGAACATTGAACCTACATGTGTAGGATAGGTGGGAGGCTTTGAAGCAGAAACGCTAGTTTTTGTGGAGCCGTCCTTGAAATACCACCCTTGTAGTTTTGATGTTCTAACGTCGGCCCCTTATCGGGGTTACGGACAGTGCCTGGTGGGTAGTTTGACTGGGGCGGTCTCCTCCCAAAGAGTAACGGAGGAGCACGAAGGTTGGCTAAGTACGGTCGGACATCGTACGGTTAGTGTAATGGTAGAAGCCAGCTTAACTGCGAGACAGACACGTCGAGCAGGTACGAAAGTAGGTCATAGTGATCCGGTGGTTCTGAATGGAAGGGCCAT
Source organism: Pseudoalteromonas sp. Hal040 (assembly GCF_037162425.1). NCBI lineage: Bacteria > Pseudomonadati > Pseudomonadota > Gammaproteobacteria > Alteromonadales > Pseudoalteromonadaceae > Pseudoalteromonas > Pseudoalteromonas sp. Hal040. Next base: position 2,811,061 of record NZ_JARLUU010000001.1, on the reverse strand, counting down.
CGCTCAACGGATAAAAGGTACTCCGGGGATAACAGGCTGATACCGCCCAAGAGTTCATATCGACGGCGGTGTTTGGCACCTCGATGTCGGCTCATCACATCCTGGGGCTGAAGTCGGTCCCAAGGGTATGGCTGTTCGCCATTTAAAGTGGTACGCGAGCTGGGTTTAGAACGTCGTGAGACAGTTCGGTCCCTATCTGCCGTGGGCGTTTGAGAATTGAGAGGGGTTGCTCCTAGTACGAGAGGACCGGAGTGAACGAACCGCTGGTGTTCGGGTTGTCATGCCAATGGCATTGCCCGGTAGCTACGTTCGGAACTGATAAGCGCTGAAAGCATCTAAGCGCGAAGCAGGCCTCGAGATGAGTTCTCACTAGACTTTTAAAGTCTCTGAAGGGCCGTTGAAGACTACAACGTTGATAGGCAGGATGTGGAAGTGGTGTGAGCCATTAAGCTAACCTGTACTAATTACCCGTGAGGCTTAACCATACAACGCCAAACGCGTTTTATGACAGCGTAACAGACAGAAGTTAAGAAACTAAAGTAGACATTTACTTGATATCAGAATTCCAGATTTATTAATTTGCTCAAAAGAGCGAATTAAAACCAAATTTGCTTGGTGACAATAGCGTTTTGGACCCACCTGACCCCATGCCGAACTCAGTAGTGAAACGAAACAGCGCCGATGATAGTGTGGCATTTGCCATGTGAAAGTAGGACATCGCCAGGCTCCAAATTCAGTCGCAAGACTTTAAATTAAAAATAATAAGAAAATTGAAAAGAATTTTCTTGGTGACAATAGCGTTTTGGACCCACCTGACCCCATGCCGAACTCAGTAGTGAAACGAAACAGCGCCGATGATAGTGTGGCATTTGCCATGTGAAAGTAGGACATCGCCAGGATCCAAATTAAAGAAAGCCCGATTCGAAAGAGTCGGGCTTTTTTGCGTTTTAGCTATCAGCTATCAGACGTCAGCTGAAACACAGAGACATCAGTGGTTAGAGATTAGATGTCAGAGTTAGCGAGTTGCAAGTTAGCAAGGGTAAAGTTGAACTGTTAGGTTGTTTAGTACAGAGACTCCCTCAGCAACATCCCCGTAGGAGGCACTTCAGTGCCGAATAGACAGGAGACATCAGACGTCAGATATTAGAGGTCAGTTGATCTGTAGGGTTGTTTAGTAAAGAGTCACCCTCAGCAACAAAACCCCGTAGGAGGCACTTCAGTGCCGAATCAGACCATAACAAACACATTCATGGCTAAAGCCATTCCTACAAGTACATTCTACCTAGAGCCTAGAGCCTAGAGTCTAGAGCCTCACGTTGGGTTTCGTCGCGCTCTACCAACCTACGCCAGACCCGCAAACTTTACTCTTTCTAACTCGTATATTTCCCCTTTCTAACTTGCAACTTTACTCTCGCAAGCTTGCTTCACTTACCTTGTTATGCGATAAAGCGTTTTATATTTGTAATACAATTGAGGTTTGCTGTGTCTCGTAAGAAAACGACCAAGTCAAAAGGCTCTTCAGGTTTAAATCGTAAAAATAGTGAAGCATTTATTGCTAAGTTCTCATCGCATCCAGATACGCATCTATGCCCGTCGGGTTTAATGTATAAAGTGATTGATGATGTTGCAGGAGAATGCATATCAGAGTTCGATACAGTGGTTATTAATCAACGTATTATGCTTGCAGATGGCAGTGTCATTGCCGACAGTTATAAAGCGGGTATGCCTGAGGTGTTCTCATTATCCGAAGCTATAGAAGGGTTAAGAGAAGGGTTGCTATTAATGAATATAGGCTCTCGTTATGAATTTGTGATCCCCCCAGAGCTTGCTTGGGGTAAAAAAGGTAACGGTGGCAAGATTGGCGCAAATGCTGTGCTGCATTTTGATGTTCGTTTAATGCGTTTAGCTTAACTCTCTGAGCATAACAGCCTTAGCATAAGTCGACAGAGTATTTAAAACGCGTTAACGTTCACTATTGGTATACTGAGGAACATTATGGACGCATTTACTTCACGAGTTTACTTTCTTCGCCATGGCGAAATCGCTACGCCTGGAATTCTTTCTGGGCAAATCGATGTCGATTTATCAGAGCTTGGTCTTAAGCAAATGCGCCAAGCTTCTGCTGAGCTCATAAATTTAAATGCCATATATAGCTCTCCGCTAAAGCGTTGCTCAGTCCACGCTGATTATTTAGCAAAACAACACTCGCTGCATGTACAGTATTATAACGCTCTGAAAGAGTTTGATTTTGGTGATTGGGACGGCCAAGATTACCAACAGCTTTGGCAGCAAACGAGTAAACCTCATATCGGTGATTTTTGGCAGCACCCTTGGCAAGTAAACGTACCTAATGGTGAATCTATGGCAGACTTTTACGCTCGGGTAGAGGCATGGTGGCACACGTTTTTGCAATCATTGTGTGAATCTAAGCATGAACAGTCATTGGTAATTAGCCATGCTGGGGTGATTAAACAAATTCTCGCTATTGTTTGTCAGATGCCAAAACAATCAGCCACACATTTAAATGTTTTCCATATTCCTTATGCAGGGCTAATTACAGTTGATGTATATATAGATGAACAAGGACAAGCTTGGCCTAAAATTGTTTTTTAGCCATCTAGAGCGATATTCATTGAATTATTTACTTAGCCCGCCATAATACTCATATGCTATGGAATGGGGTGAAATTCTCCAGCTGTTCCCGCAACTGTAATCCATCTAAATAATGGTCAGCCAGATACTTAGCACTAACAATTAATCATCGAGCGGGTCAACTCACGTCATTTTCTGGTACTTACCAGTCCTTTCTTGTGCGTTGCGATTACTCGCCAAGAGAGAATAAGCTTGCAACAAAATAGCCTTAGCGTCTGCGCCATTAATATCAGTGTCTGATTTAAGTTGGGGTACTGCGAATAAAACGATACTTAAATCAATTAACCTTGAGTTAAACGCTGGGCAGTTTATCGGTCTACTCGGCCCTAATGGAGCTGGTAAATCAAGTCTGTTGCGCTGTCTTTATCGTTACTTGAAACCTCATCAAGGGGCTGTGCTACTAAGCGGTCAAGATATCTGGCAAATCAGTGCTGACGAATATGCAAAGCAGGTTGCTGTGGTTTTACAAGAGTCTCCATCGCAGTTTAATTTGTCTCTTTTCGATGTGGTGAGTTTAGGCTTAACACCTCATAAGCGACTTTTCAGCGGTACGTCTACCAATGATAAGCAGCGTATTTTTCAAGCGATTGAGCAGGTTGGTTTATCTCATCACAGTGAACAAGCATTTGATTCGCTCTCTGGTGGCGAAAAGCAAAGAGCGCTTATTGCACGCTCTATCGTACAACAACCTAAGTTGCTCATCATGGATGAGCCTACCAGCCATCTTGATGTTAAATACCAAATTCAAATAATGGAGTTAGCAAAGTCCCTTGATGTGACTGTGCTTGCCTCGTTTCATGACTTAAATCTCGCAGCAAGTTTATGTGATGAACTCATCGTGATTGATGAGGGGTGCTTGGTTTGTCAGGGGCAACCAAAAACGGTGCTTACTGAGCTGTTGTTGAGCGATGTATTTGGCGTCTGCGCGACGGTATCTGCTCATCCGCAATCAAGTACTGATAAGTTTATTCCGCACATAACTTATTTCTATGGTTATAAGACACAGGAGCATCAAAATGACTGATGCAATGCGTTTAAGTATCTGTGTAGTTGTTGGAGTTATTAGTTGTTTTTTAGCACTGAGCTTTGGTGCTGCACATACGCCACTGAGTGACGTTTTTAATGGTCTGTTTAGTCAAGGTAGCGATGAATTTGTACAGCGTATTATTTGGCAATTGCGTATGCCAAGAACGGTGCTGGCATTTTTAGCGGGAGCTGGGCTGGCTCTTGCTGGATTAATTTTGCAGACTGTAACCCGAAACCCGCTTGCGGACCCTTACTTGTTTGGTATTTCTTCTGGGGCTTCATTTGGTGTGGTGTGCTTTATAGCCCTAACAGGTGTGAGTTTTGGCTTTAGTATGTCAGTTGCTGCATTTGCCGGAAGCTTACTTTCTATGCTGTTGCTTATTGCTATTGCAGGGCGTCGCCATGTTGGCCAAGTTGAAGCCATGTTACTCGCTGGTGTTGCTTTATCTTTTTTATTTAGTGCTCTGACAAGTCTGCTGCTTTATTTTAGCGATCCTCAAGCCATCACTGCTATTTTGTTTTGGACGATGGGCAGTTTTTCTCGTGCTCAGTGGGACACTCTTTGGCTGCCATTTACCGTTATTATTGCCTGTATGACGCTGATGATTGCATTTCGTCGTCAGCTAAATGCAATGCTGCTTGGTGATGAAAGTGCTGCGACCTTGGGTATTCATGTGCAACGCTTTCGGATCATGATGCTGCTGCTAAGTTCATTAATTACAGCGGTGCTTGTTGCTATGTGTGGGGGCGTTGGTTTTGTCGGCCTGATGATCCCACATATTGTGCGCTACTTTTCGCCGCAAGGCAGCAGCCAGAACTTAGTTATGACATCCCTGGCCGGTGGTATTTTTATGGTGTGGGTCGATGTGTTATGCCGAACCTTATTGAATAACCAAGAACTACCTGTTGGTGTGATCACAGCCGCTATCGGTAGTGTGTTCTTTTTATTCTTACTTTATTTTCGTAAACAGAGCAGGTAGCTAATGTTTAATATCATGCCTATTAATCAGCAATTTTCATCTGTAATTCAACAAAAAATGGACCTTAAAACAAAGCCGCTAGGCGCTTTAGGTCAGCTTGAAAGTTGTGCCAAACAATTAACGCTTATTTTTTCAAAGCAGCTTGATAGTGAGCAGGCACTAGTTGCCTTTAAACCGGTTATTTCAAACCCTTCTCTAGTTGTATTTGCGGGCGATCATGGTGTGGCAAGCCAAGGTGTGTCAATTGCTCCTAGCAGCGTTACATCGCAAATGGTGGCAAACTTTGTAGCAGGAGGCGCCGCAATTAATGTATTTTGTCGCCAGCTAGGCTGGCAGCTGGAAGTTATTGATGCCGGAACACTGAGTACTTCACACGATAAAAGTGTGCATAACCAGCGTTTAGGTGACATTACTGCACCACTGAATACTGAAATGGCTATGTCTCTTAATCAGGTTGAAAAAGGGTTTGCATTAGCCAAGCAGCGAGTTCATGTCCTCTATGAGCAAGGCTGCAATACCATCGCCTTTGGTGAGATGGGCATTGGCAATACCACCAGTGCTGCGGCATTAATGGCTGCCATTTTGTCTTTACCTGCCAGCCAATGTGTTGGTAAAGGCACTGGTGTGAGCGACGAGGTTATCGCTAAAAAAATTAAAGTTGTTGAGCAAGCCCTCCAATTACACCAAGCTCATTTTAGCGATCCACTAATGACGCTTGCGGCATTAGGTGGTTTTGAAATTGTTCAGATCACCGGTGCTATTTTAGCTGCTGCGGAGCTTGGCATGGCCGTGATCGTGGATGGCTTTATTTGTACTGCAGCAGCGCTTGTTGCAACTCACATTAATGCAAACGCTCGCGATTACATGATATTTGCTCATGCCTCTGATGAGCAAGGGCACAAAGCAATGCTCAATGCCTTACATGCAGCACCATTATTGCAGCTTGATTTAAGGTTAGGAGAGGGCACCGGGGCTGCGCTTGCTTTACCTTTACTGCAAGCATCTTTGGCGTTTTATAATGACATGGCAAGTTTTGCCGATGCCAATGTTGAGCAAGTTGTCTGATATGAGCACTGAACAACACACTTCTGGTTCTACTCAAAGTCAGCTTCAGCTATTTTTGCTAGCGCTTAGTTTTTTAACGCGTATCCCCGTTAAATTAAACTTTGCAGTATCGAGTCAGGCACTCAATCAGGCCAGCCGTTATTTTGCATTGGTCGGTGTGATATTAGGTGTACTTTTAGCGCTGAGCTTTTTGCTGCTAAGTTGGTTATTCCCTGCAGCCATTGCAGTCGCGTTAGTTATGGCGTTTAGCTTGATAATCACAGGGGCATTTCATGAAGATGGCCTAGCTGATGTCTGGGATGGCTTTGGTGGTGGTTGGCACGTTGCAGATAAGCTGAGCATTATGAAAGACAGTCGCTTAGGTACCTATGGTGCTGCGGCGCTTGTGATGGCCTTATTAATTAAGTACCAAACACTCGTCGCAATTAGTGAAGTAACCAGTACTGTGATTATTGCACTTGTTTTAGGGCAAAGCTTAAGTCGGGTTGTCGCAACAAGTTTAATTGCAGATATGGACTATGTAAGTCAGGACGCCACATCTAAAGTAAAACCAATTGCGATGCATTTAAGCACGCAAAGTTATCAAATACTGTTAGCAACAGGCGGTGCGGTGTTAGCAATTGCATGGTTGTTTTTTGGCTTCACTTTAGGGCAATTATTAATACTCATCAGTGTGCTTTGTGTTACTCGCTTACTATTGAAGCGCTGGTTTGAAAAACAGTTATCAGGCTACACCGGCGATTGCTTAGGAGCAGCCCAGCAAGTTTCTGAGCTTATTACCTACCTTTGCTTGGTGAGTTTATTATGAGCCAACAACATACTTTAATTTTAGGCGGTGCTCGCGGCTGGTAAAAGCCGTTTTGCTGAGCAGCTGGCAACAGATTCAAACAAGCCGCTTATCTACATTGCCACAGCCAATGCGGGTGATGAAGAAATGACAGCCCGAATTAACAGGCATCAAGCAGAGCGCGCTAAGCATTGGCAACTTATTGAAGAGCCTTTGTATTTGGCTAAAACACTACAACAACATAGCCAAGCTGAAAACTGTATTTTAGTGGACTGTTTAACCCTTTGGTTGAGTAATTGCTTATGCCAACAGGGTGAAGCATTTTGGCTTGGGCAAAAAGCGGCCTTACTCGATGTGCTAGTTCAATTGCCGGGTGAGGTGATTTTTGTCAGTAATGAAGTGGGTCATGGTATCGTGCCGCTCGGTGAATTAAGCCGTCAGTTTGTTGATCATTCAGGTTGGTTGCATCAAGCCTTAGCACAGCAAGTTGCACGTGTTGAGTTTGTAATTGCAGGTCTTGCACAAACTTTAAAAAGAGAACAATGATGAAAACAATAATGGTGCAAGGCACGACCTCAGATGCAGGTAAAAGTACCCTTGTAGCAGCACTTTGCCGGATCTTTGCAGAGCGAGGCATAAAGGTTGCGCCCTTTAAGCCACAAAATATGGCGCTAAATAGCGCCGTAACCGCAGATGGTGGCGAGATAGGTCGCGCGCAAGCTTTGCAAGCTGTGGCCGCAAAAGTCCCCGCAGAAGTCGATTTTAACCCTATCTTATTAAAACCTAACAGTGATACCGGAGCGCAGGTAATCGTTCATGGTAAAGCGCTGTCGAATATGGAAGCGGGCAGTTATCACGACTACAAAAAAGTGGCGATGGATGCAGTTCTTACTTCGCAGCAGCGCTTATGTGAGCGTTTTGAATTACTGGTTGTGGAAGGTGCTGGGAGCCCAGCAGAAATTAACCTGCGAGAAAACGACATTGCTAATATGGGTTACGCTGAGGCGGTTGATTGCCCGGTGATCATCATTGCCGATATCGATAAAGGCGGCGTGTTTGCCCATTTAGTCGGAACGTTAGCCTTGTTGTCTGAGTCAGAGCAGGCTCGCGTTAAAGGCTTTGTGATTAATCGTTTTCGGGGGGATATTGCGTTATTGCAAGGTGGCCTAGATTGGTTAGAGCAATACACCAATAAGCCAGTGCTAGGGGTGTTACCTTATTTACATGACTTAGCACTAGATGCTGAGGATGCTGTTGCTATAACTAATCAGGTCGATAAACCGCAATTACGCATAGCAGTGCTGCTACTTCCTCATATTAGTAATCACACAGACTTTGATGCACTGCGATTACAACCAGAAATCGATTTACAGTATGTACGTCATACTCAGGCTATTCCAAGTGTTGATCTGATTATTATTCCGGGCAGTAAAAATGTACTGAGCGATTTAGCATTTTTAAAAAGTGAAGGTTGGCATAAACAAATAACACGTCATCTACGTTATGGCGGCAAAGTGCTCGGAGTATGTGGTGGATTGCAGATGTTAGGCAACTACCTTGCAGATCCACATGCTGTGGAGTCTAATTTAGGCAGTGCAGCAGGGCTTGGGCTTGCTGACTTTGAAACGCAATTAGGGCAACAAAAAATACTAAGCCAAGTCTCTGGCATACTTCATTTAAACAATACCACTAAAGCAATATCTGGTTATGAAATTCACGCCGGAATCAGCCAGGGGCCGGCACTTGAAAAGCCATTTTTGAGCTTTAATGATCACCCAAGTGGATTCAAAGTAGATGGTTTTATTAGTGATGATAACCAAGTAGCAGGTACTTACTTACATGGCTTGTTCGATACCCCTGAAGGCGTATCTGAGCTAATAACTTGGCTTGCACCAAATAGCCAAATTAAGCCGATTGATATTAACTTAAACCGTGAACAGCAGTTAAACCGTTTAGCTAGTGTAGTAGCAGAGAATCTCGATATTGAACAAATCATCAATATTTATGAGAACTTCAATTTAGAGACATAAGGAACAACAATGAGCGAACAGAATCAAGATAAGCACCAACAACGCCAGCAAAAAGTAAAAGAAAAAGTCGACGAGCGGATTGCTGCTGCACAAAAAGAGCAGGGTATTTTTCAGGTTATAACTGGCAACGGTAAAGGGAAATCGACTTCTGGGTTTGGTACTGTTGCACGTGCGGTAGGTCACGGAATGAAAGCAGCTGTGTGTCAGTTTATAAAAGGCACATGGGAGTGCGGTGAACGCAACCTACTCGAACAAGCGGGGGTTGAATTTGTTATTATGAACACCGGTTTTACTTGGGAAACACAAAACAAAGAGTCAGATACCGCTGCTGCGCAAGTGACATGGCAAGAAGCAAAAAGAATGCTGAAGGATGAGTCAATTAACCTCGTTATGCTAGATGAAATAACCTATATGATCACCTACGGCTATATTGATTTAGACGAAGTGCTAGAAGCCGTTAGCTCTCGCCCTGCTATGCAATCGGTGATTATTACAGGTCGTGGTGCGCACCGTAAACTAACCGACTTAGCTGATACAGTCAGTGAAGTCAGAAACGTAAAACACGCTTTTGATGCAGGAATAAAAGCGCAAAAAGGGTTCGATTTTTAACATGAGAACCATCAAGTTCGCACTCTTAGCTATTTTATTTTATTTACCTGCGTTGGCTCAGGCTCATGAAATTAAAGAGCCACAGCGTATTGTTGCTCTAGCACCGCACATCGTTGAAAACCTGTTTGCGATTGGTGCTGGAGAGCGCATTGTTGGTACCGTTGACTATGCAGACTTTCCTCAGCAAGCGAATGATATCGAACGGGTAGGCGGCTATTACGGGATAAACATGGAAAAACTGTTGTCGTTAAAACCAGACCTTGTTTTGGCTTGGAAAACGGGCAATAAAGCTGAAGATCTCGCTTACATTGAAAAATTAGGTATTCCGGTAGCGTACAGCAACCCAAATCAGGTTGATAATGTGGCTGATGAATTACGTAAACTAGGCACGCTTACGCATTTGCAAACCAAGGCAAATAAAGTAGCTAAAGAGTTTGAAACTAAACTCAATGCTATTCGCAGAGCGCAAGAAGGCAAACCGAAAGTGTCGGTGTTTTATCAATTATGGCCTGAGCCAATGATGACAGTTGGCGGAAATACTTGGATCAATCAGCTATTAACTATTTGCCATGCGGAAAATGTGTTTGCTACTAGCGATACAGACTACCCGCGCATTAGTATTGAAAATGTTTTGGTTGCCAATCCAGAGGTAGTGATTATTCCAGATGAAAAATCGAAAAAGCCTCAGCCTAAAATTGATTGGCGACAATGGCCTGAACTGCCTGCGGTGCAGCATAACCAGTTTATTAGTGTAAACGCAGACTTATTGCATCGTTTTACAACCCGTATGCTTGATGGTTTGACAGACATGTGTGGTAAAATAGACGTTTCTCGTCAGCAAATACAGGCTTCAAAATGATCGATTGGCAAACATTTCTAGATACCGAGCTTGCTAAGCCCTACATGCAAGAAACCTTGCAATATGTGGCCGATAGACGCGCAGCAGGCGTTAGCGTTTATCCCAAAGATGAACAGGTATTCTCTGCTTTTGATGCCACCCCTCTGAGTGAAGTTAAAGTGGTTATTTTAGGGCAAGATCCTTACCACGGAGAAGGCCAAGCCCATGGCTTGTGTTTTTCGGTATTGCCTGAAGTTAAAAAGCTGCCGCCGTCTTTGAAAAACATGTACAAAGAACTGGCAACAGATATCGAAGGTTTTGAGATACCTCACCATGGCTATTTGCAAAGTTGGGCTGAGCAAGGCGTGTTTTTACTCAACACCGTACTAACGGTTGAGCAAGGTCAGGCTCATTCTCATAAACACCTTGGTTGGGAGCAATTTACCGATGCAGTGATTGCGCTTATCAATCAGCACTGCGACGGTGTGGTGTTTGTGCTCTGGGGCGCACATGCTCAGAAAAAGGGTAAGCGCATTGATACCTCGCGTCATCATGTGATCCAAGGTCCGCATCCATCACCGCTTTCTGCTCATCGTGGCTTTTTTGGTTGTCAGCATTTTTCAAAGACAAACCAGCTACTTACTGATCAAAATAAAGCACCAATCAATTGGTCATTGCCACAAATTCTATAGCAAAAATGCAAAAGGCCCTTGCGGGCCTTTAATTAAAAATCTAATTCATCAAGCTCAATGCTTTCAGTGAAATAGTCTAACTCCTGTAGTTCTTTGCGAAGTCTGTGCTTATCTTTCAAAGCTTCGATTTCGCGCCATTTTCTTTTTTTGTTTTTTTGAGAGGTCTTTCTTGTTGTACTAGGACCTTCTAATATTTCTAAAATATCGTCTAGGCTATCCATGAACTTCTCCTATTGATTTTTTTAACCTCGGAAATACCTATACCACAGGCTGCTCAAAAATAGAATAAAAAAGTGACAATACTGTTACAGAACTGTGATTGATAGATGAATAGATCAATGAGCGGAGATTTTCTAGAAACAAAAACGCCACCTAGCGGTGGCGTTTTAAAAAATGACGTTGTGCGAATTACATCGCTTTGAAGCGAGCTTCTAATTCAATTTGAGCTTCAGCGAAAGAGCGGATACCTTCAGCTAATTTCTCTGTTGCCATAGCATCTTGGTTGTGTAACCAACGGAACTGGCTTTCAGTTAATGGTGCTGGTTTTTCTTCAACAGTAAAGTCGCTCTCTAGTAGGTATTCTTGTGCATCAGTTAATTGGCCAAGCTCTTCTAAAAGTGCTGGGCTAATCGTTAACTTATCACACCCTGCAAGCGCGATGATTTCGCCCGTGTTACGGAAGCTTGCACCCATAACAACCGTTTTGTAATCATGGCGTTTGTAGAATTCGTAAATGCTACGTACTGACTGCACACCAGGATCGTTTAGCGGATCTGTTGGTTTTTCCATGCCGTTAGCAACATGCCAGTCTAGGATACGGCCAACGAAAGGTGAAATTAAAAATACATTCGCATCGGCACATGCGCGAGCTTGTGCTTCAGAGAATAACAGCGTTAAGTTACACTTAGTGCCTTCTTTTTCAAGCTGCTCAGCGGCTTTGATACCTTCCCAAGTTGATGCAACTTTGATTAGGATTTTATCTTTGCTAACACCTTCTTTTTCGTAAAGGCTCAGTAAAGTGTGGGCTTTGTCGATAGTCGCTTGAGTATCAAATGATAAACGTGCGTCTACCTCAGTAGAGATATAGCCCGGTACAATTTCGCTAATTTCTTTACCAATTAATACAGCAAAGTAATCACATGCTAACTCAAGTTGTTTAGCTGCATCTTGCTCGGTTTCTTTGGCATATTGCCACGCTTTATCTAAATAAGGCTTATACGCTTCAATTTCACTGGCTTTTAAAAGTAGAGATGGGTTTGTTGTTGCATCTTCTGGTTGGTGCTTTTTGATAGCTTCGATATCACCTGTATCTGCAACAATAGATGAATGCTGTTTAAGCCTTTGTAGTGCTGAAGTCATTTGCTTTCCTCATTCCAAGCAAGTTAATAGAAAATCCATTATAGCGGCCTTTATGCTGCAACACTATGACAGTGTTTAATAGGTCAAATGTCCTTAATACAGAAAACTAGAACATTATGTATGAAAAGAACAGCGGATAAAGGCAGGACGAAACAAAACGTGCATTTTGATTCAATTAATGTTGAAATTGACATCAAACAAATTACAAGTCAATAGCTAAGTATGATCACTGTTATTTCACCTGCAAAAAATTTAGATTATGAAACACCAGCCACGACCGATAAATTCACTCAACCTGAATTACTCGAGCACAGCGAAGAGTTAATGTCAGTTTGCCGTGATTTAACACCAGCGCAAATTGGTAGCCTAATGAAAATAAGCGATAAACTAGCTGGTTTGAATGCGGCACGCTTCGCCGAGTGGTCACAGCCATTTACGCAAGATAACGCAAAACAAGCCGTGCTAGCCTTTAATGGTGATGTATACGGTGGCTTAGATGCGCAAACTCTAAGCGGTGCTGATCTTGATTATGCACAGTCGCACTTACGTATTTTGTCTGGTCTTTATGGTGTGCTTAAACCATTAGATTTAATGCAAGCTTATCGCCTTGAAATGGGCACTAAGTTAGAAAACCCACGCGGTAAAAACTTATATGAGTTTTGGGGCAGTGTTATTGCCGAAAAGCTTAATACAGTGCTTGCTGAGCAAGATAGCAAATATTTGGTAAACCTTGCTTCGAATGAGTATTTTAAAGCGGTTGATAAAAAAGCATTAAATGCGCAAATCATCACTCCACATTTTAAAGACTGTAAAAACGGCCAATATAAAGTGATTAGCTTTTATGCGAAAAAAGCCCGCGGTATGATGGCACGTTACATCATAGAAAATAAAATCACTCAATTAAGTGATTTAAAAAATTTCACCGTTGCAGGTTATTACTTTAGCAGCGATGCAACAGCAAAAGAATTAGAGCCTGTTTTCTTACGAGAAGAGCAGAACTAATTTTTTAGTAAAATGAATTAGAAGAGCCGTGCTTTGCACGGCTTTTTTATGGTTTTAATACTCTAAATTAGAAATGGCGTTCATCTTGCTAAATACTTTGTTGAGCAATTAATTCAACAAGGTACAAAAATGTTAAAAATTCCGACAGTAAGTGAAGCTGAAAAGCTGATAGAAGAAAAACTCGGTGGCTGGGTTGATATCATCATAAGCCATATTCCTAACTTTATTGTCGCAGTAATTATCACTATCGTGTTTTCACTGCTGGCGCGCCTTGTCGGTTCAATGCTTAGAAAGCTATTACGCCGCTCGTTAGAATCTTCGCAAATAGCAGACTTAATGTCATCGATAGTAAAAGTCATCGTACTATGCGTAGGCTTATTTGTAGCCCTTGATTTCTTGGGTCTCAGAGGCACTGTCACCTCATTACTTGCTGGTGCTGGCATCGTAGGTCTTGCAATTGGTTTTGCCTTTCAGGACATGACAGAGAACCTTATAGCGGGTATTGCTATGGGTATTCGCAAACCATTTAAAACGGGTGATGTAATTCGCACCGAGAGCGTGTTTGGTACTGTACGAGCGATTAATCTTAGAAACACCCTCATTGAGAACTTTTATGGGCAACTTATCTTAGTGCCTAACAAGATTCTATTTAGAAATATACTCAGTAACTACAGTACCTTAGGTGTGCGTCGTATCGAAGTGCCTGTGGGTATTTCGTATGCTGACGATCCAGAACAAGCCGCAGAAGTAATTGTTAAAAAAATCAATGAGTTTGATTTTGTGATTAAACAAGAAGAAACCGCCGTTTACGCCGAAAGCTTTGGTGATAGCAGCGTTAACCTACTAGTTTGGTTTTGGATTAAATACCCCGGCGAAGCGGATTTCATGACCGTTCGTCACAAGGCTGTTGTGGCAGTTAGAAACGCCCTAAGCGAAGCTGATATGACTATCCCATTCCCAATTCGCACGTTAGATTTTGGTATCAAAGGCGGCGAGAAATTAAATGCCATGATAAGCGAAAAACAGCAAGATAAAGACGCTGAGGCACCACAAACCGATGAGTAAAATTTACTGACTCATCGGCGAGATTTACACAGGGAAGTGTGTTTGAGGAGGGGGAAGTTAAGTAAAAGGTATAGTTGATTACTAGCACCAATAAGCTAAGCTTGATTGTAGTAGTACAAAGTAGGATTATATCTGTTTAAGATGAGTAAATTATGGCGATGGTAAAAAAAGTATCACTGTGACTGCCCAACAAGAAAAATGGATGCAAGCACAGCTCGCTTCAGGTAATTATGCGAGTGACAGTGAGTTACTTCGAGATTTGATTAGAAAAGAGCAAATGCGAGCTTCTGAAATTGAAGCTATTCGTATGAAATTGATTGAAGCAGAGAAAAGTGGACTTTCAGATAAATCACCAAGTCAAATGTTAGCTAGTTTCAAGGAAGAAGCGAGTAAGGATGGGAAGTTATAAACTTAATATTCAAGCCGAAGCTGATTTGAAGCGAATTTGGTTTCGTGGTTTAGAGCAATATGGTGAAAATCAGGCTGATGCTTATTTTTATAAGTTTTTTGATCGTTTTGAGCAATTGGCAAAGCAACCTTATTTAGCACCTGCAGTAGATGAAATTAGGCAAGGTTATCGACGAGCTGTTTGTGGTGTTGATAGCATTTATTATCGCATTCAAGGTGGTAATATAGAAATTATGAGAGTATTAGGCAGGCAAGACATTCAAGCCAATCTTTGAATTGGCAATGTATAATCAATTTAACTGACCCTGTAACAGATTCTATGACTGCTAAATTATTTGTTGTGGCTTTATCAAATCTATCCAGATCGAAGGAGTAGTTTTGGGATATGAAGTATTTTTCAATTTTTTTGATTTTAATTTCGCTTGTCGGCTGTAAGTCCACACAAAGCACTATCGAATATACTGACCCTGGGTTTTATCTTGAACCCGTTTTAAAACTAAAAGTTGTTCCAACTTTCTCAAACCCTGTAATATATGAGGTTACAAGTGTAAGACCTTATCAGCTATTAACTACAGTTTATGAAGGGTCTGGTGGCTATAATTGGAAAGGCATTAAGTTAGAGAAGAGTGTTGAGTTAACTGAAGGTGAGTATTCAAGCTTATTGTTAATGCTTGAAAAAGCATTGGAATTTCCAAAAGATAAAACGCGAGGTGTGGATGGAGACACTTGGATGCTGGAAAGCTCATTGTATCAATATACCGCTGTAGCTTTTTGGGAGCCTGAAGTTCAAACCGGTGAGCGAGGACTTGGTAGTTTTGTAAAGTTAAAAGAGTTTCTTGCGCATCTAAGTAGTAAAAATTAAGTGAAATACTAATAGTTACATGTTTAATATAGTTAAAGTGTAGTGGCCTTTCTTAGACATAGCTTTTCGCGCGAAATAAATTTTACGCCTACATTAAAGTATTGCACCCTAAAAACAGGTATGCACAATCGGCTTATAGCTTATAGCTTATAGCTTATAGCTTATAGCTTATAGCTTATAGCTTATAGCTTATAGCTTATAGCTGACAGCTTGAGGCTTACAGCTATATTAAAGTTTTGTCCTACAAAAAAAGCGCAAGCAGTTTAACTGTTTGCGCTTTTTATTAATTTGTTATGCCAACGATTAGTGAAGGATACGGGCTCTGATTGTACCTTCAACAGCACTTAGTTCTTTAAGTGCCACTTCTGAGTGATCTGTATCGACATCAATAACTACGTAACCAATCGCTTCGTCAGTTTGTAAGTATTGAGCTGCGATGTTGATACCGTGCTGTGCAAACGCTTGGTTAATTTGCGTTAGGATACCCGGGCGGTTGTGGTGTACGTGTAATAAACGGCTACGATTTGCAAGCTCAGGTAGTGATACTTCAGGGAAGTTAACCGCAGTAATGGTTGAACCATTATCTGAGTACTTAGCAAGTTTACCCGCTACTTCAATACCTATATTTTCTTGTGCTTCTTGAGTTGAACCACCAATGTGTGGCGTCAAAATCACGTTATCAAAACCACGTAGAGGAGAAACAAATTCTTCATCATTAGATTTTGGCTCTACAGGGAATACGTCAATTGCAGCGCCGCTCAGCTTTTTCTCACGGAGTGATTCAGCTAGTGCATCGATATCAACAACGGTACCACGAGACGCGTTAATTAAAATAGCGCCTTGCTTCATTACTTCAAGCTCAGCCATACCGATTAGGTTTTTCGTTTGCGGCGTTTCAGGAACGTGTAAGCTAATCACATCAGCACGTTGTAATAACTGAGTTAGGTTATGAACTTGCGTTGCATTACCTAGTGTTAGCTTGTCTTCAATATCGTAAAACTCTACGTTCATACCGATATTTTCAGCCATGATACCTAGCTGTGTACCAATGTGGCCGTAACCAATAATACCGAGTGTTTTACCACGGGCTTCGAATGAACCATTGGCTGATTTTAACCAACCACCGCGGTGTGCTAGGGCATTACGCTCTGGAATACCACGAAGCAGTAATAAGATTTCACCAAGTACTAATTCTGCAACAGAGCGGGTGTTTGAGAATGGCGCGTTAAATACCGCAATACCACGTTCACGGGCACCTTGTAGGTCGACTTGGTTAGTACCGATACAGAAGCAGCCGATTGCGACTAGCTTTTCAGCTGCTTCTAATACCGCTTCATTAATATGAGTGCGAGAACGAAGGCCTACAAAGTGCACATCTTTAATGCGCTCAATGAGCTCGTCTTCAGGTAAGGATGTTTTTACGTAATCAATATTGCTGTAGCCATTACGCTTAAGCGTTTCTACAGCACTTTGGTGCACGCCTTCCAGCAAGAGAATTTTAATTTTGTCTTTTGCTAACGATACCTTACTCATATCCTCATTCCTATTTACTTTATTTGCGGCCCATTTTTGGTGCCGATA
Organism: Pseudoalteromonas sp. Hal040; assembly: GCF_037162425.1. Taxonomy (NCBI): domain Bacteria; kingdom Pseudomonadati; phylum Pseudomonadota; class Gammaproteobacteria; order Alteromonadales; family Pseudoalteromonadaceae; genus Pseudoalteromonas; species Pseudoalteromonas sp. Hal040. The sequence goes on along the minus strand of NZ_JARLUU010000001.1, from coordinate 2,794,105 downwards.
ATGACTTTATCTGCACCGCGATGGGCAAATAAGCCGTTTGTTACTACACCAACAATCTGGTTGATTGTTAGCTCTAATTCTTTGGCATTGCTGATATCTAAATTATGTACGTCTAAGATGACGTTACCGTTATCTGTTACAACACCCTCGCGGTAAACAGGGTCACCGCCAAGTTTTACAAGTTCACGCGCTACATAGCTGCGTGCCATTGGGATCACTTCAACAGGAAGTGGAAATGCGCCTAATGTTGTAACTTCTTTTGATTCATCAACAATACATACAAATTGCTTTGCTACTGCAGAAACGATTTTTTCACGAGTTAGCGCGACGCCACCGCCTTTGATCATTTCATTGTGTGGGTTGATTTCATCTGCGCCATCAACATACACATCAAGGCTTGATACTTCGTTTAGCTCAAACACTTCAATACCCAGTGCTTTTAACTTTTCTGTCGAAGCTTCAGAGCTTGAAACCGCACCAATAATGGTGTCTTTTACAGTACCCAGTGCATCAATAAAATGATTTACTGTAGAGCCTGTGCCTACACCAACAATGGTATTTTTGTTTACAAACTCGAGAGCTGCCCAGGCAGCGGCTTTTTTTAATTCATCTTGCGTCATAATTATGTGCTCAGTTAGCTGTCAGAGAAGGCCTATAGTATACAAACAGTTTGCTTACCATTGGTAGATTTTCTCTGGGGTTATAATGTGTTTTAACGGTACATCCCATGATTCAATCGGCAACGCCGGCACATGCTGACATTGATGGGCAAGGCCAATCAAAATTGGTTTTTGCCAGTTCTCTTGGTAATACCGAGCCAACGTTTTGTCATAAAACCCACCGCCCATTCCTAAACGGTTACCTTGATCATCAAATGCCACTAACGGCATAAGTAAAATATCAAGCTTGTCTAAAGGACATATTTGACTGCAATTTAACTTGGGCTCCAAGATACCATAGCGATTTGCAGTCATGGGTGAATTTTCTTCATACCTCTGAAAGTATAAAGTTGTGCCATTGAAGGGGTGGATGATAGGCAGATATAAATGCTGCTCTTGTATCCATAATTCTTTAATTAACAAAGAAGTGTCTAATTCGCCATCATTGCTGAAATAAATGCCAATATGGGCGTTTTTAGGTGTTTTTAGCGATTTTAAGTGTTGAGTAAAATTCATTTTCAGCGCAATTGCGGCATTTTTTTGTTGTTCAACAGTCAGTGAATTGCGCTTTTTTCGAATAGATTGTCTGATTTCTGCTCGTGTGTTGCTCATGTCAATATTAGTGTTAACTTTCTAAAAAGGAGAAAAGTTCAGGAAAAAGCTCCACAACACCCAAAATAATCAATAACACAATGACCATTGCAATAAGCGAATAGAGTAGGGTATTTGAGCGTTTTTTTACAGGCTCTGTTAATTCGTCTTCAAGTAGCAAGTCATCTTCTTGCCAGCTATCGTCGCTATCAGCAACGCTGTTATTCTCAAGCTCAGGTAAACGTTGCTCTAAGTCATCTAGCTTTTCTTCTAGGCGAATAAGGCTACTGGTAATGTAATCGAGGGCATCAAAAATACGTTCTTCACGCTCTTTGGTCTGTGCATCTGTATTGCCTGATTGGTTACTGGTGGCTGCTTGATTAATTGGTTGGAGCTTGGCTTTAATACCTACACTGGCTAATAACTTAGCTTGCTTTAACGCTTTGTCTTGCTCGCTTGGCGCAAATAATGGCTTATGCTCAAACAGGGCAGCGACTTTGTCAGTGGTTGTTTTTAGTTTTGCGGCTAGTTGCTCTGTTGCTTGTGCTTGCTCAACACCGGCCTCAAGCCCTGCAAACATTACACGAAATTTTTCTGCCATTAGCTGATTATCCAAATCCTTAAATCAATGACTTGAGTATATACCCAAAAAGATTAGCGGAAAAACAAAAGCCCGTATAAAACGGGCTTTTTCTATTTTGGTTTGCAAATACGCTGGTTAGTATTTAGCAGCTTTGCCTTCGGCTGGGAGTGATTTAAGGATAAAATCACGTAAGTCATTGTTTGATGACTCAAGATCTGCATGACGTAAATACATCATGTGGCCACTGCGATAGCCTTTAAAGCTTAAGCGGTCTTTCATTTTGCCACTTGGGTCTAACTGCCACATTGTGTATTTAGCATCAAAGTAGTTTGTTGCACCGTCGTAGTAACCAGACTGGATCATCACGTTCAAGTATGGGTTTTGTGCCATCGCTAAACGTAAGTTTTCACCAGTATTGTTGCCTGTGCGATCCCAAGGGTGCACATTTCCGAACAGGTTATATTTGATATCTGTTTTGTAATTAAGCTCTTCACGAAGGTAATAATTAATCGCTGGCGTGAATGAGTGTAACCATGACGTAAGCTCAGCCCAGTAATCAGGAGACTCACCTGCATCACGTTTGTCGATACCTAGATAACGAGAATCTAATCGACCAACCGTTTGACCACGCTCACGTAATAGTTCTTTCCAGAAGAAGTTTGTTGGAATATCTAAGTTGTTTTGCTCAACAAACTTTTCAGATAAACCCGCGTATTTAGCTGCTTGCTTAATGATGGCTTGTTTTTCATCTGCAGGTAAGAAACCACCTTTAGCAATCGCTGGTAAGAACTTATTCACTGTGAATTGTTCAACTTCAGGAAGTAACTCGTCTAAGTCTTTTGCTTGTAAATCTGCGCTAAGTGCTTTGTGGTACCAAGCCGTTGCCGCAAAGTAAGGTAAGCGGTTTGCAGCTTCTACAGGGCCCTCACGTTTAATACCAATTTCAGTTGGTGATACTAAAATAACGCCATTGATATACATCCACTGACGGTTTTGTAATTCGTGAGCAAGACCCGAAACACGAGTCGTACCATAGCTCTCACCAATTAAGAACTTAGGTGAGCGCCAGCGCTCGTTGCGCGAAACAAAGGTATTTAGCCACTCTGCTAAGTATTTGATGTCGGCGTTAACACCAAAGAACATTTTTTGCTGATCGGATTTACTTGGTAGTTTACCCTTCTCGTTTTCAAGAACACGCGAGTAACCAGTATTAACAGGGTTGATATAAACGATATCAGCCACATCTAAAATTGAATAAGGGTTATCTTTTACACCATAAGGTTGAACTGGGTAGCCTTCGTCATCAATTTTTAATACACGTGGTCCAGTATAAGCAAGGTGCATCCACACAGAGGCAGAGCCAGGGCCGCCGTTGAACGAGAATACAAGAGGACGTTTTGTTCTGTCGTCTACTTTATCGCGAGTATAATAAGTATATTGCAGCGTTGCGACAGCATTGCCTTGCTCGTCCCATACTGGTTGAGTGCCAGTGGTTGCAGTGTATGAAAAGCGTTCACCATTAATGCGGGCTTTGTGCTCAGTAACCACTTTACTGTCTACGTCGATGCGACGTTCATTATCAGCAAAGCTTGGTGTGCTGAAGGTCAGAGTTAGTGCTGTCACTGACAAACCAATAAAACTAACTAGTTTCATGTTGATTCCTTATTATTCGAATTGCAGCTATTAAAAAGTAAAGCCAACTCGATGACAAACTAATGAGACTAGTGACCAATATTAGCCGTTAAACAGAAAAATAGCCGAAAATGCTGAGCGGATTACAAAAAAGTGTATTTTTTTAGCAAAGATATTTTGCTTAATTATTTAGCTAGATTAAAAAATGACGTATATTTAGCGTGTTTATAATCTGTGTACACGTGCTTAAGAAAGAGAAGTTGCAATGCAAAGAGTATTAGTAGTTGAAGACAGTAAAGTAGTACAGCAAGTGTTACGTCACCTCGCTGCTCACTATTTAGATGTGGCTGTCGACTTTGCGTGGTCTTTAAAAGAGGGCGTCTCTTTAATATCAGAGCACGATTACACCTTGGCTTTAGTCGATTTAACGCTACCTGATGCGATGAACGGCGAAGTAGCTAAATACACCTTATCAAAAAACATCCCGACCGTTGTCCTAACATCAAAGATTGATGAATACATTCGCCAGCAAATGTTAGAGCTGGGTGTGGTTGATTATGTGGTTAAAGATAACCGCGACTCATACCATTATGCGATCAAGCTTGTTGCACAATTACTTAGAAACGATGGTAGCAAAGCGCTGGTGGCGGATGACTCAGTACTAAGCCGCACTTTAATGAAGCAAATGCTCGAAAAGCAATTATTTGATGTGCGTGATGCCCAAGATGGTGAGCAAGCACTCCAAATACTTAAAGACGATCCTGAAATCAAGCTATTACTTACTGACTATGCCATGCCAACGATGGATGGTTTTGAGCTCGTTAAAGCGGTACGTAATTTCCGCGGCCGTGATGACTTAGCAATTATCGGCTTATCAGGTGCTGGTAAGCATGGGTTATCGGCGCGCTTTATTAAATACGGCGCAAATGACTTTTTAACTAAGCCGTTTATGAATGAAGAGTTTCATTGCCGCGTTATGCAAACCATGGAGCAGCTTGCTTTAATAGCCGATATAAAAGAAAGCGCATACCGCGACCATTTAACAGGCTTGCATAATCGTCGCTATTTTTATCAATACGCTGAAAAACTGCTTAAAAATGTTGACCAAGAAAACGTACTGGCCTTGCTTGATATCGACTTCTTTAAAAATGTGAACGACCAGTTTGGTCACGAAGCCGGTGATCAGGCACTAAAACAAGTGTCTTCATTTTTAAAGACTAAATTTGATGACTTCACCATAGCGAGAATTGGCGGCGAAGAATTTGCTGTGGTACTGCATAATATGGATTTAGCTAAGGCCGAAGCAAGGCTCAATACCTTCAGAGAGCAGTTAGCGAGTCATGCCTTTTCAATTAATGGTGAGCCTTACTCATTAACCATGAGTATTGGTATGACCCAATTCCAAAAAGTATCGCTTACAGCCGCAATGCGCGTTGCTGATAAGGCGCTATACCAAGCTAAACAGCAAGATCGGAACTGCTTAGTGAAGCTATAGTTGTGCTAATTGCACCAGCGCTGGTTAATTGTTAAAAAAATGCACCATTAGGGTGCATTTTTTTGTGCAAAAACCAATTTTGTTTTTTAAGTTGTTGAAAATAAATACTAAAAAATAGTGGCACAAAGGTTGGATTGTATAAGCCAACAGGATAACAATAAGCGTCCGAAGGGGGCCACTATGAAAATGATTAGTGCAATAATAAAGCCATTCAAACTTGATGATGTACGTGAAGCATTGGCTGATTTAGGCATTGAGGGGATGACAGTTGTCGACGTTAAAGGCTTTGGCCGTCAACGTGGTCATACTGAGCTATATCGTGGAGCTGAATACCAAGTCGATTTTATTCCAAAGATCAAACTTGAAATTGCAACTCGTAGCGAAAATTGTCAACGCGTTGTTGAAACCATCACAAAAATTGCTTCAACAGGCAAAATTGGTGACGGCAAAATTTTTGTTTACGACCTAGACCAAATCGTTCGTATCCGTACTGGCGAACTTGATGAAGAAGCAATTTAAGGGGGAATTATGGAAAACACTATCGTAGAGTTGAAGTTCTCACTCGACACATTTTACTTTTTGATGTCGGGTGTTTTAGTAATGTGGATGGCGGCTGGTTTCGCTATGCTTGAAGCAGGTTTAGTTCGTGCAAAAAATACAACAGAAATTCTAACTAAAAACGTTGCACTATTTTCTATCGCCTGCACTATGTTTTTATTAGTGGGTTACAACATCATGTATGTTGATAACGCAGAAGGTGGTTTTATCCCTTCATTTGGTGCATTAATTGGCACTCAAGCTGCTGATGCAAATCACTCGTTAGAGTCTGATTTCTTCTTCCAAGTTGTGTTCGTAGCTACAGCTATGTCAATCGTATCTGGTGCGGTTGCTGAGCGTATGAAACTATGGGCATTCTTAGTATTTACCGTTATCTTAACTGGTTTTATCTACCCAATCGAAGGCTACTGGACATGGGGCGCAGGCTTCCTTTCAGCAATGGGCTTTGTTGACTTCGCAGGTTCAGCCATCGTTCACGGCGCAGGTGCTGCAGCAGCGCTAGCGGGCGTACTATTCTTAGGTGCTCGTAAAGGTAAATACGGCAAAAACGGTGAAATTTACCCAATTCCAGGTTCTAACTTACCGTTAGCAACACTAGGTACATTAATCCTTTGGATGGGTTGGTTTGGTTTCAATGGTGGTTCTCAACTATTAATTTCTGACGCTGAAAACGCAACAGCAGTAGGTAAAATCTTCGTAAACACTAACGCAGCAGCAGCGTGTGGCGCAATTGCAGCACTGTTTGTATGTAAAGTGTTATGGGGTAAGGCTGACTTAACTATGGTTCTTAATGGTGCATTAGCAGGTCTGGTAACAATTACAGCTGAGCCAGCATCACCAACACCATTACTTGCTTGTTTACTTGGTTTATTAGGTGGTTCTCTGGTTGTGTTTAGCATCGTTGCTCTTGATAAAGCAAAAATCGATGACCCAGTTGGTGCTATCTCTGTACACGGTGTATGTGGTGCATTAGGTATCATGTTAGTGCCACTTTCAAACTCAGATGCAACCTTCGTTAATCAATTAATTGGCTTAGTATGTATCTTAGGATTTGTGTTCATCGCGTCATCAATCGTGTGGGCAATCCTGAAAAATACCATGGGTATCCGTGTTACCGAAGAAGAAGAACTAAACGGTATGGATCAACATGACTGTGGTATTGATGCTTACCCAGAGTTTGTATCAGTTCGCAGTAACTAATCTCAGTGCGTGCAATTGCACGCACACAAAAATATCATTGTGTGTTCAAATCAAAGCTCTACTTAGGTAGGGCTTTTTTGCATTTAAATAAGCCTTTTCTGATAGGCGAAATAGCCATTTGTTGACTATGCTTTATGTTCCAAACTAACAAGGAAAAACGATGGATAACAAACTCTTGCTTATAATAATTTCGCTGTTTTTACCGCCTGTTGCGGTATTTTTAAAAGCGGGTGCGGGTAAAGACTTAGTGATTAACATTATTCTATGCTTTGTCTTCTTTATACCTGCTGTGATCCACTCACTTTGGTTGTGTACACGCTAAACGAGTTTAAGTGACTGTTAATTTTACAGGTGTTAACATTACACTATTCACGGTGTAATCCTGTAAAATTAACTGACCTATAGCGAACTCAATGGCTGATAAAAAAACTCCTGCAAAAAAGTCGTCTAGTAAACCGAAGGCGTCGTCAAAAAAAACTACCGCTAAACGTTCAAGCTCATCGCAAGCACCAGCGAAAGCGGGTGTGCTACGAAAACTTTGGTCAATTTTTTGGAAATTAACGTTGGCAGTCATTATTGCCATGGTGCTGTATCTTATTTATTTGGATGCAAAAATTACTCGTCAATTTGAAGGCAACAAATGGCAGTTACCCGCACAAGTATATGCCCGTGCAATGAGCTTTTATCCTGGGCAGTATTTGTCTCAGCAAGAGGTTATTTGGGAGCTAAACCGTTTAAATTACTCATCTGTAAATAAGCTAAGCCGTACAGGTCAGTATGTTAAATCAGCTAACAGCATTAAAGTGTACCGTCGTGAATTTGAGTTTTATGACGGCCTTGAAGATGCACACGTTATTGAGCTGCGTTTTTCAGGGCAGAAATTAGCAACCATCAAAGATAAATTTGGCCGTCGTTTAAATAATGCTCGATTAGAGCCAGTTCAAATTGCCCGCATTGGTAATGACTCAAAGCAAGACCGCGAGTTTGTGCCGCTAGATAAATTTCCGCCGATGCTAAAGGACACTTTACTGGTGGTTGAAGATCGTAATTTCTATCAACACCATGGTGTATCTGTGTGGTCAATTATGCGTGCTTTATACAGTAATATTAAAGCCGGACGTACAGTGCAAGGGGGCAGTACTTTAACCCAGCAATTAGCAAAGAATATATACCTTACCCGTGAACGTTCACTGGTGCGTAAGTTTAATGAAGCGCTTATCGCCTTGATATTAGATTACCGCTACAGCAAAGATGAAATTTTAGAAGCCTATCTGAATGAAGTGTATTTGGGTCAGTCTTACAACCAAGGTGTTCACGGTATGGGGCTTGCCGCTGAGTTTTATTTTTCAAAGCCTGTAGATGAACTGGAATACGACCAAATCGCGCTATTAGTCGCTATGGTAAAAGGGCCATCGTACTATAATCCGCGTCGTTATAGTGAACGTGCAATGGAACGCCGTGATCTAGTACTACGCTTAATGGTTGAAAACAAGCTAATTGATACCCGTGAATATCGCGCGGCATTAAAGCGACCAATTGATATTGCACCAATGAAAGACAGTCTGCAAAAGTCGTATCCGGGTTACTTAGAATTAGTTAATCGAGAATTAAAGCGCCTGCTACCTGATCAGCAAGTGTTAGATGCAGGGGTGCGTGTATTCACCTATTTTGACTTACAAAAGCAAACGGCCATGGAAGAGTCGGTTGAAGCAAGCCTACCATACCTTGAAAAACGCCCTAATACCGAAGAACTTGAGGCGGCGATGATCTCTGTTAATGTTGAAAAGGGTGGGGTATCGGCGTTAGTTGCAGGCCGTGACGTGCGTTATTTTGGTTTCAACCGTGTGCTTGATACCAAACGTAATATTGGCTCACTCGTTAAGCCAGCAGTTTATTTAACGGCATTTGAAAGTGGTCAGTTTAATGTTGCCACATTGGTAGATGACTCACCGCTGCAAGTGACTAATGAGCAGGGTAAAGTGTGGCAACCTGAGAACTTCGACAAGCAGTTCCGCGGCCCTATGCCTCTTTATAAAGCATTTAGTAATAGTATTAATATTCCAGCCGTTAACACGGGCCTAGATGTCGGTGTAGATAAAGTCGCTGATACTTTGAAGCGTTTAGGTGTAGAAGGGCGTATTGATCAGTACCCGTCGTTACTTTTAGGTGCACTTGAGCTTTCTAGTTTTGAAGTAGCGCAGCTTTATACAACGCTTGCTGCTGATGGTCAGTACCGTGAATTAACGTCTATCTCAGCCCTTACAGACTCAGTAGGTAAAGTGCTTTATAAGCATGATGTCAGCTCACAAAAACGCTTTGATGATGCATCAATTTACATGACTAAGTATGCAATGAAGCGCGTGACTAAAGATGGCACGGCTAAACGCCTAAATGCTCATTTCCCATCAATTCAGCTTGCCGGTAAAACAGGCACCAGTAACGAACTACGCGATAGTTGGTTTGCCGGTTTTGACCAAAACACGGTGACTGTTGCATGGATTGGCCGCGACGATAACAAGAGCACAGGTTTAACAGGCAGTGTTGGCGCACTAGAAGCTTACATTCGTTACCTTAAACCACTCAATCCTGAAGCTATAGCAGATACTCGTCCGGCTTCTATTCGTTGGGCATTCATTAATGAAGAAACCGGCCTGCAAGCGCCTCCTGGTTGTGGCAAAGTGGTGCAGCTCCCCATTCGAGCAAGTGAGTTTGAGCCTAGACCAACTTGCGTTAGAGATTAATAACACCAACTCGTATTAATACTTAAATAAACGAATTGGCAAAGAAAAAAGCCCCAGCATTGAAAAATGCTGGGGCTTTTTATTAACTTGCTTAACGCTTATTACAGCTTCGCGAATGCGCGCTCTGCGGCTGCAATGGTGTCGTTGATCTCTTTTTCAGAGTGTTCAGCGCACACAAAGCCTGCTTCAAACGCTGAAGGAGCTAGGTAAACCCCTTCTTCAAGCATTAAGTGGAAGAACTTTTTGAAGCGCTCTAAATCACACTCAGTCGCTTGTTGGTAGCTAGTTACTTTTTCTTTATCAGTAAAGAAGAAGCCGTACATACCACCTGCATAGTTTGTTGTAAGTGCAATGCCTGCTTTTTTCGCTGCGGCTTCAAAGCCTTCACAAATAGCTTTACTTTTAGCTTCTAGTTCATCGTGTAAACCTTCAGCACATAATAGCTCAAGTGACTTTAAGCCTGCTGCCATGGCAATTGGGTTGCCTGATAATGTACCCGCTTGATAAACAGGGCCAACAGGTGCGATGAAATCCATGATTTCTTTCTTACCGCCAAATGCACCCACTGGCATACCGCCACCGATTACTTTACCTAAACACGTTAGGTCTGGTTTGATGTTGTAGTAAGCTTGTGCGCCACCTAAAGCAACACGGAAACCTGTCATTACTTCATCAAAAATAAGCACAGATTTGTATTCATCACACACCTCACGCAGACCTTCTAAGAAGCCTGGTACAGGTGGAATACAGTTCATGTTGCCAGCAACTGGCTCAACGATGATACAAGCGATGTCGTCAGCGTATTTTGCGAAAATTGCTTTTACTTCATCAAGGTTGTTAAACGACACAGTTAAGGTGTGCTTTGCAAAATCTTCAGGAATACCAGGTGAGTTTGGTACACCCATAGTCAGCGCGCCTGAGCCTGCTTTTACAAGTAGTGAGTCAGCATGACCGTGGTAACAGCCTTCAAACTTTAAGATTTTGTCACGACCAGTGAAACCACGTGCTAAGCGAATCGCACTCATTGTAGCTTCAGTACCTGAGCTTACCATACGAACTTTTTCGATTGATGGTACTAGCTCTTTTACTTTTTCGGCCATTAAGATTTCTGTTTCGGTTGGCGCACCATAGCTTAGACCATTTTCAACGGCTTCTAATACCGCTTGTTTAATGGCTGGGTGGTTATGACCCATGATCATTGGTCCCCATGAACCAACGTAATCGATATAACGGTTACCATCAGCATCAAAGGTAAAAGGGCCTTCTGCTTTAGTGATGAATAAAGGAGTACCGCCAACGCCATTGAAGGCACGAACTGGTGAGTTAACACCGCCTGGGATTGATTCTTGCGCGCGATTAAAAAGATCTTGGCTAATTGTCATGAATAGTCCTATTGGGTTGTCACGTTAAATGAGTTGGTTTGCGAGGGCTAAACGAGCCCCAAACGAAGCAAGTTAGCTATTACGTTTACGGCTAAACCAAGGCACGTCGACTTCATATTGCTCAACTTTGTCGGCAACATCTAAGGTTAGAGCAAACAACGCCATGCGAATTAACACGCCATTTTGTACTTGGCGGAAAATGGCTAGGTTGTCGTTGCTATTTAAATCGTTATCAAGCTCGTTTGCCTCTAAACGGCTGTCACGAGGAGTGGGTGCATCAATACAGAATTTGGCTTACAGTGTGCGTTGTAAATAGCCTGACTTATACGGAAACCACCACGGTATTTGTTAGCTTCTTCTTGTGAAGGGAAGCGCTCTTCTTGGATACGGGTTTGATATACAATATCGGCCGCCAAGTTGCCTTCCATTTTATCAACAACTTGAATTTTATGACCTGCGTTATCAACGGCATCTAAAATGTAGTCTGGCATTTGTAAGCCATCAGGTGCCACCATAGAGAATTTAACGTCTTTATAATGACACAGTAATTTAGATAAAGAGTGCACAGTACGGCCATATTTTAAATCACCCACTAGGGCAATATGCATACCATCGATACCTTGGTTGAAACGGCCAAGTTCACGTTCAATCGTTAATAAATCAAGTAAGGCTTGTGTTGGATGCTCATTCGGGCCGTCACCGCCATTAATCACTGGCACGTCACACCCGGTGGCAAACTCAGCAACAGAGCCTGCGTCAGGGTGGCGCATTGCGACTGCATCTGCATACGCTGAGATAACGCGAGCGGTGTCATACAAAGACTCACCTTTTGCAAGTGCTGAGCTTTGCATGCCTGTTGTTTCGCGGACTAAGCCACCTAGTAAGTTAAATGCCGTACCAAAACTTACACGAGTACGCGTGCTTGGTTCAAAGAACAAGTTCGCTAAAATTGCGCCCTCTAAAACATTGGTGCGCTTTTGCTTTTTAGCATAAGGCTCCATTTTCTTAGCAACTGCAAAAATACGTTCAATACAATCTCGATCAAGCTGATTGACCGACAGGATATTTTCACCTTGGAAACTTAGCATGGGGTTTGTTCCTAATCACATTTATAGGGCGCTGGCACTCGGTATGGGAGGCCGCATAAATTTGCGCAGTACTATAGCAAATTTTTAGCGTACACAGCAGCAAATTATAAGTTAGGTTTAATAATTGCCAGTGCCACTATAGCTAAAAGGATGAGTACCGGAACTTCATTAAAAATACGGTAAAAACGATCGCCGCGTTTATTGCGATCATGCTTAAAATCAGCCAGTAATTTAAAGCAGTAGCCATGATAGATATAAAGAATAATTACTAATACGAGTTTGTAGTGCAGCCACATGCTGTATCTAAACCAATCACGGCCATATTCAACAATAGTTAAAACGCCAAACACCAGGGTTAAAACGGCAAACGGGGTGACAAAATACAGTAAACGGCGCTCCATTACTTTTAGCATTGAGTTACAGGCTTTTTCTTCGCTCATCGCGTGGTAAACAAAGAGTCGTGGCAGGTAAAAAATACCGGCAAACCAAGCAATCATAAAAAATACGTGGAAGGTTTTATAAACTAATAGCGCAGTCATTTAAGCATCCATTTTAATTGTTATAACAAGCTGTTGCGTATGGTAAGGATATGTCTGATTTGGTCCCAACGCAAAAGACCCATAATTTGTTGGTTATCAAGCAGGTTGTAAATATACACCGCACCGTCGCGTTTATCTTTAAGTAAATCAAAAGCATCGGCTAATGTCGCCTGGCTGCTAAGACCGGCAAGGCTGACATATTTGATGTTACTGTTTTGGTCAGACATCAAACTTAAATCATATTCTGCAAGGCGATAGCCATTTTCTTCATCATGGACAATAAGCGGTGTTTGACTATCAAGGGCATCGAGCGACTGTTTAATTTGTTGTTTGTCGTCACTATAAAGCAGCTTGAACTGCTCATCCATTTCATCCATCACGCCCACTTTTTGTAATGCTTCGGTAGCAGGCGATATTTGATATTCAAGCCCTTGGAAATCAAGTTGCTGCATGAAAATTGAGCGGTTACCAAAAAACTGCAGTGCCGTGACATAAGCCGTTGAGATCACCAACATGGCCGGCACAATGATCTCGGGGCTTGAGGTTAACTCCATAACCGTAGTAAGCGCAGCCAGCGGGGCATGTAATGTAGCGGCTAATAACCCCGCCATGCCAAGCATGCTATAAGTCCCTGTGATATCAACACCTGGACTAATAAACTGCGCGAAAAAGGCCATCAAGGTGCCCATTAATACTCCAAGCCCAATAACAGGGCCGATGATCCCACCTGGAATACCTAAACCAATGGCAAATAAGGTGGCGAGTAATTTGGCAATCAAGATGGTCGTTAAAAATTGCACATCATCTGGTGACTCAATAGCAATAGTGATAGCACTCATACCTGAGCCCATAGCATGAGGAACCATATAAGCAATTAAGCCTGCGATTAATCCTGCCAGTAATAGACGAGGGAACATACTTAGTGGTTTAAAGGTACGGATTATAAGCATCAAGTTTTGGTTAAATGCATAAGCAACTGCGCCAAGTGCCATACCAAAAATGATTAAAAATGGGTAATGCCAACCACTCAATGGGTTCATGGTGATAAGTGCAAGCTCAGAAGCGTCACCGAATACAAATTGAGTGGCTAATGCGCCAGTAACCGCGACGAGCATAATGGGCACGAAAATATGCACTTTATATTCCCTAAGCACCACTTCCATTACAAATATAACCGCTGCAAGTGGGGTGTTAAATGAGGCAGCAATACCGGCTGCAACACCACAACCCGTGAGGGTACGCATTGCATTGTGTGGTAGATGTAGTTTATCGGCCAGTAAACTGGCACCTGTTGCACCCATGTGTACTGACGGGCCTTCTCGACCGACCGAAAAGCCACTAATAAGGGCTAATGCACCACCGACAAATTGGTTTACCGTGTTGTAAAGCGGCATATGACCATAATGTTTTTTTATGCGGTGAATTACAAATGGAATGCCAAGACGATAATGCTTAAAGCCTGTAAGCGCCGCAAATAAGGCAATTAATAAGGCTGCACCAACTGGCAATATCATCCGCCCATAGGTTGGTAAAGTGGTGAAGTCATCAGGCTTATCTAAAAATAAGCTTTGAAAAAACATGATTGTGAGGCGAAAAAGTATGATCAACACTGCCGCAATTAACCCTGCACTTACACCAAGTAAGCACAATTGCACAGATGTTTTAGGCTTTGCTAGGCGACGTCTTAGTCTCTCAAGCCACATGCATATTTCCTCACAGCACTTTTGAGCCGCAGTTTAGCAAATCAAATTCACTAAGTCGTTGGGATTTTATAATTTTATCCGCTTTTTGGGTAAATATAGCTAATCTGTGCTGTGTTGATTAATTTGCTGTGTTAATTCAGGTAAGCGAGCACGAATGGCGTTGGATAATTCATCTACAAGCGGGGCGTGTTTTTTATGAATAATGGTATTAACAGCCATTTGCCTTAATACAACCACAGAGAAGTCTTTTTTATAGGTACTTATATCGTTATTGAGCGCAGGATAAAGCGCATAATCGACACGACCTTTTTTAAGCATTTTGATGGTATGGATTAAGTCTTCGTTATGAATTATGTCAGCTTTGATATCAAACTCGTTAAGAATTTCGACGTCACCAATCGAACTCATAATTTGTTTGTTTGAGTCGTATAAGTTATCCCTATCACAGGGCAGTGATTTTCTACATAGGAGCACCAAGTTGATAATGCCAAGGCTTGGTTCTACGACAATAATATTCTCGAATTTACGCATATTACTTTGTGAGCGCACAATATCGCCGTCAACAATGCCAGCATTTAGTAATAACACACCTCTTCGAGATGGTGTTGCTTGCATCTGAACTTTGATATTTAAATCATTATAAACATCACTCATTAACGCTTTAAATGGCGCTACGCGTGGAATATCGATGTAGGATAACAATAGCTTTTTTGGTCGAGAGTAATTTGTCTCAGATGTCTTTGTGCTGGCAAATAAATCATTAAGTAAGGCTACTTTAGCTTGGTTTTCAGCGTCATTGCGTATGCCAATCACTAATGGGGTGTCTGTGAACTGAGTTACAATTTTGGGTTCAGGTAAGTTTTGTTGCTCAGCAAAATAATTAAGTACTTTTGGCGCAGTAATCGCAAAATTAACCTGCTTAGTTTGCATTAAGTGGAATAGCTCTTCATCGTTTGCTGTTTGCACTATGCTGCCAGCATAGGATTGAATTACTTTTTCGACCACATCAGGGTAGATATAAGGCTCAACAACCCCAACTTTGTTCTCATTAAAAAGCTGTTCAAGGTTTTCAAAATCTTGTGGATTAGACTGATTGGTAATGACAGCTAGTTGAGAATTTAAAATAATGGGTGAAGCAACAAAGCCTGGCATCATTTCAGATTGCCAAGCAGGGTAATAGCCTAGATAACCGGTTAACTGGGCTTTTCTTATTGCATCTTGCCAAGGTAAATATTCAACTTCGAGGTTTATCGATTTTTTGGCAAGCGTGTCTCTTAATAGTGCAATAGCATCACCACCATTTGCCATTTTACTACTTGCATAAGGAGGGGCTTCTAAAGAGGTGATTTTCCACGTTTCATGGTACGCGGTATTAGCAGCTGCAAATGAACTGAAAATAAGTGCCATAAATGAGTAAAAGCGAGTGAGCATAGGAAAAAATTATTATTAATTGTTTAATAAGTATACGTCTAATTTAAACTTAATAGCATTTTTTCTTTGCTTATTTGCAGCTAATAACATTACAGCTAAAGCAGTGATGTTTTTGGTCATACATACGTTTATCGGCCATACTTAGCAACTCATCAAATGATTGGGCATCGTCGGGGTAAAGGGCAAAACCAACACTTGCCTCAACGAGCAAGTCACCACACTCTGATTTTATCGGCGCCTTAATTGCGCAGATCAAACGTGATAGTGCACGGTTTATTTGTACTTGGTTCTCTATGTCGGTCACAATAACCACGAACTCATCACCACCAATGCGTGCAACGCAATCGGTCTTGCGAGCGGTATCTTGCAGACGTTTAGCAACCTCTACCAGTACTTTGTCTCCTGTAGCATGACCGTGGGTATCGTTAATTGGCTTAAATTTATCAAGGTCAAAATACAGGCAGCCAACTTTAGATCCTGTCCGTTCCACCCGCGCAAATTCTTGCTTGATAAATCGCTCAAGGGCACTGCGATTCGCTAAACCTGTTAGGTGATCTGTTTGCGCTAATTGCCTAATTTTTTCTCTGCCATAACACGTTTCGTGATATCGAAATTAACGCCAATCATACTATTGCCGTATATTCGTCCATCTGCATTGATATAACGTGTTTTGCCAGAGGGCAGAACAATCTGAAACTCTGCGTGAAACTCTTCGCCATTTAAAATTGCGAGTTTTAGCTTGTTTGTCACGTCTTCATATTCATCTGGATGCAAGCTATTTGCCCAAGCTGAATAGTCCCCTTTAAATTCTGATTTTGGGATTTCAAATAAGGTGTGCATCCAGTCATCCCAAATCAGTTCATTGGTTTCAAAGTTCCACTCCCAAATACCAATATGGGCCGCATCAGCGGCCATGGCCATGCGTTGGTGTAAGTTTTCAAGCTCGGTTTTAGCTTGTTTTAGTTCTGTGACATCTTCAGAAACGTCCAATAAATATTGCGCTTTACCATTACTGTCTTTAATGGTGAGTTTTCGTGTTCTTAAGTAATGGGTATTGCCATCAATAGTAACTGGCTTTTCCTCTATAGTAAGGGTCTCATCACTTTTCAATACATCGCGGTCAGTTTGCACGAAGCTCACTGCTTGCTCATTACTGAAAATATCAAAGTCATTGAGCCCAATAAGTTGGTCTTTATTTTTGCCAAGTAATTGTTCGCCTGCTTTGTTGACATGGCTAAATGTTAAATGCTCAGCATCTTTAACAAACAACATGATGGGTAAATTATCGAAAATGGTTTGCGTAAAGGCCTCTTGGTTTCGAATATCAGACAAATCTTTTATTGTCGCCACATAAGGTCCTGACTCTTTTTTACCAATAGAGCTGATGGTTAACGTAATAGGAAATCGTTTTTTATTCGCTCGCTGTCCTTTCAATAGCCGACTGCTACTTTTTCCTGCCGTCCTTTTGCTAAGCTGTGAGTCTCGAAGAATCTCATCCAGTTCTAACGATTTTTCAGGGATCAGGGTACGAATATGCTTGCCTATTAAATCATGCGGCTGATAACCAAATACATGGATTGCAGCGGGGTTTGCAAATTCAATTTTTCCTTCATTATTAAAGCTAATAACCACATCTTGTACGGTATTAAGTACAGCTTTTAATTTCGCTGATAATAAGCTCCTTGCTCTGAGCTCAACAACACCCAACACAAACAGGCTTAATGCCACCAGTATAATGATAATAAGTTGTGCTAACGTCGAGTAGTCGTGAGTTGTAACATAGGTGGTGTATTCAGTTTCAAAAACCGACATCGAAATCATGCCGATGTAATGCATTCCTGAAATTGCACTGCCCATCACCAAGGCAACAACCAGATTCATTCGTGTTTGATGAACCCCTTTGGTAAGTCTTAGTTCGTTAATTTTTAATGCAAGGCCTGACAACACAACCGCTACTAAAATCGATAAAGAGAATAACCAAGGCTCATAAGCCATATTGGCAGGCATAACCATCGCCATCATGCCAACAAAGTGCATCGAGCCAATGCCAGCGCCCATTAGCACACTTCTAAAAAGTAGCCCTTTGTCGGTTTGTAGTGCTGGTGATAGCACGATGTAACTGGCAAAGACACTTGGCAAAATTGATATCAAGGTAATGCTAATGTTGTATTCAATCGGGATGGGTAAGTTGTAGGCAAGCATGCCAACAAAATGCATACCCCAAATACCTATACCTAAAAAACACGACGCCATGATGGTCCAGATCTGACTTTCATTTTTTAGATACGAGTGTTTGATGCGAGCTGATAATAAAAAAGAAATATACGAAGCAAATACGGCTGTAAGAATAGAAGCAAACACAAGGAGTAAATCGTATTCAGCCGGAATGACCTGCGCACTGCTTAATTGATCAGTTATAAAATGCAGCTTGAAATGCTCTAACACAATTATCTTCCCTCAGTGCAAAATCACGCCAGTCTAAATGTAGTACAAATTAACTTTAGTCCAAGGCAAATGGGTTATCCAGTTCGCTTGTTTATAATTGAGTTGACTCGTTGTCGATACTTGATTAAAACACTCGGGTATTAGATAATTGCAACCATTATAGGTTTTGAGGGTTTTGGTATGTCAGATGAGTTACCAATCAAGTTCAGCGATGCAGCAGCTGTTCGAGTTAAACAGTTAATCGAAGAAGAAGAGAATCCAGATCTTAAACTACGTGTTTATGTAACAGGTGGTGGTTGCTCAGGTTTCCAATATGGTTTTACTTTTGATGAAAAAGCTAACCCTGGCGATTTAGAAATTGTTAAAAATGGTGTAACGCTCGTTGTTGACCCTATGAGTATTCAGTACTTGGTCGATGGTACCGTTGACTATACTGAAGGGCTCGAAGGCGCACGCTTTTTTGTTAATAACCCGAATGCAACAACAACCTGTGGTTGCGGAGCCAGCTTCAGCGTTTAATGAATTATTTATGAAAGCCACTTAATGTGGCTTTTTTATTGCTTTAACTTCCCATAACATCCCGCCTTTGCTAAATTTTACGCATTATCAGAAGGAATTTTGCGTTGCCAAATATAATTAAAACAATCGAAAAAAACCTTATATTTTAGCCATTGCCATTGTTTTGGTGATTGTACTGTGGATGCTATCTGGGGATAGCAAAGCAGATCAAAAAGCACTGCAAAGTGATGAGCATGCCCAAGAGCGATTACCTAAAGTTCAAGTGATGCCGTTGGTTGCTAAGAATATTAATAAAAACCTGACATTTTATGGTAAATCAGAGCCTGACAAAATTGCGAATATCAGCGCTAGGCAAGCAGGGCAAGTACTCGAAATATTGGTTGAAGAAGGTCAGTTTGTTAAACAAGAACAGGTTATTTTACGCCTCGATAAATCTGATTTAGCCGCTCAAATCACATCAGCAGAAGCCTTAGTGGCACAGTACCAAACTGAATACGAAGGCGCGCTTAAACTTAATCAGCAAGGTTTACAAAACAAAGTATTGACCATGCAAGCACAAGCAATGTTGCAACAAGCAAAAGCAACCTTTGTTAGCCTTGAATTAAAACTAGAGCGCACAGAGGTGCGTGCTGCTTTTGATGGCGTTATCAACAAACGTTTAGTCGAAATTGGTGATTATGTTGGCATAGGCGACCCTATTTTACAGCTCGCTGATTTAGACCCGTTAATTGTCAGAGCCGATGCGACTCAAAAAGAAGTGCAAGGCTTAGAAGTTGGACAAGCTACCTTTGCTCATGTGTTAAATGACAAAACCTATCCGGGTCGAATTCGTTATATTGCCTCTGTTGCTGATGACAGCACCAATACATTTCGCATCGAAGCGGCGTTTGAAAACCCGGGAATGAAATACAAAGCGGGTTTTTCTACTCAGCTTAATATTGAATTGCCAACTGAGCCTGCCATGTTATTAAGCCCGGCTTTCATGGCCCTAGATGAGCAAGGTAATATCGGCGTAAAAGTCGTGAATGACGACAATATTGTAGAGTTTAAATCGGTAAATCTAGCTAAAAGTACCGAGCAGGGTGTTTGGCTTTGGGGTTTAGGCGAGAAAGCAAATGTTATTACCCTGGGTCAAGGCTTTGTACGTGCCGGTGACAAAGTTGAGCCAGTGTTTACTGAAGCAACGAGCAACTAAGTATGAAAAACTTAATCGAAGCGTCGTTGACTCACACGCGTACAGTTTTATCTATTTTCATCTTGTTGCTGATCTCGGGGTGGGTGACATATCAAACCATCCCTAAAGAAGCGAATCCCGATGTCACTATTCCTTTTATTTATGTGTCGATTATTCATGACGGTATTTCCCCTGAAGATGCTGAGCGACTGTTAGTTAGGCCGATGGAAATTGAACTGCGCTCGATTGAAGGCGTAAAAGAAATGTCAGCGGTGGCAAGTGAAGGGCATGCCTCTGTGACCCTTGAATTTATCGCGGGTATGGACCCCAAAGAAGCCTTAGCAGATGTAAGAGATAAAGTGAGCTTAGCTAAGGCAAAACTGCCTTCTGAATCAGAAGAGCCTGAAGTTCATGAAATCTTGATGGAAGATCAGCAGCCAACAATTACATTAACCTTATCAGGTGATGCGCCAGAGCGAGGTTTACTAACTCTTGCTCGTAATCTTAAAGATGAACTAGAGAGCATTTCTAGCGTATTAGAAGTTGATGTAGGTGGTGACCGCGAGGATATGGTCGAAATTGAGGTCGATCCACTGGCGATGATTTCTTATGGTCTAGAACCGAATGACATCATTCAACTGCTATCAAATAACAACCGCTTAGTTGCTGCCGGTACACTTGATACTGGTAAAGGCCGCTTTGCTGTAAAAATCCCGTCGGTATTTGAGACGATTCAGGATGTGATGGAACAACCTGTAAAAGTTGTTGGCGATAGAGTGGTGCGTTTTATGGACGTAGCAAAAATTCGTCGAGCATATAAAGACCCAACCTCAATCGCACGTATTAATGGCCGTCACGCGGTTTCGCTGGAAGTAAAAAAACGTGCTGGCGAAAATATTATTGATACGGTCGATCAAGTTAAAAAAGTGGTGAATGAGGCTAAGAAAATTTGGCCTGACCATATACGAGTTGATTACACCGGCGACATGTCAAAAGACGTGAAAATGATGCTCTCTGATCTGCAAAATAATGTTCTGTCTGCTGTATTGTTGGTGGTCATCGTTATTGTGGCGGTACTTGGCGCACGCACCGCCTTCTTAGTGGGGATTGCCATTCCGGGCTCATTCTTAACCGGGATTTTAGTGATCTCTGTGTTTGGTTTAACGGTGAATATTGTAGTGCTTTTTGCACTCATCATGGCTGTCGGTATGCTGGTGGATGGCGCAATTGTTGTTAGTGAGTTTGCTGATAGAGCAATGAGTGAAGGCAAACCGCGCAAGGCTGCTTATAAACTGGCTGCTGAGCGTATGGCGTGGCCAATTATCGCTTCTACGGCAACGACATTAGCGGCCTTTGCACCGCTAATATTTTGGCCGGGAATGATGGGCGAGTTTATGAAATACTTGCCGATTACGCTTATTGCAACCTTGTCTGCGTCATTACTTATGGCACTGGTTTTTGTGCCAACGATTGGTGGATTAATAGGAAAATCACGGCCGCTCTCTGAACAGCAAAAACAGGATTTAGAGTTAGCAGAATCCGGCGATTTAACGCAAATTAAAGGGATGCTTGGGCGTTATATTCGAGTGCTTGATTATGCAACAGAGCGTCCTTGGTGGAGCCTTGCTGCTGCAATCGTGTTTTCTATTTTGGTGTTCTTTGCATTTGCTGTTTCTAAGTTAGGCGTTGAGTTCTTTCCTGATGTTGAGCCAAATGGCGTAAATATCAAAGTACGATCTTACAGTGACTTATCTATTTTTGAAAAAGACGTGATCATGAAAGACATCGAGTCACGCATCTTAAAAGTGGAAGGTATTAAAACCTTGTATGCTCGAACTGGCGGTAAAGATCAGGTCGGCACGTTTAGAATGAATCTAAAAGATTGGGATGAACGTCCACCTGCAGAAGATATTATCAGCCAAGTTAACGAAATCACGGCAAGTTATGCAGGTGTAGAAATTGAACTTCGTAAAGACGAAAACGGCCCAGGTGGTGGCAAAGCGCTAAGTATTGAGCTGAGCTCTCGGTTTGTTGATGTGCTTAATAGTGAAGCAAAACGAGTAAGGCAAGCCATAGAGAATGATGGCGCGTTTCGAAATGTTGATGACAGTGCTTCCAAACCCGGTATTGAGTGGCAACTTAAATTGAATCGTTCGGATGCGGCTCGTTTTGGTGCGGATGCCAGTATGCTAGGGGCCAATGTTCAGCTTATTACTAATGGTTTAAAACTAGGGGAATACCGCCCCGATGATGTTGATGACGAGATTGATATTCGCGTACGCTTTCCTCATGACAAGCGAGATTTAGGGCGTCTTGAAACGTTACGTGTAAAAACCATGCACGGACAAGTGCCAATTAGTCATTTTGTTGAGCGCCAAGCAGCTCCTAAAGTGGATACTATCCGCCGTGTTGATTCTCAGCGCGTTGTAACCGTTAATGCAGACATGAAGCCGGGTGAACAACTTGCCAAAGCGTTGCCGCGCTTACAAGCGCAGTTAGAAGAGCAAGGGTTAGACCCGCGCGTGAAAATTAAAGTGCGCGGTGAAACCGAAGATCAAGATGAATCAGAAGCCTTCCTTGAACAGGCTTTTGTGGTTGCTCTGTTTGTGATGGGTATCATTTTGGTGACACAATTTAATAGCTTCTATCAGGCATTTTTGATTTTAAGTGCCGTGCTGTTTTCAACTGTGGGTGTGTTCTTAGGCTTAATCGTATTACAGCAACCGTTTGGTATCGTGATGTCGGGCATTGGGGTTATCTCGCTTGCCGGTATTGTGGTTAATAACAATATAGTACTGATTGATACTTATAATGTTTTACGTAACCAAGGTCTGGCAGCAAAAGATGCGATTTTACGAACTGGTGCTCAGCGTTTAAGGCCAGTACTGTTAACGACTGTGACCACCATTTTGGGATTAATGCCGATGGTACTGCAAGTGAATATTGACTTATTTAACCGTCATATTGATTTTGGTGCGCCATCTACTCAGTGGTGGGTGCAATTGGCAACAGCCGTTGCGGGCGGTTTAACATTTGCCACCGTATTAACACTGGTACTTACGCCTTGTTTGTTAATGCTGCGAGACCGTCGTCGGTAATCGGTAAATTCGTTACTGATTAATTAAAAATGAGTGACCCTAGTGTTGGGTCACTTTAATCATCAGTAAAAAGAAGCCTAAAACTAACGCAGAGGCGATTAAAATATACACAAACCCCTTCTTTCCTTGCTTAATTGGTACACGATTCTGTTTTAAAAATAGGTACCATGCGACACACAGTACAATTGGCAACAAAAATAATATACGAAACATTTCCTAACCTTTTTCAGTATTTACATACACTTTAAGCATAAATATGCAGATTTTAAAGTGATACTTTCATCTTGTTAGACTTCCAATTGATCAATTTTTTGGTACAGTTAACCAGTTAACTATAGAGCACATGCTTTAATTTTAGCTACACTTAGACTTGTATACTAAAACGGTCCATACCTAAAAGATGGACATTTGTATAATTAATCATTCAAACTGAAAATTATTAGTATATAATGTGTCCAAGAGTGAGACGGGCAAATTTCACTCTTAAATTATTAACTTGAATCATCTAGTAGGAGATGTATTTTATGATGGGTAAAACAGTTTCTTCTGAAGAAAACTCGAAATTAACGAAATGGCTTAAAACTAAGCGTCATGAAAAAGGTCACACAATGCGTAGCCTTGCACAGGTTTTAGGTACACCGCATTCTTTCATTGGTAAAATTGAAAACCAAGAACGTCGTTTAGATGTAATTGAATTCATGCGTTATTGCGATGCTTTAGAAGTTGACCCATACGAAGGTCTTAACTTACTTAAAGACGCTTAATTATTCATTACTAAAAGCGAAACGCCGCTTTTAAAGTAATACAAATAGTGCAAGGAAGCGCTATTTAAAGTCCCTCCCTTGCATTTTCCTCACTTTAATCACATACGTATCAAATTTGTTAATTGTTTTGATGATAGTTGTTTTCTAACGCATAAAGCTTATGGCGAATTAAGAATAAAAATACCAGTGATGGGATCACCATCAATGCAGTTAGTAAAAAGAACATCGCCCAGTTTCCCCCCAACCAGTCATCAATAACGACGCCGCTGTAGCTTGAAAGTAACGTCCTACCTAAATTACCTAATGAAGCAAGTAGCGCATAGTGGGTTGCACTAAATGCTCTGTCGCATAGCATTGATATAAACGCCACCATGGCAACCAGTGACCAAGCTTGAGTAAAACCATCAACGATAATAGCAAACGCGTACAAGCTTAGTTTAGGACCTGCAATCGCAATCCAAGCAAAGGCTAAGTTTGAGGCTGCCATCGCAATACCACTAATAAATAAGCCTTTAACAATACCATAGCGTTGATTGAATAAGCTTCCTAGAAAAGTAAAAGCAATGGTGAGTACTGCAGTACCCACTTTGGAGAAGGTCGCAATGTCGCTATTTGAAAAGCCCACTTCTTTATAAAACACGATAGACATTCGCCCTAAAAACGCTTCACCGATTTTAAATAAGAAAATAAAGGCTAATAAAGCTAATGCTGTTTTTACGCCATTGCGGGCAAAGAAGGTTCTGAAAGGGTCAAAAACGGTCACAGCAAGCCAAGCAATAACTTTAGCAAAGCGAGTCTGCGTACTACCAGCCAGCTTTTGTTGATAGGTTTGCTCAAGCTCTGCTTGTACAGCATCGCGATTTGATTCGGGCTCTTTTGCCCAAAATACGCTGCTCATTAATAGCAGCATCACTACAGATAAGAAAAAGTAAACTTGCGGCCAATCAATGGAAGGAATGTCAGCCATATAAAATGGCAGGGCACCCAATAGGGCGTAGCCGCTCCACCAACCGGAGGTGGCCATTGCAGCCGCCGCGGTGGCTTTATGGCTTTCATTTTCGGCCAAAGTATCAATACGAAATGCATCAATAGCAATATCTTGAGTTGCAGAAGCGATTGCAATAACTAAACACAGCGCGGCAGCAAACCAGAGGTTAGCTTTAATATCGAGCCCTGCAAGTGAAAAGGTGCCAATAAAAACAACTGACTGACAAAGTAAAATCCAGCTACGGCGCTGGCCAAGCCAGTTAAACAAAACAGGTAACTTTACACGGTCAACAAGCGGTGACCATAAAAAGTTAATGCTATACGCGCCAAACACGATGCCAAATAACCCTATCATGCTGCGGCTTAGCCCTTCATCTTTTAGCCAGGCCGACATAACAGAGCCAATCAATACCCAAGGAAAGCCGCTGCTGATACCAAAGATGAATATATTGATTAAACGTTTATCTTTGAAGTACGAGAAATACTCTGAAATAGAAAGGGTTTTTGTCATAGTGTTGCCAGTTTTAGGGGCATGCGCCCCTATTTATTATTTATTAGCGTCAAGCACTTTTACGTTTAAGATAACAACAGGATCTTTGGGTACGAAGCTGTAACCAATTTTTTCGTTGAATGCAGTTTCTACACGCATTATTTTGTCTAATGTCTCGTAGCCATCCATTACCATACCGAATACAGCAAAACCCCAATCTCGACCAGGGTTAAGATGGTCGTTGTCGTCCATGTTGAAAAAAACTGACGTGTACCCGAGTGTGGTTTGCGGTCTTGGTATGCCATAGCGATGCTATACATATCATTTTTTAAACCGTTACCACTTTCATTAAAAATCGGGTCGTTTTCATGTAGACCATCATAGTCTTTATCGTAACCACCGCCTTGAATAACAAAGTCACGCTCGTTGTCTTCATCACGTTCAACACGGTGAAAAACACTACCTTGATAGCTACCATCAGCAACGTAAGTTAAAAAGTTATTTACTGTAATAGGTGCGCGTGAACGATCCATTTCGACCACAATACTGCCAAGGGTTGTGACAATTTCTACGCGAGGAAACATGTTATCTTTTTGAATGAATTTACCCTCTGTCGCCGCGAATGAACTGTGAGCAAAAAGCAAAATAAAACTGAGTAAAAAAATACGCTTCATAGTTAACCTTCTAAATAGGCGATTAATTCTGGGTCAGATACAATGCGGGTAATTATTTGCTCAGTCAACTTATTCAGTTGACCTTCTATTTTTGCACGGTCATGACTAAGTGGCCCTTCAAGGTTGGCATTACCACGGTATACTTTGCTGAAAGTGCTTGAGTTTCTGATCACTCTTAAGCCTAACTCAATCTTTGCATCACTTGTATGTGTCATCATTTTTTCAGTAACCACAGCTTGCAACTGGTGAATATCTAATTCAAATCGCGTTGTGGCAAGGTTAGATATATTTGCACCATTACGGCTTAACGCACTGTCTAAGGCACTTTTCACAGAGTCAGTAATTCCAGGGCTGGCAAGCGTTTTAGTTTTATCTGATTCAATGATTTTCAGAGTTACATTGTCGCCACGTAAATCAATTACGCTAGTACTTACGCTGGTACTAAGATTTGAAATTTTCCCGCCTTGATAAAC
The DNA here is from genome assembly GCF_037162425.1 of Pseudoalteromonas sp. Hal040. Taxonomy (NCBI): domain Bacteria; kingdom Pseudomonadati; phylum Pseudomonadota; class Gammaproteobacteria; order Alteromonadales; family Pseudoalteromonadaceae; genus Pseudoalteromonas; species Pseudoalteromonas sp. Hal040. The sequence goes on along the minus strand of NZ_JARLUU010000001.1, from coordinate 2,767,879 downwards.
CGGATTCAATATTAATTGATTTGGTTGGTTGCTACACGCTGCAAGCGCAAGTACCGCACATAAAGGTAGTAGTTTTTTCATTTAGTTAGCTCCATTAATTATTCTTTGTTGCACTCAATACGACAAATTTTTTGTTAGACCCTAATAGCTTACAATTGCCGAACATGCGTTTTAACTTTTCATGATAGTCTAGATGACGATTACCAATAATTCTTAATTCACCACCGTGCTTTAATGTGTGTTTCGCCTGTTTGAACATTTGCCAAGCTATATGGTCGGTGACCGCTTGCGCTTGGTGGAAAGGCGGGTTACATAAAACAAGGTCAGCACTGTTAGGTTGAAAATCGGTTAAGCAATCGTTTTGGACAAACTCACACTGGTCTAATTGCTCTGGTAAATTGTGTGTGATGTTTAATTTGGCTGATTCAACGGCCATATACGATTCATCAACGAAGGTTACATGGGCTTTAGGGCAACGTTTTAGAGTCATCAAGCCAACAACACCATTACCACAGCCTAAATCAATGATGCTTCGAGCTTTACTTGTTTGTGGCAAATAGTTAAAGAAAAAACGCGCGCCAATGTCTAATGAGTCTCGAGAAAATACATTGGCATGATTTTGAATTTCAAACTCACTGCCTTCAAGCGGCCAGTTAACTGGGAAAGGGGCTTTTTTATCAAGGTTACTTGTTTTGCTAATGATTAATCGAGATTTTTTTACGGCTAAACTCGTTGATGTTTCCCCAATATACTGACTAAAAGCCTTAATTGTTGAGTTATGGATATCTTTCGTTTTACCCCCTGCAATGACATCGATGTCCGCAGGTAAAGCAGCGCTGATTGCAGCAAGTTGATGCTGCAAGTAGCCTAAATTGCGTGGCACTTTTAATATCACTAAATCAACCTGATTAGGTAATGCTGCTAATGAGTCCAGTTGCGTTAAAAAATCTGTCGATAACTCATTGGCTTGTAAATTATAACGGGTAGCTTGATGAGCAATATACGAGTCATTAACTGAATAAACTGTTAATGTGTTAAAGGCACAGGCTAGGGCGCCAAAGCTATCATTGAGTATTAGAATTGAATTTGCGTTTGGATAGTGCTCTTGTACGTAATCGACAAGGTACTCATCGCCTGAGTCCCACGCTTGAAGACTGCGATTTTTTTGATCTAACGGAAAGCGTTCTAGTGTATAGGTGTTATCACCGAGCTGTGCTTGGGTGGTCATCATGATTTTACGAAAGTATTAATGTATAGGTAAATTCTAACATGCAACAGCCAAACGCCAACCCTAATCATTTGCCTGATGGGTTTTCTTACCAAGCTAATGCATTGAGCGCACAAAAAAGCCTCGAGTTATTTTACTATCTTCAGCAGCATCTTAATTGGCAGCAACCAAGTATAAAGGTATATGGAAAAAGCCATGTGATCCCGCGTTTGCAATGCTTTATTGCTGATCAGGACGTAAATTATGGTTACTCGGGTTCACAGTTAATCGTTGAGCCTTGGCCTGAGGTGCTTGATGCCATGCGTATACGCTTATCAAGGGCTTTGCAGATACCATTTAATGCGCTTTTAGTTAATTTGTATCGAGATGGTCATGATTGTATGGGCTGGCATAGTGACGATGAGAAAGAACTTGGTGAGCAACCAACTATCGCTTCAGTTTCACTTGGTGCTGAACGCGTTTTTAAAATAAAACACAAACATAATAATGAACAACATAGCATTGTGCTGCAAAGTGGCAGCTGTTTAATCATGAATGGTTTTAGCCAGCGTGATTACCAGCATAGTTTGCCAAAGCAGCAAAGACTTAAACATCCTCGAATTAATCTTACCTTTCGTTCAATCATATAAAATCATTGGCAAAATGAGCCATGCCCTTGATATAGTAGCTGGCAATTATTTTCTTATTAAAGGTCTATGACAGATGTCAATGCAACAACAAATTGAGCAAAAGCTCGTCGCGGGTATCGAATGTAAACACCTCAATGTTGTCAATGAAAGCCATATGCATAGTCGTGGAACCGAATCGCATTTCAAAGTGGTGGTTGTGAGTGAAGAATTTGCAGGTAAACGTTTGCTTGCCCGTCATCGTCAAATTAATGAGCTATTAAAAGATGAATTAGCAAACCACATTCATGCATTAGCGATTCACACATTTACGCCAGAAGAGTTCAGTGAACAACATGGACAGGCACCTGAATCACCAAAATGCTTAGGTGGTTCAAAGTTCGACTAACTTAGCGGGACAGTCACCCAAAGTTAGAAGGACAGTCACTCAAAGTTAGAAGGACAGTCACTCTAAAAGGCTTGTCACTTGGGGTTTTAAGCTCGAAAGATTTAAGTGGGTCTGAAAAGTTTTACTGATCAGACCTGTATTTTAACTATTAGCCTTTAAACTAGCGCTAATTTTTATTGTGATAGATATAGGATGATCAATGGTCATTAAGCCTAAAATTCGTGGATTTATCTGCACTAACGCGCATCCAGTAGGGTGTGCTGAGCACGTACAAGAACAAATTAATTATGTGAAAGCGCAAGGACCACTGAGCAATGCACCTAAGAATGTATTAGTGATTGGTGCGTCTACAGGTTACGGCCTAGCATCACGTATTACGGCTGCATTTGGTGGCGGTGCTAAAACGTTAGGTATTTTCTTTGAAAAAGAAGGTAGCGAACGCAAAACGGGTTCTGCAGGTTGGTACAATACTGCGGCTTTCCAAGCAGCGGCTGAAGAAGCTGGTTTATGGTCTAAAAATATCAATGGCGATGCGTTTTCTAAGGAAATCAAGCAAAAAGCAATTGATACTATCAAAGCTGATTTAGGTAAAATTGATTTAGTTATCTACAGCCTTGCGTCTCCACGTCGTACTGATCCAAATACAGGCGAAACTTACTCATCTACGCTTAAGCCAATTGGCTCTGATATCACCACGAAGAACTTAAATACTTCAAAGCGCGTGATTGATGAAGTGACCGTTGAAGCTGCAAGCCAAGAAGACATCGACAATACAATTAAAGTAATGGGCGGTGAAGATTGGGAAATGTGGATTGACGCATTAAAAGATGCGGATGTACTAGCTGATAACTTCAAAACAACGGCTTACACCTATATCGGTAAAGAATTAACATGGCCAATTTACGGTCATGCGACAATTGGTAAAGCGAAAGAAGACCTTGACCGTGCAACTCAAGCAATCAAAGAGTCTACAAAAGACTTAAATGGCGAAGCGTATGTTTCTTCATTAAATGCGGTTGTGACACAAGCAAGCTCGGCAATTCCAATTATGCCTTTATATATCTCTGCTTTATTCAAAGTAATGAAAGCAGACGGTACATACGAAGGTACCATTGAGCAAATTCATGCGTTATTTACTGAAAACCTTTACGGCGAGACACCACGTTTTGACGAAGGTGGTCACTTATTCCAAAACTACAAAGAGTTAGAAGATGATGTTCAAGCTCGTGTACAACATGTTTGGGATACAGTAGATACAGATACGATTGACGAATTAACGGATTACGTGGGTTACCACACTGAGTTTTTACGTTTATTCGGTTTTGGTATCGACAGTGTTGATTACGAGCAAGATGTGAATCCTGATGTTGCGATTTCACAGCTAATCGATTAATCGCTAAACAAACTGATTTTGAAAAGTCGCTTTTTTAAGCGACTTTTTTGTTTCTGGATGAAAATAAATCTGCATCAATAGCACTTTGGTCTATATTGAATTTTATTCAAATGGTTTTTGCAGTCTAAATAACCACATCTGTCGTATAAATTTAATATTTGCTCTCGCATAGTCACCCTGATTGATGTTAAAATTCGGGTAATATATGTGAGGAGTTTACCGCGTTGCTTGTTTGGGGTGTTCAACAAGCTGTTCTTTGATACTTAGAATGTGACTTGAGCATATCAAATAGCGACGTGGTTGGTACGATTTTTCAGTTTCTTTCCGTTAATGTAATGCAAGTGCGTATGATCAACATAAAAAAAGGTCTGGATTTACCGATAGAGGGCGCACCTCAGCAAGTTATTCATGATGGTTCTGCCGTCAAACGTGTAGCTGTGCTAGGTGAAGAATATATTGGTATGCGTCCAACCATGCATGTTCGCGTGGATGACCAAGTCAAAAAAGGCCAGGTACTTTTTGAAGACAAAAAGAACCCAGGCGTCTTATTTACTGCACCAGCTTCTGGGGTAGTTAAAGAAATCAATCGTGGTGCTAAACGTGTGCTGCAATCTGTTGTTATTGAAGTTAATGGCAGTGAGCAAATCACCTTTGACTCTTTCAAGGCCGACGAGCTTTCGAGCTTAGACCGTGAAAAAGTGAAAGAAGTACTAGTTCAGTCAGGTCAATGGACAGCACTACGTGCTCGCCCATTTAGCAGAGTAGCTGCTTTGGATGCAAATCCTAGCTCTATCTTTGTGACGGCTATCGACACTAACCCGCTAGCTGCAGATCCTGCAGTAATCATTGCTGAGAACACTCAAGCATTTGAAGCTGGTTTAGCTGTGGTATCTCGTTTAACTGACGGCAAAGTATTTGTTTGTAAACAAGCAGGTAGCCAAGTGCCTAGCTCATCAATCCCTCAAGTAGAAGTACATGAGTTTGGTGGCAAGCATCCGGCAGGTCTTGTTGGTACACACATTCATAACTTAGACCCAGTTTCTGCAAGCAAGCAGGTTTGGCACTTAGGTTACCAAGACGTAATTGCGTTTGGTAATTTATTCCTAACAGGTGAAATCTTCACAGACCGTGTAGTTTCTCTTGCAGGTCCTCGTGTTAAAAACCCACGCTTAGTGAAAACTCAGCTAGGTGCATCTTTAGATGATTTAGTTGCTGGCGAATTAGAAGACGGTGATAACCGTGTAATTTCTGGTTCTGTATTATCAGGCGCTATTTCTCAAGGTCCACACGCGTTCTTAGGTCGTTACCATGTTCAAGTATCTGTATTACTTGAAGGTCGCGAAAAAGAGCTATTCGGTTGGATTGCACCAGGTGCTAACAAGTTCTCAGTAACACGTACCTTCTTATCTCACCTTACTCCTAGCCGTCTATTTAATATGACGACTTCAACAGGTGGTTCGAAGCGTGCCATGGTTCCAATTGGTAGCTATGAGCGTGTTATGCCTTTAGACATCCTACCTACACTATTATTACGTGATTTAATCGCACGTGATCTTGATGGTGCAATTGCGTTAGGTGCGCTAGAGCTTGACGAAGAAGATTTAGCATTATGTACCTTCGTTTGTCCTGGTAAATACGAGTACGGTTCAATCCTACGCGATTGCTTGACTACGATCGAGAAGGAAGGCTAGAGAGATGGGTTTAAAGAAATTTCTAGAAGATATTGAGCCGCATTTTGAACCAGGTGGTAAACACGAAAAATGGTATGCGCTTTACGAAGCCGCGACGACTATTTTCTATACGCCTGGTTACGTAAATAAAGGCAAAACACACGTTCGCGATAACATCGACCTAAAACGTATGATGATTTTAGTGTGGATGGCGACGTTCCCTGCAATGTTCTTTGGTATGTTCAACATCGGTCATCAGGCCGCAGGTGCTTTAGCACAAGGTTTTGAACTAGCAAACACATGGCAAGTTGGTCTGTTCCAATTATTCGGTGGTGAACTAACTGCTGACTCTGGTTGGGGCGCGAAAATGTTTTACGGTGCCTGCTTCTTCCTACCTATCTATGCAGTAACGTTTGCTGTAGGTGGTTTCTGGGAAGTACTATTTGCTTCAGTGCGTAAGCACGAAGTAAATGAAGGTTTCTTCGTAACATCTGTATTATTCGCACTAATCCTGCCTGCAACGATTCCTTTATGGCAAGTTGCACTAGGTATTACGTTTGGTGTTGTAATTGCTAAAGAAATCTTTGGTGGTACAGGTCGTAACTTCCTTAACCCTGCTCTTGCCGGTCGTGCGTTCTTATTCTTCGCATACCCAGCGCAAATTTCAGGTGACACAGTATGGACTGCAGTAGATTCATTCTCTGGTGCGACTATGCTTGGTCAAGCAGTGGTTGGTTCACTTGATTACAACAACATGGAACTATGGTGGAATGCGTTCTACGGTTTCATTCAAGGTTCTGTAGGTGAAACGTCAACACTAGCACTATTAATCGGTGGTTTATTCCTAATTTATGTGCGTATCGCTTCTTGGCGTATCGTACTAGGTGTATTCCTAGGTATGGTTGCAACGGCATTCTTACTAAATACAGTTGGTTCTGAAACTAACGCAGTATTTGCTATGCCTTGGCACTGGCACTTAGTGCTTGGTGGTTTTGCATTTGGTATGTTCTTCATGGCAACAGACCCAGTATCTGCATCATTCACTGACAAAGGTAAGTTCGCTTATGGTGCGTTAATCGGCTTTATGGTTGTAATGATCCGTGTTGTTAACCCGGCATTCCCAGAAGGTATGATGCTAGCAATCTTATTTGCTAACTTATTTGCACCATTATTCGATCACTTTGTAGTGCAAGCTAATATCAAGCGGAGGTTGGCACGTAATGTCTAGTAATAACGAATCAATCGGCAAAACGCTATCCGTTGTTGTTGCACTATGTTTAGTGTGTGCAGTCATCGTATCGTTTGCTTCAGTTCAGCTTCGTCCTTTACAGCAAGCTAACAAAACACAAGATATTCAACGTAATATCTTAGCGGCTGCAGGTGTTGCAGTATCAGGTTCTGTATCTGATACATTCAACTCAAAAATCGAAGCTCGCGTTGTAGACATGAACACAGGTGAGTTTGTTGAAGGTGTTGATCCTAACTCATTTGATTTCGAGAAAAGCAAGTTCGATCAAAGCATCAGCTTCGCGTTAAAAGCAGAGGGTATTAAAGATATCGCTGGTATTCAGCGTATGACTAAAAACTCGCCTGTATACATCTCGAAAAAAGAAGATGGTTCTATTGATGCAATCATTCTACCTATCCAAGGTTACGGCCTTTGGGGTGTAATGTATGGTTTCCTAGCGCTTGAAAGCGATGCTGAAACTGTTAAAAACATCAATTTCTACAAGCACAACGAAACGCCAGGTCTAGGTGGTGAGATCCAAAATCCACAATGGACTGCTAAATGGCAAGGTAAAGAGTTACCAATCAATATCATGAAGAGCGGTGCGAAGAACGAACATCAAATCGATGGTCTTTCTGGTGCAACATTAACTTCAAACGGTGTTGATCACACAGTTGACTTCTGGACTGGCGAGCATGGCTTTGGTCCATTCCTTGCGAAAGTACGTGAAGGAGCGTTGAAATAATGGCTGATACTAAAGAAATGAAGTCGGTCCTATTTGGCCCGGTATTCGCAAATAACCCAATCGCACTACAAGTACTTGGTATTTGTTCTGCGCTAGCGGTAACATCAAGCTTAAAAAATGCACTAATCATGTCAATCGCATTGACACTAGTAACTGCGTTTTCTAGCTTCTTTATCTCGTGTATTCGTAACCAGATCCCTTCATCTGTACGTATCATCGTGCAAATGACGATCATCGCATCACTAGTAATCGTTGTTGACCAAGTACTACAAGCATTCTCTTACGCTACGGCAAAAGAACTTTCTGTATTCGTTGGTCTAATCATTACAAACTGTATCGTAATGGGTCGTGCTGAAGCATACGCAATGAAGTCACCACCAGTAATGTCTTTCTTAGACGGTATTGGTAACGGTTTAGGCTACTCAGTAGTTCTATTAACTGTTGGTTTCATCCGTGAGTTATTCGGTAAAGGTTCACTATTCGGTGTTGATATTATTCCACTAGTACAAAACGGTGGCTGGTATCAACCAATGGGTCTATTGATTTTACCACCGAGTGCGTTCTTCATTATTGGTTTATTCATCTGGGTACTTCGTACCGTGAAGAAAGACCAAGTAGAAGCAAAAGCGTAAGGGGCGAGCAGTGGAACATTATATTAGTTTATTTGTAAAAGCGGTTTTCATCGAAAACTTAGCTTTAGCCTTCTTCCTAGGTATGTGTACTTTCCTTGCGGTATCAAAGAAAGTAACTACGTCAATCGGCCTAGGTGTGGCAGTTATCGTGGTACTAGGTATCTCAGTACCAGTAAATAACTTGGTTTATCACGCTGTTCTTGCACCAGGTGCATTAGAGTGGCTTGGCTACCCAGAGGCAGACCTTAGCTTCTTACGTTTCTTGACTTTCATCGGTGTTATTGCAGCACTTGTACAAATTCTTGAAATGGCATTAGATAAGTTCTTCCCTGCACTTTACAACGCGTTAGGTATCTTCTTACCACTGATCACAGTTAACTGTGCGATCTTCGGTGCGGTATCTTTCATGGTTGAACGTAACTATAACTTCGGCGAGTCTGTTGTTTATGGTATCGGTTCAGGTGTGGGCTGGGCACTAGCAATTACTTTACTTGCTGGTATCCGTGAAAAAATGAAGTACTCAGACGTTCCTGATGGCTTACGTGGTTTAGGTATTACTTTCATCACTGTTGGTCTTATGGGTCTTGGCTTTATGTCATTCTCTGGTATTTCACTTTAATAGGTAGCGAGGATAAATCATGAATGAGATTTTCTTAGGTGTTGGTGTTTTCATCGCTATCGTTGTTATTTTAGTTTTAGTTATCATTGGTGCTAAATCTAAATTAGTAGCAAGCGGCGATATCACCATCGGTATTAATGGCGACCCAGAAAAAGCTATTACAACATCAGCAGGTAGCAAGCTTTTAGGTGCACTAGCTGATTCAGGTATCTTCGTTTCATCTGCGTGTGGTGGCGGTGGCTCTTGTGGTCAGTGTCGTGTACACATTCATTCAGGTGGCGGTGATATCTTACCAACAGAACTTGATCACATCTCTAAAGGTGAAGCTCGTGAAGGCTGTCGTTTAGCGTGTCAGGTAAATGTTAAAAACGACATGGAAATTGAACTTGAAGAGTCAATTTTCGGTGTTAAGAAGTGGGAATGTACTGTTATCTCTAACGATAACAAAGCAACGTTCATCAAAGAACTTAAGCTTGGTATCCCTGATGGCGAATCAGTTCCGTTCCGTGCAGGTGGTTATATTCAAATTGAAGCACCAGCTCACCACGTTAAATACGCTGATTACGATATTCCTGAAGAGTATCGTGGCGACTGGAACCACTTCGGTTTCTTCAATCTGGAGTCTAAAGTAGATGACGAAACAATTCGTGCATACTCTATGGCTAACTACCCAGAAGAAGAAGGCATCATCATGCTTAACGTGCGTATCGCTACGCCGCCGCCAAGAGACCTAAGCCTGCCATGTGGTAAAATGTCTTCGTACATTTGGTCACTTAAAGCAGGTGATAAAGTGACTATTTCTGGTCCATTCGGTGAATTCTTCGCGAAAGACACTGATGCGGAAATGGTATTCGTAGGTGGTGGTGCAGGTATGGCACCAATGCGTTCACATATCTTTGACCAACTTAAGCGTTTAAAATCTAAGCGTAAGATGAGTTTCTGGTATGGTGCACGTTCTAAGCGTGAAATGTTCTACGTAGAAGATTTTGATGGCTTAGCTGCAGAAAACGATAACTTCGTATGGCACACAGCACTGTCTGATCCACAACCAGAAGATAACTGGGAAGGTTACACAGGCTTCATCCATAACGTACTTTATGAAAACTACTTGAAAGATCATGAAGCGCCTGAAGATTGTGAGTTCTACATGTGTGGTCCTCCAATGATGAACGCGGCTGTTATCAACATGCTAAAAGATCTTGGTGTAGAAGACGAAAACATCTTATTAGATGACTTCGGTGGCTAACACCATACACAAAACAATAAGTTTTGGTTAGAATACAGGCCTCGTAGCACTCAGTGTTACGAGGCTTTTTTATTTCTATACCTAATTGCGTGGTATCCAAAAGGTGAATGCTATGAATAGAGTGTTTTATCGCCAAGGCTTGATGGCCTTTTTCCTACTAACTATGACTTTACTCATGGCTGGCTGCAGTCAAGCTGATAAGGCCGAAGAGCTTTATTTTGAAGGTAAGACAATGGGGACTACCTATCATATAAAGGTGTATGCAGAGCCTTCGCAACTTGCAGGTATTGATTTACATCCTGAAATTAAGCAAGTGCTTAAAGATGTAAACCAATCAATGTCGACTTACATTCCAGATTCAGAAATTAACCAGTTTAATCAACTACCAGCAGGGCAGGTGATGCCAATTAGTGCTGATTTTAGAAATGTGGTAGCTGAATCAATCCGCCTTGGTGAATCAACAAAAACGTTAGATGTCACTATGGGGCCACTAATTGACTTGTGGGGCTTTGGCCCAGATAAAAAACCAACTAAGCGCCCAACGGATGAAGAGTTGGCTGCAATGGTTGCTAAAATTGGCGTTGATAAGCTTGAACTTACAGATGCGGGCCTGATGAAAACAATTGATGGTCTAGAGCTTTCGTTTTCTGCTACAGCAAAAGGTTACGGCATTGACAAAGTAGCAGAAGTGATTGAAAGCAATGGTTTCACTAATTATATGGTTGAGATTGGTGGTGAGTTACGTGTATCGGGTATTAAGCCTGACAACATCACGTGGAAAATTGCAATTGAACAGCCAGATGCTGAGCCAGGCGTTCGTAAAGTACATAAAGTAATTGAACCAGGTACCAATGGTATTGCGACATCGGGCGATTACCGAATTTTTTACGAAATGGATGGTGTTACCTATAGCCACTTAATTGACCCTATGACAGGCATGCCGAGTCGTCATGATTTAGTATCTGTAACCGTATTAAGCCCATCAGCAATGACAGCCGATGGTTTAGCTACCGCACTAACTGTGATGGGCATGGAGCGTGCGCAGAAATACGCAGAAGAGCACGATTTGCCTGTGTATTTAATTGGTAAGTCAGACAATGGCTTAGTAACTTATTCAAGCCCTGCATTTAAACCTTATTTGTAGCAGGGCAAGAAGCAGTTTATAATACATGCAGCCCAATACATTGGGCTTGATTTAATTGCTGACGATAGGGGCAAAGCAATGTCACTTTTTCTTCTAACATTTGGTCTACTTATTTTAATTGTGGCAGCGATGGCTGTCGGCATGATTGTGCAAAAGAAATCTATGGCCAGTAGTTGTGGTGGCTTAGGCGCTGTTGGAATTGACAAAGCCTGCGACTGTGACGACCCATGTGACAAGCGTAAAAAGCGCATGGCAAAAGAACAAGCCTGGAAAGAGAATCAAATTCTTTAACCATAAAAAAGCGCCCAAAGGCGCTTTTTTAATACCTAAAATTTACAAGGACAGTCACTGTTAATTATACTTTATATGGACAGTCACTTTTATCTATTAACTTATTCTTGCGGCAAAACAGATTTTGTCTACACTTTAGTTACAGCTAATGTATTTCAAATTATCAGTTCAAGGAGTGGACGATGGCTTTAGCAAGGAAGCGGCAAATCTGTTTATCGAACACAAAGTATTACCATTGTGTTTCCCGTTGCGTTAGACGCGCTTATCTTTGTGGAGAAGACGCACTCACAGGTAAATCATATGAACACCGTCGAGGGTGGGTTGAAGAGCGCCTACTTCTTCTTGCAAAAGTATTTTGTATTGATGTGTGCGCTTATGCGGTGATGAGTAACCATACTCATGTTGTGCTTTATGTTGATGATAAAAAAGCAAATAGGTTATCTGATAAGGCCATTCTCTTGCGTTGGTTTAAGCTCAGTAAAGCAACACCTTTAGGTCAAAAATTTCTTCATGGTCAGCCTTTAAGTGACGGCCAACAAGTCTTCTTAAATAAAGAGGTTGCAGAATACAGAGCGCGCCTTTCGAGTATTAGTTGGTTCATGCGAATGCTTAATGAATATATAGCCAGACGGGCAAATAAAGAAGACGAGTGTACGGGTCACTTTTGGGAAGGGCGCTTTAAAAGCCAAGCACTCCTTGATGAGCCTGCTCTATTAGCATGTATGGACTATGTTGATTTAAACCCTGTTCGTGCAAAGGTCGCGAGCACGCCTGAACAATCTAACTATACAAGTTTTAAAAAGCGATGCCTGAGCGTAAAGGATTCAAAACAATCTAAGTTACTAGCTCGTTTTGTTGGTGGAGTGAGTAAGGATAAATCAAAGGGAATACCTTTTGAGTTAAAGTCATACGTGTTACTAGTAGAGCAAACTGGGCGTTGTATTTGTTCGGATAAGCCCGGATATATAGAGCATCATTTACCTCCTATTCTTGAAAGGCTGAATTTCGAACCGGAAAATGGTTAACGCTCACAACACAGTTTGAAAATTTATTTCATGGAGCTGCAGGTCGAATGGGGGCTATTGAACGTTATTGCAGTAAAACTGCTCGTAAGCGACGAAGTAACCTAACAAGCTGTAAGTTATTACTTGCTTGCTAAGTTTTAAAATAAATCTCTTTTAATTTTTGTAAATTATTGCTGCACTCTTGTACTTTCAATTCACAGATAGCTATACCTTTTATCTTGGTTTTTATTTGCGTATTAAGCCAATAGGGTAGGTTGCCTACGGAACGAATATTTTAGATCAAAAATCTAAGGTCTTTGAAGGTTTAGCAGGCACTTTTAACAGTGCCTGTCCTTCCAAATCGTGTTTATTCTAAATTAATTAACTTAGCCCCTAAAACAGCGTACTTATTTTTACCGTTTGCTTGTAAGAAAAAGGCGGCAGGTGCATGAAGTGAAGGTATTGATGTAAATACACTTTTACACTCGTAAATAGGCCATGTTGTGGAGTTTTCTAGCATACTAAGGTCGCCAGAAAAACAATTATACCCTTGTTTTAAAAGCGCTTTGTATTTGCTTTCTGTCAGCGTGAAAGACTCATTTAAAACAAAACTGTTACCTGTTCTAAAGCTTAAGCTGCTTGCATCCAAACTCGTGTAACCTTGACGGATACTGCTTATATCACCCAATTCTTTAATTGTGGGTGACTGTCCTTTGTTATTGACGGCAATATCTATCTGATAATCACCTAGCTCACTCTTTACAGTTACATCATCTATTAGTAAGTCTACCCAATTGTCTTTTGCGTTAAATGGAATGGCGTGGTACTGGGTTATTTTAGCGCTTTGCCACTCTCCCGAAATTATTGAATCAATGGTCTTTTTATATAAAACACGGTTAACTTTACGGGCTATTTGTCGGTTTGGGTCGTTTGGGTAAGCACCTGATTCAATTAATATAGTTCGGATACCTTTTTCTGAAAAAGTATCACCAAAACTACGGTAAGAGTAACTGTCGTTATACTTCCCCAAGTGCCCTGGGATCATGGTTTCAACCGTTTTGGCTAAATGAGCAATAAATTGCATAGCCTCACCACGAATTTTATTTACTTCTCTTGCTTCATTATAGGCGGGTGCTAGCACTGAAATGGTGGCTTGTTTACCCATTTTGCCGGCACCGTAATATGCATTCTGATCATGTAAATTAAAGCCGAAATCAGGTTTGAATTCATTTGCAGCGGCCATGAGTATTTGTCCTTCTTTTGTGCGAAGGGCTTTTGCATCACGATTTAAATCAATGCCTTGAGCGTTATGGCGGGTTTGAACAGCAGCGCCATCCGGGTTCACCATCGGGATTATGAGAAGGGTTATTCTCTGTTGCCAGTTTTCTAGCCATTGTGCGTTTTCATCGGCAGTTATAAAGCTTAAAAAATCCATCAGTGCGGCAGTTGCTGTATTTTCATCGCCGTGCATTTGGCTCCACATCATCACTTTGATTGAGCCTGTGCCGATTTTGAGAGAATTGAGTGCCTGTCCTTGGAAAGAGTTGCCAATTTGTTTTAATGTGACGCTGGGGTGTTTTGCTGCGCTTTTTAAGTGAGGTTCTATATCGGCGTAGTAAATCGCAGGTTTATCTAAACCAGCTACGGCGGTGTCTTCAATCGTCTTTGCAATTGTTGTATTACTTAATGCAAAAATGGCTGTGGCGAGTGCGTATTGGCGCATAACTATCTCTTTTATTCTTTGTTTTGTTATTTTGTAGAATATTATATTTCAACCTCTTTGGCTAATCCTTGTTCAGTAAAAAAGTTTCGATTGCTACTGACTAAGTATGCTTTAAATCGCTATTTTTATGCTATTTTCTTTTTCTTCATTGCTTTTCGCTATATAAAATACAGTATTAATTTTAATTACTTAGCTTCAAAAAGATTGCTTTTTTACACTTTGTTATCAAGTGGCTAAACAACACTTAACCTTGTGTCTTGAAATTCTACTTGTACCGTCTGTTGACTTTGTTATACTCCACATCGAAATTTCAGTAATTACTGAAACTTTATTGATGAAGATCATGTTACCGCATTTTAAAATAGGGTAAGCCACTTACCTAAAATGCAGTAAAAGCGATAAAAGGCGTGAGTTTTGCGAGCAATTAATCAGTCACAAGGTGTCAAACAGTCTAGTTTAGCTAGATTGCAATTGGCTGCGCGTGCGTTTTTTGCTGGTAAAGAGCTAATGTCAGTTTTAGCCTTGTTGCTGATTAATTCAGCCATGCTAATCAACGGTACATTAGAAGATGCTCAAGGGCTAAGAAGCTTATTAAGCGAAGGTGCTTTATACGAAACACCATTACTTAATGTCTTGAGCTTTTTAGCTTACCCAGTGGTGTCTTGCCAGTTACTAATTGGTCTATGCTGGTTGGTCTTCCATTTCTTCCCTGCGCGTCGTGCAGGTGTCATTTTACGTAAAGCGGCCTTCGCGCGCGTGAAACGATAAAGTCTTTAGTAGTACACAGCGCTCATGGCTGTCGTGCTCCTCCTCGTGTAAGTGGTTGTCTGTAAATAAGCTTTGTTGCTTAAGTTCAGCCATTTTAGTCGTTTACTAAGTTGTCTTTACTAAGCACCTAGTGGGCTTTTTACGCCCAAATTTCAGTCAGCCAACCTAAAATCCCTCACTTTTTAGCGTGTCGATTTGTCGTGCTCGTTAATCAGCAGGGGATATCTGTAGCATCTGTTGCAGAAAAGCGTCGTGTACTTATTTCGACAAGTGTTAACTTTTAGGTTGTAGGATATTCCTTTGTCAATTCGAAACCTTTGTAATATTGCTCTAGCGTCTTTAGTGCTGGCTTTGTCAGGCTGTAAAGGCGGGGTACTCGATCCAAAAGGTCAAATTGGTGTCGACGAGAAGTATTTAATTATCGTAGCTACGGTGTTAATGCTGATTGTTGTAATTCCAGTTATTGCCATGACAATTTATTTTGCATGGAAATACCGTGATGGACGAGATCAAGAAATTTACGCTCCAAAGTGGGCGCACTCTACCAAGATTGAAGCTGTAGTTTGGACCATTCCTATCATTATCGTTGCGATTTTAGGTGTGATCACATGGCAGTCAACACAACAACTTGACCCATATAAACCACTTGAAGGTAAAGGTAAGCACCTTACTGTTGAAGTTGTTTCTTTGAACTGGAAATGGTTATTCATTTATCCAGAGCAAGGTATCGCAACAGTAAATGAACTTGTTTTTCCTGCCAATGTGCCAGTGCAGTACAAGATCACCTCTGAAAGCACCATGAACTCGTTTTTCATCCCACAGCTTGGTAGCCAAATTTACTCAATGGCCGGTATGGAAACAAAGCTTCACCTAATCGCTGATGAGCCAGGTACTTTTAAGGGTTTCTCTGCTAACTACAGCGGTGCAGGTTTCACAGGTATGAAGTTCGATGCCATTGCAACAGCCACTGAAGCTGATTTCGATGCATGGGTTAACAAAGTGAAAAACACCGGTTCTGCACTGACTAAGCAAAGTTATGTTGAGCTTGCAAAACCAAGTGAATACGACCCAGTTCAATACTATGCCAGCGTAGATAAAGATATGTTCCATTCAATCGTAATGAAATATATGCAAGCGCATGGCTCACACGCTGCAATGCAACACGCTATGCCTGAGCACTCAGCTCACAATAAGCACAGCGAGGACGAGGAATAATCATGTCGTTGTTAGGTAAATTAACATTAGACGCAATCCCGTACCATGAACCAATTATCATGGTTACCATGGCGGTTGTTGCTGTCTTAGGTCTGTTAGTGGCAGGCTTAGTAACAAAATATAAAAAATGGGGCGTGATTTGGCACGACTGGATCACCTCAATCGACCATAAGCGTTTAGGTGTTATGTACATCATTCTTGCGCTTATCATGCTTTTCCGTGGTTTCGCGGATGCTATTATGATGCGACTGCAATTAGCAATGGCTACTGGCGGTGCAAGTGGTTACTTACCACCAGAGCATTATGACCAAATCTTTACGGCGCATGGGGTGATCATGATCATCTTTATGGCGATGCCGTTTATGATTGGTTTAATGAACATCATTTTACCTCTGCAAATTGGTGCTCGTGATGTTGCATTCCCATTCTTAAATAACCTTAGCTTTTGGTTAACTGCTGGCGGTGCAATTCTTATCAATATCTCATTATTCTTTGGTGAGTTTGCAAAAACGGGTTGGGTTGCATATCCACCGTTGTCTGAGTTGTCATTCAGTCCAGGTGTCGGGGTCGACTACTATATTTGGGCCTTGCAGATATCCGGCTTGGGTACCTTATTAACAGCGGTAAACTTCTTAGCAACCGTATTTAAGATGCGTGCGCCAGGCATGACATTGATGAAAATGCCAATTTTCACATGGACATGTACATGGGCAAATATCTTAGTTGCAGCATCGTTCCCAATTTTAACAGCGGTACTGGCAATGCTTACCCTTGACCGTTACCTAGACTTCCACTTCTTTACGAATGCGGCAGGCGGTAACGCGATGATGTACATCAACTTATTCTGGGCATGGGGTCACCCTGAGGTTTACATTCTGATCTTACCTGCGTTTGGTATTTTCTCAGAAGTAATCTCTACGTTTGCGGGTAAACGTCTGTTTGGTTATAAGTCGATGGTTTACGCAAGTGGTGCAATTTCAATTTTAGGTTTCATCGTTTGGCTTCATCACTTCTTTACGATGGGTTCAAGCGCTAACGTTAATGCCTTCTTTGGTGTTATGACCATGGTTATTGCAGTACCGACCGGGGTTAAGTTGTTTAACTGGCTGTTCACTATGTATCGTGGTCGTTTACGTATTACTGTGCCTGTCCTTTGGACTTTAGGTTTTATGGTGACGTTCACTATCGGTGGTATGACGGGTGTTCTACTTGCTATTCCTGGTGCTGACTACGTATTACATAACAGCTTATTCTTAATCGCTCACTTCCATAACACCATTATTGGTGGTGCGGTATTTGGTTACTTAGCAGGTTTTGCTTACTGGTTCCCTAAAGCAATGGGCTTCAAGCTTGATGAAAGTTGGGGCAGAAGATCTTTCTGGTGTTGGTTAATTGGTTTCTTCGTGGCATTCATGCCGTTATACGTACTTGGTTTCTTAGGTATGACACGTCGCTTAAACCACACTAACAACCCTGATTGGAATATCTGGTTATACATTGCAGCTGGCGGTGCGGTAATCATTCTGTTCGGTATCTTATTCCAAGTTGTACAACTTGTAGTGAGCTTTAAAAACCGCGAGCAACTTGATGATAAAACGGGCGATCCGTGGAATGGTCATACTCTTGAGTGGGCATCTGCTTCACCTCCGCAGTACTACAACTTTGCAAAAATCCCACATATTGATGACATCGATGCGTGGACAGACATGAAAGAAAAAGGCTTAGCTTACAAACAAGAAGCGTCTTATAGCCCAATTCACATGCCAAAAAATACACCGGCAGGTGTGTTAATGAGCGCAGGTATAACAACCTTCTGTTTCGCCATGATCTGGCACATTTGGTGGCTTGCAGCCTTTGGTTTACTGGGTGCTATCGTTGTGTTCATCAAGCGATGTTACACCAGCGATGTAGATTACTACGTGCAACCAGATGAAATTGTTGAACTAGAAACGGCTCACAATACAGCCGCTACGAAGGAGGTGAATGCATGAGTGCCATTCCTGCTGGACTAGACACCTTAAACGGCGCACACGGTCATGTCGATGCACATGACCATGAGCATCACGATACAGGTGGTAACACCGTTTTTGGCTTCTGGCTATACCTTATGACTGACTGTCTGCTGTTTGCATCATTCTTTGCAACCTACGCAGTATTGTTCATGAACACCGCTGGCGGTGTGTCGGGTAAAGACATTTTTGAACTTGATTTTGTGGCGATTGAAACCGCAGCACTACTACTTAGTAGTATCACATTTGGCTTTGCGATGATCTCTGCTCACGGGCAGAAAAAGGCGGCTACGTTAACTTGGTTGCTGGTTACCTTTGCTTTTGGTGCTGTGTTCATTGGTATGGAAGTGTATGAATTCCATCACCTAATTGCACACGGTAATGGCCCACAACAAAGTGCCTTTTTAACATCGTTTTTCTCTTTAGTGGGCTTACACGGTCTTCACGTTACTGCGGGTCTAATTTGGATGACGGTAATGATGATTGAAGTTATTCGCCGTGGTTTAAACCCACAAACAGTGACACGCCTAAGTTGTTTAAGCTTATTCTGGCACTTCTTAGATGTGGTGTGGATCTGTGTATTTACCGTTGTTTATTTAATGGGAGCAATGTAATGAGTCACAGTGAATCACATGTAATTAATAACTTAGAAGTACACGCACATAATGAGCAATCACATGGCAGCGTTAAAGACTATTTAATTGGTTTTGTATTGTCAGTGATTTTAACGGCTATTCCATTTTGGGCTGTAATGAGTGGTTCGTTTTCTAAAACGACCACCGTATGGTGCATCGTGAGCATGGCAATTGTGCAAATTTGGGTGCATTTGAAATATTTCTTACACCTAAACTTCAAAACTGAAGACGGCAAAGCAAGTTCAATGTCGTTTATCTTTAGTGCTTTAATCATCGTGATGGTGGTTGGTTTGTCGGTGTGGATCATCTACGAATCGAACGCCATGATGATGTACTAATAACAATTACTTTGTAATTGGTAAAAAGATTTACGAAAGGAGCTGGTTAGTCTGAGGTTGTGTCTCCAGTTCTTACAGTCTGTTACTAACTAGTTTCTTTCGTAATATTGCGTTTGTGCTGAAAATTAGAGGAGTCGAGGAAGTGTTTCGACGTTATTTAAATGTCACTAAACCTGGCATTATCATGGGCAATTTGATCTCTGTCGCGGGGGGATTCTTGCTAGCCTCTCGTGGTGACATTGACCCATGGTTAATGATCGCAACCTTGCTAGGGTTATCTTTAGTAGTGGCATCAGGATGCGCGATTAATAACGTAATTGATCGTGATATTGATGTTGCTATGGCGCGCACTCGCAAACGCGTCACAGTGACTGGCGAAATGTCAGCAAAGGCGGCTATGGCACATGGCATCGTGCTTGGTGTTATTGGTTTCGGGTTATTAGCTGTGTATACCAACGTAGTGGCACTCTTATTTGCTACTTTTGGTTACGTCATCTACGTAGGTGTGTACAGCTTATATATGAAACGTCGTTCTGTGTATGGCACCTTTGTAGGTAGTTTATCTGGCGCAGTACCGCCTGTTGTGGGTTATTGTGCCGTGACTGGGCAGTTTGATGCCGGTGCTGTGATTTTATTGGTCATGTTTAGTCTATGGCAAATGCCTCATTCATATGCAATTGCAATCTTTCGTTATAACGACTACCAAGCGGCCAGAATTCCCGTGTTACCTGTAGCGCAGGGGATCGAGAAGGCAAAGCATCACATTGTTTTATATATCGCCGTGTATGCGTTGGTTGTGATGTTATTAACCATTAGTGGTTATACAGGTTTAGCCTTTATGGCTGTAGCCTGTACAACGAGTTTTTGGTGGTTGCTAATGGCACTCCGTGGCTATCGTCGCAATATTGATGTAAGCGGCTGGGCGCGCCAAGTGTTTGCTTTTTCAATTGTAAACATCACGGTTTTGAGCATAGCGATGGCTTTAGATTACCATTCAGTAGCTCCACAGCTACTTGTTTTAACTTAGAAAAAAGTTGCTAACATATCCCAATGTTACAGTAGCAAAGGCCCGGAAGTCTCCTCCGGGCCTTTTTTCTTTATCGTTTTTAAAAGCGGGCAGCTTGCTCTACCACAATGCCATGACGAGCCGCTAAACGGCGATGGTCCTTATCATAACCACCTCCAATTACTGTTGCGACAGGCGCATTGTGCTCAAGGCAACGTTTAAGAACTAAATGGTCGCGTTGCTCAATCCCTTGCCAGCTTATATCGAGTTTCCCTAAACCATCTTGCTGCCAAACATCAACACCTGCATCATAAAGCACTAAGTCTGGGTTTAAGGTGTTTAATAAATAACTCAGCGTATCGTCAACTAAGCCTAAGTATTCACTATCAGCGACATTCGGCGCTAAACCTATGTCTAAATCGCTGGCTGATTTTCGAAACGGAAAATTTTTCTCACAGTGAATAGAGCAGGTATAAGCATAAGGCTGATGGGCTAACATCGCGACGGTACCATCACCTTGATGAACATCTAAGTCAAAAATAAGTACATTGGTCACCTCACCACTTTTTATCAAGGTCTCACTGGTGAACGCGAGGTCGTTTACCATGCAATAGCCCGAACCAAAATCAGTATGTGCATGGTGAGTGCCTCCCGCTAAGTGGCAAGCAATACCATGTTTAAGTGCTAAACGTGCCGTTTGCAAGGTGCCCAAAGGAGCGGTAAAAGTACGTGCCATTAGCTCTTTTGACCAAGGTAAGCCAATGCGGCGCATTGCTTTTTCATCTAATCGATTGTGCCAAAGGTCGTGGATATAGTTTTCGCAGTGCACTAATTCAAGAGGCTCAGGGCTGCCGAGCATCGGTTGAGTTAGGTTATCATTTATTAATCCAAGGTTTTGTACATGCTCATATAAATAAGCAAACTTACTCATCACAAAGCGATGGTTAGGATCGAAACTAAACGAGTAATTTGGGTGATACACCAAGGGTAAGTGGGGATTTAACTGCATAGCTTATCGTATAGCTGAATTTGCTACAGCATAACGAATCTACCGATAAATGTTTACTCTGGTGCGTGAATTAAATGAGCTAACTCGCGATGTAATAATGCTTCATCACCCAGATTTAGCTCAATCAACCGTTTTAAGTGAGTAATACTATCAATATCGATATGTTCACAGCGAAGGCCAGCATGTTGATGCTCAACATGGCATAGCTCCACTTGCATTTTAATCTCGATTGATGACTCTGGCAGGGTAAAGATTAAGTCAGCTTTACTATGAATAGGTACTAAAAATGAATCACTTTTAGTTATAAGCGCACCTTGCAAAGATAGATCAAGTAACTGACAGTGATAGTCGTTACCTTCAATGCGAAGTATCGCAGGGCAAGAAAATAATACCCGCGAAAACTCTCTGCGTTCATTCATAGCTGTATCTCCAACTTTATTAACGTATACCAATCCTTAATAATACTTAATCATTTTGAGGGATTAAACCTGTCGCTAACTGCGTTAAAAATTTCTGATTTACGACTGCATGGATGCAGAAGGTAGAGCAATGCAGGAGCAATTGCCGAGAACAACTAAATAACGAAATTTTTGCCTTGCTATCAACGAGGTTTCCTTGCCTCAAAATTGACTACTTAATTAAGCGAATTGGTATTAATAAGTATAGATCATAATGGAGTGAGTGATAGTAAAGCTTACTGCAACAAAAAAGCCCCTAAGTAGGGGCTTTTTGAGTATCAGCTAATTAGC
Source organism: Pseudoalteromonas sp. Hal040 (assembly GCF_037162425.1). Lineage (NCBI taxonomy): Bacteria > Pseudomonadati > Pseudomonadota > Gammaproteobacteria > Alteromonadales > Pseudoalteromonadaceae > Pseudoalteromonas > Pseudoalteromonas sp. Hal040. The sequence continues at coordinate 2,746,213 of NZ_JARLUU010000001.1, read as the reverse complement.
CAATTTTTTTGTATTTAATACGCTTAGGTTGTGCCGCTTCTGCGCCTAAGGTTTTCTTCAGCCACTCTTCGTATTCTGTGTAGTTACCATCGAAGAAGTTAATTTGGCCTTCGTCACGGTAATCAAGAATATGTGTAGCAATACGGTCAAGGAACCAACGGTCATGCGAGATACACATTACACAGCCAGGGAACTCTAAAATAGCGTTCTCAAGTGCACGTAGTGTTTCAACGTCTAGGTCATTGGTTGGCTCATCCAGTAGTAATACGTTACCACCTGCTTTTAATAGCTTAGCTAGGTGTAAACGGTTGCGCTCACCACCTGATAAGTCTTTAACGAATTTTTGTTGGTCGTTACCTTTGAAGTTAAAGCGGCCAACATAGGCACGGCTTGGGAATTCAAAGTTACCAATTTTCAATACGTCTTGACCGTTAGAGATTTCTTGGAAAACCGTGTTGCTCTCATCCATGTCGCCACGGAACTGATCAACCGTTGCAAGTTCAACGGTTTCACCAACAATGATCTCACCGCTATCTGGCGTTTCTTCACCACTTAGCATTTTGAATAGTGTCGATTTACCCGCACCATTGGCACCGATAATACCTACGATAGCGCCTTTCGGCATTGCAAAGTTTAGGTCATCGATTAATACGCGATCGCCAAAGCTCTTCTTCAGGCCTTTCACTTCGATAACTTGGTCACCTAAGCGTGGACCCGGTGGAATGAATAGTTCATTCGTTTCGTTACGCTTTTGGTAATCGTTTTGCTGTAGCTCAGAGAACTGTGCCATACGTGCTTTAGACTTAGCTTGACGGCCTTTCGGATTTGAACGAACCCATTCAAGTTCTTGTGCGATTGATTTTTGACGTGCTTTTTCAGATTTCTGTTCTTGTTGTAAACGTAAATCTTTTTGCTCAAGCCACGATGAGTAGTTACCTTCCCAAGGAATACCTTCACCACGGTCAAGTTCTAAAATCCAACCAGCTACGTTATCTAAGAAGTAACGGTCGTGGGTTACAGCAACCACGGTACCTTCGTAGTCGTGTAAGAAGCGCTCTAACCAAGCAACTGACTCAGCGTCTAAGTGGTTGGTCGGTTCGTCAAGAATAAGCATATCTGGTTTTTCAAGTAGTAAACGACAGATCGCAACACGGCGACGCTCACCACCCGAAAGGTGTTCAATTTTTGCATCCCAAGGTGGTAGGCGTAATGCATCAGCTGCACGCTCTAACACGTTGTCGATATTGTGACCATCGTGTGCTTGGATGATAGCTTCAAGTTCGCCTTGCTCTTTCGCAAGTGCATCGAAGTCAGCACCGTCCATTGCATACTCGTTGTATACTTCATCAAGACGATTTAGAGCATTTTTAACTTCGCTTACCGCTTCTTCTACTGTTTCGCGAACTGTTTTGTTCTCGTCTAGCTGCGGTTCTTGCGGTAAGTAACCGATTTTAGTGCCTGGTTGAGGGCGAGCTTCACCTTCAAAGTCTTGGTCAACACCGGCCATAATGCGCAGTAACGTCGATTTACCTGCACCGTTTAGACCTAGCACACCAATTTTTGCGCCTGGGAAAAAGTGTAAAGAAATATCTTTTAAGATAGTGCGCTTAGGTGGCACAACCTTAGATACTCGACTCATCGAGAATATAAACTTGTCTGGTAACACCATGAAAGAAGCCTTCAATTTATAATAAAAATTAACAGCAAGTATTGTATACCCAAACTACCTCAAAATACAGAATTCAGCGTTTATGATAGGCTTAATATCAAGGTGTTATTTACTCAAAGAGTCATACATTTTAATTAATGACCACTCAGAAATATCACTTCATTTGGACATCTAAACATCTAGAGGTTGAAATTTCTAACTATCCGTTCATAATTAGCAGTCAGATAAGTATGCTCGGAGCCAGCTATGCCCATTACAGTAAAAGATGAATTGCCAGCCATTGCAAAATTACGCCAAGAAAACGTGTTTGTAATGCCAAAAAGTCGCGCGAAAACGCAAGAGATACGCCCAATGCGTTTGGCCATCTTAAACTTAATGCCAAACAAGGTTGAAACCGAAGTACAGTTTATTCGCTTGTTAGCTAATTCACCGCTACAAGTTAATGTTGAGCTGTTGCGCTTAGATACTCACCGCACCAGTAGTCACTCTGAGCAGCACATGGATACGTTTTATCGCTATTTTTCAGAAGTGAAAGATAATAACTACGATGCCATGATTATCACTGGGGCGCCGCTTGCTCATTTAGAGTATGACGAAGTTGCTTACTGGGACGAGCTAAAAGTTATTTTAGATTGGGCTGAGCAACATGTTACGTCTACGCTGTTTTCGTGTTGGGCGGCCCATGCGGGTCTATATCATCACTATGGCCTTAAGCGCGAACTTAAACCAAATAAATTAAGCGGCGTATTTACCCATAAAAGTTATTTTGACCATGCAGCACTCACTCGTGGTTTTGATGATACCTTTTTAGTGCCACACTCTCGCTATGGTCATATTGACATCGACAAGATCACTGCCTGCGATGATTTGGTGGTGTTAGCTGGTTCTGAGCGAGTAGGTGCCTACTTAATTAAAAATAAATCAGGCAGCCAAGTGTATATTACTGGCCATCCAGAGTACGATGCACATACCCTTAAAGGGGAGTATTTGCGTGACCAAGAAAAATCAGCGGATGCACCTAAGCCAGAAAATTACTTCCCAGACGATAACCCAGACAACGAACCGTCGAAGACCTGGCAAAGCCATGCCTTTTTATTGTTTTCGAATTGGTTAAACTATTATGTGTACCAAACTACACCGTATGATATTAACTTAGTTAGCCAAGATGTAAGGACTAACAACTATGCCGAGTAATGCAGTGAATAAACGCGAACAATTAACCGAGGCGCTAAAACAGCGAATTTTAATCCTCGATGGCGCGATGGGCACCATGATCCAAGAACATAAATTAGAAGAACAGGATTATCGCGGTGAGCGCTTTAAAGACTGGCATGTACTTATTAAAGGCAATAACGATTTATTAAGCCTGACTCAGCCAAAAATCATTGCGGATATTCACCGTGCCTATTTAGAGGCGGGGGCTGATATCATCGAAACGAATACCTTTAATGCCACGACTATTTCGATGGAAGATTACGATATGGCGAGCCTTAGCCGCGAAATCAACCTCGAATCAGCGAAACTTGCACGCGACGTGTGTGATGAGTTTGAAGCAAACGATCCTAGCAAACCGCGTTATGTAGCCGGTGTACTTGGACCAACATCAAAAACCTGCTCTATCTCTCCAGATGTAAACGACCCGGGTTACCGTAATATCAACTTCGATAAGCTGGTGGCTGCGTATGTTGAGTCGACACTGGCACTAATGGAAGGTGGTGCTGACCTTATTTTAATAGAAACCATCTTTGATACCCTTAATGCTAAAGCGGCTTCGTTTGCCGTAGAAGAAGCATTCGAGCAAGCTGGTCGTAGTTTACCTGTGATGATCTCAGGCACCATTACCGATGCCTCAGGCCGTACTTTATCAGGACAAACCACAGAAGCATTTTATAACTCAATTCGCCATATTAAACCGTTATCAATCGGCCTTAACTGTGCCCTTGGCCCTGATTTACTGCGTCAATATGTCGAAGAGTTATCACGTGTTTGCGAAACCTTTACCTCGGTGCATCCCAATGCCGGTTTACCGAATGAGTTTGGTGAATATGATTTAGAAGCCCCTGAAATGGCAAAAGAAATTATTGATTGGGGCAAGTCTGGATTTATCAATATTGTAGGTGGTTGTTGCGGCACCACACCGGCTCATATTAAGGCGTTTGCAAAAGGCCTTAAGGGTGTTAAACCTCGCCAATTACCTGAGCTTGAAGTGCGGATGCGCTTATCGGGCCTTGAAGCGTGTAACTTAAACTAGGAAACCGACATGACTGACCAAATTGCTGTATTTACTAACGTCGGTGAGCGTACCAATGTAACTGGTTCGGCTATGTTTAAGCGCTTAATCATGGAAGAAGATTACGAGACCGCTCTTAACGTTGCCCGTGAACAGGTAGAAAATGGCGCGCAAGTGATTGATATTAATATGGATGAAGCCATGTTGGACTCAAAAGCGGCGATGGTAAAGTTTTTAAACTTAATTGCCTCAGAGCCAGATATCTCAAAAGTACCGATCATGGTCGACTCATCGAAATGGGACGTGATTGAAGCAGGCTTAAAGTGTATTCAAGGCAAAGCCATTGTTAACTCAATTTCACTTAAAGAAGGTGAAGAGCCGTTCATCCGCCAAGCTAAGCTAATTAAACGTTTTGGTGCTGCTGCGGTTGTAATGGCGTTTGATGAAACAGGGCAAGCTGAAACCGCTGATCGTAAGTTTGAGATTTGTCAGCGTAGCTACAAAATTCTTGTTGAAGATATTGGTTTTCCGCCTGAAGACATTATTTTTGACCCGAACATTTTTGCTGTTGCAACGGGCATTGAAGAGCACGATAACTATGCGGTTGAGTTTATCGAAGGTACGCGTCGAATTAAGCAAGGCTTACCGCACTGTAAAGTGTCGGGTGGTGTATCGAATGTGTCGTTCTCGTTCCGTGGTAATAACCCTGTACGCGAAGCTATTCACTCTGTGTTTTTATACCACGCGATTAAAGCGGGTATGGACATGGGCATTGTAAATGCGGGTCAATTAGCGGTTTATGATGATATTCCTTTAGAGCTGCGTAAAGCCGTGGAAGATGTGATCCTCAATACCGACCCAGGTGCTGGTGAGCGACTAGTTGAACTTGCACCCAAATACTCAGGTATGGCGCAAGCGGAAAAAGTTGAAGATTTAGAATGGCGTACTTGGCCTGTTGAAAAGCGTCTTGAACATGCGCTAGTAAAAGGCATTACCGAATACATCGATGAAGATACCGAAGAGTGCCGCAAGGGCAAAGCTAAGCCTATCGAAGTGATCGAAGGCCCGCTTATGGACGGCATGAACGTCGTTGGTGACCTATTCGGCGCGGGTAAAATGTTCTTACCACAGGTTGTTAAGTCAGCTCGTGTAATGAAGCGCGCCGTTGCCTATCTTGACCCTTTCATTGAAGCTGAAAAAGAAGAGGGCGCAACCAACGGTAAAGTGGTTATGGCAACCGTTAAGGGCGACGTACACGACATTGGTAAGAATATCGTAGGCGTGGTACTGCAATGTAATAACTACGAGGTTATTGACCTTGGTGTGATGGTGCCGGCAGAGAAAATCTTGCAAACCGCCATTGACGAGAAAGCCGATATTATTGGTTTATCAGGACTGATTACCCCATCCCTTGATGAAATGGTGCATGTTGCTAAAGAAATGACCCGTCGTGGTTTTGAATTACCGCTACTGATTGGTGGTGCAACAACCTCTAAAGCGCATACCGCGGTTAAAATTGAGCCTCAGTATGATAAAGGTGTGGTTTACGTCAATAACGCCAGCCGCGCTGTAGGTGTGGTGTCTAATTTATTGTCGAAAGAGTTAAAACCGGCATTTTTAGAGAAAACCAAAACTGAGTATGTAAAAGTACGTGAACAACAAGCACGTAAAAAGCCGCGCTCAAAACCCGTTACTTTACAGCGTGCTCGCGACAATGCAGTAAAATTGGATTGGGACAACTACACACCACCTGTGCCGAAAAAGCTAGGTGTGACTGAATTTAAAGATGTTTCGATTGCGACGTTAAGACAGTACATCGACTGGACACCTTATTTCATGACGTGGTCAATCGCTGGTAAGTATCCACGTATTCTTGAAGATGAAATTGTGGGTGAACAGGCTAAAAGCTTATTCGCTGATGCCAACGCAATGCTTGATGAGCTTGAGCGATCAGGTGCGCTACAACCTCTAGGTATCATTGGTTTATTCCCTGCAAACCGAGTAGGGGATGATATTGAGATTTACACCGATGAGTCGCGTACAACGCTTTTAACTACATCGTGTCATTTACGTCAGCAAACTGAAAAAACCGAGTTTGCTAACTACTGTTTAGCTGATTATATAGCGCCTAAAGGCACCCCAGATTACTTTGGTGCGTTTGCGGTTACCGGTGGTCTTGAAGAAGATGACCTGGCCGATGCCTTTGATGCTAAGCAAGATGATTATAATAAGATCATGGTTAAAGCCGTTGCAGACCGTTTGGCTGAGGCATTTGCAGAGTACTTACATGAGCAAGTGCGTAAAGAGTATTGGGGCTATGCGGTAGATGAAAATCTATCGAACGATGAACTCATTCGTGAAAACTACCAAGGTATTCGCCCAGCGCCAGGTTATCCGGCTTGTCCTGAACATACAGAGAAGAAGAAAATCTGGCAGTTACTTGATACCGAACAGCGTATCGGCATGAAGCTAACAAGTTCATACGCAATGTGGCCGGGTGCGGCGGTTTCTGGTTGGTATTTCTCTCACCCTGAAGCTAAGTACTACGCAGTGGCGCAAATCCAACAAGATCAGGTTGAAGATTACGCTAAGCGTACCAACATGACTCTTGCAGAAGCTGAGCGATGGTTGTCGCCTAATTTGGGCTATGAACCAGAATAATAACCTTTAGTTATTAGCTTTTGTTTAAATTAAAAACGAGCCTCAAATGGCTCGTTTTTTTATGATCATTTTTTATCATACTTTTTTCTTTTTAATTGTTTTAATACTGGCAAATTCCTTCTAATTTAAATATTTGTGTTAAAGTTATACCAATTCGCTTAATAAAGTGGTCTATTTTGAGGCAATAAAACCTCGTTGATAACAAGGCAAAAATTTCGTTATTTAGTTGTTCTAAAGCAGAAATTTTTAACGCAGGTAGCGACAGGTTTAATCCCTCAAAATGATTAAGTATTATTGCGGATTGGTATTGTTGAGATTGATCAAGAAATCTAAGGTGAAATTGTGATTGATACAGTGAATGCAAGCGACAAAGATAAAGCACGATTTTTACGTGTTTTTGCATTTATTGGTTCGATCACTTCGTTTTTAATGGCGATCACCAGCTATCAAGATGGTTACCATGCCCTTAGCTATTTATTGATTATTGGCGGCTTTGTGTTTGCCTCACCTTTCGTTATTAAAAATCGTGACGAAACCATAGCAGTACTTATGTTGTACGCTCTCTATTCGATGATGTGTTTTTTAATTGTCTCTGGGGGCAGCAATGGCACAGGGCCGTTATGGCTGTTTATCGTATCCCCCGTGACGTTTTTTATTCGTGGTTTAAAGCGCGGAGCGTTCGATCTTATCTTGCTTGCCAGTATTATCTCGGTGCTTTTCTATTTTACCGAACAATTTGGCTATTACAGATATCCGAGTCACTATTTTCCTACACGTGTCATGCTGTGTTTCTCGATTTTATGTATTTTGGGTGGCTTCTACGAATATTATCGCAACAAATACAGTTTGCAGTTAATGGAGCAACTTAAACTTAATCAAAAGCTTGCTCGTACTGACGCGATGACTGAACTCGCTAACCGTCGCTATGCAACAGAATGCTTGCAAGATAAGCGCTTTGGCGAAGGGGCAGTGTTCTTGCTGATGGATGTTGATAACTTTAAACAAATCAACGATACCTACGGTCATCAAGTGGGCGATGAGGTGCTGATATTTTTTGCTGATGTATTTAAGAACGTGTGCACTGAAGAAGATGTTATTTCCCGTTGGGGCGGCGAAGAGTTTTTAATAGTGATCCCAACAGGACATGAGCTTAGAGCCAGAAAAGTCGCTGAAAAAATTCATAAGAAGCTTGCTGAAAAGCCATTTACGAGCGGCCAGCATCGTTTTCATGTCACCTTAAGTATTGGCTTGTACGTGCGCGTTACTGATGAGAGCATGGATCATTGTTTGAACATTGCCGATAAACGGCTTTACCGCGCTAAATCGCAAGGTAAAAATCAAACGGTTGCTGAAATCGATTTAGCAAAGCATGAGCCAGCTTGATAAATAAAGCCGCAATTAGCGGCTTTATTGATTGCACAAATTAATGGCTTTTTTCAAAGTCGCTGACTTCACGCTCAGCTTCTTCCTTCGATTTACCGTATTTTTGCTGAAGTTTACCAACCAGCTCTTTACGGCTACCTTCAATTTTATCTAAATCATCATCGGTAAGGTCACCCCATTTACGTTGTGCTTTACCTTTTAGCTCTTTCCAGTTACCTTCTAAACGATCGCTGTTCATCATAATCTCCTTACTCTATTAAACATTCAACTTAATAAGAGCAATCGCTGTACCAATTTGGTGAAAATTATTAACTAATTGATTTATAGTTATTTTATGCTTTTGCACATAATGAGTGGAATTTAAAAGTTTGCAATTACTACGTAGTTTTTAGAATCAGCCTGTAATATTTTCTGTTGGGCTAGTTTTTAGATACTTAGTGGCTATTAGATGTATAGCGATTGATTATCCGCGTGTATTCTTCAGTTGATTTTAGTTTACTTAAACTCTCATTAAACAGGTTTCGTAAAGCTTCGTCTCGGAATAAAAAGCCATTGGGGCTTTTACCAAACAAAGCAAATCGTTGCACCGGTTCGGATACATCAATCTGCCCATGCTTTTTAATTAATGCTCGGTAGTAGTCAAAAATCTTACCGTCCATTTGGATCACTTCATAGCGCTCTCGGTATAAAAGCTGCACTTGGGTTGATTGGTCGTATGTTTCAGCGTATTTGGGATTTTCTTTTGCCATTGCTTGATACTCTGGCGAAAGTCGCGCTTTTGCACCTTGCCATGATAGAACACTAACGTGTTTTAATTGTGCAATAGAACTAAGCTGCAGGTTTTGTTTGGTCAGGCTAAACGCAAAGTTCTCATAGTTGTAAGCAATATCAGAAAAGTAACCGCTCATTTGATGGGTGTTGATAACTTTTTCATTTATATCAGACACAACATCAACCAATTTTTCATTATATAAATGAATCCGTCTTGCATAAGGGACGTAGACGAATTGTATTTGATAACCGTGAACACCGAGTGTCGCACGAAGTAAATCAGGAATTATGCCTGTGTTGTCTTCAGCCATCACCCAAGGGGGAGTGTATTGCCAAGCGCAACCGTAATCTTTTGCTGACTAAATGCTTTCTGAAACGGAAAAACTAAAAGTAGCAAGGTGATTAAAATACGAAAGTAAATCCTGAACAAGTTTACTCCTTATTCTGATTTTAGTTTGGTCGTTTAATCAAGAATAAGTCTAAACTGGCAAAATGCAATGTTTTCACTTCTAAAGCCCGAGATAGAAAATAAGCCTATAGCCATCGCAATTTTTAGTTTTTTGATACAATGCGCGAAAAGAAAGTAAGAGATACCTAACGTGCTGCCAGTTCAAGATATTTATCAATCCCTGTTAACCACATTACAGAGTAACCCAATGGCCTTATTGCAAGCGCCACCGGGAGCGGGTAAATCGACATGGCTGCCTCTTACCTTAATGCGCGAAGGGCACTTTAAACGCATTGTTATGTTAGAGCCAAGACGACTGGCCGCACGCAATATTGCCCAGTATTTGGCAAGTCAGCAGAATGAAAAAGTCGGTGACAGTGTCGGCTTACGCATTCGTGGCGAATCAAAAGTAAGCTCTGCAACTAGGCTCGAAATTGTCACTGAAGGCATGCTGACGCGTATGTTGCAAAATGACCCAGAGCTTAGTGATGTAGACTTACTTATTTTTGATGAATTTCATGAGCGCTCAATTGCCGCAGATACGGCTTTGGCATTTGCCCTCGAAACACAGGCGGCACTTCGCGATGATTTAAAAATCTTGCTGATGTCGGCAACCTTAGACGGCGATCGTTACAGTGAGTTTTTCAGCTGTCCGATTATTTCATCACAAGGACGAAGCTACCCCATTGATGAAGTGTATATTCCACTTAAAGACGAAAGCCGCTGGCTCGATGACATACCTGTAGTTATAAAACAGGCGCTTAGTGAGCAAACGGGCAGTGCTTTAGTATTTTTACCAGGGCAGCGTGAAATCATGTGCGTTCAGCAGTCTTTAAATGATTTAGGTGACAGCGTCGAAGTATTTAGCTTGTATGGTGAGCAAAATAAAAACGAGCAACAAGCTGCTATTGCGCCAGCTAAAAATGGCAAACGCAAAGTGGTGTTAACCACCAATGTGGCTGAAACCAGTTTGACCATTGAAGGAATACGCATTGTGGTTGATAGCGGCAAACGCCGTGCCGCTAATTTTAATTTAAAAACGGGTGTTACAGAGCTCGTTACGCAAAGTATTTCTCGTTCTTCAGCCATACAGCGCGCTGGTCGTGCTGGGCGAATTGAGCCGGGGGTTGTGTATCGATTAGGCTCTAAACAAACTTTTGAGCGCCGTAACAGCCATGATGCGCCAGAAATTCTGACCAGTGATATTAGTCAGTTGTTATTAGAGGCAAAGCAGTGGGGGGCGTCACTTGCTGAGCTTAGCTTACTCGACCCACCTAGTAGCCAGCAGATTAAACAGGCAACGGCACTTTTAAAAATGCTCGAAGCCATTGATGAAAATGAAAAGCTGACACCCCTTGGCAGTCAAATGCTGAGCTATGGAGCCGATATTCGTCTTTCACACATGCTCATTAAGGCAAAGCAACTAGAGCAGCGCATGCCTGGTATTTATGTATTAGCGGGGTATTTAACTGCACTGCTTGAAAGCCGCATTAGTATGCCAGCGGATCTTAATTTGGCATTACATAGTCAGCACAGCAAACCGCACCCAGTATTTAAGCAGCAATTAACTTATTGGCTATCGCGTTTGCAACTCAAGCCGGTTAATGAGCTTAAAACAGAGTACTTGTCGCTGCTGGTGGCACTTGCCTTTCCTGACCGCCTAGCCAAAAAGCGCGGTAATGGTTATTTACTTGCCAATGGTGCAGGCGCCGATTTAAGTGAAGAGTTTTGGCATAACGATGACTATGTTGCCATTGCGCATATGGGCGGCCATAAGGGAAACCGTGTTTTTGCCGCTGTTGCCTTTTTGCCAAGTGAGCTTGAAGATGAGCTTTCGCATTTATTTACTGAGCAAACTCGTCGCGAATACGATGAAAAAGCAGGGCGTTTTATCCATCAAGATGAGCTCAAGCTCGGTGCCATCACCATAGCGAGTCAGCCAAGTAAACAGCCCCTAGATAAGAGCGAACGCACTAAAGCGTGGTTAAACTTATTTAGTAAGCAGGGCTTTTCGCTATTTAATGATCAGCCCGACAGTGAGCAGTTACTTATTCGGATGATCTTGGCAAGTAAGCTGTTACCAGAGTCATTCCCGCGGTTAAATCATGATGAATTAATTACCGATAGCCAATGGCTTGCGCCTTATTTAGATGATATTAAAAACCTTGAGCAATTAAAAAAGTTCAATTACAGCGAAGCGATTAAAAGCTGTTTTGATTGGCAGCAGCAAAGTTTATTGAATGAACTCCTCCCCTTACGATTAACGGTGCCAAGTGGTTCAAATGTAAAATTGGCTTATCAGCTCGATGGTCCTGCGAAGCTAAGTGTGCGCATGCAAGAAGTGTATGGCATGACCAGCACGCCTTTGCTGGCCCAAGGTAAACTGCCATTATTAATGGAGCTATTATCACCAGCGAGGCGACCGCTGCAGTTAACTCAAGACTTAGCTAACTTTTGGCAAACAAGTTACCGCGATGTGCAAAAAGAAATGAAAGGGCGTTACCCAAAACATTTTTGGCCAGACAACCCTGCCACCAGCCAAGCGACTAATAAAGTAAAAAGTAAGATGTGACTTTAATGAAGCTGAGTGCTTAGCTCAGCTTCATCACCTGTCTTAGATCTGCATGCTTCATAAACCGTTACAATTTCAAGCCTGGTTTTGGTTTCTCTTTTGTTGGTTGTTTAGTAGTCTGAATTAGTCATTAGTAAAAAAGAGAAAGCCGGTGTCAGCAGCTATTACCCTTGCTCAATACGTTAAAAAACGCACAGGTGTGCCCCTTGGGCATAAAGATTCGTTGCGCAATATGCTGACACGTTCTCTAGGTGCTTGCTCATTTTATTTATTTTGGCGATATTGGAATCCGGTGTGGAGCTATTATTTATCTCGGTATGTGATGAAGCCTTGCAATGACATTATGCCGGTTTGGTGTGCGGTTGTTGTTACTTTTGCTGTCAGTGGTGCGCTGCACGATTTAGCAGTGAGTTTAGTGAAGTTAAAGCCACTATTCTTTTTTACTCCTTGGTTTACAGTGATGGGCGCTTTGGTATTAGTAAGCAAGTACAGCCAAATACATTTTAGCTCTGCTCCTTGGTGGTTAAGAGCGCTCGCCAACATCAGCTTTATTGTATTGAGCTATTGGTTGACGAGCCACCTTTTTTAGTGCGTTATTGCGTTGCTAAAGGGTAGTCAGTGTAGCCTTTTGCACCGCCTCCAAATAGGGTATCTGGATCATGCTGAGCCAGTTCAATGCCTTGTTCAATTCGTGCTGGCAAATCTGGGTTGGCAACAAACGGGCGACCAAAACCAATTAAATCAGCCCAGCCTGCGGCCAGTGCTTGCTCTGCTTTCTCGCCAGTATACTTGCCTGCATAAATCATTAATCCAGCATAGTTTTCACGTAGCGCTTGCTTAAAGCTTTGCTCCATTAAAGGCGCATCATCCCAATCAGCTTCGGCAATGTGCAGATAAGCAACGTTAAGATCATTGAGTACTTTTGCTGCGCCAATATAGGTTTCGAACGGGTTAACATCGACCGTCCCATTGAGTGTTGTGAGTGGAGCAAGGCGTACGCCAACACGCTCAGCGCCAATTTCATCACATACCGCTTGTGTCACTTGTTGTAAAAAGCGTAAGCGGTTTTCTATACTGCCGCCGTATTCATCGGTGCGTTGGTTCGACTCTGAATCAATAAATTGATTAATTAAGTAACCATTAGCAGCGTGGAGTTCAATGCCATCAAACCCTGCATCTACAGCATTACGGGCAGCTTGACGGTATTCGTTTATAACCTGTTTGATGTCGTCATGACTCATTGTGCGTGGCTGTGCTGTGGCAACAAAGTCGGGTTTTTCATCTTCATCAATAAAAACTTTAACGTCTTTAGCTGCAATAGCTGACGGCGCAATTGGTTGCTCGCCACCTGTGTTACTTGGGTGAGATACGCGGCCAACATGCCAAAGCTGAGCGAACATAATGCCACCAGCTTGATGAACTTTGTCGGTTACTTTCTTCCAACCGGCAATTTGCTCGGCAGTATAAATACCCGGTGTCCAAGCATAGCCCTTCCCGAGGGCTGATATTTGTGTACCTTCGCTGATAATTAAGCCGGCGCTGGCACGCTGTGCATAGTAGTCGGCCATTAACTCATTGGCGATATCACCCGGTTGTGATGAGCGAGAGCGGGTCATCGGGGGCATGACAATGCGGTTTTTTAATGTATGACCGGCAAGTTGTACGGTATCGAATAATTTGTTCATTACGGCTCCTTGAAAGCGAATATGCTTTCAGCATAACGAAAATTATTTATGAAATTAATGCCAGTAATCACAAAACACTTTTGTTAAAAATGCAAAAAACTAGAGCGTTAACCTGGGTGCTATAAAGTCTAAAAACGCTAATACTCGTGATGACACACCGCTGTTTTGATAATACACCGCATGCACTTTTTCGCGGCGATTAGGGCTCAGTACCTCGCCTTCGAGCACTTTAACTAAACGGCCTGCTTTTAAATCTTCGTTGATCATAAATTCCGACAACAAGGTAATGCCATGGCCCTGTATACAAAGCTGGCGCACAGTTTCACCACTTGATGCACTGATTGAAAATTTAAGGTCTAAAGGCGTGGTTAGCGGCCAGTGATTTAAATGCGGCGCATCGGTAAAACCAATAAGCTGGTGCGAGGCTAAGTCGGTTAGCTCGTTTAATGGCGGTGCTGCTTTTAAATAATCAGGGCTGGCAACGAGCTGTAGTTTGCTAACTCCCAAAGTGCGCGCATGCAAGTTTGAGTCAGCAAGCTCGCCAATACGAATAGCAATATCGGTTTTATGCTCAAGCAAATCGATAATGTTGTCGTGGCTGGTGATCTCGAGTTTTATGTCAGGATAAGCTTGGTTAAAGGCTTTTAAATGTGGCGCTAATTGGTGAAACACAAAGGGGCTTGCGGCATCGACTCTTAATTTTCCTGATGGGGCGCAGTGCAGAAGCTTTAAGGCCTCTTCGCCTTGTGCAAGCTGACTCAGTGCTTCTCTAGCATAACCTAAAAATAACTGACCTTCTTCGGTTAGCTCAATGCGTCTTGTGGTGCGGTTGAATAAGGTAACGTTTAAGGATTTTTCAAGCCGAGTTACCGCCCGTGATATTTTTGCAACTTGCTCATCGAGAGCATTGGCTGCATTTGAGAACCCGCCGGTATCAACCACGCTAATAAATGCTTCTAAATCTTGGGTGTTGGAGATCACGCTCATGGTTTTACCTTTTCATTTTTGACAAAAGTATTTTGTCACTACTGCTATTTTTTGCAAATTTAATTTTAGCCACAATAGCCGCACTTTTAAAATTAAACAGAGGATATGTGATGCCAATAGCATTACTAGCGTTAACTCTCAGTGCGTTTGCCATAGGCACTACTGAGTTTGTGATTGTCGGCTTAGTACCAACTATCGCTGATGATTTAGCGGTTTCGTTACCGAGTGCCGGGCTACTTGTTAGCTTGTACGCATTAGGTGTAGCGGTGGGGGCGCCAGTATTAACTGCGCTTACCGGACGCTGGAATCGAAAATATGTATTACTTAGCTTAATGAGCCTATTTGTAATTGGTAATTTATTAGCTTGGCAAGCACCTAGTTATGGCGGCTTGATCACTGCAAGGATTTTAACAGGCCTTGCCCATGGGGTGTTTTTCTCAATAGGTTCAACCATCGCTACTGGGCTTGTCAGTAAAGATAAAGAAGCCAGTGCTATTGCGATTATGTTTACAGGTTTAACGGTTGCATTAGTAACCGGTGTGCCATTAGGAACTTGGATTGGTCAGCACTTTGGTTGGCGAGCAACCTTTTTAGTGGTGTCTTTACTGGGCTTAATTGCACTGATTGGTAGCGCGTTTTTAATTCCGAGCAACTTAAAGCAAAGTAAACCTGCGACTTTGAGTGAGCAGCTAAAAGTAATGGTGCAACCTAGGCTTTTACTGGTGTACTTGATGACCATACTTGGTTATGGCGGCACATTTACTGCCTTTACCTATTTAGCCCCTATTTTAGAGCAGCAAACTGGTTTTGCATCAGCCACCATTAGTTTAATTATGCTGGTATATGGGGTATCGGTTGCTGTTGGTAATATTTACGGCGGTAAATTAGCCGATAAAAAAGGCCCCATTAGTGCGCTGACTATTATCTTTAGTGCTTTAAGTATTGTGCTCTTGTTGCTGACCTTTACCATGCAATCTAAAGTCGTCGCGGTACTGACCATACTTGTATGGGGGGCATTTGCGTTTGGTAATGTGCCTGGGCTGCAAGTTTATGTGGTTAAACTTGCCGAAAAGTTCACACCCAATGCCGTCGATGTGGCCTCAGGGTTGAACATTGCAGCGTTTAATATCGGGATTGCGCTAGGTTCAGTGTTAGGTGGTGTTGTCGTTGAAAACTACTCATTGCAAGACACTGCTTGGATTGGCGCTATCATCAGTTTAGCTGCGTTAATTGCAACACGATACAGCGGCTATTTAGATAAACGCGAAGCTCCAAAGCCACAAACAGCTTAAAACTAAATTGTTGATAGTTCGATGCTTTGTCGTTATTTTAGGTGCGTAGTTTGATTATTAGTCAATAACTAAAACCACAAGGAATAACGATGAAGCACCTTTATTTTCTAGCTATTTGCCTGTTAAGCACATTTAGCAGCCAAGCAAAGCAAGTTAACCCAGAGCTCACAGCATTAGCACAGCAATACTTTAATACCATGGTTGCAACACAAGCACCCAATGCCACCAACAAAGAGTTAGAAGCCTTTTTAGCTTTATTAACTGACGATGTAGCAAACCAACATTTACCTTATCAAACAGATGATTCAAGGGAGCCAGATGGCAAAGCGATGATGCGTAAAGGCATGACCTTTTACCTTGGGGCACACACTGAATACCAAGCAAACTTACTCGATACCTTTATTTTTAATGATTCTGCCATTGCTTTACGTTATACCCATCATGCTAAAGGTATACACCCACAAAACCAGCAAGAAATTGAATACACGCAAACCATTATGGATGTGCTCGAAATAGAAGATGGCAATATAGCGGTTATTCGTAAATACCACGAATGAGCTTTGCTTAACTTTTTGCCTAACATGAGCGCTTTTATAAGCGCTTTTTTATTAAAAATACGCCTGCAATAAATATTCTCTTTTTTCCGCATTTCAGCCTAAATTCATACTTTTTAGGCTTTATTTTGAATAAATTTAAAACTTTTTTATATTTCGGATAATAAACCTAAGAACAGTGAGTTAGCTTAACTTAGGAGTGTAGCTTTGCGGCTGTTTACAATTTGTCAACCTTGAATTGCCATGCTCATTACCTTAATCTTTATTTTAATTGAACGTTCAATCAATAAAAAATTATGCCGAAAGTTGGAATGGAACCTGTTCGTCGTCAGCAGTTAATTGACGCCACAATAGAGTCGGTTGCAGAGCTTGGTTTGCAAGGCACCACCATAAATAGCATTAGTAAAAAGGCAGGCTTATCGTCTGGCATTATCAGCCATTATTTTGGTGGTAAGCAGGGCTTAATTGAAGCCACTGTGCGTTATTTATTGACCAGCTTAAAGCAAGCACTTTTGAATCAAGTAACGCCGCAGACCAGCCCAGAGCAACGATTAATGTTTATCGTTGAAGCAAACTTTTCGCGTATTCAGCAGCAAAGCAACAACACCAAAACTTGGTTGAGCTTTTGGGCGCATTCAATGCACGACGCCCAGTTGCATCGCTTACAAAACGTAAATAGTAAACGTTTATTTAGTAACTTATTAAGCTCATTCAAACAGTTAATGAGCGATAGCGATGCCAATTTAGCTGCTGAGCTAAGTGCAGCCATGATCGATGGTTTATGGCTAAGAGCCGTATTAAGTAAGTCAGACCAAGATCAATTCGAAAATTGTGAGCGATTAGCCAAAGACTATATTCGTTCACTGATAAAACAGTATGGAGCCTAAAATGACCACACCTGTTTACGAAAATTTTATTAATGGCCATTTTTTAAAGAATCAAACTGGCGATACCTTTGCAGTTAAGAATCCTGCAACGGATGAAGTGATTTATCACGTTGAAATCGCTGATGAGTTTATTCAAAACGCGGCAATCGAAAGCGCAAAACAAGGGTTTGCAGCATGGTCTGCAATGACGCCAATTGAGCGTAGCCGTATTTTATTAAAAGCCGTGGCAATCTTACGCGAACGTAACGATGAACTGGCAAAAGTAGAAGTACTTGATACGGGTAAGCCTTGGCAAGAAGCCGAGTGTGTTGATGTTGAAACTGGCGCCGATGTTATCGAATATTTTGCTGGTCTTGCTCCTGCGCAAGTTGGTCAGCAACAAATGGTTGGCAATGATTTTTACTACACACGTAAAGAGCCTTTAGGTATCTGTGCTGGTATTGGCGCATGGAACTACCCACTACAAATTGCGTGTTGGAAATCTGGCCCAGCACTGGCTGCGGGTAATGCGGTTATTTTCAAACCTTCTGAAGAAACACCGCTTGGTGCAATTAAACTTGCAGAGATTTTCATCGAAGCGGGTGTACCTGCTGGCGTATTCAACGTTGTGCAAGGCGCTGCTGAAGTAGGGCAATGGTTAACAGCAAACCCAAATATTGAAAAAGTGTCGTTCACTGGTGAAGTGGGCACAGGCAAAAAAGTAATGGCAAGCGCTGCAGGCTCACTTAAAGATGTGACCATGGAGCTTGGCGGTAAGTCACCGTTATTAGTATTTGATGATGCCGATGTATCACAAGCTGTTAGTGCGGCAATGCTAGGTAATTTTTATACGCAAGGCGAAATCTGCACTAACTGTACGCGCATTTATGTGCATAAAAATGTTTATCAGCAGTTTATTGATGAGCTGAAAACACGCACTGAGCAAAATATTATTGCTGGCGACCCAATGGATCCTGAGGTGAATTTAGGGGCGCTTATCTCTAAAAAACACCAAGAGCTTGTGCTTGGTTATATCGATAAAGGTATTCAAGAAGGCGCAACCTTATTAACTGGTGGTAAGGCACTGTCACCTGCATCTGCGCCAAACGGCTACTTTGTGGAACCGACCGTTTTTATCGACTGTAAAGACGACATGACCATAGTTAAAGAAGAGATCTTTGGCCCGGTAATGAGCGTGTTGGTGTTTGATGATGAAGATGACGTTATTCAGCGTGCAAACGATACCCACCTAGGCTTAGCCGCAGGCGTGTTCACTAAAGATATTCAGCGTGCACACCGCGTGATCCACCAATTACAAGCCGGTATTTGTTGGATAAACAGCTATGGTAATTCACCTGCAGAAATGCCTGTAGGTGGTTATAAGCAATCAGGTATCGGCCGTGAAAACGGCATCGAAACCTTAGATCACTATACCCAAACTAAATCGATTTATGTGGGTATGAGCAATATAGAGAGTCCATTTTAATGAGTACACAGAACTATGATTACATCATAGTCGGTGCTGGCTCAGCAGGCTGCGTGTTGGCAAACCGACTATCTGCAGACCCTTCTAATAAGGTGTTATTACTTGAAACGGGTGGTAGCGATAAAAGCATTTTTATAAAGATGCCTACCGCGCTATCAATCCCGATGAATACCGACAAATATGCATGGCAATTTCATACCGAGCCAGAGCCATATTTAGATAACCGTCAAATGCACTGCCCACGAGGTAAGGTGTTAGGTGGCTCATCATCGATTAACGGCATGGTTTATGTACGTGGTCATGCCAAAGATTTTGATGAGTGGCAGCAACACGGTGCTAATGGTTGGGATTACCAAGCTTGCTTACCGTATTTTAAACGTGCTGAATCCTTCTACTTAGGTGGTAATAGTTACCGTGGCGAAAATGGCCCATTAGGGGTTAATAACGGTAATGAAATGGCTAACCCGCTTTATAAAGCCTTTATCAAAGCGGGTCAACAAGCAGGTTATGCGCACACTGATGACTACAATGCTGCCCAGCAAGAAGGCTTTGGGCCAATGCATATGACGGTTAAAGATGGCGTAAGAAGCTCTGCCAGTCGTGAGTATTTAGACCCTGTTAAGTCACGTAAAAACTTAACGCTGGTCACCGGTGCTTTAGCTGAAAAAGTTTTGCTAGAAGGTAAAAAAGTCGTTGGTGTAGAGTTTTCAGTATCTGGCTCTAAGCAGCAAGCATTTGCAGCAAAAGACGTTGTTTTAAGTGCGGGCCCAATTGGTTCACCGCATATTCTGCAATTATCAGGAATTGGTGATAAAGATATCCTGAGCGAAGCGGGTGTTGAGGTTAAACATCACTTACCAGGTGTTGGCCAAAACTTACAAGATCACTTGGAATTTTACTTCCAATATAAGTGTAAGCAACCAATTACTTTAAACGGCAAATTAGGCCTTGTTTCAAAAGGGCTAATTGGTGCTCGTTGGCTATTAAACCGCTCAGGTTTAGGGGCGACGAACCATTTTGAATCATGTGCATTTATTCGCTCAAAACCGGGCGTTGAGTGGCCAGATATTCAGTATCACTTTTTACCAGCTGCAATTCGTTATGACGGTAAAAGTGCCTTTGATGGTCATGGCTTCCAAGTTCATGTTGGGCATAACAAACCAAAAAGCCGTGGTGCAGTAACGATTAAGTCGGCGGATCCAAAGGTGGCACCTAAGATCCAATTTAACTACTTACAGCATCAAGATGACATTGAAGGCTTTAGAGCTTGCGTACGTCTAACTCGTGAGATTATTGAGCAAAGTGCGTTTGATGAGTATCGCGATGGTGAAATTCAACCTGGTAAAGATGTTCAAAGCGATGAAGAAATCGATGCTTTTGTTCGTCAAGCGGTTGAGAGTGCTTACCATCCGTCTTGTTCATGCAAAATGGGTGAAGACGAGATGGCCGTGGTTAACTCGCAAACTCAAGTACACGGTATCGAAGGTTTACGGGTTGTAGATTCATCTATCTTCCCAACCGTTCCAAACGGTAATTTAAATGCGCCTACCATTATGGTGGCAGAAAAAGCGGCAGACCACATTTTAGGTAAGCCTGTGTTATCGGCATCAACTGCAGATGTTGCCACGGAAAAACAATGGCAATCAACGCGACGTAGTTCGGAGATCTAATAAGGCCACCCGCAGTTTCGGCTGTGGGGCTTGCAGTGGCGCGCATCACGAGTTGTTTGTGATGCGTTAATGCGAGGAATAAAACTGGAGAAACAATGAAGTATTATTACTTATTTTGGGGGGTAACTATGACCTTTTGGCTTAGTGCTGGCATCATTTTTACCCTGTTAGCAATTGCGGTTATTTTATTTAAATGGGGTACGGTAAGGTGTGTTGGCGTCACACCGGTTAGAACGTTTACGTTCATTGCAATTTTATTTACATCGGGCCTAGACGTTGGCTTGATTATGTTTCCACTGACAGAGTTTGCAGGTTATGCAGACATAAAAGCAAGCCCAGAGTATGCGTTTGCCAATCCTCTAGCCATTGAATTTGGTTATTGGGGCTTCTTGATCTGGGGATTTTATTTCCTTACGTGCTTTTATTTCTGTGTAATAGAACCTAAAGTAAAATTCTTTGAAATTGCTTGGGTAAAACTAATTAATAACATCGTTATTATTGGTACATGCGCATTTACTGCATTTTTACTGCTGTCGAATTTACCTTGGTATTTACCGTCGCTTGGTGATGGTGAGTCAATTATTCCGACATTCTACTTAATGGTGTTTGCAGCGATTTGTTTTGCTGTGTATTCGAGCACAGACATTAAGTATGTACGCTTTTTAAGTATTTCTACTACTTGGTTGTTTATCGCTTTAATCGCATTTATGTGGTTCGGTGCCTTTGTTGGTTCTGATGCACAAACATCTGCATTTGTTGATAACCTTGCGTTGATCGGCGGTTACTTTGGCAATATCAATGAATTTATTTTACCGCTGAATGATTACCATGCCTTCTACCTGTTTTGGTGGTTTGCTTGGAGCATCATGATTGGTCAATTTACTTCGCGCTTTGTGGGTGGTTTAAAAACTTACCAAGTACTGGCGGCTATGTTGATTTTCCCGTCTATTCCAATCGCTATCTGGTTTAGTGTTTTGTATCAATATCATGAAGCTGGTATTGCAACAGCAGGCCTGAAAAACATCGCTATGGTGTTTGTTGGTGTGGTGTTTGTGATCAACTCACTTGATTCTTTGATCCGTTTATACACAGATAACCTAAACTTAACGGTGAAGCGTTTAGGTAAATTTAATTATATTGCCTTAAATGTGGTGGCACTTTCATTGTTAACCCTGCTGTTTAAGTTCGACTTTTTACAGATCCAATGGGTTGGTGCGCTCGTTATTGCGTTATTTTTTGGCTGTGCTGCGTTTATTGGCTACAGCAAGTTAAAAACAGTAAAAAATATCGAAGGCTCACCAAAAGACAATAAATTAGATTACACAAAAATAGAAACAGTTAGCTAGGGGAAACCAACATGACAACAAGACAAACAGTATTAGCAGCAGCGTTGCCATTGGCATTACTATCGACATCAGCCATGGCTGACTTATCGACTACGGTTACATTGGCTTCAGATTATACCTTTAATGGTGTAAGCCAAACCATGAATGACCCCGCGATTCAGGGTAGCTTAGATTATGCTTTTGCAGATTCAGGTATGTATGTAGGTACTTGGGCTTCAAATGTAGATTTTGGCGATGGCACAGACATCGAGTGGGATGCGTATTTTGGTAACTATGCTGAGTTAACTGACGCCCTTAGTGTTGATTATGGTATTGCTTACTACTCATACCACGGTGAAGATTACTCAAGCGATGGTAATTATTTTGAGACTTATGCAAAGTTTGGCTATACCAATAGCCTAGGTTTTACAGAACTTAACTTCTGGTACGCTTGGGATTACTTCGGTACCGATGCAGGGCATGTGATTTCTATGCTTGCCCATACCTTTGAAATTGCCCCAAATCATGCAATTCGTGCCAGTTTTGATGTATCTAACTCATTAGATGGCAATAAGTTTGCTTGGGATGGTAATGATAAGTCATACAACCATTATCGTTTAGCCTATCAAACAAGCTTTGCAGGTTTTGATTTTGAGCTTGCAGGCGAAAATACCAGCCTTGACTGGGATACCGCAGATGAGCGCATTGTCGCGTCTATTTCACGTAGCTTTGATTTATAAGTAGTGTTTTGTTAGCACAGCTTTAATAAAAACGGCTAACCTTTGTTAGCCGTTTTTTTATGCTTAGAATATGGGTATTAAATCTCTTCGCCTTCGTGCTGCATCGCTAAATCATCAAGCTCAGCAAGGGTGTAATCAAAGCCACTGGTATCGACTTCGTAGCGTATTTTCACGCCATAACCACCTTGGCAAAGGCTCGCAGTGACCTTAGCCACTGACCAATGCTTAAGCTTGTTTAAAAACCGATTGGCGGTTTGCTGTGAGTCAAAGCGATAACTGACTTGCGATTCCATCTCTTTTCTAGCCTAAATTTTTTCGAGAGTGTATGAAATTGCTCTGTTTAAATCAATTGCTCATTGAAAAACGCCAGTGTGCGTTGCCATGAAAGCTCCGCCTGTTTTTCATCATAACGAGATGTAGAGTCGTTATGAAAACCATGATTTGCTTGTTCATACATGTGCATCGTGTAAGGCACTTGATGCGCTTTTAAGTCGCTCTCATATTCTGGCCAAGTTGCATTAACGCGGTTATCAAACTCAGCTAAGTGTACTAGCAGTGGGGCTTTGATATTTTGTCTAAGCTCTTTAACAGCCGGAGTGCCGTAATAGGGTACGCCCGCATTAATTAGTTTGCTATCAACTGCAGCTAGGTAGTTAACCATATAACCACCAAAGCAAAAGCCTACCGCACCGAGTTTACCGTTACTATTTGGGTGTCTTTTTATGTATTCAGCTGCGGCGATAAAGTCTTGTTGGATTTTTTCTTTATCCATAGAGCGCTGCATTGCGCGGCCTTCATCATCATTACCAGGGTAGCCTCCAAGAGGGTGCAATGCATCTGGCGCAAAGGCAATAAAACCGGCTTTGGCAAGACGACGAGCAACATCTTTAATATAAGGGTTTAAGCCTCTGTTTTCGTGGATCACTAACACTAATGGGTGCTTACCCGTTAAATTAGCAGGCTCGACTAAATAACCTTTACCTTCGCCGTGACCTTTAAACGAATCAAAGGTTTTATAACTGGCTTTGATATCAGGGTCATTAAAGGATACTTGCTCAGCTAATGCGTAGTTTGGCAGTAAAGCGCTACTTAGCATTGCCATTGAATAGCCAAGGGCAGCTAAGCCACCCAGCTTTTTCATAAAGGTGCGACGGTCCATTAAGCCATGGGCGTATTCATCGTACCAATCGAAAGCTTCTTGGGGAATGTGATTATGGCGTTGCTCAGTCATACTTATATCCTTTAAAAACGAGTTAGGTTTATAACTTTAGCTGAAATATCAGCGATTAACAGCCAGTTGCTTTGTTTGTATTACCACGTCCATAAAACGGCGCTGCCAAATGGCCTTAAAGGCTTTGTTAAATAGGTATAAAAATATTAGCGGCATTAATAACAGCTTTAAAATCAGCAGTGACAAGATATTCAAAAAGTCGATAAATAAGTCTTCGACGGCAGCCACCATGTTGCTAATGCCAGAGCTGACGGTGTCTATAATTTTACTCACTTGCGACGATTGGTCTTGATTGAGTGATGCATTTAAGTTTTCTAGTTGTTCGTTTAAGGCATCTTTGTCTAGGTTCAGCTGTCTTTGCAGGTTTAGTACCGCATTAAATTGCGCTGTTAATTGCTGCTTTTTATCAAGTAATGGCTTGGCTTGTTCAAGCTCAGTGAAGGTCAGTCGTTCAGATAAGCTGCGGGTTGCTTGAATCGCTTCTATTTGGCCATCAACCTCTGCCAGCTTGACTTTAAGTTCTGTCGCTTGCTGGTGGTTTTTAATCTGCTGTTCATTTAATAGCGAGAGCTTGTCGAAGATGGTTTGTTTTTCACTATCAACCTCGGCTTTTAGCTTGGCAGATAAGGCAGAGGTATTATTTGCACTGCTATTCACCGTCTCGACTTTTTCGCTCACCAGTTCACTTTGCTGATTAATTTGCTCATCTAAGAATATCTGGCTAACAAGACCTGTTGTCAGCACTACCGCAGGCACTAAGAAGCGAATTAAAATCAGGCTTGCCATAATCTTATGACGCAAGTGAGGCAAATAGTTACGCCATTCACAAATAAAGTAAGCGACTACTGAAACAGTAAAAACACCACTAAAAATAACCCCAGAAGAAATCGTGTATAAAATGCGCTGTAAAAATAACGAGCCTATAGCGAGGCGCATAGCATCTGACATGTACTCTGCTAGGTCATTGACTGGATCGAGAAGCTGTGCAGGTTGAATGCTCGCAATACCAATGCCCACTTCGGCTGATTGCAACAGCGATATAGCAGCATTAACTGTACGAGATGAAGCGTACACTAGTGTTGATTGCACAAGGGCGCTGTCGATAAAGCGCATAATGAAATGGTTATAGTGCTCTAGCCAACAAAGAAGTAGCAGTATTGTAAGAGATAAATACTTGATAATATGTTGCTTAGTTAGCATAACGCCCCCGATAGTTAGTACGCTTCTTCACGCTACACTATTCATAGCCGTTGAAGCAATCTAATAGGATTGAATTATTTTGCCGATTAACTGTCTATGAATTGCTATTCATCGCTTTAGAGGAAATATGAAAGAACCTGCATCAATTGGCCAGTGCTGCATTGAAGATTTAGATCCCGTGCAAGACTTAGGTCGCTTAGTCTCTTACTTACGTTCAAACCTAGTGACTCATCTTGATAATGCGTTAGAAGATAAAGAACTAACGTCGGCCCAATACATTGTGGTTGTGCTACTTGCACGCGGTAAAGTAAATACCTTGGCTGAGCTTTGTGAGCACATGGTGTATGACCGTGGTGCCATGAGTCGCTTACTTTCTCGTTTAGAAGACAAGGGCTTAGTTGCTAAAAAGCAGTCAGTTGAAGATCGCCGTTCAACTCTTTTATGCCTCACAGATAAAGGCCAACAGCTTTACCCAGAAATTTTACCCACGGTAAATGATATTTATCGCAAAGCACTTACAGGCTTCTCTGATGATGAGCAAAATCAACTCGCAAGCTTGTTGTTTAGAGCAATTCATAATTTAAAAGCATAAATTTCTCTAAGCGGTACATTGTCGCTGAAGACGCATTTTGATAATATAGTTGCCTAGGCATTTAATTTTAACAAGTCCGGGTTGTTATGTTTGAATCATCTTTGCTTGCGCAGCTTCACGCTCAATTTCCAGCTCATCAATTTAGCCCCGAAGGTTTGTCGGTTGTTCACACAGGCCGCTTTGCCAATGCCATTGTTTATCGTTATAAAGACGCGAAATTTGATTTAATTATTAAAGACTTTCAGCACAGCCCATGGTGGGTGAAAAAAACCATCGCGCCGCTTTTTATCAATCAAGAGTACAAGGGGCTGGCACGCCTGCAAGACGTAGACGGAGTGGCCGATAACTTTTGTCGTTTGTCATCAATTGCCATTGCTTATTACTTTATTGAAGGTACGCCACTTCGTCAGCTTGCCTTGCAACAGCAGCATTTATCGGGTGAATTTTTTAAAGAGTTTGAGCGTTTGGTAGCAAAAATGCACCGCCGCGGCGTGGTGCACCTCGACTTACGTAATTTGGGTAACGTGATTTGTTCAACAGATGGCAAGCCTTACATTATTGATTTTCAGTCAGCGATTCGCTTTGCACGCTTTCCTCGCTGGTTACAGCGTTTTATGCGTGGTGCGGATATGAGTGGGGTTTATAAAGCATGGCATAAGTTAGCCAATGACTCGTTACCGCAAGCAAAGGCGGATTATTTGCACGACTTTAATCATGTGCGTAAGCGTTGGATTTTTAAAGGTTATCCGATTCAACGTGCCTATTTATGGTGTAGCGGGGCAGTCACTCAGATTCTTAATTCTGACTTTATTCGCAGTATATTAGATAGATTGTAAAAAGCGCGCTTGCACGCGCTTAGTGGGGGAGAACTAGTATTTAGGCCAACCGTTTGCATCCCAATTCAGTGTGCTGATGAGCAATTTAGGGGTGCCATTATCACCTGCATCATAAGCATGACGAACAATCACATCGGTATTTAAAATGTCTTGTCCACCAGGACCTACCCACTGGCTATTACCCGCATCAAGAATGCTACCGCCACTGGCTAACATGTCGGTGCCATTTTTATCTAGGTATGGACCGCGGATGTCACTAGAGCGGCCATACGCAATGCGGTAAGTGCTATTCGTGCCGTCACAGCATTTGCCAACCGACACAAACAAATAGTAGTAACCTTGGCGATACACTATGGTAGGTGCTTCGATACCACCTGAGCGACTTGCTAAAGAGTAGATTTGGCCAAATGGTTTCATGGTCATTGGGTTAATACGCGTTAGTTTAATACCCGAATTCCATGAACCAAAGGCAAGCCAAGGTGCACCATCTTTTGCTACCACCAGATCAGGGTCAATGGCGTTATAATTATTGCTATTAGTCGTGTTAATGACTAAACCATCATCACGCCAGTCACCGGTTGCCACACTACTTGCTGACGTAAGGCCAATAGCACTGACACGTGAACCAAAGGTCGAAATCGAATAATAAAGCCAGCTACGACCATTGTAGCTTTTTAATTCAGGCGCCCAGACATCAATGCCATCATGATCTGGCACATAGTTACTCCACCAGCTTAAACCATTTGAGAAAATTGGTTGCGCATCATTCCAATCTACACCGTTGCTTGAATATTTACCGTAAATACCAGGGCCTGTTTGAAAAACCCACCAAGTGCCATTTTCATAGCCAAGGGTTGGATCGTGGGTGACTAAATTACCTGTAAGTGGCCAGTGATCTGCAGCGCCATTAGTTGTGGATGGATCCCAAGGGGTTGATTCAACATTAGCAAGCTTGGTTAGCTGCCATTGCTGTGCATCGCTGCCGTTGTAGCTCCACTGGCTAATATTCGCGCCATCGTTGCCATCAAAAGCATAAAGGTCGAGTGCCTTACCACTGTGATCGTTAATGAAGCTGTAATAGCCGCTACCTTCATCATTAATTTGCCAGTGTTGGCTGGCAACATCAGCGTACTCATATTGCACCACATTACCGCCATCGGCAGTCGAGAAATCAAACACTTCGAGGGCTTTACCACTATTTAAGTTAATAACCGAATAGTTACTGCCACCTATGTTGGTGATTAACCAGCGCTGGGTGTCGTGATTAGTGTCAGCCCACTGACTAACATTTGCACCGTCGTTGGTTTGCGCGCTGGCTACTTCAACAAACTTAGCACTGTACTTTGATTTAATGGTGTATACGCCATTATCAATCGCATAAGAACTGGGCAGTATGAGGGTTGTTGCCAAGCTGAGTGCAGCTAGGGCTTTTTTTGAAAGTATCATTGTGTCTCCAAATCATTGTTATTGAGCTTTCCTTGTGTGTTCTGCTCCTTGGATGAGTTTTGATCTACAGCTACTAACTCAGTTAAGAGTATTGGTGCAAATGAAAACTATTTATAATACTTTATTATATTATTACTTTTGTAAAGGTGAATGGTAAAAATAATTAACAAAAATTTTACTTTTCACTGTTTTGGGGTGGGTTTTAGCATTTAGCTGAGATACAAAAAAGCCACTCAGTGAGTGGCTTTTCGGATGTTATTGAGTAATAAACTGGCTGGGAATATCCCATTTGAGGGTATGCAGTTGGCCTTGCCAAGTTTGGACGGTGATCCACAGTTTATCATCAGCTGAGATGGATTTAGGGGCTATCGCGTGGGCATGCTGGCCATGATTGGTGCCATGCATTATGCCTTCTTCATCTTTAGCAAACTCAGTCAGTGGTAAAGGCGCTTGGCCGATATTTAAATACGCCTGACGAACATTACTTATGTCACCTTGATTAAAGGCGATAAAGAAATCCTTAACATACTCATTGTGGTGTGAGTATGGAGCATCTTCATTAAGCGGCATCGGGGCGATTTTAAATTCGCCCGCTTGTTGTTCTTGCCAAAGTGCAGGAAACTGAGGGTTCAATGACTGATAAATAAACCACACAGGCAAAGCCAGTATCACAGCATGCAAAATATACTTTTTACGTTGCCACCAAGTTGCTTGTAAACGAGCCATTAGTTTGCCTCCTGAACGTTATTTACTGGCGCAGTTTGGCGCGCTTTTACAGGTTTGTTATTAACTAATTTAGCGGCATACATCATAAAGCCAGTGAGCGACATACCACTTAAAATTAAACCAAAGATAAACCAGATAACCTTTGTCCACAGACCGCCAATGTTACCGTAATGCAGCGGATCGGCGATATGCGAAAGAGTGAGTAGTCCCGACATGGTTTCAGGGCTTTTACTTGCTGCAATTTCACCCGTCCAAGGATTGATCGAGGTTGAGTAAGCGTAGTTATCGTAGAAAATAGTATCGCCACTGCCCATGATATTAAACATGCCGCGGTTATGCTCTGGCAGCATCACATAGCTAGGTTTGAAATCTGGGTATTTCTCTTTGGTAATTGCCAGTGCCGCTTTTAAGTCGGTTGGTGGTGTTTGTTTGTCCGCAGGTAAAGTTGAAACAGCCACGAGCGGCGCGTGCTCTTCTATGTCTATTTCGTTATGCCACATGATGGCTTGCACTAAATACCATAGGCCTGTGAGTGCCATTACTGCCATAAACCAAATTGACCAAACGCCACTTAGGGTATGTAAATCTTTTAGAAAGGTTTTTTTACCTTGATTAAAACGTAGTTTTGGCTGACTAAATGCGCGCCAAAAGTTTTTATAAATCACTAAACCAGTTACTAGTGCACCCAAAAGGACAAAAGCCATGGCGCTGACGAGGTAGTAACCTACGCTGTAACCTTCTTGCCAAGGAAAGAATAGCCAGCCGTGCAGGGTACGCATAAATTCAATGAATGAGATAGTGTCATTAACTGCTTGTACTTCGCCTGTGTATTGATTGACATAAGCTACAGCGTAAGGTTTGTCGGTATCAGTGAAAATAACCGCATTAACCAAGTAAGGCTCATAAGTAAGCACACTCATTACATCGGCAGTCGGGTAGGCTTTTTCAACGCTATTAATAACTTGATCAACCCCAAGTGCTGGTAAATCATTTGGGTTGCTTGCACGTGCTTCACTGTTGCTCAGCCAAGTAAGCTCATGGCTTATCACAGATACAGTACCTGTGACGCAGATAAAGCAAAATAGCACCCATACAGGGAGCGAAAACCAACCATGTAGTTGGAACCAAAGACGTTTACTCATGGTAAAAATAGCCCGACATTAATTGATGATAGTAATTGTTATCATTTAAATTGTACTACAATCTTTTGACCAAACACAATCTCTGTCGACGAGCTGCAAAAAAGGCGCTATTAAGCGCCTTTATCATTAGTTTGATTGAGGGTAACAATCCGTTGTGGGAAAGGAATTTCGATATCCGCCCCTTGAATTGCTTTAAATACATTGCGGTTCACCGCTAATTTGGTCTCAATTATTTTGGTGGTAGGCACCCAAAAGCGATAGCTTAAGGTAACGCCGCTTTCGGCAAAACGCTCAATACCGACTTGTGCATGAGGAGTATCGCTAACAAGCTCATGCTCGTCTAACACTTTTTCGATAAGCTCAATAGCGAGGTCTGCATTGGCATCATAAGCGATGTCTATTTCACCTTTAACTAATGAATAGCTAAACGAGTTATGTAAAATCTCACCAACAATATGTTTGTTAGGAATGGTGATTTCGACTTTTTCTTCGTTAATCAAAATTGTGTGACCAAGCTCAATGGTTTTAACTTGACCACTAACGCCTTTTACTTCGATGGTATCGCCAACAACAAAGGGCCTTGTTGCAATGATAGCAAGGCCCGCACCATAGTTTGAAAGCATGCCTTGCATTGCTAAACCAGCACCTAAAGATGCAGCACCAATGGCAGCGACAAAAGGGGTTACGCTGATGCCAATTTTGCCAAGGGCAATAACCAAGAACATGATGATCAGCAATACTTTGATGACATTACTGACAAAGTTGGTGAGGGTAATATCGATATTGTGACGCTGCATGAGGCCAGCAACCATATTCGATACTTTTTGCGCAATCCATAAGCCAATAAATAGAATTAAGATGGCACCTAAAATTTGCATACTGTAGGTGACCAAATATTCCATTATCAGATTGTAGTATTTTTCGACTTGCTGTATTTCTGAGTCAATCATGTGTTTTCCTAACAAGGTTACTGCGAATTCTGACTATACCAGAACATGCTGAATAACAGGATAGAGTATCGGCACGATTATAGCGCTGAGTAGCGCACTTAATGCCATCGCCACAGAGGCAAAGGCACCTGCTTTTGGCTGATCACTAATCAGTGATGCAGTTCCAATGGCATGGCAAGCGGTACCTATGGCAACACCTTTTGCTTGGGCATTGCGGATATTTATCAGCGAGAAAATCAAATTACCAAATATAGCCCCAAGTACGCCAATAAAAATCACCATGGCTGCCGCTAAAGAAGGTATGCCGCCTAGCGACTCTGTCACTAACAAGGTGATGGGGGTTGTTACAGACAAACTCGCAAGAGATGCGCTTAACTGTGCCGGGGCTGCAAAAAAATAACATATAAGCGACGCGACCAAGGTGGCATTGATCACCCCTAAACTACAACTTATAAGGATTAGTAGCAGGTTCTTTTTGACATGGATAAATTGCTGATAAAGCGGTAAAGCCAATGCCACAATGGCAGGCTCAAGTAACCAGCTTAAAACTTTACTGTGCTCGGCAAAAGGCTCATAGGGGAGCTTAAGCGCCACTAACAACGCTGCAGTTAACACAATTGCCCAGCACACAGGATTACTAAGCGCTTTAGCCGTAGCGTGCTGGGTTTTCGCGTTTAAAAACCGCAGAACTAAGAAAAGTACAATAATGCACGGGACGCTGAGCCACCATAAACTAACTGTCATTTTCACGGCCTTTAAAATAGGCGATAACAGTGCCTATGAGTAAAACACTGGTCAGTGGCACGACAATAAAAATAGTCAGTAATAAAGGCCAGTTCTGCGAAATTAAACCTAGATGCTCAATAATGCCAACCCCTGCAGGGATGAAGAACAACGGCATGTAATTAAGTAAAGGGCTGGCAGCTGGTTTTAAATGATGTTCTTTAACGAGGCCCGTTAACAGTAGCACGAGAAGTAACACCATACCGAGTAACGGGGCAGGGAAAGAGCTTTCAAGCAAAGCCGTTAAAAACTTTGCAACGGCTAAGCAAGTAAGAATAATGACACTACTGATAAGGTATTTCATAAGTCAGGATAATTGCGAATAAAGTACAACTACATCATACCCTTGTCAGTTGTACTATGCGACTTTAGCTTACCATGATTTGGCATTATTAAACTGAATATCCTCTGCGCCTTTCGCCTTTGCAATCGCTTTTTTAGTATTTGGATTCATCAGTAAGCGAATTTGACTCCAGGTTTCTTTAGCGAGAATCTTGCGTTGCTGTGAACGGTAGCTTTGCTGAGTAATTCGTTTAATTGCAGCAAGGGTATCCGGCGAGCGCGCCATGAGGGTTTCTAGTACAGCATCGGTTTGTTTATCAACGTCATCAGTGAGTTGTGTAACTAAGCCATACTCTTTTGCGTCTTCAGCCGAGACCGGCCCTGCATGACTTGCCAACCAAAGTGCTTGGTCACGCTTCATTAAGCCAGCAAGCACCACGTTAGCTCCCATATCAGGACACAAGCCCCAACGCGCTTCCATGATCGCTAATTTAGCGTTTTTATCGACGATGCGGTAATCAGCACCGAGTGCGATTTGCATACCGCCACCAAAGCAGTGTCCGGTTACTTTTGCAATCACCGGAATACTTAAGTCTTGCCAACCTAGCACTACTTTTTGCGCTAAGTTTTGGTTTCCTGGTAACCACTTGAATAAAAGCTTGATGATATTGCTTGGCTTTTTCATTACCGCAGCAACATCCAGTCCAGAGCAAAAGTGTTCGCCTTCGCCAGAGATAACCACCGCACGTAAGCTGCGATCGCGTTTAATTTTTTTGATTACGTTTGAAAGCTCGACAAACATGGCAAAACTGAGCGCATTTTGTTTCTCTGGACGAGCAAGGCTAACCCATGCGACTTGTTGTTTTATTTCTAGTTTTATCATGGTAACTCCTCTGACCTGTTTGCTAGAGCTTACGAGTTAATTACAACTAAGTAAAGAATTGCTGATGTGTCGCAAGGAATCATTATATTTTCCAAAAATGGGTAACCTTGTCATATATTTAGTTACAAATTGGTGTATATTTTTAAAACAAAGATGCTAGTTCATCGCTAGTTTGATTTTGTGATTAGTTAGATACTTTCGCAAAATCCCATGACACGACTAGACTTAGCTTTAAGTCGCGCTACAAGGAGTAAATATATGCTGATGCGCAAAACAGCTCGCATAACAAAACAATCATCTCGTTCTTTGGCTTTTGCTGCAATTTCTGTCGCATTAACAACCACATTGGTTGGCTGTTCAGATGATAAAGCACAACAACAAGCTACGCCGCCACCGGCTGTATCAGTATTTAATGTCGTCACACAAGAAGTTGGTAATTACCGAGAATTTGTTGCTCGCACTGAAGCATTCCAAGAGGTTGCGATTAGAGCCCGTGTTGAGGGTGAACTCATTGAACGCCACTTTAATGAAGGCTCATCGGTTGAAAAAGATCAGCTCTTATTGCGTATTGACCCATCTGAGTACCGCTCGACTGTGTCAGAAGCTGAAGCTGATTTAAAAAGTAAAATTGCCGCAGCAGGTGCCGCTGAACGTGATTTAAAGCGTGGTAAAGATGTGGCAGCGCAAGGTTTTATTTCACAATCAGACCTCGATAAACTAACTACTAATTTTGAGCAAACCACTGCAGCGGTAAAAGCCGCAGAGGCTGAGCTTGAAAAAGCGAAACTCAATTTAGGGTATACCGAAATTCGAGCGCCGTTTGCAGGGCGCATAGGTAAAGTAAACTATGACGTGGGAAATATTGTCGGCCCATCATCCAATGAACTAGCAGAGCTGACCGATGTCGACCCAATTTATGTGAGCTTTCAGGTTGAAGAAGCTGACTACATCTCTTATCGCCAAAATCATCAAGCACCGTCAGATAAAGACCCTCGTGATGTGCCTATTGATTTAACTTTACGCTTACCGAACAACTCGACTTTCGCTGATAAAGGCGTACTTGATTTTGCTGATACCAAAATTAACCGTAATACAGGCACGGTTGAACTTAGAGCTGCATTCGATAACCCAGATGGCATTGTCATGCCTGGCTTATTTGTCACTTTAATCGTTGAAAGCACGAACAAAAAAGAGTTGGCGTTGATCCCGCAGGTCGCAGTGCAAGAAAACCAACAAGGTAAGTTTGTGCTTGTTGTTGATGACGAAAACAAAGTGGCGATGCGAATCGTTAAGCTGGGTCGTCGTATTAATGCAATGTGGGTGGTTGAGTCAGGCTTAGAAGCTGGTGAAAGAGTGATTATTGAAGGCTTACAAAAAGTTCGCCAAGGCGTTGAAGTGAAAGCTGTTGAAAAAAATGTCGATGAAACAACCGGCACTATTTCTAGCAAAGCTAACTCTTAGGAGTGAGATATGATCAGTAAAACTTTTATATCTCGCCCAAAATTTGCCTTGGTAATTTCGATTGTTATTACCATTGCGGGTTTAATATCAATGGCCTTGCTGCCAGTGAATATGTATCCGCAAATTACCCCTCCGCAAGTACAAATTAGTGCTAGTTACCCAGGTGCAAGTGCGCAAATTGTAGAAGAGTCGGTGATCCGGCCCATAGAAGAGCAAGTTAATGGCGTTGAAGATATGATGTATATCGAATCAACATCGTCTAATAACGGCACGGCCAACATAACTGTTTATTTTAAGGTCGGCACAGATACAGATATTGCCCAAGTTAATGTGCAAAACCGTGTGGCACTTGCAGAAGCTGGGTTACCTGAAGAAGTTAAACGCCAAGGTGTGTCGGTTAAGAAAAAATCGAGCTCGATGCTTCTCGGTATCAACTTATACTCGAATCAAGAAAATATCGACGCTATTTTCTTAAGCAACTATGCAACCAACTACTTAACCGAGCCTCTTGGCCGTATTAATGGGGTTGCATCAGCTGAGGTAATGGGTGAACAAACCTATTCAATGCGCTTGTGGTTGCGCCCAGATCGAATGGCATCATTGGGTTTAACTGTTTCAGAAGTTCAAGCCGCGCTACAAGAGCAAAATACCATCGTAGCAGCGGGTAAGCTGGGTGCTGCACCCTCTGCACCGAGCCAGCAATTTGAATATTCGATTCAGGCAAAAGGGCGTTTAAAAACCCCTGAAGAGTTTGGTCAAACCATTATTCGCTCGAGCAAAGATGGTAACTTTGTGCGCTTAAACGATATTGCCCGTATAGAATTAGGTGCGGCAAGCTACAGCACAACAGCAAAGTTAAATCAGCAAGACACTGCATTCTTAGTTATTTATCAGCTAACAGAAGCGAATGCGACACAAGTTGCCAACGATGTAAAAGCGCGTATGGCTGAGCTTGCTAAACAGCTACCTGATGGCGTTGAGTACTCAATTCCTTATGACACGACAGAGTTCATTAATCGCTCGATTGATGAAGTGGTTGTCACCCTTGTCCAAGCGGTGGGCTTGGTTATTTTAGTGGTATTTTTATTCTTACAAAATTGGCGCGCTACGCTCATTCCAACGGTGGCTATTCCGGTATCTTTGGTGGGGACTTTCGCGTTTATGATGATGATGGACTACTCCATCAACTTAATCACCTTGTTCGGTTTAGTGCTTGCAATAGGTATCGTAGTAGATGATGCCATTATTGTTATTGAAAACGTTGAACGAATACTAAAAGAAGAAAAGCTACCAATTAAAGAAGCGGTTACCAAAGCGATGGAGCAGGTATCGGGGCCAATCGTGGCAACGACCTTAGTACTGCTTGCGGTGTTTGTGCCAGTAGGCTTTATGCCGGGAATAACCGGGGAGCTATATAAGCAATTCTCGGTGACGATTTCTTTTGCGGTACTCATTTCATCTTTAAACGCACTGACATTAAGCCCTGCATTGTGTGCTTTATTGTTAAGCGAAAAGGCCATGAAGCCGATTAAGTGGTTAGCCCCGTTTGAAAACATCATTACTCGCTCAACCAAGGGTTACAGTAAGGTTATTAACTTTATTCTCAAACGTAGCGCGAGAATGGCACTATTTGCTCTGGTAATTTTTGCTGCCGCAGGGTGGCTAGTAAAAACAGTGCCTACAGGCTTTGTGCCAGCAGAAGACCAAGGCTTTCTGTTTGTTGATGTGCAATTACCAGATGCGGCAGCAAGCGGTCGTACCCAAGAAGTGATGCACAAGCTGGGGGATATTGTTAAAAATGAACCAGCGGCAACCGATTTTATTGCGGTGTCTGGTTTCTCATTACTCGGCGGTGCGGGTTCTAATAATGCGCTTGGTATCGTGGTACTCAAAGATTGGGAAGAGCGAACCAGCCCTGAGCTTGGTTTACGAGCTGTACTAACCCGTTTAATGGGGCAGTTTTGGGCAATGCCGGATGCGCAAATCATGGCCTTTAATCCGCCTGCAATTCCGGGGCTTGGTAACAGTGCTGGTTTTGAGTTTAGATTACAAGACAGTGAAGGGCGTGAGCCTGCTGAGCTTGCTCAAGTATTAAATGGCTTAATTTATGAAGCAAACCAGCGTCCAGAGCTTTCAAATGTTTACAGTACATTTAGAGCGAATGTGCCGCAGTATTTCCTTGAAATTGATCGCAATAAAGCAAAGGCTCAAGGGGTGGCGCTTAGCGATATTTTCTTAACCTTACAGGCGCAACTCGGCTCGTTATACATTAATGACTTTAACCAGTTCAGCCGTACTTACCGCGTTATCATGCAGGCGGAAAGCCGTTTTCGTCAAAACCCAGCAGATTTACAGTACTACTATGTACGTAATGATGAAGGGGCAATGGTGCCGCTCACTACATTAGCTAAACTTGAGCCAATCCTAGGTCCAACAAGTTTAACGCACTTTAACTTATACCGCAGTGCAAGCATTAGCGGACAACCAGCAGCGGGTTATGCCAGTGGTGATGCGATTAAAGCGATGCAAGAGTTGGCCGAGCAATTACCTACAGGCTATGTGTATGAGTGGGCTGGGCAATCTAAACAAGAGATTGAAGCGGGTAACATGGCGCCAATCTTATTTGGTTTAGCGGTGGTGTTTGTGTATCTATTCTTAGTAGCGCAATACGAAAGCTGGACAATTCCGTTCTCGGTCATTGCAGCAGTGCCGCTGGCGTTATTTGGTGCCATGCTTGCGTTGTATGTGATTGGTATGGAAAACAACATCTATGCACAAGTTGGTTTAGTGCTACTGATTGGCCTTTCCACTAAAACTGCTATCTTGATTGTTGAATTTGCTATGGAAGAGCGCGCGGCAGGGAAAGGTATTTTTGAAGCAGCCCTCAACGCGGCAAAATTACGATTTAGAGCGGTATTGATGACGGCACTGTCGTTTGTGCTTGGCGTATTACCGCTGGTGTTTGCAAGTGGCGCAGGGGCGGGTAGTCGCATATCGCTCGGTATTACCGTGCTATTCGGGATGTTAGCGGCAACTATTTTTGGCACTTTACTTGTTCCGCTATTTTATACGCTCGTGCAATCAATGCGCGAAAAAATAAAAGGCACAGCAACTACAGAGTAAAAAGTCTTATAAATTACAAAAAAGTCAGGGTAACCTGGCTTTTTTTTGGTAAAAATCAAAACAGGTTTGTTATCATAGCCTGATTCAAAAGTGACACACATGTGCAGAGGTTTAAGGAATGGCTGGTCCACGCTTATACAGTGAAGAAGAAGTAACACATCAGGCGTATGATATCTTTTTAGAGTTAGCACCTGATAACTTAAGCGAGCAAGATATTGCTGATTTTAACGAGCACAGAGAAGAGCTTGGTTTTATTGAAGAAAGTGAGCCTGACGATCAGTGGCAAGATTTTGTCGCATTAGAAATTGAACCTGAGCTATTTGTGCAAGTCTTAGTAGGACTTGAATTCGACAATCAAGATATTTTGTTTGCGAAAATTTTAATTAGCCGAGACAAAGATGCACCGTTTTGCCACATTCTTTGGAAAGATAGCGAATAACTCTCCAGCCGATGTTTGACTCTAGTTTTAAGACCATAAAACGAATTTTTTTGGCCGCCTTGCTTGTTAGCAGTGGACAGGCTTTTGCTGTTGATCCGTTTGAAGACTTTCATGAATACGGGCAGCTATCAGAAGAAGAGATCCATCAAATCCATAAAGGCGAATTGCTATACGGAGATATGGAGTTTGGTTTTATGGTAAGCCGTGGCAATACCAACTCAACCAGCTTCAAACTCAAAGGTAACCTTTATCAAGATTTTGAAAAATGGCGTAACCAATTTAAGCTCGATACCTTATATAAACGTGACCGTAACGAAGAAACCGGCGATGAAGAAGTGTCTGCTGATCGTATTTTCGTGTCAGGCCAAGGTAACTATAAGCTAAATGTAAAAAGTGAGTCATTTTTCATTTATGGTGACTACGAGCGAGATAAATTTAGTGGTCTTGAGTTTAAGAGCACCATAGCGACGGGTTACGGTAACCGTATTTACCAAGGCAGTAAAAATAAAGTCGATATCGATGTGGGACCGGGTTTATATCGCTCAGTGGCGGATCAAGATACAGCCACTGAAGAAGATGAAACAAAAACAGGTTACCTGCTTCGTTTAGCGCTGCAGTGGGAACGGACAGTCTCCACTCGTACTCGCTTTAATCAAGATGTGAGTTATGAACAATCGTTATCGGGATTAAACTCGCGTTTAAAATCAGAAACGTCATTGATCAGCAAAATTATGGGTGATGTATCACTCAAATTTACCTATATGTATCGCTATAACTCAAAACCAGAGGAAGATAAGCTCAAATACGATTCTGAGCTGAGTGCGACCTTTGTTTATAGCTTTTAAGAGAATCTCTTCGTATGTATCAACATAAGCAGTACGCTATTTTTATCTTTGTAATTTTAGGCTGGATAGGCGCTTTTATTGCCTTAGCTTGGAATTTAATTGGCGCCGATATACCTCTTATGGTGTTTAGCGCAATTCTAGTGCTGGTGGGCTTTTTGTTCCATGGCTTAACAATAAAAGTAAGTGATAAAACGGTAAGTTGGGCATTTGGGCCAGGTGTGTTTGGTAAAACCGTTAGCTTTGATGAGATTGAGTCTGTTCGAGCGATAAGTAACTCATTTCGGCATGGTGTAGGTCTGCGCATTACGCATGATGGGTGGGTTTATAGTGTTTCAGGGTTCAGTGCAGTCGAACTGGCAATGAAAGATGGTACACACTACCGTTTAGGAACCAACGACCAAGAAGGTTTACTGGCTGCGCTTAAAGAACATGTTGCAGAACCTGTGACAGACGCTTCTGTGGATACAGAAGAAGTAGTCGAATAAGCTCACAGCAGATATAAAAAAAGCGCCAATGGCGCTTTTTTTATAGTCATGGTTTAGTGGCTGTGACCACAACCACCTTCACCGTGGACATGACCATGTGCTAATTCTTCTTCAGTTGCATCACGTACTTCTAGCACTTCAACATCAAAATGTAGGGTAATACCTGAAAGAGGGTGGTTACCATCTACAATAACGTCTTCATCTTGAATTTCGATGATCATCACCGATTGATCACCGTCATCTGTCGTAGCGCGGAACTGCATACCCACTTCAATTTCCATACCTTCAAACATTGATTTTGGTACGGCTTGCATTAGATCATCATGGCGCTCACCATAGCCTTGCTCTGGTTCAACAGTAACGCTGAATGTATCACCCGCTTCTTTACCTAATAGCGCATTTTCGAGGCCTGGAATTAAGTAACCCGTGCCAACGATAAACACCAGTGGCTCACCATCGAAAGAATTGTCGATGGTATTTTTGTTATTATCCAATACTGAATAATGCATTTTTACCACTTTGTTTGCTGCTACGATCATAGTCATTCCTATTTATTCATCTTCGAGAGAGTAAGGCAGAGCTTGAATTGATAACTCTACCTGAGGGAGGTGTTTTGCTCGCAAAATTTGGCCTGCTTCATTGTCGTTAGGAAGCACAACCAGACCCATTAAGGTTTGCGTTTGTTGATTATAACTTTGGCTAATAAGCTTGCCAGCGCGGCGCCAGTTTTCGCCCATTTGTGTTTCAAGTTCAAGCTCATCAAGTAAGCCTTCAGCTTTGCCCGAAACTATATACATAGCACGTTTATTTTTACCTAGGTATTTCATACGGGCGACGGTTTCTTGACCTGTGTAGCAGCCTTTTCTGAAACTGATACCACCAAGCGCTTGCAAGTTAACCATTTGCGGTACATATTCGCCGATAGCGTCGCTGTTTAATGACGGCTCACCAGCGGTAATAGCTGCCTGTTGCCATAACGCGTCATCATCAAGGGCTGTAACGTTATCAGGCAAACTAAACTCATCATTTACCATAAGTAATACGCGGTTATCAGCAAGCTTTAACGCTTTACCGCCTGCAAAATCGACTGCGCTGTGCTCATCGTCAAATTTAATTGCTAAGGCGTCTAAAGTCGCTGTTAGGTCATCACCTAATAAGCCAATTAGCTGATTTTCGCATTGCTGAATTTCTACTTGCGAAAATACCGCATATTTTTTTAACTCGACTAGTGATTGCTCAACTTCAGGTTTTGAACCTGCAAGGTAATAGCTATCAAGATATGAAAACAATCTAAACACACCCCAAAGCTTGCCTTTTGCATTACAGTGACCAGCCCATAGGAAGTTATCATTATTTAGTTTGTTGATATCTTGAGTAATTTGTCCGTGAAGGTAAGACAACTTATCTTTGCCTGTTAGGCTGATAAGTGAATGAGATAAAGGACATGCGTAAACAGTCGACATAAAAACCTTCTTTACGATATGAATGAGCGCTAATGATAACTTAGTTAGGGTAGCAATTTAAATAGCTGTTTATTCGATGGCAATTTGGTAAACTGCAGACAAATAAGTACGAGGTTTAAAATGACTGAAATTCACAGTAAAGAACGTATTCGTTGGGCATGCCGTCGCGGTATGTTAGAACTTGATGTTTTATTTATGCCATTCGTTGAAGAAGCGTTTGACTCACTAACAAAAGAGCAACAAGCCGTTTTTCAACGCTTACTTGAAAGCGATGATCCTGATTTATTCGCTTGGTTTATGGGCCACGAAGAGTGTAAAGACTCTGAACTTAACGGTATGGTCTCGTTAATTTTAGACCGAGTTCGTGTATAGATTTACCGTTACAAATAATACCCCAGACCACAAACCCTTTGTGGTCTTTTTTTGCTTGATAGCCATCATTTTATGTTTTGCTTATCAGCATATTATCGCTCAGCTGTTGGCATGTTTATGCTGTCTTATCATCGCCGTTATTAGCTTTAAAAAAGTCCAACAGTCACAACCTGAAAAGGGTGTTGTCATCTTAGAGCAAACGGATCTTAGGTTTGCAAGCGACACAATTAACATGCAAGGCCAGATAACGGCTAAAAGTTATGTGTTTGCTAATTTTGTTGTGCTGAGGTTAGCTGGGTTTTATCAATCACACTGGCTGATTATAAGCGCAGCCAGTGTTGATGACGTGAGTTATTCGCGTTTAAAGCGCGCGATTATTGCAGTGCAGCAACCGAATTAGGGGTTAATATTGTCGGCGTTGGGTTTTCGTTTTGCTCAGGGTAATCAATCGTGTAATGAAGACCACGGCTTTCCTTACGCTCAAGGGCGTCGCGAATAATCAGCTCTGCAACCTGCACTAGGTTTCGAAG
Source organism: Pseudoalteromonas sp. Hal040 (assembly GCF_037162425.1). Classification (NCBI taxonomy): domain Bacteria; kingdom Pseudomonadati; phylum Pseudomonadota; class Gammaproteobacteria; order Alteromonadales; family Pseudoalteromonadaceae; genus Pseudoalteromonas; species Pseudoalteromonas sp. Hal040. Next base: position 2,705,085 of record NZ_JARLUU010000001.1, on the reverse strand, counting down.
TTCTAATAAGTTATTTGTCACTCTAAAGTTCGCGTAATAGTCGTGAATTTCTTGCTGCAGTAACTCAACACGGTGAAGCGCACGCTCTAAACGTTTTGTTGAGCGTACAATACCCACGTAATCCCACATAAATAACCTTAGCTCATGCCAGTTGTGGGTAATAACGATTTCTTCGTCTGAGTTAGTTACGCGACTTTCATCCCATAGTGGCAGGGCTTCAAGTTCTGGGCTTGCATCGATTTTGCTTAAAATATCTTTCGCGGCAGCATGGGCAAACACGATACATTCGAGTAACGAATTACTCGCCATACGATTGGCGCCATGTAAACCTGTGTAAGCCACTTCGCCAACCGCATAAAGGTTGTCTAAATCTGTACGGCCGTTAAAGTCAGTCATAACACCGCCACAGGTATAGTGTGCAGCCGGCACCACAGGAATGGCTTCTTTCGTAATGTCGAGGCCAACACTTAAACATTTGGCGTAAATAGTCGGGAAGTGCTCAATGATAAAATCTTTATCTTTATGGCTAATATCCAGATACACGCAGTTAGCACCAAGGCGTTTCATTTCAAAATCGATAGCGCGAGCAACGATATCGCGAGGAGCAAGCTCTTCGCGCTCATCAAAGTCTTTCATAAAGCGAGTGCCATCAGGGCGTTTTAAATACGCACCTTCACCGCGCATTGCTTCTGTGATCAAAAAGTTTTGCAGCTCTGGGTGATATAAACTCGTCGGGTGGAATTGGTTAAATTCCATATTGGCAACACGGCACCCTGCACGCCATGCCATTGCAATGCCATCACCACTCGATACATCAGGGTTAGAGGTATATAAGTACACCTTGCTTGCGCCACCCGTTGCAAGTGATACAAACTTGGCAGCGATAGTTTCCACTTTTTTGTCAACACAGTTCCACACATATAAACCATGAATGTGTTTGCCTTTTTTACCTAGGCTTTTATCGCTGATCAAATCAATCGCATTATAGTTTTCTAATAGGGTGATATTAGGGTGTGCTTGCACTTGGCTAATTAAGGTTGTTTGCACAGCTCGGCCAGTTGCATCGGCAGCATGCAAAATACGGCGATGACTATGGCCACCTTCGCGAGTTAAATGAAAACGCTCTTTCCCTTTTGAATCAAATTCCATATCAAAAGGCACGCCTTGCTCAATCAGCCACTTTAAACATTTTTTAGCATTGCTCGCTGTGTAGTGAACCGCATCACGGTCACACAAGCCACCACCAGCATCGAGTGTATCTTCAACGTGAGACTCAATGCTGTCATTCTTTTTATCAAATACTGCTGCAATACCACCTTGAGCATATAAGGTAGAACCTTCGGTTAATGCGCCTTTACTAAGGACCGTCACTTTACAATGGTTAGCAAGCGATAAAGCAAGAGAAAGGCCTGCGGCGCCGCTGCCAATGATAGCGACATCAGTAATGTGATGTTTATTTTGGTTCATGTCTGTGGTCTTTGCGGTTACAATGCTCGGCTAGTAGTGCCAAAAGTTTGAGCAAATAAATTTTTATGTGGTATACGTATATGTACCATATTTGCTTTAACACTATTAGTCATTTTAATACGTTATACCAATCTTATTAGTTTTATCGTCACATAAACAGTTTATTGTGAGCTGTTTTGAGCTGTGAAGTTTACTGACGCTGTATTGAGATAACCGTTGATTTTTCAGCAGTTATTAGGATTGTCGTGTAATAAGATTGGTATGACTCAATTTATTTGCGTGCTATTTTATAAAAAAATCATTTTAAACTGAACTTTTATATTCATGGTGCAGTCAGAGTTTGTGTAAACAATGGCGAGTATATGAATAGCAAGCAAGAATCAAACAGAGGAGTACCGGCTCGAATGAGCGAGCAGGATTTGGATTTAGCGCTAGTTAAAAGGGTCCAGCAAGGAGATAAAAACGCCTTCAACCTATTAGTTAGAAAATATCAGAATAAAATTGCAGGTTTGATTTCACGTTATGTATCAAACCAAGGTGATGTTGCTGATGTCGCACAAGAAGCCTTTATTAAAGCCTACCGTGCATTGCCTAACTTTAGAGGGGATAGCGCCTTTTATACTTGGTTATACCGTATCGCCGTAAATTGTGCTAAAAATTACTTAGTTGCGCAGGGCCGTAAGCCCCCAGCTAACGATGTTGATGCTGAAGAAGCAGAATTTTATGACAGTGCAGATGCAATGCGTTCAAACGCATCGCCAGAAAACCTGTTATTAAGTGACGAAGTACGTGCTGTAATTTTTAATACGATTGATAGTTTGCCTGAAGATCTAAAAACCGCGATTACCCTTCGTGAAATTGAAGGTATGAGCTATGAAGAAATAGCCGTGGTTATGGATTGCCCTGTGGGAACGGTGCGTTCACGTATTTTCCGTGCCCGTGAGGCGATTGATAATAAATTGAATCCATTAATAGGTGAGTCTTAGTATGACAAAAGCAGACGTTAACAAGTTGGATAATGAGCAGTTATCCGCGTTACTTGACGGCGAGCAGCAGTTAACTGATCAAGCGATCACAAACGACGATGTGTCTACATTTGGTCGTTACGCAATGATTGGTGATGTAATGCGTGCTGAGGCAAATAATAACGCTTTTAACTTTGACATTGCAGATGCAGTGGCTGAAGCACTTGAGCAAGAACCTGTTTACGCTGATTTCGCGAATAAAACAACGGCACCAAAAAGCGAAGAAATCGTGGCGGCAACAGGCACAGATAACGTGGTAGCATTTAATTGGCGTCGTCCATTTGCCCAAGTGGCCATTGCTGCAAGCGTTGCTATGTTTGCGATTGTGGGCGTACAAACTTTGCCACAAAACACCGAAGCGCCACAAAATGACATTCCAACCTTACAAACAGTGCCGTTAACCGGTATGGCTTCTCCTGTAAGTTACTCATCTGAGCAACCTGCATTAGAAAACGCTCAGCAAGGTTTACGTGAATTACAACAGCAACGTATTGGTGCGTTAGTTCTTGAACACCAACGTCAAGCGCGTGTTGCATATTCGCTAGAAGAATCGCAAACTGCAGATAATGCAGAAGAGGAAAAAAACTAATTAAATGAAAGTTTTTACTTTTATTTTGTCGCTGGTATTAACGGCCCCTGCCATTGCCAGCGACGAAAATCCCGCCAAAACATTATTACATGATATGGCTACGGCCGTTCATACTCGCAATTTTGACGCATCGTTTGTGGTTGTAAAAGGCCAAGCGATGGAACCGTACCGCTGGCTACATGCAAAACAGGGTGATATTGAGCTAGAACATTTAAGTTTACTAAATGGTGCTGGTCTTGAAATGGTTCGCGTTGATGATCAAGTTACTTATTTTGAACCGCATTCAGAGCCTTACTCAGTTAAAACAGATTCTATTGCCGGACCTATTCCTGAAGTACTTTTTAAAGATATCGATAGATTAAGTGCCCATTATGATTTTGTTCTGGGTGGAAAAGGTCGTATTGCAGGGCGCTCTGCACAGTTAGTGCGTATCGAATCTAAAGATGAATACAAGTACAACTATTGGATTTGGCTCGATACTGAGTCTTCGTTGTTACTTAAATCAGCCTATGTAAATCACAAAGGTGAGATGCTAGAGCAATTACAGCTAACTCATATTAGCGTTACCGAGCAACCTGCGCCGATGTTAGTTGAGATGCAAAACCGTGAGTTTCCTGCGGTGCTTTCAACCAATGATATTGCCAGTGATAGCGACGGCGCAGCAAATGATTGGAAAATTGGCTGGCTCCCTGATGGCTTCAAACTGTTAAAATCAGACCGTCATAAACTCGACTTAAACAATGAACTTGCTGACTATTATTTATATTCGGATGGGTTTGTTGAAGTGTCTGTTTTTATTCAAAGACCACTACCAGGTAAGCGTGCAAGTGGCGCGTTATCATCGGGTGCAACAACGGTGTATGTGCATAATGGTGGTAGCTTTGATGTATCGGTTGTTGGTAATATCCCTGCTATGACAGCCAAAGCTATAGCTGAGTCGGTAGCGCGACCTCTTTAAATCATGATTGAACAAACACTCACTGTCGTGTCGGTTAAAGGCACGACAGCGAATTTAGAAGCCGAACAAAAGCAGGCCTGTGCCGGCTGTAATGGTCGCTGTGGTTCGCAAGTTTTTGCCAAACTGTTTGGTACAGCCAAAAAAACCTTCCCTTATACCTTTGATACAGAGCTACAAGTAGGTCAAAAAGTAACCTTGGCACTTGATGACAGCCATTTGGTCAAACATGCTATGGCTGTTTACATGTTGCCGCTATTATTCAGTTTGGGTTTTGCTTTAATCGCATTTGCGGCATTTTCGTTAACCGAAGGCTGGCAAATTTTAGCGGCCGTGATCGGCGGTTTAACAGGCTATGCATTAGCAAAATCAAGGGTTAAGAGCCTTAAACATGATATTAAAGTAATAAAAATTCACCCAATTACTATTCCTTTCACTCAAATAGATGGTGATTAAAGCCAATTAAATGTAAAATTGTCGCTTTATACACTTAGTCCATTTTATATAGAAGTTTAGAATCCAGTTTATGAAGCATATCCGTAATTTTTCGATCATCGCCCATATTGACCATGGTAAATCGACTCTCTCTGACCGTCTTATCCAAGTCTGTGGTGGTTTAACAGACCGTGAAATGCAGCAGCAGGTGTTAGACTCAATGGACATTGAGCGTGAGCGTGGTATTACCATCAAAGCGCAAAGTGTAACGCTAAATTATAAAGCGAAAGATGGCGAAACATACCAGTTAAACTTTATCGACACGCCAGGACACGTTGACTTCACTTATGAAGTTTCTCGTTCACTTGCAGCTTGTGAAGGTGCACTTTTAGTTGTTGATGCGGGTCAAGGTGTTGAAGCTCAAACTTTGGCTAACTGCTACACAGCAATCGAAATGGATTTAGAAGTTATTCCTGTTCTAAACAAAATCGACTTACCACAAGCCGATCCACTTCGTGTAGCTGAAGAAATTGAAGACATCATTGGTATTGATGCTCTAGATGCTGTGCAATGTAGTGCGAAAACAGGTATTGGTATCGAAGACGTACTTGAAATCATTGTTAAAGATATTCCGCCACCAGAAGGTGACAAAGATAAGCCACTACAAGCGCTTATTATTGACTCATGGTTTGACCCATACCAAGGCGTTGTATCACTAGTACGTATCAAACATGGTGAATTACGCTCGGGTGATAAAATTAAGATCATGTCGAATGAGCAGGTTCATATCGCAGATAAAGTGGGTATTTTCACACCAAAACAAACTAACACGGGTATCCTAAAAACCGGTGAAGTAGGCTTTGTTATTGCGGGTATTAAAGAAATCCATGGTGCACCAGTAGGTGATACCATCACTTTACAACGTAATTCTGCTCCTGAGCGTTTACCTGGCTTCCAACGCATTAAACCGCAGGTTTATGCAGGTATGTTCCCTATTTCATCAGATGACTATGAGTCTTTCCGTGATGCGCTTGATAAATTAAGCTTGAACGATGCGTCGTTATTCTTCGAGCCAGAAAACTCTACAGCACTAGGCTTTGGTTTCCGTTGTGGCTTCTTAGGTATGCTACACATGGAAATCATCCAAGAGCGTCTTGAGCGTGAATACGACATTGATCTTATTACAACAGCGCCAACAGTAATCTACGAAGTAGAAACAAAAGACGGAACTAAACAGATTGATAACCCGTCTGACTTACCACCGGTAAACAACATTATTGAAATCCGTGAGCCAATTGTTGAAGCTAACATATTAGTTCCACAAGAGTTTTTAGGTAACGTAATTACACTTTGTGTTGAAAAACGTGGTCTACAAACTAAAATGAGCTACCATGGTAAGCAAGTTGCGGTGACATACGAATTACCGATGGCTGAAGTAGTCATGGACTTCTTCGATAAGTTAAAATCAACAAGCCGTGGTTTTGCATCGCTTGATTATAACTTTAAGCATTTCCAAGCTTCAGACATGGTACGTGTTGATGTACTTATTAATGGTGAGCGTGTTGATGCGTTAGCGATTATCGTACACCGTGATATTGCTCAATCACGTGGTCGTCAGTTAGCTGAAGCACTGAAAGATCTAATTCCACGTCAGCAGTTTGATATTGCGATTCAAGCGGCAATTGGTCAGCATGTTATTGCTCGTACAACAGTTAAGCAATTACGTAAAAACGTAATCGCGAAATGTTACGGTGGTGACGTGAGCCGTAAGAAGAAACTGCTACAAAAACAAAAAGAAGGTAAAAAGCGAATGAAGCAACTAGGTAACGTTGAAGTACCTCAAGATGCATTCTTAGCTATCCTTAAAGTTGGTAAATAATTAGAAGTAAATAAAGGAATTAATGCATGGCGGGTTACTTTTCTACTTTCTTAGTGTTGCTAACGCTAGGCTCAGGATTAATTTGGTTAATCGACCACTTTATGTTTGCGCCAAAACGTCAGCAGCGCATTGCCCTTGCTCAAAATGCAGCAGGTGGTGAATTAGACGAAGAAACCGCAGCATTAATTGCGCCTGAGCCAAGTATCACTGAAACGGCTAAGTCAATTTTTCCGATGATTGCAGCGATTACGATTTTTCGCTCTTTCATTTTTGAACCGTTTCAAATTCCATCTGGCTCAATGATGCCAACCCTATTAGTGGGTGACTTCATTTTGGTACAGAAGTACTCATACGGCATCAAAGACCCAATTTGGCGCAGCCAGTTAGTTGATGTAAATGAACCTGAGCGTGGTGATATTGTGGTATTTAAATACCCATTAGACGAGCGTGTTGATTACATTAAACGTACGATTGGTTTACCGGGCGATAAAATTGTTTATCGCAATAAGCACCTTTATATTCAGCCAAAATGTGCAGAAGGTGTGACGCAGCAAGGTGATTTGCTGTGTAATGAATACAACAAAATTGATATGGAAATCCTCAATAGTGACGAGTTCAAGCAGGGTTCGATGAATTTAGTGCGCTTAGAAGAAAATCTAAGCACAGTGAATCATAATATTTTGATTAACCCGCAAGCTCCTGAAATGAAAGGCCGTTATTATCAACAACCGGGTACACGCTCAGACGAGTGGGTTGTTCCTGCCGATCATTATTTCATGATGGGTGATAACCGTGATAATAGCCAAGACAGTCGCTTTTGGGGCTTTGTACCAAAAGAAAACTTGGTAGGTAAAGCCGTCTTTATATGGATGAGTTTTGAATTTGAAAATGGCCCAGATGACTTTTTACCAGGCTGGGTTCCAACTGGTGTTCGTTTTGAACGCCTAGGTAATATTCAGTAACGATGAAAAAAACGTAACAGAGTTATACAACAAAATAGGTTATACATTTACTGATCAAGCTTTGCTTGAGCAGGCAATGACGCACCGCAGTCATAAAGGCCAACATAATGAGCGCTTAGAGTTTCTGGGCGATTCAATTTTGAGCTTTGTGATTGCGAATGCGCTTTATACTAAATTTCCAAAAGCACGCGAAGGTGATTTAAGCCGCATGCGTTCGACCCTAGTGCGAGGTCAAACCTTGGCTGAATTTGGCCTTGAGTTTGGCTTAGGCGATTACTTACGCTTAGGTCCGGGTGAGCTTAAAAGCGGCGGATTTCGCCGTGAATCAACCCTTGCTGATGCCGTAGAGGCGATTATTGGTGCGGTGTTCTTAGACTCAAACATTGAACAATGTGGTGAGTTAATTTTAAGTTGGTACGAGTCGCGTCTTGACGCAATTTCACCGGGCTTAAATCAAAAAGATCCGAAAACATTACTTCAAGAATACTTACAAGCGCGCAAATTATCGTTACCTGGCTACACTGTAATTGATACAAAAGGCCAAGCGCACAATCAAACATTCACGGTTGAATGTATTGTTGAAGGGATGGATAGCATTATCTCAGTAGGTAGCTCACGTCGTAAAGCTGAGCAAAAAGCCGCTGAAAAAGCCTTAAAGATACTTAAAAATGAATCTTGATGATTTAATTAGCAAAGAACCTGCAGAGCTAGATACGCACTGTGGGATGGTTGCCATTGTTGGCCGCCCAAATGTAGGTAAATCAACCTTACTTAACTATATTGTTGAGCAAAAGGTGTCTATTACTTCTCGTAAGCCACAAACTACACGTCACCGTATTATGGGTATTCATACCGAAGGTAAATACCAGGCTGTTTATGTGGATACACCAGGCTTACACGTAGAAGAAAAACGCGCAATTAACCGTTTAATGAACCGTGCTGCATCAAGCTCAATTGGCGATGTAGAACTGATTATCTTTGTGGTTGAAGGCACACACTGGAACGAAGACGATGAGATGGTACTGAACAAAGTACGTCAAAGTGGTCGCCCAGTGTTATTAGTTATGAATAAAATTGACCAAGTGAAAGACCGTGATTTAGTGCTTCCGCACATGCAGTTTTTGGGCAATAAGTTTGATTTTGTTGGTATTATTCCTGTTTCTGCGAAGCAAGGTAAAAATATTGAATTAATCAAACAAGAAGTAACCAAACGTCTGCCGCTTTGTGAGTTTTATTTCCCTGAAGATTACGTTACGGACCGCTCAATGCGTTTTATGGCGGCAGAAGTGATCCGTGAAAAGCTGATGCGCTTTATGGGCGATGAGTTACCGTACTCAGTGACCGTTGAGATCGAGCAGTTTAAATGGCAAGAAAACGGCGTTTGGCACATTAATGGTTTGATCCTCGTTGAGCGTGAAACGCAAAAGCGCATGGTGATCGGCAATAAAGGCGAAAAGCTAAAAGTCATTGGCCGTGAAGCCCGTAAAGACCTTGAAGGCATGCTTGATAACAAAGTGTTTTTAGAACTTTGGGTAAAAGTGAAATCAGGTTGGGCCGATGATGAGCGTGCACTACGTAGCCTTGGCTATGGTGAAGACTAAGTAAAGTCCTACACGCCATGGATAGCGAATTCTACACAGCATACTTGCTGCACCGACGTCCATTTAGTGACTCGCAAGTCATGCTTGATATGCTGGTAGAAGGCGTAGGTCAGCTAAGAATGCTGGCTCGAATTAGTGGCCGCCAGGCCACTAAACATAAAGCACAATTACAACCTTTCCAATCTCTGCTTGTACAATACAGCGGTAAGTCTGATTTAAAATACATCAATCGTTTTGAGCCCCATGGCGGGCAAACAATGTTAAAAGGCACCGAGCTCTATTGCGGCTTCTATATGAACGAATTAACCAATCGTATCGTACCTATCAATGAGCCGATGGAAAGCGTTTATCATTTGTATAAACAGCATCTTGACGAGTTATCATGCACTAAAAACCTACAAGCAGTGCTGCGTTCTTACGAGTTTCAACTTTTAGAGATGCTGGGTTATGGCGTTGATTTTAGCGTTGATGCCGAAGGGGATGAAATAAACGATGCAGCAAATTACCAGTACTTTGCTGAATACGGTTTTTTACTGCATGACGACCCTCATAGTGGTTTTTCAGGAAAGCAATTAAATGCCATAGCGGCTCATGACTTTAGCGCCCCTGATGTGTTATATATGGCAAAGCAATTAAGTCGATACCTACTCAAGCCTTTACTTGGCAAAAAGCCATTAAAAAGCCGTGAGTTATTTATTAAGTAGGCTGATGAACAGCCTTGAATCGTTGTTTTAAACAGGTAAAAAAATGAAAGATATTCTTCTTGGTGTAAACGTTGATCACATTGCCACTTTACGCCAAGCGCGTGGCACGAGTTACCCAGATCCTGCGCATGCTGCAGCTGTTGCAGAGCATGCTGGTGCAGATGGTATCACCATTCATTTGCGTGAAGACCGTCGTCACATTCAAGACCGCGACGTATATGTGATGGCAAAAACGATTCAAACACGTATGAATCTTGAGATTGCAGTGACCGATGAAATGATCGACATCGCCCTTGAAGTGAAACCTGCTTATGTTTGTTTAGTGCCTGAAAAGCGTGAAGAGCTTACCACTGAGGGTGGCCTTGATGTTGTGGGTAATTTTGAAAAAGTAAAAGCAGCTACAGAAAAGCTAACAGCAGCAGGAATTAAGGTTTCGTTATTCATTGATGCTGACAACGCGCAACTTGATGCTGCAAAAGCGTGTAATGCTCCATACGTTGAAATTCACACCGGTGCTTATGCTGATGCTGAAAATGATGAAGAGCTTCACACCGAGCTTGAGCGTATTCGTAGCGGCGTACAATATGCTGATAGCTTAGGTTTAATCGTTAATGCCGGCCACGGTCTTCATTATCACAATGTAAAACCCATTGCAGCCATGCCAGAAATTTATGAATTGAACATTGGTCATGCAATTATTGCCCGTGCAGCGATTGATGGTTTAGAAAAAGCAGTCAGCGATATGAAACGTTTAATGATTGAAGCAAGACTTTAAGCTGACGCCTTTAATAAGAATCAGCAAGCTTTGAATACTGAGCGCGGTGGATATTATATCCACCGCGTTTTTTATTTATTCAGGTAAACAATAAATTCTGAGAGGTAGGATGATAACAGTGGCGATAGGCAGAGTAGGGTCACTATGTAATGATGTTTTTTCTTAAAATTTTTCAAAACACCATCATCTATGGCCGACAATTCACCTTTCTTAACTGAATGAAACACAATTGAGTTAGGTTTTACTCCCATTAAACGGGCTTTATTCTCGTATTCTTGCCATTGCTCTGTGTAATTGGTTTTTACGTAATTATTAGCTTCAATACTTAGCTTTTTAAAGCGGAGAAAAAACCAAGAGAGTGAAATAGCGCTAAAGACAATAAGTAAGATAAAATACAAAGCAAGCTCCCTTTAATACTTCACCACGTGTGTACCCGTGGAATAAATAATATCGTTACTTGGGCATGAATAGTTAGGTTTTAGCTCTTTGCAAGATTGCTCAGGTGTGTCAAAACAAAAATCAAAGCGAGTTTGGGTTTTCACCGCTTTATCAGTAATATTTTTCGCCAGCTCATTCCAGTGCCAATTAGTGATTACATCTTTTGCTGCATTGGCAAATACAGGGTTAGTTGAGGCAACTACCTGAATATCTCTAATCTCATTTTGTGGCGTAATGACATACTCAATAGTTGCGCAACCTTCTTTTGCTTGGGTGACTGCTTTTTTTGGGTATCTGGCAGGAAAGCGTTCAAGCTGTTGCCATTTTGCTGACTCCATTTCATTATAGCTAACAGCTAAATCTGCATACTCTAATTTTACAGGTTTTTCTTCGATAGAAGTGCAACCAAAGACAAACAAACTGCCAGCTAGCATTAAATATTTTTTCATTAATATATTCCTTTATATAATTTATTGAGAGTTTTTTATCGTTGTTGCTCAACCATTCCCGCATCACTTAACAAATTATTCAGCTCATCAATTAGCTCAAATAATTCAGGTTCAATGTAATTTAAATCGCAATCGCTTTTTAATGCTGTTTCGAGGGTTTCTGCGAGGGATTTAAGTTTGGGTACGCCGGTGTAACAACATGCGCCATGGAACTTGTGGACTATGCTAAGTACATGTTCACAGTCTTCTTTTTCTATAGCTTCATTGAGTAGGCGTAAGGTTTCAGGCACGCTGAGTAATAACATATTGAGCATTTCAAGTGCTAGTTCTTCTTTTCCGCCTGCGCGTTGTAGTGCCAATTGCCAATCGAGGCGGGCACTTTCAAATGGAGGTTCAGAGTCAACTGCGGCAGTTTTGCTACGTTCACGATTAATCGGCGCTTGCGGGCTATGATCGCTAATTATTTGTTTTAGCATGTCTTCATCAATAGGCTTAGTTAAATAGCCTTTAAAGCCATCTTTAAGTAGTTGCTCTTTTTCACCTGCGAGGGCGTGAGCAGTAACCGCAATGATGGGGGTATCTTCATTGAGAGATGACTCGCGGATAAGTTTACATGCGGTAATACCATCCATAATTGGCATTTGGATATCCATGAAGATCAAGTCATATTTATGGCTTTTACTTAAGCTGTAAGCTTGTGAGCCGTTGTGTGCGGTATCCATTAGCTCAATTTGTTCTTCAAGCAAGGTGCAAATCAGTTTTAGGTTGGCATCGTTATCGTCAACAACCAGTACTTTTAGTGGTAATAATTTTTCATCACCTTGCTCAATGTTATGCACAGGGTGGTCAAGGCGGTAAGGCGCAGCAAGTACCTCGCACAATTTACGGTGGTTAAGCGGTTTACTTAAGCAAGCATCTGCTCCGCTACCGACAAAGGCTTCACGCATATTATGCGAAACCGTATTAAGCATTATGTATAAATAATCAGTGACAGGGCGCACTGCTTTTACATAACTCTTAAGTTGCTGCATATCGTCAATAGTGGCGGTGTGGCCAATAATACAAATATCGTAGCTGAAGTCTTTGTTGATCTCATTTAAGAAGCTTTCTTCATCTGTACAAGCGGTAACGCGAGTTTGCCATTCATGCAGTAGCGATAACGTTGCTTGATGGGTATGCTCATGAGGCTCAAGATACAAAATACGTTTATTGATCAGTGACTGAGTCGGTAAGTCACTAGTAATTGAGTTACTTGGCGTTCTGAATACGGCATTGAACGTAAAGCAGGTACCATTACCAGGTGCTGAGTTTAGAGTAATGCGGCCATTCATCGCTTCAACAATGTGTTTGGTGATGATTAAACCAAGACCTGTGCCACCAAATTTACGGGTGATACTGGAGTCTGCTTGGCCAAATGGCGTAAATAGCGCATCTTGTTTATCCATTGGGATGCCCACACCGGTGTCGGTGACAGACACCAAAATAGAAGCGCGCTCTTCATCTAATAAGCGGTAGCCAACATCAACCTTGATTGAGCCTTTTTCAGTAAATTTAATGGCATTACTTATAAGGTTTATCAAAATTTGTTTAAAGCGGGTCGGGTCGCCGGTTAGATTGTCTGGTACTTGTGGATGGATAAATATCGACAATTCAAGTTGTTTTTCGTGAGCACTTGGCGCCAACAAAGTCATTACTTCATTGATATTGTCACGTAGCTGAAACTGCATTGATTCAAGTTCCATGGCACCGGCTTCTAATTTCGAAAAGTCGAGAATATCACTGATAATCGTCATTAAGCTGTTAGCCGAAAGCTCGATGGTATCGAGATAATCTTTTTGATGCTTATTCAGCGGGGTTTTATAAAGCTGGCGCGTAAAGCCAATCACACCATTTAAAGGCGTTCGTAATTCGTGACTCATTTTAGCTAAGAAATCAGATTTAACTCGGTTCGCGTCTTGCGCGTCTTTTTTAGCGATACTTAACTGGATATTTTGGGTTTCGTATTGTTCGAGTGTTTCGCGATAATCTGAGGTTGCTTGGTCAATATGTTTTTGCATCTCATCACGTTGCACAACCATAGTTTCTGAAATGGTATTTAAACCTGTGCGTAAGAGCTCAAACTCGCCAAACATTTTTTGATCAAGCCCTGTGTCTACTTTACCTTCAATGAGTTTGTCGGTAGCGAGTACCAACTTATTAAGGGGCTGAATAAACATACGAGTCAATCTAAATGCTAGTACGGTCGCAAGTATTAGCGCGAGTAAAATTACCACGCCACTGACCAGTAAGGCTCGTTGCTGGCCAATGATGGCTTGTTGTTTGTTGAGCATGATCACCACAGTACCTAGCGAAGCTTGATAGCTGTGATGATTCCAAATCATGTCTTGGCGGCTATGATTAATTATCGCAGTAGAGAATGTAAGGTAATGCTCTGAATTTTGTACTTGAATGCCATCCATGCTGTTTGCATTGCTTTTGACAATTTCTTTGAATTCACTTTGGTATTTACTAAAAATCACCAATTCATTGTTTTCATCGAAAATAGCAATGGATTGAATAGCAGGGAGTGTTTGTTATGTGTATGACTCACTAAGCGAGTTAATAGGGCTTTATCACGCTTTATTAAAGGCTGCTCAACGGCAATGGCGAGGGGCTCAATAATGGTTACGCCCTGCTGATATAAAATTTCATCGAGCTCAATGTAACGATTTATTGTAAAATAACCGCCCAGCAACAAGCCTATGATCACAGTCGGTATAAGTGTAAGAGTTAAGACTGAGTCACGTAAGCCAAATTTAGTCATAAAGAATGTTGTTATCATTATTATCGTTGTTTAAGAGTATATACTTACTCCCGCTTTATCAATAATTAAGGTGTTGCCCGATGGCACAGATTTTCAAAGCCAAAAAAAATCCGTTTCGCAAAAAATGCTAACCCTCAATGTCACAGCTATGGACCACCAAGGACGAGGCGTTGCTAAGCAAGGAAATAAAGTCTGTTTTGTTAATGGTGCTTTGCCGGGTGAAGAAGTAAAAGCCTTGTTGATTGAAGATAAAGCACGTTTTGCCAGTGCAGATTGTAAAAAAGTGCTATCAGCCTCAGCGCATAGGGTTACACCTTTTTGCCAGCACTATCAGGTGTGTGGTGGCTGTCAGTTACAGCACCTTGATGCAAAGCAGCAACTCGTTGAGAAGCAAGCAGCGGTGAGTCAGCTATTTAGTAAATTTGCTAAAGCCGATGACTTAAATTGGCAAGCACCTTTGCTCAGTGATGAGCATCATTATCGTCGCTCTGCGCGTATTGCTGTAATGCACGACAAAGCCGCCAAAAAAATGCGCGTAGGGTATCGAGCTCAAGGCTCTAAGCAACTGGTTAGCATTGAGAACTGTGATGTACTTACTGGCACTTTTAGAGATGTTTTTTCGGTCTTTGATGTTCTTATCAACAGCCATTCAGGCCTGAGTAGTATTAGCCACTTACAATTATGCGAAGCTGATAATGCAGCCTTTGTGGTCATTAGGCACACGAAAGCTATTAATCAAGAGTTAAAAGCCATTGTCGTCGCGGCCTGTAATGAATATAGCTGGCGTGTTGTTTGGCAATCACAAAGCGGTGAAATTGATCACAGTGACCACCCAATGCCGTACTACCAAATACAAGATTATGATTTACGCTTTGAATTTGGCCTTGAAAACTTTATTCAGGTTAACCCGCAAGTGAATCAAGCCATGTTGCATCAAGCAAAACAATGGTTAGATTTACAAGGTCATGAGCAGGTACTGGATTTATTCTGTGGTATTGGTAACTTTTCATTATTGATTGCAAAGTATGCTAATTATGTTATTGGTGTTGAAGGGGGCGATTCTGCGGTTGCATTAGCAAAACAAAATGCGCAAACTAACTCATTGTCGAATACCGATTTTTATTGCTTTGATCTAACACAATCAATGCAATCAGCTGCTTGGTTTAGTGCCAAACTTGATGTGTTAGTGCTTGATCCATCACGTACTGGCGCAATGGCCATTTTAGAGCAGTTACCACTTACTCAGTTTAAAACGATTTTATACGTCTCTTGTGATCCTGTTACTTTAGCCCGTGACAGTGCAATTATTCTACAAGCAGGCTTTAGCATTGAAAAAATTGGGCTTATGAATATGTTCCCACATACCGGGCATATTGAAACGATGGCGTTATTTCACAGGAGGTAAAGCGCACATGGTAGCCACAAGACAGTCACATCAGCTAACAAAGCCGAGTGATTTTGCCAGCCGTATCGAGCTGTTAGCGCTAACAGAAGACAAACATACCTTATTAGAGCAGGCTCACCAATTGTGTCTGCATTGCGATGATGCAAAACGTGAAAACACAGCTATTGAAATGGTGGAGATTTTAGCTGAGCTTAATTTAGATGCAGACTCACTTGCGACAGCATTTTTAACGCCTTATTTTTTAGCTGAAAAAATCTCGATTGAGACAGTCACCGACAAGCTGGGCAATCATGTTGCGTTATTACTAACAGGCGTAAGCCAAATGGCCACCATTAGTACCTTAGCCCATCAAGGCAAAGGTACAGTGCAAATCGATAATATCCGCCGTATGTTACTAGCCATGGTTGAAGATGTGCGCGCCGTGGTGATCAAACTGGCAGAACAGGTCTGCCACTTACGTGATGTGAAAGACGCCAGTGAAGAAGAGCGCGTTATTGCCGCTAAAGAAACTCGCGATATTTTTGCACCCCTTGCTAACCGATTAGGCATTGGTCAGCTTAAATGGGAGCTTGAAGATCTTTCGTTCCGTTATCTGCACCCAGAGACTTATAAAAACATCGCCAAACAGCTAGATGATAAGCGCCTTGCTCGTGAAGCTTACATGGAAAACATGGTTGCTTTAGTCAAAGCACGCTTGGCTGAAGCAGGTATTGAAGGTGAGGTATATGGGCGACCAAAGCATATCTACAGCATTTACAAAAAAATGGCGCAGAAGAACTACGAGTTCGATCAGCTTTTCGATATTCGCGCTATGCGCATTGTGGTAGAGCGCCTACAAGATTGTTATGCGGCGTTAGGTATCGTGCATACCAATTGGCGTCATTTAAATAAAGAATTTGATGATTACATAGCAACACCAAAGCAAAACGGGTATCAGTCAATCCATACCGTGGTATTTGGCCCTGAAGGTAAAACCGTTGAAATTCAAATTCGTACGAGCGACATGCATCAAGATGCTGAGCTAGGTGTTGCTGCGCACTGGATGTATAAAGAAGGTGCATTGCCAGGACGTGGTTCAGGCTATGAGCAAAAAATTAGTTGGTTACGTAAGTTACTGCAATGGCAAGAAGAAGTTGTAGATGGCAGTGACTTAGCAGAAGAGCTTAAAAACCAAGTAGTTGAAGACCGTGTATATGTGTTCACGCCAAAAGGCGATATTTACGATTTGCCGCTGGGCGCGACACCGCTTGATTTTGCTTATTACATTCACTCAAATGTAGGGCATCGCTGTATTGGCGCAAAAGTGTTTGGCAAAATTGTCCCTTTCACTTATCAATTAAATACCGGCGATCAGGTTGAAATTTTAACTCAAAAGCAGCCTAATCCAAGCCGAGATTGGTTAAACCCATCGCTTGGTTATATTAAGTCATCGAGAGCTCGTTCTAAAATCCATCATTGGTTTAAGCAGCTTGATCGCGATAAAAACTTAAGTGCCGGTAAAGAGATTCTTGAAACTGAGCTGCAAAAACTAGATTTAACGACTAAAGATCTAGCGCCAGCTATTGAGCGTTTTAACCTTAAAGGCCTTGACGACCTTATGGTTGCGGTTGGTGCTGGAGATGTTCGCTTAAACCAGTTATTAAACTTTATTAGTGATCGTGACGATGACGAGCCGCAAATTAAGTTTAAAAAGCCAAAAAGTGTCTCTGGCGATAAGAACGGCATTGTTGTTGATGGGGTAGGTAGCTTAATGAGCCATGTTGCGAAGTGCTGCCGACCGGTGCCTGGCGATGAAATCATTGGCTATATCACCCAAGGGCGTGGTATTGCCGTTCACCGTGAAGATTGCGATTCGTTTGAAAAGCTTAAGAATAATCATCCTGAGCGGGTGATATCGGTAAGTTGGTCAGATGATATCAATGGCTCTTACTCATTAACGATAAAAGTAGAAGCAACGGATCGTTCAGGGCTTATTCGAGATATCAGCTCAGTACTTGCGAATGAAAAAGTGAATGTGCTGAACATGAACGTCAACACCGTTGAAGATAAACAGCTTGCACTGTTTTCAATGCAGGTTGAAGTACATGACTTATCAAGTACCAACCGCTTATTGTCGAAGCTACACCAAATAGAAGGTGTTCATGAAGCAAAGCGTGGTCATTCGTAATGGCTGATCAACACGCTATTGAGCAATCGCTTGCAATTATGGCCAAACTGCGGGACCCAGACTCTGGGTGCCCGTGGGATTTAAAGCAAGATTTTAAATCCATTGTGCCGCACACCCTTGAAGAGGCTTACGAAGTAGCAGACTGCATTGAAAAAGGTGAACTTACAGAGCTTAAAAGTGAGCTTGGTGATTTACTGTTTCAAGTTATTTTTTATACTCAACTTGCTAAAGAGCAGGGCTTATTTGATTTTGCCGATGTGGCCAATACGCTTAATGAAAAACTAGTCCGTCGTCATCCCCACGTCTTTGCAGAGCAAAGTGAACTGTCGGATGCAGAGCTTTCAGCGCAGTGGCAAGCTATAAAAGCACAAGAGCGAGCAGAAAAATCACCCTCGCTACAAATGAGCCTGTGGCAAGACATTCCGGATGCAATGCCGGGTCTTTCAAAAGCGAAGAAGATTCAACAGCGCGTAGCAAGCCTTGGTTTTGATTGGCCAAGTTATCATGGTGCACTTGATAAAGTTGCTGAAGAAGTCGACGAAGTAAAAGAAGCGCTGGCTCATGATCCATACTCAGAGCACAGTGCAGAAGAGCTTGGCGATTTACTGTTTGCAACGGTAAATGTAGCCCGTCATATTAAGCGCGATCCAGAGCAATTATTACGAAGTGCCAATGCTAAGTTCGCGTCACGCTTTGAAAAAGTGGCTGCTTACCTAGATGAACGTGGCCAAAGTTTAGAAACGGCTAGCCTCGAAGAAATGGACAACGCATGGGAAGCCATTAAAAAGCAGGCAAACTAAGTCAGTTATGATATAGCTTGGGTACAGTGTAACCAAGCTCGTTTTTTGTGCACTTATTTGCTAATTTTATCTGGATTGATAGCAGCCCCTTTGCTATAATATCGCCCCGTCTTGATTCTATATTATTCCTTTTAATTCCTGATATTCTAGGGTTCGCATGAGTACAAAATTTATCTTCGTAACTGGCGGGGTTGTTTCTTCGTTGGGTAAGGGTATTGCAGCAGCGTCATTAGCCGCTATTTTAGAAGCACGTGGTCTTAACGTGACTATTTTAAAGCTGGATCCTTACATTAACGTTGACCCAGGCACTATGAGCCCAATTCAGCACGGTGAAGTATTTGTAACTGAAGACGGTGCAGAGACTGACCTTGACTTAGGTCACTATGAGCGTTTCATCCGTACCAAGATGACTAGCCGCAACAACTTCACACAAGGTCGTGTTTATGAAGATGTATTACGACGTGAGCGTCGTGGTGAGTACCTTGGTGCAACAATTCAGGTTATTCCACACATCACAAATGACATTAAGCAACGTGTATACGACGGTGCTGAAGGTCGCGATGTAGCAATCGTTGAAATTGGCGGTACAGTTGGTGACATCGAGTCACAACCATTCTTAGAAGCAATTCGTCAGCTTGGCACTGAAATTGGCCGTGAGCGCGCATTGTTTATTCACCTAACGCTTGTGCCATTCTTAGGCCCTGCAGGTGAAGTTAAAACTAAGCCAACTCAACATTCTGTAAAAGAATTACGTTCAATTGGTATCCAACCAGATATCTTAATCTGTCGTTCTGATCGTAAATTACCAAATAACGAGCGCGCGAAAATCGCACTTTTCACTAACGTTGAAGAGAAAGCCGTTATTTCATTACCAGACGTAGAAAGCATCTATAAGATCCCTGCGTTACTTAAGTCACAAGAATTAGATAACTTCGTATGTCGTCGTTTCTACCTTGAGTGTCCTGAAGCAGATTTATCTGAGTGGGAGCAAGTGTTATATCAAGAGTCTAACCCGACAGGTGAAGTGACAATTGGTATGGTTGGTAAGTACATCGAACTACCAGATGCATATAAATCAGTAAACGAAGCATTAAAGCATGCAGGTCTGAAAAACCGTTTAACCGTGAACATCGAATACGTTGATTCACAAGACTTAGAAAGCAAAGGTACAGAGTTACTGTCTCACCTTGATGCTATCTTAGTACCAGGTGGCTTCGGCGGCCGTGGTGTTGAAGGTAAGATCTTAGCGGCTAAATATGCACGTGAAAATAAAGTTCCTTACTTAGGCATTTGTTTAGGTATGCAAGTAGCGCTTATTGAATATGCGCGTAACGTTGCAGGCCTTGAAGGTGCAAACTCAACTGAGTTTAACGCTAAATCAGCACACCCAGTTGTTGGTTTGATCACAGAATGGCAAGATGCTGACGGTAACGTTGAAGTGCGTGATGAGCAATCTGACCTAGGTGGTACTATGCGTTTAGGTGCACAAAAGTGTCATTTAACACCGGGTTCTAAAGTAAGCGAAGTGTACGGTAGCGATGAGATTGTTGAGCGTCACCGTCACCGTTACGAAGTGAATAATCACTACGTAGAGCAGCTTGAAAAAGCAGGTTTAAGTTTCACTGGTTTATCTGAAGATAAGAAACTAGTCGAAATTATTGAGAATAAAGATCACCCTTGGTTTATTGCCGCGCAATTCCACCCGGAATTCACGTCAACACCACGTGATGGTCACCCGCTGTTTGAAGGGTTTGTTGCAGCTGCACACACTCACCAAAAAGCGTCATCGTAATTTAAATAGGCCGTGCTTTATGCACGGCTTATTTGTTTTAATAAGCCAATGGCATTAAGGATAATTAATAAAATTGGCACAAACTCACCATTTTCGGGAAAAGAGGAATCAAGATGTCAGAAATCGTAAAAGTGATTGGTCGCGAAATCATGGACTCGCGTGGTAACCCAACTGTTGAAGCTGATGTACATTTAGCTGATGGTTCATGGGGCCGTGCTGCAGCACCATCTGGTGCATCAACAGGTACTCGCGAAGCGCTTGAATTACGTGATGGTGATAAAGCACGTTACCTAGGTAAAGGTGTTTTAAAAGCAGTAGGCTATATCAACAACGAAATCGCTGAAGCGCTTAAAGGTCAAAACGCAGTTGATCAAAAAGCGGTTGACCAAGTAATGCTTGACTTAGATGGTACTGAAAACAAAGAAAAACTAGGTGCTAACGCTATCTTAGCTGTGTCTTTAGCAACGGCTAAAGCGGCTGCAAACTCAAAAGGCGTAGAGCTTTATGAGCACATCGCAGACCTAAACGGCACGCCAGGTGTTTACTCAATGCCATTACCTATGATGAACATCATCAATGGTGGTGAGCACGCTGATAACTCTGTTGATATTCAAGAGTTCATGATCCAACCAGTGGGTGCTACAAACTTCCGTGAAGCGTTACGTATGGGCGCTGAAGTATTCCACAGCTTAGCAAAAGTACTTAAAGCTGAAGGTCACTCTACATCAGTAGGTGATGAAGGTGGTTTTGCTCCTAACCTTGAATCAAACGAAGCGGCACTTGCTGCAATCAAGGTAGCTGTTGCAAATGCAGGTTATGAGCTTGGTAAAGATATCACTCTAGCTCTAGACTGTGCTGCATCTGAGTTCTACGACAAAGAAGCGAATATCTACGACCTTAAAGGCGAAGGTAAAAAATTCACTTCTGAAGAATTCAACCATTTCCTTAAAGGCCTTACTGAGCAATATCCAATTGTTTCAATTGAAGACGGCTTAGATGAGTCTGATTGGGATGGTTTCGCACACCAAACACAACTAATTGGCGACAAAGTACAATTAGTAGGTGACGATTTGTTCGTAACTAACACGAAGATCTTAAAACGTGGTATTGATAACGGTATTGCTAACTCAATCCTAATCAAGTTCAACCAAATCGGTTCATTAACTGAAACGCTTGCTGCTATCAAAATGGCTAAAGACGCTGGCTTCACAGCTGTTATCTCACACCGTTCAGGTGAAACTGAAGATGCGACAATTGCTGATTTAGCAGTAGGTACTGCAGCTGGTCAAATCAAAACGGGTTCATTAAGCCGTTCTGACCGTATTGCTAAGTACAACCAATTACTTCGCATTGAAGAAGTATTAGGTGAAAAAGCACCTTACAACGGTCTTAAAGAGGTTAAAGGTCAGTAATCTGGCTTAGCTATCAAGACTCTAAAAACCTCCTTCGGGAGGTTTTTTTATAGCTGAAATTGTTTTTTTAGGATCTCGCCGGTGAAGCTGGTTTTTAGATAAAAGCCACGAGGTAAGGTTTGTACTATCTGACCATTCGGGCCAATTGCATCAGTCAGCGCTTTGCTATTGGCTGCTTTTGGCCTTATTTGCATTACATCGCCTAAATGACCCGAAATTTCATCTACGCGACCAAGGGCGATTAGCTCCATTTGTTCTTCCCAATCACGCTGTAAAAGGGCATCTTGCTCTGCACTTGGCTGCCATAAAAAACCGCTGCCTATGGTACGGTGAAAAGGCAGTATTTCGCGTTCGCCTAAAATCGGTAACCATAAAACATGATTTAATTTTTTACGAACCGTACTTTGCTGCCAAGTCATTCCGGTTACATTTAAAAGCGGCGTTACTGAAACAAAGGTTGTTTCGAGTGGTTTGCCTTTAAATGAAATAGGTAGCGTTTTTAACTCAATGCCTAATTCTTCAAAATCAGGTGTTGGCTTTGAACCTGCTGTTGCGCCAAGAACATATTCAATAAGTTGCCCAGTCCAGCCCTTTTCACGTAGTAAATCGTCAGGGGTTTTAAATTGATATTGCTCAGCTAATTGCCCTAAGGTGAGGCCGGCTATAGCATCAACACGTTGCATTAATTCGTTTACTGAGGCTGGTTTTATTGGTCGCATAAGGCGTTTATTTGATTGTCTAATTATCCGGTTCATGATAGCAAATGCGCGCCTTAGTGGATATCTTTGTGTTTGGGTGTTTTTTGCGCATGTTAAGTGTGAGCTAAAAATAACCAGTGTTACTTTTAATTGTTAAGTCCTAACTGATTGATATTAAATTAATTTAATGTTTTTTTATGGTGTTTCCATTTCATTAATTAATCAGTTGTTTGTATAAATACAGATATATGAACATGTTTATCCACAGTTTCTGTGGAGAAAGTGGATATTTCAACGGTTGATTGTGGATTTGTTTGCAATTTAGGCATGATTTATAAAAGTTATGCACAAGCTGTGGGTAAGCTGATAAAAATACGGTTGTAAATAGTTATTTTATTCAAACGCCGCATTTTTATAAAAATGACTTCGTAACACCTTGATTAAAAGCATTTGTTGAAAATTTTATTTTCAATCTAATTTAGGCTTAAGTGTAAAGTGTTTGCTGTATCGCAGGTTATGTGGAACAATCAATAAAAATCGACTTACAAATGAGGCACTAAGGTGATTGATGCCGAAGGTTTTCGTGCCAATGTCGGAATTGTAATTTGCAATAATCAGGGACAAGTATTTTGGGCTCGTCGCTATGGTCAGCACTCTTGGCAATTTCCCCAAGGTGGTGTTGATGACGGTGAAACAGCAGAGCAAACCATGTACAGAGAATTACACGAAGAAGTGGGCTTGCTTCCTGAAGACGTTGAGATCGTCGCAAGTTCTAAACATTGGTTACGCTATAAATTACCCAAACGTTTAATTCGCAGAGACTCAAGTCCTGTGTGTATTGGGCAAAAGCAAAAATGGTTTTTACTGAAACTTCGTTGTAAAGATGAAGATGTAAATTTACTTAAAACTCATCACCCCGAGTTTGATGATTGGCGATGGGTGAGTTATTGGTATCCGGTTAGGCAAGTTGTTTCGTTTAAGCGCGATGTATATCGTCGAGTAATGAAAGAGTTTGCTCCGTTTGCAATGCCGTTTAATAAACGAGAGCAACAAAAAGATCATTGGCGACAAAAACGATAAGGCCTGCCTTATCTAAATCAAAGGAGCAGCATCATGTTAGCCACGCTCAGGTCAATTGCTGAGGCAGTGTCGCAACAGGCGGACTTAAACAGTGCGCTGGGGTGTTTTGTGCAAATGGTAAAAGATGCCATGCAAACACAGTGCTGCTCGATTTATTTTGCCGATTACAGCCAAGACAACTTTGTATTGATGGCCACCCAAGGCCTAAACCCAGATGCAGTGGGTAAGTTTCGTATAGGCTTTACCGAAGGCCTCGTTGGTCTTGTTGCTCAGCGTGAAGAGCCCATTAATATTGCTTTTGCAAAGTCACACCCTCGTTTTAAACTTTCACCTGAAGTTAATGAAGAAGGCTACAACGCGTTTTTGTCAGTGCCAGTTGTGCACCAGAAAAAGGTTCTAGGGGTTATTGTTGTTCAACAAAAACTAGCCCGTGTGTTTAGCCCTGACGAAGAGTCATTCTTAATTACGCTTTCAGCTCAGCTAGCTTCTCAGTTAGCTCATGCAGAAATAAAAGAAATATTACGCGTCGATGAGTTTTCCCACCAAACCTCTGTACTAAAAGGGGTATCAAGTGCGCCAGGTATTGCCATAGGCGAGGCCTTTGTGGTGATCCCTAAACTCGACTTCAATTCGATTGAATTACAAAAAGATGACGATGTAGGCACACAGCGAAAACTATTTACACAAGCAGTTGCTGCAACGCGTAATGAGTTTAATACCTTATCGATGACGCTGAGCGACTCTATTCCACAAGAAGCGCTCGCGGTTTTTGATGTTTATCAGCAGTTGCTCGATGCCAAAAGTCTTGGTCAAAATGTTGAAGCACAATTACAGCAAGGCTGGAACGCTAAAAGTGCCTTGAAAATTGTTATTGAGAAATTGGTGACTCAATTCAATGCCATGCAAGACCCTTACATCAAAGAACGTGCTGTTGATGTTAAAGACATTGGGTTGCGTGTCTTACACCATTTAGTGAATACCGAGCATGCGGCAAAGCCTTACCCTAAAGACACGATTTTAATTGCCGGTACATTAACCCCTGCCATGCTCGCTGAAGTGCCAAAAGGGCACCTTGCTGGGGTAGTGAGTGTTAATGGTGCGGCTAATAGCCATGCTTCTATATTAACGCGTGCTATGGGGATCCCA
Organism: Pseudoalteromonas sp. Hal040; assembly: GCF_037162425.1. Lineage (NCBI taxonomy): Bacteria > Pseudomonadati > Pseudomonadota > Gammaproteobacteria > Alteromonadales > Pseudoalteromonadaceae > Pseudoalteromonas > Pseudoalteromonas sp. Hal040. Next base: position 2,680,503 of record NZ_JARLUU010000001.1, on the reverse strand, counting down.
GCAATTTGGGGTATTGAAGATGTGCCGTTATTGCAGTTTGAAGGTAAGCCGATGATCTTAGACGCCTATTCAGGACGTTTATATATCTCGCCTTCGCAAATGCTGCAAGAGGAATACACTCAGCTTAAATTTCAAGAAGCATTATTGAACGACCGTTTTGTGGCAGAGCAAAACCTCGATGCAGTTACCAAAGATGGTGAACACATTAGTTTGTTACTTAATGCGGGCCTTGAATTAAATACTGAGCATGATAATAAGCCATTTTGCGATGGGGTTGGTTTGTATCGCACCGAAGCCTGGTTTATGCAAAAAGGCCAGTTTCCTTCACAATCAGAACAAGAAAAGTGGTATCGCGAAGTGCTAACGAGTTATCACCCTAATCCTGTGGTGATGCGTACACTTGATATAGGTGGCGATAAGGTTTTAGATTACTTCAATATAACGGAAGAAAATCCATTTTTAGGTTGGCGTGGTATTCGTGTGACCTTAGACCATCCTGAGCTATTTTTAGATCAACTCAAAGCAATGCTTAAAGCCAATATTGGTCTAGGTAATTTAAAAATTATGTTGCCAATGATCAGTGGCTCAGAGGAAGTAGATGAATCGTTAAAACTACTCGAACAAGCCTATTTTGAGTTAAGTGAGCAATACCCCGAACAGGCAATAGAACGCCCAGAAATCGGGGTGATGTTAGAAGTTCCTTCGAGTGTATTTATGCTTGAAGAGTGGTCGCAAAAAGTCGATTTTTGCTCTGTGGGTAGCAACGATTTAACTCAGTATATGCTGGCTGTTGACCGTTCAAATGCCCGTGTTGCTGAGCTATTTAACCCTTATCACCCAAGTGTTCTTAGAGTGCTGTTAAAAATAGCACAAGAGTGTCAGCAATATGAGCTGCCATTTAGCTTGTGTGGCGAGTTAGGCGGCGACCCAGAAGGAGCACTATTGCTTATTGCGATGGGGTATCGAAGCTTGAGTATGAACTATGCTTCGATTAGTAAAATTAAGTTTGTGCTTAGGCGACTAAATGTCAGTGATATGGAAAAGTTACTTGCAGAATGCTTATTACAACCAACGGCAAAACATGTACTTAGGTTGACACGTAACTTTATGATCGAACATCAACTCGGTGAATTATTTTACACCCCAAGCCAAGGTCAATCATGAGGGAAAATTGTGCTGTGAAGCACCTATACCCAAGCCACCTCAAGATGCAGAATTCAGCGTTTCACAGGTGCTTAATATCAAGGCGTTACTTTGCAAGAATGGCAGTCCCTTTTAAGAAGTAACAACGATGAGAGTAAGTGCCTGTGAAACGCCCAAAGGGTTGGTTTAAAAGCGATTTATACTGCGTTATTGCTTTTAACAATAGAACCACTATTACTTGCAATCAATGCCTTGCCTAAATCGCTTTTAATTCCAACTGAAACTCGCATCTTGAGGTGGTTTGGGTATATATATTAGTTTAGTATATGTATATAACAAATTGAATATATGAGTGTGCTATGCATGACGTAATACTTTTAATGGTGTACTGCGCAATTTTGGGCAGTGTGGTTGGCTTTTTAGCCGGATTATTAGGCATTGGTGGTGGTCTTATCATCGTGCCGGTACTTAGTGCGCTATTAGTGTCGTTTAATGTTGCCGATCCAAGCCATGTATTAGTCATTGCGATAGCAACCTCGTTAGCATCCATTATTTTTACCTCGACTTCTTCAGCCCTTGCTCATCATCGCAATGCTAACGTGCCATGGGAAATTGCCCCGTGGGTTATGACTGGTGTTGGCCTTGGGGCCTTAATCAGTGGTTTTGCGGCAAGCTTTATCCCAGAGCAGCTACTGCGCTTTGTTTTTGCCGGTAGCGTGGTGTTTATCGCACTCAGAATGGTGCTATCGACACGTAAAAAAGCAGCCAGTGAAAAGCCGCTGCCATCAGGACCAATTCTTGGCTTTTTATGTGCCATAATGGGGGCACTGTCAGGGTTAATTGGTATTGGTGGTGGAGCACTCATTGTGCCGCTACTGCATTATTTTTCTTTTGACATTAAAAAGGCCATTGGTTGTGCTGCTGCATGTGGTATTGTCATTGCGCTGTTCGGCTCGGTGGGTTATGTGTCTGCTGGCTGGCAATTAACATCTTTCAGTGATGGATTTGTCGGATTTGTGTATTTACCTGCGTTAGTAGGGATTGTGGTTACCTCGTCGCTCATTGCGCCAATAGGTGCCAAAGCCACGCACTATTTGCCTGTGGCAACAATAAAAAAAGTATTCGCGCTATTACTTGTCATAATTGCGCTTAAAATGGTGTTTAGTTAAAGGTTTTTATTTTTATGGCTCTTCAATTTCCAGATATCGATCCGGTTATTTTTTCGGTAGGCCCGCTCAGCGTACGTTGGTACGGTTTAATGTATTTAATTGGTTTTGCTTTGGCGCTATGGCTTGCTAATCGTCAAGCAGAAAAACCAAATTCAGGTTGGACAAAAGAACAAGTCAGTGACTTGCTCTTTTACGGCATGCTCGGGGTGATACTCGGTGGTCGTATTGGCTATGTATTGTTTTATCAGTTTAGTTACTTTATTGAAAACCCATTGTATTTGTTCAGAATTGACCAAGGTGGTATGTCGTTCCATGGTGGTACGCTAGGTGTAATCACCGCTATTGTGGTTTTTGCTTGGACACGTAAAAAATCATTACTTGAAGTGGGTGATTTTGTTGTGCCACTCGTGCCACTAGGCTTATTAGCAGGTCGCATTGGTAATTTTATTAATGGCGAACTATGGGGCCGAGTGACTGATGTGCCTTGGGCGTTTATCTTCCCATCAGGTGGTCCAGAGCCGCGCCATCCTTCACAATTATACGAAGCCTTTTTAGAAGGACTAGTGCTGTTTTTAATCTTACAATGGTTTATCAAAAAGCCACGTCCAGCGGGCAGTGTTGCAGGTGTGTTCTTACTCGGTTATGGCGTATTCAGATTTACCGTAGAATACTTCCGTGAGCCAGATGCCCATTTAGGTTTATTTGCAGGCATAATTTCAATGGGGCAAATACTGTCATTGCCGATGGTAATTGGTGGCCTTGGTTTGTTAATATGGGCCTATAAAAAGCCGCAACACAGCGTGGCAAGCAAAGTATAACAAGAGCAAATCAATGAAACAGTATTTAGATTTATGTCAGCGCATTGTTGACGAAGGTGTGTGGGTTGAGAACAAGCGCACAGGAACCAAATGTTTAACCGTTATAAATGCCGATCTTGAGTATGATGTGGCAAATAACAAGTTTCCGCTCATCACCACGCGTAAGAGCTTTTACAAAGCGGCGATAGCGGAACTACTAGGTTACTTACGTGGTTACGACAGCGCTGCACAGTTTCGTGATATCGGCTGCATGACTTGGAATGCAAACGCAAACGAAAACAAAGCTTGGCTTGAAAACCCTCATCGTCGTGGTGAAGATGATATGGGCCGTGTATATGGTGTGCAAGGCCGCAGTTGGCAACGCCCGGATGGCAGTCATCTTGATCAGTTAAAAAAGGTCATTGATAACTTATCTAAAGGCATTGATGACCGCGGTGAAATTGTGACTTTTTACAATCCGGGTGAGTTTGAACTAGGTTGTTTACGTCCTTGTATGCATACACACACCTTTTCATTACTGGGTGATACTTTATACTTAACATCATACCAACGTAGCTGCGATGTGCCGTTAGGCTTAAACTTTAATCAAATTCAATGTTTTGTGTTACTTGCACTGGTTGCACAAATCACCGGGCACAAACCGGGTAAGGCGTATCATAAAATAGCGAATGCACATATTTATGAAAACCAACTTGAGTTGATGCGTGATGTACAACTTAAGCGTGAGCCTTTCGCGTCGCCAGAATTAAAAATAAACCCAAATATTAAATCACTAGAAGACATTGAAACCTGGGTTACAAAAGACGATTTTGAAGTAGTCGGTTATCAGTGTCACGATGCAATTAAGTATCCGTTTTCAGTGTAACAACAATAAAATTTAAGGAGAAATCAATGAAAGCAGTGATCCCAGTTGCTGGTCTTGGCACGCGCATGTTACCTGCGACTAAAGCAATCCCTAAAGAAATGCTTCCTATTGTTGACCGACCGCTGATCCAGTACGTAGTAAATGAAGCAATTTCAGCAGGAATTAAAGAAATTGTTTTAGTAACACACTCAAGTAAAAACTCAATTGAAAACCACTTTGATACCAGTTTTGAGCTAGAAGCAACACTAGAAAAGCGTGTAAAGCGTCAATTACTTGCAGAAGTGCAATCAATTTGCCCGAAAGATGTAACGATTATTCATGTTCGTCAAGGTGAAGCAAAAGGCCTTGGCCATGCTATCAACTGTGCAGCACCTATCATTGGTGATGAGCCATTTGTTGTTATTTTACCTGATGTGATTATTGATGATGTGGCAAGCGACCTTAAAAAAGATAATTTAGCTGAAATGATCCAGCGTTTTGAAAACACCGGTGAGAGCCAGATTATGGTTGAACCTGTACCACAAAGCGAAGTGGATAAATTTGGTGTCGTTGATTTAGGTGATGTAAAAATTAATCAAGGTGAGAGCGCAGCTATTTTAAACATGGTTGAAAAGCCTCCTGTTGATCAAGCTCCATCAAATCTAGCTGTTGTGGGTCGTTATGTACTGAGCAAAAATATTTGGCCATTACTTGCAAAAACCCCAGCAGGCGCTGGCGACGAAATCCAATTAACTGATGCCATTGCTATGCTAATGGAAAAAGAAATAGTTGATGCCTACTCAATGAAAGGCAAAAGCCATGACTGCGGCAGCAAAATTGGTTATTTAAAAGCTATTGTGGAATTTGCACTACGCCGTGATGAATTCAAAGACGAGCTTACAGACTTCATAAAGTCGCTGGTTAAATAATCAATTCTAATTACCTAGTTGAAAATCATGTAAAAAAAGTGTCTATATGGCACTTTTTTGTTATTTACATGATCCCCACAATTGTCGATTATTACCCAATAAAGGATTTTTCTGATATACCTAGCTCTTAACGCATTGTTAAGATTAAAGATCAGTGAGATGCTTATATATCCCTGTAGGATAGTTAAACTTAGCTATACTTATAAAAATACCTAGTAAAAACGGATTTTTATTGCTTTAGGTTGTCTAATATGAAAACTTAAGTAGTAGGGTGTCATTAAGTTTTTATTGCAGTTAGTTAAGCACTGTACTGAAAATATTATAATAACAAATAATGTGTTAGAGTTTTCTTATGCAACGTCTCAAATGATGTTTATGGCTTTTGTATAGGCAAGTGCTAACAGATAGACTTCTTTAAAAAGAAGCAAATTTTTAATGGTACGTTTAAGAATCCTACTTATGAAATATTGCTCAAAACCTTTGCGTTACAGTATATGCCTATTGGTGTTATTGACTGTGTCTGGTTGCAGTAATAAGGCACTTCCAAATATCTCCTTTAACACGCTTTCTGTTTTCAATATTTTTCAGTACCTAAGTAATAATAAGGTAATGCAAAACTCATTCTTATTGGCACAAACCCAAAATGAACCTGTCAGCACAATGCTTGATCAATCAGACACGTCGCAAGCATTGTCAAACGACTCTTCAGACGTTGTGAAACCCGATTATGCATTTGCTCTTCAGTTAGCGTCGGTCAATTCGGAGCAAGGCCTTGCTTCAACATTTAAAAAAATGGCTAAACGAGCACCCAGTATTTTTCAGGGAAAACCGATACTCAATGTCGAAGTCGCAGATGTAAATGAACATACCTATTATCGACTTAAATTTGGTGGCTATAAATATTTGAAGAATGCCAAAGCTGACTGTGAAGCGATTAAGCGACAAGGCATTGATTGCTGGGTTAGCAACTACACTGACAACCGAATTTATTTTTAGCGTCAAATATTCGCGCTAAAGGTGGCATTTTTATTGCTAACATTTAAGTCTGTTTTTTAGAATTGACTTCACCATGCATTTTTCTATTTTTTCTAAATATCTATTGATAACCATCAGCTTAACTGCTTTAACAGCATGTATGATGAGCCAAGAGCAAACCCAGCCAGCTTATACTGAGCAGCAAGTACAGCAATTTGCTGCCGAGTGGCAAAACCAACAGCCGAGCATTGAGCGCCTTTCAGCCATGGAAAAAGACCTTGCGTTGTTAATCGAAGTGCTGTCAGCCAATAGTGATTTAACTGCACAACCATCACAATTTGAGCCGAAAAATGATGTGATTCTTCATCAAAGTGAACAAACACAAGCGAAGCAAGCATCATCAACTGACTCACTTGAGGGGATTATTGCAGCAAATAAAGCCGCTGAAGCGGGCGTGCAATTAGGTTTATATTTAACGCCGAAAAAAGTTAGTTATCAGGTCTTAAAGCTCAAACGTGATTATCCTGCTGCTTTAAATGGCCTTGATTTTCGTTTTAAAACACGAGAGCAAAAAGGCGTAACCTTGTATGGATTAAGGGCTGGGCCATTTGAAAATTATACTCAGGCGACAGCATTTTGTGAGATAGCGAAAAGAATGGGGCAAACCTGTGTGACGGCACCATTTATTGGGCAGATACTATAACCGCTTATTTAACAACAGAAGGGAATTGACCCTTCTGATAAACCATTCGACCCTTCAAAAAATTAGCTACATCAGCCTACACAATTAAATCATTGTCTGAATGCAACGCTAGCTTATTGGTATTTTAGAAGTGACGTGTTCTTATTACCACGCTTCGGCTTTTCATAATAATCCCATCAACAACAATACTTAGGCATAATTATTGCTTTGTACTTACTAAGTTTAGTGAGGATGGCAATTATGCGCCTGTTATTTTATTCAGTTTTTTTAGTGTTGGTGGGTTGTAGCTTAACTGAAGAGCCACAAAAAACGCCCCCTAGAGAAACCCCAAAATCGCCAATGGCACCTTATACGGTGCATCAATACGTTGCTGATCTAAGTAGTCAGCTGAGCCGTATTCAAGGCCCTTACAAAGGCAATGCACGTATTGCTGTGACCAGTTTTTATATGGCTGATGGCTTAGGCACTGATTTAGCAGTAGATCAGGGCAGTGGCTTGAGTCAGCAAATTCAAGAAAGTTTATTAACGCAATTTACTCAGCTTGGTTTTCATACCATAGAGTATCGATTAGAAAATACTTTAAATTTGCAGCAATCGGCCGATAGTGTACTTAGTCGTGATGTAAATACTTTGCGTCAACGTCAGAATATTGACTTTGTTATTACCGGCACACTAACGCGGCAACAACATGCCTACATAGTAAATGCCCGATTAGTGAATACCAAAGATCTGCGAATAGTATCAGCAGCAAGCACTGAGATCCCTATCAATGTGATGTGGGGCGCTGAGAAAGTTCAGCAACGTGATGGCCAGTTGTATCGAAGCGAATATTAAGAGGAACTCATTTAATGAAACGTTTAATTTTAACTTTATGTTTGCCGTTTGGCTTTGGTTGCTCGTCAATGTTAACTGGTGATGCAACACAACACGAAAATGATCCTCAGTTAGCTGCGCAAAGAGAAGTTGCCGCGCCGCATAGTAATGACAGTGTGTTTCAAACCAATCAGGCGGTGATGAATAACAGCACCTTTACAGCAGCCCCAACACGTAAGAATATCAATCACTATGTGCGTGGCATCATGCAAGATTTAGTTGAAAACTTGCAATATGTTAGCGATAACACGCCGGTTGCTGTTTCAAGCTTTGTGTACCTTGATGCAGATTACAACTCAACAAATTTGCTAGGTAATCAAATTGCCGAAAGTTTTATTCATGAACTTCACGCGTTTGGTGTGCCTGTCATTGATTTTAAAACCACTGATTATATGCGTGTTACGCCAAGTGGTGATTATGTTTTCAGTCGTGATTATTTAGAGCTAAGCCAAGATCAAAACTTTAACTATGTATTGGCGGGTACTTTGGTTAACCATCAAAGTGGTGTGCTCGTGAATGCGCGTATTGTTGGCTTAGCAAGTAAAGCGGTTGTTGGGTCGGCGCAAGGTTTTATCCCACAGTCAGTGGTTGATGCCCTTGATAGTACTAATCGAAGTGATGGCATTACACTAAAACAAGCAAGTGAGTAAGCTATGAAAGGTTTTATCTTCGCATCGTTAACACTCGCACTTTCTGGCTGCCAATTGCTGCCAGAGCAATCAGCAGAGCCGCAAAATACAGCTCAACATGCACCGGCATCAGCAAGCACTCAAGTCGATTACGTTGCTATGCTGCAAGCGCTTGAACAAAAAGATATGCAGCAGGATAACGCTAACCATCGCCTGTTTGTGCCTTATCAACATCATAAAACCGTTGTTAATTATGTCGAGCAAATGGCGCTTGAGTTAGTGGATACCATGCAACAAGAAAGCGAATTAGGTATTGCCATTACCACTTTTGTTGATTTAGATGCGAGCTTAAAAACCAGCTCTCAGCTTGGTAACCAACTTGCCGAATCAATGATGTATCAGCTGCAAAAGTTTGGCTTTGGCGTTGTGGATTTTAAAGCGATGGATGTCATCACTGTAACCTCTCATGGTGATTTTGTGATGTCGCGTGATGTAGAAGAGTTAGCTGAGCGTCGCATGGCTAGCCATGTACTTACAGGCACGCTGATATACCGCCCAAATGGTGTTGAAGTGAATGCTCGAGTAATTAATTTAAACTCAAAGTTGGTTATTGCCAGCGCACAAAAAGTGATCCCATATTTTGTGCTAAAACATGAGTCAATCCAATCAGCAACAGCTCGCGTTAACTAACCTCATCATTTTGCCAATCGGCTTACTCACAAGTCGATTGGTTTATTCTCTTGATTACCAAAGCCTTAGACCGTTATAATTTTAGCTACAAGTTACAAGTTACAAGTTACAAGTTACAAGTTACAAGTTACAAGTTACAAGTTACAAGCTACAAGCTACAAGCTTTACCTCAGCTTTTGAGTGGCCTCTTAGTTAAATGGATATAACGGCCCCCTCCTAAGGGGCAGTTACAGGTTCGATTCCTGTAGGGGCTACCAAATCTCACTTTTTGAATATCATCTCTAATAATTTCACCAAAAATATAATTCCTAATGACAAAGTAATAGTCAAAATATTTAAAGTCTATCAATGTAGACTTTAATAGAGATACTGTAATTATTCATATATAAAGTCTATTTTATTGGACTTTATTGTGGCTTTTTAAGTATTAAAACTGTAAAAGTCTTTTAAGGTAGACTTTATTTGATTTTATGGTGTAGGTTGAAATTAAAGTCTGATAGATTAGACTTTAATAGAAACATTGTTCAAATTGAGATTGTGATGGCAAAGAAAGTTAAAGCGAGTAAATCCCCAGATTTAAGTAGGGCGTTCACACCTTCTTTGCTTGGTGATGTTATTAAAGCGAAGAGAACACAAAGCAATATCACGCAAACTGAGGCAGCATTACTTTCAGGTATATCAAAGCAGACATACATAAATATTGAACAAGGTAGTGCTGATGTAAAAGTGGCCTCGTTAATGAAAGTTGTTTCGGCATTAGGCGTAAAGATATCAATTGAGCCATGGCAAAGTGATAGCGCAGCTAACTCATCTCTGGAGGATGAGAATGACGTCTGGGTTTGATAGATATACGCTCGATATTATTTATAGCCAAAAGCTGGTTGGTAAATTACATCTTTCTAGAGAAAGCGACAATTTATCATTGAATTATCAACAAGAGTGGGTGGATGAGGGCTTTCCAATATCTCCTCACCTACCTTTTGGGCATGACATACCTTCTGTCAATATCAGACGTTTTTTACAAAACTTACTACCCGAAAATAGGGGACTAGATTATTTAATAGATTACTTAGGGGTATCACGGACGAATGTATTTGCTCAGATCGGTGGAATTGGTAAAGATACCTCTGGGGCTATGATGTTTTTACCTGAAGGTGCTTTAAACGATAAAGTAAAAAGTAACTTTGTCGGTATTAGTGATGCTGAACTGATCAAAAGGTTATCTGATCCTCAACTTTGGCATTTGGAAGTCTGGGACGGCAAACCAAGATTGTCAGTAGCGGGTGTTCAATCAAAATTAAATGTCTTGTCAGTTGATGGTAAGTTAGGTTTTGGTGAAGGAAACCTTTGTTCTACCCATATTATTAAGTTTGAAAAGAATAATCAGCAACATCTTGTTATAAATGAATTTGTAACAATGAAACTTGCAAAACTGGCTGGGCTAAGTGTTGCAGAGGTTGAACTTAAATATTTTGATCACCACCCAGCATTACTTGTAGAAAGATTCGATAGAAAATTGTTTAGCCCGGAAAGTGTAAAGCGCAGGCATATGATTGATGCATGCCAAGCTTGTAATCTAGGGGTCGATAAAAAATACGAAAGAAATTTAGGTAAGCAGCGAGATGTTCGTCACATTCGCGATGGCGCAAGCTTTGAAAAATTGTTTGCGCTATCTGAACTCTGCGAAAACCCAATAGCGGCAAAAATTGAAATTTTAAAGTGGGCGTTATTTAATCTTTGTATCTACAACTCAGATGCACATGGCAAAAACTTTAGCTTTTTTGTGCAAAAATCAGGTCTAATCCCAGCGCCATTTTATGATTTAGTAAACGTTAAAATGTATCCAGAGTTTGAACAGGATCTGGCTATGAGTATAGGAGATGAGTTTGACCCTGATGCAATTAATGCCTATCAGTTAGTTGACTTTGTAGATGAAAATGGAATTTCAAAAAAGCTACTACAAAGCCATCTAACTAAAATTGCGACAAATATTAAAAATAATTTACAACAGGCAATATCGCTTGTTGATAGCCCTTCAGAATCACAAGTGTCATATTTAAAGCATTACTTTGATATAGTTAATGCTCGTTGTGATCATTTTCTTGAGCAGGCAAATGTAATGCCTGATATAGAGCTATAAACTAAATTAACCCGTTACTGTTTCAAGCTCGCCTGTGCGCCATGGTTCAATGATGATTTTGATATGGTCGTTTGGTTTAAATAACGTATCAAATGCACCTTGTACGCCGTCGATTCCGACTTTACCTGTACGCATTTTTTGCCATGCAATTTTGCCTGACGCGATGTTCTCAAGTGATTGTGCAAATTCTTCTGGCTGGTAGTAATAAGAGAAAATAAGGTCTAACTCTTTCACTGTGGCATAGGCAAAGTTAACGTTAAGGGGGGCGGTGTGTACACCTGTTACAATGATTTTTGTTTTTGATGGCGCACGTAAAATGTAGTCGTTCAATAAACGGCTTACACCGGCACATTCAAAAATAACCACCTTGTTATTATCCGCAAGTGCTGCGGCTTTAGCGACTTCATCATCAACCATAGGGTTAACATATTCTGTGGCGCCAAATTCAAGGGCAATTTGTTTTTTGCTCTCTTGTGGATCAGAGGCAACGATGTGTTTTACGCCTTGTAACTTTAATGCGGCAATTGCAGCAAGGCCAATTGGGCCACAGCCGACGACAATGGCTACATCATCATTATTCATTTGTGCGCGGTTTACTGCGTGTAGGCCAACGGCAAGAGGCTCAGTAATGGCTGCTGCTTCCGATGGAACTGCATCAGGAATAGGTAATAGCAAGGCTTCATCAACAATAAAGTATTCAGAATAAGCACCATATAGCCCAGGGTTACACCTACGCCAGCACCGCCAGCTGAAAGTAAAATAGGCACTGAGGTGACACGAGTACCTTTGGCTAATTCGCCTTTAGTATTGGGGCCGTAGCTAACGATTTCAGCAGCATATTCATGGCCTAATAACACTTCTTGGTCATCGCCAGCATCTTTTGCCATGATGCCGAGGTTTTTATAAATATCAAATACATCGCTGGTGTGGCGAGTTATATGAATATCTGAACCGCAAATACCGCAAGCAAGGCTTTTTACCAGCACTTGACCGGGCCCAGGAGTTGGAATATCAATTTGTTTTACATGCAGCTTACCATTTTGCATGGCAACAGAATTCATTTGGCTCATATGTGTGTCCTCTGTGAATGTGAAGGAAGTCCTTCATCGGTATTCTCTACACTAAGTCATAGTGCTAGTGAATATCTTGACTTTTTACGACAGAAATAGAACAAATTGCGCCAATGAGAGGCTTATACAGGGGCTAAGGGTTATTAAGTTGAGCCGCTTTAATAATTGGTCAAAAATACAAAAGGGAGCAACAAGGCTCCCTTTCTTTAAGCTGCAAAGTGCTTTTCTAAATCGTCAGAGCCACCAATGTGCTCACCGCCAATGAATATTTGCGGCACTGTTTCACGACCTGAAATCGCTTTTAAACTCGTTAATGATGCGTTTTGACCTAATACGATTTCTTCATACACATACCCTTTTGCATCTAGTAGCGCTTTAGCTTTTGTACAGAATGGGCAATTAGGTTTGGTAATAATGCTCACTGATTCTGGTTTTACTTGTGCAGGGTTGATGTAATCAAGCATGGTATCTGCATCCGACACCTCGAATGGGTCGCCTGGCTTTTGTGGCTCAATAAACATTTTTCCGATAACGCCATCTTTTACAAGCATAGAATAGCGCCAGCTGCGCTTACCAAAACCCAAGTCGTTTTTATCGACTAGCATACCCATGCCGTCAGTAAATTCGCCGTTGCCGTCTGGCAATAGGGTAATATTTTGCGCTTCTTGGTTTTGTGCCCACGCATTCATTACGAAGGTATCGTTTACAGAAATACAAACAATCTCATCAACACCGTTTTGTTTAAATACAGCAGCTAGCTCGTTATAACGTGGTAAATGAGTTGATGAGCAAGTTGGTGTAAATGCGCCAGGTAATGCAAATAGCACAACCGTCTTACCTTTAAAAATTTCGTCAGTGGTTATTGATTTCCATTGCTCGTCTACACGTGTTGCGAATGTAACGTTTGGTACTTTTTGGCCTTCGATATTGTTTAACATTGTTTTAATTCCTCTTGATTTGTTGATTGCCATTATGCGATTTAATTTATGATAGCTCCAATCGTTTGTTTGTATTAGTATGATAGGTAAAAGCTATTGGTGGTGTGGTATGAATTTAAAAGACTTCGAATATGTAAAAGCGGTGGCACATTATAAGCATTTCAGAAAAGCAGCCGATGCCTGTTATGTCAGCCAGCCGACACTAAGTGGGCAAGTTAAAAAGCTTGAACAAGAGCTGGGAGTGATCATTTTTGATCGTTCAACAAAGCAGGTTACGTTGACTGTGCAAGGTGAGCAATTACTTAAACAAATCACGCTGATCCTAGAGCAAACTCAAGTGCTGAAAGAAATTGCCGCAAGCTCACACGACCCCCTAAAAGGGAAAATAAATGTAGGTATTATTCCTACTATTGCGCCTTATTTACTGCCAACACTCTTAACCTCGATGAAGCAGGCCTTTAGTGAAACCCAGTTTTCATTTATAGAAATGCAAACAGTGCAAACGCTGGTGGCCCTTGATAATGGTGAGATTGATATTGCAATTGTTGCAGATGTGGCTGGCTTGGCACCGTATCATGTGTCGCCACTTTATAAAGAAGACTTTTTAGTCGCAGTCTCTGAGCTGCATGCTTTAGCAAAACACGCTGAAGTTGCTTTAGCTCAATTGCAAGAATGTGACTTATTAATGTTAAACGAAGGGCATTGTTTTAAAGAGCAAGCCGAGCAATTTTGCTTTTCTGCTGGGGTTGAAGTTTCGAACCAATATAAAGGAAATAGTATAGAAACCTTACTCGCGCTGGTGGCAATGGATGATGGGGTAACTTTTGTTCCTAAGCTGGCATGCACACCACGTGAAGGGGTGAAGTATTTAGCTATCTCACCAAACCAGCAACGACAAGTTGTTATTGCAACACGCATGCATTACCCGCACATAGCCGGTGTAGAGCAATTAGCCCGTTGGCTAAATGCTCATGAAGGCTTACAAGCTCATTTACTTGCTAGCAGCTAATTCAACAATATCGTTTATTTGAATATTAGGCAGTGGTTGCTTATCAATACTCATGGCCACTGCTGATTGCTGATAAAGCTGAGTCACTTTTACTTGATTAAGTGTGGTGATTTTATGGGGGAGTTTATTACCTTGTGCATCCGTTAAGTAGTTATGATGCGCAATGTTTAAAACCTCTCCCTGTTCAAGGCCGTGAGCCTTCCCTAGGTTAATGATCAGTCTATCGTTTTCGATATGCAGTATCTTACCTTGCGTGGGCAAGCAGGCCATGGCGGCTTGCAAGTCATAGGTTAGGGTTTGGTTTATATCACTAATAGCTTGGCCATAATCGGTTGCCCAAAATCGGTCGCTGTAAACATCGATGATCTCGGTTTTTTTGTATGGCCAAATGCCTTCTGTTTGGTAGCTTTTCTGCCAGAGTTTTTCGTAAGTGGTGCCATCAAATAATACATAATCCACTTTGTACGCACGCTTGAAACTATCATCTTGCCAAAATGCATAGTCATTGTTGATCTTATGATTAACCGATAAATCACGAATACGGCTCAGTAATACATATTGCGAATTACTGCGGCTAGTGATCTCCTCAAGTAGCGCGTTACTGTAATCGTATTGCTGAGTGAAAAAATGGTCTACTCGCGCCGGCATATTGTAATAGGCTGTCGGTTTAGCCGCCATTTGCGTATTACCTAAGCTGGCATATAAGTGCTCACTGATGGCTTTATTTACGTCAAAAATTTGGCCCATACGCGCTTGCTCGCGATTGGCGAGTTGGCTTTGTGTTACGGCAATAAATTTGGTGTATTGGTTTGCAGGGCATTCTTCAGCTTGAGCAAAAATATCGAGGCGAAGCGTGATGGCATAGGTGTCGTTGTGGCGGTCTTCGCTGATCAATTCTATTTTTTGGATTTCACCGTGGCTGCTTATTTTCAGCTGATCTTGTGTCAAAACCCCGTCAACTAGAGTCTGAACAGAGCTCACTCGAGCGCCAGAAAACACTAAAGCCTGAGTTATGGCATCTTTAATAGCGGCAGATTTGGCCTGGCTTGTATCGCCATTTTTCACAACCGCATGTCCTGTAGACTCAAACCACTGAGCTAAGCTATTGTTAGAAAACAAAATTGTAAAGGCTAAGCCAAGACCTTTTAAGCTGGCTATTGTTTTATTTTTCATGCTGACACCTAGCATTAAAACCAATGAATAACCTAAATGAGCAAGGACTGTACCACAGTGGCATTAAACGTGCATATTTGTAGCCAAAGAGTTTTAAGCGGAAGCAAATTATGCGAGCACTTCTATTCGGTGGGCTGGTTGCCTGCGCAGCATTGACCGGCTGCAGTAGTATTTTTGATAAACATGTAGAATACACTTACATTGAGCCAGATAGCTACCCAGTGCTTAAAGCGGTGGGGTATGCGCCAATTAGTGCTCAACCAGGTAGCAATGAATCGCGACGGTACTTTGCTTGCGATTAAAGCCTCAAAGCTTGAAGCGTATCGCGAGCTTGCTGAGCAAGTTTACGGGCAAAAAATTTCCGCAGGCACCACAGTGCAAAACAGCATTGCTCATAACGATCAATTACAAAGCCAAGTACAAGGTGTGATCAAAGGGGCGCAGGTTATTAAAACCTACGCAGTAGGGGATACCTATGCAACTGAATTACAGCTTGATATGAAACGAGTACACGACTTATACATTGGTGAAGTAAAGCCACGCCAAGTGAAAAAAGTAACGTATTATTAGGTGCAACTAAGTCTAGCTGCAGCCTAAGTTCAAAGCATAAGTTCAGCAAATTCTGCGAGCATTAAAAAAGCGCGACAACTCATTAGTTGTCGCGCTTTTTTAATGGAAATGACATTTAGGCTTTCAAGTTGTGCACGATTTTCTTATCGCCTTGAATTACGCTGCCGCCTTGATCGTAGGTCATCGATGATGGAGCGCCAATTAAAATATCTTTAAGTTGTTTAACACTTAGCTGTGCTTGATGAGCCGCATGGGCGTTTACATCGTTTTTCTTTTTGCAGCTAGTCAGTAGGGTGTTAACTTGTTTGATAAGTGCACTTACTTCGTCATCTTGCGATTCGTTGTGCGCAACAAGTTTTTGGACGTCTTTATCAATTGTTTGAATTTGCTGGAGCAAAGAGATTTTTTGTTGGGCAATACTCTTTAATCCTTCGCCACGCTTTGCAGCAATGGCTGTCAGTTCATCATCTAAAAGCGCAGCAATAGACTCCAAGCACGAAACTTGTTGTGTTAGTTTGCTAGCAATTAAATGATTATGATCAGCCATACACATCAAACTCGAATGCGGCGATGTTCTTCGCTAGTTTTTCAGCATCAATTTGGTATTTACCTTCACTGATTGCTTTTTTCAGCTCAGCAACTTTGTTGCTGTCGAAGCCTGATGACTGCTCAGCTTTTTCTTGCAAAGATTTAAGCTGTCTAGCTTGAGGAGTTAAGCTCACAGAATCTGCGCTTGCTTTTGGTGCGGCCGATTTTGCAGCGGCTGCATTAGCATTATCTTTTTGTAAATCAAGCTTTTTTTGCTTGGTATTTGTCAACACAGAAGTTTGTTGTTGACCATTATTGACATTGCTTACCATAATTTTGACCTATACATTACCCAACATATGCCTTTATATCGGCGGGCACAGCGGATACTTTAGCATAAATATAAAAAATTAAATATTTACTTGTACAGACTCGACCCCATCCACACGTGCATTTAATACTTTACCTGATTTTTTGTTTTTTACACGTACTAATTCGTCTAACGTGCCATCTTCTAAAGCAATTCCCGTGGTTTTAATTCTCAAGCCGCGTAACGAAGCATAAATAGTAACGTTATCGCCTTTACAAACCATACAAACCTGGCTCATAACAATAGGTGTGCCATCACGTAAATTGCGCTTACTGCGACTACCAATGAGTATAGTCTCATCTTGTACATATTGCGTTCTGACAAATTGTTTAGGTTTCATTTCTAGGCGCAAGTGCTCAGCTCGAATAACCTCGCCACGTGCTAAATTAGTGGTTACAACAACCACAGGTTCGAGCTCTATAATGCGAACGTGAACGTATTGGGTCCAACTATTTAAGTCTTGGCACTTAAGTTGTACAGTTACCTGCCGATTAAAAGGAGGCTCTGTCGGTAACTCTTTGTTTATTGGTGACTCACACAGTCTCTCTGGAATGCGACCATCTAATGGTAAAGCACTAATTTGCGGTGTGGTGTCCAGATCAGGGAGCTGTTCACTAACAAAATCGACAGCGATTTGTTGAAGTTGCTCGTTATTATAAACTTCTGCCTGTAGTTGTGTTGCAAACAACAGGCTAGTAAGAAAATAAAAAACACTGTATCTTCGGCTTTTTTTAACAAACTCATATTGTTTCGACTATGCTTATTGTTGAAAACAAGGTATAAATATTTTGCGTCAAAAAACAGACGCTTCGTAACCTTATGTAGCTTTAACACAAAGAAGGCAATTATTGTTCCAGCTCTGATTGTTTATCTTTAGGAGATTGAAATGGCAGGCATTTTAGACTCAGTTAACCAGCGTACTCAGTTGGTTGGGCAAAACCGCCTTGAATTACTATTATTCAAACTCAGAGGGCGACAACGCTTTGGTATCAACGTGTTTAAAGTAAGAGAGGTTTTGCAATGCCCACCACTTACTAACATGCCAAAATCAAATGCGTACATTCGTGGTGTTGCGCATATCCGTGGTCAGACTATCTCAGTGATTGATTTATCGATGGCTGTGGGTGGCCCTGCAATCGAAAACATTAAAGACAGTTTTATCATCATTGCCGAGTATAACCGTTCAGTGCAAGGTTTCTTAGTTGGCGGTGTTGAACGTATCGTTAATATGAACTGGGAAAAAATAATGCCACCACCATCAGGTGCTGGTCGTTATTCATACCTAACAGCGGTCACAGAAATTGAAAACGAGTTAGTTGAAATTCTTGACGTTGAAAAAATCTTAAATGAAATTTGCCCTGTGAATACCGAAGTGAGTGCTGAGGTTGTTGGTGATGGCGAAATTCAGCGTGATTTAGGCGAGCGTATCGTCTTTATTGCAGATGACTCTGCGGTCGCTCGAAATCAAGTGAAACGTGCGCTTGAACCTTTAGGTGTGCAAACTGAGCTTGCTAAAAACGGTAAAGAAGCATTATTACGTTTACGCGAGATTGCTCAACTGGATTGTAAAAATGATATTACTGAGCGCGTTGGCTTATTGATATCAGATGTAGAAATGCCAGAAATGGATGGTTATACACTGACCGCCGAAATCAAAGCAGATCCAAAATTATCACCTTTACATGTGATCTTGCATACCTCTCTAAGTGGGGTATTTAACCAAGCAATGATCGAAAAAGTAGGTGCCGATGATTTTATTGCAAAATTTAACCCAGATGAATTAGCAACAGCTGTGAAAAAGTGGGTTCATTGTGATTAATTATTTATAGGTGGTATTACTTTGGAAAATAAGCATTTACAACAAAGCGAATACGATCAATTCCGCTCTTTCTTAGAGCAACAATGTGGCATCGTGCTTGGTGACAACAAACTGTATTTAGTTAAAAGTCGCCTCGCACCGCTTATGGCTCGCTTTAATGTTGAGTCATTATCACAGCTGGTAAGTAAAACTTTAAGTCCTCACGAGAGGCAGCTTCGTGCCGCTGTGGTTGATGCGATGACCACTAATGAAACGCTTTGGTTTCGTGACCAATACCCGTTTGAATTATTGAAAACTAAGCTTTTTCCTGAGCTTAAAGATGTCCGTAGGCCACTAAAAATATGGTCAGCGGCAAGTTCATCAGGGCAAGAGCCGTATTCGATTGCCATGTCGGTTGCCGAGTTTCAGTCTAAAAATCCGGGTGTATTAAAAATGGGTGCGCAAATTATTGGCACAGATATTTCTAATACTATGCTTGATATGTGTAAAAATGCTGAATATGACGCATTGGCACTTGCTCGTGGTCTGTCGATGGAAAGACGTCAAAAATTCTTTAAAGATAGCGGCAATGGAATGGCTCAGGTTACTGACCCAATAAGAAAAATGGTCAGCTTTAGACATTTAAACTTATTGGATTCATACGCTTTAATGGGCAAGTTTGACATTATATTCTGCCGCAATGTGTTGATTTACTTCTCACCGGAAGTAAAAGCGAAAATCATTGCGCAGTTTGCACAAGCTTTAAACCCAAAAGGCTACCTGTTTTTAGGTGCGTCAGAGTCAATGGCGGGCTTAAGTGATAGCTTTGATATGGTTCGTTGTAACCCGGGTATCATCTATCAGAAAAAGTAAACTCTCCTTAGCAACCTAGTTCTTAGGTTGCTAAATAAGCCTATTTTTCAACATCTTATATAATTAAAAATCACTCTTTATTTTTGGCTTACCTTTTGCATTATCCCCTGTAGAGTCAATTTTTTGGAGATGGTTATGGCTATCAGTTTTGATAAAGCATTTGGTGTTCATCCTCATGCGATGTTGATCCGTTCACAACGCGCTGAGTTATTAGCGACAAATATCGCTAATGCTGATACGCCGGGCTACAAAGCGAAAGATATCGATTTTGCCTCGGCATTAAAAGCGGCAAAAAGCAACCAACAGGGCGGCAATAGCATGGTTCGAACCGATGCAAAACATATTGCCGGAGGCAGTCGTTTTGTTGGTAGTGCTGAAATGTTTCGTACGCCAAATCAAGCAGATACAGGTGATGGTAACTCTGTTGATATACAAGTGGAACGAAACTTGTATGTACAAAACTCATTAGAGTATCAGGCAAGCCTGCAATTTATGAGTAGTAAAATTTCAGGCCTTAAAAAAGCCCTCGGTAGTCAAGGAGCTTAATCATGAGTTTGTATAATGTTTTTGATATTTCAGCAACCGGTATGACCGCGCAAAATGTTCGCCTTAATACCACAGCCAGTAATATCTCGAATGCGAATACGATTAGTTCTAGCCAAGACAAAACGTATCGAGCGCGCCATCCTGTTTTTGCAGCAGAGTTGACCAAAGCGTCATCGTCACAAAGCAATCCTCAGGGCTCTTCTGTTGGTGTTAAAGTGTTAGGCATTGTAGAGAGCGATAAGCCACTACAAATTGAATATAACCCGAACCACCCAAGTGCGGATGAAAATGGTTATATCTACAAACCTAACGTTAATGTCGTAGAAGAAATGGCAAATATGATTTCTGCCTCTCGCTCTTACCAAACAAATGTGCAAGTTGCTGATGCAGCTAAGCAAATGTTAAGTAAAACACTGTTGTTAGGACAACGGTAATCGAGGATAAGTTATGAGTAACGACATCAGCTCTGCATCATCATCCTATTTGGATAGCTTGCGTTGGAATCAAAGTAATACGCAAACAACTGAAGAAGACAACAACACGCTTTCTCAGGAAGATTTCTTTTCGTTGTTAACACAGCAGTTGTCGTTCCAGGATCCGAGTAATCCTGCAGATAACGATCAAATGATTGCGCAAATGACGAACTTCACTATGGCTGAAGGTATTTCAAACTTAAATGAAAAGTTTGATTCACTCACTGCGTCAATGACATCGAACTCTGCATTACAAGCTTCAACGCTTGTGGGTAAACAAGCACTGCTTGAATCCGACACCATTGATTTTGATGGTGAAAATGCAGCAAAAGGCTCGGTGGTTGCTGAAACAGCGGTTGAAACACTGACGCTGAGAATTACAGATTCATCAGGCCAGTTAGTACGCACCATTGATTTAGGATCTCAGTCAGCAGGTGCACTGCGTTTTGAGTGGGATGGAAAAGATAACGATGGCAATGTACTCCCTGAAGGTGAGTATGACATCAGTGCTGAAGGCTATGTAAATGGTGACTACAGCAGCCTGCCAATGGCGACCTTTAAAAATATTGAAAGTGTCAATATCAATGGTAGCAGCGGCATTATCGTAAATACAAAAGAGGGTGCGGTTAGGCTGACTGATATAGCTGAAATCGCATAAGTAAAAAAGGTTTGGGTTAGCTTAGGCTAAGAGATAGGTTAGAGGTGAGTTATGAGCTTCAATATTGCATTAACAGGTTTAGCAGCCGCGCAAAAAGATTTAGACGTTACCGCAAATAACATTGCGAACGTGAATACTACGGGCTTTAAAGAGTCTCGTGCAGAGTTTGCTGATGTGTACGCATCATCAGTATTTAGCTCTGGTAAAACAAAAAATGGTGACGGTGTAAGAACAACAATGGTGGCACAGCAATTCCACCAAGGTTCGTTATCGTTCACAAATAACTCTTTAGATTTAGCGATTACGGGTGAAGGTTACTTCGCCATGGCTAATGACTTAGGTGCACAAGACTTTACTTATACGCGTGCTGGTGCGTTCAAACTTAATAAAGATAACTTTATTGTTGATGCGAGCGGCAATTACTTACAAGGTTTCCCTGTTGATGAAGCAACCGGTGATACAACCTCTGTTAGTTTAAGTACTTCATCTGCACTACAAATTCCTGACGCTTCAGGTTCACCGCGTGCAACGACGAATGTTTACTCATCATTTAACCTTGATTCACGTGCCTCTGCGCCAACAGTGACACCATTTGATCCTGAAACAAGTGCGACTTACAACAGTTCAACGTCGACAACTGTATATGATTCATTAGGTGAGCCACATATTTTACAATTCTTCTTTGTGAAAACTGACTCAGCAACTACAGGTAATGAGAATGAGTGGGAAGTGTATGCAACACTTGATGAAAAGCCATTTGATTCTAGTGGTGTAGAGCAAACAACAACACCTTATACTCCATTAACTACATTCCAATTTGATGCGAGCGGTTTACCACTTAGCACGGATGGTGTTGCAAATACAGATACAACCTTTAACCCTTTAACCCTACCAAATGGTGCCGGTGCTGCAACAGGTCTATCTGATTTACTTTCTAATGGTGCGAGCTTCCCAGATGATGTAACAATGAACTGGCGTGATGAAGCGGCAACAGCGAATAAAGTACCAACTCAATATGCAAGTAACTTTGAAGTGAAAGCACTTGAGCAAGACGGTGCGACGGTAGGTCGTCTATCGGGTATTGATATCGGCTCTGATGGTAAAATTGTTGCATCGTATAGTAATGGTGATACCTCGTTCTTAGGTCAAGTTGCAATGGTTCGTTTTTCGAACTCACAAGGTTTACAGCAAGTAGGTAATACTTCTTGGAAGAAGAGTTTAACGTCAGGTGAGCCAATTGCTGGTGAACCAGGTTCAGGTACTTTAGGTTCAATCAACTCATCAGCACTTGAGCAATCAAATGTTAACTTAACGAATGAACTTGTTGATTTGATTAGTGCGCGACGTAACTTCCAAGCTAACTCACGTGCGCTTGAGGTTAACTCAACACTACAACAAAACATCCTACAGATCCGTTAATCTTAACGGCTCTAAGCATAATCCGACACGAAGGCTGCTCCCTCTATTGGCAGCCTTTTTTCATTCTAGCAGCTCATTTTTCTCTCCTATTTCAGCGTCAATTTTACTTTGGCACTTTTATTGCATTTCTTAGTTATCGTATTTTTAGTGAGTCAATGTTATGGACAAAATGGTCTACATTGCCATGTCGGGTGCTAAGCAAAGTTTGCGCGGTCTTGAGCTCAAGGCTAACAATCTTGCGAACGCTAACACCACTGGCTTTAAAGCTGATTTTGCACAAGCTCGCTCTATGCAAGCCTTCGGGGAAGGTCTGCCATCTAGGGTGTTTGCAATGCAAGAACGCCCAGGATCTAACATGCAATCAGGTGGTTATGTAGAAACTGGCCGTGAGCTTGATATTGCTATGAGTGACCGTGGTTGGTTGAGTGTACAAGATGCATCAGGCAATGAGGCGTACACCAAAACAGGCACATTAAACATTACTCCAGATGGCGCGTTGATCACCAGCCATGGCCGTCAAGTAATTGGCGAAGGTGGTCCAATCATTCTGCCATTACCTATCGAGAAAGTTGAGTTTAGTGAAGATGGTGCTATCCAGGTTCGCCCGCAAGGTGCACCAGCGAACTTTTTAGAAGTGGTTGATCGCTTAAAAGTGATTGAGGCTGATAACACTCAGCTTGAAAAAGGTAATGACGGTTTATTTCGACCAAAAGAAGACATGCTGATCAATGACCTGTGTGGTTTTTGTGATATTTCGCCAAATGTGAAAGTACTATCGGGAACGCTTGAAATGTCAAACGTAAACCCGGTTCATGAAATGGTCGACATGATCAGCAATCAACGCCAATTTGAATTACAAGTTAAATTGATGAAAACAGCCGAAGAGCTCGATGAGCGTCAAGATCAGCTGTTACGCATTGTTTAAGATGACTGAGAGGGTAGAGTTATGAATCCTGCATTATGGATCAGTAAAACCGGGCTTGACGCCCAGCAAACCGATATTTCGGTGATCTCAAATAATCTCGCGAATGCCAGCACGGTCGGTTACAAAAAAAGCCGCGCCGTATTTGAAGATTTACTATATCAAAACATCAACCAACCAGGTGGTCGTTCGTCACAAGACACTGAAATGCCATCAGGCTTAATGCTTGGTGCGGGTGCCAAAGTGGTTGCCAACCAAAAGAACTTTTCACAAGGTAACATGCTTACCACTGAAAATTCATTGGACTGGATGATTTCAGGCCCAGGTTTTTTTGAAGTGCAATTACCAGATGGCAACATTGCCTACTCGCGTAACGGTCAATTCACGACTGACGAAGATGGCCGCATTGTAACGTCGGGCGCGGGTTTTCCTTTGCAACCTGAAATGAACGTTCCAGACGATGCGCAATCAATTACTGTTTCACAAGACGGTGAAGTGTCAGTGCGTATTTCAGGGCAGCCAGACAACGTGGTCATTGGTCAGCTAACGATTAGTGATTTTATTAATCCATCGGGTCTTGAGCCTATGGGACAAAACTTATACACAGAAACCGCTGTAAGTGGTGCGCCTGTGCAAGGTAACCCAGGTATCGATGGTTTAGGTACGGTGGTTCAAGGTTCCCTTGAAACCTCTAACGTGAATGTAACTGAAGAGCTTGTTAACTTGATCGAAACACAACGAATTTATGAAATGAATTCAAAAGTGATTTCAGCGGTTGATGAAATGCTTAGTTACATCAATCAACAGCTTTAATGGGTAGGAGGCAGCATGCGTAATATTATCTTAGTCACATCGGCAGCATTAATGCTGGGTGGTTGTATGACAACGCAAAATCATCATGTGGTTCAGGATGACCCTTACTATGCGCCTATGTACCCTGAGCCAACAACAGAGCCGATGGTACCTACAGGATCGTTGTTTGATAGTTACTCATCAAACGATTTGTACTCGGATAAAAAGGCACTGCGTGCTGGCGATATCATTACGGTTAAATTACAAGAATCAACGCAAGCCACCAAAGCCGCTAAAACCGAGACCGACAAAGAAACGGATGCCAGTTTAGACCCTGTTATAGGCCTTGGCGGTAACCCGGTTAACATTGGTGGTGACAGCATTCAGTTTGGTATTGGCTCTGGGGCATCATTTAAAGGTGACTCAAAGTCTAACCAATCAAACAGCTTATTTGGTGATATTTCTGTCAATGTGATGCGTGTTCTACCCAATGGCAACTTGGTTATTCGCGGTGAAAAATGGCTCACTTTGAATACCGGTGAAGAGTTTATTCGCTTAGAAGGTTTGGTTCGTCCTGAAGATGTTGCCGCAGATAACACGGTCACATCAAATCGTATTGCTAATGCGCGCATTCAATATTCAGGTAAAGGGCAAATTCAAGAAACGCAAAGTGCAGGTTGGCTGTCTCGTTTCTTTAGTAGTTCGCTTTTCCCATTTTAGAGGAATAAAGTCATGAATGGGTTTAAATACATCATCGCTCTTTGCTTGATTAGCCTGCAGTTTTCTGCACAGGCTGAGCGAGTCAAAGATGTATCTATGGTTGAGGGCGTGCGCTCAAACCAATTAGTGGGGTATGGTTTAGTGGTTGGTTTACCAGGTACAGGTGAGCAAAGCCGATTTACTCAACAAAGCTTTAAAGCCATGTTGAATGGCTTTGGTATCACTTTACCTGATAGCTTAAAACCTAAAATTAAAAATGTTGCTGCTGTGGCAGTGCATGCTGAGTTACCAGCGTTCAGAAAGCCTGGTCAAACCATTGATATTACCGTGTCGTCTATTGGTAGTGCGGGCAGTTTACGTGGCGGTACATTGTTACAAACCTTCTTAAAAGGGGTTGATGGCAATACTTATGCAATTGCGCAAGGTAGCTTAGTAGTTGGTGGTTTAGGTGCAGAAGGTGCTGATGGTAGCCGTGTAATTATTAACACGCCAACAGTGGGTCGTATTCCAAATGGTGCTATTGTTGAACGTGCTATTAAGAGCCCATTTATGCAAGGTGACTACATTACCTTCAATTTAAATCGTCCAGATTTCACAACGGCAAAACGCTTAGAGCAAACCATTAATGACTTAGTGGGTCCTGACAGCGCTCAGGCAATCGATGCAGCCTCTGTTCGTGTATTGGCACCACGTGATGCATCTCAACGTGTTGCGTATTTGTCTACCCTTGAAAACTTAGAGTTTAAACCGGCAGATACCGCAGCAAAAATTATTGTCAATTCGCGCACAGGTACAATTGTGATTGGCAAAAACGTGAAGCTACAGCCAGCAGCTATTACCCATGGTGGTTTAACGGTCACCATTGCTGAGCAGCAAAATGTCTCACAGCCAAATGCCTTAAGTGATGGTGAAACCACGGTTACCAATCAAAGCATTATTGATGTCAATGAAGATGACTCACGTGCTTTTGTTTTCAATCCGGGTGTTAATCTAGATGACCTCGTTCGCGCAATCAATGAAGTGGGGGCCGCGCCGGGGGATTTAATGGCAATTCTTGAAGCTTTAAAAGAAGCGGGGGCGATAAACGGGCAACTGGTTATCATTTAAATTAAAACGCGCTTTCGGGCGCGTTTTTTGTTTCTATACCTCTTAATCCTTCAGTGTATAAATATCAGTCAAAACCTTGACCCTGAAGTTACTCAAATCCTGTATCCATTATTAGCCATTCATTTATAAAGTTTTTTATTGGCGCAATTTTTGCATTTTAATTTTCATTATTAACTATTGTGTCAAAAAGCTGATGGATACTAATCATCTCGACAAGCAAAACTTTTTTGATTTAGGCAACTTAGACTCGTTACGTCAAAGTGCGCTAAAAAGTGATGCCTCTAGTGATGCGTCAAAAGAGGCGCTGAAAAAAGCGGCGGCACAATTTGAATCTATTTTCACTCAAATGCTGCTCAAAAGTATGCGTAAGGCAAATGAAGCGTTTGAAGATAAAGACAGCCCATTTAATTCAAGCGGTGTTAAGTTTTTTGAAGAGATGCATGACCAGCAGATGTCGGTTGAGCTTTCATCAAAAGGTTCGCTCGGCTTAGCTGACTTAATCGTTCAGCAGCTCTCGCCAGATGGTAAACAGTTTACCCCGGGGTCTGTGCTTAGAACGACGGCTGAGTTTGATAGTGATAAACGCGCCCGCGGCATAACGAATGACAGCCATGACATTAAATCTGAGCCACAGCCTGTTGCAGATACATCAGCAAACGAGCAAACAGATAATCGTTTTGAAGATGCTGAGTCATTCATTAGCTCTATTTGGGAGCACGCAAAAAATGCAGCACAGAAGATTGGTTTAAACCCTGCAGTGATGGTGGCTCAAGCAGCCCTTGAAACAGGCTGGGGAAAACACATCATCAGCAAAGCTGATGGCACAAGTAGTAACAACTTATTCAATATTAAATCGGATAGAAGCTGGCAAGGTGACAAAGCGAGTAAAGTCACGCTTGAATTTGAACAAGGCGTGCCTGTTAAAAAGCAAGCTAGTTTCCGCTCTTATCAATCGATTAAAGACAGTGTTAACGATTTTGTGGATTTCTTAAATGAAAACCCACGTTATCAAGAAGCACTTAATAATACCGCAGAGCCTGCTGCCTTTTTAGATTCGTTACAAAAAGCAGGTTATGCAACTGATCCAAATTATGCCGATAAAATTAAGCAGGTATTGAAGCGCGTTGAGCTTCAAAGCGTCGCTGCTTCATTGGTACGTTAAGGAGTAGACCCTCATGTCATTTAGCTTATATGACATAGCAAATGCCGGTGTAAGAGCTAACTCTGAGCTTTTACAAACCACCAGTAAGAACATCGCCAACGTTAATACCGAGGGCTATGTGCGTGAGCGCACTGAGTTCACAACCATGATCGACAACCAAGTAGGTCGTGGTGAAACGTATCGTTTACTGAATGAATTTGCGCAAAAGCAATTAAATAGAGATACCTCAAATAAAGCATTCTTTGATCAGTTTGTGACTGAAGCAAGCCGTGTAGATAGCTTGTTCTCTGAAGAGTCAAACAGCTTATCAACCAGTATCAATTCGTTTTTTAACAACGTACAAGAAAGCTTAAATCAACCGTCATCAACAGTTGCACGCTCATTGGTAATGACTGATGCACAAAACTTGATTGATCAAATGGACAGATTATCGAGCATTGTGGTCGACCAAAAAGCGGTGGTGAATGAGCAACTAGAAATTTTTTCTGAAGAAGCCAATAACCTGATCCAAAATATCAGTGATCTAAATACTAAGATTGCATCAGTTCACGGTACTGATCGTGAGTCAGTATCAAGTGGTTTATACAATGAGCGCGATAAAGCGATTCGTGATTTATCTGAGCTGATTGATATTGAAACACTCGACGGTAATAACGGTGAAAAACAAGTCTATTTAGGCTCTGGTCAAGCACTTGTCATGCAAAGTGGCTCATTTAACCTATTTTCATTCAGTGGCGATCCTGATCCTAATTTTAAAGAACTGAGACTCGATGTGAACGGTGGCAAAGCTGTGCCGCTTGATGTCGATGTGAGTAAGTTAAAAGGTAAAATTGGCGGCTTGTTGGCGTTTCGTGACGATATTTTAGTGCCAGCGCAAAACCAACTTGGTCAAATGGGATTAGCGTTAGCTGATGCCTTTAATCAGCAAAACCGTTTAGGTATGGATGCTAATGGTGAAATTGGTGGTGATATTTTTGCGATTCCAACCGTTGATGCGTTTGGCTATCAAGCTAATACGGGCACATCAACAATGACGGCAACGGTGGAACCAGGTAAAGGCAGCGAATTGCCAGCAAGTGATTTTATTATTACCTATACCAGTGCAACCACCGTTGAAATTCAGGCAATCGATAACAAAGGTGAGCCCATTGGGAGTGCGTCAACAGCCAATGTAACAGCAGGTGTGATTGATTCATCAACCATCACTGGCGGTGAAGCGTTTGGTTTACAGCTTAATGTAACCGGTGCTGCAAATACCGGTGACCAATTTATGGTGAAGCTAAATTCACAAGCTGCAACGAGCCTAGAGCTTGAAACTGAGCGCCCTGAAGACCTAGCATTAGCATCGCCTATTCGAACTGCGAACGATATCAATAATACCAGTGATGCAAGTATTTCTGCTGGCACAGTGTCTGATATTGATAACTCAACGGGGATCACGGTTGGTCCACCACCGAGCTTGGCGAATGGTGATATCACACTTGTGAAAACGGCGAATGCTAACGAATATCAAATCACAGACGGCAACGGTACATCGACGTTTACCATAACACCGCCTGCTGAGAATATTCTTGCTCAAGCAGGGGCGCCTTATGATACCTACGGTTTTGACTTCAATATTGAAGGCTCACCTGCAACAGGTGATACCTTCACACTTGAGTTTAACACCGGGGGTTTTGACGATAACCGCAATGGCTTGTTATTAGCTAATTTACAAAACGGTGAGCTAGTGCGTCAAAATGTTGAAGCAAGTAGTACTGCTGATAATCATAAAACCTTTAATCAAGCTTATTCGGCCATTGTCACTGATATTGGTGTTGTGACCAGTCAAGCTCAAACCAATGGTGCGGCTTTTACAGCATTGGCTGATCAGTCTGAAGCTTGGTATGAATCGCTATCAGGTGTAAACCTTGATGAAGAAGCGGCTAACTTACTGCGTTTTCAACAATCGTATGCAGCATCAGCACAGGTACTTGCAACAGCACGTACTATTTTTGACACCTTATTAAGTGCGGCGAGGTAATTATGCGTATTTCAAATAACATGATGTATAAGAATAACCTTAATTCTATTCTTAACTCACAGCAAAATGTTAATAAGGCACAAGAGCAGGTTAATACTCAAAAACGTGTATTAACTGCTGCTGATGATCCTTCTGCCACGGCTCGGGCTTTACTTTATAACGACCGCATTCAAGGCAATGAGCAGTTCACAAAAAATATCACTATGCTGAATAGCCGTTTAACGACAGAAGAAAGTGTACTGCAAAATATTAAAGGTGCACTTGAGTCTGCGTATACGTTATCTATTCAAGCTGGTAATGGTGCCTATAGTGATATCGACCGTGAAGGGATCGCTGAAGAAGTTAAGGCACTGCAAAGCACTGTACTTGATTTAATGAATGCAAAGACTGAAGACGGTAAGTTTATCTTTTCAGGCTACCAAGATAATACTCCTTCATATAGCTACAATAGTACGTCTGGTCGCTATGAATATGGTGGCGATCAGGGGCAACACAAAATCAAAGTGGCTGAAGGTGTAGAAATCAAATCAAGTGACAATGGTTTTGATACGTTCGAAAAAGTAAATGCACGTCTAAATGTGGCCTCAAACGACGGCACTGTTTCAGGCGGTATTACAAGCTCAAAAATTTATGTGACTGAGCAAGCAGATTTCGATAAATTCCACCAAGCTAATTACAACGCTGATCCTGCTGCGGCTGCAAATGCCAATACATTAAGCTTTATTACCACTACAGGTACACCTAATACTTATGTGGTACAACAAGCAGGTGTAACAATTGACAGCGGCAGCTTTGAAAACGGTAAAATCGAATATCAAGGTATGGAAATTTCTGTTTCGCCTGTTACAAACGGCCAAATCGATGTAGACCTTGAAGCGCCACAAAAAGAAAATGCGTTAAATACTTTGGACGATTTGATTGCAGGACTCACAAATCCTAATTTAACCCAAGATGAGTTTGATCAGGTTTTAGCGGATGCCATTGTACAACTCGATAATGCCAAAAATCAGGTTTCTCTTGTTCAGGCTGGCTTAGGTGGTCGGTTAAATACGGCCAAGAAAATCGAACAATCTAATAGTGATTTAGATACCAGTAATAAAGCAGCAAAAGCGGAACTCGTTGAGCTTGATATGGCTGAAGCGATTACTGAACTGACCAAACAAGAAACATCACTGCAAGCTGCACAAGCAACATTTGGCCGTTTGGCTAACCTATCATTATTTGATTACTTATAATTTATCTAGGTTAAGCTCATTTTATGAGCTTAACCTATAAAACCTACCTTTAGCTTTCCACTTAAACAGCTGTTTTAACGCACTCTCTGTAGCGTTTTGAGCTTCAGCAATACTTCACAGTAACGATTTTAATGACAACCAGAAGCTATGTTTAGTTAAAAATATTAAATATTTTTCATTTAAATACAGTGTGTTAAATAAAAAATGAAAAATTGTTTAAAAATTCACTAAAGGATTTTTTGAGCGGACCGATAACTTAATTAACCAAGCAGAGTAACAAATAACAGTTACCGCTTAATTAGAGTAAGTTTGAGAGTAAATGATAAGTTTACTTCGGGAGAAATATCATGGCACTTTATGTAAATACAAATGTTAGTTCATTAAACGCTCAAAGACAATTAATGAATTCTGGTAACTCACTTGATACTTCATTCAAGCGTTTATCATCAGGTCTTCGTATCAACAGCGCAGCTGACGATGCGGCTGGTCTACAAATTTCTGACCGTTTAACATCACAAATCAACGGTCTTAACCAAGGTAACCGTAACGCGAACGACGGTATCTCTTTAGCGCAAACAGCTGAAGGTGCACTAGACGAAGTAACATCAATGTTCCAACGTATTCGTACTCTTGCACAACAAGCGTCGAATGGTTCAAACACTGATGAAGACCGTTTAGCGATTCAAGAAGAGATTCGTTCATTATCAGCAGAGGTTAACCGTGTAGCTGAAGATACAACATTCGGTGGTCAAAACCTTCTTGATGGTACTTATGATGCTAAATTCCAAGTTGGTGCTGATGCAGTTCAAACTATCGGCTTCAGTATGCAAAACGTAGGTGGTACAGCTGCGACAAACAGTATCTCTACAAATGGTGGTTTCACGTTATCTGGTATCGCTGGTGTAGCGAGTGCTGTAGGCGGAAAAGGTTTAACAACGCTAGCGGCTGGTGTATCTGATATCTCTGGTTCTGCTATCGGCGCAACAAGTGACTTCCAAACTAAGTTCAGAGAAACATCTATCAGTGTTTCATCTCAGACAAATGCACAATACGTGTTAGCTGGTATGGATGCGATGATTGCGGTAGTTGATAAAAAGCGTGCAGAGCTAGGTGCGGTTCAAAACCGTTTCCAATCAACAATTCGTAACCAAGCTAATATCTCTGAAAACTTAAGTGCAGCTCAGTCTCGTATTAAAGATACAGACTTCGCGACTGAAACAGCTAACTTAACTAAGATGCAAATCTTACAACAAGCTAGCCAAACAATCTTGAGTCAAGCTAACCAACGTCCTCAAGCGGCATTAAGCTTACTAGGTTAATAGTTGGGAATTTGAGTTAAAGTGAAGTCAA
This sequence comes from Pseudoalteromonas sp. Hal040, assembly GCF_037162425.1. Taxonomy (NCBI): domain Bacteria; kingdom Pseudomonadati; phylum Pseudomonadota; class Gammaproteobacteria; order Alteromonadales; family Pseudoalteromonadaceae; genus Pseudoalteromonas; species Pseudoalteromonas sp. Hal040. Next base: position 2,648,854 of record NZ_JARLUU010000001.1, on the reverse strand, counting down.
AACTTTGACTTAAAGAAAAGCGCCTTTGTCTAATGGGGTATTAACAAAGGCGCTAAGATAGGATTATAAAGCGGAGGCGCTCAAAATCCTGACAGTAGTGTTCTAACATTTGTAAGAACATAAAATATAAAGCACAGATTATGCCATAATTTGTGTTATTAAACCCACTCTTAAACTTATCTCTCTTAAGGCTCCTAAATGGAGCCTTTTTTCATTCCTTTTTAAAACTAAATTAATAGTTGGCCTATTAATTGCTCTATTTACTTCAAGTTAATTAACTAACAAGCAAAGTGGCAGTTTTTTGCCCCAGGCGACTTAGATTTGCCGCTGTAAGGGTCACTTTGTCAAATTCACTTTTAAATAAGTGACTTTACTTTGACAGATAAGAAGAGAGTTTATTATGGCTTTATATGTAAATACTAATGTTAGTGCATTAAACGCACAAAGACAGTTGGATAGAACAGGTGGCGATTTAGATACCTCGTTTAAACGCCTTTCATCAGGCTTACGTATTAACAGTGCAGCTGATGACGCTGCAGGTTTACAAATTTCTGACCGTCTACAATCACAAATTTTGGGTTTGAATCAAGGTAACCGAAATGCCAATGATGGTATTTCACTTGCTCAAACAGCTGAAGGTGCATTAGATGAAATCACATCGACTTTTCAGCGTATCAGAACACTTGCTCAACAAGCCGCTAACGGCTCGAATACTGATGAAGATAGACTGGCAATCCAAGAAGAGATCCGTCAACTGTCTGCAGAAGTAAACCGAATTTCAACCGATACTACTTTTGGTGGTCAAAACCTATTAGATGGTACTTATAAAGCTAGCTTCCAAGTAGGTGCTGACGCTGTTCAGGTTATTGGCTTTAGCATGCAAAATGTTGGTAGTACAGCAGCTACAAATAGTGTTTCAGCGAATGGTGGCTTCACTATGTCTGGTATCGCGGGCATTGCTTCAGCTGTTGGTGGTAAAGGTTTAACAACACTTGCTGCAGGTGTATCAGAAATTGCTGGTTCAGCTATCGGTGCTACAAGTGATTTCGCGACCAAATTTACAGAAACAGGTATTAGTGTATCCTCACAGACTAATGCACAGTATGTTTTAGCGGGTATGGATGCGATGATTGCAGTAGTTGATAAGAAGCGTGCAGAGCTAGGTGCTGTGCAAAACCGTTTCCAATCTACAATTCGTAACCAGTCAAATATTTCAGAAAACTTATCTGCTGCAAAATCACGAATTAAAGATGCTGACTTTGCTTTAGAAACAGCTAATTTGACTAAAAACCAAATTTTACAACAAGCAAGCCAAACAATTTTAGGTCAAGCAAATCAACGACCTCAAGCGGCTTTAAGCTTGTTACAAGGCTAAAATTAAAAATTAGTTAAAAAAATTTACAAATAAAGCTAAAGCTTTCGCTTTATCGTCCGATAAACGAGTTAGAGAACTATCAATCTAGGACTCTAAGTCGGTTAAACAGCAGGGTAGGGGTATCCCGCTGTTTAGCTATAAAATGATAAAGCGGAGGCTAATATGGCTTTATATGTAAACACTAATGTGAGTTCTTTGAACGCACAAAGACAGTTAAGTAAATCAGGTACTTCACTTGATACTTCTTTCCAACGCCTTTCATCAGGCTTACGTATTAATAGTGCAAAAGACGATGCTGCAGGTATGCAGATCGCTAACCGTTTAACAAGCCAAGTTAATGGTTTAACGCAAGGTAACCGTAATGCGAACGACGGTATCTCTTTAGCGCAAACAGCTGAAGGTGCACTAGACGAAGTAACATCAATGTTCCAACGTATTCGAACTCTTGCACAACAAGCGTCGAATGGTTCGAATACTGATGAAGACCGTTTAGCACTTCAAGAAGAAATTCGTTCACTTTCTGCAGAAGTTAACCGTGTTGCTGAAGATACAACGTTCGGTGGTCAAAACTTACTTGATGGCACATACGATGCTAAATTCCAAGTAGGTGCTGATGCTGTGCAAACTATCGATTTTAGTATGCAAAACGTAGGTGGTACTGCTGCAACAAACAGTATCTCTACAAATGGCGGTTTCACGTTATCTGGTATTGCTGGTGTAGCGAGTGCTGTTGGTGGTAAAGGTTTAACAACGCTAGCTGCTGGTGTATCTGATATTGCGGGTTCTGCTATCGGCGCAACAAGTGACTTCCAAACTAAGTTCAGAGAAACATCTATCAGTGTTTCATCTCAGACAAATGCACAATACGTGTTAGCTGGTATGGATGCGATGATTGCAGTAGTTGATAAAAAGCGTGCAGAGCTAGGTGCGGTTCAAAACCGTTTCCAATCAACAATCCGTAACCAATCTAATATTTCTGAAAACCTAAGTGCTGCGAAATCACGTATCCAAGATACAGACTTCGCGACTGAAACAGCTAACTTAACTAAGATGCAAATCTTACAACAAGCTAGCCAATCAATCTTAAGCCAAGCAAATCAACGCCCTCAAGTAGCGCTTTCACTACTAGGCTAATATTTGTTTTATAAGTCACTTCAGGCTCAGGAAATTTGCTTCGAAGTGGCTTATACTTACCGAGTAAGATATTAAGAGGTGTTACTATGATAGATCTTAATTCAACGCAAAGGTCTAATGATAACCTTACTGCCGGTGGAAATTCTGCAAATTTAAAAGCCGAAATAGATGATATTAAAGCAAATAAAGGCACAGAAATTGCTGGTAGAGAGCCCGTGGATATTGAACAAGTTTCAAAAAGAAATGAGCAAAAAGACAAAAACGATCTAATTGCCGAAGTAAAACAAAACCTTGAAAAACTCAATAGCTATATCCCAGTTACATCAACAAATTTAATTTTTGAATTTGATGAAAAGGGAGATCCACCCATTATCAAAGTTCTTGATAAAGAAAATGACGAAGTAATTCGAGAAATTCCAACAGAAGAATTTCGTGAAGTGGCTAAAGCTTTAGAAGAGTTTGCCGATAAATTAAGCAATAAAGGTTTGTTGTTCGATAGAACGGCATAGCAATTAGTATTTTAGGAGTATTACTATGGCATTAATTACATCTGCTGGGGTTGGTTCTGGACTTGATCTGGAAAGCATCATCAGTGCGACACTATCAGCTGAGAGTACCCCTAAACTAAATGCGCTCGCTGAAAAAGAAGAGTCTTTACAGGTAGAGCTTTCGTCTTTAGGCGAAGTTAAATCTGCAATGTCAAAGCTTCAGGATACTATTGAAAAGTTAGCTGATATAGATAACTTTAACAAGCGAATTGCGAACATTAAGCAACCGACCAGTGATGATGGCGACCTTATATCAGTAACACCAACATCTGATATTTCACCTGGGGATTTCAACATTGAAGTGGTGGAGCTTGCTCAAGGTAGTCGAGCGACATCTAATGCAGGCCTATTTACCTCAACAGATGATGTTGTTACAGCTTCTGGTGGTACATTGTCTTTTTCTGCAGGTGACAAGAGCTTTGACTTAACACTCGATGCGGGTGCAACGCTTGCTGATTTACGTGATGCAATTAATGATTCAGACGATAACTTTGGTGTTACTGCGAATATCATTAACACGGGGACTGAATCAAAGTTAGTTCTCACATCAAATGTATCAGGTGCAGGTAATGATTTAGTTATTACCAACGATACTGCCGAACTTGATAATGTTTCAACACTTGCTAACGATGGCGTTACTGCAGGCGGTATTGCAATTGCTTCAGGTGATGAAGCTAAAAGTGCAGAAATCAAAGTAGATGGTATTTCAATTGTTAATGATACCAATACATTTAAAGATGCTGTACAAGACATGACAATTGTTGCAAAGCGACAAAGTGTTGACGGTGAAACAGCAAAGTTATCTGTAAACGTAGACACTGAAAGTGTTACTAAGCTAGTTGATGAGTTTATCGCGAACTATAATAACCTAATAGGCCAAATAGGCCTACAAACGCGTGTAGGTAAACCTCTAAATGCAGATTCAACAATTCGTTCATTCGATTCTCAATTAATTAATGCTCTTTCAACACCTATTACGGATGCAGGTCCGTTTTCAAGTATCTTTGATATTGGTTTAGGTGTAGATAAAGATGGTTACTTGGAAAAATCTAGCCTAGTCCGTAGCTTAAATGAAGCTATGGATGAAAATTATGATGATATTGGCAAGGCTTTTGCAGGTGAAAATGGGATAGCAAAACAATTAGAGTCTCTTTTTGACAATTATTTAGACTCTAAAGGAATCATGAATCAACGAGAAACTAACTTAAATTCTCAACTTGATGACCTAGAAGATGATGTTATTAATCATGAATATAGAATGGAAGAGTTAGAAGCAAGACTTCGCCAGCAATATGCAGGCTTAGATGTGTTGTTAGCGCAAATGCAGTCAACGCAAACGTACTTAAGTGCACAACTATCTAGTCTTCCAGGATTTACTAAGTCATCATCATAAAAGTTATTTTTCTCTTTGTTTAGGCATATAGGTGAACCATGTACAACGCAAAAGTTAAAAATTATCAAAAGGAAGCACTTAAAACTCGCATTGCAGGTGCTGACCGTTACGAAATCATTCAAATGCTAATGGCTGGCGCTATTGAAAAGATGGTGCTGGCGAAAGTGGCCATTGAAAAAAGACACCTTGAAGCCAAAAGTGAGCATCTATCAAAAGCATCAGCGATTCTTGAAGCGCTAAGAGGGTGTTTAGATTTTGAAGTAGGTGGAGAAGTTACTGAAAACCTTTATGCATTGTATTCGTACATGATTGACCGGTTGTTAGACGCAAGCATTAAGAACGATCCTGATATAGTGACTGAGGTCTCTAACCTTCTTAAAGAAATTAAGTCAGCGTGGGATGCCATTCCGCACGATGTTCGTGAAAAAACACTTTTAGATAATGGTGTAGACGCGAATGTTGGATAATCAATTAGCTGACTTTGAGAAGCAAATTGATCAAATCAACTCATCATTAATCAAGGAAGATTTTGAACAATGCGAATCTTCTTTTAAAAAATTAGACCATGACATTAGAACTTATTTTGATCAAAATGCTCCCTTAGCTGATTCTAATGTTGAGGTTTATCAAGCATTTTATGATAAGTTCGTTGATTTAGTGACTAATTTAGAAAACCGAAAAAAAACATTAGCCAAAACGATAGCGTCCCAGTTACGTACCAAAAAGAAGCTCGATGTTTATAAAAGTATCAAGTAGGTAAAAAATGACCAAACCCCCTCTGTTGAGGCTCAAATCGAGTCCCTTTCAAATAAAATCGATGAGACAATTGAGCAGCAAAGAAGAGAGCAAGAGTTCGCGGATAAGGCAAATTCTAAGTTTGAAGAAAATCTTTTAGCGTTTAAGCAATATTTCCCTGAAATTTTTGAAAAATTCCTTAAATACGAACCAAGTGAACACTTTCAATTTATTCTAAACGACAATGGCACTGCGAATATTATTGATTATGAAACAAGAGTGCCTATGTACTCTTCAGATCCTATTAAGCAAGCTGTTGAGCAAGTTCACAAAAACCTCGAAAATCCAATTTTAGGCAAAACCGATCACTCAGCTATTTCATCTGTAGAGAATCCGTTAGATTTTATTCATATCGATTTGATGAATAATTTAGGGAAGCTTTTTGGTGAAGCAAAGGCCAATTTACCTGTCAATAACTCATTAGATGAGAAACTGCCAAGTCTAATGTTGTTTGGTATTGGCCTTGGTTATCACTTACCTGAACTCATTGAAAAGCGTGAAATTAGTTTTATAAATATCATTGAGCCTAACGAAGATTACTTCTTTGCAAGTTTATTTGTAGCTGAATGGAAGAGTATCTTAGAAAGTATTGATAAAAATGGTAGCTTTCTTTACCTAGGTATTGGTAAATCTGAAGACGAAGTATTCAAAAATATCTATGACAGAAGCCGTAATGTAGGTATCGCGTCTGTTAGCTATACTTGGTTCTATCAACATTACCCATCTCAAAAAATGAATAAATGGATTGATGAGTTTAAAACTAATTTTCATCAATTTTTTACCGGTTTTGGTTTTTTTGATGACGCTATGATGGGCATCGCACACACGCTTGGTAATTTAGAAAATGAATTTAATCTAATGAGCGTGCAAAAGCCAATGAACAAAGAGATGGCTGAATTTCCTGTAGTTATCATTGCGAATGGACCATCTCTCGACCAAGAAATAGAATTTCTACAAAAACTGCAAGACAAAGTCGTTATTCTATCTTGTAATTCAGCATCAACGGCTTTAGTTAAAAAGGGAATTATTCCTGACTTTCATGTTGCTTTAGAAAGAACAGAGATGACCCATGATTTCTTACGGGACTTTTTGCCTGAGTCTGCTCGTAAGAAGATGAATTTGCTTGTTACGAATGTGATGCACCCAACAGTTTCTAGTTTATTTCCTTGGACGGGGTTTGGTCTTAAAGGGAATGAATCTGCAACTCAGTTAGTACATTTAGCTCAATTTATTAATAGAAAACCAATCACTGAGGTGCTTTCTTACTGTAACCCATTGGTTGGTAACACTGCGTTGAGTTATGCATGTCATCTTGGTTTTAAGAATATTTACCTCTTTGGTGTAGATAACGGCTATGTTGATGAGGATTATCATCACTCTAAATCGAGCTTTTATTACAACAAAGAAGGTCAGGTAGAACATAAGCCTTTAAAGATAGGTAAACAAATCGCACTGCCAGGAAACTTTGTTCCTACTATACTCACTGATGAATTTATGAGTGTAGGCAACATTCAAATGGAAAAGTTAATAAATTCATTCCAAAATCAGGGGATTAACTTTTATAACTGCAGTAACGGTGCAAAAATTAAAGGTGCCACACCTCTGCATTCTGACTATATCTACTTAGAACCTACTTCATTAAGTAAATCAGCAGTCGTTGAGTATGTGAAGGAGCACCGTTTCTCTACGAGAGTCGATTTAGGTGAGGTTGAGCCTTTACTTCATTTCGAAGAGTTTACAGAATTCTGTAAAACAATGGCAGAAATGCTAAAAGAAGAAACGGCTATTCGCTCTGATGCACTCAACAACCTACTGAAAAGTGTTCGTTATTTATATTCTTTTAAAAATTCAGCGAAATATTTAAACGTATTTTTGCTGTTTGAAGGTGAAGTGCTTTATACCACGTCTTTATTAGTATCATTACTTTATAACTATGGTAATGAAACGGAAATTTTAGAGTACTACAACAAAGCACTTGACTGCTGGATTTCATTTATTGAAGGTGCTCCTGACTATTACAAAGAAAATGTACGACTATGTAAATAAAGATATTTTTAATAGAATTTATCTTTATATCTAATAGGTTCACGATAAAAATTTGGGCTTGATGTATTCATTCATCCAGTCAAATGTTTGAATATATCAAATGGATAATACACTCCCTTCAGTAGAAGAATTTAAGATTATGACCGCAAAAAAAACAACAAGCAGCATTGCTCTTCAAAAAAGGGCAAAAAGTATCATCCCAGGATTAACCCAATTGCTTTCTAAGCGCCCAGATATGTTTAGTACTAATATTTGGCCTGGGTATTTTTCTAAATCAAAAGGATGCCAAGTTTGGGATCTTGATGGTAATGAGTACCTCGATATGTCTATTTCGGGTATCGGTGCAAATATTCTAGGTTATGCGGTAGATGAAGTTGATGATGCGGTTATTAACTCTATTCGCAATGGGGTTAGTTCTAGCTTAAATTGCCCTGAGGATGTTGAGCTTGCTGAGAAGTTATTAGAATTACACCCTTGGTCTGAAGAAGTTAGATATGCCCGTTGTGGCGGTGAAGCAATGACTGTCGCAGTGCGTATTGCACGAGCAGCAACAGGTAAAGATAAAATTGCTTTTAGTGGTTATCATGGATGGCATGATTGGTACTTATCAGCCAATGTTACAAGTAATAGTAATCTTAACGACCATTTAATTCCTGGCCTTTCACCTAAAGGTGTTCCAAAAGCGCTAGCAGGAACAGCACTCCCTTTTCCTTTTAATGATATCGAAGCGCTAGAGCAGTTAGTTGCTGAAAATGGTGAAGAGCTTGCTGCTATCGTGATGGAGCCAATGAGAAACTTTGCCCCATCTGAAGAATACTGGCAGCAAGTTGAGGCCATTGCAGCACGATTAAATATCCCATTAATTATTGATGAAATATCTATGGGCTTTAGGATCAACTGTGGCGGATCGCATTTGAAGCTGGGTATTAATCCTGATATTGCAGTTTTTTCTAAGGCAATGGCTAATGGCTATGCTATGGCTGCCGTCATAGGCAAGTCTAAATGGATGGATGCAGCACAAACTAGTTTTATATCTAGCACTATGTGGACTGAACGAGTAGGGCCTACAGCTGCATTAGCAACGATCAACTATTACGAGCAACACCAAGTCCATGAGCATCTAGCCGTAATCGGTGCAAAAATTAAGGATGGCTGGCTAAGTTTAGCACAAAAGCATGGCCTTGAAATTCATGTTTCTGGTATTGATGCCCTTTGCCACTTTAGTTTAAAGAATGAAAACTTTTTGACGCTTAAATCTTACTTTATTGAGAAAATGTTAGAGCAAGGTGTATTAGCAACAAATATGTTTTACTGCATGTATGCGCATAAAGAGCACCACGTTGAGACTTATTTAAAAGCGGTTGATAATGCGTTTTCGGCCATAGCCGATGCGATTGAAAACCCAGAGTTACTGGCACATGTTATTCCATCAACCTCGGGCTTCAAAAGGCTGAATTAAGATGAACTTACTGACTTCAGATAGGTTTAAACTAAGATACTTAGAAGCAGCGGATGCTTCGGCTAAGTATTTAAACTGGTTGAATTCAGGTGTTAGCGAATTCATCCTAAATAAACCAGAGTCTAACAGTGGCCTTGTTGCATATATTGAAGAGCAGCTTGCAGATAAAGATGTGTATTTTTATGGCATTTTTACTCTTGATACTGATGAGCATATTGGAAATATTAAGTTTATCATCAAAGGAAAAAGCCGCGATTGTGTTGAAATGGGTATTCTGATTGGTGAAAAAGCATGGCATGGCAAAGGGGTTGCAAAGGAAGTAATTGAATGTTTTGCAAGCCATGCAAAGCAGCAATTAGGTATTACTAAAATGCAGCTTGGTGTTGACTCAGCTAATACTGCTGCCGTTTCGGCTTATTATAAAATAGGTTTTAAAGTTGTAGATGATGGTCGAAATGATGGCGGTCTAACAATGTTATGGGAGTTTTAAGTTGTTGAATACTTTTACTGAACAGCTTGTTTCAAAGCTTCTGAACAACGATTTTTATATTGTAATTCAAGCTAGAATGACGTCATCTCGTTTACCTAAAAAGGTAATGCTGCCTCTTGGAACAAAGCCTGTATTAGAAGTGATGCTTGAAAGATTGGCTCCTTTTAAAGAGAAGATCATTATCGCGACAACAGATGATGGCACTCAACGACCGATCACTGAGTTGTGTGAACGACTGGGTGTGAAATACGTTGAAGGTGACACTAACAATGTATTAAGTCGCTATTACCTAGCTGCACAGTCTGTAAATGCAAACTCAGATACTGTGATTGTTCGTTGTACCAGTGATTGTCCTCTCATTGATTTAACTGAAACCGCACGTGTTATAGACCACTTCTATAGTGTGCGCAGTGAGTATGATTATATTTCGGCTGGCCCTCACTGTGGTTTCCCTAATGGCTTTGATACAGAAGTGTTTACTTTTGAGGCGCTTAAATCAGCCTTTGAATGTGCAACAGAAGATTTTGAAAAAGAACATATGACGCAATATATTTGCAGAAATATGAAAGTGGCTGACTATAAGAACGTTGATGATTTTAGTCATTGGCGTTTAACTTTAGATGAGCCAGCTGATTATGAGTTAATTAATGCCATTTATAGCTTATTCGATTACCGTACTGATTTCACATTTGATGAATTAAAACAAATGCTAAGCTCTCATCCTGATATACTTAAGATCAATGAGCACGTAGAACAAGTTCAAGTTGGGTAATATGTTTAAGAAAGAATTTAAAATAGATGATACATGGGTAGGACACGATCACTCTTGTTATATCATCGCTGAAATGTCAGCTAACCATGGTCAATGTTTAAATAAAGCTAAAGAGTTAGTTCATGCTGCTCATGAAGCCGGTGCTGATGCGATTAAGCTACAAACTTATACCGCAGATACTTTAACCATGGATTGTAAACTTCCGCACTTTGAAGCGACGGGTCCATGGCAAGGTCAATACTTACATGATTTATACAAGACAGCTTATATGCCTTGGGATTTTCATTCGGAACTGTTTGAACTATCAGCAAAACTTGGACTTACTTGTTTTTCATCACCATTCGATAAATCGGCAGTCGATTTATTAGCACAATTAGATGCTCCAGCCTATAAAATTGCTTCACCTGAACTAATTGACCACCAATTAATTCGTGATGTTGCCGCTACTGGTAAACCCGTAATTATGTCTACAGGTGGTGCGACGTTAGTTGAAATTGCTGAGGCGGTAAAAGTCGCAGAAGATGCGGGTGTTACTGAACTTGCATTGATGAAGTGTACAAGCACTTATCCTGCTCCTGCAGAGACTATTAATTTGCGAACTATCCCTCATATGCAACAGGCTTTTGAATGTCCGGTTGGTTTATCTGATCACACACTGGGAAATGATGTGCCACTGGCTTCAGTTGCCGTCGGTGCATGCATGATAGAAAAGCACTTTGTATTAGACAAAACAGACAATACTGCAGATAGCTTTTTTCAATGACGCCATCGGAGCTTCAGGCCCTTGTTCATGGTGTGAGACAAATTGAAAACGCACTGGGCAAAGTCGATTACCCATCCGTTGCTTCAAAAGCACGTCGCTGTGTTTACATTATTAAAGATATTAAAGCTGGAGAGCAGCTGAGCCCTGAGCATTTAAGACAAATGCGTCCTGGGGCGGCGAAATTATGCCAAAAGAGCTGCCAAGCCTTATTGGGCGAACAGTTAATAAAGAATTACGTTGTGGCACTCAATTGTCTTGGAGTGACCTAAAGTGAGCGATATGAAACAAGATTTAATTCAATCGGTTCAGCAATTTTTATTAGAACGCGGTGTATTTGTTGAAGATGCTGACATTGCTGAATATGACTTTGTAGCTGCGGGAGCGTTAGACTCATTTGAGATACTGAGCCTTATAATGAGCTTAGAAACCGAATATGGTATTGCTGTTCCTCCAGAGTTAATGGTCGACAGTGAAAATGCAAAAGTAGGAAATTTAGCGACTGCGTTAGTGAAGTTAAATGATAGCAATTAGAGTCGATACACTATGTGGCTTGGGTCACTTTATGCGTTGTAAATGGCTCGCGTTAGAGTTGCAATGTTTAGGTGAAGAAGTTGTTTTTTTAGTCGATACACAATTGTCGCATCATTTAACTAAAGAACTCGGGAATATACATTTATTACCCTATGCAAAAACACAGATAGAAGATGCGGCTAACTGTGTTCAGCTTTTCAACGAGCAACAGCTCATTATTGATAAATTAATTATTGATAGCTATCGTTTTGATATTGAATGGGAATCAAAGATGGCTAAACATGTGCCATCGATTATTGCGGTTGATGATCTTGAAAGAGAGCATTTAGCAGAGCTGGTTATCGATAGTAAATGGAATGCTGAAAAGACTTCGTCACGTTATCAAAGTACTGCACTTGAATCACAACACCTTTTACTTGGTCCTGATTTTTCGATGCTGTCTAGGGCTTATCGAAACTGCGTGCAAACAGAGCGCTCAAATAAAGAGCTTATGTTTTCTCTCGGCGGTGGTGGCGATTGGAAAGAGCTTACTGAAATCATACGATTAATTCTTGAAACAGCGCCAGAGTATAAAGTTAATCTAATTATAGGCCCTAATGCTACATCCGTTACTCAGCTACATGAGTTAGCTTTAGGTCACTCGCAATTAAATTTAATTGAAGCACCTAGTTGTTTAGCAAACTACTATAAAAGCTGTACCTTGTTTGTTGGCGCTTTAGGCACGTCCTTGTATGAGCTGGCTGCGACTAAAACCCCTGCGTTAACGTTCTCAATCGCAAAGAATCAAGAAAATCAACAAGCTGCATTAGATGATTTGGGGCATTATTTTCATATCGCAAACTTAATTGACTATCCGCCAGAACAGGTTTTAAAACTTATTTTAGCAATGCTACAAAATATAGAACGTATCCACCTAATGCGTGAAAACGTTGCTGTAAAAATTGATGGCGAAGGTGCAAGTCGTGTTGCTAAGTTAATTACTTCAGAACTTGCTTCTAGCCAGATTACTCAAGCCAATAGCAACTTAATTGAAAGCCAGTATCAACATTTAACCGACACAATCACGTTAAGGCGAGTGGTTGATCAGGACATAAACCGCTATTTGGCAGCGAGAAACTTACCGAACAATGCTTGGCGAATGACGATCACAAAAGATATCGATCAACTTGATCATTATTGCTGGTGGTTTACTAATCGACGCGATTCTTATGTTATGGAAGTTAAAGGCAAGCCGTTACTTTACGTTTGGCATCAATTGTATGAAATAGAACAGCAAAATTATTTAATTGGTGGCTGGTTTGCAGCAAGTGACGATGTTAATTTTGCCCATGCTCAACTAGTATTAGATTGGCAACTAAAAGAGACTGAGCAAACATACCCAGGTGCAATGTGGGTAGCCGTTATTAATAAAGAAAATAAGTTTGTAAATTTGCTTAATCAGCGAGCAGGATTTAAATCTATTGCAGGGGATGCGAAAAAAATGGCAGTGACCCAACATTTATTTCCAAATGCTTCGATTGATGATTTTAATTTTGTAGGAAAAGGGTGAGTAGGTGGATAAAGGTATTTATGAGTTATTTGCTACGAATGTCGCTAACACTCCCACTAAGGTAGCTGTTGTCTTTCAACAGCAAAGCGTAACGTATGATGAATTAAATCAGCAAGTTATTAAGCTTACTAGCCATTTTTTAAAACAAGGTGTTACGCAAGGCCAACGTGTTGCTATATTTGCACCTAACGGTATTGAATTTATTGTTTCGCTGCTGGCAATCGCTAAGTTAGGTTTAGCCGCAGTGCCGTTACCTGTTAGCTTAAAAGGGCTTGCTCTGACCGTTGCTCTTAAGAAGACCCCTGTTGCTAAGGTGATTGCTTGGCCGACCATTAGCAAATCACTTCTTGCAGATAATCTTATTGAAGCTGAAAATTTAATAACATTAGGCCAAAGTGTTGCTAATGAAACAAATTGGCTTTGTGTTCAACAAGCTGAAGCAGAATGCTTTTTTACCGATGCGATTGATACGCAAGCACCTTACATCTTAACCATGACTTCTGGTTCTACTGGTCAACCTAAGCCAATAGTGTTGAGCCAAGCATGTAAAGTAAATAGAGCATTTGATGCGACCATAAACTACTACGGATTAACGTCCGATGACGTTATTCTCGTAGCGACTCCTATGTACCACTCGCTAGCTCAGCGTGGTGTGCTCATGCCGTTGATGCTTGGTGCAACAACGGTTGTATTACCAAAGTTTAATTTGAAGCTATGGCTACAAGCAATTGAACTGCACCAAGTGAGTTTTCTATTTGCCGTTTCATCTCAATTAGTAAGCTTAATTCAAAACGGTGTTGAAGGGCATGACTTGAGCTCTTTACGCTGCCTAGTATCCTCTTCGGCGGTATTAGATAAAGAGAGTAAACAAAGCTTACTTTCTTTGCTTAGTTGCCGTTTACACGAGTGTTACGGAGCTTCAGAGGTTGGTGTTGTGACTGATTTCGCGGTATCAGAACACCCTGAATTGAGCGGCAGTGTAGGCAATGCTTTACCATTTGTGACTGTGAAAATTACCGATGAGCATGGCCAAGAATTATCTGCAACTGAAGTTGGAGAAATTTGTTGTAAAACAACAACCGGGTTTAGCGGGTATCATAAATTACCGGAAAAAACGCGAGAAGCTTATTATCTTGGTGATTTTTTCAAAACCGGAGATTTAGGTTACCTCGATGAGCAAGGCTATTTATATTATGTCGGCCGTAAAAAAGAGTTGATCTCAAGTGGGGGGATCAATGTATACCCTCAAGATATAGAAGCCGTGATAAAAATGCATCCTGACATTGAAGATTGCGTGGCTTTTTCAATTCCAGACTCTCAGTTTGGTGAGGTAATAAAAGTTGTTTATACGACGTTTTCGGCGTCAGTAAATGAAACAGAATTAAAGAAACTGTGTTTACAGCAATTAACCGATTATCAACAGCCTAGAGTGTTAGAGCAGATTGATAGTTTTGAAAGAAGTAGTTTAGGCAAAATTCTTCGTCAGTTGGTCAAAGAAAAGTATTCGCAATAGCCATAAGTTGGCAAAGCAGCCTATAAAGGCTGCTTTATAAAGTTTTTTATTTTGGAATTGCGTACAGTATTATCTCTAGACCGAAATCGCCATGACAATGAAGTTTGTACTCATAATTAGGGTTATAGCTTTCAATTTGCTGAGCTATTTGCCAAAGATGAGCAGGCTCATGATAGACGGAAATAGCGAGTAGCGGGGATTGGTGCGTTATAATTTCTTTTGCGCCCTTCAATGCATGCGGCTCTGCGCCCTCGATATCCATTTTAATGAAATTAACCGCAGAGGCTATGCTGGTATCATCTAACGCTATAACAGGCAGAAGTAGATTGTTGTCTGTGATTTGCTGTGAGTCAGCAAACTTGCCTTGTGAAAGGTCTGCACTGAAGCTCAATATTGTATTTTCTTCCCATACACCACATGGAAATAAATAAGTCTTAATACCTTGAGAGACTAATTCTTTCGCTGTTTTGTTTAATAAGTGGAAGTTCTTTGGATCAGGTTCAAAACACTGCATTGTGTTTAACTGTATATCTGCTTCTTTTAATACTTGTGCTGCACTTGCAAGTGTATCGCCGATATATGAACCGCAATCAATAAAGTTAATCCCATTTTTCCAAAGAGGAAGTTTCAGTAACCAAGGTGGAAAGTATTGGGTTTGCCAGTCGTTTTCAACATAGCTTTCACTAGAGGGGGAGCTACGAAATGCGATGATATCATCAAGACACTTTTTGCTCTCATCATCGCTTAGTCTTTCTTTAAGCCAAGCTAACTGTTCTTTGTCGTTCTGTGTGCTAGAGATTAGTTTTGCTCGGTAATCCTTTGAAATAAAACGTTCTAAAACATATGGGTAGCTATTAATGATTTCATTCATGTTTAGGCATTCTTGAACACCCATTCCAATTAGATCCTGCTTAATAGCTTCACTTGTACAAGATACCGATACAAGCATGGTTACATTTTTATTGGCAATATTGTCAGGTTTGTAAATTGGACAGCCCTGGTACTCAGTTTCTTGCGTGTATAAATCGACAAAAAATTCTATTTTAATTCCATGTTCTGAAAGTGCATGATAGATTTTTTGCCCATTACCACCGGCGCCATAGATTGCTATAGGAAGGTTATTCATCATAATTTAATTACCTCTGTTAAGCTTTATCCATTGCGCTGACTCGACTGATTCTTGCGCTGCTTTAAATAAGTTCAAGCCGTCTTTTGCTTGCTCTAAGCCAAATACATAGTCATTTTTTTTGTCTGTACCAGCTAAGTAACAGCAAAGTTCTTCGTAAATATCTGTATATAAATTAGAAAAGGCTTCAACAAATCCTGTTGGGTGACCTGGCTTCATTCGGTTATATCTAAATTGATTAGCATACTCACACTGTCCGGCTCTATCTAAGATTTCTCTGCGACCGTCATTGTAGTTTAACTCTAATTCATCAGGGTTTAGTTGGAACCAACGCGCGCTTCCTTTATCACCGTATATTCTGATTTGAAGTCCATTGCGGTGGCCAATAGCCGTTTTTGACATCCACATACTACCCTTTATGTTATTTGGGTAGTTCAGCAACATATTTACATCATCAATTAAATTAGGGTATTGAGAATGGTTAGTAAATTGTGCGATTGTTTCTGTTGGCTCCATTTCAAGTAAGTATGTTGATAAGTGGTGTAAATGCACCCCTAAATCCAAGCAAATGGTTGGCACTTCAAAATCTTTTAAACGCCATGCCTGCGGCATCGATGGTTTCCCTGCAATATCTGGTGGCCTTCTGAATCCCTCTTGTGGCATTTCAAGGTGAATTTTTTGGATAGTGCCAAGTGCACCTTGCTTTACTAGGTGTTTCAACTCTCTGACCATCGCATAGCCACTGTAGTTGTATGTAACAGCTAGAAAGTGTTTATTTTTATCGTAGCAGGCTTCAATTTCAGCGACTTCTGCAGGGCCGGTAACAAGTGCTTTTTCGCAAATGATCGGTAAATTCGCCTTTAGAAGCGTGGTTATTACCTCAATATGATGGGGGGTTGGTGTCAGTATAACAAATGCATCAACATGGTTTTTCTCTTGCTCTACAAGCTCTTGCCAATCGTTGTATAAATGCTTTTCTGAAACTCCCCATCTCTGCGCTGTTGCACTATTTTCATCGGGGGTTCTTGAAAAGGCACCTGCAACTACTGCAAACTTGTTATCGAGTTGACTTGCGGCGAAGTGAACATAGCCTACAGCTGAGTTATTGCCACCGCCAATAAAGGCAAGTTTTAATTGTTTATTGTTGTCATTCATATTTATCTGCCTTTTTTGATCATAGCCATTTATCGGCAATCAATCATTTTTCTAAACTATTTATAGTTGCCAATTTGCTGGATTGGTGAGTCTTGGATCATTAACCGTCATTTCTTTGAGCACGTCGTGAGAGATTTTGATGCTGCTTTGATAGGCCTCTAAAATTTGCTCTAACTCAGACTCTGAGTTCACACCGACAACTATTTTATCTATTTCATCTTCTTTTAAAGTATATGCAAGGCAGAGTGTTAGTGCCGATACACCAAGATGCTGCGCTAACTGATGAAATGATTCTAAATCTTGCTTCCAAGGTTTAAAGTAACTAGCTAACTCATTGATGGGCATTAATAACAAGCCTTGTAAAAAACAAGATCTAGCGTGCACTTGAGTGTTGTTTTTACTTAGTAATGAAAGAGCGCCAGTGTCTTTAAAGTAGGTATCAAATGCATTATAAGGTATTTGCACAAGGTTAATTTCGCTCAACTGTGTGAAGCTATCCACCTCTGCACCTGAATACAAAGAAACCCCTTTACTCGCTAGTTGATTTTCTAATTGTCGTTGTTTTAAACACGCTAAAACGGGCGCTACACCTTGTTTCTCAATGTCGCTTGCTTGGTGAAATAGGATTGCGTTTAGTTTTTGAGTTTTAAAATCTGAAAAACATTGCTCAATTAATGCAATGTAATTATCTGCATCCTGATTAGAAAATTGCTCTTTTTGTAGAGGAGGTAACTTAGTAACTATGTTAAAGCGGTCATTAATCGAAGGATAGGATGCTAACACTTGGTGACTTTCGCCGTAACCAAGTGCGGTATCTAGTGTTGTAATGCCTGCGTCTTTTGCAATATCTAAAATGGCATGAGCCTTGGCAATGCTTGGTTGACCACGCTTATTACTGACACCGTAATTTAAGCCAAATTGCACTGTACCTAGAGCAAGCTTCATACTAAACCAATCAATGTATCGATAACGAATTGCTGCTCATCTGCTGTCATAGTTGGGTGCAGAGGAATAGTAACAGCCTGTTTGTAGTAGCTTTCTGCATTAGGGAAATCACCGTCCGAAAAGCCTAAAGCTTGATAATAAGGCTGTAAATGGATCGGTATATAATGCAAGTGAGCAATAATTCCTTGCTCTCGCATGCCTGTGATGACCGACTTATGTTTTTCTACATCACACTGTGTTAAACGAACAATATATAAATGGTAGCTAGAGTAACAATCATCCGATTGTGTTAAATGAGCTACCGCTGAATTTGCAAATGCATGGTTATATGTTGTTGCAATGTCGTTTCGCACTGATACAAAGTTTTCTAGCTGCTTTAACTGACTCAGTCCTAAAGCGGCTTGCATATCAGTCATTCTATAATTAAAACCAAGCGCTAGTTGTTGATAATACCAAGGGCCGTGACTTGGCTCGGTCATTTCTTCAGGAATATTAGTAATACCATGGCTTCGCAAGCGGCTCATTTTTTTGTTGAGTTCAGCGCAGTTGGTAACCGCCATACCCCCTTCAGCAGATGTAATTATCTTGACTGGATGAAAGCTAAACACAGTAATATCTGAATAAACACAGCTGCCAACAGGCTGGTCTTTATACTTTGCGCCAATAGCATGCGAGGCATCTTCAATAACCTTAAAACCATACTCTTTGGCAAGTGCATTGATTGCAGCCATATCGCATGACTGACCAGCTAAATGAACAGGGATCACGACTTTAGGGAGTCGCTGGTTTTGTTTGGCTAACGTTAGTTTTTCTTGAAGCGCTGCAACAGACATATTGCCTGTTTCAAGGTCGATATCAACAAAATCGATGTCTGCGCCACAATACAGCGCGCAATTACTCGATGCGACAAAGGAGATTGGCGACGTCCATATAATGTCACCTTTACCTACGCCTAAAGCAAGGCAAGCAATATGTAACGCTGAAGTCGCACTGTTAGTGGCACAGGCATAGTGAGCACCACAATATTCTGCAATGGCACTTTCAAATGCCGGAACAGCAGGTCCCTGCGTTAGCCAGTCAGACTTTAATACATCAATTACGGCATTGATGTCATCCTGTGAAATACTTTGTTTGCCGTAAGGAATTACCTTATTCGTCATAATGAAGTATTACAGTAACGCTTGGACGTTGAAGTTTTTAATTTCTTCAATGCTCATATAATCTGGGTTATCGAGTGAGTTATACTCGAAACCTTGAGCAACTTGCTCACCTTTTTCACCCAGTGCATTCACAGTAAAATCATTGCTACGACTACTGAATTTTATGCCCGGAGCGATAACAAAATGATCGCTATATTCGTATGTTTCAAAGCATAAGTCGGCAGGACACATAACTTCGTGTAACTTTTCACCTGGGCGAATACCAATTATTTTAATTGGTAAGTCAGGCGCCATGGCTTTGGCAAGATCAGTAATACGAATTGAAGGGATCTTCGGCACGAAAATCTCTCCACCTAACATACGCTCAAAGTTAGTTAGAACAAAATCAACACCTTGTTGCAGGCTAATCCAGAAGCGAGTCATTTCTTCATGAGTAATTGGTATATGGTCGCGACCTTGGTCGATAAACTTTTGGAAAATAGGCACAACAGAGCCACGCGAACATACTACGTTACCGTATCTTACGACAGCAAAGGTTGTTTTATGGCCGCCAGCAATATTGTTTGCAGCAACAAATAATTTGTCTGATGCAAGTTTAGTCGCACCATATAAATTGATAGGGTTCGCGGCTTTATCAGTTGACAGTGCAATGACTTTTTCTACGTTATTATCAAGGGCAGCATCAATGACGTTTTCAGCACCATTAATATTGGTTTTGATACATTCCATTGGGTTGTATTCAGCGGCAGGTACTTGTTTTAATGCTGCTGCGTGAATCACATAGTTTACGCCACGCATAGCTCGACGAAGTCTTTCTTTATCACGAACATCGCCAATGAAGTATCGCATACACGGTTGGTCAAACTCTTGCTGCATTTCAAACTGTTTTAGTTCGTCCCGTGAGAAGATAATAATCTTCTTAGGTTTATAACGTTCTAGTAGCGTTTTGACGTATTTTTTACCGAATGAACCGGTACCACCGGTAATTAAAATTGTTTTATTGTCGAACATAGCGTTACCCGAGTTATTTTTCATTGGCGTTTGATACGCAAAGTGAGAATTTTGACACAATTCTCAGTAATTTAACTATTAACTAATACACTAGCAAGTCAGATGCCAAGTTAATTTATCTAAACCATGGTACAAAGTACAAAATTTGGCAAATTAAGCTATAATTTAAGCAATCGGTTTGTCGGAGGCCGCCATGAAAATTCAATCACCCAATACTGGGTTTTTAAATCAAACTCAGCAAACGAGTAATAAGCTTGCTGAGCAACTAGCGTCAGGAAAAAAAGTAAACTCAGCGGCAGATGATGCCGCTGCATTGCAAATTATTGATAGATTAACATCGCAACAAGATGGCTATAGCCAAGCAATTAACAATGCGTACGATGGCATCTCTTACTCGCAAGTAACAGAGTCAAATCTATCTGGTGTGAATGATGCTGTTTCTCGCATACGAGAGCTGTCTATTCAAGCGGGAAATGGTGCGCTCACAGATAATGACAGAGCAGCACTTCAAGAAGAAGTGTCGCAATTACAAACGCAAATTTCAGAAACGTTTGAAAATGCGACATTCGGTGGTAAACCTTTATTTGATGGTGAGCAAGTGTCGTTTCAAGTTGGTCCTGATGCCAACACCACACAATCAGTGACGCCATCTGATGGTAGTATTGCTTCAGTTATTGCGGGAATCGATATTTCAACCCAAGCAGGTGCTCAAGCTGCAATTGATATTAGCGACCAAGCAGCAGAGGAAATTAACACCCAAAGAGCTGAGCTAGGCGCTTTTCAAAATACCTTGACGAGTACGATAAAAGGTTTAGGTAACCAGCGAGAGAACATTGCTGCGAGCCAAAGCCGAATAGAAGATACTGACTATGCAAAAGCCGTGTCTGATCAAGTAGCTAATGATATTTTATCGCAAGCATCGGTTGCCTTACGTGGTCAGGCTAATCGTTCAGCCGAGTCTATATTAGGTTTACTTTAATTCTTTAGTATTAAATTTTAGTGCTAAGTGACTATTTTTTGGCGTTGATGTCAATAAATTGCCGCTTAGCGCTTGCATCCCTCCTAAACTCGCTTACAATTTAGAAATTAACTAACCTCGTGGTAACTGTGGTTCGCAAATAATGATCTTAATTTTAGACAATAATAATAATCGTGCGATAGGTTTACATGCAGCACTTACCTTCATTGGTGAAACTGCACAATTAGTTGATGAGACTTCATTACAGTCTTTTTGTGAAAAACATCAACAGCAAGAATGCATGGTCATTCTTGGTGCTTTACAGCAGCTAAACCACGAGGCTGTGATCAAACAGTTTCCTGCCATTCCGTTTTTATTAATTGGTGAAACACTCAAACCGTTACTAAGCATTGCTAATGTAGTTGGTTTAATTTGTGAGCCGTTTAACCATGACGTAACTACTCAGCTATTGCATGATTGTCAGCAATATCAGCGCATGCTACCG
The DNA here is from genome assembly GCF_037162425.1 of Pseudoalteromonas sp. Hal040. Taxonomy (NCBI): domain Bacteria; kingdom Pseudomonadati; phylum Pseudomonadota; class Gammaproteobacteria; order Alteromonadales; family Pseudoalteromonadaceae; genus Pseudoalteromonas; species Pseudoalteromonas sp. Hal040. Next base: position 2,627,626 of record NZ_JARLUU010000001.1, on the reverse strand, counting down.
GGTGACCATAAACAAGCTAAATCCAACAAATCATTTGATGGTTTAGTCGGTGAAACCGAAGCTGTAAAAGATGTGCGCTTTTTAATTGAGCAAGTAGCAAAAACCGATGCAAATGTGCTGATCTTAGGTGAGTCAGGCACAGGTAAAGAAGTTGTTGCACGTAACGTTCATTTACTCTCTAAACGCAATACCGGGCCATTTGTGCCGGTAAACTGTGGTGCTATTCCTGGTGAACTACTTGAAAGTGAGTTATTTGGTCATGAAAAGGGGGCCTTTACGGGCGCAATATCAGCGCGAAAAGGGCGTTTTGAATTAGCGCAAGGCGGCACGCTGTTTCTAGATGAAATAGGTGATATGCCTCTGCAAATGCAGGTTAAACTACTACGTGTGTTGCAAGAGCGAAGCTATGAGCGAGTAGGGGGTACTAAGCCTATTCAAGCTGATGTACGCATTATTGCTGCAACTCACCGCAACCTTGAAGACATGATTGAAAAAGGCGACTTCCGTGAAGACCTTTTTTATCGTTTAAACGTGTTTCCAATTGAAAACCCTTCGCTAAGTGAGCGTGCTGACGACATTCCTCTGCTGTTAAAAGAGTTAATGCGTCGTGTGAACGAGCAAAGTGGCACAACGGCCAAATTCACTGAACGTGCGATTCAAAGCTTAAAAGAGCATGCGTGGCCGGGGAATATTCGTGAGCTTGCTAACTTAGTTGAGCGCATGGTGATCATGTTCCCTGATAAAGTGGTTGATGTGCCAGACCTACCAGCTAAATATCGTTATATTGAAGTTGAGGCTTATGAGCCTGAGTACCCTGAAGAATTGATGGAGCGAGATGCTTTCAACGATATTTTCAGTACCGGTTTTAGTGATTATGATGAGGAAGAGCTTGATACCCCAGCAACAACGGTAGACTCAGGTTTATTACCTGATGAAGGCATTGAGCTTAAAGAGTATCTTGCTGAGCTTGAAATCAGTTTAATCAGCCAAGCATTAGAGCGCTACGATTATGTTGTTGCACGTGCTGCAGAAATTTTAGGTGTAAGACGCACCACACTGGTCGAAAAAATGAAGAAATACAACCTAACGCGCGACTAGCCGCGTTAGGTGTCTTGCTCGGTTTTATCTATTCGTATTCACTGATTATCTCAGCTTTTCTAAAGCAATCATTGCTATGGTCATTGACCATACCGCAGGCTTGCATATGCGCATACACAGTCGTTGGGCCTAAAAATTTAAAGCCACGCTTTTTTAAATCTTTGGCAAATGCTGTTGAGGCTTCAGTAATAGCCGGATAGTCCGCTAGTTTATCGAGGTCGTTTACCAGTGGCTTGCCACCCACAAACTGCCATTGGTAGTTTGAGAAACTGCCAAACTCCTTTTGAATTTCAATAAAACGTCGCGCGTTATTGATAGTGGCAGCGATTTTAGCGCGATTACGAATAATGCCTTCAAACTGCATTAACCTTTCGACGTCGTCTTCGGTCATTTTGGCAACTTCTTCAACAACAAAATTTTTGAAGGCACTGCGATAGCCATCACGCTTTTTAAGTATGGTATACCAACTCAGTCCAGCTTGTGCTGACTCTAAGGTTATAAACTCAAATAAGCGGTGATCATCATATAATGGCACCCCCCATTCTTGGTCATGATAGGCCACATAATCTTCTTTGCTGGTATCGAGCCATGGGCAACGACAATGGTGTTCTTTTTGCATTATTCCCTCGCGATTGTCATTTTTTTGTCAGTGTTTTTTTTGTCTTTAATTTATTGAAATAAAACAAAAATAAATTTGGTACGGATTGTGCATTTAGCTAGGTAGACACGATTTTTTGAGTATCGATTATGGCCTTAGCAAATGTCCTGAAACCACAATTTATCACAGCCAAACAATATAACCCATGCCTACAGCAAGAAGAGTATGTGGGTGAATTGAGTGAGCTGCGCCAACAAGCCAGTTGGTTAGGCCATTTGGTTGATACCATGCCTGCGGGAGTGGTGGTGTTAGATGGCCGAGGCATGATCGCAAAAGCCAATCAAATTGCCATTGATATGCTAGGTGAACCCCTTGAAGGTGAAAAGTGGTTTAGCGTTATTCAACGCTCATTTCGACCAAAGCAAGACGATGGACATGAAGTATCACTTAAAGATGGCCGTTTAATTAAGCTTGATATTACTGCGCTTGCTCCAGAGCCAGGACAGTTAATTCTAATGACAGATTTAACTGAAACCAGACGTTTACAAAAGCGAGTTGCACATATGCAGCGCTTAAGTGCGCTTGGCAAAATGGTTGCTTCGCTTGCTCATCAGGTCAGAACACCGTTATCAGCTGCCATGCTTTATGCCGCAAATTTAGGCTCAAAGCGATTGCCAGAAAGCTCGCGTGGTAACTTTCATACAAAATTAATGTCGCGTTTAAAAGATTTAGAAACCCAAGTGAACGATATGCTGTTATTTGCCAAAAGTGGTGAGCAACAAGTGGTCGAAAGCGTTTCAATGCAACAGTTACTTAATGAAGTAAAAGCGGGTGCTGATGCGATGGTTGCGCAAAATAACAGTGAACTAAGCGTGAACTTACCAGAGCCAGATATTGAAATTGTGGGTAATAAAACAGCTCTGGCAAGTGCTATTCAAAACCTGATCCACAACAGTATTCAAATTATTGGCTCTGAGGCTGTGGTAACCCTGAGTGCTGAACGTGACGAAACTAGCGTAAACAGTGTTCGCATCAGTGTCAGTGATAATGGCCCAGGTGTTGATTTACGCCATGCCAACAAATTATTCGAACCTTTTTTTACTACCAAAAGCCAAGGCACGGGGCTTGGACTTGCTGTTGTAAGTTCAGTCGCCAATGCGCACCAAGGACGGGTTGAAGTAACTAATAATGCTCATGGGGGAGCATGTTTTAGTTTGATCTTGCCAATTAGTGCAGAACCAATGTCAGCGGAGGCAAAATGAATACTAACTCTATTTTAGTCGTTGAAGACGACGCAGGCTTACGAGAAGCACTGATCGATACCCTTGAAATGTCGGGTATTGATTGCGTTGCTGCAGATAGCGCTGAACAAGCGATGATCTTACTTAAGCAAAATAGCTATTCATTGGTTGTTAGTGACGTGCAAATGGGCGCAATGAGCGGCCTTGACCTGTTACGAAGCATTAAACTTAATTATCCTGAGTTGCCGGTATTAATGATGACAGCCTATGCCACCATTGATGATGCTGTAGAGGCAATGCGTTTAGGCGCGATTGATTACATGGCAAAACCGTTTGCCCCAGAAGTGCTTCTTAACATGGTGAGTCGTTATTTGCCTGAAAAGGAAAAAGAAACCGATGGCCCAATTGTTGCCGATCCATCGAGCATTAAGTTATTAGAACTTGCCAGTAAAGTAGCGCGCTCAGATGCCAGTGTTATGGTGCTTGGCCCAAGTGGGTCAGGTAAAGAGGTTTTAGCTCGTTTTATCCACGACAAATCAAACCGTAGCGATGCCCCCTTTGTGGCTATTAACTGTGCTGCTATTCCTGAAAATATGCTTGAAGCAACCTTATTTGGCTATGAGAAAGGGGCATTTACCGGTGCTATTCAAGCCTGTCCTGGTAAATTTGAGCAAGCTCAAGGTGGTACCATCTTACTTGATGAAATTACGGAGATGGATTTAGGCTTACAAGCTAAATTACTGCGTGTACTGCAAGAGCGTGAAGTAGAACGTTTAGGTGGCCGTAAAACCATAGAGCTTGATGTACGCGTACTGGCTACAAGTAATCGCGACTTAAAAGAAGCGGTGAGCGAAAACCTGTTCAGAGAAGATTTATATTATCGCTTAAATGTGTTCCCACTCATGTGGAAACCATTAGCAGAGCGTCCGGGTGACATTATTGTATTGGCCGAGCATTTAATTGAGCGTCATTGTTTGAAAAGTAAAGAGCCCATTGCGCTGTTAACCGAAGGAGCTCAGCAAAAGCTGTTAGCGCATGCTTGGCCGGGCAATGTGCGCGAGCTTGATAATGTTATTCAACGTGCGTTGATATTATGTGATGGTAACAGTATTCATCAAGATGATGTCTTTATTGAAGAGTTGCTCACGGTGGATATAAAGCCAGTCGCTACGCCACCACACAATGCACCGGCCTATCAAGAACAGCCTGTTGAGGTTAATCTAGATACTGTGCCACAAATGAGTGAGCAGGGTAACTACAAAGACGAGCTTAAAGACAAAGAACATCGTATTATTTTAGAAACCTTAGCGCGCTGTAATGGTAAGCGTAAAGAGGTTGCAGAAACCTTAGGTATTAGTCCGCGCACGTTACGTTATAAATTGGCGCAAATGCGTGACTTGGGTATTGCCTTACCTGCATAAACTCCCACCAAAAAGTTAGTTAAGCAAGCTCACATTTTTGTGAGCTTGTTTGCTGTCAAAACTCTGACAAACAAAATAAACAAGTTAAACTGTTGATATATAAGGGTTTATTTTGTGGCATGATTTGTGCTTTATGAGTGCATAAGTAAACTGCATTGTCAGAGAGTATTATGAAAGTTCAAAACAGCGCATTATTTCAAGAAATGCAATCTATGGCCTTAGAAGCAGGTCGTAGTAACTCAATTAATAATTTACCAACACAAACTCAGCCAACATCATCGGCACAGTTTGGTGATTTACTTACCAATGCACTTGATACAGTGAATGGCTTACAACAAGAAGCAAAACAAAAAGTAACGGCAATGGAAATGGGCGACCGCAGTGTTTCTCTTGCTGACGTTATGATTGCTTCGCAAAAGTCATCAGTCGCTTTTGAAGCAACAGTACAGGTTCGAAATAAGCTTGTTGAAGCTTATAAAGAAATCATGAACATGCCTGTTTAACTAGGTAGTGGAGAATTATTGTGGCGCAATCTAATCAATCAACTGATCTAGCCTTAGCCGGCGGTGGTATCGATTCAAACGATACCGATGATCAACAAGAGCAAAAGTCAGGCTACTTAAGTGCCTTAAACGGTGTAGACGTTTTACGCCAGGTTACTTTAGTGATTGCTTTGGCAATATGTTTGGCTATCGCAATTTTTATTATTATCTGGGCTCGTCAGCCAGATATGCGTCCGCTTGGTAAAATGCCAACGGAAGAGCTTATTCAAACGCTGGACTTTTTAGACGCACAAAAGATTGATTACGAACTTGATGGTAATGTCATCTCTGTTGAAGAAGGTGAATACCAAAACATTAAATTATTGATGGCTCGTGAAGGCCTAGAGCAAGCGCCAAGCTCAGGTACTGACATCATCATGCAAGATATGGGTTTTGGTGTAAGCCAACGCCTTGAACGTGAACGTTTAAAACATGGTCGTGAGCAACAGCTTGCGCGTACCATCGAAGAGCTAAAAAATGTTACTCGCGCCAAAGTGCTTTTAGCTATTCCAAAAGAAAACGTCTTTGCTCGCCGTGAAAAGCAACCTTCAGCAACTGTTGTATTGACCTTAAAACGTGGTCGTACACTTGATGGTGAAGAAATTGACTCAGTGGTTGATATTGTTGCATCAGCGGTGCAAGGTTTATCGCCAGAGCGCGTTACTGTAACTGACCAAAATGGTCGCTTACTTAACTCAGGTTCACAAAATTCACTTGCTGCTCGCTCTCGCAAAGAATATGAAATTGAGCGTAAACGTGAAGAAGAATACTTAAATAAAATCGACAGCATCCTTATTCCTGTTGTGGGCTTAGGTAACTATACAGCGCAAGTTGATTTAAATATGGATTTTAGCGCCGTAGAAGAAACACAAAAACGTTATAACCCAGACCTACCTGCTGTGCGCAGTGAAACGACATTCGAAGAAAATAACATTGGTGGTCTTGCTGTGGGTATTCCAGGAGCACTCACAAATCAGCCGCCAGTAAATTCTAATATTCCTGAAATTGCAGGCCAAGGCAGTGCGGGTTCAGCAACGAATCCTAGTCGTTCGCATAAAGAAGCAACACGCAACTACGAGCTAGATACAACAATCTCACATAAACGTCAGCAAACAGGGGTTATTCGTCGTATCAGTGTGTCAGTTGCCGTTGATTATGTACCACAAGTAGGTGAAAACGGTGAAACGACCATGGTTCCTCGCTCTGTTGAAGCATTGTCAAATATCCGTCGTTTACTACAAGGTGGTGTAGGCTTTGACATGCAACGTGGTGATGCACTTGAAGTTGTCACAGTGCCATTTGTTCGCGAAGACACAGAAATGGCAGCCGAAGTGCCGCTTTGGGAACAAGATTGGTTCATGAAGATGCTACGCTTAGCATTAGGTGCACTGGTAATCATCGTACTGATTGTATTCGTAGTAAGACCAATGCTGAAACGTCTAATCTACCCAGACGATACACTTGAAGATTATGATGAAGATGCATTAAGTGCAGGTGTAGATATTGGTGATAGTACGCTAGATATGCTAAATAAAGAATTTGACTCTGCTGCTGTAGGATTCTCAAGTGATGGTACACTACAGCTGCCAGACTTACATGGCGATGAAGATTTACTCAAAGCAGTTCGAGCATTGGTTGCAAATGAACCAGAACTGTCTTCTCAAGTAGTGAAAGCGTGGTTAACAGAAGATGACTGATCAAGAACAAAAACAACTACCACCGGCGTTTGATGTTGATAAATTAGACGGTGTTGATAAGGCTGCAATCTTATTGCTGAGCTTGTCAGAAGAAGATGCTGCGCAAATCCTTAAACACTTAGAGCCAAAGCAAGTGCAAAAAGTGGGTATGGCAATGGCTGCGCTAGATGATTTATCGCAAGCGAAAATTAGCGCAGTACATAATTTGTTTATTGAGCAAATTCAAAGCTTCAGTACCATTGGTTTCCAATCTGAAGACTTTATCAAAAAAGCGCTTACTGCAGCACTTGGTGAAGATAAGGCTGCCAGCCTTATCGACCAAATTGTTATGGGCTCAGGAGCGAAAGGTCTTGATTCATTGAAGTGGATGGACTCAAAACAAGTAGCGAATATTATTCGTAATGAGCACCCGCAGATTCAAACCATTGTTTTATCCTATTTAGAGCCTGAGCAATCAGCTGAAATCTTGTCGCAATTCCCAGAAAAAGTGCGCTTAGATTTAACCATGCGTATTGCTAACCTTGAAGAAGTTCAACCTGCAGCATTGCAAGAGCTGAACGAAATCATGGAGAAACAGTTCGCAGGCCAAGCAGGTGCGCAAGCTGCGAAAATGGGCGGCTTAAAAGCGGCTGCTGATATCATGAACTACCTAGATACCAATATCGAAGGTCAGTTAATGGATTCAATCCGTGAACACGATGAAGAAATGTCGCAGCAAATCCAAGACCTTATGTTTGTATTTGAGAACTTAATGGACGTTGAAGACCGTGGTATCCAAGCGATCCTGCGCGAAGTACAGCAAGATGTACTGATGAAAGCAATCAAAGGTACAGATGAAGCTCTGAAAGAGAAAATCTTGGGCAATATGTCGAAACGTGCCGCAGAGCTACTTGCTGATGATTTAGAGGCGATGGGCCCTGTTCGTATTAGTGAAGTAGAAGCAGCACAAAAAGAAATTCTTTCAACGGCACGTCGTTTAGCTGACTCAGGCGAAATTATGCTTGGTGGCGGTGGTGGTGAGGAGTTCCTGTAAACCATGACTAAGCCTTCGTTTCATACCGGACGTCCTGTGCATGCCAGTGAAGCAGTCGATGAATTACTGGAAAACTGGCCGATTCCTGATGTTGCTCAAGATACCCGAAAACTGGCAGGGCGCTCTACAGCGTATGGCACGCCTTTAGCTGACTTATACCGCAAAGAGCAGCAAAAACAGCAGGTTGAAGAACAGCCTGAAGAGCCTGAGATCCCAGCATTAACCATGGCAGAGCTTGAACGAATTCGTCAAGATGCCTTTGAAGAAGGGTTAAAGCAAGGCCATGAACAAGGTTATATTGATGGCTTTGAAAAGGGCGCACATGAAGGTAAAGAAGCGGGCTTTAAAGAAGGCGTTGAACTTGGTAAAGAACAAGGCCAAGAAGAAATCAAGCCAATTTTAGAAGAGCAACTAACCACGTTAAGAAGCTTACTTGATAGCTTATCTCAGCCATTGTCAAAAGTTGATGAAAGTGCAGAGAAGCAGTTAGTGCAGTTAGCAGTGATGCTGACAGAGGTCTTAGTTTACCAAGAAATTAAAACCTCCCCAGAGATTATTTTGCATGCATTAAAGCAAGCCATTGACGCATTAGGTGAAGAGCAAGCGAAAGTACGTATTCACTTACATCCTGATGACATCGCTTTAATTACCGAAAGTTATGGCGAACAAACCATTGCAGATAACCATTGGCAGTTAGTGGCTGAGCCAACCTTAGAGCGTGGTGGTTGTGAAATTAAAACCCCGCAATCATCGCTCGATATGACAATAAAAACCCGCGTCAAAGAAACGTTGGAAAACTTTTTGCATAGTAGTGGTATCTAACACTTTTTAGGCTCATCATGAGTGCTCAATCAATGACTCTTAGCGAACGCTTACAGCGCTATGAAAAACATATCAAGGCTCCTAAACCGGCTGTTGCCGGTATTCTGACGCGTGTTGTCGGTTTAACACTGGAAGCAAAAGGTCTTAGAGCGCCCGTTGGCAGTCAATGTAAAATTGAGACGATAAACGGCTTTGTTGATGCTGAAGTTGTGGGGTTTAACGACCAAACACTTTATTTAATGCCAAATGATCACATCTCTGGCGTACTGCCTGGTGCGCGAGTTATCCCAAAAATAAACGAAACCGGGTTGCCCGTTGGCATGAGCTTACTTGGCCGAGTGGTGGATGGTCTTGGTCGTCCACTTGATGGCTTAGGTGCCATTAATGCTGAGCATCACCTAAAGTTTGCGCAAAACCCAATTAACCCGTTGGCAAGACGACCAATTAGTCAGCCTATGGACGTGGGTGTACGAGCCATCAATTCTGTTATTACCGTAGGTCAAGGCCAGCGTATGGGTCTGTTTGCAGGCTCTGGTGTCGGTAAGTCAGTGTTACTGGGGATGATGACCCGTGGATCTGAAGCGGATGTGATCGTGGTAGGGCTTGTGGGTGAGCGTGGCCGTGAGGTAAAAGAATTCATTGAAGAAATCCTTGGCGTTGAAGGTCGTAAGCGCTCAGTGGTGGTTGCAGCTCCTGCCGATGCTTCGCCATTAATGCGCTTAAAAGGCTGTGAAAGTGCAGTGACCATTGCAGAATACTTTCGCGATCAAGGTCTTAACGTATTGTTATTACTTGATTCTGTTACACGTTATGCCATGGCGCAACGTGAAATCGCCTTAGCGGTTGGCGAGCCTCCGGCAACCAAAGGTTACCCGCCTTCAGTATTCGCTAAATTGCCTGCGCTGGTGGAGCGTGCCGGTAACGGTGGTGAAGGGCAAGGTGCGATTACAGCGTTTTTCACTGTACTTAGTGAGGGCGATGATATGCAAGACCCAATCGCTGACTCGGCCCGCGCTATTTTAGATGGTCACATTGTATTATCTCGAGATTTAGCCGACAGTGGTCATTATCCAGCCATTGATATTGAAAAATCGATTTCACGTGTTATGCCACAGGTTGTTTCAGAAGCGCATATGCAACAAGCCCGAGTGCTTAAGCAAGTGTATTCAATGTATCAACAGAACAAAGACATGATCACGTTAGGGGCCTATCAAAAAGGCACCGACCCTATGCTCGATCAAGCAATCAATATGATGCCGCGAGTCAATCAATTCCTTCAGCAAGGCATGAAAGACGTTATTAGTTATGATGATGGTCTGCAAGGTCTTGCGCAGTTATTAGGACAAGGCTAATGGCTAAAAGTAAACTTGATTTATTGTTAAAACTTGAGAGCGATAAAGAAGAATCGTTACGTATGGATTACTTAAAAGCGCAGCAGCACTTGCAAAGTAATCAACAAAAACTGCAAGGGTTGAATAACTTTCGCATGGAGTATTCTCAGCAGTTACATTTGAAAGGGCGTTCTGGTTTGTCTAGTGCCGGGTTTAGTCAATATCATGCGTTTATCGCGAAAATTGAAGAAGCCATACGCCAGCAAGCAAGTACTGTGAATACCGCAAAACAGGTTGTTACGCGACGAAAAGCCTTGTGGTTAAAACAACAAGTTAAAGCAAAAGCAGTGGCAAAGTTGATTGAAAAGCAAGCTGAAAAGCAAGCGATGCTGGTGGCGAAAGCAGAGCAAAAAATGTTAGACGAATTTGCTTCAAATCAGTTTTATCAGCGTCAGCTTAAAAACGCACTTCTCTAAAATTCTAACCTTTTTAGGCATGTTAATTGCATTTGCTTAATCAGAAGCATTAATTTTGGCACTTGCGGCGGCAAATTGCCTCATTTCTTTAGGTTACTAGGTTAGGTGAATTATGGCGATCAGTGATATCAATTTGCAGGTTAAAACTGAGCAAGGTACTGGTTTTTCAGGCAAAGACATAGAGTCTAACGATAAAGCATCGGGATTAAGCTTTTTAACTTCACTCACAGAAGCAAGTGAAGCGGCAAACGCGCAAGCAAATACCACCTCTCAACCAAAAAGTGATACCGACACTGACTCTGTTGATGAAACTAAAGCTATTAGTCTTTCTGAAGAGCCTAAATCAGATGCCAAATTAGGTGATGAGAACACAACTGCTGATGCTAAAGTTGCAACTGCTACCACGTCTACAGAGCAGCAATCTAAAACAAGTCCAGATATTCGTAATGAAGCTGTAACTAAAGAGCAAGGCGATGAACTCGCGCTTGTCGAAGACGAAGAAAATTCATTACTTTCACAAATAAATGCAGCTCAAGCAATGAGTACGAAAGTTAATAAACTGATTGAAAATAATGAGTTTAGTCCGGTGGTTGTTGATAAAAAGCCAACGCCAATCGATACTATTACACCGGTTATACCGTCACCGATGACAGAGGTTGCAAAGACCGATGATTCAAAAATCGTAGCACAAGATGACAATTCTTTATCAAGCTTATTACACAAGTCTAAAGTTGCGACAGCGGTTGATAGCCAACTAAAAGCGATGGGTGATTTACCGCCAAAAGATAGCGTGACCCCCATTGTTGATAGCCCATTAACCGATAAAGAAAAGCAGGGTATTTCTGCTGTTAATACACCTGATACAAAACCCCAGTTGGCTAATATTGCCAGTGCAGCACAAGTAACTGACAGTAAAGAAACAGCAGTTGATGTAGACGCTCTGTTAAATAGCGCCAAAAAACAATCAGCGAATGTAGACACATTAAAATCATCTGAAGAAAAAGTGCCTGATGCAAATGAGACAAGCAAAGTTGCTTTAAACAAACTACTTAGCGATACAGATAATGGCACTCAAAGTGATGTGAAAACGGCTGATGTGACGGCAAAGCAAGCACAAAACAACGTTGATAAGTCAGCGGTAAATCTAGCTACTGATGAGTTGGTAGTTCAAAAAAGCGATGCAGCAAGCGCGGCGAGAACATCATACAAACCAACTGACGCAGCAACCAAGTTAGAACAAGCATTTACAGAAAAACCAGTAACAGATAAGTCAATCGTGAGCCTGTTTGCAAAAGTGCAAAGTGGTGATGGGCAAGCGGTAAGTGAGTTCGCTAAGGGGTTATCTTTAACGTCTGAACAACAAAAGCAACTTGAGCAACAAATAAATCAACTAAAAACTGATAACAAGCTTGGTGCTGATGAGGTGGCAACAATCAAGTCGCTATTGACTGATGTGATGAGTAGTAAGCCTACAACACAAACTACACAGAGTGTTGTATCACAACTAGCTGTAGAGCCAGAAATTGCTGATGACAGTCAGACGCAGCAAGATGTGAAACTCGCAGATACTAAAGCCCTTGATAGCAAACTGCCTGCAAGCGTAGAAAAGCAGCTTACTGCTCTTAGTAAAGATGAACAGCAAGCACTGCTAAACAAAGTGAATTCTCAGCTACAAACGCTAACGCCGGGCACAGCTCAGTACGAAAAATTATCTGCGGCACAAACGGTGCTTACAGAGGCAATTAATACCCCTGCAACAGCCAGTACAGCGATGCCAGTAAGTGCAGTAACGGTCAATGCTGAGAATAATAAAGCGAAACAAAATAACGCAGCGCAGGTTGCAGCGCAGGTGAGTGAAGCCATTGCTGGTGAAGAAGTCACTGCAGAGCAAGAGGTTAAGCTCAATAGCGAACGCACCCAAGAGGCAGTGACGCCTCGTGTGGCGCAATTATTTAATCAATTAACGACGCCATTAAATACGGCAGCTCAAACTGGTGCTTATGAAATGGCGCATCAGCAATACGAGCAAGCACTTGATGTACAAACAATGCATACGCAAGCAACAACACAAACGCAGGCTCAATCTAAATCAGTGAGCGTTGACCCTGGTGTAATGCAAGCGATAAACATCATAAAAAGTGATGCTGCAAAAATGCTTCAAGAGCGTGTGAGTGCATTATTAAATATTAATAATAAAGAAGCTGAAATTCGCTTAGACCCGCCAGAAATGGGCAGTATGCAAATTCGTATACGTAGCGATGCTGAGCAAGCTCAAATTAATTTTGTAGTGCAAAATCAGCAGGCTAAAGAAGCATTAGAGCAGTCAATGCCACGTTTGAGAGAAATGTTAGCACAACAAGGAATTGAGCTGGGTGAGAGCAGTATTCAGCAAGGTAGCCCTGAGCAACAAGATGGGCAGTCAGGGCAGGGGCAGTTCGCTGGAAATCAACAAACAGATGAGCAACAACCAGAAGTATCAGCGCAAAGCTCAGAAACTTCTCGACAACAATCGTCATCATCAATAGATTACTATGCATAAGTCCTGCTATTATAAGAAATAAAATAGTTACAGCATGATGAGCTAATAGCTGTAACGCTGAAGGAATTAACAATGGCCGAAGAAGCAAATTTAGAAATAGAAGATACAGGTAAAGGCAAAAAGAAGCTGATTATCATCATTGCTGCTGTAGTGTTGATTGTTGGTGCTGCAGCAGGTTACTTTTTGTTTATGGGTGGTGATGCTCCGGAAGAGAGTTTGGCAGATGAAACAACCGCTGCTGAGGTTGCTGCACCATCAAGTTCGGCACAAGTTGGCTCAGCCCTTTATGTAGCCATGCCACGTCCATTTGTTTTTAACGTGCCTGGCGCTAGCCGCGACCGAATCGTGCAAATAAAAGTACAGTTGCTAGTGCGTGGTGAAGTAAATGAAGAAACTGCGAAAAAGCATATTCCACTTATCGAAAGTACATTACTAAGCGTACTTTCTACCACGACAGCTGATGAATTAGGTACCAGCGAAGGTAAAGAATCAGTGCGTGTAGCTGCACTTGAAAAAGTGCAATCAGCATTAAATGATGTTGAAGGTAGCAAAGTGATTGAGCGGGTATTATTTACCGGCTTTGTGATGCAATAAGGGGTCAGCGTGAGCGATTTATTATCTCAAGACGAAATTGATGCGCTCTTACACGGCGTTGATGAAGTCGAAGAGGAAGATATTCACGACGGTGATGATTTAGACAGTAATACTCTACAGTATGACTTCTCATCACAAGATCGTATTGTCCGTGGTCGTATGCCGACCTTGGAAATCGTGAATGAACGTTTTGCCCGTCATATGCGAATTAGCCTATTTAATATGATGCGCCGCACCGCTGAGGTGTCAATTAACGGCGTGCAAATGATTAAGTTTGGCGAATACATTCATACCTTATTCGTGCCAACCAGCTTAAACATGGTCCGTTTTCGTCCGTTAAAAGGGACTGGCTTAATTACCATGGAAGCGCGTTTAGTATTCATTTTGGTGGATAACTTCTTTGGTGGTGATGGCCGTTATCATGCAAAAATTGAAGGCCGTGAATTTACCCCAACAGAGCGCCGTATCGTACAAATGCTGCTTAAAATCATCTTTGAAGATTATAAAGAAGCATGGGCGCCAGTTATGGACGTGTCTTTTGAGTACCTTGACTCAGAAGTTAACCCTGCAATGGCTAACATCGTAAGTCCGACCGAAGTCGTTGTTATTAGCTCTTTCCATATTGAGCTTGACGGTGGGGGTGGTGATTTCCATATCGCATTACCTTACTCAATGCTTGAGCCAATCCGTGAATTACTCGATGCTGGTGTGCAATCAGACACTGAAGATACCGACTTGCGTTGGAGTAAGGCACTGCGTGACGAAATCATGGATGTTGAAGTGGATTTATCAACGCAATTACTTGAAGTTGATTTAACGCTGCAACAAATCATGGAGCTTAAAGCTGGCGATATTATCCCTGTTGAAATGCCAGAACATATCACCGTATTTATTGAAGAGCTGCCGACCTTTAGAGCGAAAATGGGTCGTTCTCGTGACAATGTGGCACTCCAAATTAGTGAAAAAATTAAACGCCCTGAATCAGTTAAGTCAGAACTACATGTGTTCACAAAAGGTGGCAAAAAACTGGATTCAGATGCAGAATTAGCAGAACTAGAAGAAGATCTACATTTATCTGAAGGTGTAGATTTAGACTGGTAGTCGATTTATAAGGTTAAACATAATGAGTGATGATCAAGATACAATGGACGAATGGGCAGCGGCCTTAGCCGAAGCTGAGGAAGCCGAAAATGCCTCAAGCGATGCTGCTGTGGCTGAGCTTGATGAATTAAAAGATGAGAGACATGAGCTCTCTGGCGATGAAAAACGCAAACTCGATACCATCTTAGACATTCCCGTCACTATTTCGATGGAAGTGGGTCGTTCAAAAATCAATATTCGTAACTTACTACAGCTAAACCAAGGTTCAGTGGTTGAACTAGACCGTGTTGCTGGTGAGCCCCTCGATGTATTGGTTAATGGGACGCTTATCGCTCACGGTGAAGTCGTTGTGGTAAACGATAAGTTTGGTATTCGTTTAACTGACGTTATTAGCCAAGTTGAACGTATTAAAAAGTTACGATGAATGTGTTAATCGCTTTAGCGAGTGCGTCGAGCACTGCATTTCCAACGGCATCACCGACGGCAGATTTACTGTCTATGGTGATGTCTTTGCTTTTAGTGTTGGTCGTTATTGTTGCATTGGCTTTTTTGGTAAAAAAATTAAACCCAAATCTTGCCAATAGTGATGAGTTTAAAGTTGTGCGTAGTTTGCCTTTGGGCTCTCGTGAACGCTTAATGGTCATTGAAATTGATAACGCTCAGCACTTAATTGGTGTGACCCCGCACAGTATTAATTACCTGCACAAGCTAGAAACACCATTACAAGAAAAAGAATTGCCAGAGCTTGCTAAAAAATTTGGTAAGTTACTGAACCCACAATCACCTTCAAATAAAAAGAATTAACGCTATGATCAAGTGGATACTTATTTTAGCAAGTGTGTTATTTCTGCCATCAGTTAACGCTGAGGGTATAGAAGCACTGACCATTACCACCAACCCTGATGGTTCTCAAGATTATTCTGTGACGCTACAAGTGTTAGCGATAATGACAGCGCTGAGTTTTATCCCAGCTGCGGTCATTATGATGACATCCTTCACTCGGATCATTGTGGTATTGGCTATTTTGCGTCAGGCAATCGGTCTGCAACAAACCCCATCGAATCAAATATTGTTAGGTATGTCACTGTTTTTAAGTATCTTTATTATGGCGCCAATTTATCAGCAGGTGAATGAACGTGCTATAGAGCCTTACTTAAATGAACAGGTTACCTCGGTGCAAGCGTTAGAGCTTGCCAAAGAGCCAATGAAGGCGTTTATGCTTTCGCAAGTTAGGGTTAAAGATTTAGAAACCTTTGCGAAAATAGCCGGTTACGACAAACTCGATTCGCCAGAAGACACGCCGCTTATTGTGTTGATCCCTGCGTTTGTTACCAGCGAACTGCAAACAGCCTTTATCATTGGCTTTATGTTTTTTATCCCATTTTTGATTGTGGATTTAGTCGTCGCTTCGGTATTAATGGCAATGGGTATGATGATGCTTTCACCAATGATTGTGTCGTTACCCTTTAAGATCATGCTATTTGTGTTAGTGGATGGTTGGAGCCTAGTAATGGGCACGCTTGCGAAGAGTTTTGGGCTTGGGGTATAGCGATGCAATTCAAGGCACTTAATTAGGTCGGAGGCACAAAATGGAACCAGAAATTTTTGTCGATATACTCAGTGATGCTTTGTTTTTAGTCATTAAATTAGTATCGGCTATTGTGGTGCCAGGCTTGTTAGTTGGTCTTGTTGTTGCTGTTTTCCAAGCGGCAACCTCAATCAATGAGCAAACATTAAGCTTTTTACCACGCTTACTAATCACTATCAGTGCGCTTATTGTTGGTGGTCACTGGTTTACCCAAGAACTCATGGATTATTTTATTCGATTAGTGATGTCGATACCGGAGATTGCAGGCTAAATGGAATTTCCGTTTGCTGTCATCATTCAATGGCTCAGCGACTTTTTGCTGCCTTTGGTGCGTATTAGTTCCATGATTATGATCATGGCAGGGCTTGGCGCTAGGAATGTACCAACCCGTATTAAGCTAGGTTTAGCTGTGGTGGTCACCTTTGTTGCTGTGCCTATGCTGCCGCAAGCAACTTTTAATAATCTGTTCTCGTTTGAAATGGTTCTTGTGGTAATTCAGCAAATGCTGATTGGTGTGGCAATCGGGTTCGCATCAACCTTACTCCTTAATACCTTTGTTCTTGCCGGACAAATACTTGCGATGCAAACCGGTCTGGGTTTTGCATCCGTTGTTGACCCATCGAATGGCTTAAACGTGCCAGCAGTCGGCCAGTTTTATTTGATTCTGGCGACCTTACTGTTTTTTGTTTTTAATGGTCATTTAATGATGATCCAAATGGTCATTCATAGTTTTGAAGTGTTACCAATCGATGGTAATTGGTGGTCAGTTGATCACTACTGGGATATCGTTACGTGGGGTGGCTGGATGTTCACTACTGCTTTGGTACTTGCTTTAGCACCACTGACAGCCATGCTGGTAATTAACATGTCGTTTGGTGTAATGACCCGTGCAGCACCGCAGTTAAATATTTTTTCGATTGGTTTTCCGTTTACCTTAGTGGCAGGGCTCGTGATTATTTGGGCAACGCTAGGTAACTTTATGACTCAATTTGAGTTTCAGTGGTTAAAAATGGTTGAGTTAATGTGCAGCCTTGTTGGTTGTACACCTTAGGAGCACGCCATGGCTGAAGATTCTGGTCAAGAAAAAACCGAAGAACCCACAGGGAAGAAAATAGACGACGCCAAGAAAAAGGGTCAGGTTGCTCGCTCGAAAGAACTAGGTACCATGTTCGTGCTTATCTTCTCGGCAGTCTCGCTATTGCTGTATGGCCCTGAAATTGGCAAAGGTCTGTATAATGTGATGGGGCGTTTATTAAGCCTTAATCGCAATGAAACCTACGATACCACTAAGATGTTTTCAGTGTGGGGCATAGTCGCAGATGCGTTATTATTCCCCATGGCTATGTTTGTATTGATCATCGTGATAGCCGCTTTTATTGGTAATACGCTCTTAGGTGGCTATAACTTCAGCTGGCAAGCGGCAGCACCAAAAGCAAGTAAAATGTCGCCTGCAAAAGGCATTAAACGTATGCTCGGCCCGCAAGCAGGGGTAGAGCTGGTTAAGTCAATTTTAAAATTTGTAGTGGTCGCCGGTTTTGCGGTGTTCTTAATTAATACCTTTTTTGATGAAATTCTGCATTTAAGTATTGAAAGCGCGCCGGGTAATTTTATTCATGCTCTCGAAATCTTATCTTGGATGTTCTTAGGTTTGACTTGTACTTTGATACTCATTGCTGCGATTGATGCTCCTTATCAAAGCCATAAGCACCACAAACAGCTAAAAATGACCCTACAAGAGGTGAAAGACGAATATAAAAACTCTGAGGGTGATCCGCAAATAAAAGCCCGTATCCGTCGTACACAGCGTGAAATGTCGCAAAGACGGATGATGCAAGATGTACCCGATGCTGATGTTATCGTAACCAACCCGACGCACTACTCCGTCGCACTTAAGTACGACACAGCAAAGGCCGGTGCACCAATTGTAATTGCCAAAGGTATCGATGAGCTTGCCATGCAAATTCGTAAAGTAGGAAAGGGAAATGATGTCCCCATTGTTGAATCGCCAATGCTTACACGTGCCCTTTATCACACCACCGATGTCGGCCATCAAATACCCGATCAGTTATTCACTGCTGTTGCGCAAGTTCTGGCTTATGTTTTCCAGTTAAAGCGCTTCCAAAAAGGGCGCGGTAAACGCCCTGTAGCACTCAATAAAAAGCTCCCAATACCCGATGCTTATAAATATTAGTAAGTAGCTATATAACTTGGAATAGTTATTGCAAATTCCGTGTAGTGTCAATTTTTTGAAATTGTTGAATTATGGAATTTAAAGCGGTATTACAACAACTTAACAGAGATAAAAAAGAATATGCGAAGGGTATCGGCACGCCATTAATGGTACTTGCTGCGCTGGGCATGGTGATTTTACCCCTGCCACCGTTTCTTTTAGATATTCTTTTTTCGTTTAATATCGCGTTAGCACTGGTGGTGTTGCTGGTCACGGTTTACACCATGAAACCCCTTGAATTTGGTATGTTCCCCGCGGTACTACTGATTGCAACTATCATGCGCTTAGCGCTGAATGTCGCGAGTACCCGTGTAGTATTACTCGAAGGTCATAATGGTGGGGATGCAGCCGGTAAAGTTATCGAGGCCTTTGGCTCGGTTGTTATCGGCGGTAACTATGCTGTTGGCTTAGTGGTCTTCCTGATTTTAATCATTATTAACTTTGTGGTTATCACCAAAGGTGCTGGCCGTATTTCTGAAGTATCAGCTCGCTTTACTCTTGATGCAATGCCAGGTAAACAAATGGCGATTGACGCTGACTTAAACGCTGGTTTTATCAGTGCAGAGCAAGCCCGTGAACGCCGTGAAGAAGTGACCCGCGAAGCCGATTTCTATGGTTCAATGGATGGTGCGAGTAAGTTCGTAAAAGGCGATGCAATAGCGGGTATCGTTATTCTAGTGATTAACATCGTTGGTGGTTTATTTGTTGGTATGATCCAACATGATTTATCGTTCAGCCGTGCGATGGAAGTGTATACCTTACTAACCATTGGTGATGGTCTTGTTGCACAGCTACCTTCACTGTTACTGTCTATCGGTACTGCAATCGTTGTTACCCGTCAAAATGAATCGCACAATATGGGCGATCAAGTTAAGAACCAGTTAGGTAACGAAAAGTCTCTTTATATCGCATCAGGTATTTTGATCATCATGGGTCTAGTACCAGGTATGCCGCATATCGCATTTTTAAGCTTAGGTGCATTACTGGGTTACCTTGCTTATTTCACACAACAACAAAAAGCCAAAGCAGAAGCAGAAAAAGCAGAGCAAGAAGCAAATGGTGGTGCACCAGGTACAGGTGTTGCTAATAAACAAGAGCAAAAAGAACTTGGCTGGGATGACGTACAGCAAGTTGATGTTATTGGTTTAGAAGTAGGTTATCGCTTAATTCCACTTGTTGACCAATCTCAAGGTGGGGAACTGTTAAATCGTATCAAAGGTGTGCGTAAGAAACTGTCTCAGGAGCTTGGCTTCTTGGTACCTCCTGTGCACATTCGCGATAACTTAGAACTTGATCCGAATGCTTACAGAATCACTATGATGGGTGTTTCAAGCGGTGAGGGTGAGTTGAAACATGGTGATGAGTTAGCAATCAACCCAGGCCAAGTATTTGGTCCAATCAAAGGGGTTGCAACAAAAGATCCTGCATTTGGTCTAGATGCGGTATGGATCAAACCTGATCAAAAAGATGAAGCACAGTCACTTGGCTATACCGTGGTTGATTCAGCGACTGTGGTTGCAACCCATATTAGTCAGTTACTCACTAATAGCGCAGCTTTACTACTGGGTCATGAAGAAGTTCAAAACTTATTAGATATGTTAGCGAAGAGCCATCCTCGACTTGTTGAAGGTCTGGTTCCTGACGTATTACCACTTACTACCGTTGTTAAAGTGCTACAAAACTTACTCAATGAAGGGGTAGCAATTCGCGATATGCGTTCAATTGTTCAAACCCTTGTTGAGTATGGCCCGCGTAGCCAAGACCCTGATGTACTAACGGCTGCAGTGCGAATTTCACTGCGCAGACTTATCGTCCAAGACGCTGTTGGTATGTCTTCTGAGATCCCTGTCATAACCTTGGCGCCTGAGTTGGAACAGATGTTGCATCAGTCACTTCAGAATGCAGGTGACGAAGGTGCCGGAATAGAGCCAGGCCTTGCAGAGCGACTTCAACAATCATTGAATGAAGCGCATCAAAACCAAGAAATGGCCGGTGAACCTTCGATACTGTTAACGTCAGGAATGTTACGTACTGTGTTATCTCGCTTCGTTAAGTACACCATCCCAGGTTTAAGGGTGATGTCTTACCAAGAGGTACCAGACGAAAGACAGATTAAGATTGTCAGCTCAGTAGGCCAACAATAGGATAGTAAAGGGGTTGAACCATGAAAATTAAACGTTTTTTTGCTAAAGATATGCGCACAGCACTGAAAGAAGTGAAAGATGAACTAGGTGTTGATGCGGTTATTATGTCGAACAAAAAGCTTGCTAACGGTGTTGAAATCGTTGCAGCAGTAGACTATGACAAAGCAGCCCCGAAAGCCGAAGCAGCACCTGTGGTGCAAGCAAAACCTGCACCGCAGCATAACTTTGTTAAGCCAGAGCCAATGCGTGCCAAGCCTGAGCCGCAAGCTAAAGTTGCTGACAGCCTACAAGCGTTACTTGAGCGTCAAGCCCCACGCCCTCGTTCGCCAGAGCTTGCATCAATGTTTAGCCAATCTGGTATCGATACCAGTGAACACTATCAGCCTAAAGCACCTATCTATCAGCAACAACAACCTGAGTATGCACACGCTCCTCGTTTTCAACAACAAGCAGCGCCTCGTGTGCAAACTCAAGCACATAGCTTAGGTTTTGATGACGACTTAGATTCTGGTTTTGATGATTTAGATTCACCAGCAGAGCACAAAAGCGCTGCGCCAGCTAATCAATCAGAAATGACGACCATGCGCGAAGAATTGAACGCAATCCGTCAATTACTTGAACACCAAGTTTCTGGCTTAATGCAACAAGACATGGCCCGTCGCGATCCAACTCGTGCGTGTATGATTGACCGTTTAGCAGGTATGGGCATTGAGCGTGATGTAGCAGAGCAAATGGCGTGTTTCATTCCTGACGATGTATCTCGCCAACAAGCATGGCAAGCATTACTGCAAATGGTTGAAAACCAAATGCATACAACGAATAACGAAATATTGCGTCAAGGCGGTGTATTTGCGTTAGTGGGTCCAACAGGCGTTGGTAAAACTACCACAGTTGCAAAACTAGCTGCATTAGGTGCGAAAAAATATGGCGCCGATAAAGTGGCGTTGATCACTACTGATACTTACAGAATTGGTGCCTACGAACAATTGGCGACTTATGGTCGTATTATTGGCTGTGGCGTAAAGCAAGTAAAAGATGCGAATGAATTAGCAGAAGTGTTATACCATTTACGTAATAAGCGTCTAGTATTAATAGACACAGCGGGTATGAGCCAACGCGACTTACGTTTAACTGAGCAATTAAACACCCTAATGCGTAATCAGCGTGTTGATATTCGTAGTTATTTAGTATTAAGTGCAACAGCACAGATTAATGTCTTGCAAGAAACCGTAAGACACTTTAAAAAGGTTCACCTAAGTGGCTGTATCTTCACTAAATTGGATGAATCTTTAAGTTTAGGTGAGATTATTAGCATAGCGATTCAAAATCGTCTGCCAATAGGGTATCTTACTAACGGTCAGCGCGTTCCAGAGGATATTCGCGTAGCGAATGCTGAAAAACTAGTGAAAAAAGCTGAACAATTGTATTTAAAACGAGCAAAAGCACAACATTCAAGACGTCAAGCAGTAGCGTCGAACACAGTAGGGATGTATGATTAACACAGTATTAGATCAAGCAAGCGGCCTGCGCAAAATGAATCAAAATAATAATAGTGGCGTTAAAGTTATCGCTGTTACTGGCGGTAAAGGTGGTGTGGGTAAAACCAACGTTTCACTCAATACCGCAATCGCATTAGGTCAGCTAGGTAATCGTGTATTAGTATTAGATGCCGATTTAGGTCTGGCAAACTGTGACGTAATGCTTGGCCTTCGTGTTGAACGTAACTTATCTCATGTTTTATCAGGCGAGTGTGAGCTTGATGAAATTCTCGTTGAAGGCCCTGCAGGCATCAAAATTGTACCAGCAACGTCTGGCTCACAAAGCATGGTGGAATTAACGCCTTCAGAGCATGCAGGCCTTATTCGCGCTTTTAGCGAGTTAAACACTGAGTTTGATATTTTAATTGTCGATACCGCCGCGGGTATTTCTGACATGGTATTAAGCTTTTCTCGTGCAGCCCAAGATGTTGTTGTGGTTGTATGTGATGAACCTACCTCAATTACCGATGCTTACGCACTTATTAAAGTCCTGAGCCGTGAGCATGGCGTATACAAATTTAAAATTGTTGCCAATATGGTGCGCAGTATGCGTGAAGGGCAAGAATTATTTGCTAAACTTTCAAAAGTAACGGATCGTTTTTTAGATGTTTCAATGGAGTTAGTAGCAACCATTCCTTATGACGAGAACATGCGTAAATCAACGCGTCGTCAAAAAGTGATTGTTGAATTATTCCCGAACTCACCGGCAGCGTTGGCGTTTAAAACATTAGCAACAAAAGCAGTTAAGTGGCCGATCCCTAATCAACCGTCTGGCCATTTAGAATTTTTTATTGAAAAACTAGTAAACGGCTAACTATGACAACATCGGTGAATAAAGCGATGGGATATCAATCAGCACAGAATCTGAATGCGATTGTTGAAAAACATGCCTCTTTAGTTAAAAAAGTGGCGTGCCATCTAATTGCTCGTTTACCTGCCAGTGTGCAACTCGATGATTTAATTCAATCAGGTATGATTGGCCTGATTGAAGCGTCAAAAAACTTTGATGCAAGCAAAGGTGCAAGCTTCGAAACTTTCGCAGGTATTCGTATTCGTGGTGCGATGTTAGACGAAATTCGTAGAGGTGATTGGGCTCCTCGCTCAGTTCACCGCAATGCCCGCCTTGTGGCTGAAACCATATCTGAATTAGAAAGTACGTTAAATCGTGAGCCCAAAGACACTGAAGTCGCTGAAAAACTTGATATTACGCTAGATGAGTACCATCATATTCTACATGATGTAAATTCGAGTAAAGTATTAGGTATTGAAGATTTAGGTGTAGATGAAGACGTCATCACACCAGTAGGTCAGGATTTAGGACTAGACAAACCGTTTAATAACGTTAAAAATGAGCGGTTTAACCAGTCTCTATTAACGGCTATCCAATCGTTACCAGAAAGAGATGCTCTCGTTTTGTCTTTGTACTACAACGACGAAATGAACTTAAAAGAAATAGGACACATACTCGATGTTAGCGAGTCGCGTGTGAGTCAAATACATGGTCAGGCGATGATTAAGCTCAAAGCAAAAATCAATGACTGGATTAATTAGTAGTAAGTAAATAAAGGTTCAAACCTCACCGGAGGATGTTTTGGATAAAAACATGAAAATTCTTGTTGTTGATGATTTTTCTACAATGAGACGTATCATTAAAAATCTATTAAGGGATTTAGGTTTTACCAATGTGCAGGAAGCTGACGACGGTTCAACAGCATTGCCAATGCTACAAAATCAAGAATTTGATTTTGTTGTAACAGATTGGAACATGCCTGGTATGCAAGGTATTGATTTGTTACGTGCAATTCGTGCTGATGATAGCCTTAAGCATATTCCTGTTTTAATGGTGACAGCTGAAGCGAAAAAAGAACAAATTGTTGCTGCTGCTCAAGCAGGTGTTAATGGCTACATCGTTAAACCATTCACTGCTGCGACACTTAAAACCAAATTGGAAAAAGTGTTCGAACGTTTAGGTTAATCTAAGGGGAGAGGCTTATGTCAGCACTTGCTGCGCCTCAAATAAGTTTAGAGCAAGCTCGTCAACTTGTTGAGTATCTTGAAAATGGTGAACAAGAAAAAGCGGATAAGCTGATTCTTGACGCTGCATCAAAAGAACAATCAGAGTTGTTTGCTGAAGTCGGTAAATTAACGCGTCAGCTTCACGAAGCGTTAAAAAACTTTGACTTAGATACTCGTCTCACTGATTTAACTACCGACGCGATCCCAGACGCTAAGCAGCGCTTAAATTATGTTATGGAAATGACAGAAAGCGCCGCCAATAAAACCATGGATGCGGTTGAAGCAAGTTTACCAATAGCTCAACAACTTGCTGATGAAATCGCAACAATAAAACCTACGTGGGATCGTTTAATGAGCCGAGAAATTGAACTCGGTGAATTTAAATCGTTATGTCATAGCTTAGATAAGTTCATGAATAACTCGCACACCAAAACCGACGAACTACAAGGTTTGATGACTAATGTGTTGATGGCGCAGGACTATCAAGACTTAACGGGGCAGGTTATCCGCCGAGTCATCGAATTAGTGCGAGAAGTAGAAGACAGTTTAATTAATCTCTTAACTGTATTTGGCAGTCAAGAAGATGGTCATCAACAACAAGAAAAACAGGCCATAGAAAAAGCACCTGCGACCAGTGATACACTAGCAGGTCCTGAAGGGCCGATTATTGATAGTGAGTCTCGCGATGATGTTGTCTCAGGACAAGATGAAGTCGATGACCTATTATCAAGTCTGGGCTTCTAAGAGGAGAGTAGCTGCATGAGCTTTGAAGTCGATGAAGATATATTACAGGATTTCCTTGTTGAAGCAGGGGAAATCTTAGAGCTTTTGTCAGAGCAATTAGTCGAGCTTGAAAATAACCCAGAAGACAAAGATCTTTTAAACGCCATTTTTAGAGGCTTTCACACTGTAAAAGGTGGTGCAGGCTTCTTGAGCATGACAGAGCTTGTTGATGCGTGTCATGGTGCAGAGAATGTTTTCGATTTATTACGTCAAGGTGTGCGTACAGTTACACCTGAGCTGATGGATGTAATCCTACAGGCCCTCGACACTATCAATGAAATGTTCGCTACGATTCAAAATCGCGAACAACCAGAGCCCGCAGATCAAGCCCTATTAGATGTTCTTCATAAATTAAGTCAGCCACCTACAGCAGAAGAGCTCGCTGGTGAAGATATTTCTGTAGCAGCAGAGGTTGCAGTAGCACCTGAAGAGCCCGTTATTGAAGAGCCAGTTGTCGATACGCCTGACGTTACAGCTGATATCGCGACAGATAATATTGATGAAGATGACCCATTTGCTTTCGACATGTTGTTTGATGGCGGTGGTCTTGCAGATAGCAAGCCTGAGTCACAGAACATTGACGAAATCACCGAAGATGAATTTGAAAGCCTACTTGATGAGCTTCATGGCAAGGGGCAAGGTCCTGCTTCAACCACGCCAGATGTAATTAGTAGCGACAGTGACGACATCACTGATGATGAATTTGACAGCTTATTAGATGAGTTACACGGCGTTGGCAATTTCGGTGAAGTAAAACAAGATAAAGTTGCTCAGCCAGAACCTGTTAAAGCTGCTGAACCTGTTGCACCAACACCTGCTGCAGAAGCAACAAGTAGTGGTTCAGACGATGAAATTAGCGATGACGAGTTCGAAGCCTTACTTGACGAATTACATGGTAAAGGCAGTGCACCACAGTCTTTAGAAACGGCTGCGCCAGAAAAAGCCCCAGAAACGCCTAAAGTGGAGCCTGCAAAACCTGCTCAACCAGCAGCTTCAAAACCTGCGGCTCAGCCTGCACCAGCAGCAAGTAAACCAGCGCCAGCGCCAGCTCCAGCAAAAGCACCGGAAAAAGCTCCCGTTGCTGCAGCAGCGCCAAAGAAAGCGCCACCACCACAGGCTGAAACAACCGTACGTGTTGATACAAAACGCCTTGATGAAATCATGAATATGGTGGGTGAGTTAGTATTAGTTCGTAACCGTTTGGTAAGCCTTGCTAATAACAGCAACAGCGAGTCAATGGGTAAAGCTATTTCTAATCTAGATGTGGTGACAGCTGACTTGCAAGGTGCGGTTATGAAAACCCGCATGCAGCCAATCAAGAAAGTCTTTGGTCGTTTTCCACGCGTTGTTCGTGACTTAGCGCGTAGCTTAAGAAAAGACATCAACTTACAACTAGTTGGTGAAGAAACCGATTTAGATAAAAACTTAGTAGAAGCCCTGGCCGATCCTTTAGTGCACTTAGTGCGTAACTCGGTTGACCATGGTATTGAAATGCCTGATGTGCGTGAAGCAGCAGGCAAGCCGCGTACAGGTACTGTAACCCTGTCGGCTTCGCAAGAAGGTGACCACATCCTGCTTACTATCCGCGATGATGGTGCGGGTATGGATGCAGAGAAACTGAAGAAAATTGCGATCACCAAAGGTGTTATCGACCATGACCAAGCAAGCCGTTTATCAGATACAGAAGCATATAATCTAATTTTTGCGCCAGGTTTCTCAACGAAAGAAGAAATCTCTGATATTTCAGGCCGTGGCGTGGGTATGGATGTAGTGAAAACTAAAATCACCCAATTAAACGGCTCAGTTAATATTCAGTCTGAATTAGGTGTAGGGACTGCACTTGAAATCAAGGTGCCGTTGACGCTTGCGATTCTACCAACCTTAATGGTTATTGTTGGTGAGCAAACATTTGCTTTACCACTTGCTGGTGTAAGCGAAATCTTCCATCTTGATTTAACGAAAACAAACGTAGTGGATGGTCAGCTGACAATTATTGTACGTGAAAAAGCGATACCGCTTTTCTACTTACAACATTGGTTAGTAAAAGGAGCCAACCGCCAAGAGCGCAAAGCAGAAGGTCACGTGGTTATTGTTCAAATAGGCACTAAACAAGTGGGCTTTGTGGTTGACTCGTTAATTGGTCAAGAAGAGGTGGTGATTAAACCTCTTGATGCATTATTGCAAGGCACACCGGGTATGGCTGGTGCAACCATCACGTCTGATGGGGGTATCGCACTTATTTTAGACGTCCCTAGCATGCTGAAGCACTACGTTGGCTAATAATAAATAGTAAAGTGCAGCGTTCAAGCTGCACTTTCAATGAAATAAAACAAGAGAGTGCCAATGGCAGTCAAAGTATTAGTTGTTGATGATTCAAGCTTTTTTCGCCGCAGAGTGAGCGAAATTTTAGAGCAAGACAGCAATATTCAGGTAATTGGTTTTGCCGTAAATGGTCGTGAAGCGGTAGATAAAGCCCGTGAATTAAGACCTGATGTAATTACTATGGATGTTGAAATGCCAGTTCTTGATGGCATTAGTGCCGTGAAAGAAATAATGGCAGCAACACCGACTCCTATCTTAATGTTTTCATCACTCACCCGTGATGGCGCAACAGCAACCCTAGATGCACTGGATGCTGGGGCGTTAGATTTTTTACCGAAAAAATTCGAAGATATTGCCCGCAATAATGAAGATGCAATTGCGCTTTTACAAAATAAAGTAAAAGAAATTGGTCGTCGTCGACTTTCTCGCTTTACGCGTCCAGCGCCAGTGACCAGAACAACACCGACATCTGCGCCAACTCGTAGCACAACGACCAGCAGCGGTATTGTTCAGCCTGATCGTAGCTTTAGTCGTACTGCGACAGCGCCTGCTAGTTCATCTGCTGGATCGTCTTCATCAGTGAGTAGTATGCGTGCCTCTGGTAAAAAATATCAGTTGGTTGCGATTGGTACTTCAACTGGTGGGCCTGTGGCACTGCAAACAATTTTGACTCAGTTGCCAGCTAACTTCCCACACCCTATTTTGCTGATTCAGCATATGCCAGCGGCGTTTACGCCAGCCTTTGCTGCAAGGCTTAATGGCTTATGCAAAATCAATGTGAAAGAAGCGCAAAATGGTGACCGTTTAGTGCCAGGGACAGCTTATTTAGCACCTGGTGGTCAACAAATGCTGATTGAAGGGCGCGGCGGCTCTCGCACATTACGTGTGTTTGAAGATGACAGCCCGCGTATTACCTACAAACCTAGCGTCGATGTCACCTTTGCGAGTGCCGCAAAAACCTTTGCCGGTGATGTACTGGCGGTAGTCTTAACTGGTATGGGCGCAGATGGCCGTGATGGTGCACGCATGCTCAATCAAGTGGGTGCAACCATTTGGGCGCAAGATGAAAAAACCAGTGTGGTGTACGGTATGCCACAAGCTGTTGCAAACGCAGGATTAGCGAGCGAAAGCCTCGCACTCAATGATGTTGCAGCTCGCCTAATACGTGAGACTGGTTGTGGATAAGCTCTCGTTTCTTGGCTTAATCGTTGCCTTAGGCGCCATTGCTTTTGGTTATGCACTTGAGGGCGGTGTTGTCAGTGCATTATTCAATGGTCCGGCGCTGATCATTGTTTTAGGTGGGACACTCGGGGCT
Organism: Pseudoalteromonas sp. Hal040; assembly: GCF_037162425.1. Taxonomy (NCBI): domain Bacteria; kingdom Pseudomonadati; phylum Pseudomonadota; class Gammaproteobacteria; order Alteromonadales; family Pseudoalteromonadaceae; genus Pseudoalteromonas; species Pseudoalteromonas sp. Hal040. The sequence continues at coordinate 2,599,197 of NZ_JARLUU010000001.1, read as the reverse complement.
GTGATGCTGCAGACTCCTGGTAGTGTCTTTACCAAAACGCTTAAGATCAGTCATTGGGTGTTCTTTCCACCGTATCATGATATTGAAGCTGCTATAGAGCAAGTGAAGCGTTGGTCACACAAGGCACGTCAAGAAGGTTACTTAGCACTAGAATCTGAAGCATTATCTCATTCAGACCCGTATGCGGCAAAAGGCTTAAGTCTACTTGTTGATGGGATTGATGAACAAAAACTCAGAGATACCCTTGAGATTGATTTAATGCTAGAACGCGAACGCTTACTCGAGGTAAGTCGTGTTTATGAAGCAATGGGCGGCTATAGTCCAACAATTGGTATTTTAGGTGCGGTGCTCGGTTTGATTCAGGCTATGCAGTTTATAACGGATCCTGAAAAACTGGGTGCGGGTGTAGCAACTGCTTTTATCGCCACCATTTATGGTGTTGGTTTAGCCAACTTACTCTTTTTGCCAATGGCGAATAAGCTTAAGCAGCAAATTGAACAAAAAATGCTGTATCATGAATTACTTGCTGAAGGCATTATTGCTATCTCGCAAGGTGAGAGCCCACTAAATATCGAACTAAAACTTGAGGCGTATCGTGTAGAACGTCCAAGCTTAGTTGACGAGTAATTTAACATGATGCGCCGTCGCTTGCGTCATAACACGTCAAAAAACCAACACACCGAACGCTGGCTAGTTTCTTATGCCGATTACATGACCATCATGTTTGCTTTTTTTGTGGTCATGTATGCAATCGCAATTAGTAAGAATGAAGACTTTCAAATTCTCTCAGACTCTCTTGAACAGGTGTTTGAAAAGTCTGCTCGTCAGCAACAGCAGGTGGGCACAGGCGTTAACGGCATGGGCATATTAACTGACAGAGTCAGCACCGAGAACGATATTTTGTACGGTGAGAGCATTCGTAAAGAAGAGCAAGGGCCTGAGTTACTTGATGGGCAAAGCGAAACCAGTAATATTGAGAAAAAGCATCTTGGCAAGCCCCTCGACAGCTTACTCACGAAATTGCAGTCTGCACTGATTGATGAAATTCGTGATGGTGAAGCGAGTTTAGAGTTACATCAAGACTGGCTTATCATTGAACTAAGCTCTGGGATGCTGTTTTCATCGGGCAGTGCTGTTGCGCAGCAACGAGCCAAGCAAGTCGTTGGCTTAGTAAAAGATATAATTGCCCCTGTTGATAATTACATTCGCGTGCGTGGTTATACCGATAATGAAGGTATTCGCAATGAGATGTTTCGTTCTAACTGGGAGTTATCGGTAGCGCGGGCTACATCGGTACTCGTCGAACTTGAAAGTTTGGGTATCAATCCAGCGCGTATGGCCATTGAAGGTTACGGACAATACTCACCATTTGTGAGTAATGATACCGAGCAAGGACGTGCTGAAAACCGTAAAGTGGTGGTTGCCTTGTCAAAGTATGGTCTACCACCTAAAGCGCCAGAAAGCTCAGAGCAAGAGCCACAAAATCAAGCACAAGATACAACTGAAATTGAGTTGCCAAGCAATGATAACACCATTAAAGTGATTCAATTACCACATGGTGGTATTAGGATTACCACGCGCAATGAACAATAATAAGGTGTGATGTGAAAGTTTGGACCGTAGCGAATCAAAAAGGTGGGGTAGGGAAAACCACCACAGCTGTTAGCCTTGCTGGCATTCTCGCTTTACAAGGGAAGCGCGTGTTACTTATTGACACCGACCCGCATGCATCACTCACTTATTACTTTGGTATTGATTCTGAAGATCTTGAAGTCAGTGTGTACGATATATTTGCACGCGGTAACAGTATGGCAAGTGAAGAAGTTTTACAGGCTTTATGCCCATCAACACTTGAAAATCTTGATATTTTACCTGCGACTATGGCTATCGCGACGCTTGATAGAAGCATGGGCAATAAAAATGGCATGGGCTTAATACTGAAAAAAGCACTCGCCAAAATTAGCGACCATTATGATTTCGCGATTATAGATTGCCCACCTGTTTTGGGCGTTTTGATGGTCAATGCACTCGCTGCAAGCGAACGAATTTTAGTGCCAGTACAAACTGAGTTTTTGGCTTTAAAAGGGCTTGATCGTATGATGCGCACCATGGAGCTGATGCAAACATCACAAGCCAAACAGTATCAATATACGATTATTCCAACAATGTACGACAAGCGCACTAAAGCATCACTTGAAGCTTATAAGACTCTGAAGGATAATTACAAAGACAAAGTATGGTCAGGTGTCGTGCCTGTCGATACAAAATTTAGAGATGCTAGTTTAGCACAACAAGTGCCGATTCAATATTGCCCGCGTTCGCGTGGGGTATTTGCCTATCGCGCACTGCTTGATTACTTAGTTGCACAAGGTTAGAGATGAGTAAGCATTTATTTGCCAATGAAAAAGTGATGACCCAATATTTGGGCGCTTTGTTGTGTGAAGATGAGCCTACAGACCAAAACCTTGAGCCTGTCGCAAAGCTGTTAGAGCAGGTTAAAGAGCCAGAAACAAAGACAGAAGAAAAGCTGACGGAAATTCTGCCTACCTCAGAACCTGTTTTACCAACCCCAGAACCGACTAAAGAGCTTGAGAAAACCGAGAACCAAGCTAATATCAAAGATATAGTTGAAGAACCTAAAGCAGAACTGGTTGCAAAAACATCGTCTGATCGCCAAGAAGACTATTTTGATGGTGAATTTCAGGCATTGTTCTTCGAAGTAGCGGGGTTAACGCTCGCCGTGCCGTTAAAAGCATTAGGGGGAATTCATCAACTGGCAGAGGTTAACCAATTATTTGGTAAGCCTAAATGGTTTAAAGGCGTGATGCTTAACCGTGAAGAAAAACTGAATGTTGTTGATACTGCACGTTGGGTTATGCCAGAAAAATATGATGAAAAATTAGAACAATCATTAAATTATCAGTATTTAATCACCTTAGGTGACAGTCAATGGGGATTGTTGGCTGAAAAGCTCGTCAATAATATTACGCTTCGAAAAGAAGATGTAAAATGGCGAACTAAATCAGGTAAGCGGCCTTGGCTTGCAGGTGTCATCAAAGAGAAAATGTGCGCCTTGATTGACGTTGAAAATTTATATCAATTGCTAGAGCAGGGCTTAGACAGCCGTGAGCAGTAACTATTTTTACGGAGTAATAGCATGAGTGGAGAAAGACTACTGTCAGCTAATAAAAATGCTGATAGCAACGATGAAGTGTTACAGTGGGTAACCTTTAAACTTGAAGAAGAAACGTACGGCATTAATGTAATGCAAGTACAAGAAGTACTTCGCTATACTGAAATTGCTCCTGTACCAGGTGCACCGTCTTATGTGTTAGGTATCATTAACTTACGTGGTAACGTTGTGACGGTAATCGACACGCGTGCACGTTTTGGTTTAATGGGTGCAGAAGTCACTGATAACTCACGTATCGTGATCATTGAAGCTGAAAAGCAAGTGATCGGTATTTTGGTCGACAGTGTGGCTGAAGTGGTTTACCTACGTAGCTCTGAAATTGATAGTGCGCCAAATATCGGCACAGAAGAAAGTGCTAAGTTTATCCAAGGCGTATCTAACCGTGATGGTGAGCTATTGATCTTGGTTGATCTTAATAAATTACTAAATGACGATGAGTGGGACGAGCTGAGCGCACTATAAGCGTTTGGAAATTATATGCTGTTATACTCTTTGTTTGGTGCCTCAATCTTACTTGTATTAGTGTGTTTGGGGCTTATTTTTGTCAATAACAATAAACAAGCGGCGGCAATTCAGGCCAAGCAAAAACAGCTGCAAGAAGCTCAACAGCAATTGAGTATTCTTCGTAGCGAAGTGGCTGAAATGCGTGCCGGCATGCTAAGTATTGGCAAACGTGTTGTCGCTGTTGAAGAAAAAAGTAAAGAGCTTGAACAGCTGCAAGATGCACAGAAATATGATGACCCGAATGCGAAAATTTATTCACGAGCGGTTAAAATGGTTGAGCTAGGTGCTGATTTAGAAGAAATAATTCGTGAATGCGAATTACCCAGAGCCGAAGCTGAATTACTCATGTCACTTCATAAACAAAAAGGCGCCCAATAAGGCGCTTTTTTATTTGAGTGCATCTGAGAACTAGGCTTGAATGTTGAGCTTACCTTGAAAATCGTGCCAACCCGGTGGAAATTTACCCCGCAATACGTACGAAAAAGCAATTAACTCGGCAATAACATAGTAAAGCTCTTTCGGTATTTCTTCACCTAACTCTAGATGAGACAGAGTTTGGGCTAAATCAGCATCTTGGTGTATCAGAATACCTTTTTGCTCGGCGAGCTTGATAATTTCTTCCGCCAATTCACCAAAGCCTTTACTGGTCACTTTTGGCGAGCTGCCAGCTTCGTAGAGTAGGCCTATCGCAGATTTATGCATCGCGTGTTCACTCATAAAAATTACACCTTAATGTTGATAATCGCATGCGATTTATAAAAAGCCTGATGGTTTGACACACCTTGCTGCAGGTTTAGTTCTCCCACATTTAAGCCATGGCTTGCAAGCTTATGACGTAACGTTTCTAAGTGCGGATGAGCAAGTGCGGTTACTTCTTGCGAAGAAGCAAGTAACTGACAATCAACCGCTTTATCCATCACCTCTGCGGTAATTTGTAACTTGCCAAGCTGTGCATAATCAAAGTTTAACCGCACAAACCAAACATTTTTTGCTTCGAGTTTATTTTTACTTGGCTTTTTATACTGTCCTAAGCTGATTTCTGTTTGCCCTGTTTCAGGAGGTAACTTCATCGGCAAGAAAAACTGCGCCAAAGCACTGTTATCTTGTTGCTGATTGATGGGCGTTGTCTGCACTTGGGTCAGAGTCTGTTTGAGTTGAGATACTTCAGCGGCCATTGCTTGCATCGTTGGCTGTTGCAATTGCTCGAGTAACTTACTGCCGTTAACGGCTTTAAAATTGGGCACTAACACTTGCAGTAATGCATCAAGGCCTGTTTGATTATTGAAGCTAATACTCGTTGGCGCTTGATTGATAATGGGTGCCGCCAGTGAAGCCACCGCTAATTGCTCTAAACCTTGGCTAAAGCTCGCTTGCTGAATCTGGCTGGGTAATGCGGTTGGTCTGAGAATACTTAAAAGCTCTCGCTCAATTGTTGTCGGGTGCATGTTTTGACTAGAGATCATGCGATTAAACGCTTGATTCACGAGTCGATTTAAATCTACCGAAGACGACGAGTTTTGCTCACTCAGGGCTACAAGTTTTTCTGTTAATTGCACTGGCAGTGGCGTACTTACTAACGGCTTACTTTCCGGAAGTGGTAATAACTTAGCAATCAATGCGGCTTCAATGGGCCTTATCGGCAATAAGGGTTGAGCTAAGTTTGGCTCTTTCGCTGCTAAAAAGGGGGCATGCAATTGAGTTTGCTGCTGAGCAACTTTTTCCAACCCTTGAGCTTGTTCACTAATTGCTTGAGTCGCTAATGCGGTTTGTTTTATTGGCTCATTAGGTCCTGCTACAAGGTTTTTAGCCACAGTTTTTATAACTTGCTCAGCGTGTTGCTGCAAAGGTGCTGATGACCCTTTTATCTCAGGTTTTACATTTTGCGTCAGCGAATTGGGTGCAGGGCTTAATGGCGCCTGTTTAGTTTGAGTGGCCGGCTCACTGGCATTGTTGAGTACCGAATTAACAAAGTTACTTTTAACTTGGGCGAGTTGCTCTGAGACTGGTTTGTCAGGTTTTATGGCAGTAACAGCGCCGTTAACCGCTTTGTTGTCTGCAGGTGTTTGTTGCAAAGCCGTATCAGTTTTCAAAGCAGAATTCTGCGCGCTGACAAGCGGCTCTAAACTGACTTTTATGCGTTGCAATAATTGTATTAAAGGCGGCGCATTATTATAGCTTACAGGTAAACTCACTTGCTTTGCTGACTGAGTGGTTGTTAATGGTGAGTCTGCTTGTTTAGTTGTGGGTAATGGTCCATTCGCTGTAAATGAATCACTGGCTTTTGGGGATATGTGAGGCGCTGCTTGTTGCAGTATGCTTTGCTGAACAGCGGCAAACTTTACTATATTGATCTTATTAGCATTAAAGCCAAGTTGGCTAATCGTATTTTTGCTCTCAATCAGCTGGTTTGTTGGCTGGTTAAACGCTGCTTTTGTGGCGGCAGGGAGCTTTTCAAAATAGCGCACGGCATCGCTGATACGCGTTTTTAAATCAGCAAAACTATCTTTTAGCCAAGAGCTGATTGGAGTGTGTGAGCTACTCGATGGCGCAAGCAACGTACTCTTAGGTTCAATTGCTTGGCTTTTTAACGCTTGAATGAATGTCTCTGACAGCGAGTTCTTCAACAACACTTGCTGAACTGGCATTTTATTTACTAGTTCTAACGTTTCTTTAACTGAGTGAGGGGTTACTTTTAGTGCGTGTGGATGAAATTGCCACTGCGCTTGAATTTGCTTAGCTTGCTTTGGTGAAATAGTTGATAGCGGCAATGTTAATTCGTTGCTTTGCTTGCTAGCAACGCTCAGCTGCACTTGTTGCCCAGCTAATTTTAAGTTCATTTCGGGGGTTAGCTTTGCCACCAACTCAGCCACTTTTTGTTGACTAACCGTCTGTTGATGAAGTGAATCTCCAAAGCGGTTAATAATGTTTAAGTTAAAGCTGCTTTGTTGGTTGGTCGCTGGGAGCAAAATAGCTTTAAGTGGCGCTTCGGCTTTTAAAAGTGCAACAAGGCTATTGTTAAGGGCAAACTCAGCCTTTAATGCGGGTAGTTGTAACAAGGCCTTACTATCTGCAATTTGAGCAGGATAGGGCGCGGTAGTATGTGCATTTCCTTGGGTTAGTAAGTTAAGAAGCGCGTGTAGTTGCTGGCTTTTACCTAGTGTTAGTGTGACAGGAAGCGGTGTGATACTCAGTTGTTTACCATCACTACTTAATTGAATGTTCGCCGCTAAAAAACGCTCAGTTTTTAAATTTTCTTGTTCTGTTGATAAGCGTAAGGTTTGCCATGAATCATTGATCAGCACATCCATTTGTACACTGTGCTTACCAATCACAATATTACGGGCAGTCACGTTCTGATCAGCCAGCATTTTTAAGGCATCATTGGATGAATGCTGTGATGCGCTGCTTATCGCTTTTGGATCAAGGTTAAGCTGAGTGCTGAGAGTCAACTGGCTTTGTTTATTCATTATTTTAGATCAAATATAAGTTAATCGTTTTAAAGCAATATTCGTATTACCCTATCATTATGGTAGACTAACGCCTAATTTTGGGTATAGAGAATCGTCATCTTGTTACACATTAAGGCCGTCACCTGCATCAAGCAAGATCGTTGTTTGTTTGCGGATCTTAATTTCAGCTTGAAATCGGGACAAATTATGCAATTAGCTGGTCCGAATGGGGCTGGTAAAACATCATTATTGCGTATTATCGCGGGTTTCGCTATGGCGGATGAAGGCGATGTATTTTTCCAAGAGCGCTCTATTTCAAAATACTATGATGAATATGCCCAAGAGCTGCTGTTCATTGGCCATAAAACGGGTGTAAATACACAGCTTACCGCCCTAGAAAATGTTGCATTTTGGCTGAAAATTAATGGCTACGACAACAAGCAAGACTTGTATCCAATCTTAGCAAAAATAGGCTTGGTGGGCCTTGAAGATGTGCCTGTTCGTATGCTGTCTGCTGGGCAACAGCGCCGTGTCGCTTTAGTAAGACTGTGGTTAAATAGCGCCAAACTATGGATCCTTGATGAGCCATTTACTGCCCTTGATAAAAGCGGTGTTGCATTTTTACAAGAACGTTTTGTCGAGCACTTAAATGCAGGTGGGGCGATTCTTTTGACCACCCATCAAGATTTAACAACACAATTTAGTGATCTAAAAACAGTGACTTTGGAGTATCGCCACTGATGGTAAAACAGCATTCGTATTGGCAATTATTCTCTGCGGTTTTTTCTAAAGATCTTAAATTAGCGTTTCGTCAGCGTGCTGAAATCGTTAACCCTATCCTGTTTTTTCTTATTGTTATTACACTTTTTCCGTTAGCAATTGGCCCTGAGCCCGGTCTACTTGCTCGTATGGCGCCAGGCATTATTTGGGTCGTCGCGTTACTGTCAACCATGTTAGGCCTTGATAAGCTATTTCGCGATGACTATCACGACGGAACATTAGAGCAATTAATCGCGTCGTCATATCCATTACCGTTGACAGTGCTTGCAAAAGTGGCTGCTCATTGGGTGATCACGGGGCTGCCATTAGTACTGATGACGCCGGTATTTGCTTTGTTATTGAATTTAGAAAGTTCAGCGCTGTTAGCAACCGTTCTAACATTATTGTTGGGTACGCCATTGCTTAGCTTCATTGGCGCAATTGGCGCTGGACTGACTGTGGGACTGCAAAAAGGCGGTATTTTGATGAGTTTGCTTGTTTTGCCTTTGTATATCCCTGTACTAATTTTTGCAACCTCGGCTATTGATACCAGCTCTATGGAGCTTGCCTATAGCGGACAGCTTGCAATCCTTGGTGCCATGCTAATCGTAGCGATTATAGCGGCGCCAATTGCCATATCGTCAGCATTGAAAGTGAGTGTAAGTTAATATGTGGAAGTGGTTACATCCCTACGCAAAAGCAGATCGTGCTTACCAATTGTGTAACACCTTACTGCCTTATTTCGCCGTCGTTACGGTGGTTTGTATGATTGTTGGATGGGTCTGGGGGCTTGCTTATGCTCCAGCCGATTACCAACAAAAAGACAGCTACCGAATTATTTTTATCCATGTGCCTTCAGCTATTTTATCTATGGGCGCTTACTCTTCTATGGCGATTGCAGCAGTGATCGCACTAGTATGGCAATTACGTAATGCAGAACTTGCTGTGATTGCAATTGCACCCGTTGGGGCATGTGTGACAGCGATAGCATTAATCACCGGTGCAGCATGGGGTAAACCTATGTGGGGCGCATGGTGGGTATGGGATGCACGCCTTACTTCTGAGCTTATTCTGTTATTTTTGTATTTAGGCGTTTTATCGCTTTATCATGCTTTTGAAGATAAAAAAGCAGCGGGTCGCGCGACGTGTATTTTAGCCATTGTTGGGGTTATCAACTTACCGATTATTCACTTCTCGGTAGAGTGGTGGAATACCTTGCACCAAGGTGCAACTATTACAAAATTTGATACTAAAGCCATTGATCCAAGTATGTTTTGGCCATTAATGGTGAACATTGTTGCGTTTGCAGGTTTTGTTGGTGTGGTGACCTTAATTCGCCTTAAAAACGAAATTTTACAACGTGAAAAGCACCGCCCGTGGGTGCGTGATATGCTTGAGCGAGGTTAATCATGCAGTTTGATTCTTTTGCAGATTTTATTGCCATGGGTGGCTATGGCTTTTATGTTTGGTTGTCTTTTGGCAGCTGTGCATTAATTTTACTCGGTATTTTATTTAGTTCGTTAAACGATACAAAACGTATTTTCTCTTCAGTAAAGCAGCAAGCACTACGTGAAGAGCGCATTAAGAAAGCGAAGCAAGAGGCAGGGCAATGAATCCAAGACGTAAAAAACGTTTATTAGCTGTTGTAGCCATTATTTTTGGTGTGGGTGCAACCATTGGTTTAGTGCTGTACGCACTGCAAGAAAATATTAATTTGTTCTATACCCCAAGCGAACTTGTTGAGGGTAAAGGCCCGAACAAAGAAAAACCGCATGTCGGTCAAAAGCTCCGCATTGGTGGTATGGTTGTACCTGGCTCAGTTGTACGTGACGAAGCAAGCTTAAAAGTGAGCTTCAAATTGATCGATAAAGGCCCTATGGTGACAATTAATTATCAAGGGATATTGCCGGACTTATTCCGTGAAGGCCAAGGGATTGTGGCACAGGGCGTGTTAGTAAAAGCCAATGAAATTGATGCCTTTGAAGTGCTTGCAAAGCATGATGAAGAATACATGCCAGCAGAGGTTGCTGAAGCTGTGAAGGGTATCAAACACGAGAAACCGACGTATAACTTAGATAGCGGCAATTAATATGATCCCAGAACTCGGTTATTTTTCTTTAACACTGGCCATGGTGCTCAGTGTTTTACTGTGTATTTTTCCTTTGTGGGGGGCGCATACCGGCAATTTACGTTTAATGCGCGCAGCCCCATCACTGGCAATTGGTCAGTTTGTCTTTGTGCTTTTATCATTTGCAGCACTTATTTATGCCAGTTTAACCGATGACTTTACCGTTTCGTATGTTGCTTATCACTCAAGTAGCACCTTACCTTGGTACTACAAAATTACCTCGACATGGGGTGGTCATGAGGGAGCAATTTTACTTTGGTTAGTGATGCAAGCGGGCTGGACTGCAGTTGTTGCTATGCGCTCGCAATCATTACCTTGGGTTTTACGTGCCCGAGTACTCGGTGTGCTAGGCTTTTTAGGTGTTGGCTTTATGCTTTACACCTTGTTAATGTCGAGCCCATTTGAGCGCCTATTACCGTATTTCCCAGTTGAAGGTCGCGATTTAAATCCGTTATTGCAAGACCCTGGCATGATTATTCACCCGCCATTGCTTTATATGGGCTATGTGGGTTTATCTGTGTCGTTCTCATTTGCTATTGCGGCACTACTTACTGGAAAGCTTGATAATACCTGGGCTAAGTGGTCTCGTCCTTGGACTATGACTGCATGGGGCTTTTTAACACTCGGTATTACCATCGGTAGTTGGTGGGCATACTCAGAACTCGGCTGGGGTGGCTGGTGGTTCTGGGATCCAGTTGAAAACGCATCATTAATGCCATGGCTTGTGGCAACCGCATTGCTTCACTCATTATCAACCACCGAAAAGCGTGGTGTCTTTAAGTCGTGGACAGTATTACTCGCTATTGCAGCATTCTCGTTAAGCTTACTGGGTACCTTTATTGTGCGTTCGGGTATTATTGTATCTGTGCATGCTTTTGCCTCAGATCCTAATCGCGGTATGTTTATTTTAGCTTTCTTAGCCATTGTCGTCGGTGGTGGTTTATCGCTTTATGCATTGCGTGTTTCACAGGTGAAAAGTGAAGGCCGTTATAAGTTTGCCTCACGTGAAGTTGCGCTTTGGCTAAATAATATTTTCTTAGTAGTGGCAACGCTAATTGTATTGTTGGGTACATTATTGCCAATGATCCACAAAGAACTTGGCTTAGGCAGTATCTCGATTGGTGAACCGTTCTTCAACAAGATGTTTGCGATTCTACTGGTACCGTTTGCCATTTTAATGGGCATCGGCCCGCTATTACGTTGGAAACAAAACAAATGGTCGATGCTGCAAAATAAATTTGCACTATCGGCCGTCTTAAGCCTAGTAGCAACAGCAGCGTGGTTATATTCTAGCTACGATGTGATTGCACCTATTACCTTTATTGCAACAACATTAGCGGTATGGATTTTTGTTACTACTCTGGTTGATTTAGCGGCAAAAGTAACAATTCATAAAACCTTAGGCGAAGGCTTTAAACGATTAGGGTTAAGTTATTGGGCGATGGTTTTAGGTCACATTGGTTTAGCATTTGTGATTGCAGGCGTAACGCTAACCTCTGCTTACTCAGTTGAGCGTGATGTATCAATGAAGCCAGGCGAAACCGTGGCATTAAATGAATACCAGTACCGCTTTGATGGTGTTAAAACAATTCGTGGTGCTAACTATAGCGGCCATGCAGGTGTTGTCACCGTGCTGAAAAACGATAAACAAGTAACCGTGTTACACGCTGAGAAACGTCGTTATGACATCGGTATGCAATTTATGACAGAAGCCGCTGTGGATGCTGGTTTTACACGCGACTTGTATTTAGCACTGGGCGAGCAATTAAGCCAAGGTGCGTGGTCGTTACGTATTTACCATAAACCGTATGTTCGTTGGATGTGGCTTGGTGGTATTTTAATTTCATTGGCTGGCTTTTTAGTGCTTGGTGATAAACGTTATCGCCAGAAATCGACTAAGCAGGAGGCATCAGCATGAACCGTAAACTACTTGCGCTAGCACCGTTACTGGTTTTTGTTTTACTGTGTGTGTTTTTATACCAAGGTTTGTTTGCTAATCCGCGTGAGCTACAAACAGGGCGTATTGGACACGCGATGCCTGCATTCAATTTGCCCGATTTGATGGATGAGTCAAAACGTTGGACAGATGCCGACTTAAAGGGTGAAGTGTACCTACTTAATGTGTGGGGCACATGGTGCCCGACCTGTTTAGCTGAGTTAGGTTACTTGACTGAGCTAAGAGAGCAGGGTGTTAAGATTGTTGGCTTATACTACGAGCAAGGCTACGACCCAGACTTTGATGGCCAGTTTGATATTAACGCACTACGCGAAGATGTCACCAGTATGCTTAATCGTGCTGGCGACCCGTATCAATTCAATATCTTAGATTTAAAACGCACATTAGCCCTTGATTTAGGGGTGTCTGGCGCGCCAGAAACCTTCTTAGTTGATAAGCAAGGCACCATTTTGCTGCACCATACCGGTGATATTAACCCACGTGTATGGCGAGCTAAATTCGCACCGTTAATGCAGGAGCTACAGTAATGAGACTCGTGATTTTTTAGCAAGTTTGCTTATCACGTTTAGCGCATTTGCAGAGCAAGACAAATATCAATTTGATGATAAAGAGCAGGCTGTACGCTTCAGTGAGCTTACCAAGGAGCTACGTTGTCCTAAATGTCAAAACCAAAACATTGCCGACTCAGACGCGGTTGTAGCCAAAGACTTACGCGATAAAGTGTTGGCGCTGGTGAAAGATGGTAAAAGCAAAGATGAAGTCATTGATTATATGATTGACCGTTATGGCTACTTTGTACATTACGACCCACCTGTAACGCCAGCAACGTTAGTGTTATGGGTATTACCAGTATTGATTGTGATACTTGGCTTTGGCTTTATCGTTTTACGCCAACGTAAGGCATCAGTAAAACAAACATGGACAGAGCAAGACGAAGCGTTACTTGCAAAGTTAATTGAACAAAATCAACGTCAGGAGCAAAGCTAGATGGCATTAATGTGGGCTTCTTTTGTTTTACTCACACTGATTGCATTGCTATTTGTTGTCGTACCGTTTTTTAAACGCGAACGAATTCAACGCCTTGATCACAATGCAAACTCGGAATTAATCCGAATTTATCATCAACGTTTAGATGAGCTTAAAACTGAACTAGATAACCAACGTATTGATGCACAAATGCACGATGAGTCAGTTATCGAACAAAAGCGTCGTTTGCTCAATGAGTTGTCTCCAGAAAAAGCGTTAAACAGTAAAGGTAATAACCGTATTTTTGCACTTACTGGCGCAGGCTTTTTAATTGTTTTAACAGCCATCTTTTATGGTTATACGGGTAGCCAGCAGCAAATTAAAGGCTGGCATGACGCGATGGCAAATCTTAAGTCATATGGCGAGCGTGCCGTGATGCAAGAAGGTGAGCCGTTAACCCCGAATGAGCTACAAGCGTTTGCGTTAGCACTGCGTACTAAGCTTGATCAAAGTGGTGATGATGAAGTGGCGTGGATGCTACTTGGTCGAGTTGCAATGTCATTAAATGAATTTGATATGGCAATGCAGTCATTTGATAAGGTTCTTAAAATGAACCCAGATAACAAGCAAGTGCTGATCAGCTACTCGCAAGTTCTGCTAATGGAAGGCAGTGATGCGAATATGTCTCGTGCAGCGACGATGTTATCAAGAGTGTTAAAAGCCGAGCCAACTAATATTGATGCAATCTCATTATTAGCCTTGATTGCGTATGAACGTAAAGATTGGCTACAAGCTAAAACTGCATTTGAAGTATTGCTTGCAAGTATGCAGCAAAACGATCCGCGTTATAGCATGATTGCAGAGCGTATTGCTGAAATTGATGCCCACTTAAATAATGAGCAGCAAGCAACGAATACAGAGTTAGCAAAAGCGACAAACAGTGAAATTAGCATCACAGTTGATTTAGACCCGGCACTGGTTGATTCACAGCCACAAAACGGTACGTTATTTGTATTTGCCAAAGCAGCCAGTGGCCCACAAATGCCATTAGCTGTGGTTAAAATGACCGAATACAGTTTTCCGCTAACCGTGACGTTAAGTGATACGAATGCCATGGTTGATGGCTTGAATCTATCGAGTGTCGATAAAATTATTTTAACTGCGCGTTTATCAAAAGATGCAACTGTGGTAACTTCTAGCGGCGAGTTGGAAGGCAAGTCGGATGTCTTAGAGCGTGCAAACGTTAAAGAATATTCGTTGCTAATTAATGAGTTAATACCGTAAGGATAGCCGATGTTTAGGCACAGTATATTTTTTATCTTTTTTGTAGTGCTTGCAGGATGCGCACAGATACCAGAAGAAAAAGTGGATGAACGAGATCCTCTGCAATCATTTAACCGTCCTATGTATGATTTTAATATGGACGTACTTGATGCGTATATTCTTCGCCCAGCAGCCGTTGGTTACATCACTGTAACCCCCGCACCGGTTAGACGCAGTATTGTTAATTTTACCGATAACATCACTGCACCGACTGACATGGTTAATGCTGGTTTACAGGGTAAACCGGGTAATATGGGCATTAGTTTTGCGCGTTTTTTAGTGAACTCGACGGTGGGCTTACTCGGCTTCTTTGATGTTGCTTCATCATTGGGTTTAGAAATCGTTGATGAGGACTTTGGTCAAACCCTCGGCGTATGGGGAGTGGGTGATGGTGCTTACTTAATGATCCCAGGTATGGGGCCAAGTACTGCACGAAACCTAACCGGTGATGTGGTTGATAACTTTGTGTTACCTGAAATCACCTTAACGACGCCACAGACTATATTGGTGTTTGCACTGAAAGCAGTAGAGGCACGTGCTTCATTAATGCCGCAAGAAAGCTTATTAAATGAGTCGCTTGACCCATATATCTTTATGAAAGATATCTACTTCCAGCGTCAATTGTATGAGCTATATGACGGCAATCCGCCAGTAGAAAAAGAGCCTGATGATTTTGATGAAGACTTTTTAGAGAATCTTTAAGATTATTCAACTCAAAAAAATGCCAGCAATTGCTGGCATTTTTTATATCTTTAAGCGAATTGGTATTAATCCCCAAACACACTCATTTGGTCATTAGACCAACTTAATGCATCGTGGTAAGCGTCTGGTACTTCTTCAGGCTTAAGACCTAACTGTTGTTGGATTTCTTTCGCTTTTTCCCAGTTCGCTTGCTCATAGAATTTAACCAGTCTTAAATAAGTCGCTAACAGGCCCTCATCTTTAAGCAGTGCATCTTTTATTTCGACGGTTAGCGGTAGCTTATTCATAACGCTTGGCATGTCTTCATCTAAGATAGCATCCATCAACGACATCATACCCGTTAAGAATGCCATACCTGTATCTCGCAATTTGCCGTGGCTGATTGCGAGTAATTCAGCAAACCGAGCACGGGTTAACGATAGGCGAATAAGCTCAGCAGGTTTATCCGCTGAAACTTGAGCTGCAAATAGCAGCGACAAGAAACGTTTAATTTCTTCACTACCTAATACGATAAGTGCCTGTTTAATAGTGCTGATTTCAGCGCGACGTTTAAAGGCCGCTGAGTTTGAGTAGCGTAGCAACTTATAAGATAAGTTAACGTCACGTTCAAACACCTCAGTGATTTTTCTGAGGTTTAAATCAATACTCGATGTTTCGTATAGAAGCTCGGCAAGAGCCATCTCAGAAGGTGGTAAAGTTTTACTTTGTACCATCTCAGGTTTCGAAAAGAAAAAGCCTTGAAAGTAGCTAAAGCCCATTTCTAGAGCCAGCTGATATTTCTCGTATGTTTCCACTTTTTCGGCAAGCAACTTGATATGCGGATGAGGTTTGATTGCCTCAATAACCGCTTCAATTGACTCTTGATCGCAGGTTAAAAAGTCAATTTTGATCATATCGATATACGGATAAAAATGACGCCATACAGGTTGGTGTATGTAATCATCAAGTGCCAGTGTATAGCCTCGCTCTTTTAGATCTTTAACCAGCGCAAGTAAACGTTTACCAGGTTGAATAGTTTCAAGAATTTCGACAACGACTTGTTCTTTACCCAATAAAAGTGGGTAGCCTTTTTGGAGTGTCTCTAAAGTGAAATTAATGTACGCTGGTTTGTTATCCGTTAAATCTTCTAAACCAAAATTGAACTGACTACCTTCAATGAGTCGTGATGTTGCTTCATCGCCATCAATGTCTGGAAACACGTTATCTACGCCATCCCTAAATAGGAGTTCGTAGCCGACAAGTTTCTTTTCCTTATCTAAAATAGGTTGGCGTGCAGCGTAAAAATACATAGTCCTAGCATGTCCACTTCGGTTAATTCATTTATCCATGAGCAATATATGCCATTGTGCCTGAAATAGCATTAATTAAATGCGCGTATTTGAGGATAAATACTGATTTTGTTTTGATCTTAAGACTAGGATAAATTGTGATGAAATTCTATAACTTGCGATTAAATATCACATTTTTGTTATGAAAAGGTTGTAATTCTGTGCCATGTCACTCAACGGCTTGATTGGAGTTGTAGGGGGAAGCGTGTTATAGTCATGGGTGATATCGGTTTTTACCCCAATAATGTCTTTAAATTAAATAACTTGCGAGTCATTATTCGGATTAAAAGCCAACATTAATCAATTATTGGAGGCTAATTTGGAAACAGGAATGATAATTTCGTTAGCATTGTACTTCATCGTTATGCTGGGGATTGGGCTATATGCTTATAAGCAATCCACAGATGATGTATCAGGTTATATGCTAGGTGGTCGTAATTTATCACCAAGTGTTGCTGCGCTTTCAGCTGGCGCATCAGATATGAGTGGTTGGTTGCTTATGGGCCTACCTGGTGCAATGTACTTGTTTGGTTTAAGCAAAGTTTGGATTGCTATAGGTCTCGTATTAGGCGCTTGGGCTAACTACTTTTTAGTTGCACCTCGATTACGTGTGTACACAGAAAAAGCAAATGATTCAATCACCATTCCTGATTACTTCGCTAACCGCTTTGATGATAATAAAAATATACTGCGTGTTATTTCTGCGATTGTAATCATTGTTTTCTTTACCTTGTATACCTCATCAGGCGTTGTTGCTGGCGGCAAGTTATTCGAAAATTCATTTAATATGAGTTACGAGATGGGTCTTTACATCACAACGGGTGTTGTTGTTATTTACACCTTGTTTGGTGGCTTCTTAGCAGTGAGCCTTACAGACTTTGTGCAAGGCTGTATCATGTTTATCTCGCTACTGGCAGTGCCGATTGCAACCTATACCATGCTGGATCAACCGTTTATGGATACCTTAGCAAATGCACGTTATGACTTGCTGTTAAGTTCACCGAAAGACACTGAGATCCATGCCCTGAATATGATGGATTGGTTTGCCGGTGGCTCAACGATTGCCATTATCTCTGCTATGGCATGGGGCCTTGGTTATTTTGGTCAACCACACATTATTGTGCGTTTTATGTCGGTACGTTCAGTAAAAGATATGCCAACTATGCGTCGTGTCGGTATGTCGTGGATGACACTTTCAGCAATTGGTGCTGTATTAACAGGTCTTTTTGGTGCGGCATATATGCTTGAAAACCAAATGCCAATTGATGATAAAGAAACCATTTTCTTAGTGTTGTCTGAGCTAATCTTCCATCCTTTAATTGCAGGCTTCTTATTAGCAGCAATTTTAGCCGCCATTATGAGTACCATCTCGTCGCAGTTATTGGTGTGTTCAAGCTCACTTACAGAAGATTTTTATAAAATCTATTTAAACCGCAATGCATCACAAAAAGAGCTTGTTTTAGTCGGCCGTATCAGCGTAATGCTGGTAGCAATTCTTGCTATTTACCTCGCTTATGACCGTGATAGCTCGATTCTTGATTTGGTTAGTAATGCTTGGGCAGGTTTCGGTGCTGCATTTGGCCCATTAGTGCTGCTTAGTCTTTACTGGAAACGTATGAACTTGCAAGGTGCGATTAGTGGTATGGTGGTCGGTGCTGCAACAGTCCTGTTTTGGATTTATGCGCCAATTACTATTCATGGTCAAACGCTGAGTGCACTCCTTTATGAGATTGTCCCGGGCTTTGTTTTATCGACTATTGCGATTGTCGTAGTGAGCCTGATGACGGCTGAGCCGAAAAAAGAAATTACAGATTTATTTGATGAGGTAGAATCATCACTGTAATTTTTGATTGAGTACAAAAAAGGGCAACTGATGTTGCCCTTTTTTATGATCTAAATTTGCTTTTAGCTAGCCGCTTTTTCTTTTATATCTGATACGTTATCTGCAGATTTTGCTTTTTTAGGTTTCGGATCTACTTCTTTAGCACCTTTAAGCACCGCCATAAACTGATCTTTTTCTTTTGCCATTTCAAGTGCCAGCGATTCAATTTGTTGTTCGCTTAATGGTACATCAACTTTTTCAAGCATTAGTTCTAATGACTCAGCAATGTCGAGCATTTTGTCATACGCATCAGCTTCTTTTTTAGTAGTAAACGTCATGCGCTCGACTCCGTTTCTTTCTACAACATATTTAACAACAACAGCCATGATTTCTCCTGCATTTAAGCGTGGCATTTGTAGCGTAAAACCGCCACCTTGATTACTGTTTTTATATACAGTAATGCTTCGCGCTTTACTTTGCAAGTAGCAAGCGAAAATATTTATTCAGCAAATTTGACAATAGTAGGGACATTAGCTTTATTTAAAATGTTACCCAAAGTTAAACACAAGCGATGGAGTGAGTGTTGGGTAACAGCTAACTATTTGTCCAAGATGGACATCATGGAGGAAATTATGAAACTACTATCAAGTATTTTACTTGCCACTAGTCTTGCATTACTGCCAACGACACAGGCATCAGCCGAAACACCAACCAAAGCAACACAAGTTAAAATGCAAAAGCTGAGTATTAATAAAGCCAGCATTGAGCAGTTAACTCAGTTACCAGGAATCGGTGAATCAAAAGCGAAGGCGATTGTTGAACATCGTACTAAGCAAGGTCCGTTTAAATCGGTTGAACAATTAAAAGAAGTAAAAGGAATTGGCGATAAGCTATTTGCTAAACTTGAGGGAAAAATTACATTATAAACAGCAGGCTATACACCTAAACAGGGCGTTATTCGCCCTGTTTAAATTCATCGATAGCATTGTCTAAGTGGGCTAACGCGAACATGTTTTCGATAGGTGTTGTGATAAGGGGGTAACTTAAACCTGCTAACAACAACCAAGGGATGAGCATCCAGCCTTCAAAGTAAGCTAAACCTAAAAATAATGGTGCTAAAAAGGCAAGCTTGCACACCGATAAAATAATTTTTTTGCTCGGGCTTAAATGAGCCAAAGCAAGGGCAATAATTTGCTGGCGTTGCCTTACTTTAAATGCTTTTAAAGCGGGGATTTGACTAGTAAAAAAATAAATCATTACAGCGACTTTTTGCTCACTAAACGGCTAACTACTACGGCTATAAATACCACTGAAAACGCCGCAAAAATAACTTCCATCCAAGCCGGCATGCTCATAGAAGCAAACTGCCAATCGATATTGCCGCAATCACCTGTGGCTGCAAAGAAGCTAGGGATCCACTCATGCAGTGGCATAAAGCTTGGGAAGTTAGGTTCAAATGCACAACTAAATGCAAAAGGGTCGGTATTGTTTTGCATTGCAATATGTTCTTTAGCAATAAAGTAACCCCAAATTGCAGAGACGCCCCAAGTGGCAAATGCAACGAGTCGAAGAACCATATTTTGTGGGTTAATCGCACCGATAACACCCGCAGCAAGTAAGCCTAGAACAGCAGTACGTTGATAAATACACATAATGCAGGGTTCAAGCCCCATGTTGTATTGGAAAAATAACGCGGTGACTTCGAAAGCGAGGGAGATAAAGGCTAATAATAACCAAGGTGTTCTTTTAGTTGCTAATTCTGCTAACCAATTCATGAAAGATCCAATGTCTAATTGTTTTCAAGATTATGCTTAGACAGGGCATTGGGTGCAAGTATCTAAGATGAAATTATACGAAAAAGGAGCCAATCAGCTCCTTTTCATTCATCTTATCTAGGCTGCCTATTACACACTAACAGCTTGCAAAGACTCGCTTTGATAACAGCCTAATACACGTGTGTACTGGGTGTGTTCTTTCAACTCTTCAAGCGCTTGCTTAACATGTAAGTCATCAAGGTTTGCCTCAAGGTCAACATAAAACACTTCTTCCCATGGGTTACCTGGAACTGGGCGAGATTCTAATTTTACTAGGTTGATTTGATGATGCTTAAAGATCATTAAGGCATCAGCCAACGAACCTGCTTGTTGTTTGGTGGCCATAATTAAACTGGTTTTAGTTGGAATTTGCTTTGATACTTGCAGCGGTTTACGCGCGACAACAATGAAGCGGCTGTGGTTTTCGCTTTGGTTTGCAAGGCCTGATTTAACGACTTCTAATCCAACGTTTTTACCTGCTTGCGCTGAACCGATAGCGGCGCTATTTGCAGTTTCTACCGCTGATTGTAATGCATGGAAAGTTGAATCACAGGTTTCATGTTGAATATCACCTAAACCCTGAATGAAGCGGCTACATTGAGCAAACGGCTGTGGGTGAGCAAAGATTTTATTAATATGAGAAAGCTCAGTCCCTGGCATTGCTAATAAACAGTGCTCAACGCTGTGAGTTACTTCACCAACGATTGAAACTTGCGCATGTTGTAATAAATCGAAAACTTCATTGATACTTCCTGAGCTGGTGTTTTCAATTGGTAGTAAGCCAAAATCAGCTTGGCCACTTTCAACCTTACCAGTGATTTGTTCAAAGCTTGAGCAGCCCATTTCAATGACTTTTCCAGGGCGGCGGCTGAAATATTTATG
Source organism: Pseudoalteromonas sp. Hal040 (assembly GCF_037162425.1). Classification (NCBI taxonomy): domain Bacteria; kingdom Pseudomonadati; phylum Pseudomonadota; class Gammaproteobacteria; order Alteromonadales; family Pseudoalteromonadaceae; genus Pseudoalteromonas; species Pseudoalteromonas sp. Hal040. The sequence goes on along the minus strand of NZ_JARLUU010000001.1, from coordinate 2,578,370 downwards.
ACAGGCTAATTGGCTATAAGAGCCTTGACCACCTAAATAAGCAACGCGGTGCGTTTCGCTCATCGCTTCTGGGTTAAGATTCTTTTGTAGCATGGCTTGTTGGTTTAAAACCGAATCTTCAAGAATGGTTTGGAACACATTATTAATGTAGTACGCATCCAGTCCGAGCGACTTACCATAATTGATAAGCTTTTCGAGTAATGCTTGTTCGCGAGCTTCATCGCGGATTGGTTTGTTATTAGCAATTTTATATTCAACTACGCTGTGGCTAATACGGCGTCTTTTAGCCAGTAACACCAGTAAGTCGGAATCTATTTCATTAATATCGTGTCGTAACGCATTTAATGTATCAATGCTCATGTTGGTTTCCTCATTCCAAAACAGTGCACAAACAAAAAAGCCTCCCAAGTGGGAGGCTTTAGCTATTCGGTGAATTTATCTCGCAAACAGTTAAGCCTCCTCTATCTAAAGAAGCTAAAAAACGAAAAGTAAGTGCGAGAGATAGTTTGTTTCATTGGATTAATGTAAAAACACTTGTACGTAAAGTCAACCGCCGATCGCAGCTAATTTAGAAAACATAGGTGTTTACTCAGAAAATTCATTTATATTTATAAAAAATTTATAAATATAAAAATGATTCTGGTATATTTGTTTTTGCACAATAAATAATAACAATTATTAATAAGGTAGTCCTGTGGTGTATCGACGACCGCCATCACGTTTTGGTGTGAATTCATTAAGTATGAAATTGTCGCTGCTGATCTCTGCGATCTGTTTGATTGCGGGTATATGTGCTGCGGCTTTAATGCTTAAATCTGAAGAAAAACAGCTTGTTTTTGAAGAGCATGAGCTTTTAAAGCACTCTAGTGAACGCTTGAGTCGTCAGTTTAACCGCTTGATTAAAACCAAAATCAATATTGCTGAGCAGGCGAATAACGTCGTAAGCAGCCAACTCCTTCACAACGAATCGCATTTACAAAGTAAACGCGACGCAGAACTCAAATTTGCCCTTGATGGCAGTATTCGTAGTACCTCAGAAGATGGCTTATCGGCTGCGTTTCTCCCTCAAGATAAATATTCTGAATTTTATAAACAGCTTATAAACGATTCTGAGTCACTCTGGAAAATCGTTTCACCGACCTTAATTCAAGATTTCTTTAATTTTTACCTTGTCACCAAAGATAACTTTATTCGTATCGCACCACCTAACTGGGCACTCAATGTACCTGGTAGTTTTGATTTTACCAAAGGCGAGACATTTAATTATGCTCAAGCTGCGACTAACCCAAGCCGAGAAGCGGTTTGGTCAAAAGTGTATTACGACACTATTTGGCATAAGTGGGTGGTTAGTGTGCTTGTGCCAATCTACCTTGATAACGAATTTTTTGGTGTCACGGGCAGTGATATCGCGCTTGAAACCTTATTGGCACAGCTGCCTATTGGTGACCGAGAGCAGCATTTGTTGGTGTTCGATGCAAAAGGTCAGCTATTAGCTCACCCAGATTTAGATAAAACAACGCTTGAGCAATATGGTCGTGAAGGTAAAAAATTACTCACCGAAGATTTTGTAAACCCTGATCTGCAAAAACTCGTGTCTGAAACCATTCGTTTAAAGTTACCTGAGTCGGCAAATTCATTCGTACAAGATGGTGAAACCCACATTATCAATATCCGTAAAGTGGAAAATCTCAATTGGTATATTGGTATCTATAAAAAACGCTCGTCGGCACTTTCAGCCCTTGAAGAGTTAAAAGTAAAATTCTTCGGCTTGTTTATTTTGTACGCTATTTTAGTTGCCTTGTTATTGCATCAAGCACTTTATCAACTGGTACTGCGTCGTATTCATTCATTGGTTAATGCCGTAGTTAGTTTTGGCAAAGGGCAATTACAAACTGAGTTTCCAAAGGCCAATAAAGATGAAATTGGCACGCTAAATGGCTCATTTAGAGACATGGCTATTGAAATTCGTAAATTGATTGATGGCTTGAACCAGCGCATTAGTGAAAAAGAAATTGCTGAAAAAGCGGCGAATCGCTTATCTAAAGCTGTGGCTTTCTCTGGCACCGGTGTGGTGATCACCAATCAAGATTTTGAGATCAAATACGTGAACCCGAAAATGGTAGAAATGACCGGTTTTGAGGAGCGTCACTTTATTGGCTCACCATTGATGAACATTATCTCGCAGGAAATGGCGATTTTGGTCGATGACATTGATATCGACTTACGCAGCCGAAATTACTGGCGCGGGGATACCTTATTACAAGCCAATGAACGTCAATCTGTTTGGGTTTCGCTAAGTATTTCACCAATTCGTGAAGATGGTGGTGAGATCACCAGTTACGTGGCATCAGCTCAAGATATTTCGTTCGTAAAAGAAAGTCAGCGTAAGATGGAGCAACTGGCTTACTTTGATACCTTAACTGGGCTTGCTAACCGAACTTTCTTCAGAATGCAGCTGCGTAAATCAATGGCACTTGCTGAGCGTGGTCATTATGCATTTGCCTTATTCTATTTTGACTTAGATGAATTTAAACGTATCAACGATACGCTAGGGCATGATGCAGGCGATCAATTGTTAGTTGAAGTGGCCAACCGTTTGAAAAAGCGTTTGCGTACCGAAGATACAATAGCGCGTTTAGGCGGCGATGAATTCGCGGTCCTGTTAAGCGGTATTGAGCATCAAACTCATGCTATGGAAGTGGCGAATACGATTCAGCGTACGCTTAATGAGCCAATCAAATTAGGTAACAATGAAGTGATCATCAGTGCCAGTATTGGTATCACGATGGCACCGTTTGATAGCCAAGAAGAAGATCAGTTACTTAAACATGCTGACCTTGCTATGTATGAAGCAAAAGCGAAAGGGCGCAATACCTTCCACTTCTATAGTCAAGAGCTTAATGCCGCAGCAAACGAGCGCTTATTTATTGAAAATGAGTTACGTACGGGTATCCGCGAAGGGCAGTTTAGAGTTTATTATCAGCCACAAGTTGATTGTCGCAATAATCAGGTCGTTGGCTACGAAGCGCTTATTCGCTGGTTCCACCCAAATGAAGGGATGATCCCACCGACTAAGTTTATTCCTATTGCTGAAGCAACCGGCTTAATTGTTGAGTTAGGTGCGTGGATCTTGCAAGAAGCGTGTGAGTTTGCAGCGCGTTTAGCAAGCCAAGACTTAAAGAATAATATTTCAATCAATCTATCGGCACGTCAATTTAAAGATGCGAACTTGGTGTCGACACTTGATAAAATCATCAAGCAAACCGGGGTTGAGCCTAAGCGCTTACACCTTGAATTAACAGAAAGTATGTTAATGGGGCATGTTGAAGCTGCTATTTTACAACTGCATCAGTTAAAAGCGTTGGGCGTATCAATTTCAATTGATGACTTTGGTACTGGCTACTCGTCACTGAGTTACCTAAAACGTTTCCCTGTTGATATTTTGAAAGTTGACCGCTCGTTTGTGAAAGATATTCCACAAGACAGTAATGATATGGAAATTACCGTCGCGATTATTGCTATGGCACAAAAGCTGAAGCTTAATGTTGTTGCAGAAGGGGTAGAAACCATTGAGCAGATTGAGTTTTTACAAAACAATAATTGCTATATCGTGCAGGGTTTCTATTACAGCCCACCGGTGTCTGAAGATGAACTGCCAGCGCTATTTGAGCGCTTAAAATTAAAGAACTAAAGGGGGGGCGATTAGCCCCCTGCAATTTTAACTTTAAATTTTAACCCTTCGAGAATAGCTTTTAGCTTATCCCTGTCATCACCCTGAACCTCGATGATACCCTCTTTGACTGCACCACCTTGGCCCATTTTACTTTTAATGGTTTTAGCTAATTTTTTTAAGTCGTGCTGCTCGCTGTCGATACCAACAACTAACATCACACCCTTACCTTTGCGGCCTTTGGTTTGACGTTCAATACGCAAAAAGCCGTCTTTAAAAATTTTACCTTGAGTTGGTTTGCTTTCTTTAGGTTGCTCAATGCGACCCGTCGCAGTTGAATAAACTAGATTATTATCACTCATAGTGGATCTCGTTGTAGATGCTTGACTAAATGATAACAAATTTCATCCTAAGTGTTTTAATTTTTGGCTTATTTGTTCTAAGCGGTTATATTTAATTAAGTATCAGGAAAGATTTGTTTATTAGGAGTTTATTATGAGTTTAACGCGCAGCACTTCTGCTGATGGCGCTATTTTAACCGTACAAATCAAAGGAAAATTTGATTTTAATTTGGTGCAATCTTTTCGTCAGGCGTATGCCGATCTAAATAACAATATCAATAAGGTGGTCATTGACCTCAGAGAAACCGATTACATGGACAGCTCAGCGTTAGGTATGTTGCTGAACATGAAAAAAACCTAACAGGCAAGGTTGAAACAATTCAAATTAGCAATTGCCAACCACAGCTGAAAAAAATCCTACAGATTTCACGTTTTGACAAAAAGTTCGATATTGATTGATGCTTAATATTCTGGTTGTAGACGATCTAGCCTTAAATCGTCGCTTATTGACCGTGATGTTAGAGCAGCAGGGCTATCGAGTTTATAGCGCTGAAAATGGTCTCGTTGCTTTAAATCTGCTTGAAGAGCACACCATTGATATCGTGCTACTTGATGTCATTATGCCTGTGATGGATGGCTTTGAAACGGCAGCGATTATCAAAGAGCGCTTTAGCCAAGTTTACTTACCGATTATTTTTATTACCTCTTTAGAAGATGAAGCGAGTTTTGAGCGTTGTTTAGCGGTTGGCGGCGATGACTTTTTACATAAACCGTTTCAAGAGGTCATTCTTAATGCGAAAATTAAAGCGCATAGCCGGATCAGAAATTTAAGCCAAAAGGCGAGAGAACAAAATCTACAACTTGAATACCATCAAAATCAAGTCGAACGCGAACATGAAATTGTTGAACATATTTTTAATAACGCCCTCGAGAACCAACAGTCTTTTCCAAACCATTTAGATTTTCATTTGTCACCTGCTGCCATGTTCAATGGCGATATGTTTTTAGTCGCACAAAGCCCCATTGGCAGCTTGTATTGTATGCTCGGTGATTTTACTGGTCATGGTTTAGCTGCTGCGGTTGGCGCACTGCCTGCTTCAAGAGTGTTTTATACCATGGTGAGTAAGGGCATGTCAGTGAGTGATATTGCCGCCGAAATCAATTCAGTATTAGGTAAGTTATTACCAGGGCACATGTTCTGTGCGGCAACCATCATCGAGCTTAGCAATACCGGAAAAAGTGTCTCTGCATGGCTAGGTGGCTTACCTGATACCTATATTATAAACCAGCAAGGGGAGCTCATACGGACTCTTGAATCTCAGCACATGGCACTGGGTATTTTAGAAGAAGATGAATTCGAACGTGCACTTATTCATATTGAAGTAGAAGACACATGCCGTATTGTCATGGCAACCGATGGTATTATCGAAACGACTAGCCCACATGACGAGTACTTTGGTGAGCATCGCTTTAAAAAAGTGCTTGCTTCAAAACCGGCTATTTCGACTGAGCAAGTACTAGAACGAGTCAATAAATTTGCCCGTGGTAATAAACAACAAGATGACTTGAGCCTAGTATTATTAAATTGCTTTGCAATGCGTGAGCCTGAGCAAATATCTGAGCCGCTATCTGCGTTACCCTTTAATTTTTCATTGAGCTTAAATTCAAAACAAATCAAAAGCACTGACCCCGTGCTGGAAGTTGTTGATGTAATAAGCAAAGTAGCTGGGTTAAACGCACATCGCGCTAATATCTTTTTGATACTTTCAGAAGCGTATAACAACGCTTTAGATCATGGGGTGTTAGGTCTCGACTCAGAGGTCAAAAATCAAGAAGATGGCTTTTTAATTTATTATCAACAACGTGAAGAGGCCCTCGCTAATTTAACCGATGCCTTAATCATTATTGATATTCGTTATTGCCCAGAAGAACTTGCTTTATATTTTACTATTTGCGACTCAGGAAATGGTTTTAGTAAAGATCTGGCAAACCAACAAAGCCTTGTAAGAGAGCATGGCAGAGGCTTGTGCTTACTTGGGGAAGTAGCCTCAAAAGTGACCTTCAATAGTGCAGGCAACCAAGTTGAAATTTATTACCAATTAACAGCAAGCAGTACTAGCTCACACTAAAATCGCATGTTATCATTCTGGCATTATAGATGTTTGGATGGCTAAATGATTTCTAACTACTTATCGACAGCTCAGCTTGAATTACCAGAAAACTTGGTTGCTGAGCAATTATCAAATCTTGAACAATACCTTACAGAATCAGTATTACCAGCGGTGCGTTGGGAGTATCAAATTCCTGAACTTGGCGAAGGTGGTGCATGTAGCTTATTTGGTTACTTACAAGATGAACCATTCAAATTAAACGAGTATGTTGCTGCTGATAAAACGAATACAGAAAAGTTAGCGAAGCTTCAGCAAATTATCGATTTTTTTGTGGCCCAGACTCACGTTGATTGGTTCGGTATTTATCAAGCAACAGAGACAGACGAAGGTCCTCAGTTACTAAAATTGGTTTATCACGGTGCACCGAGTCGTCCTTTATTCCCGCTTACTGAAGCGTTTGCTAAAGGCAGTAACAATGTTCAAGTTGCGCTTTCTAAGCAAGGCCGCGTTATTAATAACGTAGCCGATTACCTTGCACAAGGTGGTGAGTATTATACCTGCGATCCTAAAGTGAAAGCAGAGACGTGCTTACCACTGTTGTCAGACAAAAATGAATGCTTAGGTATTATAGATGCTGAAGCATTTAATAATGATTTCTTTGATCAGCAAACCCTCGCATTACTTGTGGCTTGTTGTATTAAAATTCCTCAACTCTTGGTCTAATTTAACTAGTAATCAGGCTGGGTTTTTATGTTAAGCTAGTGGCAACGCCAACCCCCTATAAAAAAGAGATAGTCAATGTTCTCAGAATTAAAACCATTACCAACAGATCCAATTCTTGGCCTAATGGCGGCCTTTAAACAAGATACAAACCCAAAGAAAATCGATTTGGGTGTAGGTGTTTATAAGGATGAGCAAGGCAATACGCCGGTATTAAAAGCGGTTAAAAAAGCGGAAGCGTTTCGTTTAGAAAACGAAACCAGTAAATCGTACATTGGCTTGGCAGGTAACCTTGATTACTGTCAAAAAATGGAAAACCTATTACTGGGTGAGCATCCTGCGTTATTAGCAAACCGTGTTCGCACTGCACAAGCACCAGGTGGTACAGGTGCACTTCGTGTTGCAGCTGAATTCATTAAGCGTTGTAACAAAGATGCGACGGTATGGGTAACAACGCCAACGTGGGCAAACCACATTAGCTTATTTGAAGCGGCAGGCTTAACAGTAAAAGAATACCCTTACTACGATTACGAAAATAAAGACCTTTTGTTTGATGACATGATTAACACCCTTAAGCAAGTGCCTAAAGGTGATGTTGTGTTATTCCACGCATGTTGTCATAACCCAAGCGGTATGGATTTAAACGCTGAGCAATGGAGCACAGTTGCTGATCTTGCTGTTGAAGTTGGTTTCACACCACTTGTTGATATTGCATACCAAGGTTTTGGTTCAAGCCTTGAAGAAGACGCGACGGGTCTACGTAAATTAGCTGCAGCGGTTGATGAGTTAATCATCTGTTCTTCATGTTCGAAGAATTTCGGTTTATACCGTGAGCGTATCGGTGCATGTTCAATCATTGCTAAAGATGCAGCAACTGCTGATATCTCTAACTCAGTATTATTAAGCGTTGTACGTAGCATCTACTCAATGCCGCCTGCACACGGTGCTGACATTGTTAGCACGATTTTAGGCAGCACTGAGCTGACGCAAATGTGGCATGACGAGCTTGATGAAATGCGTAACCGTATTAATGGCTTACGTACTTTAATCAAAGAAAGCTTAGCAGCAAAAGGCATTGACCAAGACTTCTCATTTATTGACCGTCAAAATGGTATGTTCTCATTCCTAGGTATTAATAAAGAGCAAATCGAACGCTTACAAAAAGAGTACTCAATCTACATTGTTGGTTCTAGCCGTGTAAACGTAGCGGGTATCAGTGATGCAAACATTGATTACTTTGCAAATGCAGTAGCAGACGTTTGTAAGTAACCTGCTTTATAGCGATAAAAAAACCGCAGTGACTGCGGTTTTTTTGTGCTTGTAATTTGTGTTACTACGAGTAGGTATTAATGCAGCCAGCGAATGGCGTCATTGATCATACTGTTGTAGCTATCAAGTGGAGCGCCAATACTCGCTATTAAGATAGTATCCGCTCGCTCACCACGGTTGATGTGGCCAGCGAAACGCTCATCATTGAAATCGTCAGAGCCGGTGCCAAATGGTTGCTCGTCAGAAGGCACAATGAATACCGTCATCGGGCCAAAATCAGACTCAAACACCAAGTGCAGACCTTTTTTACCTTGAAAGTCACAAAACATTAAATAAGTTACTTTACCTGGTAGCTCATCTAAATGTCCGCCAATGGTGGCAAACTTTTCGTTCACATAGGCAAGGTCTATTGCTTCATGTTTATCCAGCGAGCCAATCTCATGGTAAAGGTGCGCAAAAGCATGCTCACCGACACTGTATAACGTATGTTGTTTGTTAGTGAAAAAGAACACACTAATTGCCACTAAAAACGACGCTGCAGCGGCTAAATACAGGCGATTAAAGGCAAAGCGCGACTTAGCCTCTATAATGGTGTCTAGCGGCTGCTCTGAAGGCGCGTCTTCAGCGGCATAAGTATTATCAATAATTCGCTTCGCTAAATTTTCAGGCACAGGAATGTTAAGTGCCTTGCTAAGATCATCGTCAAAGGCACGTACATCATCAATAAACGCCTGTTTATCTGTGTCCTGCTCGGCAAACGCTTCAAGTTCCTTATCAATAGTGCTTGGCTCGGCGAGGATGCGGCGGCGAAACTCGAGTTCATCCATTAATTTGATGCTCCTCTAAGTTGGTCATCATCACTGCTTAAAGCCTCTTTAAGCTGGTTTCTGGCACGGAAAAGTCGTGTCATGACAGTATTTTTATTTAAATCGAGGATCTGGGCAATTTCATCGCCAGAGCAACCCATTACTACTTGTAATAGCAATGGCTCTCGATACTCTTGTGATAACTTTCCTATTTGTCGTTGAATCACTGTTTGTTCCATTTCAGCATCAAGGGTTGTACTTTGTTCATCCACAAGGGTGTCGTTTTCAACATCGGCGTAATCAAATTGTTTACGTTCAAACCGGCGTGCATTTTCACGACGTAAAATAGTTAACAGCCAAGGTTTTACCGCTTGTTGATCTTGCAGTGAATCCAAGGCACGCCAAGCCCTCAGGAAGGTTTCCTGCACTAAGTCTTCAGCAATGTTCTGATCACGACACAACCAATATGCAAAGCGAAAAAGCTCACTGTGGTAGACATGAACCAGCGCTTCATATCGCTTTTGTTTTTCTGTCATAGTAACTAAGACCTGCCTATCAGAAAAAAACTTTCTGAAATTATTATTTTTTTCTTAAAAAAACGGCTAATTCAAGATTAGCCGTTTATATTCAATCTATTAGATTATGGTTAATCGTAAAGATTTTTTAATTCAGTGTCATTACTTGTCGATTTAGCGTGCTTTGTTGCTTGGCTTAGCAAGTTGACGATTAAACTTAAATCAACGTGTTCTTCTGCTGAACTATAAAGTTTAGTGCGTAATTTAGCAATTTCATCATTAAGTTGTGTATTTTTGAGTGATGCTTGCAAACACTCTATGGCCGCTGCATTTTTACCTGTTTGCTGCTTAGCATAACGACTTAAGGCATTATAAAACGCTGAGCAATTATTTTGTTTTGCTAAATGCTTGAGCTCATTTAATGACGCAGACGAAACGCTCTTAGGTAATGCTTCCGAGGCCGACTGTTGAGGGCGCTTTTTAATGTAAAGCACTAAGGTGATTAACCAAAGTCCATAGCCGATAATTGCCACGATAATAAGCCATAAAGGCGTAGTCACTTGCGTAACGGTTTGTACATCCGTAGGACCTTCACTCACCATGCTTGAGCTATTGTTTTGCGGCGCAGTGATGGCAGGGGCGGTGGGAGTGAGTGGATTTGTACTTGGCACAACGGTTAAAGTACGAGCTGGAATGGTGGCATAGCTGATACGATTGATTTTAGTATTAAACCAAGGCAGCTTTATTTCAGGCAATGTGTAAGTACCCGGTGTTTGCGGTAATAAAGCGTAAGAAGCTGTTTGCTGAGAAATAACACGACCATCACGTACTAAGTGGTTATTTTCTTTCGCATCAGGGTAGCTTCTAAAGCCTTGCACCTGTGGCATCTCGATATCTGGAAGTTGCTCTTTAGTAACACCTAACGCAGTCAAAGTAATGGTGCGAGTGATAGGGGTGCCAACTTCAACGGTGTCATCTTTTGGCTGCCATTGCTCATCAAGATTGACCAACTCACTCGGTAACCAAGCGCCTGTGTAGTTATCTGGAATTGGTTTAATTTCCACATCAACATCTTCGCCCATCGCTGAGACAGCCATTTGACGGTAGTTTTGACGAATGCGGCCATTGAACACAGGAGCCGTAATGGTATTCACGCCACTTTTTTGTGGCTGTACTAAGTACTCACGAGTGATCACTAGATAGCGTTTACCATCAATTAACTCATAGTCTTCAGACTGCTTGTTAATCGGTGTTAACTCAGCGTTTTCCATTTCTGGTGTAGTTAAGTTGCCATCCAGCAATTCTTTGTTGTTGTCTAAATACAATTTAACCGTATAAACACCGGCTTCTTGCACGTATAAGCTAGTTGGCTTGATGCTGGTTTTAATGAAGGCTTCTTTATTTTGTTCAGAGGTTTGGCTGCGTTTAGCCACCGTTAGCTCAATGGGTTTTGAACTAACACCGGCAACAGTAAAGGCAGGGATGGTATAAGTGCCTTCTTTACGGGTCATCAGCTTTACAGACCAGTTGGTTTGCTTACTGATTTCACCATTAATGATATTGGTGCGAGAGCTGACACTGGTTGGCCCTACAACAAAGTCTTTTAATAACACCGAAGTGTCAGGTTGCTCGCTGTTAATAGAGTCGTCTGCTGAGATGGTTAAAACAAAAAACTCACCAGCAAGGACAGGGTTTTTATCAACACTTGCCTGTAATTGGGTGGCAGCCCAAAGCGGCGCTGCCGCGATTAGCAATAAACAACATAATAATCGCATTACCATGATTTTTCGGCTCCTCGTGGACGACGTTGATAGTTTCGTTTTTGTGCTTCTAATTGCATTTTATTTCTTAATAAGATCGCAGGATCATCGGGAACTTTGCGCAGCAGCTGGTTAAGTTGCTGGGCTTTCTCTTTCTCTTCATTAGTCAGTTCAGCAGCTTGTGCCTGCATCGCTTGTTGCTCTGCTTGCTGTTTAGCTTGTTCATCACTTTGCGAAGGCTGTGGCTGGGCATCTTGTTGATCGGGAGCTTGCTCTGGCTGTTGTTCACCTGATTGTGACGACGTGTCTTTTTCAGATTGCATTTCAGGTTTGTTTTGCTGGTCACTTTCAGACTCGCTTTGTTCACCTTTTTGATCCGATTGCTCACCTTGCTCAGACGGTTGTTGGCCATCTTGCTGCTCACTTTGCTCAGAGTTTTCGCCTTGCTGGGAGTTTTCACCCTGTTGCTTTTGCTGGTTATCTTGCTGACCATCAGAGTTTTGTTGATCATTTTTTTGCTGTTGATCTTGTTGCTGTTGTTGTTGCTCTTGCTGCTGCAATAACTGTTCAACGAGGGCTTGGTTTTCTTTTGCCTCAGTGAAGTCATTTTTAAGCTGTTGGGCTTGCTTATACGCTTCTATGGCTTGTTCTAGCTCACCCGCCTTGGCAAGGGCATTACCGTAGTTGTAAAAACCCGTCGCAGATTTATCTTCACTAAACGCATCCATGGCAGCTTGGTAATTACCTTGCTGGTAAAGGGCGGCGCCTTTAAGTTGCGTGTTTTGTGCTTGGGCGGCTTGTTCAAATTGATTTTGCTGGTAAGCATCAAGAGCGCGTTGGTCTTGGTTTTTAAATACCTCTGGTAATTCATCGGCGTATACTTGTTGCTGAGGTAGGAGCATAACAAACAAAAAGCCAAGTACTAGGCTGCTACGGCGAATTAAAAATAGTGCTAACGGCAATAAAATAATCAGGCCGTAAATACCTGCATCAACTCGCCATAATGCTTGGCTTTGTTTTTCATCTTTGAGTACTTCTGCATTAGCAGTGGGGGCAAATGTTTGAATATCCTGATTACTGGTTTGATACAGTGCAAATTTGCCACCGCTATTACGTGCAAGCGCACTTAAGCGGCTGATATTTAGCGTCGGAATCACAATCTGCCCTTGCATATCTTTTAAAAAGCCACCTTCAGGTAACTTAATCGGCGCACCTTGCTCTGTGCCAACGCCATAGACATTTAAGCGATAATTAGACTGAGCAGTAAAGCGGCTAATATCTTCTTGATCTAAGCTATCAACCCCATCGGTGACTAAAATAATATCACCATCTAAATAGCCTGCTTGTTTTAGTAAATCGTCGGCTTTTTCTAGGCCTTCAATAACATTTGAACCTTTGCTCGGCATGATATCAGGGCTTAGACTTGGGATAAGGTTAGCTAAGGTGCTGGCGTCATTGGTTAGCGGCGAAATTGTGAATGCAGAGCCTGCATAAGCGACCAATGCCGTATCACCTTCTTTGAAAAGCTCAATCATATCAAGTGCTTTAAAGCGAGCTTGAACTAACCGGCTTGGTGCGATGTCGGTACTGAACATGGAGTACGACATGTCCATCACAATGACCCGCGCATTCTTTGCTTGAAACACCGGGACTTGTTTCTTTTCAAAGCTTGGACCTGCTGTAAACACGATGGCTAATAGAGTAAAGACAGCAACTAGCCAAAGCGGTTGGCTTTGTTTTTTATGATTGTCGCTCATTACAAACTGCGCCAAATGGGGCGCAATTAAATCAGCAGGGGCGCTTTTTTTGTTGCGTACCAATAGCACACTAAAAATAATCAGCGCGGGGATTAATAACCAAAGTAGGGCAGGGCGAATAAATTCAAAATCCATACTAGCTCTCCTGCTTAAATTGGCGAATAAAATTGACTAGCATTGCTAAACCGATAAATCCAAGTGCGACAAGCAGTGGAATATAAAACAATGAAATTTGTGGGCGGAACGTTTGCTCATCACTACTGATAGGCTCAAGTTTATCGAGCTCTTGGTAAATTTGCTGCAAACCGGCTACATCTTTTGCTCTAAAGTATAAGCCGCCAGTTTGCTCGGCAATGCGTTTTAGTAAACTTTCATCCAAGTTACCACCGCTCATACCACCCATATTAAACAGGCTAAAGCCACGTTTACTATCTGAGCCAACACCTATGGTATACACTTTAATGCCTTCTTCGCGGGCTAACAGTAGCGCATCTTCAGGGTCAAGGTTACCGGCGGTGTTTTGACCATCGGTTAATAGCACTACGATACGGTTACTTTCATCTTTATTAGCAAAACGCTTTACAGATAAACCTAACGCATCACCGATGGCTGTTGCTCTACCTACTAGGCCAATCTGCGCTTCGCTGAGCATTTGGCTCACGGTTTTAACATCACGAGTAAGGGGGTTTGTAAAAATGCGGTATCACCAAATAGGATAAGACCAAGGCGATCACCTTGACGCTGCTCGATAAAATCACTAAGTACAGCTTTTACCATAGTGAGCCTATCTACATATTGATTATTTCGATACTCCATATCTTGCTCTGTCATTGAGCCAGATAAGTCCACCGCAAGCATAATATCGCGTCCTTCATTAGGCAGCGTGATCGGTTCATCAAGCCAAGTTGGGTTTGCAATAGCGACAACCAAAGAGACCCAAATAGCCCATTCGAGAAACGAAACTTTGCGGCTATGTTGTTGTACTGCTTGATTATTTAAGCCGAGCTTAGCAAAGCCAGGAATACGTAAACGTAACTGCCCTTGTTGTTTTAAGGGCATGAAGCGGCTCAATAACCAAGGCAGTGGTAAAAGTACAAAACACCATGGCCAACTAAACTCAAACATTAATTGGCTCCTTGAGTTTAAAGTTGCTGATAGCACTGCGCAATTTAGCCCCAAGCTCAGCATTATTACTATGCTGTTGATAAAGCGGCATTAGTTCATCGTAACTAAAGTTGTCGCCACTGAGCTTAGATAAACTTTCTGACCACTTAGCCAAAGGCTGAGAGGCAAGTTGGCTGTTGTAATAATGGCGAGTTAAGCGTTTTAAAATAATGTGCAGCTCTTGCGTATCCTCATCGCTGAGGGTTTTACTTAATTTAATGGCTTGCTTTTTGGCTTTTTTAAACTGCTGGTTTTTATATAAAAGCACTAAGCCGATAATTAATAACGAACCAACTAAGGCGATGATCAGCCACCAAATTGGAGCAAGTGGCCACCATGCAACCTCGGTCGGTGCAATGACATCATGTAAGCCATCTAGCGGATTTTTTTGCATTGTTACTTTCTCACTAATTGCAGCTCAAGTGGAGTGGCTGCACTGAATGAAATTAAACTAAGCCCAGATTTTTGTAAGCGCTTTAATCTATTAGAAAACGACTCTTCGGCAGACTTAGCAAAGCGCTCGCGAAATTGCTTATCCATTAACGGTAACGCAAGTTCTTGGCCATTCGCCGACACGGTCACAGTTTGTTTAAAAGCAGGTAGCTGGTGCTCGAACGGATCGCTAATATGGCAGCCAATCAATTCACAGTGCCTGCTGAGTATTTCGAGCTGTTTGAAGCTTGCTTCATCAAGCGCACTAAAATCGGAGACGATATAAACCAAGCTTCCTGGTTTTGCTAAATGATTAAGGCGTTTAAGGTTTTCGCTGAATAAGCTGGAGGCTGTTTGGTCGATATTAGCCAGTGCTTGGCTGTGAATATCACATAAGTTGTGACAAAGCTTTAATACGGCTTTTTCTCGTGAGGTCGGTTTTAATTCGTGATGACCTTGCTGATTAAACACCAGACCACCGATGCGATCACCTCGTTGGCACGCTGACCAAGCAACCAATGCGCTGATATGCGCTGCTTGCACCGATTTTAACAGTAACTTTGAGCCAAATAGCATCGAGTTAGAAAAGTCGGTAAAGACAAAAACAGGGCGCTCTTTTTCTTCTTGAAACAGCTTAGTGTGGGTTTCGCCAGTGCGTGCGGTAACACGCCAGTCGATAGAGCGTATGTCATCACCGGCCTGGTAATGACGCACCTCGGCAAACTCCATACCACGGCCTTTATGGGGCGCAAGGTATTGCCCAGCTAAGCTGTTTTTGATTTTTACTTTGGGCGCAAGTTCTAGCAAACGAGCCTTGGCTTTGTAATACATCAACTCTTTGAGTGATAAATTGACGCCTTGACTATGACTCGCTGCTAACCACGCTGCTGGATCAAATTGGCTCGACATAGCTTATGGTACTGCCACCAATTCTAAAATACGGCTGATCACATCGTCTTTACTGATACCATCGGCCTGTGCTTCGTAACTTAAGATAATACGGTGACGCAATACATTATGCAGCACTGCTTGAATATCATCAGGCGCAACAAAGTCACGACCTTCTAACCAAGCATGCGCGCGGGCACACTTATCTAGGGCAATCGTTGCACGTGGGCTTGCGCCATATTCAATCCAGCGACCAAGTTGCTCATCAAGCTCTGCAGCTTCACGAGTGGCAACAATTAACTGTACTAAGTATTTCTCAAGCGGCTCAGCTAAGTACAAACCTAATATCGCTTTACGGGCAGCAAATAGTTCACTTTGACTAATTTGTTGTGTCGTTGCTTGTTTATCAGAAATGGCCTCGCCACGGGTTAGGCGTAGGATATCTAATTCGTGTTCAGCACCTGGGTAATCAATGCTTAAATGTAGTAAAAAGCGGTCAAGCTGAGCTTCTGGCAGTGGGTAAGTGCCTTCTTGCTCTAGCGGGTTTTGGGTTGCCATAACCATAAAGAGATCAGACAGCGGATAGGTGTTTTTACCAACCGTTACTTGGCGTTCAGCCATAGCTTCTAGTAGGGCTGATTGCACTTTAGCTGGGGCACGGTTAATTTCATCAGCCAAAATTAGGTTATGAAATAACGGGCCCTTTTCAAATACGAACTCACTGGTTTGCTGGCGATAAATATCAGTACCTGTGACATCCGCAGGTAATAAGTCTGGGGTAAATTGTACACGTTGAAAACTGCCTTCAACGCCTTTTGCTAAGGCATTGACTGCACGTGTCTTAGCAAGACCCGGAGGGCCTTCTACTAATAAATGGCCGTCTGCCAAAATCGCGATTAACAGTGCTTGAGTTAATTGTGGTTGGCCGATAATTTGCGTGTCTAGGTATGATTTTAATTGTGAAAATGCGTTAACTGCCATAATAAAAAGACTGTCCTAAAAGCGTGAGTCAAAAATTGTTTTTGTTATGCGCCAATACGTTATGTTCAGTACCGATAAATTCTTTGCGCGGTACCGTGGTGGGGCGCTATTAACAAGTTATAAGGATTCAAAAGTTATAACACAAGTGTTAGACACAAAATCCTCAAATAGTTCGTTATTTTTTAAGGATTTTTAGCCTACCATATAAATACGGTGTTTTTTTGTAAATAGGCCGAAAAAAGCCTATGGTTGAAAACTTACTATTGGCATTCGTACACGGGTTGTTTTAGAATCAGGAAAAACAAACAGGTCAGACCTGTCAGCGGGAGAGCATAAATGTCTGAGCAAAATATACTTAAAACAGCAAAAGGCGATCGTATCGCTATCGTTAGCGGCCTGCGAACGCCATTCGCAAAGCAAGCCACAGCATTCCATCATGTACCAGCCCTTGATATGGGTAAGTTAGTTGTCAACGAGATGCTTGAACGACTTAACTTTGATAAATCTGAAATTGACCAACTTGTATTTGGACAAGTAGTGCAAATGCCAGAAGCGCCAAATATTGCCCGTGAAATCGTATTAGGTACGGGTATGCCTGTTTCTGTTGATGCTTACTCTGTTTCGCGTGCGTGTGCGACAAGTTTCCAAGCCATTGCTAATGTAGCTGAGTCAATTATGGCAGGCTCAGTGCAAGTCGGTATCGCCGGTGGTGCTGACTCATCGTCTGTTTTACCTATTGGTGTTAGTAAAAAATTAGCGGGTAGCCTTGTCGATTTAAACAAAGCACGTACGCTTGGCCAGCGATTAAAGATTTTCTCTAAACTACGTTTAAAAGATTTACTTCCTGTTCCGCCAGCGGTCGCTGAGTACTCTACTGGTTTATCTATGGGTCAAACAGCAGAACAAATGGCGAAAACGCATAACATTAGCCGCGAAGATCAAGATGCTTTAGCACATCGTTCTCATACCCTTGCAAGCCAAGCGTGGGCAGATGGTAAACTGAAAGACGAAGTAATGACTGCCCATGTTGCGCCTTATAAGAGCTTTATTGAGCAAGATAATAACATTCGTCATAACTCAACAGTTGAAGGCTACGCGAAGTTAAAACCAGTATTTGACCGTCAACATGGTTCAGTGACTGCAGCTAACGCAACGCCATTAACCGATGGTGCCGTCGCGGTATTAATGATGAGCGAGAGTAAAGCTAAAGCATTGGGATACAACATTTTAGGTTATGTGCGTAGCTTTGCTTTCTCAGCAATTGGTGTACATGAAGATATGCTAATGGGTCCGGCGCACTCAACGCCAATTGCTCTAGATAGAGCAGGTATCACACTAGCTGATTTAGATTTAATCGAAATGCACGAAGCATTTGCAGCGCAAACACTAGCTAACATGAAGATGTTTGCGTCAGATAAATTTGCACAAGAAAAGCTAGGTCGCAGCAAAGCGATCGGCGAAATTAACATGGACAAGTTCAATGTTTTAGGTGGCTCACTTGCATACGGTCACCCATTTGCGGCAACAGGTGCGCGCCTGATCACGCAAAGCTTACATGAACTTAATCGTCGCGGTGGCGGCTTAGCGCTTACGACTGCGTGTGCAGCGGGTGGCTTAGGCGCAGCCTTTGTATTGGAGAGTGCGTAATGACAGATTCAGTATTTAGTTTATCAGTGGCTGATGACGGCGTAGCCGTTGTAACCATTGATGTGCCGGGTGAGAAAATGAACACCCTGCGCAGTAGTTTTGCAGAAGATTTAAAAACCTTACTTAAAGACGCACAAGCGCAAGCGGTAAAAGGCATGGTATTTATCAGTGGTAAAAGCGATAACTTTATCGCTGGTGCTGATATTAAAATGCTTGATAGCGCTAATAGCCGTGAAGATGCATTAGCGTTGAGCGAAATGTGCCAGCAAGCATTTTTCGATATGAAAAAGCTGCCTTTCCCAACAGTGAGTGCCATTCATGGTGCGGCATTAGGGAGTGGTTTAGAGTTTGCTTTAGCGTGTGATTATCGCGTGTGTTCAGACAGCGATATCACTAAGCTTGGTTTGCCAGAAGTACAGTTAGGCTTATTACCTGGTGGTGGCGGTACTCAGCGCTTACCTAAATTAGTTGGTCTACAAAAAGCACTTGAGTGGATGCTTACAGGTAAGCAAGTACGTGCTAAGCAAGCGAAGAAAACAGGCTTAGTAAATGATTGTGTTCCACACAGTGTATTACTTGACGTTGCTAAAGAGTTTGCTCTGAAAGGTAAGGCAAAGGTCACTAAACCAAAGCTAGACCGTTTAAGCCAATTACTTGAGTCAAACCCATTTGGTCGCAATATTATTTTCAAAAAAGCACAAGAAAACGTACTGAAGAAAACAGGCGGTCACTACCCAGCACCTTTAGCCATTATTAAAGCGGTTCGTGCAAGTGTTGAACTTGATCAGTTAAAAGCATACAAAACTGAAGCTGAAGGCTTTGCCACGCTGGTAATGAGCGATGAGTCAAAAGCATTACGCGGTATTTTCTTTGCAACCACTGAAATGAAAAAAGAGTGGCGTAATGATGATGCACCAGCAATCGCTAAAGCGGCAGTATTAGGTGGCGGCCTAATGGGCGCGGGTATTGCCCATGTTAGTGCTGTAAAAGCCGGTGTTCCTGTGCGCATTAAAGATGTGGCTGAAAAGGGCATCAGCAATGCAATGAACTACAGCTATAAAATTTTAGATAAAAAGCAAAAACGTCGTATTTTATCTAAAGCAGAGCTACAACAAACCATGAACCGCATTACCGGAACTACCGATTACAGTGGCTTTAAACACATTGATATCGTTATCGAAGCCGTGTTTGAAGATCTTGCTTTAAAGCAAGGTATGGTGGCTGATGTTGAACGTGAATGTCAAGACAACACGATTTTTGCAAGTAATACCTCGTCATTACCGATTGCACAAATTGCTGCGGATGCAGCACGCCCAGAAAATGTAATTGGTCTGCATTACTTCTCACCAGTTGAGAAAATGCCACTTGTTGAGATCATTCCACACGCTGGTACGTCTGAAGAAACCATCGCTCGTGTAGTTAACTTTGCGCGTAAGCAAGGTAAAACACCGATTGTGGTTAAAGACATGGCTGGTTTCTATGTAAACCGTATCTTAGCGCCTTATGTCAATGAAGCGGCTAATTTACTGCTTGCAGGTGAGCCAATTGAAAAGATTGACCAAGCATTGGTTGAGTTTGGTTTCCCGGTAGGGCCTTTAGCGTTACTTGATGAAGTAGGGATTGATATCGGTTCTAAAATTGCGCCAATCCTTGAAAAAGAATTGGGCGAGCGCTTTAAAGCCCCGGATGCATTTAATCGCTTAATCGATTCTAAGCGTTTAGGTCGTAAGACTGGCCGTGGTTTTTATCTTTACGAAAAGAAAGATAAGAAAGTGGATGAGTCAGTATACGAGCTACTTGGTGTTACGCCATCACCTCGTTTAAACAAGAGCGAAATTGCTAAACGTTGTGTTGCGCAAATGCTAAACGAAGCGGTACGCTGTTTAGATGATGGCATTATTGCAAGCCCGCGTGACGGTGATATTGGTGCTATTTTTGGTATCGGTTTCCCACCATTCTTAGGCGGTCCATTTAGCTATATGGATAAACTGGGTGCAGCACAAGTGAGCTCAGAAATGGCGACTTTTGCTAACTACAACCCAATTTTCACACCTTGCGATACGTTAAAAGCAATGGCTGAAAAGGGTGATCGTTTTTACCAAGCAGAAAGCGAAGAGCCGGCAGTAGCTGAAATCGCGCCAGTCGATCCGGTTGAAGTAACCAAAGAAGTGGTCGAAGACGAGCAAGCGTCAGAAGCCGCGGATACAGAAACGACCAAAAGCTAATTCTTTAAATTGATTAGTTAATATAAAAGCCCTGCTCACATTGAGTGGGGCTTTTTGCTTTTTAAAAAAATGTCAGAAGCTTTATGGCATCACTGTGATTTTATATTTAATATTGGACAATTATGTGCAATGACTTAAGTTAAATAAGGAAATGAGAGTGTCTACTACATGGAAACCCAAAGGTTTTATCGCAATAATTCTTGGTGTGTTATTACAACCATTTGTATTTTTGTACGTTAATAAAGCCAGATTGTTCATTACGTACTTTGTGTTGATGGTTATATGTTATTTGTTTGATATTAGGCTACAAGCAAATGCAGCAGAGTCAGATTGGTATCAAGGCATTTATTTCACTAGTGTATTTATTCTTATTTGTCCCATTCATGCTTTTTGGGTAACTCAACATTATAACGCTTCTCAAAAGAGGGCTTGGTTCGCGCGTTGGTGGGTTACTTTTTTACTTTTTACTACTATTTATACTTGCCTTACTTTAGTTAGGATTTTCTGTTTTGAATTTTTCACTATACCTGCTTCATCAATGGCTCCAACGCTAGAAAAAGGCAGTCAAGTTATTGTCAGCAAGCTAGGTTATGGTAATTATCAATATTTAGGTCAACAAGTTTTAAAATCTGAGATGACAGCTGAAGTAAGGAGAGGAGATATTGTCGTATTTCAATATCCGCAAAACCCTCAATCTATTTGGATGAAGCGGGTCATTGGTTTAGCTGGTGATAGGGTTGTATATCGAAATAAAACACTCTATATCAAAAAGGCGTGTAAGCAGCCTACAGATAATTGCTCCGATTATAGTGTTATTGAACAATCGCTAGTTTCACAAGATGAAAATGGGCTAAAAATTCTACAAGAAGTGAATGAGGATAGTAGCTACCAGATTTTAGTGAATGACAATCATATGGATCTAATAAGTCATTATTTCAGCCAAGTCGGTAGCAGACATGGTGAGTGGGAAATACCTCAAGGCCATTATTTTGTTATGGGGGATTCAAGAGATAATAGCTCAGATAGTCGCTATTGGGGGTTTTTACCTGAAGATAACCTAATAGGAAAAGTCATTCTCAGTTGGTAACAAATTAATATAAAAGCCCTGCTCATTGAGCGGGGCTTTTTGTTTCGATATTGGCCATAAGTGGTATTTAACTCGTGAAGTCGATTTGTTATAACTAGGTTTATTTACAAAGCAATTAATCACCATGACTCTCACCACTGCGCGATTAACATTACGGCTATTAAATGCCGATGACTGGCCATTGTTTTACACTTTGCATAATGATGCCAAAGTGATAGAGAAATGCTTCGATAAGCCTTCTGAGGCGCAGTTACGTGCTAAGTTTAATGAACGTTTAAAGCCTTGGCAGCCAAATACGAATTCACCACTGTGTTTAGTTATTGTTGAAACCAGTACCGGTAAAGAGGTGGGTGTAACTGGCTTTACCTCATCAACAGTGCCAGATAGTCAAGAGGTTGGTTATTTGCTACTGCCTAATTTTCATGGTCGTGGCTATGCTACAGAGTCTTTGCAAGCAGTGCTTAATTACGCCACATCAGAGCATGCGGTGCGTGAATTTAAAGCGGTTGTCACCGAGGGTAATATCGGTTCGGAAAAAGTACTTGAGAAGTGTGGTTTTCAGTTAGTCGAGAAGCAGCTAGATGCGTATGCCATTGGCGGCGTTTTGTATACCGATCATCATTTTCATTTAAGTTGCACTGATCACAGAGTGTGATCAGTGCGCAATTTTACAGATGAAGCGCAATCGCTTTTCTGTCTTTTTCTGGCATATTCGCAACCACTAAATCAAACGAATTATCGATCATTCGTTCAATTTCTCCTTGTGGTACGGTGCCATCTAAAATAACCGTATTCCATAAACGTTTGTTCATGTGATAACCCGGGATCACCGACGGGAAAATATCACGCAGTGCTTGGGCTTCATCTGGATCGCATTTCAGATTTAGCCACCATACAAGGTTCCCCTCATCGTCTGTTTGACCTTCTTTGCCCTCAGCAAGGGTGGCAAACATTTTATGATTCACCTTGTAAACGTCGACATCTTGGCCAAATGGTTGGGTGATCATCACCAATGGCTTTTTCATTAAATACTCGTGTACTGTGTGTTGATTCATGATCCAATCCTTGAAGTCATTTTTCGTAGTTATAAACATAGCAGCTTTTTCGTAGTTTGGAGACAACTATTGTCATAATTTGCTGAAAAATAGAATAAATAACGGGCATGAGTGAAAACTGCAAATTTTTATTGAACAAAAGCCATTACGTGGTAAATTTCTGTCATCAAAAAACGATAGGAATACACCCATGCCTAAGGCAAGTGAAGTTAAAAAAGGCGCCGCTATCGAGCATAACGGCCGTGTTTTAGTAGTTAAAGATATTCAACGTTCTGTACCACAGGGTCGTGCTGGTGGTAGTTTATACCGCATGCGTTTATACGATGTAGTAACAGGCGGTAAAGTTGATGAAACTTTTAAAGACAGCGACATGCTAAAGCTAGCTGACTTAACTCGTCGTGAAGCAATGTTCTCTTACATTGATGGAGACGAATATGTTTTCATGGATAACGAAGATTACACGCCTTACAACCTAAATAAAGAAGCGATCAGTGAAGAAGTTTTATTCGTTAATGAAGAAACTCAGGGTCTTCACGTTATTGTGATTGATGGTGCACCGGTTGGTATAGATTTACCATCAAGTGTTGAACTTGTTGTAGAAGAAACTGACCCTTCAATCAAAGGTGCTTCAGCAAGTGCTCGTTCTAAACCTGCGCGTTTAACAACAGGTTTAACAATTCAAGTTCCTGAGCATATTTCGACAGGCGATCGTATTCGTATCAACACTGTTGAACAAAAATTTATGGGTCGTGCAGAAAAATAATTCTGAGGCTCTTAAAAAAACCGGCTTTGATGCCGGTTTTTTGTTTTATTTGTAACGCGCTTATAACAAAATGCATTGAAAAAGGAACGGAAAACGCGCATCATTATTAGCTTACGAAAACAATAATAAATACCAGTAGTAGATTAATGTTAAACCACGGATTGGAAAACAGAGAATACATCAAACTCCCCGAAGGCGTTGATATCGCCATCACTCCCGCTGGCGTTGTTGCCCGAAGCTATGCTTACATTATCGATTTTCTTATCCGTAGTTTGGTTTTACTTGCTGTGGGTACTGTATTGGCATTTTTTGGCGATGCAGGGCAAGGACTTATATTAATTGCTTACTTTTTAATTTCATGGGGCTATAACATCCTGTTTGAAATGGAAAGTGGCCAAACGCCGGGTAAAAAACGCCTTAAAATCCGTGTTGTACAAGACAATGGCTTACCAGCAAGCTTCTCGCAAATTGTAGTGCGTAACTTACTACGCCCAGCCGATATGCTGCCGATAGGCTATTTCTTGGGTCTTGTGGTGATGTTGTTTAACAACAGCTTTAAACGCATTGGTGATTGGGCGGCAGGCACCATGGTTATTTACGACGATGAGTTAGCCGCACGGCCTGAATTATCTCAAGGTGAAGTGCATATTCCGACCATTAGCTTAACCACCGAAGAGCAATTAGCCGTGCTTGCTTTTGCTGAACGTCATGATGAATTATCTGATGCAAGGCGCCGTGAGTTGGCTGCAATTTTAGCTGTTCCTTTTTCTGCCGAAGAGCATGATATTGAGGCGCAGCTCGTTAGTTACGCACGCCACTTTGCTGGGCAAGCTCAACATGATAACGATTACCCACAGCCGGAGGGTAAACAATGAAGCAAACTCAATTTGTAAAATCAAATAGCGTCAGTTGGGATGAATTTGAAGCGCTTTGTGAGCAAAATAGTGTAAAGTCTTTACCTGTTAATTTTCCTAATTTGTATCGTAAAGTCTGTAATGATTTAGCCATTGCGCAAAGTCGTCAATACAGCCCGGTGTTGATTGAGCAAATAAACAGGTTGGTGCAGCTAGGGCAAAAGCGTCTTTATTTATCTCGAAGTAATCAATTCTCTGAAATATGGCATGTGGCACGCACGGCATTTCCGCGTGCTTTGTATGAAAATCGGTTAATGCTTGGCATTAACTTATTGGCATTTTGGGGATTGGCCTTAATTGCTTTTATTTGGGTGACAATCGACCCTGATGCTGCGTATACATTTTTAGGGCAAGGCACAGTACTTAATATCGAACAAATGTATAACCCCAGTGGTAGTGTTCAATCGGCTGAGCGCGGCGCGTCACAAGATCTGATGATGTTCGGGGTCTATATCTACAATAACATTGGTATCGCATTTCAGATGTTTGCAGGTGGCGTGCTGTTTTGTGTTGGCGCTGCTTTTTTCTTGCTGTTCAATAGTTTTTATTTTGGTGCTGTTGCAGCTCACATTGTAAATGTTGGATTTGAAGGGCCGTTTTTCTCGTTTGTGATCACTCATGGCTCGTTTGAGTTAACCGCTATCATCATTGCTTCAGCGGCGGGGTGTCAAATAGGTTATGGCTTGTTAAACCCTGGGCAGTATACCCGTGCATATGCGATGAAACAGGCTGCACAAAAAGCACTTCCGCTCATTGTTGGCGCATTTTTGATGTTAGTCATAGCCGCTTTTATTGAAGCATTTTGGTCGCCCCGTGATATTGCTAACGAAATTAAATATTTAGTTGGCAGCGGTTGTTGGGCTTATGTCATTTTTCGCTTATACAGGGGAATGCGCTATGGAGCTTAATCGACTTAGCTTCAATCCCCGCAAGCGAAGTGCTTACGAGACCTTTGATTTAACCGTGTTGTTAGTTAAGCAGCATGCTGTGGCGTTGGTCTCTTTGTATTTGATGATGGCCGTGCCTGTATTTCTGATTGTCGGCTTTTTATTAAACTGGGGCATAGGTGGCTTTGTTGTTTGGTGGCTCAAACCTGTATTTGAGCGACCTTTACTCGATTACATGTCAAAAGCGGTTTTCAATCAGCCAGTCAACATAATGAGTAGCTTAAAGTCACTCAAGCAGTTAAAAATCGCTGATATGCTAGCGCATTTAACCGTTTTTAGGCTCAGCCCAAACAGAGCATTTTTAGCCCCTGTAGAACAACTCGAGCGACTATCAGGTGAACGCAAAACTAAGCGTAAGCGAGTTTTATTTGCTTCAACTAAGCCAAAACAAACATTATGGATGCTGTTTTGTGTGCATTTTGAATTCATCAATTTAATGGGGATATCGGCACTGACAATTGCACTTGTGCCCCATTCATTCTCTGCACAAGAAGCCATGTACCAAATATTCGAAGCGCCAATCTGGGTTGAGATAGCGTTTAACTTTATTTATATCATCAGTATCTCGTTAGTCGCACCGTTATTTGTAACAGGTGGTTTCCTTGCTTATTTACACCGTCGAGTTGAACTAGAAGGCTGGGATATAGAGCTGGCTTTTAAAAATATTCGCACCCGTCTTGCAGGCGTCGTCAGTGCCGTGACGCTATTTATACTGACAACGTTTTCGTTACAGCCATCAACAAGCTATGCAGAGCAAATCGATAAGCAAGCGGTAAAAGAGCAAGTTACTGCTCTTTATAATGAGCCTAATGTCATTGAAACTGAGACCACGTGGGTGCCAAATATCGAAGCAAAAGACAGCTCATCAGAGAGTGATTGGTCTTGGCTTATCGATGTGTTTACTGCGATTGGTGAAGTGTTTGGCATATTTGTTTGGGTACTGGTCGGTTTATTAGTTATTTGGCTAGTGTATTACCTCATGCAAAAGCGCGGTTTTTTTGCAAATTTAAGCTTACCAGAACGTACAAAAGTAAATGAAGAGCCAGTGATCCCCACTTTATTTGCTGAAATTAAAAGCAAAGATTTACCTACTGATTTAATTGCCGCAGCAAAGCAGTGTTTTGAGCAAGGTGAGCACCGCTTGGCACTGGCATATTTGCTTCATCATGCGCTGAGTTGGGCACAGCAACAACATGAAGTGCGCTTGCACCGCTCTATGACTGAGCGCGAATGTAAACGTGCAATTGATGCAAGGGTGCCAAACCAAGGACAAGCGATTTTTGCCCGCTTATTTTCTGCGTGGGTCACGGTTGCTTGGGGTCATAAAACCCCTGATATTGACTTTATCGAGCTGACTGAGCAAGTTACTACTATGACAGCAGAGACTAAGGAGCACGCCCATGAAACTTAAAGTTGTGCTCATAGCGGTGCTAGTGGTGTTTAGCTTATTTGTTATTGCTGGTATTGCTTCTTTAGATTGGCAGAAAAAAGAAATAGAAATTGGCTTTCATAGTGATGTGGCAAAAGATAACTTCACGATGGCTAAGCGGCTACTTAAAGCCAATGGTATCGATTGGAATAAAAACAAACGCTTGGCAGAACAAGCACAAAGTGATGAGTTAAACATTGACCCGCAAAGTATCTTAATTTTGGATGAGGCGGTGCTTGCTGACTCTTACCAGTTAGATGTACAGCTTGCTGATTGGGTTGGTGAGGGCGGACGTTTAATTTATGTATTAAACAGGCAGCGCGATGAGCTGGCGATTGATAGCACCGTATTTTTTAGTCAGCTTGGCATCAATGTAGAAAGCCAAGAAGATGTGTTTGAATATGATTTTTCGATGCTCAAAGAAGGGAATAAAAATAGTACGCTCTCAATCGATGAAAACACCCAGCTTGACCTTGAGCTAAGCCGTACTTTTTTTATTGAAAACTGCCCAGGTGTGAGTACCAATAATGATAATGGCGACACCCTGATGTGTGATTTTGCATTTGGCCAAGGTCGGATCATCGTGATGCCTTCACTGTTACCTTTTACCAATTATCGACTTCGCCATCTTGATCATGGCAGCTTATTACTTTGGTTAAGTAAAGGAGCTGAAAAAGTAACCTATGTACCTTACCTAACTTACCCAAATTGGTTTGCCAAATTATGGCACTGGAGCTGGCAATGTGTGGTGACGTTGCTGTTATTAATTGTGCTTGCAGTGTGGCATATCAGTAGTCGCATCGGCCGCTCTTATGCTCCTGACTTTGAAATAAAAACCTGCTTTAATCAGCATATCCGTGCAGTGGCGAACTTTTATTCTGAGCATGGTCACGAAGCCGTGTTATTTGCTGCACTCAAGAAAGATTTTTACGCCAAAGTTGAATCGCGGGTACCTAATTTTAAAATGCTCAGTGTAGAAAAGCAGGCGCAGATCATCGCTAGTTTAACTCATTTTGAAAAACAACAAGTGGCTCAACTACTTGCTAGCAAGTTGCCTGAGTCAAAAGAACAACGAACAGAATATATAAAACGATTCAAACAATTAAGGAATGCCTTATGAGCACGGAATTGGACACTAATCGCATGAGCTTAGTTGAGGCAGCTGATGCAGTAAAACAAGTAAAGCATAACATTTCGCGTGTGTTAGTCGGTCAAGATGCCATTGTTGAAGATGTGCTTACCGTGCTATTTGCAGGTGGCCATGTGTTACTTGAAGGGGTTCCTGGGCTTGGTAAAACGCTATTGGTTAGAGCCTTAGCAAAAAGCTTAAATGTAGACTTTTCGCGAGTGCAGTTTACACCGGATTTAATGCCTTCAGATGTTGTTGGCCATAGTTTGTATGATATGAAATCAGGTGAATTTAATATCAAAAAAGGCCCTGCATTTACTAATATTTTGCTGGCTGATGAAATCAACCGTGCACCAGCTAAAACGCAATCAGCCCTTCTTGAGGTGATGCAAGAGCAACAAATCACGATTGATGGCGAGTCATTATCTATTGATTCACCATTTATGGTATTAGCCACTCAAAACCCATTAGATCAAGAAGGGACGTACCCACTGCCAGAGGCTGAATTAGACCGCTTTATGATGAAAGTTGAGCTTGGTTTTCCTTCTCATGAATCGGAAGTTGAGCTTTTAAAACTAAATACACAAATTGTGTCTAATGAAACCAAAGTAGAGCAGCTCCCAGCGGTATTGGATGCTAAACGTATTGCTGAAATTAAACAGCTTTGTGCAGATATCTTAGTAGACGAACAAATACTGAATTATGCCGTCGATATCGTGCGTAGTTCACGAACTTGGCAAGGCGTATTGCACGGCGCAGGGTTACGTGCCTCAATTAATATCATTAAAGCGGCAAAAGTAATGGCATTGATGAATGGCCGTGACTTTGTAACCCCAGATGATGTGAAGTCAGTGTCTGTGAATATTTTAAGACACCGATTAATTTTATCGGCTGATTTGGAGCTGGAAGGGGTGTCATTTGATGAAGTGATCAATGCCATTTTAGCCAGTGTTGAAGCGCCACGCTCATGAAACGCATCAAGCATAGACCTGCAAAACGCTTAGTACAATTAACAGCTTTACTGCTGTTATTGTTGCTTGTCTGTGCCATTGCATCGGTTGACAGCTTAGTGCTAACGGCCTTGCTCTTAGTGCCTTTATTGCTCGCATTTGTAGATTATATGGCAGCGAAGTCAGAACCTTTACTTGAAGTAAGTGCACAAACGAGTCTCAACATGGCTTTGTATCGCCGCCAAGCATTGCAGCTAGTGATTAAAAATAAAGCGAAGCATGCGACCATGCTAGATGTCAGTGTTCATTTAAGTAATGCAATTGAGCTGCAAAAGCCTCAGCAAACGGTGTTTATAGATGCAATGCAACAAGCAAAGCAGAGCTTTACATTACGCGCTCACAAACGAGGTGATGCGCAGATCAGTGCCATTGAACTTAGGGTAGGGTCGCCATTTGGCCTTTGGCAAACAAACTGGTTAGCTGAGCAAAGAATTCAATTAAAAGTGTATCCAGATTTTAGCCGTGTTACTTCAAAGCAGCATTTAAATGGCGTAGTAAATAAGCCTATTTCAGGCTTAAAGCTCACTAAAAAGCGCGGTGATGGCATTGAGTTTCAGCAGTTACGTGAATATCGCCAAGGTGATAGCGTTAGGCAGATAGATTGGCAGGCGACCAGTAAGCGTCGAAAACTCATTTCTCGTGAGTATCAAGAAGAGCAAAACCAACACGTCATAGTAATGCTCGATGCCTCTAAAAAAATGGCCATAGAAGCCAATGAGGGCAGCCACTTTGATCATGCCTTAAATGCATTATTACTGCTGTCGCACACGGTGCTAAAACAAGGTGACTGGTTTAGCATGCAAAGCTTTAACCAAAACCTGCGCTGGTTACCTGATGTAAAAGGCGCGCAGAATGTATCACGGGTAATGAATCACTTTTATGATCTATACCCAGATAAGAGCAGCAGTGACTATTTAGTGGCAGTGAACCAATTAATCGCTAAACGCAGTAAACGGTCTTTAGTGTTATTAGTCACCACCCTTGATGAGCAAAGCATTGATGAGTTGATGCCTGCAATAAAGTTATTACAAAAACACCACTTGGTTGCGCTTATCAATATTAACAATCGTGCCGTGAGTGAAGCGCTCGATGAGCCTATTGAAAAGTACGAAGATGCAACCAGCTATTGTGCAGCATTAGCGCTGTTAAATTCACATAAAGCCAATATGGCAAAGCTGAAAAAACAAGGGGTGATAGCTATAGACTGTAACCCTGAGCAGCTACTACCGCATGTGCTTAACACCTATTTAAATGTGAAGCACTCCGGGGCATTGTAATAATCTAATACCAACCCGCAATAAAAAAGGCATTGAATTCAATGCCTTTTTTAATAAATAACGAAACGATTATTTTTGATTATCAATAGCTTCGTTGATTTTGTATTGGAAATAAATAACGTTAAAGAAAAACGTTAAAATACCACCTAAATGAACTGGTTCATTGCTGCCTTCATTAATCAATTCTTTAATTGATGTACGAAGAGAGAAAACTAATACAATCCCAACAACAAAAGAAGCCAGCGAAACAATCGCAGATAAACCTTCTGGAATAGATGTGAATGCTAAACCAATGTTAATTACGTAGAGGGCAATGTAACCATAAACTAGGTTTTGACTTACCTTATGTTTAGCTAGCGTATTTGCTTGATTGGTACGGCTTACTAGCCAGAACACGCCGTATATCCCCAATGTAAAAAGGCTCAAAAAGAACACGCCCCAAGCAGAGAAGCGCTCAAAGTTTAAAATAGGTTTATTACCACCATTATTTTGCTGAGTAAGCTCAGCTTCTGGTGCTTCATAAATGTTAGCTGATTCTTCAGACATAACGATTCCTCATAATTATTTTTGTATATTCCTTTGTGCAAATTGCACGTACCGATAATAGCAGTGAGCTTGGTTTTTGTACATCATTTCAACAGCCTAGAAAGTAAGGCCAAGTAGCATCAAGGTCAGTATAAATAAGCCTTATAGAGGGTATAGCATGAGTGAAGTTTTAAAGCTTGCTGAAATTATGTACACTGCCGCTGATTTTAATGAGGTGCTGTGTGTTATTTGTTATTTTGAGCTGTGTATTTATTTTGGTGATGTATCTAGAGTCTCTGTCTAAAGGAATGCCAGTAAAGCGCTGGATGCTGTTAGGCGGTGTACTTGGGCCTGTTGCTTGGTGTTTGTTTAACGTGCATTACCGACGCGCATTTGTGCGCCATGTTGGCCGACAATCGTGTGGTTGGCGACCTTAAGCTTTTACAGTTTTTAATAGGCTTGGTGCAGATTTATCGAGTTGCTTTTGTAAGAATGCGGTAAATTCAGGTTGAGATAACGGTTTAGAATAATAATAACCTTGGACTGTTTGACACTTTAACTGCTCTAACATAACGACCTGATCAGCTTGCTCAACCCCTTCTGCAACCACATGTAAATCAAGGTTATGAGCAATGGTCACAATTGAGTCGACCATATTACGACCACGTTCTGATTGCATGTCGTCAATAAAGGCTTTATCAACTTTCAAGGTATTAAGTGGGAACTGTTTTAGATAGGCTAATGAAGAGTAACCCGTACCAAAGTCATCCATTGCAAGGTGAATACCACGAGCACTGAGTGAGCGCATGACTGCAATTGCTTCGTTCGGATCGTCCATAACCGTACCTTCAGTGATCTCAAGCTCAAGGAAGTAAGAGGGCAGTTCATTTTTTTGCAAAATTACATCAATACGAGTGGTTAAGTCAGGTAAGCTAAACTGCTTGGCCGATAAGTTTACTGCCACACGACCGCTGAATAAACCTTGATCTATCCACGCCTTTACATCGCGACACGCTTTGTTTAAAACTACTTCACCAATTTCGATTATTTGCCCAGTTTCTTCAGCGATAGGAATAAACACACCAGGGCTTATGACGCCTTTTTTCGGAGTAATAAAGCGCACAAGTGCTTCCATACCATCTAGCTTACCAGTACGAATGTTCATCTTCGGTTGGTAATACACTTCAAAGTGATCTTCTTTTAGACCGTAACGCATTAAGTTTTCGATTTGTAAGCGTTTAACCGCTTCACGGTTCATGGTGTCATTGAAAAACAGGTAGCTATTACCTTTTTTCTTGGCGTGATACATGGCTGTATCCGCATTTTTAAGTAATAGTTCTGGGGTATTACCATCTTCAGGGAACAGTACAATCCCGACACTCGAGGTGATCACCAGTTCGTGACCCGCCATATTGAAAGGCGTGGCAATTGCAGCTAAAAAGAGTTTAGCCATGCGAGTGATGGTATGAATATCGTTGGTGCCCGACATTACCAGCGCAAACTCATCACCGCCTAGGCGATAAAACACATCTTTTTCGCGAGTTAACTTATTCAAACGCATCGCAAGCTTAGACAATAAGCTATCACCAAGTTGGTGACCCAGTGAGTCGTTAATCTTTTTAAAGTTATCTAGGTCAAACACTAACAAAGCGTGATGGTTATCTTGTTTAGCAAGCTTTTTCAGGTTAGTGAAAAATAAATTTCGGTTCGGTAAGCCCGTTGTGCGGTCGCGATTAGATAAGTTATGTAATTGTGATTCGGCTTTTTTTCGTTCTGTTTGATCTGAAAACACCACCACATAGTTACAAATTTGGTTGTGCTCATTTTTGATTTCATCAATTGAAATTTCAATCGGTAACAACTGTCTTTTTGCATTGCGAAGTTTTACCTCTTGCTGCCAATGCTCCGTCGCTTTTACGGTGGCTTTAATTTCATCCACATAGCTTTGGTCATAACCATTTAAGGTAAAATCTTTCTTTAAATATTGTTCGCGGCTGCCACCAAACAAAGTCAAAAAGCTCGGGTTTAAGTCAACCAGCTTGAAGTTTTTATCGTAAATGGCGATGGCGTCAGTTAACGACTCAACGCATTTTGCAAACAGGTTTAAACGCGCTTCAGTTGATTTAAGCTGAGAAATATCTCGCACTGTACCTGTCATACGTAAAGGGTTTAGGTTTGCATCTTTTTCGATGATCTTGCCGCGATCCAGTACCCAGTGCCAGCGATCAAAACTGTCTTTTATACGGTAGCTCGCTTCAAAGAAAGCGGTGTGTTCAGCAAAGTGTTTTTTTAGCGCTGTTTCGACGTGTTGTAAATCGTGAGGGTGAATCAATTCGCGGTTAGGGGGAAAGCCACTGCTGCTGTTTGTATCTGAGGTGTATTTATCATTTATTCGCAGCACTTCACCGGTTTTAATATTCCAATCCCAAAGTGTGTCACCACTGCCTTCTACGGTACTTTTTAAGCGATGTTCTGAAATTCGAAGTTGCTGACGTGAGCGTTTTAATTTAAAAATGACAAATAATAGGTACGGCAATAACAGCATCATTATAGCGCTTGGAATAAGCAGCAATGTGCTCTGTTCCAGCTCTATAGGGCTGGCGGATGCTGAAAAAATCCCAGCCATACTTATTGTTAAAAAAGCAGAAATCATTTTTATTATTTTTGTCATTAATGCATTACCGTAATACGCACCAATTAATCTAATCTAAGCCCGCGTCCGAGTCAAAGAGAATGCGAAGAAAGGGTTGTTTTTGGCTGTTTTTTGGCCTTTGGCTCACTTAAAAGTTCTATTCTTGGTCGGTTATCGCTAAATGTCTCGGTAATATACTGCTGCATTTGAGTAAGGCTTAACTGATCAAGCGCCTCTAAAAGCTGCTGTTGCATATTAAATTCAGTATCGCGATTACCAATTGCTAACCATAAACGTTGCGAGCGCAGGCGTAAATTTTTATCTTTTTCAGCAATGTGTGTGACAAGACCCGCTTTGGCATCGAGCCATTGTTGTTCAGAAATACTGTTTATTTGCGACACATAATTGCTAATAAATAGCTGATGACGTTTCAGTATCTCATCTGCACTATGCTTAGGTGACTGCACATAAAAAGCGATACCTGCACGGGTATTAAATGGGGCATAGCCCGCTCCAACCAAATAGCCAAGCTGTTGTTTGGTTCTTAACTCATTAAAGTAGTCTTGATTTATCAAATGATTTAGTACCATCATTTGCACTTTTTCAGTGGTGTCATCGGTGCGTGCTTGGTAGTAGAGCACCATCGCATGATCGCTGCAATTTAACGTAAAACGCTGCTGCTCAACATCGGTAATATCATTGAGTGGTCGCGTTAAATCAATAATCGTGGTGCTGCCAGCTAAGTGTTCAGTCACTTGCTTTTGAAACTTAATAGCATCACTACGCTGCCAGTTACCATGTAAAAAAGACTCAACATGCAAAGCTTTAAAAAACTCATTTCTAAAGCAATTAAACTGATGGAAACTAGTATCTTTTAAAGCTTGCGCTAAGGCATTCGGCTCTGGGTTCCACGGCATGATTTGCGCACCCAAAATACTAAATAACTCACTGACGGGTTTATTTTGATTGCTGTTTCGCCAGTGTCTCACGAGCTGCTTTTTATACTCAGCAAAGCGTTTTGCACAGATCTCAACATTAAAGAGCGTATCCAGTAATTCATTAACGAGCTCTAACTGACTCGATGAAAGGCCCGCAGTGTGCAGGGTTAAGCCGCCTTGGTGCGAGGTTAAATGATAACTAAGGCCAGCCAGCTCTGCCGGATAAAATTGCTCAGCTACACTGTCCATAAACAGGTCGGCAAACAAGCGGGTAAGCGCCATATGTTTAACATCTTTAATCGCAAAGGTTGAGTCCATTGCCAAGTAAAAATGTCCTTTAGCCACCCGAAAAGTCGCATCTTGTTTGAACCAAAAATCAAAGCCCTCTCTTTTGACTAATAATTCTGGCTCATTGGTTGGCTCATCTAATGGCAGTAGTTCAACATCTTTAGTGAGATAGGGGTTGGCACTAGGCAAGCACATCTGTGGTAATGGTGTGTTTATTTCACTGAGCGCTTCAAGCCAACTGGTTGAGATATCTTCTACTTTATAGGGGGTATTGTACCAAGCGGTGGTGTGCTCTGGTTCAACACCTGGATGAATGAGTACCAAGCGCATGTTGTCAGGCGTGAGCCATTGCATGGCAATTTCGTGGGCGCGACGATTAAAGCCTTCCATTAAATAATCGCCTTGCACATAGTTGGCTTCATCGTAATGCTGCATATTAATGCTTAAGTTACTCACCCAATCAATTAAGCGCGCTTTTTCTTGGTTATCGAAGGCGATTTGTAATAAGTTCTTTTTATCTTGATAAAGACGCGGCAATTTATCGCAGTTTTGGTTGATTAAGCAGATATACTCAAACACCATTTCGACGATATCTTCATAATATTCAATACCTTCATCAGTTAACGCCATGCTGATATTAAAATCTTTGAAGTTACTGCCATTAATACCGCCACCTGCTGACAGAGCATTGATCCAACCTTGCTCTTTTAAAATAGAATATAGCGACCCTTTGCCTTCGTAGCCGAGTAAGTGGGCGATAAAACTAACGGTTTTGTGACGATAAAAGTCATCAATATTTGGCATCGCAAAGCTAATAATGAGCTTTTGCATATGTTTATGAGGTTCAATGTGTAACACCTTACCTAAGTCTTGTTTACGGTAAAGTGGCTGCTCTATGATCTCTTTACTTTTAGGCTGACCTTTAATTTCGCTAAAAAATTGTTTTACCCAAGTTGTCATGGTTGCAATATCTTCATTGCTACAGATTACCAGTGTCATCCACTGAGCCTGATAATGACTATCGAAAAAAGCGCGTAGCTCATCACTGATGCAACCTTCACGATCCGCAAGAGTTTGCTGATTACCGACCGAAAACTTTGCAAAAGGATGGGCTGGGTTCACTGTTTCTTTGTGAGCTTGATAAATACGTCGGCCATCATCTTTTATTTTTAGCTTAAATTCTGCGTCTATGGCATTACGCTCTTTACTGGTTTCTTTAGGATTTAATAGGGGGGCAATAAAAAAGCGGCTAAATTGCGCCAGTGCTTCAGCAAACTGTTGGTTGTTAATATCAAAGAAGTAGCAAGAGTGCTCTGTGCCAGTCCACGCGTTGGTATTGCCGCCAGACTGAGATACAAAACTGGAAAATCCGCCCGATTCTGGGTACAAGTCAGTGCCTAAAAAAAGCATGTGTTCCAAAAAGTGCGCGAGACCTTGTCTATCAAGGGGATCGTCGAAATGGCCTGCATTGATTGCCATAGAAGCCGCTGATTTTGTTGACTCTAAGTCTTGCACTAAAAGTACTTTTAGACCATTGTCCAGTGTTAGGGGCTGATATGTTCTGTTATCATTGCGGCTGATATTCAAAAGATGCTCCTGAAAGAATGCGTTAATGTCCTAACAACAGATGATATTTTCAGGAAAGCTAAAAAAGACAGAGCTACGAAAATCTACCTGAATACCATAAGCGGATGTTTAATGTATCTAGTGATGATATTCTAATATAGCGAACAATCAAGCAAACTGGCTACTGTTTTATATTCTTTAATCGGTTGATTTTTTATGAAAACAATCTTAATCATGCGCCATGGCGAAGCTACGCCAATGCAAGCAGATGATGCAGCAAGACAACTGACCGAGACCGGTCACCAAGAAGCCAGTAGAATGGGGCAGTGGTTAGCAACACACCATAAACCTGACGCTTTGTTGGTAAGTCCTTACATTCGTGCACAACAGACTGCTGCCGATGCGACACAACATATTTCGTTACAATTTAATGAAACCTGTAGCGATATTACCCCTGATGGTGTTCCGCAAGTAGCTGCTGATTACCTTGAAACGCTGATTGCTATGCATCCACAGTGCAACACCTGGTTAGTCGTTGCCCATATGCCCATTGTTAGCTACCTAGTTGATCAGTTAAGTCCTGGTCATATGCCAATTTTCAATACTGGTGCGGTTGCTGTTATCGAATATGATGAACATAAACAGCGCAGTCACTACCTCAGTATTCACTCGCCAAATAACGTCGAAATATAACAGTAGATTTGCTAAATTAGCGCCACTGTTAATTTTTTAAGTTCTTACTATGACAATCGAACGTTTACAAACCGGTGCGCGTATGAGCCGCATCGTTAAGTATAACGGCACTGTATACCTATGCGGCCAAGTTTGTGCTGATGCTGAAAAAGATATCACCGAACAAACTCAAACCATGCTAGACAAGGTCGAAGCGCTACTTATTGAAGCGGGTAGTAGCAAAGAGCACATGCTAAGCGCCACAATTTACCTGAAAAGCATGGAATACTTTGCACAAATGAACGCTGTTTGGGATGCATGGGTACCACAAGGTCATGCACCTGCTCGCGCTTGTGTTGAAGCAAAAATGGCGCGCGATGCGCTATTAGTTGAGATTTCTGTCGTTGCAGCCATTAAGTAACGAGCAGCGTATCGCGCAGATGATTGCTCGCTTTAACGAGCAATCAGGTCGCGCTGTTGTTGAACTGCCAAGTTGGCATTTTTGCGACAATGAGCAAGATGCCAATGACTGCGCATTATTGGTTTTAAATGGCGTAAAACAAGCAACAACTCCTTCACTTTATTGGTTTAAAGCCAATAATGAAGCTCTTCCTGAAGTTGGTGATTTAGCCATTTTTACCAATTGGCAGGGGCAACCCCTCGGCATTATCGAAACTGTCTCAGTAACCATCACCTCATTTAATCAAATAAGCGCCGATTACGCTGTATTAGAAGGCGAGGGCGACAAAAGTCTTGAATACTGGCAGCGTGTACATTGGGATTATTATCAGCGAGAGCTCGCAGGCACAGAGTATCAATGTCATCCCGATATGCCATTGGTGTGTGAGCAGTTTAAGTTAGTTTTCAAGGAGTCCGAATGAGCACGAATCCAGTGGTTCTTATTACCGGAGGCGGCCGCGGTATAGGTGCAGCAACAGCAAAACTATTTGCTAAACATGGCTATGATGTGTGTATTAATTATAAGTCAGATCACGCAAGTGCAGAGCAAGTCGCTGATAAGCTAAAAGCCTATGGCGTGAATGCCTATTTGTTGCAAGCCGATATCGCTGATGAGCAGCAAGTGCTTGCCATGTTCGCTAAATTAGATGCTCAGGTTTCGCGGTTAGATGTGTTAGTCAATAACGCGACGATGATGATGCCGCAAATGTCGTTATTAGAAATGGATGCTAAGCGTATCAACGCTATATTGAGTTGTAATGTTACAGGTGCATTTTTGTGTGCGCGAGAAGCAATAAAGCGTATGGACAAAGGCAGTATTGTGAATGTTTCATCGGGTGCTTCACGCACAGGCTCGCCAAATGAATATTTAGATTATGCCGCATCCAAAGGAGCGCTTGATACCTTCACGATTGGCCTTGCCAAAGAAATCGCGAGTAAAGGTATTCGGGTAAACGCGGTAAGGCCAGGCCTTATTTATACCGATATGCACCGTGATGGCGGTGAAGCAAACCGAGTTGATAGGTTAAAATCTAAGTTACCGCTAGGGCGGGGTGGTGAAGCAGACGAGGTCGCTTCAGCAATTTACTTTTTGGCAAGTGAGCAAGCTTCATTCACAACGGGCAGTTTTATAGACGTATCGGGTGGGCTTTAGCAACCCTTGCTGGTGGGAACGGCGTTGAGGGGTTATTATTTCTTTATATAAACTATAAAAATAACCCAAGGTAGCCCATGGATTCACAAAAGAAATCGACTTTATTTCTGTTTGGCTTATTTATGTTCATTATGCTGGTGGGGCTGTTTGGCGTTTCGCAAACAACTCGCTGGAGTGAGCCTTTAGCTAACAATATATACGCGATTGCGGGCCTGTTTGCTTTTAGTGGTGATTGGACACAAGAACTTTATAAAACCAATCAAATGAATCCTTTCATTGAGTTTGCTCGATTTGCAGCTCCCTTAACGACAGCGTTAATTTTCTTTTATCTAATCTTTGATGGTGCAAAGCAGCTCATTGCTTATTTACTGAGGCCTCGTTCTGATTTTCAGCTTGTTGTGGGTTTGGGAAATAAAGGTTCAGCCATTGCTTTATCAGCATTGGCTGCGAATAAACCTGTTATTGCCATCGAAAGTAACCCTGAAAATAGTCATATTGCCTTACTTAAACAAAAAGGCGCGATTGTGCATGTTGGTGATATTAACCAGTCAGTTGCAGATAAGCTTCATTTACAACATGCTGAGGCGGTATTTTTCTGTTGTGGTGATGATAGTCATAACATTACTATTGCTCAGCAAGTACTTACTAACTTAACCAACTTGAAAGCGCCCGTTTTTGTACATTTGCATAGTCGGGTATTAGCGGATCAACTTAAACAACTCCCCCGTTTTATTGAAAATACCAGTACAGAATTACGCTTTTGGCGTAAAAGCCAATTACTAGCAGAGCAGCTCTTTGCCAAGTATTCGCCGCTACCGCTGCTTAATATTCAAGGAAAAGACCAAGTTCATTTGGTTATTTTTGGTAGTAATGACGCGGCGTTAGATTTAGCAAGAACTTATGCTAAAAGTGCTATCTACAGTAGTTTAAAGCCGGTAAAAATCACTTTAATCACAGCCGATTCTAACGCACAGTTGAGTGCAGAACTTGCGGCCATAGATGCGGCTTCTGAGCTTACTGTGATCAATCAGCAAGTTCATGAGTTACTGGCAGATAAAAAACTGCTACTCGATATCATTTCTAATGCAACGCAAATTTATATTTTCGATACGCAGCAAATAAACTGTTTCTCAATTGCTTTGACACTTCGTAATAAGATGTTAGTTGAATGCCTGTTTATGGCACCCATTTACTATGCCACTAGCTACACCGAATTTAGTGAACAACAACAACAGGCAAAAACAAGGCAAATACCTGATAACTTAGTGGCTTTTAATGATAACAGTAAAGATATCAATATTAGCGCGGTGACTCAGCCTCGTGGCTCCGTATTAGCTAAGCGAGCTCACGAACAAAGTTATCAAGCAAATCAAGCTAATGTTACTTCATGGCAAGACCTACCTTATAGTTTAAAGGAGGCAAACAGGGCTTTTGCGCTGAGTTGGCGTGAAAAATTGGCGATGGTAAATGCACGTTTTAGCAGCCATTCAAACAGTATTGAATTGTCAGATAACGGACTCAATGTGATGTCGTCGATGGAGCATGCTCGCTGGTGCGCTGAGCGTAAAATTGATGGCTGGCAGTTTTCAAGTACCCGCTCAAACATTGCAAAACGACATACGCTGATAAAACCTTGGCATGAATTAACACAGCAACAGCAGCAAGGTAATAGTGATTTTTTTGCCGCAGCTGTTAACGATTTACTGTCACTGGCAAAGGATACAACGCAACCTTTTGGCATTGAAAAAATGGTCACTGTGGCAGTTACAGGCCATCGCTTCACAAACCTTGAGAGCCAGCAACATGACACTTTGGTTCGAGACATTGATCAGCAGTTAGATGCGCTGAAGCAGGCTTATCCAAATTGTCATTTTCAGTTTGTGTCTGGTCTTGCTGAAGGAGCCGATAGATTAGTGATAGAGCGTGCGCTAACCCGTTTAGACGCTAGTTTTATTGCTTTACTGCCGATGGCTTACGAACTGTATAAATTAGATTTTAGTAAACAAGATAGTGAGTTTGAACAGTTGCTCGCAAAAGCACAGTGGTTTGTAGAAATTCCCCCTGTTTATCGAAATTTAGCCGAGATGGAAGATACAGCCAATGAGTCTCGTGCTTTACAATATGCCTCTTTAGCTGCGCACCTGGTCGCTATGTCTGATGAGCTAATCGCAGTGTGGGATTCTCAGCCAGGTAAAGGAATTGGTGGTACAGCAGATGTTGTAAATTGGTGGCAGCATGGTGTGCCTGAACAGTTTAAGCGCCATTACCCGTTTACTAGTAAGGGACTTAAAGCTGAAGTGCGTATTGTAGACTTTAAGAGAGATTAGCTAATGAGTGAGGAATTAGTTAAGCATCAATACTTGGCGTTTATCTCATATCGTCACGCTGATAATAAGCAAACCGGTCGCCAGTGGGCAACTTGGTTGCACCAAGCAATCGAAACCTATGAAATCCCGAAAGATTTAGTGGGTCAAAAAAATGCCCGTGGCGAGTTGATCCCAGAGCGTATTTTCCCCATTTTTCGCGATGAAGAAGAGCTCCCAGCCGATGCTGACCTTGGCAATGCAATTACTAGGGCACTGGATAATACTCAGCTACTTATCGTGTTATGTTCACCTAATGCTGTGGCATCTACTTATGTTGCAGATGAAATCGATTACTTCAAAAAGATAGGCCGAAGCGATCAAATTATTGCCGCGATGATCGACGGTGAACCAAATGCAAGCTGGGATAAAACAAAGCAATCGCAAGGGGTTACGCCAGAGGATGAATGTTTTCCAAAACCCTTACAATATGCTTACGACGCACAGGGCAATCCTACAACACAATTAGCTGAGCCTCTAGCGGCTGATTTTAGGGTTAATCATGATGGCAAGCTTGAACAAGGCTGGACCTCAATTGAAGCATACAAACAGTATTTAAAATCACGTACTGAGTTTTCAAACCAAGATATAGCTCGTTATGTTGAGCAATACCAAGCTCAACAAAAATTGATGCTGTTAAAAATTATCGCAGGCATTTTAGGTGTGCCACTCGGGGCATTAACTAAGCGCGATCAAGCTTATCAATTAGAACTTGCTAAGCAAAAGGCTAAGCGTTTGCGCCAATGGTTAAGTGCCGTTGCTATGCTGGCCGTTATTGCAGTGGTAGCGGGGGTTTTTGCTTATATTAAGCAGCAACAAGCTATTCAAAATGAACAGCTAGCACAACAGCAAACTAAAATAGCAACTGAGCAGCGTGATGCTTCATTGTTAAATCAAAGTCGCTTTTTGCTTGATAGAGCCCGCCAATCAAACGATGATGGAGAGCATGATACTGCGTTGCTATTAGGCCTCAATGCACTCCCCGGTTTATATGGCGGAGAGCGTCCAATGCCCG
Organism: Pseudoalteromonas sp. Hal040; assembly: GCF_037162425.1. Classification (NCBI taxonomy): domain Bacteria; kingdom Pseudomonadati; phylum Pseudomonadota; class Gammaproteobacteria; order Alteromonadales; family Pseudoalteromonadaceae; genus Pseudoalteromonas; species Pseudoalteromonas sp. Hal040. The sequence goes on along the minus strand of NZ_JARLUU010000001.1, from coordinate 2,536,862 downwards.
GTGGAATAGGGCAATTGCGCCGGGCTATTTATGCCAATAACAAACGCTTTTATTATCAAGCACAAGAAAAAGTTGACCAATATCAGTATGTTGAAAGTGAACAACTGTTTGTACTTTCAAATGGCAAAGTTAAGCGTTTATCAATAACAGATAGTGGCAAAGATAAACTGCTCGAAACTGAACAGTTTGTTCAAGGCTTTGGTCTAAGCCGTGATAACAAACACCTTGCTATAGCGACTCGTGAGGGCGAAGTCAGTGTTTGGGATAGTGATACCTTAACCAAACAACAGAGCACCGAAATTAAAGCCGAGATAAAAAATCTAGTATTTAGCCCTGATAACAAAATCCTTTATATGAGCAGTCATTTTGACCGGCTCATCGCTTGGGATGTCACTAATAATGCACTTTTATACGATGTTAAACATTCTCAGCAGTACGGCTTGGCAGACCTTCAAATCAGCCAAAATGGTCACTATATATTAACGACTCCTGAGCTCGTAGGGCCACTTAAACTCTTCAATGCTCAAAATGGAAATGAAATACGTTCATTGGAGTTAGCTTATGATTTTACAGCTAAAAATAGCTTAGCTCGACAAACAGGTTTCACCAATGATAGCCAAGGTTTGGTTATTTACGATCTCAATGGTACCCGTGTGGAAGCAGTTGAAAGTGGCGAGCAACAAGGAGTTACTCCGCATATTCATACCTTGATGAGTAAAAATGGAGAATATGTATATGCAATGGCCACAGTTAACCAAGTGCAGTCGACGACCGAAAATGCTGATTTTATTCGTAGCTTAGAAAAGGCGCCGACACTTTGGAATATCAAAACAAATCAAGGTAGTCAGCTTAGCCATTTTTCAAATGTTGAAGATGGCGCATTTACACCAGACGGTAAGCTTTTGATCACATTAGCGTATAAAAATGTGCGTGTGTGGGATGTCGCAACTGGTATTGAAGTGAATAACTTTAAAATTAATCAGCGCACAAAGCTTGTTTTAACAAATAGTGAGTTGGTTAACGCCTCGAGTGATGACAAAAGTATTTCAATTTGGTCATTACTGAAAAATAGCCCGAGCATAACGCTTAGCGAAAAAATTAATTTATGGGGCGCTGAATTTAGTACTGACGGACACACTCTGACAGCACAGAGCCTTGATAATAAAAACCAGCTTTATATGTTTAATAGCTTGAGTGGTGAGCTTGTTCGACGCATAGATTTGTGTGAACGACATCGCGTTAATATCGCCGATGTAGCCAATGCAAAACGCTTTGTAAGAGTGGAATGTGGCTATAGCAATCATCAAGTATTTGATTTAGATAAAAACAGCTTAATTGAGTTTGGTGACAAATATGATTCGTCTTCGGTCATATTATTAAATGAAGCACAGCAGTTTGTTTTATTTATTGAAGATTCTTGGAACAAAAAAGCGCTTTACTTCGTTGACTTGATTAGAAAACAAAATCTCGCTGAAATCCCCCTCGATGAAGACACCATCATGACCGAGCCTAGGTTGAGTGCTGATGGGCGTTATCTATTGCTAGGTAATAATAAAAAAGGGGTGATGCTTTATGATTTACAAGCGAAAAAGCCGCAGTTTAATACAACTAAAATAGCCCGAGTTCTTGATGCCTACTTTGTGTCACAAGCAAACCGTTTGGTAATAAAAACAGCCAAGCGAAAAGTGAATATTTTGGATTTGCAAACCGGTGAGGTTTTAAAACAACTGACCTTCCAGTCTGATATCTCAGACCTGCTTGTTAAGGGGAGTGAGCTGGTTATTGGATTAAAAGACAATGCTGTCGTGGTTGTTGACAGTGTTAGCTTGCAAGAGATTAATCGATTTAATACCACTGAAGAGGCTGGGGATTTAAGCTTATCAGCATCAGCAGATTATTTAATAATTAACCAAGGCAAGCCTAGTATTTATAATCTTCAAACGGGTCAGCTGTTTTATCAGGTTGATGATTATCAACAGCAACAAATAGCGTTTGATGAGCATGCTGACCGCTTAATTATATTAGCTAATCAAGGCAAGCTGTTTAGCTTACCCGCATTGAGTCGTGAATTTAATGATGCTGCGAAAAATGCATTGCCCAAAAGACGCAACTGCTTAACGCAAAAACAGCGTGAAGATAACTTTATTTCGCCATTAAATGCCCAGCAAAAACAAGCGCGAGGATGTTTAAAGTAAGATACTTAACCAGATGCTAAAGCTCACTACACTCAATACTGTTGAAAGCACGACGCTACTTGCCAGTGTTGCTTGGTGTTGCTTAATTTGATTGGCGATTAGATAAGCGTTGACCCCTAAAGGAGAAGCGCTTAAAAGTACTAACACGTTCAGTAATGATTGCTCTAGGTTGAATACGCTGCCTGCAAAAAAGTAGACCCCGCACGGTAACACAACAAGCTTGATGATGGTTGCGATGATTGAGGCTTGTAAGTTGTCGGCCACTTTATAAAACGCAAGGTTCGCCCCTAATACAAATAACGCACAGGCAATGGCAGGTTTGGCAAGTAGACTCAGGCCATTTGCCAAATCATCAAAAAGTGTAAAGCCGAGTAGGTTAACAGCCAAGCCACTACTGATACTTAACACGACTGGATTCAGCAGCATGTTTTTAGCAAATGCGCGCCAAGAGAATGTTTGCTGCGACTTAGCACTGAGCAAAAAGGTAAGGGTAAACAAAAGTGCGCTATGAAAAGTAATGATCATAAACACAATGCCGACCATCTGTTGCCCAAGTGCAGCAATAATAATAGGCAAACCTACCAGTACCGTATTTGAGTAACTACTGCCAAGGGCAAATACAGCATGACGTGACGGCGCAGATTGTTTGCTAATAAGGTAGCGGTCAATCACATAGCCAAGGGCGTAAATGGCCAATACCGGGATGTAAAAGCTCAAAAACCCTGCAATAGACACACTATTTTGTAAATCGGCTTGGGCCATATTTAAAAATAGAAAAGCAGGCACACTGATGTAAAAAGTAAACTTACTTAACCCTGTAATATGCTCTTTCGATAAAAATTTGCTTCGCGAGCTGATGTAACCACTTAACACGATAAAAATCAGTGGAAAGATAATCGAAAAAATATGCACTTTAGGCCTTATGACAAGAAGACGTTAGCGTCTGAACTCATCACTTTGTGGAAGATTAATTAAAATAAGTACCGCCCCTTTACCACCAAATTCAAGAGGTGCTTGGTGCATCGCAATCACATCAGGGTGTTGTACTAAATATTGCGGTACCTTGTGTTTAAGTATGCGCTCACCAATGCCATGCACAACACAAGCGCAATAGTAATGCTGCTTTTTACACTCATGAATTAAACCTGCCAACTCATCTTTGGCTAATTCTTTATTTAAGCCATGTAAATCAAGGGTTAACTCAGGTGGGTAATCTCCACGGCGAAGTTGCTTTGCTAAAAAGCTATCGTGACCTAGTTTGACATAACTTACAGTGCCATGAGTGTCGATGTCTGGTACATATTCATCAGAAAAGAAAAATTCTGCCTGATGTTGCTTTTTTTGCTGGGAAAATTGCTTCGCTTGTGACACTTTAGGCTTATTGGTGAATCGAATAGTGTCTTGTTTAAATGCTTTGGCACCACTGATACTCTGACGAAATAAGTCAATATCGTCAGTGCTGATGTAGTTGTTGGCGTGGGGATCTTTTTTCATGGCGGCAGTCTAAACAAAAAAACGCTAAAAATCGAGTAAAAACCAACTGAAAAGACGGTACAATACGCGTCAGAACAGACTTTGAAAGTTAAGGAACATACATGAACCATTTCCAGATTGAAGACGCAATTTTAGACGAGGCAATTGCAGAACTTTCAACGTTGCATGATTGGTTACGTTGGACAACCAGTCAATTTGCCAGCAGTGGTATTTTCTTTGGGCACGGCACAGATAATGCGTGGGATGAAGCAGTTAGCTTATTATTACCTGCATTAAGCTTGCCAATCGATGCGCCAAAAGAGCTTATGCATGCGCGTTTAACCAGCACCGAGAAAAACCGCTTAGCTGAACTAATTGCAGAGCGTATTAATGATTGTACGCCAGTACCGTACCTGACCAACACAGCGTGGTTTGCAGGTATGCCGTTTTATGTTGATGAGCGCGTATTAATACCACGTTCGCCATTTGCTGAGCTAATTAACAATCGCTTTGCACCTTGGTTAGAAGAACCAGGGTCAGTAACGCGCATTCTTGATTTATGTACCGGCTCTGCATGTATTGCTATTGCCCTTGCACAAGCATTTGAAGATGCACAGGTTGATGCGGTTGATATTTCATATGAAGCGCTCGAAGTTGCTGATATTAATATTAGCGATTACATGCTAAATGACCGTGTACTGCCAATTCAGTCAGACGTGTTTAGTGGTGTTCCGGGTCAAAAATATGACCTGATCGTAGCTAACCCACCGTATGTTGACGCAGAAGATATGGCTGATTTACCGCGTGAATTCCATCACGAGCCAGAGCTAGGTTTAGCATCGGGTCATGATGGTCTTGATGTGACTCGCACCATCCTAGCTGAAGCCGCAGAGCATCTAACTGATAACGGTTTGTTATTTGTCGAAGTTGGTAACTCTATGGTACATATGGAAGAGCTGTACCCAGGCGCACCATTTGAATGGATTGAATTCGAACAAGGTGGCCTTGGTGTGTTTGTGATTAGCAAACAGCAGCTTGTTAACTATTTCGAAGATTAACAGCAGATTTTAAAAGCTGAGCCTGAGGGCTCGGTCTCAGTAGTCATTAGGAATGAGGAAAATTAATGGCAGGTAATAGCATCGGGCAACTATTTAAAGTGTCCACCTTTGGTGAGAGCCACGGCATTGCATTAGGCGGCGTTGTTGATGGCACACCAGCAGGTCTTGAAATTAGCGAGGCCGATTTACAAATTGATTTAGACCGTCGTAAGCCGGGGCAAAGTCGTTATACAACACAGCGCCGCGAAAGTGACGAAGTAAAAATTCTTTCTGGTGTATTCGAAGGTAAAACCACAGGTACTAGCATAGGTTTACTGATTGAAAACACCGATCAACGTTCAAAAGATTACGGCAAAATTGCCGATGTATTTCGCCCAGGTCATGGTGATTATACTTATTGGCATAAGTACGGTATTCGCGATTACCGAGGTGGTGGTCGCTCTTCTGCCCGTGAAACTGCGATTCGTGTTGCCGCAGGTGCAATTGCAAAAAAATACCTAAAACAATTTCATGGTATTGAAGTGCGTGCTTGTTTGAGCCAGCTTGGACCAATTAAAGCTGAAGATTACAACTGGGATGAAGTGGAAAATAATGCATTTTTCTTCCCAGACACCAGCAAGCTAGAAGCGCTTGATGAGTACATGCGCGACCTAAAAAAACAAGGTGATTCGGTAGGCGCTAAAGTTAAAGTTGTTGCTAAAAATGTGCCTGTTGGTCTTGGTGAGCCAGTATTTGATCGCCTAGATGCAGAGCTTGCACACTCATTAATGAGCATTAATGCGGTAAAAGGCGTTGAGATTGGTGACGGCTTTGATGTGGTTGAGCAAAAAGGCTCTGAACACCGTGATGAGTTAACTCCTGACGGGTTTACATCAAATCACGCGGGCGGTGTACTTGCGGGTATTTCGACAGGGCAAGATATCATTGCCTCTATCGCACTTAAGCCAACCTCAAGCATTACCATACCGGGCAACAGCATTAATACTAGCAACGAAGCGGTAGAGATGATCACCAAAGGACGTCATGACCCATGTGTAGGTATTCGTGCAATTCCTATTGCTGAGGCGATGATGGCGATTACCTTAATGGATCACTTATTGCGCCAACGTGGTCAAAACCCACATGTAAGCCACGAACATGGACCAATAAAAGGTTCGATTTAAGCGCAGTCTTAGATAAAGTAAACGCAGTTAATGAGCGCGATGATTATCATCGCGCTTTTTTATGCCTTAATTATTTCAACAAGCTGCTTAAGCTGTTCATGACTGAGAGGGTTGTGGGCATGATTACCGTAAAGCAGGACGATATCAATGACAGGCAGTACCGGAAGTGAGTTATCGCTCACCTCTTCCACACCCGATTGCATGCTTATTCGCGCCATACTGCCAATTGCCAGTTCTTGTTTAATCAAGCCATGTAACGCTCCCGCTGAGCCACAACAGGCAATAATATTAAAACGACGCTCGGCCTTTAATAGACCCTCAATACTGGCTTGGTGAAACTTACAGTCTCGTTGAAACAAGGCGATTGGAAGTGGGGTTGAATCGTTAATCTCAAAAGCAGGGCTTTTCACCCACACGCCTTGGCTTGATTGCAATAAGTAGCCTTCTTCACTGTCTGGCGTGCGAGTGGCAATCACCAAATCGAGCATACCTTGGTCTAGTTTGGCTCTAAGCTCAGTACTTGGGGCGCAGCTTATTTGTAAATCCAGTGCATTAAACAGTTGGTGTAAAGCTTCAACAAGCTCTGGTAGTAAAGAGTGGGCATAGTCGTCAGGACAACCAATGCGCACACGTAAATTGCCAGTGCCTGCTTTTAATTGCTTAAAGGCTTCATCATGAAGCGCTATCAATTGCTTTGCATAGCTTGCTAGCTGGTGGCCTTGATGGGTTAGCACCAGTTGACGACCTTGCTTTTCAAATAGCGGACTTGCGAGGTCTTGTTCAAGCTTTTTCATTTGCATACTTACCGCAGATTGGGTTCTGCAAATTTGTGCTGCAGCGCGGGTGAAACTGCCTGTATCAACAAAAGCACAAAAAGTTCTGAGGGCATCAATATCCATAATGTATCAGCTTTTCTTATAGGTAGCATAAAAACAATTGGCGAGTAATTGCCCAATTGCTGTTTTATAGTGAGCCTAATCTAAACGTTAAAGGAAGCACAGTGCAATTATTTATTGGCAACAAAAACTACTCAACCTGGTCATTGCGGGCGTGGTATTTACTGAGTAAATTCAATATCTCTTTTACAGAGCTGCAATTAGTTTTAGATACGCCTGAGTTTTATGAAGCATTAAAAAGTAAGTTTCCCGTGCAAAAAGTGCCGGCCCTTATTGATGCTGAATTAATCGTGTGGGATTCACTCGCTATTTGTGAATACATCAATGATGCTTATCTAAATGGTGCTGCTTGGCCTAGTGAAATAGCCCAAAGAGCAAAAGCGCGCAGTCTAGCGGCTGAGATGCACTCTGGTTTTGCTGCACTTCGCAATGAAATGCCAATGAATATTCGCGCTAACAGGCATGTTGAATTATCAGAGCAAGCTAAAAAAGACATTGCGCGTATAGATGAGATATTTTCTGCTCAGCAGCAAAGTTACCCTAATGCATGGTTATTTGGTGAGTTCTCTATTGTTGATGCGATGTTTGCACCTGTAGTGCTGCGCTTCAAAACGTATCAGGTGGAGCTTTCGCATGCTGCACAAGCTTATTGCCAGCACGTACTTAGTTGTCCGGTAATGCAAAGCTGGATCAGTGAGGCCCTTAAAGAAACCGATATTGTAGATTGTGATGAAGCAGGTGAAGAAATCAACTAACTGAAATTTAGAATATTTTCCTATTTAATTTATTGTCTACTATACTTTTACGTGGGGTTTTTTGTCGTATTTTTATACAAAAATACTAGTTTAATTAATGATCATACATTCTATACTAGAGTAGTTGCTCTTTAATCTAACACCCCTCACTTCCTTTCGTAGTAGGCATTTATTTATGGGCGCTTTTGCAGCAAAATTATTAAACGAAGATATGTCGATTGAGCGTTATGCTTGCCAATTTAAATCGTTACAGGTTGAGCAAGCATTTTTGCAAAGTAAATTCGTACAAGATAAAAAAATAGCTCAATTTCTTACCTGCTTGATTGCAGTAGTCACTTTTTTGGTGACATTCTTTGATAAGATGATCATTCAAGCGAGCTTTTGGCCCGATATTGCCCTGATCGGTAGAGCCGTTACTATATCAGTTTGTTTACTAAGCGCTTTTGGTTTAGGTTTTATAAAAACTCCAGGGCAGTTAAAACCCGTGATTGTCGTGTTTATGGTGTTTTTATTTTTGAATATCCAGTTCATGGTTGTCACCTATGAGCGAAATTATATTTTGCACATGTTTTTTGATGTGATCATTTTGATCACCTTTTACTTTTCAACATTGTTATCTTTGAAGTTATCTTTGTTTTTAGGTGTTGCTTACAGTGTGTTCGCTGTGATTGTTATTTACTCCTATAAAGATATATCTATTCACTCATTTTATGTGGTGATCTTAGCGCATGTGGCAGCTAATTTAGCGGGGTTGATCATGGCAGCTCAAGAGCACACGATGCGCCGCGCACTATTTGTAAGAAATACACAGCTTGCCCAGCTTGCCCATGAAATGAAAACCCAAGCCCTTAAAGATGCACTTACTCAGCTGCCCAATCGCCGTGCTTTTGATAATGCCTATGAAGAATATCAGCGGTTGGCTAAGCAACAGCAAGGTGAGGCAAAACAAGTGTGTGTTATTCTGGCTGATATTGATTATTTTAAACGTGTGAATGATACCCATGGCCACGAGGTGGGGGATGTCGTGTTACAACGTTTTTCTGCTTTTTTAACTCACTCACTACGTACCTCTGATGACGTTTATCGTTTTGGCGGAGAAGAGTTTGTTATTGTGCTGCCACTATGCTCTGTGCCTGATGCAACGGTTATTATTAACAGTATGATTTCACGATTGAATAGTGAAGTGTGCGAGGTTGGTGAGTTGTCTTTACCAATTCGCGCCAGCTTTGGTTTAACTGTGATGCAAGAAGAGCCTAAAAAATCAGTTATCTCACGGGCTGATGCTGCGCTTTATCAGGCGAAAGATGCTGGGCGAAACCAATTAGTAATAAAACTATAAATGGCTGAAAAGTGCACAAATACATGTACCTTATTGTAGTTTCGATATAATCTTAAAGTATCATTTTTTAAAACAATCTGAATTATTAGCAAGCAAGGAGTCGCGAATGCTATCACGCCATGATAAGGGCTATAAAATTTCAATCAGAGCCAGTGTTTTACTGGTGTTTGCTCTCGCGAGTTTACTCACAGGCGTGGTGGCGATTAGTCTGCATTATTATTTTAGTGAAAAGCTAATACTGCAAACTAAATCAGAGCAATTTAAACAAACTAGCCAGCAAATAGCCGATCACATCACCCGAATTAATGAGCGTGCTAACAACACCTTAAGCGTGATGATCCACGACACGCGACTCTTTTCGAATAGCCAAGATAATAAAGAGATTTTACAGCATGTATTGCTCGAAATTTTAATGCGCCATCCAGACTTTTATTCGCTCATTTTAGGTCATGCTAATGGCGACTTATTACTGGTTATAAATTTAAAAGGCTATGCAAAGCTTCCTCCATCGTTTCAAATTGATGAAGACGATCATTGGTTGGTTTACCAAGTTACTGGGCAGGGCAGTGAGCGTAAGCAAGTTACCACGTATTTAGATAAGTCGCTCAACGTTCGTAAAAGAGACACGCAAGCGACAGATTACGACCCACGAACCCGTGTTTGGTTTCAGGATGCAACCAGCACTTCGGTGACGAAAACCGAGCAGTACGTGTTTAACGTGTTTGATGTACCAGGTTATACCTACGCAATAAAGTCAGCACAAACGGGTGATGTATTGGCGATTGATATTGCCAGTGCAAGTTTGAATCATTTTTTAACCGCGCAACAAACTAAAATGAAACACTTGGTTGAAAGTGAAATGTATGTTTATCGGGGTAATGGCGAAATTATTGCAACCAGTAATAATCAAAGTCACCAGCATAGCTTTGCTGACTTATCTCAGTTGGTTAAATTGGATGAGCAGCAATCAGGGCTTGCCAATAAAACGCATCAATTTGGCAAAATGCTGAGCGTCCATGAAAAGGGCATAGAAAAGTACATGTTTGTGCTGCCTTTGCCGCTCAGTAGCGATATGCAATCTGATGAAGTCGATTATTTCACCGTACTGGTATCTAAAGATGATGTGTTAGCGGTAATTAAAGAAAAAATACGCATTTCAATTTTAGTTACGGGTTTATTTTTACTCTTGCTGCTGCCCGTTTCTTGGTTTTTTGCCTCTTCAATCGTTAACCCAATACTTAAACTAGTGGGTGAAAATAAAAAAATTCAACAGCGTGATTACAATGAGGTTTCAACGCTTTCGAGCCACATTCTAGAAATTCATTATTTAGCCAGTTCGATGGTCGATATGAGTCGCTCCATTGAGCAACATGAAAATTCACAAAAAGCGTTGATGGAGTCATTTGTTGAGCTTATTGCGCAAGCCATTGATGATAAATCACCGTACACGGCAGGGCATTGTGAGCGTGTGCCAGAGCTGGGTATTTGGCTTGCAGATGCCGCATCAGGTTCAACTGATGAGGCGTTTTCTAAGTTCAGCTTTAAAACCCCAGATGAGCGACGCGAGTTTCGTTTAGCGGCGTGGCTACACGACTGCGGTAAAATCACCACACCAGAACATATTGTTGATAAAGGCACTAAACTTGAAACCATTTATAACCGCATTCACGAAGTACGCACCCGATTTGAAGTGCTGCTACGTGATGCAAAAATTGCGTACTATGAGCAACTATTAACGCACCCAGAGCAGCAATCTGTGCTTAAGCAAAAGCTTGAGCAACAAACAGAAAAGTTACACGCTGATTTTAGCTTTATTGCCGCCTGCAATGTCGGTGGTGAGTTTATGGATGAAGCGCAGCTGTCTCGTTTACATGAGGTTGCTAGCATCAAGTGGCAGCGCAATTTTGACGCAAGTATAGGTCTATCGCCTCTAGAAGAAATGCGTATGGCGGATTTAAACAATCAACACTTGCCAGTTGAAGAGTCACTCCTAAGTGATAAGCCAAGTGATTTAATTCCACACGAAAAAGCCGTTGAGTACCCAGAGAGTTTGGGCATTAATATGGTCATTCCTGAGTATAAATATAACCTTGGCGAAGTGTATAACTTGTCGGTGGCGCGGGGCACGTTAACAGCGGAAGACCGATTTAAAATTAATGAGCATGTGATCAGCACAATTCGTATGCTTGGTAGTGTGCCATTCCCTAAAGAGTTAGCGAGAGTTCCGCGTTATGCATCAACCCACCACGAAACCTTAAAAGGCTCCGGTTATCCACGAAAATTAACCGCTGAGCAGTTATCAATACCTGAACGTGTGTTAGTACTTGCTGATATCTTTGAAGCATTAACCGCGGCAGATAGACCGTATAAAAAAGCCAAACCTCTGAGTGTTGCTGTTGATATTTTAGCGAAAATGGTCGATGACGATCACATTGACCGTGACGTATTTGAGCTCTTTTTAACTTCAGGCATATACCTAAAATATGCCAAACAGTTTTTACATGAGTCGCAAATCGATTCGGTCGATATTCAAAAATATCTAAGATAATTATTTGCTTATGCTTTAGGCTAATATTGCAGTGTTTTTGTTTGTAATACAAAATTATTGGTGTATAAAGATTATACAAGCTAATATTATTTACGAACAAAGCATTGCAAGGAGATGCATAAGTGCTGGTATCTGCTTTTCAAAAACTCAAACAAAAAATTCGTTTTTCGATTCGTCTTACCGTTGTCGCGGTGTTCGTATTAGCCACCTCATTAACAGCCCTGATTGCAATTAGCCTGCAATACTATTTCAGTGAAAAAATGGCTTTAGAAGCCAGTGTTAAAAACTTTAATTTAGCCACCGGCTCCGTTGCTGATTACCTTACTGGGGTGAATGAAAAGTCAGAAAACACATTAAGTGTGATGGTACAAAACAGCAGCCTTATCAGCGCCGACAGCGTAGATAAAAGTGAACTAAGAAATGTCATGAGTGAAATCATGCAGCTCAATCCATTGTTTTATGCCTTGTATGTTGGCTATGAGAATGGTGACTTTTATGAATTAATTAATTTAGAAAGTAGTGAAATAGTTCGTCAGCAGTTGCAAGCCATCGAAGCTGATCGCTGGGTCGTGATCCATATTACCGGCGAAGGGGCTGAGCGTGTTCAGCACACTCATTATTTTGATCAGCAATTTAATTTACGCATTTCTCAAACTAAAGGTACCCGCTATGACCCGCGAGAGCGTTTGTGGTTTAAGCAAGCAAATTCTACCCGAGTCAATAAAACCAAGCCGTATTTCTTTACCCACCTGCAAGCGCCCGGGCAAACCTATTCGATAAAGTCGGCAAGCGAAAACAGTGTCTTAGCGTTAGACGTTAGTTTGTCGAGCATCTCTGAATATTTAAGTAAACAGCAAAGTAAAATGAGCAGCCAGTATTTAAGTGAGCTGTACATATACAATAAAGAAGGTGAAATTGTTGCCTCTAACCAACAAAAAAATAGCTTACGCCTGCCAAGGCTTGAAAAATTGCCCCTGACTGAAGAGCAGCAAAGTGTATTGGCAAAGTATCCTTATTTAAGTGTTTCTAACGAAACCAATTGGCCACCAATGGACTTTAGTGTTGGCGGAAACCCAAAAGGCTATAGCATTGATTATATTAATGGTTTGGCTGAGTTACTTGGAATTAAGGTGACTTTTATAAATGGTTTTACCTGGGCTGAGTTTTTAAGCCAATTTGCAAAAGATGAAATAGACATTATTCAGCCTATTTTTAAAACGCCTGCCAATGAGCCGCTCGGTCTTATGAGCCAAACTATGGCTACCTTACCGTTCAGTATCATTACAGCAAAAGGGTCCACACCAGTTGTTACCATGAAGCAGTTAGCGGGCAAACAGTTGGCGATAGGCGAGGGCTGGTCGGTGATTAACGTGATCAAAGAGCACTTTCCCGATATCGACATTGTTGAGCAACCAAGTACAAAAGCGGTACTTGATGCAGTTAGCCAAGGGCGGGTCTTTGCAGGCTTAGATAACGAGGCGGTATTCAAATACACCCAAAAGCAGTTTTTTATTGATGGCATTCAGTACAATCAGCTTGATACATATAGCCACGACCTTTTACCCGATACCCTGCATTTATTGTTTCACCCAGAAGATGAAGCGCTTAAAGACTTAATTGATATGGCAATAACACAGTTGCCAAATTCGTACATTGCGGCACTCGAACGTAAATGGTTAGGGAGCGATCCCAATCAGCAATCACAAGTGATTGGTACTGTGCCATATCCTGAGTTTTTAAGTTTAATCACAGATAAAACAAACTTTGCCCATTTACGTTTGATGACCTTAAATGGCATTGAAAAGTATGTGTATATCACTCCACTTTCAGAAGGGGGCAGTAATAGTGATTACTTAGCGATAGTGGTGCCGAAAGAAGGCGTTTTGAGCTCTACCCGTGAAAAAATTAAGCTCTCTATCTTTATCACTGCCGCATGCTTAATTATGGTATTGCCGGTGTCATGGTTTTTTGCCTCACCCATCGTTGCACCTATTAAGACCTTAGAGGGCGAAAACTTAAAAATTAAACGTCGACAGTTTGATCAAGTATCTACATTAAAAAGTAGTATTAAAGAAATCAATAACCTGGCTAGCTCCATGGTGCAAATGAGTCAATCTATTCAGCAGCATGAGCAAAAGCAAAAAGCCTTAATGGAGTCATTTATTGAGCTTATTGCACAGGCTATCGATGATAAATCGCCTTATACAGCAGGGCACTGCGAGCGGGTACCAGAACTGGGCATTATGCTGGCCAAAGCGGCCTCAAACTCAAATGAACACGCTTTTAAAGAGTTTGCTTTTAAAAATAAAGACGAGCTAAGAGAATTTAGCCTCGCAGCTTGGCTACATGACTGCGGTAAAATCACCACCCCCGAGCATATCGTAGATAAAGGCACTAAGTTAGAAACCATTTATAACCGTATTCACGAGGTGCGTACACGTTTTGAAGTGCTGTGGCGAGATGCAGAAATCGCTTATTTAAAAGCGCTGCAAACCTCACCAGAAAAGCAACCTGAGCTTGTAGCCGAGCTTGGCAAACGCCAAGCACAATTGCGCAGTGATTTTTCGTTTATCGCAACGTGCAATGTGGGTGGCGAGTTTATGGATGAAGCAAGTCTTGAGCGTTTAGAGGCGCTCAGTAACATTACGTGGCAGCGACATTTTGACGATAAGATAGGTCTTTCGCCAGTGGAAGAGCTGCGAGTTCACAGCAACGATGAGCAACTGCCTGTTACTGAAAAACTACTTTCAGATAAACCTGAGCATTTGATTGCCCACGATAAACCTATTGAGTATGACGAGCGCTTAGGAATTCAAGTTACTATTCCTAAGTATAAGTATAACCTTGGCGAGCTTTATAACTTACAAATTCAACGCGGTACATTAACAAACGAAGATCGCTTTAAAATTAATGAGCATATTATCAGTACCATTAGAATGCTCGATAATGTGCCGTTCCCTGAAGAGTTAGCACGGGTGCCACGTTATGCCTCGACCCATCACGAAACCCTTAAAGGCACTGGGTATCCGCGTAAGTTATCTGCGGATGATTTATCGATACCTGAGCGTGTGTTGGTGCTTGCTGATATCTTCGAGGCATTAACCGCTGCCGATAGACCTTATAAAAAAGCCAAGCCACTCAGTGTTGCCATTGATATTTTAGCCAAGATGGTAGCCGATCAGCATGTTGATGAAGATGTGTTCAAATTGTTTTTAACATCAGGTATTTACCTTGAATATGCAAAACGCTATTTAAACCCAGCACAAATCGATGATGTTGATATCGCAAAATACCTGTAACTGAGGGTAGTTGCTTTTACTTTACAGTGAAAAGTCCGTACAATTCGCCTCGTTTTTAGTGACGCTTTTAACGAGATGAATTCAAGCCGTATGCATCAGATTGCTGACTTAATCGCTATTTTTGAAAACACCTTTTATCAAAGCCATAACACGCGTTTGATAAAGGGTGATGATGAACCTATTTACCTGCCTGCTGATGAGCAAACGCCTTATCACCAAATTGTGTTTGCCCATGGTTTTTATGCCAGCGCCTTACACGAAATTGCCCATTGGCTAGTGGCTGGAGAGGCGCGTCGGTTAAAAGAAGATTATGGCTATTGGTATTGCCCTGATGGCCGTGATAAGCACCAGCAAGCTGAATTTGAATCGGTTGAAGTAAAGCCCCAAGCTATCGAATGGGCGCTCAGTACCGCGACGGGTTTCGATTTTAATGTATCGGTAGATAATCTTAATGGCGAGCAAACCTGCCGATTTGATTTTCAAGCGCGGGTTCACCAGCAAGTGTTGAGCTTTTTAGCATCTGGCTTTAATCAGCGCACAACAGCACTGCTTAACGCATTGAGCGATTTTTATAAAACCCCATGGCCATTAACGGCTGCACAGTTTACATGGCAGCGTGATTATCAGGACAACCCAGGAGCTTTATCTAATGCAGTTTAAATTAGGTTTAATTGTAAACCCGGTTGCCGGCTTAGGTGGCAGTGTCGCATTAAAGGGCAGTGATGGCGCAGAGACAGCAGCAAAAGCAATGCAACTTGGCGCTGAGCCAAAAGCAAACTTACGCACCAGAGCGGCACTTGAAGTACTGCTTGCCCATCAAGATGACTTAACTATTTACACTGTAAACGGTGAAATGGGTGAGCAAACGGCAAAGCAACTAGGCTTTCAAAGCCAAGTTATTTACCAAACAAATGATATCACTACACCGGAAGACACAGAGCAGGCCGCTAAGTTATTAGTTGAGCAAGGTGTCGACCTTATTTTATTTGCGGGTGGTGATGGCACTGCTCGCAATATTTGCCACGCGGTTGGTGATAGTACTCCTGTATTAGGTATTCCTGCAGGCTGTAAAATCCATTCTGGGGTTTATGCTATTACCCCAAAAGCAGCTGGGCGTGTTGTTGAGATGCTCGTTAAAGGTGAACTTGTAAGCCTTGGCGATGCCGATGTGATGGATATCGACGAGGAAGCATTTCGCGAAGGCACGGTAAAAGCTAAACGCTATGGTGAAATGCAAGTGCCGAGTGAAGTACGTTATGTACAGGCAGTGAAAAATGGCGGTAAAGAAACCGATGAATTAGTGCTTGCTGATATAGCTGCCTATGTTGTTAGTGAAATGGATGAAGACTGCTTATATGTGATGGGCAGTGGTTCTACAGTCGCGGCAATAATGGAAGAAATGGGTCTTGAAAATACCTTGCTAGGGGTAGACTTAGTGGCAGATCAAGAGCTTATCGCGCAGGATTTAACTGCTCAGCAATTACTTGAACTCACACAAGGTAAAGAAACTAAATTAGTGATCACCTTAATTGGTGGCCAAGGCCATATATTTGGCCGAGGTAATCAGCAATTAAGTCCTGCACTTATTCGTGCTATTGGTCGCGACAATATTATTGTGGTAGCCACTAAAACTAAATTACAGGCCTTAAATGGCCGACCACTGATTGCCGATACCGGTGATAGTGAGTTAGACGATGAATTAAGTGGTTATATTCGTGTAACCACCGGTTTCAATGACCATATTATGTATGCAGTAGGTCATCAAGATGGGCTGCACCCAGAGGAGAAGTAACAATGAGTTTAGTAAGTTATATTGATGCAGCGCAGCAATATTTTGATGATTTAGTCGATAAAGCAACAGACGACGAGCTATTTGCTGGTGGCTATTTACGTGGTCACTTTGACTTAGCTGTAGGCTATGCACAAGTAGAAGAATTAAACTTATCGATTGATGAGCTAAACAATCAAGTTGAATCTAGCCTCGTTAAAGCTTATCGCAACGGCGAGCTAAACGAAGAAGATAAAGAGCTTGTTGTGCGTCTGTGGGATGAAGTGAAAGCACTTGCAGCTTAATTGACTTAAATAGAATCTAAAGAAGCGACCTTTTGTCGCTTTTTTTATATATTCACATTACCTTTATTAGGTAATTTTATTAACTTAAAATTTACCTCATTGCACAGATGCGATAAGGTAAAAAAGATATTTTTCTAGGGAATTTGAAAATGAATAACAATAATGATGTGCAGGCACCAAGTGGTGCAATCGCACGTTTTCTAAATACGATTGAAAGGGTGGGTAACAAACTACCTGATCCGGCGATTATATTTTTAGTCGCAATGCTGATTATTTGGTTTTTATCTTGGCTTTTCTCGGGCACTACATTTGATGCAATCGACCCGCGTACCGGCGAAGCCATCGTTATAAATAACCTATTAGCAGGGGACTCCCTTGCTACCTTCTTGTCTTCGATGGTGAAGACCTTTACTGGCTTTGCGCCGCTTGGTGTGGTGCTGGTTGCTATGTTAGGTGTTGGTGTCGCTGAGCATTCTGGCTTTATCAATACTGGCCTTAAATTAATGTTAAAGGTTACGCCTAAGCAGCTTTTAACACCGTCTATTATTTTAGTGGCGATTGTCAGCCATACCGCTACGGATGCGGGTTATGTATTAGTGATCCCACTTGCAGGGGTCATTTTCTATGCGATGGGGCGACATCCGCTTGCTGGTATTGCTGCAGCATTTGCGGGGGTAAGTGGTGGCTTTAGCGCAAACTTTATTCCGTCAGGGATTGACCCGTTACTGCAAAGCTTTACCCAAAGTGCCGCACAAATTATTAACCCAGATATGGCGATTAACCCACTCAATAACTGGTTTTTCACCTCAGCTTCGAGCTTATTTATTATCTTATTAGGCTGGTATATCACAGATAAAATCATCGAACCGCGTTTACAAAACACGCCACTTGATGGAGATACTGAAGACTTACCTGCATTTGATGAAGCGCGCAGTGATGAAAAACGTGCGTTTTATATTGCAAGCACAGTGATGATTGCAGGCCTTGCTTTACTTTGGTTTGTTTCGGCCCCGGCAGACTCAGCAATGCGAAGCAGTGATGGCTCGCTAACTAATTTCCGCTCGCCGTTAATGCAATCAATTGTGCCTCTTATCTTCTTACTGTTTTGGATCCCTGGTGCAGTTTACGGTTTTGCAGTGGGTACCTTCAAAAGCTCTAAAGATATGATAGATGCAATGAGTAAAGCGATGAGCGGTATGGCTTACTATATTGTTATGGCGTTCTTCTGTGCGTTATTTATTGCTGCATTTAGTAAATCAAACCTAGGCGCATTACTTGCAATTGAAGGTGCACAGTTATTAAAAGCAATGGCACTACCAAGCTCAGTCACTGTGGTAGGTATTATCTTCTTAACGGCGTTTGTGAACCTATTTGTTGGCTCAAGCTCAGCAAAATGGGCGCTATTAGGGCCAATCTTTGTACCCATGCTGATGCAACTGGGTATTTCACCTGATTTAACGCAAGCAGCCTACCGTGTAGGTGACTCAAGCTCAAATATCATCACGCCATTGATGCCATACTTCCCATTGGTTGTTGTGTACTGTCAAAAGTATGTAAAAGGCACCGGTATCGGCACCTTAATCGCGATGATGTTACCGTACTCAATCGCCTTCTTAATCGGTTGGAGTATCTTCTTACTCGCGTACTGGGGCTTAGGCATTCCACTAGGTCTTCAATCAAGCTACGCATACCCAGCCATCGGCTCATAAGGATTAAAGTAACAAAGCCTCAGCAATCCAGCGTGAGGCTTTAAAAAAACTGAAGGCTGATAGCTGACAGCTTTATTGCAGACACAAAAAAACCTTGTCAATCTCATGACAAGGTTTTTTATTGCTTACAGCTTCAATTAGTTCGCAGTGAAGCTCACTGGACGACGCTCTTTACGAGGGCCACCACGTTTTTCACCACGGTCTTTGAAGTTACGCTTTTTATCACCACGATCACCACTTGGGCGCTCAGAGCGAGGTGCAGCAGTTGGCGCTGGACCTTGTTCTTGCGTTAGCGTCATATTCATTGGGCGCTTACAGATAAACACCTTTTGGAAATGGTCTAACACGTCTTTTGGCATGTTTTGCGGTAACTGAACCGTACTGTGCGTGTCATGAAGACGGATATCACCGATGAACTTGCTCGAGATATCAGCTTCGTTAGCAATCGCACCAACGATATTTTTAACTTGTACACCGTGCTCACGACCAACTTCGATACGGTAAGTATCCATAGGGCCCATGTTACGGCTGTTGCGCTCACGCGGCTCACGAGGTTTACGCTCACGTCCTTGACGGTCGCCACGCTCAGCACGATCACCACGTTCGTTACGACGACGGTCGTTTCGCTCGCCACGCGGTTGAGCTTTAACTTCTTCAACCTTGATTGGTGATTGTTGCTGCGCTAAACAAAGTAATGCACCTGCTAAGTCTTCAGCGCTTAACTCAAGTTTTTCTGCCATATCAGCAGCAACTTGATTGAAGAAAGTGATGTCTTTGTTTTCAAGAGCAATTGTTAATTTGTCTTGAAGTGCTTTGATACGCTTTTCTTCAACTACTTTAGCAGTCGGTAATTCAACTTGTGCGATATCTGATTTCGTATGACGAATGATATTTTTAAGTAAATAACGTTCGTTATGTTTTACGAAAAGAATCGCTTTACCTGTACGTCCCGCACGACCAGTACGACCAATACGGTGAACGTAGGCTTCTGAGTCTTGTGGAATATCGTAGTTGATTACTAGGCTTAAACGGTCAACATCAAGACCACGTGCAGCAACGTCTGTTGCAATAACGATATCAACTAGGCCGTTTTTCAAACGGTCTACTGTGCGTTCACGTGCTTGTTGGTTCATGTCACCATTAAGTGGTGCAGCAGAGAAACCTTCATGCTCAAGTAATTCAGCTAATTGTACAGTGTCGTTACGTGTACGTACGAAAACAATTGCGCCATCGTATTGTTCAGCTTCTAAGAAGCGAACGATTGCTTTGTTTTTGTGTACGTGCGCATTCCAAAATACTTGCTCAACAGTTGATACAGTTGAGTTACGCGCAGAGATATGAACTTGCTCAGGCTCATTCATGTATTTGCTGCTGATATTTTGAATTTGCTTAGGCATGGTCGCAGAGAAAAGACATGTTTGCTTTTCACGTGGCGTTTTCTCCATGATGCTTTCAACATCATCAATGAAGCCCATGCGTAACATTTCGTCTGCTTCATCAAGAACAAGGGCTTGTAAGCTCTCAAACTTGATTGTGCCACGGTTAATGTGGTCAATTAAGCGACCTGGCGTTGCAACAATGATTTGCGCGCCACGACGAAGTGCACTTAGTTGGATGCTATAGCTTTGGCCACCATAAAGGGCTAAAACTTCAACACCACGAGTATGCTTAGCATATTGTTCGAATGCCTCAGCTACTTGGATCGCAAGTTCACGCGTAGGCGTTAAAACAAGGATCTGTGGCTGCTTCACAGACGGGTCAATATTATTTAGTAACGGCAGAGCAAATGCTGCTGTTTTACCTGTACCTGTTTGCGCTAGTCCCAGTACGTCCTTTCTTTCTAGCAATAACGGTATACATTGAGCTTGGATTTCAGATGGAGTCTTGTAACCCAACTCTTCAACTGCTTTAAGGATTGCAGGAGAAAGATTTAGAGATTCAAACGTGACTGGTTCTGACATTAATACGCCTCAACGAATTTAAAGAGGCGCGCATTGTATAGGAAATACAAGGCAATTGCTTGTATAAATTACAACTAATTTGTATGTGGTTGATGTTGGTCATAATTTAATCAGTTTAAATTTGCCAAAATCAACCACGTTTACAATTTATTGATATAACCCTAAATTTTCTTTAGCGTACGCTTCGAATTCAGTGAAGCCACCAATGTGGGCTTGGTCAATAAAAATCTGTGGTACAGTTGGGCAAGGTTTGCCTGCAGACTGTTCTAAATCTGCTTTGCTGATACCTTCTTTAATGATATCGATGTAACGGTATTTAAAATCGTCACGCTCGTTAGCTAGTTTTTCAGCAACGTCTTTTGCACGAACACAGTATGGGCAGCCTTCACGGCCAAAAATAACAGTTAACATATCGCTCTCCTCGATGTAAATGTGTTTATCTGGTTATCATCTTAACGAATTAAATGAATAAAAACAGTGCATAAAATCGATTGCACTATTCTGTTTTTTCTCATTATTAGCGATTGAGCTAATCAAGTGTGCGCATCCTGAGGCCAAGTTCTGTTGAGTAACCCATAGAATGCGCAGTAATAGCCAACTGCTCATCAATAACATAATAAGTTGGGTAAGCACTGATTTTGTAATCTTGACCTGTACTTTTACTGCCAAGCAATACAGGCATAGTCAAATCAAGCGAATCCGTAAACTGTTTAACTTCGGCAATGCTTTGGTAATCGAGAGCAATCGCTATCGCATTAAGCTTACCTTGCTGATAGGCGGTCTCTAAATTCGGTATACTGTAACGACAAATTGAGCACCATGGCGCAAAGAAATACACTACTGTTTGCTTGCCTTGTAATTGTGCAATGGTCATCCGCTCTGTCGGGTTTTTTAGCGTGGCTAAATTAAAATAGGGGGCAGGAGTTTTATCAGTTGAGAGTAAATTACGTTGCTGAAATGCGGTCACGGCATACACAACGACTGCCATTAACACGACATTTTTTAGCACACTGATAAATTTTTTTAAAAAAGTTTGATTTTTTTTCATTGTTATTTTGTACGTGGTTAGCCCTTTAAAATCAACTTATTCAGACCCGTTTGAGGGTGTTAAAATTTCATTTAATTTAAAAAAACTGCAATTTTTTTTGCTAAAAATCTTGAAAAGATTTTACCTGCCCATAAATAGTTTAGTGAGGACGCCTTATGGGTCCCGAAAAAACTAAAGTAATTGAAATATATAGTATTAATTTAACTTTGTTAGCGCTGGTTCTAAAGAAGAGTACTAACAAAATATCGCTTAAATATGAGGATATAATTATGCGTACAGTAGACTTATCACCACTTTATCGTTCATTCATCGGTTTCGATCATTTAGCATCATTAATGGATGCGGCAGCACGCACAGACAAGCAGCCAAGTTTTCCTCCGTATAACATCGAAGCACTCGATAAAGACAAATATCGTATCACTATGGCCGTAGCAGGTTTTAGTGACAGTGAGTTGACCATTGAGTCAGAAAACAACACCTTAAAAGTTAGCGGTACTAAAGCTGATAAACAAGATAATGCTGAACGTAAGTTTATTCATCAAGGCATTGCAGAGCGTAACTTTGAACGTAAGTTCCAGTTAGGTGACCACGTTAAAGTACTTGGCGCTGACCTTGAAAACGGCTTACTAAGTATCGATTTACAACGTGAAATTCCAGAAGCACTAAAACCACGTAAAATCGAAATCGGTAATGGTAAATTACTAGAAAATAAGTAATTTCCAACAGCATTGTTTCCCCTAGTTAGTTTTGCCGCCTCATCTGAGGCGGCTTTTTTCGTTATGTTTTGCAATTAATTCTGCTTGCATCGTCTTTAAAGCCGCAATTTTATCGACGGCTTCATTAAGCTTATCTTCTGACAATCCCGCTTGCTTACCACGTTCTAAAAGGGATTCGAGAGTAGCAATTTTACTTTCTGCGGCATCAATAAAGCGAAGCTCTAGTTCAGTTTGCTGCGCTTGATGATATGTCTGATATGCTTTGTGATCATTAAGATCACCTGTAAACCGCTTTGCTTGCTGGGGCTGCTTTGCAATAGGGGCTATATAATCAGGTGTGGTGATCATCGCTTTGATGCTGGCATTGTCGATTTGCTCAATGGCTGGGTGGGCTTGCTTTTCGAGCGTGCTGGTCAGTGCTTGCTGATCATGAACATCTGTTTTTTCAACCTCAACGGACACCGGTGCATTTTTAGCTGGCGCTAAACTAATAGGGTGAGTTTGCAGATGAATAACAAGGGCAGCGCTGAACAGTACCATGAGTGCTAAAGTTAACCATTTCATAGCTTAACGCCATGGTGTGTTTGCCACGCTAGCCATTGTTGTTGATAGCTGCTTTTGGCTTTTTCAATTGCGATGGCTTTTTTAGCTTGATAGCGAACGGTTTCGTCATTTGCGTTAAAGTAGCCAAAAGTATGATCATAGCTCATTACTACCACCCATAAACCATTCGGTGAGCGTATTACTTCACTCAACTGTTGAGGTTTTTGTGTGAAAGCTAATTGTACTGCCCAATTTCGTTTATGCTCACGGGTTAAGTGGTTTTTATATTGAGTGTAAATATCGGGCTGATTTAATTGCTTTAGTGCGTGTTGTATTGAACTTGTTTCTGCTTGCTTTCTAAATGCTAACGCTGCCTCTCTTTCGGTAAATTCGCCGCCATGGGCCTTAACCGATTTTAGATAATGAAATCTTTCTTTGTGTTGTTGGTAATATTGCTGGATTTCAGCGCTAGTTACCGTGTTTTCTAAGCGAGTTAGTACTGGGCTATCAACATGCATAATACCTTTTATGCCTAACCAGCTTTGAATCGAAGGTCTTAAGATATCGCCCATGGCGATAGAATAAAGATGGGGTAGCGAAAGTTGCTGTGTTTGTAAGACTGCGTCAGCTTGCTTTAAATGCAAAATAAATTGTCGATGTTTTAAAATTTCGGTTTTGAACAAGTCGCTATCCCCTTGATGCAAACGAAAGCGAGTCTGCATAGAAAGAGGCGCAATAAATTCGTACAACGTCATTGAGTTTTCAAACAAATTGAGTTTAATAGCATTGAACTGTTTGATTTGGTCATCACTGTACTGACCATTTAGCGGGTATTGCCCTAAGTTGGTTTTCAGCCAGTGTTTATCAAATGGTTCAAGCCCAGTTGTAGTTGGTTTATCGGTGAGATTTAGCTGATGAATAAACAGATTATCTAAGTAGCGCATAACATGGTAATGAGTCGAAAAGCCAACGCTTGCTTGGCGCTCTACAAGTTCTGGCATGTTTTTCTGTGCGTACTCAAGTAAAAATTGATTTTCGTAAAGGCGTTCACGTGTTTGCTGTTTGCTAATATCAGGGCGTTGTTCTTTGTAGACCTGCCATATGAGATCAATTTCAGATTCCGTGTATTGATTAAACGTAGCAACTGCTAGGTTGCTGAAAAGCAAACCTAGCAGAGCTGTCAAAATGTAAAGCCGACGCATTATCGAGCAACCATGGCATGATTAAGTAGGTGAACCACCATTGCAATCGCATGAGGAACAACTTGTTTTGCAGTATCGAGTCGGTCGAAATGATCTTCTGAATTTAACACGATCCCACCTTGTGCATACGAAAATGCCCCACCTTGGGTTAATAAGGGACGCACATCAGTTGATTGTGTATCTAATGCTGCAAAGGTCGCCATTGCTTGTGTAACAAGTGCTGGATCATTGAGGTTTTCTTGGTCGTAATAATCATTTACCCAACTTTCCCAGCTTGAGTGATTTAAATCAGAGGTTGTCCAAGTATGATGAGGCTGGAGTAAATCGGTGGTGTGAAATACAAAACCTAAAATCTGTGGATTACCGCTTTGTAAGTAACTTTGATACCAGTATTGCCCTAAGTTATCGATAGGTTGGAATGGCATTTCCTCAAAATCATCATACATGCTGTAACTTGATTGGCTATCTATACGGTAATGGGCTTCAGTAACGCCATAGCTATTATATTTTGAAGAGTCAGCATTGAACCAGCCTGTTTCGCCACCTTTACCATCATCTAGGTAATCGCCTTTGAGCCATGTCGCTGCAAGATTATCAACCGTCCCCCACACCGTCAGTTTTTGATAGTTGTAGCCACCAAAGTCGTTGCCGTGTTGATCAGCACCTTGCGTATGATTTTGAAAGTGCCAATAACTGGTGTATTTCACGATACTTTCTGCAGCACCCCAAACAGGTGCTTGTACACAAGAACCTGTAATAGCACCACAAAAAAACGTGTCCTCAAAATCATCGACGTCATAGGCGGCTTGCCCAAGTAGCTCGCCAAGTTGAGTGATAGTCATATTATTTTGCTGTGCATAGCTGGCTAACGCGCCGTATTGTGTTGTGCTTGGGTGTTGTTGCATGTAATTAACTGCATCAATCACTATACGTTTGTGGGTTTCTTGACTAAACGCATGTACGTTACTGCTGCATGCAACTAAAAACGTCGCGCTAATAAGTGTTTTTTTCATTGTGTCCTCTTAGTGTTATTTAATATGCAGCGCTATTAAAAAAGAGCGTGATTACACTAGAGTGACAGAAAAATTAAACATTTAATTAACAACTTTACCTATTTTGGTTCTTTGTCATTACAGCTTTTCTAGATTATCTAAGCACCAGCTAGCACGCTTAAGCGTTGCTTGCTGAACAGATTCATCTTGTTTATACCAGTTGTTATAGATCATACCGATGCGTGGGTTTTGTGATAGTTGCTGTTCGTGCTCTAACATAAAATGCCAATATAAACTGTTGAATGGGCAGGCATCATCAGTTGCTTTCTCTTTGATGTTGTAGCTACAGTGTTTGCAATAATCACTCATTTTGTTGATGTAATTACCACTGGCCGCATAGGGTTTTGTAGCAATTAATCCACCGTCAGCAAATTGACTCATTCCTCGCGTGTTGGGCATTTCTACCCATTCTATTGCATCGATATAAATACCCAGATACCAAGCGTCCACTTCACTCGGTTTTATAGCGGTTAATAAGCAAAAGTTACCCGTGATCATCAAACGTTGAATGTGGTGAGCATAAGCCGTTTGCAGGCTTTGTGTAATGGCATGGTGCATACAATTCATGTTTGTTTTGCCATGCCAAAAATAGTCAGGTAGGGCGCGCTTTGCATTTAAGGCATTTTTGCTGGCGTAATCAGGCATATTTTGCCAATAAATACCGCGTACATATTCACGCCAACCAAGGATCTGACGGATAAAGCCTTCTACTTGTGCAATATCAATCTGCTGTTTTTCAAAGCTGGTTAATACCCGCTTGATGACTTGCATCGGGTGCAGCATTTTGGTGTTTAAAGCAAACGATAATCGGCTGTGATACAAAGACCATTGATGCGCTGATTGGCACGTCATAGCATCCTGAAATTGACCAAAATGCACCAGTAAATGGTCGCAGAAGAAATCGAGCAATTGTTTTGCTTCAGCGCGGGTTGTTGGCCAGATAAGTGTTTCACTACACTCACCAAAGGTGTTTACTTGGTGCTTTTCAATCCGTTTTAGAATGTGGCTAACATCGTTACCAAAACACAAAGGTTCTGGGATTTCTTTAAGATCGTTAGGTTTTAACTTGTTTCTATTTTGTTGATCAAAATTCCATTTTCCACCACGAGGTTGGTTATCATCGTCCATTAAAATAGTGAAGCGTTTACGCATAGCACGATAAAAAAATTCCATTTTTACTGGTTTATTTGGCTTAAAGTGCTGGTTAATATCGGCAAAAGGTAGTAGAAAGTGTTCCGAATCAACCGCAATGACATTAAATTCGCTCTGCTTTGCAAAATCAGCGAGTTGCTGTTTAAGGCGGTATTCGTCAGGGTATTGGTACTCTATATTGTGGCACTGATAATGCTTAGCTAACCGGGTGAGTAGTTCAGGTAATGAAGCATCGTTGTGTGTGTCATCAAGTGTAAGGTGCAGACAGTTTAAGTTTGCTTTTGTAAGTGCTTTGGCAAAGTTCTCCATTGCAGCAAAGAAGGCGACCACTTTTTGCAGGTGATGCTTTACGTAGTCTGTTTCTTGTTTTAACTCAGCAATGACATACAGCGTGTCTGGTTGTGATTTTTCTTTAAACCAGCTGTGGCTTGCATTAAGTTGATCGCCAAAAATAAATCGCAGGGTAGAGTATTGCACTTCTAATAACCTTTGCAGCAAGTAATCTAGGTAGTTACGAAATAAACACCAAGATAGATCGATAATTTTAGTCTATATATAAGGTACTGTTATGAAGTTCATAATGAGTCATTTACTAGGGAAGGCATGACATGACACTTATTCCATTAAAGCTAAGCTTATTATTTATAAGTCTCTTAGTTTGCCAAACAGCGCACAGCACTGTGTATCACTGTGAGAAAAATGGTATTGCTGAATTTAGTCAACAGCCATGCGGCAAAGATGCAAAGCTAATCACTATAAAAGAGCAAAACCCACACCTTTCGAGCGCGACAGAAAAGACTGCACAACCATCAGCAGATAAAGATACTGCAGAGGTTGATCGTTACATTCGGTCAAAGCAAATTGATGCACAAATAGCAGAACATAACAATAAAATTGACACATTCAAGCTCAAAATGGACAGGGAAATAGTGGCTTTATCTGAGCAATCAGATGCTCAGCTACGTAACTTGGTAGGGGCTAAAAAACAAGCGGCTATTGCCAAGCAAATGACTGCGGTATCTGAGCGTTACGGCGTGCTTATAGACAGTGAGCAGCGCAGTATAGATAGACTCACGGCTGAAAAATACACGTTAACTTCATCTGCAAATACGGTTGCTAATAATGAGGTTGCTAGTTTTATTCGCTCAAAACAAATTATGCGTGAAATTTCAGAGCATGAAAATAAAATAGATACTTATCAAAGTGAGTTAAACGTACAAATCTCAGAGCTTGAGCAACAATTAAATAGCCGCCCTCGAAATTTAGCTGATGCAAATAGCGATAGTGCCTTAGCAGACAAAATGACTGCGCTAACTAGCCGCTTTAATACGCTTATCGCCATTGAGCAAAAACAAATCGACAGACTCAACAGCGAGTTAACTAGGTTATGAGCTTAAACGTGCCGGACAATACGCGCTAAACGACACCACATTTGAGTAAGCAAACAAGTAACTTTTGACAACATTGGCAAATATACGCATAGCTTGCAGCCAAGCTTGTTGTAATTGCGTGTTGATGTGATGCATATACGATTTGCGGGTTTCGATAAATGCGTCGCAAAGGATATCGATGTCCTCAAACGACACATTTAAAAAGCTGAGATTATTTGCTAGATAATGAATAAATGGCGTCACTTGCAATAGATCATCAAGGTGGCTCACTACTTTGTTAAGCGCGCAGTACAAGATATAACTACGTTTAGTTATACTTTCATGTTCAGGCACTGACATGGTTAATTTACGTGAACAAAGACTACGATGATACGCGCTTGTAAACTGATGAAAATCGGGTTTTAGCAATTCAATATCTTGTTGTAGCAGTCTTTTTTGAAACGAAGAGAGACTCATAGTAAATCGCTTAATAGCCAAGGCTATAGGTTGTTCTTATTATATGACTAAATATAGACGAGATTTTTCGGTAATGGGAAATTTTATGACAAGGTTGTCATAAATTTTTTAGGTAAAAAATAGTCTAACTAATTCATGCCGGAAGGTTGCTAATTGAGCGTTACATGCTTATAATAGCCGCCATTGAATTGAGGTGTTTATCGCTCAATCAGACGATATTAAGATACTTTTAATATCAATTGGCGCGGGATGGAGCAGCCTGGTAGCTCGTCGGGCTCATAACCCGAAGGTCGTCGGTTCAAATCCGGCTCCCGCAACCAAATACATGCTAAGGCATTGTTGAGTGTACTTAGTATACACAGTAAGTTTTTACTGTATGAAGTCGCGCATTCTGGTAATGCGCGTTTTGCGTTTAGGCTATCTAGTTTAATTTAGTCAGGTGACTGACTCGCAACCAAGCTTGGCCCTAGGCCACACAGTTTTATGCTTTAGGTGTGACGCCCCGCTTGGTTCGGGGCGTTGTTGTATCTGCTTGGCGGTGATTTTAAATCATTATTAAACTCAGTATTTCAGGGCTATATGCCCTTTTTTTGTTTGTATGGAGGATTTTCGTGACAAAACTTGAGCAAGATTTAGTAGCCATGCTCTCACCGGCCGTTGAAATGTTAGGCTTTGAGTTACATGGTCTTGAGTTTGTGCAAGCTGGTCGCCACTCTACATTACGTGTTTATATCGATCACGATGCAGGGATTACGGTGGACAATTGTGCCGACGTTAGTCGTCAAGTTAGCGCAATTTTAGACGTCGAAGACCCAATTACAAATGAATATGATTTGGAAGTTTCGTCTCCTGGTGTTGATCGTCCATTATTCAAACAAGATCACTACGAGAAGGCGCAAGGAGAAGAAGTACGCGTGCGTACAAAACTTCCACAAGATGGTCGTCGTAATTTTAAAGGCGATTTAGTATCAGTTAGCAGTGATATGATCACACTTTCAGCAGATGGCACTGAGCATATGATTATGATCAGTAACATTGAACGTGCGAACATCATCGCAAAATTTTAATTCGAGTGCGAAGGAATAGGGCAAGCGAGGCATAACCCATGGCAAAAGAAATATTATTGGTTGCTGAAGCCGTCTCCAATGAGAAAGCGGTTCCAAAAGAAAAGATTTTTGAAGCGTTAGAGTTCGCATTAGCGACTGCTACAAAGAAAAAACACGATGGCGAAATTGATGTTCGCGTATCAATCGATCGTAAAACAGGTAATTACGACACGTTCCGTCGTTGGAAAATTGCTAACGTTCTTGAAGATGGTTCACTAGAACATCCTTACAGCGAAATCACGCTAGAAGCAGCACAAGTTGAAGACCCGTCTTTACAACTTGGTGATTACGTTGAAGAGCAAATCGAATCAATTAAATTTGACCGTATTACAACACAAATGGCTAAGCAAGTTATCGTACAAAAAGTACGTGAAGCTGAGCGTGCATTAGTTGTTGAAGAATACAAAGACCAACAAGGCGAATTAGTAACAGGTGTTGTTAAAAAAGCAACCCGTGACGCTATCGTACTTGACCTTGGTAATAATGCTGAAGCGGTTATCTACCGTGACGATATGTTACCGCGTGAAAACTTCCGTCCAGGCGACCGTATCCGTGGTCTTCTATACGAAGTTAAGCCAGAAGCACGTGGCGCGCAGTTATTTGTAACGCGTTCTAAGCCAGAAATGCTAATGGAATTATTCCGCATTGAGGTGCCAGAGATTGGCGAAGAGATGATTGAATTACGTGCCGCAGCACGTGATCCGGGTTCTCGTGCAAAAATCGCTGTTAAATCTAACGACAAACGTATCGACCCAGTTGGTGCGTGTGTTGGTATGCGTGGTGCACGTGTACAAGCTGTATCAAGTGAGCTTGGTGGTGAGCGTGTTGATATCGTTCTTTACGATGACAACCCAGCGCAATTCGTTATCAACGCAATGGCGCCAGCTGAAGTTGCGTCAATCGTAATGGACGAAGATACGCATTCAATGGATATCGCTGTTGAAGCAGACAACCTTGCACAAGCAATCGGTCGTAACGGTCAAAACGTTCGTCTTGCTAGTCAGTTAACTGGCTGGGAATTAAACGTAATGACAGTAGATGACATGCGTGCGAAGAACGAAGCTGAATCAGACAAGCTAATCAACTTATTTACTGAATACCTAGACATCGATGATGAGTTTGCAACATTACTTATCAACGAAGGTTTCTCAACGCTTGAAGAAGTAGCTTACGTACCAGCTTCTGAGTTCTTAGAAATCGACGGTTTAGACGAAGAAACAGTTGATATCTTACGTTCACGTGCAAAAGACGCGTTAACAACGAAAGCACTTAAAACAGAAGAAAGCCTAGAAGGTGCAGAGCCTGCAGAAGACCTACTAGCACTTGAAGGTTTAGAGCGTCACCTTGCTTTCGTAATGGCAAGCAAAGGTGTTGTTACACTTGAAGACTTAGCTGAGCAAGGCATTGATGACTTAGTGGATATCACTGACCTTTCAGAAGAAGAAGCTGGCAAGCTAATTATGGCTGCGCGTAACATTTGTTGGTTCGCAGACGAGTAATTTATTAACGGAGGTATTACACACTATGGCAGAAGTAAATGTTGAAAAACTAGCCGGAGATATTGGTACAACTGTTGATAAGCTACTACAGCAGCTTGAGCAAGCCGGTATTCCTAAAAAAGCAGGTGATATGGTAACTGAGTCTGAAAAGTCGATGTTATTAGATCATTTGAGCAAGCAGCATGGCGGCACGGGCTCTGAAGGTCCAGCTCGCATGACTTTGCAACGAAAGAGCAAAAGCACGCTGAGCGTGACTGGTTCAACAGGTAAAGCAAAGTCTGTACAAGTTGAAGTACGTAAAACACGTACTTACGTTAAGAAAAGCGCCATTGAGCAACAGCAAGAAGAAGAGCGTTTAGCTGCAGAGGAAGCTGCACGTAAAGCAGCAGAGCTTAAAGCCCAGCAAGAAGCTGAAGAGCTTAAAGCGAAACAAGAGGCAGAGCGCAAAGCGAAAGAAGAAGCTGAGCGTCAAGCCAAAGAAGAGGCTAAACGCAAAGCTGAGGCTGAGCGTAAAGCGAAACAGAAGCAGATGACCCCAGAGCAAAGTGCTAAGTCTGAAAAAGATCGCGCCGAAGCTGAGCGTCTGCAAAAAGAAGCAGAAGAGGCCGCATTGAGAAAAGCTGAAGAAGAAGCGAAACGTCAAGCAGAAGAGGCAAGAAAGCTAGCTGAAGAAAATGAAGCTCGCTGGAAGAAGGAAGAAGAAGAGCGTATAGAGCGTGAAAAGAACGCTGATCACCACCTTACGACTTCTTCATACGCACGTGCAGCAGAAGATGAGTCTGATGCTCGCGAAGAGCAAAGTGCTCGTCGTGCGAAGAAAAAGAAAAAAGGACCTCAAAAAGAGAAGCCATTAACTTCTGGTCCTAAAGGTAAAAAAGGTAAGTTAAAAGCACCTACCTCATTACAACACGGTTTCCAAAAACCAACAGCAGACGTGAAAAACGAAGTACGTATCAGTGAAACAATCACTGTTGCAGAGCTTGCATCACGTATGGCGGTTAAAGGTGCTGAAGTTGTTAAAACAATGATGAAGATGGGTGACATGGTTACCATCAACCAAGTGATCGACCAAGAAACAGCACAACTTGTTGCTGAAGAAATGGGCCACAAGGTTATCATCGTTAAAGAAAACGAATTAGAAGAGAAAGTACTAAACGACCGTAGCGAAGAAGGTAAAGCGCTTCCTCGTGCACCGGTTGTAACAGTAATGGGTCACGTTGACCACGGTAAAACGTCAACACTTGATTACATTCGTTCAGCAAAAGTTGCCTCTGGTGAGGCCGGTGGTATTACACAGCACATCGGTGCATACCACGTTGAAACAAATGGTCACATGATCACGTTCTTAGATACTCCTGGTCACGCCGCGTTTACATCAATGCGTGCTCGTGGTGCGAAAGCAACGGATATCGTAATCCTAGTTGTTGCTGCGGATGATGGTGTAATGCCACAAACTAAAGAAGCGGTTCAGCACGCCCGTGCTGCTGGCGTTCCTTTAATCATCGCTGTTAACAAGATGGATAAAGAAGGCATCGACCCAGATCGCGTTAAGAACGAATTAGCACAGCTAGACGTTATCCCAGAAGAGTGGGGTGGTGACACGCAATTCGTACATATCTCTGCAAAAACAGGTTTAGGTATTGATGACCTACTTGAAGCAGTATTAATGCAAGCTGAGATCCTAGAATTAACTGCACCAACTGAAGGTATGGCGGCAGGTGTTGTCATTGAATCGCGTCTTGATAAAGGCCGTGGTCCAGTTGCGTCAATTCTTGTTCAGTCTGGTACGCTTAACCAAGGTGATATCGTACTGTGTGGTCTTGAATATGGCCGTGTTCGTGCGATGAAAGATGAAAACGGTAAAGACATCAAGACTGCGGGTCCATCTATCCCAGTTGAGATTTTAGGTCTATCTGGTATCCCTGCGGCTGGTGACGAAGCAACGGTAGTTAAAGATGAGCGTAAAGCGCGTGAAGTAGCGCTTTACCGTCAAGGTAAATTCCGTGAAGTTAAACTTGCTCGTCAGCAAAAAGCGAAGCTTGAAAACATGTTCTCTAACATGACTGAAGGCGATGTATCTGAAGTTAACGTAGTACTTAAAGCAGACGTTCAAGGTTCAATTGAAGCAATTGCTGATTCATTAACTAAACTATCTACTGATGAAGTTAAAGTGAAGATTGTTGGTTCAGGTGTAGGTGGTATCACTGAAACTGATGCAACACTTGCAGCGGCGTCAAACGCAATCGTTGTTGGCTTTAACGTTCGTGCTGATGCATCAGCTCGTAAAGTTATTGAGTCAGAAAACCTAGACTTACGTTACTACAGCGTTATCTACAGCCTGATTGAAGAAGTTAAACAAGCGATGTCAGGTATGCTTGCACCAGAATTTAAGCAAGAGATCATTGGTCTTGCTGAAGTTCGTGACGTGTTCAAGTCACCTAAGATTGGTGCAATCGCAGGTTGTATGGTTACTGAAGGTATCGTTAAGCGTAGCGCGCCTATCCGTGTACTTCGTGATAACGTGGTTATCTATGAAGGTGAACTTGAGTCACTACGTCGCTTTAAAGATGACGTACAAGAAGTTCGTAACGGTATGGAATGTGGTATCGGCGTTAAGAACTACAACGATGTTAAAGTTGGCGACCAAATCGAGGTATTCGAGACGGTTGAAGTACAACGTTCACTTTAATTTCGTTTAAGTCACTATTTTAAATGGGGGCCTAGCCCCCATTTGTGTATTCGTAATTAAATTAACTTATTCTTTAACATCAATAAGTTATTATTTTAGAGTGAAATGAAATGAGAGAATTTTCTCGCACTGATCGTGTTGCACAGCAAATTCAAAAAGAGATTGCTGTTATTCTTCAACGCGAAATCAAAGATCCACGCTTAGGCATGGTGACAGTGTCTGCGGTTGAGGTATCTCGCGACTTATCTTACGCAAAAGTATTTATCACAGTGTTTAATACTGACGATGAAGATAAAGCCAAGCAAAGCGCTAAAATCCTAAATGAAGCAACGGGTTATATTCGTTCTTTATTAGGTAAACGCATTCGTGCGCGCATCATGCCTGAGTTACGTTTTGTTATTGATAACTCGCTTATGGAAGGTATGCGTATTTCAAACTTGGTTGACTCAGTTATTCGTGAAGATAATGCCAAGCATGTAGACGAAGATGACAGCGAAGAAGGCACTAAAGACTAATGGCTAGACGCAGTAAAGGTCGTGCTATTGACGGCATCTTATTACTTAATAAGCCGCAAGGTATTTCATCAAATAAAGCATTGCAGCAAGCAAAGGGAATTTACTTTGCTCAAAAAGCAGGCCACACCGGTGCGCTTGATCCGCTCGCGACGGGTATGCTGCCTATTTGTTTTGGTGAAGCGACTAAGTTTACCCAGTTCTTGCTTGATACTGATAAAACCTATGTTGTACGCGCCAAACTTGGTGAGCGAACCACGACCTCTGATTCAGATGGTGAAGTGGTTGAAACGCGCGACGTATCGGTCACGCGTGAACAATT
Source organism: Pseudoalteromonas sp. Hal040 (assembly GCF_037162425.1). NCBI lineage: Bacteria > Pseudomonadati > Pseudomonadota > Gammaproteobacteria > Alteromonadales > Pseudoalteromonadaceae > Pseudoalteromonas > Pseudoalteromonas sp. Hal040. Next base: position 2,502,705 of record NZ_JARLUU010000001.1, on the reverse strand, counting down.
AGCCGAGCAAATTGCCAGCTTCTTAGGTGAGTCGGATCAATATCCTTCGATGTACTCAGCGCTTAAATACCAAGGTCAGCCTTTGTATAAATATGCCCGTGAAGGCATTGAAGTACCTCGTAAGTGTCGAAAAATTAATGTATTTAGTTTAACGCTTGATGAGTTTGATGAAGCGAACAACGAAGTACAAATGACGGCACATGTGTCGAAAGGTACTTATATTCGTACTATTGTTGATGATTTAGGTGAAAAGCTCGGCTGTGGTGCGCATGTTATTATGCTGCATCGTAGTGCAGTTGGCCATTATCCAAGTGAAAAAATGGTTACCCTTGAGCAACTTGAAGAAAAGCTACAACAAGCGAAAGCTGATGATGTTGCTCCTTCAAGCTACCTCGATGAGTTATTACTGCCAATGGATACTGCTTTGGTTGATTTACCTGTGATTGAAATTACGCAAGAGCAGGGCGTGGCATTTAGCCATGGTCAAACCGTGGTTATTGGTAAGCCTGTCCCCGATGGTGTGGTTAAAGTCATGGCTGATGGCGTGTTTATTGGCACTGGTGAGCGTCATAAAGATGGCCACTTAAAATCAAAGCGCGGTTTATCAAATCAACTACCTGAGTAAAGATTACCTTGTAGTTATGAGCAAAGCTGGGTAGAATACGCCCCGCTCAATCGTTTTGGCTGAATTAGTGATCGGCTAAAACACAATTTAAATTAATTTTTGGAGTTACTATGTCACTAAGCAATCAAGAAAAAGTTGAAATCATCGCTAAATTTGCACGCGCTGAAGGCGACACTGGTTCACCTGAAGTACAAGTTGCACTTCTAACTTTCGATATCAACAAGCTTCAAGGTCACTTTGCTAGCCACAAGCACGACTTCCACTCACGTCGTGGTCTTCTTCGCAAAGTAAGCCAACGCCGTAAACTGCTTGACTACCTTAAAGGTAAAGACATTGCACGTTACACTGCGTTAATCCAAGAGCTTGGCCTACGTCGCTAAGAACTAGATTACGAGAAAAGGGGCTATTTAGCCCCTTTTTTTGTGCGCGTATGAAAGGTATACTAGCGCACATCTTAGTAGGTGAATCTGCTAAGTGATTGAAAAAACATCATTGCCAATTGTAGTACTTAATTAATTTTTATTAAGTTTAATTAAGTACTGTAATTGGTACTTTGATGGACTATATTTTTACCAATTCGGAGCACTGCTCTGAGTTGCTTTTACATTTAAAGGATATTTTTAAGTGCAAGCAATTATTAAAGAATTTCAACTAGGTCAACACACTGTGACCCTAGAAACAGGTGCTATCGCTCGTCAAGCTGATGGCGCAGTACTAGCAAGCATTGGCGATACTTCAGTATTAGTTACTGTTGTTGGTAAGCGTGATGCACAACCAGGTCAAGATTTCTTCCCACTAACAGTTAACTACCAAGAGCGTATGTACGGCGCGGGTCGTATCCCTGGTGGTTTCCTTAAGCGTGAAGGTCGCCCTAACGACGGCGAAACGCTTATCGCTCGTCTAATCGACCGTCCAATCCGTCCACTTTTCCCAGACGGTTTCGTAAACGAAGTACAAGTAATTGCGACAGTTGTTTCTGTTAACCCAGAAATCCAACCTGATATGGTTGCTATGATTGGTACTTCAGCAGCACTTGCTATCTCTGGTATTCCATTCAATGGTCCTATCGGTGCATCACGTGTTGGTTTCATCAACGGTGAATACGTACTTAACCCAACACTCGCTGAGCTTGAAGAAAGCCAATTAGACCTAGTTGTTGCTGGTACTGATAACGCAGTACTTATGGTTGAATCAGAAGCTGAAACGCTTTCTGAAGACGTAATGTTAGGTGCGGTTGTTTATGGTCATGAGCAATCTCAAGCTATCATCAACGCAATCAACGAGTTTAAAGCTGAGGCAGGTAAACCAGCTTGGGATTGGACTGCACCAGAGAAAAACGTAACACTTGCTGAGAAAATCTCTGCAATCGCTGCTGAAAAAGTAGGTGAAGCATACCGCATCACTGACAAAGTAGCGCGTAAAGAAGCACTAGGTGTAGCGAAAGAAGAAGTGGTTGCTACATTAACAGCTGAACTTGCTGAAGGCGAAGTGTTAGATACGCAAGAAGTTGGCAAACTATTCGGTTCTTTAGAAAAAGAAATCGTTCGTGGCCGTATCATCGCTGGTGAAAAACGTATCGATGGTCGTGAACCAGATATGGTTCGTGCACTAGATGTAATGACAGGTGTTTTACCGCGTACTCACGGTTCTGCAATCTTCACTCGTGGTGAGACGCAAGCACTTGTAACTGCAACCCTTGGTACAGAACGTGATTCACAGTTAATCGATGATTTAACTGGTACTAACAAAAATCACTTTATGCTTCACTACAACTTCCCTCCGTTCTGCGTAGGTGAAACAGGTTTTGTAGGCTCTCCTAAGCGTCGTGAAATTGGTCACGGTAACTTAGCTAAGCGTGGTATTGCAGCAGTATTACCAACGTTAACTGACTTCCCATACTCAATCCGTGTTGTTTCAGAAATCACTGAATCAAACGGTTCATCGTCTATGGCATCAGTATGTGGTACGTCACTAGCACTTATGAACGCGGGTGTACCAATCAAAGCATCTGTTGCTGGTATCGCGATGGGTCTAGTAAAAGAAGGCGAAGATTTCGTTGTTCTTTCAGACATCTTAGGTGATGAAGATCACTTAGGTGATATGGACTTCAAAGTAGCAGGTACTTCAAACGGTATCACTGCACTACAAATGGATATCAAGATCGAAGGTATCACTAAAGAAATCATGCAAATCGCGCTTAAACAAGCGAAAGCTGCACGTCTACACATCTTAGGTGTAATGGATGAAGCGATTTCTGCTCCTTCTGAAGAGTTATCTCAATTCGCACCACGCATCTACACAATGCAAATCCCTGCGAAGAAAATTGCTGAAGTTATCGGTAAAGGTGGCGCAACTATCCGTCAACTTACAGAAGAAACGGGCACAACGATTGAAATCGAAGATGACGGTACAATCAAGATCGCTGCAACTGACGGCATGAGTGCAAACGAAGCTATCAAGCGTATCGAGCAATTAACTGCTGAACTAGAAGTAGGTGCTATCTACACTGGTAAAGTTGTACGTATCGTTGATTTCGGTGCGTTCGTTAACATCCTTCCGGGTAAAGACGGTCTAGTGCACATTTCACAAATCAGCACCGAGCGTGTTAACAACGTTACTGACCACCTAAGCGAAGGCCAAGAAGTTAAAGTTAAAGTTCTTGAAGTAGATCGCCAAGGTCGTGTACGTCTAAGCATCAAAGAAGCAATGGAACCAGCTGCTGAAGAAAAAGCAGAAGAGCCAAAAGACGCTTAATGATGATTGAATAACCAGTTATTTACTGGATATAAGAAAAAGGGGCTGTTTAGCCCCTTTTTTTATGCTTTAATGAAACCTATCCGCTTCGCCTTTGTCTACAGAGAATTCAGGTATTAAGGAATTTAATGATTTTTAAACACTTAGCATTGACTGCTGTGGCTATTTTTTCTTTAAGTGCATGTCAAACAACCTCACAACCTGAGTCAGTCCCTATTGTTAATGTGCCCTTTACTGCACCGTTAGCGCCTGATTTTCGTAATGAAATTACAATTGCTCGTTATTCTGAATTATTAAATCGTGCTGATTTAAGTAGCGAACAACAAGCAAAACTTTATTATGATCGTGGCGTATTATTTGACAGCTTAGGCATGTCGACATTGGCACGTATTGATTTTAATCGTGCAATTAAGCTTAAACCTGATTTAGCAGAGGTGTATAACTTTTTAGGGATCCACCACACATTAATGCAGCAGTATGAGCAAGCGTATGAGTTTTTTGATTCAGCACTTGAATTAAATGAGCAGCATGAATATGCCTACCTCAATCGTGGTATTGCGCTTTACTACGGTGAGCGTCCATTGCTTGCACAAGATGATCTTCAGCAGTTCCTTAACCGCTCGCCGAGTGATCCGTATCGTGTTTTATGGCTTTATTTAGCTCAGTCAGAGGCTGATAAAGCACAAGCCTTGATTGATTTGAAAGCGAATGCACAAGGTGTTGATGAGTCGCAATGGGGTTATCAATTGCTGGCACTTTATTTAGGCGATATCAGTGAATTTGAATTCTTATCTGGCATCATCGAAGGCGTTACCTCCGAGCAAGAGTATGCGCATCGCCTGTGTGAAGCTTATTTCTACCTAGCTAAGTTACATCAAGCGGCGGGTAACGACTATCTTGCAGCTGATTACTTCAGACTTGCCCTTGCCACCAATGTGCATGAATTTGTTGAATACAAATATGCCCGTTTAGAGCTTGAGTTAATGGCTGGTGAAAACGCAAGCTAAGTTTTTTTAGTGTTATTCTGATATTGAGCTTGGGGTGTATTTCAAGCTCAGTATCTCGTTTTATTCCTGCCTATCTTTACTACGCGAACGTTAATCCTTCACAAGCAACGGCTATTTATTATCTTGCACCAAGTGCGATAAATGCCCAGCAATTAGCATTAAGTAACGCACAACTTCGACAGCTTGCACAGCTTAATGACAGTAACGCGGCGTATCAACTTGCACTCAGGTTTTTACAGCAGGGGGAATACAAGGGGGCAAAACTATGGTGGCAGCCTTACTTTTCTGACTTCACAACCACACAGCAACTCACGTTATCAGATAAGCTTGTTGCAACGGCGCAATGGCATGAACTCGCTCGCCTTTTTCAAGCCGGTCAATTACCGCAGGGTAGTGCAAAACAGGCTTTTCTACTTCATCAAAAAATGCCGGTTGAGCAAATAACTTCTGCGTATGCGCAGCAGCAACAATTTGTGTTATCGGCTGTGCATTTACAGCCAAGTGATCAATGTCGGTTTAATGTTTTAATGATGACAGATCACTACAAAGGCATAGCGACCTTAAAGCACTTTAAACAGCAATACACTCATAAACCTGAGCCAGCAAAGGGGAGTTTTTGTTTCACCGACATTGTCTATGTGGCAGATACGTTTAACTGTGATGGCAGCAGTGGGGCACTGAGCTGTAACTGGCAAAATGCGGCCGCGCGTTCATGGCCTGCGGGTTTTGATTTTATTGTCATGATGTCGCAGCAAGGGGCTGCAAATGTGCTTGGCGGGATCATGCATATCAACTCATCGCAATCTTATGCGGTGTTTTTACATGAGTTGATGCACTTTAATGGTTTTGAAGATGAGTATGCGTTACCAGAGCAAAAGCAGCAGTGGCTTTGTAAGCAGCAAGGGCAGGTTGCGCCCAATTTGTTTATTGCTAACCAATCTTCTCCTCCTAAAGGGTGGCAAAAGAGTCTCGCCTGTGGCAATAAAAAAGCGTATAAGCCTAGCCCTAACTGGTCAATTATGCAATACCAAACGATGGGATTGTCAGCGCAATATCGGCAACTTTGGCTAAAACAAATTAACCAGCCCTTAACACAGCCTGTTCGGTTTTCTGAATATTTTGCATTTTTAGGAGTAAAGCCTGTATTTACAACGGCTTCAAGTGAACAGAAATTTTCTGACTAATCGTCTATTTATTGCTATTTTAGTATGCGAGTCGGTTAAAGTTTGAGCGAATAGGTCTGTCTCCTATAGACAAAATAGCCCCTGATCAGTATAACTGTACGCACTATAAGCTTTTTTTGAAGCCAACTTTAAACCATCCAAATGAACAGTACGCAACTAATTAAAACTAGCAGCAGTATTGATATTCTTATGACACTAAAAGGCTCCTAATTATGACTTTGCTCTGGATACCCCTGTTATCCTTAATCGGCAGTGTTATTTCATCCTGCACTTCAAAACTAACACGAAATCAAAGTACCGCTTTGACCATGTTAGCGCCTTTGATTGCCCTTGGAATTGTATTTTCGTATACCCCTGCGGTTTTTTCTGGCGAAACAATTCGCTATAGCGCAGATTGGATCCCACTTTTAAACATGCAAGTTTCGTTTCGACTTGATGGTTTGAGTTTACTGTTTTTATATATGATCTTGGGGATTGGTACCCTCGTGATCTTCTATGCACGTTACTATTTAAGTAGTAATGACTCTATGGCAAAGCTATTTTGCTATTTAATGCTATTCATGACCGCGATGGTCGGCATTGTGATGTCGAACAACGTGATCCAGTTATGGTTTTTCTGGGAGCTAACCAGTATTAGCTCATTCTTATTGATTAGCTACTGGTGGCACAAATCAGAAGCCAGAAAAGGCGCACGCATGGCACTTGCCATAACCGGTGCTGGCGGTCTTGCGTTGCTAGCAGGTTTATTGCTGATTGGTGATATTGTTGGCAGTTATAACCTTGATGTAATCCTCGCAAGCAAAACCCTGATCCAGTCACATGGCTTGTATGAAGTTGCCTTGGTATTAGTGCTGTTAGGTGCGTTTACTAAATCTGCGCAATTTCCTTTTCACTTTTGGTTACCGCATGCCATGGCCGCACCTACTCCGGTTAGTGCTTATCTTCACTCTGCAACCATGGTTAAAGCGGGTATTTTCTTATTAGCGCGTTTTTATCCAGCCCTTGCAGGCACAGACATTTGGTTTATTTTAGTAGCCATGACGGGTCTTGCGACCTTACTCGTTGGTGCTTATATCGCTTTATTTAAACATGATTTAAAAGGCTTACTGGCGTATTCAACAATCAGCCATTTAGGTTTAATCACCTTATTACTTGGCTTAGATACTGAGCTTGCTACGGTGGCCGCTATTTTCCATATTATTAACCACGCAACGTTTAAAGCGTCGTTATTTATGGCAACGGGTATTATTGACCATGAAACCGGCACCCGAGATATGCGTAAGCTTAATGGTATGTGGCGCTTTATGCCTTATACCGCAACGCTTGCCATGGTCGCAGCCGCAGCCATGGCAGGGGTGCCACTATTAAATGGTTTCTTATCGAAAGAAATGTTTTTTGCTGAGACATTACACCAACAAGTATTGGGCTCTATGTCATGGTTAATTCCGGTATTAGCGACGATTGCCGGAGCGCTCTCTGTCGCCTATTCAGCACGTTTCATTCATGATGTTTTCTTTAATGGTGACCCTGTCGACTTACCAAAGCAGCCTCATGAGCCACCGCGTTACATGCGTGTACCAATCGAAATATTAGTGGTGCTTTGTTTATTAGTAGGTATGTTCCCTGACTTTGCTGTAAGCGATATTTTGGCTTCGGCCTCATTTGCAGTGCTAGGCAATGTTGCTCCTGAATACACGTTATCAGTGTGGCATGGCTTCAACTTACCGCTGTTAATGAGCTTCATCGCTACGTCGTGCGGTGTATTAATTTACATTCAACGTAAACATTTATTCCATTTCCAAGCGTCATTACCGACCTTAAATGCGAAGAAAGGTTTTGACCGCGGTATGTACGGGCTAATTAAGTGGTCTCAAGAAAGAATTAATCGCATCGAAAATGGTTCATTACAGCGCTATGCGTTTGTGATGATCGCTGTGGTGTTGTTGTGCGCAGGTTGGCCATTATTCGAAATGCGTCAGCTGGCGGGTGCAAATGGGCTTACCCCAATCGATTTCCATAACGCGATTGGTGCTGGTCTACTGGTGATTGGTGCGCTTGCAACGGTTATCTGGCATCGCTCACGAATGATTTCGTTGATTATGATTTCGATTGTAGGCTTGATGGTGTCGGTGGTATTTACACGTTTCTCAGCGCCAGATTTAGCACTGACTCAGTTAACTGTAGAAGTAGTGACGGTTATCTTACTCATGTTAGCGCTGTTTTTCTTACCACAGCGCACTCCGAAAGAGTCTAGCTCATTACGTATATTGCGAGATTTAGGAATTTCATCAGCCATTGGTGTTGTTGTAGCAAGTATCTGTTATGCCTTATTAACCAGACCACTTGAGTCGATTTCTGACTTCTTTATTGCCAATGCTAAAACCGGCGGTGGTGGTACAAACGTGGTGAACGTGATTTTAGTCGATTTTAGGGGCTTTGATACCCTAGGTGAAATTACTGTACTAGGTATTGCAGCATTGGGTATTTATAAACTGCTTATTAACTTGCCACTGTTTATGCCAGCAAGTGATAGTGAAGGTCGCCCTTGGGCGCGCGAACGCCACCCTATCTTGTTAGCGAGCATTTCGCAAAGTTTATTACCACTGGCTTTATTGGTTTCTGCGTATATCTTCTTACGTGGTCACAATTTACCTGGCGGTGGCTTTATTGCCGGTCTAGTGACCGCAATTGCGTTTATTTTACAGTACATGGCAAATGGTTCGAATTGGATTTCAGAGCGCTTTGATGTTAACTACCGCAAGATAATCGCTTCGGGTATTGCCATTGCTTTATTAACGGGCTTAGGTAGTTGGGCATTTGATCGTCCATTCTTAAAAACATGGTTTGATTATTTTGATATTCCGTTAGTCGGCAAGACTGAGCTTGCCAGTGCTATCGTGTTTGATTTAGGTGTGTATTTAACCGTTGTAGGTGCAACGCTGATGATTTTAGCAAGTTTAGGAAAACTGACTGCTGATACACCCAAGCAAGAGGTAAATATTTAATGGAAGTGTTGTACGCATCATGCGTGGGCGTGCTGGTTGCATGCGGAATTTATTTAATTTTGAGAGCGCGAACGTTCCCGGTGGTACTGGGTTTGACCATGCTTTCTTATGCGGTCAACCTGTTTTTATTCTCATCAGGACGCTTGACCATTAATAAAGCCGCTGTATTAGGCTCTGGCAGCGAATATGCAGATCCATTACCGCAAGCGCTGGTTTTAACTGCCATTGTAATTGGTTTTGCGATGACTGCGTTTGTGGTTATTTTAGCGATTCGCGGACGCGCAGATTTAGGTAATGACCATGTTGATGGTCATATGGTTAAGTCGTCGAAGGAGCAAAAATGATACAGCATCTCGCTTCTTTACCGATTTTAATTCCTATGCTGGCTGGCGTTTTGCTATTAATGCCGCCTTGCGGAAAGAACTTGCAAATTCGCCGTGTAACCTCAGTCATTTTATCTTTGGTTACGGTGTTGGTGAGCGCCTATTTGCTGTTTTATATCAACAGTACTGCACCAATGGTTTACGCCATAGGTGATTGGTCGGCGCCATTTGGGATTGTACTTGTCGCAGACAGACTTGCGACATTATTAGTGCTGCTTACCAGCTTCTTAGGGGCGGTCGTGGTGCTTTATAGTTGTGCTGGTGATGACAAAAAAGGCAGCTTTTTTCACCCATTAGTGCACTTTTTGATTTTAGGTGTGAACGGCGCGTTTTTAACTGGCGATGTATTTAACCTATTCGTATTTTTCGAAGTGTTACTTATTGCATCCTATTCATTATTGATGCACTCAGCGGATAAACACAGCACCCGTGCTGCATTACAATACGTGATTTTAAACTTGATTGGCTCAAGCGTATTCTTAATTGCCTTAGGTGTACTATATGGTGTACTAGGTACGTTAAATATTGCTGATTTAGCACAAAAAGTCCCGCAATTGACAGGTGATGATGTTTACCTAGCTAAAATTGGTGGCTTACTGTTAATCGTGGTATTTGCCTTAAAAGGCGCTTTATTACCTTTGCATTTATGGCTACCAAATACCTACGCAAATGCGATGCCGCTGGTTGCAGCCTTATTTGCCATTATGACTAAAGTCGGTGTGTACGCGATGCTTCGTATTTATACGGTGATCTTTGGTGAGAACGCGGGTGAGCTTGCTCACATGGCACAGCCTTGGTTATGGGGCTTAGCACTTGCGACCATCGTGATGGGAGCAATTGGTGTATTAGCGAGTCAAGATTTTAGAAAGTTGATAGCCAATTTAGTGATTGTCTCTGTCGGTACATTAGTGGCACTCGTTGCAATTCAAAATGTCTCGGCAACAGCGGCACTCCTTTATTACCTTGTGCACTCAACGGTAATTTGTGCCGCGCTATTTTTAATTGCCGATTTAATTGCGCAGCAGCGTGGTAAGGTTGCGGACCGTTTAGTTGCAGGGCGTCCCGTTGCGCAGCCATTCTTACTGGGTATTTGTTTTGTTATCGCTGCACTTGCAGTGGTTGGTATGCCACCACTATCTGGTTTTGTGGGCAAAATTTGGATCCTAAAAAGCACCCTTGATAGTGAAAAAGCCATGTTATTCTGGCCGATTTATATTCTTGCCAGTCTTGCGTTATTAGTCGCAGTTTCTCGTGCTGGCACAAGCTTATTTTGGGATCATAAACACAAAGACAGCGAAGCAATTGAGGGCAGCAAAGCACACCCTTTAAAAGTAACCGCGGTAATTGCTTTGTTGGCATGCTCACCTTTAATGGTTGTTTTTGCCGGTTCAATCTCTGATTTTATGTTAACAACCTCAGAGCAGTTGTTTGATATTAATACGAGCATCAATGCTGTATTACAAGGAGGTCAATAATGCGTTTAGAAGCTCGTTTTCGTTGGCTGCCGACACCATTTCGTAGTGTTTTATTGTTTGTTGTGTGGCTGTTATTAAATAACAGTGTGTCACCGGGTCATCTGTTATTAGCCGCGTTTTTTGCAATCACTATCCCGTGGATCACCTTTCCATTTCGTGATCCGCAACCACTGATCGTTAAACCTGGTCTGGCATTTAGACACTTAATGTTAGTTTTGTACGATATTGTGACTGCTAACTTGCAAGTGGCACTGCTGATTTTAGGACCGACTAAAAAATTGCGTCCGGGTTTTGTAAAAGTGCCTTTGGATTTAAGTCATGAAATGCCAATTACAATTTTGGCAAGTACCGTGTCGTTAACGCCGGGTACTGTAAGCGCAGAGGTGTATCCTATTCCTGAGTCACTTGAAGAGGGTGAAGTTATTGAGCAGCGCTATTTATTAATTCACGTACTCGATTTAGCAGATGAACAAGCGTTAATTAATACTATTAAGCAGCGTTACGAAGCACCGCTTAAGGAGATTTTTCGATGCTAGATACCGTTTTTCTAATTGTTTATGCCATGATTGCAATCTCGTTATTGCTGAATCTATGGCGCCTAATCGTTGGTCCGTCGGTGCCAGATCGCATTTTAGCGCTTGATACTATGTTTATTAACACCATTGCTTTGATCATTCTTTATGGCATGAGCATGGGCACGGGACTTTATTTTGAAGCGGCATTATTAATTGCGATGCTAGGTTTTGTAAGTACAGTAGCGGTGTGTAAATACCTGCTGCGTGGCGACATTATTGAATAAGGTAACAGATAATGAGTGAGTGGATTGTTTCAATCTTATTATTAATTGGTGGTTGCTTTATTCTGATAGGTTCAATTGGTCTTGTGAAAATGCCTGACTTTTTCATGCGTTTACATGGACCTACCAAAGCAACTACCTTAGGAATGGCATCGCTATTGATTGCTGCAATGGTGTATTTTAGTTACACCAATGAGGGGGTGAGCGTGAAAGAAATTCTTATATCAATCTTTTTGCTTATCACCGCGCCTATCAGCGGCTATATGCTGATCAAATCGGCTATCCATCATAAGCTGCGTGCTAAAGACGGCACCAAGGGCCTAGACAACATCGAAGAAGATTAATCCCAGCTCGCACTTATCGTTAAGCGAATTGGTATGATATCTGAGCAGGCACAGTAATGTGATCGGCCACTGTGGCTTTTATTGCGCTCGTAGATCGCATAAAATGCCCCGTCATTTAGTTCAGTAGGTAAATAGGTCATTATGCGAGTAGCACTTGGAGTAGAGTACAACGGCGCACGTTACAGTGGTTGGCAACGTCAATCACACGTCAATAGCGTACAACAAGAAGTAGAAACGGCGTTGTCGCGTATTTGTAATCATCCAGTTGAAATTGTTTGTGCAGGTCGCACCGATGCCGGTGTTCATGGCACCGGGCAGGTGATCCATTTTGATACGCATGCTGAGCGCGAAATGGTCGCGTTTACAATGGGTATGAACACCTTACTACCAAAAGATATTTCGATTCGTTTTGCTGAACCTGTCAGTGACGATTTTCATGCTCGTTTTAGCGCCACAGCTCGTCGCTATCGTTATGTGATTTACAATTACACCTATCGTGGCGCCATTATGAGCGAAGGTGTCACTCATTTTCATCACCCATTAGACGAAACTAAAATGCAAGAAGCCTGTCAGTATCTGATAGGTGAGCATGATTTTACGTCTTTCAGGGCACTACATTGCCAAGCGAATACTGCAAATCGTACTATCCACCACTTGTCGGTAAAACGCCAAGGTGATTATGTGATCATTGATATTAAAGCGAATGCGTTTTTGCATCACATGGTTCGAAACATCACCGGCTGTTTAATGGATATAGGCTTACATAAGCATGAGCCAGTGTGGTTAAAAGAATTACTTGATCTAAAAGAACGTGCTAAAGCGAGTGCAACAGCAAAAGCGGCGGGTCTTTACTTAGTTGATGTGGATTACCCTGAACATTTTGGCATTCCTAAAACACCATTAGGGCCTTTGTTTTTACCTGATTCAGACAGTTAGACTTTAGTAGACTACTACTAAGACCAGTTTTTTATATCGTCTGCGGGTAATTCATGTTTTAATTGAAAAAATCTGTCTGTTTATTTGTTATCAGAAATACAAGCGAGTGTTTCCAATTAAACAGACTGCGACACAGAACAGCATTAAGAGAGTTGCAAATGAGTTGGTTAGAAAAAATCTTACCTAAAACGACCAAATCGTCAGGTCGTAAAGAAATCCCTGAAGGGGTTTGGGCTAAGTGTACAGACTGTGATTCAATTTTATATAAAGCAGAATTAGAAAAAGCACTCAACGTGTGTCCTAAATGTGATCACCACATGCGTTTAGGTGGCCGTAAGCGCCTTGAAAACTTTTTAGATGATGCAGATCGTCAAGAAATTGGTGCAGAGCACGAGCCAAAAGACGTTTTAAAATTTAAAGATTCTAAAAAATACTCTGACCGTATTACCCAAGCACAAAAAGCAAGTGGCGAGAAAGACGCACTTGTTGCAATGAAGGGCCGCCTAAAAGGTATTCCTGTTGCTGCTGTTGCATTTGAATTCTCATTTATGGGTGGTTCAATGGCGTCAGTGGTTGGTGCACGCTTTGTTGAAGCTGTAGACCAGTGTTTAGAACACAATATGCCGCTTATTTGTTTCTCTGCATCAGGTGGTGCACGTATGCAAGAAGCACTTATGTCATTAATGCAAATGGCTAAAACAAGTGCTGCGCTAGCGAAAATGAGCGAAAAAGGCTTACCGTTTATTTCAGTATTAACTGATCCAACAATGGGTGGTGTATCTGCATCATTAGCAATGCTTGGTGATGTAAATGTTGCTGAACCTAAAGCGCTTATTGGTTTTGCTGGTCCTCGTGTTATCGAGCAAACAGTACGTGAAACGCTACCTGAAGGTTTCCAACGTAGTGAATTCTTACTAGAGCACGGTGCAATCGACATGATTGTAGACCGTCGTGAAATGCGTGACACCCTAGCACGTATCTTAGCGAAATTTATGAACTTGCCTTCTACTGAACAAGAGCATAGAGTAGCGTAAATTTCAGCTTAACTGATTAAACGCTATGACAGAAATCCTTCCTAGCCAATCATCAAGTCTTGATGATTGGCTTTGTTATTTAGAAAGTGTCCATCCTGCCAATATTGAAATGGGCTTAGAGCGCGTTGCACGCGTTGCTAACCAAGTCGGCTTACTCGATACACCTAGCAAAATAATTTTAATTGCAGGGACTAATGGTAAAGGGACCACCGCTCGCTGTTTAGAAAGCTTATTACTGGCACAAGGGTTTAGTGTCGGCACGTACGCCTCTCCTCATCTAATTCGTTACAACGAACGCGTGCGTATTAATGGTCAAGAGCTTGATGATCAATTCCATGTTGATGCATTCGATATGCTTGAAAAAGGTCGTGGTGACACACCGCTGACTTATTTTGAATACGGAACACTGGGCGCACTGGCTATTTTTAAACGTCACGCTGTTGATTATGTACTGTTAGAAGTGGGTCTGGGTGGTCGTTATGACGCCACTAATATCGTAACCCCATTTGCATGCGTGATCACCACCATAGATTTAGACCATAAAGAATACTTAGGTGATACCCGTGAATTAGTGGGTTACGACAAAGCCGGTATTTTTCGACCGAATACGCCTGCCATTGTTGGCGATTTAGCGATTCCGCATACTGTGACAGATTACGGCAATGAAATTAATGCTGATATGGTGTTATCAGGCCGTGATTTTAAATTCACTGAAGACAGTGAAGGCTTTAACTGGCAGTACCAAGATAACGATTGGCGCTTAGCTAAGCCTGCTATCCCTTGTCAAAATGCCGCAACCGCGTTGACTTTATTGGCTAAACTTGAGCTATTGCCAAGTGAGCGACAAGTGCGTGATTGCTTAGCGAGTCTTACTGTAGAAGGGCGCTTTCAGCAGCTCAGTGAGCAGCCGCTTATTTTTACAGATGTGGCGCATAATCCTGAATCTGCTCGTTATTTGGCACGTAAATTAAGCGTGTATAAAGATCAAGGGTTTAAAATTCATGCATTAGTCGCTATGCTTGCAGATAAAGATAAAGTGGCTGCCATGTCGGCTGTCGCAAATGTAGTTGACCAATGGTCGTTAGCAAGCTTAGATTGTTTCCGCGGAGACAAGGTTGAGAATCTTGCTAACGCACTTGCAGAAACAACATCAACAGCGCCTAGCACGCAATATGAGAGTGTTGAAACTGCATTAGACACGTTATTACCAAATGTCGACGAAAACACGCTTGTGATTGTGTTTGGTTCATTTATAACAGTGGCTGCAGCCATCAATTACTTTAAAAAATAGAGAGGAAATCGGTGAACGCAGGGTTTATTAATCGCTTAGTAGGTACCACCATTGTGGTTGTAGCGGCTATTGTCTTCATTCCAAATATTTTGGATGGTGAAAAGGTTCATTATACTGAAGGCTTTAAAGCAATTCCTGAACGTCCTGAGTTCACTACGATTGATTTACATGAGGCGATTGATCATAAAGTCGCCTCTGCTGAACAACCGTCACAAACGCCAGTTGAAGATATTCAAGCCAACGATGCTGAGCTTGCTGCTAACGAAACGCAACAAATCGTCGATGATGCACCGCAAATGGTCGAAGCATCAACAGATGAGCCTGTGGTTCGTAAAACTGAGTCAAAAGTTGCAGTCCAAGAGCTGGCAAAAACCGTTGTCAAAGCTCCAGAGCCTACCCGTAAGCCAGACGAAAACCTCATACAAATGGCTTATGTTATCCAATTGGGTAGTTTTTCTCATGCACCTAATGTGAAATCACTACAAGAAAAACTAAAAGCGAATGGTTTCAAAACCTTTACGCGTCCAATCAAAACCCCAAACGGCACACTGACAAAAGTCTTTGTAGGTCCTTCACTTAGCAAGAAAGAGTTAGAGAGTAAGCTTCCTGAGTTAAAGCAGTTAACCAAGTTAAACGGCAAAGTCACTCAGTTTGAAATTACAAAATGATCTGGCAATTCTATAGGTAGTCTTATAGAATGCGCCCCAAATTAACGACTAGTTGGTTCTTATGATCTGGGTTGATTACGCCATACTTGGCATTATTGCACTATCCACTATCATCGGCTTAATACGTGGCTTTGTAAAAGAAGCAATGTCATTAGCTGTATGGGCTGGCGCATTTATCATCTCTAGTTTGTTTTACCAATATTTAGCATCCTTCCTAACAAGTATTTCAGAACCCCTTTTAAGAAATGCAGCCGCAATAGCCATATTATTCTTTGCGACACTCCTGTTGGGTGGGTTACTAAACTATATTTTAGGTGAGCTTGTACAGCGTACGGGTTTATCTGGCACAGACCGTGTCTTTGGCATAGTGTTTGGTGCTCTTCGTGGCGTGTTGGTCGTAAGCGCGTTACTCTTCTTTCTTGATGCTTTTACCGGTGCACCTAATACGCATTGGTGGGGCAACTCTATTTTGATTCCAGAATTTGGCTTTGTTGTTGAGTGGTTCTTTTCGTACCTTGAAAACAACTCGAGCTTTTTAAATTCTGTAAACCGTTAATCGGCGAGGATAAATTTAATGTGTGGTATCGTTGGCATAGTCGGAACTTCTCCTGTTAATCAGGCGTTATATGACGGCTTAACTGTTTTGCAACACCGCGGTCAAGATGCAGCTGGCATCATTACCATTGAAAACAACACGTTTAGCTTACGTAAAGCCAATGGCCTTGTGAAAGATGTGTTTCATACCCGTCATATGAAACGCCTTCAAGGCACAATTGGTATTGGCCATGTTCGCTACCCGACAGCTGGTTCTTCTAGCTCGTCAGAAGCGCAACCTTTCTACGTTAACTCACCATTTGGTATTGCACTTGCGCACAATGGTAACTTAACAAACGCAGAAGCATTAAAGCAGCAATTATTTTCAGAAGCTCGCCGTCATGTTAATACAACATCTGACTCTGAAATCTTACTTAACATCGTGGCACATGAGTTAAGCAAGTCAAACAAGCTAAAACTTGACGCTGAGGATATCTTCAATGCAGTGACCGAAGTAAACAATAAAGTAAATGGTGGTTATGCAACGATTGCAATGATCATCGGCCACGGTATTGTTGCGTTTCGTGATCCGAACGGCATTCGTCCGTTGGTGTTTGGTAAACGCGAAACTGCAAATGGTACTGAGTACATGTTTGCTTCTGAAAGTGTGGCATTAAAAACCGACGGTTTTGAGTTTGTTCGTGACGTAGCACCAGGTGAAGCGATTTACGTAACTGAAGATGGTCAGTTTTTCTCACAAGCGTGTGCTGAAAAAGCAACTTACTCGCCATGTATCTTTGAGTTTGTTTACTTTGCGCGCCCAGATTCAACGATTGACCGTATGTCTGTTTATGCGACACGCGTAAACATGGGTACTAAGTTAGGTGAAAAAATCGCACGTGAATGGGCTGATAAAGACATCGATGTGGTTATTCCTATTCCTGAAACGTCGTGTGATGTAGCGCTTGAGATTGCGTCAGCACTTAACCTGCCTTACCGCCAAGGTTTTGTTAAAAACCGCTACATTGGCCGTACTTTCATCATGCCAGGTCAAGAAATGCGTAAGAAATCAGTTCGTCAAAAACTGAATGCAATTGACCGTGAGTTCAAAGGCAAAAACGTATTACTTGTTGATGACTCAATTGTTCGTGGTACAACGTCAGCGCAAATCGTAGAAATGGCTCGTGAGTCAGGTGCGAAGAATGTTTATTTCGCGTCAGCAGCGCCAGAGATTCGTTTCCCGAACGTATACGGTATTGATATGCCATCGGCAGCTGAGCTAATTGCGCATGGTCGTGAAGTGGAAGATATCAATGCTAGCATCGGTGCAGATGGTCTTATCTATCAATCGTTAGATGACCTAATCTCGGCAGTAAGCCAAGAAAACCCAGAAATCACCCGTTTTGAAACATCAGTATTCGATGGTCAATACATCACAGGTGATATCGACCAAGATTACCTAAACCACATTGACCGTTTACGTAATGATTCAGCGAAATCAACCCGCGAAAACGCCATGTCAGCGAGTTTAGAGCTACACAATCAAGAAGAGAACAGTGCTGATTAATCAGTGCAAATCTATTTGATATAAAAAAGGAGCTGAATAGCTCCTTTTTTGTTTGTGGAAAGAAAGGAAAATAACAATGTACTCAGGTAAACATAGGGTGGACGATTCCATTAGTCCATAAGATAGCTGTCGCAGCTAAAATAATCACCAGTAATATCAGCCCACACGTGACCACCGAACTGGCATAAATAAAGCCTCGCTCTTCAGGAATGTGCATCAAAATAGGCACTCCCGTGTAAAGCAAGTAAACAGAGTAGGCAAGTGCTACAAGGCCTACACACACCACAAACCAAAGTTCAGGTAAAAATGCCGCAAATGAAGACATGAATACCGGCGTTGCTGTATATGCAGCGAGCTCTAAGGTTTGTGTAAAGGTGGGTTTTGCACCAAAGGTAACGGCCATCCAATGTGCTAAGTAAGCAAGTGCAAAAACGCCCGCAATCAGTGCAAAGTACATCGCGATAGCAATGAGTAATGCACTATCATGGGTTAAAAACACTGCATCGCCAGAGCCAATGCTCCAACCTAAATATACAGATGAATAGTAGCCCATGATTGAAGGAATACTGGCAATTAATAAAATGTGCGACAAGCTATAGCGCAAGCTTTCGTGGCGGTTATCAATTGTTTGCCATTCTTCGAGTGGGTGGGCGTACAAGCCCCATAAGTGGTTTAGAATCATAATCAATGCCCCTGTAAAAAGGAATGTGAGCTGTTTTATTTTTGTACAGCTTTGATTAAGTTATGGTTCAGTAATTAAACCTTGTCAAGAAGCTGCAATAATCGAAATGGTCGATAAAATGTAACTCTTTAGTGCATATAGAAAATTAGCTTGCACTGATGTGGGTCATGGAACGTGGGCTAATTTATGTGATAAAATCGAACTAAGATTTTTGATGAGAAGTTATTCAGTGCCTTATTCTGATTTGTTAGCACCCATTCATTCTTTTTTAAAGTGTGAAACGCCTGATGAGTGGATTGCTGCGGCAACCAAAAAAGAAAACTTAGATGTGGTTTTAATCGATCACCTTATCTGTGAATTAAAAGCAGCTCAATCTGCCATGTTTTTAATTCGTAAGTACGCGGTTGATAAAGAAAGTAGTGATGCTTTGCTTGAGTGGTTAAAACCATTTGAAACACTTATTTACAAGCGTGAAGGGGATTGGCGTGAGCTTGCAGATAAAAACAAGCTGACAAAATCAATGATCCCAAAATCGAATTCACCTTATGGGCAAGACCTTATCGATAAAATGGTGATGTTAATCAAAGAAGAACTACATCACTTTTATCAAGTCCTTGAGATCATGGATGAATACGGTATTGAATATAAAAGTATTACTCCATGTCGTTATGCCAAAGGGATGCTGCGCCACGTGAAAACTTACGAGCCTGATGCTTTGGTTGATAAGTTAATTATCGGTGCTTATATCGAAGCCCGCTCATGTGAACGCTTTGCTAAATTAGCCCCGCATGTTGATAAGCGCTTAGGTGATTTTTATATCTCACTACTGCGCTCTGAAGCGCGTCATTACCAAGATTATTTAACCCTCGCACAAGAAATCAGTGAGTTTGATATCACTGACCGTGTTGAATTTTTTGGGCAACTTGAAGCTGAGTTAATTTCAACCCCAGATGAAGACTTTAAGTTTCATAGTGGCGTGCCAGCATAAAAACCACCAAGAGCACCTGTTTGGTGCTCTTTAGCTTTACCTATCTTATACAAGCCAACCTTTTAAGAAATTAGCCTTAAACTTACCGTAATTAATTAATTCTCATTATTTTTCTAATATCTATTTACTATAAATTTTAATGAAAAATTTGTACCGTATTTAAATTTTGCACTATATTTTGCTTATGTTTTCGTAATCATGATTAGTTAGAAGCGTATGTTGTCAAAAGGAGAAGTTATGCGTGATTCTAATGTGCCTTTCGAGTTTAAAGAAAACACTTCAGAGCAAACGCAAAGTCTTAAAACATGGAAGGTACTGACTGTTGAGGATGATTTAAATTACCAACAAGCATTATTAAATGGCTTGAATGCTATACCTCTTGGTAATAATGAAGCATTAGAGCTGTTGACCGCGAACTCGGTGTCAGAGGCGTCTTCCGTTTTGTCGCGCCATAAAGACATTGCAATAGTGTTTCTTGATGTGGTGATGGAAGAAGATGATTCAGGTCTTCGACTCGTAAATACTATTCGTCACGTTCTTGGTAACAACGATATACGCATTGTGCTTTTAACCGGGCAGCCAAGTTTTGCTCCAGAACCACAAGTGATGGAGTCACTTGATATCGATGAATATTGGAATAAATCTGATCTGACAGTGGATAAGCTAAAATCGATTGTCAGCAGTCACCTGCGTACTTATCAATATATTTCTCAAATCTCAAATGCCAAACAAGGGCTTCAGCTGGTACTTGATGCAGCAAGAAGTATTAATAGCAAACATGATATTCGGGCATTTTCACAAGCCGTACTAGACGAAATAAGTAAGATCCTTCGTTTGTCAAAAGGCGGTGGGGTGTTGTGTGTTGGTGATGGAAGCGATTTAAATAAACAACCAAAAGTAATTACCAGTAATGGTTGTTTCAGAGGGCTGGATGGTAAAGAGTTGACTCTCGATTTACTGTCTGATGAAGCACAGCAATGTTACACCCAAGCAATAGACACACAAGAGCATGCCTTTTCAGAGCATTATAGTGTTTTTTATTTTGATACCTGCGAAGTGGATATAAATCACTACATTACTATTGTTAAATCAGATGTTTCTATCGACGAGCATAATGTTTTCTTATTAAAAGTGTTTAGCGAAAATGTGAGTACTGGGTTTTCAAATATTGCGTTAATGAACCGGCTGACAGAACTTGCTTATACCGATGTTACGTTGAACATCCCCAATCGAAATTGGCTTCAGCGCGAAATTGATAATATGAATAAATATGAGCAAGCTGAAACTCAATTAGTGGTTTTTGAAATTTTACAGTTTGATGAGAAGTCATTTCGATTTGGTCATGATTTTTGTAAAAAAACGCACCTGAAAATGCGCGAAAACATCTTACAAAAATTAGCGCCGTATCACCCCCGAATCGCCTTATTTAAAAGTGATAGTTTGGGCGTTCTAGTCTCAAGTCATGCTTTCGAAGATGAGAGCATGGTTGATTCGCTAAAACGCCAATCTTTTGAAATTGATGGGGTAAAGCAGTTTTTAGATGTGCGTATTTTGGTTATGCAATTAATCGCATTTGTTGATCATAACGCAGAGCAAATATTCAATTTAGCTGAGTCCACTCTTAATGATGAGAGCACGCAAAGAGCGGAGTTACTTTATTACACGCTAGAAAATACAAAAGCTATTACACGGCGCTATGAGTTGATGCAAGAACTGCGTACAGCAATACGTAACAAAGAGCTCCAAGTAGCGCTGCAACCTAAGGTTAATTTAATGACTAATGAGGTCATTGGTTTTGAAGCGCTGGCTCGATGGCAAAGAAACGATGGATCATTTGTCAGTCCCGATGAGTTTATTGACCTTGCCGAAACCGCAGGGCTTATTAGTGAGTTAGACAAATTAATTTTCGACAAAATAATGCAATCGATTCAGCAATTTGCAGATCAGGGTTTTAGTCTGCCAATCGCGTTTAATGCCTCTACCTTTGATTTGTTATCAGAGGATTATTTTGTCGAGATAGCAGCTCGTATTGAGGAGTATGGTATTTCACCTTCGTTACTTGAGCTTGAAGTAACAGAGACTCAAGCGATCTTTAACTATGAAAAGATCAATGCATGTTTATGTCGTTTTGCGGGTTTAGGGATAAAAATTAGCATTGATGATTTTGGGACAGGTTATTCATCGCTCGCCCATATTAGTGAAATACCAGCACAAAATATAAAAATAGATCGCTGTTTTGTGAGCAATATTCAAGACTCAAGGTCTAATCAACATATTATCGAAATGATTATGCTATTAGCAGAAAAGTTTGGTTTTGAAGTAACAGCGGAAGGCATTGAAACCGAGGCTGAGTGCGCTTGGCTCGTTGAAGCTGGTTGTAGTGTAGGGCAGGGTTATTATTACGCTAAACCCATGTTTTATGATGATGCATTGCACTGGCTAAAGGGCCGGTCTAACTAATTATTATGGTAGAAGTAAATCACCAATATGAGTTACTGAAGAAAAGGCTACTTATAAAATTTGTGGTTATTGTCATTGGCAGCTTATTTATGAGCGCTATGGTTTATTTACTGCAATACCAAATACAAAAAAGTAATATAACGCTTTTACAAGATAACACCTTACTTGCGGCGCATAATACCTTTAGCAGAGAGTTGGGTGATGTGCGCAAAGTGGTTAAATTGCTGGTGGCTGACGAAGCGTTAAAACGCCACGTATCCGACGCTGAACTTGAACAACAAATACAAACTCATTTTGTTAATTTTGGTTTAGCTGCTGACAGCATTTCTCAAATACGTTGGTTAGATAGTCAGGGCCAAGAACGGTATCGCGTTAATTTTAAAGCAGGTAAAGCACAAGTTGTAGCACCACCGCAGTTGCAAAATAAAGGTAATCGTTATTACTTCACTGAAGGAATTGCGCACAGTAAAGGCGATGTATACATCACGCCAATAGATTTAAATGTTGAACGCGGGGTTGTTGTCGCCCCATATGAGCCGACATTGCGCGCATCCTATCGAACCACGAAAAATTTTTTTGTGTTAGATGGGTTAATTGTTGTCAATTTTGACCTATCGAAAACCTTACAACAAATTAAGTCACTCAGTACCTTACAAGCTCAAATACAATTGGTTAATGGTGAAGGCTATTGGTTGTTAAATCCTGATAGCAAAAAAGAGTGGGGTTTTATGTTAGATAAGCCACAACTCATTCTCAGCGAAGATGATGATCAGTTATGGCAAACAATTGCTGAATTACCGAAAACGCAGCAACTTATTACATCGCATAGTCGTACAACCAGCTTTTTAAAAATGAATCTCGGTAATAATAATGACAATGCATTAAGTAATATCATTGTGCTGGTAAAAGCGGACAATTCAGTGCTGAGGGAGATATTCTTATGGTCATTTGGCATTGCTTTGGCATGTGCTGTTTGTCTAATTACTATTGCTGGTTTGTATTTAAAGCGTAGTTATCGTGATCAGTGTCAAATCATTAAAGCAACAGCAAATTTAGAAAATGAGCAGCAGGAGCTGGTAGCGGCTAATAGCAAATTACAACGCTATATAAAACAGCAGCATCAATTACAGGGCGAGTTGATTGAAGCGCAAAGGTTGTCATCACTCGGTTTAATGGTGGCTGGTGTCGCCCACGAAATGAATACCCCATTAGGTGGTGCTGCTATTTCAGTATCAAATGCACAGTTAATTAATCAACAACTCAAAGATAAAATTGACCAAGGGTTCACAAAGCAGTTTTTAGAAACGAGTGTTGAACGTATTGCAGATAGTTTGTCGCTCTCAAAAGTAAATCTAGATAAAGCGATCGCTCATGTGAAAAGCTTTAAAGAAATGGCCCATGATCGCTCGAATGATCAACTTGTTAGCTTTAATATCGAAAAAGTCATCCATGATCTTCTACTGGGTTTAAAATCTCGCTTTAAGGCCTCTAAAGTAACAATTGAAACGCACATCGATGTCAAACAAGACATCACGAGTCGACCCGGAGTTATTTCACAAATTATAGAAAGCCTAATCGTCAATGCAATTTCTCATGCCTTTAATGAGCATGACACTAAGCAGGTTCAGTTAGCTGTTTATCTAGAAAGTGACAATACATTATGTATTAAAGTGTCTGACAATGGCTCAGGTATAGATGAATCCTTGCGAGAACAGCTATTTGATCCTTTCTTCACCACATCAAGAAAATACGGTCACACTGGGCTTGGGCTGTATCTTGTTCATCAGTGGGTTACAAATGTTCTAAAAGGTAAGATAAGCTTAGTCGCAACTAATGAACTGCCAGAAAATATTGCAACACAGTTTAAAATCACGCTACCGATTAGTATTTCAACAAGCACTAATGTTTAGCTAATAATTGATGGATGCTTGCAATTTCTTCAGCACTGAGTTCATAGCTTTTAAGTATTTCATCCAGCTTTCCCGAGTTTTTTAGAGACTGCACGCCTAAATATAAGCTTTGCTGAAATAGCTCAGCTTGAGGGTGATCTTTTTTGGTGATCACATGTAAATACTGAGTGGCAAGGTAGGGGCTAATTATTTCTAATTCTGTTTGTTTTGCTTGCTGTAACCGTTCGCTCTTGTCGAGCCAATAGAGTGCGACCTCTTTAGTTCCGGCCACTAAATCAACACGGCCATGCTTTAACAGTAATAAGCTTTCAATCAAACTACCTGTTGTTGTTATGGTCAGTTCAGGATGGTGCTCAAACTCGTCACTCACCACATAATCTTCGCCTTTGCTGATTGTATATGGCTTTAATGAATAGAGTGATCCGGTAAAGGTGATGTCTTTGCCAGCCTGCTTAAATAATACCGTATGAGCCGTTGCTAAGGGTTGTGAGTAGCTAAACTCTCTAGCCCTTTGCTCTGTAAAAAAAGCCCCTAGTACAGCAACACGTTTATGGCGCTTAGCAAGTTTTAAAGCGCGCGCCCAATGGGTGTATTCAATAGTGGCGTTTTGATTTTGTGTTTTCAGTGCTTCGATGATTACTTCGTGCAGCCAGCCCGGCTTATTTGGCTTAGCAATAAAATAAGGAGGAAACGGCTCTGTTACCAATTGCCAAGTTTGGCAATTGATTGAGAAACTAAATAGTAAACAACAACATATTAGGCTTAACCGACTTATCATAGATAATGCATTTTTTGACAATACTGGTTAAAGCATAGTTAAAAAACTGGTTATTTAAAGGGAGTGTGGACTAGTTTTTGCTGCTCTGGCGTAACTCTTAAGTATGACCCTTGTTCATACCAGTCACCCAGCACTGTGCGCGTTAGCGTTTTCCCAGCGAGATTATAATGGTGCACATTAGGGCGGTGGGTATGGCCGTGGATCATATTAGCAACCTGATGTTTTTCAAACATTGCTAATACAGCATCTTCAGTCACATCTAGGATTTCTAACGCTTTGCCAGCTTGGCTTTGTTTTGATTTTTCACGGGCGTTGCGGGCAATCTTTTTACGATACCAAAGCGGCATCGCAAGCATTAATTTTGGCCACCACCAACCTCGGCTTTTTTTACGAAACTTCTGATATTCTATATCTTGGGTGCACATTTCATCACCGTGCAAGATAACTGTTGGAGTACCGTATAAATCAATAACAACTTGCTCTGGTAATAAAGTCATACTTGCGCTTTTTGCATAGTCTTCTCGCATAATGAAATCGCGATTACCATGAATAAAAAATACCTCAGTACCACTTTTACTGACTTGGCTTAAACGTGCGGCAACACTCTTTGAAAGTTCAGTTTGATAGTCATCACCGACCCATACTTCAAAAAAGTCACCCAAAATATACAGTGCATCAACGTCATCATTAATAATCTTATTATCAAGAAAATCAAAAAATGCCGCAGTGATGTCGGGGCGGTTTTCTGTTAAATGGAGGTCGGCAATAAAATAACTTTGTTTCATGGTTACTCGCAAAAAAGCGGGCAAGGGCCCGCTTAAAAAGACTAAACGATTAAATTAGCTAACCGTTACTTTTTCGATGATGACATCTTCAAGAGGTACGTCTTGGTGGAAACCTGCGCTGCCAGTTGCAACACCTTTGATTTTGTTTACCACGTCCATACCTTCAACAACCTCTGCGAATACGCAGTAACCCCAGCCTTGTGATGTTTCACTGCTGAAGTTTAAGAAGTCATTGTCGTTAACGTTAATGAAGAACTGCGCAGTTGCTGAATGTGGATCCGGCGTACGTGCCATTGCTAATGTGCCTACTTTATTCGCAAGGCCGTTGTTTGCTTCGTTTTCTATAGGATTGTTTACTTCTTTTTGAACCATACCCGGCTCAAAACCACCGCCTTGTACCATAAAACCATCAATTACACGGTGAAAAATAGTGCCGTTGTAAAAGCCAGCGTTTGCATACTCTAAGAAGTTTTTAACAGTGTTTGGTGCATCGCTTTCGTGCATCTTGATAGTGATGTCACCAAAGTTTGTGTGTAGTACAACCATGAGGTTTCCTATATTCAGGTTTAATAATGGGGCTATTTTATAGTAGTTGCCTTGGATTAACAAAGAGCTTGTTTAAAACGATTAACAAAGTGCTTATTCAATTGATAAAGCGCTAGAGCAGCGGCTTTGCAAGTGTTACCATAGAGAATCTCGAAACACCGTTAAGGACATTTTATAAATGGTACAAATTTACAACACACTTACGCGACAAAAAGAGCAGTTTAAACCCCTTGTTGATGGCAAAATCGACATGTACGTGTGTGGTATCACCATTTATGATTACTGTCACATTGGTCATGCGCGTACTTTCGTTGGTTTTGACGTTATTGTTCGTTACCTACGTCACATTGGTTACGATTTAAAATATGTTCGTAACATCACTGATGTTGACGACAAAATCATCAAGCGTGCAAACGAAAATGGTGAGTCAATTAATGATTTAACGACTCGTATGACCAAAGCCATGCATGAAGATTTCGACAGCTTAAATATGCTGCGTCCTGATGTTGAGCCAACGGTGACAAACCATATGAATGAAATCATCGCGATGGTTGAGCGTTTAATTGCCAAAGGCCATGCGTATGTTGCCGCAGATGGCGATGTATTGTTTGATGTGTCTACATTTGAGCAATATGGTGCGTTATCGCAACAAGACTTAACCATGTTACAAGCCGGTTCACGTGTTGAAGTTGCACAAGATAAGCAAGATCCACTTGATTTCGTGCTTTGGAAAAAAGCCAAGCCAGGTGAGCCATCTTGGTCATCACCATGGGGTGAAGGCCGTCCAGGTTGGCACATCGAATGTTCGGCAATGAGCTCTAAGCACTTAGGTGAGCATTTTGATATTCACGGTGGCGGTTCAGATTTACAGTTCCCGCACCATGAAAACGAAATTGCTCAGTCATGCTGTGCAAATAATGGCAAATACGTAAATACGTGGATCCACACGGGTATGGTACAGGTCAATAAAGAGAAGATGTCTAAGTCATTAAACAACTTCTTTACCGTACGTGATGTGTTAAAAGAGTACGATGCTGAGTCAGTTCGTTACTTCTTAATTTCAGGTCATTACCGTAGCCAGCTTAACTATTCGCAAGAAAACCTTGAGCAAGCACGTTCGTCACTTGAACGTATTTACACTGCACTGCGCGGCGTAACACCAATCGAATGTGATTTAGCTAGCAATGAATATGTGGCTAAATTCAGAAAAGCGATGGATGATGACTTCAACACACCAGAAGCACTGCCTGTATTATTTGAATTAGCGAAAGAGCTAAACCGTGTTAAAGACAGCGATGCAGAGCAAGCAGGTAAACTTGCTTATGTTCTGCGCAGTGTTGCAGAAGTACTAGGCGTTGCACAGCAAGACCCAGAAGCCTTTTTACAAGGTGGTCAAGCTGATGACGAAGTAGCACATATTGAAGCATTAATTGCAAAACGTAATGAAGCCCGCGCAAGCAAAGATTGGGCGGCAGCTGATGAAGCACGCGATGCATTGAATGCACTCGGTGTGGTACTTGAAGATTCTGCTGGTAAAACAACGTGGCGTAAAGCTTAAGTATCTATCGAAATATGATTCATTAAAAAGGTTGCCAACGAGGCAACCTTTTTTGTTTTTAATCGATACAGTTATTGACCTCAACTGTACTTGAGGTTTTACCTTGTCATCTCTTCGTATTAACAAGGACAGACATTGAATATTTTACTTGCCATGATCCCCGCCTTTTTATGGGGCACCACCTATGCAGTGACCAAATACGCGACACCAGATTGGCCGCCACTTTTGTTAGGCGCATTGCGAGCACTGCCTGCAGGGCTACTCCTTTTATTACTCAAACCTAGCTTGCCGACCCGTTCGCAATGGCTTAGTTTATTGACTTTAGGTGCGGTGAATATCGCACTATTTTTTGCCTTTATTTTTATCATGGCAGTGAACCTTCCTGCTGCAATTGCTGGGGTAGGGATGGTGTCAGTGCCGGTTGTGGCTTTGTTATATGCATGGCTTAGCAAAGGGCAGCGACCTGCAAAAATTCAAGCTTTTTGCGCTATAGCGCTGGTGGTATTGGCGTGGTTGTTGTTCGACCCAGCACATGTGGCATTAAATGTATTGGGAGTGGCTGCTTTATTTGGGGCCTTACTCACTATTGTGATTGGTAGCACCTTAGTACAGAGTTTGTCTGTGCATATTCATTGGTGGGTTGTGCTTACCTGGCAGTTAATCATTGGCGGCACTATTTTATTATTGGCTGCGTTTATTGATGGCAGTTTACTTCACCCAGAGCAATACAAAGTGGTATTTGAGCCTATCTCAGCGCTGCAATATTCTGCGCTATTTTGGTTAATTGTGCCCAATACCGCCATCGCCTATATTCTGTATGTTTGGTTATTAGGACGCATGACTGTGGCTGAGTTTTCATTCGGCACAATAGCCAATCCAATCGCGGGAATCGTATGCGCTGTTTTACTCATAAACGAACAATATCAAGACTGGCAATACCTATTAATGTTTATGATGATTGTGTTTTCTGTGCTCCCGCAGATGCTAAAACTTAAGCAGTTCAAACAACAAAAAGCTTAAAAGCAAAAAAGGCTGCCAATTGGCAGCCTTTTTTACGAACATAATTTTTTCTTAGCTGTGATATTTTTCACATGCTTCAAGCGTATTTTCAATTAAGCTTGCCACAGTCATTGGTCCAACACCACCTGGTACAGGGGTAATGAAATGTGCTTTTTGTTCCGCGACGTCATACTGAACATCACCAACAAGCTTACCTGATTCAAGACGGTTAATACCCACATCAATCACAATAGCGCCTTCTTTAACCCATTCACCCGGAATGAACTCAGGTTTACCTACCGCTACAACTAATAAGTCGGCACGGCGAACATGAGTTTCTAAATCTTGAGTGAACTTGTGACATACTGTTGTAGTACAGCCAGCAAGTAAAAGCTCAAGTGACATAGGACGACCAACGATGTTTGAGGCGCCAACAACAACTGCGTGCATACCTTTATAACGAACGCCTGTTGAGTCAAGTAGGGTGATAATCCCTTTTGGCGTACAAGGGCGAAGTGCCGGCATACGCTGTGCTAAACGACCAATGTTATAAGGATGGAAACCATCAACATCTTTATGTGGTGTGATGCGCTCAAGAATTTTTTCAGCATCAAGACCTTGTGGTAAAGGTAACTGTACTAAGATACCGTCTACTTCTTTGTCTTCGTTTAGTTGATCTATTAATGCAAGTAAGTCTTGCTCAGTCGTGTCGCCAGGTAAATCGTAAGACTTAGATACAAAGCCGACTTCTTCACATGCTTTACGTTTAGAACCAACATACACTTGGCTAGCTGGATCTTGACCAACTAGCACGACTGCTAGTCCTGGAGCGCGTAATCCATTCGCTACACGCTCTGCAACTCGCTCTGCTACATTGCTGCGTACTTGTTTAGCTATTGCCTTACCATCGATGATGTTTGCCGTCATGGGTGACCTTTCATTGGGGTTAGTTAACTTGATACTGATACATCTAAATATGATTATCCAATAAAGGGGGCGTGGATACACAAATCATGTTTGTTTGATCATATTTATTTATGTTGCGTATTTTCGCAGAAAAGCATCATAGCGCCAAGATGCAATCTTATATAAAGCGCGACTTTATAAAAAAGAGTTCAAATTTTAGCTTATATTTGCAATATTTAACCATTATGAACTAAAAGTGACCGATTGAATTATTTTCTTAAAAAAATGTTTGACCTAACTCGGTCAAATCACTATTATGCACCCCGTTGTTAACGAGGTCACTCGCAAACAACGGTAAGCATCGGCGATTAGCGCAGTTTGGTAGCGCACTTGGTTTGGGTCCAAGGGGTCGCAGGTTCAAATCCTGCATCGCCGACCACTTCTTCTTTAAGAAGCGGCGCTTACAGGCAAACTTATGAAGTTTTCGATGCGCCCGTAGCTCAGCTGGATAGAGCAACGCCCTTCTAAGGCGTTGGTCGAAGGTTCGAATCCTTCCGGGTGCGCCATTTGAAAATATGTAAATGCCGTGGTGATTGTAGCTCAGTTGGTAGAGCCCCGGATTGTGATTCCGGTTGTCGTGGGTTCGAGCCCCATCAGTCACCCCAATTTACTCTAAGATATCGGCGATTAGCGCAGTTTGGTAGCGCACTTGGTTTGGGTCCAAGGGGTCGCAGGTTCAAATCCTGCATCGCCGACCACTTTTCTTAAGTGGTCTTTATTTTCGAAACTTCTCTTAGTATCGGCGATTAGCGCAGTTTGGTAGCGCACTTGGTTTGGGTCCAAGGGGTCGCAGGTTCAAATCCTGCATCGCCGACCACTTTTAAAACTTATGCTTCATTCTCTCTATTCGAAGCCAGTTAATTCTTTTCAATACCTCTAAGTAAGCTTAATTCTCCTTTGTTAATTTGTTGCGTTCGTTTTTTACGCACTTAAACGCTGTTTGCTGCTATATACGCCAAATAATTGCCCCCCAGACTCGACTATCATAAATATTAGGTTATAATGCCGCGTCTATTGTTTAACATAGTGCCCATAGGGGCAAAGCAGCAATGGTATCTCATGGTTACAATGCGCCGTTTTAAGTTGAAATTTTCAGCGTTAAAACTTGCTATCACTCATGGAGATCACCTTGTTTGTAAGGAAGGCGAACAGTCGCCAAAATTGAAGATTGAGGTAAATCATGCAAGTTTCTGTTGAGACGACTCAAGGCCTTGAGCGCCGTCTGACCATCACCGTTCCTGCAGAGAACGTTGAGACTGAAGTAAAAAAACGCTTACAACAACTGTCTAAAACCCAGCGTATCGATGGTTTCCGTCCTGGTAAAGTTCCAGCGTCTATCATCAACAAGCGTTACGGTGCTGCAGTACGTCAAGAAGTTGCTGGCGAATTAATGCAACGCAACTACATTGAAGCAATCGTTTCAGAAAAAATTAACCCAGCAGGTGCACCTACTTTCGCTCCTAAAGCGTTAGAAGCTGGTAAAGATTTAGAATTCGATGCAACTTTCGAAGTTTACCCTGAAGTTGAAATCCAAGGTTTAGATAAAATCGCTGTTGAAAAACCAGCTGTATCTGTAACTGACGAAGATCTAGCTAACATGCTAGAAACTTTACGTAAGCAACACGCTACTTGGGCTGAAGTTGACGCAGCTGCAGGCGAGAAAGACCGTGTAACTATCGACTTCGTTGGTTCTATCGACGGTGAAGAGTTCGAAGGCGGTAAAGCTGAAGACTTCCCTCTAGAACTTGGCCAAGGTCGTATGATCCCAGGTTTCGAAGACAACATCGTTGGTAAAAAAGCAGGCGAAGAAGTTGTTGCTGAAGTAACATTCCCTGAAGAATACCACGCTGAAAACCTTAAAGGTAAAGCTGCTTCTTTCGCAATCACTGTGAAAAAAGTTGAAGCGCAAGAGCTTCCAGAGCTTAACGATGAGTTCGCAGCTAAATTCGGCGTAGCTGAAGGCGGTGTTGATGCTCTTAAAGAAGAAGTTAAAAAGAACATGACACGTGAGCTTGACCAAGCGGTTAAAGCTAACGTTAAAGACCAAGCAATCAAAGGTCTTTTAGCTAACAACGAAATCGAAGTGCCTAAAGCGCTAGTTGATCAAGAAATTGATGCACTACGTCAGCAAGCTGCACAACGTTTCGGTGGCAACGCTCAAAACATGCCTGAGCTTCCAGCTGAATTATTCCACGAGCAAGCTGTTACTCGCGTTAAAACTGGCCTATTACTAGGTGAAGTAATTAAAGCGAACGAGCTTAAAGTTGACGACGCTAAAGTTGAAGAGTTAATCGCAACTGTAGCTTCTGCATACGAAGATCCAACTGAAGTAGTAGAGTACTACAAAGCAAATGATCAACTTATGCAGCAAATGCGCAACGTAGCTATGGAAGAGCAAGCAGTTGAAGCTATCCTAGCTAAAGCAAACGTGACTGACGTTGAAAAAGCATTCGACGACATCATGAATCCACAGCAAGGTGCTTAATAAGTCATTGACTTAAGCTCTCGCTAACGATTAAATGGCTCGTGTTACCCTGTATTTATACAGTGTACTCGGGCCATTTTAGTTTGTGCTAAGTAGTTTCTCAAAAAACAACAAAACTGATGTTAATTCAGAACTTTTTTCGACAAGGATTGAATTTGTTCTGATAAGTTCCTATATACTTATAAAGATTGAACAGACAGCTTAATTAACATTAGTATAAATGTGCTTTCCTTATAGTAAGGATGAGTCGCGACGGATAAGGAATTAAATAAGAATGAATAGCGGTATGATAGACCCTCTAAACGCATTAGTCCCTATGGTTGTTGAACAAACAGCGAAAGGTGAGCGCTCATATGATATTTACTCACGTCTTTTAAAAGAGCGCATTATTTTCTTAACAGGCCAAGTTGAAGATAACATGGCTAATTTGATTCTTGCACAAATGCTGTTCTTAGAATCAGAGAACCCAGAGAAAGATATTTACCTTTATATCAATTCGCCTGGTGGTTCAGTAACTGCTGGTATGGCAATTTACGATACCATGAATTTTATCAAACCTGACGTAAGCACAATTTGTGTTGGCCAAGCGGCAAGTATGGGGGCGTTTTTATTATCAGGTGGTGCTAAAGGTAAGCGTTTCTGTTTACCGAATTCACGTGTGATGATCCACCAACCATTAGGTGGTTTCCAAGGTCAGGCGTCTGATTTTGAAATTCACGCCCGTGAAATCTTATCAATTAAAGATAAGCTAAACCGTTTAATGGCTGAACATACTGGTCAGCCGCTAGAAGTTGTATCTCGTGATACCGATCGCGACAACTTTATGAGCGCAAGCGAAGCTGTTGAATACGGCCTAGTTGACTCAGTATTTTCAAGCCGCGATTCGAAGTAATCTGAATAGCTAATAATATCGTATTGTTAGCTATCACCCTTTACTATGCGAAAACTAATAATCTTTGATATAGTTAAACATAGTGAATTAGCAGTAGCCTCGCGCTACTGCCAACGTAATAAATGAGGTAGCTGAATGTCTGACACTCCTACAGACGGCGACAAAAGTAATAAATTGTTATACTGCTCTTTTTGCGGCAAAAGCCAGCACGAAGTTCGCAAATTAATTGCTGGCCCTTCAGTATATATTTGTGATGAATGTGTTGAGCTGTGTAACGATATTATCAGGGAAGAAATCAAAGACATTGCGCCGAAGCATAATGCGTCTGATAAACTGCCTGTGCCGAAAGAAATTCGTAATCACTTAGATGATTACGTGATTGGCCAAGACCACGCGAAAAAAGTGCTGTCGGTTGCGGTATACAATCACTATAAACGTTTACGTAATCAAACAATTAATGCGGACATTGAGCTCGGCAAGAGTAATATCTTATTAATCGGCCCTACAGGTAGTGGTAAAACATTACTTGCTGAAACCATGGCTCGTTTACTTGATGTGCCATTCACGATGGCTGATGCAACGACACTAACTGAAGCGGGTTATGTAGGTGAAGACGTTGAGAACATTATTCAAAAGCTACTGCAAAAATGTGATTACGACGTTGAAAAAGCGCAACGTGGTATTGTTTACATTGATGAAATCGACAAGATTTCTCGCAAGTCTGATAATCCATCGATTACCCGTGACGTATCAGGTGAAGGTGTACAACAAGCCTTACTTAAACTCATAGAAGGGACGGTTGCGTCTGTGCCACCACAAGGCGGTCGTAAACATCCACAGCAAGAGTTCTTGCAAGTAGATACATCGAAAATTCTATTTATCTGTGGCGGTGCATTTGCTGGCCTTGATAAAGTGATTGAACAACGCAGCCATAAAAATACCGGCATTGGTTTTGGCGCTGAAGTTAAGCAATCATCAGGTAGTCGCAGCCTTAGCGAAACATTTAAAGATGTTGAGCCAGAAGATCTAGTTAAATATGGTTTAATTCCAGAGTTTATTGGTCGTCTTCCGGTTGTTGCAACACTAACAGAACTAGATGAAGCAGCGCTTATTCAAATCTTAAGTGAGCCAAAAAATGCATTAACTAAACAGTTCTCTGCATTATTTGCGATGGAAGATGTTGAACTTGAGTTCCGCGAAGATGCATTGAGTGCAATTGCTCACAAGGCAATGGAGCGTAAAACAGGTGCCCGTGGCTTACGTTCAATCGTTGAAGGTGTACTACTTGATACTATGTATGAATTACCTTCGATGGATGATGTGAGCAAAGTGGTTATCGATGAAACCGTGATTAAAGGCGAATCAGATCCAATTTTGATTTACCAAAGCGGTAACCAAGACAAAGCTGCATCAGAATAAAGCTGTAATAGTTTAAAAGTTAAGCAGTTGAACACGAAAAAGGAGCCAAAGGCTCCTTTTTTTATAAATATGTTGAACTTTCCCTTACATATCCCCATATACTTGAGTAATCTTTAAAATAAATGAAGTGCGAAGAGAATATAATGACGCTTGAGAGAACTGATCGAGTCGAAATCCCCGTGTTGGCACTGCGCGATGTAGTGGTGTATCCACACATGGTGATCCCGCTATTTGTTGGTCGTGAAAAATCAATAAAATGCCTAGAAGCGGCGATGGACAAGGACAAACAAATTTTCCTAGTGGCGCAAAAAGACGCCTCTGTTGATGATCCACAGCAAGATGATATCTACCGTGTTGGCACCATTGCCACAGTACTTCAGTTATTAAAGCTGCCTGATGGCACAGTAAAAGTGCTAGTTGAAGGCACGCAACGTGCAAGCGTTGAAACGTTTCTAGATAACGATGATTTCTTTGTTGCAGAAGCACAGTTTATTGAATCAGGCCATATCGACGAACAAGAACAAGATATCTTCATTCGTAGTGCTGTGAGCCAGTTTGAAGGTTATGTAAAGCTTAATAAGAAGATCCCACCTGAAGTACTTACTTCAGTGTCAGGTATTGATGAAGCTGCACGCCTTGCCGATACTATGGCAGCGCACATGCCACTGAAGGTTCCTGAGAAGCAAAAAGTACTTGAGATTGCCGATGTCACTGAGCGCCTTGAATACTTAATGGCACTTATGGAAGGTGAGATCGATTTACTGCAAGTTGAGAAAAAAATCCGTACACGCGTTAAAAAGCAGATGGAAAAATCGCGGCGCGAGTATTACCTCAACGAGCAAATGAAAGCGATTCAAAAAGAGCTGGGCGAACTTGATGATGTACCTGATGAATTCGAAGCGATTAAAAAGCGTATCGAAGAGTCAGGCATGCCTAAAGAAGCGCAAGAAAAAGCCAATGCTGAGCTTGCTAAGTTAAAAATGATGTCGCCTATGTCGGCGGAAGCAACTGTGGTGCGCTCGTACATTGATACGCTTATCAATGTGCCTTGGAAAAAACGCTCTAAAGTGAAAAAAGACTTAGCTGGCGCACAAAAGATTTTAGATAGTGACCATTACGGCCTAGATAAAGTTAAAGAACGCATTATTGAGTACCTAGCGGTGCAACAGCGCACTAATAAGCTAAAAGGTCCAATTTTATGTTTAGTGGGCCCTCCTGGTGTAGGTAAAACCTCATTAGGTCAGTCAATTGCACGTTCTACCGGTCGTAAATATGTGCGTATGGCATTAGGTGGTGTACGTGATGAAGCAGAAATTCGTGGTCACCGCCGTACTTACATTGGTTCAATGCCAGGTAAGTTAATCCAGAATATGACTAAAGTAGGTGTAAAGAACCCATTATTCTTATTGGATGAAATCGATAAGATGTCATCAGATATGCGTGGCGACCCAGCATCAGCATTACTTGAAGTACTTGATCCTGAGCAAAATAGCCATTTTGCTGATCACTACTTAGAAGTTGATTACGACTTATCAGACGTGATGTTCGTGGCAACGTCAAATAGCTTTAATATCCCAGGTCCATTATTAGACCGTATGGAAGTTATTCGCCTTTCGGGTTACACCGAAGATGAGAAGCTAAACATTGCTAAGCAACACTTAATTCCTAAACAAGTTAAGCGTAATGGCTTAAAAGATGACGAAGTTGAGATTGCTGACAGCGCAATTATTGGCATCATCCGCTACTACACTCGTGAAGCGGGGGTTCGTAATTTAGAGCGTGAAGTGTCAAAACTATGCCGTAAAGCGGTTAAGAACATCTTACTTGATAAAGACACCAAGAAAGTTGTTATCGACGATAGCAATCTTGAAGAGTTCTTAGGTGTGCAGCGCTTTGACTATGGCAAAGCTGAAGACGGCGACCGCATTGGTCAAGTAACGGGCCTTGCATGGACTGAAGTAGGTGGTGATTTACTGACGATTGAATCAGCAGCCGTACCAGGTAAAGGCAAGCTAACTTACACCGGTTCACTTGGCGATGTGATGCAAGAGTCAATTCAGGCTGCAATGACAGTCGTTCGTAATCGTGCTGAAAAACTACGCATTAATAGCGACTTCTACGAAAAACGTGACATTCATGTGCACGTGCCTGAAGGTGCGACACCAAAAGATGGCCCAAGTGCTGGTATTGCGATGGTAACTGGTTTGGTATCAAGCTTAACGGGTAACCCGGTACGCTCAGATGTTGCGATGACGGGTGAAATCACGTTACGTGGTGAAGTATTACCAATTGGTGGCTTAAAAGAAAAGCTTCTAGCAGCACATCGTGGTGGAATTAAGACTGTTATTATTCCAAAAATTAACGAACGTGACCTAAAAGAGATCCCTGATAACGTATTAGAGGGCCTTGAAATTCACCCAGTTACATGGATTGATGACGTTTTAAAACTGGCTTTGAAGCATCCAGTTGAGAGTTTTTCTGTCGAAACTGAAAAAAACCAGTAAAAAACCGCAAAAAAGTGCAATTAGGGGCTTTTCAAATACAAAGGGTATGATAAGTTAAGCACTAGTTTTCAAGCCTAGGCCTTATGTGGCCTAGGGTTGAGAAAAATATAATAAACTGAGCATAAAATTAATTTGCTCATAAATTTTCAAAACAGTGATGTTATTTTTTATAAAAACAATCGCTCTTGATAATAACAATGAAAGAGGATGATATTGTGAATAAATCTCAATTAATCGATCAAATCGCAGCTGACGCTGACATTTCTAAAGCGGCTGCAGGTCGTGCACTAGATTCATTCATCGAGGCTGTTTCAGGCGCTCTTAAAGATGGCGATTCAGTAGCGCTAGTAGGCTTTGGTACTTTCTCAGTACGTGAGCGTGCAGCACGTTCAGGTCGTAACCCGCAAACTGGTGAGACTATCCAGATTGCTGCAGCAAACATTCCTTCTTTCAAAGCAGGTAAAGCGCTGAAAGACGCAGTAAACTAATCAATAAAGATTAGTTGGTGAGAGATACCTAAGCACACTTAAATGAATTTAGGTAACTTATCACCAGTTACTTCAAGTGAAAAAGCGTATCTGGTAAGATACGCTTTTTTTACATGAGCAGGGTTGATACCAATCCGCAATAATTTTTAATTCGCTAATTGGTATAATTTGTACCTGATCAGAATAGAGATAGATAAATGCTTGAGAAAATCAGAGAAGGTTCGCAGGGACCTGCAGCCAAAATTATTTTAGGCGCGGTGATTTTATCTTTTGCTTTAGCTGGGATCGGTGGTTATTTAGGACAAACCACAGAGCAACCCGTTGCAGAAGTAAATGGAGTTAAAATTAGCCAAACCGAGTTCAGCCGTGCATACCAAAACGAACGTAACCGTTTAGAACAACAATTTGGTGAATACTTCGCACAAATCGCTGCTGATCCAAATTACATGGCACAAATCCGCCAAGGCGTAATTGACCGTTTAGTACAACAAGAATTGCAAACTCAACTAGCGGCAGAATTAGGTCTTCGTGTAAGCGACGAAAGTGTTCGTAAAGCTATTTTAGAAATGCCTTACTTCCAAGTTGGCGGCCAGTTTAGCAACGACCGTTACTTACAAGTTATTCGTCAAATGAATTTCCAACCAGACGCTTTCCGTGAGTATTTACGTGAAGACATGACACGCAGCCAGTTGGTTGGTGCAGTTGCTGGTACTGATTTCATCCTTGAAAACGAATTAAACAACAACGTAGCGCTACAACAGCAAACGCGTAGTATTGATTACCTTGTTGTGACAAAAGAATCATTACAAGCGGGTGTAGCGGTGAGTGAGCAAGAAATTGCTGATTACTATGAATTAAATCAACCGCAATTCTTGGCTCCTGAGCAAGTATCAGTTAGTTACATTGATTTAAATGCAGCAAACCTAACGCTAGATTCAAGTGTTTCAGAAGACGACATTAAAGCGTATTACGAGCAAAACAGTGCCCAGTACGTTGAACCAGAAAAGCGTCGTGTATCGCACATCTTAATTGATAACAGCGAAGATGATGATGCAGCAAAAGCGAAAGCAGAAGAGTTACTAGCACAATTACAAAATGGTGCTGATTTTGCTGAGTTAGCTGAATCGTCTTCAGATGACGTTGTGAGCGCTGAAATGGGCGGTGACTTAGATTGGATTGAACGTGACATGATGGACCCAGCGTTTGAAGATGCAACTTATGCTCTTGAAAATAAAGGCGACATTTCAGACGTTGTAGAATCAGAATTTGGTTACCACATCATCAAACTTACTGACATTCAAACACAACAAGTTAAGCCATATGCTGACGTAAAAGATGAGCTTCGTGCTGAACTTGAACGTACTAAGAAAGTAAATGCGTTTTATGAAAAGCAAACTCAAATGGGTGAGCTGGCGTTTGAAATTTCAGATACTTTAACGGATGCCGCTGAAGCTGCTGGTGTTGAAGTACAAAAAACTGAACTAGTGACACGTAACTCGTTACCTGAACCACTAAACAATCCACAAGTGATTGCTGCTATTTTCTCTCCTGAAGTGTTAGAAGATCGCATGAATTCAGAAGTGATTGAAGTGGGTGATGAGCATGCCGTTGTTGTTCGTGTAAACGATCACAAAGCTGCGACAACGAAAGCGCTTGCAGATGTTTCTGAGCAAATAAAAGCGACGTTAGTTGCACAAAAAGCATCTGAACTTGCTAAAGAAAAAGCACGTACATTGTATGCTGACATCGAAGCAGGTAAGAGCTTAAATGATGTTGCACAAGCTGAAGGCTTAACAGTGCGTCAAGAAGCTGCACTTGCTCGCCAAGCTTACACAGTTTCACCTGCGATTGTTCAACAAGCTTTCAAAATGGCTCACCCTCAAGGTGCACCAGAGGTTGATGTTGTTGACTTAAACAATGGCGATGCGGCTATCGTTGCACTAAAAGCAGTTAATCCAGCGGCTAACGCTGAAATTAACGAGCAACAAAAGCAAAACATCACTATGGCTCAAGTGAATAAAAACTACATGGTATTCATCGCTGCACTTAAAGCGCAAGCTGATGTAAAAGTACCAAAAGTTGTGCAAGCTGCTGAATAAGTAGCAAAATGACTTAAATTAAAGGCGCCTTATGGCGCCTTTTTTGTTACCGTTGAAGGTAATCGCACTCGCAACTACAAGGAGTATTTATGGAGTATCGCCTAATAGAGCAGTTACCAAGTGCAGAAGAATACTGTGCAATGCGCCTTAAGGCTGGCTTATCCGCTCGTTCATTAGCAGCAGCGAAGGCGGGATTGCCAAACTCTCTCTATGCTATTTGTATTCGCAAAGACGATGAGTTGATTGGCATGGGCCGAGTTATTGGTGATGGTGGTTGTAATTTTGAAGTGGTTGATATTGCTGTATCACCTGAATATCAAGGGCAAGGGTTAGGGCGTGTGATTATGGAACATGTTGACCGCTACATCGAATCTGCCGCCTTTGAAGGTAGTTATGTCACTATGGTCGCCGACAAACCCGGCTTTTACGAAAAGCTTGGCTACAAGTTTGTCGCACCACAAAGCCAAGGGATGTATAAAAAGTTTTGATACGAGTAAAAAGTTACAAGGGGAAAGAGTAAAGTTGGCCCGTGGGATGCGTTTTAACGCCGAATCAAACTGACAGCTTACGGCTGACAGCTCACTATCAGCAGTTCAACAATTTCTGCGTCACCACCGACTGTGGATCTTGGAAAATAGCTTCCGTTTGGCCGTATTCAACAATTTCACCGTGATCAAGTACCACAAGTTGGTCGCTAATATGACGCACTAAACTTAGGTGATGCGTAATAAGCACATAGCTAAGCCCGGTATCTTTTTGTAGACGCAGTAATAAGTTTACCGTTTGTGCGCGCACAGATGGGTCTAGAGACGATAACGCTTCATCTAGCACCACAACCTTAGGATCTAAGATTAAAGCTCTTGCAAGCGCTATACGTTGCAATTGGCCACTACTAAACATGTGTGGGTAATAGTGTTGGTGGTCTAATAGCAAACCCACTTTTGCGAGAGTTTGTTTTATTTTTTCTTCACGGGCTTCTTTGTTTAAATCAGTGTTGTACTGTAAACAGTCATTCAGCATGTCGCCTATCGTCAAACCCGGGTTTAACGACGCTTCAGAGTCTTGGAAGATCATCCGAATGTGGCGACAGTCGTTGTCACGTAAGCCATCATTTTCGATGATATTGCCATCGAGTAGAATTTGCCCTTTATCGGCGTTATCGGCTCCAGCCAGTAATTTTGCCAAGGTACTTTTACCTGAGCCAGTTTCGCCAATAATGGCAATCGTCTCGCCTTGTCCTAAGCAAAACGAAATATCTTTTAGAACAGAGAATCGTTTACGCGAAAACAAGCCTGCACGTAGGTTAAAACTCTTTGATAACGCTTGAACTTTTAACAGCGGTTGCATTATTTCATCGCC
This sequence comes from Pseudoalteromonas sp. Hal040, assembly GCF_037162425.1. NCBI lineage: Bacteria > Pseudomonadati > Pseudomonadota > Gammaproteobacteria > Alteromonadales > Pseudoalteromonadaceae > Pseudoalteromonas > Pseudoalteromonas sp. Hal040. The sequence continues at coordinate 2,462,184 of NZ_JARLUU010000001.1, read as the reverse complement.
TTAATTAATGGGAAATGGCAGGCATAACTGTGGCTGTGATGCTTGGTCAATTTCGGTGTTACCACACATTCTTTTTGTGCTTGTGGGCAACGCGGCCCCAAACGGCAACCTATCGGTAAATGTTGTAAGGTTGGAATGGTGCCTTTAAGTGCATAAAAAGGCTCTTTGTGAGCAAGCCCTTGCTCATAATCAGGTAAACTTTTTAACAGTGCTTGAGTATACGGGTGGTGCGGCTGGCTAAAGATACGATTTGTTGGACCCGCTTCAACCATTTGTCCGCAGTACAATACATGCATACCGTGTGACCACTCGACAATTTCTTCAAGCTCATGAGAAATCATTAAAATCGACATGTTTTTTAACTGGTTCAAGCTCTTTAATAGCCTAAAGACTTGCGCACGCGTGGTGCTCTCAAGGGCTGTCGTTGGCTCATCGGCAATCAGTAGTTTGGGTGTACGCGCAATTGCCATGGCAATCATCACCTTTTGACAAATACCTTCTGAGAGCTCATGAGGATAACTGTCGAGCACCTTTTTATGATCTTTAATACCCACTTTATGAATTAATGCTTTAACACGATCTTTTCGTTGTCTATTACGTTTTAAGAAAAAACCACTGGTTTCTTGTGCGGGTAGGGTCTCGGCAATTTGGTCAAATATCTTGGCAGTTGGGTCAAGGCAGCGGCTAGGATCTTGGTAGATCATGGCAATGTCTTGACCAACCAATTTACGGCGCTGTTCGTTAGATAAGCGCATTAAATCAACACCACGCCAATGCATGCGGTCTGCGGTAATATGCCAGCGCTTGTTTAAAACCCCAACAATAGCTTTTGCAATCAAGCTTTTACCTGAGCCTGACTCACCAACCAATGCATGTACTTCACCTTCTTTTAAGGTCATGCTCACTCTATCTACCGCACGAATAACGGTATCTGAGGTACGTAACTCTATCGTGAGGTTGCGAATATCGAGTAATTGCATAATTAGTCGGCCTTACGTTCTTTAAGCACTTGGCGTAAACCGTCACCTACTAAATTGGTAGACAGTACTGCTAAAAATAATAATACGCCCGGTAAGCCAACAGTCCAAGGGGCAAGGTAAATTAAACCCAGATTCTCAGCCAAAATAGCACCCCATTCTGTGGTGGGTGGTTGTGCACCGAGTTTTAAAAAGCCAAGCGCTGAGATATCCAAAATAGCTGTAGAAAGCGCCATGGTAAAAATAACCACAATATGCTCGTAAATATTCGGAAAGATACCACGGGCGAGAATATGCCAATTTGACGCACCATCCAGTTTAAATGCCGTGATGTAATCCTTGTTTAGCTCTTCAACAATCAAGTTACGTACAGAGTGAATAAACTGAGGCAGCAAGGCTAGAATAATTGCCCATACTGTATTCATCAGGCCTGGACCAAGGATCGCGATAATAATGATGGCAAGCAACAGTGAAGGTATCGATAAGGTAATATCGAGCAAGTGATTTAAAAAACTTGAACGAATTCCACGGCTGATCCCAGCAAAAGTACCCACTAATACGCCAATCACTGTGGTGATCAAAGCCGCGACAACCGATAAACCAAACGTGTAGGTCGCGCCATTCATTAAGCGTGAGAGCACATCCCGGCCTAAATCGTCGGTGCCTAATAGAAAGCGTACATCTCCAGCATCATGCCAAGATGGCGGTAACAGCAGTGCATCACTATGTTGTTGGTTAACGCCATAGGGGGCAAGAAGGGGAGCAGATACAGCCAGTAACACTAAAGCGATAAATAACCATAAACCCACAAGGGCAGGGTGATTGGTTTTAAATTTCTTCCAAAATCGCGCCAGTGGCGATTTATTCGACTCTTCAGAGAATAAATTAAACTTTGCCATGAGCTTGGTTCCGCGATAATGGGTCGAATAAGGTATAAGTGAGCTCAGCAATAATGGTAGCTAAAATAACGAACATAGAAACAGCGAGTAAACCACCTTGAATGGCAGGGTAATCACGCTGATAAATACTATCGATTAGCCAACGACCAATGCCTGGCCATGAGAAAATGACTTCGGTGATCATCGCAAGGGTGATCAAGGTACTAAACTGTAAACCTATTTGCTTGATAACCGGTAGCAGCGCATTACGTAGTGCGTGGTGAATAATCAGCTGAGCACGGTTTAAGCCTTTTGCTCGCGCTGTTTTAATATAGCTTTGGTCTAACACTTTCAACATTGAATCACGGGTAAAACGCACTAATACTGTGGTTGGATACATAGCCAGTACTATGGTTGGCAAAGTTAAATGATGCAATGCATCTAAAAATGCCATGCCGTGGTAAGGAAAGTCATCAACAATGATATCAATGAGAATAAAGCCAGTAACTGGTTCAATTTCATAAAGTAAACCCATGCGCCCAGACATCGGAAACCAGCCTAATTGCAGTGAAAACACCATGATCAACAACAGTGCTAACCAAAATACGGGCATTGAGTAACCAATCAGCGTGCCTGAGTTTATAAATTTGTCTGGCCAACGCTTGTAATAGGCAGACGCCAAAATACCCGCAGGTACGCCAACAGCAACAGAGACAAACAATGCATATACGCTTAGCTCTAGTGTTGCGGGAAATAAGTCTTTGATATGTTGAAATACACTTTCGCCTGATGCAAAAGAGACACCCCAATCACCGTGTAAAATACGGTCTAAAAAGGCAAAGTATTGCACCACATAGTTGTCAGTAAAATGGAACTTATCTTCAAGCGCACTGGTTTGTGAGAAGGTACTGTTCGTAATACCACTTAAGTTAGTGAGCGCATCACCCGGAAACAAAAAGCTTAATGAAAAGGTAAAGATACTCAGCGTCAGCATCATAAACATTAACAAGGCAAAGCGGCGAAGAATATAATCAAGTATCATTATTCTTTCCTCGCATTAGCAAGCGAGATACCGCCAAATGGGCTCAAGCTGATGCCTTTTACATCACTACTTGCGGCTTGAAAACGCATGCCATGAGCAATCGGTAAAATAGGCAGCTCTTGAACAATAATGCGTTGGGCTTGATTGTAATATTGTTTACGTTTTTCTATGTCGGTGGTGTCAAGCGCTTGAGTCAGTAATAAGTCAAACTCAGGATCACACCAATTAGCCGGGTTTTTACCGCTGAAGGTAGCGGTGCAGCTTAATAACGGACTCATAAAGTTATCAGGGTCGGGCGTATCAGCAGCCCAGCCAAGTAATACGCTATCGTGTCTATGCTCACCAACGCGTTGTAAAAAGGTGTTCCACTCGTATTCTACGATATTGACGTTAACGCCAATCTTACGTAAATCACTTTGCATTAGCTCAGCCATTTTACGGGCATTAGGATTATAAATTCGGCTTACCGGCATGGCCCAAATATTCATATCAAAGCCATCTTTATAGCCCGCTTCGGCAAGTAATGTTTTAGCAAGTGCAGGGTTAAATTCTGGCATCGCTTTTTGCGCTTCAAATGCCCACGAAGCGGGAGGCAGTAAAGACTGCGCTTTAATCCCATTACCGTAATACACCGCTTGCATAATTTTATCGATATCAATGGCGCTCGCGAGTGCTTGGCGTACACGCACATCATCAAAAGGTGGGCGCTCAGTGTTAAAAGCCCAGTAACCAATATTTAAGTTTTGCTCTTTTTGAACTTTAATGTCTTCGCGTTGCGATAAAATACTTAGCTGCGCGCTGCTTGGATGCGCAGTCACATCACATTCTTTAGTGAGCATTTTCGCAACGCGTGTGGTGCCGTTTGGCGTAATGTCATACACCAGTTGCTCAAGCACAACCGGATGTTTCCAGTAGTCTGGGTTGCGGTAATAGCGAATTAAACGGTCGCGGCGGTATTCTTTATATACATACGGGCCCGTACCCACCGGGTATTGGTCAAATAAGTTTTCTTGATTTCGTGCTTTAAGCTGCATGGCGTATTCTTCGGATAACACCACGGCAAAGTCGGTTGCTAGGTTTGCTAAAAAGCTGCTTTCAGCATTATAAAGTTCAAACCGTACTTGGTAATCAGAAACACGCACAATACGGCGAATAAGCTGATCAATACCCACACTTTGAAAATAAGGGTAACTGGCATCGCCAACAAAGTGATAGGGGTTGTAGACGTCGAATAAGCGGCTAAAGGTGAAAATTACATCATCTGCGTTAAAGTCACGGGTTGGGGTAAAATATTTTGTGGTATGAAATTTAACCCCTTTACGTAGGGTAAAGGTGATTGCTTTGCCATCTGGGCTAATTTTCCAATCGGTTGCTAATTCTGCCTGAAATTCGGCAGACACCGGATCAATACTCAGTAGTCGGTCATAAAGCTGATTGGCGATAATATCGATAGTTGACCCCGTCGTTGTCACTTGCGGATTAAACGACACAGGGTTTGCTTCAGCGCAATAGACCAAGCCCTGGTTTTTTTGTTCTGTGGTTTTTTCTTCGTTATCTAGGCAGCCTACTAAGCACACCAAAGACAAAGCAAGTAACGGTTTAAACACCTGATTAGCCTCTAACTATTGCTGCTGATCTAATAAATTGTATTTTTTCAAATAGCCACGTAATTGATGATACGTTAATTCTAAGTGTTCTGCAGTTTTCTTTTGGTTAAATTGACTATGTTCAAGTGCTTTTTTAATGACATCAATTTCAAAGTCGTTAGACAGCTGCTTTAAATTACAAGGAAATTGAATGTCGGGCTTATTGAGTGTCACAACGTCTTGATTTTGTGTAGTGGCAATAGGCGCTGATTCAACGTTTGTAACAGGGGCACTGCTCACGGCTGCTTTTACACGCTGTTTCGGTCTAAATTTACTCGCAAATGGGTCTAAAATAATCTGGTGTACGGGAATATGTTCGTTACCATGGCGATACAGGCTACGTTCAACCACATTCTTTAATTCACGAATATTACCCGGCCAATCATAAGATTGTAGCGTTTCGATGGCGCTTCGAGTAAAGCCACTAAATAGCTCCCATTCAAGATCGCGAGCCATATTAATTGCAAATTGTTCTGCTAGTAACATGATATCTTCTTGGCGTTCACGCAGCTGGGGTAGGGTAATAACATCAAAGGCGAGGCGGTCGAGTAAGTCGCTCCTAAATTCGCCTTGCTCAGCAAGGGTTGGTAAGTCTTCATTGGTCGCACAGACTAAACGGGTATCGACTTTAACGGTTTGCTTACCACCAACACGTTCAAACTCGCCATATTCAATAACGCGTAGTAGTTTTTCTTGTACCATCGCTGAGGTATTGGCTAATTCATCAAGGAATAGCGTACCGCCATTAGCACGCTCAAAGCGGCCTTCGTGGCGTTTACTGGCACCGGTGAATGCGCCACTTTCATGACCAAATAATTCACTTTCGAGCAGGTTTTCGTTAAGCGCTGCACAGTTGAGCTTTATATAGTTTTGGTCCCAACGCTTAGATAAGAAGTGCAAACGGGCTGCAATAAGTTCTTTACCCGTACCGCGCTCACCAATAATAAGAACTGGCTTCTCTAAACTGGCTAGTTGCGAAACTTGATCAAGCACACTTAAAAAACTGTCAGATTGGCCGAGTAAATTATCCTGTTGGCGAAATTGGCTCATATTCCCTAACTCTTAGTCATTTTTACTAAGATCTAGTGTATTTCATTATCTTGGAGAACTAAAGAAATTTATAAATTTAGTTTAACTGTTTGAATATATTGGGTTATTCTAAGTTTATAAAAGTTGGCAAGCATATTGATACTAGATATACCAACTGATTAAGTTAAAACACCAAAGAGGTAAATGTTATGGGAATTTTTTCACGTTTTGCAGACATCGTTAATTCTAATATCAATGCCATCTTAGATAAAGCAGAAGACCCAGAAAAAATGGTTCGCCTGATCATCCAAGAGATGGAAGATACATTAGTAGAAGTTCGCTCTACATCAGCTAAAATACTTGCTGAGAAAAAAGAGCTAGTACGTCGCGTTGACACTTTAAAAGTTCAAGTTGCAGACTGGCAAGAAAAAGCTGAATTAGCACTAAGTAAAGACCGTGATGATTTAGCGCGTGCAGCACTGATTGAAAAGCAAAAGTCAGCTGATGCAGTCGCCGCTGTTGAATCTGAACTTGAGCATGTAGAGTCTCACATCGAGAAATTACAGCAAGAAGTAAGCACGTTACAAGAGAAGCTTGCTGATGCAAAAGCGCGTCAAAAAGCAATCATCTTACGTCAACGCTCTGCAGAGTCGCGTCTTGAAGTTAAAAAAGCACTCGACAGCTCTAAAGTTGAAGACGCTTTAAACCGCTTCGAACGTTACGAAAGTAAGATCGATGGTCTAGAATCACAAATAGAGTCTTATGATCTTGGTAAAAAATCATTAGCTGACGAAATTGCTGGTCTTCAGCAAGACGAAAAGATTGATGATGAGCTAGCTGAGCTTAAGAAAAAACTAGCAGATAAAAAATAATAAATGGGGGCGAGTCCCCCAATGCTTAAACATATAACGGATTGACAGGAGAGTACCATGTTCGACGCAGAAGTTTTGATGGCACCGATTATTGTTTTTATGGTGGTTGTTGCCCCACTTTGGCTAATTTTACATTACCGTAGTAAAAAACAAGTGAGCCAAGGTTTAAGTGAACACGAACACCGCCAATTGTTAGAGCTTGCACAAAAAGCGGATAAAATGGCAGAGCGTGTTGAAACATTAGAAGCCTTACTTGATCAAGAGGCTCCGCAGTGGAGACGTAAAGTATGAGTACCAAACGCGAATTATTTAGAGACGCAGAGCGCGGTAAAATAGCTGGCGTGTGCGCAGGTATCAGCGATTACTTTAACATGGAGCTTTGGCTGGTACGCATTTTAGTGGTGACAGCAGTGTTACTATCTGGTGGTCCATTTATTGTTGTTGCTTACATTGCTGCTTGGTTTATTTTAGACAAAAAACCGACTGAAAAAGCAGATAAAAGCGCAGACAGCATTCACCAAGACCCGCTTGAAGTAAAATTTAAAGTATGGCAAAAAGGGGAACCACCTCGCCGTGCATTGCAAGATTTAAAAGATCGTCTTGCTCGAGTTGATGGTCGTTTACAAGAGATGGAACGCTATGTCACATCAACAGAATTTACGGTTAGCCGTGAAATCAACAAACTTTAAAGGACATATACGCACCTTGTTTGCATCGTGATACCCAGCGCAAATAAGGTGCTAGACACTTTATGAGCCAATCATTTGCAAAGAACACCTTTAATTCGTTAAAAAATAAAGCGGAAAAAGCCCTTCATCGTAGTTTAGATCAACACGTGAAGTTAGCCGTCACAGGCTTAAGTGGAAGCGGCAAAACCGCTTTTATTACCGCCTTGGTTAAACACTTAACCAGTCAAGCTGACGATAAAAACTTACCTTTTTTTGATGTGATGCGCGAAAAGCGTCATATCGCTACAAAAATTGTGCCGCAGCAAGCACTGACAATACCGACATTTGAATATACAAATGCTTTATCAGCGTTATTACCTGTTGAAGGTGAGCCAGCTTGGCCTGCATCTACCGAGCGTATAAATACGCTACGTTTAGCAATTAAGTACCAAAGTAATTCGGGGCTGCGTGGTCATTTTGCACCGCAATCAACACTCTATTTAGACATTATTGATTACCCAGGTGAATGGCTACTTGATTTGCCAATGCTAGAGCAATCATTTGCTGATTGGTGTGAGTCACAATACTCACTCTTGCAGCAAACAGCACGCAACGAAAAAGCGAAGCCATTTTTAACAGCCCTTGCTGAACTTGATTTATCAGCCAGTGTTGATGAGATCAAACTTGCTGATGTTGCTGCGCTTTATCAACAGTTATTAGTCGGCCTTAAAAAAGACACTAAACTTGCCATGTTACAACCAGGTCGCATGCTGATGCCAGGCGAGCTTAAAGGGGCGCCGCTACTGCAGTTTTTCCCAGTTTCGAATGTGCCAGATGAAATAACCGAAGGGTCAAATCTAGCGCATCTTAAAAAGCGCTATAAAGCCTATGTAAAAGAGGTTGTAAAACCTTTTTACGAGCAGCATTTTCGTCATTTTGACCGACAAATTGTGCTGGTGGATGTGCTCAGCGCCTTGAATGAAGGCAGCGAAACGCTGCATGAGCAAAGTCGTGTTATTAACCAATTGCTGGCGCACTTTAATTATGGTGAAGCAAGCTTCTTTAAACGTTTGTTTAAACCAAACATCGACAAGCTATTGTTTGCGGCCAATAAGTCAGATCATATTAGCGCGCAATATCATAAAGATTTAGCGCTATTGCTTGATTCAATCGTGCATGACCAAACGAATCACTTAAAGTTCGAAGGTGTGCAAATCGAAACCATGGCAATGTCATCTATCTGCGCAACAGAGCCACGCCAAGTAGCTGAGAAAGGCCAGCAGTTAGCTTGTATTTATGGCAAGCCTTTAGGCGAGCAAGAATGGCTGACGTATTTACCGCCGCAGCCGCCGTCACGCCTGCTTAACAAACAAGAGTGGCCAAAACAGGGCTTTGAGTTCTTATCGTTTTCGCCACTGCCATGCCCTGATAAACGGTTAAAGCATATTCGTTTAGATCATGTCATGCAGTACCTGATAGGAGATAAACTAACATGAGTGAGCAACCAAAGGAGATGAACTTTCAGGCGGGTCGCCGTATTTCAAGCTCTGCAAGTAATGAAGAGCCAGCGAAGGAGCTAACTGTTGCTAAAGTGATAGAAAACGCCGAATTTATCGACACCGAAGAGCAGCAGCAAGATAGCATTGAGCTTGAGCCTGTATATAAAAAGTCGAAATGGCAAACCCTAAAAGGGGTGTTTGTTGTTAGCTTTTTAGCGTTAGTGTTACTTGAGTTTGCGATGTCATTGTTTGTGACGTTTCAGCAATCAATTATTTTAGGTTCGGTGTATTTAACGGCTGTTCTAAGTGGTGTACTACTGATTGCCCGTGTTATTTGGCGCGAGTACCGCATGCTAAGAAGTTTGAAGCGTAATCAATTGCATCGCACAGAGGCCGACCGCTTACTTAATAGCGAGCAAGTAGGTGAAGCATTACCATGGCTAGAAAAGCTTAATAAACATCAAACGCTTACTGGGTTTGAAGGGTTTAAGAAGCAAATAGCAAGTCACCATACTGATAAAGAAATCATGACCTTATACGCCGATAGCTTATTGGTCAGCCAAGATCAGCAAGCGAAAAAACTGATTAACCGTTTTGCCACTGAGTCTGGTTTATTGGTTGCGCTAAGCCCGTTGGCTTTAGTCGATATGATGGCGGTGCTATGGCGTGGCACTAAGCTCATTGAGCAAATTGGCCGTATTTACGGTATTGGTTTTGGTTATGCAAGCCGTATTAAATTGTACCGCTTATTAGTGAAACAAGTACTGTTTGTTGGTAGTGCAGAGTTAGTCTCAGATTTAGCAGCAACGGCACTAAGCGCTGAATTACTGGGGAAATTGTCGGGCCGTGCAGCGCAAGGGCTAAGTGCAGGTATTTTTACCGCGCGTTTAGGGTATAAAGCGATGGAGCTTAGTCGCCCATTACCTCGCTTAGAGCATAAGCGCAGCTTGCTAAAAGAAACTGCCAATAGTATTGCTCGTAAAATAGCCTCACGTACGAGCGACAAAGAGACCGAAAATACAAAATGACAACTTTTGTGTACAGTTAATAAAAATGGCTGAGTGATATTTAGCCATCTGAGCATCCGGCATGCTTGTGCATTGTGGGTATCTACGTTTTATTTATGAGTATGAAGTACTGATAATAAAAACGAGAACACACAATGACTAAGCATCACTTACATACACAATGTATTCATGGTCCAGAAAAACCAAATGACCCACATGGCGCACTGAGTGCGCCACTTTACCAAACCTCTACCTTCTCTTTTGCTAATGCAGCCCAAGGTGCAGCCCGATTTGCTGGTGAAGAGCAGGGCTTTATTTATACCCGTTTAGGCAATCCGACAACGCAAGAGCTAGAACAAAAAGTGGCTCAGTTAGAAAACTGTGAAGCAGCGGCTGCCACAGCGACCGGTATGGGGGCGGTGTCTGCGTCTGTGCTTAGCTTTTTACAACAAGGTGACCACCTAGTCGCATCAAGCGCGTTATACGGTTGTACCTTTGCATTTTTTGCTCACATGTTGCCGCGCTTTGGTATCGAAGTCACTTTTGTTGATATGACCAATGAAGCTGAACTTCGCGGCGCGGTTAAAGCCAATTCAAAAATGATTTTTGCAGAAACGCCAATTAATCCGACCATGGCGGTGCTTGATCTAAGTTTAATTGCCGATGTTGCCAAGCAGCATCAGCTGATAAGCGTTATCGACAATACCTTCTTAACGCCTCTGCTACAGCAACCTACCTCGTTTGGTATTGATATTGTGGTACACAGTGCAACTAAATACCTAAATGGCCATGGTGATGTGGTGGCAGGGCTTGTATGCGGCACAGAGGAGCATATCAACCTAATCAAAATGACGGTGCTAAAAGATATTGGTGCAACGATTAGTCCTCATGATGCATGGTTAATTAATCGCGGTTTAAAAACCCTTGCTGTACGCATGGAGCGCCACTGTGCTAGTGCACAAGTAGTTGCTGAATATTTAGAGCAACACCCGTTAGTTAGCCAAGTTTATTACCCTGGGCTTAAATCACATCCGGGTCATCAATTTATTGGCTCACAGATGAGAGCCGCTGGTGGTGTTATTGCCTTTGAAATAAAAGGCAGCCTTGAAGATGGCGAAACATTTATAAATAACACCCAGCTTTGCACGCTTGCTGTCAGTTTAGGGGATGCTGAAACCCTCATTCAACATCCTGCATCGATGACACATTCGCCTTATACACCTGAAGAAAGAGCAGCAGCAGGGATCAGTGATGGTTTAATTCGATTATCAGTTGGCCTAGAGGATGTTAACGACATTATTAACGATCTTAAAACTGCATTTACATTCATTGGTTAGGTTGTAATTTTAAGTTTACATAAAGATCTGGTTTCAACCCTTTAAAAACGTGGTGTGTAAACTTTTCGATCTTTTGGTGTAATTCAAACTTTACGTTAAGGCTGTTTCTGCAAACCTTAGAAACAGCCTTAACTATTAAAATTTCGCTTACTTTTACATAGTATCGGCTTAACAAGTTAATGAGATTCTGATCAATGCTGATCAAGATTTAACGAAGAAGGTTATTATGGCTAAAGCAAGTAATTACACCTCCAAGCAACCTGATGAAAATGGGGTTATCCATTGGAGCGAAGAAGAAAATAAAATATGGTCTGAGCTAGTTGCTCGCCAACTCGCTTGCATAGAAGGTAAAGCCTGTGATGAATATTTAGCAGGCCTTAAGAAAATTAATTTACCAACAGATCGTATTCCACAACTTAGTGAACTCAACGAAGTGTTACTCGAAACAACGGGCTGGCAAGTTGCGCCTGTTCCGGCACTGATTGATTTTGATGAGTTCTTTCGATTATTAGCAAACAAGCAGTTCCCAGTAGCGACTTTTATTCGCAGCCGTGAAGAGTTTGACTACTTACAAGAGCCAGATATCTTCCACGAGATTTTTGGCCATTGTGCCATGCTTACCAACCCAGCATTTGCTGAGTTCACACACAAATATGGTCAGTTAGGTTATGCCGCAGAAAAGAAAGATCGTGTTTATTTAGCACGCCTTTACTGGTTTACTGTTGAGTTTGGTTTAATGCAAACCGAACAAGGTCTGCGAATTTATGGTGGTGGTATTTTATCAAGCCCAGGCGAAACACAATACGTGTACTCAGATAAGCCAGAAATCAATGCGATGAACGTGCTTGATGTATTACGTACACCTTATCGTATTGATATTATGCAGCCTGTGTACTACACCATTAACTCAATCAATGACTTATTTGATATTTCACAAATGGATATCATGTCGCTGGTGAGTAAAGCAAAAGAATTAGGGCTACATGAGCCAAAGTTTCCTCCTAAAGAAAAATTAGCAAGTTAAGGATTTATAATGTCTTCATTAAGCACACAAAAGTGTGAAGCGTGTCGTGCGGATGCGCCTAGAGTATCTGATGCTGAATTAGCAGAATTGATCAAAATGATCCCAGATTGGGTTCCTGAAGTGCGCGACGGCATTATGCAATTAGAGCGTGTTTACAAGTTTAAAAACTTCAAGCAAGCACTTGAGTTCACTAATAAAGTGGGCGATATGGCTGAAGAAGAAGGCCACCACCCAGGTCTGTTAACCGAGTGGGGCAAAGTAACCGTTACTTGGTGGAGCCACTCTATCAAAGGGTTACACAAAAATGATTTTATCTGTGCTGCTAAAACAGACGATGTATTCGCTGCACTGTAAATTTTAAGTTCTGCCCAGAACGATAAAAGGCGTAACCTCAGGTTGCGCCTTTTTGCTTTTTTAGAGCCCAAGAATTAACATTAGGCTCTTATCTTTGCGAGAACACTAGAAAAGTAAATAATGAAAAACAAAGCGCTTATTCTGCCATTCCTACTCATTTTACTGCCCCTAATTGATAGTTTGTTTATCCCGCAAACATTTGGTATTCAATGGCACAGCCCTAAACTGATGTACCAAATAGGCGTAGCGCTGATGATTGTAAAGCTCACTATGGTTGCTATTGGGCTTTGGTTATTACTTAAAGCAAAACGCCTTTATATGGAAGCCAGTAAATCGACCCGTATTATTAAATTTTCAGTCTTTTTACTCGGCGGCTTACAGGTGGTGATAATGACAGCAATATGCTTTTGGTATTTAGTAGCGGGCACGCAAGCGAAACATTTTATGCTGCAAGACAACATTGCTGTATTTACCGCTGATTATGGCGTATTTGCACCGGTACATCATGAGTTCTCATTTATATGCTTTGATGCCAATGGTTTTTACCACATGCAACCCATAGCCCAGCTACCTTGGCTCGGAACCTTTACCTTTACTAGCCAAGATTCGCGTTTGATCATTCAACATAAAAACCAAAGTGGCGCGAATACTCAAGAAATTTCATTAAAAGGGGTTGGCTGTTTGCAATAAAGCGAAGTGTTTGACGCTATGAGCAAAATTTCTCTTAAAAAATGTTGGCATTCATCTTTAAAGTAGTCATAACTGCCAGCTCTTAAAATATTAAATAGCTGGCAGTCATCTCAAGCCTAACAGTTATTGCTTTACCTGAACTTCTACTTCTTGTCCGGTTTGTAGTTGCTCGGCGCCGCGTACTGCCACTTTATCGCCCGCATTTAAAGTGATGTTAGAAGTCGGGGTGACTTCAACCAGTTTATCTTTGCCATTACCGACTTTTACGGGAATTTGCAGGGCTTTGTTGTCGTTGTCGATTTTGACAATATGGGTGCCTTTTTTGCGTAAGATCAGCGCATCGCGATTCACCAGTAGTACATCCCCTTTGCTTTTTAGTGGCACGGCTACATCTACCAGTTGGCCAATTGCCCATGTTTGCTCGGCATCATTTGGTAGTAAGGCACGTACTTCTACGGTTTGTGAACGCGGATCGGTTGATGGGATCACCGCTGTTACGGTGGCTGTTGTCATATCAGGGGCTGATAAGTCGCCGGCTTGAATTGGTAACTCTATGTCTTTGTGTAAAAACTTTAAGTATTTAACAGGCACGTACAAACGCACCTCTAAGTTATTAATATCAAGCAGGGTGACCAGTTCATCAGCACGATTTATTTCGCGACCAGCGCGTTTAAAACGCTCGCTGATCACGCCATCAAATGGGGCGCGAACCGTTGCACGCGAAAGCTGATCGTCTATTACTTTTAATTCAACCTTAGCCAGTGCGATATCAGATAACGCAAGGTCATGCTTATTTTGCATATCATCGACTTGGCTTGCTGCAGCACTGCTGGCTTTGGCGAGTTTTTGTAAACGAGCGAGCTCTTGTTGATATAAGCGTAGGTTTATTTTGGCGCGATTGAGCATTTCTTGCTGGCGTGCTTTTTCAAGTTCAAGCGGTAAGGTGTCCATACGAACTAGGGTATCGCCACCTTTAACCAGAGTACCTGGCTCAACAACATATAATAAACGGCCGCTAACGCCCGCTGTTAGGGTTACATCATCTTTGCCATACAAAGTGCCGCTAACTTCAATTTCACTTGTCAGCGGAGCTTGTGTGACGGTTTCTACTGTAACTGGTACGACTGCAAAGGCGTTAAATGCGATAAGGCTGAATAGCGCACAAAAGCGAGCGGTTAATTTACGAAAAGGTGTGTTCATTGTTTTAATACTCATTGATTCGATACCAAGCTTAAAGGCGTTTTTTCTGGTTGCTGTTTGTTATTAACAGGCGGCAGTTGTCTGCCAAGTTGCAATAAACTTGGCATTAATATCAGGGTGAATAGGGCGCTAATGGCCATGCCGCCGACGATCACAGTGGCAAGACCACGGTAAATTTCTGATCCTACCCCCGGCATTAGCATCAGTGGCAGCATGCCAAATAAGCTGGTTAAGGTACTCAAGTATACGGGTCTTGCGCGCAGCAGCACAGCTTGACGAACGGCGTCTTCTCGACTGAGTCCTGCGGCCATCGCAACACGGGTTTGGTCAACCAATAAAATGGCATTATTTACCACCAGACCCAGCAAGATAATAAAGCCAATCATGGTCAGTAAGTCGAGCGATTGGAAGGTAAATAAGTTAAGTACAAATAAAGCCAGTACACCGCCTGCAATTGCCAATGGCATGACCAGCAAAACTAACGCGCTGTCTTTGGCTGACTTAAACAATGCGGTCATTAGCAAGAATAAAATAAACAGAGCCAAGATAAAGTTGATTGTCATTTCTTGCATGGCCGAATTCATCTTTTGTGCGTTACCCGCCAAAATCGCGCCAGAGCTGTCAGGCAAGCTTGCACGAACTTTTGGCATAACTTGCTCTGAGAGAATAGTTTGCGCTTGTTGCAAGCTCATGTCTGCTGGTGGCGTGACAACAATACTCACGGTACGGCGGCCATTAACACGTCTAAGCTGGGTTGGCCCCACGGTGCGCTCAATATTGGCAAGTTCGCCTAAGGTTTGAATACCTGATTGTGGGGTCACAATGGGAAGGGCTTTAAGCTCTTCTGGAGTTTGCCACGGTATGCCGCGCAAAATCACGTTCATGCGTTCGTTGCCATCAAAGTATTCATTAACAAATAACCCACCTGTGTAGGCTTGCACTGCCTGAGACACATCACGACGAGTTAGCCCTGCTTGGGTTATACGACGGTCATTGGGTGTGAGCCTAAGTTCTGGCTCTGCCATATCGAGTCGTGGTTGTGGCCTTGCAGTGGCATTCGGCATTGCTTCGGTGACAGCTTGCAGCGCCACATTAGCACCCGCTATTAGCTCGTCCATATTCGGGCCCGTTAAATCGATATTGATATTGCGACCATCACCGCCATTAGCAACTTGGATCATCGACCCTCTAAAGAAGAATACTTGGGTGTCGGGCAAATCAATGAAGATCTCTTCTCGGGCGACCTTCATTAATTCTTCAACACGTTGCGGATCGGCAGAATAAATAAAGCCGCCAGCATTCGAACCAAACGCATAAAAGTTAAAATCTTTTATCCCCGGCTCTTTTTCACCTATGTAATAAGGCATTAAGCGCTTTTTAATACGCATCAGCAGCTCTTCTTCCATAAACTGCACATTGCCGCCTGGCGGGGTATTTAAGTTAAAGAAAAAGCCATCGGTTGGTGCGCGCGGCATAAAATCAGTTTTCGGGAGCATGGTCATGGTCGCAACGACTGAGCCACCCAATAACGACACTATCCATACTATTTGTTTAACGCGGGTATTGGTAAGCGCCATGATAAAGTTGGTCAGCTTATGCCAATATTCACGATAAGGATCCGCTTTGAGCTCTTTGTCTGGCCAAAAGTGGTTAGCTAACGGAATAAGTGTAATTGCGCAAATCATAGAGGCAATAACTGCAATGGATAAGGTGAGCGCCAAGTCAGAGAATAACTGCCCCTCAATACCCGCCATAAATAAAATTGGCAAGAAGATAGCAACGCTGGTGGTGGTTGAGGCAAATAAAGCGCCTGTTACTTGAGCTGCGCCTTTTAGCGCGGCTTTTTTAGTATCAAAGCCTTCGCTTCTTAGCCTTGCGATGTTTTCTTGCACTATGATGGCGGCATCAAGTACTAAGCCAACAGCAAAGGCAAGGCCCGCCAGTGAAATAACATTTAAGCTGCGGTCAAAAATATTCAACGTTAAAAACGCAACTAACAAAGAGACAGGAATTGTCGCTGCAATCACAAACGTGGCCTTTAAGCCCCTAAAGAACAGCCACAAGATTAAACACGACAGTAAAACACCCAATCCTAAGTTACTTTTAACCAACGACAAAGCATTACGAATATGCACTGAGGCATCAAAACTTAATTCAATCGATAAGCCATTCTCAGCCAGCGGCCCTTCGTTTAGTTCTTTAATGGCAAGATTAATTTCGTCGAGTAGGGCAACGGTGTTGGCTTCGTTAGCGCGCGAAATACGAATGTAATAGGCGGGTTTACCATTTCGACCACTCATTCCTAAACGGTCAGAGAAAGTGCGCTCTACACTTGCGATATCGCCAAGGTAAATGGGTCTGTCGCCTGAATAGCCAACGCGCATTTGTGCCATGCTCGATAAATCATATTGCCCAGTAAAGCGTACGGTATATTGACGGCGGCCAACATTGGCAAGGCCACCCGAAGTATCGCGTGAGCTGGCTAATACGTTACTGATTTGGTCAAGGCTGACGCCAAGTGCTGCGGCTTTGTGAGGGTCAAAGGTTATACGTAATTCTTTTGGTCGTTCACTGGCTAAATCAACGCGGGCAACACCAGGAATACGTGCCAAACGGGGCTCAACAAATTCATCGATTTGTTTTTGGAACTGCGCCATGTCTAAATCAAGGCTGTCGCTATTAAAATCTTTCGGGGTGACCAGTAACGTTGCTGCGGCCTCCCCATTATTACCGCCAGCAAATACCACAGGATCAAATGCATCTAACGGCAGAGGCGGCGCTTGGTTAAGGCTAGTTAACACATCAAGCATGGCCTGTTGCATGTTTTGCCCAACAGCAAAAGTCAACGTGATAGAGCCATTGCCACGGTTAATGTAAGTATTAACCTCTAGCGCACCCGGGGTGTTTTTTACTGCGTTCTCAAGCGGCTCAATGATCACCGATTCAATCTCTTCAGGTGCAGCTTGGCGCCAACCAGAGAAAATAGTGATCTGCGGTTGCTCAATATCTGGTGTGAGCTGAATTGGCAGCTTAAAAATGCTCAACATGCCAAACAACATAATCAACACCAAGATGACAATAACACTCGCAGGGTTTTTCAGCGAACTACGTGTCAGATTCATTGTGTGTGTTCCAAAATCAGTTTGTGTGCATTGTAGTGCGATGTAAAAAAAGTGCCAGTGAGGTAAATGAAATGTATGTCAGGAGTAACGCTGAATAGCCGTAATTAAGCGATAAAGTGTGTATTTGAAATAAGATGTAACAATTTAGCTGGGGAGCTTTAAGTTTTAAGCCTTAAGTTATAGCGCCTGAAACTAGTGAGTCGTATCTTTTCGGTGAAGGGAAGCAACATTTTGCTCAAACACACGTTTTACTTCTGCGCTGTAGTGATTGTGGTCGTTAATGGTGATAAACGGGTTTGTGAAACTAACATCACAGAAAGCTGTATAACACTGGATTTTAACTGCAACTCGATCGGGTGTTGTAAGGCCATCTAAGGTCGTTTGCAATGCTTCAAAAACATATCTTTTATGTACATGCGATGTTAAAGCAACTTCAAGCTCTTTGACCTCAGTGCGATGTGAATTCGTGTCGGTGACAAAAAATTCGTATAGGTAGCTACGTGATGCAAACAGTATGATTGCCACAAGATAGAATAGTCCTGTGTAATAAAATAATTCCGTGTGGGTAAAACTCCGAAAAGACTTGAACATTTTTACTATTATTTTTTGTTTGTTTTTTATACTAAAACATATTTGTGAGTATATCTCAACAAACTAGCTAAAAATCATTGCATTACGATGAATAAAAAAGCGCGAAACTAGCTAGCATCGCGCTTCTTATCTCAAACTTAAAGCTGACGGCTTACAGCCCAGCTTTGTTATTCATCAATCGAGCGAAGTAGGGCATTAATACCTACTTTTTCGCGAGTTTGCTGGTCAACTTTTTTCACGATGATGGCAGCATATAGGCTGTGCGAACCATCTTTTGACGGTAGAGAGCCTGGAACAACAACCGCACCTGCTGGTACTCGACCGTAATGGATTTCGCCAGTTTCACGGTCATAGATACGTGTGCTTTGGCTGATGTAAACACCCATTGAAATAACCGCACCTTCTTCGACCACAACGCCCTCAACAATTTCAGAGCGTGCGCCAATGAAGCAGTTGTCTTCAATAATAGTTGGGTTAGCTTGTAGTGGCTCAAGTACACCACCAATGCCTACACCGCCCGACAAGTGAACGTTTTTACCAATTTGTGCACACGAGCCAACCGTTGCCCATGTATCAACCATCGTACCTTCATCAACGTAGGCGCCAATGTTGACATAAGATGGCATTAGCACCACGTTTTTACCTACGAAGCTGCCTTTACGTGCCACAGCATTTGGCACAACACGCATGCCGCCTTGTTGGAATTGCTCTGGTGTATAGTCGCTAAACTTAAGGGGTACTTTGTCGTAAAACTGATTAACACCATCGCTCATTGGTTGGTTATCACGAATACGGAAAGACAGTAGCACCGCTTTTTTCAACCATTGATGTACAACCCACTCACCACTGATTTTTTCAGCAACACGCGCAGCACCGCTATCAAGTAATTCAAGCGCGTCGATAATTGCTTGTTTAACTTCACTTGATACTGTGCTTGGGCTGATGCTATCGCGGTTGTCCCAGGCGTTTTCGATCATGGTTTTTAAATCTGACATAAGATCCTCTTATTCGGTTTCTGCGTTGAGTTTTTTACGCAATGCTTGATGAATTTTAGCCTGTTCTTCGTCTGTTAATGCTTGGTATTCATTATTTGATACCACGAAGAAATCTTCTGCACGCTCACCAACAGTGGTGATCCGCGCGGCATGAATATGTAATAAGTGTGCTTGAAATACTTCCGCAATTTTCGTTAGTAGACCCGGAATATCCACCGCTTGAATTTCAATTAAGCTGCGATCTTTACGCGCATGCGGTCTAAGCACAATTTTTGGTTTGATATTAAAATCTTTGAAGCGCTGTGAGCGGTTCTTTTTGATGCGAATTTTCTTTTTCGGATCGCTAATCGCCAGTTCTAAAGCGCGTTTAATACCTTGTGCTCGGTTACTTGCAATTGGGTCACCATTAACCTCTAAAATAACAAAGCTAAACAGCACGTAGCCATCTTTAGTGGTTAACACTTGTGCATGTTGAATTTGCGCTTTTTTCGAACCAATAACGCTCACAAGACGGGAGAATAAACTTCCCGAGTAAGGGCTGTAGGCAAACACTTGCGTACCACCATGCATTGCGGTGTCAGATACGGTCACGCTTGGTAGGCTTAAATCTTCACAATTTAATAAGTGTTCTGTGTGCCACGAAATTTGTTGTTCACTAAAAGCGGTAAAGTAATTGGCTTTAAAGCGGCTCCAAATTAAGTCGATCTGATCTTCGTTACAGCCGTGGTTCAATAAGCGTTGTTTAGCTTGCTGCTTTTTATCTCGAATTTGGTCACGTTGGTCCATTGGATTTTCAAGCCCTAAGCGCAGTGCTCGCTGGGTGTGCAAATACAGCTCACGGAGTAGGGTGTTTTTCCAATCGTTCCACAGATTATCGTTGGTCGCGCGAATATCGGCCAACGTTAAGCAGTATAAGTAATCGAGCTGACGCTCATTTTTTACTTTGCTTGCAAAGTCTTTAATCACATCAGGGTCATTAATATCTTTACGTTGCGCTGTGACCGACATAAGTAAGTGATTAGCTACTAACCAAGAGATGAGCTTACCGTCTGATGATGGGAAGCGGTGCAATTTAGCAAACGCAATCGCATCAACTGAGCCTAGCTCTGAGTGATCGCCGCCGCGCCCTTTGGCGATATCATGAAATATACCGGCTAAATAAAGTAACTCAGGTTTATCCATGCGGGTGACGATTTCACTACAAAGTGGAAACTCGCTTACTTTTGACTTATCAAAATACTTATAAATATTGTTAATAAGCTTATGGGTGTGCTCATCCACGGTATAGGCATGAAATAAATCAAACTGCATTTGCCCGAAGATGTTTCGCCACTGTGGTAAGTAGGCGGCAATAATGCCGTGCTTGTGCATTAGCGTAAATGCACGGCCCATACCGTTAGGGTGTTTTATTAAGCGTAAAAAAGCTTCGCGACAGGCGGCGTAATCTTGTAAATCACCCAGTAAACGACGACGCACTTGGCGCATTGTACGTATGGTACTTGGGTAAATATGGGTGATCTCAGGGTTATCAGCAATATGCTCGAACAACACAAATAGCTGATCCCGGCGGAAGAACACCGACGGATTTTTTACACGAATTTGATGGCCAATGCGCTCAAAGTTACGATCAAGTTCAATGACAGGTAGCTCACCGGCACCTGGTAAAATGCTTTGCTCAAAATATGAAAGCAGCATTTGGTTAAGCTCACGTACGCGACTCATGATCCTGAATAAGCGTTTCATCATGCGCTCAACCGAAGCTTTACCATCACTACCAAAGCCGAGAATTTCTGCCGCATGAGGTTGGTGGTCGAACAGCAAACGGTTTTCAGAGCGCCCCGCAGCTAGGTGTAGTGCAAAACGAATATTCCAGAGGTTTTCTAAACACTCTAGTAGTTCTTGATATTCTTCATGGGTGAGGTAGCCGTGATTGATCAGCTCTTGTAATGTTTCGGCTCTAAAGTGCTTTTTAGCAACCCAAATAATGGTTTGTAAATCGCGCAGGCCACCTGGGTTCTCTTTGATATTTGGCTCAAGGTTATAAGCCGTACCATGGCATTTTCTATGGCGTAGATTTTGTTCTTGTACTTTCGCCAAAAAGAATTCGTCTGAGCGCCAAATTGGCGAATCAATTAAATGATTTTTTAATTTTTCGAATTCGATGTGATTACCGAAAATTAATCGGCTCTCAAGTAAACTGGTAGCAAATGTCACATCTTCGCGTTTTTGTTCTAATGCTTGTTCTATGGTGCGAACGCTGTGACCAATTTCTAAATTAAGATCCCAAAGCATGGTGACGAACTGGCCAATTTTCTCACACACGGCTTCGCTTGGCTGTTCACTCACCAGTAGCATAAAGTCGATATCGGAGTAGGGATGCAGTTCGCCACGACCATAGCCGCCCACAGCAATTAGGGCTAAGTCACTTTCGTGAGCAAGGTCGTAATCGTGAAACAATTTAATTAATAGGCGGTCGATAAACTCAGCGCGGGCATTAATTAAGTTGCTAACGGGTTGTTTTGAGAATTCGTTCTGTAGCCATTTATAAAAATAACTAGAACAGTCGCGATAATCGCTAAGTTGCTCAGCTTGGCTGAGCAACTTTTTTACTTTATTGGGTAATGCCACAGGGGCTGGCTCCTAGTGTTCGATGATCCTGTCGATAGTATCATCTGATCGGAGCGTTAAAATTTCAACACCATTTTCAGTCACTAACAGGGTGTGTTCCCACTGTGCAGACAATGAACGGTCTTTTGTTACAACTGTCCAGTTATCTTTAAGTAACTTACATTGGCGCTTACCAGCATTAACCATTGGCTCGATTGTTAAGCACATACCCGCTTTTAACACTTCGCCAGTTCCAGCTTTACCATAGTGCATTACTTGTGGTTCTTCGTGGAACTCAGCACCAATACCGTGACCACAGTATTCGCGTACGATTGAATAGTTAAAGCTTTCTGCATATTTTTGAATTGCAGCGCCAATATCACCTAGGCGAACGCCTGGTTTTACCATTTTAATTGCAAGGTAAAGGCTTTCTTGTGTGATATCAGCAAGGCGTTTGCCTTGGATATTAGGTGTGCCCACATGGAACATTTTAGATGTGTCGCCGTGATAGCCATCTTTGATCACCGTAATATCAATATTTACGCTGTCACCTTCTTTAAGTGGTTTGTCGTTAGGAATACCGTGACAGATAACATGGTTCACTGAGGTGCAGATTGATTTTGGGAAACCGTGATAATTAAGCGGTGCTGGAATAGCATCTTGAACATTAACGATATAATCGTGACAAATTGTATTTAGTTCATCTGTGGTTACACCTGGCACCACATGCGGTTCTATCATTTCAAGTACCTCGGCGGCTAAGCGCCCGGCAACACGCATTTTTTCGATTTCTTCAGGGGTCTTGATCACAGCACTCATTGAGGCTCCAAAGTTGTTTTTCAGGTCAGTTTTCAGTGCACAAATTTTGCACTAGACGTTGAGTTTTCAATTTTAATATGGTATAAAGCGCGCCGTCTTTTTACAAATAAATTCTTAACTGATTTTTTGTATTTAAGGCAAACACAATTTTATTTTAACACACACACGTATCGTCACATACACTTGGGTGCACTTAAGTTACAAATTAACTACGGTGTTGGTGCTATGGGATATGTGGAGGCCTAACCCTAAATTATAGAGGATTATACAAATGGCAAACGTTTCAATGCGCGATATGCTTCAAGCTGGTGTTCACTTTGGTCACCAAGCACGTTACTGGAACCCTAAGATGAAGCCTTTCATCTTCGGCGCTCGTAACCGTGTTCATATCATCAACCTAGAGCAAACTGTACCAATGTTCAACGAAGCACTTAAGTTCTTATCGAACGCAGCTTCTAACAAAGGTAAAGTACTTTTCGTTGGTACTAAGCGCGCAGCAAGCGAAGCAGTTAAAGAAGCAGCTCTTCAAAGCGAGCAGTTCTACGTAAACCACCGTTGGTTAGGTGGTATGTTGACTAACTGGAAAACAGTTCGTCAATCAATCAAGCGTCTTAAAGACCTTGAAGCGCAAAGCCAAGACGGTACTTTCGAGAAATTAACTAAGAAAGAAGCGTTAATGCTTACTCGTGAAATGGAAAAGCTTGAAAAGAGCCTTGGTGGTATCAAAGATATGGGCGGTCTTCCAGACGCGCTTTTCGTTATCGATGCAGACCACGAGCACATCGCTATCCGTGAAGCTAACAACCTAGGTATTCCTGTTGTTGCTATCGTTGATACAAACTCTAACCCAGACGGTGTTGATTACATCGTTCCTGGTAACGACGATGCGATCCGTGCTATCCAACTTTACACAGGCGCTGTATCAGCTGCGATCACTGAAGGTCGTGAGAACAACATCGTTGCTCAAGCTGAGAAAGACGACTTCGTAGAAGCTGAGTAATTAGCTGTCATCAAGTCTTCATCTATTTGAGGTGAAGACTTGTTATTCTTGTTAAGCGGCCTATACCGCTTCCCTATAACAGAATTCAATTGAGGATATTCTAATGGCTGTAACTGCTGCCCTAGTTAAAGAATTACGCGAGCGCACTGGCGCTGGCATGATGGATTGTAAAAAAGCGTTAACTGAAACTAACGGTGACATCGAGTTAGCGATCGAAAACATGCGTAAGAGCGGTGCTGCAAAGGCTGCTAAAAAAGCTGGTAACATCGCTGCTGAAGGTACAATCTTAATCAAAGAAGGTAACGGTTTCGCTGCTCTTCTTGAAGTTAACTGTCAAACTGACTTCGTTGCTAAAGATTCAAACTTCCTTGGCTTCGCTAACGAAGTATTAGATGCTGCTGTTGAATCAAAAGCTGACATCGAAGCACTTAAAGCACAGTTTGAAGAAACACGTGTTGCTCTAGTTGCTAAAATCGGTGAAAACATCAATGTTCGTCGCGTTGAGTACATCGACGGTGACAAACTTTCTTCTTACCGCCACGGCGACCGTATCGGTGTTGTTGTAGTTGGTGACGCTGACGAAGAAACTCTTAAGCAAGTTGCTATGCACGTAGCTGCGTCTAAGCCTGAGTTCGTAAACCCAGAAGACGTACCAGCTGACGTTGTTGAAAAAGAAAAAGCAGTTCAAATCGACATCGCGATGAACGAAGGCAAGCCTGCTGAAATCGCTGAGAAAATGGTTGTTGGTCGTATGAAGAAATTCACTGGTGAGATCTCTCTTACTGGTCAAGCTTTCATCATGGAACCTAAGAAAACTGTTGGCGAAATTCTTAAAGAGAAAGGCGCAACTGTTACTAACTTCGTACGTTTAGAAGTTGGTGAAGGTATCGAGCGTAAAGAAGAAGACTTCGCTGCTGAAGTAGCTGCTCAAATCGCTGCTGCAAAAGGCGAGTAATTTTCTAAGTTAGTGACGTAGGGCAATTAGATGAAATTAATCTGCTATTAGCTTTTGCGTCACTGATGAAAATTCTTTAAAATAACCGCGTTTTATGTGTAACCATAGCGCGGTTATTTTTTATCTCATTACTAAGGCTGGCCCAAATATTATGACTATCAATCGTAAACCTATTTTTAGACGTGTTCTTCTTAAACTTAGCGGTGAAGCATTAATGGGAGACGAAGGCTTCGGCATCGACCCGAAAGTACTTGACCGTATGGCTCAAGAAATTAAAGAACTTGTAGAGCTCGACGTAGAAGTAGGTTTAGTTATCGGTGGCGGTAACTTCTTGCGTGGTGGTTCATTGGCAGAAGCGGGTATGAACCGCGTTGTGGGTGACCACATGGGTATGCTTGCCACTGTAATGAATGGTTTGGCAATGCGTGATGCACTACACCGTGCATTTGTAAATTGCCGTTTAATGTCAGCTATCCCGCTTAACGGTGTATGTGATGCTTACAACTGGGCAGAAGCTATCAGCCTATTAAAATCTGGCCGTGTTGTTATTTTCTCAGCAGGTACAGGTAACCCATTCTTCACGACTGATTCTGCAGCGTGTTTACGTGGTATTGAAATTGAAGCAGATACTGTAATCAAAGCGACTAAAGTTGACGGTGTTTACTCAGATGACCCAGTGAAAAACCCAGAAGCTACACTATATCGCCACTTAAGCTACAATGAAATCATTGAAAAAGAGCTTAAGGTTATGGATTTAGCTGCATTTACGCTGGCGCGTGACCACAACATGCCATTAAGCGTATTTAACATGAATAAATCAGGCGCGCTTAAGCGTGTTATTATGGGCGAAGATGAAGGAACGCTTATCTCTTCACAAGCCTCAGATGAAACTAGCAAATAGATTAGGATTGAACCGTGATTAACGATATCAAAAAAGATGCGTCAGAACGTATGCAAAAAAGTGTTGCGGCACTAGGCAGTCAATTATCTAAAATTCGCACAGGCCGTGCACATCCTGCATTACTTGACGGTATTCAAGTGTCTTACTACGGCGCTGATACACCATTAAACCAAGTTGCTAACGTAACAATTGAAGACTCTCGTACACTTGCAATCAGCGTGTTCGATAAGTCACTAGCGCAAGCAGTAGAAAAAGCGATCATGGCTTCAGACTTAGGTTTAAACCCGATGTCTGCGGGTACTGTTATTCGTGTTCCACTTCCTCCACTTACAGAAGAGCGTCGTAAAGACCTTATCAAAATCGTACGTGGTGAAGTTGAAGGTGGCCGTGTTGCGGTACGTAACATCCGCCGTGACGCGAATGGCGATATCAAGAGCTTATTGAAAGAAAAAGATATTTCTGAAGATGAAGCACGCCAAGCTGAAGACGAGATCCAAAAGCTTACTGACAAATTCATCAAAGAGATGGATGCACAGTTAACAGCGAAAGAAGCTGAGCTAATGGAAATCTAATTGTCGCTGTTTATCTTTCAGGCATTGATACTGAAAGCGAACAGCAGCAACTAAATTTATTAGTTTTGAAACGCCGTCTAGGGTATACTAGACGGCGTTTTTTTATGGAATACTCGATATTTATGGTTCTTAACGCTGATAAAATTTCCCAGCAAAGTTTGCCTAAGCATGTCGCTATAATCATGGATGGCAACGGACGTTGGGCGCAAGCGAAAAATCGCCCACGTGTTTATGGGCACAAAAAGGGCGTTGATGCGGTTCGTCAATCAGTGCAATTTTGTACTCGCTTAGGTATACAGTCGTTAACACTGTTCGCATTTAGTAGCGAAAATTGGCGACGTCCAGAGGACGAAGTAAATACGCTTATGGAGCTATTTTTATTCGTTTTGGGCAAAGAAGTTAAAAAACTTCATAAAAATAATGTAAAGCTGAACATAATTGGTGATTTATCACGCTTTTCAGAAGGTTTGCGCAATAAAGTTGATGCAGCCCATGAATTAACCCGTAATAATACGGGTCTACAGTTAAACGTAGCAGCTAATTATGGTGGTCGTTGGGATATCACTAACGCCGCAACAACGCTTGCGAAAAAAGTCGCAGCCGGTGAAATGGCTGCAGAAGACATTACTGAAGAGCTAATGGCCGAACAAATGAGTATGGCCGATCAAGGTGAACTTGACTTAATGATCCGCACTGGCGGAGATTTACGCATCAGTAATTTCCTTTTATGGCAAGCGGCTTATGCTGAGCTTTACTTTACCGATACGCTTTGGCCAGACTTCAATGAAGCTGCATTTGCTGACGCTATCGCATGTTACGTTGCCAGAGAGCGACGATTTGGTTGTACAGGCGAACAAATAAAACAATTACTCGCCGAGACCTAATTACTAGTTGAAGGTACACACATTGCTAAAACAACGAATTTTAACCTCGCTCGTGTTGGCACCACTTGCACTTATTTTGGTTTTTTATACCCCATTAACACTATTTAGTTATATCGCCGCCGGTATTGTTTTACTTGGTGCATGGGAATGGTCTGCGTTTATGGGCCTGTGCGATAAAGTTAAGCGTTTTGGATTTGTTGCAGCAACGGCTGCGTTTTTGGCACTACTCAACTGGCATTGGCCGATTGAATCACTTTGGCAAAATGGCCAATTAGTGGGGGATGCAAACTATTTATTTACGCTGTCATTTGCCTGGTGGATTGTGGCGACTTACTTAGTTTGGCGCTACCCAGCAATGGCTAAAGCATGGAATGAAGGCATTGTCATGCGTGCTATTGCAGGCTTTTTAACCTTAGTGCCACTGTGGCTTGCATTAAATACCCTACGCAGTGCAGGGTATAATGAATCAACACATTTTGGTTCAATGCTGATTTTAGTTGTACTTGGTATCGTTTGGAGTGCAGATATTGGTGCATACTTTACTGGTAAAAACCTAGGTAAACACAAGTTAATGCCTAAAGTGAGCCCTAATAAAACCATCGAAGGTTTATTAGGTGGTGTGGTTGCCTCAATTATTTTTGTACTCGTATTTTGTCACTTCACCAATGTTGACATGGCTGTGTGGCCAATTTATGCAGTAATGACAGCATTTATCGCGTTATTCTCAGCGGTGGGCGATTTACTAGAAAGTATGTTTAAACGTGAAGTTGGCTTGAAAGACAGCGGTTCATGTTTACCTGGTCATGGCGGTATTTTAGACCGTATTGATAGCCTAACTGCGGCTGCGCCAATCTTTGTACTTTGCTACGCATGGACACTAAGTTTATGAGCAAAGTAGAGCAACTTGTCGTATTAGGCGCAACTGGTTCAATCGGTTTAAGCACCTTAGATGTTGTTTCTAGAAACCCAGGGCGCTTTGCAATTTTTGCATTAGCTGCGGGTAAAAACGCTGAAAAAATGGCTGAACTGTGTATCGCACATCAGCCTAAATTTGCTGTTATGGCTGACCAACATGCAGCCAAAGCCCTTCAACACTTACTCGCGAACAGCACGTGTAAAACTGAAGTACTAGCAGGTGTTGAAGCGATGAGCGAACTTGCTGCTCACGTTGAAGTTGATGCTGTGATGTCGGCGATAGTGGGTGCTGCGGGTCTACTGCCGACGTTAAGTGCGGTTGAAGCCGGCAAAAAAGTACTGCTTGCAAATAAAGAATCACTCGTTATGTCGGGTCAGTTGTTTATTGATAAAGTTAAACAACATGGCGCCACCTTATTGCCAATTGATAGCGAACATAATGCTATTTTCCAGTGTATGCCTGCATCGCTACAAACTGCATCGGGTTTACTTGCTGACAATGGTGTGAGCAAAATTTTGCTTACTGGTTCTGGCGGTCCTTTCTTAACGCGTGATTTAGCGACATTACCATCTGTGACTGTAGCAGAAGCGGTGGCACACCCTAATTGGTCGATGGGACAAAAAATATCTGTCGACTCAGCCACTATGATGAATAAAGGCCTTGAGTTTATTGAAGCCAAGTGGCTCTTTAACTGTCATGCCAGCGACATTGAAGTAGTGATCCATCCACAAAGTATTATCCATTCAATGGTGCAATATAAAGATGGCTCAGTGCTTGCGCAAATGGGCAACCCTGACATGCGCACACCAATTGCTCACGCATTAGCCTTTCCGGAACGTGTTGATGCCGGTGTCAAACCGCTCGATTTTTCACAAATGGCTGACTTTACGTTCACTAAGCCAGATTACGCTCGTTACCCTAATTTAAAACTTGCCATTGATGCGTGTGAAATGGGGCAAGGTGCAACAACGACGGTCAATGCGGCGAATGAAATAGCCGTTGCCGCCTTTTTAGGTGGGCAAATCGGCTTCACAGATATTTATCGCGTTAACGCTGAAACGCTCAATGCAACACAAAACATTAATGTGCAAACGCTTGATGAGATTTTAGCTTGCGACCAAGCAGCACGTTTAAAAGCAACTGAGTTTGTCAAAAGAGGCATCCACTAGCATGTTTGATTTTTTCTGGAATCTTGGTTCATTCATTCTTGCTCTGGGCATTTTAGTGACTGTGCATGAATATGGTCACTTCTGGGTTGCGCGCAAAGCGGGTGTGAAAGTGCTGCGTTTTTCAATTGGCTTTGGTAAGCCATTAGTTAAATGGTACGACAAACAGCAAACCGAATATGTGATTGCAGCTATACCACTTGGTGGTTATGTGAAAATGCTTGATGAGCGTGTAGATGAAGTGCCGCCAGAGCAGCGTCATTTATCATTTAATGCCAAATCAGTTAAAGCACGTATTGCGATTGTTGCCGCAGGCCCGATGGCAAACTTCATATTTGCTATTTTTGCCCTTGCTGTAATGTATATGGTGGGCGTTCAGTCATTAAAGCCTGTGGTGGGTGAAGTGACTCAAGGTAGCCGTGCTGCTGCGGCTAATATTGAGCCAAACCAGCAAATTATTAAAATTGGTGAAGACGACATTAACACTTGGCAAGATGCCACTTTCTCGCTTATGAGTCGCTTAGGTGAGCAAAGTGTTGTCATAACGCTTCGTGATCAAAACTACCAAAAGCATGTGCGTACATTAAATTTAGATGGTTGGAAGTTGGATCAACAAGATGTTCCACCATTAACCTCGATTGGCATTGTGCCATTTCGCCCGAAAGCACTTCTAGAAGTGGCTATGATCAGTAAAGGCTCGGCAGCAGAGGCTGTTGGCTTACAAGTTACAGATAAAATTATTGCCGTAAATGGCGAAAATATCAGCAGTTGGACCGAGTTAGTTTCACTAATTCAGCAATCACCTAACAAATCCTTACAATTTAGTGTACAAAGGCAAGATAGTATAAAAGAGCTGTCAGTGACGCCACAAAGTAGAACCAATGATGCTGGTGTTGCTCAGGGCTTTTTAGGTGTGTCTCCGGTGGTTGAGCCATGGCCAGAAAACTATATTGAAACTAGACATTATGGCCCTGTCGATAGTATTGTGCTGGGCATACAAGAAACATGGCGTTTAATTACCCTTAGTTTTGACATGATTGGTAATTTAATTTCCGGTCAGGTGTCGGTTAAAAATTTAAGTGGCCCGGTGGGCATTGCAGTTGGTGCGGGAACTAGCGTAAGCTATGGCTTGGTTGCATTTTTAAGCTTTTTAGCATTAATTAGTGTAAACCTTGGCGTATTTAACTTATTACCGCTGCCAGTGCTAGATGGTGGGCACTTAATGTATTACATAATTGAACTTTTTCGCAAAAAGCCGGTCTCTGAAAAGACGCAAGAATTTGGTTTTAAAGTGGGGGCCTTGTTGCTTCTGTTTTTAACATGTTTCGCTTTGTTCAATGATGTATCGCGTTTATAACAAGTAAGCGAAAAATTCCAATTTGAACACGATTGTAAAACACCGCAAAAGTTAAATTTATAAGGTGTTGAGCGGTAATACAGTTGTAAAGGATAAAGATAACAAAATGGCTATAAAAAAACATTTGGCAGTTTCAAGTTTATTAGGTGCTAGCTTTGCAGCCCTAGGCCAAAACTCCTTTATTGTAGATGATTTAAAAGTTGAAGGTTTACAGCGTGTTGCACTAGGTGCAGCGTTAACGCATATTCCGATCAACGTGGGCGATAATATTGATGAGTACACAATTTCTAGAACCATAAAGGCTCTCTATCGTTCAGGTCACTTTGACAATATTAAAGCATTACGTGATGGCAACAGTGTTATCTTCCGTGTGACTGAGCGCCCAACGATCAGCATGATCGAGTTTGATGGCAATAAAGACATCAAAGATGAGCAGCTTAATGAGTCGCTAGACCAGCAAGATATCCGTACTGGTGAGCCGCTTGATAAAACAGTCCTTGATAACATTGAAAAAGGCTTAGTTGAATTCTTCCACAGTATTGGTAAGTACAATGCAAAAGTGGATGTAAGCATTACTAAGTTACCGCGTAACCGTGTAAAACTTCTATTCAAATTTGATGAAGGTGACGCGACGTCAATTCGTCAAATCAACTTGGTTGGTAACGAACTTTTCTCGGATGAAGAGCTACTTAAATTAGCTGAATCTCAGCAAGATTTACCGTGGTGGAAATTCATGTCGAGTGACCGCTACCAAAAGCAAACCATCGAAGGCGATTTAGAGAAAATTCGTAGTTACTACTTAGACCGTGGTTACCTACGTTTTAATATCGATTCAACACAAGTATCAGTAAGCCCAGAGCGTGATTCTGTTTATGTAACAGCAAATATCACCGAAGGCGTTAAGTATAAAGTGAAAGGCTTTGACTTTATTGGTGACTTGTTAGGTCGTGAAGAATTAATCAGAAGTGTTATCCCACTGAAAACAGGTGAGCTTTATAACGGCTCTGTGGTGACATCGTCTGAAGAGTTTATCAAAAGCTACTTAGCACGTTTTGGCTATGCCAATGCTGAAGTACGTACCATCCCAGAAATTGATGACGAAAATAAAGAAGTACAATTAACGCTTTCTGTTAATCCGGGCAAGCGTGTTTATGTTCGTCGTATCATCGTAGGTGGTAACCAAAATACTTCAGATGAAGTAGTACGCCGTGAAATGACGCAGCTTGAAGGTGCATGGTTATCAAATCAAAGCCTTGAGCGCTCTAAACTACAAATTCAGCGTTTACCTTACATGGAAAGCGTTGATTTTAACGTGGTGCCAGTTCCTGGTGTTGATGACCAAGTTGATGTCGATTTTACAGTTAAAGAACAATCTGCAGGTAGCTTTAACGCAGGTCTTGCGTATGGCTCTTACTTAGGTCTGCAATTTAACATCGGTGTCAGTGAATCAAACTTCTTAGGTAGTGGTAACCAAATTGGTTTCAACATTAATACCTCGCGTGGTTCTGAGCGTATTAGTGTGTCATACACTGACCCTTACTTTACGCCAGATGGTGTATCGCAAGGTAGCAGTATCTTCTACAGTAACTATGATGCGAGTAAATTTAGCCTAATCGACTATAAATCGAAGAGTTATGGTATTGGTACTAACATCGGTTTCCCAATCGATGCAGTAAACCGTATTAACTTTGGTGTTCGTTGGGTGCAAGAAGAGTTATCTGATATTGCTGAGTACGAGCAAACACGTGTAATTCGTGAAACTTTCTTAGACCCAGATAACCCAGATGCGGGCTTCGACTTTACTAAGTACGAGTTAAGTGCAGGTTGGTCGCGTGTAACTGTTAACCGTGGTTTATTCCCAACAGCAGGTTCACGTCAGTCGCTTAACTTAACAGCGACAACGCCAAATTCTGATTTACAGTACTTCAAGTTAAATTATGACTCGCGTTTTTATTGGCCAATCAGTAATGACCACCGCTGGGTATTCTCAACGCGTGCAGCACTTGGTTATGGTAATGGTTATGGTACAACCAATGGTTATGACCAAACACTGCCGTTCCAAGAGTTCTTCAGAATTACTGAAATGGAACTACGTGGCTTTGACCGAAATACGATTCTTCCACGAGCGGTATCGCGTGTTCCGCAAAGTATTCCTGGTACACCATTACCTGATGGTACTACAACAGGTAGCATTGGTGGTGCATCAGAGTTTGACCAGCTTTACACAGCAGGCCGAATTGGTGGTAACGCCAAAGCGGTAGCAGGGATGGAGCTTATTGTTCCAACACCTTTCTTAGATGAAGAAAACACCAGCTCTGTACGTACTAGCTTCTTCGTAGATGCAGCAAACGTATGGGATACAGAGTTTAATATTGACCGTTATCAAAACCTTTCAACAGATGAGCGTGCAAAATTGGATGATTATGCAGATCCAATGCGCTTTAGGGTTTCAACCGGTCTTTCTCTACAATGGATCTCTCCGATGGGTCCAATGCTGATCAGTTTTGCGTATCCATTGCAAAAAGAAGAAGATGACGATACGAAGACCATCAGCTTTAACATTAGTAATACATTCTAAAGGAGTTTTTTCGTGAATAAATCAATTAAATCAACAGCTTTTGCACTACTTGCTACTTTATCTATGGGTCTATCTACTAACGCATTCGCGCACAAAGTAGGTATCGTTGATATGCAAGAAATCTACAAGCAAATCCCACAAATGGCGAAAGTAGAGCAAACTTTAGAAGCTGAATTCTCAGAGCGTCGTCAAGAGCTAGAAAAACTTCAAGGTGATATTCGTTTTGAAGCTGAAAAGTTCAAGCGTGAAGCAACGACGATGAGCGACAAGCAAAAAGAAGAATTACGTACTAAGATTCAAGGTATGCAGCAGCAACTTGCAGAAAAAGGTCGTCCTTTAGAGCAAGAAATCAAAATGCGTCAAAACCAAGAACTAGCTAAAGTTCAAAAGCTAATCTTAGATGCAATCGAAGAAGTAGCGAAAGCTGGCAAATTCGATGAAGTTAAAGTTAAAGAAACAACGATTTATGTTAACCCTAAAACTGTCGATGACTTATCAAGCAAAGTTGTTGAAAAAGTAAGTAAGCAATAGAAATCATATATGCAAAACTACACGCTTTCGCAGATAGCGGATCTTCTGGGCGCTGACCTTCAAGGTGACGGCGCCACAGAGATTAAAAAAATATCTACACTTGCAAATGCCCAACATGGGCATATTGCATTTTTGGCGAACAAGAAATATCGCTCGCAATTAGAAGATACTCAAGCAAGTGCGGTGATTTTATCACCGGCAGATGCAGAGTTTTTTACGGGTAATAAACTTATTGTTGCTAACCCTTATGTTTGTTACGCCAAGCTTGCCCAGCTAATGGATACCACACCGCGCTCAGCTGTGACAGGGATTCACCCAAGTGCAGTCATTCACGATTCAGCCTCTATTGGTGATAATGTCGCGATCGCTGCCAATGTGGTGATTGAAGCGGGCGCTGTTATAGCAAACGATGTGCAGATTGGCCCAGGCTGTTTTATTGGTGAGCATGCAAAAATTGGTCAAGGCACTAAGCTTTGGGCAAATGTAAGCGTTTACCATGAGGTAGAAATTGGTAGCGACTGTTTATTTCAAGCGAACACGGTTGTGGGCAGTGATGGTTTTGGCTATGCCAACGAGCGTGGCGAATGGGTGAAAATACCACAACTTGGCCGAGTAATCATCGGTGATAAGGTTGAGGTAGGGGCGTCTACTACGATTGACCGTGGTGCACTAGACGATACTATCATCCACAGCAATGTAATTATCGATAATCAATGTCAAATAGCGCATAATGTCGAGATCGGTTCGGGTACAGCGGTTGCAGGCTGTTCTGTATTTGCAGGTAGCACTGTGATCGGTAGGAATTGTCAGATTGGCGGCATGGTAGCAATTAATGGTCACATTAGCGTATGCGATGGTGCTATAATCACCGGCATGAGTATGGTGACTAAGGCAATCACAGAACCTGGAATTTATTCTTCAGGCTTGCCACATCTAACCAACAAAGAATGGCGACGTAGTATTGCCCATATCCGTAACCTTGGCGATATGAAAGACCGCATTAAAGCACTTGAGTCACTGACTAAGTCACTCAATATTGAAGACAAATAAGGATGCTATTTTGGCAAATGAATTAAATAGTCTTGATATCCAAGATATCTTGAGTTTACTTCCGCATCGTTACCCGATGCTACTTGTTGACCGTGTACTTGATTACACGCCAGGCGAGTCGTTACATGCGATTAAAAATGTAACAGTGAACGAACCTATTTTTACGGGTCATTTTCCTAATCAACCTATCTTTCCAGGTGTGTTGATTTTAGAAGCAATGGCTCAAGCAACTGGCTTACTTGGCTTTAAGACAGTTGAAAATCGTAGCGATAACGAACTATATTTATTCGCGGCGATCGACAATGCGCGATTCAAACAGCCGGTATTACCTGGCGATACCATGCATTTGCATGTAGAGTTTGTAAAAGAGCGCCGCAATATATGGAAATTTGCAGCAGAAGCAAAAGTTGAAGGCAAAGTAGTGTGTACTGCCGAAATCATGTGTGCGAGAAGAGAGTTTTAATAGTGATCCATCCTACGGCGATAATCGAACCAGGTGCAAAACTTGGAAATAACGTTTCAGTTGGCCCTTATAGCTATATCGGTAACGATGTAACTATTGGTGATAACTGTATCATCGAATCTCATGTGGTTGTAAAAGGCCCATCGACGATTGGTTCTGGTAACCATATTTTCCAATTTGCTTCGGTCGGTGAAGCTTGCCAAGACAAAAAGTACGCGAATGAGCCTACAACCTTGATCATTGGTGACAATAACGTGATCCGTGAGTGTGCAACAATTCACCGTGGCACAATTCAAGACCAAGGTGTAACAAAAATTGGTAGCAATAACTTATTTATGGCTTACACACACGTTGCACATGATGCAGTAGTGGGCGATAACGTTATTTTTGCTAACAATGCCTCGGTTGCTGGTCACGTACACGTAGGTGACTGGGTAATTCTTGCTGGTAATTCAGGTGTTCACCAGTTCTGTAAAATTGGTTCACACGCTTTTGTTGGTATGTACTCAGGCGTTAATAAAGACGTACCGCCATTTGTAACTACTATTGGTACACCGGCTGGCCCTGTAGCAATCAATACTGAAGGCATGAAACGCCGTGGCTTTGAAAGCGATGAAATCATGGCAACACGCCGTGCATATAAAACGCTATACCGTAAGAGCTTGGGTGTTGAAGAAGCAATCGCTGAGCTACGTGAAGATGCTGCGAAGTATCCAGCTGTTCAGTTGATGATAGACTTCGTGAAAAGCTCTGAGCGCGGAATTATTCGCTAATCATAAGCGATATACTAAAAGCCACCTTAAGGTGGCTTTTTTGTTGTTATAGTTCAGGTTTTGCTAAGTCAGTGCTTGCTATCTTCATGGCAAAAAGGAACTAGTAATATGAATAAACTCATCGTCTTTGCATTGTTAAGCTTAACTTTAAGTGGTTGTAGTAGTGCGCCTTCGGTATCTAAAAGAGCGATAGAAAAAGGCAAAGCCAGTTATTACGCTGATAAATATCACGGCCGAACGACAGCAAGTGGTGAAGTGTTTAATCAACAGGCAATGAGCGCGGCTCATCAAACGCTTGGCTTTGGCAGCAGAGTAAAAGTCACCAATATTGCTAACAATAAAAGTGTGATTGTGACTATTAATGACCGCGGCCCATTTATCCGCGGTCGAATTATCGATTTATCAAAAAAGGCGTTTTCACAAATTGCCTCAGTAAAGCAAGGAGTGATTGACGTCACCGTTGAGCGGCTCGATTAAAAGCGGGTAATAAGCTCTACGTAGTCGGCTTCATTCGCCACTAATTCAGCATGACTCGCAAAGGCTCTTACTTGTCCTTGCTCTAACCAAATAACCTTATCAACACGGCTTAGCATTGCAGGGTCGTGGGTAATGGTCAGCATGGTTTTATCTGCCCATATTCTCTCAACTGTAGTCAGCAAGTTTTGCTTAGTGTGATTATCTAAGCTCTCTGTTGGTTCATCCAGAATGATTAAATTACCTTGCCTTAATAGAGCTTGGGCAATGGCAATACGGCGTGACTGACCATGAGAAAGCTTTCTGCCTGCGGTGCCTAAACGAGTGTTTAGCCCATCTTTTAAGTTACTAAGCCAAGAGCCAAGTTCAGCGTGTTCACAGGCTTCAATAAGCATCTCATCTGTCGCATCAAAAGCTGCATAGCGAAGATTTTCACGTAGCGTGCCATCAAAAATATGATGCTGCTGGGCAACTATCGTTAGCTGCTTAAAGCGTGTTGCAGTGCTTAAGCTTTCAAGTTCAAAGGTGCCTTCTTGCTTGGTGGCGAGCTTTAATGAGCCTGATTGCAGCGGCCAAAGACCTGTGAGTAAATTCACAAGGGTGGTTTTGCCACTACCACTGGCACCGACTAGGGCAACTTTGCAGCCGGGTTTAATCGCAAAATTGATATTGCTAAGGGCCTTACTTTTTGCCCCCAAGTATTGGTAATTGACTTCGCTTAGCTCAAGGCCAAGTCCAGATTGATCCGCTAATTGGTTTGCTAACTGACCGTCTAAGTTGTTTGGTTTTTCGGCTAAGCTGCTGTGTTTATCTTCAAGATCAAACAGTCGCTTTGCGGCACTTAAAGTAAGCGGTAATTCAATAAATGCTGTAGGCAGGGTGAGCACGGTTTCAAAACTTGCTAATACAAATAACGCGAGCATCGCCAGTTCAACGTTTTTCATGCTCCCCATTGCAACCAGTGGAATTATCATAAATACACTGGCCAGCATGGTGAGTTGGATCACCAAAGTGCTTAAACCATTACTGTTTGCTACGGCTTTTTGGCGACTATATAGCTGGCTGTTGTATTGTTTACTGAGTGAATCACAATGCGCTAATTGCGCCGCGTGTGCTTGATAAACAGCAAGCTCTCTGGCGCCTGATAGTGTATCGGCAAGTTCAGCTCTTAATTCGGCTGAGAGTTGGGTTTCGGTATCCGCTTGCTGGTGAAGCTTATGGCTTAACAATGAGGGAAGCAACACACCAATAATCATCAGTGAAGTAAAGCACACTAATGCAACCTCAGCGTTATACATGGCCATGAAGGCCATCACGATAGGAATGCTGAAAAGGGCAACAATAATCGGCAGCAGTACATTGAGATAGAACTTATCCAGCGCATCGACATCGTTCTGTAGGCGGTTAAATAAATCGCTACTACGTGTCATTGCTAAGTCAACGTTGTTCAGTTGGCTCAAAGTCTTGAACATGTTTACGCGAATTTCGCTCAGCAATAAAAAGGTAGCATTATGAGTTATCATCCGCTCACCGTAACGAGACGCTGTGCGCACGATAGCTAAAAAGCGGATCACCCCAGCAGGGGTAAAGTAATTCATTTGCACACCAGCGATTCCCGCCGCTGCCATGGCAGCTAAAAACCACCCCGAAATTGCAAGCAATCCGACATTAGCAAGTACCGTTAAGCTTGCTAAAAAAGCTCCTAAAAGCAGCATGCCAGCATGAGGTTTGCACAGTTTTAATAGACGTATAAAGTTATTCATTGGCGTCACCTTGGCTCACCAGTTTAGCAAATAGGCCAGCTTGCTTAGTGAGTTGCTGGTACTGACCAGCTTCAACAATGTGACCTTGTTGCATAACGTAAATATTGTCGGCGTGTTTGACCGTATTCAGTCGGTGAGCAATAACCAGCACTAAATGGTCTTTTGCATACTCGCGGATCGCTTGATTGATTAAATGCTCGGTTTGGCTGTCTAAGTGAGCTGTAGGCTCATCTAGCATCAGCACTGGGGCATTCTTCAAAAATGCACGGGCAAGGGCTATGCGCTGCTTTTGCCCACCAGAGAGGCCTTCTCCTTGTTCACCGAGCAAAGTATCAAAGCCATCAGGTAAGGCAGTAATAAACTCAAGTGCTCCAGCTTTACTCGCTGCTTCATCGAGTTCTGCTTGGCTTGCATCAGGTTTAGCTAAACGCAGATTCTCTGCAACGGTCCGATAAAATAACGTGGCGTGTTGTGGGATCCACGCCAGCTTTGCTTGCCAATCAGCTAATGCAGTATCACTCAGTGGTTGCTCGTTAATGCTTATGGAATTGTTGGCTTGATGATGAAAGCCCAATAGGCAATCAAACAAGGTACTTTTACCCGAACCACTTTCACCCACAAAGGCAATTAAGCCTGTGCTTGGCAGGGTTAGGTTGATATCAGTCACCCCCTCGTTTGTTTCTGGGTAGTGAAACGTAAGAGCATTCAGCTGTATGTCTTTTAGCGGTAACTCAAGTTTAGATGACCCTAAATGTTCATCAGCATCGCTTTGATTGATTATGTCGACCATATCGGCAGCGGCGCTGATCCCTTCGAGTTTTGCGTGATAATGAGTGCCCATTTGTCTAAGTGGTAAGTAAAATTCAGGAGCAAGTAGTAACACCACAAACCCAGTGGCAAAATCGAGCGTACCAAAAAATAATCTAAAGCCAATGATCACAGCAACAAGTGCCACACTAATGGTGGCTAAAAACTCAAGGGCGAAAGACGATAAAAAGGCGACTTTCAATACCCCCATGGTTGCACCACGGTAATCATCAGAAATCTGACTGATGCTATTTAGCTCACGCTTGGTTGCATTAAAGAGCTTGAGTTGAGTCAAGCCTTGTAATCGGTCAAAAAAGTAATTGCCAAGTACCGCTAGCTGTTGCCAGCGGTCTTGGTTTAACTGCTCCGCTTTATGGCCCACTAAAATCATAAAAAAGGGGATCAGCGGGGCAGTTAAAAGGAATATGAGGCTTGCTTTGTAATCGGTTGGAAAAATCACCACTAATATCGCTAATGGAATAAGCGCACTGTAAGCCACACTTGGAATGTAGTTGGCGTAATATTGATGCAGTGCTTCAACCCCATTATGTAAGGTGTTAAGTATTGCGCCATGACCTTTTTGTTCACTGTAGGCTGGCCCAAGTTTGCTGAGCTTTTCTAGCAGTGTATTACGCATCACGTTCTTTATTTTTAACGCGGCGAGGTTACTCACCCGTTCACTTAGCGCAACCAACAACGCGCGAACTATAATTAGCCCTGCCAACGGCCATAATAATGGGCTTACGGCTTGCAAGTTTGCTTGTTCAAACATGACTTGATGAGCCGCGTTTGCAAGAAGGTAACAAGAGGCAATCATTAAAAGGGCGTTGAGTGTGCCCAGACTAATGCTTAATTTAAGAAGTCCTGAAGCGGACTGGCTATACTGCTTTAAAAAAGCGCGCGGCGTTTGCTGCTGCGCGCGATTTGGTCGGGGTTTAGTTGTCATCGGTGTTTTTGAGTCTCGCGTACAGCTCTAGCTCATCATCAGCAATCGAATCTTTATGTTGGTGAAATTCGTACCACATTACGTTGATCACCCCAAGTGTACAGGCTAATAGAACACCTAAAATCCAGGCAAAATACCACATATTTAAATCTCCTTAATAGCTACCGTGCGTGTTGTTTTCAATTTCACTGATGGTTACTTTGCGCCACATCTTCACATAACACCATGTTGTGTAGATAAGAATAAGTGGTACAAAAATAACCGCGACGATAAACATCACGTTAAGTGTCATATGACTCGAAACTGCATCCCACATAGTTAAACTAATATTAGGGTTGTTGCTCGAAGGCATCACAAACGGGAACATTGACATACCAGCGGTTAAAATAACGCCTGCAAGCATTAAGCTTGACGCAGCCAATGCCATTGCTGGTTTTTGTAATTTAGATAACACAATTGCCAGTGCCGCCATTACGAATGCTAGGGCAGGGAACAGTATGGTTAATGGCATTTTTGTATAGTTATCAAGCCATGCGCCCGGTGCCTGCGTGACTGTTTTACCAAGCGGGTTTGCAAAGCCTTGAGTATCACCCATGCTAACGATTTTATAACCGTCAATTTGCGATACCCACACACCTGCTAAGGCAAACAACACAATAAACGCCATCAGTGCATATTGACCATATTGTGCTGAGCGTTTAGCGACTTCTGCATCAGTACGAAGTTGTAACCACATACCTGCGTGGCCAACCAGCATCAGTACACTTACTAGGCCAACAACAATGGCAAACGGGTTTAATAACGCAAAGAATGAACCTTGATAACTAACACGCAATAGGTCGTCGATATGATAAGGCACACCTAATAATAGGTTACCGAATGCCACACCAAATACCAGAGCCGGAATAAAGCTGCCTGCAAATAGGCCCCAATCCCAGTTATTACGCCAGCGCGGTGAATCTATTTTTGAGCGATAATCAAAACCAAGCGGTCTGAAAAATAACGCAAATAACACTAGCATCATAGCAAAGTAGAAGCCAGAGAACGCAGCTGCGTATACCATAGGCCAAGCTGCAAACAGTGCGCCCCCAGCGGTGATGAACCAAACTTGGTTACCATCCCAGTGAGCGCCAATGGTGTTAATTACAGTACGGCGTTCAACATCGGTTTTACCAACTAGGCGAAGCAAAATTGCCACACCCATGTCCATGCCATCAGTCACAGCAAAGCCAATTAGTAAGACACCAATTAACAGCCACCAAATTAGTTTGAGTGTTTCGTAATCAAAAATCATGACTGAGCTCCTTGGCTTGCAAGTGAATCTGCTTTAGCAAGTTCATGGTGATATTTACCAGTATGAAGCGAGCTTGGGCCTTGCTTAATAAAGCGCAGCATCAACCAACCTTCAACCGCAGCAAGACCTGTATAGAAAACTAAGAAACCAGTAATACTAATTAATAAGTCATTCACCGTGAGTGACGAGGTTGCCAAGAAGGTCGGTAGAATTTCCGAAATTGCCCAAGGTTGACGGCCGTATTCCGCAACAATCCAGCCAAACTCAATAGCAATCCAAGGCAGTGGAATACTCCATACCGCAGCCCATAATAACCAGCGCTTTTGCTCAATAATGCGGTGTGCGTTGTAATAAAACGCGAGAACAAATACGCCAAGCATGATCACACCACAGCCAACCATGATTCTAAATGACCAGAACATAGGGCCGACTTGAGGGAATGAGTCTTTCACTGCTTTTTGAATGTCTTCTTCTGTTGCATCTACCACGTTAGGGGTATAGCGCTTAAGCAGCAAACCGTAGCCGAGGTCTGCTTTTAAAGTATCAAATTTTGCAATATTTTCTGGGGTGTCTTCACCACCGCGAAGCTTTTCTAAATATTCGTATGCAATTATGCCATTACGAATACGCACTTCGTGTTGCTCTTCAAGATCTTTAATGCCCGTTACTTGCTCGTCAATAGAACGAGTCGCAATGATACCCAGTGCATAGGGGATTTTTACAGCGGCGTGAGTAACTTGCTCTTCAGAGTCAGGAATACCGACTAGCGTAAATGCAGCTGGGGCCTCTTCGGTGTGCCACTCAGCTTCAATGGTTGCGAGTTTTACTTTTTGTACCTCGCCAACTTCGTAGCCAGATTCATCACCAAGTAAAATCACACACAGAATAGACGCTAAACCAAAGCCTGAAGCGACCGAGAATGAGCGCTTAGCAAAAGCAAGGTCGCGACCTTTTAATATGTACCAGCTACTAATACCAAGTACAAACATAGATGCTGCAACATAACCTGCTGATACGGTGTGAATAAACTTAACTTGTGCAACTGGGTTAAATACCAGTTCAGCAAAGCTAGTCATTTCCATACGCATGGTTTGGTAATTAAATTCAGCACCTACCGGATTTTGCATCCAACCATTGGCAACTAAAATCCATAACGCAGATAAGTTAGTACCTAATGCCATTAAGAAGGTTGCAGCTAGGTGTTGGCGTCGTGTCAGTCGTTCCCAGCCTAAAAAGAACATACCCACAAAGGTTGATTCTAAGAAGAAAGCCATTAAGCCTTCAATCGCCAGTGGTGCGCCAAAAATATCGCCCACATAGTGAGAGTAATAAGACCAGTTGGTACCAAACTCAAACTCCATGGTTAGACCCGTGGCCACACCAATCGCAAAGTTAATACCAAACAACTTACCCCAGAACTTAGTCATATCACGATAAATTTCGCGACCTGTCATCACGTAAACGGATTCCATGATCACCAAAATCCACGTCATACCTAAGGTAAGGGGAACAAATAGGAAGTGAAATAGGGCAGTGATTGCAAATTGCAATCGCGATAGATCCACAAATGTTTCATCTATCATCGTTTAGCTCCTTGTTAGCGGGTGCGGTAGACACGACAAATTATTAGTTATGAAGTTTCAGTAATTATTGAAACTTTGTGAATATTAAACTTGTATTCAATTTAGTCAATAGGAAAATACGAAATAAAGATGAATTAATCCTGCTCATCTTTTCTACAGATTAGAGATAAAGCTCTAAAGTTTCAAATATTTAATCGTTATAAAAAGTCCTGTTGCTATGGCCTATTTAATTCTTTTATAAAATCTTTTTTATAAAGTGGCCAACAAACCCGCAGCCTGCAGATGCAAAAAAGTGCTTAACCATTGAGCAAGTCGCCATGCTAATTTCGATTTCTAGTATTTATTAACTCTGTGACATTTATCCGACTGCTAAAACACGGTAAACTCATTTTTATTAGTGCCAAAAGTTGCGAATTATCAACGAATGAAAGAACAAACAAAGCCGTTACGTATTGCCTTGGTGGCAGGTGAGTTATCAGGTGATATTTTAGGTGAAGGGCTAATAAAAGCACTTAAACGCCGTTTTCCAGATGCCATTTTTGAGGGCATTGCTGGCCCGCGTATGCAAGCGGCTGGTTGCAATACATTATTCGATATGGATGAATTATCAGTAATGGGCTTGGTTGAAGTACTTGGTCGATTACCGCGCCTACTTAAAATACGCAAACAACTGGTGCAGCATTTTATCGACAACCCACCAGATGTATTTATTGGCATTGATGCGCCTGACTTTAACTTACGTGTTGAAAAACCGTT
The DNA here is from genome assembly GCF_037162425.1 of Pseudoalteromonas sp. Hal040. Taxonomy (NCBI): domain Bacteria; kingdom Pseudomonadati; phylum Pseudomonadota; class Gammaproteobacteria; order Alteromonadales; family Pseudoalteromonadaceae; genus Pseudoalteromonas; species Pseudoalteromonas sp. Hal040. The sequence continues at coordinate 2,419,058 of NZ_JARLUU010000001.1, read as the reverse complement.
AAAAGATGTAGGTATCAAAACGATTCAATATGTTAGCCCATCAGTATGGGCGTGGCGCGAAAAACGTATACATAAAATCAGTGCTGCCACTAATTTAGTATTGGCACTTTTACCGTTCGAGAAAGCCTTTTACGATAAGCACGATGTACCTTGTACGTTTGTGGGCCACACACTGGCTGATGATATTGCCCTTGAGCATGACCAAACTGAGGCCCGTAATCAGCTTGGCTTAGCACAAACTGACAAAGTGCTTGCATTACTTCCAGGTAGCCGAGGTTCTGAAGTGGGGCTTTTAAGCGAAACCTATATTCAAACAGCGGCGAAATTACAAGCGCAAAATCCTGACCTTAAAATTGTGGTGCCGTTAGTCAATGAAAAACGAAAAGCACAATTTTGTGAGATTTTAGAAAAAACAGCCCCAGATCTAAAACTGCAATTATTGGACGGTCAGTCAAATCTTGCAATGCAAGCTGCTGATGCCATTTTACTTGCCTCAGGTACCGCAACACTTGAAGGTATGCTGTATAAAAAACCGATGGTAGTGGGCTACAAAATTAAGCCACTCAGTTACTGGATTTTCAAAACGTTATTCACTTTTAATATTAAGTATTTCTCGTTGCCTAATTTATTAGCCGACGAAGAGCTCGTTCCAGAATACTTACAAACTGAGTGTAGTGTTGAAAACTTATCAGCAGCGCTAACACCTATGTTAAATACCGATAACAGCGAACTAAAAGCGCGCTTTTTAGCCATACATAAAGACATTAGATTAAATGCCAATGAACAAGCTGCAGCAGCAGTCGCGGAGTTACTAAATGCAAATTGAACGACCGAATGTTAATTATATTGCTGGTGTAGATGAAGTTGGCCGTGGTCCATTAGTAGGTGATGTTGTTACCGCCGCGGTAATACTTGACCCGAATAACCCCATTGCAGGGTTAGCAGATTCTAAAAAGTTATCAGACAAAAAACGTCAATTATTAGCTGCAGAAATAAAAGAAAAAGCCCTGTGCTATGCTATTGGTCGTTGTAGTCCAAGTGAGATTGATGAGTTAAATATTTTGCATGCTACTATGCTCGCGATGAGCCGCGCGGTTGAAGGCCTAAGTGTAAAGCCAGAATTTGTTTTTATTGATGGTAACCGAGTGCCTAGCCAGTTAACTGTGCCTGCACAGGCGGTTGTAAAAGGCGATAGCCTCGTCGAAGAGATTTCGGCGGCATCTATTTTAGCGAAAGTTGCTCGTGATGATGAAATGATTGAGCTTGATAAGCGTTATCCTGACTATGGCTTTGCAGGCCATAAAGGCTATCCAACTAAAGCACATTTTGCAGCACTTGAACAATACGGGGCAATTGCAGAGCATCGTAAAAGTTTTAAACCTGTTCAGCGCATTTTGGCGTTAAAAGGAGAGCAACTGTAATGCCTGCGCCGCAATTTGTTCACTTACGTGTTCACTCAGATTTCTCTATGGTGGATGGCCTAGCTAAAACTAAGCCAATTGTCGCTAAAGCAGAAGAGCTGCAAATGCCAGCGCTGGCAATCACCGATCAAATGAACTTGTGTGGTTTAGTACGTTTTTATGGCGCTGCCCATGGTGCCGGTATTAAGCCTATTGTTGGTGCTGATTTTTGGCTAAGAAGCCCTGAATTTGAAGATGAACCTAGCCGAATTACTATTTTAGCGAAAGATAACGAAGGCTATAAAAACCTCACTTTATTGATCTCTAAAGCATACCAACGAGGGCATTTATTTCATCGCCCAGTGGTTGACCGTGAATGGCTGGTGGAGCACAAAAGCGGGTTGATTTTATTATCAGGCGCTAAAGACGGTGACTTAGGTAAAGCCCTCTTAAAAGGTAACCCAGCTCTTATCGAGTCTGTGGTTAGCTTTTATAAACAACATTTTAGCGATCATTACTACATTGAGCTTATTCGTACCGAACGTGCTTTAGAAGAAGACTATTTGCACCTAGCTGTTGAGCTTGCTGCAAAAGAGCAGTTGCCTGTGGTGGCAACGAACGAAGTGGTGTTTTTAAAACCAGAGAACTTTGAAGCTCATGAAATCCGCGTAGCAATCCATGATGGTTACACCTTAGATGACAAACGTAGACCAAAACGGTTTTCTGAGCAGCAATACCTTAAAACAGCGGATCAAATGGCTGAGCTATTCAGCGATATTCCCGAAGCGTTAGAAAACACCGTTGAAATTGCTAAGCGCTGTAATGTGACCGTGCAGCTCGGAACTTACTTCTTACCAGATTACCCAACCGGTTCGCTGAAAATTGAAGACTTCTTGGTGAAGGTCTCTGAAGATGGTCTTGAAGAGCGTCTTCAGTTTTTATTCCCCGATGAGCAAGAACGTAAAGAAAAACGTGTTGAGTATGATGAGCGCCTGAAAATAGAGCTCGACGTAATCAACCAAATGGGTTTCCCGGGTTACTTCTTGATCGTAATGGAGTTCATTCAGTGGAGTAAGGATAACAATATTCCGGTAGGTCCTGGGCGTGGTTCGGGTGCGGGTTCATTGGTTGCTTACGCACTAAAAATTACCGACCTCGATCCACTCGAATTTGACTTACTATTCGAACGTTTCTTGAACCCTGAACGTATTTCAATGCCCGATTTCGACGTCGATTTCTGTATGGATAGGCGTGATGAGGTAATTGATCACGTAGCAGCGCTTTATGGCCGTGACGCGGTATCTCAGATCATCACCTTTGGTACCATGGCTGCAAAAGCGGTTATCCGTGACGTAGGCCGTGTACTTGGTCACCCTTACGGCTTTGTTGATCGTATTTCAAAACTAGTACCGGGCGATCCGGGCATGACCTTGGCTAAAGCGTTTGATGTTGAGCCGCGTTTACAAGAAGCCTACGACGGTGATGAAGAGGTCAAAGAGCTGATTGATATGTGTCGCATCCTTGAAGGCTGTACACGTAACGCCGGTAAGCATGCCGGTGGTGTTGTAATATCACCCACCACAATCACTGACTTTGCCGCTCTTTATTGTGATGATGAAGGTAAATTCCCGGTTACTCAATTTGATAAAAACGACGTTGAGACGGCAGGCTTAGTTAAGTTTGACTTCTTAGGTCTAAGAACACTCACCATTTTACAGTGGGCGCTTGATATGACCAATGAGCGCTTAGCCCGAGAGGGTAAAGAGCCCGTTGATATCAACGCTATCCCACTTGATGATAAGCCGAGTATTGAGTTACTACTACGCGCCGAAACCACCGCGGTATTCCAGCTCGAATCCCGTGGTATGAAAGATCTTATTCGTCGTCTAAAACCCGACTGCTTCGAAGATATGATCGCACTAGTGGCGCTGTTCCGACCTGGTCCATTGCAATCAGGCATGGTAGATAACTTTATCGACCGTAAGCACGGCCGCGAAGAGTTATCTTACCCAGATGCGCAGTGGCAACACGATAGCTTGCAACCAATCCTTGAACCGACTTACGGTATTATTCTTTATCAAGAACAGGTAATGCAGATTGCCCAGGTACTGGCAGGCTATACACTAGGTGGCGCTGACATGCTGCGTCGTGCGATGGGTAAGAAAAAGCCAGAGGAGATGGCAAAGCAACGTTCAACCTTCGAAGATGGGGCTGTTAATAACGGAGTTGACGGCGAACTTGCAATGAAAATCTTCGACTTGGTAGAGAAGTTCGCAGGTTATGGTTTCAATAAATCTCACTCAGCTGCTTATGCCCTAGTATCGTATCAAACGCTGTGGATGAAAACTCACTACCCAGCAGAGTTTATGGCTGCGGTAATGTCGGCGGATATGGACAACACCGATAAAATCGTTACCTTGGTTGATGAATGTGAAAACATGAAACTGACCTTGTTGCCACCGGATGTAAATGCCGGTGAGTACAAGTTTACGGTTAATCTACAAGGTGAGATTGTTTACGGTATCGGTGCGATTAAAGGGGTAGGTGAAGGTCCGGTTGATGCCATTTTAGAAGCCCGAAGCCAAGGTGGTCCATTCAAAGACTTATTCGATTTTTGTGCCCGTGTTGACTTAAAACGTTTAAACAAACGGGTTGTTGAAAAGCTGATATACGCCGGCGCCTTAGATCAGTTAGGCCCTGAAAAAACACAGCCTGCACGAGCTACTTTAATAGCAAGTTTACCAGATGCGATGAAATCAGCTGAGCAACATCATAAGGCTGAAGCAATTGGTCAAAGTGACTTATTTGGCTTACTGGCTGTTGAGCCTGACGAAGTTGAGCAAGCATTTAAAAAAGCAACGCCATTAACTGACAATGAGTGGTTAGATGGTGAAAAAGAAACTTTAGGTCTGTATTTAACGGGTCACCCAATTAATCAGTATCGTAAAGAGTTAAAGTATTATACGTCGGGAAAACTCGTCGATTTACAGCCAACTAATCGCGATGTGCAGTCAACGGCTGCGGGCTTAGTGATTGCAGCGCGTACACTGATTAACAAAAAGGGAAATCGTTGGGGTCTTATAACTTTAGATGACAAGAGTGCCCGTATTGATGTACGCTTATTCCCAGAACAGTTTGAAATGTACCAAGATTTGCTGCAAGTAAACAATATCCTGGTAATATCTGGACAGGTCAGCTTTGATAACTTCTCCGGTGGCATTACAATGACCGCTAGAGACATATGCACCATCGCTGAGGCACGTGAAAAACGTATAAAAGCGATTAAAATGACCTTGAACATGGTGCAGATCGAGGCGAACTTCTTCGATAATTTACAAAAAGTACTGGAACCTTATAAGTTTGGTACTTGTCCTATTAAAGTATTCTATCAACGTCCGGATGCGTTGGCTGAGATTACCTTAGGAACCGAATGGTGTGTTACGCCGAGTGATGACTTAATTCATAAGTTATCGCTGATGGCGGCGCAAGATGTAGAACTAGAATTTAATTAATTAGGTAGTTTAGAGCATGAGCCTCAATTATCTTGATTTTGAGCTTCCAATCGCAGAATTAGAAGCAAAAATTGAAGAATTACAAAATGTAAGCCGCGCTGGCGAATTAGACCTTGGATTAGAAGAGGAAGTCAGTCGATTAAAAGAAAAAAGTGCTGAAATGAAAGAGAAAATCTTCTCTGAATTAGGTGCTTGGCAGGTTTCTCAGTTAGCCCGTCATCCGTTGCGTCCTTATACTCGTGATTACATCGAGCGCATTTTCACGGAATTTGACGAACTAGCAGGCGACCGTACTTTTGCTAACGACCCAGCTATTTTAGGTGGTGTTGCACGTTTTGAAGGTCAACCAGTGATGGTTATTGGCCAGCAAAAAGGGCGTGACACGGCTGAAAAAATTAAACGCAACTTTGGTATGCCAAAGCCAGAAGGTTACCGTAAAGCATTACGCCTAATGGAAATGGCTGAGCGTTTCAAAATGCCTATCATGACATTTATCGACACCCCAGGTGCATACCCAGGTGTTGGCGCTGAAGAGCGTGGTCAAAGTGAAGCAATTGCACGTAACCTTAAAGTGATGGCAGCGTTAAAAGTACCAACTATCTGTACTGTTATTGGTGAAGGTGGTTCTGGTGGTGCATTAGCAATTGGTGTGGGCGACCGCGTTAACATGTTGCAATACAGCACTTACTCTGTAATTTCGCCAGAAGGTTGTGCATCAATCTTATGGAAAAGTGCAGATAAAGCACCATTAGCTGCAGAAGCAATGGGTGTAACAGCTGCACGTGTTAAAGAGCTTGATTTAATCAACAACGTCATTGATGAGCCGCTAGGTGGCGCACATCGAAATTACGATGCGATGGCGCGTAACCTTAAAAACCAACTTAAGCGCGACCTTGCTGACTTACAAAGCCTTTCAACTGATGAAATGCTTGATCAGCGTTACAAACGTTTAATGTCGTTTGGTTATTGCTAAACATAGCTTATAAATGAAAAAAGCCGCTTTTGCGGCTTTTTTTGTTTTATAATGCCGATAACACAGACGCTTGTATACCCATTGGTTTTTAATGCAAACATCAGATTTATTTCACCATTTTTTAGCACAACTACAGCCTTTGCTGACCGCTCAGCACAGCCGCTTTAGTGTTGCCTTATCGGGTGGTGTTGACTCGGTAGTGTTATTACATTTAATGAAGCAAGCTCAACAGCAGCACTCTGAACTTAAGCTTGAAGCTGTGTATGTTAATCATGGTTTGAGTAAGCATGCCTCTGAATGGCAAGGATTTTGCCAATCGCTATGTGAAGAACTCGATGTAGCATTTAAAGCTGTGCACGTTGAAATTCATCAGCGCTCGCGAACTTCACTTGAGGCGCAAGCAAGAGAGGCAAGATACCAAGCACTCGACGAAAACGGTATGTCAGGTAGTGTAATACTGCTTGGTCAGCACTTAAATGATCAACTTGAGACTTTCTTACTTCGGCTAAAGCGAGGCTCTGGCTTGCAAGGCTTAGCATCAATGCCACAAACGCGATTATTAGCGTCTGGGCGATTATGTTTTAGACCGCTGATTAATATCACTCGTGAGCAAATTGAACAGTTTGCCGATGAATTTTCTATTACCCATATCACTGATGATTCAAATGTTGATGAACGCTTTGACCGCAATTTTTTACGTCATCAGGTTCTGCCTATTTTAACGGAGCGTTTTCCAGGGTTTGAAAAAAGCGCATCGCGCAGTATTCGGCTGTTACAAAAGCAGCAATCACTGCTCGATGAATATACGCAAAGCGACCTTACACACTGTCAAAATAAGCAGGGGGTTTAAACTGCGAGGCAATTGCGGGGTTTAGTAAGCCCAGACAAGCAAACCTCGTACGTGCGTGGCTGAATCAGTTTACCCATCAACTGCCTTCAGAAAATCAGCTACAGCAAATTATTGAGCAAGGTTTAACGGCAAAAGCCGATGCCCAGCTAAAAATTTGTCTGCAAAGCGGTGATGTTCGTCGCCATCAGCAGCATTGGTACTTTGTGAAAGAGCAGGCAATACCTGAGGCGATGGATATAACTTTGCAGAGCATTGGACTGACAGATGGCCGAACGCTAGCCGTGAAACAGGGCAAGGGTATTAGAAAGCCACGGCAGGATGAGCAGGTACGGGTTGAATTTAATAGGCCACAAGCGCGTATAAAACCTTTGCATAAACCTGGTTCAAACACTTTAAAGCATTGGTTTAAAGATGCCAAAGTAGCTCCTTGGTTACGTGCGCAGACACCACTTATTTTTTATAACGATCAACTTGTGCAAGTTGTTGGCTACTTTGTTAGTGAGCAGCACAGTGTTGATGATGGAATTCTTTGGGAGACACTTTATGAGTGAACAACCACATGTTGGTTTATCACTAGTTAATAAAGCACCACTTGGCTTTTTGCTGTCGATGTTAGTGGCTGTTATTGCTGGTTTTGCTTATGCAGAGCTGACAATAAACACACTTTTTTATGCGCTTGCTGGCGGCCTTGTTTGCTCGTTATTGCTACTAGGTTATTGGTCAGGTAAAGGCGGTATTTTCTTTATATTGGGCGTGCTAACGCCTTTGGCATTAGTGATGGTATCACCCCTTACCACCATGGCTGCCTTGCTTTACTTGTTAAGCGGCTTCTTCGCTGGTTTTTGGTTAGTATTACTTGGTTATAAATATATAAACAAAAAAGCCTAGCGGGGGATGCTAGGCTTTTACTCAATTAGTAAGCTCTTGCGCAATTTCTTCCTGCTGCTTTTGCCTTATAAAGGCCCTTGTCAGCACGGGCAAACACTTCGTTTTCGCAGTCTTGGTTATTGGCGAGTGTATAACCAATGCTTGATGTTACATCATATTGAGACATCAACCCTGAGCTAGCAACCAATCTCATAATGCGATCAGCAATCACCTTATTTGTGGTGAATTCAGGGTCGTCGATTAATAATGCAAACTCATCTCCACCAAAGCGGAAAATTGAGTCAGTGCCACGCACACTAGTACGTAATACATTAGCAAATTCTTGCAGTACATCATCGCCAATTTTATGACCAAAGTTGTCGTTTACTTGTTTAAAATTATCTAAATCAAGCAGCATTAAACTAAATGGACGATGCTGACGGCGGCAACGTTCTAACTTTTGCGCCAAGCTGTCATTAAATTGACTACGGTTGTTTAAGCCGGTTAAAGCATCTTTAGTCGCTAAACGTAATACGCGGGTGTACATAAGCGCATTACGCAATGGGTAAACGAGTGCTGTATGAAGTAGCTTTAATTTTGCTTCAATCGCTTTACCCATAGGGAACTGGCTAAAATAAATTAACTGCCCTAAGCGTTCACTTTCGATATCTAAATCAAAAGAGTACGGTGTTTGACTGGTATCGCTGCCAGCACTTTGTGACACTCCGAGTGCAGATTGGAACTGTAATCCAGATAAATTGATCAGTTGTTTTGCGTGTTCGGCAAAAATTGTCAAAATTTCTTCGATTGATAAGGTAGTTTGTAACCTTGCAACCAAATCGTGTGGACTATTTGTTTCATTTATTCGGTAATGCTCTGCCGAAAACGGCAGAAACTCGCCTCGCGCAGACACCCGTCGCGTCAAAATATGGACATTTTCCATGATAATTCTCCCCCGGAGTGTTTAGATACTCATACTTAGCGAGATTTGTGCCACATTTTTAAACTGGCTGAAAAACAGATGGTTGCTATATTTAAGGGAGGGTACAGCTTTATCATCAAGTAGAAGGGAGTTTATTGCTTGCAAAATGTGCTGATTCAAGTGTTTGGCTTGCTCGTCGCTGCCGTATTATTTGTTTGGTTCTTCAAACGAATTGGTTTACCACCTATTCTTGCTTATCTTGCCACAGGCGTGTTGGCGGGGAGCCATGGTATTGGCTGGATGGCGCAAAGCCACGAAATGCACTTTGTTGCCGAGCTTGGCATTGTATTTTTACTGTTTAGCTTAGGGCTTGAGTTTTCATTGCCGCGTTTAATGGCAATGCGAAATATTGTGTTCGGCCTTGGCTCCTTACAGGTCGTGGTGACCAGTATTGTATTTATGCTGATTTTACTGCTGTTAGAGCACAGCCTTTTAAATAGCTTTACCATTGCCAGTTTAATGGCGCTTTCTTCAACGGCGGTGGTGGTTAAGTTACTTAAAGAATCTGGAGATTTAAACCAGCGCCGCGGCCAGTTGGCAATAGGGGTATTGCTATTTCAAGATATTGCAGTTGTCCCTTTACTCATTGTCTATCCTTTACTGGCTCAAAGTGGCTCTGAAGAAATTGCCGGTGCACTAGCTTTTGCACTTACTAAAGGCGCTTTAGTGTGTATCTTACTGTTTGGCATAGGTAAATGGATTTTGCCTAAAGTGTTTAGTGAAATAGCGCTGGTAAGAACCGATGAGCTATTTATGCTAACGACTTTATTGGTTGCCTTGTTTGCTGCAGGCTTGACCTACCTATTTGGCTTATCAATGGCGTTAGGCGCTTTTTTAGCCGGCATGATGTTAGGTGAAAGTCATTATCGTCACCAACTAGAAGCCGATATTAGACCGTTTCGCGACATATTAATGGGGCTATTCTTTGTGACTGTCGGTATGCAGCTAGATGTGCTTTATGTACTTAATAGTTGGTACTGGATCATCGCGGTATTAATTGGCTTATTGCTATTTAAAATTGCGGTGCTCGCGATTTCTGCGCAAGTGATGGGTGAGCGTAAGCAAGATGCAGTATCTGCGGGTATTATGCTTTGGCAAATGGGAGAATTTGGTTTTGTGTTAATAGCACTTGCTTCGCAACATTTGTTAATAAGTTCAGAGCAAGCTTCATTTTTAATTGCAGTTGGCGTACTTTCAATGGCGCTAACGCCTTATCTTATCGAAAAAACACCGCTTATTCTTAAAAAACTCGGCCTTTTGAGTCATGCCGGGCAGTATTGGCAACAGCCTGCTACTAGTAGTCCCTTGTATCAAAATCATGTCGTTATTTGTGGTTTTTCACGGGTTGGGCAAACAGTTGCGCGCTTTTTAAAGCCAGAAGCAATCGAATACGTCGCCGTTGAGAGCAACCCAATCTTATTGCAAGAAGCAAAAGCGGCTGGCGAACCGGTTATATTTGGCCATGTGAATCAAAAAGATATTTTAAAGTCAGCGGGCGTAGAGCGGGCAAGGCTAGTCATTATTACCTTTACTGATTTTGAACAAACGCAAATAGTTGTTGATGCGATTAAACAAATTTCGCCCAAGGTAAAAATACTGGTACGAATGCGTGATGATACTGAACTTGAAACCCTCAAAGAACTCGGCGTGACTGAGGTGGTGCCAGAAACCCTTGAAGCAAGTTTAATGTTGGTTTCACATGTGCTGTATATGTCTGGCGTGCCGATGACAAGGATCATTCGCCGTGTAAGTAAAGAGCGGCGCAACCGTTATAAGTTTTTAAATGGCTTTTTCACTGGCGATAAACTTGATGGCGAAGAGGCAAGTTCAGACAGGCTTGAGTATTTACATGTTATAGCACTGCCTGAGCATGCTTATGCGGTAAATCAGAAAATTAGTGAGCTTAAGCTTGAGCAGCGCCGTGTGTCGGTAAGAGCGTCGCGCCGACAAGACCGCGAAATTGACGCGCCTTCATCACAAACCATTTTATTGGCAGGCGACATTTTAGTGCTGCAAGGTAAACCCCGGCGAGTAGAGCGGGTCGAACGGTTTTTACTCGATGGTATGGAGTAACAATAAGTTACTCCAGCTCTAAAAATTTACGAATTTCAGGTAATTTTTTGAGGCCGTCTTGGTAACCAATTTCTATAAGCTTTTGGGTATAACGTTTTTCAAACAGTAAGTAGCTAGTTAAACTCGATTGCGAACGTTTTTTCACACCGATCATACGTAATAACAGTTTGATTGCCATTGGCATGTCATCATAAAACTGAGCAGCAATTGCATTAAAGTTTTGCGATGGGTTGATCACGCAAGTTTCGATTTGTTTTAACTCTTGGTGTTTGTCGCGGGCAGGTAAAAGGCTCAGCGTGCGATTGATACGCTGTAAGCGCTCTAGATCAGACTGTAGCGTGTCGGTAAAGACGCTATCGAGTAAGTGACCAGCAATATTAGAAAGGCCCGGGTAATGAGGCTGATAACCCGGTGGGTGCAATTCTTTTGGCTCATCCACACCAATGATAAAGATTTTTTCTGCACCTAAGTGAACCGACGGACTCAGTGGTGAAAGTTGGTGAATAGAGCCATCGCCAAAATAGTGGTTATAAACATTCACGCTCGGAAACACCATGGGAATAGCGCTCGATGCCATTAAGTGCTCAACATTAATGCGGGTTGCTTGCCCCTCACGTTTTGCTCTGCGCCACGGCTTTTGTGTAAGTGACTGAAAAAAGGCCACAGAGTCACCCGTGGTATAGCTCGAAGCAGTAATCGATACTGCATCTAGGTAGTTTTTATGTAGATTTCGTTCGATACGCGATAAATCGAGTATTTCGTGCAGCAGTTTTCGCGACGGTTTATTGTTCAGCAAACTCGCTGGTGGGTGATTAATATGTTCAGATTGAAAGCTCGTGAGCATGTTGCGAGTAATATGCAAAAACACACTTAAAAAGTCGCTTTTATAAACCTGAGAAGTCGAAAAGTTTTTCCACACCCATTCAAGTTTTTTGCATGCTAAATGCGCACACGATGCATAACATGCTAATGCAGCGGAATTAATTGCGCCAGCTGATGTCCCATTAATAATAGTAAAGGGCAGTGGTGCTGTGCGAGGCATGCTTTGCGTAATCGCTTTAAGCACACCAACTTGATAAGCCGCTCGCGCGCCACCACCTGTTAGTAATAAAGCGATTTTAGAGTGCTGTGTTTTTTTTAACTTACTGCTCATGGTTGCATTTAAATACTTGTGCGTCTTTACTTTATTTATCAACTGTAAGTCTTTAAGCTAGAAGAAGCAAAGATTAGCTCAAGGCTAAATGGTTTTTTCGTGTTTTTATCTGTTTTATTTTTAAGGGAGTGTCTATGTCAGAGCATTCGTCAGAACCTGAAGTACAAAAGGGTTCATCAAATAACAACCTGATTTTTGCGGTGGTTGTGCTTATCCTTGTTGCTGGTGTGGCAGCGTTTATTTTATTGAAGCCTGAAGATAAACCAGTGCAAGTTGTTGAAGATATTGTTACCGAACAAGCGCCAGTTGTTGAGTATCAAGAGCCTGAGTCTGAACCAGAACCGGAAGTGACAGAGCCTGAGCCAAAACCTGTTGTAGTGGATACTGCACCAGAGCGAACTCCAGAGCCAGTTCCAGAAGTTGAGCCACTACCAACGTTAAATGAAAGCGATGAAGTTGTTGTTGCGCGTATGGATGAATTACTAAGCGATCAAGTGATGAGCTTAATGGTGACCGATGACCTTATTCGTCGTGGTGTTGTGTATGTTGATAATATCGCAAAAGGTAAAGTGGCATTAAGCCATGCGCCAGTTGAGCGCCCTAAAGAGTCGTTTAAAGTTATTGAGGGCGATATCTTAACAATCGACCCAAATAGCTATGAGCGCTATACACCTTACGTAAAACTGTTTACTAGCCTAAGCGCTGCTCAAGTTATTCGTATGTATGATGAATACAAACCACTTATCAACGAAGCTTATTCAGAAATTGGCTACGAAGGTGATGCATTCACAGGCACGCTAGAAGAGGCGATTGACGTACTGATTGATACACCTGAGCCAAAAGGTGATATGCCGCTTATTCGTAACTCAGTTACGTATCAATATGCTTACTCTGAGTGGGAAAACCTACCTGATGCGCAAAAACAATTGCTGCGTATGGGTCCAGAAAATATGAAAAAAGTAAAAGCTGCGTCGCGCAACATTAAAGCTGAACTTGAAAAGTAAGCAATAACCCCCTTAATGACAGTGCGATTGTATACCAAGTATGCAATCGCACTTTCTTTTTCGAATACCCCTTGAATAACAGGCTAAAAGTAGAGATAATCCCTCCCGCGCCAAACAAGGCCCTCAATGGTAGTCTTATTGGTCCTCTCGCAACACTAGCAGGTGAACCTGGTCAGGCCCGGAAGGGAGCAGCCACAGCGTGTGACGTGTGTGCCGAGATGCGGCTGGTAAGACTGCCACCCAAAATTCTATTTGGGTGACTTTCTTCATATCTATCTCTTTTTAAAACACGCTTTCGATACAGTCTTTTATGTTCTAGTTAAATTACGCAGATTTATTACCCTGTCTGAATAATGTCTTTGTAATTACAATTAACTATAGCTCCTTGGCTTCTAACACTATTTTACAAACACTCTAAATCCCCATGCAGGAATTGTGAGTTTTGTTGTTTGAGTAAATTCCATTGCCTGTTTTGAGAAAGCATCTGTGTACTTACCCAAAAACAATGGCTCTTTAAAGCTAACTGTTTGAGGCTCTTTTGATAGGTTGAATACGGCAAATACTTTATCGTTGCCTTTTGCACGAACAAAGCTAAGCACCTGCTTAGGTGCAGTGTTTGGCACATGCAACATACGGCCGCCAAATTGGCCATTCCACAGTGCTTCATTATTATGTTTGAGTGTAAATAATGATTGGTATAAGTCACCGATAGGGTGCTTTTGCCATTTAATTGGGTCTCGTTCGAAAAAAGCGAGGCGTTTATCGTTACCCGCTTCTTGGCCGTTGTATATCATCGGAAAGCCTTCGCCAACGACAGATAATGCAATAACGGCTTCAAGTGCATCGCCATAGTTTTCGAACATGGTGCCTTCCCATGCATTAGTGTCATGGTTGGCAACACCCACAAGGCGGTAAGCCTCGGCTGGGAATGCACTTTCGTTCCATGAGTAATAAACGAAGAGGGCGCTGACATCAGCATGACCATTTACGATTTTATGCATGTGCTCAGACCATGACCACGCGTAAGTCATATCAAAGGCTTCGGCATGTAAATCGCGAGACTCCCATTCAGCCAGCATTAAAACAGGCTTTATGTTATCAAGCTCACGGCGGACGTTATTCCAAAAATCTACCGGTACAAAGCCTGCCACATCACAGCGATAGCCATCAATACCGACTTCTTTTACCCAGTATTTCATCGATTCTGTCATATATTCACGTAGTGCAGGTTTTGAATAATCAAAATCAATAATGTCAGACCAATCCCACCATGGTGTCGGTCTAAATTGGCCTTTGTAGTCTCGGTCGTACCAATCGGGGTGTTCATATCGAAGCCAGTTATCCCAAGCACTGTGGTTTGCTACCCAATCTAAAATGACATACATTCCCATATCATGGGCTTTGTTCACAAAGGCTTTGAGGTCTTCTAATGTGCCAAACTCTGGGTTTACTTTACGGTAATCTTTTACAGAATAAGGGCTGCCTAAACTACCTTTTCGGTTCTCTTCACCAATCGGGTTTATTGGCATAAGCCAAATAATATCAACACCTAATTCTTTCAAGCGTGGCAATTGCTGTTGTGCCGAATTAAAGGTGCCTTGTTTAGTGAATTGACGCGTATTTAATTGATACATCACCGCATTTTTTGACCACTCAGGATGAGTTATTTTTACGTAGGATTTGGGCTCATAGGCAGCGTTTGTAGTTTTAGTGTGTGTACATGCAGTAATGAGGCTTAGCAATAAAATAAGCAAGCTTTTGGTTAGCAATGAATTCATATTAGGCCTTGTTGTCGAATAAAGTTGTTGAATGAAAAAACAACATTTCGGTTAAATATATACCCTGACCTAATATTTACAATTATATGCATACGTATTCACAGTATGCTTACATAATCGATTAAGTTGTTTATATAAGGCTTGGTTAGAGTTGGATGGGGTTAAATACTTAAAGGATTAAATAGGGTGGTGGTATGTTAAACGACAGCAAGAAAAAGCTAAGCTGTCGTTTAAATATGCCGAGCTAGGCTGAAAGCATAAAAGTAGATTTATTGGCATCCCAGCTGATCAGTTTTTTAATTTCTAGCTCTTTTATAATGGTTAGTAATTCAGAGTCACTCAGGCAGCAGCCTTGTTTTAGTTTATCGAGTGATATCTCTTTATTACGGCTATGAAGCTTAGAGGCCAACATAATACGGTAGATTAATTTTGACTTACGGTTCATAACGCATCTCCTCCACATTTTTGTTGATAGCATGTTAGTTGCTACTTGGTTTTATAATTTGGTCTAATGTGTACTGATGATTTTTTCGACTATGAGGGATCTTTTTAGCCAAGTCAATCAATATAGGATGAAAATTGCACAATCCTGAGTCTGAAGGGGGACGCTGAAGTGAAGTTGCAACTCATTGAAAGTTAAGTGAAATTAAATCTTGCTTTGGGAGAGCTAATCTATGAGCTCGTCACGGCTAACCGCAATCACATCATGCAGCGCTTTAAATAGTAAATGCTTTTCAATGGGTTTGCCTACGTGGCTATTAAAACCACAGTTCATGTATTCGATGATATTTTCTTTCATGACGTTGGCAGTTAAAGCAATAACAGGCACCTCTTTATCAACACTCCGAATATGTGAGCAGGCTTCGATTCCCCCCATTGTTGGCATTTGTATATCCATCAAAACTAAAATGGGGTTGAGTTGTTTAAATAGCTCGACTGCTTCAGCGCCATCTTTTGCAAAATGAAGGTCTGCGTTGGTTTCTGCAAGCATTGACTTGATGATCATGGTGTTGAGTGGGTTATCTTCAGCAATTAGTATTGTTTTAGCCGATAAGTCAGGTGCGGTTACATCGGTAAAGCTATCATTTAAGTGCTGCTTTTCAGATACTCTGAGCGGTAAAAAAACGGTGAAATGGGTGCCTTTACCGAGCGCGCTGTCTACATCAATACTGCCATTCATGCGGTTAATAAGATTCGCGGTGATCGACATTCCTAATCCAGTCCCGCCAAAACGCCGTGTTATACTGTTATCGGCTTGCTGAAAACGGTTAAACAGATGCATTAAACCTTCTTTGTTCATACCAATGCCGGTATCAATCACTTCTATCTCAACACCTTGTTTTTGGCTTTGCGAAGATTTATTAATTTTTACTTGCACGCCACCTTGCTCGGTAAATTTAACGGCGTTAGAAACCAGGTTTAAAATAATTTGTCGAACTCGAACTGGGTCTCCTATCCATAAATCTTCAACGTCATCGTCTATATCTATGTTTAGTTCGATTGCTTTTTCGTTACAAAGTGGCAGAAAATCAGAATTGATCGACTCAACGACCTTCGACATTGAAAAGTCCACCTGTTCAATTGAAAGCTCGTTCGCTTCCATTTTCGAAAAGTCTAAAATATCGTTGATGATAGTAAGGAGTGATCGACAAGAAAACAGCGCCTTAGACACAACTTCTATATTTTTCGGTTTTTGAATGTTTGGCTGCAAAATTTGTAAAAGCCCCATAATGCCATTAAGTGGGGTGCGTATTTCATGACTCATATTGGCTAAAAATTCTGATTTTATTCTCGCGCCCTCTAAAGCTCGCTCAGTAAGCTCAATTTGTTGTTTATAAGAGTTTGAGAGCTTTCTAAAATAAATAAGCAATATGCTAGTGAGCAATATGATTGTTAACACATGCACGATGTAAGCAATTTGGAAGTTTTCATCAATGGCGATGCTTTTATCTTTAAGCATTAAGTTTACATGTCGCTCGAACGCAGCAAGTGCCTTCAATGCTTCTGTATCATCTACTTTTACAGTGGTATCTATCTGCTCACTAGTCGCGTCGTTAGCTATCATTCTTAAAACAATATCGAGTTTGTCTTCATACTCACTGACTGTTTTTTTAACGTTAGTAAGCGCAGTCTGATCGTATTCTTTTATTGCGCTAAGCTTGGCAAGAATCTCTTTTATTTCGATGAGTTCATTTTCAATGGGTGGAAGATACAGCTCTGTATTTTTTCTGAGCACTAGGTTTTTAAAATGATGAATAAAGCCACCATAACCGAGTTTTTGTATTAGCTTGTCGTGAAGTACATAAACGTTAGCGGCGGTTTTTGAATAGTCATGCCATTGTGAGTCGACATTTTTGTAAAAGAATAATGAGGTAACAGTGAGCGACGTTAATAATGCAATCACTATAATTGCATTCATTTTTAACTTGTTTTTAGTTTGCTGCAACGCTTTTGTCATCAGTTTACCGCACCTATCTGTTGTTAATTTAAGCATAGCAGTGTTTTTTTGTTCACATAACACAGTGCTAAAGCTTTCAGGGGCTTTTTTACAAAAAGCCCCTGAAATTGGTAGGGTATTAAAATGGGGCAAATTTGTCTTTTTTGCTATTCGGCTTTGTCCACCTTTCAACTGCCGTTTTAGGCTCAATAACGTTATTGAATACAGGAATTTGCATTTTCTCACCATATAGCCACAACACCATGTTATTACGCGTTCCTTTAGTGATAGGTTGTGCAGCATGGGGCACACTACCTCGGTGCAACATCGCTTCACCAGGCTCAAATCTTAAGCGTTTTACGTGCTTAGTGATTGGGTCATAAAAATCGACTTCAGAGCCTTCATACTGTTCTTCTGGCAAATTGATATTAATGTTCAATGTTGCAGCACTGGCATCAGTATGTGGTTGCAAAGACGTATCCATGCCAGCTTGATATTCGATTGAGAAGCCAAATGTTTGACTATCGAAGCCGTGTATTTCTGGCATGAGTAATCGTGCAATTGGCCGCATATAGTCATCAAGCAGTTGATTATAAAAAGCTTGGAAGCCTGGTGCTGCTAAATAGCCCTCTGAGCGAGGATCAAGCATCGCGCCTCGACGATTATAAACAGTACCAAACGGGGCTCTGGTGGCGATTCCTGTTTTTGCTAAGGCGTCTAAATAATATCGCAGCTCTTCAATACGTGCGGGGTTAAAAAGTTGTGCTTTAAATACGCCAGGCGCAACTTCGTGCCAAAGATTTTTTACGGCAACTTCTTGGTTAGGATTTTGCCAAGCTTGCTCTACGGCCTTTGATAATTGCTCATCTACTAACTGAATGCTTGGCTCAAAAACTGAACCAGATTCCTCTTTTTGCCACTCCTGCCATGCCGATTCAAGTAACTTAGCATTGCTGTGCCAAAATTGTTTAACAGAAGGTGCTCTTTGCAAAATAGCTTCTCTAGGTGGCAGCGTTAGGGCACGTGCTTGGGCAAGTGAACTGGTTGTTTTTACATTTTCATGAGTATTCATTTGGTTTGCCTCTTTAGCGGAGCATGGTGATTGAGGCAAGCTTAATTAAGTTGAACTGTACGATAAAGTAGCTTAATTGCGAATCAGTTTTTTGTTTTTGAATATAATTGGTGTTGTGATATTGCGTTTATGGCGCTTCCCAAATAGGAGAATCACCTATTTTTTCAACTAAGAAATCGATAAGCACACGAATTTTTGCTGTCAGTACATTTGATTTTGGATAGACGAGCCAAACAGCGCTGTTATCATCAATTTTATAGTCAGGTAACACCCTCACTAAAGAGCCTTCTTGCAATTCGGTATGAATACTCCAAAGTGAGCTCATACATATACCAACACCCGCTTTTGCCCCAATGCGCATACTTGCCCCATCATCACATAAAATTCGCGGCTTACCTTTTTCTGGTGGAAAACTAAAATCACCTTTGTTTTTTGTGTTAATTAACCTACGGGGTTTGGTATTCATAAATACGAGTAACCGATGTTGGTTGAGTTGCTCTGGGGTGGTTGGAGTTCCATATTGAGCAAGGTACTCAGCAGATGCACATAATACGCGGGTATCATTGGCAAGGCGTCTGCCAATTAAACTACTATCTTCAACCGCAAGATTTCTTAGTGCGAGATCATACCCACCTTCAATTAATTTAACTTGGCTATCCGAGAGCATAAGCTCTAGATTTATATCAGGGTAGCGGTCTAAAAACTCAGGCAATATAGGCATAATATAGCGTTGTGCGAAGGTACTTGATGCAGCAAATCTGAGTGTTCCACTGACATTTGAATTCCCTTGTCCTAGCGCCGCTAGTGCAGCTTCTTGCTGAGCAAGGATTTCTTTGGCGTAAGGTAAAAACTCAACCCCAGCAATGGAGAGTGTTACTTTTCTGGTAGTACGGTGAAATAAATCAGCACCGACTTGCATTTCTAACTTGGCTAACCAGGCACTGGCGACGGATGGAGTTAGGCCTAATTGCTGTCCTGCGGCACTTATATTGAGTGTCTCAGCGGCTAGTACAAATAACTTAATACAGTTAGTGTCCATCTATTATCTCCAAAATCAGAATTCTGATTCTTCTTATACGTCATTTATTCGGGATATCCAAAGCATTAAGCTTTAATCAGTTGGATTACGCTGATTTAAAAACTTTAGGTTTGGTTTGTTGACATAAAAATCAGCGTTAATTATCACCTTTATTAAATGACAAGCATGATTGTTTGCTTTGATTAGTGGTACGGGCATTGAAAGGAAAATTACATGAGTAAAACAATCTTATTAACAGGCGCAACTGATGGTATTGGCTTCGAAACGGCGAAAAAGCTGGTTGCTTTAGGGCATACCGTTCTGCTCCATGGCCGTAGCGAAAGTAAATTACAGCATGCTAAAGAGGTTATTGAAGCAAGTTTTTCTGGCGCCAACATTGATACTTTCTTGGCTGATTTATCACAAATGTCACAGGTACTTGAGTTAGCAGAAAAAGTTAAAGCGAAATACACACAGCTCGATGTTTTAATTAATAATGCAGGTGTCTATAAAGCGCCAAACAACCTTGATGAACATGGCTATGATGTACGGTTTTTAGTTAACACAATCGCGCCATATGTTTTAACAAACGCGTTGCTTGAGGTTATGAATGAACATAGCCGAGTGGTGAACTTATCTTCTGCGGCACAAGCCCCGGTTGCGTTAGCTGCAATTAAAGGCCTGCAAGTATTATCAGATAGTGCAGCCTATGCACAAAGTAAATTAGCACTGACTATGTGGAGTTTTGAGTTAGCAAAACAATGGGGAACACATGCTACTTCGTTGATTGCGGTTAATCCAGCCTCATTTTTAGGTAGCAAGATGGTAAAAGAGGCCTACGGCTCTGAAGGAAAAGACTTAAACATCGGAGCTGATATTTTGCTTAAAGCAGCATTAGATGATCAATTTACAGGCGTGACAGGCCGTTACTTTGATAATGATATTGGTGCTTTTGCTAACCCACATCCAGATGCATTGAATTCAGAAAAAAATGCTGCGTTGATTAACGCAATGAATGATGTTCTAAGCCGTTTAAATGTTGAGCTTTAAGTTTTGTAAAATGAAGTTTAAATTAACTAATTACACTGTACTTTTTTTGTACGTGGTATATCTTATGTTGGTACGAAATTTTAAGGTTTCATTGAGTGTAAGTTAACACTCATCTGTTAATTGGAGTAAAGGATATGCACGCACACACAGTCAAAGAATCAGCAGCAACTATTCAATCAGGTGTCGCAAAAGCGGATGGTAAGCTTTTAGTTACGGAACAAGACATTGTTTTTGAACCGTTTAATAAAGAGTTAGGCTTAGGTCCGTACACACTTTCACGAGCGCACATCAATAAAGTTGATAAGTGTTCAGGAAAAGGCGCGGGTATTCTACCAATTACAGCAGATGGAATTCGTATTACTTTAAATAACAACGATGTATTTGAGTTCATTTTAGCAAACCCAGATGAGTGGCTTAGCGTACTTGCTCACTAAGCAAATCCTCAAAAAGACGGCATATAATAGCAACGTGTCATAATATGCCGTGTTAGCTCTTCAATAATTAATCTTCCTTTCTTCGCAACACATTGATCTCAAACAATACTAAGGCAAAGTTCCTAGGTTATTTTACACATCTAAACTATTAAATTGCTCGTTGCTTATTAACGGAGGCTCTTGGGCAAATGATCAACTTAGATGAACAACGCCTAGTTTCGCTTGAACGCGGTTTTCATATTCCACCAAAACCTGAATTATTGAGCCAAATTGCCGATGAAATGCAAAAGTCGGATGCAAGCTTAGATAAAATAGCCAATTTGATTTCAAGAGACATTAGCCTGTCGGCCTTATTATTAAAAACTATAAATAGCCCGGTGTTTGGCTTACAACGCACCATTAGTGATATACGCCAAGCGGCGATGTTTTTAGGGTTAGATCAGCTTAATCGGCTAGTAACCTTGGCCTTGCTTAAGCAAAATTTTAAAGGTAATGCCTGTATTAGCTTAGAGCGCTTTTGGGATGAGTCGGTTGAAGTTGCAAATGCCTGTGTACTGCTAGGAAACAGTTATAAGTCATTAATGCCAGTGGACGAGCTTTATTCATTAGGGCTTTTCCATAATGTCGGTATTGCTGCAATGGCATTAAAATTCAGAGATTATGTTGATGTTCTTAAGCAAGCAAATCTAGCTAAAGAGCTGGCTATCACCGACCTAGAACAGGCTCGTTATCAGTGCGACCATGCGGTGATTGGTTATTTTATCTCTGTATCATGGCACCTTCCAAAGCCACTTTGTCATGTTATTTTAAATCATCACAACACGCACTTTTTAGAGCAAAACAATGATGAACAACAACGTATGGCGTATGCCATTTTAAAATGCGCGGAGAGTGCTGTTGATTATGCGCGTCAACAGCAGTATTCGAGCGAGTGGTTTAAAATTAAAGAGCAGTGCTTTGCAGAGCTGGGTATTGTTGACCAAGATTTTGCTGATATGGTCGAAGATTACGTCGACAATGCGATGGCTAGTTAAAGCCAATTAGCGTTTATTTCCTATCATCTTAACTTCGATGAGTGAGCGAGTGGTGAGTTATCATCACTCGCTTTTTTACATCGAAAGAAAGTATGCATTACTATACTTTCCTGCTGTAGCAAGGCATCATAACTTTTTTCTAAGGAGAGGTTATGATGCTTAAATCTTTGTTGTTACTGGTTTTATGTAGCAGTTCTGCGATGGCTGCAACAAGTCTGCCGGATAATCGCCATATTGTTGTTAAAGGTGAGGCTGTTGTGCGTACTGCCCCCGACAGGGCTGATATCACGTTAGAGTTTGAAGCTGTTAAAGCTGAAAGCGTGCAGGCTAAGCAGCAAGTTGATGCGCAAGTAAATGAACTCCTTGCGGGCTTAAATAATTTCTCTATAGACGAAAAAAGTATCTCTGCGGGTCGAATTTTCGTAGAGCCGAACATGCGTTATGACGAAAATGATAATCAAGTTAAAGATGGTTTTCGAGCCACGCGAAAGGTCAAAGTCAGCCTTAAAAAACTCTCCCTTTTGGACGGATTTTTAAATTTTGCGCTTAAAGTGGGCGTCAATCAAATCGAGCAAATTCAACTTTTATCAACCAAAGCCTCAGGTTACGAGCAAGCTGCTCTTGATAAAGCAGTAGCGAATGCCAAACAGCAAGGAAGTCGCCTCGCTAGCGCATTCGAAGCGAAACTTGGTCGGGTGTATAGTATTCAATCACAAGAAGTAGGTAGTCACTTTGGCTATGGTAGTAATTCAAATATTGAACGAATTATGGTCACGGGCTCACGTATTAATACAGTCCCAGAAGGTAAGTATTTACAAGAGTCGATTACCTTTAGAGCAAGTGTCAATGTTGTGTTTGATTTGGTGGTCGAGTAATTAATGAGATTTTTAAGTACAGCGTTTATCTATTTCTTTTGTTGATAGCATTCAGTGGTCTTGCCGCAACAAAGCACCTAAATATCGTCAAACCTGTGGTTGCGGCATTTAAGGCGGGTGACAAAGCTGCCATTGCCAAGCGAGTGCATTATCCACTGCAGCGCAAAGCACCACTGCAAGCTATTGAAAATGAGCAAATGCTTATAGAAAACTTTGAGCAAATTTTTGATAAAGAGTTTGTCGAAAAAATCGTGAACTCAAATGTTCGCCATGATTGGGAAATGATGGGGTGGCGTGGCATTATGTTTGATTCAGGCAAATTGTGGTTAGACTTTGATGGCTCCATTTGGGCTGTGTCTTATGAATCAGAGGCAGAAAAAGCAAGACGCGAAGCATTGATTGACGAGCAAAAACAAGCATTACACAAAAGCCTCCGTGAATTCACAAAGCCGATACTAACGTGGCAAACTAAACAGCATTTAATTCGTATCGATGAACTGGCTGATAATCAATTCCGCTATGCAGCATGGGGGATTGATCAAGCTATGAAAGATGAGCCAAGCCTAGTGATCACAGGTGGCACATTAAGTTTTGATGGCAGTGGGGGGAATCATTTTTATACCTTTACTAACAACGGTTATCGTTATGTCTGTCATGTTACCGTGCTTGGTACTGAGCACTCACCGCCGGGGCTTTTAGAGGTATTTAAAAATAATGTACAGATATTGTCTGAGCCTGCTTCAGGTTTTTAGGCTGTTTTTCTTATTTTGTACTATACTGATTCTTTCAAAGGAGTCTCGTTCTAAGGAGTCTCATTTAAAGGAGTAAGTCGTGGGTACAAAGTTCTGGATACTAAGAGCCGCTAAAGTTTTTACGCTGGTGGCTATTTTGTTATTTATGGTGGAAATTCTAAAAGGTCACGAGACGCTCAGCGCGTTAGGTTTTGCGTTGCTTTGGTCTTTTATTGCCACGGCCATTTTTATCGCAACCCGTTTATATCATTCATCAAAAGGGCGCCACTGTGCACTTTGTAATGACACCCCTGATGATAAAAAAGCGAGTTAGCTTAGGTTATTAACAAACACGCCGCCCCATACCAACGCACAAATCGTTAAAGCAATCAGTACGGCTGCGGATCCTAAGTCTTTAGCTAGGCCTGATAATGGATGAATTTCAAGGCCTATTCGGTCTATGGCGGCTTCAATTGCCGTATTGACGACTTCAGCAAACATCACAAATAGCACTGATATAAGCAGCATAATTTTCTCATACAGGCTAATCTGCCAAACAAAAACCACTGCTATGGCAAGCACCAACAGAATCAGCTCTTGTTTAAAAGCAGACTCATGCTTTGCTAACCACGTGAATGCACGTTGGGAGTTTTTGAATGCGAGGCGAATACGTTTAATGCCAATGGGCTTGTTAGTGCTATCAAATTGCATAGTATGAAATCTCTATTTCGTTAGCTTTGTGTTGAGCAAGCATTAAAGATATCTTGCTCTGGGTGATATTCAGTGCTTTGTACATGGGTTAAGCCAAGTAAGGTGTCAAAAATGTTATCGTGCGAAAAAGCATGGTTACGCTGCTGTTCGATACATTGATTAAAGCGGGTATCGGCTAGTTTATTACTCCAAAACAGCATAGGCACTTGGGTTTGCTCTTTAGGCGCTAACGCATACGGGAAGCCATGTAAGTACAGACCTTTTTCACCTAGTGATTCACCGTGATCAGAAACATACAGCAGGGCTTTGTCATCCGCCTGACTGTTTTGCAGTAAATTAATAAGTTTACTGAGCACTAGGTCGGTATAAGCAATGGTATTATCATAGGTGTTTGTGAGTTGCTCACTGCTACAATTTTGGATATCGCTACGTGGGCAATCAGGCAAAAATTTACTGTCTTTTTCTGGATAGCGGCGATAGTAGGTTGGCCCATGTGAACCAATCATATGTAACACCACTAGTTGGTGTTTCGCATCACTTTTGGCAAGCTTTGCAGCTAACTCTTCAACCAGTACTTCATCAAAGCAATAGCGTCCGTCACAAAGTGGGTTGCTCTTTGTTGGTTCTACAGTTTGTGAGTTTACCCGCACACAAACCCCTTTACAGCTGCTATTGTTATCAATCCACGTTACTTCGACACCACTTCGTTGAATGATATCTAGGGCATTTTCTTGGCTTTGCGCGATGCGCGAATCATAGTGATTGTGATCTAAGCGCGAGAACATACAAGGTACAGAAATGGCCGTTGCGGTGCCACATGAACTAACATCACTGAAATATTTAACGCCAAGTTTAGGGGTATATTGATTAGTTGGCTTGTCGTAACCTTGCAGTGAGAAATTTGCTGCACGGGCAGTTTCACCTACCACCATAATCGTCAGTGAACTTTGTTGCTTAGCTAATAGGTGCGGTGTTTTATCTAAGACTTTAAATGGTAAAGGTGGATAAAAATAATTATCGCGCAGGTACTTATAGCCCGCAGTATAAAATGCAAAAGGGGTAATGTAGCTGGTTAATTGGCGATTATTACGTCCTACGGAGGCGTAATCTTTATAAAAAGGAACGGCAATAACAGCTACAGCAATGAACGCTGTAACGTTAAGAAGCGCAAAGCTTTTAAGACGAACACGAAAGTTTCCGACAATTTTAAAGCGAGAAAACAAGTAAGCAGGCAGTACGCCTAGCACAGTAATAAAAGCGATAACTTGTACATTAAGGTATGAAAATGCCTCGCCTGAATTTGTTTCTAAGATATTTTGCAGCATGCTTTTATCAAAGATAACACCGTAATTTAAGGTTGCATAAAACAACAATGATGAAACCACGATGCTTGTTAAAAGTACCGGTTTAACAAAGGTGATTAGCGATAACCAACTTAACACCATTGCCGTCAGTGCTAATAAGAAAAACGGTACGCTTGTTATAAATAACCAATTGACATGTTCAGGTTTGCTGGCTGCTTCAAGCATGTTAAATAAAAACAGGCCATTAAATGCAATAACCAAGTACAACGACACTAGCCAGACAAATTGGCTGTAGCTAACGTGCCATTTTTTAGTAAGGAGTTGTTTAATTTGCATGCTCATAATCATTCCTCATCGCTACGATTTATTTGGTAAGCGATACAACTGTTCGGTATAAGCTAAATTGCTAAATAAGACGTGCGCTAATGCTTTTTTGGCAAGCTCAACGCTGCTATCTGTGTTATCGATGGCTACTTGCGTTTTACTTGCAGGGTCATAGCGCCAATAGCTCACTTTTTGGTTTGGCATCAGGATCACGGCTTCACCATTTTCTACGTAAGCAAAGTTGTCGTAGTACTGCATCATGGCGCGCTCAACAGGGTATTGTTGAGTTAAATCATAACCAAGCATAGGGGTTGCTTGCTCAACGCCTAATAACGACAACAAAGTAACAGGTAAATCAATTTGGCTGACTAAGCGAGTATCGCGCTTTGCATCCATATCACTATTTAGGATCACAGCAGGGATATGGAATGATTTAAGCGGCACAGGCTCTGAACCAAACACGCGCACATCATGATCTGCAACCACTAAAAAGACGGTGTCTTGCCAGTAATCTTGCGTTTTTGCCTTCTCGATGAATTTACCAAGAGCATAATCAGCATATTTGATTGCTAGATCACGTTTGTAGTTTTCTGGGTCGTGGCCTTCAGGCAGTGTTACTTTACCTTCTGGAATATCGAATGGATCGTGGTTACTTGAGGTAAACACAAGGCTGAAAAATGGTTTGCCCGATTTATTTAGCTCACTTAGCTCTATATCAGCTTGATTGAACAAGTCTTCGTCGCTTGCTCCCCACGACGAAATAAACTCAGGGTTTTGCATGTCATTAATATCTACAATATCGTTAAAGCCATTCCCTAAGAAAAAGCTTTTCATATTATCGAAATGACTTTCACCGCCATAAATAAACTGGGTGGTATAGCCTGTGCGGGTTAATACGTCAGCAAGTGAGAAAAAGTTACGCTGAGATTTAGAAAGTTTGACCACCGAGCGCGAAGGTGATGGGGTAAACCCAGTTGTTACCGCTTCGATACCGCGAACTGAGCGTGTGCCAGTGGCATATAAGTTATCAAACCCCCAGCCTTGTTGATAAAGCTTATCTAGTTCAGGAGTCACACCAATGCCACCTAGTTCGCCAACAAAGCGTGCGCCTAAGCTTTCTTCTAAAATGATCACTAAATTCTTTTGTTTGCCTGTGTTAAATGGTGTGTTGTTGGCAAGGGTAGGAATACTCTCAGTGATAAACTGCTGTTTATAGGCTGCTTGCTTTACTGTTTGTAAAATCTCATCACGTGGCATGGTACCGTATAAACTACTGGCATTTTTTTCATTGCTCATATTCTTAATAGCAAATGCAACACTGTAAGTTGAATTAAGGGCTAAGGAGTTAATCAGTGAGTCACTTGAAAAGTACACTAATGCAGGGTTTAACGGGCGATGGCTGACAGTGCCTCTTGCGCTAATTAAGCAAACTAATAAAGTCGTAACGAGTATCACCACTTGGCTAACCGTTTTAGCATTTTGCTGCTTGCTAAATGCTGCACTTATAAAACGATACGCAAACACACAACTAAGCGTTGCAATAATTAAGGTGCTTATCATGGCAAATAGGTGGCCATGTAATAGCATAGAAAAGACTTCTTGAGGGTAGTCTAGGTATTCGACAAATAAACGATTTGGTCGTACATCGTACTGGGTAATAAACGCGGGAGTCGAAGCCTCAACAACCACGATTAAAGTCACAACTATGCTGCTATAAAGAGTGAAAACATGCTGAAAAAAAGCAGTTTTTCTGCGCAAAAGCACATGAGCGAGTAACATTAAAACAGCCAAGGCTAACAAGTAGCCTAAGCTGCTTAAGTCGACTCTTAAGCCGCCCAATAAAACGGCTAGGCTATCGCCATCAGCTAACCTTTGATGTTGCCATACAAGCAAGGCTATTCTCGACAGTATAAATACTGACATTAAAATTAATGAAAAACGGAACAAAGGTTTTAAAACAGAGAGTTTTGCTGTCATAGTTGTACTTACTTAATCGAAACTACGGCAATACTAGAAGTCGAAACTTAAGAAATCCTTATGGTAATCTTAATATTTTCTAAACTAGAAAAACTTCAGTAAATCTTAAGTGAATCTTAAGATTCAAAGCGTAACCTGATGACGCTAAAGCGGTTTTTACCTAAATGAGTAACATATGAAATTGTTGATTATAGAAGATTCGGTGTCATTAAGACGTAGTCTACGAATTGGCCTTGAGAATCTAGGTTTTACTATTGATGAAACCGGCGATGGCGCTGAAGGGTTGAGTATGGCAATGACAGGTGAGTACGAATTAATCATACTCGACATTATGTTACCCAGTATTGATGGCATTACGTTATTACAAACCATAAGAGCAAAACGGCTCGACGTGCGAGTGCTTATTTTATCTGCCAAGCAAGAACCAGAAGATAGAGTGAAAGGGCTACTCACCGGGGCCGATGATTACCTGACCAAACCATTTTCGTTTGATGAGCTGCATGCAAGGTTATTAAATTTAATGCGTCGCGGCGGCTTGAAAACAATCAGTGATGTGATCCGTATTGATAACTTGGCTTTAAACTTACAATTAAAACTTTTGCAAGTTAACGAGACCGTTATCGATTTAACCCCTAACGAATATAAAATAGTCGAGTGCTTGTTTAGTAATCAAAACAAAGTGATCACAGCTGAAAAGTTAAGTACCTATATTGCTGGGCAATATGACTTAGTTTCAAAAAACTCCATTGAAGCACATTTATCATCGGCGCGTAAAAAGGTGAGGGCAGCAGGTGGCGAGTTACCTATTCAAACTAAGCGTGGTTTTGGTTATATCATTCAAGGAAAATAATGAAATCAATTCGCAGTAAGTTGGTTGTTACTCTTTCGATAGCAATAACAGGGCTTGTATTAAGTATATTATTAGCAACGGACATCGCTGTTGATAGCTGGGTTGATAATGAATTTAATCGAGGCTTACATTCTAAAGCTGGCATGCTGATGACGCTGGTTCATGAAGATGAAGAAGGGTTGGCTTTTAATTTCTCGAGTGAATTTATGCCAGAGTTTGATGGGCAGCTT
Source organism: Pseudoalteromonas sp. Hal040 (assembly GCF_037162425.1). Taxonomy (NCBI): domain Bacteria; kingdom Pseudomonadati; phylum Pseudomonadota; class Gammaproteobacteria; order Alteromonadales; family Pseudoalteromonadaceae; genus Pseudoalteromonas; species Pseudoalteromonas sp. Hal040. Next base: position 2,390,419 of record NZ_JARLUU010000001.1, on the reverse strand, counting down.
GAGCCTGAGTATTTTCAGATGTGGACTGAGGAGGGGTGTTTACACGCTCACAAAGCCTTAATTTATTTGCGTTGAAGAACCTTAAGTTTGAAGAGTTAAAATTGGGTGAAACGAAAATAATGAGCACCCAGCTACCGGATGGTCGTGATGGACGAATCATTTATACTCGTTTTCAGCCGCAACTTGACTCGCACTCACATAGGAATTTTTATGATGGAGTGAGTAGACCACATCACAGCACGCTTACTTTGGCCTATGCCGCGTCTTCTGAAGAAGTTGATTTTATTTTGTGGTTAATTGACGTTATTTTTATTGTTACCACAGTGACCGTCATTGTGTTTATTCGGCTTTTTGTACGTAAATCGGTCGACAGTTCTTTAGCGCCACTGAATAAACTAAACCGGGATATTAGCCGGATTAGTATTGCTGATAAAAATGCTGTGATAACAATAAAAGAGCCTGTAAAAGAGCTGCAACCTATTGTTGATAACTTAAATGCCTTTATCCAGGAAAACCGCCAGCTTTATTTTCGCGAAAAACGCTTAACCTCAGATATTGCCCATGAATTAAAAACGCCGATTGCTGAGCTTATTAATATGGCTGAAGTGGCAATTCGGTTTCCAAATGAAAAAGAGTTTGAGGCAGACTTTAAACCTGAAGTGCTAAAAATTAGCCAGCGTTTAAAGAGCATTGTGTCGAACTTATTATTACTGCATAAATACAGTGATGAAGCACTCCCAAAGCAAGATGCATGTGATTTAAACCAGGTTATTTTGCGCACCTTAGAAAAGTGTGATTTAGAGCGGATTAAGTTTGAGTTTCAAGATGATATTCCTGCCATTGTCAGTAACTTATTTGCCCTTGAATCAATTATCACCAACCTTGTAAATAACGCCAAGCAATATAGCCCTGATAAGAGCGTTGTGACTGTATGCACGCTATTGAATAAAGAGGATAAGCTGCAATTCACGGTTACAAATGAATTAAAAGTGCCTTTGACAGAAGAGGATTTGAGCCAGTTATTTGATCCACTCTGGCAAAAAGACAGCGCCAGAACCTCTAATGATAACTTTGGGTTAGGCTTATCTATTGCTAAATCGTTAAGTAAAGCAATTGATGCTGAACTTCAGGTGTCGTTAAGTGGGCAAAACATAACCTTTAGTTTGATTATTTCTTAAGGCTTTGCAGGCGTTTAATATGTGTGCAACACTGAGGTTATCAAAAAGAAATTAATAACAATAAGGAACAACACGATGGGAAAAATTATAGGTATTGCTTTAATCGTTATTGGTGTGGCGCTAGCCGTATGGGGATATAACGTGTATGACTCTGCAAGTGCGCAAATCAGCCGCACGTTTAGTGGTGATACACCAATTGAAGCTTGGCTCGGTATGGTTGGGGGCGCAATTTGCGCAATTGTGGGTATTTTAAAAGTTAAATAACCGCAAACATTGAAATCAATTAGCTAATACCTGATACTGTTTTTATATACAGTGTCGGGTTTGGCTATGAAAACACAATTACCAGCAAAATATTATTTAAGTCACTTCTTTGAGCTTGCTGAATTTATACAATCTCAGTGCAAGCATCTGCTTTTAGAAGCGCAGCAGTTTTTTCTTGAAAAACTCCTTCAGCTGGATGAGCAAAGCTTATGTACTTTGCTGCGTATTTATTCTCGAAAGCCAAAAATCGTCGCGTTGTCATCATTAAATTATGAAGAGATCCCTAATCTGTACGGTGCTATTTTTAAGCTAAAGCAGCAAGGGCTGGTGGCACATCCTAGCAGCGATGAATTAGATCTATTGCTTGAGCATTTAACCAAACCAACCCTGTTAACCTTATTAGCAAATGATGAGTTAATGGCAACTCAACCTGATTACAAAAAGTCAGCCAGTAAACAGCGCTTAACTCAACTGTGTAAAGAGCATATTGATCGCAACCACAGTGAATTAGAGTCGTTGTTTAGCCAGTTCGTGGTCAATAGTCGAAGTCAGTATTATGAATACTTTGAGTTTTTACATAGCGGTCGACTAAGTGGCGGCGATATCAATCATCAAAATCGGTTTGTGATGCGTGATTTAGGAATTGCAAAAGTACGTGGTGATGTCAGTGAGAGCATCTCTCGTTTTCAAACGCTAGCCGAAGCACAAACGCATTATCAATTAAATAAGCTGCGAATGCAGTTCAAAGAAAGCGAGTCACACACAGAGTATCAGAACTTAGCCCAAGCACTTTTAGCCATTAGCTCTGAAGATGAATTAGCTCAGAGTATCAAAAACAAATTACTGATCCGCTTATATAAGCAGCTTAAAGAGCATGACTTAGCATATGCATTTGAATTACTTGAGCACTGTGAAGGCAGCAGTGAAGCGCAAGAGCTAGCAATTCGCCAGCGTTACAAACAAGGTGATAAAAGCTGGGTAGAACAAAAGCTTGAGCAAGTTATTCAAGACCCACTTGATGATGGCATTTTGTATTTTGCGGAGGACTTTTTACAGCGTAAATATAACAAACAACAACGCTCACGCTTAACACAAATGCTCATTGATACAGAGCATCAATTAGAGGTTGATGACATTTACCGTGGCGATGTCGAGCAAGGAGTGTGTGAGCACTATCAACAGCTTGGCAATACGGTATTTTTTACTGAAAATAATCTTTGGTTGAGTCTTTTTACCTTAACGTTCTGGCAAGAACTCTTTATAGAGACGCCGCATCCGCCGTGTAATGAATTTGATCTATATCCAAAGGTGTTGCTGGCTGATTGTTTTTACACAGTGCAACAAACACAAATTGAACAAAAGCTTGCAAAATTCACTAGCAATGAAGCCTTATATAAATATGTTTGCAAAAACGCAGGGCAGTTTTATGAAGCCCCTAACGCTGTGTTTGTGTGGCACAGCGAAATTTTAGAGCCGCTAGAGGTATTAATAAAACACAGCCCGCTTGAAAATTTAAAAGCGCATTTACTACAAATGACAAAAACCTTTAAGCAGCTCAAAGATGGCTACCCAGACTTGATGGTGCTTAAAGAGGATAAGCTTACCTTTGAGGAAGTAAAAGCCCCTGGCGACAAACTAAGACGCAATCAACTCGTCAGTATTGAGGTGTTAAAACAACATGGCTTTGCAGTGAATATCGTTGCGGTAAATTGGTTTAATGATCCGAATCGAATTTACAGTGTGGTGGATATAGAAACCACCGGCGGTGTTCAAGGTAACAATAAAATTACCGAAATTGCGGTTGTGCAGTTACAAGCAGGCGAAGTAATCAACCAATGGGCGAGTTTAATCAATCCTGAGCGTAGTATTCCTACCTTTATTACCAAGTTAACGGGGATAAACGCCGCTATGGTACGTGATGCGCCACGCTTTGAAGAGGTTGCCGATACACTGCGCTCACTATTAAAAGGCAGTGTATTTGTTGCCCATAATGTAAATTTTGATTACGGCTTTATTCGCAAAGAATACAGTGCAATCGGGCAAGGTTTTAAAATGCCAAAGCTCTGTACCGTAGTTGAATCACGTAAGGCATTTCCAAAGCTTAAGTCATATTCGCTCGGTAACTTAGGAGCACATTTTGAATTGAATTTAACGAATCACCATAGAGCATTAGCCGATGCAACTGCTACGGCAGAGCTGTTAAATCTGATTCAACAAACACAATCAAAAAAGGCGAGTTAAACTCGCCTTTTAAACTTAAACTGTCCCATTCTAAATTAGGTTATTCGTATTCGATAGGGTCGGTAACGTTATTTAATGCAAAGGCTTCTAAGCGCTCTTGGCAGGCGCCACATTTACCACAGGCTTTGTCGCGGCCGTTATAACAGGTCCACGTTTGGCTATAATCAAGACCCATTTTTAAACCGTCGGTTAAAATGTCGATTTTGGTATTGTTTAAGTATGGGCTGAAAATCTCAACAGCGTCGTAATTGGCAATACGGCAAACATCATCCATCTTTTGTACGAACTCAGGACGACAGTCTGGATAAATTGCATGATCGCCTGAATGGGCACCGTAATAAACTTTACTAGCTTTTAAAGACACCGCATAACCCACAGCCAGTGAGAGTAGAATCATGTTGCGGTTAGGCACAATTGTGCTCTTCATGCTTTCTTCTTCGTAGTGACCTTCTGGCACATCGATATCATCAGTCAGTGATGAACCACCAATGAGTTGGTTGATTGCTGAAATATCAACAATCTTATGAGAAACACCTAACTTTTCACATACTTGAGCGGCTACTTTAAGCTCTTTAACATGACGCTGGCCGTAGTCGAAAGACAGGGCATACACTTCGTGGCCTTGTTGCAGGGCTTTATTTAATACGGTAAATGAGTCCATACCGCCGGAATAAATCACAACTACTTTTTGCGTCATATCTGTTTTGCTCTTACTTTTGATAGAGGTTTACTTCAGGGCGCGATATACTACACGGCCCGGGCCTAAATAACAATTTTTGCGCGTGTTTTTGGTTTTTTGATGGTATGTATTTTATACCGTTGTGTCGTAAGTGAGATGTCTTTTGTACAAAATTAACGAAGTGTTTGAAACAATTCAAGGTGAAGCAAGTTTTACGGGTACACCTTCAATCTTTTTACGGTTACAAGGCTGCCCTGTGGGTTGTGCTTGGTGTGATACAAAACAAACATGGGACGTTGATAATGTATATAAAGTGTCACTTGATGAGACGGTAGAGAAAAAAGCAGACTCAGATCATTGGGCGGAAGCAACTGCGGAGCAAGTGTTAGCGCTATTTAAAGAACGTGGCTACAACGCAAAGCATGTAGTGATCACCGGTGGTGAGCCTTGCATGTACGACCTAAATCCAGTGTGCGAGCTACTACACGCAAATGGCTACTCAACTCAAATTGAAACCAGCGGCACATTTGAAATTTTAGTCCCAGAGCAGACATGGGTCACTGTATCACCAAAAATTAATATGCGTGGTGGCTACAACGTTTTACGTAGTGCTATGCAGCGTGCTGATGAAATTAAGCACCCTGTTGCAATGCAAAAGCATGTGGAAGAGCTCGAAGATTTATTCTTAAAAACAGGTGTGAATCCACGTTTAGTGTATCTACAACCAATTAGTCAAAAGACCTCAGCAACCAAACTTGCCATTGAAACCTGTATTGCAAAGAACTGGCGTTTATCGGTTCAAGTACACAAATATTTAGGAATTAGCTAGTTTATCTGGCTAGTTCTTAGTATCAATTTTTTACTTTTAACACTCTGATTGCTCGGGCGATGAAAGTGCCCGATAAAATACCGTAAAAAGCGGCAAGTGATAACACGAGAGCGGCATTCGCAAAAAGCTCTGGCTTAATGCTTGTTAATACACCTACCACATATTTAGTAAAGAAGATAGCCATGATGAATATCATTGGCCACCAACTGCCAGGTACTTTGAAAGACGCGCTTTGGGCTTGATAACTTGCTGATGAAGCAGAAAACAGCAATAAACCAATGATCGTACTGCTCAAAACGCCAGCTAGCCAGAGCAACATAATCGTTAAGCTATAACCAAAGCTTGAAGTCGCACCAAAAAATGATAAAGCAAGCATGCCCAGCGGCAGTATCAATAATGTGGACTGCTTTACATGGCGCTCGCGAGTTTGTTGCCAACCAACAAAAATAAGGCCAACAAACAGACCATAAACCCAAAGTGGTGTGTGAGTTAAAATTTCAATAATCATTTTACATCCTTGTTTTTATTATTTTTAGGAAGTTATTTAGTCGTGTCGTTTAAAGCGCGACGCGTGTTCCTATTTTATCTGCTATTTATAAAAGTTTGTCAATTGAGTCAGTAGCCTTTAAAACAAAAAAGCGTTGCACCATGGCAACGCTTTTTTACTATGTTCTCGTAACTCCATCCTAACCAACAAAGAAAGTTGATCCAGTGCAAGAAAAAATTCCAAGAAAAAATAATACTAATCTCAATATTTTGTTTTCAGGCACAGGAGTGATCTCCTGACCTGTGTGAGGGGCATATATGCTTTTATTAAGAATAAAAGCATATATATATCTATAAAAGTATATAAAGAAGCCTAGGCATATTAACAATTTTTCAATTGGCTCGAAACCGATAACAAAGATCACTCCTAATGAGAACCAAATAACACCCAATAAAATAACTAACTTTTCTTTTAATAGCATAGTTAACGCTCTCTTTTTCGGTAAGCCCTATACTTTGTGCTCTTGAAGGCACTACTTAAAGCTCCTAGTTAGGTAACTTTTAGATGAAAAATATCTAAATTTATTCCTGTTTTACTGCTATTTATATAAGTATGTCAATTGAGTCAGTGGCCTTAAAAACAAAAAAGCGTTGCACCATGGCAACGCTTTTTTACTATGTTCTCGTAACTCGTAACTCGTAACTCGTAACTATCAATTCTGCACTAAATAGTCCAACACCACCTGATGATGGTCTTTGGTTTTAAACTTATCAAACACATGTTTGATTTTGCCGTCTTGGCCTACAAGGAAGCTAATACGATGAATTCCCTCGTATTCTTTGCCCATAAACTTCTTGTAACCCCAAATACCAAAGGCATCAGCAATCGCGTGATCTTCGTCGGCTAATAAATCAAAGTTAAGCTCTTTTTTGGTTTCAAAATTCTTTAAACGCTTGATTGGATCTGGGCTGATACCCACAACACGCGTATTTAATTTAGCAAGCTCAGCTTTTTCATCACGTAAGTTCTCTGCTTGTACAGTACAACCTGGTGTTGACGCTTTAGGGTAGAAATAAACCAGTACTTGCTGCTCTTTTAAAAGTTCAGCGAGTACAATAGTCTCGTCATTTTGATTTTGTAAGCTAAAAGCAGGGGCCGTATCGCCTGCCTGTAATGGATTAATTGTTTTCATGCTTTGCTCCTTAGCGAATGCGTCTGAAAATATAATCTACGTTCAAACTACGAGAAAGATCTTCAAAGCTCACTTTAAAGTTATCAATATCGACTTCAACAGGAATATTAAACTCGAGTTCACAGCGCATTTTAAGCTCGTCATCTTCATCGTAGGTGTCTGACTTAAGAGAACAAATACTAATGTGGTTATCAGCAAAAAAGCGCGTAACTTTACTTAATGTTCCAGGTGTATCAATACCTGTGTATTCGAGGGTGTAGCCGGCACAAAATTCACATGCAACATGGCTTGCAGTGCGTTTCATCATGGTTAAAAGACCAAGTTCCATACCTTTAGTTGGCAGTGTGTGTTCTATGCGGCTAATAGCCGACATGTCACCTGCTAATAGCATGATAAAGGTAAATTCGTTGCCCAAAATAGCAATGCGACTGTCAATTATATTGCAATGGCAATCACTCACTAACTGAGTCAATTCGCTAACGATACCGGGTCTATCTTCGCCAATCGCAGTGAGCACTATCTGGTGATTTGTAAAAGCAGTCATGGAATTTTAAATACCTAGTAATTAACAATACCAATGGATATAAGCTTGAATAAGCTTTGATTTCACGTGAGTTTAATAACGCACGGCGGCGAAGTTTAACATAATTCGCACCGTTAACGATAGCGGCGATTAATTAAGCCGTGAATAAAGTACGCTCTTTCTTGTTTTTAGGGGCATCAGAAAGTACCATAGTTAAAATTTTGCAAGGCGATAAGCATTCAAACACGTTACGCTAGCCCAATCTATTCGGGTTTTTTGCATAAAAACAATAAATGTAAAGTTAAAAGTGATTTTACAGTGAACCAAATCGGCATTACCCACTCATACATTTGTTAAAAAAATTAAGGGTTTGCTAAGGAGAAATATCTGTGCAGTATTGGATCTCAAAGGCGCTTGCTGTAAGCGTAATGGTAAGTTTAACTGGGTGCGGTGTATTCACCGATGAAGCGCACCACAAACGTAATTATCGTGCTAATGATGCGGTGAAAGCACCAGCAGGGTTAGCGCAACCAGCTCAAGATCCAACTTATAAAATGGATGTTGCGCAATACGACAACAATCCTGAAGCTAAAAACTATCGTCCGCCAGCGCAAGTGATTACTATTGCTCAAGGTACTTGGGTTGAAGAAGGTGACACAGAAGCGCGCGTTTATTTTGATAAAAACGATGGTATAGAAGATTTAGATGTCTTTATCTGGGACTCTATCAAAGCCGTTTTAGCTGAAAAAAATACCGCCGCTTTAAAAGAAGACAAAGCCTCAAATTCAATTGAAACAGGTTGGTATGCCATTATTAAACCTGAAGAAGGTTGGTTCTGGGAAACCGAAACGGAAGTATCTCAACAGCGCTTCATCTTCACAATTGAAGAAAAGTCACATCAACGTACAGCCTCATTAACGTCTAAGCTTGCTGATTATAAGAGCGATTCTGTACCGCTAACGCCGCTACTTCAACAACAGCTAGAAGTACGCGCATTAAATCAAGTGATTGCAGAGTTTGATTACCGTTATCGTCAGCTTGAAGTTGAAATGCGCAAACAACAAGGCATTATTTCTTTAGAAATGGGCTTTGATAACAAAGGTAATGCAGCACTGGTTACTGAGCAAGATTACAACATGGTGTTTGATCGTTTCTCTGGTTTCTTAGAGCGTCTATCTTTCACTATTGTAGAAATTGACCAAGAACGTGGTTTGATCACGGCTGATTACAAAAAGCCTGAGTCAAGCGTATGGGATTCAATTTGGGGCGAAGAGTTAGCTGAGCTGCCAATTGAAGATGGCCAATACCAAATTCTTGTTAGCCGCACCAATGATGGCGGTACAAGTTTAACGTGGATGGACTCTGAAGGTTCGACATTAGAGCCTGGTACAATGAATGACCTCCAGCAAGCATTAGAAAATGCACTGCGTCAGCGCGGTATCAATATTTAATAATTAAAAAAGTTAAAACCACCACAAAAAGAGCTTAGCCGCTCTTTTTGTGGTTTTTACAGGTTGAAAATATGTCTAACTTAAACACAGCAAATCGCAGTGACTTGCGAACCTTGTTTACCTTTTTCGTTCCTTCACTTATAGGTGTCTTCTTGTTTATGACGCCGGTACCCATAGGTGAAGCAATGACCATTCCAATTGCTGTTATGGCAAAAGCAGTACAGGAGTGGATTGCCCCATTCGCATTGGGTTTGATCACCAGTATTGTCTGCATCACCGGTATTTTATCTTTAGTGATAAAGCTATTTAAGCCACAACCATTACTTAAGTTCTTTATAATTAAGCATTTATTTGATGTTAGTTGGCTTTGGCTGAGTGTTCGATTACTGGGCATGGTATTTATCGTTCTGACCTACACAAAGCAAGGGCCAGAAATGATTATTTCCGGTAATACGGGGGCGTTGGTACTCAACGACTTACTGCCAGTATTATTCTCTGTATTTATTTTAGCGGGATTACTATTACCGTTATTACTAAATTTCGGCTTGTTAGAATTAGTCGGTACCTTATTAACTAAAGTGATGCGTCCGCTTTTTGGTGTGCCAGGCCGCAGTGCGGTTAACTGTGTGGCATCATGGTTAGGCGATGGCAGTGTGGGTATTTTGATGACCGCTCGCCAGTATGAAGATAAACATTATACGCAACGAGAAGCGGCTATTATTGGTACCACATTCTCTGCTGTATCAATCACTTTTTGTTTAGTTGTTATAGGCCAAGTAAAGCTTGAGCACCTTTTCGCACCTTTCTATTTAACTGTGTGTTTAGCGGGTTTAGCAGCCGCATTAATTGTGCCTCGTTTACCTCCACTGCGCTTCAAAAAAGACCTCTATGTAGATGGTACAGAGCCTGATAAAGATGCTGAGTCAGTGCCTGAGGGTAAAACATTGGTTGCCCATTCACTTGATGTTGCATTGGCTAAAGCGCGCACTGCACCTGGGGTAGGCGGCACACTAAAAGAAGGCTTACATAACGCATTTGATATGGTATTTGCAGTATTACCTGTGGTTATGGCTGTGGGCACGTTTGCTTTGATCATTGCTGAATATACGCCAATTTTTGAGTATATGGGCAAACCATTTGTACCATTCTTAGAGTTATTACAAGTTCCAGAAGCTGAGGCTGCTGCGCAAACAATTATGGTCGGCTTTGCTGATATGTTTATTCCGTCAATTCTTGCAGCGGGTAGCATCGAAAGTGATGTGACGCGCTTTATTATTGCTGCTATGAGCGTGACGCAGTTGATTTATATGTCAGAAGTAGGTGCATTGCTTTTAGGTAGCAAAATTCCGGTGAATATTGTTGAGTTGTTTTTAATCTTTATTTTAAGAACCTTAGTGACATTACCGGTGATTGTCTTAATGGCACATTGGTTAGTGTAAGATAAATTTTAACTTACAACGAAAAAGCCCTGATCATTCATCAGGGCTTTTTTTATCTTTTTCATCATCTGTTTTTGGTAGTTTGAAATCCATTTTCGCCGCATGTTTTAGCAGCAATAAATTGCCAATAACCACCCCAAATACAACAACAATGACCGCAATAATTTGCCATGTTTCCATTTTTAAATCCTGCAGTTATACATGGCTTTCATAGTAGCACTTAAAACCGTCTAGCATAAGACAAAGAAATGAAATCAAGGCCGGGATTAGGGCTTTTAAAGCCAGCATTAGAGTAATGTAAATATCTTAGCGCTAACGTAGAGCCACTCCCTAAGTCAGCAACTAAACCCAACCTATCTTCAAACTGATAGTGAGTACTGACATTTTTGCCGGCAAAATGGGTGTCATCTAACAGGGAAACGCCAATTCCAAACTCCACATACACAGGCATGTTTTTCACGTTAAATACAGGGTATTGGATCACTGGAGACATGGCTAACACTACATTGGTTTGATGTTTGTTATGTTTACCATATTCCCAAATATTAAAGCTTGATTCGAAGTAAAGACGGGCGTGTTGCAAGGGCAACATTTCATTGGGTATATGATATTGATAAGCCAATTTTAAACCTTTTACATCACCTTCTCCTTGAATGTAATCAATGGCATAACCATGATTTGAAGCGGCATAAATGGGTGCTGCTAAGAGTGCTGCTGCACTTAACATAAGTGCTTTTAATGGGCGTTTTAGTTTCATCTCGGTACTTCTCATTATGACTGTGAGCAAGTAGATAAGGGCGGGGGTAAGAACTTTTCAATGTGCGTAAATACACAGAAGCTGTGCACATTCTCATATTTTTTAGCAATTAACTGAAAACTATGGGGAAAATTGATTGGTGCTTAATTGGCATTAAAACGGTGTCGGATTGTTTCTTTTTTTATGGATTTATTATCGGTATATTAGCGAAAATTTTCGTTAAGAGGTGAATACGATGACCAAACTAGTTAACTCATTTTTGCTAATTGCAGCTCTTTTTACTGCATCTACTTTTGCAAGCGAAGACAGTTCGCCAAAGCAATTATTAGAGTCAGTCACAGCAGATTTATTTGTTGATATTGCAAATGTGAATGCGAAAGGTGATGCAAGTTCAGAAGCGATGGCAAGCATTGTTGAAAAACGCTTATTGCCACACATGGACATTAAGTTTGTATCGTATAAGCTTTTAGGTAAGCACATTAAGGGCTTACGTCGTGAGCAAGCTGTTGATTTTATAGCAGCAGTTGAGCATTACTTAACTGTCACTTACGCTGGCGCGCTGATGAAATACACAGGCCAAAAAGTTATTTTTGATCAATCACAACTCATCGACGACGGTTATGCAACCGTTAAAACGCAAATTGTTGATGACAATGCGCCAGCCATTGATTTGCACTTTAAATTACGTCAAGGCAAAGATAAGCAGTGGAAAGTATACGATATCGTTGCTGAAGGCATCTCACTGTTAAGCGCGAAGCAAAAAGAAGTTTTACAGCGCATCAGCCAAGTTGGCATTGATGAAGTAACACACGAATTAGCAAGTAAGTAAGTTAGTCCAAATGCTCGATTAACTTCACCTCATCGGGCATTTTAGCTACTTTCAGTCTCCAACCAAGCAGTGAGTACCGTCCATGTGCCGCTGCTTTTCTATTTTCTTTAAAAATCACCTACTTTGCGCTAGCACCTGTAACCCTCTGTGGTAGAATCATGCTACTTTTCTTGTTTACCAAAGTATCTGTTCAGATACTGTGTTATTGGTAGCAATATTAAGCAAACTGTCAGTTAAATTTTGCTATAACTAATTGCTTAATAAGACATCGAATAATGTGCAGCGGAGTTGTGTTTTTTTAATGGAAAATGTACTGATTTGGCCAAAGGAATACCCGTTACTGATCAAAGGATTAGCTGAGCAAAACGGGGCCTATATTTTAGATGCTTTAGAAGCTTGGCCGGCATGTCGTTCTACTAATGAAGATGACGGTGTGTGTACGACGGTTCTTCCGCCGATTTATTATCTTACTTGGTTGACTCCTCTTGAACCGTTTGAAGAGTGCTATTTCCAACATATTTCTGAGTTTGATGAAGCGGCGTTGCATTATATTAATGCTATGAAAACGCATTTTTTAGAAAACGACTACACACCAGAAAGTCTTGTTTTGATGTTGTGCCAGCGCTTAGAGAAATACGCCAGCGCATTCGCTCAATCGGCCGTTAAAACACCTATTACACTCATCCATCAGTTATTTAATCGTCGCTATTTTACTGTGATTGAACATGTTCTTAATCACGGTGCAAAAATGTCTGCGGACGATGTTTTAGAGCTGTGGACCGAAGTTGATTTTAGAGATCGTTTTAGTGGTTTTATCCCTGACTCTGTGGCTGATCTTGAACCACTAACAGTACTAGCGGCCGAAAAAGTTGCCCATGGTGAAGATTACTTTACCTTGTTGAAACTGGTGTCTCCAGATGTTGATTCTGCCTCGTTACTTGAACAAGCTTTACTTGCTCATTTAAGTCACGAAAATGCTAAACAAACCATGGCAAAACGTTTTATTGAGCAAGGTGCAACCGGTGCATTAGCTGACGAAAACGGTAAAACAGCCTTTATGTGGGCGACCGAAAAAGGCTATGTGAATGTTGTTGAGACTATACTTGAGCATCAAGACAAAAAAGCCCGAGACAACAAAGGAAATACAGCATTACATTACGCTGTCTTAGCCGAGAATGGACCTTTACTCGTGTTGCTTTTGAAAGCGGGTTATGACTTTAGAGTGCGTAACAACGACGGTTTAAGTTGCTACCGATTAGCAGTAAGCATTAAAGCAGATAACTTAGTGAAGTGCCTTGAGCATGACTTCGGCATTAAAGAGCTTTCGCCAGAAGGGCAGTTTGATCGCGTTAAAAAAGTGCACTTACTACACGCGATTGTAACCTTGTTATTACCTGTGCAGTTGTTCTTCTTTTTTGATGACAGTATTGCCATTAAAAGCGAATTAACGCTGAGCTTTACGCTGGTTTCGATTTTATGCTTTTTCTTTGCTACAAGCTTGAAACGCTGTGCACTTTACCCGCATATCCGTCATCCATGGGGGCTGTTTATATTAAGACTGTTCTCATTATTTAGCTTAATTGGCCAAGTGGGGCTAGCAAGTATTGTCGCGCTAGCCACCTTAGCTGAGTTGGTGTGATGACATAAAAGCTATATAAAGTGACATAAAAAAACGGCAACCTAGGTTGCCGTTTTTGTTTCATTTTTGCAAAACAAACGTGTTTATTTGTCGTGCTCATGTGCCGCTTTTTCTTCAGCCAGCTCTTCTTTTAATTTACGTATCTTAAGGCCAAGTTCTTGTCCACGATGGCGTGCATAATAGGTGCAGCCAATAAACATCAGACTGGCAAAAGTTAACTCAAGTAATACCCAAATCAGCTGCTCTTGAGCGACCCATAGTAATGTAAAACCATGGATGAAATAGAACATCACGATAAAGTTCGCCCACGCATAGGTATAAGGTTTATCTTGAATGATGCCCTTAAGTGGTAACAGCAGAGGCAGTATATAAACAACAAAGATAAAGGCGTTACTGTGGCCTTCTCTTGGGGCAATTAAAAACAGCCAAATTGGCATTAAAACTAATAAGCCGATATAGCCAATCAGCGCAAAACGTTGGAATCGTTTTGTAATTGGTTTTTTTGCAACAGGCTGATTTAGCTCAGGTTCCAAGCTCATTTTAATTTACTCGCAATTAGTGCCAAGCGTTTTCCAACGCTTTGGCAAATTTTAATTTCGTCTTTACTTAATACATTGCTGTTATTGCTACCGGCCACATGAGTTGCACCGTATGGCGTACCGCCGGTTTCAGTTGCAAGTAATTCAGGCACCTCATAAGGCACACCTAGCAACATCATGCCGTGATGTAACAGTGGTAATGATAGATTCAACAAGGTGGCTTCGTTACCACCATGCATACTGCTTGATGACGAAAAAACACAAGCAGGTTTATCTATCAGCTGACCTTTCAGCCATAGATCACTGGTGGTTTCCCAAAAGGTTTTTGCTTGTGAGGCCATCATGCCAAATCGCGTAGGGGTGCCAAAGGCTAAGCCATCACAATTAATAAGATCATCTTTGCTGATCACAATATCGTGTGGCTGTCGCTTTACAAATGTGCGCAGCAAGGCTGTAGCACCTTGTTGCTCAATCGACTCGGCTATCTCATGCGCCATAGCTTCTACAGAGCCATGGCTTGAGTGATATAGCACAACAATGTTTATAGCCATTAAAGTACGCTTAATACGTTTTCTGGCGGACGACCAAGGGCTGCTTTGCCATTGTGCTCAACAATAGGGCGCTCGATGAGTTTAGGGTTTGCAACCATCGCTGCAATTAACTTGTCTTCGTTTTGTTCGTTCTTAAGTTCAAGTTCTTTGTAGATGTCTTCTTTCGTGCGCATTAATTCACGGGCAGAGGTAAAGCCAAGTTGGCTAATTAAAGTCGCAATTTGCTGTTCATTAAGCGGAGTTTTTAGGTATTCAACAACACTTGGTTGTACGTTATTGCTTTCTAATAGCGCAAGTGTTTCACGCGATTTTGAACAACGTGGATTATGATAAATAGTCACAGACATGGTGTGTTCTCACATTTAATAATTTGGCTTATTTTAGGGCAAGCGCCGCGAGACTTAAAGTCTCGCAAGCTCTTTTTGTAATTGACGGTATTGCGTGAGTAGAGCTTTTAAACGCTGTTGTTTTACTAATTCTTCTGGCTCAACAAAGTTGAGTGCTTTTTGAATTTCATCCGCTGCTTTTAAATAAGCGCCATATTGGGCAAGAACATCAGCATGGGCTTCGTGATAAGAAGCCATGTTTTCTTGCTTTTTATAGACATCAGCAATGAGCTCTTTTGCAAGATTGTTTTCAGGTTTCGCTAATAAGTAAGATTTTAAAATACGCTCAGCAAGGTCAAATTGTTTTGCTTCCATCGCAGCATTTGCATAGTTTAAGGCAATCACCTGATTGTTTGGTCTATCGATATCTAGTTTAGCTAAAAACTCTACCGCTTCATTCGCTTTGCCTTGTGCAATCAATAAGTCGGTGTGGGTATCGATATAAAATAAGTTCTTTGGATCTTGCTCAAGTAAAGGATTCAAAATGCTGGCTGCTTCATCAAGCTTTTTCTGATCTAATAAGCTAATCCCTAAACCGTACTTGAGTGCGGTGTCATTATGTACGGTGTTTTCACGCATTAATTTACGAAACAAATCTTCAGCTGCTTTGGCTTTTTGATGATAACGGGCAATAACACGGCTCTTAGCTAAGTTAAATTCTAAGCTATCGGCATAGTGTTTTTTTGGGTATTGCTCGGCACGCAAGCGCACATCAGAAACGCGGCTTTCAGGTAATGGGTGAGTCAGCAAAAATGCCGGCGGCTTATATTTATAACGGATTTGTGCAGCAAGTTTAGTTAAAAACTCACTCGATTGGCGAGGATCAAATCCGGCATTATTTAAGGTCTGCATACCAATGCGGTCCGCCTCTTGCTCTGCTGCACGGCTGTGAGTTAATTGACTAAATGCCGCTTGGGTTTGGTTTGCAGAGATAATTGCAATACCGGCATCAGGTGCCACTACAGTAGCTAAAATACCTGCAATCATACCAGCGATGGTTAACGCACTGTTATCTTGTTGTTGTTGAATACGACGGGCTAAATGGCGGCGCGTTACGTGAGCTATCTCATGTCCAAGTACTGAAGCAAATTGGCTTTCGTTATCCGCTTGAGCGATAAGACCCGTATGCACACCTACATGGCCACCGTAAAAGGCAAAGGCGTTAATCTCAGGATTGTTTAGCCAAAAAAAGGAGAATGGAAAACGAACATCGTTGGCATTCGCCACTAAACGTCTACCTAGGGTAGTGAGGTATTCATCAAGAACAGGATCATTCACAACCGGTGATGAGCCACGAATTTGCATCATCATCACTTCACCAATTGCTTGTTCTTTTTCAATCGGCAAAGCTTGTAAAGCTGAGGTCCCTAAATCGGGCAGCTTAAAGTTAGTTTGTGCCTTCAACGGCTCACTATGCAGTATCGAAAATGTGAGTAATGCACTGCATAGTGTAATAAAGGCTGATTTTAGTCGCATCTTATTCCTTGTTGATTTGCTCACCTAACATGACTTTTGCTATGTCTATTTCGTCGCTGCATGCTCGGCTGTCTTTTTCGCACAATTGATAGAAATCTTTTATTGTGACTCCATCTAGCTTAACAACGTTCAACTCTCGTTGTAAAAAAGTTATGATTTTATGCACTACTTTATGGGCATGAAGGATTAATGCTTTGTCAGCTTTATCGCCTCTTTCAAAGTAAAAAGCGATGAATTTATGAAGCTGGTTAAAGCGAATTAGGTTTTTCATGGTGTGTGGATCCCACACCTTAAATTCCATAAAGCGATTGTCTTTAATGTACTGATCTACTGTAACATCTTTTGCATAAGGATAGGCCCATAATTCGAAGCCTCGGTCGGTAAAACTTTGATGTAATGCGATACGTGGTTTTTGCTCACAGACAATTTCGCCCATGTCGGTTTCATAACCGTCTAATATATCGAGGTTCCAGTTGCGTGGATCAATTAATCGTTTCACCGCATTATCAAAGCCGTGATCCAAAATCCCTTCAGATTCGCTAACAGAAGATGCCACCATATGATAAAAAGGCGGCAGCTCGCCCCAATTTATTTGTTTTTTATACCAGTTAATCTCTTTAAGAGTTGGATTCGCAGGTAATTGCGCTTTATTATGCGAGGCAGGCATCTTGTTTCCTTTACTACCAGTTATTGATTAAGGATAAACTATTGTTTTGCGTGTTTTAAGAAAAAAATGAGTTGTTTCTCATTATAAAGACTTATTTTTGCAAGATGCTGACATCTTATACTTATTATTCATATTAATAACGCAGTTGATTCGCTATGTTAACGGTTGATTTAAGGGACTATAAGTGTCCTCAACAATTTATTCAGTTTAAATTAGGGTTGAATAAGGCAATATCGGCTCAACAAGCCGTGACTTTTACATTCAATGCTGCAGAGGCAACGGACGATATGCAGCGATTTTTAGAAAAACATCATTACCATTTTAAAATTGACCTAGAATTAGGTGTGCTAACCGTGGAGCCCATTCGTGTTTGAGTATGTAAAAGCCTGGTACGAAAATAAATTTTCAGATCCCCATTCAGTAACTTTGTTGTTACTGCTTATTGCAACCTTTGCATTTTTCTATTTTTTGGTTCGTTAATCGTACCAGTGTTAGTCGCCTTGGTGATTGCTTATTTACTTGATTGGCCCGTAGCCCATTTAGAAAAGCTAGGTTTAAAACGGTTTACCGCGACGATTATCGTGATGTTGGTATTCAGTGGATTAATGATCACAATTATTGTTGGTATGGGGCCGGTGCTTTGGCAGCAAACCAGCAACCTTGTTCAAGAAACGCCTTATATGATCGAAAAGGGCAAAGCACTGCTATTACACCTTCCGGAAGATTACCCAAGTTTGATAACTGAAGATCAGGTTAAATCAATTGTTGCCAGTGTTGAAACCAAAGCCATTGAATTTGGCCAGTTAGTGCTATCAGTGTCGTTAACCTCGATAAAAGACGTGGCGGCATGGTTGATTTATCTGATTTTAGTGCCGCTTTTAGTGTTTTTTATGCTTAAAGATAAGTTAGAGCTCACGCAAAGTGCTGAGCGGTTACTGCCTAAACAGCGCCGCTTGATCATTCAAGTTTGGCAAGAAATGAATCAGCAAATCATGAATTATATTCGCGGTAAGGTGTTTGAAATATTAATTGTTGGTACTGCATCTTTTATTGCCTTTGCAGTACTTGATCTTCGCTATGCAGCTTTACTCGGTGTGTTGGTTGGCTTGTCGGTGCTTATTCCATTTGTAGGGGCGGCATTGGTGACCATTCCTGTAGCCGCCGTGGCGTTATTTCAGTTTGGTTTAGAAACACAATTTTGGACCATTTTAATCATCTATGGCGTGATCCAAGCACTTGATGGCAACGTGTTAGTGCCGTTACTGTTCTCTGAAGCGGTCGATTTAAACCCCGTGTTTATTATCGTTGCAGTACTGTTTTTTGGTGGTTTGTGGGGTTTTTGGGGGTGTTCTTTGCAATACCGCTGGCTTCATTAGTAAAAGCGCTTATAAATGCCTGGTCTTCTAAGAAGGTTGAGCTAATAGAAAGTTAGCTTAGTCTTAAAAAGTATAGAAAGCGCACTTTACTGACTAATTGATTATTATAATTTAGCCGTGAAAAATGTAAAATAGGTTATAAGATATATCTTTTAGTAATATGGTGCGTTTTACATGGCAAATTTTTACCTTCCTGACGATGCTAATCAGCAAATTTATTTAGATGCGAATGCAACGACTCCTGTACTTCCTGAAATTGCCGATGTGGTTTCGCACACGATGCGAGTGTGTTTTGGTAATCCATCAAGCTCTCATATTACGGGTATTCAAGCAAAACACTTATTAGAGCAAACACGTAATAAAGCGCGTGAAGTTATTGGCGCGACTGATGGTGATATTTTATTTACCTCAGGTGCAACCGAAGGTATTCAAACAGCGGTTGTTTCAACACTGATTGCAGCTAAAAATCATCAAGTTGAAAACCCGGTATTACTGTATGGTGCAACAGAGCACAAAGCGGTGCCAAATACGCTCAAGCATTGGAACAGTGTGCTTGATATCAACGCTCAGGTGCTAGCAATCCCTGTTGATAAAAATGGTATTTTAGATCATGAGTTTATTCGTAAACATGCTGCGAATGCACTGATGATTTGTACTATGGCAGTCAACAACGAAACTGGTGTATTCCAAGACTTAACCGCTATTGAGCAAGTTATTCGTAGTGAAAATAATAATGTGGCTTGGATGGTTGACTGTGTACAAGCATTAGGCAAAACCAACTTGGCGCTAAGCCAAACAACCATTGATTATGCCCCATTCTCTGGTCATAAATTGTATGCGCCTAAAGGCATTGGTGTACTTTATATTCGTAAAGGCAGTGCGTATACGCCATTTATTGCCGGTGGCGGCCAAGAAAGCGGAATGCGTTCAGGTACAGAGAACTTACCCGGTATTGCTGGTTTAAATAAGCTGTTCTCTTTATTACTTGATAAACAAAATCAAACATTTAAGCCGCTTGAGCAGTTACATGCTTATCGCGATCAATTACTGGGTGCGCTATTAGATACATTTGGCAGTATTACCTTTAACCACAGTTTTGAGCATTCAGTGCCAACAACGTTGAACTTTGCGGTGAACGAATTAACCAGTAAAGAAGTAATGGATTTATTTGATGCTGCGGGTATCCGTGTGAGTGGCGGCTCTGCGTGTAGCTCAGGTGCAAATCGTAGTTTTGTTTTAGATGCGATGGGAGCCAGTGATTGGCAAAGTGAAAATGCGATTCGCATGTCATTCGGCCCAGCTGCAAGCCAGCAAGAAATTGACTTTGCTTGCGATAAAATTCGTTCTTTAAAACCAATTCTAGAAGCAAACTGTTTGGTTGTGTCTGATAGTACATCGCCTCAGCAAGAAGTCTGTGCGATTGGCTTAACACAACTGCGCCATCAAGCAGCGTGCTGTTGGCTTTATGTCGACAGCGATAAAAATGCAGTGGTGATTGATCCCATTATTGAGCTTATTCCGCGTATGGCGAAAATTGTCGCAACTCAAGGTTTAACAGTAAAAGCAATTATCGATACGCATAATCACCAAGAGCGTTTATCGGCTCGCTGTCTATTAACCAAAGAGCTAGCAGAGCGCTATGTTGCTAATGAAATAGATGAACTTGGCTGGCCTAAAAATTCAGCAGCTATCGAGTTAAGCCGTGCACGTTTAAGCAAAGTTGCGACACCGGGTCACAGTGACGATAGTGTTAGCTATTTATTGAAAGATACGCTAAGTGGTAATGTTAGCTATTGTTTCTGTGGTGATTTAATTTTACCAGGTGGCTTGGGCAATACGGCAATTAGCGGCGGCGATGCAGCAAAAATGGCCTCGTCGTTAAAACAGCTTGCACTGGAAGTACAAGATTCAACGGTGATTTGTTCTGGTCATGATTATCAGCAGTGTTTTGCTATGGATTGGCATGCACAAAAGGCAACGACGCCGTTATTAGCAAATCTATTAAACGAGCAAGTATCAGATGATGAGTTTGTTGAATTAAAGCAACAAGCTGATGAGCAAAAGCATTCAATGAGTCACTCTTTATGTGGCTATGTTGAAACACTTGAAAGTACGCCAATGAAACAGCTTGCTGCAAGTGATGCTCAAGCAATGCTAGATGATAAAGCCACTTACTTAATTGATACACGCGAACCTTATGAGCATGGTGCGAATAATTTAGCTGAAATATTCACTGTTGCTGATAGCAAAGTGATCAACATTCCACTGAGCCGTATGGCAAACGCTATCGTGCAAGGGCAGCTTGATAAAGACCATAGCTACATTTTGGTTTGTCGAAGTGGTAACCGTTCTAAACAAGCGGCAAACAACTTGTCGCAGTTAGGGTTTGAAAACGTTTATAACTTAAATGGCGGTTTAGCATTGCTATAATATTTAGTAAGTACATATAAATTAGTCATTAAAAAGCCGCTATCTAGCGGCTTTTTCGTAACTTGCATAAATTAAGCTGAGGTTGGGCCTGAGCTTTCCCGTACCACTAATGAAGGGGTAAAGGTCGTGATGATGTCTTTATCTTGATTTCGTGCACCGCGGGTTTTTCTAAACAGTAAACGCGCTGCATGCTGCGAAATCACATCATTCGCCTGATGAGCTGTAGTGAGTTTAGGCCAAGTCTGACGCGAGAACGGTGAGTCCTCGAAGCCGGTAATTGATAACTGCTGTGGAATTTCAATTCCCATTAAGCGTGAGGCAAATAACGCGCCTGCTGCCATTTCATCGTTACCGCCAAGAAGGGCAGTGATGTTTTTCGGGTTATTCTCACCCAGCAATGCTTTTGCACCTTCTACACCTGATTCGAAAGAATACTGGCCTTCGTAGATCAGCTCATCATTCATCGAGATGCTGTGATCTTTTAATGCGGCCTGATAACCCTCTAAGCGTTCAGTTGTTGATTTATGTTCTTTGTCACCACATAAAAAACCAATATTTTTATGCCCAAGCGACAGTAGGTGAGAAGTAATCTCGTACGCGACGGCGTAGTCGTTCACATAGATACAAGTGTCTTGGTCTTCTTCTGTAGGGCGACCAGAGAGTACGCGTACATAGTGAATGCCCATTTCATCAAGCATATCGATAATGCTATTTTGCTCTGACAGCGGTGGCGTTAATACAAGGCCTGCCAAGCGAGAGCGCTTGATCATGGTTTTAAAATCTTCTTCCATGTTGCCATCAAGGTAATTACACGGATGAATTACTAGCTCATAGCCTTCTTCTTTACAGCGCGACAACACACCATTTTGCATGTCGATGACATAATAAGCATTCGGGTTGTCATAAACTAAACCAACAGTAAAAGACGATGTGCCTGCTAGGTTACGAGCTGCAAGGTTTGGTTGATAGTTCAACGTGTTAACAGCGTCCATCACTATGTCGTACGTTTTTTTCTGACCGATGGCTCTTTATTTATTACTCGCGACACGGTTTTCATTGAAACACCCGCGAGCTTGGCTACATCATTTATGGTTACTTTCATACTGTTACTTTATAGTTAGTTATATTTGTATTATAATAATATCGAAAAGTGTTCACCAGAGCGCTTTTTCTTAATAGGTACATTAATATTTAATATAAGTTGGTTAGTGTATCTAATGTTCTACCAAATTAGCAGTAAAATAATTGAGATAATTTTTATGATACCGGTGTCAAAAGAGAAAAATTGCGCTATTATCTCGACTATAAAATGTAAAAGTAGAACATTGACAGCGTTGTCATTTTAACTTAGTGTTAATTTTCATCGTGTTTTTAATTGCTGTCTTTATTCAACATTAATAAAAAGATAGTTAATAATCAGTTTGTTGCAAGTTTTGAGGGGATTATATATATGAGCAGCCGTTCGCAATTAGCTAGTTGGCAAGCACTATCTGAAAGTGCCAAGAAGATGAAACAAATTCATCTTAAAGATTTATTTGCCAAAGATAGCACGCGTTTCGAGCAATTCTCAGCTCAAATCCCAGGCGTATTATTCGATTACTCAAAACAACAAATTGATAAAACGGTTTTTGAACAGCTTATTGCTTTAGCGAAAGAGTGTGACATTAGCGCATGGCGTGAAAAAATGTTCAGTGGTGAGAAAATCAACATTACTGAAGACCGTGCGGTACTTCATACTGCTTTACGTAACCGTGCTAACACAGCTGTAATGTTTGATGGTGAAAACGTAACAGACGCTGTTAACGCTGAACTTGCTAAAATGAAAGCCTTTGTTGGTAAAGTACGCAGTGGCGAGTGGTTAGGCTACACAGGTAAAGCTGTAAAAGATATTGTTGCAATTGGTGTAGGTGGTTCAAACCTTGGTCCGCAAATGGCAACTGAGGCACTTGCTGCTTATGCTGATGACACATTAAATGTGCATTACGTATCAAATGTCGATGGTGTTCAGATTGCATCTGTATTACAAGGTTTAGACGTTGAGACAACATTATTTGTTATTTCATCTAAAACGTTTACCACCTCAGAAACCATGACTAACGCTAAATCAGCCGTTGAGTGGTTTTTACAAACAGCCCAAGCACAAGAGCATATTGCTAAGCACTTTGTCGCTGTAAGCACCAATTTAGAAAAAACAGCGGCCTTTGGTATCGCTGATGAAAACGTATTCACAATGTGGGATTGGGTAGGCGGTCGCTTTTCTTTATGGAGTGCGATAGGATTACCAATCGCCCTGTACCTAGGCTTCGACGCGTTCGAAGAGATCCTAGAAGGTGCGTTTGAAATTGATGAGCATTTTAAAAATGCTGAATTTGAAAATAACGTACCATTGTTAATGGCGCTTTTAAGTGTTTGGAACACAAGCTTTTTAGGCTATACGGCGCAAGCTATTTTACCGTATGACCAAGCACTACACATGTTACCTGCGTATTTGCAGCAAGGTGAGATGGAAAGTAACGGTAAACATGTTACTTTTGCTGGTGAAACGGTTCCTTACACGACGGTTCCAATCATTTGGGGCATGACAGGTATCAATGGCCAACATGCTTTTTACCAATGTCTGCACCAAGGTAATGTGATTGTACCTGCTGACTTTATTGCTTCAATTGAGCCGCAAGTCAATGTTGGTAAGCACCATGATATTTTATTATCAAACTTTTTTGCACAAACCGAAGCTATGATGGCCGGTGTTGATGCAGAGCAAGTAACTGCAGATTTAACCGCGAAAGGTAAATCTGAAGCAGAAATTGCAGAATTATTGAATCACAAGATTCACCAAGGCAATCGCCCAACAACGTCAATGTTATTAGATAAAGTTGATGCGAAAACGGTAGGACGTTTAATTGCGCTTTATGAGCACAAGATCTTCTGCCAAGGCATTATCTTAGAAATCTGCTCATTTGACCAATGGGGTGTAGAGCTAGGTAAGGGACTTGCCTCTAAAATTGAAGCTGAATTATTTGATGACGGAGTAAGTCATCCACACGACAGCTCAACCAATGGACTGATCGCTTACTATAAAACACATCGTAAGCAGTAATAGATTCGCAGCAACAGCTGCAAACCGAATACCTTTGAACGGGTAGCGCTGGAGTTCTTAGGGCCTGTATTTTTGTGAGAGGATTTACAGAGCCCCTAAGACTCATTTACTTCAGCCAAAATAAGAATAATGAGTAAGCTACTTACAAACAAATTCAACAGGCTTTGTTAAAGGGATCATCTAACACAGCCAAATCAACCAGATAACAACACGCACTGCCATACTGCATGAGTCGATTAACATGGCATTGCCAATGTAGAGAGTGATATATGTTAAATCCATTTGATATCGTAATTTTTGGGGGCGGCGGTGATCTTGCGTTACGCAAATTACTTCCTGCAATGTATCGCGCTTATCAAGAGGGCAACCTTCCTCAAGGTTCTCGTATCCTTCCTACGGTACGCGAAGAAAGCAAACGTAAAGAATACATCGAAACAGCACATAAAGCGTTACAAGACTTTTTAGGTAAAGGTGAGTACAACGCAAAAGATTGGAAAGCGTTTTCAGCTTACCTTGTACCCGTTGTATCTAATGTGACAGAAGCCGACGATGACTGGGATAAACTAAGAGATATTCTTAATGAGCACGATGCTGATAAGTCTCGTGTTTTTTACCTTTCATTACCACCTGCGGTTTACGGTAGCTGCTGTGAAATCTTATCTAAGAAAGGTTTAATCACAGAAACATCACGTGTTGTTGTTGAAAAACCAATTGGTTACTGTGGTGAGTCTGCTGAAGCAATCAATGCAAAAATTGCTGAATACTTCAAAGAAGAGCAAGTATTCCGTATTGACCATTACTTAGGTAAAGAAACCGTACAAAACTTAATGGCACTGCGTTTTTCAAACTCACTGTTTGAAAACCTATGGGATGCTAAATCAATCGATAACATCCAAATTAGCTTATCAGAAACAGTGGGTCTAGAAAGCCGCGCTGGTTTCTACGATAAAGCAGGTGCATTACGCGATATGGTTCAAAACCACTTGCTACAATTACTTTGCTTAGTGGCAATGGAATCACCAAACAAATTAAACGCAAACAGCATCCGTACTGAAAAATTAAAAGTACTTGAGTCGCTACGTCCGTTAGTAGCGGAAGATGTTGATGCAAACATTGTCCGTGGTCAGTACGTGCCAGGTAACTTAGACGGTAAAATTGTCCCAGGTTACTTAGAAGAATTAAACGAAGGTGCAAGTAAAACAGAAACTTACGTTGCAATTCGTGCGCATATCGATAACTGGCGTTGGGCAGGTGTGCCTTTCTATCTTCGTACTGGTAAACGTATGAAAAAGCGTTGTGCTGAAATCGTTGTTGAATACAAAAAAGTGTCTCACAACGTTTATACCGACAACGTAGGTAACATTGAACCAAATCGTCTTGTTATTCGTCTGCAACCAGAAGAAACAATTCAATTAACACTGATGTCTAAGCGCCTTGATAACCTTGAGATGCAACTAGAGCCAGTAACTATGAACATTGAGTTATCTCAAGCGTATAGTAATGGCTTCCATTCAGATGCTTACAAGCGCTTAATGTTAGATGCCGCAGCAAATAACCCATCGCTGTTTATTCACCGTGATGAAGTTCGTCAAGCATGGAAATGGATTGACCCAATCATTGAGCGTTGGCAAGAAAAAGGTGCACCATCGTTATACCGTGCTGGTACATGGGGCCCTGAAGATGCAGATGAGCTTTTAGAAGAAAACAACCATGTATGGTTTAACACAGGCGATAAGGCGTAATTAAGATGGCAACAATTGTTGAAAAATTCTTTGCAAACAAAGACGAATTAACAGCTGAGCTTTCTTCAAGCCTTGAACAAAGCCTTGTTGCTGGTATTAAAGAAGATGGTCGCGCGGTATTGATGGTATCGGGTGGCTCATCGCCAGCACCTGCTTATAAGCACTTATCAAACCTTGAACTTGATTGGGCAAACATTGATGTTGCTATGGTTGATGAGCGTTGGGTTGATGCTGATCATGAAAAAAGTAATGAAGCATTTATCAAAAGCACGTTATTACAAAACCATGGCGCAGCAGCTAATTTCGTGACAATGAAAAATGACGCATTAACGGCGCAAAACGGTGTAGCTGAATGTGAAGCTGCATACAAAGCATTAAAGCGTCCTTTTGATGTGACAATTTTAGGCATGGGTCCTGATGGTCATACGGCTTCACTTTTCCCGCATGCTGAAGGTCTTGAACATGGCCTAGCGACAGATGATTTAGTATGTGCAATTAATGCCATTGAAAGCGATGTGACGGGTAAAATCACTGAGCGTATGACGTTAACTTTAGCTGCGATTGCAGATTCTAAAGTAGTGAAGCTTTTAATTAGCGGTGAAGAAAAACTCGCTGTTTATAAGCAAGCGAAAGAGGGCGGTGCAGTTGCTGACATGCCTTTACGTGCTGTATTGAATCACCCACATATCAATATCGAAGTTTATTGGGCGCCTTAATCGCCCGATTAAACTCAATGTCAAAAGCGAGCTATTATGCTCGCTTTTTTGTTTTTGAATACTCACCTTTAACGAGCAGTTTTGCATAAACTCGTTTTCTTTAAATAGCCCGATAAAGTGTTAGACAAGTACAAAAGGGCTCTATATAATTAAAATGACAACGCTGTCATTGTTATTGATTTTTATTCTCGACACTCCCTTTGACTCATTCTGCCCAGAAAAAGTTAAAAATAATTTGTACATGACAGCGTGCTTTTAGAAACACGGTAGTTTTTTAAGCTAATTTATTGTTAGATAACAGGTTTTATATAACTTTTAGTTATGCTTAATAAATGCTCAGTGGAAACTAAAGCTTACAAAAACACATGTGATTTTTAGCAAATTTCAAAAACTCATCCTTTTGGTCTTTTCATCTGCAATATCACTCATGCTATATTTGCGCCGTTTATTTGTAACAATTCTTAAATACTCAATATTAAATATTAGTTATATCAATAGCTTGATTATTTCGTTGTAAATTTTTTGCACAAATTAACCAAAAAGATGTAGCACAAATGTAATTTAGAGTGTATGGTTTGTTACTAGATGACAGCGTTGTCATCATCACTGGGCAGAAGTGATATAAAAAACCAACAAAATGATTCAAGGGGAATCCTGTGTTAGCTAAAAATTTTAAGAAAAGCTTATTAGCAGTTAATATCGGCCTCGTAATGAGTGCTGGGTTCACTGGCGCTGCATACGCAGCAGATGAAACTAAAGTTCAAGAAGATGTTGAAGTAATTGAAGTCCGCGGTATTCGCCGCTCACTCGAAGCTTCAATGAATACTAAACGCTTCGCTGACAGCGTTGTCGATGCTGTATCTGCAGAAGATGTCGGTAAGTTTCCTGATAGCGATGTAGGTGAAGCGCTTGGTCGTATTTCAGGTGTTGCTGTTAACCGCGCATTTGGTCAGGGTCAACAAGTGTCAATTCGTGGTGCATCTGCACAGTTAACACGTACTTTACTGAATGGCCACTCAGTTGCTTCAACAGGCTGGTATGATCAACAATCTATCGATAGAAGCTTTAACTACACATTACTTCCACCAGAAATGGTTGGAGGCATTGAGGTTTATAAATCATCTCAGGCGAATCTTGTTGAAGGTGGTATCGGTGGTACGGTAATCGTAAACACGCGTAAGCCTTTAGATCTGGACGCTAATACTCTTTTCGGAAGTGTGAAAGCTGACTACGGCACTATTTCTGAAGAAACAGATCCTGAAATCTCTGGCCTTTATAGCTGGAAAAATGATGAAGAAACCTTTGGTGCACTAGTTTCAGCAGCATTTTCTGAAACAAATTACCAACGTAATGGTATTGAGTCATTAGTTGGTTGGGGTGATATTGTTCCTTCAACATTCCAACAACAACGTGAACGTACTGCTATCAATGCAGCTTTCCAATACCGTCCAACTGATTCTTTAGAATTAGGCCTTAATGTAATGAGCCTAGATCTTTCGGCTGATAACGCGAATACTTCTTTATTTGTCATGTTCCCTGATGATAAAGATGCTGCTTGTGAACAAGTTAATGTAGATGGCACGTGTACTTTCTATCGTCGTTCTGGAGAAGGAGCAAATCCAGGTTGGGCACAAACGTGGGCACGCGCAGGTTCAATGACTTCGGATACGGTTGATTTTGAATTCAAATACGCTGGCGAAAATTTCGAACTTAAAGGTCGAGTGGGTAATACACAATCTGAAGGTGGTACAGATTTAACAGCGAACTATGGTTTCTGGTTAGGTACTCCGGCAGATTATGCAGGCACATACGATGCAACTGGTGATGTAATTGACATTGATGTTGCCAATAAATCGTTTACTCCAGATGACTTCCAAGGGCAACTTTCTTCAGCAGGTTGGGCACTTAAAAAGCAACCTAACACAGATGAAGAGACTTATGCGCAGTTCGACTTAACTATCCCTGTAGATTTCGGTGCTATCACAGCAATCAAAACAGGTTTCCGCTGGGCTGATCACGAAGTTAAGCAAGAAACCTATACTGCAAACTTAGTTGACTCAATCGCTGCATACGATGCGTCTCGCTATTATTCAGGCACTGTTTCTTCAGGTGCAGGATATACACTACCAGAGCCAAACCTAGATCAAATGATTAGTGATGGTTATGCTGCTATTACAAGTTTCGACAATACGTCAATTGCTTATAAGTCTGGTTACGGAACAATTCAAGAAGAAAATATCTCTTTATACGCAATGGCTGATTTTTCGGCAGAAGGGATTCGCGGTAACTTTGGTTTAAGATATGTTTCTACAGATGCTGAGTCAGATTATTATGCTCTTGATGCGAATGGTAGTTATGGTAATGGGTTAAGCACTGAAAAAGCTGATTACAGTGAAGTTTTACCGAGTGTAAACGTAGCGTTTGACTTAACTGAAGACCTGATTTTACGCTTCTCTGCAGCACAAGTTATTTCTCGTGCCAATTATAGCGATATGTTTGCTGCATCATCTCTTTCTGGTTATGAAGATGGTACTGTTGGTAACGAAGTAATTTCTACTGGTAACATTGGACTTGAACCGTTCAAAGCAACCCAAGCTGATTTTGGTATTGAATACTACTTTGATGGTGACGGCATGATTAGCGCGGCTTACTTTATCAAAGATATTTCTTCATTTACAAAAGTCGATCAGATTCTGAATCAAAGCATAGGTATTGTAGATCCAGATTCAGGTGTTGATAATTGGACTGTTGCTACAAAGGGTACTGGCTCTGGCGGTGAGATTAAAGGTATCGAGCTGCAAATTCAAGATGGTTTCGACAGTGGCTTTGGTTATCAAGCGAACTACACTTGGGTTGATTCAGAAGCTCCGGCGGAGAACTTCCCTGACCGTATTGAATTATTCTCTGACTCTTCAGAGCATACGGTTAATTTAGTTGGTTACTATGAAGCAGATTTCTATAGTGTACGTTTAGCGTACAACTGGCGTTCAGAGTATATGGTTCGTGAAGCACCATACTTCTATGGTAATCGCGAGCATCAAGACTACGGTACGCTTGATCTAACAGCTAAGTTTGCTGTGACTGACTACCTAGACTTAACATTTGAAGCGGTTAATATTACTGAAGAAGATAGTATCCAAATTGGTACTGCTACAGGCGATGCTGAGGTTAAACCTGAGCTTCGTAACGGCTACCCAGCATGGAGCTTTGAAGGTGAAGCACGCTACAAGCTAGGTGTATCACTACGTTTCTAATTTGATTTAGATAACGAAATTAAGAAAGCCCAGCTCGTACTGGGCTTTTTTGTGAGTAATACCAATCCGCAATAATACTGAGGTATTTTGAGGGATTAAACCTGTCGCTACCTGCGTTAAAAATTTCTGATTTACGACTGCATGGATACAGAAGGTAGAGCAATGCAGGAGCAATTGCCGAGCACAACTAAATAACGAAATTTTTGCCTTGTTATCAACGAGGTTTTATTGCCTCAAAATAGACCATTTAATTAAGCGAATTGATATAAAAAGTGGGCGAGTAAAAATGATAAAAAAAATCGCAATTGTTGGTGGCGGAACAGCTGGTTGGTTAGCCGCTAACCATTTGGGTCATGCGCTTTTGCAAAGTGGCATTGAGATCACGTTAATCGAGTCACCGAATATTGCCAGCATAGGTGTCGGTGAGGGAACCGTTCCTTCGATGCGCAACTCTTTGCAAAAGTTTGGCATCAGTGAAAGTGACTTTATCAATGAATGTGATGTTACTTTTAAACAGTCAATCAAGTTTGTAAATTGGCTAGATAAACACAAACATGGTGCTAACTTTTACCATCATTTATTTGATCACCCACATATATTCGCTGAGGAGTTAACGCAGCAGTGGCTTGCTGAGGGTAACGGTAATGATTACGCAGACTTTGTTTCTAAGCAACATGCGTGTTGTGAAAATAATCTAGCACCAAAAACAATTGCAACACCACAATATGCCGGTATCAATGGCTATGCCTACCATTTTGATGCTAAAAAGTTTGCTGCATTCCTAGGAAGTCATGCCACGCAACATTTTGCTGTAAAACACCTGTTTGCAGAAATTAAAGATGTCAGCTGTGATGAGCAAGGTTTTATTACACACCTAATCGACTCTGAAGGTAACGCCTTAGAATTTGACTTTATTATTGATTGCTCAGGCTTTTCGGCTGCCTTTATTGGGCAAAAACTAGGGGTGGGCTTTGTTGATAAGTCAGATAGTTTATTAACTGATACTGCAATCACATTACAAGTGCCGACACAAAGCGATGATGAAATACCGCCTTACACTATTGCTACGGCACACCAAGCTGGTTGGATCTGGGATATTGCGCTCACAGAGCGAAGAGGAGTGGGGTTTGTTTTTTCATCTAAGTATATGAGCGATGAGCAAGCACACGCTAAATTGCATCATTATTTAGGTAATAAATTTGAGCACTTAACGCCAAGAAAGATCCCGATGAAGGTAGGGCATAGAGAAAAAATGTGGCACAAAAACTGTGTCGCTATCGGCTTGTCGCAAGGGTTTGTTGAGCCACTTGAAGCAACTGCCATCTTAATTGCAGACTTTTCTGCGGGGTTATTAGCTAAACGTTTTCCTCGTACCCGAGATGACATTAACTTAGTTGCTGGTGATTACAATCAGCAGGTGAATTATGTATGGCAACAAACGTTCGATTTTATAAAAATGCATTACTGTATTTCGGATAGAACTGATTCGGCCTTTTGGCGTGATAACAAAAAAACTGACCAGTTATCAGAAAAACTAAAAAATAATCTAGCACGCTGGCAGCGCTTTACACCGGTACGGGAAGACTTCGCCAGTAAGTTCGATTTATTCGACTTAGAAAACTACTTATATGTATTGTTTGGTATGCATTATGTACCCGCCAAACAGCAATCTAAGCAGAGCGACAATCAACAAGTCGCTGAATTTAAACAGCAACGCGTCAAGCAGTTATTAAGCGAGCTACCTAAGCACAGAGAACTGTTAGATAAAATAAAGAAATTTGGCTTACAGAAGTACTAATTTGATTAACTGAGCTGGCTAATACGCATTAGCCGGCTCAGTTAATTCTAAAAAATGAGGAGATAGATAAGCGACTGTTGTTTAGATCATTGCTGTAAGTTTTGTTATTAAAAAGAGCTGCGCTATGCAGTAGGTTGCTCTTATATATTACGAGCCTATTGATCTTCGCTTCAATATCCACCACTTTTTCAAAAAGCGCTGTTGTTTCATTTAAATAGCCTTGATGAGTCGCGCTGTGTTTTTCTATATCAGCAATCATGTTATGCACGCTATTTTGGTTATCAGCTGTCACTTTAATGATGTTGTCGGGCAGATATTTGTATATGCCTGTACCGCCCCATTCTTTAGATGACAAATAATGCACTGCTGCAAATGTTTTATCATCCGTTGAATCAATATGTGGCATACGCTGCAAGGTATTTAATTCATCGGCATTTTGAGTAACTAATGAAAGCTTACAACGGTGAAGGTATAAATTATTTTCGCCGCTAGTAATGGTTCCTTGCTCTAAAAGCTCATTAAGTAGCTGTTCAAAAGCACGGTAGTAGGGCGCTGGCATTTCATCTCGCTTACCGGGGTAGAGTGTTCCATCACTGCCAAAAGGCTGGAAATAGGCTGTCTCTGTGGCAAATTGATAAACTGGCTCAAGGTTGTGTAAAAAGTCATCAATAATAATAACCGTCTCATTAATTTCACCAATAAACACCTGGCTTACTTTATAGTCTTTATTTAATTGATAGCCTTCCATCATTTGCCTTAATTTTGTCCATGATATTTTGAATATACTAACAAAAATAGTGGCTTATGCGTGATAATATTTACCTACTAATCGCTTGTTTTTTCATCGCTAGGGGTTAATTAGTAGGGTGGGTAAATTTGTTAATTTATAATGTACAAACTGCCACAAAATTTTCACTTCCTTTTTGTTGCCAAAACCTATAGGCTTTGGGCACTAACAGCAAAAACATATTATAAAATTAATGGAGCAGTATCATGGCGGAGCAACAAGTACAGCCTTTACATAACGAAAAACATGCCAACACTAAAATTCAAAATGGCATCAACATCGAGTTCATGAAATCTCAGCACTTAGTACCTGTGGTTGCACACGAATTTGCACGCATCGCAAATGAATTCCCAATGGCATTTGTTAAAAACAACGAATCAGGTCAATTCCAAGCAGTTGCTTTATTTGGTCTAGAGCCAGGCGAAAACCTTTTCATTCAAGATGACAAATGGACAGCTGCATTTGCACCTATGTCTATGACTCGTTACCCACTTGGTCTTGTTAAGCACCCTGAAGCTGACCAATTTGGTATCGTAATCGACGAAGCAAGCCCGCTTGTAGGTGAAGAGACAGGTAATGCACTTTTCGAAAACGGTGAAGAAACTGAATACCTTAAGCGTCGTAAAGAAGCACTTGTTTCTTTCATCGAGTTCTCTCAGGTAACTGAAGCATTCACTAAGTACCTTGCAGACAAAGAACTACTAGTAGCTCAAACGCTAACGGTAGAAATCAAAGGTGAGAAAAAAGACATCAACGGTATCTACCTTGTTGACGAGAAAAAACTTAACTCACTAAGCGATGAAGAGTTCTTAGACCTTCGTAAGCGTGGCTACCTTGCACCAATCTACTCTTTCTTAACGTCTACTCATCAAGTAGCACGTTTAGCACGTTTAAAAGCAGCTAAAGCTTAATTTTAAACTGCTGAAAAAAAGCGCCATTAGGCGCTTTTTTTGTTTCTTTCATCGGTTAAAGCTTGAAAACCAGCGCTGAATTATTCACATTGGGCTTACAAACTAAAATAAATATAAGTGCCCCTATGTTAAAAACATTTCTCACCTCAGCTATTGCGCTTAGCGCATTATCATTTAGTACTTTAAGTCACAGTAGTGATCAACCTTTCGCTATCGCTATTCATGGCGGTGCAGGGACGATTGAAAAGAGCCGCTTCACGCCAGAACAAGAAAAAGCCTATCGCGCTAAATTAAAAGAAGCCGTTGAAACAGGCTATGCGGTGCTAGAAAAGGGCGGTGAGAGTCTAGATGCCATCACTGCGGCAATTAATGTGCTTGAGAACTCGCCGTATTTCAACGCAGGTCGCGGTGCTGTATATACTTATGACGGTGCACATGAGCTTGATGCATCAATTATGGATGGTCGTACACGCCAAGCCGGTGCTGTTGCAGGGGTTAAACACATTGAAAACCCAATTAACCTGGCACGCTTAGTGATGGAAAAATCAGTGCATGTCATGCTTAGTGGTCAAGGTGCAGAAGAGTTTGCAAAAACTCAAGGTATGCCACTGGTTGAAAACAATCTATTCGATACGGAAAATCGCTACAAAGCGTTATTAAAAGCAAAAGAAAAGCTCGATAAACAAAAAGTCACCAGTAAAGACTACCAAGCTGCACACAAAGCCTTACCAGTTAATTATAAAATGGGCACTGTTGGAGCGGTTGCACTTGATAAAAACGGCAATATTGCTGCAGGTACTTCAACAGGAGGTATGACAGCAAAACGTTTTGGTCGCGTGGGTGATGCACCCGTGATTGGTGCGGGTACCTTTGCTGAAAACGAATCGTGCGCAGTATCTGCGACAGGTCATGGTGAGTATTTTATTCGCTACAATGTGGCCGCTGATATTTGTGCTCGCGTAAAGTACCAAGGTAAAACCATTGCGGAAGCAGGTAACGAAGTCATTCACGATGTATTAATGCCTGTAGGGGGCACAGGCGGTGTGATCATCATTGATGCTAAAGGTAACATTAGCTTGCCGTTTAACACCGCAGGTATGTATCGTGCGAGTAAATCGAATACATCACCAACGTATGTGGGTATTTTTAAAGACGAATAATTACCTGTAACGAATCTTCAGACAATAAAAAACCGAGTTTCACAACTCGGTTTTTTATTGCCATAAAGTTATTGGCGATTAATTTTTACCATGAAGGGTGTTTCATCTTGATTCGTTGAGCGATAAGGATTGATATCTAAACCGCCACGGCGTGTATAACGGGCATACACTTCAAGCTCTTCGAGGTTTAATTGCTGCATTAAATCGCAGTAAATACGCTCTACACATTGTTCATGAAATTCGTTATGAGTTCGAAACGAAATTAAGTATTTTAATAAGGCTTCATGGCAAATTGCTTGGCCTTTATAACGAATAATCACACTCGCCCAATCAGGCTGTGAAGTGATCAAACAGTTCGATTTTAGCAAATGACTGTGTAAGGTTTCTGAGACAACCTCATCACCATTATGGCGAAGTGAGCTGGCATCAATATCATAGCTGGTGATTTCGATATCCAGATCATCAATACATTCGCCCGGTAACGCTGTAAATGGCAAACAATTGAAATCATCTGCTTGGTATAAAGTAACGATCACGGGTGCATTTACCGCGACGGATAAGTCTTTACTCAGTGCTTGGTGAACGTCATCTCGCGTCTCAAAGCGTGTCTGATTAAAGCTATTTAGGTACAGTTTGAATGACTTTGACTCAATGATGTGACTGCTTTGGCAAGGAAATACAAATGTTGCCACAGCGACCATAGGTTTACCCTTGCTATTTAGCCACGATAATTCATAGCCAGTCCAGATATCTTGGCCTTTAAACGGTAAGTTATCTTCGCTAACACCTAATGCATCACGGTTTAATTTGCGGGCAATAGGAAACAATAAACTGGGTGTGTAGGTATCTACATACTCTGTGCTTTTACCAAGAACACTGTTTTTCAGTTCGGGTGAGTTGCTGTAATCTGTCATCTTTACACTTTTGTAGTTACAATGGCGGCATTATACCTAAAGCCAATGAGTTTCGCAGTATGTCTGTTTCTACAAAATTAGATAAGTTACATCAAGCATTTAGTGAAAAATGCGTCGAACGCACAGGAAAGCTCCCTGTTATTGAACATGATACAGCATGGCCAAGTCCATGTGAGCAGGGCGAAGTCGATGAGCAAGGGCTTATTCAGTGGTGTGCAGTTCCACAACAACCTGCTGGCAGTTTAGAAGACTTAGCCAAGGCACTCGAATTATCGTTTCCTGAAGATTTAAGCCCATTGTTTGGTCATGTTTATGCGGGTAATTTGTTATTGAGTATTGATGATCATCACATTGAACTGCTACAAGCATGGAATGAAGATGATTTTAGCCGCTTACAGCAAAATATTACCGGTCACGTGTTAATGAAGCGAAAGTTAAAGCAGCCAGAAACCGTGTTTATTGGTCTAACAGAGCAAGATGATCTGCTGATCACTGTATTAGTCGAAAGCGGTGAGGTTTGTTTAGAGTACGTGGGTAAAAAACCACATCATGTGCTAGCAACTAGCATCAGTGAGTTTTTAGACAAAGTAACGGTAGAAGCTTAAAAAGTAAAAAGGGGCGGTTGCCCCTTTCATGTATCTGGTTATTGCCTTTATTAAGCTATTGAAAGTCCCACGAGATATTCGAAACAATGCCACAAGGCTCGCAACGAAAATCAAATAAGCCAAACCATGGCTCAGGTAATTTCCATTCGCCATCGCAACTTGGGCAACGACGTTTAAGCTCTGACTCTTTATCAACGCCGCCAACACGATATAAATAATAATAAACAGGCTTCTTGGTTAGAAAACTAATACGCTTAGTGATATCGCGACCACGGCGATATAAGTCACTATTGATACTAGTTAGCTCTTCAAGCGCAGGAAATTCGCAACGGGTTGCACCATTGATCTGAATTTGATCGCACGCTTGCCAGTCTTCTTGCCATTTTATCAGTGTTTTGTAATCGCCATTGGCAATTGCCGGAATGCGAAATAATGGTACAGGCAAAAAGTCATCACCACAATAAAGTGGGCTGCAGGTATGCACATACGTGGTATATAAAATATAGCACGATGGATCATGGCACATGTCTGCGCCATTTGAGTGAATGTCTTGGCCGATCACTTTTACTTTTGGTGCCAGTAAGCCCGCGGTGTGTAATTGCTCAATACTGTGCTTTACAAACGGGCTATGGTTGAGCGGATGCATCGCATCTTCGGTTGGGCACATCACACGGGTAATGAAAAATCCATCTTTTAAAACTGTTGGGAATTCATCACCAATGATTTGACCGTTAAAACGAAGTGCATTAACAAGGCGGTTTATCGCCTGCTCAGCAAGCTCTAGGGTGGTATCTTGGTAGCAATCAAAAGTCAGATCGACAACAAACATTATTTTTTCTCAAGCAGTGCTAATAACCTATCTAATTTAGCTTCAATACGATCCAATTGACTTTCATTGGCTGTACTTACTTGTTCATTTGACGGGTTATTAATGAAATTTTTAATTGAATCCGGATTGTTTTTATATTGGCTAACCGTCGCGATGATCACAGGCATCGGCATAGGTTGAGTTAGCTTACTTTTAGTTAGGGCAACTGTTGGGGTTTTACCTTCATCAAGAAGGGTTTTAATTGCATCAAATACAACGGCATTCATTTTCGTATAAACTCTTTAATAAAAGACTAAAAAGCACCGCAGTATATGGGCTGCAGTGCGCGCGTATGGTAGCAATAATAGATGTGGAGTGAAATTACTTTCCTTATTTACACACTAAAAGTTTGCTTTGAGAGTGTGTAAATAAGAAAGCGAAACATTACTGACGTAACCTTGCATCTAATTCATCAATCACTTCGCTCCAAGCTCCATCTTCAGCAAGTGATTCTGCTAAAAAGTGTTGCTGAGCTTCATCCCAAAAAGGTGCTTCCTGCAAGAGGGTCGTATCAGACAGTTGATGCGATGCTATAAAAGCATCTATTTCACTTTCTTTGCTTGGCAAACCAAGTTGTGCAAATAGGGTCGAAATGTCATGTTTTGTCGTATCCATAGTTCTGCTCCTTGTGTATGGCGATAATTATTACTGCTTGAACTTAATGATGATGAACAGCAGTTTAACTTACGCTGAATTTGTCTTTAATCGCAGTAGGGTATATACCTTATAGTCTAGTACTAAAATAATAAAACAAATAAAAGGATGAGTATTTTGACAGTTGCTGAACCCGAAACCTTAAGTGTGCAATACCTAAGTGCTGAAGACATCAGCACTGCTGCAAGCCTTATCTATCAAGCCTATCATGATGATCCTGTTCTTCAGAACGTGTTAGGTTTTCAACAAGATAATCCAAGTAAATACGAAACTAAATTACGTGCCTTAGTGCGTGAAGAGCTGGCAAGTTTTTGGCAAGAAAAACAGCCGTTAATAGGCCTTTACTCACAAAGTAGATTAAAAGCTATTGCGTGTGTATTTGATTCGGCAAGTGAGCTACAAGCTGAGCGATACTGGCATTGGCGATTAAAGCTGATGCTCAGTGCGGGTTACTTGCAAACCAATCAGCTTATAGAAAAGGAGCGCACTATTCGTGAAGCGCTGTCGACCAAAGGTCATTATCTATTTTTAGCCTTTATTGCCGTTGACCCACATTTTCAAGGGCAAGGTTTGGGCCGATATCTGCTGAGAGGCCTTGATGATTTAGTTGAGTCAAGCAATCAAGCAAGTGGATTAGCAGTCTTTGTTACTCGCTCTGAACAACGCGAATTCTTTAGCTCTGAAGGGTTTGAGGTGTTCAAGGCTTTGAGCTTTAACCAAGTCGAAGGTGACTTGATGTTCAAAGCGGCACAGTGACGAAAGGACGTTTTGGAAATAGCAATGTGAGATAAATCTCACATTGCTGTGAGTTTTATCAGTTTAATGCCGTTAAATTTGTACCTAAAATTGCTTATTTTTATGATTTTAAAGGATTTATTGTTTTTGTCATTTTTGTGACTTAGAAAAAATTACTTTTTATGCCTACCAAGATTTCTCCGTTTCTCTAAACTTAATCATGTCAAGAAGACGCAGGTTCAATGAATGAACTGATGCCAAGGATTAGGATTATGGCAACAAAGCAAGATGCTTAGCAGGAAGCAAAGGGACAAGAGCTAGGGAAGCAAGGAAGAACGAGGACACTGCTAGGATGCAGTACAATCGCGGAGCGATTGAAAAGGACTGACCAAAGGATGATTTTAGCAGGAAGCTAAAGGAGCGTTTGGAAAACGAAGTGGATAGCCATTGACGGCAAGAGGACGGCACTAGGATGTGTTAAATGCTACAAGAGGTAGCATGGTGGGTGTATCGGATGTATACCCGTTCAGGGGAAAGATAAAAAGGCAGCTTCGGCATAAGTAAGGATACTTAATCATGGAAGTAGCAAGATTGGGGCGTGGCTAATAGCTACGCCTTAGTTCTTTCTGGAGGTTGCACTTCTCAAACAGGCAATTATTTTTGTAAAACTCGCAACTTAAATCTTATGCGGCGGTATTACTACGCTTTTAAGTAATTCATTTTCCATGATCAAAACGCCTTGATACACGCTTTGCCCATCACTTGAAAACTCAAAAATAAACTCGCTTTTAATACCTGGCTTACCACTTTTTAAAATACCAACCCTGCGTTTATTGCAAGCGACACTCATCAGTTGCACATTTAATTGCTCAATTTGTCTTTGTGCATGAAGGTTAGCTGCTTCGGCTACTTTTCTGTTTAACCAAAAAAAGTAGATGATGCTGCCAATGATGATAAGTGTCCACAAGCCTGCCATTTACGAGAATAACCTTCCAATTGCTCGAGCGAGTGTTTCGCTACGATTTTCTTTTCTTAATAAACCTAGTAGGTGAGGGCGAATACTAGGAATTGCAACTAAATCGGTGAAAATACTCACAAACAGTTGTTCAATTTCAGTGTGGTGTGCACAGCAATCCATAAACACATGTAAGCGTTCTGGGTCTTCAAGCGTGCTAAAACAACGCCCTGCAATTGTTAATAGTACATCTGACTGGGTGTTCATCTCAGAGTGTAATACAGCATCTACCAGTTGTGCAGTTAAACCTTGTGCCGTTGTTTTTGATAAACTTCTAAGAGCTGCAACAAGAGCAATGTCGTCTTTTTGCTCTATCGCCTTTAAACCATAGGGTAACAATTGCTCTGCAAACACCGGTTCGATTGCAACATGTTCAAGCATCGCACTCAGCGGCTGTAATACTTCGACTGGTAATTGCCCCCAAGCGGCTTGTAGGTTTGCTAAATTGTTGTCGTTATCTAAGCGCATCGCGAAATCAGCAATACCCTGTACTGCAACACTTTGCCAATTATCAAACCCCAGTTTGCCTGAGAAATACAGCTGAGCATATTCGTAGTACTGTGAAGCACTTTGTTTAAGTAAACATTTAACCTGCGCATTAAATGCCGCTAGCTTGTTGGCGTTTGGCGTAAATACATAGGGGTTGTTATCAAGTTTGCCCTCGGCATTTTCACCGGTAATTTCTGTACCAAGTGCTTCAATTACCATATTTGCGAAATGGTCGCGGCTTGCGCTTACTAGGCGGCTTTGCTCATCTAATGGGAATTTTAAAAACCATACATAAGGTTCTTTAGACGCTTTTACATCCCAAAATTGAATAGCAAGCCAAGCATGACCAGCAAGCGGGTAAGGGTAAGGGATTTTTGTTTCTTCAATGGCAAGAAATTGTTTTTTGTCTAATTTCGTGATGTGTCTGCCAATATCGAAGGCACGCCAAGTGGTACCTGCTGCATCCAGAAGTTGCCCTAAAGTGGCGATCTGCTCAGTCATAAAATCTCAATTACCGTAATTAATCTATATCAGCCGCGAATTATACGCCATACCATGGCGCCTTGGAACAGGGTATACTAAGCACAAAGGTATTAAGAGTTTTACAATGCATCAACAGACTTTGGCGCTGCTGCGCGAATTAGAATCCACATTACAACGCCATTCACTTTGGCAAACAACACCCATTGACCCAAATGCACTTAACTCAAGTGTGCCGTTTTGTCATGACACCATGGCTTTTGAGCAGTGGCTGCAATTTGTTTTTCTTGAAAAAATGCACGCCCTCATTGCACATGATCAGCCTTTACCCCGTAATTTTGCAATTGCGCCTATGGCTGAAATGATGCTGGCACAGCACCGCGGTGCTAATGAAGTAATTAGTGTTTTACAAAAACTCGATCAACTTTTGAGTGATAACTAAGATGCAAGAGATTGTTAAACCACAATTTGACGAGTTAACGATTCTGTACCGCGATGAAAATTACATTGCGATTGATAAACCATCCGGTTTATTGGTTCATCGTTCGTTTTTAGACAAACACGAAACCCAATTTGCGATGCAAATGCTGCGTGACCAAATTGGTCAACACGTGTTTCCTGTACATCGTTTAGATAGACCAACCTCAGGCGTATTACTGTTTGCCTTAAGCTCAGAAGCAGCCCGTGACATGAACCAGTTGTTTATTGATGGGCAAATTGAAAAACGTTACTTAGCTTTAGTAAGAGGCTTTTTAAACGAATCAATCATCTTAGATAAACCTTTAAAAGAAGAACTTGATAAAATTGCCGATAAGTTTGCTGATCAAGATAAAGCACCGCAAGAAGCACAAACGCAATTTCATTGCCTACACCAAGCAAGCTTACCGATTCCAATTGGTAAGTACCCGACAGTTCGTTACTCGCTGGTGGAGTGTTTTCCTAAAACTGGCCGCAAACATCAAATTCGTCGTCATTTAAAACATTTATCATTGCCAATTATTGGTGATGTTAATCATGGTGATAATCAGCATAATCAATTTTTTAGAGAGCATTTCCAGCTTCGTCGTTTAATGTTATTTGCCTCTGAATTAAAGTTTGTGCACCCTTATAGCAAGCAACCAATAACAATTAGAGCGCCATTAGGCGATGCAATGTTAACGATTTGCCAGCAACTTGGCTGGCCAACAGAAGAAAAGGATTATTATGGCAACCATTAGTATTTTTGTAGGCAGTGTCTATGGCGGTGCTGAGCGATTAAGCGAACAAGTTATTGAAGTTATTGAAAAGTCAGAGCATCAAGCGCAATTAGTTGAAAATGGCACGGTTGATGACATGCTGGCTGCGTCACA
The DNA here is from genome assembly GCF_037162425.1 of Pseudoalteromonas sp. Hal040. Classification (NCBI taxonomy): domain Bacteria; kingdom Pseudomonadati; phylum Pseudomonadota; class Gammaproteobacteria; order Alteromonadales; family Pseudoalteromonadaceae; genus Pseudoalteromonas; species Pseudoalteromonas sp. Hal040. Next base: position 2,348,912 of record NZ_JARLUU010000001.1, on the reverse strand, counting down.
TATCTTAGTGATCACATCAACGACGGGTCAGGGTGATATTCCTGATAACTTAATCGCTTTATATAGCCAATTAAACGATCAATTCCCACTGTTAACAGGCAAGCAATACGGCATTATTGCTATGGGCGATCGTAGTTATGGCGATACGTTTTGTGGTGCAGGTCGCAGTTTTGATGAGCTGTTTCGTGATTTACAGGCAAAACCTGTTGGTCATCGTTTAGAAATTGATGCCTGTGAAGATTTTGAGCCTTGGCCTGTTACTGAGCCATGGTTAAATGAATGGCTGACGAAAATTAGTTAATGCCTATTAATTAGCTAGTGTCTCTTAAAAGTGCTGATTGAATAAGCAATTGGCACTTTCCCTTGGTTTTTCGAGTACAGAATCTGTGACCTTGGTGATATACTTAACCATCATTTTATGAGGCTGTTATGATTTCAAAAAACCAACTGAAACTAATTCGTGCATTAGGTCAAAAGAAATACCGTAAGCAATACAATCAGTACCTTGTTCAAGGCGAAAAAAATGTACTTGAATTACTCAACAGTGGTTTAAGTATTGCTCATATTTTTGCGACTCCTGCATTTATTTCAGCGCATCAAACAGCGCTTGCAGCCCATCAAGTCATTGAAGCAGACGAAGACAGCCTAACTAAAGCCAGTACGCTTGTTAGTAACAACGCAGCCATTGCTGTTGTTGATATGCCAAGCCAGCAAGCATTACCAACATCAGGACTTATTTTAGCCCTTGACGGTGTGTCGGATCCGGGTAATTTGGGCACGATTATTCGTGTTGCTGACTGGTATGGTATTAAGCATATTGTTACCACCACAGACAGTGCCGATGCTTATAACCCGAAAACTATTAGCGCAACTATGGGCTCATTTGCTCGTGTGAGTGTCACACAAACCGACTTAACCAGTTACTTACCTAGTTTAAACCTTCCTGTGTATGGCGCATTTTTAGAAGGTGACAACATTCACAAAACTGCTCTTAAGCAAGATGCCGTATTACTCATGGGCAGTGAATCCCATGGTATTCGTGCTGATTGCGAAAGCTTAGTTACTGATAAAATCACTATTCCGGCTTATGGCCAAGCAGAATCGCTTAATGTAGCAATGGCAACGGGTATTATTTTAGATAATTTTAAGCGCCACGCTTAACCTTTTACCCTAAAATGGGTTAAATTGAAGAATAACAATAAAAATCGGTAAAACAATTAGATGCGCTTAAGCACCATAAAACTAGCGGGTTTCAAATCGTTTGTTGAACCCACTAAGATCCCATTTCCTGATCAGATGACATGTGTTGTCGGCCCGAACGGCTGTGGCAAATCAAATGTCATTGATGCAGTGCGTTGGGTGCTAGGTGAAAGCTCAGCTAAAAACTTACGTGGCGATGCCATGACCGATGTTATTTTTAACGGCTCAACTAATCGAAAACCTATTTCACAAGCCTCTGTTGAGTTGGTGTTTGATAACACCAGTGGCCATTTACCGAATACCTTTGCTGATCGAAACCAAGTGGCGATCAAACGCTTAGTGACCCGAGATGGTCAGTCAATTTATTTTCTAAATGGCAGTAAATGCCGTAAGCGTGATATTACTGATATCTTTTTAGGCACAGGTCTTGGCCCGCGCAGCTATGCGATTATTGAGCAGGGCATGATCTCACGTTTAATAGAGAGCAAACCGGCTGACTTGCGTGTTTTTTTAGAAGAAGCCGCGGGAGTTTCAAAATACAAAGAGCGTCGTCGTGAAACGCAAACTCGTATTAAAAGTACCCGAGAAAATCTTGAACGGTTGCTTGATGTAAGGCAAGAGTTGCAAACACAGCTCGATAAGCTTGCCGTGCAATCAGTCGATGCAAAAAAATACCGAGAACTAAAAGCCACTGAACGCACTTTAAAAGGGCAAATTGCGGTTTTAAAGTGGCAGAAGTTACACCAACAACAAATCGATAAAGCTGAGCAAATCAATAAACTTAAAGAGCAAATTCAGTTCTTTAGAGAAGCACATTCTGGCCACGATGATGTTTTAGCAAGTCTTGAAAATCAGGTGCAACTTGAGCAGCAGAAACTGCAAGATGCTCAGCAGGCTCAGCATCAAACTCATACAGAGTTAACCCGCAAAGAACAGCAACAGATCAGTTTAAAGCAGCAACAGCAAACACTTAGCCAAAACCTTATCAAACAGCAACAATTGCAGTTACAAAATAAAGAGCTGCAAGAAGAGCAACATGCTTCAGCCGCTATTTTACAAGAGCTGCTACAAGACGCGATTGAGCAAAGTTTGCTGTGCGCTGAGCAAGTTGCAGAGGTTGAAGAGCAAGTCGCTCTGCAGCAGCAACAAACGCAAAGTGCCAATGAGCAATATCAAAGCACCTTACAGAAAAGCCAAACTCATAGTAGTGATATTAATCTTGCAAAGAGTCAACAGGCTCACTTTGCACAGACTCTTGCACAACTTGAAACCCAGCAGACACAACTTTCCGCTGAAATTAGTGAGCTCGAAGCGACCCCAGTTGCAGCGCAAATTGCTGAGCAACACCTGCATATTCAAACATTGACAAAAGAGCTTGCGCAGCAACAAAGTGCGCTAAATAAGCTCACTCAGAGTCTAGAACAAGCCGATAAAGAGCAACAGCACTTAGAGCAGGATTTAAAGCGGGTTCAACAACACAGTAATGAAAACAAAGCCAGCATGGCGGCGCTTAATTCTGTGTTATCAGAGCAAACCGACAGCGAGAGTGTCTCTTTATTAGCTCAGTTAAAAGTGGCTGCTGGCTTTGAGCCTTTAGTTGAGCAGGCCCTACTCGGCCTTGAGCATCTGAAGGTCAGTCAGCATAAAGAGCCTAACAGTGTTTGGCCTGCATCGAATAGTGCTGAGCTTCCAAAAGAGTCATTAGCAAATTACATCGAATCGGGGGCTTACCCTGATTTATTAGCACGGTTTGCTTTTCAACCTTGTTTTAATGACGCTATTTTAGCGGATCCATATTGGCTGGCCGTGATTGATGAAGAAGGTTGTTTGCATGGTCGTAACTTTCATACTGATGCTAATAAAGACGCTGACAATTCTTTGCTTTTAAAACATGCTCAGCTTAGCGATGCACAGCAGTTAGGTGAAGAGCTCAACGAGCAATTAGAAGCCAAGCAACAATTGCTTAATGAGCATCTAGCTCACAAGAAAACGCTCATCGCCGACAAAGAGCAATACAGAGAACGAATTCACCAAGCGGCTCAGCAGATTGCATCGGCCAGTACTCGCCGTGATATGTTGCTAGAGCAGCAAACGCAGTGGCAAAACCAGCTTGTTAAGTTACAACAGCGTCAAACGTTACTGGCAGAACAAAAACAAAGTGCCGATGAACAGCAACAAACGCAGCAGTGTTTACTTGAGCAATTGTTAGAGCAGCAATTAGAACTTGAAACTGAGTTAGAGCAAGCAAAGCACCAACAAGCTGAGGCAAATAATAGCTACCGCCAAGTGGCTTCTCAACTAGAGCAATATAAAACGCAAGCACATCAAGCAAATTTGGCTGAACAAAAAGCTCGCAGTGAGTGTCAACTTAGCGAAACTAAACTACAGCATGCTAATGCTGCCCAAAGTACTGCTAGTGAAGCTGTATTAGAGCTCAACGAGCAACTAGAAGAGCTAGTGATCCCACTTGAAGAAGTCGCAGAGCAGATTATGCTATTGCTTGAAAAGCATCAACAAAGTGACGTTGAGCTGAAAAACTTGCAAGCGGCTTTGAGTCAAGCTAAAAAGGAGCTTGCTGATAAGCAAACAGCGTTGAAATCATCGCAATCTGAGTTGGTGACGTTACAAGAGCAGTTGCAAGCATTAGCGCTGGATGAGCAAAGTTTAATCGTTAAGGCGCAAGCTGCGTTAGAGCCACTTGAAGAACTGGAACAAAATTTAAAAACAGTACTTGAAGAACTGCCTGACAATGCCAATTTAAATAGCATGCAAACTTGGCTGACAAAAACCACGCAAGCTTTAAATGAACTTGGCGCGGTGAATTTAGCGGCAATAGATGAGTTTGAGCAGGCTAAACAGCGCGCCGATTATTTAAATCAGCAGCTTGATGACTTAACACAAGCATTAAATACCCTTGAAGGGGCGATTCAAAAAATCGACCGAGAAACAAAAAACCGTTTTAAGGCGACCTTTGAACAAGTAAATACTGATTTTGGGGAGTTATTCCCAAAAGTGTTTGGTGGCGGTAGTGCTTACCTTGAATTGACCAGTGATGACCTACTTGAAAGTGGCGTGAGCATCATGGCAAGACCACCGGGCAAGAAAAATTCGACAATTCACCTGCTTAGTGGTGGAGAAAAAGCGCTGACCGCATTATCATTGGTGTTTTCAATATTCAGGCTCAATCCAGCTCCATTCTGTATGCTAGATGAAGTGGATGCGCCATTGGATGATGCGAACGTGGGTCGTTTTTGCCGTTTGGTAGAAGAGATGTCACAATCAGTACAATTTATTTATATCAGTCATAACAAGATTGCTATGGAAATGGCAGGCAGATTGACCGGTGTAACTATGGCGGAACCAGGTGTATCACGTATGGTCGCTGTAGATATAGAACAAGCTGTGCAAATGGCACATGCATAAAATTTAGGCATATCAAATAATAAAGGTGAGGGGATGGCCGAAGAATTAAGATGGGCTTTAATCGTAATCAGTGTATTTGTCATTGGTGGTTTATTAATTCACGGCTTATGGTCGGTGCGTAAAAAGGACAGCCCAGATACGCCTTCAGTTGAGCGGGTTGAACCAAATGAAACGACCAGCGAGGTTCAAGAGCCTGCGACTGCAAAATCGCAAGAGCGTGATGAGCCAGAGTTTGGTGATTTAAGCTTCTCAGCAGAAAGTCACGACGAACCAGCTGTGTCAGAAAACGTTGCTGAAGAGTTAGACGCAGAAACTCAGCAACAAGAAGTTGAAGAAGAACCAGCTGCAGATGCACAAGTTCCAACCGATTTTATTATTGTGCATTTACAAATGCCAGAGGGTTTAACAATGGATGGCAGCCAATTATTGCCAGCCGTTAATATGTTAGGCTTTAAGTATTCTGAAGAAGGTTTCTTTAACCGTCACTTAGACCCAGCAGGCACAGGTCCGGTGTTATTCCGTTTAGTGAATATGTATAACCCAGGCACGTTCGATATTGATAATATGGAACAGTTCAGCACAGCAGGTGTTAGTTTATTTATGACCTTACCATGTGATGGCGATGGTCTAAGTGCATTCAATATGTTGCACAGTGCAGCTAAAAAGCTAGCCGATGAATTTGGTGCAACTATTTTAGATAGTAACCGTGAAGAAATGACGGTTGAAAGCGTTCGTGAGTATGTTGAGAAAGTACGCAGCTTTTCAGCTTAGTCGCACACACAGAGTATAAGTATTAGGCCACTTGGCGTTAAGTCGTCGAAGTGGCTTTTTTATGTAGATTTTTGAGGTTTTCATGTCCAGCCCTATCTTTGAGCAAATTAGCCAACTTCGTGCCCAGTTAGAAGAGCATAACCATAATTATTATGTGCTGGATGCACCTAGCATTCCTGATGCTGAATATGACCGTTTAATGCGCGAATTAAGCGCCCTTGAACAAGCTAACCCTGAGTTTCAAAGCCCTGACTCACCAAGCCAGAAAGTCGGTGGCGCCGCACTTGATAAGTTTGAGCAAGTTACTCACCAAGTGCCAATGCTGTCACTTGATAATGCGTTTTCAGAAGAAGAGTTTGCCGCCTTTAACCGCCGTATCAAAGAGCGTCTAATGGACAACAATGAGCTGACTTTTGTTGTGAGCCAAAGCTTGATGGTTTAGCGGTATCGATTATTTATCGTGATGGTGTTTTAGTTCAAGCAGCCACCCGTGGTGATGGTATGGTGGGTGAAAACATCACTCAAAACGTGAAAACAATTCGTAATGTGCCGCTTAAGTTACGTGGCGATGACTTCCCAGCAGAGCTTGAAGTGCGCGGTGAAGTATTTATGGATAGCGCCGGTTTTGCCAAACTAAACAGTGAAGCCGAAAAACGTGGCGACAAAGTGTTTGTTAACCCACGTAATGCTGCGGCTGGTAGCTTACGTCAGCTTGACTCTAAAGTAACAGCAAAGCGTCCATTGATGTTTTATGCCTACAGCACTGGGCTTGTTGCCGATGGGCAGTTACCAGAAGATCATTACCAACAGCTAGCTAAACTCACCGATTGGGGTTTACCACTTTGCCCAGAAACAAAACTGGTTGAAGGTCAGCAAGCTGCACTTGATTACTACCAAGATATCTTGACGCGTCGAAGTAGCCTTGCCTACGAAATTGACGGTGTGGTTATTAAAGTAAACGACAAAAAACGACAAGAGCGTTTAGGCTTTGTGGCACGAGCACCACGCTGGGCAATTGCTTTTAAATTCCCGGCGCAAGAAGAAATCACGCAATTACTTGATGTTGAGTTTCAGGTAGGGCGCACTGGCGCAATCACCCCTGTAGCACGATTAGAGCCGGTATTTGTAGGTGGCGTAACGGTATCTAATGCAACACTTCATAACGGCGATGAAATTGCCCGTTTAGGCGTTAAAATTGGCGATACCGTGATTATACGTCGTGCGGGTGATGTTATTCCACAAATAACCCAAGTGGTCCTTGAACGTCGCCCTGACGATGCAAAAGACATTGAATTTCCAGCTACTTGCCCAATTTGTGACTCACATGTGGAGCGCGTTGAAGGTGAAGCGGTTGCCCGTTGTACGGGTGGCTTAGTGTGCCAAGCGCGCTGTAAGCAAGCAATTAAACATTTTGCGTCACGTAAAGCACTTGATGTTGATGGCTTAGGCGACAAAATTGTTGACCAACTCGTTGACCGTGAACTGATCAAAACGCCTGCTGATTTATTTATCCTTAAACAAGGGCATTTTGAATCACTAGAGCGAATGGGTCCAAAGTCAGCTAAGAACTTAGTTAATGCACTACAAGAAGCTAAACAAACAACCTTAGCTAAATTCCTATATTCGTTAGGTATTCGTGAAGTCGGTGAAGCAACCGCGCAAAACTTAGCAAACCATTTTTTAACGCTAGAGAAAATCACGCAAGCAAGCGTTGATGCGTTAACTGAAGTAAGTGATGTAGGTGAAATCGTTGCCAAGCATGTACGTGGCTTCTTTAGCGAAGAGCACAATATGGCAGTTGTAAATGCACTGGTTGAGCAAGGTATTCATTGGCCAGAATTAACAGCGCCGAGTGCTGATGCGCAGCCATTAGCGGGCTTAACTTACGTACTGACCGGCACATTGAGCGAGCTTAACCGCAATGATGCAAAAGCGCGTTTACAAGCGCTAGGTGCAAAAGTATCGGGTAGTGTATCAGCGAAAACGGATGCGCTTATTGCAGGTGAAAAAGCGGGCTCAAAATTAACTAAAGCACAAGACTTAGGTATTGACGTGTTAACTGAGGCTGACCTTATTGCGCTTTTAAGTGAGCACAATGGATAGTCTATTGCAGGCATTGTCGTCAGTTGCTTTAACAATCGGCAACTGGCTGCAACCACACCTTTACAATATTTCATTACTGCTGGTGGTGTGTTTTATATCCTTGTACGCAAACGACATTATTAAAGTGACCAAGCGCTTTGTTGCGCGTCGTCACTTTGTTGTTCGTGTGCTTTGCTTTGTGCTGATCACTGGGTTTGGCATGGGCCTACTTGTGGTATTTGTAACCCCATTTTTAAGTAAGCTGCTAATGCTACTCGGTGTTAAATGGCTGGCACTTACACTTACCGTCGCGTTTTTGGTACTTGGCATCATTGCCGATAAGAAGAACCAAATATGAACCGTTACGGGCCTGAATACTGGGATAAACACGGTGCTTATCGAACCCCTGTGGCGTTTCATTTAACGTTATTAGTGCTGTTACGCAGTTACTTTATTTGGCTGATGGCGGCGCTGAGCCGTCGCCCTGATTTAGATATCATGTCGCTGTTTTTTAAATCGAAAAGCGATTTCTTTACAGCCATTGCCATTGCGGCTATTGCCTTATTACCGGCGGTGATCTTTTGTTTACGCCGACCTCAAGAAAACGCCGAAAGTGCAAAACGTCTGTCGTCTATTTGGCGATTTATGCGCTGGCCATTAATAATGTGTGCCATCACGGATTTAAGTTGGTTAACCTATCAGGCTGCACACAGTCACTATCAATTTTCGTTGTTCTTAGCCTGCCAAATGGTACTAGTATTATGGGTACTGTTATATCTATTAAAAAGCAGATATTTGTCGGTCTTTTTTAATGATTGGCCTGATCCAATTGAAAAGAAATAGGGCAACACAATGTTGGCAATTAATAAGCTTTTAGCAAAAATTTCACTCACTATCGCGCTGGTATTAATTGCCTTATGGGTATTTACGCCACTTTGGCACAGTGCTGCATTCTCGTTGTTTGTGATGTTGTGGGGCTTTATAACGCTATCAAGCCTTTATCGAGTCACGCCGTTATTTGTAGCGCGTAATCCTATTGCCGATTTACTAAAGCGTGATGTGAATCAGCTTGCACTGATTAGTCTGGCTGGTTTATTCGATTTTAAACGCAAAGCTGAGTTTGTATTAATTGGCCAAATTAAGCAGATTGAAATCGGCGAAGGCATTATACATGTAACTGATGTCAACGATCAGCAGATAACTGCCGTACTAAGTGTTAACAGCAGCCAAATAAATAGTCATTTAGCACAGCTACTTTCTGAGCGTGAACGTGCACAAATAGATATCAGGCTGCAAACAAGTTAATCACTAGACGCACGTTGCTTGCCCTTGATAGGGATTGTGATGTACTGTGCAACTGTTGTATTCAACCCTGAGGGAGCACTATGTTAACCTGGCAAGATATTTTAGAGTTTGCCCATAATGGTAACCCAACACCTCTACGTCGAGTCGAAAAATCGCCATCTGAATGGCAAGCTGAGCTCGAACAAGATGCATTCTATGTTACCCGCTTAAAAGGCACCGAACGTCCGCACAGCTCTGATTCATGTACGATATTTGAACCTGGTCAATATGCGTGTGTATGTTGTGACAACTTACTATTTGACGGTGATGAAAAGTTCGATAGTGGCACAGGCTGGCCGTCATTTACTCAGCCTAGCAGTGTTGAAAGCATTGCCTATATCGCGGACTCTAGCCATGGTATGCAGCGCATTGAAGCCGTATGTAATGTTTGCGATGCACATTTAGGGCATGTATTCCCCGATGGTCCACCGCCAAGTGGCTTACGCTATTGCATGAATGCTATAGCGATGAAAAAACGCGACTAATGCGTGTCTAATTTATGTTGGCTAATTTATGCCTAATCTAAATACTGAGCAATGATGAAAATAAGGTGCTCACGGTGGATTGGCTTACTAATTATGTAGTCTGTCAAAATACTGGATTGCGCCTTATCATCTTTTAATACCGACGCTGTAACCGCAATGATTGGAATATGCTTGAAGCGATCATCACTGCGAATTAACTGACTTGCCTCTAACCCGCCCATCACCGGCATTTTTAAGTCCATAATGATTAAATCAGGCTGGTGCTGCTCAATTTTTTTAAGGGCATCTTCACCATTGATAGCCGTGTCTATGGTAAAGCTCCAGCGTGATAAGAAGGACTCTAAATAGTCACGGTTGTAAGGAATATCATCAACAATCAAAATACGAGCCGGATTAAAATGGTAGCTTGAAATAGCAGGGTAGTTACGATGTTCCACTTCGTTTTTAGACTCGGCTAATTCAACATTCGGTAACGACACGATAAACTCACTGCCTTTATCTTTATCGCTTATCACCGATAGCTCACCACCCATCAACTTGATAAAACGCAATGAAATCGCAAGACCTAATCCCGTTCCACCAAACTCCGAACTACGTTGCCCTTGTACTTGTTCAAAGTCATTAAAAATAAGGTCTTGTTGATCTTTGGGAATACCTTTACCTGTGTCTGTGACATGAATATTAATATCAATATTGCTGTTGTCATCGTGGGCTTTAAAATCGAAATACACCTTAACACTGCCTTGTGCAGTGAACTTAATGGCATTACTGATTAAGTTGGTCAGTACTTGGCGCACTTTATTGCTATCAAGCAACACAGGGGTTGTTAACTCTGGGTGAGCGGTTATTTGTAAGTCGAGATCCTTTTGCGCACTGAGTTGTAAAAACATCATATTAAGCTCATGGCACATTTTAGGGATTTCTACACGCTCAATATCAAGTTGCATTTTACCAGCATCGATTTTTGATAAATCGAGAATGTCATTCAATACATTAAGGAGTGAATTACCAGAGATTGATATTGCTTCTAAGTAACGACGCTTATTCTTATCTGTTTCGCTATCTTGTAGCAATTGGCTAAAGCCTAACACTGCATTGAGTGGGGTTCTTAATTCGTGAGACATATTCGCTAAAAAGCGACTTTTAGCCTGATTTGATTGTTCAGCTTGCTCTTTAGCATCAAGGTACTCTTGAGTGCGCTTTGCAACGGTGTCTTCAAGTAAACTATGTTGTTCATGCATGCTGTTGATCTGTTGTCTAACCGCAGCACGCATCATTTTAAAGCCACTGGCGAGGGTACCTATTTCATCTTGGCTTTTTATATTAATAGGGCAGTTTAAATCACCGGTAGTCACGGCATGAGAAAACTCCACGAGCTGATCAATGGGTTGTAAAATAATACGGCGAATAATGATATAAGCGATGATAAGTGCAGTTAATAAGTAAATGGCAAACAGCGAAACCGCATTACTAATAATTGATTTGGTTTTTAACGCTAAGTCTTTATCTGAAAAGCTTACGATAACGTAACCGATATTTTCACCCTGAAAATTGCTAATTGGCACAGCAACAGCATATTGCTGCTCCATGGCTACAATGGCATTTTGTTTCGGATTGAGCTGTTTTAGTAGCACTTGGTTAGTCTCAAGAGTATCTACTTTACTGTTATCTGGGTGTGCAGCGATAAAGTTATTTTGGTCGATAAAGTAAATCGTCTTTAAATCATCAAAGGTATTATTTTTTAAAATGTTCTTTAATGTAATACCTTGAATTTTAAGCACCCAACTCCCTACGGTATTGTCTTTTGTGAGGCTGTTTATTTCTGACAACATGGGCGAGACAATCGCATCGGCTTTTTCACTCATGTTCAAAAGCGTTTGTTCTTTTAACTCCATTACATGCAACGACGTACTTGCCCCTAAAATAAGAGTAATGGTAAAGCCGATGATCATTAAAATTTTGTGGGCAATACTAATTCTCATTGCTCAATATTGCTCCTTACCTTTAGTGCTTGCATATTAGCGTTTATTTTTGCGTCAGTGCTTTTAATTGATTGCTTTATATCTGCACCATAGAAAATTTGGCTAAAGGTTTGCGAAATAATCTCGCCAATAACCGGAAACTCGATCATGCCAGCCTGCAGGCGATCAGGTGTTGCATGCTCAAACACCCACAGCATGGTTTTATTAAAACCAGGTTTATTTACGAGAGTAAATAACTTTTCGTGCCACACTTTTTGTCTGGGGGGAACCACCTGTACTAAGCAGTGCGGCGGTCTGCTCACTAGTTGCCCATTGAATAAATAACCATGCTGCATCTTTGCTAGATGATTTGCTATTAATTGCAAAAGCCCATGCCCAAGGGGATGTTTCTCTGGCGATTGGACCAGCAGGCAAGGGGGCTGCTTCCCATTTATTCCAAATATCAGACTCTTCGGCGGTATCTATTTCATTATAAAAATGAGAGGCCAAAAAGGCCGAGGCAAGTCGGCCTTCTTTAAACAGGCGTCGAATTTCATAAAAATGCAGCAAGCGGCTGTTATCTGGATTACCGAACCCTGTTACAAGGTCGCGATACACTTGTAGACTTTGTGCCGTTTCAGGGCTATTAAAAACAGACTGGCCCTGCGCGTCGATAACTTCAGCGCCATAAGCACGCATAACAGGTAATACAGTCCAAGTGTTTAATCCTGCACCGGGCAGCGTACGTGAGGCAAATGCGTGCATCCCGTTCAAAGAAGGAGTGCGGTCAATAGCCTTTTGAAGCTTAATCTTAACTGCTTGTAGTTGCTCGTAAGTATCGGGAACATCTAAATTAAAGCGTTCGAAAAGATCTTTACGATAAAAATAAATCGGCGCAGAAAAATCAAATGGTAACGAGTATAGCGTGTTATCAATTTTACAAAGCGCTAGGCTACGTTCACTTATGTCTTCTAATTGATACCAAGCTTTATCTGTCAGTTTTGGGTTATCAATGTAGGGCTGTAAAGGCTCAATCCAGCCTTGGCTTTGCGCTTCACCTAAAAAGGTGATCCCCATCGGCAGTACATCGTAAAGACCTGTGGCTTCGCTCAAATCTTGATGACGACGAACACGCATTTGTGATTGTTCTAAGGCATGAAAGCCAACCGAAATCCCAGTTAGTTGCTCAAATAAAGGAATGTAGGGCTTTAGCGCCATAAAAGCGGGCTGTTCATCGGCCAAAATATTGATATGGCTACCGGCCTCACTCTGCCAATTGATACTGACTTGTTGCCAATGTTGTAAAGTTGCCGAGGCAAAGCTGCATTGGCAAAAGACGACAAGCGCAACGTATAAGAAGGGCTTTTTAAATTTAAACAATTGAGATGCCATACGAAATTACTCAGCAAGCTTAATTTTTAATTTTGCAGCCAAGGCTTTAATTTTTTCAAAGCGGATTGCTTGTTCATCTTCTAATGTTTGAGTATCTAACAAAGCAAAACACTTTTTCGCGAGTGCTAAATTAAAAGATTGGCCTTGGTTATTTGTATCGAATAAACATTGCAGTAGGTTTAAAGCGATACTGGCATTTTTAGGCATTACTCTAAATGCTTGGGTAAATGCCTCAAGCGCCGTGTTAAGTTGGCCCTTATTAAACTGTGTAACTGCGTGGTTATTGAGCTCTTTCGGACCGAGCTTAATATCACGTCGCTCAGTTTGTTGTTGTTGAATATAACGTAAATACACCGGATCGCTTACCGATGGGTGGCGTTCACAGTGAGTAATAATTTGGTTAAACAGCATCTGTGCTTTGTGGTGAAAACCAAGCTCATGAAACGCTTTCGCTTTATCGAGCGCACCATCTACTGAACGAATTTGAGTGTCACTTTCATCAAGTTGGTTGATAAGTGCTTTAGCTTTTTGATGTTCATCTTTTAAATAATGTAAACGCGCATTGAGAACATCAATTTGTGTTTGATTATTACTATTCGGAAACTGCTTTTTTAAATCGCTTAAGTACTGATTTGTTTGTCTTGAAATGCGATTCACTTGATCGGTTTGATCCGTCGTTAAAGCAAAATCAATCCCTGCGCGCGCCGCATTTAAATATATATCAGGGTTATCGTGAATTGAGTGTTTTGCGTAACTGGCAATGTCTTTTTGCGTTAAATAATTCTTTTCATAATCGTGATTAAGCAGTGATACATGACTTAAGGTTTTCTGGCGGTCAATGTTACGCGGGGCAATTTCAACAGCTTTACTAAAAAAGTCCTGAGCTTCATCAAACTTATTGAGCTTTATTTCTAATCGACCCAGTAAATCAAGAGCAACTAGTCTCGTTTCACTGCGCTGCAACATCGTCTTAAGCATGCGGTGTGCTAGGGTATGTTCATTATTAGCAATAAGTGCTTCGACTAAACCAACTTTTGCCCAAGTAAATTTTTGAATATCGAGCACTGATTTAAAAAATGTTTTGGCATCTTCAAAGCGCTTAAGGCGAAGTAGTGCGTCGCCTTTTAATCTCAATAGAATGGCGCTGTAACTATTACCTTTGTTTTGCAACAAGGTATCAATTTGTTTAATTGCTTTGGAGTCATTGCCATCATCAATAAGTTGATAAATTTGATGAAGGTTACTTTTGCGCAATAACACTTTTTCAATACGATTTTTTAATTCGTTAATTGTAAAAGGTTTAACTAAGAAATCATCTGGTTGTAGCTCGAGCACACTGTGGACTAACGAGCCGCTTGTTTCAGCTGAAATAAAAATAAAGCCGGTAGAGTTTTTTATAAGACGCTTCATTTTCAGCTCTTCATAAAGCTGATAACCATCTTGATGTTTACTAAGGTTAAAGGAACAAACGATGAGATCGAACTGCTCAATCTGACATTGTTCTTTTGCTGCAATTGCATGCTCTGCAAAACGCAACTGACGAAACCCCAATCCCTCTAAGGACTGTTTCATATAGCTTTGAGCAAGTGGCTGCTCTTCAACTATTAAAATTTTGGCTTTCGAAAAAATCTTTGCAGGCATTGGACTTGCGACTAAGTGACATTAACGATGACTATAATAAACAGTCTAGCTGCTGACAAGGCAAATTACAGCTTTTGCAATGATTTAAAGTTTAGCTTTGGGCTATATCAATAAAGGGGGAAGTGAGTAATTGATTTTAGAAGTTAGATAGTAGAAGTTAGATATTAGAAGTTAGATATTAGAAGTTAGATATTAGAAGTTAGATATTAGAAGTTAGATATTAGAAGTTAGATATTAGAAGTTAGATATTAGAAGTGATTGTTATATGTGGTGGGTCGTACTGGACTTGAACCAGTGACCCTCGCCTTGTAAGGGCGATGCTCTCCCAACTGAGCTAACGACCCACATATAAATTTTTAAGATTAAATGGTTGGTTTTACTGAACTTAACCACCGAACCTTTTCGTTGTAAGAGTTGCGATGCTCTTTGCTTCAAAAAGTAAATGGTGGGTCGTACTGGACTTGAACCAGTGACCCTCGCCTTGTAAGGGCGATGCTCTCCCAACTGAGCTAACGACCCATATAATCTTTTTCTTCGCTACCATACTCTTTAAAAAGTAAATGGTGGGTCGTACTGGACTTGAACCAGTGACCCTCGCCTTGTAAGGGCGATGCTCTCCCAACTGAGCTAACGACCCGCGAAGAATAATCTAAATGAAAATACCATCAAAGTTTGTTTAATGGTGGGTCGTACTGGACTTGAACCAGTGACCCTCGCCTTGTAAGGGCGATGCTCTCCCAACTGAGCTAACGACCCATTTAGATTTTTGTAATATGAAACACCACTTTAAAAAATGGTGGGTCGTACTGGACTTGAACCAGTGACCCTCGCCTTGTAAGGGCGATGCTCTCCCAACTGAGCTAACGACCCATATTACATACAGCAAATTTTCTTAATGGTGGGTCGTACTGGACTTGAACCAGTGACCCTCGCCTTGTAAGGGCGATGCTCTCCCAACTGAGCTAACGACCCATTAAGAATTTAGATATGAACACCATTAGGGAAAAATGGTGGGTCGTACTGGACTTGAACCAGTGACCCTCGCCTTGTAAGGGCGATGCTCTCCCAACTGAGCTAACGACCCATATCTAAAACAACTCATTGCTGCGTTGTTGTGGGGCGCTATTATAGATAGAGTTGTAATTGTGTCAACACTTGAATGAGTAAAAATGTGTTAGATGGAGCTTTTATAAACAATGACATGGCATTTAAGCATTTTTTGGCGAACAAATATGCAATTTATATTCATAAGCTTATATTCAGAGCTTGATCTATAGCTCTATGCCTGTGCAAATCATTCCAAAATGATATGAATACAGTAAATCTTTAAAACGGTTTTTCATATCAATAAATTTGCATCAGTTAATTGCACTCTAGTTAGCACTATTAAAAACAAAGTAGGGTAGGGCGAAGTTGTTTTATTTAAAGCTTTAGGTAACGAACTTTATTTTGCATATAAATGTATACCTTTTCTAAGTAAGTAAATTCAAAAGCAGAGAGCCTTTGATAACCAACCAGTAATGCAATTAGCCCAAAATAGCTAATTTGATAGCGCTTTGTATAAAATACCTCCGTAACGGATTGATATTTAGTCAGCTTGTTGAAATTTAAATCATTTAAATAAACTTAGATAAAAAACTGTTGACTTTATTTGGGGGCTGCATAGAATGCGCCCCGCACTCAGCGATACACAACCAACATTAATTGGTGGTGTATATGCAAGTCGGGGCTATAGCTCAGCTGGGAGAGCGCTTCGCTGGCAGCGAAGAGGTCTGCGGTTCGATCCCGCATAGCTCCACCAGATTTGCATAGTGTTTGTCCTAGGGTTGCAGTTTTCTGCGTCCCCATCGTCTAGAGGCCTAGGACACCGCCCTTTCACGGCGGTAACAGGGGTTCGAATCCCCTTGGGGACGCCACTTACTTAAAGTAAGTGAGCAATTGCCAAGAAAATAAATATGTTAGTCTCGAGTACTTACATGTTATTTTAGTAACCTTAACTCCGATATGAGTAAAACTATCATTTAATGTCCTAGTGACACATTTTGTGTCCCCATCGTCTAGAGGCCTAGGACACCGCCCTTTCACGGCGGTAACAGGGGTTCGAATCCCCTTGGGGACGCCACTTATTAAAAGTGTTGTGTTATTAAAAGCTCGTCTGAATCGAGTCTAACTATTCAGTTGTCCTAGTGACACATTGTGTGTCCCCATCGTCTAGAGGCCTAGGACACCGCCCTTTCACGGCGGTAACAGGGGTTCGAATCCCCTTGGGGACGCCACTTACTAAAAGTGCTGTGTTATTAAAAGCTCGCCTGAATCGAGTCTAACTATTCAGTTGTCCTAGTGACACATCATGTGTCCCCATCGTCTAGAGGCTTAGGACACCGCCCTTTCACGGCGGTAACAGGGGTTCGAATCCCCTTGGGGACGCCACTTATTCAAGTAGGTTATGTGTAGTGGGGCGGTGAACACCGCGCAATCTATGCACGACGTTATCAAGAGTACGAATCTCTTGGGGGCGCCGCTTTTTAAGTGCTGTGTTATTAAAAGCTCGCCTGAATCGAGTCTAACTATTCAGTTGTCCTAGTGACACATTTTGTGTCCCCATCGTCTAGAGGCCTAGGACACCGCCCTTTCACGGCGGTAACAGGGGTTCGAATCCCCTTGGGGACGCCACTTACTTTAAGTGCTGTGTTATTAAAAGCTCGTCTGAATCGAGTCTAACTATTCAGTTGTCCTAGTGACACATCATGTGTCCCCATCGTCTAGAGGCCTAGGACACCGCCCTTTCACGGCGGTAACAGGGGTTCGAATCCCCTTGGGGACGCCACTTACTTTAAGTGCTGTGTTATTAAAAGCTCGTCTGAATCGAGTCTAACTATTCAGTTGTCCTAGTGACACATCATGTGTCCCCATCGTCTAGAGGCCTAGGACACCGCCCTTTCACGGCGGTAACAGGGGTTCGAATCCCCTTGGGGACGCCACTTACATTAAGTAAGTTAATGTGTTTAAAAGATTATCCTTCATAATCTATCTTCAACGAAAAGATTACTTTTTCAAGTTAAAACCTCTCATACTCTAATTTATATTCAGAGCATAACTTTTTACATTCCGAATATTTTAATTCTTACAGATCACTTTTACTGATCATTTTATTACTTTATAGTATTTAGCAACTCATCAGCTAACCATAAGGAAATTAAAATGTTAGCTAAACGTGTTGTACTCATACTAATTTCTTTAGTCATTACTGCTTGCTCAGACTCAAATGAGGGAGTAGCGCTTGGAACGCTTGAGCGTGAGCGTGTGATCCATCCTGCAACGACTAACGAAATACTAATCGATTTACCCGTTTCAGCAGGCCAGTTGGTCGAAAAAGGGCAGGTGATTGCAAAGTTTGATGCCGAACTACAACAAGCGATTGTTGCTAAAGCACAAGCTCAACTAGCTCAAGCTACTGCATTTCTTGAAAAAACCTTGAATGGTGCTCGTCCCGAAGAAGTTGCTGCTGCATCAGCCAAAGTAGCAGCTGCCAATGCTGCATATACGCAAAGCGAAGCTAATTTTCGCCGTGCAAAAACCTTAGTTAAAGATAAACTCGCAAGCCAAGAAACCTTAGACAGTGCAACCGCTGCACGCGATGAGACTTTTGCTAATTTAGAATCAGCAAAACAGAACTTAAATGAGTTAACAAATGGTTCTCGCGTTGAAGATATTAATAGTGCGAAAGCGCAAGTTCAGGCGGCAGAAGCAGAACTAAAAGTACAGCAAAAATACCTCTCAGATCTGACAATTAAAGCGATGCGTGCTGGCAGGGTCGATAACTTACCTTGGCACGTAGGTGAGCGAGTTACTAAAGGCAGCCCTGTCGTTATTATTCAAGCAAACAGCGCACCTTACGCACGCGTATATATCCCTGAACCATATCGTGCCAAGCTCAATCAGGGGATGACACTTACGGTTCGTGTCGATGGCGTCGATAAAGATATTCAGGGTGAACTGACCTGGATTGCCTCAGAGCCTGCGTTCACGCCTTTTTATGCCCTTAATCAGGAAGAACGTGCGCGATTAATGTATCTTGCTGAGGTAACACTACCGGTAAGTGAAACTACTTTACCGACAGGCGTGCCTGCTCAAGTGATTATGCCATGACTGAATCGGTGATCCATTCTAAAGGTTTGGTAAAACAATTTGGCGATTTAAAAGCGATTGATAACCTTGATCTAGACGTTGAGCAAGGGCTGATTTATGGCTTTTTGGGCCCTAATGGCTGTGGTAAAACGACCGCAATCCGTATGCTTACAGGATTATTGAAGCCAACCTCTGGTGATATCAATGTGCTTGGCTTGAGTTTGCCAAAAGATGCTGAAAAGCTCAGAACACAACTTGGTTATATGACGCAAAAGTTTTCACTTTATAGTGACCTGACTGTACTTGAAAACCTAAAGTTCATGGCGGCGCTTTACCCGTTTAAAAAGCAGCAAAAACAACAAAGAATTGACGAATTGCTCCATACCTATGGCCTTGATCAAAGAGTCGATCAAATGGCCGGAAGTATGAGTGGGGGCCAACGGCAGCGCTTAGCATTGGCTGCTGCAGTGATTAATAAACCGAAAATTTTATTTCTTGATGAACCAACATCGGCTGTAGATCCACAAAATCGCCGTGACTTTTGGGAAACACTGTTTGATTTAAGTAATGCCGGTACCACGATATTAGTCACTACTCATTATATGGATGAAGCCGAGCGTTGTCATCGTTTAGCCATTTTAGAATCTGGTATTAAACGCGCGGATGGCTCTCCAAAGCAATTAATGACAGACATGCACGCTCATGTTGTAGAAATCGCAGGGGCGCAAACCAGAGAATTAAAAAAACAACTCGCAACAATCGACCATGTTATCTCGGCAACTCAGCTAGGTGCACAGCTGCGAGTATTAGTAAAAAAAGATGTTCAAGACCCCGTTGAGTTCATAAAACAGCAATCATTCTGTCAGGATACGTGGCAAGTAAATAGTGTGCGTCCGAGCCTTGAAGATGTGTTTGTCACCTGCACAGGGCAGGGCAGACAATGAGTATTTTTACTTCATTAAGCCGAATAAAAGCAATTGTAAGCAAAGAGTTATTACAATTACGCCGTGATCGAATGACATTTGCGATGGTGGTGATGATACCCCTTATCCAACTGATTCTATTTGGTTACGCTATCAACACCAACGTTAAAGATATCCCTGTTGCAGTGGTCGATTATAGTCAAACTGCGCTCAGTCGCATTTTAGTACAAACAGTATCGGCGGCAAATGTGGTTAAAGTGACGGATTATTACGACAGTATTGAACAGGCACAAACAGCAATCGCCAGTGCGAAAGTGCGTGCTGTGCTGTTTATACCCCACGATGTGGCAAACCGACTTGCTCAGCACCCAACCGTAGGTTTTGGTTTGCCTGATGGCAGTAATGAGTCGTTAGTCAGGCCAATTGCGCATTGGTTAGTTGATGGCTCAGATACAATGGTCGCGTCGAGCATAAAATCGCTACGCAATATGCCGCTTGCAGAGCTTCTCGATAAACCTGCGAATCGAACTTACCCTACCTTTGAGACGACCTTATTTTATAACCCAGAGCAACGCTCTGCGGTGAATATTGTGCCAGGTTTAGCTGCTGTTATTTTAACCATGACAATGATTATGTTTACCTCTGCTGCTATTGTTAAAGAGCAAGAGCGAGGTAATATGGAGCTCTTAATCACCTTACCGTTAAGCTCACTTGAATTAATGATTGGTAAAGTGGTGCCTTATATCTTCATTGGTTTTATTCAGTTATTTATTATACTAGGTATGGGTAAGCTCTTGTTTCATATTCCTTTTGGAGGTGGATTAGTCGCATTGGTTGTCGCAACCTTTGCGTTTATATGTGCCAGTTTAGTGCTTGGCTTAGTGCTTTCAACCATCGCTAAAAATCAGCTTCAAGCAATGCAAATGACAATTTTCATTCTGTTACCCTCGATATTATTATCAGGTTTTGTATTTCCTTATGAAGGCATGCCAAAGGCAGCGCAATGGCTTGCTGAGTGCTTACCAGCAACGCATTACCTAAGGTTAATACGTGGAATCGTGCTAAAAGATGTCAATCTAATAAGCATGAGCAGTGATTTACTTTGGCTGTTAGCCTTTACAATTTTGGGCTTGGCTGTGGCTGCATTTAGGTTTAAGAAAACCCTTGATTAGGCTAGGCAATTTAAGACATATATGCTTAACTAAAGAGTAATTTCAATTCTTTTTGAGTAGATGTAAGCGTGTGGCGAGTATTTTTGGGGGCGGTGCTACTAGTGACGTTTGATTGCTATGCAGCAACGATAAACCTAGCCCATACCATGAAGCATGAGCACTTTAATGAGCTGTTAAGCGCACTTGCTGAGCAAAGTGGCTTGACGGTTAATTCTGTATTGGTTGACCAAAAGGCGTTAAAAGTAAGGCTGGTGCAAAATACCAGTACCAGCACCTCCACAGATGTCGTTATTGTACCTGCTGATCATTTAGGCCTTAATAAATATGCCAACTACAGCGTTATCCCAGACTCACTCATAGCTGATACCACAGACCAGCGAACCTTAGAAACAGCAAAGCTAAACAACAAGCTCTTAGGTATACCCATCATTCAAGGGAATCACCTGTTACTTTTTTATAATAAGCAGTTTGTTAAAGAGCCAATAGAAAATTGGCAGGATATATACCGAATTAAATCATTATTGCCTGAAAAAGTGAAACTCGTTACATGGAGTTTTATGGAAATGTATTGGTTTATCCCGTTCTTATCGGCTTTTAATGGCGACCTAATTGTAGATAACCATGTTCAGCTTAATACACCAGCAATGCAATCGGCTCTCAAATTTGTTTGGGATTTAAATAAACAAAATCTGGTTGATAGACAGTGCGATTACACTTGCTCAAATAATGTATTTAAAGCGCAGCAAGCTGCCTTCACAATCGATGGTGCATGGGCGTTAAAAACGTATGAGCAGGCGCTTGGTGATAATTTAGCTGTGCAGCAATTGCCTAAACTTAATGGTGAGTATATGCAGCCTTATTACTCTACCTTTGTGTTGGCATTTCCAAATGATGGCTTAAATGGCGTTAATAAAGACAATTTGATCAAATTTGCTAAATTGGTTCAAGCAGAAAAATTTCAAACAATGATTTGGCAAAAGCTTCAAGATATCCCCGTTAATACTGAGGTGTTAAATAGTTTAAAATCACAACAAGGCACAGAGTTAGCAACCTTAATTGAAGCGATGCAATTTACAAAAGCGATGCCTTCAACCGCATCGATGATCATCGTATGGGAAGTATTAAATAAAGGATTTATTCGCTATGGCAGTGGTGCCTTAACTGCTGAGCAAGCGGGGCTTTTTATGCAAGGGTTGGCAGAGCGTTCGATTGCCAGTGAAGGGGATGAATGAGTAGTCCACGCTTTAGCCGCGCCTTATTTATCAGTGTATTACTACTGGTCATTATTCCCCTACTGATCCTTGCAGGTTTGATGATTGGGCGTTTCTATTTAAGCTCAATTGACCAAGCAAATACGAGTTTGCAATGGCAAGCTAGAAATAATGCAGCCAGTCTTGAACAGCTCTTATTTAAGCTTGAGAAAAATAGCCAATTACTAAGTAGCACTAAGGCGATAACTGAGCTGCCAAATAAAGTGGTGTACTCACAGTTCGCGCTTGTGCAGCTACAAGAGTTTGTTGCCCAAAATCCACAGATAAAAGCATCGATAGTAATTGATAATCAAGGGTTTATAGTTGAAGGGTATCCGATCACTTCTTTAAATTTGAATTTTAAACTCACTAAAAGCATTCTCGACAGCGCTCAAACATCAACAGAGCAAAACACAATTCAAATTATTGATAATCCACAAGTTACTGAGCTACTCGCACCTTTACAGGTAAAACAAAATGCTTTACTGGCAATTACATCTACATTGCTACATGAGCAAGATTCTCTCAGTGAGCCAATAATTAAAACGGGCGTGTTAGTGTCTTTTGTGCCTTTATCAGAGGCGTTAAAGTGGCTTGCAATACACAATGAGCAACCGGTTTATCAAGCGGGTAAGCAGGTACAAATTACAGCACAAGGTAACATTTTATATAGCGTGGGCGATGCTGGCGATAACGGCAAATTAATGGGGCAGGCCTCAATCAGTAATGTTTTTTTTGCAGGTAAGCCAACCAGTTTACAATTCCAAATTAATGAAGCAAAAACCACCTACACCAGCGCTGTAAAGCAAACGGCTATATTGGCAGGGTTGTTAATTGTAGGACTCTCTATTATTTCATTTATTTCAGTGCGTTGGTTGACGGCACGTCTTCATAACCCACTAAATCGTATTACTGCTCTTAGCCGAGAATATGCATTAGGTAATTACAAACAAGATACCGACGATTTTCATTATCAAGAGTTTAAAGATATTGCAGATTCGCTTAGCAGCATGGCTGATACCATTGATATACAAATTACTTCATTGCAATTAGAAAAACTTCGCGCTGAGCGCTCTGAGCAAGTTAAAAGCCAATTCTTAGCCAATATGAGCCATGAAATACGCACTCCGATGAATGGTATTGTGGGCTTTTTGCAGCTACTCAATAAAAGCACGCTAACACAAGAGCAAGCAGAGTTTGTAAGGCAAATTAATAACTGTAGTGATGTGTTATTAACCGTGATTAACGATATTCTCGACTTTTCAAAAATAGAGGCCAATAAAATAGAGCTCGAATCGCGACAATGTGATTTAGTCGCGCTTTGCCATGACCTTATCTTACTATTTAAACCGAGCTGTGATGCTAAGGGGGTTGGCTGCCGGCTTGAGGTCTCCTCATTACAATCGCTGAATGTAGAGTGTGATGAAATACGTGTTAAACAAGTACTGATTAACTTACTCTCTAACGCCGTTAAGTTCACCAATCAAGGTGAGATCATTCTTTCGCTAATTCTGCAAAGCCGAGATGAACACCAGACGGCTGTCGTGTTATCGGTAAAAGATACAGGCATAGGTATCGCTGAAGATAAAATAACGGCCTTGTTTAATCCTTTTGTTCAAGCGCAAAGTAGCACAACTCGTGAATATGGAGGGACCGGTCTTGGGCTTGCCATCAGTAAAGGAATGATTGATTTGATGGGTGGCACTATTGCTATCGACAGTGAGCTTGGTAAAGGCACCGAGTTTACGATTAATATTAATTTTAAATCACTAAACACACAGGACGCTAGTGCAAAAGTAGAGCAATCAGATGAAGACACTCAGTTCGATTTTAAAGCCGTCGACAAGCCAATATTAATTGCCGAAGATAACCCGATTAATCAAATTGTTATCACTAAGTATTTAACTCAAATAGGTCTAAATTATGAATTGGCAGAAAATGGACAAATTGCCTGTGAGAAAACCCTAACACAAGATTATGCACTGATTTTAATGGATATCCAAATGCCAGTGATGGATGGCTTAACTGCCAGTCAAAACTTACTTGCAAGGCCAGATTTTGATACGCCGATTATTGCTGTCAGTGCCAATGCTATGAAAGACGACATCGAAACAAGCGCAAAAATTGGTATCAGTGACCATATCGCAAAGCCAATTAATTTTGCTGAACTTGAAAAAGCACTCGCAAAGTGGCTATCTCAGCAATCGCTGAAATAGCCAGTATGAATCAAAAAGTGTTGTTATCTTTTTTCTGAATTAACTCAATTGCATAACCATCTGGGTCTTTAACAAATGCAATTTCAGTTGTGCCGCCTTTTACAGGACCCGGCTCACGACTCACATTACCGCCAGCAGCTTTAATGTCTTCGCAGGCTTTATAAATATCATCAAACTCGATAGCAATATGACCGTATGCATTACCCAAATCATAGCTGTCTGTATCCCAGTTATAAGTAAGCTCAAGCACGGTCGAATCTTTTTCGTCACCATAACCGACAAAAGCAAGGGTGTAGCGGTACTCTTCGTTGTCTGCACGGCGCAACTCTTTCATACCTAATACCTGCGTATAAAATTCAATTGATTTATCTAAATCAGCAACGCGAAGCATTGTGTGTAATAAGCGCATTTTAAGCATCCTCTTTCTTGTCTTTAAATTCGCACAATTCTAATAGCGCAGGAAGGCTGCGCAATAAAATTATTAAAAATGGATTATAAGTTATTTCGACTGCATGCACAGTAGCATTGAGATAAAGCGTTTGATATGAAAACGGTGATGTTATGCAGCAATGAATAGAGATTGCTGCATAACAATGAGGTATTTGCGGTATAAGCGAAAGCTTAGTTTTTCACTTTACCTTTTAGTACATATATTTCGCCATCAAAGCTCCCTTGAATTGTCAGGCCTTGTCCCGCCAACTCTTTAAGATATTCAATATGCTCATTAGTGATATGTTGCCCCGGCACTAATAGCGGGATTCCAGGTGGGTAAGGCGTGACTAATCCGGCACAAATTCGGTTGTTACTTTTGCTAATTGGCACAGATTCACGTTCGCCATAGAACGCATCACTAGGAATGCACGCTAAGTCTATAGCGGGTAGATTCTCAGGCAGGCGTGTGCGCCTCATTGAAGTGGCAAGTTTTACTTTACCGCTATCGAGTTTCTTCAGCGCATTGTAAAGGCGAATGATCTTTGAGCGTGTGCCACCAAGAGTCAGTAAAACTAAAATGGTGCTGTGTGTATATTTTTCGATTTCAAGGCCAATTTCATCTAATAGAAATTTATGAATATCCTTTAATGAATAAGGCAACTCACTAATATCGATGAGGATCTTCAGTGGGTCGTGACCCATGTTATCGCCACTAAAATGTGGGAATATATCCATGAAATCTTGCTTATCGAGTACTTTAATATGTTTTAGTGAAGCCATTTGTTGCTTAAACTCAGCAACGTGATTCAGCAGAGCATTCAGTAATTTATAACCTTCCATTTCTAATTGCTTTTGGCATACATCCAGTGAAGCAATGAGTTGATATTTTGGCGAGGTACTGGCGTAAATACTGTAGATCTCACGGAAGAAATCGGCATCGAAATCAGGGTCGTTAACATGAATGTAAGACGCCTGAGAGAACGCTGAAACTACTTTGTGTGCTGAATGGGTAACATAGTCTGCGCCAGCATTTATCGCTGAGTAGTGGCGTAAACTCGGATGGAAAAGCGAGTAAGCAAACCACGCTTCATCGATAAACACTTTAATACCGTGCTGATGTGCAATTTCAACCACTTGTTTTAAATCGCTAAGCAGACCATCGTAGGTACAGCCAGTTAAAACCAATAATTTAGCATCGGTATTTTGTTCAATCGCTTGCTTAATGTCAGCCAATGAAGGGGGCGCGAAGATACCATATTTAGGATTTAAAATACTCGATAAGTAAATAGGTAAACTAGCCGACTGCAAAATGCCGTAATGTACTGATTTATGACAGTTTCGGTCGATGATCACCTTATCACCTTTACGCAGTAAAGTTTGCAAAATAATCTTATTTGAAGTGGATGACCCATTGGTAACAAAGTAAGTATGTTTTACTTCAAATGTCGCCGCCGCTGATTCTTGAGAGCGGCCTATGGTGTTGGTGCTGTCTGATAATGAACCAAGCGAGTCGACAGAAACCGACAGGTCGCCAACAAATACGTTACGGCCATAAAACTGATAAAAGTCTTTAATATACGGAGAATTTCTAAAGCTAGCACCGCCACTGTGACCAGGTGTGTGCCATGAATCGTTCGATTCACCCACATAACGACGGTAGGCGGTCCAAAATGGCGTTTCTGAACGGTCATCAAAGTCATTGATCATATAGCCCAAGATTGCTTCAGGGTCTGAAATGACCTCATCTTTAAAAAAGAAAGATTCAATTTCTTCTGACTCGTTAACTATCTCCAAGCCTTTCGTATCATCACCAATAACATAAACAGGCAGTTCTAGGCGTATGCCTTTTAATTGCTCGATAAAGCGACTATAGGTGCGCTCGCCATTGTTCAGTACATCCCAACTAAGTACCACAGCTTGAATATCGCCATCTTCCTCTACATATTTCAACGCCTGCTTGAGCTCTATGCACTCAATAATGTCGATATCAACATCACTTCGCTCAAAATTAGGGATTGTTTTTTCTAGGTTCGTTGAAAGCTCTTTTAAGGTGGCAGGATCTTGTTCAATTAACAAGATACGAAGTAAAGGTAACATAGCAACTCATATAAAAAATTTCACATTACTCAACAGCATAACGAAAGGATGGAAGCTTGTGAAATGATTACGCTGATATTTTTTGTTCCGATACTGATTATACTTTTTCCGTGTTAATCGCAGATAGTTGAAATTACATGTTCTTACTGTAAAAGTAATGCTTAAGTAAAAGGTTAATTGAGCACTCAGCGATAAAACCACTCAAGCCAGATACAGATAAGCCTGCTAGGGAGAATAAAACATGGCGTATGTTGCCAATTTCAAAATTGTAGTCATCTCTACATTGTTTGCGTTTTGTACGAACGCAGTTAATGCAGATGAAGTCTCAGATTCAAACAATAAAAAGTCGATACCCGAAGCCACTAAATTTGTGACCCAGCATAAAGGCACCTTTAATGGTACAAAGCTGAAATACAAAGCTGTAGCCGGTGAAACTTATTTATTAAACAAAAACGAAGAGCCTAAAGCTGCTATATTTTCGTTTGATTACCTAGCCGAAGATGACAACAAGAACAGACCCGTCACATTTATCTGGAATGGTGGCCCAGGCTCATCGTCTAATTGGTTACATATGGGCGCTTATGGTCCGAAACGAGTCGTGGTACCAAGCGATGCAACGGCTCCTGGATTGGCTCCTTACGAATTAAAAGATGCGCCTGAGACGATACTTGATGTGACTGATATGGTGTTTGTGGACCCCGTTGGTACAGGTTACTCGCGCGCTTTAGGTGACACTGAGAGCAAAGTATTTTGGGGATTGAAAGAAGATGCATCTTCTATCGCTGATTTTATTGCCCAGTGGCTAACAAAAGAAAATCGCTGGAATGCACCCGTATTTTTATTGGGAGAGAGCTATGGGACAACTCGAGCAGCAGCGGTTTCTAAAGTGCTTATGGATAAACACTTGATTAATGTAAATGGCATTATTTTTGTGTCACAAGCTTTAGACTATCAAGGTTCAAGCCCTTATGTTGATGACAACATCATTTCTTATATCACCTACATCCCCACACTTGCTGCAACTGCTTGGTATCATAAAAAAGTAGACACATCAGGAAATTTTGAAGCCTTTATAGATGCGAGCCGACAATTTGCAGTTGATGAATTACTACCAGCATTATTTAAAGGTAATGCGCTTAGTAAAGCTGACAGAACGCGAATTGTTGACGGCCTGCACCGTTATACAGGGCTAAGCAAACAATATATTGAGCAGGTTGATTTACGCATTAACGCCTTTAGATTCGCTAAAGAGTTATTGCGTGATGAGGGTGTCGCAGTAGGCTTTCTTGATGGACGTTATAAGCTTGATGAACGAGACGATTTAACCGCGGCTCCTAAGCAAGATGCGTCAAAAGTGATAGGGCCAGCATATAAAGCGGCACTGATGAAATACATGCGCACAGATTTAAACGTACAGTGGAAAAGAAAATACTTAAACCCTGGCGACCCTGAGTTATCAGATAACTGGCGCTGGCGCACAGCGCCTGATGGACAAGGCTGGGAGCCAAGATATGTCAATACTGCGCCGGATTTATCTTACGTGCTTCGCAGTAATCCACACATGAAAGTGATGGTTGCCTCAGGGTATTACGATATTGTAACGCCATTTTTTGATGCAGAATACACCTTAAACAGACACGGTATATACGCTGATAAAATTGACTATCACTATTATCATGGCGGCCACATGATGTATGTTCACGAACCAGCAAGAGTGGCGCTGCTCAGAGATACGCGAGAATTTATTAAAAAGCAGGTAAGCCAAAACCCACGATAATGGGTAGGTACATTGTGCCAAATGAGTTTACTGGTGGAATAGAAAAGGAAAAGGTGAAGAACTTCACCTTTTCTTTGGTTGCTCAATAATAGACTTAAATTACCCAGTTCTTTCTTTAAACTTACATAAGTCTATTGGCTAAACACTATAAATTGCCGAATTTACCATTAACATTTTTCCATTGTTCTTTTGGTAAAATTGTTTCGATAACGTCCCAATGTTCGGCAATTTTGCCATCCTCAACACGAAATAAATCATAAAACGAAGTGGGTTGTTCAGCTAAAGTTCCTTCACTAATAACTAATACGAAATTGCCTTCTCCTAGCACTTTATGAACAGTGTTGTACTTCATAAATATACCTTGTTTAGCCATTGATTCCAGCGCTTTTCCAAGGCCTGATAAGCCATCTGCAATTTGTGAGTTATGCTGAATATAGTTATCACCGTCAAAAAATGACGCTAATTTAGCCATCTCACCTTTAACTAAAATGCTGTTTACAAAGTCGGAAACCAACGCTTTGTTTCTTTCAGTTTTGTCTATATCGACAACTTCAGTTGGGCCATCAGTTTGCGTACGCCCACTTGGATTTGGACCGACAGTTTCTGTTAAATTATCCCAATGCTCTACAATAAGCCCATTTTCAAATCTGAAAACATCAAATCCAACCTTAGGTCCAAAAAAGTTGTATTCGGTATGAGTGAACACAAAATTATCATCTGAAAATGCCCTAACAACATTTACTTTCGCACTTCCTTTAGGTAGTGCTTGCAGTACTTCTCCAAAGCCAGAGAGGCCATCTGCAACAGTTAAGTTATGTTGTTTATATTGTGTAGGGTTGATATAACCAATTGCTGTAGAGTCCATTTTTTCAATAGAGTTTAGCACTGCTACCGCTTTTTGTTTGTTTGATACGTCCATGTGAACCTCTTTATCATTGGTTTTTGTTGCTGCGCATGCTGTTAATACACTCGCACATGTCAATGCATTAATTAAACTTTTTAACTTCATTATTTTTGTCCGTACTTTAGGTTTAGTTTGTTTTACTTAAGTATATTAAGTGAAAGCCATTTAACTTGATTAATTAAGTTGTGTTTATTTTAATTTTACTGAGTTGTAGGGGGAGGTTGATGTTGGATTAAAAATGGTAAATACCGAACCTTTATATATTACTTAAAATGTTGGGACTGAAATAGTTTGGGGGTCATTAAAGTATGTTTCTTAAAAAACTTAACGAAATTAGTTACCTCATCAAATCCTAAAATGTCAGATACTTGTTGAACCTGAAGCTTATCAATAGAAAGTGCTCTCTTTGCATTGAGAATGATGTATGCGTCGATAAGTTGTTTTGCAGTTTGCTGGGTCGCTAGTTTACAGATTTTATTTAAAGTTTTATAACTTGTTCCAACTCTATTAGCGTAAGCATTTGCATCGTGAGAGAATGCAATGTTAGTTTCTAAACAATATATAAAGCGTTCGAAGCAAGCGATTTGATTCGTGTTTAAATCTGTTAGGTAAGTATCAGGCCGTTCTTCACAAATCCTTGTTAAAAGTGCTGAAAAAAGTAATTGTAAGCATGGCATGTTTAAGTCGGGGCTAACGTATTCAGCTTTTATTAAGTCTATTAAAATAAGTAATCTATGTGTTTGCGAAACAGTTAACTTAAAACTTGGTTGATACAAAGACAGAAATTGCGTTGGTGCGATAATCCTATTATCGATGACTTTTGTTATTAACTTTAAAAAATTTTCTGTAAAGAGTATGAATTGCGCTGATGGTCTGTTCTCAGTATCAAAAGCATGAACTTGATTTTGATTAATCATAACGCACGTGTTTTTTTCTACCGGGAATGATCTAAAATCAATAAAGTGGTTACCTTCACCGCCTGTAAAAATTATGATGCCATAAAACTTTATTCGGTGTGGGGTATTTAGCAATAAAAGCTTATCTTCGGATGCAGTTTTGTATAAGTTTTCAAGATTAATAACCTCTAAACCCAACTCTGGCAATGTTTTTGGTTCAAAATCAATGTTAGGTATTAAGCTTTTCTGTTTCAAATTAACACTTACTTAACTGATATGTATGAGAATAAAAGTGTAGCTTTAATTTTTGAAAAATAACATAAATATTGTTGTGGTGATGGTTTGTGTTGAATAATTATTTTTATGTTATTTTGTTTTATATAGTGAAAAAGCATTATAAGTGTGATCTGATTTTATAAACATAGCTTTATCCTTAATTAAATAACGTAAAGGATAAGCAATGTTTATAGTGTTTTTATGAAAATGGAAATCAGAATTTAGAAGGTCAAAGCGATTTTACCCACAGTTCTGCCTGACTCCAGAGCTGCATGCGCTTTCGCCATATCTGAAAAGTTGAAAACAGATGAAACATGAGGTTTAATTTGGCCCATATTTAAAAGGCTGGCCAAATAT
Organism: Pseudoalteromonas sp. Hal040; assembly: GCF_037162425.1. Classification (NCBI taxonomy): domain Bacteria; kingdom Pseudomonadati; phylum Pseudomonadota; class Gammaproteobacteria; order Alteromonadales; family Pseudoalteromonadaceae; genus Pseudoalteromonas; species Pseudoalteromonas sp. Hal040. The sequence goes on along the minus strand of NZ_JARLUU010000001.1, from coordinate 2,318,185 downwards.
GCCATGTCATCGCCATTCGAAGTAACTAACATTGCCTCTATATTTATATTTAATGGTGCAGCTTGTTGTATCAATGACTCTGGAATTTCCATCATAGCAATCGATATTAGGTTACCGTTTGCACGCATTACCTTTAATGATTTAGCAGCAATTTCTTCACCCTGAGTATCAAACACAAAGTCGATGTCGATTAATTCCTTTTCAAAATCTTTAGAGCGGTAATCGATGTGTTCATCAGCGCCGAGTGATAGAATAAAGTCATGATTTTTTTCAGAGCTTGTTGCAATTACATAAGCACCCAAGACTTTTGCGATTTGAATGGCAAAGTGCCCAACACCACCTGAGCCTGCGTGGATGAGCACTCTATCATTTTCTTTAACTTTACTTTTCATTGCTTGTAATGCAGTGAGCGCAGCTAGTGTTGTTACAGCGGCATCTGTAAAAGATATATTATCAGGCATTTTTGCAAGTTGTACCTCAGGTGCTGCAACAAACTCTGCATAAGTTTTACCATGCCCTGGGAAGTTAACCATGCCAAATACGTTATCGCCAACAGAAAATTTACTCACTTTACTGCCAACTGAAACAACGGTTCCTGCGACATCCCAACCTAAAGTAATTGGGCGTTCTGGGCTGACTAATCCTGATAAACCTTCATCTGAGTACTTAATTTTTGCGTCTACTGGGTTGACGCTGATTGCTTTACTTTCGATCAATACTTCATTATCGGCAATGCTGGGTTTAGCAACGTCGACAATCTTTAGGTTGTCGGCCGAACCTGCTTTTTCTAGTACTATTGATTTCATTTCTGTCTCCGTTTATTAGGTTTATTTGGTCGTGTTTTCTACTAAATAAAGAGCAGCCGGCTCTGGTTTAGCGCCCAGTTCAGCCATTATTTTTAATGGTGTTTCACCTTCGTACTTAGTGCCTTTGCGTGAATTAGGACCAAGGTGCTCAAGCAAAATGCTGGTAGACGCCCAACTTTCCACAAGCCAAAATACATTTGGATTTTTCCAATCTTGGTGGAAGCCAAATTGCAAACAGCCATCTTCTTCCAAAACATAAGGAGTGTAATCTGTAAAGAAGTCGATAAACGCTTGGACGTTAGCTTCGGGAATAGGGAACTTGACGGTTAGGCCAATCGCGCCTTTATGCTCTGTAGATACAAACCACTCCATTGTCTCTTCGAAGGTAATTACATTCTTGCTAGTCATTGTTTTCTCCACTCATTTAAAATAGTTTGTAGTTGATAAAAGTTAGATTAATGTTTTAATTAGTGCAGATAAAGTTGATAATGATTGAATTATTATCAAAGGATAATTGATTTATGTTGATCAAAGATCTGCAAGTCGCGTTAAAGGTCGCTGAATTTAAAAGTATTAAACTTGCTGCAGAAAGTTTGGATATGCAAATTGCAACTGCAAGTGCAGCTTTGAAACGTGTTGAAAAATCGTTTGGTATTGAGTTGTTTATTCGTTCAACGAGAAATTTACGTCTTACCAGTGCTGGCGAAAAGTTTATTCCGCAGATTGAACAAGCTTATTTAATGCTGACTAATATTAGTGAAAGTGTCCAAGAAGAGCAGGGGTTGGTTGAAGGTGACCTGAGGTTATCTGCACCATCTGACTTAGGTCGGAATGTATTATTGCCTTGGGTTAATAAATTTATGGAGTCTTACTCTAAAATAAGCCTGAAAATGCATATAAGTGATTCAAACATTGATTTTTTTCGTGACCCAATTGATATTGCAGTTAGATATGGAGTCCCTAAAGATTCTTCAATGTATGGGTATAAAATTTGCGATGTACCTGTTGTTTTGTGTGCTGCTCCGTCTTACTTAAAGCGTTTTGGTACGCCTTCCTCACCCAGCGATTTAAAAGCACATGAAGGTCTGTGTTTTCAATTAAATGACACAACCCATGACACGTGGAGCTTCGCAAATGAAAAGGAAACATTTAGAGTAAAAATGAGTAGCAAGCGCTCAACCAACGACTCAGAGCTTGTTAAAAAGTGGTGTATCGATGGGTATGGGCTTGCGCATAAGTCGATATTAGAAATGGCCGAACAACTACTCGCAGGTAATGTGAAAATACTGCTCCCCGAGTATTCAAAAATGTCAGTAGAGTTATGGCTTGTTTGTCCAAGTAGACAATTAATAACGCCCACCGTGAGATTATTTAGAGAATTTTTGCATAAAAAGTGTCAAGACAAACTAAGGGAGTTAGCATCCGCAGGTTTCATTTCTTGAAAAATGATCTAAAGAGGCGTTAATAATTTCTCTGTGCTTTTATTACTGACTAAATTGATTGTCTTACTCAGTCTTTTCTTTAAACTCACATAAGTCTTCGATAATACAACTGCCGCACTTAGGTTTACGAGCAGTACACACATAGCGGCCATGCAGGATTAACCAGTGGTGTACATCGACCTTAAATTCTTTAGGTACCACTTTTTCTAATTTTTGTTCTACAGCAACTACATCTTTACCCATAGCAAACTTAGTGCGGTTAGAAACGCGGAAAATATGTGTATCGACAGCAATAGTCGGCCAGCCGAAAGATAATAAAGTTAGATCTAAATGAACTTTTGAATTGTGCCAGAAACGGCCTGTTTTGCTTCTATTTTTACCTGTAAAGTCCAAAGTATTTTGACTTGGTGCAACTAGATGACACAATGAACTGGTTTCGAGGTGTTTCGAACCAAATTTTATTTTTTAATTTCATGAGGCATGGCTTGATTAATTCTGATTGGCTAAGAACATTCTGTGCTTTAGCAGAAACACAAAATTTTACTAAGACTGCCAGTTTGCTTCACATGACACAGCCGGGTGTAAGTCAGCATATATTAAAGTTGGAACAGTATCTGAGTAAAACCCTTATTATACGAGAAGGGAAAAGTTTTGAGTTAACACCTCAAGGGATTGAGGTGTTGAAATACGCTCAAGAATTGTTACGAAACGAGAAGCTTTTAAAAGAGAAACTTGGTGATGTTGACCCATTTTCTGGTACTTGCCGGATCTCTATGCCTGGAGGTGTAGGAAATTTGGTGTATCCTTGGCTTATAGACTTACAAGTTAAACTGCCTAAACTTAAAATTCATATTCAATTTAATCCTACAAAAATTGTTGATGAGTTGGTTCGAAACAACGAATGTGACATTGGACTTGTTACACATAATCCCGATAATGAAGTTTTTAGTAGTCAGACTTTTTTATATGAAAAGCTTTGGTTAGTGCTACCCAAGAATAGCCCCCATGAGGGTTTTCCTGACCTTCAAAATTTGGGATTTGTTGATCACCCTGATGGCAAGAAAATGGCATCGAAGGTGCTACCCGTGTTGTTTCCCGACGAGTATAGGGGTGTCGATTCATTATGTATTGCTGCTTACACCAACTCAGCACCTAAAATTTGTCACCATGTCGGAGCTGGTATTGGATATACGGTCTTAGATGAATTTATGGTTCGACTTAGCCCTGAATACAATAAACTCCGTATCGTTAACTCTGTAGATATACCATCGGATGAAATCCGATTTATTTATAAGAAAAAATGGCCGCTGCATCCTAGACATCAATACGTGATGGATTACCTTGTAGAACGCGCTAAGCTTTTTCGAACTGAAAATAACTAGTAACAACATACAATTGCATCAATAACAAATTATTATCGATGCAATGATAAATAATAATTATATTTTCTAGTTTTCTCCACGTAACCTTTGTGCTGTATGTAACCCACTCAGTTAACGACGGAGTTTATATGAAAAATATATTAATTATTAATGCACATCACCCTTACCCATTTTCGGAAGGTAAGCTTAATGCAGAAATCATCAAGCGCATTGAACACAACTTGACCGAAAAAGGCTGCGTCGTTCGACACAGCGCATCATCTACAGAATACGAAATAGAGCAGGAACTTGAAAAGCATCGCTGGGCTGACCTCATTGTGATTCAGGCACCCTTGAACTGGTTTAGTATTCCTTGGCCTATGAAGAAATATATGGATGATGTTTATACAGCAGGTCTAGACGGGCGAGTCTGTAACACTGATGGGCGAGATATAGAAAACCCAAAAGAGAATTATGGCACTGGAGGCACCCTTACGGGCAAGAAACTCATGCTATCAATGACATTTAACGCACCGAAGGAAGCGTTTGATAATAATGATGAGTTTTTGATGCAGGGTAAAAGTGTCGAAGACCTCATGCTACACATGCACGTGAATTACCGCTTCCTTGGCATGGAATCATTACCTAGCTTTATTTGTTATGACGTGATGAAGAATCCAACTATTGAAGACGACTTTGTTCGCTTAGAAGCGCACTTAGATCACTATATTCAACCAGCTTTAGCATAAGGAGCATTGATATGAAATATGTACTGATAACAGGTGCCAGCTCTGGTATTGGTTTAGCCATGTGCCACAAGTTTGCTAGCGAAGGTCACAATCTGATTATTGTGGCGCGCGGCGAGGACAAATTAAATACATTGAAATCTGAACTTGAATCGCAATTTCACATCGACGTTATGGTTAAAGTTGTTGATCTCTCGACTTTTGGTGCTGCACAACAACTTTACGATCAATGTGCAGAATATGAGATTGAAGTTCTGGTTAATAATGCAGGTTTTGGTGATTTCAGCAACGCATGGGATATGAGCCTAGACAAAGCAGAGCAAATGCTAGACTTAAACATCAAAGCTCTGACCACATTGTCGCTCAATTATGTTAGAGACTATCGAGACAAAGATGCAACGTTAATCAATGTGTCTTCAATAGGCGGCTATAAAATGTTTCCGACAGCGGTGACTTATTGCGCAACAAAATTTTATGTTTCTGCATTTACTGAAGGTGTAGCAGAAGATTTACGGATAGGTCAAAAGCCAATGAGAGCTAAAGTATTGGCTCCAGCAGCAACTGCGACTGACTTTTTTAATCAGGCGTACACAAATGCTGGCTTGGAGTCGGACACATCAACTGTTCGCTCACAATATACATCTGCATCAGTGTTGGCTACTTATACTTATCAACTATTTCAGAGTGAGCATATCGTCGGTCACGTAGACGGTGATGGACAGTTGATGTTGCAACCACCTATTTTCGATTATGTTCTCGCTAAGGTTTAACTGACGGGACAAGCCGAGAATGCACTCGGCTTTTAAAAAATTGGCTCTAATAAAGTTATATGCTTAATGAAAGTAAGGCTGGGGAATGGCAATATAGTGCAGGTTCGTTTTTCGCTGTGAGTTCAAAATCAGTCTGTCACTCTGTTTTATCCTTAAACTCACACAAATCTTCAATAATACACGCACCACATTTAGGCTTACGGGCGGTACAAACATAACGACCATGAAGAATAAGCCAATGGTGAACATCGACTTTAAATTCTTTTGGTACAACTTTCTCGAGCTTTTCTTCCACTTTGACTACATCTTTACCCATAGCAAACTTAGTGCGGTTAGAAACGCGGAAAATATGTGTATCGACAGCAATAGTCGGCCAGCCAAAGGCACAGTTTAAAACTACATTTGCAGTCTTTCTGCCAACCCCCGGTAATGCTTCGAGTGCTTCACGATTCTCTGGTACCTCTGAGTTATGTTTATTGACCAGAATCTCACACATTTTATAGACATTATTGGCTTTAGAATTAAACAAACCAATGGTCTTGATGTAATCGCGAAGGCCTTCAAGGCCTAAATCAAGAATCGCTTGAGGCGTGTTAGCAACAGGGAATAGCTTGCGGGTTGCCTTATTAACACCCACATCTGTTGCCTGTGCTGATAAGGTAACCGCAACTAATAATTCAAATGGGCTTGAGTATTCAAGCTCTGTTTCTGGGTGCGGGTTTTGCTCACGTAGACGAGATAAGATCTCATAGCGTTTTTCTTTATTCATGGTGGCGTAAAGCACGCAGTGACGGTGCGTGCTCTCCTTTAAGTTAAACTTGTTACTCGTGCTCTTGGGCCTTTTTCTACTTCTGGAGTAACAACTTGCTTAGATTTTATTTGTGTATCAATGACATTTTTTGCAGCAATCAGTAAACCAAGTCCTAAAAAGGCACCCGGTGGTAAGATAGCTAATAAAAATTGGTTATCAAAACTAAATACTTCAATTCGAAGTGCAGCAGCCCATGGCCCTAATAATAAATCAGCACCATCAAACAGCGTACCTTGACCAATAAGCTCACGCATTGCCCCTAGCACCACTAAAACTAACATAAAGCCAAGTCCCATCATCAGTCCGTCAAAGGCTGAAAGTGGCACGGTATTTTTAGAGGCGAATGCTTCTGCACGACCAATAATGGCACAATTAGTAACAATCAGTGGAATAAAAATCCCCAATGATTGATAAAGACCAAATGTATAGGCATTCATCATCAGCTGCACGATGGTTACAAAGCCTGCGATAATCATCACAAAAACAGGAATACGAATATCTTTTGGTACCCAGTTACGCACAATTGATACAGTGACGTTAGAACCAACCAGTACCAATAAAGTCGCTAAACCTAGGCCTAGTGCATTGGTAATCGTAGAGGTAACGGCAAGTAGCGGGCATAAGCCTAATAACTGCACAAGGGCAGGGTTATTAGCCCACATACCATCTTTAAATAAGGTTTTAACTTGGCTCATTACTTGGCTCCTTGACAGGTGTTTGGCGCAGCAAACAGATTATCAAACTCAGCTTGGGCAAACAGCACAGCTTGTTTTACTGAGCCGACAACGGCACGAGGTGTAATGGTTGCGCCAGTAAACTGATCAAATTGGCCACCATCTTTTTTAACAGCCCAGCGGCTGTCATCTTCAGAAAGTACATTTTGGCCTTTGAAAAGGGTGATCCAGTCTGATTTTTTGACCTCAACTTTATCGCCAAGGCCCGGTGTTTCTTCGTGCTTAGTGACACGAACACCCGCTATTTCACCATTGGCAAACACCGCCGTTAATAAGTTGATATCGCCGCTATAACCACTTGGTGTTACATGGCGCATCACTAAAGCATACGGCTTATTATCTTTGTAGGCGCGGTAGATTATTTGCTCTGGACGTGGCCCAAGGCGCTCATCGGTGATTACAACACAATCTTTGTACAATTGATTGTCGTAATGATGGGCATCAAGTACTTGTTGCAGCTGCTCTGCAAGTTGTTGCTTTTCTTGCTCTTCAATTCTCTCAGCGGTCAGGCTATGAGTTAGGGCTACAGTACCTGTGGTAATGAGCGCAAATGCAGTAAGAATAGCGCCATTTTTAGTCATTGAGGAAAGGATCATTATTTCACCCCATGGCCGTAAGTACGTGGTTGCGTGTAGTAATCAATTAAAGGCACCGCCATATTTAACAGTAATACACTAAATGCCACTGCATCAGGGTAACCACCGAAAGTACGAATTAAGTAAACAAGTAGACCAATTAACGCGCCGTAAATTAAACGACCTCTATTCGTTGTTGATGCAGAAACAGGATCGGTAACAATAAAGAATGCCCCTAACATGGTCGCACCACTGAATAAGTGAAATACCACGCCCGGCTCTGTGCCCGGGGCTGCAATATAACCAATACCACTGCACACGGCTAATGAGGCTAAAAAGCTAACAGGGATATGCCAATTAATGATGTTAGCCTTTAATAAATAAAGACCACCCACTAAAAAGCCGAGGTTTACCCAGCCCCAGCCAAGACCAAACCAGTCATTAAAAAGAGGTTTACTCATACTCTCAGCCACCGTTAGGTGATGGGCGACATCTGTTTTAACGGTATCAAGCGGTGTTGCCATGGTTGTGCCATCAATCGCTACACGTAACTGATCGACACTAAATCCAGCGCTGGTAAAGCCATTGAAAATAACAGACAGCTGTTGTGAGAAGCTGATCGGAGATGCAAGTAAATCACTAACAGGTAACCAGCTGGTCATTTGTACCGGAAACGATACAAGTAGTAATACATAAGCTGCCATAGCTGGGTTAAATAAATTAAAGCCAAGGCCGCCATAAAGCTGTTTTACAATAACAATTGCGAACATACAGCCAATTACAATGATCCACCAAGGCGCTAAAGGCGGAATACTCAACGCCAGTAATACGCCCGTTAACCACGCACTGCCATCACTAAGTGTTGGCCAAACTTTGCGTTTACGAAGCAGTAAAACAGCGGCTTCACAGGCGCTGACAGTAATCAGCGCGAGAACAAGCTGAATTAACACAGCGCTACCAAAGAAGAAAACTTGCGCGATTAAGCCTGGAATACACGCAGCAATCACTGTCATCATTAATCGGCTTAATGATTTATGGCTATGATTATGCGGCGAACTCGCCATGGTTAGTTTCATGACTTATCGTTTCCTTCTTGTTGTAACTTTTTCGCTTTAGCTCTTGCAATGGCACGAGCAACCGCTGCTTTTTTCTTATCTTCGCTAGACTCAGGTTCATCAACCTGCGGTTTAGAATCATCCGTATCGCTTGAATCATCAAGTTGCTCTGATGAATCGTCACTCTGCGCTTGCTCTTTCGCGGCTTTTTTCGCTTTTGCACGAGCAATAGCGGCAGCAACGGCAGCTTTTTTCTTATCTTCGCTAGATTCTGGAGCGTCAGATTGCGGCTTTGAATTAGTGTCACCGTTTGAATCATCAAGTTGCTCTGATGATTCGTCACTCTGCGCTTGCTCTTTAGCGGCTTTTTTTGCTTTGGCACGGGCGACAGCGGCTGCAACTGCAGCTTTTTTCTTATCTTCGCTAGATTCTGGAGCGTCAGATTGCGGCTTTGAATTAGTGTCACCGTTTGAATCATCAAGTTGCTCTGATGAATCGTCAATCTGTGCTTGCTCTTTAGCGGCTTTTTTTGCTTTGGCACGGGCGACAGCAGCTGCCACAGCGGCTTTTTTGCCATCAACTGGTGCGCTATCTTCTTCAGCTGTAGTTTTATTTTCAGCAGCTTGCGCCGCTTTTTTCGCTTTGGCACGGGCGACAGCGGCTGCAACTGCAGCTTTTTTGTCATCGACCGGTGCGCTATCTGCTTCAGTTTGATTCTCAGCAGCTTGCGCTGCTTTTTTCGCTTTAGCACGAGCGATTGCAGCGGCAACAGCAGCTTTCTTTTCATCAACTGGTGCACTATCTTCTTCAGCTACAGTTTGACCCTCAGCAGCTTGTGCTGCTTTTTTCGCTTTAGCACGAGCGATTGCAGCGGCAACCGCAGCTTTTTTGTCATCAACTGGCGCGCTATCTTCTTCAGCTTCAGCTTGACTCTCAGTAGCCTGTGCTGCTTTTTTCGCTTTAGCACGAGCGATTGCAGCGGCAACAGCAACTTTTTTGTCATCAACTGGTGCTGAGTCTGCTTCTACGTTATCTTCTGCAGCTTGCGCGGCTTTTTTCGCTTTAGCACGGGCAATAGCGGCAGCAACCGCAGACTTTTTATCGTCTTTATCGACGCTTTCTTCACCTTGTTCTAGTGCTTTTTGTTCTTTGTATTTACGCGCCTGTTCTTTACGCGCTGCACGCTCTTTAGCTACTTCAGAGTTATCAGGCTCAAGCTCTGCACCTTGCTTTTTCGCTTTTGCACGGGCAATAGCTGCGGCTGCGGCTGATTTGCTGTCTGTATCATCAGATTTAGCTTTAACTCGAGCGAGTGCATCGGCCACTTTTTGTTTTTCGTCATCTGACTTAGCAGCCGGCTTACGTTTGTGGCGGTTTTGGCGTTCTTCTTGTTCGCGCTCTAAGCGCTCCTTACGTGCTTCAAAACGCTCTTTTGCGCGCTCTGCTTTGATTTGCTCTGCTTGCTGCTCTTTGATTTCAGCTTTGGCAACACGATAGTACTGCACCAAGGGGATTTCGCTTGGACAAACATAAGCACAGGCACCGCATTCAATACAATCGAATAAGTTGTGCTCATTAAGTTTGTCGTATTCTTTAGACTTAGCGAACCATTGTAATTGCTGAGGTAACAATGAAGCAGGGCAGGCGTCAGCACAGGCACTACAACGAATACAGGCTTTTTCATCACCCGGCTCTGCAAGTTCTTGGTGATCTGGGGCTAAAATACAGTTCGTCGTTTTAACCACACCAATACGCACGGTGGGGAGGGTAAAGCCCATCATTGGACCGCCCATGACCACACGTTGCTGTGGAACCGGTGAAAAACCTTGGCAGTCTAATAAATGTTTAATTTCAGTGCCTAGTAAAGCCCACACATTACCTTGTTTGTGAATGGTGTTACCCGTTACGGTTACTACACGCTCTATCAGAGGTTTACCTTCATATACGGCTTGATTTACCGCAAACAAAGTACCGACATTTTGCACCAACATACCAATATCGGCAGGAATACTGCCACTTGGGACTTCTTTGCCCGTTAGCAGTTTAATTAGCTGTTTTTCACCGCCAGAAGGGTAAACCGTTGGCACTGTTTGCACTATGATACTGTCGTTATGTTGTGCAGCTTGTTTCATGGCAGCAATAGCATCGGGCTTATTATCTTCAATACCAATAATTGTCAGCTGTGGACTTAACAGCTGCTGCATTAATTCAATACCGGCAACTATGCCATCGGCATGTTCGCGCATTAGCATGTCATCAGCAGTGATATAAGGCTCACACTCAACGGCATTAACAATTAAAAACTCAATGGCTTTACGTGTATCTGCTTTTACATAGGTTGGGAAACCTGCGCCGCCCATACCGGCAATACCGCTTTGATGAATAACATCAACAAGTTCATCATGCGACAGTGCTTTGGCATCAGCCACAGGGTTAAGCTCGCACCAGTTATCCTTACCATCTGGTTCAATAATAACGCTAAGCTCAGGCAACGCTGATGGATGAGCTGACGGCATTGGACAAATATCGCTGATCAGCCCAGATGTTGGCGCGTGCACAGGCACAGACCAATTACCGCTTGGTTTAGTTAATGCTTGACCTTTAAGAACCTGCTGGCCTTTTTCAACAATCAGCTTACCGTTAGCACCAATGTGTTGTTTTAGTGATACAACAAGCTTGTCTGGTAGAGGCTGTCTTGTAATGGCTTGCGTTGTTGATTGTTGTTTTTGACCCGGTGGGTGAATACCACCAGGAAATGGCCACACTTTACCTTGTTTAATTTGATCTATTAGCTTTTCCATCTGTGCTCCTAATCTACCTGAGTCACAGGGATTGCGTTTAATTGCCATTTCCAGGTTTGTTTGGTTTCTTTAACAGGCAGCATATCAATACAGTCTACAGGGCATGGTTCAACACATAAGTCACAACCGGTACATTCATCGATTAATACAGTGTGCATTTGGCGGGTTGCGCCGACAATGGCATCAACAGGGCAGGCTTGAATACATTTGGTACAGCCAATACATTCATCTTCACGAATGTAGGCAACGGTTTTAACAGGATCTGCTTGTTCACCGCCAGCCAGCGGTTTTGCCTCAACCCCCATTAAATCAGCGAGTTTTTTTACCGTGGCTTCGCCGCCTGGTGGGCACTTATTGATTTCATCACCATTGGCAATCGCTTCTGCATAGGGACGACAACCAGGGTAACCACATTGGCCACATTGTGTTTGCGGTAAAATGGTATCAATTTGGTCAACAATCGGGTTGCTCTCAACGCGAAAACGCACGGCAGCAAAACCTAAAATTAAACCAAATATAAGCGCTAATGAACCTAACGCTATCAAAGCATAAAACAAGGTCATATTAAAACTTCACTAATCCTGTAAAACCCATAAAGGCCATCGACATAAGGCCTGCGGTGATCATCGCAATTGAAGCACCCTTAAAAGGAGCAGGGACATCAGCCGCGGCTAAGCGCTCACGTAATGCGGCAAACAGTATTAACACCATAGAGAAGCCGACAGCGGCACCAAAGCCGTATACAGCAGATTGTAAAAATGAGTGGTCTTCTTTGATATTAAGTAGGGCAACACCTAATACCGCACAGTTGGTGGTGATAAGCGGTAAGAAAATCCCTAATAAGCGATAAAGTGTCGGGCTGGTTTTTCTCACCACCATTTCGGTAAATTGCACGACAACAGCAATCACTAAAATAAAGCTCATGGTACGTAAAAACGCGATATCCAGCGGAATCAAAATATAATGATTCACCAGATAACTGGTCACGGAGGCAAGTGTAAGTACAAAGGTTGTGGCTAAAGACATACCAATCGCGGTATCTAACTTACCCGATACACCCATAAAAGGGCATAAACCTAAGAATTGAACTAAAACGAAGTTGTTGACTAGCACAGTGCCAATCAATAACAAGACATACTCTGTCATGCGTGCCTCACGAGAATAAAAACGGCACTATTATCCTTTTTTATGGGGGCTGACACAACACATGAGGGACGAATAGCTAAAATTAACAAAGCTGTTTACGATTAAAGTGTTAAAGCTAAGTTAATAGATGGAATAGGCCCAAAAACAGTAAGGTTTTTTGGGCCTCTTAAGAGGGGGTTAAATGTCTTTTGGCTTTTCGATGTAATAACCTTGCACGCCATCGAGACACAGTGTTTCGATAATATGCTTTTCTTCTTGGCTTTCGACGCCTTCAGCAAATACACTCACACCAATGCGGTGAGCTAAATCCACCATTAAGCGCATGAAGTATTGGTTATTTTTATCTTCTTCAAGGCCGCGAGTATAGCTTGCGTCCATTTTGATAAAGTCTGGTTTTAAGTCTCTAAAGAATTTAAATGACGTTAATCCCACACCAAAACGTTCTACAGTGATGCGTGCACCAACACGGTGAACCATATCGATAAAGCGTTTACTTGCTTTAATGTTTTGTTGTAAACCAAACTCACTGACTTCAAATACCAGTTTTGAGGCAATATTGCTGTCTTTTAAAAGTCGACGTTCTAGCCAGATCACAAACTGATCATTGTGAGCGCTTGAAGCTGTAACATTAATACCGAAGAATTTTTCAGAGAAGTTACGCGTTTTGACCTTTTCCAGAGTGCTATCGATAATCAAGCGGTCAATTTCCATTGCCATTTCTAATTTTTCAGCCATAGCCAGGAAAGAGGCGGTCGGTAGCATTTGGTTTTCTGCACTTTTAAAACGCACTTGGATCTCAGCATAAGCTTTAACACTTTTACCTATCGGCATAATGTTTTGCATCACTAAGTGTACACGTTTTGATTCAATTACTTCGTTAATCACTTTGCGCCAGTTTTGATTACCAAAACCTGCACTGGCATTATTAACTAAGTCAGTTTCACGCTGCACATGCCATGCGTTCGCTTGTTTTGATTGCGCCATGCTCATTGCGTTATCAACAATCGATAATAACTCACCAAGCGGTTTGCCTTTTTCGTAACCAACAATGCCCGTATTGGCTACTGAGCTTAATTCTTGGTTTTGCTGATACTGTGTAAAGCGTGATTGTAAGTTGTCACCGAAACGCTCTGCTTCTTTAAGTGGGGTATTTGGCAATACCACTGCAAAATCTGAGCTATTTAAACGAAAAACCTGGCTGCCAGTGTATGTGCCACTGATATGTTTAATAATATCTGCCACACCTTTTACGTATTCATCACCTTTTTGGTAACCACGGGTTTGGTTTATGGTTTGCAATTCGCTACAACGCACCATGGCAAGTGACCCAAAGGTACTTTTTTCTGCGTTTTCAATATTCTTCTCGTAGTACTCAACAAACATATTACGGTTGCCAAGGTTTGTGACTACATCTTTATACGCTTCTTTTTTAATGCTTAGCGCATTGTTTTGAATATCATCATGTTTAGTTTGTAAGAAATGCGATAGACGATTGAAAGAAGGAATTAAATCTTTGCTTAGTTTTTTTAGACGCGTGGTGTCCATTGCTTGTTCAAGGTCGCCATTAACTTGATTTTGGTTAATGTAAATGTCAACGATATCCGAAATCGTGGTGCTAATTTTACGATTAAGGCGGCGAAACATGCTCTTCATATAAATAATAGGAAGTAGGGCGATAAGGCCTGAAATCAAAATGACAATGAATAAAGACTCTTGTAAGAGGCTAGCAAGATTATGCGCATTAATCGTGAATTCGACTTTAATGTCGGATGTTTGGTTTACGGCAAACTGAGGACGAATTGAATTAAAACTATTATTAACTATTTCTGCAAACAAGGGCAGGGACTGGCTTGATTCAACCATGCCTACCACTTGACCCGATTGATCACGGATCACAAGCTTAGAAAAGGTACTGCCATCGGCAAATGCTTTTTGAATTTTCTCTGGTGCAAGTTGTTCAATTGTTTGCGTATTTATATATGCGTTTACGACACGCTGTGCTTTTTGCTGAGCATCACTGACTGCGCTATCAAAGCTTAGTGCAATAAAGTAACCGCCCAAAAGTGCAAACAGCAACCAAGATATAAGTTGTATGAAAATTAGTTTTTTAAAGCCAGCCATGTTCTTATCTTTTAAAAGCCTAAAGGAAGGAATCAATTCCTTGATTGATTGCTTTAAGTATAGTCGTTGTATTCTAAAGCATAATACAGAATAAACTAAAATTAGGTTAGATTATAAGTGCTTTAAAGTCTAATACAATCGACGAATAGTAGTAGATAAAAAGTTTAATGGATTCGTGGAGTTGGCTCCCCCTCCCCGACTCGAACGGGGGACCTGCGGATTAACAGTCCGTCGCTCTAACCAACTGAGCTAAGGGGGAACTAAATAGAGTAGTGTGGTGCTATGATTTGGCTCCCCCTCCCCGACTCGAACGGGGGACCTGCGGATTAACAGTCCGTCGCTCTAACCAACTGAGCTAAGGGGGAACAATCATATTCATAAACTTGGCTCCCCCTCCCCGACTCGAACGGGGGACCTGCGGATTAACAGTCCGTCGCTCTAACCAACTGAGCTAAGGGGGAAACGTTTATGATTGAAAAACTTGGCTCCCCCTCCCCGACTCGAACGGGGGACCTGCGGATTAACAGTCCGTCGCTCTAACCAACTGAGCTAAGGGGGAAGCGTCATGCCTTTCAACGGGGCGAAATATTAATGACAGCATTGCAAAGTGTCAACATAAAAACTTCATAAATTCAAAAAAGAAGCTTATTCGATGTTTTTATGTTCGATCTGAGCAAAATGTAGCTGAAAAGCTCAGCTTTTTTTGCTTGGCAGCGGGGGATCTATGTCGAAAGCTTGGCTTTTTTGCATGCTTTTTTAGCAGTGACACATTTTTTAAAAATATAAAAAAGTTTCTTTGCATAGATATTCTTTACCAAATCGAGGAAATTACTATTAATGCAATGTTTTTTTCTCATCGTCAAAATCAAATCTAATTCTTTTTATTAGGGAGCAACAGTCGCCGTTTTTTTCGAACAATTGACTTTATTGGGCATGCAAAAGTCCGTGTAATTTTTTAGGAAAAGTGAAATATACCCTTCACGGCATTGCTGGAATTTTATTTTTAATAATTTATATCAATGGGTTAGTATCCTAAGCCGTTCTAATTTTTTCTTGTCATAGTTAACTTTGCATAGCGGTAGAACAATTTTTGTAACTAACAGATCTAAATGATAATCAGGGAATAGATAAGATCATATGGGAAAACGTGGGAAAATAGGGGCTTTCAAAGAGTTTCTTTAAAAATAAAGTGCGATCTTTAAAAGCACGAATTAATGATAATTTGAAGCGCGAAAAATAGATAAAAGCGTCTTGAATTGATAATTAAAAAGAAAGTTCTATTTTTGTAACTTTTCCTATTAAGCCTAGTGTTTTTAAAATCAGTTTAAGCTCGCTCTCACCTGAATCAATAGAGAATTCTAAATCTTTCTTTTCAGGGCTTTCAAATATAAGTTTAAGCTTCTTTGAGGTTACTTGTACTTTCGATATAAAGTGCTCACCAGACATCGGATTTTTAAAACAATATAAGCTGTCAGCATCCACACTTTTATCGTCTACATTTATATGCGCGATCGAGCCAACGGGCACAATAGAATGTGATTGCTCAGTTATTTCTATTTTTAATGAACCAGGTTGATCGGTTGATTCTTCTAGTTTAGTTTCAGTATTAATAGAATCAAATGCTCGCTGGATAGCACTATCACTTGCATTTGAAGCACTGAGCCTTTTTAAAATAACTTCATGGAATGGAACATCAACTAATGCCGCAAATTCCACTAAATAATCAAAAGGTGGATCACGACTGTCCTCATACTTAGATTGAGTATTTCTATGCACACCAGTGCATTCAGCAACTTTGCCCATGTCTAAGAACTTACGCTCTCTTAGCGTTTTTATATACTGATTAAATGCACCCATGCAATATAAGTAATTTGTTCGGAAGATGTACGTAATCGACATTTAAACACACAATTTTGTGCATACAAAATAAAAAACCACAAAGCGTGATTTTCAAAGTGCGATCTCTTCGCACTTTAAAGAGCGAAGTGCGATCTATCATTTTATAAAATTACCTGAATTATAAACATAGCTAAATCAATAACATAATATCCAATGCACTTAATTGTGTGCAAAATGTGTTGATTTCACATCTCTGTGTGCATATATTTGAGTGCATGAATACAAAATACACTCATAAAGGTGCATCAATGGAAAGAGCAGAATCAGTTGGTTGGTCTGTGACAGAGATAAAAGCTGCGTTAGAAGACGAGGGATGGTCATGCCGTCAGCTTTCATTTAGCAGAGGCTATAGATCAAATGCAGTTCAAACAGCTTTACATCGACCTTATCCTGCTGTGGAAAAAATCATAGCAAATGTGATTGGTGTAAGTGCCCGTGAAATATGGCCTCAAAGATATAATAAAGATGGCAAACCGAATAGAACGCCAGGGCGTCGCTCTTTAAAAGGGGCGAACTAATGGAGCTTTTCACAGCGCACCAAATAGCTGCTTACCTATTAGTTAGTAAGCGCAGTATTCAAATCAAAGCTAAAAATGAAGATTGGCCTTATACCGAAGTAAAAGCCCGCGGTGGCAAAGTACGAAAGTACGCATTGGTAGATTTGCCTGCACACGTATGTGTGCAAGTTAAAGAGGCTATTATTTCTGAAAACAATTCATCCGCTACGCAAAGTGGTAAAGCGTATTTAGCGATAGATGAACATTCAAAGAATCTAATCCAATCGAAGCAAACAGCGCGCAAGCACGAAAACTTAAAGCTGTTAGCGACGTTAGAAAATATACCACCTAAAGCAAGTGCGAAAGTCAGCATTTTAGAAGCTGCTGAATTATTTATAAGTGCGAACGGCTTAACAAAAATTGCGGGCTTTGATTTATTCAGCGAACGCTATAACCAAAGTGTGTTTGAAGAGCTGCTTGAGTACAAAAGCTTAATTCCATCGGTATCACGCATTACGTTATTGCGTTGGCAAAAGGCCGTAGATGAAAGGGGGTCGCAAGCCTAGCTTTAAAGCCAAAGCGTAAAGGCAAATCAATCATAGATTCGGATAAAGAGCTAAGCGACTTTTGCACTGCTATGCTTTATGAATACCCGCACGTAAAAGCCACGCAAATTAAAGAGGGTTTAATAGCTAGGTTTTATAACACAGGTAAATCATTACCTGCTGAAACCACTATTCGTGATTGGCTTACACGTTGGAAGCGCGAAAACGCCGCGCTTTATACAAAAATGGCCAACCCTGATGCCTGGAAAAATAAATTCATGTCTGCCATGGGCAAGATGGATGAAAACATCACCCGTATTAATCAACTGTGGGAATTTGATTCAACACCGTCAGATGTAATGCTTACAAATGGCCGTCACTCGCTTATTGGCATCATAGACGTGTTTACACGTCGTGCCAAAGTCGTGATCCACCCAACTAGTGACAGTACAGGGATTTGTTTAGTTATACGCAAAGCAATACTTGATTGGGGTATTCCTGAAATAGCGCGAACCGATAATGGTAAAGACTATACATCGATCCAAATTACCAGCGTATTTGATGCACTTGAAATCAAACACGAAAAAACACGGCCATTTTCAGGTGAAGAAAAGCCTTATATTGAGCGCTTTTTCAAAACGTTTTCTCATGATTTAGCCGAGCTTTTAACTGGCTACATAGGGCATAACGTATCAGAGCGTCAAGCTATAGAAGCACGCAAAACATTTGCACAGCGTTTATTAGCAAAGCAAGGAAAAGAGAAAGCCGCTGTTGAAATCAACATGTCAGCCCAGCATCTACAAGAGTTTGTAGATAACTGGATCGACAACCGTTATCACCACAAGCCACACAGCAATATTGGCAATAAAACCCCGTTTGATTTATTTGCAGCAAGTCGCGACCAAATTAAAGTCATCAAAGATGAACGCTTACTCGATGTCATGTTACAGCCTGTGCCATCAAATCGAGGTTTACGTATAGTAGGCAAAGAGGGCATTAAAGTTAGTGGTGGGTTCTACATCGCACCAGAGCTAGGGGCCATTGTTGGTGAAGAAATTTTATGTAAATGGGACCCTAAAAACGTGGGCCGCATATACGTATTTAACCGCCTCAATAGCGAATATATTTGTATAGCAGTTGATCATGCCATTGAATCAGCAGGCATAACCCGTCAAGACGTCGCTAATAGAGCAAAACAGAACCAAAAAGCAGAAACAGCCCGCAAACTAAAAGCCCTTAAACAAACAGCAAAATCCGTCAATGTTTCAGATATTGCCAACGAAGTATTAGGCCACTACAGCGAGCAAAACAAAGCACTCAAAACATTACCTAAACAAAGTGTTGAACACACTAACGTAATGATGCAATCAGCAGCAAAAGCGCTTGATAGTAAACCATCTATTTATGACGAATCAGAATTAACAGAGTTTGAAAAGCGCCGCCAGCAGTTAGAGCAAGATGCCCAAGCTGTAAATGTTAATCCCACACCAATGTTCAACACCCCGCAAGACAAAGCTATGTACCACAAAAAACAACACTTAACCAATCAGTTAAGTGATGTAGATGCACTTTGGCTTAATACGTGGGAACAACAAAATCGCGCACTGTCACAGCGCTTGGATGACCTATTAAACGAAATGAACGCAGCACCCGCTGCACCAACTCAATTACACAAACAGTAAAAGGAAAACCCATGAAAACTAAAATAGCAATCGTCAACAATGTAGTTGCCACGCAAATGATGGTAGAGGCACTAAATCAACGTGCCCATGGTGTGCCAGGTATCGGCTTAATTTATGGCGATCCAGGTTTAGGCAAAACCACAGCAACAGCATGGTTAGTAAATCGCTGTAACGGTATCTATATCCGTGCAACGTCAGGTATGTCGCTTGCACAGTTGCTACGCCAAATTGTTAAAGAGTTAAGCGGCCCCGACATTTATACCCGAGAGCATATGCTTAATTACATCATCGAAAGTATGGCTATCAGTAATCGTCCGCTCTTCATTGATGAAGCCGATTACCTATTAAACGACAAACAAACACTTGAAATCGTGCGTGATATTCACGACTTGACAAGCTGCCCTGTAGTTCTTATTGGCATGGAATCAGTACGCCGTAAGTTACAACGCCACCGCCAGTTTTATAACCGTATTTCAGAGTGGTTAGAGTTTAAGCCACTGCAATTTGAAGATTTAAAAATCATTGTTGATGCGGTCATAGAACCTAGCTTAACCATAGAGCAAGACTTACTAAATCAATTGCTAAGCGATACCGATGGTGAAGTACGCCGCATCATTACAGGGCTTTCAAAAATTGAAGCCTTTGCTTTGGCAAATGGTTTATCCAGCATCGACCTTACCCAGTGGGGTAGCAAAGAGTTTTTTCTTAAAAAAGCGTAATAAAAGGAACTATTCATGAGCCGCCCACAATTACAAGACGCATGGCAAGCAATGAGAATTTTAAAAAAGTTTTCATTGCAGCAAGTGCGCGATGCCATAGAGCACACAACGCTTAACAGCTTAAAAACCTTTGCTAAACGACTCGTTGAGGTTGGGGTATTAGCAGAGCATGTCGATTGTGAACATGTTACTTACAGTGTTCAAAACGCCAGTTACAACCCGTTTGAACAGCCAGAAGTCAATACTTTTAAAGCTGAAAACTCAGGCCGTCAACGTATGTGGCAATCAATGCGAGTACTAAACGAGTTTGATGCAGGGCAGGTGGCAAGTACAGCCGATGTCTCGCTTAGCTCTGCTCGTTCTTACATATCAATTTTAAAAAAAGCGGGGTTTGTATTTGTTGTAAAACACGCCCCGCGTCAAGGCAGTGCAATAGAACGCGCAGGCGAAACTACGATTTATCGCTTACTTAAAAACACAGGCCCAAAGCGTCCTATCCCTAAAACCAAAGGGGTGTTTGATGCTAATACCAATAAGCTTGTGAAGTTTAAGCAAATCCAGCGCAAAAAAATCACCATGCCTGCCGTCACGCTAGGAGAGGCACATGACTACAGATAGTTGGCTAAGCACCTTAAAAGCCGAAGTCGAAATGCAGGGAATGCGTACCGTGGCGCAAAAGCTAGGAGTAAGCAAAGCCACAGTAAGCCAGGTAATAAACAATAAATACAAAGCCTCTACACAGATGATCCAGCAACGTGTAGAGGGGGTGTTTATGGCGTCAGTAGTAAATTGCCCAATACTCGACGAAATACCCATAAACGTATGCCTAGAGCATCAAGCTCGTAAGTTTGCTGCAACTAATCATGTACGCGTAGCGCTGTATAAAGCGTGTCGGAATGGTTGCCCACATTCAAAAATCTGCGGGAGCAAATAACCATGCAATTACATAACACCATTAAAGAACTACAAAGCCGCGGCTTACAAGTACTCAGCACGCGCACGGGTTTAAGCCGCCATATTATTGAAGTAAGGGGCAAAGCTCCATCGCATCTACCACGCATAACAGAAACCCAAGCTGGCAAAACGCGTCACCTGCGCACTGCAAAATTACATAACCAAATCATTCTTTTTATTGAGGGATAACCCATGTCAGAACAACACTTACTAAACCCTAAAGGGCAGCTGATAAATATAAACAACATTCGTCCAGCAGATGTTGTACGCCATGAGTTTGTTGAAACTGCGGTATTTAAAGCGCAGCAAATGCAAAAGCAACTTTCTGAGTTTAAAGCACAGCAAATGAGCGAGTTTGACGCGTTCCTTGATGTATTAGCACAAGAGTATGGCGTACCAATGGGCGGCAAAAAAGGCAATGTCACTCTGCGTAGTTTTGACCATAAATTGAAAATCACTATGCAAGTGCAAGAAAGCATTGAGCTTGGCCCCGAGCTTTTGATTGCTAAAGAATTAATTGACCAATGCCTAAACGAGTGGAGCGAAAACGCTAACGAAAACTTAAAACTTATTATTGAGCAAACCTTTGCTACCGACAAAAAAGGCAAGGTCAGTGTGCAAAAAGTGCTTGGTCTACGTCGCTTGAAAATCACTGACGAAAGCGGCAAGTGGCAGCGAGCAATGGAAATCATTGCTGATGCTATCCAGGTTATTGACTCAAGCCGTTTTATCCGCTTTTACCGCACTATTGGCGAGCATGAGCAAGCCATACCACTTGATATAGCAAAACTTTAGGGAGCAGGTCATGGAAGGTAAAACAATTCAAGTAACTGAAAATAGTAAGCTTAGCGAAGTTTTAACAATTATTGCACAAAGCAAAGGGCCAGTTGATATCTGCTTTGAATTTCAGCAGCTCAAGTTTGTAGTGCAAAGCCAGTTAAAGGGCGTTAACCCACCTAAGCAATAACGATATAAAAAGCGCGCACGGATGCGTCTTTTTATCAAAGTATTTTGAGTAAAGCACTTTGATAAGGGGCAATAAGCAGGAGGTAAATTATGAGTAATCGAGCAATTCATGTGCAAACGGAATTAGAGCTAAGTGTTGTTGCGAGCCTAGTAAAATTCCTTGAGTTATCACACACATTCGCTATAGACAGCACCCTTTTTACAGAACAAGAGGCGCGTGATGTTTGCAGCGGTTATTTAAGTCTGCGTGATCAACTAGATGAGTTTAAACGTCATGAATAAAGCAAAAGTAATACAGCTAATTCATATCGCAAAGTCTCAATTAGGCCTTGATGAAGACACCTACCGCGGCGCGCTATTGGGTTCGACGGGTAAAACATCATGCAGTGATATGACTGTACAAGAGCTTAATCAAGCGTTAAATCATTTTAAAAAATCAGGGTTTAAACCTGCTTTTAAACGCCGTTTAAGCCCTAAATCAACTCCCAAACAACACGGCGAAGTAAAAAAATCCGCGCTATTTGGATCACGATGCATAAGCAAGGCTTTGTGCGTGATGGTTCAGAGACAGCCTTAGATGGCTATGTAAACCGCATGTTTAACCGCAATAAAGTGGGCAAAAACGTGAGTTTTCATACTCACTTTTAACCCAGCAACAGGCGGTTCAGGTACTTGAATCACTTAAGCAATGGCAAAAACGCGAAATAAAAAAGCAGTATAGAGGTATTCATGGCTGAGCAAGATCAACAGAAAGAGTTATTTGGCAGTAATGTTGAAGAGTTACAAGCCTGTTTGAGTAAGCTTACACCAGAAGATGCTGCCGAGGTTCGTAAGCGCTGGCCTAGTAATTTACAGTCACTCGCCTTGCTAATTGAAGCAGAATTAAACAAGGCACACGTAAGCAATGCACAGCTAGTGGGAGAGTCAATCACCATGGCAATAGGCCATTACTTTGGTGGCCGTGATGTGTACATTCCAACAGATCAACGTTTAAAAGCAGCACTACGTGATATACAGATTTGGCAGGAGTTTAACGGCCAAAATATAGAAGCTTTGGCCATTAAGTTTGGCTTAACACAACGGCGTGTTGCTGAAGTTATCCAGCAACAGAGAGGGATTGAAATACATAGAAGACAGAGAAGTTTGTTTTAATTTAATGAGTGATTAATTGCTTGGTTTTTCATATCGCAGATGTACTTGATTCCTTCATTTGTTATACCAACAGGTGCATCATCATGTTCTTCATCTGCTAGATCTACTAAGTACCCTAGCGAACGCAGCTTTTCGTAGGCATTTCTTAATTCATAGTTAGGGAGTGAGATTTCCTTTTCTAGTATCACATAACATGAGTTTCCATCACTTAAATTATCAAAGAAATGTTGCAGAATCCTTAGGTTTAATTGTTGGGTTGGTACTAATGAACTTGTTATTAAGCTTTCCGCAAGTTTACACTCGGCTAGAAGTAAATACATCTTGTTGTATTTATCTTTAATTTTATTGATTCTTGAATTACATTCTTCAATTGTTTTATCTAATTCAGCACGATATTCATCAAGTTTACTTTGAGTTTCACTATCCTTTATAAGATATAAGTCCCTAAGTTTATTTGATTCCTCAATTGTTAAACAGTGTTTTTTGTAATGCAGTGGTTGTGAGTTTAAGTAAAATTCATTAGCTCTGGCTGATGCACGAGTAAACAAAGCTGTTGTCCAAGGTAAGGCTAAACCTAAAATTAATGCTGAAATAAGCGGGTATAGTAAGTTTAACCATATATCAGAATAATTATTTGAAACAGTTTTTAGTTTGTAGATGCTATCAATATCAGCAAAAAGCATAAAATAAACCGCTTTCCAGTTGAAAAAGAACCAAGAAATAATAAAACTGCCCAATAGTGGATGAGTAACTTTATCTTTTAATGATTCTTTTAACGAATGTGACACTTCTTGAGTTGATGACATTTTAAGTCCTTTTAGATATTGTTTTTCGTAGTCTACACAAAATCACGATACCTTAGAAAACATAAATAAAACTATAAGAGATAAAAATGGATTTTAATTGGAACGAGCCTAAAACGATTGATGATAAAGAGTTTTCCGCTGATAACCTCGGTCGAGCTAAATACGCGACTTATTTAACGTCTTTAATAAAAGCTAAAGGCGGAACAAACAAGGAACATTTATCAAATTACGTGTTGAACCTTGATGCAGAATGGGGGGCAGGTAAAACCTACTTTTTGAAGCGTTGGAGCAATGACTTAAAGGGAAATCATCCAGTTGTGTACATAGATGCATGGTCTATCGATTATCTTGACTCACCTTTGATGACTGTTTTAAGTGAAATAATAGAACAGTTGAAGAAACAAACAGATAAAATTGATTCTGCTGAAACAGCTATAAAGTTAAAGGAGGTTATTAAAGCGGCTTCCCCAAGGATTGGCAGTGCATTAATGAAAAGGTACTTAGGATTTGACTTAAATATATTTGACTCATCCGAATCTGATGGCGTAATAACTCCAGCAACGGTTAGGGACATTGATTTTTCAAGAGCTGGTGAAAAGGTATTTGAAGTATTTTGCAAAGAGGTAATCGATAGCAAAAGAAGTGTAAAAACATTGAAGTCAGCTATTCAAAGTTGGGTTGAGTATGTTGTAGAGCATCCAGTAAAGAATATGAATTCTATAACTAAGAGTTTTCCAGCGGTTATATTTATTGATGAATTAGACCGTTGCAAACCCACTTATGCTGTCGAAATGTTAGAGGCAATTAAGCATGTCTTTGATATACCTGGTTTGACATTTGTTGTTGCAACAAACACTTCACAATTAGCGCATACAGTTAGAGCTGTTTACGGCTTTGAATTTAATGCGGAGGAATATTTAAGCCGCTTTTTTAATAATAGATATTATCTAAGAACACAATTAAGCAGAGAGCTCATTGAGAATCATTGTAATACCAAATTAATCAATGATGAGTGGTTGAAAAGCAGACAGGTGATTTTGTTTCCATTTTTTATTTTTGAAGGAACTGATTTCTTAGATTTTACTGTTGAGATATTTGAAGCTGTACAATTGACACCAAGGCAAGCAATTAAAGTTTTTGAACGAATTCAATCTGCTTTTTTGAACCTAGATAAAAATTCTTGCATTAACGCTGCTGTAATGATCCTACTCTTTGCATTACAAGAAAAAAGTTTAAAATTATTTGAAGATTTCTTTACCTTAGTTATCGAAAACGATGGAATAAGGTTATTGAGAGAAAAATACCCTGTTTTTGGAAAGGTGTTTGTCAATATTGTCTTGGAATTTTATATAGATACCTCTTTCATTCGAAAAGAGTACAAGTTTATAGAACAATCAGAATTCAATTTTAACTTAAGACACATGACTCAAGAAAATCTTTGTCATATGAGAATGAGCTTATATCAGCTTTTTAAGGTGTCTTTTGATCTAGGAAGCTATACTTCTCAAAAAGTAAAAATAACTAAATTATTATCGGAAAGAAACCCAGCAAGCTTAAGCGATGAAACTTTCAAATTCCTTATGCTTTTTATGCAGATAAAAGATAAGCCAAGTTATTATTTGAATTTAACTAATATGGCCGTAAATCTTGATTGATTCCCGAAACTCCGCACGGCCATAGCTAACCGAATCTCAACCACAATACCGAAAAACAACATGGTTTTTCGGTATGCTTTCAACAATCAATCTATCCCCATTTAAACAACCACCAGAAGTACAGGCAGCGATTGCGCCTTATTCTCTGCACTTTTCTGAATGCATTTTGACATTGCTATTTTTGGAAGGTGGCTTGCGAAGTGATGGCGGGCTAAATGATAAACCATCAGACCGTGGAGGTTTAACTAAGTTTGGCATAAGCCAACGAGCTTACCCTAATTTAGATATAGCCAATTTAACACTGGCCCAGGCTGTGCGTATTTATCACCGCGACTATTGGCGCGCCATGTGGTGTGAACAATGCCCGCCAGGTGTTGCGTTTTTGCTATTTGATGGTGCTGTGCAACATGGCGCACCAGCAATGACCCAATTAGCTCAAAGACAAGTAAAAGCTAAGCCTGATGGCCGCATGGGGCCAAAAACACTTGCCGCAATTACTGAGCATCAACCCTTAAATACTGCTGTTTTACTGAGTGTAAACAGAGGCCGAAAATACGCCCGTATTTGTGCCAATGATCCACGCCAAAAACCTAACTTAGAGGGTTGGTATAACCGATTGGCCCATGCGACAGAGTTTGCAGTTAATCAACTGTCCGGGTGATGTATGGGCAAGAACTGGGATTGGTCATATCAAAAAGGGCATGAAAAGCGTTTGAAATTGGAGGTTGACGCACGGATGCGCGGCCTACCATTCGATCCTTTGTGCATACCGCTACACAGCCATGATGGCACGATGCAAAGCTATTTCACAAAAGGCTGGTGCTCAGTAAATCAAGTGGATATTGAAATGCGCGTAAAAAGCAATATGGATTACCGCCACGCTCGCCAGCGTCTAAGAGAGCGATTTGGAGAATCAAATGGCCATTAAAAACTGGTTTAACGTAGTCGAACCAATCACCGAGCTAATTGATGAACTGTTTACTAGTGATGAAGAACGACAAATCGTTACAAATGAACTCAAGCGCATCGAGAATATGGCACAAAGCCAAGTGCTTGAACTTGAAGGTAAGGTTGTTGAGCTACAAGGGCAAGTGCTAGAGGCGCAAGCACAAATAATTACCGCAGAAGCCAAAGGTGAAAGTTGGCTTCAGCGCAGTTGGCGGCCTATCACAATGCTTACATTCTTAATTTTGATTATTTGTGATTCTTTCGGGCTACTTGAATTTAGATTATCAGACAAAGCGTGGGAACTACTGCAACTGGGAATTGGTGGATATGTAATAGGCCGAACTGTTGAAAAAGCAGTTCCAGGAGCGAAACAGGGCATTAAGAAAATGATTGAAAAGTAAGGAGCCCTCAGTGAGTAAATCAGATCACTCTCAAAAAATAGAGCAGCAATTACTGGATGCTGCTTTATCAAATCATAAAGCAAAAACATTTAAACCAGGGGCTGCATTTATCCATTGCCAAGAGTGCGGTGTTGAAATACCTAAGCAGCGCCGTATGGCAATTAAAAACTGTAACACCTGCGTTGATTGCCAAGAATTAATCGAAAGCAACCTGAAGCATTATAGGGCATAGCATGGATTTTATATTGGAATGGTGGAAAGCATTATTAACTGTGGGTGTAGCCATTGTTGGTGCAGGTGCTTTGGCTTGGTTACGTAGTACCTTTGTTACTAAAAAAGTGCATGAGGACGTATCAAAATCGTTAGAAAGTCGTTTAAGTGCTGTAGAGAAGACGATTGAAGATCTACCTAATGCTGATGATTTACACGAGCTTGATAAACGCTTAATTGAAGTGAGCGTCAAAATAGACGGCTTAAACCCACAACTAACAGACCTAAAACGCTTAACTGACTTACTAATGGAAAATGAGTTAAGAGGAACGCGCAACTCAGATAGCTAAGCAAAATACAACCTATTTACAGGAATAAAGACAATGGCTTTACAAGAAGTTCAATCAGAACATCAACGAATTAGCATTTTGATTGCTTTAAAAGACTCAGCAGACTACGGCGCTAACACCAGCATGTTAGCTGATGTACTTAAGCGTTATGCACTAGGGTGTAGCCGTGATCAACTAAAAACGCTGTTGAGCTGGTTGGAGCAAAATGGCTATGTAGCTTTAGAAAAGCTAAGTGAAAATACTTGGATTGCTCGTATAACTGCTTCAGGTATCGATGTTGCAGAGGGAAGTATTACTGCGCCAGGCATCAAACGTCCTGCACCACGGAGTTATTAAGTATGAATGACACGGTGCGACGAGGTAAACCGAGCAAGGTTGATTTACTACCAGAAGATATAAAAAAACGCCTTGACGAAATGCTACGCGATAAGCGCTTTAGTCAAGCCGAGATTTTAGATGCTGTAAACAGTTTAATCATTGAATCGGGTTTAGATGAGGGGGCAACAATCAGCCGCGGCGGCCTAAGCCGCCATGCCCAAAAAACAGAGGCGATAGGCCAAAAGTTGCGTGATTTACGCGAGTCAACCAAAGCGCTAACTGCTGAGCTTGGCGATAAACCAACAGGTGATACAACAAAACTCATCTTAGAAATGGGCCGTTCCCAGCTCTTTAGGGCCATGCAGCAGCAGATGATGAACCCCGACGAAGATGCAGAAGTTGATATTAATACTATCAAAGATGCAATGCTTGCTGCCCAACGGCTAGAGCAAACTGCAATGGCCGCGCATAAGCGCCAGCAAGAAATAGAAAAAGCTTATGCAGAGCAACTAGCAAAAGACCTAGACGCAAAAGTTAAAAACGAAAACCTACCTCAAACAGCAGATGACATGGTTGCATTCTTCAAACGTGACATTTTAGGTCTAAAACATGACTAGCACAGCAAAGAGTATCACCCAAACAAATGACTTACCCTTAAACAAAGTGGCGGGTTCGTTAGCTGTTGCAATGGGGACGGATATACTTTTTGGCTATCAAAAGGCATGGATGGAAGATAGCGCGATTGTCAAAATCGCTGAAAAGTCACGTCGTACGGGTCTAACTTTCGCTGAGGCACTGGATGATGTTTTAAGTGCTGTTGCAACGAGCAATGCACAAAACACTTACTATCTTGGCTCAGACAAAGAAATGGCGAAAGAGTTTATTGATGCCTGCGCGTTTTGGGCGCAAAAGCTCAACATGGTCATGGGCGAAATTGAAGAGGGGATTTTTGAAGAGCAAGATCCAGACGGCAAGAAGCGCAGTATTAATACCTTTGAAATTAAATTCCCAACCACAGGCAAAAAGATTGTTGCCTTGAGTTCTAACCCGCGAAACCTGCGTGGGCGTCAGGGCAATGTAGTTATTGATGAGGCTGCATTCCATGACCGTTTAGATGAAGTATTAAAAGCGGCAATGGCTCTTACTATGTGGGGCGGGCGAGTACGTATTATCTCGACCCATAACGGCGTTGATAACCTATTTAACACCCTAATAACGCAAGCAAGGCGCGGCGTTAAAAAGTACTCAGTGCATCAAATCCCGATTGATAAAGCGTTAAAACATGGCTTGTATAAGCGTATTTGCTTGGTTAGTGGGCAAGACTGGACGCAAGCCAAAGAAGATGCCTGGCTTGCAGAACAGGTCGATTTTTACCCCACCAAAGAAGCAGCAAACGAAGAATTATACTGTGTGCCTAGCCAGGGCGCGGGGCAATACTTAAGCCGCCGTTTGCGTGAAAGAGCGTTAAGCAGTGATTGTGTTGTTAAGCGCTACACAGCGCCAACAGACTTTGAAAGCTGGACTGAAGAGCAACGAATAAAAGACGTTGAAACCTGGTGTAAGCAAAACCTCGATGATCTATTGAGTGGGTTAAATACTGATCTCACTCATGCATTTGGTGAAGATTTTGCCCGTAAAGGTGATTTAACCGTATTCAGTATTGGTGAAATCAACCAAGACACGCGCCTAACAGTGCCGTTTATGGTTGAGCTGAGAAATGTAACGTATGAGCAGCAAAAGCAAATCATGCTTTATATTTGTGACCGTTTGCCAAAACTGCGCGGGCTTGCCTTTGATGCAACGGGTAATGGCGGCTACTTAGCCGAAGCAGCAAGCCTGAAATACGGTACTGAGTTAGTTGATTGTGTGCATCTTTCACAAGCCTGGTATCGCGAGTGGATGCCAAAACTTAAAGATTACTTTGAAACAGACAACATTACCTTACCAAAAGACCAAGACGTATTAGACGACTTAGGCCAAATCAAACTTAAAAACGGCATAGCCCAAATTGATAAAGGTAAAAACACCGGCACTGATGGCGATAAGCGCCATGGGGATAGTGCAGTTTCAATTGCCATGCTTGTAAGAGCAGCCGAAATGGACGGCAGCGCTATTGAATTTACAGCGCTACCCAACAAGCACCAGCAGCAAAACTTAAATCGACCTGATCATAGTGATGATTTAAAAGGTTATAGCGATGCAGGTTGTTGGTAATGCACCGCTTTAGAGTGACATACCAAGAGATTTTTACCGCGCCAGTACAACAGTTAGAACTTACAGCTAAAAGCTTACAACAGGCCCACCAACAAACCTTAAAGCTCGAAATATATGTATTGAGTATTAAATTCATCATACGAGTAAACTACAGAGAAAAGCCATGACCCAAATTGTAGACATCAACGGCAACCCTATTAGTTCAAACGAGTTAAACCAAACCCAAACTGAGCAAGATAGCCGAATTGGTATGTTAATGCGTCAATATGCAGAGCACCCAAGCGAGGGCTTAACACCAGCTAAACTAGCTATGTTGTTAAAGGAGGCTGATGCAGGGAACCTTGCCGCAATGGCTGACTTGGCAAAAGACATGGAAGACAAAGACGGTCATTTATTTAGTGAGCTTACTAAACGTCGCAGAGGCTGGCTTAAATATGATTGGACAATAGAGCCACCACGTAATGCTACAGAGCAAGAAGAAAAAGATGCAGTGGCGATTCAAGAAATTCTCGAAGATGCCACCTGGTTTGATGATCTAATTTTCGATTGTAGTGATGCCATTTTAAAATCGTTTTCGTGTAACGAGCTTAACTGGGCATATGAGAGTGGCGAGCATTTTATAACTGGTTACGAGTTTCGTGATCAGAACTTATTTCAAACGCACCCAGATAACCGTAATCAGCTCATGCTACGCGATAACAGTTATACAGGGCAGGCATTAAACCCGTTTGGCTGGTGTGCCCATGTTCACCGCTCTAAATCGGGGTATATACATCGCACAGGCTTAACCTCAACAGTGGCTTGGCCGTACTTATTTAAAAATTACTCAATACGTGATCTAGCAGAGTTTTTAGAAATATATGGTTTACCACTGCGCCTAGGTAAATATCCTAATGGAGCCAGTGAGGATGAAAAATCAACCTTACTCAGAGCTGTATTAAGTATTGGTCATAATGCGGGCGGCATTATTCCAAAGGGGATGGAAATTGATTTTCAAAATGCAGCCAATGGGCAATCAGACCCATTTGAAGCAATGATTAAGTGGTGTGAAACAACACAAAGTAAAGCGGTTCTTGGGGCTACACTCACCAGCCAAGCAGACGGTAAAACAAGTACAAATGCGCTTGGTAATGTGCACATGGAAGTACTCGACGACATAACCGAAAGCGATTTAAAACAAGTTGCCAACACTATTACCCGCGACATTATCTACCCAATGCACGCGCTAAACTCTAAAAGTTACACAGGCCCCCGACGCATCCCACGCTTTAAGTTTGATACCAGCGAAGCAGAAGACATTGCCAACTTAGCCCCAGCACTTAAAACATTAGTTGAAATTAATTACCCAATTCCGACTAAATGGGTTAGTGAAAAAACACAAATCCCGTTACCCGATAAAAATGAGCCAATTCTGACACTAACCCAAGAGCAACCAACCGCTGAGTTAAAGGGCTTTGCAGCATTAAAAACGGCTCAGCAAAAAGACAACGCTGATTTAATGGCGGAGCAGCTGGCAGAGCAAGCCCAGGCAAAGCTTAATGAAATAAGTGACCCAATCACTGAACTTGTTAAAAACGCCACAAGCTTAGAAGAAATACGCGACGGAATACTTGAATTAGAGCCGCAGATAAGCACGGAGGGCTTTAAAGAGTTATTGGCTAAGGCAATGGCCGCTAGTGAGTTATTAGGCGCGTTAGAAGTTGATGAGGGTCGTTAGATGGCTGTTAGGTACGGCTCTTTACCTTTTGATGATGGAATAACATTCTTTAGACAAAAGCTGCAAACGCCCGCAAGCAGTTGGGATGACGTATGGCAAAGCGCCCATAACCGCGCATTCATGGTGGCTGGTGTAACTAAGGCTGATATGCTGAGTGACTTTTATCAATCAGTTGATAAAGCGATAAGCGAGGGTAAAAGCTTACACTGGTTTCAAAATGAATTTGACAACATCAAGGCCCGCTATGGCTGGGAGCATAACGGCCAGCCAGCATGGCGCAGCCAGTTAATATACGAAACCAATATTCGCCAGGCTTATAACGCAGGGCGCGAGGGGCAAATACAAGCGCTCAAATCAACGCGCCCTTATGCGCTATATAAACACGGTGATAGCGAAACCCCGCGCGCACTGCATTTAAAGTGGAATAATATAGTTTTGCCTGTTGATGATCCGTGGTGGAGCACGCACAGCCCGCAAAATGGTTGGGGTTGTAAGTGTAAAAAGTATAGCCTCAGCGAGCGAGAGCTTAAGCGTCGAGGCTTAAAGGTAAGCGAAGCCCCAGACAACGGTAGCTATAATTGGACCAATAAGAAAACAGGCGAAGAATTTGAGTTGCCACTGGGCATTGATCCAGGCTTTGACTACACGCCGAAAACTGGGGCGCAATTAACAAGCCAGGTGAAAAAGCAAGTTGCTAGTAAGCCAACGTTTAAACAGCGTGTAAATGATTATCAAGCGACTCGTATTGTACCCTCAGCATTTAGTACGGTTAACAATGTCAGTGCCTTAAAGTTAGACCCCTTGTTAGTCGAACTTGATACAGCTGTTTTAGTGCGTGTAAACGAGTTTTTAAACGCCAAACAAACGAAAACTTTATTTGTAAAAAACAGCGAAATGAGCCTGCGAACTAAGGCGAGTGCTGCAATAAGATCAGACGTTGCACAGTATCTGAATGTAGATAGCTTTTATGCACAGATGCAGTATACAACTCGAAATCCAAAGCACGTTGGAGGTTTTACCTCAGTCGGCTTTGAGCATATTGTTGTTAAAGTTAAAAGCCCGCAAAATTTAAGCAAAGTAGATATGAAAATGCTTAAAGGTCAGGCTGCATTAACTGTAAAGTTAGCAGCTAACAACGCAGGTCGATATGAGCTTAACTATAAAGGGCAAAAGCTAAAGCGTGATCACACAATATCAAGTGAGCTTAATGTGTTGGATAAAAACGAAACGCATAGCTTAGTTGCAACATGGTTGCATGAGCTAGGCCACCAAATACATTACTATGCAGGTGCGCCAGAGCTATTATCAGGTGCGCTACCTGTTACTTATTACGGGGCAGTTAATAAGTTTGAAAAGTTTGCAGAGGCGTTTACTGCATGGGCTTTGGCCCGTAATGAGTTAATGAAGTGGCAACCAAAGCTCGTTGCGTGGATAGATGAGCAAGTAGAAAAAGCCACCAAATCGAAGGTTAAAAAACGATGAAAAATTTAATAGCTGCGCAGCAGCTGCTAGACAAAACACCCTATACAATTGAAACGTGCCGCGAGTTCGCCAGGCTTGAAAAAGAAGCTAAAGGCCAAGAGGCTGAGCAAATAGCTGATTTAATCCCTGCGCTAATTTCAGGGCTTGACCAAGCAACGCACATGGAAGCATTCAAAGAAGGTCTAGTGTAATGGCTGGGGCTAAGATTCAAATAAGTTCAGAAGGTGCGCAAACTGTAAGCGATGTGCTAATTCAGCTTGTTAATAATTTAGATGACTTAGCCCCTGCGCTGGGCAATGTGGGTGAGCATTTAATGTTGACCCATCGCGACCACTTTGATCAGCAGCGTAGCCCAGACGGTGATCCTTGGCAGCCATTAAGCCCAGAATACGCAAAGCGCAAGAAAAAGAACAAAGATAAAATACTCAGGCTAAACGACATACTACGAGACACGTTCGCTTATAACGTCGGTGATGAATCGCTAGAGTTCGGCACAAATATGGAATACGCCGCTATTCATCAATTTGGTGGCACGAGCGATATGATCTCACGTTTAGCTGCAATTCCTGCAAGGAAGTTTTTGGGATTGTCGGAGCGTGATGAAAAGGAAGTAGTTGAGATACTTAAAGAGTTTTTAGCCTAAATCGATTCTTTAAATCGAAAGGTTTGTGTATCCTTAGAAAAAAATAAGGGATTACAGCAATGGTTTCAAATGAAATTAGGTACAAGGTTAGAGCCTTAGAAAAAGGTCTCTCAGATTTAACTACCATTCTCCAAAATTCAGATAGCGATGATATTAAAGTGTTGCTCGAAAGAGCTTCAGAGATTAATTCTAGAATACGAAGAATATTAACTTCCGAGGGTAGTCTGATTGAAGAATCTAGAACATACATAGAGCACTTTATTTTAACTATTGATCAAATTAGAGATTATTGCCAAGAAAAGAAATTGGTCTTTAGGTCTGCCAGTGGTAGACAAATATTTGGAGTTAGCACATTAAAAAAATTATCGAATGATGCTCTAGAGTTACTTAAATTAATCAATTTATCATTACATGGTGAGCAAGGTGCTGAGAAAAAAGAAAAAATTATTATTGATAAATCTGAGTCACGTTTTGATGAGTTAGCGGCGTCATTTAAAAAGCAACATGCTGAAACTATGAGAGAGTCTCAGATAAAGATTGATAAACTTTTAGAAACATTATCATCTAGTGTAATGGAATCTCAGAATAAAGTTACTAGCAAGTTTTCAGTCATTGAAGGAACCATTAATGAATATAAAGTAGAAATTGGAGAATTAGGAAGTTCGCTTAGAAATATTGAGAAATTTCAACAGAAGCAGTTATTTGATGTTAAAGCTGCCTATGAAGAGGCTGAGAAAGAAATAAAAAGTAAAAAAGAGCAAATAAATGAACAATTGAAAATTGCAAGTGAAGGAGTAATTGCTGGCTCATTTGATAATGGGGCGATTTCAGAAAGAAGAAGTGCCAATTATCTTAGAGGCGGTTCATTATTTTGTATGCTGCTAATCGTTATCATAGCATTTACGACATTCATGGAATCAACAAAATATGGGTTTGACTGGGAAAGTACCATATTTCGAGTTGTGCTGATTTTTATTTTATCTATACCTGCGGCATACTTATCTAGAGAATCATCAAAGCATAGACAGCAAGAGCATAACTTACATCAAACAGCATTAGACTTGAAAACAATTGACCCATACATAAAAAGTATACCTGAACCTGAGCAAACTAAACTAAGAGTGAGCTTAGTTGAAAGTATATTAAACAAGAAAACTTCTAACTTGCCATATGAAGATAGTTTCCCTGTTAATAGCCATGAATTGTTGTTGGAATTTATAAAAAAATTGACCTTAGCAATAGTCAGGCGAAGCCTAGTAACGGAAAAAGTGAATAATTTGTATGCATAAGGATAATTTAAATTCAACTAAAACATTTATTTTTTTGGCTTTTTTATTGGTCTTTATTTTAGGGATTATAGGTTTATTTATAAGCTATTTTGGTATCGGTCCGGCTAGAACTCTTGCTGATTGGGGAGCAACTGGTGATTTCTTTGGTGGGCTTTTGAATCCACTTTTAACATTTTGCTCCATTTTAATTTTAATTTATTCACTTAGGTTGCAGCAAAAGGCTGGTTTAGATGCCGCTATTTCAGCAGAAAAAACTGCAAAAATTAACTTAGAACAGTTGGAGCTGAACAAAGCTTCTCAAGACCGTCAGTTTTCTGAATCTGAAAAGCAAAGGTTGCATTCGGAAAAGCTCATCAAAGTGGGCTCAGAGCAGAATAGGCACTTAGAAACTCAAATTCAATCAAGCCTGAGAAGCGCTAAAGAAACACACATTTTAAATCAGTTAGATAACTTAAGCAGAAGTTTGAATACTTGTTTGTCTTTAGAGGTAGACAATAAAGAGCGTAAAATGTCTCAAATCCATAAGGCCACTTTAGTTTGGTATACGAGTGATGAGGAAGATAGCTCTGTTAATTATCTAATAAAAATGAACGCATATAGAATTGAACAAATTGTCATATGCAAGCTGTCACTAGTTACTTTTTATTTAGAAGAACTTGAAAGTGTTGAAAATTTTTTAGGCAGATATCATTTTGAGTTTGTAATAAACGAAGTTGAACATTTAGTTAGAACGCATGGTTATTTTATTAGAAAAAACAGGGATAATCTCTTGGAAAGCTATTTAAAAAACTTTTTTAATTTCTTAACAGTTTATAGCTCAAATGCAGAGCTAATTAGAAAAGTTAGTGAATTACTAAACTTGCTAAAAAAAGAAAATGCCTATGAATCTATCGAAAACTATATCGAAGAGGCTTCAACCTGGTTCTAAGGTAAATTAAATGATATCTCAAAGGATTAGCTCAAGATTTATTACTTAGAGCTTAGAAACGATTTTAAACACCTTTTAAACAGCTTAAAAAAGTTAACTTGAGGTTTGGTTTCCCAAGTTAACTCTATAGCTAAATTTAAATCTTAGTTGTAGTGAGCTTTTCCCGAAACACCGCACGGCCAACAATCTCGCTTTTCCCCCAAACTGAACACAGATTATTAAATTCTGTGTTCAGCCATGACGACTCAAAAACCACAACCACTTGCAGTATTAAGTAGCCAGAACCCAAGTAACTTTGGTTTGGCTGCTTGCCGTTTTAATGGCGAAATTAACGAACAGGGGATTAGCCCGCGCGTTATGGTTATGCCAGATGGTCATTTTAAGTCACACGATGGCCGCCCATTTGATGTGCCAGGTAATGCCTGGCTACTTGACCAGCTTGCTTTTGATGAGCTTAAACAAACAGCAAGCACCCGCACAAACGACTTTCATTTTGATTACGAGCATCAAACGTTACATGCTGAGCAGAACGGCAAGCCTGCCCCTGCAAGCGGGTGGTTTAACCCAACTGATTTAGAGTATGTGCCAGGCGAGGGCCTTTATGCGCTTAATGTTCGCTGGACTCCCAAAGCCCGCGATTTACTCAAGAACGATGAATATCGTTATATAAGCCCTGTTTTTCACTACAACAAACAAACAGGCCGCCCAACCAAATTACGCCACTTTGCCCTAACAAATGATCCTGCTGTTGATGGCATGGACAAAGTAGCCGTTTTAAAAGCTTCAAAAACCCCTGTTAACAACGGAGATAAACCCATGAATGCAGCTCAAAGACTGCTTGAATTGCTGGGTGTGACTGTCACTGGTGATGCAATCACCGATGCAGATTACGCACTCGCAACAACAGCGCTCACTGCTTTAAAGGCGAAAGCCGATGAAGTCGACGATCTTAACGAGCAGTTAAGCACGGCTCAAGACCAGGTGGCCGCCCTTAAAGCAAATAGCGGTGGCTCAGAGGTCAACTTAGCTAAGTATGTGCCTGTAGAAACATACAATGCGTTAGTGACTGAAATGGCCGCGCTGAAAAGCACCAGTGATACCCATTCTGTTGAGCAAGCGATTAGCCAGGCTAAGCAAGCGGGCAAAATCATTGCATCAGAAGAAACGTATTTAACGCAGCTAGGAAAGCAGCAAGGTCTAGCTGCATTGAAAGCTGTGCTTGATACCCGCTCACCGATTGCGAGTTTAACGACTCAGCAAACCACCACCACCCCTATGCCAGAGCACGACAAAGATGGCTTAGCAGCACTTACAGCAGAAGAAAAATACGCAGCTGATCAGCTTGGTATTAGTCATGCTGTTTATGCTAAAGCGAAACAGGAGCAAAACTAATGGCGTTAGTAACAGCACCACAATTACAGGCGCTTTTTACAGGCTTTAAATTAGAGTTCGAAGCAGGTAAAAGCGAAGCAAAGCCGCAGTTTACGAAAATTGCGACTGTCATTAAATCAACCACAGCCAGCAATACCTATGGCTGGCTTGGCAAGTTCCCAAGCTTATCAAAATGGGTGGGTGATCGAAATATTCAGAGCATGAAAGCCCATGGTTACACAATCACCAATGACGATTACGAGTCTACGGTAGGTGTAGACCGTAACGACATTGAAGACGATAACCTAGGTGTTTATTCACCAATTTTCAAAGAAATGGGTAATGCAGCTGAAATTCACCCTGATGAAATGTGCTTTCCACTGTTGGCGGCTGGTTTCACAACACCGTGTTATGACAGCCAATATTTCTTTGATACTGATCATCCAGTTGCAGCAAATGCAGATGGCACCGGTGCAGTCACATCTGTTTCAAATATGGCAGAAGATGCAGACTACACAGGCGAGGCCTGGTTTGTTCTCGATACATCAAAAGCGCTTAAGCCGCTGATTTTCCAAGAGCGTAAAAAGCCCGCTCTAATTTCAATGACCAAAATTGATGATGAAGCCGTCTTTACTAGTAAGCAATACCGCTTTGGTGTTGATTGCCGTGATGCGGCGGGCTTTGGTTTTTGGCAGTTAGGCTTTGGTAATAAACGTGAACTCAACGCTGATACGCTTTGGGATAGCATTGAAAAAATGCGCAGCTTTCAAGCTGATGGTGGCCGTAAGCTTGGTGTTCGTCCTACCGTGTTGGTTGTTCCTGCAAGCATGGAAAAGAAAGCAACACGTTTGTTAGAGCGTGAGCTAGACGAAAACAGCACAAACGAATTAAAAGGCCGTGTTGAGCTACTAGTCGCTGACTATCTGTAAAACCCTCTTAATTTAGAACCCTGAAACATGGGGTGTTATAGCCCCATGTTTTTAACCAGGAGTAAAAATGAAATGGCAAATAAATTTAATCTTAGCCTTATTGCTTCCGTCATCGTCACTTGCATGCAGCCTACAGGCTACCGTCGAGCGGGCTTTAGTTTCGAGCAAGGAAAAAACAGCATCCCAGTTGATAAGCTGGACGAGCAGAAGCTTGAAGCTATTGAAAAAGATGCACGCTTATCAATGCAAATTGTGCCGCACGTTGAAAGTGCAGCGGCGCAGGGACAGCTGGACGCAGATAATGTGGGTTCGTCAGTAAAGCTTTATGAGCAAGTTGACTACACCCAAGCACCCCAAGAACTGCAACCCATCATCGCGGTAATGATTGATGCGCAAATGGAGCTTAAACCGACTGTTGAACAGCTAACTTATGAAGCACCAGGCGAAAACGAAGGTGACGTAATCAAGGTTAAAGTGTCGGCAAAAGACCGTGATGCTGCGTGGCAGTGGTTACAAGATGCTGCGAGTGAGGCCGAGTAATGGCTTATGCAACTATCACAGCGATGCAGCAGCGCTTTGGAGAGCAAGACCTTATTTATTTAAGTGCGCGTGATGACTCCCCAGCTGACGCTATTAATGCCCCTGTGATAGAGCAGGCGATAACTGATGCAAGCGATATGATTAACGGTTACTTAGCGAGCCGTTATGAGTTGCCGCTTGCAAATGTGCCTAACTTACTTGAGCAACTTTGTTGCGACATTGCCCGCTATAAGCTCGGTACAAATGATGCACCAGAGCATGTTGAAACACGTTACAAGGACGCAATTAAATTTCTTACCTCTGTTGCAAAAGGAGATTTGAGCATTGGTGTAGATTCGTCGGGCGAGGATGCCCAAGTGCAAAATACCGCACAAATTGAAAGCGCAGGAAGCGTGTTTGCCCGTGAAAAATCAAAAGGGTTTATTTGATGTTTGAAATAACAACTGACTACTTTGCAGCTCAATACCCGCTTAAAGAGGCACTTGAACAAGTACCAGGGATTAAGCGAGTTTATTTAAGTGACGAGTTAGCAGATGCTAAAGAAGATAGCCAAACAACCCCAGCAGTACACTTGATTTATTACGGTGACAACTTACCAGACGCCAAGAACGGCGGATACAACATGCAAGTAGTGCAAACCTGGCTAGTCGTTTTAGTAGTTCGTAAACGCGACAAAGACCACGGCAAGCACTTAACGGAAATCATTCGCGCTTTGGCGGGCAAAGTCCACAACAACACTGGCCCTTGGCTACGTGTTAACACCCCAGCAAAACCCCAATTTACCAAAGGTCATGCTTACTACCCGCTGGCCTTTACATGTCAAATGAGATTGAAAGGAGCGCTATAACATGAGCGACGGTATCTTACTTGCGGGCAATATCTTTGTTGACCGTTTAAATGAACAAGGCGTAAGCACAGGCCAAATTTTTGGCCCAATCAATA
Organism: Pseudoalteromonas sp. Hal040; assembly: GCF_037162425.1. Classification (NCBI taxonomy): domain Bacteria; kingdom Pseudomonadati; phylum Pseudomonadota; class Gammaproteobacteria; order Alteromonadales; family Pseudoalteromonadaceae; genus Pseudoalteromonas; species Pseudoalteromonas sp. Hal040. The sequence goes on along the minus strand of NZ_JARLUU010000001.1, from coordinate 2,278,660 downwards.
CGCAAAAATTGGCAATCAAAACAGAAGCTGAATCAAAAGTACGCACATCAAACAAAAAGGCAACGAAAGGCCAAGCTTTAGATGATGTGAAAATCCCTAAGCCTGCTGTTGTTACGTGGGAATTTGATGATCAACCTGCTGAGCTTGTTGCATTGGCCCTTATGGGTGAAGTGGCAGACATTAATTTTGCGGCGGGCGCATTAGCTGATGCACCAATCACGATGCCTAATCACCAGGGCTGGATTGAAACAGGCGCTAAAAACTTCACAGATGACGTTGTAGTTAAACAAGCGGCAAATGAATTAGTGCTAGGTAAAGATTATGAATTTAATTTTGCACTTGGCTTAATTCGTTCAATCAAAGGTGGTGCGCTTGCTGCTGGTGGCAGCATTACGGTTTCAGGCTCTTTTAACGCGCGAAGTGGTAAGCGCATTAACGGCGCAACTAAATCACAGTCTCGTTTACGCTTATTTGGTGAAGGTACAAACCTAACAAATGGTAAGCCTGTCAGTTTTGAAATTTATGATGTGTCAATGATGCCAACTAAAGAGCTAGACCTTGCGGGTAGTGAGTTCGTAAGTGCGGCCCTTGAAGGTAACGCAAAGCTTGTGCAGGGCAAGGACGAGCCATTTTATATTGACGAGTTAGACAGCTAATTAGAAACATCCCTTACCAAAAGGCTCACTAGCTTGAGCCTTTTTATCCCCATTTAAACCCTGTTTAAACTGAGTTATCGCATGGCAAATAAAACACTCGAATTAGCATTAAGAATTGTTGCCGAGGCCACAGGTAAGCAAAATATTGAGCAGCTTGTTAATGAGCTGCGTGATGTGGAGCAAAGCGCTGATGCAGCAAATCCTGCTGCGGGTAAACTTGCGGATCAGTTAGATGGGTTATCCAATCAAAGCGATCTTATTCGTGCATTTGAGCAATCAAACCAAAAACTAGAACAACAAGAAATTGCAACAGCAGCTGCTGCGCAAGCACTGGACAAATTACAAAAAGAAGCACAAGACACAGAAAAGCCATTTGTGCAATTTGCGCGCTCAATAGATGCGGCAGAGAAAGATTTAGAACAGATGCGGGCAGAGCTAACACAGCAAACAACTAAGCATGCATCATTACAAACAGCGCTTAAACGTTCAGGCGTTGATTCTAATAATTTAAGAGCTGCTAAACGAGATTTAGCAGCTCAATACGACAAAACAGGTCGCTCAGTTGATCAGTTAACAGCTGACTTAAAGCAAGGCACAGCTGCACAACGCGCCCAAGCACAAAGCTTAGATGGTGTAATTGCAAAGGTTACGGGTTTAGCTGCGGCGTATGTTGGGCTTGATCGAGTAGCCCAAGCCGTAAAGCAAGTGTTTGAAACAGGCGATAAGTTTGAAAAGTTAGGTATACAAATGCAAGCCCTCATGGGCGGCATTGCAGGCGGCGAACAAGCAACAGCCTGGGTAAAAGAGTTTACTAAAAATACCCCTTTGCAACTAGGGGAAGTTAGCCAGGCGTTTGTAAAACTTAAAGCGTTTGGCCTTGATCCGATGGATGGCACAATGCAAGCCATCACAGACCAAGCATTAAAGCTTGGCGGCGGGTTTCAAGAGGTTGAAGGTATCAGCCTTGCACTCGGCCAAGCGTGGGCAAAACAAAAACTGCAAGGCGAAGAAATATTACAGCTTGTTGAGCGTGGTATACCTGTTTGGGATCTGCTTGAAAAAGTAACGGGCAAAAATACAGTTGAATTACAAAAGTTATCGAGCGCAGGCCAATTAGGCCGTGATGTAATCAAAGACTTGATTGATGAAATGGGCCGCGCTAGTGCTGGCTCAGCGGCGGCACAAATGGCGCTGTTCAGTGGTCAAGTGTCGAATGCGAAAGATAACTTAGAGCAGTTTTATAATCTCATTGCGCAATCGGGCGCGATGGATTGGCTCAAGTCTCAAATCACCAGTTTAAATACTGAGTTTGCGGCAATGGCAAAAGATGGCCGACTTAAAGAATGGGCGCAGAGCATAAGTGACACCATTGTAAGTACTGGTACAGCCATTAAAAATGCAGCTACAACGCTGTACGAATACCGCGACGAAATAGCAACGGTTGCTAAAGTATGGTTGGCGCTTAAGGTTGGTAACTATTTTAGTAGTGTGATCAGTGGCGCAACAACGGCTATCGCATCGATGCGGGCCTATACTGCCGCTGTTGGCGCAAGCACAACAGCACAGAATGCAGCTACACTTGCTGCAAGCAAATGGAATACAGCACTTAAAGCGGTTGGCCGTGCAGGTCTTTATACCTGGCTAATTAGTGAATTAGTCGAGGTTGGTGTTTTATATAAAGATTTACTTGCTGCTGAGGAGCAAGTAAGAAAATCGCAACAAGCCAGCGCAGTGCAAGCAAAAATACTCGCTGACGAATTACAGCAGCTGTCAAACTCAACTGGCCTTATCATTACAAACATGGATGAGCTAAACGCACTCATTGATGCAGGTAAGCTTGTTTGGGATGAAGCGCAAGGGCGCTATGTCAATTTAGAGTATCAGCAACGAAAACTTGCAGAGGCCACTGCTGCGGCAACGGAGGCAGAGCGCCAACGTCAAGCGCTTTTAAGTTTAACGTTACCCGAAGCCCTTAAAACTATCGAATCATTAGAGCAACAAGCTCAAAGCTTAGATGGTGTTAAAGTCGGGGTTGATGGCTTTATACAGAGCATTGAATCAGCCCGTGTTGCTATCCAAAGTGCAGGCGAGCAGTACCAGGGCCAGCTCGCAATTTTAGATGCATTGCAAGTTAAGTTCGAAGAACATGGCGCAATGCTTGAGCGTCAAAAGATTTTTGCAGGTGATGTAGAAAAAGCCTATGCAGAGCTTGGTATTACATCAGTTAAAACACTGGATGATACCGCAAATAAATTGCGTGCTGCTTATGAGTTGATGAGAGAGTCAGAGCAGCCTTTAGCTGTTCAGCGCCAAGCTTATTTAAAATGGGCTGAGGCTGCTATTGCTGCGGCAGATGCCACTGATGAAACCGTGCCATCAAGTGTGCAAGCAGCAGCTGCTGCACTCGGTTTGACTAAAGAACTCGATAAGCTCATTGAAAAAGCCAACGCGCTTAAGCCAGTTACAGACACAAACAGCGAAGCAGTACAGCGTTTTACTCGTGAATTGGATAAAACGCGCGAAGCAATTAAGACAAACCAGCAAGTATTAGCAAGCAGCTCGGCAACAGCTGAGCAAAAAGCCCAAGCCCAAGCAGCGCTGACTATTCAGCAACAGCGTTTAACTGACCAAACGAATGATTTAAATCGAGTCCAACAAATAGAGTTAGCTAGCCTTGGGCAATTGCAGCGAGAACATAGCCGTTTAACATCAGAATTAGAGCAATTAAATTCACGTTATGAATCAGGGCAGTTAACAGCCCAGGAATATAACTATGAAAAAGAACGTCTGACAGATGTACTGTCGATAGTGAATAATTTGTTAGGTGATTTTAAAAATGCCCAAGATGCAGCAACAGCCTCAACCCGAGCAGGCACTCAAGCGACGAATGAGCAGGCTAGAGCAAGTGATAATGCGGTTAGCGCATTAGGAAGACAGCAAGCTGCTTTAGACCGTGTAGCTGCGTCTGCTTCTAAAGCAGCAAGCAACGTGCGCCAAGTGTCAGTATCAAATGGTGCATCTGTTGATACAATTGCTCAATATCAGTTAGAAAATGGCAACAGCGCCTATGCATTAGACACACCAGAGATTAGGGCAGCTAAAGCAGCTGCAAGTAAAAAAGACACGCAACCATATTGGCTTAACAAATACCAAACCCAAGTTGATAACGCCAAAACTACAGCCGCACTTAATAAAATCTATAAAGAGATTAATGTACGTCTCAGTCGTTTATCAAATGAAAATAAACAAACGATTAATGATGCAATTGATGCAAAGCGGAACGAACTGAGTAATCGATCTTCAACAAATACGAGCACTACACCCAGCTATACCGCACCAACCCAAACATATAAACCAACGAGTGAGAGCTATGCATCGACTTCTACATCAACAGCTAATTTAAATAGCTTAACAGCCGTTGTAAGGGAGTTGGTGACTGCAATTAAAACTCAACAGCCACTCGCTACATCGAGCACAAGTACACCTTCAAGAACGGTGCGATTAGAGCTGGTATTGCCTAATAAGCAAATTATTTATGCAGAGTTTGAAGAGCGCTTTTTGCAAACACTTGAGCAATTGAGTAATACACAATGATCCTATTAAACGCACAGCAACTAGATAATTTTGTTTGGCTTAACGAGTTTGATTATTTACCAGTCGTTGAACAAACAGAGCGTGCCCTTAACGGTGCGCAGCATATTGAAAAAACATTGGTCCCGCTTGGTCGACCAATTCATTTGTATAGTGACTTTGAGACCGCTAGCACGTTTAAGCCATTACTTGAGCATGCACAAAGCACGTTAGATGCGTTTGAAATCTCAATTCGAGGCACACTTTTTACTGTTGTTTGGGATCATACACAAAAGGCAGTTGAGAGTACTCCACACACTCACTTTTCAGATACAGAGCCAACCCACTTCACAAACATAAACCTACGTTTAAAAACGGTTTAAACAGGGATTAACTATGCTTAGAACAGATTTAAAAATTTTTAAGCCTCAGCTTATTGGTAATGAGGAACATGCTGGAGGCCATCGAACGAATAATGCTATCGTCAGTGGTAAATTGAACGATGTGTTTAGTTCAATAAGTGATATCGACCATGCCCGTTCATCGTTTGATATTGTTAAATTATACCCTGCACTGAGTACGGATGATGCAGCGCGCTTGCAAGATGCACATATTTTCTTAAGTGATCAACCTGATGATCCATTGGTTAATGTCTTGCTAGTAGAAGCAAGCGATTTGAAGGAAACGAGCCTAGTAAGCGACATGCTGCCTTTACTTGCGTTAAATAGCACTAAGTATCACGGCACAAGTTTTATTACTGTTGAGGCTGCTATTGAAAGCCAAGAGCTAGAGGTAGAGTCATTAACCCGTGTACTCACTCCCTCAATTAAAAACATCGTGTCTAAAATTGGTTTAAAACCAGATTCAGATGCTTTAAGTATTTATCGTACTAAACGGGTTTTAAGCTACGGCGAAATTACAGAAATTAACATCACAGTTGATGATTTTTTAAATGCTGAGCCTATTTACTACGCTGAGTATCAGTATAGCTACTCATACACTCAAGGCGCTATTGATGAGCCTACAAAGTATATTAATACAGTAAGAACAAAACGCATTAACGCAGGCACAGGTGAATTAAATTCTCTGCGATATGATAACGGTACATTTAGCTGCGAGTTACTGAATCCCGCAGTTTCAAAAGATCAGTATTTTACTTTGTTTTATGTGTCAAATATCGACTTTCGTTTTCACTCATTTAATGACTCAACAACGATCACTTTAGCTGCGGGTGAACGTGTTTTACCTGGCTATACAAAGGTAAAAAAACAGGTGAAAATACGGTATATACGGATGATAGCCAGGGCCGCTTTATTGCTGGCGGCTATGTGTTTGCAACGATTGATTATGAAACAGGTATTATTACCGAAACTGAGGGGAATACGGTTGAATACCAAGGCACAGTAACGGAGAACTTGGGCGCGTTAATCTCTAAAGGTGAGCGTACAATTACCCAAAAACAGTGGCAGTTGCCCAGTAGTTCATTTTCAAGAGATAGTGTTTATATCACTTATAAAAACAGTGAAGGTGTAGAGTTTAGTGCATCGAGTGATTTAAACGGCGATATAACTGGCACCAATTGCACAGGTTCGGTAAGTGCTACGGGCTACATCGATGTCACTTTTTCGATAGATGTTCTTCCAGATTCTATTCGTTATGACTATAACGAAATAGAAGTGACCACCGTCCCTGCACCACCTGGGGGCTTTGACACTTCCACTCTGCCGAATAATGGCACAGTGGCAATTTTTCATAGTTTTAACCCTATCAGCATTCAAAACAGAGAGCGTTTAGCGCAGTTAGAATTAATTGAGGGGCAAGTATTAACGGTGCTCGAAGATGCTGACTTTATCGATATTGTTGATGCCTCTGGGGCTAGTTTATGGTCTGTTACAGATGAAGCCTATAGCTATGATCGTGAAACGGGAGAGGTCACAATTAATGCGGGGATAAATGCATTTACAGCCCCCTATATTGTTACGGCCATTCAGTCAGAGTTAGCGTTAATCAGTGCAATTGAAGGTAATACACTTAAGCTATTAACAAAGCTCAATCGAACCTACCCAGCAGGCTCAGCCGTAAGTAGCGTGCAAGTATTGGGTGATTTACAAGCTCAAAGTAAATTCGAGCGAACTCTTGCTGCTTGGCAAAACAATTTTCTCGAAACTGGCGCGCCAGCATCTAGTGCAATCAACACAACTCAATACCCAATTGAGCTTACAAATATCGGCACTATTAATCAGCGCTGGGCCATCGTTTTTACATCAACGAGTGCTTACAACGTTATAGGCGAATTTGTGGGCACGATTTACAGCGGTGACATTCTTAACGACTGCGCACCATTCAATACATTCGTAGGTGCGCCTTATTTTGTCTTGCGCAAAGAAGCATTTGGCTCAGGTCTTAATCCTGGAGAGGCTTTCTTGTTTGAGACAAAAGCTGCAAGCAAACCAATTATGATCACCCGCTCAGTGTCCCCAGGTCATTCTGACATAGCGCGTGACAACTCAACTTTAAGTTTTCGTGGAAATAAGGATTAAAAATGGCTCAAGTAAATGTATATCGATGGGATGACGAGGGTGCGCCGCAAATTGTAGAAGGTAGACCATCTGAATTTATAAATGTTTTAAAAAAATGTCTGGTTGATGGGTATGGGACTAAATCAGCAGCGGGTTGGAGTGTTGCACATGAATCACTTCCAGAAGAATCACCATACATAGCAATTAGAAACAGCGAAGTTGATGGTTCAGGTGGTGTTTTTACCGTCCAGCAAGGTAATAATAATGCAAACAATACTGTTAGGTTTCAGGGAGCATTAGACTATATTTCAAAAACAAGTTACGCGAGACTTACTCAATATTTCTATTCTTATATAGGTGGTACTAGTCAAACTTATCCAAATAATTGGATTATCTTAGCGACCTCTACAGCGTTTTACGTTATGTGTTTTCCTGAAGCGCGAATGAGTACAAATTATTTTGGAACATATAACCACTGCTTTACTTTCATAGGTGACATCAAGTCTTTTTTTCCAAACGATCCTGCAAAATTTGTTGCATTGTCTGGGTATATTAATAATACAGCTGCTGGTTGGAACTCGCAGCTTAATTATGTTTTGGGGGACAGTGCGACCCAACAAATTGGTTACGTATATTCCCTTGACGGAACAGAATCGAAGGCTAATTGCTACGCTTGCTGCGGGTTAGGTTTGTGGAATGTTTCACAAAACAGTATTCAGGATAGTGAGCCAGAAATAAGAGTGCTATCACAATTTATTCTTTCAACTGGCAGTTATCAATTAGCAAGCGCAGGAACTCAAGGTAATAATGAAACACTGCCCTTTGCCAGAGGTTTTATACCCGGTTTATTTTCTTCGCAAGAAAATGGATATAGGAATGCATCAATGCCTTTTATTAAAGAAATAGAAGGCGTAAGTTACCTTAGTATTCCTCGTTCAAATGCAGGTGGTTCAAATATATGGGTTAACATTGAGGAATGGTAATGCTCTTAAATGTAATAAAGGTAATTCCTGCACCATTGATTATGTCTGCTTTAGTCGTTGACACTCTTGATGCAGAGCGCATGCTCATTATAGACAGATTAAGTGGCTCAAAGTTAGCTCACTTTAAGGCGAAAGATGGTGATAATATAAGGTTTTTGCCAAAATCTTATGCTTTAGGTGCAAATTTATCTGTGATTATTTACGATGATGACAATCAATATAACGCTGCCATAGCTGATAATGTTCAAACTATGTTGGTTGATATGTTCACCTTTGATCCAAATAACCCACAGCCTTTTGAGTCACCTTAACTATGATCGAACTTCGTTTTATTAGCTCATATCAAGTTAATAATTCGCCGCTTCAATTAGGTTTCATCAAGCCTGACTACACATTGAAATTGCGTTTTAAACTTAACTTTAAACGCAATTATTCACCTTTTGAACTGAACTTTTATGGGCCTGATTATTCATTAGAGTTACGCTTTAATGAACCCTATAAAATTAATTTCAGTCCGCTTTCAATCAGGTTTGATGGCAGCACAGACCCAGTAGAGCCAGAACCAACGCTCCCTTACTTACAGCCAAATATAGGTGTGTATTATGGGTTACTCTGGCTTGTTCCTGGTGTTGAGGAGAATCAAACTGATTTTCAATGGCAAAGTGATAGCTACAAGGCTGAGTTTGAGGCGGCATTTAATAACTCAGAAATAGTGAACAGTAAATTTCATTTTAAATGGAGTGTGGCAACTAAAGTAGAAATAGAAAGTGAAATATTTTGGGGAAATAGAGGTTATGAATCACGACTTACTCATCTAAATTACAAGTTGATTAATGATGTTGAATATATCCAAAGCTCATTTCCTTGGTTAATAACACTACCAATTGAAAATGTTGAAAAAGCTCAGAATTGGAGTGTTACTGAGTTAATCCCTCACAATTATTTTTTAGAGTGGAATGTTCAGCCTTCAACTATCGGGCGCGAACTTGTTATCCATTATGGTGAAACCGATGCTGAATACATCTGCTATTGGCGAAATCATCCTTTTAAAGGTTACGTGTTGGGTGAGTTTATTGAGCCCGCAGAAACGCATACAGGGCACTTAATCATGCGTTTCACCAATCCCGACAAGATTTGCTATTGGGGCTTGCCTGGTGGTTTAGTTCGTGGCGATGATGATGTCCCCACCATTGATAGAAAAATCCCGATTGAACCCCAAATTAGGAATACATACATTATGCAACCAACAATTAATTGTGTACGGGTATCAGATGAACAAAAGGTATTGATAAGTAGTTTCGATTACTCGCTTTCGCGTGGGCAATATTGCGCAACAGCTAACTTAAAGTTTTGCTCTCGAATTGACTATGAACGTGCAATAGGTCAAGAACTAAAAGTTTCAATCAATGGTTACGACTTTTATGTTATTTGTGAACAGCCGAGCAAAAACCTAAGATTTGCAAATCAAAGTTTTAGTGCAAGTGGCCGTAGCCGCTTTGCACTACTCTCACAGCCTTACTCAAGAGCTACAAATTATACGAACCCAACCCCGAAAACTTTAGCGGGGATCATGTCCGATATTTTGGTTAATACGGGTTGGTCACTTGATAATAAAATGATTGATTATCCAATTCCACAATATGCTTTTTCATACACTGATCTAACTCCAGGAGCAGCGTTGCTAGCAGTAGCTAAATCAGTTGGTGCGATACTTGACTTTGATGATGCTAATAAGACGGTATCAGTTGTTCCTATGTGGCCTGTAGCTCCTTGGGACACTACGAACGCAATTTGTGATGTAATTTTAAATGACTCTGTAATTCTAGAGCACAGCTCAAGCCAAACAATAAACCAAGAACATAATGCTGTGTTTGTACGCGGTGAACAGCAAGGAGTGTCATGTAAGGTTAAACGTGCAGGCACATTAGCCGATCAATTCGCAAAAGACGTTGTTGATAGCTTGATTACAGATAATCAAGCGGCACGGCAGCGCGGCACATGTGAATTAGCCAACAGCGGTAGTAAAGAGAATACAACAGTACGTACCAAGCTATTAGAAGACTTACCACCAATCAGACCAGGTATGTTAGTTGGTATTTCTTACTCAGATTCAGTGTTCAAGGCAACGTGCGACACAATGAGTATTAGTGCAAGTGTTAGCAATACAGGCGCTGTGACAGTAAATCAAAGGATAAAGGTGATAAGTAATGTCTAATTCTTTAAATCGTTTAGGGGCAGTATTAAGTAGGCAGCAACGAACAATCGTTACAGTAGTCGAGACATATCCCAATGGTACAAGTTTAGTTCAATATACTGATGGTAGTAGCACTGTATTGCTTGGTAATGCTGTTGAGAATGGATCTGCTTACGTTGAAAATGGCAGGATTATAGGGCCTGCATCAGTACTACCTTTTTCTGAAATTGAAGTGTAACGCAAATGAATTTGTTGTTAATAAAGGTACTGTGGTGTAAGTTTTGGGCGCTTATTCATTTTATATTTATAAAGGAGTTGATATGAAAATAACGCAACCAATATCGTCTAGCCCTCTTGAAAACCTAAATAAAGCTCAGCCTCAAAAACCAAATGACAAGCTTTCTCAAAGTAATTTTGCAGCCTTATTGGATGATCAAGTCACATTACAAAATGGCGGTGGAGGCCATCCAGACAAAAAGAAAACAGAAAACTAATAATGGATTTGCCAACGATAGATGTAATTTTTAGTTATTCACTTAATAAACTTGAGTTAGTAGCTTTTATCTTAGCGTTTTTCTTGGCTCTTTTCCCTCGTAAAACTAAGAGAGTTTCTATTGCAATATCAGCTGGGATTATGTCTATAGGGCTTGCTCTTGGGGATATTCTTCATGCAAACGCTTTAGAGGCGTTGACACAAGACCAACAAATTTACTTCTGGTATTTAGTTTGGGCTGTGTTTTCTTTGTTGCAAGCATTTTTAGTTTTATGGGGACATTGGTTCTTTGGGGTGTTGTTTAGTGATCAGGTTAAAGTGGTGTTTACAACAATGTCAATTAATGCACTTTTAAACACTTTAATGTTTATAGATCGCAATGTAGCAGCCCTAAATTTTAAAGACCGTCCCAATGAGTACAGTGATGATAGCTGGTTACTTTGGGACGTATACAGCATAGGGATAAATGCCAATTTGCTATTTTTAGCTTTTGTATTGTTTTCCCGTGGAGAGTTAAAAGGTAAATATGTATGGATGTTCTTATTGTATTGCTGTTGTTTTGTGGTGTTATCGCTTTAGGGGTATTTTCATATAGATTCTATGTTCTTGAATCAATGGTAAAAATTCCAGAACGCCATTTGCAGAAAATTACTGACGAGTCATTAAGTGAGCTATGTAACCTATTGAAACAAGAGGGTGTCCCAAAAGATATTGTTGAATTAGTACGCAATAGGCAGTTAGCGAGCCGTACGACCAATTTAAGAGGTTTTACAAAAAACCCTAACGGTGAGTTTATAGAGTTGATTAGAGGCGCTGAGGAGCTCATAGACAGGCAATATGAGACAGGTGAGGACTTATCCCAATCCATTTCTGCACTATTAAAATTGGCTAAGACCACTTCAGATTAAAAAAGCAGCGAAAGCTGCTTTTTTATTATACAGCCTTTATCATTAGAGCCCGCGCGGCTTATGTGATAAAAGGTTTTGTTATCATTTTTAGCCGTGGTGTTTATCATTTTATGTCGGCGGCTACAATTTTTGCGCGTTCTTTTCGAGAAACTTATAAAAGGGTTAAAACAATAGGCTTTGGTATTCTTAGTGTTAAGTGATAAACACCCGCCTTAAAAGCCTTTATATTTGCGGCTTCTAGAGAGTTATCCACGGTTTCTGTGGATAACTCTGTTTATTAAACTTTAAGAACAGCTATGGTGCTAGGATTTTCGAGGGCTACAGCAATTTCAAGCATTTAATTCATTTTTTTAATTATTTAAAAATCAATAGGTTATTGTTTTTATCTGAAGCCTTGCTGAATTGATGAGTAAATTTATTCGTGACGATGAAATGGCGCTATTTATTGTGTAAAAAAACAGCGATAACTGCCTTTTAATTGTAACAAAGCTATTAAACTTGTTTTTATATTGTTTTTTATAGGGGTTAGCAGTTATTTTTATGTCAAAGCGTCAAAAGTAATAGTTTTGTGTATGAATTTTGATTCTGTTAATAAAGCATAGCTTGCAAGGGAAGGATGCTTTAAACTTACAGGTTCAGAAAAAGAGGCAAAGTATTCCCATGAGCGTGAAACCGCAGAGCAAAACTAAACCTGATCTTTTAAACTCACCCATTCTGCCAACCTTGAAAAAAATGACCATTCCTATGATCTTCGGAATGATCACCCTGATGATGTTTAATTTGGTTGATACCTTCTTCATTAGTTTATTAGGCACCGAACCTCTTGCTGCTGTCAGTTTTACCTTTCCTGTAACCTTTACTGTAATTAGCCTGGCAATCGGCTTAGGGATAGGTACCTCTGCGGTTATAGCTAAAGCACTTGGTAGCGATAAATTAGATGAAGCACGCTTTGATGCCAGCATGTCGTTACTGGTGTCGGTGGTGATGGTGTTTAGTCTTTCTGTAGTAGGTTATTTATTAATAGATCCAATTTTTAAGTTATTGGGTGCTGGCGAATTAGTCTTACCGCTTATTCATGAGTATATGAGTGTGTGGTTCTTAGGCAGTGTTTTTTTAATTACTCCTATGGTCGGCAACTCAGTAATCAGAGCCAGTGGCGATACCAAAACACCCAGTATTGTAATGGGTGGAGCGGGGCTGATTAATGCTATTTTAGACCCTATGCTTATTTTTGGCTTTGGACCTATTCCGGCATTGGGCATACAAGGCGCGCTGATCGCCAGTGTTATTGCATGGTCTGTTGCTGTCGTCATCATTTTATACATTCTTGCGATAAAAAATGGTCTATTGAGCTTGCATGCTGGTGTGCAAACGCCGCTTAGTTCGATTCGCAAAATTCTTAAAATTGGTTTACCTGCGGCTGGCGCAAACATGCTGACACCCATTGCCATGGCTGTCATGACAGCATTAGTGGCTAAACATGGTCCTGAAGCGGTTGCGGCGTTTGGGGTAGGTAGTCGCATTGAATCTATCGCAAGCCTTGTGGTGCTTGCATTGTCGATGACTTTGCCGCCATTTGTTAGTCAAAACTTTGGGGCAGGTAAGTTTGAACGTGTTAAAGAGGCCTACTCAAAAACCTTGAAATTCGTGATGATTTGGCAGTTCGCTATTTATATTGTACTGCTGTTAACTTCTGGCTTTATCGCTGATGTATTTGGTAAAGAGCAAGCGGTAATGGATGTGATTAAGTTATTCATTTATATTTTGCCACTGAGTTACGGTCTGCAAGGGGTGATTATTTTATCTAACTCTTCATTTAATGCGCTTCATAAACCAATGAATGCACTGATTTTAAGTGTGGTACGTCTGTTTGTTTTTTATGTACCTTTTGCTTATGTAGGCAGCGAAATTGCAGGTTTAACGGGGTTATTTATTGGTGCGGCGATTGGTAACTTATTCACAGCAATGGTTGCCTATAAATGGTTTATCAAAGAAGTTGATGGGTTAAGTGAGTCATATATGAAGGAGTGTCATTCATGAGCGACCATTTCCAACTAGTTTCTAAATTTCAGCCAAGTGGTGACCAACCAACGGCAATAGCACAATTAAAAGATGGCCTAGAGGCAGGGCTTGCACATCAAACATTGTTAGGGGCTACGGGAACGGGTAAAACCTTCACCATGGCCAATATCATTAATGATTTGAATCGGCCAACCATTATCATGGCACACAACAAAACACTCGCTGCACAGCTTTACGGCGAAATGAAAGAGTTTTTCCCTCATAACGCGGTTGAGTATTTTGTTTCTTATTATGATTATTACCAGCCAGAAGCCTACGTTGTTGCCAGCGATACCTTTATTGAGAAAGATGCGTCTATCAATGAACACATTGAACAAATGCGTTTAAGTGCTACCAAAGCGCTGCTTGAACGACGCGATACCATTATTGTCGCTTCGGTGTCTGCTATTTATGGTTTGGGCGACCCAGACTCATATATGAAGATGATGCTTTTACTGAAAGTGGGTGAAACCGTCGATCAGCGCGATATGCTGCGCCGTCTGGCTGAGCTGCAATATACACGTAACGATATTGAATTTAGCCGCGGTACTTACCGTGTACGTGGTGAAGTGGTCGATATATTTCCAGCTGAATCGGATACTTACGCTGTGCGTGTGGAGATGTTTGACGATGAAATTGAGCGCTTAAGTATTTTTGACCCGCTAACAGGGGCCGTTGAAAAACATATTGTACGAGCGACTATTTATCCGAAAACACACTATGTAACACCCCGTGAAAAAATTCTTGATGCCATTGATAAGATTAAAGATGAGCTTAAAGACCGCCGAGCTCAGTTACTCAGTGCCAACAAACTTGTAGAAGAGCAGCGTATTGCTCAGCGCACCCAGTATGATATTGAAATGATGACCGAGCTTGGTTATTGTTCAGGCATCGAGAACTACTCGCGTTACTTATCAGGCAGAACGCCGGGTGATCCACCGCCGACATTGCTTGATTACTTACCCGATGATGCATTGATGATTATTGATGAATCACACGTTACTGTGTCGCAAATTGGCGCCATGTATAAAGGCGATAGAAGCCGTAAAGAAAATCTTGTTGAGTATGGCTTTCGCTTGCCATCGGCATTAGATAACCGGCCATTACGCTTTGAAGAGTTTGAAGCCATCGCGCCGCAAACTATTTATGTGTCGGCAACACCTGGTAACTTTGAGCTTGAGCGCTCATCAGGGGAGGTTGCAGAGCAGGTTATTCGTCCAACCGGTCTTATTGACCCAGAAATCGAAGTGCGCCCAGTGGGCAGCCAAGTTGATGACTTACTTTCTGAAATCTATAAACGAGTTGAAGTGAACGAGCGGGTACTTGTTACTACTTTAACTAAGCGCATGGCAGAAGATTTAACCGACTATCTCAACGATCATGATGTAAAAGTTCGCTACTTGCACTCAGACATCGACACAGTTGAACGGGTTGAAATTATCCGTGATTTACGTGCTGGTGTGTTTGATGTGTTAGTGGGCATTAACTTATTACGAGAAGGTCTCGACATGCCAGAGGTTTCACTGGTTGCGATACTCGATGCTGATAAAGAAGGCTTCTTACGTTCGACCCGATCGCTTATTCAAACCATAGGTCGTGCTGCACGTCACTTAAATGGTAAAGCAATTCTGTATGGCGACCGCATAACTAATTCGATGAGACAAGCCATTGATGAAACAGACCGCCGCCGTGAAAAACAACAAGCTTATAACCTCGAGCATGGCATAGAGCCACAAGCACTGGTGAAAAGTATCACCGACATTATGGATGTGGGCGAAGAAGCAAGTCCGAAAGACAACCTTAAGTTAGTGCGTAAAGAGTCTAAACAAGTGCTTAGTGCAAAAGATATTGCCAGCCAAATCAAAACCCTTGAAGCTAAAATGCATGCTTATGCTAGCGATCTTGAGTTTGAAAAAGCGGCGTCTGTGCGTGATGAAATTCACGAATTACAACAACAGTTAATTAACTAAAGATGATGACAAACGATTTTTCTACCATTTTAAATGCTTTAGCAGAGGCTCCACTTGCTGCTAATGAATTATGTCGTGTATTCCATGGCCGTGGACACTCAGTCGCTGAGCTTAGCCACATTAATTTAGACTTTTATCCGCCAGCACTCTTTTTAGTTTCATATCAAGAAATAGATGAGCAGGTACTTGCGCAATTAACTGATACCCTGTGGCAATGGGCGAAAGAGAATGCGCCAGAGCTTATTAGTGCATTGGTTTATCAACAACGCGACGGCATTAACACCCGTAATGCCCTGACGTTTGGTGAATTACCCCAAGAGCACCATGTCAGTGAAAATGGTATTAAGTTTAAAGTAGATTTACTGAGTCGCCAAAATACTGGGATTTTCCCTGATATGCGCCGTGGTCGTGAGTTTGTTCAAGCCAATAGTAAAAATGCAAAAGTGCTCAACCTATTTTCATATACGTGTGGCTTCTCTGTTGCAGCAATGCAAGGTGGTGCTGACCAAGTTATTAATATGGACATGAATAAAGGGGTGCTGCGAACAGGTAAACAAAACCATCAATTAAATGGTTTTGCTCAAGGTGTTAGTTATTTTCCGCACGATATTTTAAAGTCATTTGGTAAGCTTAAAAAGTCGGCGCCGTATGAATTAATCATTGTTGATCCACCGAGCTTTCAAAAGGGCAGCTTTATATTGACCAAGGATTATCAAAAAATTCTACGTCGTTTACCTGAGCTGTTGAATGAAAACACCCAGTTATTACTGTGTGCCAATAGCCCTGAGCTTTCAGAGCAGGCCTTTAAAGATCTCATTAGCGATCATACACAAGGAGCAATTAGTTTTGTTGAGCGACTAGCAGCTACTGATGGCTTTGTTGAGGTAGACAGTGATCGCAGCTTAAAAGCGTTAGTTTATAAAACAGCAAACTAATGGCACTGAGTAAACGGCTTTCAGCCATCGTTGATGTGGTTGATTTAGGTTATGACGAGATCTGGGATTGTTGCTGCGATCACGGTTTGTTAGGTATTGAGCTGTTACAGCAAGATAAAGCACCGCTTATACATTTTGTTGATATTGTGCCTGAGTTGATGCAGGCACTAAGTGATAAACTCGAACGTTTTGCCACAAGTGAGCAACGCGGCCGATGGCAGGTACATTGCCAAGATGTGGCAATGATCTCGCCAGCCCCACAAAAACGCCACCTAGTTATTATTGCTGGAGTGGGTGGTGAGTTGTTAGTGCAGTTCTTAGCGAAGATTGTTGGTCAAAATCCAAATACGCATATCGACTTTATTGTTTGCCCGGTGCATCACAGTTATCAAGTTCGCAGCTATTTACAAACACTGCCATTGGGGCTCGTATCTGAGCAGTTGGTGTGTGAAAACAAACGATTTTATGAAGTTATTGCCATGAGTGCGACTTCTTCGCAGCCGATCACGCGAGTCGGGCAGCAAATGTGGCAGCTAACAAGTAAAGAGCACCAAGCGTACTTAAAGCAGTTATGTGCTCATTACCGACGCATGTTAAATCAAGACGCCGATTATTATCAGCCTGTGCTTGAACAATACAGTGCATTATTATCTTAATTAGAGCTAACTTAATTAGGGTTAACTTAATTAGAGCTAATTAAAGTTTATTAATCTCTTGTTTTACGCTGTAGCTTGAATCGGTAACAATAGCTTCGAGAGTTTGTACACGCTCTCTTAGCTCTTGCAACTCTTTTGTCACTTCTGCTACATGTTCGTTTGCTTCTTTTGAATTTTTTAAAGTTCGTGATTTAAACTCAAGGTGTTTTTTATACATATCATAAATTACACCAGAGCCGACTGATATCAGCACGATTAACACCACCATGGTAGTACCTGACATACACTTCTCCTTCCTTTTTTAGTACCTAATAGAGTATAGATTGTATTTAAAAATGCAATTTGCATTCTGTTACAAGGTGTTTCGTTTTAGAAATGGCTTGATACGAATAAAGCCAGTGACCAGCATGGTACCTGCGATAACACACAGTGCGCCAACTAAGGTATTTGGACCAATTTGCTCATCTAAAATTAAATTTCCCCACACTATGCCAAAAAGTGGAATCAAAAAGGTCACAGTCAACGCAGAAGTTGGGCCAATGTCATCAATCAAACGGAAGAACAAGATATACGCTACCGCTGTACACAGTACACCGAGTGCGAGTACCCCAAGCATAACCTCGTTACTTGGCATTTCTCTGGCAGGAATAACAAAAATAAGCGGCAGTACCATAATACTCGCCGCCCACATACTGCCATGCGCATTATCAAAAGCTGATAACTTTGGTGCATGTTTGGTGTAATGAGATGCGATGGCATAGCTAAGTGAGGCACACAGTGCTGCAACAATGGCCGTGATGGCTTGGCTGTCGATAGTCAGGCTATTTTGTCCTACCAAAATGGCCACGCCCGTTAAACCTAACAGTAAGCCAAGCAACATACTTTTAGTGGGCTTCGTTTTAGTCCATACAATACCTACGATGGCGCCCCAAATTGGCGTTGTTGAGTTTAATATGGATAAGGTAGATGCATTAATTGTTTGTGCTGCAAAGGCAAACAATAAAAAGGGAATGGCGGAATTAAGCGCGCCAATAATGAAAAAATGCTTTTTGTGGGTCGTGAAAGCCAGTTTCTTGCGTAAGTACAGCGCAAAAATAAATAGTGTTATTGCTGCAAAGCCGACTCTTAACTCAATTAATACTGCAGGGCCTAAGCTATTCGCTGCCATGCGCATAAATAAGAAGGAAGCGCCCCAAATAGCAGCAAGGATGAATAAGCGTAATAAACTTGGCAATGACATGGTTTTACATTCTTAAATTATAAAACCTGAGCATAACAAATTTATGCCCCAATACTCGCCATTTTCGGACTATTAATCAGTTGATTGGGAAGTTTCATTTCAAAGTCAGATTTAACGATTTCTAGAGCGGCTAATACGTCTTCGGCAGGTACGTCGTTTTGTTCTAAGAGCATAATAAGATCAACAGCAATTTTGATGTAGTTAGGCGCGCTATCTAACTCATTACTCATTTTTGCAGTTCCTTTTTCTTAGCAACTTGGCTGATCGCTACATCGATGGCCGTTTGCACTTGTTGCTCCATTCTAATACGTTCTGTTTGCGGTAAATAAAATTCCATGTCGACATCGTAACGGATGTAACGGGCAGGCAGTTGGTTTAATACGGTGCAGCATAAATCTGCCATAATATCATCACTGTAAGTCGATTCTAAGTTGCGTTTAGTGATGTCTTCGACAACTAATTTTTCATAGTAGTTGTGAATGTCGTCATGCATTTTCATACAAAATAAGCCTAATTAAACAGTCACTTTTAGTGTATACCAAGCTTTAAAATAAATCGACAGCCGCCCTAAAAAGCTGACCATGAACATCAACTAAACGGCTTACATTTCGTTGATAGCCACCGCCCATGGCTGCAAACACTGGGATTTCTGCTTGCTTTGCTTGGTTTAATACAAAATAGTCACGCTGATACACGCCTTCTAAACTTACTTGAAAGTGTCCTAATTCGTCATCCGAAGCGATGTCTGCACCAGCGTTATACAAAATGATGTCTGGCTGGTGGAGTCTAATTGTTAGGGCTAAAGCTTGTTTGACTGTTTCAAGGTATTCAGTATCTGAAGTGCCATGCTCTAAAGCAAAATCGTAGTTTGATTGCTGTTTAATTCGCGGGAAGTTTTGCTGACAATGAACAGAGCAGCTAATGATCTGGGGATGTACTTGTGTAACTTCGGCTGTGCCATCACCTTGGTGAACGTCACAGTCAAAGATTAATACGGTGTCGGCTTGCTCTGTATCAATTAAGTGTGCTGCGGCTATCGCCAAGTCATTGAATATACAAAAACCACTACCATAGCTTGTAAAAGCATGATGATAACCACCACTTAGATTAAAAGCCGCACCCTGTTGCAAAGCAAACTCAGCGCCTTGAATACTCGCGCCAACAGAGTAAAGTGTTCGTTCAACCAATTGAGTGGACCAAGGAAAGCCCATTTTTTTAATTGCTTTGCTATCAAGACTGCCAGTTAAAAAAGCGTCGACATAGCCGGGGTTATGGCACAGAGTAAGCTGCGCTTTAGTGGCTTGTTGTGGGGTAATGAAGTGCTGCTCATCAATAAAGTTGCTGACAAGCTGTTTTAACAAGCGATATTTATCAATGGGAAAGCGGTGACGCTCTGGTAAAGCTAACGCTGAATAACTTGGATGATAGTAAAACATTATCTCAGCTGCTGTTTCTCGACCTGTTGAATCTTGTCTTCAGTAGCAGAAATGGCTTTACGACAACGGCCAAGCCTTGCATGTAAAGCTAATATTTCTTTATTAATTTTAGTTGCTTGCTGTGAATTTGCTGCGTCGAGCTTAAGCTTTCGCTCTTCGATCATCAAAACTAAGCGGCGTTCAAACTCATGGTTTTGTTTTAGTTCGTCATACAATTCATGAGATGACTGCATGATTTTTTGCACGGCTTGCTTATAAACCTGTGGCTTTGCTTTTGGCTTAAAGCTGTATTTATTTTCTTTAGCCCAAACCGGGGTTGATTTGATCACATTAAACACCGCTTCTACCTGAAGGGTAATACGCTCAAGCGCATATTGATAGGCATGGCGATGCTCAGATGGCGGCAGGCTGTTAAGCTCATCTTCGATTTCGGTTACATAGTCGGCTAACTTCATACTTTTTGTGCTAAACACGGCTTTATCAAACAAACTTGGTTGGGCTTGCATGTAGCGATTTTTCGCAAATAAATTACCCTTATCAAATTGCACGGCTAACTGTTTTAGCCGTTCAATTTGTGACCGTAGTTTATCAAAAGCAGTTGATTGCATTTATAAATAAGCCTCATAGATTAACTTTAATGCTAACACTATAACCACAGTGTTAAACACTGGGCGGATCATTTTACCACCAAACTTAATTGCAGAATGTGCACCTAACCATGCACCTAGCATTAAGAAAAAGCCCATTGTGATGCCCAGTAAAAAGTTCACATGGCCAAGCGCCACGAAGGTGATCAATGAAATAAAGTTTGAAACAAAATTCATTGAACGGGCAAGGCCACAGTTAAGCAATAAGCTCATTTTATATAATAGGCTATTTGATGCGGTCCAAAAGGTACCAGTACCTGGGCCTGCTAAGCCATCAAAAAAACCAAGTCCTAGACCTTGCAGCCATTGTTTAATTTTAGTCTTGCGATCAAGCTCTGGTAGTTCGTTATGCTCAGTTGTACTTAAACTGCCAAATAAGCTGTAACAAGCGACTAAAATAATCACCACCGGTAGTAATTTATTTAAAAATTCAATACTTAAGTAATCAACCACTAAAGTACCTATGAGTGCACCAATGGCTGTTGCAACAATGGAAGCAGCCCAAAACCGTGGGTTGAACAACTTTTTGCGAAAATACGTTACGCTGGCTGTCAATGAACCAAAACTTGCTGCAAGTTTATTGGTCCCTAAGGTGAGGTGGGGCGGTAAGCCTGCGGTTAATAGCGCGGGTACTGTTAACATGCCACCACCGCCTGCAATTGCGTCGATAAAGCCAGCTGCCAGTGCGACTGCGCATAATAGTGCCCAGGTTGCTGGGTCTAAAGCTAATTCAAACATTAATAATCAATTTGTCTTTTAAAAGGTGGCAAGGTATCGAGCATGGCTTTGCCATATCGCTTGGTCACTAGTCGGCGATCAAGGATAGTAATGCGACCTTGATCATTTTCTTTGCGCAGCAGTCTACCACAGCTTTGGACTAATTTCTTTGCTGCATCAGGTACGGTTATCGAAAGAAACGGGTTACCGCCTTTGCTCTGAACAAACTCAGCCTGCGCTTCTTCTATTGGTGAGGTAGGCACCGCAAATGGAATTTTTGTTATTACCAGGTTTTCTAAGTATTTACCTGGTAAATCAAGACCCTCAGATAAACTTTGAGTGCCAAATAAATAGCTAGCACGGCCTAAATCTACATTGGCTTTATGTTTTTTCAACAGTGCTTCACGAGACATTTCACCTTGCACTAAGACCTCAATTCCTTTGCTACGCAGTGCTTTTACGACATGATCCATCTGCCAATAAGAGGCAAATAACACTAAATTTGCTTTTTTATCATTAAGGAATTTGGGTAATTGCTCAGCTAAGTGATCACTAAACGCTTTATCGGTTGGCTCAATATGACTTGCAGGAATATGCAGCGTCGCTTGTTTGGGGTAATCAAACGGAGAAGGGACTTTTATGTATTTTACGCCTTCTTCTTTGGCAAGACCGCATTCATAAGCAAAGTGATCAAATGAACCCAATGCAGTTAATGTGGCTGAACAAAGCACGGCACCCGCACATTGATTCCATAATTTATCTTTTAGGTAATAGCCAACTTCAATAGGGCAATCACTGAGTAAATGGTCGTGATGGTTCTTATATTCTAAGCGTTTGATCCAACGCGCATGAGGAATTCCTTCGCCTTTTGTCGCGTAGCTAAACCACAGCTTGTTTAATAACTCTAAACGGTTAATGTACTGACCACTTTCTGCCAAGATTGGATCAGCCACATAAGGTTTTATATCACCATCACTAACGTCTTGAACTAAGGTGTCGTGCATTTTGTTGAGTGCTCTTAGGGCATCAAGGGTGGCATCGCTAATATCTTTTGCTTTGGCATGTAATGAAGCTGGGATTTCACCGTGCTCGAAACGATAGGTGTCATCACTGTTATAATTAAAGTCTGCGTTATCAAGAATATCACGCACCACTTTTAAGTTTTTACCAGCATCATTGATACTGTCACTGAGCTTAAAATTTTGCCCAATCGCTTTTTGACCTACGAGCACATTAGCCATTTTACCAGCAAATTTAACCAGCTTGTCGAGCCAGTCGATGGTGCCTTTAATGGTTGCTGCAGCAGAAGAAAAATCGCGGGTGATGTGCGCTAAATGGTGCGCTTCATCGATTACATAAATCGTATCATCAGGTTCTGGTAGAATCTTACCGCCACCCAAATCAAGATCAGCCAGTAATAAAGAATGGTTGATCACTAGCACATCCATTTGCATCAGACGCTGACGCGCCATATGAAAAGGGCAGAGCTGATGAGCGCGCATTTGTCGCTGACATGAGTGCTTATCACAGGCAATTAAATTCCACACTTTATCAGGAATAGTATCAGCCCAGCTATCGCGGTCGCCTTGCCATTGCTTTTTTGAATAAGCATCATAAAGTTGCTTTAAGCATTTGGTTTCCATATCTGAAAGCGGCGATGATAGGGTCGGCATAAACTCCATTTGCGTTTGACTGTCGCCATTTACAGCAGCACTGAGTTTTTGTGCGCAGATATAACGCTGCCGACCTTTCACTAAATCAAACTTGATGTCGAGGCCAGAGTGCTCTTTAAAAAAAGGCAGCTCCTTACTAATTAACTGCTCTTGTAGGGCAACGGTTGCCGTCGAAATCACTAATTTCTTTTTCTTGGCCATCGCCAAAGGCAATGCCCCTAAACAATACGCCAGCGACTTGCCGGTGCCGGTGCCTGCTTCAATAACACAAATTCGTTGGCTCTTGTGATATTCGCCAGCCAGCGTTTTTGCAATTTCGGCAACTAAATAGTTCTGGCTGCTTCGAGGGCGGTAATCGGTGAGGTTATCAGCAACATGCTTATGAATTTGCCGAATTGTTTTTTTTAAAGAGTCAGAAAGCATGCCCAGAAAACCTAAAGTATGTATATAATTACAGTAATGAATTTTAGAGATTTAACTGGGCAACTACAAGCGACTTGTTCGATTATTATTTTAGAAGCTTTAACAGGGGCTCGAGGTGAACTTTATAGTTTGACCACTGAGTTAGAGCATCTTTGTAAATCGGTTGCCTTACTTGTTCAGAACTTGGCGTCATTATTGGACGTTGGTGATTATAAAAATTAATACAGTTTTCATGCATCTCTAAATTGCAATGACGTAGTAATTCAGCCACCGTATTGGAAAAATCATTAACCAGGTTTTGATAATCGACAGTATAAATTTCGCCAGCATAGAGCGTGTCCCAGTGTGACATTAAGTCTGTATAATCATTTATGTATTGTGCAAGGGATGTGAAATCGTAGCTATAAGCATGTCCCTCTGAAAAAGAGTGTTTGTATAAACTCCATGCTGTTGCGGCTTTATCTCGCGTAACTTCGAGTATTTTAGCGTTCGGGAATAGGGTTTTAATCAATGCAATATGATGAAAGTTTGTGGGTTGTTTATCGATAAATAGCTTATTTTCTCCGCGTAACGGGGCAATAAAGTTCATGTATCTTGCGGCATAATGTGCTTTATCGTTATCAGAAAGTTCATCAAGCCCATAAGGCATAGCTGAGCGCTTTTTACTCTCGAGCTCACGCGCAATTGCATTAATTTCAGTTAGTTCATAACTTGCATCAACATCAGGGTGACTTGCTAAAATTTGCTCAACTAAGGTAGAGCCACTACGCGGTAAGCTGACGATAAAAATCAGTTGTACAGAGTCATCAGAGTTATTGTTAGCAACTGGTTTTTCCGTAAGGTGTTTTTTGCAGCGAGAGTAGAAATCGCTAGGCTTGTATGGCGTTAATGACTTTTGTATACGGTTTGCTTTATCTAACATTGCAAATGATAAGCTGAAGTTTCCTTGTTGCTCATACGCTTTTGCAAGCGCAAAGTAGAATTGGGCACTATTTAGGTGTGGTTTAGCAGCTTGTGTGAGCTGCACTAGGTTACTGATATCTTCGTTGTCAAAAACGTATGTCTTTAAGTTTGCCAAATTCCAATAAGCTTCACCTAGTTTATTATCTAGTTGCAGCGATTGTTTATAGTGATTAATTGCAAGCTCAGTATTACCTTTTATTTTTTCTATGTTGCCAAGTCGAAGGTGGCATTGGGCTGGGTAATAATTTGCATCGAGTAACTTGTTATAGATGGCTGATGCTTCATTAAACTGCATCAATTTTACATGAGCGATCGCTAATAAGCTCTCTATATATAATGTCGGTGATGGAATCGACGAGCGGTAAAAAGAGATTAGCTCATTAAATTGTTTGGTAGTCAGTAAGGCTTGACAGTAGTTTTCTATAACAGCTTGTTTTTGCGAGTTGTTTTCAAGGTTATGCTTTGATATTGCCAAGTGCGCTTTACTATCACCTACTTTCAGGGCAATGTCAGCCAGCGTTTCAAGTGCTCTATATTCATTAGGTACTAATTGTAATAATTGCTGGATGATTTGCTGTGCTTGCTGAGGGCTTTGATTGTTTAACTGTTTTTTCGCAGTCTCTAGTTGTTTATTAAACCAATAGATCATTTCATACTGTTTTAATGCACTTTGCTGTTGTTCATGCTCTTGAAGTCGTTTGTGAGTATCAGCGAGTAAGGCCCAGCCATCATGGTATTCAGGATGTTGATTAAGTATTTCTAGCAACATTGCCTTGGCTTTATCTGGTTCTGTAGCAACGAGTGTTTTTGCGGTATTAATCGCATCAATAGGGCTCATAATTGGCTCTTATAATTTTATGTTGTTAGGGTGTACTATACCCCTTCCGTGATAGATATTTGAAGTAAATGGTTACAGATACAGGTTTTATCCTTTCTAAAGAAGCGTTTGATAGCTCATCAGGGGTTAGTTTCGTGTTTTGGCTTTGGTGTGAGCACGGCCCTTTAAAAGTACAGGTTGAGCAACAAGAAGTGGTTTTCTTCATTCCTGAAAATCAAGTGTCTGCAGCAACGCGGTTATTAAAAAGTCAAAACATTCAAATTCGTTTTGCCGATGCAAAGTTAAGAAACTTTCAAAATCAATCGGTTATCTGTTGTTATTTCAAATCGTTAAAGGACTACTACCGTGCCATCAAGATTTTAAAAAGTTCACACATATTGCTGTTTGAAGATGATGTCAGGCCAATTGACAGATTTTTGATGGAACGTTTCATTAAAGGAGCAGTTTGGGTTAAAGGGGAAGTTCAAACTCGCCGTGGCTATAGATTGTTAACAAACGCAAAATTAAAACCAAACAATGAATTTAGGCCTTATTTTAAACATATTTCAATTGATATTGAGTGTAATGGGGAAGGCGTACTATTTTCTATTGGCCTAGTCGGAGACGGCATAGACAAAGTGTTAATGATAGGGCGCCCAGAGCCTACCCCAGATCTAGATTATCAAATTAACTGGTGTGAAGATGAAATAGAGCTGCTTTCTCAATTTGAGACTGAGATCCAGCGAATTGACCCTGACGTATTGATTGGCTGGAACGTCATTGAGTTTGACTTTCGTGTCCTTCACGCAAGAGCTGAGGCACTTGGCCTTTCGTTAAAGCTTGGACGCAATAAAGAAAAGCTACGTGTACGGGAGGGAAATATCACCCGCATAACAATACCTGGTCGCGTAGTTGTTGATGGTATTGATACACTAAAAAACGCCACTTATCATTACGACAGTTTTAGCCTTGCTAATGTAGCAAGTATTGAGCTTGGCGAAGAAAAGCTGATAAGCACAGATAATCGCCTAGAAGAAATTATTCGCCAGTTTAATGAAGACAAACTATCTCTTGCTAATTACAACAGACAAGACTGTATTTTAGTTCTGGAGATTTTTGAGAAATTAAAGTTACTCGATTTTGCCGTTGTAAGAAGCCAACTCACCGGACTTGAATTAGAGCGAATGGGTGGCTCAGTAGCGGCCTTTACTAACCTTTATTTGCCGCTCTTACATAGAAGTGGCTATGTAGCCCCTAATTTAGGCGATCATGGGTTAAGTTTTGACAGTCCAGGTGGTTATGTCATGTCATCGCAACCTGGTCTGTATAAAAATATCTTGGTGCTTGATTATAAAAGTCTGTATCCATCAATAATGCGCACATTTTGTATCGACCCACTTGGTCTTATTGAAGGGTTAAAAAAACCACAGAGTGCGATAGAGGGATTTAATCAGGCGCTGTTCTCACGAACTGAACATCACCTTCCTGAATTGATAAGAGAGCTTGCTGCAACGAGACAAATTGCAAAAGACGATAACAACCCCATGTTATCGCAAGCGATCAAAATTATTATGAATAGTTTATATGGTGTACTTGGTTCAAAAGGCTGTCGCTTCTATGATCCTCGATTGTCGAGTTCTATCACCCTTCGTGGCCACGAAATCATGCAAACAACTAAAAAATGGATAGAAGAGTGGGGTTATGAAGTTATTTATGGCGATACGGATTCGACGTTTGTGAAGCTTGATGATGATCTAAATCCACTAAACTGTAATGAAATCGGTACGAAACTGGCAGAAAAAATTAACAAACGCTGGCAGCTCGTTTTGCAACAAGACTATAAAATAGACAGTTTTTTAGAAATTGAGTACGAAACCCACTATAGCCCATTTTTTATGCCCACAATTAGAGGCAAAACAATGGGTTCAAAAAAGCGCTATGTAGGAAAAGTCGAAAAAAATGGCGCTTCAAAATTAGTCTTCAAAGGCATGGAAACTGTTCGAAGTGATTGGACTGAGCTTGCCCATAAGTTTCAAACAGAATTATTTGAGATTTTATTCGGCGAAAATTATAGCCAAGAATTAATAATTCAAACCTTTGATAAATATGTTAAAAAACTCTATGCAGGTGAATTCGACGCCATGTTAGTTTACCGAAAACGCTTAGGTCAGCATTTAACTGATTATCAAAAAAATATCCCTCCCCATGTAAAAGCAGCGAAACAACATTTAGCTGATAATCCCCATCTTACCTTTCAACGCGGTCAGATAATTGAATATGTTTACACCGCTACTGGCGCTGAGTACTACAACGGGCAACATAATTACGATTATGGCATTTATGTTAATAAGCAATTATTGCCAATAGCTGAAATGATTGTTGTTAATTTGGGTACTAAGATTGCGCCGCTAAGTGACCGTCAGATACAGCTTTTTTAGAAAAATTAACATTTTTTTGACTGTTTATTGCGATGAATGATCGATAAGCTCGGTTTAAACGCTTATTTGTGTGTTTTTTATTCATAAAATAAGAAAAAGTAAACTTTTTGGTGCTTCATTAAAAAATTGTAAATAAAGGGCTGGATATTTTGTTTTATTTGTTTATTATTTGTTTGTCGCAGTCCTGATGCGATACAAATAATAAACAAGCTTATGCTAAATATAGCCACAATATAGTGGTCCAGGGAGAATCAAATGTTAAATAATAAAGTTTCAAAAGCAGTTCGCTTAGCGCTTGCTTTTGGTACAGCTTCTACAGCTGCGTTTTCTGTAAACTCTTATGCTGCTGAAGAAGAAGCAGTAGAAAAAGTTGAACGTATTGAAGTAACAGGTTCACGTATCAAACGTACTGATATCGAAACTGCAAGCCCAGTACAAGTTACAACAGCTGAAGAAATCGAAGTAGCTGGTTTCACTCGTGTTGAAGACATGATGAACAGCTTGCCTCAACTTGAAGCTTCAAGCACTGCATTCCAATCAAATGGTGCTTCTGGTACTGCTACGCTTAACTTACGTGGTATGGGTTCACAACGTACCCTAGTACTTATCAATGGTCGTCGTATGCAAGCGGGTGGTATCTATAGCCAATCTGCGGATATCAACCAAATCCCAGCTGCACTTATCAAACGTGTTGACGTAATGACTGGTGGTGGTTCATCAACTTACGGTGCTGACGCGGTAGCGGGTGTTGTAAACTTCGTGATGGACGATCAGTTTGAAGGTTTTGAAGTGAACATCGGTTCAACTGCATACCAACACGACAACGACAATGAATACATCCAAGGTCTAATGGATGACCGTGACTTTGAATACCCTTCAGGTAGCTCAGGTTTCGACGGTTCATCGTTTGACTTCTCAGCTACTTTAGGTGGCTCATTCGACAGCGGTAAAGGCCACGCGGTTGGTTACTTTACTTACAACAAACAAAACGAACTACGTCAAGGTGCTCGTGACTACTCATCTTGTGCATTAAATGCAGCAGGTACTGCATGTGGTGGTTCTGGTAACGCTGTAAACCCTAACTTCTACATCGCAGGTGTTACTGATTCTGGTGCATTTGACTGGGATGATTACGATTACTGGACACTAGGAACTGACAGCAGCTTCATTCCTTCAAGCGGTAACGTTTACAACTATGCGCCTGTTAACCACTTCATGCGTCCGGATGAGCGTCACACGTTAGGTTTATTCGCAAACTACGAAATCAATGACAACTTCCAACCGTTCATTGAAGCTATGTTCATGCGTGACCGTACTTCTGCACAAATCGCAGAATCAGGTACGTTCTTCGATACAAACTATGTAATCGATTACGATAGCCCGCTATTAACAGACGCACAACGTCAAAACCTAACTGACCGCTTCGGTTTAACATCAGGTGACCAGTTTGCTACTTACATCGGTAAGCGTAACGTTGAAGGTGGCCCACGTGTTAACCAATTAGAGCACAACTCTTTCCGCCTAGTATTAGGTAGTAAAGGTGAAATCAGTGACACTTGGTCATACGAAGCGTTTGTTCAATACGGTTCAACATCTTCATCTTCGGCATACGAAAATGACTTCTTCGGCCCACGTATCATCACTGCACTTTCTGCAAATGGTGAAGACTGTGCGTCAACTGATGGCTGTATTCCTTACGAAGTATTCACATACCAAGGTGTTTCTTCTGAATCAGCAGCTGCTCTAACTGGTACAGCTATTCTTAACGGTGTAACAGAACAGTTCATCGTAAGTGGTTTCGTAACAGGTGAGTTTGACTTTGGTCTTCCTTCGTCAGACTACCCAATCGCTGCAGTATTCGGTGCTGAATACCGTGAAGAAACATTCGGTCGTACAGCGGACGAAGTTTATGCGCAAGGTCTATTACTTGGTCAAGGTGGTCCTACTAAGAGCCTTAACGGTGAGTATGACGTAACTGAGTACTTCGGTGAGTTAAGCTTACCAATCGTTGAAGGTTTACCTGGCGTTGAAAGCTTATTAATCGACTTAGGCTATCGTTGGTCTGATTACAGCACATCAGGTTCAGAGCCTACTTATAAAGTAGCAATGAACTGGGACGTAACTGAAAACTGGAAGATCCGTTCAAGCTACAACCGTGCAGTACGTGCAGCGAACAATGGTGAGCTATTCGCTCAACAAAGCCAAGGTTTATGGGCTGGTTCAGATCCATGTGCTACAGCAACTCCTTCACTTAGCCAAGCTGAGTGTGCGAACACAGGTGTTTCAGCTTCTCAATACGGTAACGTAGGTAAGAGCCCTGCTGACCAATACAATGGTTTCTTCGGTGGTAACCCAGAGCTTAGCCCTGAGATTGCAGATACAATCACTCTAGGTGTTGTAGGTAACCCATTTGAAGACTTCAACTTCTCAATCGACTACTGGGATATCGACTTAGAAGATGCAATCGGCAACATCGACCCTGAGCTTATCGTTGAGCAATGTGGTAAAACGGGTGATGCACTATTCTGTGATAACGTACAACGTACACCAGGTAGCGGTAGCCTTTGGATTGGTTCTGGTCAAGTTATCGCAACTAACACGAACTTAGGTAACATCCACTATGAAGGTATCGACTTAAGTGCAAACTACGACATCGAAGTTGGTGGCGGTACGCTTTCTACAAGCTTAATCGGTACTTACATGATGACTAAGGAATTTGAAGATATTCCTGGTGTAAGTGAAGTTTACGACTGTGTTGATACACTAGATAACGGCTGTTTCCCACAACCGGAATGGCGTCATGTTCTAACTGCAAGCTACGACACAGGTAGCTGGTGGAAAGCAACAGCTAAATGGCGTTACTTCAGTGCAGTTAATGACTACACAGGTTCAGACACTTTAGTTCAAGATGGTATTGGTTCACAAAGCTACCTTGACCTTAAAGGTTCATTCACCATCAATGACTACACGCGTGTTCTTGTTGGTGTGAACAACGTATTAGATAAAGAGCCACCACTAGTAGGCGGTACATTATCTACAAATGGTAACGCAGTTGCTGGTTACTACGACACACTAGGTCGTTACTTCCACGCAAGCGTTTCATTAAAATTCTAATTTGAATTAATTAATGTATGATAAAGCGAGCTTCGGCTCGCTTTTTTTATGGGGAAGCTTTTTTATGGGGAAACAATGACATCAGAACAACACGCGTTTACCCAAGCTGTTGCTTTACTTCAGCAAGGTAAAGTTAGCCAGGGGATAGAATTATTAAAACCGTTAACACATAACAGTGAATTAGCTGAAAAAGCGTTACAGATCCTTTTCAAAGTTGCTATGCAACAGCAAGACACTGAAACAGCCATTGCTTATTGCCAGCAATTGGTATCGATTGCTCCAACAAAATTTGATTACGTACTGACCTTAGTGCAATTAAGTTTAAGTTGTGGTGAGTTCGAAATTGCAAAAAACGCGCTATTACCTTTATATACAGCAAATCCGCAGCAAGCTGATATATGTTTTCAGCTAGGTAATATAGAACGAAAGCTTGATAACGCCGATGCAGCGATACGTTTCCTCGAGCAAGCTCTCACATTATCTGAGCAGTTTAAAGTACCCGCTTTAATAGAAATTGCTTATGTGCATAATGAACAATTACATCAACCGAGTATTGCAATACAGTATTTAGAACAAGCGATTAGTCATGATAATAAGAGTCTGCAAGCCAACTTTGCATTGGCAAATATTCATGAACAACTCGGTAATAAAGGTAAAGCGAAAAAAGGCTTTCAACAGGTTTTAAAGATAGATGCATTTAACGCGATGGCACAAGCAAGGCTGGCTGACATCGAGACATTTTCTGAGCAAGATGCGACTAACTACGAACAAGCATGCCTAGCTATATTGCAACGAGAGTCAGATGATATTGCCTGTGCTGATCTTTATTATGCACTTGGTAAAGTGTTTAATGATTGCAAAAATTATAAGAAAGCTTGGCACTATTATGTAAAAGCAAATCAATACAATAAAAAGTATTTACCAGTTTATGATCGCCAGTCTATTGAAGCGGTAACCGACTACACCTTAGCGCGTAATATCACTCTTCAAGCAGCGAACACCTCTATTACGCCTATCATTATTTGCGGTATGTTTCGTTCTGGCTCAACATTGATTGAACAAATTATCAGTTCTAACGAGCAAATAGCAGCAGGTGGTGAGATTGCCTATTTACACTCATCGCTATTCAATTTAATTAGTGATGAAAAGGCGCTTGCAAATAAGGCTAAAGATCCTGAGTTTATAAATGGTTATAATGGGCAACTAACTCTTCGAGCCGAAGGTGCTCTTTACGTTACAGATAAACGCCCAGAAAATTACCTTTATTTAGACGTTATTAAGCAGCTATATCCAAGTGCAAAGATCATTTGGACTGAGCGAGATATCAAAGATAATAGCTTATCAGCTTATTTTCAACATTTAGGCCCAAGTTTAAACTATGCGGTGTCTTTGAATGACACTTTGCATCACTATGAGCAGCAGCAGCGCATTAAGTCACATTGGCAGTCGTGCTTTAGTGATGATATTTTTACGATGAATTATGATTTACTTGTTGCGTCACCTGAGCAGGTGTTAGAACCGCTGTTTAGTTTTTTAGGGTTAAAGTACACTGATGAAGCCCAGCGATTTCATCATAAAACTGGCACGGTAAGTACTGCAAGTGTATGGCAAGTAAGAAAACCTCTTTATAAATCATCATCAGGACGATTCGAAAATTACCTAGAGCATATACAGGGTAATGAACAATCCTACCTAGATGCAAAAGCGCTGTTAAATAAATAGCGATTAGTTACAGGAAAAGACCATCATGAAGATGGTCTTTTTTATTATTTTAACGGCATGATATCACAAGGAATCGTTAGCCGAGGGCTACTGCTGTTAAGTTGGTGTGTCCCGTGCCATATATAGCTTGGAAATATAATAATTTGACCTTCCTCTGGGCATATTTCACGAGCAATGGATTCTCGCTCTCCTAAGTTCAGACTGGTTTCTCCTAGCTTTAGCCAGCCATTTTTAGTGGCATCACCTTTACTCATCTCAGCAGGAATAGAAATATAACTCGGCGCGGATAACCAGCCTTGAGGGTGGATATGATTAGCATGGAAACCGCCTTCTTCTAGTTTTACAGACCAACTACCTCTGGCAACAAAGCGCTTGTGGTTTCGTGTTAACAGAGGGTGGTTAACGTCCTCTGGAAGCTGCGTCAGGTATTGATTAATACATTGCGACATTGATGTCTTGAATAAATCAATAAGTTGATTAGAGCGCTGGAGTAAGTGACCTTGTGTTTGACTGCCACTTCGTACACTTTGATCTAATGGCTGCAGTTTATTGGTATGTAGGCTAATCATTAGCTCTTGTAACTGATGATTAAAATCAGCAAAGGTTTTAAAACCAGCCGGAGCAGGGAGCTCCATTACCTTCACGAATTTGTCGAGGTTAGTTAACCAATGGTATTTATCATTATTCGATAAGCGCCAAGCAATACTTAAATAAGCCCACAGCTCTTGGTTATTGGGGTTAAATTTTACTGCCGTTTCTAAATGAGAAATCGCTGAGCTGTACTCGCCTTGTTGTATGTAAAAATTCGCTAAATCGATACTGTAGCGGGCATTGTGTGGTGCTTCTTTTACTAGCCGCTGAAGGAGTGAGAATGCCGTTTCTTCATCTCCCTTTCTATCTAAAATGATACTGTGTGCATGGAGTAGATCTAAGTTTTGCGGATAGCTCTGTGTCGCTTCAGAGCTTACTAATAAAGCTTCCTCAAGCTTATCGAGTTGCAATAGTTGGCCAATTTGAGAGTGGATCAGAACCGGATTCGCATCATAGTGTTTAAAAGTTTGGGTATACGAGCTCATTAACTCGCTCTGTGCGTGTTCCCAGTACAATTTGTTAAGACTTTCATGAGCTGGTACGTAGTTAGGTGCCAGTTCCAAACATGCCTTTAGGTGCGCTTGTGCTTGTTCATATTGCTGCAAATCATAGTAAGTACAACCCACTATATAATGTAATTCGGCGCTGGGTTGCTGCTTTAAAAGCATTTGCAATAGGGCTAATGCTTCGGCAAATTTACCTAAATTACGATAATTACATGCCTGTTTATAAACGAAATGAAATTGCCCTTTTAGTTGCGCAGGTAATTCAGTGCGGAAATAATCTTCAATGTGCTTTAAATCCCCAAAGCGTTCGTAAAGATCTAAAGTGAGCCAGTGGTATCGAATTAATGTGCTTTGCGAAGGAGATGTTTCTTTAATGAAGTGTTCGGCTTTGAGTAATTCATCTTGGTTAATTAGGCTTTCAATGTAATTGAGTCTTGGTTTTTCAAGTGATAAAGAAGCTGTGTTGTATTCACAAAACTGAATACAATCCGCATACTTTTTTTGTTTACAAAGTAAGTTAGTGTAGTTATCCAAAAGCCCAACGTTTTTACTATGAAGACGCAAACCTTGCAAATAGCACTGCTCTGCATCGGTAATTCTATTTACAGCAGATAAACATAAGCTATTTAATGTATACCAATCAGCGGTTTTGTTTGTATGTGAAGAAAGGAGTTGAAGTGCGTGCATATACTGTTGTTGATTGAATGCCTGCAACGCTTTTTGCAATGAATTATTCACTCGTACACCCTGTTTTTGTTTTATGTTAACAGGGTGTACGCTAAAGTAAAATGTTACTCTTGATTTGCATCAAGGTCTTTGATTTTAACTGAACCTCTATTTTCCTTGCGTTTGGTATTTAGTTGCTTTAACTTCTCCCAAACTTCAGGAGGGAATCGTCCAAACTCAACAGTTCGTTCCATAAACGCATCGGATATATAACTCGAATTCACTGCACCTACACCTACATCACCAGACGCACTGGCTACGGCATTAAGTAACGCTGCCCGATTTGTTGCTGTTGATGCGCCAAAAGTACGCTCTGTGCGATATAAGTCATTAATTCCCCAATCATCAATGCTTAATTGAAAATTATCAGCTAACTCAACCGGGTTCTTTAATTCTCCTTCGGTGTAATCTTCAATATGATTTTTTAATTGGTTTTCGAAATCGTCAAACAGTGCTTCGGTCTGTTTGTAATATAAGGATAAGTAAAGCTTATTATTGCCCTTAACTTGCATTCCTCGATTTGAATTAACAAACTCCTCGCCATTTTCGACCAGTTGGTGATATACCTCTGAGCCTTTATAAGCCTCTTTTCTTAAATTTGGGCTGCCTATATTTCCTTGGTGAAATCCATACATTACAATCGGTTTGTTTTTACCAAACTTTTTAAATACGATATTGTGTTGAATATCATTTAAAGACAACTGATAGCCCGCCACATGTATAAACTCTTCATCAAGGATTGATTGTTCTCCAAAGAGTAATTCTTGAGTATCTATAACAGGGTAGTGCTCTATCAGCTTTTCTAAAAGAGCTGTCGTGTATAAGTTTAGCCAATAGGCTAATTGTTCATCGAGGACAAGAGCGTTGAGAGGCACTTGATCAGGCACTTTCTCAAGGCTAACGCGTACTTTATGAAAGCCTTCTTTAAGTTTGGATGTAGTAACCTCTTCATAGAAAAAGCGGTTAGCTTCTAGCGCAGTGTCGTTATTTTTGTGTGCACGCATGCGCGTACCAATGTTCGCTTTAGATTTACGAAATCGTCTATCGGAGCGGCCTAAATCAATTACTGTCATATCAAGCAGCATATCTAAATCATCGTAGGATATGGTGATATCACGATCTAAACTAAAATCAGAAAACTCTTCAGGCAATGTGTCTAGTTTTGCTGAGGTTTGTGTTGCAAAGCAAATCGCGCTTACTAATAGAAATTGTTTTAACATAACGAATTCCTTGTTAAAAAGGCCTCACGCACTTACATCTGACGAGCGGCCTTATTTTTTAATTGTTTGAATCAATGTCTTTAATTTCAACAGTACCGCTATTGTCTTGGCGTTTTAAGTTAAGCTTTTTGATTTTTTCTAACATTTCAGGAGAAAAACGACCAAAATCCATGGTGCGCATCATGATAGAGTCTGTAATGTGATTCACGTTAACAGCGCCTATACCTGCGCCACTTCCTTCAGGCCCAAGTGGAACAGCAGAGTTACTGACTACAGCATTTAGCATTGCTGCCGGGTTTGTTGACGCTGAACCGCCATAGTCACGGTCTGTGCCGTATAAATCAGTAATGTTCCAATCTTCAATGTCAATTTTAAAGCGCTTGGCGTACTTAACATCACTTTTCATTTGGCCTTCGGCATAATCGGCAAGATGTTCACGTAAGTCACTTTCAAAATCTGAAAATAAAGATTCTGTTTGTTCATAATATTTAGAAACATAGAGGCGGTCTTTACGTTTTATTTGCATACCACGGTTTGAATTTACAAACTCCTCACCATTTTCAACGAGTTGATGGTAAACCTTGCTGCCTTTATAAGCTTCATTACGCAAATTTGGACTGCCAATGTTACCTTGATAGAAGCCATACATAACAATAGGTTTCTTTTTACCAAACTTTTCAAAAACAATTTTATGTTGGATATCATTCAATGAGAGTTTGTAACCAGCAACCGTTAAAAACTCCTCATTTAGAATTGAGTCATCACCAAAAAGTAGATCTTCCGTGTCGCGAACAGGATAGTGTTCAATCAACTTTTCAACCATCGCGGTATTATAAAGGTTAAGCCAATAAGCTAATTGCTCATCGAGACTTAAGTCATTTAGAGAAACCTCGCTTGGCACCTTCTCTAAGCTAACTCTAATTTTGTGAAAGCCGTCTTTGATTTCTGATTTTGTAACGCCTTCAAAGTAAAAGCGGTTTGCTTCAAGCGCAGTATCGTTGTTTTTGTGTGATTTCATGCGCGTGCCAATTGAAGATTGGGATTTACGAGAGCTTCTGTCTGACATGCCCATGTCGATAACGGTCATTTCAAGTAAGTTATCAAGGTCTTCATAGGAGATTTTAATATCTCGATTAAGGCTAAAGTCAGAAAACTCTTTAGGTATTTCATTAATTTTTGCCTGCAAAGAAAGTGAGCAAAAAGTAAATGTAATTAACAATAATTGTTTAAACATGATTTTTCCTTGTTGTTTTAACAATCTTACTATCAGCGATTGTTACAAATTTTTCAAGTTTAAACGTACCTAAAATAGTCTCTAATCATATGAATATTCTAATAAATAAGGAAGGTTTGGGGTTTGTGATTTTAAAAGGGGGTATTCCAGTAGGTTAATAGAATGTTCATTCTATTAACTTTTGCATCATTCAGTCCTTTTTTTACATATCTTTACTATTTTGCCTATCTTTATTGTGGATTCGTCTTATTTGCAGGGCATTAAAATAGCATATTTTTATTTATTAAGATAAAAAATACCGGAAACTCCTGATGTGGTTTGTTGTGTTTTTTACAATTAAGTAACCTGTCATGCCTAGT
Source organism: Pseudoalteromonas sp. Hal040 (assembly GCF_037162425.1). Lineage (NCBI taxonomy): Bacteria > Pseudomonadati > Pseudomonadota > Gammaproteobacteria > Alteromonadales > Pseudoalteromonadaceae > Pseudoalteromonas > Pseudoalteromonas sp. Hal040. The sequence continues at coordinate 2,241,889 of NZ_JARLUU010000001.1, read as the reverse complement.
ACCTATATTAGTACTAAAAAATTAAATTCTTTTTGACCTTTGTAACTTGTTGTAAATGATGGTCCGGACGTTGTATTTAATGGTGTCCGCTGGTGTTAATAAAGTTCTATTAATTGGTGTAATGTTTTATTTATTGTTAAAAGTTGGACTTTTGCGTTACTGAAGTGTTGACCTTGGAGAGTTGCGAGTATTATTATCAAAGCTCAAAATTACTGCGTAATATGCATTTTTTTGAATAACTATAAATATTCCATGAATAACATGGTCCAGGGAGAATCAAATGTTAAATAATAAAGTTTCAAAAGCTGTTCGCTTAGCGATTGCTTTTGGTGCAGTTTCTACTGCTGCATTTTCTGCAAGCACATTTGCTGCAGATGAAGAAAACGCAGAAAAAGTTGAGCGCATTCAAGTTACAGGTTCACGCATTAAACAAGTCGATCTTGAGAACAGCTCTCCAGTAACTGTTTTATCAGCGGCAGAAATCAGCCTTTCAGGTGAACCTACAGTTGCTGACGTTTTAAATAACCTTGCTTCTAACTCTTTCGGTTCTTGGAAAGGTGTATCTGGTTACGGTGCAGGTGGTGCAGCTTCTTCTAACATCAACTTACGCGGCCTAGGTTCTGACGCAACACTTGTATTATTAGACGGTCGTCGTATGCCTGGTACAAGTTCATCTTCTGGTTCATCGGCTGATACATCAATCATCCCAATGGCTGTTGTTGAGCGTGTTGAAATCCTTCGCGATGGCGCATCAGCTGTTTATGGTTCATCTGCTGTTGCTGGTGTAATCAATATCATCACTAAGAAAGACTTTGATGGCGTAAGCGTTAAGTACGATTACGAAGTACCTAAAGTTGAAGGTGGCGAAAGCAAAACTTTCTCAATTACTTCAGGTTACACATCTGAAAAAGGTAACATCATCTTCACGTATGAAAACTCACGTGACAATGCAATCTTCGACAAAGAAATTTGGGCGATGGACGATCCTACGTACGGTGCGTACAGCGGTTATAGCCACGTTCCAAACTACAGAATTAATGGTTCAGGAAGCTACATCTCTAATCCTGAGCTTTGTGACCAAACAGCTGACGTAGTAAATGCTATGGATGAGAACGGCGTTGGTGGTTGTTTATATAACTACGGTAACGTAACAAAATTCTACCCAGACGTAGAAAATAACTCATTCTTAACAAACTTCAACTATGAACTGACTGACAACATTCGTCTTGTTGGTCGTGCAATGGCAAGCTTTAACGAAACAAACTCACGTTACGCAGGTACACCAGTATCTACGGGTGCAGTTTGGATGGATGCTGACAACCAATATAACCCAGAAGATGAAGATATCCGTCTTTACATGCGTTCTGTGCCAATTGGTAACCGTGATACTAAAACAGAAGTTGTAACTACAGACATCGTATTAGGTCTTGAGGGTTTCACTGACATCGGTAATGGTCTTGATTGGGAAATCAACTATCAAAACAGCATTTCTAAAACAAACGTTTTTGGTAGCAACCTAGTTAATGACGTAATGCTACAAAATGCCATTAACACGGGTGAGTACGATATCCTAAATACTTCTGGTATGAGCTACGAAGAATGGAACACTCAGTTAACTGAGTTATACCAATACGCAGCTGCACACTGGTACTTACGAAGGTCGTTACGAAAGCCAACAAATTGACGGTTTAGTTTCTACAACGTTCATTGATAATGGTGACTTCGTTATTGCTGGTGTAGTGGGTGCTGAGTTTGAAGAAATTGATTTCACTCAAGTATCTGACCCTGAGTCTGCAAATGGTTTCATCTCTGGTGGTTCAGGCGGTGATGACGTATACGCAACTCGTGACCGTACTGCTGCTTACATGGAAATCCAAGCAAGCTTACCATACGAAATTGATGTAACAGTAGCTGGTCGTTATGAGAAATACGAACAGTCTGGTATGACAAACCTTGGTGAAAAGAGCACGACATTCGATAAAGTTGTTCCAAAAGTAGGTGTTACTTGGCGTCCAACTGAAACATTATTAATCCGTGGTTCTTGGGGTGAGTCTTTCCGTGCTCCTAACATGGGTGAAATGTTCCAATCTTATGCATTAAGCTTCCCAACTGTACGTGATACAGCATGGTGTGATGCTAACCCTGGTCAAGCATTAGAAGGTTACTGTTCTGACGCTGGTGAGCAAGTAGCGACTTGGTTCGGTGGTAATGCAAACCTTACTGAAGAAACGGGTGACTCTACAACGCTTGGTTTCGTATGGGATATCGTTGATGGCTTAGCAGTAGAATTAACTTACTATGATATCAGCTACGAGAACCGTATTGATGACGTAAGTACGACTGAACTTCTACGTATTGAACAAGAAGAAGGTGGTTTAGGTTCTACACCAGACGCTATCGACCGTGCTAATGGTACTGGCCAAATTGATTACATCTACACAGGTTATATCAATAAAGCATCACTACAAACGTCTGGTTTCGATTTCTCAACTCGCTACAAGCATGAAACTAGCTTCGGTGACTTTGGCGTTATGCTAAACGTTTCTAAAGTTATTGAATTTGAAGAGAAAGCTGATAAAGATGCAGAACCGTTTGATTATGCTGGTCTTCAAGATTACCCAGATTGGAAAGCTGATTTAGGTGTTAGCTACTCTTATGAAGATTACAGTGCTTCTTGGACTATGTTCTACGTAGGTGCTCAAGAGTCAGGTAACGAAGAGTGGGGTGTTGATTACCTTGCTGATGTACCTTCATACTTCAAGCATAATGCTCAGTTCACATACACTGCACCAACAAATACTAAAATTTCTGTAGGTGTTAACAACGTATTTGATAAGAAAGCACCTTCTTGGTATGACGGCTTCCGTGATTACCGTGATTCAAGCTGGTCATTATACGATCAAACAGGTCGTTCAATGTACCTTCGTTTAGAACAAAAATTCTAAGCTAAAATAATTAGTATAAGCTCTTAAAACCCTGCTGTAGCAGGGTTTTTTTGTGCGAAATACTAAGTTATAAATTACCTAAATATTTATCGTCATAATTAAATGGAATATTAAAATGAAAATAATATGGTTTTTACTTTTAAGTAGTTTGATCAGTGTATCAATGGATGTAAGTGCTAAAGCACAGGACATCGCAATTGAAGACTTTTTTAAAACGCCTAAGTTTTCCAACTTGCAACTTTCTCCAAATGGAAAGTACCTTGCGGTTTTATCGCCGATCAACGAACGTAGAAATATAGTTGTAATGGAAGTCGATGGTTTTAAAAATGCGAGGCCTATTACAAAGTTTGATGAACAAGATATCAATAGTTTCTCTTGGGCGAATGATGATGACATTATTTTCACACTAGATAGTAATGGTAATGAAGCTTTTAGCATTTACGCCATTGATGCCCACAATAAACGGGCGAAGGTAATACAGTTAGTTGGATCTAAAGTGGGTGCATCTGGAATACGTTCAGCGTCAGTTGTACATTTATTACCAGACGATCCAAAGCATATTCTGGTGCAATATAATGGCCGAAATATCGTTGCTCCAGATTTGTATAAGCTACCACTAGATAGTCGTTGGGATCGTAAGCACGAGCGTAATTACAAAATGGACTTGATTGCAAAAAATCCAGGGAATGTTCAAGGTTGGATGCTTGATCACGATGGCGAGGTACGGGGTGCCTTAGCAATTGAAGGTTTAAAAGGTACTTTACTTTACAAAGGAAAAGGTGAAGAAAACTTTAAAGTACTCCGTGAATACAATGCCGAAGAAGCAAATATTGAACCATTGGCGTTTGATTTTGATAATAAAAAGTTGTTCGTTGCATCCGATCTAGACCGTGATACCAAAGCTATATTCTATTTTGATCCAGAAACGAACAAGTTAGGTGAACAAATATTTGCCCATGATAACGTCGATGTCACATCGCTGAGTTTTTCGCGAAAGCGTAAAAAACTAACGACAATTAGTTATTTTGACAAATACCCTGAAGAAGTATATTTCGATGAACAGACTGCAAAAATGATGACCTCATTAAAGCAAGTATTTACCGATAAAGTTGTGACAATTACCAGTCGCTCTGATGATGAAGTGCTCAATATTGTCTATGCAGCGAGTGACACAGATCCAGGGCAGTATTATTTATTTAATCAAAATGACAATAGCTTAAAAGCATTATTGAGCCCAATGTCATGGATAGATCCCAAAGCGATGTCGCCAATGCAACCGATCGAATTTAAAAGTAGAGATGGCTTAACATTAAATGGTTATCTAACAACTCCTAAAAACTCATCGGGTAAGGCGCTACCTCTCATCGTAAATCCACATGGTGGTCCCTTCGGAATTCGAGATTATTGGGGGTTTAATCCTGAAGCTCAGTTCTTTGCAAGTAGAGGCTATGCGACAGTCCAGGTTAACTTTAGAGGTTCAGGTGGTTATGGTCGAAAGTTTCAGCAAGCTGGCTATGGCGGCAAGTGGGGGGCAGAAATGCAAAATGATATTACAGACACTGTTAACTATCTGGTTTCAGAAGGAATTGTTGATGCAAATAAAGTCTGTATTTATGGTGCAAGTTACGGCGGCTATGCCACAGTTGCAGGCCTTGCGTTTACTCCTGAACTTTACAAATGTGGAATTGATTACGTTGGCGTAACAGATGTGTCTTTATTATTTGAAACATTGCCAAAGCATTGGGAATCGCAACGCGAAGTGCTGGAAATGCAAATAGGCGATCCATCTGATGAAGCCCTAATGAAGCGAATGTCACCGTTGCAACATGTTGATAAAATTAAAGCGCCATTAATGATAGTACAAGGTGCGAAAGACCCCCGTGTAGTTAAGCAACATGCGACAGATCTACGCGATGCACTGGCAAAAAAAGGAGTAATTTTGTCGGATGATGAATGGATAATGAAAGAAAATGAAGGCCATGGTTTTCAAAAGCAAGAAAATAAAGTTGAGCTTTATACAAAAATGGAAAAGTTTTTGGCTAGATATTTGAAATAATTAATTATCAAAAAAGTATAAAAAACCCAGAATTTAAGGTGTGGATCTTGTTCTGGGTTTTTTATTGTTTCGAATATATAAATTAATGTGAAATATATGTAATCAGATTTTTCTCTAATTTTATATACAGGTGAAACTTAAAATTTACATTGAAAAACAATGGTTAAAAAACTGTTGACCAAAAGTTGTCCCTAATATTAGTATTTAATCCCCTTATGAGGTACTAGTACCTTTTAAAGGGTTAAAATAAATTAATAAAGTCATAACATGGATATGACCAGGGAGAATCAAATGTTAAATAATCAAGTTTCAAAAGCAGTTCGCTTAGCGATTGCTTTTGGTGCGGCGTCAACTGCTGCATTTTCAGCTTCGTCTTTTGCTGCTGAAGAAGAAGGTGCAGAAAAAGTTGAGCGAATCGAAGTTACTGGTTCACGTATTAAACGTACAGATATCGAGGGTGCAAACCCTGTAGTTGTAATCGACCGTGCATCTTTAGATAATTCAGGTCAACTAAGTGTTGCAGACGTATTAAACCGCTCAACATTCAACTCATTTGGCTCAATTCAACCATCATCAGGTAGTACTGCGCAAAGCCAGGCAACAGTTAACTTACGTGGTTTAGGTTCTTCTAGAACACTAGTACTAATCAATGGTAAGAAAATGCCAGGTTCACCGGTTATGGGTGGTGGTGCAGCTGACTTAAATACCATTCCTTTTGCGGCTGTTGAACGCATTGAAGTGATGGGTGATGGTGCATCAGCTGTATACGGTTCTGATGCGATCGCTGGTGTAGTAAACATTATTTTAAGAAAAGACTTTGAAGGTGTTCAAGTTCAGGGTCGTATGGGTTCTCCAAGCCGTGATGGTGGTGGTGATGAATCATCATTCTCAATTATCACAGGCCTTAAATCTGAAAACTCTAACTTAGTATTCAGCTATGAGCATGACGAGCGTGATATCATTTTTGCTCGTGACCGTTGGTTCTCTCGTGCAACAGATGATGGTTCAGGTACATTCGCTGGTACAACAGGTCAAAGCTGGTACGGCCGTAACATCCTAGACATGCAAACATTTGAGTTTAATCCAATGATCACTGGTCAAGATTGTTCTCAATATGGTTCAGCATTTGCTTATCATAACGATGCTCCAGACTTCCCAGATGATGATGGCTGTCATTATGATTACACTGCGGTTGCTGCTGACGCTGCATCAACGAAGCGTGACTCAGTATTCGTAAACTTTGATTATGACATCAATGATGATCTAATTTTTAACTTCCGTTCATTACACTCGCGCAACGAGAGTTTTGGTCGTTTCGCACCTGCTGCGGGTTGGTTTACTTTCCCAATCGCGCTTGCTGAAGATACAACTAAAGGTTTAACGGCAGTTAACGAAGGCGACCGTGGTTATTACCGCTTTAATAACGTAGGTACTTCACGTGATACTTGGCAAGTTAGTAACATGGCTGATTGGAGTGCATCTCTAAATGGTATGGGTGACACGATCGACTGGCACGTTGATGCACACTATAACCGTTATGAAATGAACGAGTGGGGCCAAGGCTATGTTCACCGCCCAAGCGTAGAAAATGCAATTGTTGATGGTTGGGATCCTCGTGACCCTGATCAATCGGCATATGCTGAGCAATTAGCTAATATTGCTGCAAACAGTAACCGTCGTTCTGGTAGTACATTACGTGAAGTAACTGCAGGCGTTAGCTTTAATGAGTTAGCTACTTTACCAGGTGGTGAACTTGGCTTATACGTTGGTGCTAGCTACCGCGAAACTGATTACTTTGACCAAGCTGAAGCTCAAAACGAAGCGAAAAACATCATCGGTACTGCTGGTGGTTCAGCAGCAGGTGATCGTACAGAATCAGCTGTTTTTGCTGAAATGTTAATCCCTGTGATTGATACATTAGAGCTTAACTTAGCTGCACGATATGATGACTACAGCGATGTAGGTTCTTCATTTGTACCTAAAGTTTCACTTAAGTATCAACCATTTGATGAGTTAGTGTTACGTGCTGCTTGGGGTGAAGGTTTCCGTGCTCCAACGCTAGAAGATTTATATAAAGCACCACAAGAGTCAGCTTCATCAGCTAAAGACGTTGTGGTATGTTCATCAGCGGGTACATCACGCTCTGATTGTCGTACTCAACAACATACAACTTACTTCATTGGTACTGATTCATTAAAGCCTGAAGAGTCAGAAAGTGTTAGCTTCGGTGTGGTTTATAACGTCACAGATAACATTGATATGTCAGTTGACTACTATGATATTAAAATCACAAACCAAGTTAGCTCTCTATCTACACAAGACGTATTTGACCTTGAGTTAGCGGGCCTTTTAGGTGACCCTGAAAATCCAAATGATAACGCAGCTGGTTATGACCAAGTATCTGTAGACCGTGGTGGTAATCCAACTGGTCGTTCATTACTTGTAACTGCGCCAATGGCTAACATCCCTGGTTTCTCTACAGATGGTTTAGACTTCAAACTAAACGCTGTATTTGATTTAGGTGGTGCAGGTCAACTTCGTTCTAAGTTTGCTTGGTCAGAAGTACTTAGCTATGAAGAACCAGATATCATCGGTTACCCGAACGTTGATAAAATTGGCCGTGCTGGTTTACCGGAAAGAAGAATTAGCTGGGGTTTAACATGGGATATCGAAGCTCACATGTTAAATGTAAACTGGAATCACATTGCTTCAACAGCTGAAGAAACTGAAGATGCAAATGACGAAGGTACTAAGTTCAAAGCTGTTGGTGAGTTATCTTCATATAACATTATTGATGTTAACTATACTTACGCAACGCCTTGGAACCTTGATTTAACAGTTGGTGTTAATAACCTAGCTGATAAAGATCCAGTATTGAACTCTGAACTGGCGTACGACGATACTCTTTATAGCCAAGTTGGTCGTCTGTACTATGCAGGTTTCAAATTTAAGTTCTAAACGAACGATTTAAATACATGTATATTAAAACCCTGCACTTGCAGGGTTTTTTCTTTTATAAACAAATTCACTATAGGTTTTACAGTTATAAAATAATTTATTTTTAAGGTTTAATTATTTACTTAAGCTCTTGCTCAAGATTTATGTGCAGTTGTTTAAATCAATTTATACTCTTATACTTAAAAAACCTTAATAAAAGCGATGTTTCAGTTGAGTTATTTCCATAAAATCATAGTGTTGTTTTTGACGCTGTGTCTTTCATTCGATGTCTTAGCCACACAACTCAAAGCGGGTATCGTTAACTATAATTTTTTCCTTACCATACCCGTGATGCTGATGGGCAGTTTTCGGGTGTTATTGTTGGTTATAGTAATGAAATCGCTCGCTTAGCTGAAGCCGACCTTGAATACCGTGTTTACGACAGTTTAGATGAGTTGTTAGATGCGCTTAAAGTTGGTGAGATCGATTTTGCTGTAGGCCTAAATAAAACCGCACAACGCAAAAAGCATTATTTATTTTCAACACCCTTCATGGAAGCGCCTAGAGGTATTGTCGCAAATCAATCTATCGCGAATGACGCATTAAAAAACTTGGCGAGTCTGCGATGGGTATGTATTACAGGGAGTTCACATTGTGAATACCTAGTTGAAAATGGCGCGCTATTTATTAATCGTTTTATAAAACCCGAAGACGCCTTTAAAAAAGTAGCAGATGGCTCGTTTGATGCCTTTATGGGGGATTACTCAGTATTATCTCATCAACTAAAAAATCGCTCTCAAGAAAACCTGAAAGTTGTGAGCCCAGTTTGGCTATCGAGCGAAACCTTGCATGTAATGTTTAATAAAAGCAAAACAGCATTACGCAATCAAGTTAATTCGGTATTAGCCGCTATTTCACCAACCACGAAACAACTATGGGAAAGTTCTGCAAGTGAAGAATATTTAGCCGCTAAAGCGTATAGTCAATTTAAGCGTGATTTTAACCGTATTGATAAAAAAGAAGAAAATAATTACTTACTGACTTTTTCATTTGTGGATGGTCTCTATCCAATTCATGCGACAAGTAATTTAGGAGAAGCTGACGGCTATTTAAACGATACTCTTGAGCTTTTAGCTCAGCGCAGTGACTTTCAGTTTAAGTATATACCTGCGGCTAATTCGAAAGAGTTGGAACGACTATTTTTGGCCAATAAAATTGATTTAATTCCGACCATGAACCCCACGAAAATTGATGAGGGGGTGTTGATAGCACTGCCAGCTCATTACAGTTTAGAGATGGTGTTGATCTCTAAGCGAGCGAGTAACACCAAGCGAATAGGTTATCTAGAGGTATTTGCCGATCCGAAACAAAAGCTTTTAACGAATGAGTTAGTCGAGACGGTTTCATTTGACTCTATTAAAACGCTATTCTTTGCACTTAGGAATGACAATATTGATGCAGTGATCCTGCCGCAAAGTATTGCAGCGTATCAATTAAACCAATTCTATATTGGTGAGTTTTATATCAATCCGAAATACCGATATACCCAGCCTATTTATTTTTTAGTGAATAAACATTTTTCAGAATTTGCGACTTTGCTAGATAGTCTGTTCAAAACATTGACCAGCAATGATTTTAGCCATGTTGTTAATCGCCATGGTATTTTTAGTATTGAGCGTGGTTATGATAGGAAAACGGTAAATACCACGGCTATTCTCATTTTAATTCTGATTGCCGTTTCGGTGATCTATTTTATTAGCTGGCGTTTAACCATTAACCGTGAAATTGCAAAGCGTAAAGAGGCTGAAGAAGTGGCTCTCAGTAAGCTTAACTTCACGCAAAAATTGATAGATGACTTACCGACTATGGTGGTGATTCAAGATCAGCACCAAAAACGCATTATGTGGAACAGGGCCTACAAAGAAAACTTTGCTCATCTATGGGATGAAAATAACCAATATCTGCGTGGCGATATTAAAGTCGTAAAAAAACTGATTTCACAAAATGAGCAAAGTTTAAATTCAGGTAAAGTTATTAATCAGCATATTAATTACATCAATAAAGCAGGCAAAGAACTGGAACTGCTATATACCAAGAAGCCTTATGTGGGTATAGATGGTGAGCTGGCTGGTATTATGACCGTACTTACAGACGTGACGGAGCATCGTCATTTGCAGCGTGAGAATCAGTCAGTTCAGCAGTTATTGCAAACTATTACAGATACCATACCTGGAGGCGTGTTCCAGTATGAATACTATGACAACGGTGAGGGATGTTATACCTATATAAGTAAAGGGGCACAGAGCTTATTAGGGGTTACGTCGAGAATGATTAATCAGCGCGGTATGACAGGTTGTATTTCGCCTTTTATTGTTGATGAAGATCGTGTGCAAATCGCGAAGAGCTTTAAAGCTGCCAGTAAACTTAACAAAATGATAGATATTGAGTTTCGGATAAATAATCTCGGCCAGCAAATTTGGTGTCGTTATATTGCCAATGCAGAAATTAACAAACGTGACGATAGGCAAGGGGTGAGGTGGAATGGTATCTTGTTAGATATCAGCTTACTTAAACGCCAACAAGCAGACTTAAGTAAAGCCACTCAGCTTGCACATCAAGCTGATTTAGCAAAAAGCCGTTTTATTGCCACCATGAGCCATGAATTGAGAACACCTATGTCTGGCGTGAATGGCTTTATAGAGCTGCTAAAATCATCACCACTTGATGAAGAGCAGCATTATTTGGTGGATCATATCGACAGCTCAGTAACCAAGCTTCGTACATTAGTGGATGATATTTTATATTTTGCTAACACCAGTACGGGTAATATAGAAGTTAAATTACGCGAAGTCGATTTAGAAGCACATTTATGTCGTGTAATGCGTGCCCATGAATACCTTGCTAAGCAAAAAGGGCTTGAGTTCAATCTGATATGGCGCACTGCGGCGTACACGCTCGCATCGGTTGATATAAGCCACCTGATGCAAGTCCTTTCAAATGTGTTAAACAACGCCGTAAAATTTACAGAAAAAGGTTCAATAAGTTGTGACGTGTTATTTGATAAGCAATCTTTAAAAATTGAAATATCAGATACAGGTAAAGGCATGACTGCCGAACAGCTTGCACATACATTTACTCCTTTCGAGCAAGCTGATAACTCTATTCAACGTCGACATGGCGGTACTGGATTAGGTTTGAGCTTGGCAAAGCAACTGGTTGAAGCCATGCAAGGTGAAATCTCCCTTTCTAGCACGTACGGTAAAGGCACTAATGTGTACATTGCTGTGCCACTTAAAAACGTCAGCAAACAAAAACTACAGGCTGTTTCAATCAATTGGGCTGTGTGTAGTCAAGATCATCAGTTATTGAATAACCTTGCAAGTATGGGCGTTAAGCACCACCAATTAAGTTGGCCAATTGATAAAGAAGCATTTTCACAAGCTGTCAATATTCTCATTGATGAGAGCTATATTAAAGCGTTGTGGGGAGAGCAGTGGCAGCAGTCTATTAGTGCCGCAAACAATAACTATATTTTAGTCGCAAGTGCTAAAAAAGCACATAGACCAGCCAATTGTAGCTGTCATATTCTCCCTGTAGAACCATTATACCCAGACACCTTACGCGAGCTTATAAACAGTGTACATACCAGTGAAGATGAGGGCATACCTGCGCAAAATACACAGATACATGGGAAAATATTAATCGCTGAAGATAATAAAACAAATCAGCTATTACTTGAAAAGCAATGCCAAAAACTGGGGATCAAAGCGGTGATGGTTGATGATGGCATCGCTGCACTTAGGGCGCTTGAAACAGGGCATTTTGATTTATTATTAACAGACTGTCATATGCCGGATTTAGATGGGTTTAAATTAACAGAGCAATTACGAAGCCAAGAAAAGTTTAAACGTTTACCAATAATTGGCTTTACTGCAGATGATTCAAAAGAGTGTTTAAATAAAGCACTCAAATCAGGCATGAATTGTGTGCTATTTAAACCATATAAACTCAATGAATTATATAATCGTTTAGTCGAGTTTATCGATTTAAAAACAGATGATTTGCCTAACGGTAACGAAGGGAGTGGTATCAGTTTACAAGGTATAAAAGATAAACAACACTGGTTAACTCTTTTTGGAAATGAGAATGACGCAAAAATGCTCGCTGACGTGTTTATAAGCAGTTTGCAAAGTGACTTAAATACCTTACAAGAGCACTTGGAATCTCAAAATTCAGAAAAGGTTTCTGCAGCAATACATAAGCTTAAAGGCGCTATTGTGATGTTGCAATATCCACCTTTGTCTGAACTAATCGTGACAACGGAAAATACCTTTAACCAACAGCAAGATACATTAATTGTCGAAAAGTTAATTACAGAGCTAAGCGATGTCATATATAAAATTAAGCTATGGCTATAATAAAAAGATAGGATGAAAAATAAACATAGAATAGATTATTTTATGATTTCAACATATACTAGGTCGTGTTGAACATTTAACCTAACTTTTAATATTTAAGAGAGCTCTCAATGAAAGAAATCCGATCTTTTGTTAAATCTGCGTCATTATCTGAATTAGAAAAAGCAAAACAGCTAATCGACACAGCAATCGAGAAATATACTCAACAGCAAGAAGCTAAAAAAGAAGTACTCGATCTACTAAAAGAAAAAGGACTTACATTAGAAGATCTACAGGATGTAGCAACAACGGATAAGCGTACAAAAGTAAAACCAAAGTACCGCATCGAATTTAATGGCGAAATCGTTGAATGGACAGGCCGTGGTAAACGTCCTAAAGCATTCCAAGGTGTGGATTTAACAAAACACCTAGCTTAATTTTTGCTTTAAAGAATATCAAGGGAAGCGTATGCTTCCCTTTTTTATGTCGATTATAGTCCGATAACATGAAGTACGTACTCAGACCCTATCAACAAGAGGCCGTGGCTCGCACGGTTGCTCACTTTCGACAAACAGACGACGCGGCACTGATTGTATTACCAACAGGAGCAGGAAAAAGCCTGGTTATTGCTGAACTTGCACGTATTGCCAAACAAAAAATTATGGTGCTTGCGCATGTTAAAGAGCTGGTAGAACAAAACGCTGAGAAATATATTAGCTTTGGCTTTAAGGCGAGTATTTTTTCTGCAGGGTTAAAACAAAAGTCTTTAACAGAGCAAGTCACCTTTGCAAGTGTGCAATCATTGGCTCGCAATACAGAGCAGCTTACCGATGCGTACTCTTTGTTGATCATTGATGAATGCCACCGTGTAAGCGGTGATGACAACAGTCAATACGGGCAGGTCATAGCGAGTCTAAAAAAACAAAACCCCAATCTTAAAGTGCTTGGCTTAACCGCGACACCATTTCGTATGGGGATGGGCTGGGTTTATCATCATCACTATCATGGTTTTGTTAGAGGGGATAAAGAGGCACCATTTAAAAAGTGTATTTTTGAGTTACCGCCGCGCTATATGATCAAAAACGGCTATTTAACACCACCCCATGAAGTTGATGCAGCCATTAGTCATTATGACTTTTCATCATTACCGAGTGATTCATTTGGCCGGTACAGCATTGAGAATATGAATGCGTTATTAAAAGATAATACACGTGCAACAAAAGCTATTATCAATCAAGTAATAGAATACAGTGAACAGCGTCATGGCGTAATGATCTTCGCAGCAACTGTGATGCATGCCAAAGAAATTACCAGTTACTTACCTGAGGATAGTACGGCACTTATCACGGGTGATACGGATAATAACGAACGTGACCGGATTATTAATCAATTTAAAGCCAAAAAAATAAAGTATTTAGTTAATGTGTCCGTACTCACGACGGGTTTTGATGCACCTCACGTTGATTATATTGCGATTTTACGCCCCACCGAGTCGGTCAGTTTATACCAACAGATTGTGGGTCGAGGCCTGCGTTTAAGCGAAGGGAAAAAAGACTGCTTAGTTGTTGATTATGCTGGTAACGGCTTTGATTTATTTTACCCTGAAGTAGGCAGTAAAAAAGCGCAAAGTGATAATGAACCAGTTCAAGTGCTGTGCCCCGGCTGTGGATTTGCGAATATTTTTTGGGGTAAAACAGACAGCGAAGGCAAAGTGGTTGAGCATTTTGGTAGGCGTTGCCAAGGCTTGCTGGACGATGGTGAAGAGCAAGTACAGTGTGATTACCGTTTTCGTTTTAAAGAATGTGAGCAGTGTGGTGAACAAAATGATATTGCTTCAAGGCAGTGTCAGTCTTGTGGAGCAATGATGGCAGACCCTGATGATAAACTGCGAGAGGCGCTTAATCTCAAAGATGCCTTGGTATTAAGATGTAGTGGTTTATCGGCACAGATGCTCGCAAAAGGTTTACTTAAAGTTAGCTATTATGATGAAGATGGAGCCAGTTGTGATGAGGTGTTTAACTTAGCAAATGACACAGGGCGGTTTATTTTTAATAAGCAGTTTGGAAAACGAGCAGCACCAGGTTTTACCCCGATTGATTGGCAAAGTGCTGAGCAGGTTGTCGATTTACAGCAGCAATTACTGGCACCCGATTTTGTGATTGCGCGAAAAAATAAAAAATATGGTTGGAAAGTGGCTGAAAAGCTATTTGATTATCAAGGCAATTTTCGTAAGGCGAATCAACTACATTGATCCCCTTACGAGATTGTGGGAATGGCTTATTCTTCTTCGGCCATTAAACCCCAGCCATCACCATAACCATTATGGCCATTAGCGATGCTTTCTAAGTATTGTTCAGTTTGGCTAAGTAACGTGTGATCTGGCACCATCTTCACGCGAGTAATGACTTCCCACACCCCAGTATCTGGGCATTTGGTTAACTCTGTTGAAGGGGCAAGCTCATCACTTGCGATGGCTTTAGCAAATTTTTCAGCTTCAGGCTTTTGCTCAAAAAGAATATAGAAATCGATAGTTTGCATACTGGTTAAATCAACACCAGCGTCAGCAATTTCAGCTAATAATTGACCGTTTTCGTCATCAGGGAAGTGCATTTAGTCGCTCATTCATTATAAATCTAGGTATTATCCGCTATTGTAGCGAAAATAATTGTTTAACGCGTACTAATTTTAACATTTCAATTATGTCAGTGGCTATTGCACTGTGCTAGTATCTTTTTGTACTCATTTTAGATTATGACTCTTCCAAAAAGTAAGGATATTTTTTGTATACTCGGCATTTGTTGTTTGTCTTCGTGCTTTACTGCTTCTCTTATAGTCAGCATGCGATTAGTGCAGCCACCGTTATTAAAGATTATAAAATTCAAGGGATCAGTGATGAGCTCGAAAAAAACGTTGAGCTTTACATTAAGCAACTGGTCGATGAAAAAACTTCCAAGGCGTTGAGGCGTCACGCAAAAAGCCAAGTAGAAATGAGTTTAAAAGCGCTTGGTTATTATAAGCCGACTATCAAAATTAATTTCGATAACGCACAGCAGTTATTGATTGTTGATGTTGAACGTGGCCCTGTTACGCGAATTGCAGATATTAATGTGACTATCACAGGCGCCGGTAAAGATGATGCTGAATTCATGTCGGCCGTCAACAGCATCAAAATCAAACAAGGTGATTTTTTAAATCATGGCAAATATGAGGCTGCAAGAAAACGTATTGAAAGCCAATTATTAGAGTTAGGTTATTTTGATGCGAAATGGCATGAGCATAAATTGGCGGTATCGCTAAAAAATAATAGCGCAAAGATCATTTTTAATGTTGATACCGGGCCTCGCTATCAGTTTGGTGTTATCACCATCGGTAGTGAGACACCTGCTGAAAAATACATTCGTTCGCTGGCTGAATTTAAGCAAGGGCAGCCTTATAAATCTACCGAAGTTTCGGATTACAACTTAGCATTATCGAGTACACCCTATTTTACGAGTGTGCGTGTTTATGCCGACATTGCAAAACGTAAAAATAATCAAGTGCCTGTGAATGTTGATGTGTTACATAAGCCTGCCAATAGCTATGAAGTCGGTGGCGGCTACAGCACAGACCTTGGGCCAAAAGTACGTTTTAAATGGACTAAACCTTGGATCACCGAAGATGGTCATTATTTAGAAAGTAATTTGAATGTGTCAGAACGTCAGCAAGATATTTCACTCGGTTATACGGTGCCGGTTGATGATCCTAATGATGATCTTTGGCGTTTTTCTGTGGGTTACAAGCTCGAAGATGAATTAACCAATGATTTATACAGCCGTATATTCACGGGGCAACTTCAGCGGCAATGGCTAACCGATGATGATTGGGTACGGACAGCCTTTTTAAGACGCGATTATGAGACCTATCGAATAGGGGATGAAGAGCAAAGCGCAAAAATGCTAATGCCTGGTATCAGTTATGCGAAAAAGGATACCGAAGGAGGCACAACACCTTATGAAGGTTATCAATGGATGGTATCGGCCGAATTTGGTTTAAAAGACATGATGTCTTCGACCAATATTTTGCGATTGCAACTGCAAAATGCGTGGTTAACTACCTTTGCAGACCGCCATATGCTGTTTTTAAGAGCCAATCTTGGCGCCATGCTAGTCGATAACATTAACAACGTACCGCTATCGCTTCGTTTCTACGCGGGGGGATCAAAGTGTGCGTGGTTTTGCTTATGAATCTATTTCGCCTGAGGATGAGAAGGGCCGTTTAATTGGTGGTAAATATTTAATGAGCGGCACCGTTGAGTATAACTATCAATTTGCCGAGCATTGGCGCGCGGCTTTATTTGTTGATAGTGGTACTGCGACAAATGATTTTAGTGATCGCGTTGAAGTCGGTGCCGGTTTTGGTTTTCGCTATTTAACACCGGTTGGCCCTGTACGTATCGACCATGCTTGGGGTTTAACAAAAGAAAGCAAAAGTACCCGATTAAGTATTACCATAGGGCCTGAAATCTAATGAAGATGTTAAAAAAGATAACCAAGGTTCTATCAATCACGTTGGCAAGTTTGCTAGTCATTGTGTTTTGTTTGTTATTTACCGCACCCGGTAATCACTTTATTGCTTACACAGTTACTAAGTTAGTTGATGGCTTAACAATTAAGCTGCCATCAGGGCGCTTTTTATATAACGATGCGTTTGATGTTTATTTTGAAAACCAAGGCATTAAGCTTGATGCAAAGCAGCTAAAAATTGATTTGTTCTGGTGGCGCTGTGATGGTATCTGTCTTGAAAATTTAAGCGCCCAATCGATTGATCTAAGCATTAAAGGCCAAGCGGCATCAACCGAGCAGAGCACTCAAGCAGAGCCCGAAATTGAAAAAGCTGCACAAATCAGCCTGCCAATGAAAGTGAGTGTGAAGCGTATTGCCATTAATCGCTTTAATCTCGCGCACCCGAGTGCCGATGTAACAGTCAACAAATTAAACTTAAATGGTCGCGGCGAAGCATCGGATTTTACAGTGGATTCACTGACCATTGCTGATGTTGCTGTTATGCTGCATGAAGCAAAAGAGCAGCCTAAATCAGCCCCATTAACTGAGTTGCCAGCATTACCCGCAATTGATATTACGCTCCCGATTAATGTTGAGCTAAAGCAATTTCAAATCAGTAAAGTTGCCGTTACTCCTTATGGCGCAGAAGAGGCTCAGCTTATTGAAAATATCGAGTTGATTGCGTCAGCCAAAGGAAGCGATATTAATCTTGAAAAGTTTGCAGCAGGTTATCAGCAATGGCAATTTCACTCTAACTTAATGGCAGAGCTTTCGGGTGAAAATTCAATTGAGGGGGCAGTGTCTGTAAAAAGCACTGAGCATCAAGCGAAGTTATCGGTTTCAGGCCCGCTTGCGAATTTAAAGTTAGATTTAGTGACACAGGGGACATACCCAGCAGAGCTAAAAGGAACTGTGAATTTAAAACAAACAAATTACCCATTTGATTTAACAGGCCAGATAGCAAACTGGCAAATTGCGACAGACACACAACAGTTGCAATTATCAGACTTTGATTTAAAAGCGAAAGGCCATGCCGATGCTTATGCTGTCGATTTGAGCTTAGTCACACAGTTAGACGCATTACCGGCAATGACCGTGAAATCGCAATTACAAGGTAGTTTAACAAACGCAAAACTTGAGCAGTTAAGCCTTAATGCCAACGACAGTAAAGCAGACATTAATGCATCCGTTGATTGGTCAAATGGGGTGAAAAGTGAATTTAAAGGAGTTTTAAGCCATTTAAAAGCACAATACTTAACGGATGCACTAAGTAGTGATTTATCTGGTGAGTTTAATGGTTCATTCAATTTACAGGCAAGTGAGTGGCAGCTTGCGCTGGATAACACACAATTAAATGGCTCTGTAAATGACGTGCCAGTGACCTTATTGTCGGATTTTGAACTTGATAGCAGCTTGCATGCGAGTTTTAAACAACTTGAAGTGAAAAGCGGCAAAAATGAAATTGCGTTATCCGGACAAGTGGATGATGTATGGCGTGTAGACGGTAAATTGCGTTTAGATGCAAGTGGTCAAGATATCTTGCCTATGCAAGGTAAGGGCTTTGCTGACCTTCGCTTGCGTGGTGAGCGCCTTGCGCCAACGGTTGATTTAAATCTAGTCCTTAATACATTGAGTTATCAAGATATTCAGGTTGATGGTTTAACATTAAAAGGGCAATTTGATTACGCAGCCGATTGGCAAACAGATGTGTCACTGGTGCTTGATTCTGCATCTATTAGCGAACACAAAATTAACCAAATTGAGTTAGATGCCAGTGGCGATAAAACAGATCATCATGTAACTTTTTTACTCGATGCAGATCAAGGCAAGGCATCATTTGATGTAGACGGTAAATTTAATAAAGAAACCTGGCAAGGTGCGCTAAGCCAAATTCTTATTACCGATAATCAGGTGCGCTTTGGCACTAATAAACCGGTTAATATTCAAGTAAATACCAAAACCTTTGACTTTAATGTCGTCGCGCATTGCTGGCAAAGTGATAACTCAAAACTATGTTTTGATACCTTGCAGCAAACGAAGCAATTAGGCCAGTTAAATGCACAGCTTGCAGCACTCTCTATTGCTGAATTTAAACACTTCTTACCCGATAACTTGAAAGTCACTGGCGATGCAAACGGTGAGTTTGTTGCTAATTGGAATAATGGCGCATTGAAAACGATTCGTGCCAATATCAAAACTCAGCAGCTTGAAGCATCCTTAATTGATGGGGCAAATGTCTACAAGTTACCCGTCGAGGTTTTTGAAGTATCGGCAATGAGCGATGCACAAGTCGGTAAACTTAATGCCACTATTGATTCATCAGTGTTAGGTAAAGTAACGTCAGAGCTCAACATTGATGATATTCAAAATCAACAGACCTTAGCTGGCGACTTGGTTATTGAGAAAATTGAGTTAACAAACCTACGTCCTTTTATTGCTTCACTTGAGCAATTAACAGGCGACATAAAAGGCCGGTTAGCAATTGCAGGTACTTTAAAAGAGCCATTACTCAATGGTGATTTTGATGTCGAAAAAATCAATCTAGAAGGGGCAACCTTGCCGGTATCGCTGCAAAACTCTTATATGAACATTGCCTTTAATAACCAAAGTGCGAAGCTCACGGGTGAGCTTAAAGACACCGAAGGGGGATCGCTTAATTTATCTGGCGGTGTTGACTGGCAGCAAGATTTACCGGACGTTGACGTTAAATTAAATGGTAAAGAGTTTTTTGTGCGTGCTCAGCAAGATGTCACCTTTAAAGTGTCTCCAGATTTAACTATGTCATTAAAAAATAATGCGTTTAATCTTGATGGCCAAGTCGTCGTGCCATGGGGACGTATTGCGATTGAAGAGCTACCAGAAGGTGCAGTGCAAGTCAGTGATGATGAAGTGATTGTTGATATTGAGCAGCAACAGTCAGAAAAAGTCCCCTTTGATTATGCCATTAACTTAAAGGTGTTGGTTGAAAATGATGTGCGCGTTGACTCGTTTGGTTTACAGTCGAAAGTTGAAGGCGACATTAATATCAGTATGGACCAAGTTACACCAATGATAGCAACGGGTGAGTTGAACCTAGTTCAAGGTACCTATCGTGCTTTTGGTCAAGACTTGCAAATTCGTACCGGTCAGGTGGGCTTTAGCGGCTCAATTGATAAACCTTACTTGAACATTAAGGCAATTCGTAATCCGGATAACACCTCTAATGGCGTGATTGCAGGTATTACGCTAACAGGCAACGTTGAACAACCGTCATTAAAAGTATTTTCAGAGCCTGCGATGGACCAAGCCCAAGCATTGGCTTACTTATTAAATGGGCAACCTCTTGATGAAGGAGATAGCTCAACCGATGCGATGCTCACTCAATTACTGCTTGCCCAAGGTGTTAATCGCAGTGAAGGTATGGTGTCTAAAATCGGTGAAAGCTTTGGCTTGTCTGATGTTAGCTTAAGCTCAAGCGGCAGTGGGGATGACACCAAAGTTGAAATATCTGGCTATGTTACACCGGGTATTCAAGTAAAATACAGTGTTGGTATTTTTGATTCATTAAGTGAAGTGGCAGTTCGTTATCAATTGTTGTCGCAATTGTATATCGAGGTCACCAGCGGCCTGTATCAAAATGTTGATATTCTTTATAAATTTGATTGGGACTAATACCTCTACTTGTGACCAAACATCGCTTTTACTTGCTTATTAGGGCATAAGTTAATAGGCTGAATTGTCAATTACTTAAAAGATAATAACAATGAAATTAAGTCTATTAACTCTGTGTCTTGGCGTAGTATTAGCTGCACCCATTGCTGCAAAAGAAACAAGCCAAAAACGTTCCGCTGGCGAAATCATTAAAACCGCAAGTAGCAGTGAGTGGCGAAAAGTCAGTGCCGAAAACGTCATTAAATTAACCTTACCTACGGGTGCTGCTTATATCGAACTAAACGATAAACTAGCGCCCATTCACGCAAATAACATGCGACAGCTTGCCAAAGAAAGGTTCTATCAAGGCCTAAGTGTGTATCGCTTTGTTGAAGGGTTTGTCGCGCAGGGCGGTGATGCCAGTGAAAATAAACCCGTTAAAAATGCCAAAAAAGGGTTACCCGCTGAGTTTTATCTACGCACAGAGACTCCCTTAGCGATTACAGAGCTTAAAGGACCTGATGGCTATGCCGCTAAAACAGGTTTTTTAAATGGCTTTGCAGTGGCACAAAACCAAGGCCAAACTGAAACATGGCAAGTACATTGCCCAGGGATTTTTGCCATGGCCCGCGATAATGATATTAATTCCGGCGGTACTGAATTTTATGTAACCATCGGCAATAGCCAGCGCTATTTAGACCGTAACATCACCGTGTTTGGTCGTGTTTTAGAAGGCATGGAACACTTTAATCTATTGCAGCGTAAAGCCACTGAAGGTCAGGCATTTAATCCCATCACAGATATGCAAGTATTAGCAGATATTAAAGACACTGATAACAGTGAATTTAGGGTGATGAAAACAGACTCAAATGCCTTTAAAGACCTTATCGAAGCACGTAAAAACCGAGTAGAAGCATGGTTTGTTGAAAGCCCTGATTACATCGATGTTTGTGCAATGCCAATCCCAACCGAGAGGATTATGCCAACTCGCAATAATACCTAATCATTTTGAGGGATTAAATCTGTCGCTAACTGCGTTAAAAATCTCTCATTTAGAACAACTAAATAACGAAATTTTTGCCTTGTTATCAACGAGATTTTATTGCCTCAAAACTGTTCACTTAATTAAGCGAATTGGCATAAATAAAGCCATGACCACCTGATAGATTATTTGATACAATATCAGTCTATTGGTTAAGAAATATAAGGGTATCGGGTGGTTAACCTAGGTCCGCTGTTCGGCGAATTAAAAACGTGTTTACGCAAAGATCAATTCATCTTCAAAAAGCGCCTACATGGCATCAAAAAAATCAACGATGAAACTAAGCAAGCGAGCATAGCGCAAAAAATAGCTGAAGATATTAGCCGTTCGCAGCAATTACGCGAGCATCGTTTGGCTGCCTTGCCTAAAGTGACCTACCCAGAACAACTTCCTGTTAGCCAAAAGAAAGATGACATTAAACAGGCGATCGCCAATAACCAAGTAGTGATCATCGCCGGTGAAACAGGCTCAGGTAAAACGACGCAGATCCCAAAAATGTGTTTAGAGCTTGGCCGGGGTGTTGATGGATACATTGGTCATACTCAACCTCGTCGACTCGCGGCTCGAAGTGTCGCGAATCGTATTGCAGAAGAAATGCAATGCGAGCTAGGTCAACAAGTGGGTTTTAAAATTCGTTTTAGTGACCAAGTTTCTGACAATAGCTATATTAAATTGATGACAGACGGTATTCTGCTGGCTGAAATTCAACAAGACAGATACCTAAATCAGTACGATACCATCATCATCGATGAAGCCCATGAACGCAGCCTAAATATCGATTTCATCTTAGGTTATTTAAAAAATTTACTGCCAAAACGCCCTGACTTAAAAGTTATTATCACCTCAGCGACGATTGACCCTGAGCGTTTTTCTAAACATTTTGATGATGCACCGATCATCGAAGTATCCGGTCGTACTTTCCCTGTAGAAGTTCGTTACAGACCAACCACTGAAATCAATAAAGACGAGATGGAAGCGGATGGTGACCAATTACAGGGTATTTTTGATGCCGTTGATGAGCTTTGCGGTGAAGGCCCTGGCGATATTCTGATTTTCATGAATGGTGAACGAGAAATCCGTGATACCGCCGATGCGTTATCGAAGCGAAACCTCAAAGGCACGGATGTTTTACCGCTCTATTCGCGTTTATCAAACGCTGAACAGAACCGAATTTTTGCGCCGCACAGCCGCCGTCATATTATTTTAGCTACCAACGTGGCTGAAACATCACTAACGGTGCCGGGTATTCGCTATGTTATCGACCCAGGTACCGCGCGTATTAGCCGCTACAGCTATCGAACAAAGGTTCAACGATTACCGATTGAGCCAATTTCACAAGCCAGTGCCAATCAGCGTAAAGGTCGCTGTGGTCGTATTGAAGCGGGTATCTGTATTCGTTTATACAGTGAAGAAGACTTTAATTCGCGACCAGAGTTTACCGATCCTGAAATTTTACGCACCAACTTAGCTTCTGTTATTTTGCAAATGCTTGGTTTAGGGCTTGGCGATATGCAGCAGTTCCCGTTTGTGCAAGCGCCAGACAGCCGCAATATCAATGATGGTTTAACGCTACTTGAAGAACTCGAAGCAATTAAGCCAGCTAAACGCCATAAAAAGACTGAGCTTACGAAATCAGGCAGAAGCTTAAGCCGTTTACCTGTTGACCCACGGTTAGCGAAAATGGTGCTGACTGCCGATGGCTTAGGTGCACTGCGTGAAGTGATCATTATTGTTGCGGCATTGTCTATTCAAGACCCAAGAGAGCGACCACAGGAAAAACGCGGTGCAGCGGATGAAAAGCATGGCCGTTTTGATGACCCTGATTCAGATTTTATCGCCTTTTTAAATCTGTGGAATTACCTTGAAGAGCAGCAATCAGAATTGAGCAATAGTCAATTTAGAAAGTTATGCCAAAAGGACTTTTTAGCCTATATGCGTATTCGCGAATGGCAAGATATTGTTTATCAGCTATCAACGGTATGTAATGAAATGGGCATGAAGGCCACTACCCATGTTGCTGATAGCGAGCGAATTCATCAATCTTTATTAAGCGGTATGTTAAGCCATATTGGTTTTAAAGATGAAAAACAAATTTATAAAGGCGCACGCAACAGCCAGTTTCATATTTTTCCAGGCTCTGGGTTATTTAAAAAGAGCCCAAAATGGATTATGTCGGCTGAGCTTGTTGAGACCAGTAAGCTTTATGCGCGGATCAACGCGCGCATAGACTTGAAATGGGTTGAAGGCTTTGCACAGCATTTAGTAAAGCGCAGCTACAGTGAACCGCATTGGGAGAAAAAGCCAGGTGCAGTTATCGCGTTTGAGCAGCAAACCTTGTATGGCCTACTCATTGTTAATAAGCGCCGTTGTGTATACAGCAATATTGATCCAAAAGTAAGTCGCGAGTTGTTTATTCGCACCGCTTTAGTAGAGCAAGAGCTGGGTCAAAATGAAGGCTTTTTACAATATAACCAAGAATTAATTGAAGATATTCAGGTACTCGAAAATAAATCTCGTCGCCGTGATATCTTAGTTGATGAACAAACCTTATTTGAATTCTACGACAAGAAAATTCCACAAGATGTAAATAATCGTGCCGCGTTTAATAAGTGGTGGAAAGGGCAAAAGCAAAAAGATAAGCGCTTTTTGCATATGTCTCGAGAAGAGTTAATGCAGCATGGTGCCGATCATGTTACCGAGTTTGATTACCCTGATACTTGGCAGCAAGAAAACTTATTATTACCACTGGCTTATCATTTTGATCCAGGGCAAGCCGTTGATGGTGTTGCGGTACAAATTCCAGTAGCGCTGTTAAACCAAGTACAAGAAACTGGTTTTGATTGGCACATTCCTGCATTTAGGCATGAGTTAATTTGTGCGCTTATCAAGTCGCTACCAAAAACAATTCGTCGCAACTTTGTGCCTGCGCCAAACTACGCCGATGCGGTACTCGCTGCAATTGAGCCGATGCAAGGTAACCTAATTGATGCAATTAGCACGCGTTTATTGCGCATGACAGGCCTGCGTGTTGAGCCTGATGCATGGGATTTATCAACCCTTGCTCCGCATTTACGCTTACAGTTTGAGGTACGCGATGAACACGATAAGTTACTCGCTCGCGGGTTAAATTTATCTAAACTAAAAGCACAGTTACAAGGTAAGGTAACGGATACCTTATCGAAAGTAGCCGACAAGGGTATAGAGAAAGCTGATTTGACCGAGTGGAGTTTTGGTGAACTACCAAGCTCTTACGTGAAAAAGCAAGGTCAATACGAAATCAAGGCATTCCCAGCGCTGGTGGATAAAAAAGACTCAGCAGCGGTTGAGCTATTTGATAATGAACACAAAGCACAGCAGGCGCACCAACAAGGTTTACGCCGCTTAGTGTTATTAAACGTGCCATCACCGATTAAGTATTTACAACAAAACTTACCGAACAAATCTAAATTAGGTTTGTACTTTAATCCGTTTGGTAAGGTCAATGATTTAATTGATGACTGTATTGCTGCAGCCGTCGATAGCTTATTAATTAAATATGGCAATATCCGCACTGCAGATGCATTTGAAAAAGCGAAAGAGCAAATTCGCGGTGAGCTTGGTGACACGGTTGTTGAGATTGCTACCCAAGTAGAGCAAGTGTTGAGTATTGCTCACGGGTTAAATAAACGTATGAAAGGACGCGTTGATTTAACCATGATCACGGCGCACGGTGATATTAAATCACAGTTACAAAGCTTAGTGTTCAAAGGCTTTGTTAGCCAGCACGGCGCAGCAAAGATGACGGATTTAATTCGTTACTTAAAAGCCATTGAACGCCGCTTAGAAAAGCTACCTGTTGATCCTAATCGTGATAGGTTGTGTGTGCTTGAGCTTGAAAAAGTAGCTGAGCAATATCAAAAATTAGCGAATAAAATTCCTAAGGGAATGCCAATTCCTGAAGAGATCAGTGCGATATTTTGGATGCAACAGGAGTTACGTGTTTCTTTATTTGCACAAACACTAGGGACGCCTTATCCTGTATCTGCTAAACGTGTTTTAAACGCAATTAAAGAATGTGAGTTATAATACTAAGGAATGAGCAATGAGGTTGGCGCCTCCTTGCTTTTAGTTGAGAACACAGATGCTAAAAGGAGATTATGTGGGCATAGAAAAGGAAAGACCGATCTCTGTTTCTGAGCGTACGGTAAATCGACCACGGCCAACTATTTTGGTCGTTGATGATGAATACTTTAATTTTGAAATGCTCAAAGCAAGTCTTGGGGATGAGTTTTCATTAAGTTATGCTAACTCAGGCACATCGTGTTTAACTTCTGCCATTGCGGAGCCACCAGATGCTATACTGCTAGATGTTTGTATGCCAGGCTTAGATGGTTATGATACTTGCCGCTTACTAAAAAACACCCCAGAAACAGAGCAAATTCCTGTTGTCATGGTGTCTGGCCTTGAAACCGAGCTTGAACAAAAAGCGGGGTTTGATGCCGGGTGTGACGCCTATGTAGTGAAGCCTTTTTCTGTTAAAACATTAATAGAGAAAATAAAAACACTGGTATAGGAGGCCATATGTTTCATGAGGAGAAACGCGACTTTCGCCGCATGCAAATTCATACCCCTGCAAAACTAATCCCATTAGATGTTGTTAATGGCGAAGAAATTCAGGTTATGTGCACTGATTTAAGTGCAACAGGGCTGGCAATTCACCTTGATGAAGTGTTAGAAATAGGCAGTCTTTATCGGGTGTTAATTGCTTCGACTAGCACGGCGATTACTTCATTTGATGCAACAGTCCGTGTGATACGAGCAACCAAGGAGCAAGATGGCTCCTTGAGTGCCGGTTTAGAAATTGTAAGTTTTAACTAGTAAACCTTACAGATCAGGCCTTTAAGATAAAAGCCTTCTGGGTAGCTGCCAGCAATCGGGTGGTCGGCAGCTTGGTTTAGTCGTTCCATGATCAACAAGTCTTTCCCTGCATCAAGGGCAGCATCCGCTACCACTTTTTGAAATAAATTTTGTTCCATTAATCCAGAGCACGAGAAGGTAAGTAAGGTTCCACCTGGTTTTAAGATTTGCATCGCAATCATATTAATATCTTTATAACCACGGCATGCACCGGTTAACTGCGCTTTGTTGTCAGCAAATTTTGGTGGGTCCATAACAATAGTATCAAATTGCACACCATCATCACGGTATTGGCGCAATAACTTAAAGACATCTTGTTTCACGAAATCAACTTTAGACAAATCAAGGTTGTTATGCTCAACGTTACGCTTAGCCGTATCAAGTGCTGGCTGCGATACATCGACGTTAGTAACGTGCTTACAACCGCCACGCAAAGCATAAAGCGAGAATGTACCTGTGTAGCTAAAGCAGTTTAATACTGTTTTGTCTTTAACAAAGCGCTCAAGAGCTGCACGACTATCACGTTGATCTAAGTAAAAGCCTGTTTTGTGGCCTTCAAGAATGTCTACTTCGAGTTTTAAGCCATTTTCTTCAATGACGACTGGTTCAGTTGGTTCTTTGCCCCAAAGTAGGCCCTTGATTGGCTCAAGGCCTTCTTTGGTGCGAACATCAACGTCCGAACGTTCATAAATATCGCAGCCTGGGAAAATCGTCATTAGTGCAGCAACAATTTCACCTTTATGGCGCTCTGCGCCGGCACTAAGCAGTTGGCACACCAGTACATTATCAAATTTATCGATTGTGATGCCTGGTAAGTAGTCAGACTCAGCAGCGCTTAAACGAAAACCTGTTAAGCCGCCTTCGCTGATCACCTGTTCGCGCGCAGCATAGGCACGGCGCAAACGCTTTTCAAAAAATGCTTGGTCAATGATTTCGTTTTGATCGAAGCTCCATACGCGAGCGCGAATTTGCGATTGCGGACTGTAAGCTGCAATGGCTAAAAACTTGCCGTCATTGTCGTAGATAGTGACAGTATCACCTAGTCCTGGTTTACCTTTTACTTTTTTAATGGCTTTTGAGAACACCCACGGGTGTTTTCTTTTTAGTGATTTTTCTCGACCAGCTTGCAGGTAAATAGCAGATGACATAGGGGTTCTCGCGTCAAACAAAAGGGGGCATAGTTTAATGAAGCACTGGCAAACATACAATGAATGTTTTGAACAAATCCAGCAAGCACGCTAAAGTAAGCATAATTTCAATTAGTTAATGGTGATAGCCTGTTTATGCAGCCAGAAATAGACTTTGCAGCTTTAGAAACTCAGTGTCGAGGCTTTATTTTATCTTTACTTCATGCCGATGTTGCACATGATATTAGTCATATTGAGCGAGTAGTGAGGGTTGCAAAACAATTATGTATTGCCGAGCAGGCAGAAATGGCAGTGGTGTTACCCGCAGCTTGGTTACATGATTGTGTTGCTGTTGCAAAAAACCACCCAGACAGGGCACAAGCATCAACCATGGCTGCAGACAAGGCGTTAAGCTTTTTAGCTTCAATTAATTATCCTGAGCAGTATTTTAGTGCTATTCATCATGCTATTGCGGCACATAGTTTTAGTGCCAATATCAAAGTACAAAGTGTTGAAGCGCAAATAGTGCAAGATGCAGATCGAATGGATGCATTAGGCGCAATCGGTGTGAGTCGCTGTATGAAAGTAGGGGGCTCAATTGGTCGCTACTTGTATCATAAAGACGACCCATTTTGTTCAAACCGCGAACCTGACGATACAAAATATACCCTCGATCACTTTTTCATTAAGCTGTTGCACATTAGCGAGAGTATGAACACGCCATCAGCAAAAGATGAAGCCAAACGACGTACAGCATACATGCTCGAATTTTTAGAGCAGTTAAAAACAGAAATTGGTGAGTAATATGGCTATTCCATCTTTATGTGGTGTTGATCATTGCCACTTAAATGTTGATGATTTAGCGGCTGCGCTAAAGTGGTATCAACAAGTGCTCGGTTTTAGTGTAGTACCAGAGCTTGCTTTTTGGGATGAAGGAAAAGGGCCTTTAACTTTAGAAGACCAAGCAAAAACGATACGGTTAGCATTGTTTGAAGCAGACGGTAGAAGCAAGGGTATTGCCTTTGGCGCAAATGCAGCACAGTTTTTAGCGTGGCTTGACCATCTCGCTCAATTTGATATTAAAACAATTGTTGCCGATCACGGTGTTACTTATTCAATGTATTTTAAAGATTGTGCAGGTAATAGCTACGAAATTACTTCGCATGATTACGATGCAATTAAAAAAGGCCTCAAATGAGGCCTTTAATTCGTCATTAGCTGGTATAAGTGTTTTTGATTTCTATGATGCTATCTATTTGACCAATAAATAAATCAACTAATTGCGGATCAAAATGCTTACCTGCTTCGTCTTTCAATAAGTCGAGCGCTTCTTCAACCGACCAGGCTTTTTTATAAGGGCGCTTTGAGGTTAAAGCATCAAACACATCTGCAATTGTCACGATACGCCCTTCAATACTGATTTCTTCGCCTTTCAGGCCATACGGATAACCCGTACCATCCCATTTTTCATGGTGTTCAAGGGCAAGCTTATGAGCAAGTTGTAATAGCGGCGAAGTTGAGTTCTCTAAAATTTTCGCACCGATTAAGGCATGCTGTTTCATGTGCTCATATTCGTTTTCATTTAAGCGCCCTGGTTTCAAAAGCACGGCGTCGGGAATACCGATTTTACCTACATCATGCATCGGCGCTGCCTGTTTAAGCTGTTCGGCCTCGTACTCACTCATGCCATAGGCAAGGGCGAGTACTTTACTGTAGCGGCTCATTCTTGCAATGTGCTCACCGGTGTCGGTGTCTTTATATTCTGCAGCGCGGCCTAAACGTTGGATCAAATCAATGTGGGCTAATTGCAGTTGCTCAGCTTGCACTAAAGATAAATGATTTTTAACCCGCGCCCTGACAATCGCAGGGCTAATTGGTTTGGTAATATAATCGACTGCACCTAGAGCAAAGCCTTCAGACTCATCCTGCTCATGAGAAAGTGCGGTAACAAAGATAACAGGAATATGAGCAGTTTTAGGATTTGCTTTCAATACTTTACAAACGTCAAAGCCGCTCATGTCGGGCATCATAATATCGAGCAAAATCAATTTAGGAGGTTCATTCTCAATAAGCTGAAGAGCAAGCTCGCCAGATTTTGCAAACGATAAGCGATAATCGTTAGCGAGTACTTCACGGATCACTTTTAAATTGGCTGGTTCATCATCGACGACCAAAATTCTTGCACGTTCTGAGATTTGCGTCATACGTGTTCCTTAGCAGCTTGGAGAGTGTGCTTTAAAGCTGATAAAGCAGTGCTTGCTGCATCAAAGTCAAAGTTTTCAAAATGCGCACAAATTTCAACAACCTTATCTTGGTAGGTTGCCGGTGCTTGGGATTGCACCAGGCTTAATAAATCATCGTCTATTTCTGCATGCTCAGCTTGCGTTTGCAGTGCCTCAATTTGGCTAATAAATGCGCCCAACGACGTTTCGTGTATGGGTTGCTGTTGTGAACTAGACTGCGGCTGATCTGCAAGCAATGCAATCAGCGTTTGCCATTCCTGTTCGCACTCTGCAATGAGTGTAGGGAAGCTTTCCTTTTCACGTTCTTTCTCAGCGTTTGATAACAAGTATAATAATTTTGCGAGGGCTAAATTACCTGCGACTCCTTTAAGAGTATGCAAAATTGCTTTTTGTTCTTCTTCACTAAGCATTGGTTCCGTTAGTCGTAGAATACTCTGTTGATGATTGCTTAGGAATAAGCCAATTTCCGTATTTAATTTCTCTTTGCTTCCCCACATCAAAACACCTTTGTCGTAGTTGATGTGCTTTTTTTCATCACCGACTTTATTGCTAGTAAATTTATTTACTTCTAAACCAAGCACTTTCGCAATTTCATGGTTCAGCTGGTTAATGTCAACGGGTTTATTTGCAAAGCCATTCATACCAGCCTGCTTTGTGGTAATTTTATCTTGTTGTAAAACACTCGCTGTCAACGCGATGATAGGTGTAATTTTTAAGCATCTGATTTTCTCTATTTCGCGAATTTCTTTACAGGCAGTAATGCCATCACATTCCGGCATATGAATATCCATTAGAATCACATCAAAGCTTTGCTGCTCGAATGCTGCAATGGCTTCAAAGCCATTTTGTGCGGTACTGATGGTGTGCCCAGCTTGCGATAATAAAATGTTCAGTAGCTCAACATTTTGCTCAATATCATCAACCACTAATATGCGAAGTTTTGGCAAGTTTAATTGATTGCAAGTTAAGGTATCGACTTGGCTGATATCACCTTCTTGTAAAGGAAGGCTAAAGTAGAAGCAGCTGCCTTTACCTTCTTCACTGATAGCACCAATTGACCCCCCATTAATTCAACAAGCTGCTTACTAATAGTGGTGCCAAGGCCTGTGCCACCAAATCGGCGTGTCATGGTGCCGTCGGCTTGTTCAAATGGCTGGAAAATAGCATCTAAGCGGTGCTTGGCTATGCCAATACCGCTGTCTTGTACTTCGAAAAACAATAGTTTATTTTGAGTTTGACTCACCGTAATTGTGACAGACCCTTGCTCTGTAAATTTAATGGCATTACCGATGAGATTATTCATCACTTGGCGAATACGAGACTCATCGCCAACATAAATAGGCGCAACATTTTCAGCTATGATCAAATCAAGCAGGATATCTTTTCGCTTCGCTTCAAGCCAAAAAGTCGAGACGATATTGTCGAGCAAGGCTTGTAAGTTAAAATGCTCAGCATGAATGTCGAGTTTTCCTTTTTCTAACTTTGCAGAATCTAGCACTTCATTGAGCAAATGCAGCAGTGAACGAGCTGATTTATTCACGGTTATAATATGCTTTTGTTGCTCTTTACTAAGAGGACTATCCATTAATATGTCGCTAAAGCCGATTATGGCATTCATTGGCGTGCGTATTTCATGGCTCATATTTGCCATAAATGATTGTTTTGCTTGTGCTGCTGCTTCAGCTTCTTGTTTGGCTTTTTTGAGTGATTCTTCATATTCGTGACGAGCGGTGATATCAATGAGCACGCCATCGATGTATTTGGTGCTTTCACCTGTGGCTTCGTTGACCAAACCTTGCTCAAGTACCCAGACCGTTTTTCCGTTACGGTGGCGAATACGGTATTCAACAGCATATTGACTATTGGTGTCTGCCGCTTTGGTCACGGCATCGTTGATACGGCTTTCATCTTTTTTATTAATTATCTCAGCGAAGGTGATGGTGTTGTTTGTAAACTCATCAGGCCCATAGCCTGTTAACTCTAACACACTGGGGCTTATAAACTTCATCGTCCAGTGTTCATCTAACAAACAACGAAATACAGCGCCTGGGGTATTGTTCATTAAGGTACGATATTGTTTCTCTTTTTCTTCGAGACTTTGCTGTAGTGCACGTTGCTCAGTTAAATCGGTTATAAAGCCAACAAACAGTGTTTCTGCGTTAGGTTGTTTTACTTCACCAAGGCCAAGTCTAATAGGAAATAAATGACCATCTTTATGTTTTGCAAATACATTACGGTTAACGCCAATCACTTTTTTAACTTCATGCCTGCTACTATCAGCTAAGTAACCATCATGTTGCGCGGCTATATCGTCGTTCATTAATAGTTTTACGTTTTTACCTAACACTTCGTCTTGGCGCCAACCAAAAATAGTTTCTGCTGATTTATTAAAGCTTAAAATAATGCCATGAATATTAATCGTTACGATACCATCTATTGCGGTGCCTAAAATGGCATCTAAGCGCGATTCTTCTGCCGATTTTTCAGCAAGTAATAAGCGAAAACGCACCATGCCGTTAATAATCCCAACCAGAGCGGTCAATAATACGGTAGCAAATGAAACGCTAATGGCTATAAAAGTGAGCTGTGAGGTTTGAACGTTTTCAGATAACAAAGGAGAGGTTGCAACAAAGCGTGTTGCGGCCATTCCCATGTAGTGCATACCTGCCACAGCAAAGCCAAAGATAATGGCGCAGATGACGCGGGTTTGTAACACTGTGAGTTTTTTAAAATACTCACCTAGGTGAAAGCGCGCATATAAGCCGACAAAAGATAATGCAACAGCCACCACAATCGATGCTGCAAACCAAGCTGGGTCGTAGCGAAGAAGTGGACTCATTTGCATGGCGGCCATGTCCGAATAGTGCATCGCACCAATGCCAGAGCCAAGTAATACAGAGCCAATGAGTAGTTTTATTGTTGTTGGTATTTGCTTTAAATCTTTGCGTTTCAAAAATGAAAATGCGGTATAGCAGGCTAGAAGTGCAGGAATAAATGAAAAAAATGTCAGTGTAGGGTCGTACTCTACGGTGGTGCATAATGAAAAAGCCAGCATGCCGATAAAATGCATACTCCAAATGCCGCCAGACATCACCAAGGCACCTGTCGCACTGCCTAATTTACGGTATGAATCAAATTGAGTTCTATTAGCTAAATCAATGATATGAAGAGAAAAATAAGCAGCAAAAATAGCCGTAGCAATAGAAAGAGCAACTAAACTTGGATCATAAACGCCGCTCACAATTAAGCTTGGGTCTTGATCGGTAATAAAAAATTTCGCGAGCATAATATTTTTTTGAAACGGCTTGTTATAGCAGTCTAATACAAATTGTTCTGAATTTAGAGAAAAACCTATCACTTAAGTACGTAGGATTCAAAACCTTGGCTATATTTAATTAAAAAGGAGTAGTTCGAGGTGGGTAGATGAGAAGAACCGAGCAAACTTTAGTTGAACAAATGCAAATTAATGATGTAGAAATCCAACACAGAATGAGCTTATTAGGGCTGACTTCAAACAGTCTCTCATCATTATTAAACTACAAGCCCATTATAGAGTCAGCCATTGAAAATGTGGTTAATGAGTTTTATAAAAAACAAACCGAAGTAGATGAAATTTCGTTATTAATTGGTGATGCAGATACTTTAACACGACTCAGGGATGCGCAAAGGCAGTATATAATCGATTTATTTTGTGGCCGTTACGAACATGAGTATGTTAACAACCGCTTACGGATTGGAATGGTACATAAGCGTATTGGTGTTGAACCAAAGCTTTACTTATCGGCTGTGTGTACTTTAAAAGAGCTCATTTTTAATGTACTTCGCACCACAATAAGCGATCAAGAAGAATTAAATCATACCCTTAACATCATTGATAAATTAATTTACTTTGATACGACCTTGGTTTTTGATACGTATATTGATAGCTTAGTGGGCGAAATTGAAAATGCGAAACGCCGCACCGAAGTCTACGCGAAAGGCCTTGAAGAAAAAGTCGCTCAGCGTACTCAAGAACTTGAGAAGCTCGCTAAGCTTGACCCACTTACTAACCTCTACAATCGGCGTGTCATGCAAGAGCTATTACAACGCGACCTTGCCAGAGCCAGACGTCACAAATCGCCATTAACGGTTGTTTATTTTGATCTTGATGATTTTAAATCAGTGAATGATACACAAGGGCATTTAAAAGGGGATGAAGTCCTTAAATATATAGGGCAATACTTACTTGAAAATATTCGCGAGATTGATATACCGTGTCGTTATGGAGGGGATGAATTCTGTATAATCTTACCAGATTGCGAGTTAGATAGCGCCTTTAGTATTTGTGAAAAACTCATAGCTGCATTCGAACAACAATACCCTGAGCTTCATTTAAGTTTTGGTCTTATAGCAGCGCCTCTTGATAGCACGGTCGATGCTGAGGAGTTAATTAATCGTGCAGATAAAAAAATGTATCAGGCGAAAGAGCATATAGGTTCATACATTATGCGTTAGCGAGTCATACGCTTTACAAAAACAACGACGAATAAAGCCAGCGAGAAGCTACCACAAAATGCTTCTATGGCAGCGATTAACCTCGAAAAACCTATTGGCGTAATGTCACCATACCCAAGCGTGGTAAAAGTGACCACGCTAAAGTAAAAACTATTTAGTAGCGCCGATAAATTGCTTTGAAATGAGTTTTCAAAACTCAGTTGCATGACAGAATTCTGGTAACTTACCCCAAATAAGAAATAACAAAATGCACAGCAAATGATCAATGAAAGACTAAAGCGAATGACGTTTTCGGGCTTTTCTCCATATCCACAGAGCATATCAATAAAGCTAGAAGTAATTTGTTTGGTTGAGCCTTTGCGGTATTGCGCATGGCGCATTCTTAATTCTTTGTAGGTGAAGTTACCGGCGAGCTCAAAAAGCCCTTGATGTTCAGAGGCTTTTCTTAAATTGCGATATATTTCTTCGGATTGCTCAAATAAGTCTCGTGCTTCAGCATGCTGCTTATTTTTGCGTGCTTTAAATGCGGCTGATTCTTGTAATAACTGCTCGCCCAGCTCGATATTATCAATTCGACTGTCGTTGAGCTTAATACCTAGTAAGTTGGTATTCTTTAAATCACAGTAATGCAAACTCGCACTATGTAAATTGGCTTTCATTAATGAAGCGTTGGCTATTTTATTATTAAATAAATGAGCACCCGTTAAATTTGCACGATAAAAATTACAATAAGAGAGATCATACCCTTCCTCGTCATCCTGTTTGATCAGGTTTAACCCCGAAAGATTCGCTCTTTGCAGTTGCAAGCCTTCTAATAAGCCGCCTTTTTTTGCATAGCGCTCTAATTTTTGGGTTAGATCTAGTCCTGATTTGTCAAATTTACTATCATGCCAAAAGCAAAACCCAGAACCCATGTCTGTCTCTTGGCACTTGTTACCTGTTGGGGAAATATAACTGCAACATGGTTTGTCAGGCATAAGGATGAAAACTTATTTGTGGGTCATCTTTATAGATTAGCAGCTATTTGGCAGGGTAAAATGGAATCTCTCATATTTATTAATTGAATTGGCTTATCTTTGTTGAATTACACCTTAAAGCGCAGTAAACGCAGAACCACAGTGGCAATTAAAGTTGCCCAGCAGAAACTCACTGTTTATGCACCTTTTTATGTTCCACAAACTGAGATTGATGCCTGGCTAAAGACCAAGCAAGATTGGGTTGCTGAACAAATTGCCAAACAATCCATTCATGCTGAACGCCGTCAACTGCCATTAGTAAACGCCACTATTAAGTTGTTTGAGCAAAACGTGCCGATAGTATTCGCTAAAGGCACTAAAAGCATGTGGCAACAAGATGCACACGCTCAGCTTACCTTATCTATTTCATCGCGCGTCAAACATCAAGAAGCTAACTATTTAGCATTGCTTGAGCAGTTTTTACATGAAAAGCTTGAGAGCTATATTGAAATGCGTGTTCATGATTATTGTTTACAGATGTCTGAAGCACTCCCTACAAAGCTTAAAATTCAACATTATAAACGTCGTTGGGGCAGTTGTAATAAGCGCCGCGAGCTGACTTTTAATCTGCATTTAGCAAGTGCGCCAACCTGGGTGATTGATTATGTGGTTGTACACGAACTTGCGCATCTTTTGCATATGAACCATAGCGCTAAGTTCTGGCAACGTGTGAGCCAGTTTTATCCAAATTATAAAAAAGCAGAGCAATGGCTTAAAGCAAATGGAAGCAGTTTGAGTTGGTAGCTTAAGTTAGCGAGAGTAAAGTTAGAAAGAGTAAAGGTAGAAAGAGTAAAGAGTGGTGGAGGGAGCTGGATTCGAACCAGCGAAGGCTGAGCCGTCAGATTTACAGTCTGATCCCTTTGGCCGCTCGGGAACCCCTCCACACAGATTTTTACTATTGCATTTGGCCCCACTTTTCTAAGAAGGAAAGTGGTGGAGGGAGCTGGATTCGAACCAGCGAAGGCTGAGCCGTCAGATTTACAGTCTGATCCCTTTGGCCGCTCGGGAACCCCTCCAATGCAACGGCGCTGATAATAGCAAACTGATTATTTAAGTAAAGAAAAAAACTAAAGAAAAATGCATAAATGCCGATAACTGGTTAATCAAGAAACTATTTGGCTAAAGACTATGCAGATTGATGGTTTGTTGCTCACTGAGAGTCAACTCGATAATCGTCTAAATAAAAGTGTACACGAGCACCGCTCGGGAGAGTTTGCTTTATTACTAGCAATGCTTTCTCATGATGCGCTCGATTTTAGCCAGTTTCACCTGCCAAAAACAGAATTAACCAGTCCTGATGTATCTGAATCGGTTCTGCGTAAAGAACTCGGTGCTGGTCCATCACAACCATTAGCTCCTGAACAATTCGATATGATGATAGGCCAAGACAATGCATTTAAATTACTGCAAGGTGGTTTGTCGGATATTAGGTTACATCATTGCTTAAACCCAGAACCGCTGAATGTCCGTGATGATAAGCTGCATGTGCCACTTGAAGTGATTGATAACTGTGAGCCCGCAGTTAGAAAACGCTTTTATGAAAAAAATAAACCCGTGGAGCGCCCACAAATTGACGCTGCTGCATTTTATGATAGCCTTACCGACGAGGCGATACATCAACCCCTACATTTAGCTACAGCATAGGCATAAGTGGCTTAATCGAACTGTCATAGACTACGAATAAACTAAGAATAAGCTTAATAATTAATAAAAAGTACAGCTAAATTAAGTTGTGCTTGTTATAATAGCAGCCTATGGCTTAATGCCATTGTCATTGAACCAAGTTACTAGGACTATAATGAAGAAAACATTCACGCTAAACCACGAGAAAATTAAATACCCTCGTATGGTTGATGCAGCCAAGCACGAAGTAAAAAAATACTTAAAACGTGAGCGTAATAAAACACTCCCAGCAGATGCCGATTATTGGGCGTTTGACTGTAAGTTTGGTGAATCAGCGGATGAGGCCAATGTCGTTCACGTGGCAGAGATTAATAAATGTATCAGCGATATTGAAGCTAAAGGGCTTACATCGTTCTACGTTGAGATCTTAGCGCGTCCTGCACAGCGTCAACAGCAAGAGTTTGACGAAGAGTAATATCCATACTGTTCTGCAGTTATACTCTTACCAAAAAAAGGGCCTTCAGGCCCTTTTTTAGTTTTAGTAATTAATCAACGTGCAAATGGATCGGCATTGATTTTTTCTATGTACCAATTGCCTTTTTTACGCATCATTTTCACACTACGCATATCATCAACTTTTTTACCGTTAAAGTAGCCTGTGAAGATTAAGTTGATATTGGCTTTATCACCGTATTGTTCGCGTAGACTCATATTGGTCATATCGACTTCAATTACCACCTCGTCGTATTGCATATTGACTAGGTTGCGAGCGAACTGCCCAGCGGTACCGTAAGATTTCATAATACGCGCCATTTTTGGGGTGGCGTATTCCATAGCAAGGTTCAAATCGTTTTGGTTATATAAAGCATCGAAATACAGAGTCGCCACATTACCTGGGGTGTTTTTTTCGCCTTTTGGCGCATCTTCAGAACCGCAACCGAAAAGAAAGCAGCTACTTAATAGAACAAAAATTAAGAGTATATTTTTCATTGTTGTTGTTTTACGAGTTAACTTGAGATTAAGTGTGTGACTAAATCAGCTTGATGTAAAGTTAACTCGGTAAAATTATTGGTTTTATTTATTTTAGATAATAAAAAAGGATGCATCTCTGCATCCTTCTTTGAAAACTTAGTTGTTATTACTGAACAAGCTCTTTGTCGCTGAATTCTTCAGCAAATAATGGGCTAGATAAATAACGCTCAGTTGCACTTGGTAAAATTACCACGATATTTTTGTCTGCGTTTTCAGGTTTTTCAGCAAGGCGCTTTGCAGCAACGACTGCAGCACCAGAAGAAATACCCACTAAAATCCCTTCGTTTTTCATTAGTTCGTGAGCCATTGCAATCGCATCTTCATTTGATACTTGCTCTGCGGCATCAATCACTTCTAAATCAAGGTTGCCAGGGATGAAGCCTGCACCGATACCTTGAATTTTATGAGGACCCGGTTTAATTTCTTCGCCAGCTAAAGTTTGGCTAATAACAGGTGAGTTAGTTGGCTCAACAGCAACAGATTGTACATTTAACCCTTTTTCTAATTTAAGGTAACGGCTAACACCTGTAATAGTACCACCTGTACCAACACCTGCTACGAAGATGTCGATTTTACCGTCCATTGCTTCATAGATTTCAGGACCCGTTGTTTCAAAGTGAATTTTCGGGTTGGCTGGGTTTTCGAACTGTTGTAAAAGGATGTATTTTTCAGGCTCACTTGCTTGAATTTCTTTTGCTTTTTCAATCGCGCCATTCATACCCTTAGCGCCATCAGTCAATACTAGGTTAGCACCTAACGCTTTTAATAGTTTACGACGCTCTAAGCTCATTGTGTTAGGCATAGTCAGGGTTAACTTATAGCCACGAGAAGCCGCTACGAACGCAAGGGCGATACCTGTGTTACCAGATGTAGGCTCGATTAGCTCTTTGTCTTTGGTTAAAACGCCTGACTTTTCTGCTTCCCAGATCATTGAAGCGCCAATACGGCATTTAACACTAAAGCTTGGGTTACGTGATTCTACTTTAGCAAAAACATTACCTGAGGTTACGCGGTTAAGCTTTACAATTGGTGTATTACCAATCGTTAATGAATTATCTTCAAAAATGTTAGACATAGTGTTCCCTTGGAAGCAATTTATTCAATCGTTGATCAACTAGCTTAGGCCAGCGATCTGTAATAGTCACACTTTACTGTGGTGAATAAAAAACGAAAGTAAAGTTTGGCTATAACATATAGCGAATAGGCTTATAGCATTTAGTAATAAGGTGGGAAAAGAAGGGCGCGCACCCAAAGGTGCGCAAAGTCAGGTTAGAGTAACCAAGCGTAGCTAAATTTAGCAAATAAGGTGCGCTGCTCTTTGGTGATTGATGAAAGCTCGTCATCTTGGTAGCCATTATCAGAGTAGCCAGCAAAGAATACCGTTTGCGGATTCAACTTGTAAGAATACAATAGTTGAGTGGCGAGGTTTTTATATTGGCTATCAACATCATCTATGTAATTAGCTTGATTACGCTCTAAGTCAGTATATATGACTGCAAGGCGTACAAAGCTATTTACGTTGAATTGATAAGTTAAACGCACATCACTTAAATTAGCGGTAAATACTTCGCTGCCATCAGCCTCAAGCTGCTCATAAGTATGACGTAAACGTACTTCAAAATGTTTACCAAGATTCATATTCAGTACTGGGCGAATATGGAATTTATCACCAACGCGGTTATTCGCTAAGTCTACAGCATTACCTGTATACATAAATAAAGAAGCAAATACCCCAGCGGTTGGCTTAAAGTCACTATAAAAGCCAACGCCATTTTCGCTAAACATATCTGTGTTGCCATCAATATCTAAACGTGATTTATCATGACGAAGGCCGGTTCGGTTTCTGTGTTCAACAGACAGCTCAAAAAAGCTTTGTAATGGACCACTCACAGAAAAGCTAGTCTGTGCTTCTTTTTCAAGAAGTTCGTTCTTTTCGTTATGAGTAATATCCCAATCGGCATAAAGGTTTGCGCGATTCCACCAATTACCTTTATCACCATACCAACGGTATTCACCCCCAGTCGTAAACTTTTTAAAATCAACTTGTGAGATAAAACCTAAGTCTGCTCTCAAATCGGCATCGCGATAATTATAATCAGCGAAGGCACGCCAATATTTCTCGTCATGTTGATACTTTACGTAGTAACCAGTGCCTGATTGCTGTTCTTTACTTAAAACACGCAGTACGCCTTCGTTGTAGTCGCAGTCACTATTTAATTCACAGCTTACTTGCTCTGGCTGTGAGCAGTTATCTCCATCACATAACTCATCTATGAAGTCTTGGCTGTATTGCGTTTGTGACTTTAATACTTGCACTAAAAAAACATCGTTGACTGTTGGTTTGTATTTACTATCAATACTGTAAACCGTGTTCTTGTAGTCTTCACTTTGTCTGTGTGTTGCCGTTGAGCCAAGTGATAACCCTGATTCAAAATCGTATCGATAACGCAGGGCACCGTTTTCACCTTTTTCGTCGAGGGCGACAAGCGATGAACCTAAATTGCCCGGGATCAACACATTTGTTTGTGTGTCATTGGCAATGAAACCGGCAAATGTATGGCCATTTTTGCTGCCGGTGATTTTCGTGCCGTAATCTGGTTGGGCAATATTACGGGTATGAATAAGGTTAAGTGTTGAGGCAAAGTAGTCAGCGTTATCTAAAAAGAAGGCGCGCTTTTCAGGGAAGAACAAACTGAAATTATTGTTCACGCTCAATTGTGCAACATCCGCTTCGACCTGAGAAAAATCAGGATTAATGGTCGCATTTAAAGTAATATCTGGGGTGATCCCCCATTTAACATCGAGACTGGCTTCAGTATTGTTTTCTGACTGCCAATCTGCCACTTCTGAGCCATCAATATCACGGGTATCATTTTTGCCAAGCACCACCGATGGAATAATTGCCACGTTGTTGCCTTGCTTCGCTTGTTCAAAGCCTTGGTAACTTGGCATTTGGCAAATCCAACAGTTGTTACCATGGTCAATCTGCATACTTGAGATACGTAAACGTTCACTGCGCGGTAAAAAACGTAAAAACTCCATTGCCATGGTTTTACTTGCCACGCTGTCGTCAAAATTTAGTACGCGTAAGGGGATTGCAACTTCAACGGTGTATCCGTTTTCGTGAATAACACCCACACTATCCCAAATACCATCCCATGATGAGCTCTCATGTTTAGTCAGTTCGTTTTCTATTGAATCTTGCTGTACACCAAGTGGATTGATAAAAAATTGATACGCTAATTGAGAATTATTGTATGAATCAATTTTTAGACCAACTAAGTCATCATCCCATGCCGCATCTCGGTCACGGTAAAAAGCACGAATAAGTTCCGGGTTAGGGTCGTTCGCCTCAAAGCCAATAAAAAGTGTTTCGCCATCTTCATAAACATAGGCGTGGGTGGTAACTGGGCTTTTACTGTTCTCATAGGGCCAAGTGACGTTGTCTATGGTGATTTTTTTTGCACGTTGCCAACTTGGCTCATTTAGCTTGCCATCAATTGTTGCTTGCTCTGCAATAAAAGGGAGGGTGAAAGGTTGGCTGGTGGCCAAGGTAGTAAAAGGCACGCTCAATAGAGCGGCACTTAACATTGATTTATACATAAGCACTATACGGGTATTCAAAACTGCGAGCATGTTATTAATTTGCAACATTGTTAACAAATGCAACGCGACAGGGCGCATATATTTACGTTCAAATTAGATTCTGACAAGCTGTGGTGGTAATTTGCGCAGTTAAACGTTAATTTGGCTGTTTTATAACAAAATTAAACTAAAACGTGGTAAAAGATTACCACCTAAAAATTGAAGTGATCGTTATGAAGTTAATTCTAAAATTAATTGCCGGTATTGTTGCTGGTATCTTAGTGGGCTTATATGTGCCACTAACAGGTGTTGAACTCCTTTACACAGTAAAAGAAATAATAGGTCAGTTGATCACCTTTACTATTCCCCTGATTATTTTATTTTTTATTGCATCAGGTATTGCTGGCTTACCAAAAGGTTCAGGCCACTTGTTAGGCAAAACAGTTGGGTTTGCTTATGGGTCAACAATAATCGCGGGTACTTTAGCGTTTCTACTGGTAAGTGCCATGATCCCATTATTTGATGGGGGTTTAACGTTTGAAGCCGAAGTAGCAACAGAAGTAGGCAGCTTTATTGATTTAGAAATCCCGCCTTTAATGAGTGTAATGACGGCATTAGTGACCGCATTTGTGTTTGGCATTGGCATGAGTCAATTACAACTTGAAACACTGAAAAAAGTGTCTGACCAAGGCCGTGATGTTATCGATGCTTTATTAGCAAAAGTGATTATCCCAGCGTTACCTTTTTACATCGCCGGTGTATTTGCTGAAATGACAGTCGCAGGCACAGTGGTTGATACCTTACAAACCTTTGGCATTGTTTTATTAGCTGCATTAATTATGCATTGGTTATGGTTAACATTTTTATATGTTTCAACGGGACTACTTCTAAAGCGTAATCCATTAGAGCTTGTAAAAAACATGCTACCCGCTTATTTTACTGCTTTAGGTACGATGTCGAGTGCTGCAACAATTCCTGTTTCACTTCGTTCAAGCAAAGCAAATAACGTAAAAGAAGACGTTGCTAACTTTACCGTGCCTTTATGCGCAACCATTCACTTGTCTGGTTCAACAATCACGATTGTGACATGTGCAATGGCTGTGATGTTCTTATCACCGAATATGGATGTACCATCACTATTTGGTATGTTGCCGTTTATTATGATGTTAGGTGTTGTAATGATTGCTGCACCTGGTGCTCCAGGCGGCGCTGTTATGTCAGCACTGGGCTTACTAACAAGTATGCTTGGCTTTAATGAAGGTGCAGTTGCACTGATGATTGCACTTTATTTAGCACAAGATAGCTTTGGTACCGCGTGTAATGTAACGGGTGATGGTATTATTGCTTTATGGGTTGATCGTTTTAGCGAGAAAGCCTCGGCATAAAATTAATTAGTGAAACGATATTTTGATTTATCGTTTCACTTTTTCTGTGCTAATGTGGCACATTAAATTGTGCGAAAGCAGCTATTTGGGTTTTTTGAGGGTGTTCCATTGATTAATGTACTTTTAGTTGATGACCATGAGCTTGTACGGACAGGGATCAGACGTATACTTGATGATGTTCGTGGTTTTAAAGTGGTGGGTGAAGCTAAAACCGGTGAAGAAGCGGTGCAATTTTGTCGCCAGCATTCACCTGATATCGTGTTGATGGACATGAATATGCCAGGTATTGGCGGTTTAGAAGCGACGAAGAAAATCTGTCGTTATTGCCCAGATGTAAAAATTATTGTGCTTACTGTGCATTGTGAAGATCCATTCCCAAGTAAAGTAATGCAAATCGGTGCTCATGGTTATCTGACAAAAGGTGCCGGCTCTGATGAAATGGTTAACGCCATTCGTGCGGTGAATGCAGGCCAACGTTATATTGCACCTGAAATTGCACAGCAAATTGCTCTTGCGCAGGTAAGTGGCCGTACAGATGAAAACCCATTCCAGAGTTTATCTGAGCGTGAGCTGCAAATCATGCTGATGATCACCAAAGGTGAGAAAGCGCAAGACATTGCAGAACGTTTAAACTTGAGTTCAAAAACAGTGAATAGCTATCGCTATCGCATGTTTGAAAAGCTAAATGTGGGTGGTGATGTTGAACTTACTCATTTAGCAATTCGTCATAAAATGATCGACATTGATAGTTCGCATTAATTTGCTCAATGTCTGATTTCGAACCAGCCCGTTTTCTAAAAACACTATCAAGTGAGCCCGGTGTCTACCGAATGCTTGATAGTGAAGGGCAAGTTATCTATGTCGGTAAGGCAAAAAATCTAAAAAAGCGCGTTAGTAGTTACTTTCGAAGTAATGTCACTGATAGTAAAACGCGTGTCTTAGTAAGTAATATTTGCGGTATTGAGGTCACCCTGACCAACACCGAAACGGAAGCCTTATTACTCGAAAACAACCTAATTAAAAAATATCAGCCTCGTTACAATATTCTGTTACGAGATGATAAGTCATATCCGTATATTCTTTTAACTGATCACACGCACCCGCGTCTGGCGTTTCATCGCGGCAGCCGAAAAATTAAAGGCGAATACTTTGGTCCATTCCCAAGTGCAGGAGCGGTATCAGAAAGTTTGCGTTTAATGCAAAAAATCTTTCCGGTTCGCCAATGTGAAGATGCGTATTACCGAGCTAGAAGCCGTCCATGTTTACAATATCAGTTAAAACGCTGCTCTGCGCCGTGTGTAAATAAAATCTCCGATGAAGAATATCGACAAGAAGTTGATTTTGTTCGCAAGTTTTTGCTGGGCAAATCTCATGAAGTCATTGCTGATTTAATCACCAAGATGGAGCAAGCGAGCAAAGAGCTCAAATTTGAGCTTGCTGCCAAAGTGCGTGACCAAATTATGCTACTTCGAAAAATGCAGGAGCAACAATCTATTTCGGGTAATCATGCGGAAATGGATGTGATTGGCTTTGCGCATTTAAATGGTTTAAATGCGGTTCATTTATTAATGATCCGCGATCACAAAGTGCTAGGCAGCAAAACCTATTTCCCAAAAGTACCTAAAGATTCCGGTGAAGAAGAAATACTGACTTCGTTTTTAGGTCAGTATTATTTAGCACCTGGTGCAACGGGGCGCATTGCCAAAGAAATTATCTTACCGTTCAGTATTGAAGAAAGTGAGCCTTTAAGTGAAGCACTTACGGCAATCTCTGAGCGTAAAGTCAGTTTAAAAGTTGCCAATCGAGGTGAGCGAGCACAGTATTTAAAGCTTGCTAATAAAAATGCCCTTAATAGCATTAGTGTTAAGCAAAGTACCCAAGACTCCATTAATAAACGTTACGCACAATTAAAAGAAACATTACGTCTCGATGA
The DNA here is from genome assembly GCF_037162425.1 of Pseudoalteromonas sp. Hal040. Taxonomy (NCBI): domain Bacteria; kingdom Pseudomonadati; phylum Pseudomonadota; class Gammaproteobacteria; order Alteromonadales; family Pseudoalteromonadaceae; genus Pseudoalteromonas; species Pseudoalteromonas sp. Hal040. The sequence continues at coordinate 2,197,007 of NZ_JARLUU010000001.1, read as the reverse complement.
TATTAATCGCATGGAATGTTTTGATATCAGCCATACAATGGGTGAAAACACGGTTGCAAGTTGTGTGGTGTTTGATTCACAAGGACCTAACAATAAAGAGTATCGCCGTTTTAATGTTACCGGCATCACCGGTGGCGATGATTATGCCGCGATGGAATTTGCACTTAACAAACGTTACAACAAAGTAGTCGATGAAGAAAAAATACCCGATGTTATCTTTATCGATGGGGGTAAAGGGCAACTATCTCGTGCTGAGCAATATTTTGAAAACTGGCCGCATAATAAAATGCCATTGCTGGTGGGTGTTGCAAAAGGCACAAGTCGAAAGCCTGGGTTAGAAACGCTATTAATTGATGGCGGACGTAAAACAATTCCACTTGATTCAGATGCGCCAGCACTGCATTTGATTCAGCATATACGTGATGAGTCGCACCGTTTTGCCATTGCTGGGCATCGTAATAAACGCCAAAAACAACGCACACACTCATTATTAGAAGAAATTACTGGCGTTGGACAAAAGCGCCGACAAGCATTATTAAAATATTTAGGGGGCATGCAAGGGGTAAAAGCTGCTAATATAGACCAATTAAAACAAGTTCCTGGGATCAGCCCTGAAATGGCTGAGAAGATATTTAATCATTTGCATGACAAGGCGTAGCCTTCGTGCGAATATAGAAAAAAAGACATCTCCAAGTAGTTATGTGGAATATTCCAAACACACTCACAACCTTTAGACTTTTTCTTATCCCCATTTTTTTGGTGATATTTTATTTGCCTTTCTCATGGGCATTTTTCGCTGCTGCGTTTGTTTTCTGGCTTGCGTCGATCACAGATATCCTTGATGGTTATCTAGCACGTCGTTTAAATCAGTCAACGCCATTTGGTGCGTTCTTAGATCCGGTTGCAGATAAAGTAATGGTGTGTGCGGCACTGGTTGCTTTATCGAGTCATTATCAAACCTTATATATGACTATTCCGGCATTAGTGATTATTAGTCGTGAAATTGTTATCTCTGCATTACGTGAATGGATGGCAGAGCAGGGTAAACGTGACAACGTAGCTGTATCAAACATGGGCAAGTTTAAAACTGCGGCACAAATGCTAGCCATTATTGGTTTGATTTGGCAGTTTGATACATGGATGATCTACTTAAGTTATGGTCTTTTATACATTGCAACATTCTTAACGCTTAGTTCTATGTTGCAGTATTTAATAGCAGCATGGTCAGAATTGACCAAAAATTGATCCTAAACGTTTAATTACACACCGTTTTAGATAAAAAATAAGCAAACAGTTCAAAACTAGCATTTTTTATATTGACGCGTTTAATAATCTCTGTAGAATGCGTCCGTGTTGAGAGGGCATAGCCCCCAAGATAAAGAAAGCGGCACTAGCTCAGTTGGTAGAGCGCAACCTTGCCAAGGTTGAGGTCACGAGTTCGAGCCTCGTGTGCCGCTCCAATTATCTAATTTGGCGGAATGGCAGAGTGGCCATGCAGCGGATTGCAAATCCGTCCACCTCGGTTCGACTCCGGGTTCCGCCTCCATTCAACACTCCACGCGCTCTATGAGCAACCCGATGCCCGGGTGGTGGAATTGGTAGACACAAGGGATTTAAAATCCCTCGCTGGTAACAGCGTGCCGGTTCAAGTCCGGCCCCGGGCACCATTTTGTGGTTAACTGCAATACCAAATGTGGTTTTAAAATTATTATTTAACTCTAGAGTTAATATGATGCGGCACTAGCTCAGTTGGTAGAGCGCAACCTTGCCAAGGTTGAGGTCACGAGTTCGAGCCTCGTGTGCCGCTCCATATTAGCTTTATCCACTTGCTTTTAAATAGCAAACCCGATGCCCGGGTGGTGGAATTGGTAGACACAAGGGATTTAAAATCCCTCGCTGGTAACAGCGTGCCGGTTCAAGTCCGGCCCCGGGCACCATTTAAACTTAAATAGTTTATTGGATAAAGAAACAAATTTGCGGCACTAGCTCAGTTGCCAGAACGTTATCATCGCAACCCCAAGGTTGTGCACCAGCGGACAAAATACTGACAGAAACAAATTTGCGGCACTAGCTCAGTTGGTAGAGCGCAACCTTGCCAAGGTTGAGGTCACGAGTTCGAGCCTCGTGTGCCGCTCCAATTATTTGGAAGCGATAAGGCGGAATGGCAGAGTGGCCATGCAGCGGATTGCAAATCCGTCTACCTCGGTTCGACTCCGGGTTCCGCCTCCATATAATACTCCACATGCTCTTACGAGCTACCCGATGCCCGGGTGGTGGAATTGGTAGACACAAGGGATTTAAAATCCCTCGCTGGTAACAGCGTGCCGGTTCAAGTCCGGCCCCGGGCACCATTTATATAGAATACCTCTCCTCTATTTCATTTATATTTCTTTTTATAACCTAATCTAACTATTTTTTTATTGCCAAAATAGCTCTATAGTTTCCTTAGTCTTTTTAAATCAGCTAGTGCGTTTTCAAGTTTTCAGCACTACTGAATTCAATAAATAGGATCAAGGAAAGAGAATGGAACAATTTAAACGTGGCTTAAATCAGTTTTGGGTAGGCGCCGTATTTGGGCTTTGTCTAGCGATCTCGTTAGTACTTATTCCTGTTGCGATTATTATGTCGAACATTAACGACGTTCTGAAAATTCATGAGGTGAGCGTGCTTGTTGATAAAGTATCGACCGTCTACGATAAATCAGAACAGGCTATTAGTAATGCGAAAGCGGCGCTAACCGATTTTGATAATGAGGTGGTGATGGATATGCTTAGTGCTGTACAATCTTATCAGCAACAGACACAGCCACTGTTATTCGTAGAACAAAAACAAGCATTAAAAGATCAAATTAAAGAGCAGCTTATTGCTAAGCTTGAGTCCAAACTTACCGAGCAACAAATTGCATTTATCATGTCAGCCTTTGAAAAGTTAACAAATACAAAAAAGGAAGCGCAAGCGCTCCCTAATTAAGTATTTACTAAACGTGATTATTTACGCCACGCGCCTTTAGGAATAGTTTGATCGAGCTTTTTGTTTTGCGAAGGGTCGAAAGTAGGTAATTTACCTGCTTTACGTTGTGAGTTGTAATCCTTTGCAAGCCAAATAACGACGCCTGATAACATAAACAAAGCGATGACGTTAACAATAGCCATTAATCCCATCGAAATATCGGCAAGGGTCCATACTAATGGTAATTCACCGAGCGCACCAAACATCACCATACCAAGTACCAGTAATCGGAAAATCAACATGCCCGATGCATGGTTATGCTCCAAGAACAATAAATTGGTTTCGGCGTAAGAATAATTTGCAACAATCGAGGTAAATGCAAAAAATAAAATTGCAATTGCAACAAAAGTAGCTCCCCAGCTACCAACATGTTCTTCAAGGGCAGCTTGTGTCAATGCAATACCTGTCACACCTGAATCAGGTATAAGTTGTTGTGATAATAAAATAAGGGCTGCAGTAGCAGTACAAATGATAATAGTATCTACAAATACACCGAGCATTTGCACATAACCTTGTGAGGCAGGGTGCGGTGGGTTAGGTGTTGCCGTTGCTGCTGCATTTGCAGCGCTACCCATACCTGCTTCATTAGAGAATAAGCCACGTTTAATACCCTGGATCATCGCCTGCATAACACCATAACCAATTGCACCTGCGCCTGCTTGCTCGATACCAAAGGCACTATTAATAACATGCATAAATACATTGGCTAATAAATCGTAGTTCATGGCGCATACATAAAGTGCAACTAACAAATAAGCCAGCGCCATAAATGGCACAACCATTTCTGCAAAACGTGAAATAGTTTTTAAGCCACCGAAAATGATAATACCTGACCCTAATACTAAGCCGATACCTACAACATAGTTTGGAATACCAAACGCAACATCAAATGCAGCAGCAATAGAGTTTGATTGAACAGCATTAAATACCAAGCCAAAAGCTAGAATAAGGCAAAGAGAAAAGATCACGCCCATCCAGCGTTTGCCTAACCCATATTCCATATAATAAGCAGGGCCACCACGGAAGTTGCCATCTTCATCGACCGTTTTATATGCTTGGGCAAGGGTACTTTCGGCAAAACTTGTCGCCATACCTATTAAAGCAATAAGCCACATCCAAAAAATTGCACCGGCACCACCTAAATAAAGTGCAACAGCAACCCCCGCCATATTACCTGTTCCAACTCGTGCAGCTAATGAAGTACAAAAAGCTTGGAATGAAGAAATGCCCTCACCAGAACCTTGGCGGCTCTGAAACATCACTTTGATCATATGTGGAAATTGAGTGAATTGGATAAAACCGAGTCGAAGAGTAAAAAATAGCCCCGCAGCTATTAAAAGGTAAACCAGAATGTGACCCCAAAGGAGACCACTTATACTATTTATAATGTCTGTCATTTTTCTTGCCTTGTGAGCGAGTGGAAAATCTGCGGCGCAAGTTACCATAACAAGCGAGGAGAGTTTAGTTATTCTGCTAAAAAACCTCAGTTATCCACATGTGTTTGTGGGTAACATGTTTGCATTTGGTGGGTATCTGAATAATTTGAAAATAATCAAAAAAACCTTCAAAAAGCGCTTGCGTTAAAAATCCATCTCCCTATAATGCGCATCCACTGACACGGCGGGCAGTAATGAAAAGCGCTGAACAACGTGACAGAGAGTTAAGTAAAACTTCGGTTTAAAACGGTCTAAAAAGAAAGTTTAAAATTAAGTGTTGACTCGAAAAATTAAGGATGTATTATACGCATCCCTAGCGACAACGTCGCAACGTTCTTTAACAATATAAAGCAATCATCTGTGTGGGCACTCGTACAGATTGAGTTCTAACAGCGAAGCTTAGTTTACTAAGTAACGCAAACAAATTTAGAGTCTCAATTGAACTGAGTGACCAACGGAAACAAGTTTACTTGTTTCAGCACAGTCAATTCGATATCGAAAGATATCAAAATTCAGAATTCATTGAGCATGTCCTTCGGGACAGAAAAAACTTTTAATTGAAGAGTTTGATCATGGCTCAGATTGAACGCTGGCGGCAGGCCTAACACATGCAAGTCGAGCGGTAACAGAGAGTAGCTTGCTACTTTGCTGACGAGCGGCGGACGGGTGAGTAATGCTTGGGAATATGCCTTATGGTGGGGGACAACAGTTGGAAACGACTGCTAATACCGCATGATGTCTACGGACCAAAGTGGGGGACCTTCGGGCCTCACGCCATAAGATTAGCCCAAGTGGGATTAGCTAGTTGGTGAGGTAATGGCTCACCAAGGCGACGATCCCTAGCTGGTTTGAGAGGATGATCAGCCACACTGGGACTGAGACACGGCCCAGACTCCTACGGGAGGCAGCAGTGGGGAATATTGCACAATGGGCGCAAGCCTGATGCAGCCATGCCGCGTGTGTGAAGAAGGCCTTCGGGTTGTAAAGCACTTTCAGTAAGGAGGAAAGGTTAAGTGTTAATAGCACTTAGCTGTGACGTTACTTACAGAAGAAGCACCGGCTAACTCCGTGCCAGCAGCCGCGGTAATACGGAGGGTGCGAGCGTTAATCGGAATTACTGGGCGTAAAGCGTACGCAGGCGGTTTGTTAAGCGAGATGTGAAAGCCCCGGGCTCAACCTGGGAACTGCATTTCGAACTGGCAAACTAGAGTGTGATAGAGGGTGGTAGAATTTCAGGTGTAGCGGTGAAATGCGTAGAGATCTGAAGGAATACCGATGGCGAAGGCAGCCACCTGGGTCAACACTGACGCTCATGTACGAAAGCGTGGGGAGCAAACAGGATTAGATACCCTGGTAGTCCACGCCGTAAACGATGTCTACTAGAAGCTCGGTTCTTCGGAACTGTTTTTCAAAGCTAACGCATTAAGTAGACCGCCTGGGGAGTACGGCCGCAAGGTTAAAACTCAAATGAATTGACGGGGGCCCGCACAAGCGGTGGAGCATGTGGTTTAATTCGATGCAACGCGAAGAACCTTACCTACACTTGACATACAGAGAACTTACCAGAGATGGTTTGGTGCCTTCGGGAACTCTGATACAGGTGCTGCATGGCTGTCGTCAGCTCGTGTTGTGAGATGTTGGGTTAAGTCCCGCAACGAGCGCAACCCCTATCCTTAGTTGCCAGCGATTCGGTCGGGAACTCTAAGGAGACTGCCGGTGATAAACCGGAGGAAGGTGGGGACGACGTCAAGTCATCATGGCCCTTACGTGTAGGGCTACACACGTGCTACAATGGCGCATACAGAGTGCTGCGAACCTGCGAGGGTAAGCGAATCACTTAAAGTGCGTCGTAGTCCGGATTGGAGTCTGCAACTCGACTCCATGAAGTCGGAATCGCTAGTAATCGCGTATCAGAATGACGCGGTGAATACGTTCCCGGGCCTTGTACACACCGCCCGTCACACCATGGGAGTGGGTTGCTCCAGAAGTGGATAGTCTAACCTTCGGGAGGACGTTCACCACGGAGTGATTCATGACTGGGGTGAAGTCGTAACAAGGTAGCCCTAGGGGAACCTGGGGCTGGATCACCTCCTTATACGATTTAGAACTTATTTGTTCGTAGTGTCCACACAGATGATTGTTAGTTAGCTAAACCGCTTTGGTTTAACTAATTAATATGCTCTTTAAAAATTTGGAAAGCTGATATTAAAATTCTTATAGATATTCGTATCTATAAAGAGTTTTCAAAAGTAAAAAATATGCCATTAATCGAAAGATTAATTGGTATCTACTTTAGTATTCTCATCATTATTTGATGAATTAACTTCTGGCGAAGTTAACAGCTGTCACTAACAAAGACCCGTTTGGGTTGTATGGTTAAGTGACTAAGCGTACACGGTGGATGCCTTGGCAGTTGGAGGCGATGAAGGACGTATTAACTTGCGATAAGCCTAGTCAAGCTAGTAAAAAGCGCTTGAGATTAGGATTTCCGAATGGGGAAACCCACCTGCTTGCAGGTATCTTGCACTGAATACATAGGTGTAAGAGGCGAACGCGGAGAACTGAAACATCTAAGTACCCGTAGGAACAGAAATCAACCGAGATTCCGGAAGTAGCGGCGAGCGAAACCGGACCAGCCCTTAAGCTTATTATGTGTTAGTGGAACATTCTGGAAAGTTTGACGATACAGGGTGATAGTCCCGTACACGAAAATGCATCTTAAGTGAAATCGAGTAGGTCGGAGCACGTGAAACTTTGACTGAATATAGGTGGACCATCATCTAAGGCTAAATACTCCCAACTGACCGATAGTGAACCAGTACCGTGAGGGAAAGGCGAAAAGAACCCCTGTGAGGGGAGTGAAATAGAACCTGAAACCGTGTACGTACAAGCAGTAGGAGCCCTTCGAGGGTGACTGCGTACCTTTTGTATAATGGGTCAGCGACTTATATTTTGTAGCGAGGTTAACCGATTAGGGTAGCCGTAGGGAAACCGAGTCTTAACTGGGCGTTGAGTTGCAAGGTATAGACCCGAAACCCGGTGATCTAGCCATGGGCAGGTTGAAGGTTGAGTAACATCAACTGGAGGACCGAACCCACTAACGTTGAAAAGTTAGGGGATGACCTGTGGCTAGGAGTGAAAGGCTAATCAAACCGGGAGATAGCTGGTTCTCCCCGAAATCTATTTAGGTAGAGCCTCGGACGAATACTTACGGGGGTAGAGCACTGTTAAGGCTAGGGGGTCATCCCGACTTACCAACCCTTTGCAAACTCCGAATACCGTAAAGTACTATCCGGGAGACACACGGCGGGTGCTAACGTCCGTCGTGAAGAGGGAAACAACCCAGACCGCCAGCTAAGGTCCCAAAGTCATAGTTAAGTGGGAAACGATGTGGAAAGGCCCAGACAGCCAGGAGGTTGGCTTAGAAGCAGCCATCCTTTAAAGAAAGCGTAATAGCTCACTGGTCGAGTCGGTCTGCGCGGAAGATGTAACGGGGCTAAACTATGCACCGAAGCTGCGGATTCAAACTATGTTTGAGTGGTAGGGGAGCGTTCTGTAAGCCGTTGAAGGTGTACCGGGAGGTATGCTGGAGGTATCAGAAGTGCGAATGCTGACATGAGTAACGATAATGCGGGTGAAAAACCCGCACGCCGGAAGACCAAGGGTTCCTATCCCATGTTAATCAGGGTAGGGTAAGTCGACCCCTAAGGCGAGGCCGAAAGGCGTAGTCGATGGGAAACGGGTTAATATTCCCGTACTTGGTATAATTGCGATGGGGGGACGGAGCAGGCTAAACAAGCATGGCGTTGGTTGTCCATGTGAAAGTGAGTAGGTTGAGAGTTTAGGAAAATCCGGACTCTTAAGACTGAGACACGAGACGAGCCACTAAGGTGGTGAAGTTGTTGATGCCATACTTCCAGGAAAAGCCTCTAAGCTTCAGATTATACCGAATCGTACCCCAAACCGACACAGGTGGTCAGGTAGAGAATACTAAGGCGCTTGAGAGAACTCGGGTGAAGGAACTAGGCAAAATCGTACCGTAACTTCGGGAGAAGGTACGCTCCTATCTGTGATGAGACTTGCTCTCTAAGCGGACGGGAGCCGCAGTGACCAGGTGGCTGGGACTGTTTATTAAAAACACAGCACTGTGCAAAATCGCAAGATGACGTATACGGTGTGACACCTGCCCGGTGCCGGAAGGTTAATTGATGGGGTTAGTTTTCGGACGAAGCTCTTGATCGAAGCCCCGGTAAACGGCGGCCGTAACTATAACGGTCCTAAGGTAGCGAAATTCCTTGTCGGGTAAGTTCCGACCTGCACGAATGGTGTAACCATGGCCACGCTGTCTCCACCCGAGACTCAGTGAAATTGAAATCGCAGTGAAGATGCTGTGTACCCGCGGCTAGACGGAAAGACCCCGTGAACCTTTACTACAGCTTGGCACTGAACATTGAACCTACATGTGTAGGATAGGTGGGAGGCTTTGAAGCAGAAACGCTAGTTTTTGTGGAGCCGTCCTTGAAATACCACCCTTGTAGTTTTGATGTTCTAACGTCGGCCCCTTATCGGGGTTACGGACAGTGCCTGGTGGGTAGTTTGACTGGGGCGGTCTCCTCCCAAAGAGTAACGGAGGAGCACGAAGGTTGGCTAAGTACGGTCGGACATCGTACGGTTAGTGTAATGGTAGAAGCCAGCTTAACTGCGAGACAGACACGTCGAGCAGGTACGAAAGTAGGTCATAGTGATCCGGTGGTTCTGAATGGAAGGGCCATCGCTCAACGGATAAAAGGTACTCCGGGGATAACAGGCTGATACCGCCCAAGAGTTCATATCGACGGCGGTGTTTGGCACCTCGATGTCGGCTCATCACATCCTGGGGCTGAAGTCGGTCCCAAGGGTATGGCTGTTCGCCATTTAAAGTGGTACGCGAGCTGGGTTTAGAACGTCGTGAGACAGTTCGGTCCCTATCTGCCGTGGGCGTTTGAGAATTGAGAGGGGTTGCTCCTAGTACGAGAGGACCGGAGTGAACGAACCGCTGGTGTTCGGGTTGTCATGCCAATGGCATTGCCCGGTAGCTACGTTCGGAACTGATAAGCGCTGAAAGCATCTAAGCGCGAAGCAGGCCTCGAGATGAGTTCTCACTAGACTTTTAAAGTCTCTGAAGGGCCGTTGAAGACTACAACGTTGATAGGCAGGATGTGGAAGTGGTGTGAGCCATTAAGCTAACCTGTACTAATTACCCGTGAGGCTTAACCATACAACGCCAAACGCGTTTTATGACAGCGTAACGAACAGAAGTTAAGTTACTAAAGTAGACATTTACTTGATATCAGAATTCCAGATTTATTAATTTGCTCAAAAGAGCGAATTAAAACCAAATTTGCTTGGTGACAATAGCGTTTTGGACCCACCTGACCCCATGCCGAACTCAGTAGTGAAACGAAACAGCGCCGATGATAGTGTGGCATTTGCCATGTGAAAGTAGGACATCGCCAGGCTCCAAATTAGAGAAAGCCCGATTCGAAAGAGTCGGGCTTTTTTGCGTCTGGAGCTGTCAGCTTTCAGCCGTCATACGTCAGTTGAAATACAGAGACATCAGATGTCAGATATTAGAGGTCAGTTGAACTGCGGGGTTGTTTTGTACAGAGTCACCCTCAGCAACAACCTCCGTAGGAGGCACTTCAGTGCCGAATCTAGACCTTAACAAACACATTCATGGCTAAATAGTTAGCGAGTTGCTAGTTAGCAAGGGTAAAGTTGAACAGTGGGGTTGTTTAGTACAGAGTCATTCTAAGCTAACCCTGTTCATTCTCCTGGTAGGTTGGGCAGATTTCCAAACTTTACTCTTACAACTTTCCCCTCGCTAACTATACTCTCGTAACTCACGAACTTGCTCAGCTACCGTTCATTAAATTAACTTTGCTTTGTTTATGGCTTTGATTTAGGATCAAATCAGTTTAAAAGCAAGAACTAATGGCCTGTGTCTAGATTACTTATTTGTTTATTATTATTTTTTTCGAGTGCTTCAACCTTCGCTGTTGAGGTGACTAATTTATATCAAGATACTCTTAAAGTCGCAGACAAATCACGTGATGCTCGTTTGGCAGCAAGTCGTGAAGCGCTGCTAAATGTGTTAGTGAAAGTAAGTGGGGACACTAGCGCAGATCAAAACCCTGTTGCTAAAGATCGTACCCGCGACATTTCTGATTATATGCTCAAATTTGAATATGATGAAAAAGCAGATGGCAGTTTAAATCTAGTTGTTAAATTTGAAGCGAATAAAATTAATGCATTGATCAAAGATCTTGGCCTGCCTCTTTGGGGGACACGTCGTCCTTTAGTGGCGATCTGGTTAGCTATTGAAGATAACTGGCGCCGTGAACTGGTTACTCAAGAATCATACCCACAGCTTGAACAGCTTATATACGACAAAGCAGGTCGTCGTGGTTTACCTGTTGTTGTGCCACTGCTTGATTTAGAAGACCGTGCTATTGTTGGGATACCAGAAGTATGGGGTAATTTTTCTGAGCCTGTAGAGCGTGCATCGAGTCGTTATAGTGCAGAGCGCAGTATTACTGCAAGAATGTATCAACAAGCTGATTCAGAAACCTGGATCCTTGATTGGCGTTTCACTAATGCGGAATTATTCGATACTAATCGTTTGATGGGTGATAAACAGCAAATTGTTGCAGATATGATTGATAGTCTAGCAGGTGGCTTAGCAGCAGAATATGCCATTGATCCAACGATGATTGGTCAACTTGCGACAGCAACCTTCTATCTAAAAGGTATCAATAACTTTGTTGATATTGAATTTGCTAAACGCCGTTTAGAGAGCTTAAGTGTTGTTACTCGTGCCGTAATATCTGTGCGTACACCCGATACCGTACAATTTACAGTTAATCATACAGGCAGCATGAACGACTTTAGAAAAGCGTTAGAACTTGATAGTGCCTTTAAAGCGTATCAAGACCCGCGTGATTTTTACCAAGTGGTCAATAAAGACGAGCTTGAATATCAGTGGCAGGGGCTTTAATCGCAGTGCAAGAACCAATGCAAATGGCATTGCCAGTTACTTTGCCAGATGATGAAACATTTACTTCTTATTTTGGTGGCGAAAACTCGCTTGAAGTGAGCCACCTTAAAGATGCGTTCACAAAGCTGAGTAACAAATTTCAATATACCTATTTATGCGGTTTGGGTGATTCAGGTAAGTCGCATCTGTTGTACGCGACCTGTATTCACGCTCAAGAGCGCGGTTTATCAACCATGTTACTTTCAATGCGTGAAGTGATTGACTTCGGTCCTGTGGTACTTGAAGGTCTCGAAAACCTTGACGTGTTATGTATCGATGACGTGCACTTGGTGGCAGGCAACGATGCGTGGGAGAAAGGATTGTTTAACTTTTTCAATCGCTTCAATGAGCCTGGCAAATACCTTGTGGTCACAGCTGATTTATTACCTGACATGCTACATATCAATTTACCTGACTTAGTTTCTCGTTTGAAATGGGGCACAACATTACAGATCCGTTCTATGAGCGATGATGACAAAGCCGAAGCGCTCGTGCGCCGTGCTCATATGCGTGGCCTTGAATTGACGGATGAGTGTGCGCGTTTTTTATTAACGCGATTAAGCCGCGATATGCGTGCATTATTGGACGTTTTAGACAAACTTGACCACGCCTCAATGGCTGCACAAAGAAAATTAACAATTCCTTTTATAAAATCAACGTTAAAGCTTTAGTAGGGCTAGAATCTAGTCCTTGCTTTCAGTTATCATTAGCTATTACAAAATCCTTCTGTGAAAGACCAGGTACTCAATGAACTTAGAAAATATTTTAGCGCAAGCACTAGAGGCTGTTGCCAGTGCGAACGAAATCGCGCAATTAGAAGATATCAGGGTTAATTACCTTGGTAAAAAAGGTGAAATCACCAACTTACTTAAAACGCTAGGCAAGATTGCTCCTGAAGAGCGTAAAGAAGCGGGTCAAGTGATTAACCAAGCAAAACAAGAAGTACAAACAGCCATTAACGAAAAGCGTGAGTTACTAGCAAGTAAGGCTCTTGAAGAGAAGCTAGCGGCAGAAACGATCGACGTAACTTTACCGGGTCGTGTTATGCCAACAGGTGGCTTACACCCAGTAACTCGTACTATTGAACGTATTGAAAGCTTTTTTGGTGAGTTAGGTTTTGCGGTTAAATCAGGTCCTGAAGTTGAAGATGATTTTCATAACTTCGATGCGCTAAATATTCCTGAGCACCATCCTGCACGTGCTGATCACGATACTTTCTATTTCAACCCTAAGCTTGTGTTACGTACACAAACAAGTGGTGTACAAATCCGTACGATGGAAACTGAGCAGCCACCACTGCGCATCATTTCTCCAGGTCGTGTTTATCGTAACGATTACGACCAAACACACACGCCAATGTTCCACCAAGTGGAAGGCTTAATGGTTGATACAGATGTAAGCTTCACTGAGTTAAAAGGTATTCTGCACGACTTCTTACGTAACTTCTTTGAAGAAGATATGGAAATTCGTTTCCGTCCTTCTTACTTCCCATTTACTGAGCCATCAGCTGAGGTTGATGTTATGGGTAAAAACGGCAAGTGGTTAGAGGTATTAGGCTGTGGCATGGTTCACCCTAACGTTCTTAAATCAGTGGGTATTGATCCAGAAAAATACACAGGCTTTGCATTCGGTATGGGTGTTGAGCGCTTGACGATGTTGCGTTATGGCGTAAATGACTTACGTGCGTTTTTCGAAAACGATTTAAAATTCCTAAACCAGTTCCGTTAAGAGTGAAGATATAAAATGAAATTTAGTGAAAAGTGGTTAAGAGAGTGGGTTAACCCAGCAATCGACACACAGGCTCTTTCGGAACAGTTATCAATGGCTGGTCTTGAAGTTGACGGTGTTGAGCCTGCAGCGGCTGAGTTCACAGGCGTTGTTGTTGGTGAAGTGGTTGAGTGTGGTCAACACCCTGATGCGGATAAATTACGTGTAACTAAAGTAAACGTAGGTGGTGATGAGTTACTTGATATCGTGTGTGGTGCACCTAACTGTCGCCAAGGGTTAAAAGTCGCTGTTGCGACTGTTGGCGCTGTATTACCTGGCGACTTCAAAATTAAAAAAGCCAAACTTCGTGGTCAACCTTCACACGGTATGCTGTGCGCATTCGTTGAATTAGGCATCAGCGAAGAAGGCGATGGCATCATGGAATTACCAAGTGATGCGCCAATCGGTACTGACTTACGCGAGTATTTAAACCTGGACGACAGCATTATTGATGTTGACTTAACACCAAACCGTGGTGACTGTTTAGGTATTAAAGGTCTAGCGCGTGAAGTGGGCGTACTGAATAGTATTGATGTAAATACACTTGAAATCGCACCTGTTGCGGCGACGATTGAAGACAAAGTATCAATTGAGCTTGTAAATGATGATGCGTGTCCTCGTTATTTAGGTCGTGTGATCAAAGGTATTAACCTTGATGCAGAAACACCACTTTGGATGGTAGAAAAGCTGCGTCGCAGTGGCATTCGCTCAATTGACCCAGTTGTTGATGTTACAAACTACGTGTTATTAGAGCTTGGTCACCCAATGCACGCATTTGATTTAAATGCAATTGAAGGTGGCATTAAAGTACGTAGCGCGAATGCAGGTGAAGAAATCGTTCTTCTTGATGGCAACACTGCAAAACTTAACGAGTCTACACTTGTGATTGCTGATCACAACAAAGCGCTTGCTATTGCAGGTATTTTTGGTGGTGAAAAATCAGGTGTAACTGAATCAACGTCAGACATCTTATTAGAAAGCGCCTTCTTTAATCCAGTAGCGATTGCTGGCCAAGCACGTAGCTACGGTTTACACACTGATGCGTCACACCGCTACGAGCGTGGTGTCGATTTTGCGCTGCAAAAAGATGCAATGGAACGTGCGACAGCATTATTACTTGAAATTGTTGGCGGCGAAGCCGGCCCTGTAGTTGAAGCAGTTGCAACTGACAAATTACCAAAAGTAACAGAAGTGCGTTTACGTCGTGAGCGTTTAGACCGCGTAATTGGCCATCACATTGATGATGCAAAAGTAACTGACATCCTAACCCGTTTAGGTTTAGATGTGAAAATTGTTGATGGTGTATGGAGCGCTGACGTACCTAGCTATCGCTTTGATATTCGTATCGAAGAAGATTTAATTGAAGAAGTTGCGCGTGTTTACGGCTATAACAGCATTCCTAACGTTGCACCAACTGCTAAATTAAAAATGACTAACCATGACGAGTCTCATGTTGCGGTCACTAAGTTCCGCAATACGCTTGTAACACGTGGTTACCAAGAAGCAATTACTTACAGTTTCGTTGATCCAAAAGCACAAGCTATTTTACATCCGCAAAGTGATGCACTTGTATTGCCACACCCAATTTCGGTTGAAATGTCAGCAATGCGTGTAAGTTTAATGCCGGGTCTATTAGCGTCATTAGTTTACAATCAAAACCGTCAGCAACCACGTGTACGTTTATTTGAGCATGGCTTAAAATTCTTACGTGACGAGAATGCAGAAAACGGTGTAAACCAAGTTGCTGTTATCGGTGGTGTAATCTCTGGTCTTGCACACGGTGAACATTGGGTTCAAGAAAAGCGTAGCGTTGATTTTTATGACTTAAAAGGGGATGTTGAAGCACTTTTAGCTATTAGCAACGATACTGCACGCTTTGAGATAAAAGCAGAGCAGTCTGACGGCTTACACCCAGGTCAATCAGCGGTTATTTATGTTGATGGTAAAAAAGTCGGCTTCTTTGGTGCAGTGCACCCACAGGTGCAAAAGTCACTAGATATCAACAACACAGCATTTGTGTTTGAAATCGAAATGTCTGCACTAGAAAAAGAAAATTACCAGAAGCGGTAGCAGTGTCGAAATTCCCGTCAAACCGCCGTGATATCGCGATTTTAGTAGAAGATCACGTAAAATCTGGCGATATTTTAAATGTCATAGAAAAAGTTGGCGGAAATCAATTGGTTGACCTAAACTTATTCGATGTGTATAAGGGCAAAGGTATTGAGCCAAATTATAAGAGTTTGGCGATTGCTCTAACACTGCAAGCGGTTGATAGAACGCTCGAAGAGAAAGATATCAATCAAGTAGTTGATAATGTGGTGGCCGCATTGGCCGAACAATTTAACGCATCGTTGAGGGACTAGATATGGCGCTTACTAAAGCCGACATAGCTGAACACCTATTTGAAAAACTCGGGATCAATAAAAAAGATGCCAAAGATTTAGTTGAAGCGTTTTTTGAAGAAATCCGCTCAGCGCTAGAAAAAGGCGAGCAGGTTAAGCTCTCTGGATTTGGTAACTTTGATCTTCGAGATAAGAAAGAACGTCCAGGCCGCAATCCGAAAACAGGTGAAGATATCCCTATTTCGGCACGCCGAGTAGTGACTTTTAGACCAGGTCAAAAGCTCAAGACTCGTGTAGAAGTTGGCACAAGCAAAGCAAAATAAGAAAAGGCAGCGTTAGCTGCCTTTTTTATTTGTTTAAAAACATTACTTGCGAGTGGCTAGAATCCGCGCGGCGACACAAAAGTGCCAGCTTGGATACTGTCGTAAGTTTTTTGCGCTAAATCATCTAGGCTGTCTAGGCTCTTACCAATGGCAGCGAGTTGATGTTCGATAGGTAAAATATCGACATTTTCATACCCTGATAATTGTGCGACGCGTGCAAAAGTGTATGCGTGCTTATACTTTTCGTGTTTGTAAAATAAGCTGACCAGCGTTGGGTAGATCTCTGGATTCGGTGTTTCACCTGCTTTATTTAACTCGAGCGTTTTGTATAGCAAATCAATGGTTTTTTCATCATCAAACTTCACGTAGTAGCTTGCCAAGAAAAACTGCATTTCGGCATCTTCAGTGACGCGTTTATCTTGTTTTTCTTCAAGGGCGAGCAGTTTAGTTAACGCTGATTGGTCGTTATTACGTGACCAATGGTAATACAACAAACCAGGGTGGTTCGTATTTTTGGTATCTTGAAAAATACGTGTCATTTCTTTAATGCTTGTTAAATGACCTTCAACGCGAGAGGTGGTTTTTTCTTTTAGTTTTATATGCTCAATCTTGGCCGCAAGCGACACACATTGATCGTATTTCTCGAAATCTTTTAATAATTGGTATTTGTTTTCGTCTGTTGGCGACTTATATTCAACATAACGTTGAATGATGACCTCGGCACGTTGCTCTTTACAGTGACTGTCTTTATTTAAATCACTACAGAAGCCAGGCGTTTCGTCGCACACTTTCGCTAGTGTAAGCGGATCTTCACAGCCTGCTAATGCCAATAAACCAAGCAACACGCTTGCTCTTAATAACATTCCTTAACCTCAACTTAATTTGTACTACTTTATTCTAGCGCAATGATTTGTTCTGTAACAGTGGAGAATCGTTCGAGTTTAAATTAGAATACCCCTGCCTGAGATGTGTTGCTCTCAAATCACAACACATTTTTTAAGGCTATCCGTTCAAAATTGTTTAATTAGGTAAAAAAATGACCTCATCTCACGAGTTAGAATACACAAGCAGCTGGCAAGAACGTCAAGATTACGCCGAAAGTATGCAACCTATCATTGGTAGACTTTATCGTAATCGTGGTATCGAAATCGCTGTATATGGCCGTCCTCTCGTTAATGCCAGTACAATCGATATCATCAAAGCGCACAAAACAGTTGCTCAGTTTGAAGGTACAAAACTACGTTTACGTGAAAGCTTCCCTTTCTTAGAAGCGATTAGCAAAATGGAATTAAACTCAGCACGTATCGATATTGGTAAACTAGCGTATGGTTATTTGTTTACAGATGCTGCAAAAGGTCGTTCAGTTGAAGAATACTTAACTGACGAATTAGCAGAAATCGCAAACTCAGAGCGCAAAGAGCCACGTGATGTTGTGTTATACGGTTTCGGTCGTATCGGTCGTTTATTAGCACGTCTATTAATCGAAAAATCAGGTCCTTATGCAGACCTACGTTTACGTGCAATCGTTGTTCGTGGCGGTAAAGACGGTGACCTAGAAAAGCGTGCAAGTTTACTTCGTCGTGACTCTATCCACGGTCCATTCAATGGCTCTATCACAATTGATAAAGAGCGTAACGCAATTAAAGCTAACGGTAGCTACATTCAAGTTATCTACGCTAACTCTCCAAGCGAAGTAGATTACACCGCTTACGGCATCGAGAATGCACTTGTTGTTGATAACACAGGTATCTGGAAAGACGAAGCAGGTCTTGGTCAGCACTTAGAAGCAAAAGGCGCAGCAAAAGTATTATTAACTGCACCAGCTAAAGGTAACATCAAGAACATCGTATACGGTGTAAACAACCAAGATATCAAACCTGAAGATAAAATTGTCTGTGCAGCAAGCTGTACAACCAACGCAATTACCCCGACGTTAAAAGCACTTAACGATAAGTTTGGTATCAAGAATGGTCACGTTGAAACAGTTCACTCGTACACAAATGACCAAAACTTAATTGATAACTACCACAACGCTGAGCGCCGTGGTCGTGCTGCTGCACTTAACATGGTTATCACTTCAACGGGTGCTGCAAAAGCGGTTTCTAAAGCTTTACCTGAGCTTGAAGGTAAACTTACAGGTAACGCTATCCGTGTTCCTACACCAAACGTATCAATGGCAATCTTGAACTTAAACCTTGAAAAAGGCACTACAGTTGAAGAACTAAATGCGTTCTTACGTGAAACTGCACTTTACTCAGACCTTCGTGACCAAATCGACTACACAGCGTCTACTGAAATCGTATCGACTGACTTAGTGGGTAGCCGTTACGCAGGTGTTGTTGACTCACAAGCGACAATCGTAGATGACAACCGTGTTGTGCTTTATGTTTGGTACGATAACGAGTTCGGTTATAGCTGTCAGGTAGTTCGTTGTATGCGTGATATGGCTGAAGTAACTTTCCCAAGCTTACCTCGCTAATACCTAAGTTATAAAGAATCTAGAAGCCAGCATTATGCTGGCTTTTTTAGTCGTGAAAGTTTTTGCAAATTTTCAGCATGTGATAGGCTGTTTAAGGTCTACACCATATTACTAACAAAACGTTCTAACTTCAGAGCGTTGACTTAATTCTTAACTAACAAGCGAATAGCTAAGAATTATTTTTAACCAATAGGTTTATAGAATGAAAATCACCAGCAATTTTGACAGTGGTAATATCAAGGTTATTGAAGCCGTTGATCCGCTGAATATTCAATTAGAAATCAATAAAGACAATCAGTCTGATTTTTTCCAGTGGTTTCACTTTCGTCTTGAAACAACGCCGTTTCAAAGCCATAAATTACACATTAATAACTTAGAAAACTCAGCATATCCTGATGGCTGGGAAGGTTATCACGCGGTTGCATCATACGACCGTCAAACTTGGTTCCGTGTTCCATCTGAGTATGCAAACGGCACGCTATCATTTGAAGTAGAGCCTGAGTGCGGCAGCATGTACTTTGCTTACTTTGCCCCATACAGCTACGACCGTCACTTAGATTTACTTGCATGGGCACAAAGCCAACATGCGTGTGAATTAGAAACATTAGGCGAAACCCTTGATGGTCGTGATATGAGTGTGTTACGAGTGGGTATTCCTAGCAGCGACAAGAAAACAATCTGGATCACGGCGCGCCAGCACCCAGGCGAAACAATGGCTGAGTGGTATGTTGAAGGTTTACTTCACAAATTACTTGATGATGAAGACCCACATGCAGCTGCGTTACTATCTAAAGCGGTATTCTACATTGTGCCAAATATGAACCCAGATGGCAGTGTGCGTGGTCACCTACGTACCAATGCTAAAGGCGTTAACTTGAACCGTGAATGGCAAACACCGAGCATGGAAAATAGCCCTGAAGTTTTCTTAGTGCTTAATAAAATGCGTGAAACGGGCCTTGATATGCACCTAGACATTCATGGCGACGAAGCTATTCCTTATAACTTTGTTGCGGGCAGTGAAGGTATCCCGGGCTACGATGACCGCTTAAAAGAGTTAGAAGATAGCTTTAAAGCTGCGCTTTTAACAGTAACGCCAGAGTTCCAAGACGAGCACGGTTACCCTAAAGATGAACCGGGCCAGGCTAACCTAACTGTTGGTTCTTCTGCTGTCGCGCATGAGTTTAATGCATTAGCGTATACAGTAGAGATGCCATTTAAAGATAACGATGATTTACCTGATCCAGATTATGGTTGGTCAGATCGTCGCTCGTATCAATTTGGTCAAGATACGTTAGCGGCTATCGTTAACGTGGTTGATAAATTAAGATAACGAACCTTACGGGCATCAGCTAAACTGATGCCCGTAATTGTATCTGCTAACTGAAAAATGACGGTACAGAGCAGGATGTATCGAATGTTAACTAGGTAGGTACATTTGTCATATTGAAAATTAACTGTTAACAAACTTGGTTGGTTTAAGTTAATATTCAATACGTTCAGCTGAGAGGTAATTTAATTTTAAATTTATTTCTCACAGTCATCATGTCGCGCATTCTCACAAGCTCACGCTGAGTATCGTAACTAACAATAAAAAATATAATCATAGAGGATATCCATGGAAGCTTTAGTAAGCGCCGTTAATGACATAATTTGGAGTAATGCACTCATTTATTTATGTCTAGGTGCAGGTCTGTTTTATTCCGTTTTAACCCGATTCGCGCAAGTTAGACATTTTAAAGAAATGTGTAAGTTATTGCTTAGCTCTAATAATTCAGATACGGGTATTTCTTCGTTCCAAGCGTTAGCTGTATCATTATCGGGCCGTGTTGGTGTAGGTAATATTGCTGGCGTTGCAGCAGCTATTGGCTTTGGTGGTCCGGGTGCAATTTTCTGGATGTGGGTAGTTGCGTTCTTAGGCGCAAGTACTGCGTATGCCGAGTCAACCCTTGGTCAAATTTATAAATCAGAAGAAGATGGTCAGTACCGAGGTGGTCCTGCTTATTACTTTGACCGTTGCTTACAGCAAAAGTGGTTAGCCGTATTATTTGCAGTATCAGCGATTATTGCCTGTGGTGTATTCCTGCCGGGTGTTCAAGCGAATGCAGTCGGTAATGCATTTACACAAGTTTTCGGTGAAGGCACTCTCGTTAGCACCAGCTTTGGTGAAGTAGGTAGCTTTAAGTTAGTTGCCCTTGCAATCATCTTAATTGTGCTTGCGTTTATTATCTTTGGTGGCATTAAGCGTATCGCAAACTTCACACAAATCGTGGTGCCATTTATGGCGCTAGGTTACATCGTATTAGCGTTAATTGTGGTGTTCTTAAACTTAGATAAAGTACCAGGTATCTTCTCAATGATTTTATCTGATGCATTCACAGCACAAGCAGGCTTTGGTGCTGCCATTGGCTGGGGTGTTAAACGTGGTATCTACTCAAATGAAGCTGGTCAAGGTACGGGGCCGCATGCAGCTGCAGCAGCTGAAGTTGATCACCCAGCACAGCAAGGCTTGGTGCAAGCGTTCTCTGTGTATGTTGATACTATTTTTGTGTGTACAGCAACGGCGCTAATGATTTTAATCACAAATCAATACAACATTGTGGGTGAATTACCTGCGGGTCAATTTATTGTGCAAAATGTTGATGCAGCAACAGAAGTAGGCTCAGCTGCTTTCACACAAATGGCGTTATTTAGCGTATTTGGTGGGTTTGGTGAAGCGTTTGTAGGTATTGCCTTATTCTTCTTCGCATTTACGACCATTCTTGCTTATTACTATATTGCAGAAACTAACGTTGCTTATTTGAACCGTTACTTCAAAGGTAATATTCCACTGGTTGCCGTGAAACTTGTGATCATGTTTATGGTGGCATACGGCATGGTAAATAGCTCTGGCTATATCTGGAACATTGGTGACATTGGCGTAGGCTTAATGGCATGGATCAATATTGTGGGTATCTTAGCTATTTTCTTCGTCGCAAAACCAGCGCTTAACTGTTTACGTGATTACGAAGATCAAAAGAAAGCCGGTGGTGAAATTACTTTTGACCCAGTTAAATTAGGCATTAAAAATGCGACTTTCTGGGAAAAGCGTTTAGCTGAAAAGGCGAAAGAGAAACAATAAATCTGGTTTTTGAGTTTTTGTAGAGAATTTAGTTGTGCAGGTTTTCGAATCTTCACAATTGAGTGAAATTCAAATAAGACATCGACTCATAAAACAAGTACAATAAAGGGCGCCTAAAGGCGCCTTTTTTATGCGTAGTATGGAGAAAGATATGGCGATTATTAGTTGCCCGCAATGTGCAAAATCAATATCTGACAAACATAAACAATGTCCGCATTGTGAATGCCAAGTCACCGATCTAAGCAATGAGCAGTTGCAGCAAATGCAAAAAGAAACGCGTATTCGTAGACAACAAAAGTTTATGAATCAGTCTTTCCTCGCACTGATTTTATTTTTAGGGGGCTTTTTCTGCTTTTATTTTATGCACCCCGAAGCAAAATCTCCTGAGTGGTATGCCTATTCAGCGGCAATGGCAGTAGGTTTTGTGTGGTATATCATAAGCCGCATTTATTTAGTTGTTTTGAAAAAGAAAAAGTAACATGAATATTGATCACATCGTAAAAAATATCACCCCAGAAGTATTTGAACGTCTTCAGTATGGCGCCTCAACGGGTAAATGGCCCGATGGCACACCGTTAACTGACGAACAAAAACAACAAACCGTTCAACTCGTGATGCTTTACCAAGCTAAAGTTTCGCAAACCAATGAGCAGTTTACCATTGGCGCAAATGGTGAAATGGTGCAAAAGAGCAAAGCTCAATTGCAAAAAGAATTCGCATCAGAAAATGAAATAGCTAGGTTTAGTGAAAATGATCTTTAAACACCTGTTTACTCCGAAATGGAAGCACCCTAAAAGCCAAGTTCGTTTAGCCGCAGTTGAACGTCTTGATACAGAACGTGACCTTAGCATCTTAAATAGCATTGCCCTTGAAGATAGCTCAGCTGAGATCCGTAAAAAAGCCTTAAACAAAGCCAATGATCTTGTTTTATGGTGGCAAGTTTATAAACAAGACCAAGCACTTAAAGAAATTGCAGAGCAGCATATCAACCAAGCGGTTTTAAATACCGATAGCAAATTAGATGCAAATATCAAAAATGAGTTTATTGAGCGTTATGCACCTGTAAAAACCCTTGAAAAACTCGCCTTTGCAGAAAAAGAACTTCAAGTTCGCGTTAAGTTATTAAAGCGTTTAGCAAACCCAAGCCTAATTGATAAAGCCTTTAAAGAAGGCCGTGAAGAGCTGCAATTGCAACTTGTTGAGCTTGTGATTAATCATCAACTTGCTAAATCATTATTAAAGCATGCACAAGGTGAGGCACACACTCAACTGGCGACTCATCTTGACAATGAACGCTTAGCGATAGAAATGCCTGCCAAAGTAGAAGCTGATACCCGTGTAGTATTGGCAAAGCTTAATGCGCTTCGTGATAAAAATGACTTTCAGTTAGTGTCGTTGCAACATGCTGAGTTATTACAGCAGTGGCAAGCTATCGAACTAAAATGGCTGAGCGATGAGCAAGTAAGCACGCTAGATAAAAAATATTATGCGATTACGCAAAAGCTTGAATCTCATATTGCACTTCTAAGTAAAGAGCATGAAGCAACGCAGCAAGCGTTAGCTGAGCAACAACGTCAGGTATTAGCACTGGCAAGCCTTGAAGCAATTGGCGAAGAAATCGAAAATGCATTGCAATTAGGCTTAGAAACGCCGGAGCAAATTCAGCAAGATTGGCTCGAGGCGAAAGTTGCAGAGGCAAAAGATGCGTTAGCAGAGGCGAACTTATCTGAAAACAAACATGTTAGTGATGTAAAACTGCACTTAACAAATTTATTTAACCAAGTTGAACAGTTACCGCAACTGGTTAGTGCTATTGCTGAGTTTAAAGAAGCATTTGATCAATTAAACTCAGTTTCGACAACTCAAGACGAAAGCGAGTTTGACGGGCTAAAAGAGCAGTTTGAGCAACAGCATAAATTAGCTCGCAAAAAGCTGGCAAGTATTCCTAGCCGTTTACAAGGTCGCTTTAAAGCAAATTTAGCTGAAACAGTAAATTGCTGGCAGCAAGCGATGGCACCGCTGACGAATAAGTTTGAGAAAAATCAGCAAACAGCGAAGCGCAAAGCCCATGATGTAAAACGCTTAATTGATCAAGGTCGCTTTAATGTTGCCTTTGGAGTGTTTAAAGGCTTTGAAGAGCTATACGCAACACTTACAGTGTATTACAAGCAGCCATTAAATAGCTTGAAAGCTGATTTAGAAGCACAGTTAGCAGAAGCAAAAGATTGGCAAAAATACGCATCGGCACCAAAGCGTGATGCATTACTCGTGGAAGTAACTGAACTTGTTGCAACCGAGTGCACTGACCCTAAACAACGTGCAGAGCAAGTTAAACAGTTACGTCGTCGTTGGAATGAGTTAGGGCGTTTAGATACTGATGCAGAAAAGCAACAAGGTGAGTTATTCGATCAACAAATTGAATTACTGTTTGCGCCGTGTCGTGAGTATTTCGCAGAGCAGGAGCAGCAACGTGAGCAAGCTAAAGCACAACGCGTTGATTTAATCTCGCAAATGCAGCAGTTAACAGAGCTTGATACCTCTTCTGATGAGTTTGATTGGAAGCAGTTTGAAAGCAAGTTCAACCGTACCGCAAAAGCGTGGCGTTCTGCAGGTAACGTCGATCCAAAAACATACCGTGAACTACAAGCGCAATTTAAAGCTGCGCAATCACAAGTTCAAGGTCAACTTGCTGCATTTCATAAAGCAAATGCTGAGCAAAAAGCTGCACTTGTTGAGCAAGCAACACAGTTATCGCAAAGCGATGATTTAGCTGCTGCGTGCCAGGAGCTAAAAGCACTTCAACAAACATGGCAGACTATTGGCTTTGCTGGAATGAAAGCTGAAAACACTTTATGGCAGCAATTCAGACGAGTTAATGACGACACCTTTGCTAAGCGCAGTGCCGAGTTTGAACAGCAAAAGCAAGTTCAGCAACAAAATGATGAAGTTGCCGCAGAGCAGTTAAGTGAGCTTGAGTCTGCACTTGAGACAGTGGTGCATCTTGCACAGCTTAAAGATTTAACAGTGAAGCTAGCAGAGCTTGAATACTCAAAAGCATTATCTGCACGCGTGTCTCAGTTAGAGACAGCGATTAGCGCAAAAACAGCGCAAATCAGCAAACAAGCAGAGCAGTCTAAGTTAACTGCTTTATTTGCTGCTCTTGAGAGCCACAGTGAACTGCCTTCACAGTTCCAAGCTTCATTAACAACTAAGCTAAACAGCCGCGCAGCTGTTAACACGTATCGAAATTCTGGCGGGCGTTGAGTCGGCCGATAGTCAGTTACGTATGACTGAGCAAGTTGCGATGTTAGATGATAAACACCGTGGTGAGCACGCAGATGTTTATTATTACTTAAAGCAATTACTTGCAGTCAGTGAGGGTTCAGTTTCAGCTGACACACTAGCAAGGCTTAAAGCAATATTTGCAATTTAACGAATAAAAACCGCTTTTTATAGCGGTTTTTTTCCGTCTTTTTTGAGGAAAACAATGAGAATTTTATTACTACTTACCTGTTTATTTTTAGGGGCTTGTAAAAGTACAGATCAAGGGATGTCGGTGTACTCGTTTACCAATTCAGAAATTGAAGCAGCCCTTGCTGATCAATTACCAAAATTAAGCGAACAAATAAAATTGATGGGCTTACCAGTTGATTTTGCTGTAAACGACCTAAGTGTCAATGTTGGCCCAGATAAGCGTGACGTGGTGGTTTTAGGGGCTGATTCTAGTGCTGTTATTAAAGCTTTCGCACTTAAGTATCCAGTACGCTTAAAGCTGCAAATCGAAGGTAGCCCATTTTATGACAGCGAGAAAAAAGCAGTCTTTTTACGTAATGTAAAATTGGTTGATACAACAATCGACACCGCGGGTTTCAAGGGCAGCTTAAACTTATTAGATGATCAAGCAATGCAAGTGATTAACGGCTTTTTAGCGGTTAACCCCGTCTATAAGCTAAATATGAATGACCCTAAAGTCGCATTATTGAGCAAATTACCATTAGATATGAAAGTATCTCAGGGTGAAATTATCTTAGTGCCCACACTGTAAAACTCTTTGATATTTTAAAGCGGCTTCATGCCGCTTTTTTTGTAATTGCTTGTTAAGCAAATTTAACCTTGTCATAATTGCTCGTGATATTTCGCGAATTGAGTGATTGCTATGATCAAGGAATTTTTAAACGACCCCACATTATTACTAAATGCTGTAGGCGAAGGTATTTATGGCTTCGATTTATCGGGTAATGCGGTTTTTGTAAATCCTGCTGCTGAGCGCATGACCGGCTGGAAAGCAGACGAACTCCTTGGTAAAAAAATACACCAATATCATCACCATACTCGTAAAGATGGCTCACCATATCCCGCAGATGAATGCCAAATATATTGCACTATGTTTGATGGCAAACATCGACATGTAAACGATGAAGTATTCTGGCGTAAAGATGGAAGCTATTTTGCCGTTGAGTATACTTCAACGCCAGTCTATAAAAACGGTGCCTTGATTGGTGCAGTCGCGATTTTTCGCGATGTATCAAAACAGCAGCAAACAGAAGTGGCTTTACGTGACGCACTAGCGCAAGTTCAACATTTATCTGAGCAGCTACAAGCTGAAAATGCTTACCTTATTTCAGAGTTAAACGAAGATTGGCAAGACTCAGGTTTGGTCGGCAAAAGTCATTCATTTCAAAGTATGCTCGAGCAAATTACCCTGGTAAGCCAAACCAACAGTACGGTTTTGATTTTAGGTGAAAACGGCACAGGTAAAGAGCTGGTGGCACGAAACCTTCACCGTTTGAGCAATCGTGCTGAACAACCTTTCATAAAAGTAAACTGCGCGGCGTTTTCAGCCAACTTAATTGAATCTGAGTTATTTGGTCATGAGAAAGGGGCGTTTACCGGTGCTAATGAACGCAGAAAAGGGCGTTTTGAACTGGCTGATAAAGGCACTCTATTTTTAGATGAAGTGGCAGAGCTGCCATTAGAGGCGCAAAGTAAATTACTGCGCGTGCTACAAGAACAAGAGTTCGAGCGCGTCGGGGGCAGTCAAACTTTAAAAGTCGATATCCGCGTGTTGGCTGCAACAAATCGTAACTTGTGGCAAATGGTTGAGCAGGGTAGCTTTCGAATGGACTTGTATTATCGCTTAAATGTCTTTCCTATTCGTGTGCCTGCGCTTCGTGAACGCAAGGAAGATATTCCGCTACTTGCAGCAAATATTATTACACAGTTAAACAAGCGCTTAGGTAAACAGTTAAAAGGGCTAAGCAAAGCAACACTTACTAAGTTGGCTAATTATGATTGGCCAGGTAATATTCGTGAGCTACAAAATATTCTAGAGCGTGAAGCTATTCTGTCTAAGCAAGCTGTATTACAGCTGTCTGCACCTTTGAGTAACGAGCAATCAAATGAGCAGGTGGTTTCCCTTGATGCTGTACTAAAGCAGCATATTTGTGAGGTGCTAAAACGCTGTAACGGGCAAATATCGGGTGAAAATGGTGCTGCAACCTTGCTGGGTCTTCCCGAAAGTACCCTGAGATCAAAAATGAAAAAGCTAGCTATAAAACGGTAATTCGCGATATATCACGATCATTCGCGAAATATCGTGCTTTTAGATGTTTAAACATGAAATTAATCATTTAATATCAATAATTTATTTTTATTTTGTGTTGGCCTGATAGTTGCTCTATCAGGCTATTACCGACACAAAAGTAAGTAGCAAAATGAAATTTGATATTAAAAAGCAAGACTTAATCATCAAGCCCTACAACCAAGAAGGGCCAATTTATATTCGTGAGCAAAAGGGATACTTCCAACGCATCCGTCGTTATTTAGGCTGGGTGCTGATGCTGACGTTTATCGCCATTCCGTGGATCCCCTATGATGGCCGTCAAGCTGTATTACTCGACGTAGCCAGCCAAAAATTTACTTTATTTGGTTTAACGCTGTTACCACAAGATTTTATGATCTTAGCCATGTTATTTATGACAGGAGCGTTTGCTTTGTTTTTCGTCACTAATTGGTTAGGGCGTGTTTGGTGTGGTTACACTTGCCCACAAACAATTTGGATGCTGATGTTTACTTGGGTCGAACACAAAGTTGAAGGTAACCGTAATCAGCGCATTAAACTTGATAAAGCAGATTGGTCAGTGAGTAAATGGCAAAAGAAAATCACTAAGCATGCAGCTTGGCTGGTGATCTCTTTGCTCACATCTATGTCATTTATGGCTTATTTCATTCCCGCTAAGTCTTTATACATGAGCTTATTTACTCTAGAAATGTCTGGGATCGTCAGCTTTTGGGTATTCCTGTTTGCTTTTTGTACCTATGGCAATGCGGGATTCTTACGTGAAAAAATGTGTACTGTCGCATGCCCTTATTCACGTTTTCAATCAGTGATGTTTGATAAAGACACGTTAGTCGTTACCTACGATCAAGCGAGAGGGGAGTCTCGTGGTGCGCGTAAGCGTAAAGCCGATCCTAAAGAGTTAGGCTTAGGTGACTGCGTAGACTGTAACCTATGTGTCGAAGTATGTCCGGCGGGTATCGATATTCGTAATGGCTTACAGTATGAATGCATAAACTGTGGCTTATGTATTGATGCATGTGATAGCACTATGGAAAAATTCAACTATCAAAAAGGCCTGATAAAATACGCGTCTGAAAAACAAATGGAAGGCAAAACGACCAACCCATTTAGGTTAAAACTGCTTGGCTATGGTGGTTTAACGGCGCTGTTTGTTGTGGGCATGGTTGTGTGGATGGCAATGCGTACACCTATTGAGGCCTCTGTCATTCGTGACCGTAATGCACTGTATCGTGTTAATTTTGAAGGCTTAGTTGAAAATCCATATACCTTATCAATTATCAACAAAACACAGCATAGCTTGAGCTATTCAATTGGTATCAGAGGTATTGAAGAAGCAAGCTTACAAGTACCAGACACCATTACGATTGAAGCAGGGCAGATGAAACGTGTGCCTGTCACTGTGGTTGCAGATGGCTACGAATTGAAATCAAAAGTAACGCCTATCAGTTTTCACATTCAAGCATTAGAAGATGCTGATATCGCAATAACTAAAGAAACTAAGTTTTACCGAGATTAACCTCAATCACGGCTCCAGAAACGAAAATGGCTTGTTTTTAACAAGCCATTTCTGCGAATTCGAGCTGCTTCAGGACATACGCCTTAGCGCTGTCTAAATCATCAAATAAACAATCCATTATTTGAATCGGTGATTGTGCTTGCGCAATGATGCGTTTCATCTGATTAAGCACAATAGACGAACTAAACATATAAGCAGTTGCGATACAATTAGTGCCGTGTAGAGCACGAAATAAATGCGTGAAGCCGCGTTCGGCATCAGGGGTAGTAGCAAGTAATTGGGTAGAATGACTAATATACGCCCACGGCTTTCCAGCTAAAGCAGAAATATGCTTTTTTAAATCTACTGCAAAGTCATTGACCAAACGTGCGTTAATATTACCAGAAAATTGCCCAATAATAATTGGACCATCAGTGATGATACTGACACTGCCATAGTGATTCTTAAATTCCAATTTGCTTCCCTTTTGAATTAAAAAGAGCGCGAATTTTATACAATTCTATGTATGTGTCTAGTTATTTAGTATACAAATTTTAAAAAACATAACTTTTTCATTAAATTTGTATATGTGTAAAATTTATCTAGTTATTTAGGTTTGGGGTGGATAAATCATTCACCCCACATTTAAAATATAACTAACTATTTGTTAACAATATAGTTCAAAGCACCAGTAATTGAGGCTACTTGTGCATCAATACAAATTTCATCATTTGCGAGTGGACTATCAGGGTAAACCTCTGTTGTTGTGACATATTCTGCATCTGTTAAGCCCATACATAACCCCAGTTTTTTCGCTTCGTAATTAATTACACCAAACTGGGTTTGTGGTACACCAATCAACTGGTTATTCTCATCACTTGGTGCGATGTGGGTTACTTTTTCAACTGATTTTATAATCGCTGTTTGAAATGCATCATGCGGGCGCTCACTATCAGCGACAAGATAAAAGCCATCAGGGATGTTCCAGTTATCGTGTGTCGTTGCATCACGTGCAGCCAAAGCCGGGCGAAACTCACTATTATCAGTGTCTGTTGTCTCATGCAGGTCAATATGCACATAAGGCGCGATTGCGTTGTTGGCTAAATACTGCATAATTGCTGCTGACTCTTCAGCCGGACTATCTGCATAGAATGAACGATTTGGATCCGTGGCATTTGGATTCCAGCGGTTAATCGTTTCATAACCCCATGGGCTAATACACGGAGCCACTAGGATATTAAATTCAGCAAAATAGTCTTTGGCGTTTTTCTTAGCAAACGCTAAAGCACCATGTACACCACTTGTTTCATAGCCATGCACACCACCGGTAACCAAGACAGTTGGTTTATCAGCGTGCCATTGCTTGCTCTTTAAAATGTAAAGTGGGTATTTGTCGCTGTCGTAACTTAATGCGCCATATTGCTCAATGTTGAAATCACTTGATAAAGAGTCTAGTTGCGACACAACATCATCTAAATAACTACGTTTTACTGTTTGTAACTCAAACCATGCTTTTTTATCTGCGTCGTTCCACGGTTTACCAGGGGTTCCAATCGGATAACTCATAAAATACCTTGTTTTGACTTGCTGCAAAACGCCAAGCTTATCTAAGCTGTTAAGCTGCTGCAACTAGATAAGCTCAGTCGTAAAGTTACCTTGCTCGTACAGCTTTGCATGATGGTGCTTATGGGTCTCAAATAAGTATTTACGCAGTGCATCTTCACCTTGGCATACTTGCACTATTTTTCCGGCAATTCCTTTGCTGGTCGTTCGAATTGGCTTCACACTAAGAATAATCTGATCTTCAGTAGGTAAATTAAATGCCAACAATATCTCTTTATTAAGTTCGGGTAATTGACGCTTTGGCTTGAGTAACACGCCTGTACTTGATAAAGACAGTATCTGAAATTGCTCTGTGTGAATTTCAAGTTCAGGGGTACGCCAGCTACGTTCGATACCCTTAGTATCGATAACTTCTGGTGCGCTAAGTACGGGGACCAGTTGGCCATGTTCGTCATTAGTAAATTCAAGCGGAAACCACAACTGATAAATCCCTACTTCAGCAAGTAGTGTCAGTTTGGCATTGGTAAGTAAGCCGTTTAATTTATCAGGTAAATTGAGCCTAACAGACATTTTTGTGTCTGTTGGATCGTTGTCAGTCCGTTCAGCCTCGAATAAACGGTTGAAAAAAGTAAGTTCTTGGTCGGATAAATGTGCCATATAAAGCTCCTTTTAAAGCACGCTTACTTATATGTATCATAAATTGTTCAAATTATGCACGTATAAAGAGCATTAATTGTGCCAGCTGCTTTGAGATTTATTTTGCGGCGTATTTCACTTACACTGTTAAAAAAACTAACAAGGATTTTATTTTGTCGAGCCTGACTGGTGTAAATAAAAGTTTAGTGATATTTGCTGCTTTAGTCGTTGTTTTAGCGGGTATTAAAGCCGCAAGTGTGATTGTCATTCCATTTGTATTGGCGGCTTTTATTGCCATTATTTGTAATCCCTTAATCCGTTTCTTTGCCAAATACGGTATCCCTAAAGGGATTGCGGTTGTGTTTGTGATGCTGATGATTGTCGGTGTAGGGATAAGCCTTGCCGGGTTGGTTGGGCAATCTATGACCGATTTCTCTGAAAAACTGCCTGAGTACAAAGCACAACTAAAAGAAGAGTTTGTCTGGGTGGTTAATGTTGCCGCAAGTTATAACATTCTGATTGATAAAGAGCAGATCATCTCTTTATTTGATCCGGGTAAAATGATTGATGTTGCAACCAACATGCTGACTGGCCTTGGTGGGGTGATGGCGAATCTGTTTTTGATCATCTTAACCGTGGTGTTCATGTTATTTGAAGGACCTATGTTGAGCAAGAAAGTGCATTTAGCATTGGATGATCCTGAAATGAAAATGCAGCAAATTGATCGCTTTTTAGATTCTATTAATTCTTATCTTGCCATTAAAACCATGGTTAGCTTAGGCACAGGTATACTTGCAGGCTTTATGCTGTGGGCACTTGATGTTGATTACTTTGTACTGTGGGGTGTAGTGGCGTTCATGCTTAATTATATTCCTAACATTGGGTCTATCATTGCAGCTGTGCCTGCTGTACTACTTGCTTTGATCACTCAAGGCCCACTGGTTGCAGGGGTTATTGCTGGTGGTTATTTAGTGATTAATACCGTAATGGGAAACATTGTCGAACCGCGCTTTATGGGTAAAGGGCTGGGTTTATCGACGCTGGTGGTATTTTTATCATTAATTTTCTGGGGTTGGTTGATGGGTACCGTGGGTATGCTGTTATCAGTTCCACTGACCATGATAGTTAAAATTGCTTTAGAAACCAGCCAAGAAGGGAGATGGCTTGCTACCTTGCTTGGCAATGGCGAAGAGCTAAAACTTGAAGATTAAAAAAGGCGCTTAAGCGCCTTTTTATCTTTCACAATGATTAAGTGTTTTACTTTAGAGGCCGTTGTAAAACCTGTATATGGTTTTTCAGAATTTCAATTTCACATTGCTTGTAGACAATGGCAGCTTTCGTACCATTTGGCATTTTTTGTAAGTAGCGCCAGCGACAACTATCTTCTAAATAACGCTCCTGGTTCTTGATACTGCGATTGAATATAGGCAGCAATTGGCTGTTACCGCTATCTTCTTTAATTTTTTCAAGATCCATCGTGAGCTTATTAATCCACATCTTTTGGTCGCGATGCAAATCGGCAATAACTTGATCAAGACATTGAATGTAACGTTTAGTCTCATCTGTATTGTTACTCGTAAGCTCACAACTTTGCTCAGCTTGAGCATGCGCTGAACCAGCACATAGGGCTAGTAGCATACCTTTAATAAGTAAAGATTTTTTATTTCTTATCATTGTAATTAAACTCTAATATAAACTCAGCGCCCGCTAGTTTCTCTGCATCTTTAATGGTTAAGATGCCATTATACGAGTTGACTAAATCAGACACGATAGCCATGCCGACACCGTGGCCGCTTTCGTAGGTATCGAGTCTGGTACCGCGAGTCAGTAATGATTCACGCTTGTGTTCAGGGACACCTGGACCATCATCACTAATGCTGAGCGTTAACTTTTTGTTCTGCTTAACCTTTATATCGACCTGTGAGCGGCAAGCTTTACAGGCATTATCGATTAAATTACCGAGTAGTTCCATTAAATCGGTTTTATCACCCAAGAAATAGTCTTTTTCTGTGACTTCACAGGTGAAAATAATATCTTTGTCGCGATAAACTTTGCTCATTGCGCTTAAGATTGAATCAATAACAGGCTTGATGTGAGTTTGTTTTTTCCAGGTGTCAGACGCACCTGTGGCAGCACGTTTTAATTGGTGTTCGATCATCACGTTGATGCGGTCTAACTGCTCTTGTGCATCAGCATCATTGGCCAAAGGACTAGATTTAAGCACCGCTAAGGGTGTTTTTAATGCATGAGCAAGGTCGCTCAATGAGGCGCGATAACGCTCTTTTTGGCGCTGCTGTGATTCTAGTAATAAGTTTAAATCAGCTTTAATGGTTTGCAGCTCAACTGGGTAAAGACCTTTAATTTGTTGGTTATCACCCGATTCAATGGCTTTAATTTCTTTATCGAGTCGTTGCAGTGGTCTTGCACTCCAAACAAAACCAATCGCCATTAGTGCTGCAATGGCCACACCCATGACATACATCCAATTTACGAGTGTTTGTTTAAAGCCATCCATCAGCCTCAGTAGGGCATCATTACGCTTTAATAGAATAAAACGTGCATGCTCTGATTGGTCAATGTTTTCTAAAATAACAGTAAGCGTTAATTGCCAGTAAACAGTATTGTTGTATTCAACACGACGAAAATCCGCAGAGCCTGCGGGGGCTTCAAAGTTATCAGGAATAAAATTGATATTGGTAGCCGACTCAGAATACCAAACCGGTAAGTCACCGCGATAAACCATTGCATAGGTATCTGAATTTAGTCGGTTTAGCTCTGGGGTTAAGATAGTACTTGGCATAACAATGCCGCGTTCAGTGAAATCGACTTCAGAGATTAATGAATATAAGTGAGCTTCGAGGGTTTTTTCGGTCGCTTCGACCAAAGAGGCGTAGTAAGCCTTACCAATTGAGAAAAACAGAATTGGTAGGGCGACTAATAAAACAAAGACAAGGATAAATCCTTGCCTTACTTTAAGCGGTATCTGCGATGCTACCACTGACTTTTTAGCCTATAACCACGGCCGCGTAATGTTTCAACTGGGTTAAGGGTACCGTCAGGGTCAAGCTTCTTACGTAAACGCAACACGAATACTTCGATTACGTTTGAATCAAGGTCGAAGTCTTGATCGTAGATGTGCTCTGTTAGTTCAGATTTAGAAATTACCTTTTGTGGATTAACCATTAGGTATTCTAAAACTTTGTATTCGTATGCTGTTAAGCTAAGTTCTTTATCGTTGACCCACACTTGCTGTGAGCGAGTATGAATTTTGATAGGACCTGCTGTCATTTCTGGGTTTGCTTTACCTGCGTCGCGGCGGATAAGGGCATTACAGCGAGCGATTAGCTCTTCAACGTGGAAAGGTTTAGTTAGGTAGTCATCTGCACCAGCATCTAAGCCTTCTACTTTATCTTGCCAACGGTCACGTGCCGTTAGAATCAAAATAGGAATAGTAATACCTTGTGCACGTGCTTTGGTAATTAATTCAATACCATCTACTTTTGGTAAGCCTAAATCTACTACCGCCATATCTAGCGGGTATTCGGTAATATGGAATAAACCAGCTTCACCATCGTGACAAAGGTCTACGCTGTAACGCTCTTTTTCTAGGGCGTTACGAAGGTTATCTGCTAAGTGTAAATCATCTTCAATAACTAAAATTCGCATTCTTAATCCTTTTTCACTTCGCCAGTCTTTTTGTTCACATGGACATCAACCACGTGGCCGTTCGTTTTTAAAATTCTTACGGTAAATACTTTATCTTGCTCTGTGATTTTTAGGGTTCGGCCGTCTTCAGATTTTTTGGCGATCGTCACAGCCTGCTTTTTAGTCACCTCTTGGGCTTGCTTCTTATTGGCATCAGCATGAAAGCTTGATAATGCAAATAAAAGACTAAAACTGAAGGCTAATAATATGCGCATGACGGGGAACTCCTAAACCAGACCCATTTAGTTTAATTAACCAATTAACTAAAATTCAAGTAATTACGTTAAATTCTGTAATTCAACAGCCAAATCTTAGTTAATAAGCCGTGAACAAACACTGAATTATTGATTCAGTTAAGTTCAGAGGTTAACCAAATACTTTTTTAAATGGTTTTACCACTGAGTTGTCGTAAACACCCGCAGCAATATACGGATCGTTTGCTGCCCATTCACGTGCTGCTTCTAATGAGTCAAATTCTGCAACCACTAATGAACCTGTAAAACCAGCGTCAGCAGGATCTTCACTATCAATCGCTGGAAGGGGGCCTGCCGTAAATAAACGATTTTGATCGTCTAATTCTTGAAGGCGTGCTAAGTGAGCAGGGCGCGCAGATTTGCGAGCTTCTAAACTATTTTCAACATCCGTTGAATAAATCATATACAGCATGGTGTGTTCTCAATGTTATTTTTAAAAAATAGTAGCATATTCTTAGCAATAGACGAGAGATTATTCGCGTAATAATCTTTACACAAACCCATATAACTTTAACTTATAAAGCTTGAAATACGCGGTGTAACACTGGTAGAGTCGCTGGGTTGAGAAAATAATAATAAGGTTTTTAAATGAGCGAAAAACGCGAGCATTTTAGCTCCCGCCTCGGTTTTATTTTAGCGGCAGCCGGTTCTGCTGTAGGTATCGGAAACTTAGTAGGTTTTCCTGTTTCAGCTACAAAAAACGGCGGTGGTGCTTTCCTTTTAGTCTATGCATTGTTTGTCATTTTTATCTGTTTGCCAGTGATGATGGCTGAAATGGCCATGGGTCGTAAAGCGCAAAAAGATCCACTTGGTTCATACAAATTATTAGCAGGCAATGATCCAAAATGGAACTTTGCTGGCTTTTTAGCCGTATTAACGCCATTTATGATTGCTGTTTTTTATATGGTGATCACAGTATGGATTTTCGGTTATCTATCGCAAACTGCATTTGGTAATTTAGATGCCTTGGCCCAGCCTGATAATTTTGGCACTTTTATCAATAGCTACACCGTGTTTGGTTATATGGCTGTGGTTGCAATCATCGTTAACTTGATTTTAGTGGGTGGTGTTAAAGAGGGCATCGAGAAAGCGGCTAAGTTTATGATGCCGGCTTTATTTGTGCTACTTACCGCGCTGGTTGTTTATGTATTAACACTTGATAACGCGATGGCGGGTGTTAAGTACTATATCGTCCCTGATTTCAGTAAAATGAATGCGAGTGTACTAAATGGTGCGCTGGCTCAAGCATTTTTCTCATTGTCGTTAGGTATGGGTATTTTAATGACCTATGCATCGTATATTTCTAAGAAAGACGACATTGTTGGCAGTGCAAAAATGGTTGCGGTAACCGATTCATTGGTTGCATTTATTGCCGGTCTTATGGTGCTTCCAGCTATTTTTAGTTTTAATCCGAATACTGATCCGAGTACTTTATCAGACTCTTCGGTATCAATGATTTTTGTATACCTACCAAAAATTTTATTAGCACTTCAAGCTGACATTGGTTACGTGGGTGCATCAATTGTTGCGTTTGTATTCTTCTTACTTGTCTTTTTTGCTGCAATTACGTCGCTTGTATCAATTGTAGAAGTACCAACAGCAACATTAAGCGATCGTAAGGGTATCAGCCGCAAAAAAGCACTGGCTATCTTAACCTTATCTACAGGTGTATTAACTGTGCTGTGTACCATGTCATTTGGTATGGTTGACTCACTTACAAAGTTTGTTAGTTATGGCGGTGCAGATAAGAGCTTATTTGATATTGTTTATGATGTGTTTTACGACACAATTTTACCGCTTAACGGTTTAATGGTGTGTTTATTCGTTATGTATCGTTGGAAAAAAGCAAACTTATCAGCAGAGCTAAGCCAAGGCTGTGACGGCTATGTTGGTAGCTTTACAGAGAAGTATGTGAACTTCTCGCTATCAACGTTTATCCCTGCCATTTTATTACTAATCTTTGTAAATACGGTGGCGACTAAGTTCTTTGCATTTAGTATTTTCGGATTTTAAAAACCAGTTCAATACTAGCCGCGCATTTTGCGCGGCTTTTTTATGCTTCTCTTTTTTATATTAAAAGGCCCCTGCATCGAGCACATCACCCAAGCCAAGGGTAAACATCCAAAGTCCCCATAAACTGTGTTCAATTACACACACGAAGGTAGAGCGGCTTTGCGCATAGGTGTAAGAAAACAGCAGCCCCCCTAAAAATGCCAAAAGTACGGCCAATACATTTGCATAGACAATGTGAGCCAACGCAAATACCGATGCACTGACAATTATACGCACCGTTTTACTTGGCATAATGCGTTTATAACGATGAAAAAAGTAGGTTCTAAAAATAAGCTCTTGCGGCATTACCGATAAAATGGGGTAGAGCAATAGCAACATTAGCCAATCGTTAAATGAGTTTCGTGGCAGTGAAAACCAGTTTTCTTGATTCATGATGCCGTAAAACATCCCGGAGAATAGTGCCCCTAAAAAGAAGAAACTAAATAAGCGACGTTTTACCGCACTAAATTGCCCAAGGCTAGTTAAACGAAAGCGTTTAAAATGGGGATCAGATAAAAGCAACATGCCGCACACGGCCATTAAAATAATAAGAGCAGGTATAAGCCAGTTAGCGAGGTAGGCACGCAGAAAAAAGCCTAATAGCGGCAAAGAAACAAATATGAGGGTAAATTCAAACCAGCGGTATTGGTTAGCGTTCAATGTCGTCTCAGCGTGTTTTTTGTTTACGCTAACAAGCTAAGACGACAGATTTATGACATTAGGATTGCTTTGGATCTTTCTTTTCGTCATCTTCAGGTAAGTATTTGAAAAGGGTAATGATCGTTGCTAATACGCAAACAAAAGTAATACCCATTAAGCCAAACACTTTAAAGTTAACCCAAAAATCGAGCGAGAAGTTATAGGCAATGTAGATATTCAGCGCCGAGATACCTGCGGTCACTGCAACCCAAAATAGGTTAAGTTTGTTCCATAATGCTTCTGGTACGTTGATCTCTTGTTTACTCTCAGAGGCATTTTCTAAAATCGAGCTAAGTGCTTTCTTCACTAAGTTTTTGCCAAGTACATAGCGGCTTACTAACAAAGTAACACTGAAAATGGCATACACAATGGTGGCTTTCCATTTTACGAACTGCTCGTCGTGGAACACTAAGGTCAGCGTGCCTAATACCACCGCTATGGCAAAAAACACCCAATGACGGGTTGGCACTTTACCATCTTTAAAATAACAGTAAGCAACTTGAATTAAGGTGGTTAGCATCAGTAATGCTGTTGCCCAATAAATATCAACTAACTTGAAAACCGCAAAAAACAGGATCAGCGGGATGTATTCAATAATCGCATGCATAAATTTATAAATGCTCTAATTTAAAAAGATACTGGGTTGTATCAAGTTATCACGCAAGATACAAGGTTGACTTAGCAGCCCTGAAAGCTTAGCCTCCCGAGCCAATCTGGCCTAAACCTGCGTTTAGGTTGTTTTACCTTATCTTTTTCCGCTTAACCTCAGATGATTAAGCGGCGTATTTTGGAGCATTTTTATGAATAAAGCCGCGTTAGTATCACAAATGGCTGCCCACAGTGAATTAACAAAAAAAGACACTCAAGCTGCTTTAACGAGCATGTTAAATGCGATTGAAAAGTCTCTTTCTGAGGGTGACCAAGTGCAAATTAATGGTTTTGGTACGTTTGCCCTAAGTTATTACCCTGCGCGTAAAGGGCGCAACCCGCAAACCGGTGAAGAAATTGAAATTGAAGGCGCTAATAAGCCCGTTTTTAAACCAGCAAAAGCACTTAAAGACGGTTTATAAGCAGGATTTGCAAAGCGGGTGTACTATTTACAGAGCACACATAGAATACATGGGAATTTATTCAATATTTTCAATATATTAAGTTTGGCATGTTGCCTGCTGTTAATTGTTTAGGTTTACCTAAATAAGGAGATAACATGTCAAATTTAAACAGCCAACTGAATGGTAAAAAGATTGCCATTCTTGCAACCAATGGTTTTGAGCAAAGCGAGCTATTGTCACCACGAAGCGCATTATTAGAAGCAGGTGCACTTGTCGAAGTTGTGTCACTTGAGCGTGGCGATATTACCGCATGGGATGAAAACCAATGGGGTGAGCGAGTCAGTGTTGACCGTGTAGTCAGCGAAGCTGACTCTGCAGAGTATGACGCGTTACTGCTTCCTGGTGGCTTATTCAATCCTGATACGTTACGTCAAGATAGTGAAGCAAAAGCATTCGTTGATGGTTTTTTCAGTGCCGGTAAAAACAAACCCATTGCCGCGATTTGCCACGGTCCATGGCTATTAGCCGAAATTAACAAATTACGGGAGCGCAAAGTAACCTCATACCCAAGTATTAAAACGGATTTGATCAATGCAGGAGCTAATTGGGTTGATCAAGAGGTGTGTGTTGATAAGGGCATAGTCACAAGTCGAAGCCCTGCCGACCTGGAAGCCTTTAATCGAAAATTCATAGAAGAAATTAAAGAGGGCGAGCATCGCCATCATTAATCATAAATTGTTAAGCACAAAGGGCCTTTAAGGCCCTTTTTTAAAGTAATAAAACAAACTTACTTAGTAGCTGCTTTCATACTGGCTACAAACTCTTTTAAACCAGTTAGCATCGCTGCCTGGTCATCAAGATTTGCCTCGATGATTTTAACAACCGCAGAGCCTGAAATCGCACCAGCGGCTCCTGACTCAAGTGCTGATTTAACATCTTCCGGTGTGGATACACCAAAACCAAGTAAAGCCGGTGCAGCATGGTAATCTTTTAGTTTTTTAACTAATGAATCTGCTGGCATTTGTGCTTTGGTTTCTGTGCCTGTCACACCTGCGCGTGAAAGAAGGTATGTGTAACCACGGCCATATGACGCACACTCTCGTAAAGTGTCATCATCAGCATTCGGTGTAGCAATAAAAATTGGGTCAATACCATTTTGCATTGCTTTTTTA
Organism: Pseudoalteromonas sp. Hal040; assembly: GCF_037162425.1. Lineage (NCBI taxonomy): Bacteria > Pseudomonadati > Pseudomonadota > Gammaproteobacteria > Alteromonadales > Pseudoalteromonadaceae > Pseudoalteromonas > Pseudoalteromonas sp. Hal040. The sequence goes on along the minus strand of NZ_JARLUU010000001.1, from coordinate 2,157,249 downwards.
CGAAATGGCTTTGATTCGTGTAGCGGCACGTCAGCCACTAAAATTGAATCAACACCGGCTTCTTTAGCATCTTGATAAAACTTTTCGATGCCACGCTTAAATACTAAGTTTGAATACAATAATAGGCCAATTGGAATATCGGCATTGTACTCACGCACTTGCTTGATGATATCAAAGCAATCTTGGGTATTGATGTTTTCATCAAGTGCACGAATGTTAGCTGCTTGGATCACCGGGCCATCTGCAATCGGATCTGAAAATGGAATACCTAGTTCAAGGGCATCAGCGCCGCCATCAATTAAGCTTTTGATGATCTCTACACTCAGTGCTTTATTAGGATCACCAATCGTAACGAAGGGTACAAAAGCACCTTGGTTTGTTTCATTTAATGTGGCGAACAGTTGTCCGTAACGGTTAGTCTGGCTCATAGTGCGCCTCCTTCTGATAAAACACTGTGTACGTGAGCCAAATCTTTATCGCCTCGGCCGCTTAGGTTAACCACTAAAATAGTGTCTTCGGTTTGTTGCTCGGCATATTTAAGGGCATATGCGAGGGCATGGCTTGATTCAAGCGCTGGAATAATGCCTTCGTTTTTAGCCAGTAGTTGGAATGCCTCAAGTGCTTCAGTATCAGTAATGCCCACATATTCTGCACGGCCTGTCTCATGAAGATAAGCATGTTGTGGACCAACAGCTGGGTAATCAAGACCTGCTGAAACAGAGTAAGACTCTTCAATTTGACCATCATCATTTTGCATAATATAGGTATAGGTACCGTGTAAAATGCCTTTAGTGCCCTTACATAGCGTAGCACCGTGTTGATGGGTATCTAAACCTTTACCAGCTGGTTCTACACCAATGAGTTTTACGCTTGGCTCATCAATAAAGTCTGTGAACATACCAATGGCGTTAGAGCCACCACCCACGCAAGCAAGCACAGCATCCGGTAAGCGACCCTCTGCTTTCAGTACTTGTTGTTTTGCTTCTTCACCAATCATTTTTTGGAACTCACGCACCATGGTAGGGAATGGGTGAGGGCCTGCTGCAGTGCCTAGTAAATAATGAGCATCTTTGTAATTAGCTGACCAGTCACGCAGTGCTTCGTTTACGGCATCTTTTAAGGTACCAGAGCCTGCTGTGACAGGAATAACCTCTGCGCCCATTAGCTTCATACGAAATACATTTGGTTGCTGACGTTCAACGTCTTTTGCGCCCATGTAAATACGGCATTTTAAGCCAAGTAGGGCACAGGCTAGGGCCGTTGCAACACCGTGTTGGCCGGCACCTGTTTCTGCAATCACTTCTTTTTTACCCATGCGTTTGGTCAGAAGTGCTTGACCAAGTACTTGGTTGGTTTTGTGCGCACCGCCGTGGAGTAAATCTTCACGCTTTAAATACAGTTTTACCTTAGGATTTTTAACTAAGTTACGTGTCAGAGTTAATGGCGTAGGGCGACCTGCGTATTCATTTAACAGTTTTTCAAACTCAGCCTGAAAAGCTGGATCTTTTTGTGATTTATTAAACTCTGCTTCTAGTTGCTTGAGTGCTGGCACAAGCAGCTGTGGTACAAACATACCACCGAATTCACCGAAATAAGCTGGATTTTGCATTCTAACCTCAATAATTTCTGATATGCGAAAACGCATTTTGTAATTTTGTTTGGCACTTTTTACCCGCTGACGCTTCAACGCCAGAATTTAGGTCAAGGCCATTAGCACCGCGATAAAGCGCCGCGTGAATATTTTCTGGGTTTAAACCCCCGGCTAACATAAACGGCACGGTTGCCGTCTCTAGCACTGACCAATCAAATGCTTCGCCTGTGCCGCCTTTTTGGCTCTTGCTGTAAGTGTCGTATAAATGGCGATCAACCCCTTCAAGCGGTTTAGGTAATTCGCCTTTAACGCCTTGGGCTTTCCAAATTTCACAGCCAAGCGGTAATTGCTTTCTGAGACTTTGAATATACTCGCTATTCTCATCGCCATGTAATTGCACGGCAGCTAATTTTAAGCTTTGTGCATAATCGATCACTTGTTCAAGAGGTGCATTGACAAACACACCCACATACGCGAGTGGGGCACTTTGCGTAACTTGCTTGGCACAGTCGATATCAACATAACGTGGTGACTTAGGATAAAAAATTAAGCCACCATACACAGCACCACTGGCGTAGGCTGCTATCGCATCTTGTGAACGGGTTAAACCGCACACTTTGTTCTCACCTAAAATCACTTTACGACATGCGGCTTCTAAGTCGCGCTCAGCCATTAGTGAGCTGCCAATTAAAAAGCCATCACACAATGGCGCAAGGCGTTTTACATCTTTATGGGTATAAATGCCCGACTCTGAAATCACCACTTTGTCATTTGGGATAAGCTGACGTAAACGCTCTGTTGTTGCAAGGTCAGTACTTAAATCACGAAGGTCGCGGTTATTAATACCGATAAGGCTGGCGTTAAGTGCAAGAGCACGGCTAACTTCTTGCTCATTGCTAACTTCAGTGAGCACCGACATGTTTAAAGAGTCAGCCACCTTATGAAGCGCTAAATATTGCTCGTCATCAAGGACAGAGAGCATTAATAAAATGGCATCACCACCAGATAAGCGTGCTAAATAAACTTGGTACTCATCAATAAAGAAATCTTTACAAATAAGCGGCTGTTCAACTTGGCTGCGCACATACTCAAGGTACTCATAGCTGCCTTGGAAATATTTTTCATCAGTTAGTACGCTCATACAGGTAGCGTACTTTTTATAAACGGATGTAATTTCCTCTAAATTGAATGGTTCGCGAATAAGCCCTTTTGACGGTGAGGCCTTTTTACATTCTAAAATAAACTGCGTGCCGGTTGCGGCTAATGCGCCTTCAAAGTCTCGCTTGGTTGGCACAACATCGCTAATGAACGACTCAAGCGGGCGCTGTGCTTTTCTTTGTTCTAATTCAATGCGTTTGTCGGCAACAATTTTGTCTAACACGTTAGCCATGACTTACCTCAATAATTGCGTTCAATGTGTCCATCGCTTTGCCTGATGCTAATAATTCGCTTACTTGATCTGCGGCTGCTTTTAAATCACCTGCTTTATCGGTTAAATAAAGAAGGGCGGCAACGTTGGCTATAATGGCTGCGTTATGCGCCATTTCACCTTGACCTTGTAAAATCGCTAAGCTTGCTTTTGCGTTATATTCTGGGCCTTGGCCTGCTAGTTGTTCAAGTGAATAGTTTGCAAGACCAAAATCGCTCGCTGTTAGCGTGTATTCGCTCAGTTCACCGTTATTAAGCTCAACCACTTTGGTTGTCCCGTGTAAGGCGATTTCGTCAGTGCCTGCACCGTGAACCACCATAGCGCGTTTTGTGCCAAGGGTTTTTAAGGTTTCGGCCATTGGTAAACACAGCGAAGGGTCATAAACACCAAGCAATTGCACCTCAGGGGCAGCAGGATTGGCCAGTGGCCCTAAAATATTAAAAATTGTGCGGCTTTTAAGGACCGTACGCACGCCCATCGCATGGCGTACACCACTGTGATAATGCGGTGCAAATAAAAATGTAAACCCAGTATTGTCTAAACAATGCGCTGCTTGCTCAGGGCTCATATCTATATTGATACCTAAGGCTTTAAGTAAATCCGCTGAGCCCGAATTACTCGACACACTGCGATTACCATGTTTGACCATATTGATGCCCGCGCCGGCGGCAACAATAGCAGCCGTGGTACTAATATTAATTGTGTTTGATCCATCGCCACCGGTACCACAGCTATCTGCAAGTAAGGTTTTGCTGGTTTGAAATGGCACTGCATTGGCGCGCATTGATGCCGCCGCACCGGCGATTTCATCACTTGTTTCGCCTTTCAGTTTTAGGGCGATAAGTGCAGCAGTTAATTCAATATCATTAAGCTTGCCATTCATGATGGCGTCAAACAATGCAGTTGCTTGCGAAAATGATAAATCTTGCTTTGCTACTAATTGGTTTAACTGGGTTTGAGTTGTTGCTTCCATGTTATTCCTCTACTGCACGCGTGCGGTTAAAAATTCAATGCTTTGCTGTAATAGCAATGCGCCATTCGGCGTTAAAATTGACTCAGGATGAAACTGATAGCCAAGGGCATTATCTCGTTGATGGTAAATTGCCATCGGAATATTTTCATAACAAGCAATTACTTCAACTTCATCAGGGACTTTGGTTGCCATTAATGAATGATAACGAGCAACTGGCATTTTATCCCCCATACCCGCGAATACAGGGTGCTCAGTCAACGTAATAATTGATGACTTGCCATGCACAGTTTCGCCTGCATGACCAATAACCCCACCGTAGCTTTGTGTTAGTGCTTGCTGCCCTAAACAGATACCCAGCATCGGGAAGCGGCCTTTACACAGTTCAATGAGCTCCATTAAACAACCCGCATCAGATGGTGCGCCAGGACCGGGTGAAAGCACTAATAATACAGGCACAGTCTCTTGGCACATTTTGTCGAAGATGCTTTGTGCACTGATGTTATTACGGTATACCACTAACTGGCACCCTAACATAGAAAGTTCATCGACTAAGTTATAACTAAATGAATCAAAGTTATCTAAAAAGTAGATTTTATAGGCTGATGTTGTCGTCATTATTGTGCCTCGTAAGTCGATTGAATCGCAGTGATCACAGCTTGTGCTTTAGCACGGGTTTCATTGGCTTCTGATTGTGGTTCTGAATCAAACACCACACCTGCACCTGCTTGCACGTAGGCCGTGCCGTTTTTAACAAACGCAGAGCGAATAACAATACAGCTATCCATGGCGCCATCGCCCGTTAAATAACCCACTGCACCTCCATAGCTGCCGCGGCGTTTTTGTTCAGTTTGACGAACTAACTCAGCAGCGCGTACTTTAGGTGCACCCACTAGGGTGCCCATGTTCATACAAGCTTGGTAAGCATGTAGCGCATCGAGTTCAGGTTTTAAAGTACCAACCACGCGTGAAACTAAATGCATCACTTGTGAGTAGCGGTCTACTTTTAATAACTCTTTAGCGTGACGAGTGCCTGGTACGCTTATACGGGCTACATCATTGCGCGCTAAATCAACTAACATCAGGTGCTCGGCACGTTCTTTTTGGTCGTTGCGAAGCTCAAGCTCAATTCGGCTATCTAAATCTGGATTAATTTGCCCGTTAGCAAACTTGCCACGAGGGCGAGTGCCGGCAATAGGGTATACCTCGACTTGTTTACTCTCAGCACAATATTTGAGGGCTGACTCGGGCGATGCGCCGAATAACACAAACTCTGCATCGCGCATGTAAAACATATATGGGCTTGGGTTTTGTTGTTTTAATTGGCTGTAAGCATGAAGTGAGTCAGGGCAGGCGAGAGAAAAAGTACGTGATGGTACAACTTGGAAAATATCGCCATCAACGATGTTCTTTTTTAACTTGATGACATGTTCGCAGTATTGCTCGTCGCTAACATCAACAGAAATTGGGTTTGAGCCTGCTTGCTTTTGCCCTTGATAGCTTTGTGCATTGTCACATACGGCATTTAAACGCTCTAACTGTTGACCAACCTCAAAACAATTAGCATGAACTTCAGGTCCGTTAAATACATTGCCAATTAGCTCGGTTGTTTTTGCTTGATGGTCGATGACAACTAACGTTTCGGCGAGGTAGAAAACATAATCAGGGCAGCTGTTTTCGCCGTCAGGTACATCAGAAAGGGTTTCGAAATTAGCAACCATGTCGTAGGCAAACACACCGCCTAAGAACACAGAGAATGGGTTGTCTGTGGTGCTTTTAATACTGTTGATGCAGCTACGTAGTGCACTAAATGCGTTATCTGCTACTAATTTACTGGCTTCATCAATATCGCTTGCGACCTCGTTGTAGGTTAACGTTAATGTGTCTTCTACAAGCTCAGCAGAGCAGTTTTGCACATGAGTTTGTAAATAAGGCAGTAATTGCTTGCCATTATTTGACTGTGCGGTGAGTGTTACCTGTTTGCCTTGGCAAACAATACGTAGCGCTGAGTCAACCAAAATTAGACTTTTTACACTGTCTTTAGAATCAATTTCAGCAGACTCTAACAGCAGTGAATTAGGCTTATCGAGTAAACTGTATAACGCAAGTGGGCTACTGATGTAGTCGCGCACTTGAGTGATACTGGTTACTTCACCCGGTGTCGTTGTTATATGACTAAAAATCAAACCTCATTCTCCCTCATTCCCAAAAACTCTTTAAAAAACAAAACCCCGCGAAGCGATGCTTGGCGGGGTTCGTATAAAGATGCCTATAAATTAGATAGACCCTTACCGTCCCGCTAAGCCAGGCGCCACCACCAATGATGTGTAAGAGTTGCTATGTAATTCATTATAAAACCTTAAAATTTAGATATAAAAAAACCCGCTACATGAGCGGGTTTTGAAATCGTTAGACACGACAATTCGTCACCCGCTAGTTACGAGTGCCACCACCAAATTGTGATTTGAATTGTTTTGTTCATTGTTATTTCTTATTCAACGTGTCTGAAAGTGCATACAGTAAAGCGTACCTGAGCCGATACTGTCAAGCATTAATTTACATATTAATACGTGTTCGGCATTTACCCCTCGCAATTGCCCATTTATGTGGGTATATATGTCTAACCTAAAAAGATAATCACGCCCTCGCAGTAAATTTTTGTTATACTCACATCATTGATTCAAGAACTTACGTAAAGCAGTCTTTCCCTTTGATAAAATACGATTTACATAGCCACACCACATACTCAGATGGTCAGCTATCAGTCGAGCAATTGTTACACCGCGCGGTTGAGAAAAACATAGATGTGTTTGCAATTACCGATCACGACACATTAAGTGCGATAAAACCAGCTCGCCAAGTCATTGCAGATGATAATTTACCGCTTAAATTAATTGCTGGCGTTGAAGTATCAACAAAATGGGAAAGCTTTGAAATTCATATTGTTGGCTTAAATGTTGATGATGAAAATGACGCACTTTTGTCATTATTGAAGGTACAGCAAGCCAAGCGTGAAGAGCGCGCTTTAGAGATAGGTCGTCGCCTTGCTAAAAATGGTTTTGAAGGCATTTATGACCAAGCAAAAACATTTGCTGAAAACGCTCAGATCACACGGGCGCATTTTGCCCGTGCACTGATTGAACGTGGTGTCGCTAAAAACTTCCCTGGGGTATTTAAAAAGTACTTAGGGCGAGGAAAGACTGGCTATGTACCAAGTAGTTGGTGTGATATGCAAACCGCAATTGCTGCCATTCACCAGGCCGGTGGGGTTGCCGTTCTTGCTCATCCTGGGCGTTATCAAATGTCTAACAAATGGCTGCGTAAGTTAATTATTGAGTTTAAAGACGCAGGTGGCGATGCGATGGAAGTTGCACAACCACAGCAAGCGCCGAGTGAGCGCCAGTTTTTAGGTGAACTTTGCCGTGAATATGGTTTACTTGCGTCGCAAGGGTCAGATTTTCATTTTCCGACCAGTTGGTTGGAGTTAGGTAAAAATTTATACTTACCAAAAGATTGCCAAGGGGTTTGGCAAGCATGGGAAGGGCAATAGGAGCGTGTAATGAGTCAGTTTTTTCATATTCATCCAGATAATCCGCAACCACGCTTAATCAGCCAAGCGGTTGATATTATTAAGCAGGGCGGTGTTATTGTATACCCAACCGATTCGGGTTACGCACTTGGTTGCAGCATTGGTAATAAGCAAGCAAAAGAGCGCATCGAACGTATTCGTGGCATTGAAAAACACCATAACTTTACTTTGGTCTGCCGTGACTTATCGGAACTATCTACTTATGCTCGCGTTGATAATCAGTTATTCAGATTGATTAAAAATAACACCCCAGGGCCTTATACATTCATCTTTAAAGGCACTAAAGAAGTACCAAAGCGTTTATTAAACGAAAAGAAGAAAACCATTGGTATTCGTGTTATCGAACACCCAATCACCTGCGCTTTATTGGCTGAATTAGGTGAGCCGCTAATGTCGTGTTCTTTAATTTTACCGGGTGAGCAATATACCGAGGCTGATCCTGATGAAATTCGCGATCGCATTGAAAAGCAAGTTGATTTAATTATTCATGGTGGTTATCTTCCTGAACAGGCAACCACAGTAATTGATTTGTCAGATGATAGCATCGAAATCTTACGTGTCGGTTGTGGTGATACCAAACCATTTGAGTAGAGACTTCATTGACTAGCCCAGAGCTTGACGCGCCAGATAATTTGCAAGAGCCAGTACAGCAAAAGCTGCCACTGGCTTTTTTGCATGGCAAAGCTGTAGTTGATAAACCTGAAGACTTATATATTCCCCCCGATGCGCTAGAGATCATTTTAGAAACCTTTGAAGGTCCTCTCGATTTACTTCTGTATTTAATCAAAAAGCATAAACTCGATGTATTAGAGCTCTCTATTTTTAGTATTACAGAGCAATACGTTAGTTATGTTGAAATGATGAGCGAGTTTCAGCTTGAACTGGCTGGTGAATACCTTGTGATGGCGGCGTTATTAGCACAAATTAAATCACGATTATTATTACCAAAACATGAAGAGCTTGAAGAGGAAGAAGACCCACGAGCTGAGCTTGTCAGACGTTTACAGGAATACGAACAATTTAAAAAAGCCGCCGAAAATCTTGATGAAATTCCTCGCGAAGGACGCGATATCTTTGTTGCCGAAGCACTGGTGCCAGAATTTAACGAGCGTGAGGTACTGTTACCTGACGTTGACATGAAAGACTTGTTAGTTGCGCTAAGCGACGTTATGGCCCGAGTCAAAACATTTGAACACCATCATATTACCGCAGAAGCCTTGTCGACCCGTGAGCGTATGAGCTTAATCTTAGATAAACTCTCAGAGGCCCAATCACAGCTGCCTTTTAGTACTCTTTTTACGGTAGAAGAGGGCAGAAGTGGTGTTGTAGTAAGCTTTATCGCCATGTTAGAGCTGGTGAAAGAAAACCTGATCAGCTGCTTTCAGGTAGATGCCAATAGCCAGATTTATGTTGGTTTGGTGGAAGAAAGCGAATAGCTGGCAGTTAATAGCTTTAAGCTTTAAGCGGTAAGTTTAAAGGCAGTAGATCAATTATTAAAACTGGGTCATTACTTGTTGGGGACCAGATAAATATATCAGGGCGCCAGCAATTTGCGACTGTTCAGTTCTTGTCGTTATGTTCCGACTCATTCTATAAGGATATTTATGTCAAAAGTAACGTTGAAAGGGTTTATTTTAGTTCCTGAGTCTGACTTAGAGAACGTTAAATCTGAGTTGGTGACTCATAGGCGTCTTACCCTAGAAGAGCCTGGTTGCATTACTTTCAGTGTTACTGAACATACAGAAATCCCACTTCGCTTTGATGTATACGAAGAGTTTATAGATAAATCGGCATTTGAATATCATCAGCAAAGAGTTAAAAACTCTTTATGGGGTAAAGTAACCACCTGTGTTGAGCGACATTACGAGATCTTTGAGTCATCACCAGTCAAGAAGTAGATCGTTACGAAAGTTGGCTTCATTTGCGAATAAAACACTTAACTTACAGAGTGTTAAGTAATTGCGCCAAGTCTCAGTACCTGATAAGTTGGTTTTTCCCATTTTGGGGTAAGCCTACTATTAAGGAAAATATAATGAAAAAGTTAGGAATGGTACTGTTATCTCTCGCTGCATTTGGTGCCTCAGCTGCAGAAAGTTTGCAATTAGACCTTAACCTTTATTTGAATAATCAACTTGTAAAAACGCACGTTGTTAAAACTGAAGAAGACAAAACTGAAACAGTGACTGCAGATGATATTCTTAAATTTGATGTAACCCCTACGTTGAACGAGCAAACTGTGACACTAACATCAGCACTGTATAAATTTGAAAATGGCTCTTACAATAAATTTCAAGAACCTAAGTTAATGGTAAACCTTAACGAACCTGCAACGATTGAGGTTGGCACTGAGGGTGTTGAAGTGTACAGGATTGAAATAACAGCAAGTAAAATATAATTGCTCTAGTATATCTATACGTTTTTATAGCGGCTAACTTAAGCATGCTCCAATTAGTTAGCTGTCTATATTTAGGTATGCAATTGTAAAAATAGGCATACTCTAAGTAGCACCCTTTACAAAATGCTATTAAGTTTTGTTATTTTCAATTTTTTAAGGAAAGCAGATGCAAAGCAAACACTTTACAATCAAAACCATGACCAAGAAGGAAGTCGAACTCATGATTGATTGGGCTGCAGCAGAAGGTTGGAATCCAGGTCTTAATGATGCAGAGTGTTATTTTGCCGCTGATCCTGAAGGATTTCTTGTTGGTTTTTTAGACGATGAGCCTATCGCTACAATTTCTGCCATTAATTACCACGATGTATTTGGCTTTATCGGCTTTTACATTGTTAAACCCGATTACCGCGGCAAAGGTTACGGAATACAAATCTGGAATGCCGCATTAAAGCGCCTTGAAGGGTTGAATATCGGCCTTGATGGTGTGGTGGAGCAGCAAGAAAACTATAAAAAGTCTGGTTTTAACTTGGCTTATCGCAATATCCGTTTTGCAGGAGTAGGCGGTGGTAGGTCACCAAAAAATGCAGATATTGTAGATCTTAATGCTGTGCCATTCGAAATTATTGACGCATACGAACAGGCTTTTTTCCCAGTAAATAGAGCAAACTTTACCAAAGCATGGTTAAGCCAACCCCAATGCGATGCGTTTGGCGTAATGCATAATGGGGAATTGGCAGGATACGGCGTTATTCGCAAATGTCAGAATGGCTTTAAAATTGGCCCTTTATTTGCCGACTCACCAGAATTGGCTGAATCTCTATTTCTAGCTTTAAAATCTAAAGTGAGTGCATCTGACGCTATTTTCCTTGATACGCCAGAAATTAATCAAGCTGCTGTCGCTTTGACACAGAAATACAACATGCAGGTGTCATTTGAAACCGCCAGAATGTATACCAACGACTCTCCGAGTTTGCCATTAAATCGTGTTTTTGGCGTGACTTCTTTTGAAATCGGCTGAGTTTATTGGGTTGAGTGATTAAACGGTTGTGAGTAAAACTCAAAATTTATCACGTAAAGAATTAGACGCTTTTATTAACGAGGATTCATACTACTGCTAGCACCTAGCACCTAGCACCTAGCACCTAGCACCTAGCACCTAGCACCTAGCACCTAGCACCTTCTGTCTTTTTCCTTTCCACTTTCCCCTTACAACTTTCCTCTTTCTCTGGGTGTGCATATACGCACAGAAGCTGTTCGTTTTACGCTATTTTCATTATATAAGCCGTCATTTAAGATGTATCTAGTTTCACGATTCTCATGGGAAATGAGTATGTTAAAGAATTCAAAGTCAAGTTATGGCTGGGTGGCCATCTTAGTGCACTGGTTAATGGCACTTGGGGTGTTTGGTTTGTTTGGCTTAGGCGTTTATATGGTTGAGCTAACCTATTACGACGCTTGGTACAAAGGCTCTTTGGACTTGCATAAAAGCGTGGGTATTACCTTAGCAGCATTGTTGTTGTTTCGATTTGGTTGGCGCTTATTAGGTACTCAACCTGAGCCTGTTGCAGGTAGCTCAAAAGCAATGAATCATGTTGCTCACTCAGTCCATAAACTAATTTATTTAGCTTTAATAGTCATTGTGACATCTGGCTATTTAATCTCTACGGCTGATGGCCGTGCAATTGAAGTATTTAATTTATTTGCTGTGCCGGCATTACCAGAGTCGGTGGCGAACCAAGAAGATATTGCAGGTAAAATTCACTTTTATGCCGCGTATGGGCTAATAGCAGTGGTTGTTTTACATGCTTTAGGGGCACTAAAACATCATTTTATCGATAAAGATAAAACCTTAATTAGAATGATCAAACCATTGAAGGATGATTAACATGAAAAAATTACTATTAGGCACAGCACTAAGTGCTGCACTTTTCTCAACAGCAAACGCAAATGCAGCTGACTACGTTATTGATACAGACGGTGCACACGCATTTGTAACTTTTAAAATTAAGCACTTAGGTTACAGCTGGTTACATGGTCGTTTTAATACTTTCTCAGGTAATTTTAGTTATGACGATAAAGCGCCAAATGCGTCTAAAATTAATGTAACGATTGAAACTAAAAGCATCGACTCAAACCATGCTGAGCGTGACAAGCACTTACGCAGCAAAGATTTCTTAAATGTTGATAAATACCCAACTGCAACATTTAAAAGTACCTCAATCAAATTTGATGAAGAGGGTGATGAAGCAGATGTAACAGGTGAATTTACCTTAAATGGTGTGACTAAAACTATTACTTTTGAAATTGATAAAATTGGTGAAGGTAAAGATCCATGGGGTGGTTACCGTGTTGGTTTTGAAGGTGAAACAAGCCTAAAACTAGCTGACTTTGGTATCGACTACAATCTTGGCCCTGCTTCAACGCATGTTGATATTGGTTTATTTATTGAAGGTGTGCGTAAGTAAGCACCATTCATACGACCACCAATTCGCATAACTGTGAGTTAGTAAAATTAAAAGTGCCGCTTAATGAGCGGCATTTTCGTTTCTATCTTTTAATCTCTTTTCTAAAATGGGCTGCAAATTATCCGGTAGCCAGCGAACTAAAACATCATGAAAAGCATCTGTATGCGCTATTTTCTCAAGAGCTTCATCTAATAATTTTACCGTTACCTCACCTTGCTTGTTTTTAGTGCAGCCTATGTAACCAACACTTAACGCCGGAGCTTCAGTAAGTGATAGTTGAGTTAAGTCATCTTCAAAACCCATGGAATGAGCCAAGTAATAATGCTCGCTTGGGTAGCCAAGTAATATATCAATACGCTTTTTTTGTAGCATATAAGTCAAGCTTGCGAGGGTGTCTCGACCAGGGCGTGAGATGATATTTGAATCATGGCTTTCGTTAATCACGCTATCTATATCGGCGCCAAAAGAGCGGCTCATTGATACCCCTAATGCCAAGTGTTTATCGTCTAATAACGATTTTAAAGACACAGGTTTTGTGACGTCTAACTCAAGTTTTGCGGCTAACTCTTTGCGTATGGCAATGGAGGGTGATAAGCCCATTGTTGATGAGTGTTTTGTAAACTGAATATGCTGCTTACGGTGCTCGTTTTGATACAACGACAGCATACAGTAATTGTTGTGCGGGTTTGATAGTTCATGCACGGCACGACTAGCCGGTAATAAAGTGCGTTTAAATGACACTTCAGGGAGTGCTTTTTCTAGTAATTTGATCACACTTTCATCACGACCTGTGCCTTCGTACTTGTCATTCATGATGTAGTAGGGGGCAAAATCGACCATGATCCACTCAATGGTCTTCGGTTGCTTGGTTGCAGCAACTGGCAGGCAAAAAAGTAATAGTAAAATAGACCACACACAACGCATTTTTACTACCTATTTATGGGCTAAAAATATAAGTGTAGCAGGAATTTAGCTATATGCAGGCTGGTGGTGAAAACTAAAACGCCAGCTTGTTGGCTGGCGTTTATCGGTAGGGTTTAGTTGGCTTTTAACCACTTCACAAATTGGCGTGCATCACTGGCCTTTTGGAAGATGGCATTTTTTAAGCCCTGCGTGTCACTAAAAATTACACGCTGTTTATTTACCGAGATTGATTGCACTGGATGTGCGATCTGGATCAAAGATCCGTTGTATTTATATGACATAATAAAACTCACTCTTTCTTTTGTCAGTGTCTGTAGAGCTTTAAAAGGCATTTAAAAATACAGACCGACATTTGTTGTCTTGCTAACAGTGTTGACTAAGTTTGTGACAGTTTGGTGATGATTTGAAAATTCATCGAAATGTCATTTAGCAAACAAGTTGCAAGTATTTATACGAATATGCGGGAATTACTGGATCAAGGTAAGGGGTTAACCGCGTGGTTTCTAAAAACCAGACAAGTAGATTACTGTAAGAATTAACTAAGCGCAAGGTTTATTTTTTAAACATCAAAAATAATCTCTGGATGTTTAACAGAAACAGGCGTATTGTGATTAGGCACAAAATAACAATAAGAAGTATGCTTATGAATTACCTTTTGGTGTCAGATATATTTGGTAAAACAGCGCATTTATCGCTGCTTGCTCAGCAGCTTCGCGGTAAAGTGAGTCTTTGCGATCCCTATCTAGGAGAAATTCAGCTCCCTATAAACGAGCAGTTTCAATATCAGCATTTTATTACTCATTGCGGTCATGATAGTTATTTTGAACGGGTGCATGTAAAAATGGCCGCTATTCGTCAGCCAACCACGATTATTGCATTTAGTGCAGGCGCGCTGGCTGTTTGGCGAGCTCAAGCAGAGTTAAAAAATTCATTCATTAAAAAAATTATTGCCTTTTATCCATCCCAAGTCAGGCATCATCTTGAGCTTGAAGCCAAAGTTCCTTGCCGATTTATTTTTCCTCATAGTGAAGAACATTTTGATATAAAGCCTGTGATTGCAACATTAAAAAGTAAAGCGAAGGTGAGCTGTGAAATAGCCGACTTTGGACATGGTTTTATGAATCCATTATCTGAAAATTTTAATCAGCTTGGCTATCAGCAATTTACAGAACAACTGTTAAAAGAAAGTTGTCATCTAGAAGCTGCCACCAACCATTAAAAACTAGTCTATAGTCATTACTAAACAATAATATAAGTAATGACTATGACGGACCAATCAAATTACAGCCACTTCTTATCTAACCCGGTTGCTAAACCACCTTGTCGAATGATCAATGCGCAAATGTACGGATTTTTTGTTGCTGGGTGTGAGCAAAAAATGCAGCAGTATGTTGATGCAACTTTAAATTTATTAGCAACCGAATCAACCTCGTTTAATGTGTTAGGGAGCACGTGTTTACTTACTTTCACTGATATCGAAAAAATTTCTTCGTTAACGCCACCGTTTTCAGAGCATGGCTGGATGCAAGAAACTGATATTATTATTTGGCTCCCAGTAGCAAAAATGCTCGATGGAGATATTAGTCATTTATATTGGTATCCGGCATTTATTAGCGTCAATAACATTTATGCTTTGATTAATGGCCGAGAAGCCTGGGGCTACAATAAATACCTGTGTGAATATCAAATGCCTGCGACGGTGAGTGATGCGGGCGCCTTTAGTATTTCTTTAGAATGTTTTGATGTGTTTAACCCAGACTCTAAATTAGCAATGCATGAGCTATTAACCATTGAGCAAACACAGGCAAGTACCAAGGAAAACCTACTCGATAACTTATCGCATTTTTCTAAACACGTTACCGATTTGTTTGATGCGCAAATTAAAGGCATTGATTTATCGCTTCTTAAACAATTGTTAGACGGGTTTATTCATCCGCAGATGGATCAGATTTTGTTTAAACAATTTCCCGATGGCCAAGGAGATAAAGCCGTTTATCAAAGCGTGGTTCACTCACCATCGTTAATCAAAAAAATTCACCAATTAAAACTTTTACACAATGATTTTAGTTTGGATGTAAAAGCTCTTTCGAGCTTTCCTCTGCATGACATGTTTGGCATTGCACTTGGCAAACAAGCGGTTCATTTACCTTTTTACGTCAATATGGACTTTGATCAGCTTGGCGCAACACAACTGTTACCAGTACAGGGGTAACCATGGAAAAAGAAAAAATCATCATTGTAGGTGGCGGTGTTGCAGCGATGACTGCGGCAGTGTATCTAACCGAGCAAGCTAATTGGCAAAGCCAGCGTGAGATTACCGTTTATCAACAGGGTTGGCGCCTTGGCGGTAAAGGGGCGAGTGGCCGAAACGCTCATTTTGGACAGCGAATCGAAGAGCATGGTTTACATGTTTGGTTTGGTGCCTACGTGAATAGCTTTCGCACCTTAGAAGGGGTGTATAACTCACTCAATCGACCTGCTAGTTGTTCATTGGCTACTTGGCAGCAGGCATTTAAACCACACAGTTTTATTGCCTTACAAGAGTTTATTGATAACGAATGGCAAACTTGGCCGATAGATTTCCCTACCGTTGAAGGGAACCCCGCTGATGGCAGCCTCGATATAACAGTGTGGGACTTTGTCACCATGACATTAGCATGGCTAAAAAAATGGACCGAAGGCATTGAACATGTTTGCCAGCAGCAAGATGCTAAAACAACTTTAGTGACTAAAAAATCACGGGATCAATCGTTACTCAAACACATGTATCAAGAGATCAAAGCAGACATTGATACCCATTTAAATGGTGCAAAGCAGTTTATTGATGATATTGAAGCAGGTGCAACTGAAATTGCCTCGAACCCACGAACATTGATAACTCATTTGCTGCAGTTCACCGAAAAGCAGGCCACCCATACAGATAAACAGGCCGATCGGCTGGTGATTTGGTATATCGTCAGAAAGTTAAAGCGGTGGTTTAAAGACCAAGTTATTGATTTACTAGATGACAACCCAGAGCTGCGCAGACTTTATATTTGTGCCGATCTTGCGATTGCAATGCTCACTGGACTGATTAAAGATAAAGTATATCGCGACGGTTTTGGTGTCATTAATTGCTATGATTTTCGTCAGTGGCTCGAAAAAAATGGTGCTAACAAAACTTACAGTGTTGATTCTGCGCCAGTGCGTGGCTTTTATGATTTGGTGTTCGCTTACCCTAAAGGTGACTTTAGTAAACCCAATGTTGAAGCCGGCGTTGCTGCCCTTGCCATGTTACGTATAGGGCTTTGTTATAAAGGCGGCGTGATGTGGAAAATGCAAGCAGGCATGGGCGATGTCATTTTTGGTCCAATTTATGAGCTTTTAAAGCAGCGCGGCGTTAAGTTTAAGTTTTTCCATCAGTTAACTAACTTATCTGCTGGGCAAACTGACCAAGGTGAGCCGCAGGTAAGTGAGATTGAGCTTTGCCAACAGGTCAGTTTAGTTGGCCAAGACTATGAACCGCTCATTGATGTAAAACAGCTGCCATGCTGGCCAAGTGAACCCCTGTATGAGCAAATCAGCCCTGAACAAGCGCACTTATTGCAAGAATATCAAATCAATTTAGAGTCATTTTGGAGTAATTGGCCCGAGGTGTATCAAGAACACTTTAGTACTCCATTGCCAACAGTGACGCTTCGCCATGGTATTGATTTTGATACACTGATTTTAGGTGTGTCGGTTGCCTCACTTGAACACGTTGCCCCAGAACTTTTAGCTGTAGATTACGCGCTTTCTCAACAAGCAACAAAAGTGCAAAGTGTGGCGACTCAGGCTTGCCAAGTATGGTTGAATAAAACCGACCCACAACTTGGCTTTACGCAAACTAATGCTGCTCACGAAGGGCCTATTTTAAGTGGCTTTGTCGAGCCGTTTGATACCTGGGCTGCAATGGGCAACTTACTCGACAAAGAAGATTGGCCAAGTGAAAATACGCCTGTGAACATTGCCTATTTTTGCAGTGCATTTAGCTGCGAAAACTACCCACCTGCCAGTGCACATCAATTCCCAGAGCAAATGAAAGCCGAAGTAAAATTGAATATGCATAATTTGTTTAGCGCAGATATGCGGCCACTTTGGCCTGAAGCCTATATTGATAACAAGTTTGATTGGCAGGTATTTTTCAGTGATCCGCACAGCATTTTACCTGTTCTTGAGCAGCAATATTGGCGCGTTAATGTCGATCCCAGTGAGCGCTATGTCTTATCTGTGGTTGATTCCAGTAAATACCGCCTGGCTACAGATGGCAGTCAGTTTGTCAATTTGCGCATCACTGGCGACTGGATAAAAACCGGCGTTAATGCGGGCTGTGTTGAGGCTGCTGTGATGGCCGGTATGCAAACAGCGCGGGCAATATGTGGTTGGCCAAGCGAAATCAGCGGAGAGCATGCATTCGAAAAAGGTTAGTGTGAATAAAGTTGTAAAAAAGTATGCGTATAAGTCATGAAATTTCATGATTTATATGCGACTTTAATCTATTGTTTGGTCTATACTTACCACTAAATTACAACAATTTAACAAGTTTCCCTCTTTTAAGGTCTAAAAGCCAATGAAGCGTCCTTTTCTTAAAGATCCTAAGTTTATGATGTTGTCGAGCACTAGCTTGGCGGCATGTTTAATGGCAAGCGCTGTTGCACAAGGAGCTGAGACTGAAAAAGACATGGAAGTTATTAGCGTTTATGCACAAAAGCGTCCGCAAGCAATTGAAGACGTAAGTGTAGCGGTAAGCCAAGTGGATGGCGAAATTTTAAAAGCTCAGCATTTTAAAGATTCAACTGAAATTGGTTTGTTTGCGCCAAACGTTAAAATTACCCAAAACGCAGCAGAGGGGACGCCTCCCGCTGTGAGTATCCGTGGGGTGGGGTTACTTGATTATAATACGGCGAACACTTCACCTGTTGCCATGTATCTTGATGGCGTTGCGGTTGGGTCTGCTAATAATCAAATTGTTAACTTGTACGATATTGAACAGCTCGATATTTTACGCGGCCCGCAGGGTACCTTGTTTGGCCGTAACTCTA
The DNA here is from genome assembly GCF_037162425.1 of Pseudoalteromonas sp. Hal040. Taxonomy (NCBI): domain Bacteria; kingdom Pseudomonadati; phylum Pseudomonadota; class Gammaproteobacteria; order Alteromonadales; family Pseudoalteromonadaceae; genus Pseudoalteromonas; species Pseudoalteromonas sp. Hal040. The sequence goes on along the minus strand of NZ_JARLUU010000001.1, from coordinate 2,138,826 downwards.
CCGGTGGTGCAATACTTATACGCTCAAATCGCCCTGAGTTTGATAGCTATGGCTCGCTAACATTAGGTGTTGCCAATAACAACGCCACCAGCGTCGATGGTATGTGGAACCAGCAACTCTCAGGTTCCAGCGCAATGCGTATTGCTGTTAACTATCAAGACTACGAATATTCAACAAAAAATACTTATGCAGACTCACCAACAGCAGGCATGGAGCAAAAAAATGCCCGTGTGTCTTTTTTATCTGAGTGGGATAACGTTGACGTTTACCTGCAAGCACATATTGAAGATTGGGATGGTATTGCCCAGCCTGTAGGCAATATTGGTGTTGTCGCAAACCCTTTAACGGGTGAGTTGTGTTCACCTGCAGATGCAGGGTCAACGAGCTGTTTTGATAACTTTGGTTTTAATGATGGCAGTGATGATTTTTTTGCAGTGAGTGTTAACAATGACTCACCTCATAAATCTGATGGTTATGGCTTTATTGCTGAACTGAATTGGCATTTAAACGAGCAAAGTACATTTACTTCTCTCTCGAGCTTTAACGATCTCGAAAGAAGCCACGCTTTTAACTGCGATGGCTCGCCAGCTCGTTTGTGCGAAGGTGTATTAGGGTTAGATACCCAATTATTCAGCCAAGAATTGAGGTTATTAAACGAATTTGCTGATTACACACTCACCAGTGGTGTTTATTTTGCCGATGAGACGATTGAGCAAGATAATTTAAATGATATTTTGCGTGATTTCCGGGGTATTTTACCAACAAACTTAACCGCGACCTTTATCTACGATAACGAAATCAAGATGCAAAATTTGGCCGTATTTAGCCAAATTGAAGTGCCTGTCGCAGATAAATGGATGATTACAGCCGGCCTTAGATATGACTATGAGTCACTTGAGTATGACTCAATCGCCACGTTAAATGCGGTGGTTGATGCGAACGACTTAGACGGAGTGCTTGTACCATTTTATCGCGTTACCGATAAGCAATCAGATAACGGCTTTAGCGGCCAATTTGCCGTTAATTATCGTTATTCAGATGCAAGCAATCTTTACTATCGTTTTGCTAATGGTAGTAAAAGTGGCGGCTACAATGGTGGCTTTTTGTCATCTGAAGAACAAGCTATCTTGGCAAACTATGGCAAAGAGCGCTTAAATGCCCATGAAATTGGCTTAAAGTCGTTCTGGCCTGGAAAGCAAATTAGAATGAATTGGGCGGCGTTTTACTATGACTATAACGACCAACAAGTGTTTATGAATCAAGCCTCAGAAACACCGCAAATGCCCCCAGTGCAATTACTTGAAAATGTGGCTGACTCAACTATTTATGGCCTTGAAACTGAAATTAATTACCAAGCAACTAAACAATTAGCCATGCTTCTTTCAGTTGGCTATATCCCTCATGCTGAATTTGAAGATTACGTTGACCCACTTGGCAACAGTATTACCGATAACCAACTGCCATTTACCTCTAAATGGAATGTATCAGCGGGATTAAAATACGATACCAGCTTGGCGTCGTATCCGTTATCGGCCAACATTATTTACGATTATCAGTCTGAGTTTTATTTTGACCAGAACATGAACCCATATGCCCGCCAAGACGGCTTTAGCATTGTTAATGCGCATCTAAAATATGATGTTGATAATTGGTCATTTACTTTATGGGGCAAAAATTTATTTGATACTGAATACAGTCAGTTAAAGTTCGATTTAAGCTCGTTCCTAGGCATGCTTGAAGACTTTAAAGGGGAAGGGCGTCGCTATGGCTTTGATGTTTCACTGCAATTCTAGTCGTTGCCATCTCCAAAATGGTACAGGGGTTTTGTGAATGCGGTTAAAGCTGTATTTAAGTACTCTGCTGTTTTTATTGCTATTGAGTGTTTCGGCTAATGCACAACAGACGTTTGTCTACACTGATGCTGTGGCTGATCAAAACCTTCATGATGTTGGTGAAGTGTTTACGGCAAACGATAATATGTTTCCGCAATCGGTGGCTGCGATTGATGCTTGGCGAGCAAGCAAAAAACCGCAATCTAGAATAAGCTCGGTTGGCGGTAGTTATTGGTTAATTGTTGAAATTGAAAATCTAAGTGATATCGAAGATTTAGTGCTTTATCCGTATAACACCTTGGTTTCGAAAATAGAAAGCCGCATTTACGATATAACTGATCCAACTGCCCCGATACAGCACTTTGTAACTGGTGGGGTCGAGCCGAATCAATTTGCTTTTCACTATGGTAATCGCTTATCTCTTGAAAAAGGTAAGCACTATACGCTTATCACTTATTTTGAGAGTGACTACTTTTATACTCCCGCAAAGCTGGTATTGACGCCTTATCAAGATTATTTTCAAAACATAACCATTGAAAATATGATCATGATGCTGTGCTTTGGGGTGGGCATTGCACTTGGTTTATATAATTTATTAATTTACTTGGTTTCTCGTGATGTCACACACCTTTACTACGCGCTATTTACTGCATCCTGGGTGTTTGCTTGGAGCCATTTTTTCCATATTTCTGATCAGCTGTTTGGTTACTATAATCCTCATCTTCACTGGCTCGGCTTTGCCCTCACACCATTAACCAATATTCTGTTTTACAACAACTTACTTAAACTCAAAGAAACATTTCCGAAACTGGCGCAATTATCCCTGACAGTGGGTGTAATCGCTACTCTGGGTATTCCGTTTTGTATTTTATGGCCAAGCTTTGGTTTTTATTGGTCAACGTTAGTCACCGGTGTCGCTTTATGTTTAGGCTTATACATAGGTATACGCTGTATGCTCATTGGCTTTAAGCCAGCACGCTATTTTGTGCTTGCTTACATTGCCATGATGCTACCGAATATGGTCGGAAATTTAACTAATTTAGGCTTGCTGCCTGCAACCTCCATTAATTTATATTTATTGGGTTTGATAGGCACAGCCATGGACGCTATGTTGCTGGCTTTTGCTGTGGCCGATAAGTTTAGGTTGCTTCACGATGACAACGTAGAGCTCAACAAAAACCTTGAAGAAAAAGTCCATTTAAGAACCTTGGAGCTTGAAGAGCTTGCCTCTGAGCTTCGCGATGCAAATGAAGCTAAAAGTCGTTTTTTAGCGAATATCAGTCATGAAATTCGTACCCCAATGACATCAATCATTGGCTATGCAGATGGCATTATGCTCGGGGACATTAAGCCTCACGAGCGCAACCATGGGATTGGGGTTATTTTGCAAAATAGCCGTCATGTTCTTGGCTTAATAAACGATATACTTGATATGTCGAAGATTGAAGCCAACAAGCTCGAGATTGATTTAGTCGAAACAGACTTGTTTGCCACGATTGCCAATATTGAGTCACTTATCGGCAAGCAAATTCGCGATAAGGGCTTAAAGTTCAGTGTAGATTATCAGTTCCCGTTGCCAGACTACTTGATCACCGATCCGAGTCGTTTAAGGCAAATCTTATTAAACCTCACAACCAATGCCCTCAAGTTCACTCAAGTGGGGCGTATAACCTTAACCGTGAGCTGTCATAACGATAAGTTGTCGATAAGCGTAAAAGACACCGGTATCGGCATGACTGACAAAGAGCAACAAGCTTTGTTCAGTGCTTTTTATCAAGCGGATTCTAGTATTTCTCGCCAGTATGGCGGTACCGGGCTTGGCCTTAACATTTCAAAGAGCCTTGCGCAGAAATTGGATGGGGATATCAGCGTAAAAAGTAATGTCGGCTCTGGCAGTGAATTTATTTTCACTATGTCGGTGTACACCACAGATAACACACGTTGGCTCAATGACATGAGCGAAGTGAAGCTTATTGAAACCTCACCGTTTAGTAAGCTTGATGCGCCTCAAAATTTGAAGGGACGGGTATTACTTGCCGAAGACCATCCAGACAACCGACGTTTAATTGCGCGAATATTAGAGCGGATGGGACTGACAGTGACCACCGTCGAAAATGGTAAAGACGCAGTGCAAGCAACCCTCGAAGACAGTTTTGACCTTATTTTACTCGATATTCAAATGCCCATTATGGACGGTCAAGAGGCATTAAAAATGATGCAAGCAACCGGGGTTAGCGCGCCAATTATTGCATTGACAGCGAATACCATGAAGCATGAAATTGCCCGTTATATGAAGCAAGGCTTTAATGATTTAATAGCCAAACCAATTGATCGCAATGGCTTTAGTCATAAAATTGCCAGTTACTTAGATTGTGATGAGTTGGCCGATATCAAGTTACCTGAAAAAGAGTTTCAAGCGCTTAAAGATGACTATATAAAAGGTCTTGAAGAACAGTATCGAGAAATGCGCGAGCAATACAAAAATATGGATATAGATGGCTTAAGCAGAAATGTTCATATGCTCAAAGGTGCTGCGAATATGTTTGAGTGTGAAATGCTCTATGTTAAAGCCGTTGCAGTAGATACTGCGCTTAAAAAAGATACCGTCACGCTCGATACGCAGCTTATTGCTTCCTTATTTTGTGCTATGCAAGACGAAATAACCAAGGTAACGCATTGATTGCTTGAATAGCGGCTATTTCTTTGTAAGCACAGACAAATTCGCTATTTCTTGATATTAATATTGTCAAAACACCTTGCTGGGAAGGCACGATGCAGTATCAACATATTTCAGTCCCCTCGAATGGCGCGCAAATTACGATTAATAGTAAGGGCCAATGGCATATTCCTGATAACCCGATTATAGCTTACATTGAAGGCGATGGTGTGGGTCAAGATATAAGCCCGGTGATGCGTGATATTGTCGACGTCGCGGTGAAACATGCTTATCAAGGTGATAAACAAATACATTGGATGGAAGTATTCAATGGTGAAAAAGCAGCAGCGCTTTACGATGGCGACTGGTTCCCGCAAGAAACCCTACATGCGGTTAGGCAGTATAAAATTGCCATAAAAGGGCCGCTAACAACCCCCTTGGCGGTGGTTTTCGCTCTTTAAATGTGGCTCTTCGTCATGAGATGGATTTATTCGTTAACATGCGGCCTATTCGCAGTTATCCGCATTTACCATCGCCCTTAAAAGAGCCTGAAAAAACCCAAATCACCGTAATACGCGACAGCTCAGAAGACGTTTACTCGGGCATTGAGTGGCAGGCTGGCAGTATTGACAACGAACGTATGCTTGATTTTCTGTGCCAAGAAATGGGGGTCACCCGACTTCGTTTTGATAACCAATGTGGCATTGGCATAAAAAATAGCTCGAAAGAGGCTGCAGAGCGACTAATGCGTTACGCACTCAACTTTGCCCTTAAAGAGCACAGTGAATCACTGACGGTGGTGCACAAAGGCAATGTACTTAAATTTACCGATGGCGCTTTTAAACGCTGGGCATTTGCCCTTGCAGAGCAAGAGTTTAACGCTGAAGCGCATGAAAATGGTCGTTGGTTAGTGATCAAACGAGACAATCAAGATGATTTAATCATTAAAGAAGTCATTGCCGATAACATGTTACAACAAGCACTGCTCACTCCAGAGCAATTTGATGTGGTGGTAACAACCAATCAAAACGGCGATTACTTAGCTGATATGCTAACCGCACAAGTTGGTGGGGTAGGTATAATGCCTGCGGCAAACTTAAATAATGAAGTGGCTTTTTTTGAACCGACTCATGGCACATTTAATCGCATTGCCGGGGAAGACAGTGCAAATCCAACAAGCAGCATTTTAAGTGCGGTCATGATGCTACGTTTTATGGGCTGGCACGAAGCGGCGAATAAAATAGAAAAAGCCCTAGAACAGACGCTTAGCGCAAATGAAATGACGTTTGATTTGGCTAACCTAGTAGCCGGTGCGACGATGCTTAGTTGCAGTGATTTTGCAAAAAGCATCATCGCTCGAATAAGTAACTCAAATAATTAACCATATTAAGCGGCATTGGCGCTTTTAACAGCGTAGACACATGGTTTACCTGTTAATTGTGCTGCACGTTGATAAATGTGTTCTGCACCAGGTTCGTTGCTTGTCATGCCTGTTAATGTGTCCATTAACGCAACCACTAAAATAGCCGGAACTTGGCAGCAGTATTCATCAAGTACTGCGGTTGTTGTTTGTGCATCAACATGACAATGCGGGTGAGTACGTACAGAGCTATATGCTTTTAACAGCGTGTCTGCTTGTAAAACATCATCATCTTGATGTTTGGTTTTACGGCATTGGCAGCCAAACTCATCAACCATTGTTGCCAGCGTTTGGTAAATTTCTTCGCAAGCTAAATTGCTTTTTTTACAAAGCTGCTGCTCGATGAATGAGTGTAATTGACCATTGATGTAAAGGCCGTCCTGTTGAGTGAATTGCGCTGAAGTTTCCATAATCATTTTCTCTTTGTTTATGTGCTTAACTTCACTCTAGACCTTCACTCATTATTTATGAAATTGTTGTTTTCAATAACTGATATTGATTTAATCAATATTGTGTTGTTTTTAGCGATCAGCCACCGTACTGGCAAAGGCGAGTAGCTCTCTGCGCAGCCATTGGTGCGGGTTTGCGTGGTGTAGCAAAGGGCTCCATAACATTTTTACTTCAATAGGCACGATTTGAAATGGCACTGGACTTATTACCAAATCAGTGTGTTTTGCTAATAACATCGCTTGGCGACGAGGTAAAGTAGCGATAAGTTTTGGTGACTGGCACAGCAAACTTGCCACCATGTAATGGCGGGTAAATACACGAATATTGCGGGTTTGTTCTAGTTGCCATAATGCCTCGTCGACCCAGCCGAGTTTTTGGCTGCCGGATTTATTCGTTACGGCCGCTTCTACGCCCCAACCAGCCCGATTCACCCAAATGTGCTCTTGTGCAAGGTAGCCTTCGAGGTTTTGCTGTTGTAAGTAAGGGTTGTCTGGGTGTGTTAAGCAGCAGTAATTGTCGCGCCATACACTGGCTTGGTGGAATGAGCGGGGCAGGCCATTAAAGCGGTTAATGGCAAGGTCGATGGTGCCTTTTTCCATATCTTGAAGGTTAACATCGCTTGGGCTCAAAATATCAAAATTAAGCCCCGGGTTTTTTGCTAGCTGCTGGGTAATAAACGGCGCTATAAGCGTTGATTCAAGGTAGTCGTTTGCCATGATCCGAAACGTTATATTCGCGGTGCTCGGGTCGAATACTTCACTTGGCTGAGTAATTTCTTCGGCCATTTTTAACAGTGATTCTATCTCAGGTTTAAGGCTGAGCGCTTTCGCTGTTGGCGTCATTGTGCCAGCGGCTCTTACTAATAATGGATCATCAAACAAATCTCGCAAACGCTTAAGGGCGTTACTCATTGCAGGTTGAGTCAAAGCCAGTTTATTGGCGGCTTTAGACACACTTTGTTCATCAATGAGGACATTTAAATACACCAATAGGTTGAGGTCGACATGCCTAATATTCATTTTATCAATCTTATTTATTATCTTTATTAATTACCTAAATTAAAGCGCGCTTGCTATTGTGTGTAAACAAGGCGACTAAAATAATCAGCATAAGCGATAAAAATAATGCCACAGCAGAGTTCACATTTGGCTGTTAAATCACACAGCGAACAGTTAAATCAGGTCGTAGCGACGAAGCTTGCCCGTGCGGTGTATGCTGGTTTTGAGGCTATGTTTGCAGAGTTTTTAAATATAACTCTCGGTGCTCAAAGTCGCTTTGAGCAGCGCCAATGGCATCAAGTTCAAGGGGCTATGAAATCGCGATTGCAGGTTTACGAAGGACAAGTCAAAAAGGTAAGCCAAGCGGTAAAAATTATTGCTTATAGCGAAGTGGACGACCCAGCGCTTTGGTTACTAGCCAAGCAAATATACGCAGAAATGGTGCAAAGCCACGAAAACCAGCCCATTGCTCATACATTTTTTAATTCAACCTTCGGTGCAATTTGGGACTCACGAAAAATCCGCAATGTGCACTTGTTTGTACTAAAAGCGCGCTATCAACTGGGGCCAAGACCCTTTGATTCATTGGTTAGCCGCATTTCCCTGCAAAATGGCTTTGAAAGTGCCATCAGCAGCTTGATTAAACGCCATGTGTTTCGCTCACAATACGCTAACTTTGCTGATGATGTGGCCATGTTACAGCGCACCTTGATTGCTGGAGCAAAACAACAATGCCCACAAGTTTATGAGCTGCTAGCTCTCAACGATGGCTATATTGAATACGCTAATTCATTGTTTTTCAGAAATAAAGCCTGCTACATCATAGGCCGCTGTATTGCTAAAAACGGCGATAACATGCCATTTGCGATTGCGCTATTAAACAGTGAAAAAGGTCTTCACATTGATGCTGTGATGATGGGAGCTGATCAACTCAGCTTGCTGTTTGGCTTTGCGCGTACTTATTTTATGGTCGATACTGACCAACCCGCCCGATACGTTGATTACCTCAGTGTTTTAATGCCTCATAAGCAACGTTTTGAGTTGTTTAATGCCATAGGCTTTATCAAACATGCGAAAACCGAGTTTTACCGTTACAAAGTTGATACCACCCGTAATAGCCCTGTTGACGATAAATACACACTTGCGCCGGGGACGCCGGGTATGGTGATGCTGGTATTTACCACCCCAGGTTCTGATTATGTGTACAAGGTAATAAAAGATAAATTTAGCGCGCCAAAAACAGCCACCAAACAACAAGTAATGGCCAAGTACGACTTTGTTAAACAAGCCGACCGAGTAGGCCGGCTAGTCGATACCCATGAATTTCGTTATTTAGCGTTTGATTTGAGCCGATTTAGTGATGAGCTTATACAAACAATGCAGCAGCAAATTGGTGACAGCCTTGTGATTTCGGGTAATGCACTTATTTTGCGTCATGTGTATGTAGAGCGCAAAATGACACCGCTTAATTTGTACATCAACGACTGTGATGAGCGTAAACTGCAGCAAGTGATGGTTGATTACGGTAAAGCAATAAAAGAGCTCGCGGGGGCTAATATCTTTCCCGGTGATATGCTGATGAAAAACTTTGGTGTAACTCGTTGGGGAAGAGTGGTGTTCTACGACTACGATGAAATTTGCCCTATGACAGAGTGTCAATTTAGAGAGCTGCCAAAAACCGATGACTCATTAGATGAGCTCAGTAGCGAAAGCTACTTTGATATCGCAGAAAACGACGTATTTCCGAGCCAGTTTAAAGTGTTTTTTAGCGCTAATAAGCGGGCGTTTGATCACTTCAATGCTGCGCATCAAGATATTTTCACCGCCACAATGTGGCAGCAATTACAAATAGCTATAAACGATGGGCAATTGCTTGATGTTTATCCTTATAAGCAGTCTTGGCGCTTTTCGTCGATGAGAGCTCAAATGAAAAAATCTCAATCTATAACTGTTTAATAGGAACATAGTGTTAGCGTATGCTATTGAAAAAGCTTAGGAACACACTATGAAAAACACACTGTTATTATCGAGTTTATTTATTTCGTCAATGGTAAGCGCCAATCCGTTATTAGGTAGCTGGCAATTTGTTGAAGGCAAATATGCAACCAATGACGGCTATGTGACGGCAAAAGCGCCAGAAATAACCTCAGTTAAACTGATTACACCTAGTCATTTTAGCTATATCACTCAAAAGCAAGGCAACTTTCATTATGCTGGTGGCGGCAAATATGTTTTGCAAGACCAGCAATTTATCGAAACTTTTTCCTATGGTAATGTACCTTCACTACTTGGTAAGACCATGGCATTTGATTACAAACTAGAAGGTGACTTGTGGCATCACACCTTGTATGAAAATGGCAAATTAGTCGAAGCTGAGATCTGGCAACGAATTAAATAGAAGGTGATATGCGTTATATCAAGCACGAAGATTCACAGTTACATTTTGCGCAAACAGATAAACCAGTTTTAAAAGATAACGAAGTTCTTATTGCTGTTGCAGCAATTGGCGTTAATCGCGCAGATTGCTTACAGCGACAAGGTAAATACCCAGCCCCAAAAGGTGACAGTGACATTCTAGGGTTAGAATGCGCCGGTACTATTGTTGAGCAAGGTAGTGCAGTATCCGGTGACTGGCTTAATAAACGTGTTTTTACCTTGTGCGCCGGCGGTGCTTGCAGCGAGTATGTTGCCGTTGATGCTGCACAAGTGATGCCATTACCAGATGAAATGACAATGGCCCAAGGCGCTGCTATCAGTGAAGTATACTTAACGGCTTTTTCTGCCTTATTTCAATTTGGTCAGCTCAAAGCGGGGCAAACGGCACTGATCCATGCGGGAGCCAGTGGTGTCGGTGGGGCGGCAATTCAAATGGCAAAACGCGCGGGTGCTCAAGTAGTGATCACTGCAGGTAGCGATGAAAAGTGCGAACATGCCAAACAGCTTGGCGCAGACCACACCATTAATTATAAAACCACTGATTTTGTAGAGTACTTCAAAGCCAATAATTTACAGGCCAATACCATTGTTGATCCTGTCTCAGGACGCTATTTTAATAAAAATGCTGCCGTTGCAGCAATGGATTGCCAAATTGTGATGTTAGCCTTTTTAGATGCGCGCTTTGCTGAGGTTGACTTTGCAAGGCTACTTAGTAAGCGCATATCATTTCATGCATCAACCTTGCGTAACCGTTCGATTGAATTTAAACGTGATTTAAAAGAGCAGTTTATATCGCGCTTTTATGATGACTTGGCTAACGGGCTGTTCGATTGCAACATCTATAAAACCTTAAATTGGCAAGAGGCCAATGAGGCGCACCGTATTTTAGATAACAACGAAAATTCGGGAAAAGTGGTGATGTTAGTTGAATAACAGCGATTTGCCCATATTATTGGTTTTATTAGTAGTTAAAAGTAAAGGTTAGTATGAACCCAATTATTGCGATGCTCAAAGAGCACAATGTAAGTGACGAAAAAGTGCGTGAGCTGTTCCAAGCGTTTATGGAAAACCCACTAATGGCGATGGGTCTGGTTCAACAGTTAGGTATCCCACCAGAAAAGCTTCAACAACTGATGGCATTAGTGATGACGCAGCCACACCTTATTAAAGAAGCGGCAGAATCGGTTGGCATCAGTGATGATGAAGTTGAGCAAGCCAAAGCGCAGTTCAAAAATCAACAATCGTAAGATCCAGATTTACAAGCTTAAAAAGGTTAGCTATTTAGCTAACCTTTTTTGTTAATTACTGATACGAAAACACGTCGTCTAGTTTTTTATCAAACAATTGAGCAATCTTAAAAGCCACCTCAAGAGAGGGGGAATATTTACCTTTTTCAATTGCTACTATGGTTTGCCTTGAAACACCAACAGCCTCTGCCAATGCTTGTTGAGTCATTTCATTATGATGAAATCGAAGTTCCCGAATGATATTACTGAGCTGTTTTGTCATCTAGCTGTCTCTTCGGTATAAATACACTTTGCTGGCAATAGTAATAATTTCACTGACTAAAAAACCAATAATAAGAAAGTGCATAATATTATATAGATCAGAGACCTCAGGTAACAGCATGCGTCCAGATACGCGCTCAATTTGCGTTGCTAAAAATACACACATTAAGATAATTGCAGAGCAAAACCAGTGACCAAGTTTGGTGCTTTTTAGCTCAATGAGCTTGTCGCGCTCATCATCCCCTAAGTCTGCTTCTTTGTGTTTAATACCAGCAAGCACAGATTGCATAATGATCTCTAAGATCACCCGCAGCTTGTAGTGAATTAATGCCTAACAGGTAATAGCTTAACAGGCCTATGGTTACCACCAAGGTGCCCCAAATTGTCATTTCTTTGTAGCTCATCGTTATCATCCAATGTAAAAAATATTTGACTTGGTGTTAAGTAAACTACTCATTGTTTGCTGTGTCAAATATTTTCAACATCATGTATGGTATTTTTATCATTGACGTATTTCGTTACATTTAGTTGAGAACTAATTTGTACCGCACAAGCTCTTATGAAAACAAACAACAAATAAGGAATGAATATGAACTGGCTTTTGAAGGTATGGAAAAATAACCGCTCTTTGATTTTATTCATCTGTTTGATGAGTGTTTTTAGAAGTGCGGTGGCTGATTGGTATGAAGTGCCAACAGGCTCAATGAATCCGACCATCGTTGAAGGGGACCGAATTTTAACGGATAAAATGGCTTATGATCTGCGTGTGCCATTTAGTCATATTTCGCTAATGCGCACAGATGAGCCAAAAGCCGGTGATATTATTGTATTTGATTCTAAGGCTGCAAATAATCGCTTAATAAAGCGTGTTATTGGCGTGCCGGGCGATACAGTGACTTTGATAGATAATAAATTGATCATTAACGGTAAAGCGCTTGATTACGCATTAACTGATAATAAGCATGAGCAACAAACACTCATTGAAAACCTTGCAGGTGTTCAGCACGCTATTAAGATATCAAAAACGCCCTCGGTGATGCAGCATTTTGCCCCTGTCGTTATTCCCAGCGATATGTATTTAGCAATGGGCGATAACCGCGATAATAGTGCAGACTCACGAGTAATTGGGCTAGTGCCTCGCAGTGAGTTATTAGGCAAAGCTAAAAGAGTGCTTGTGTCACTCGATTATGATGATTATTACTTACCTCGAAAAGAACGGGTTTTACATGATTTATACTTAGCGCCTTAGCTAAATATCGTCCAAATATTGGCAATTTAGCGTTTTATGTCTCAATATTGACGACATAAAAATAACAAGCCAATAGATGGAACGATAAATGACTGAAAACAAGCGGTTTAGGCCTTTAACAGTTTATATCTTACTAAGCTGTTGTATTGGTTTGGTGGCCTGTGGTTCTGGCTCTAATACAGAAAATTCGACGTCCGTCCCAGATACTTCAATACCTAATTCTGGCGCTGCCATTGTTGATAACAGTGGTAGTGCTGACTATCAAATTATTATTTATGGCAATAGCCATAGCGCTAAATTAGGTGATTTGCTTGAACAGCTTATTTCCAGTGAGTTAACCAACGCTCAAGTTTCAACGCTTACCGTCAGTGGTCGCTTTTTAGATGAAATAGTGAACACATCTGGCAATGTTGAAAAGCTACAACAAGCCAATTGGACTCATGCTATTTTTCAAGGTCAGAAGTACTCTCAGTCTGGTTCTGTTAATTATTCTACGAATGAGGCAGAGCGATTAATTGCCAGTGCAAAAGAGCTGAAAATAACGCCTATTTTGTTTCCTGAGCATCCTCAACAAGGTGACAGCAAAGAAGGGGAGCTTGTCTATCAATTGCATTTGTCGATTAGTGAAAAAGAGGCAAGCTGTGTTGCCCCAATCGGTTTAGTTTGGGATAAAGCAATTGCCGCATTACCTGAGCTTAATTTTTACAGTGCAGATGGTAATCATGCATCAAACGCAGGGCACTTACTGACTGCAATGACTTTTTATGAAGTCATAACAGGTGAGCTTGCCGATACCCTTACTTACAATGCCGCTTTTGCTATTAGCGAGCAACAACACCAGCAGTTTGGGCAAATAATTACGCAAGTGCTTGCTGAGCACCCTGCATGCCCAAGCTCATAAGCTAACTACATCGATGTGAAGTACGCATTAAGCACAAAAAAACCGTTGTGCCTAAACACAACGGTTTTTTATAGTAGCTAGTATTTATATTAGCTAGTAATTGTGTAATTACATTACACGCATGCCAGGCTCTGAGCCTTCATCTGGGTTAAGAATATAAATTTCTTTACCGCCAGGGCCGGCTGCTAATACCATGCCTTCAGACATACCAAAACGCATCTTACGAGGCTTAAGGTTTGCTACCATAACCGTTAGCTTACCTTCGATATCTTCTGGTGCATACGCAGATTTAATGCCTGCAAATACTTGGCGCGTTTCGCCACCTAAATCTAGGGTAAGTTTAAGTAGTTTCTCAGCACCTTCTACGTGTTCTGCTTTAGCAATTTTTGCTACACGTAAATCAACTTTAGCAAAGTCGTCAAATTCGATTTCAGGGCTGATTGGCTCTTTAGCTAGTGGGCTGTTTGGATCAATTTTATCTTTCTCAGCAACTAGGCTTTCTTTTGACTCTTCAATCATTTTGTTTACTTTATCCATTTCAACACGTTGCATTAACGGTTTGAATTTATTGATTGTGTGACCAACCAGCGCTGTTTGCGCGCCTTGCCATGTTAAAGCGTCGTTTAAGAAGGCTTCAACGTTTGTAGCCATACCTGGTAGAACAGGTTTTAAGTAAGTGATAAGTACACGGAACATATTCAAACCAAGTGAGCATACATCGTGTGCTTCTTGTTGCTTTGTTTCGTCTTTAATTAACACCCACGGCGCTTTAGCGTCGATAAATTGGTTTGCTTTGTCAGCAAGCGCCATGATTTCGCGAATTGCACGGCTGTAATCACGGTTTTCATAGTGATTTGCAATGCTTGCAGAAGCCGCTTGGAACTCACCTAATAGTGCTTCATCCATTACGGTGTCGCTAAGCTTGCCATCAAATTTCTTAGTGATGAAACTTGCACAGCGACTTGCGATATTAACCACTTTACCTACTAAGTCAGAGTTTACACGTAGTGCAAAGTCTTCAAGGTTTAAATCAAGGTCAGTGATGCCGTTGTTTAGTTTTGCTGCGTAGTAATAACGAAGATACTCAGGATCTAAGTTATCAAGGTAAGTACGCGCTTTAACAAAGGTGCCTTTTGATTTAGACATCTTTGAGCCATTTACAGTCACAAAACCGTGTGCAAAAACGTTGGTAGGTTTTCTGAACTTTGCACCGTCTAACATTGCCGGCCAGAATAGGCTGTGGAAATAGATGATGTCTTTACCAATGAAGTGGTAAAGCTCTGCCTCTGAGTCTTCGCGCCAGAATGCATCAAAATCAATCCCTTTTTTGTCGCACAGGTTTTTAAAGCTCGCCATGTAGCCGATAGGCGCATCGAGCCACACGTAGAAGTATTTACCCGGCGCACCAGGGATTTCAAAACCAAAGTAAGGTGCGTCACGGCTGATATCCCACTGCTGTAGGCCATCTGCAAACCATTCATCAAGCTTGTTCGCCATTTCTTGTTGAATCGTACCTGAGTGTAACCACTCTTTAAGCATGTCTTCAAAAGCAGGTAGGTCGAAGAAGTAATGCTCCGAATCTTTTAAGATTGGCTCAGCACCCGACATTACAGAGCGTGGGTTGATAAGTTCAGTTGGGCTGTATGTAGCACCACAAGAATCACAGCTGTCACCGTTTTGATCTTCAGACTTACACGTTGGGCAAGTACCCGTTACAAAGCGGTCTGGTAAGAAGATACCTTTCTCTGGGTCGAAAAGCTGAGAAATAGTATGCTTTTTAATGTGACCCGCTTCATTCAAACGGTTGTAGATTAGCTCGCTGAAATGACGGTTTTCTTCACTGTGCGTGCTGTGATAGTTATCAAATTCAATGTTGAAATCAGCAAAGTCGCGTTGACGTTCAACACTCACATTTTTAACCATCTCTTCTGGCGTGATCCCTTGCTTTTGCGCATTAAGCATAATTGGTGTGCCGTGAGCATCATCCGCGCAAACGTAATAGGTTTCATGACCTTGTTGTTTTTGGAAACGCGCCCAAATATCAGTTTGGATATATTCTAGTAAATGGCCTAAGTGAGTCGGGCCATTGGCATAAGGTAATGCGCTAGTAATCAGGATCTTTCGCTGTGCCATAATCATTCCGAATTGAGATTAGTTCGATGCAAATTTGCTCGAATATCATTATTTAATACATTGTAAGTTGCTCATAGACAACTCAAAGCAATGATATTATCTAATTGTCTGGTTTTAATGCCTTGAATGTTACATAATTCCGCAGCACTTTTCATCAAAGAAACGCTAATTTATTGCTATGTTTGGACTGTCAAAACTATTCTCAAGTAAATCGGCTGAAAAAGCGCCTATCATTGATGCCTTAGCCGCCTATCGTAGTAACGCATTTGCCATCGGCATTGAGCAAGACTGGCTCGAAGAGCTTAATCAAAACAGCGATAAAAGCTGGCAAGTCAAATTAACCCTCCCTTTTGCTGGCTTGAGTGAAATCAACGACATTGAAAAATTTGTCACTGATAAACTATCAATGCCTGTGTCAATTAGCGCTAAAGTGAAATTACCTAGCACATATAGTTTCAAGCAAATTAAACATATTGTGCTCGTTGCTTCGGGCAAGGGCGGTGTTGGAAAATCAACAACTGCGGTGAATCTTGCATCAGCTTTAGAGCAAGAGGGTGCCAAAGTGGGTATTCTCGATGCCGATATTTATGGTCCGTCTATCCCTCTGCTTCTGGGCCTGCAAGGTGCTGAGCCGAAAGCAGCCGATGATAAAAACTTACTTCCTTTTGAAGCGCACAACCTCAAAGCGCAGTCGATCGGCTTTTTAGTACCTAGCGATGATGCAACCGTTTGGCGCGGCCCAATGGCATCAGGTGCACTTAATCAATTAATGAACGAAACCGCCTGGGGTGAGCTTGATTATCTCATTGTTGATATGCCTCCAGGTACGGGCGATATTCAATTAACCATGAGCCAAAAAGTGCCAGCAAGTGGTGCGGTGATCATCACCACGCCTCAAGATTTAGCTCTAGCCGATGCACAAAAGGGCATTGCTATGTTCAATAAAGTGAACGTCCCTGTACTTGGTTTAATTGAAAATATGAGCTACTTCTTGTGTGGCCATTGTGGGCAACCAAGCCATGTATTTGGTAAAGATGGTGCTGTAAAATTAGCGCATCGTCATGGTGTGCCTGTACTTGCTAATATTCCGTTGGCCATTGAAATTCGTGAAAGCTCAGAGCAGGGCAATTTAATAGCCAAAGATAATACGGCGCAAATAAGTGAAACATACAAAACAGCTGCCCGTGTGCTTGCTAGTAGCTTGTATTATCAACAGGCGCACACAAGCGCAGTTGAAATTGTCATTACTGAAGATTAATTGTTGCAAAGATTTTGTTAATGGATTTTTCTTATTAACAAGATCTTGATTGCTTCTTTTGTATTAAACTCACTCTCGAACCCCACTTTTAGCCGCATATAGACTGCATTTTCGTTAAACATGTCTAAAAACAAATTCGCAGTAAATGTTAATATTTTATTGACGTTTTAATAACCGTGACATACTCTAATGAAAGCGCTTACATTGTCGGGCCTTTTTATTTATCTCTTCATGTAAGCGCTTACAATTGACTGATTAAAATAATATTCATATAGATCAGTTGAGTACTAACAAACACATAATGTTAGGGTTCAATGCAATGAACAAATTCAAAACACACTTAACACAACTTGCAATGGCGCTTTCAGTAGCGACATTAGCTGGCTGCGGTGGCTCTGCCACAGATACAAAAATTGATACAATTGATACAACTGAACCCGTTTCAGATTGGGTCATGGTTTGGGAAGATAACTTTGATGGTGATGCCATTGATGAAAATAAATGGAGTTTCGAAATAGACTGTGCAGGTGGCGGTAATAACGAAAAACAATGTTATACCGACAGTGAAGAAAACGCCTTTGTTGCAGATGGTATTCTTAATATCGTTGCATTGCCTGCAGAAGACGGTGCTGCAAAGCCTTATACATCTGCACGTATCAATACTCGCTACAAAGCCGACTTTAAATATGGCCGCTTTGAAGTAAGAGCAAAACTACCAAGCGGTCAAGGTTCTTGGCCGGCGTTTTGGATGATGCCAACCGACGAAGTTTACGGTGAGTGGCCTCGTTCAGGTGAAATCGACATTTTAGAATCAGTGAATTTAAAAGTCGAAAATGATGATGGTTTAGAGTCAAATATCTACGGCACGTTACATTATGGTCAAGCGTGGCCAAATAACGATAGTAGTGGTCAAGCGTACACCTTCGCGCAAGATTCAAATCCAGCTGATGACTTTCATACTTATGCGATTGAATGGCAAGAAGGCGAAATTCGTTGGTATGTAGATAACTATTTATACGCAACGCGACGCCAATCAGAATTGCTTTACAACGCAAGCGGTGAAGCGCTGGCTCTTAAACATAAGGGTTGGTACACCGAGTATTATGATCAAACAACTGGTGAGTTAACAACTTTCTGGGACGCTGCACCATTCAACCAAGAGTTTTATTTAATTTTAAACTTTGCGGTAGGTGGTGATTGGCCTGAAAACGTTAATGCCCTTGGTGTTGATGCAAGTGCATTCGAAAACGGTCAAACTTTTGAAGTTGACTATGTACGTGTTTATGAGTGTTCGCAAAACCCAGACACAGGTAAAGGTTGTGAAACCGTGCGCCCTGGCTACGACGATTTAGAAGATGCACTTGTACAAGGTGCAGCGCCGGCGCCAACACCACCAAGTGATGGTACTGTTACGCCGCTGACTATTTTTGATAGCAGTTTTAACCCTAACTGGCCTGCATGGGACTGTTGTGGTGGCACAACGCCTGGGTTAGTTGAAGATGCTGACCGTGGCAATGTGGTTGAATTTAGTGTGGGTGCAACGGCTACGGTAAATGGTTTTATCAGCCGTGATGCCTTTATTACCGATGAAAACGGTGAAGCCTCTCCATATGATGCCAGTGCGATGTTAGAAGACGGCTATGTAACGTTTGATATGCAAGTAACGTCTTTACCATCAACGCCAGATGCTCCGTGGTTATTCAAAATCGAAAGTGATGAAGGTGCGACAGCCGTTGAGCTAAACCTAAGTGCAAGTACTGAAGGTGTTAGCCCAGTTGCTGGTGAATGGCAAACCTATACCTTCCCTCTGCAAACATTAGCTGATGCGGGTTTAAATGTATCACTGATTGATGTTGTGATGATTTTCCCGGCATGGGGTCAAGGTGAGGGCGCTGTTTACCGAGTTGATAATGTTGAGATCACTAATGGTGGTACAACAACATTGCCTTCATTAACCTTATTCACCGATGAAACGAATCTTGATTGGCCGCTGTGGGATTGTTGTGGTGGTTCAACACCTGTTGAAGTAGTCGACGACGAAGAACATGGTGTGACTGCTGAATTCTCGATTGGTGCAACACCTACCGTAATGGGCTTTATTAACCGTACTTCATCAGGTGGTAGTGGTACGCAGTTTGATGCATCAGCACTGGTTGATGATGGCATGTTGCAATTTGAGATGAAGATCACCTCTTTATCATCAACGCCAGATGCGCCTTGGCTGTTAAAAGTTGAGTCAAATGAAGGTGCAACAGCGGTTGAAGTTAACCTAAACACAAGCACAGAAGGCGTTGACCCTGTAGCGGGTGAATGGCAAACCTATACATTCCCAATCAGTACTTTATTAAACGCAGGTTTAGATGTAAGTGCGATTGATGTCATCATGATTTTCCCTGCATGGGGTCAAGGTGACGGTGCTGTTTATCGTGTTGACAATGCCCGTATCTATGCACCAGAGCAAGAATCTACAGCATCAGAGCTAACGCTATTTGCCGAAAACGTGGCAGATCTGTGGAGCATTTGGGATTGTTGTGCAGGTAGTACACCAACAGTCGAAACGGATGACGAAACCCATGGCTCAGTGGCAGAATTTCAAATTGGTTCTACCGCTACGGTAATGGGGTTCCTAGCTGATGATGGCGTGAGCTTTGATGCATCTCACTTGTTATCTGAAGGTGTGGTTCGTTTTGAGATGAAAATTGTGTCAAACGCCAGTAACCAAGATGCACAGTGGTTATTCAAAATTGAATCAAACGATGCAGGTCAAGCTGTGGAGCTTGCGTTAAGTGCAAGCCAAGAAGGTGTCGAGCCTGTGGTGGGTGAGTGGCAAACCTATACGTATACACTTGCAGACTTACTCAGTGCAGGTCTTGATATTAGTGCAATCGACGTTGTCATGGTGTTCCCGTCATGGGGGATGGGTGAAGGTGCGGTTTACCGTATTGATAATGCAGTAATTGCAAACCCGTAATTAACATTGGCAACAAGTGATGGGTGCTGTATACGGCACCCAGTATCCATGACAATATATTGCAAAAGCAGGTCAATCATGAAAAGCACAAAATTTATTAAAACACCTCTTGCAGCGTCAGTTGCGATGATCTTAACCGCTGGGCTAGGCACTATGTCTGCTTACGCACAGGATGAGCAAGAGAAAGCTGATAACGAAATCGAAGTTATCGAAATTAAAGGTATTCGTGGCAGTATGATCCGCGCCATGGATATGAAACGCGATGCAACAGGTGTTGTAGATGCGATTTCAGCCGAAGAAATGGGTAAGTTCCCAGATACTAACTTGGCTGAATCATTACAACGTATTACCGGTGTATCGGTGAGTCGTTCTAACGGTGAAGGGAGTGAAATTACAGTACGTGGTTTTGGTCCTGAGTTTAACCTTATCACCCTAAATGGCCGTCAAATGCCGGGTACGGGTTATACGCGTTCTTACGCCCTTGAGAACATTGCCGCTGATGGTGTTAGTGCACTTGAAGTTGCAAAATCGGGGCAAGCAGATGTACCAAGTGGTGGTCTAGGTGCTACGGTAAATATTATTACTACGCGCCCGTTAAATAGCCCAGGTGAAAAATTTAGCTCATCAATTAAAGCGATTCATGATTCATCTAATGAAGCGGGTGATGATGTAACGCCTGAGTTTTCAGCGATGTACAGCAACACCTATGCTGATGATACATTTGGTTTTGCGGTGTCTTTCTCGCACCAAGAGCGTGACTTCCAACAACAAAATGCCAATATCCAAGGTTGGCAGGCCAATGTTGATTTACCAACACTCGATGAAGGCGATTACATTGATGCTCGCCCAGTTGATAGTGACGGCAACCCAACAGGCAATTACTTCTTCCCGAAAGACATGAACTACAGCATTGCTGATGTTGAACGTGAAAGAACGAATGGCCAAGTAACGTTACAGTACTCACCTGTAGAAAACTTTACAGCGACGGTTGATTACACCGCAAGTCGTGCAATTACCGGTGTAAATACCGTGGGTTGGGGTATTTGGAATGAGTTTGGTAGTAATATCAATGGCTATGAGCTTGATGAAAATGGTACAGCGATTTATGCCGACATCAGTGGTAACGATGGCTCATTTACAGCTAGCCGAGGCACCACAGAAGTTAAAGCGCGCTCAATTGGTTTAAACCTAGAGTGGCAAATTAACGATGAGTGGGAAGTTGAGTTCGATTATCATGATTCGAAAAACGAAACAGATAATGGTGCAGATGACGGTTTAGGTTCAACAGGGCAAATCATTCTTGGCTCAGATCAGTTAAAGAGTAAAGTATATGATTACCGCACTGGCGAAATTCCACACGCCTACGTTAACTGGAAAAACGGCACAACGGTGCTTGATCCAAGTGAAATTGATTCAAACTTCAGCCAGTTTAGCTACTCACCAGGTGAGTCTAAAGTAGAGCAAGCTCAGCTTCACACAACGTGGTTTAATGAGCGCTTTGAAATTCCGCTTGTTAAAGTGAAATTTGGTGCGGCTCACACCAAGCAAACGATGGGTGGTTTTACCGCGTGGAGTGGTCTGCGTGGTGGTCCGGGCTTTAACCCATCATTCACTGAAATCTTCCCAGATGGCATGTTCACTTATAATGATACTGGCGACATGCTAGATCAATTCTCTGGTGGTGGTAGTGCGCTTGAGCCTAATTATTACTACACCTATAGCTTTGAAGAAGCGTTAGCGCGTCAACTTGCTTATTTAAATGAAGACTTATTGGGCGATAACCAATATTCAATTGACCCTTTCTATGATGGTATCGACAGTGAAAGCTACGTAGAAGAAAAAACGCAAAGCTTCTATGTGAACAGTTTATGGGAATTTGAAGTTGCAAATTACTTTGTCCAAATTAATGCAGGTCTTCGCTACGAAGATACTGATGTAACCAGTACGGTTCGCCAACGTGTTGAAAGCCAGGTGAACTGGGTAAGTGCCTCTGAGTGGATCATGCAGTACGAAACTGGTGGCACAGATAACTTTTATCAAGAAGAAGGTAACTACGATATTTGGTTGCCGAACATTGACGTAAAAGTTGAAATTACAGACGAGTTAGTTGGTCGAGTTTCGTGGGGTAAAACCATGGCACGTGCGCCGCTGGGTAATTTGGCTGGTGGCCGTAGCTTAACGGGTAGCCCTAAACCGGGTGCTCGGACAGGTAGCCAAGGTAATACTAATTTGTTGCCATTTGAATCAACAAACCTCGATTTATCGCTTGAGTACTACTACGGTGAAGGCAGCTATGCATCGGTTGGCTACTTCAAAAAAGACGTAGATAACTTTATTCAAACGCAAATCACAGAAACAACCATTGATGGTTTATACGATATCTTAAATGGTCCACGTTATCTTGAAGCTGTTGCATCTGTTGAAGCGCGTGGTGAGCAGGCTACGAGTGACGCTGTTTTCAATGAAATGTTGGCATTAGGTTATGGTAATGCGGATGGTGCCATTGAGCCAACGAGTTCTGATCCATTGATGGTTTGGAATATTTCTCAGCCACAAAATACAGATAGTAAATCAGTTGATGGCTTTGAAGTCGCTGTACAACACTTGTTTGGTGAAAGCGGCTTTGGTTTAGGGGTTAATGCCACGTTTGTTGATGGTGATGTTGAATTTGATGTAGCAAGTTTAACTCAGCAAGCCCCTTTATCTGGCTTAAGTGATTCAGCGAACTTCCAAGCCTTCTATGATAAAGATGGCTTATCAGTAAAAGTAACTTACGCATGGCGTGATTCGTACTTAATTGGTGTAGGTCAATCGCAAGGCTCATCTGATGCGCCGCCACAATTTGGTGATACCTACGGTCAATGGGACTTAAGCGTTAACTACGACATCAACGAAAACATGACCGTTTTCTTTGAAGGTATAAACCTAAACAACGAAACTGAGCGTGGCTACGGTCGTTACGAAGAGCAGTTCTTATTTGCTCGCCAGTACGGACCGCGTTACACAATCGGTGCCCGTTATAGCTTTTAATATGTGATCCCCAAAGGAACAAAAGCCGCTCAATGAGCGGCTTTTTTTATTAATAATGTGATTTTCAAAAAGTGACAATTAATAACACGGGTTTAGAAAGGTTTCTTGCGATAAAAGAAGTAACCCGAAAAATAGCAAAAAAAGGCAATACCAGGATTAATTAATAAATTAGGCATAAACACAATATCGGTTTCACCGATACAATAGAAGTAAAAGACAATAGTGAGTAATGAAGGCAGTGGGAAAAAGAACGTTTCGTTTGCAACTAAGCCAACCACCGACCAGCTAGTTAATAGTAATGAACCGATAAAAACGAGAAAGCCATGCCATAAATCATGCTTTTTAGCGTAATGTTTGGCAATTAAAATAGCGGCAACACAAGCTGGCAATGTTATTACGGATAAAATGACGTAATCCATAACAACTTATCCTCATTCTCCTTATAATCGGGGTATTAAAACAAAACTCAGTACTTCAGATAAATCAGATATAGCTGATCTTATTACCTGAGATGGCTTATCTTATTTAGTTGAGAATTATTCGCGCAACACGCTGATGATTTGTGTAATATATGGCACACTATAGCCACCCCATTTGGCTTTGCTGATACACACTCGATTTTTGGTGTGTTTAGTTTAAAGTTTAGCGTGTTTTTTCAACTTAAAATTATATGTTTAAGTTGTATTAGGTAGAATAATAAATGAGATTATCAGATACCCATATTCAGCAGTATATTGACGAAGGCCGCATTGTTATTGAGCCAACACCGAGTAAAGAAATGATTTCAGGTGTGACGGTAGACTTGCGTTTGGGCAACAAGTTTCGAGTTTTCCAAGATCATACCGCAGCCTATGTTGACTTAAGTGGTCCAAAAGATCAGTTAAATAAGGCGATGGAATCAATCATGAGTGACGAAATTGTGCTTTCTGATGAAGAAGCATTTTTCCTGCACCCAGGTGAACTGGCACTAGCAATTACCCATGAAAAAGTCACATTACCAGCTGATATTGTTGGTTGGTTAGACGGTCGTTCATCGTTAGCACGCCTTGGTTTGATGGTTCATGTTACAGCACATCGTATTGATCCGGGTTGGTCTGGTAATATCGTGTTAGAGTTTTATAACTCAGGTAAATTGCCATTGGCGCTTCGCCCAATGATGAAAATTGGTGCCATGAGCTTTGAAACAATGACAAGTCCTGCAGAAAACCCGTATAACACGCGTAAAGACGCAAAATATAAAGATCAAAATACGGCGGTTGCAAGTCGTATCAGTGATGATAATAAATAATTAGAGTTTGTGTGGCTTTCGGGCCACATAACATTTTGTTACTGAACTTTTTACCTAATTAAAGCCTACATAATTGGCAATTTAAGCGTATTCCTCCCATACTTTTAGCTGGTGTTTAAAGCACGGAGCTAAAATGCATTTTATTGGCAAGCACATCCATTGGGTTGTTAGAACGCTGCTCATAATAATGTGTTGTGTATTTTTACACAGCGTTAGTACTTTTGCTGCCAGTGATAATGCCTCGGTTTGGCTGCTTGACTCCGCCGAGCCACTTGCCAAATTAAGTGGAACCCTGCAAGAATCATTACAAAATGCTAAACAGCTGAATGCACTCGAAAGCAGTTCTATTCGTCTTGCCCCGCAAACATCCCACTGGTTAATAATCGATTTATTCCAACTACCCGACAATAGAAATTACGTTGTTTATCTTGGTGAGCCTAATTTAACCTGGGCAAAGTTCTATCTGTTAGATGAAAGTTATCAGGCGACCGATGATCAGCGGCTCGCCTCACTTGAAAGCTTATCAAATGTGCGACCGCACTGGTTAATAGAGCATAGTCAAGGACATCGCTGGGCATTGGTTAACTTTGAGCACGATAGGGCACTGACTTTAGAAGTTGGGGTTGTTGCTGCAAAAGCGTTCGAAATAAACCTACATCAAATCATATTAAGCTATGGCGCAATCTTAGGCGTCTTAATTTTATGTATGTTTGTGTGCGCTGTTTATTTTTTGTATCGCAGCAACAAAAATACTTGGTGCTGAATGCGTACTTCGTGTTGGTTTGTATCGGATTTTTGATTGATAACGGGTTAATAAACTATCTCGTTAATGGTTTAGATTGGGAAGCAAAATGGCCCGTTAATGAGTTTGCATTATGTTTTGCGAGCTACTTTTTATATCACTTTCTAGCTATCCATACCTATAAACCTCGCTTTAAAAAAGTGTGGCAAGCTATGATGGTTTGTTTACT
Organism: Pseudoalteromonas sp. Hal040; assembly: GCF_037162425.1. Lineage (NCBI taxonomy): Bacteria > Pseudomonadati > Pseudomonadota > Gammaproteobacteria > Alteromonadales > Pseudoalteromonadaceae > Pseudoalteromonas > Pseudoalteromonas sp. Hal040. The sequence continues at coordinate 2,113,725 of NZ_JARLUU010000001.1, read as the reverse complement.
CTGTGCAGCTGTGTTGTCATCACTATTGCCTCAATTTAATCGCCAATGGTTATTTATAGTTTCATGCATCGGGTTTTTAAGTTTTGCAGCTGCTGTATTTTTGCGTTTAATACAGCGTAAAAATAGCCGCACTCATCTTCGTTGTTTTATGCTTCTGACAATTGTGACTCAGGTACTTAGTCTATTTATTTGGAATGGCTTTGGTATTGGTTATCATGGAGTTCACAACACCATTTTGCTTATCACATCACTGGCGATATGTTCTGTACTGTTGTTAAAAGATCGTCAGCAAATTTCAGCATTTAGTTATTCGATGCTGCATGATGCAGACACTAAACTGCCAAATAAGCAATTTTTACTCGCGCAAATGGTGAAGAAAGTATCGCAGAAACAACACTTTTCAGTTTTATTATTTAAACCTCATGTACTTTCAAACGCGCGTTCTACATTTGGTTTTGAGCAAGCCAATATTTGTATCAATGAAAGATTAAGTATCTTAAATACTCAGCTACAGACCATGAATGCATTAAAGCTTGAAATTCAAGCCAGCAGGAGCGCATGGCTTGCTCACGTTGATGACAGTACATTTGGTTGCTTAGTTATTGGCGAATTAGAGCTCAGTCATATAGAGCAGTTTGCATGTTTGATCCATGGGGTCTTTGAAGAAGGGCTCACCCATGAAGATATTAACTTAGTCGATAGTGTTGATATTGGTGTTGCTTATTACCCGATGCATGGCAATACCGCAAAGCAAATATTGCAATGTGCAATACAAGCAATGACCGAAAAACGCCTACAAGGTGAGCGATGGCGCATGTTCGACTCAGAGAGTGCGCGGCTTTCTGAACAAAGATTATCCATTGCTGCAGCGCTTAAAATTGCGATAGATGAGAACCAACTCAGCTTACATTTTCAGCCACAGATATGTTTGAAAACAGGAAAAGTAGTGGGCTGTGAAGCATTGCTGCGATGGCATCATCCTGTATTTGGTGCGGTGAGCCCTGATGTGTTTATTCCAATTGCAGAATCAGCAGGGGTGATCAATCAGCTCACAGAGTGGGTGGTTGAAAATGGTATCCAGTGGCAAGCGAAGTTTTGCAAACTGATACCCGATCACGTTATTTCTATTAATATTTCAGCAAAAGATCTATTAAATAAAGACCTACCTGTGCTGTTGATCACCATTTTAAATGAGCAAAAAGTGCGTGCCGAATCCGTGATGTTAGAGCTGACTGAATCAGCCACTTTGGAAGAAAGTAAAAAGATTAAAGCCACACTTGATGACTACCGTTTAATTGGCTTAAAACTCGCGATTGATGATTTTGGTACTGGCTATTCTTCACTTGCTTATTTAAGTCAACTTGGCTTTGACGAAGTGAAAATAGATAAGCAATTTGTGTTAAATCTGCCGTTTTCAGTAAATGATCAGAGTATCTGTCGAGCAACCTGCGACATTGCTGCCACTCTGGGCGCGCAGGTGGTTGCTGAAGGTATTGAAGACGAACAAAGCTTAGCAATGCTGCAAAGTTATGGCTGCCAATTTGGACAAGGGTATTATTTTTCAAAACCGCTTTGTGCAGATGACTACTTAGCTTGGATAAGCGATGTGCAGGAAGTTGAAATTAGCCTTGATGCAACAGCAAACCTAATTGATTAAAGTAATTCAGCAGTGCAGAAAAGCAGCGCATTGTATGCTGTTCATCTGGGTAGATTAAGCCACTTGTCGATAACCCACTCACTAAAAAGCTATTTGTTATATAAGGGTGCATGGTAATGCACTTTTCAAAACAGCGGGCAGCTAGTTCCTCAGGCATACTCATATATAGTTGTTTTACCTGCTTATCAAAAGCGATAGATTGCTTAACGAACTCATTTGGATTTGCACCTGAGGTATCTAAAAATACCTGATGGTAAAATTCATTTAAACGCTGATTTAGTGGATGGCTTAAATCTGGTGACTGTTCGAGCCACAGCGCTGAGCAAAATTGCATGCTCTTTCTGCTCTTAAATAAGTGCTGACAAATATGGTGATCAAACGCATGAAACCATTCGTGGGCGAGAGCGCCACCGCCAGCATTTTTAGCTAGCGCAAGAGTTTGGCTGTGGGCATTGTAATGAGCCTGCACACCTTTTTGGCCACCATGACCAAAGGCAAAATTAAGCTTACCCCTAAGGCCAATCGCTGTTGGTGGCAAAGTCAGAATTTGTGCAAGATCAGCTAAGGCATCGTAAATTAAATTTGCTGCTAAAAGCCGCTCTTGCTTATTAACCCAATTGCCAACCACCATGGTACGAAAACCAAAGGTGTCGCGAATATCGTCAAAATCAACCTGATCATCAAAGCGATAGTCTGGCCCTTGACGATGAAAACCCGCGCTAAGTCGTTTTGATACACGCATTATAAATAGCGCGCCTTAACATCATCTGGCATATGTTGGGTTTGCTTATCGACCAGTGCCGCTAATAATCTGTATAGCGGTGTTACATCAAGGCCTTCAATCAGTTTTAGGCTATGAGCAACGGCTTCTAAAGTTGATAAGCTATCTGCGCGTGGTGCTTTTCGAATGACGTATTTGTTTTGGGGTAGTTGTTTAAAACTCACAGTCTGAAAGGCCTGTAGGCTAGGAGTTAATAGCAATATTTTGTAGGCTTTTTTCCACGTACCATCAATCACGATTAAATGGCTCAAAGACTGTTTCAAAGCATTTGAAGTGGCCGTGTGCTCATCTAAGCATAATGCATCATCAGCAGGATAAAGTACCGCGGTTGTTGCTTTTGGCAATGTTGCAAGCTGTAAAAAGTCTTGTTCTGACTCACCAGCAAAGATCTGGCAATTTTCTAATCCTAAATTCAGCAAATTAGCGGTGTTCTTAGTGACTTTTTCCTCACTAGGGTGGCGTAATATAATGATTTTTAGTTTATTATTGATTATGCTTATTGAATCACATAAACAGGTTTTAACTGAAAAGCCACAATGTGAGCACAATTCTCTAGCCATACAAACTCAGGTGTAAATCAAAACTATGCCTAGTATACATGAGCTTAACTCGCAAAGCAGGTTTGCTTTTTGGCTATGAACCGCTAAAGTTGCGATTTATATAATTACGTTTTTGATTAAGGGATAAAGATGACGACAATCACAATTGATGAGAGTGCGCTTGAAGGAATGGAATCACTTTTAGGTGACCAATTTGCCGACACCTTAACCTTTTGTTGCAGTGAATTTCAGCGTTTAGGCTCTGAAGTACTTGCAAATCTTGGTTCAGATAATGAAGCAGCAGCAAGGCATGCACACAGTTTAAAATCAAATGCTGCCCAATTTGGTGCCATGAGTTTATCAGCACTTGCGCAAGAAATTGAACTGACTTTGAACCAAGGCGATGTCGCAACAGCACAAGAAAAATCACAAACCCTTGATGAACAAGTTTCAGGTTCAGTCGAAAAATTACAAGTATGGCTTGCTGGCCGCTAAAAACTTGAATTTATTTCAGTTATAACCGCAAAAATCCTCTGGCGTGGTGGCCCCGTACTGGGTTAGTCTTAAGGCTAATTAGTAGAGGTAACCATGTCACAAATCAAAAAGAGTCACAAACTAGACGGTGTCTGTTATGACATACGTGGGCCTGTGCTTGCACAAGCTCGAAAAATGGAAGACGAAGGGCAAAAAGTATTAAAGCTAAACATTGGCAATCCTGCTGCCTTTGGCTTTGATATGCCTGAAGATATGCACAAAGATATCATTCGTAACTTATATTCAGCCCAAGGCTACTGTGACTCTAAAGGCCTCTACTCAGCCCGTGTGGCTGTCTATCAACACTATCAGCAACGCGGTTTATTTAATCTTGATGTCGATAATATTTATATTGGCAATGGGGTCAGCGAATTAATTCAAATGACCACACAAGCATTACTTGATAATGACGACGAAGTGCTTATTCCAGCGCCGGATTATCCGCTATGGACAGCTTCGGTTAAATTAGCAGGGGGTAACCCTGTGCATTATCTATGTGATGAAGAACAAGATTGGTTTCCTGATATTGCTGATATTAAATCGAAGATCACGTCAAAGACTAAAGCGTTGGTGCTTATAAATCCGAATAACCCAACCGGTGCGGTGTATAGCGATGATCTGTTGATGGAACTTATCAATATTGCTCGCGAGCACAAGTTATTGTTACTGAGCGATGAGATTTACGAGAAAATCTTGTATGACGGTGTCAGCCACAGCTCGATTGGTGCGCTGTGTGATGATGTGCCAATTATCACCTTTAATGGCCTAGCAAAAACGTACCGCGCGGCGGGATTGCGTATGGGCTGGATGGTGTTAAGCGGTCGTACTAGCATGATGGAAGATTTAAGTCGTGGCCTAGATATGCTGGCATCCATGCGCTTATGTGCCAATGTGCCTGCTCAGTATGCTATTCAACAAGCTTTAGGCGGTGTGCAGTCAATCGATAACTTGATAAACCCTGGTGGTCGATTGTATGTGCAGCGTGATATTGCATGGCGTGGTTTAAATGCCATTGATGGTATTAGCTGTAAAAAGCCTAAAGGGGCACTTTACGCATTTGCGAAGGTGGATACGGCACACTTTAATATTAAAAATGATGAGCGCATGATTTTAGATTTACTCAAAGCTGAGAAAATCTTATTAGTGCATGGTCGCGCATTTAATTGGCCTGATCCTGATCATTTCAGATTGGTATTTTTACCAAACAAAGATGATTTAACAGAGGCCATGAGTAAGATGCAGCGATTCTTCGCTGATTATCGACAAAGTTAAAAAAGCGAGCCGAGGCTCGCTTTTTTAATAAGCTTTATCAACACGTACCGTGTTATCGGTGAGGTACACCAGACGTACTTTATCACCTTGGTTAAACAGCATTTGGTTATCTTTGTCTTGCACAACCATAAACTGTTCGCCGCTTTCTACTTTGATCATCAATTCAACGAGCTGATATTGTATGACGCGACTGTTTTGTTGACGGTTGTGAGCAACAGAGCCACCAATCATCGAACCTAAAATGGTTGCTACGGTGCGGCCACTGCCGCCACCAAACTGATTACCGATAACACCGCCAATAAGCGCACCACCAAACGTTTCCCAGCCATTGGTTCTGTCTCTGACCAGTTCTTGTTCGGTAATGGTTCGTACTGACTGTACTGAGCCAAACAACACCTGTTGCACTGGTACTGCTTTGTTACGCTGATAGTCAGCATAACTAGGCGAGCTCAGTAATAAACAGCTTGCTAGGATTGCTACTAGGTATTTCATAACCCCTCCTGACTACCAGCCAAAAGTTGATTTCTCACGTGTCTTACGGATTTCAGTTTCATCAGCCCATTCAACTAGGCCGCTTTTTAAATCCATTAAACGCATGGTGAATTTGTAATACACATCAGCCTTGTCAGCATTTGATTTAACAATGCTCGATAAGTTGCCGTATAACATATATTGCGCACCAACTTGCTGGCCAAAAGCGATAGCGGTATTTGGATCAACTAGTGGATCGACGTTTTGGAAATTAAGTTGTTCGCGCACTGCTTCAACACGGGTCATATCAACAAAGCGGAACTTACCACTGCGTAATAGCTGTGTTGAGATTGAATCGGTGATTGATTCAGTATCAATGTGCTCGCTCGTTTTGTTTTTAATACGCTCAACAAACACGATAGGGCGAGTATTTGCTGTCATCGTGCCAACCACAGGTGAAGCAAGTAACGAGTCTGTCATTTGGCTTGCTACTTTTTGTAGATCCGTTGAGCCAAAATTGATATCTGTGGTTTCAACAGCTTGCGCATCACCATAGCTAACAACGGCTTTATTAGCACAACCAGACAGCAACAAAGCGCTTGTCATTGCAACGGCCGCAGCCGACTTAACAGAAATTAATTTCATTGTAGTATCCTTAATCTTCAAATTCTTGTGCTTCTGTTGACACTTCACGCACTGCAAGCGAGAAGGTGACAGCATTTGCTGTCGGGGCTAGGCCCGGTAATTGGGTCTTGGCAAATCCAAATAATGTAATGGGTTGCCAAGGTGAATGGTTGCCGCGAATAACAAAGCCATCAGCGTCATACCAAGTAAATTGATATTGTAAATATTGAGACTTTTTATACTGGCTTGCCAGTGTCACAACAACATCGGTTAAGCCATTTGTTTGGCGAGTTTTTACATCTGTAATGGCTAATTTCTTGCCTAGTTCAGGGTTATTAACAATCAATTGTTGGTTATACTGTTGTGATGCCTGCTCAACACCAATGCCAGAAGTGGTAGGGCGTGAGGAGCAAGCCGCAACAAATAAAATGGTTAATAGTGGCACTAAGTATTTCATCATTGCTCCTAGAGTTGTACAACATGTGTGTCGTAGTAGTTATTTATAGAGGTTAGAAAAATCAAGGTTAACCCTTGCTTACTAACCGTAAAGTCTATTTCGCCATGCCCTGGCACGATTAAAGTGTGCTGACCTGCTGGCATCGAGTGCTGAGCAATACTCAATTGACTAGGCAAAGTCGACCAGCTTCGCGTATCAGCCTGCTCTGATGCTATGTTATAAATATTCGCTAAAATATTACCGACATCGCCGCCGCTTCTTGCCAATTCTGCACGCATCTTTTCTTTTGCTACCAAACGCATAACTTGTCGGGTTATTCTGCCAGCACTTTGATCTTTTAACGTCTTTGCTGCTAGCGCTTCTAGTCTAACGATGGGCGTCAGCGGCATATTTTCACCACCAAGACTCACAGTTTTATTACTGCCGGTATAGGGCGCATCGCGATAAACTGGCATGGCAATACTGTAAAAGCGTGCATCACCCCTTGAGGTATAAATGGGTAATCGTAAATGAAACTCTTGTCTTGCTGGTATCAACCCTTGCTCTGCAATTACAATTACTTGACCCGTGTTTGCTTGAGTCTGCTTTAGCTTGCCAAAGCGTTTGCTAAATTCTTCAAAGTCCTGATCAAACCCTTGTTTTTTGGCAAGGCGTAACACTGTTTGCTGTAAGTAGCTATTTTCGCTATTTATTTCGAGTGCTTTTTTGTAATCGATATAGGCATCATCAAACTGCTTATCTGCCTCATAAAGTAGCCCAGACAAATAAAACGTAAAGGCATTTTGAAAGCCATTTTTGACATTACCAATTAGCTCAGCCATGTCAGGGTAGCCTTCGGCTGCCTGTTCTGCTTGTTCATCAAGTACAGCTTGGTTGTCTTTTAGTGCATCTTCTTGCACTTTATTAGCACGTCTAACTTCAACTAATGCAGATTCAAGCTGCTTATCAAATACATAACTCAGTGCTTTGTAGCTATGCAGCATGGTCATTTCATAAGCTGCTGGTTCATAACCAATCACTGAGTCATTGGTTAATAATGAATTTGTTTGCTCAAGGCCAGCACTTAGCTGTACTTTGGCTGCTTGACGCTTTTTTTCCATATTTTGATAAACAGCTTCAAAGGTCTCATTGGCCTCAGAATTTTGTTTAGCCAAAAATTCAAGACGGGCCGTTTCAAGTTGATTCAATAAATAGTTACTATGGCCTCGGCTGTTACTCGGCAAAAGTTGCTGTGCACTGGCTATGTTATTTTGAGAAACAGCTTGGCGCACAGGTCTTAGCTGCGTCGCATAATCTTGGAATAGATCAGTAATACCTATGGTACTGCAACCAGATAACAGTAAAGCAGCTCCAATAAATAAACGTCGATGCACTGAACACTCCTTTTAAACAATGTACTGAGATTAGCATACGCGGCTTAACCTTCTATGATAAATTATGTAAAAAATCGTAAGTTAATTGGCTAATTTTAGGTCTTATCTTTTTTAAAACCAAAAGGGTAACTCATTTGTTGAGCACCGTACTGTATACCTTGATTGCACTTTGTGCGTTTGCAGCTAACTCTTTGCTGTGCCGAATGGCATTGCAAAGTGGTGATATCGATCCGTTAAGTTTTACAGCCATTCGCTTAGCAAGTGGGGCGTTGATGTTGCTTGGTATACTTTTATGGCAAACAACGTTATTGAGATCAAAATCACAATCAGCACAACCTTTAACCGATAAAGGTAGCAGTATCAGTGCGCTAAGCTTATTTGTTTACGCGCTGTGCTTTTCAGTTGCCTATGTTGATTTAAACACAGGCACAGGCGCACTTATCTTATTTTCGGCAGTACAATTAACCATGATAGGCCATAGTGTTTTAAATAAAGAACCACTCAGTAAAGTGCAGTGGGGGGCTTTGTTTGTTGCTTTCTCGGGTTTTATTTACTTAATGCTGCCCTCAGCCACGGTGCCTTCTTTCATGCCGGCCATGCTTATGGCGTTAAGTGGCGTGGCGTGGGGTGTTTACAGTATTCGCGGAAAATCATGCAGCTCACCGTTGCAAGCAACCAGCTTTAACTTTCTAAGAAGCTTAATACTTGTGCCAATTTTAGTGATTGTAGCTTTAGTTGATTGGCAAGGTATTACTGCGAGTGGGGTTTATTTGGCGATAGCTTCAGGAGCGCTTGCATCAGGGCTTGGCTATAGCATTTGGTACATTGCACTACCTAGCCTTAAAAGTAGTCAAGCAGGAGTGGTGCAGCTAACCGTGCCTGTGCTTGCCACATTAGCCGGGGTGGTGGTTTTAGATGAGCAATTAACAGCGCGTTTAGTTGTAGCCAGCGCCTTAATTCTTGGCGCTGTACTGGTGTTTTTGATGGCTAAAAAGCGCAGTGTCTAGATTAGGGCATATTAATATTTAATACGTAGCGTTCATACAGGGTGTTAAGTTCGGCTAGTATCGCTTGTTTGCCGCTCAGCTCACTTTGTTCAATACATTGCTGTAATGTTGCAACTGACAAATACTGCATCATCTTAGCAGACACACCAATATGACTGATATGCCAAGGCTCAGGAGCAACCCCACCTTTGTACTCTTGATAAGGGCGATAAAAACCATACTTTTCTAGGTTATCGTCAAGCCATGCAGCAAGTTTGGCAAAGGGCCCTGTGGGCGAATACTCATCAGGGGTTAATTGCAGCTGGTAATCATCGTCAATAGGGCGGGTATCGTAAATGTCGAGGTCGGTACCAAAGTGGTGCCTACTTGCCCCTGGGAGTGCTGAGTAAAGCATAATAGCGTGGCACTTTTCAGTATCACTTAGATTTTCTAAATCTACCGTTTGTTGATCAAGGGTGTAAACCGGTCGAAGGCCCTGAAATTTAGCATTCCAAATTGCACTTTGACGATGAAAATCACGAAAGCTTGAGGCAATTGTTAGATCAATACCAGCTTCTTTTGCTCCTTGCTGCAGAGCTAAAAAATCATCGACAATATCACGATGCAAGCGATGTTTTTGTAGCTCAACTAAATGTGAGCTACTTAACCCCGTGGCGCATTGTTTAAGCTCGGTTTGGTTCATGTAAGCAGTTGCTCTAAAATGACTTCGTAAATATCAGCAAGTTGGATTAAATCATCCGTGCTAACACATTCATCTACTTTATGTATGGTTTCATTACGCGGACCAAGCTCAATAACCTTGGCGCCCGTTTGCGCAATAAAGCGGCCATCAGAAGTACCGCCGGTGGTTTCAAGCGCGGTGTCGCGTCCAGTCACCTGCTTAATAGCGTGCACGGTAGCATCAACTAACGGGCCATGATCGGTTAAAAAAGGCAGCCCATTGACAATCCAATTTAGCTCGTAATTGAGGTTGTGTTTCTCAACAATATCAACCACTCGCTGCTGTAGCTGTTGGTGAGTTACTTCAGTACTAAAGCGAAAGTTAAATTGAATCTCAAGTTCACCTGGGATCACATTTCCGGCACCGGTGCCACCGTTAATATTCGAAACCTGAAAACTCGTTGCAGGGAAAAATTCGTTACCTTGATCCCACTCGGTTTGACTCAGCTCAGTTAACGCAGGAGCAGCTAAATGAATTGGATTTTGTGCTAAATGCGGGTAGGCAACATGGCCTTGCACACCTTTCACGGTTAAAAAGCCAGTTAATGAACCGCGACGACCATTTTTTACCACATCGCCAAGCACATCTCGTGAAGAGGGTTCGCCAACTAGGCATAAATCAATCTTTTCGCCTCGTGCTTCGAGGGTATCGATAACACGGGTTGTGCCGTTGATAAACGGGCCTTCTTCGTCAGACGTAATTAAAAACGAAATTGAACCTTTGTGATCTGGGTGCTTAGCTACAAAACGCTCGGTGGCAACCACCATGGCAGCTAGTGAACCTTTCATATCGGCTGCGCCGCGACCATGTAACATACCGTCTTTCACCAGGGCAGAAAAAGGCGGGTGCTGCCAATTTTTTCAGGACCTGTTGGTACAACATCAGTGTGACCAGCAAAACAAAAATGCGGTGACGCATCGCCCTTACGAGCCCAAGTATTTAAGGTATCAGTGAAAAACAGTGATTCAATATTAAAGCCTAGTTTTTCAAGGCGTTCGTTCATTAACGCTTGGCAACCAGCATCTTCAGGCGTTACTGATTCACGCTGGATAAGCGTTTGAGCAAGTTCAATAACAGGGTGAGTCATTAGGCAAAAATCTCATCGTATTGAGCTGCTTTAAAACCTAAGTGGTATTGGCCGTTGTGCACTAGTACCGGGCGCTTAATCATTGCAGGTTGCTCAACCAGCAATGCTAATGCAGATTCTTTATCTAGGTTTTGCTTTTGCTCATCAGATAATTGACGGTAAGTTGTGCCGCGTTTATTAACTAAATCTTGCCAATCAATGTGCGCTGCAAACTCATTAACTAGCTCAGCATTAATGCCGTCTTTACGGTAATCATGGAAAGTAAATTCTTGATTGTTATCAGTTAAATATTTCTTGGCTTTTTTGATTGTATCGCAGTTGCTGATACCGTACATGATAGTCATAAATTCTACTTTTTAGTTACAGTGAGTAATGTGTCTACCCCAGCAGTGACCTGAGATAGTGAGTAATAAAGAGGTCCAAGGTGTTGGCTATTGAGAACGCACAGTGTGCCAAGCATAGGGCTGCTCAACTCGCGTAAATCAAAATAGGCTAATCGTTCACCTTGGCTAATTTTACTGCCATTTAATTTAGCAATATTGGTGTGGTTGATATGTTCTTCAACCGATGAAAACGATAAGTTTAATAAAACTTTTAAACCGTTTTTTGCTTGTAAAATGTATTCTTTACCAGCATTTTTAACTTGTAATAGGGTGCCATCGAATGGCGCAATGATGTTGTGGCTGGTTAGTTCAACACTAATGCCTGGGCCAAGGGTGGCAAAACGAAAAAATGGTTCAGGGTGCTCGCTAATGCTTTTTACACGCCCAGTAAATGGGCTTTTAATGGCCATGCAGCGTGCTTTTCTGAGGCTGCGTTCGGGTAAGTATTGAACTTCGTTAGTCATGGCTTATTTAACATCACCTAGCACATGGTAACCGTCTTTTTTCAGAGCTGTAATGGCTTTGGCCATACTTTGCTTTTTCACTAATACATAATCGGTATCGTAAGTAGATAAAGCAAAAATCGAAATCGACGCTTTTGCTAGCACGCCAGAAATGTTCGCCATAATACCGGTTAATGAAAAACCAAGTGGGCCAATGACTTCCAGTGCTTGCCAGTCGGTTTCTTGGTCCAGACTGTCGAGCTGGAAACTACTTGGGCAGACAATAGACAGCTCATCAGCCGTTTTTGCAATAAAGAAAATAGCTTGTTGGAGTAAGGCAGGGTCAATCGTTGCATCGACATCTAAACTATGAATGGTAAGTTCTTCACTATGAAGTTGTAACGTTTGTTTTGACATCTGCGATCCTATCTTTGAAGCCTTTGAATTTATAGTATAGGTAAACAAAGTTAAGATAAAGCGCAATAATTTTGATTGCTGAGGTTTTACTCAATATCGCTGTTGAGGTTGTCCACAGATTCTGTGGATAAATATGGGAATAGGTCAGTATAAAGAAGGTAATAGGCTAATTTATAAGGGTTTTATAAATTAGCCTAAATTTTGAAGGGTTAATTTTCTAAGCTTTCAACTTGCTTAGCTTGAATTGCTGTAAGGGCAATGGTGTAAACAATATCGTCTACTAATGCACCACGACTCAAGTCATTTACTGGCTTACGCATACCTTGTAGCATTGGGCCAATACTAATTAAATCGGCACTCCGTTGAACGGCTTTATAGGTTGTATTACCGGTATTTAAATCTGGGAATACAAACACCGTTGCTTTACCTGCAACCGGGCTGTCTGGTGCTTTCTTAATTGCTACGTTTTCCATAATTGCAGCGTCGTACTGAAGCGGGCCATCAATCACTAAATCAGGGCGCTTTTGCTGGGCAAGTTTAGTGGCTTCACGCACTTTTTCTACGTCAGCACCTGAACCCGAAGTACCCGTACTGTAGCTGATCATTGCAACACGAGGTTCAATCCCAAACGCAGCCGCTGAATCAGCTGACTGGATCGCGATATCGGCCAGTTGCTCTGCTGTTGGGTCAGGGTTGATTGCACAGTCACCGTAAACCAGAACTTGATCAGGTAACAACATAAAGAACACTGACGATACCAACGATGAACCCGGTGCAGTTTTAATTAACTGTAGCGGTGGGCGAATCGTATTCGCAGTGGTGTTAACCGCACCCGACACTAGACCATCTACTTTACCTTGTTCAAGCATCATAGTGCCAAGCACCACGTTATCAAGTAATTGCTCTTGGGCAACCACTTCTGTTAAGCCTTTGTTTTTACGAATTTCAACCATAGGCACGACGTAATCGTTGATCACATCAGCTGGCTCAACAATGGTTACGTTATCGTTTAGTTCAACACCTTGTTGCTCAGCAATACGTAAAATTTCTTCTTTGTCACCAAGTAAGATTGTTTTTGCAATGCCTCGTTGGCCACAAATTGCTGCAGCTTTAATTGTACGCGGCTCATTACCTTCTGGTAAAACAACTGTTTTATTCGCTTGACGGGCTTTGTCTGTTAGTAAGAAACGAAACGCTGGCGGAGACATTTTACGAGTACGACCAACACTTTGCGCTAGGCTGTCTAACCAATCAGAGTCAATGTGGCTGGCGTTGTGATCTTTTACTTTATCGATACGCTGATCATCATCACACGGTACTTCCATATTGAAGTTGTGCAGTAATAAAGACGTGCGCCACGTGTCTTCTTCTGTTGCAAGAATTGGCAGGCCGGTATCCATAGCTTGTTCGCATAATTTCATGATGCGATCTTCCGGCTTAAAGCCACCGGTTAATAAAATAGCCCCAAGCTTGGTGCCATTCATAGCCGATAAACACGCGGCAACTAATACATCAGAGCGATCGCCTGGAGTGACCAGTAATGCACCCGGGGTAAAGTGGCTTAAAATATTCGACACGGTACGAGCACAGAAAGTAACGCGACGTAAACGACGGTGAGCCATGTCGCCTTCGTTAATAACTTCGGCCTTTAGGTATTCACATAAATCACGCACACGTGGCGCTACTAGGTCGAAATCCCACGGGATTGAACCTAATAATTTAAATGGGTGCTTTCTGAAAATAGGCAGCGATGCTAAACGGTTTAATTCGTTTTCAAGTTGCTCTGGCTCATGAGCTTCAACTAGATCAGCACGGGCACGACCTTCGTCATCTAAAGGTGCATTAACTTTATTGAAAATACAGCCTAACACGCGAGGGTGGTTAACACCGCCATAGTTGCCTGAGGCGATTTCTAAACGGTCTTCAATTTGGTCGTTGCTATCGTTACTAGGCGTTAAAACAAAAACAATATCAGCACCCAGAGTTTGCGCGATTTCACGGTTTACACGGCCTGCGTACGGCTGACGACGTGTTGGCACCATACCTTCAATAATTGCAATTTCGTCTTCTTTAATGGTGTTTTCAAAGCGCTCGACGATTTCTTCAAGTAAGTCGTCGCCTTTACCATCACCAATCATTTGTTCTGCATAGCTCAAATCGAAGGGAGTAGGCGGATTAATTGGCGAGCCATGGGTAACAATTTGCGTCGACTTTTCAGGGCCTGTATCGCCAGAGCGCGGCTGTGCAATGGGTTTGAAAAAGTTTACTTTAAGCGCCTTTTGTTCAAGCGCACGCACTAAACCAACAGAAACAGATGTTAAACCAACCCCAGTTGAAATAGGGATCAACATAATTCTACGTGCCATTTACTTAACCCTCCTTTGCAATGCGGGCTGCATCGTTAGCAATAACCCATTCTTCGTTGGTCGGGATCACAAACGCTTTCGCGTGGGCTTGGCCTTTTGAGATTAAGCCTTCTTTACCAAAGCGAGCAGCTAAGTTTGCAGCTTCGTCACACTCAAGGCCTAAAAAGCCTAATTGGGTGATCACTTTGTCACGAATGATATCTGAGTTTTCACCGATACCACCGGTGAAAATAAGTGCATCAAGGCGTTGTACAGGCACTAAGAATGCGGCGATTTGTTTTGCTAAACGGTAGCAGAAAATATCGAGTGCAAGGTTTGCTTGCGGATGGCCTTCAACAGCGGCTTCTTCAATAGTGCGACAGTCATTTGATAATTCACTAATACCTAACAAGCCACTTTGCTTATTAAGTAGGTCATCAATTTCTTTTACTGAATAATTAAGTTGCTGAGTTAAAAACGTGAATAAACCCGGGTCGATGCTACCACTGCGCGTGCCCATCACTAAGCCTTCAAGCGGTGTCAGACCCATGCTGGTATCAACGCTCTTACCATCTTTAATCGCACACACTGAACAACCATTACCTAAATGCGCACTGATCACATTGGTTTGCTCACGCTCTTTACCTAGCAATTTTGCCGCTTCACCAGCAACATAATAATGGCTTGTACCATGAAAACCATAACGTCTTACGCCATGCTCTTTATAAAGCGAGTAAGGTAGGGCGTATAAGTACGCAATATTTGGCATCGTTTGATGAAATGCCGTATCAAACACTGCAATTTGTGGCAGCGTTGAGAACGCTTGCTGTGCAGTGCGAATGCCCAATAAATTTGCAGGGTTATGAAGTGGAGCAAGTGCCGCTGTTTTTTCGATAGCTGTAAGTACATTATCGTCGATAAGCACAGACTCAGTGAAATGCTCACCACCGTGCACAACACGATGACCCACCGCAATTAAGTTATCTGCCAGACCTAACTCATTAACTAGCTTCACAAGCTCAGCAATTGCTGCATCGTGGGCTTGGCCCTTTGCAAGCTCAATAAGTTGTTTTTCACCATTATATTTATATTTGATTGAAGGCGTGTCTGAGCCAAGGCGCTCAGCTAAACCAGAAATAACTTCGTCAGAAGTAGTGGCATCTAAAATGGCAAATTTTAAGCTTGAACTACCACAGTTCAGTACTAAAACATGTTGTGGTGAGCAAAGGTGCGTCGACATAGCTAGGTCCTAAAAATAC
This sequence comes from Pseudoalteromonas sp. Hal040, assembly GCF_037162425.1. Taxonomy (NCBI): domain Bacteria; kingdom Pseudomonadati; phylum Pseudomonadota; class Gammaproteobacteria; order Alteromonadales; family Pseudoalteromonadaceae; genus Pseudoalteromonas; species Pseudoalteromonas sp. Hal040. Next base: position 2,098,355 of record NZ_JARLUU010000001.1, on the reverse strand, counting down.
GATATCAGTCAGTGTATATTAAGGCTTGATAATTAGAATTCTTTGCCAGTATAGTAAATAAGTATTTTGTTGCTACACTTAACAAAGCTAGGCTGTAATTATACTAAAGTCTGGTTGACTTAAGCCGATAACATTTTATCTCATTTAGACATTAAACGTTAGTCTCATTACCATTAATTTGGTATTAAAACTAGGACAGGTTTTGCAGGGATTGTATCCGGGAGTGTGTTACACTCGATTGTGAAACAAGATGAAGACCCTAGGAGTGATGATGCAAAAAGGTGTCATGTCACAAGTGCAAACAGGTCGTCAATACGCTAAAAAATGGCCGATGCGACAAGAGCTCGCTCCATTGTTTGCCGAATTTAGAGTGATCAAGGCCACTGATCTGGCTATTACAGTGATGCCAATATTGGCAATGCTAACCGTATTTATGCAAGTTAATTATTTAGGTAGTGATTATTTTCCACAAGCTATCACTATCGCGCTTTTCTTTTTATCATTACCGCTTCAAGGTTTGTTGTGGCTGGGCCGCCGTGCAGAAACCCGTTTAGAACCAGCAATGCTAAGTTGGTACACAGAGCTGCACAGTAAAATGAAAGCGCATGGTTATCAGTCACAATTAACGACTGAAAAACCACGCTATTCAGATTTAGCTCAACTATTAAAAGATATGTTCGAAAAAATGGACAAAGCCTTCACTAAAGAACACTTCTAATCGCGAACAAACTGGCTCACATAAAACGATAACGTTACTTTTTGTGGGCCTTGTTGCTCTATCTGTAGCCAATGCTCTGGGCGAAACTTCCATGCAAACGGCGTCATCATAATTAAATGTTTAATCTCATTAACAGACAACAGCACCTGTTGCTCTAATAATGCTGTTGACTCGTTGCTGAAGCCTGCAGGTGGTTCTATCTCTGTATGCGGTTTAACATCGGCATAAATAAACGCTTTTAACTCTTTAAGATGCCAAGGGCCAGGGCTTGCAACAATTAAACTAGCTTGCGGTTTGGCAAGGCGGGCAAGTTCTTGTGCAAATAAAGGGGCAAACACACTAACAAGTACATCCGCTTTGGCATCTGCAAAAGGGGCTTGGCTAATCGAAGCGACAATAAAATGCGCATTTTCATAACGCTTAGCGGCGTATTTTACCGCCGGCTTCGAAATATCAACACCATATACATCGGCACTTGATTGTGCTGCAATTGCCTGGGTGTAAAAGCCTTCACCACAGCCTAAATCAATCACTGAACTTGGTGCGAGAGATGCCACTAACTCAGCTAAAGCGTGCTGTAAAAATAAATAGTGCCCGGCACTTAAAAATGCGCGGCGTGCTTGCACCATTTCAAGGTTATCGCCCGGTTGTTTCGACTTTTTATTTTGCACGGGAAGTAAATTTACATAACCCTCTTTGGCGATATCAAAACTGTGATTATTGTCACAGCGGTACGTTTTATCGGTGAGTGTCAGTTCAAGTTTGCAAAGCGGGCAGTGATAGTGAAGACTCATGAGTCTAAGTAGTCCTTATCATAAAAGGTTTTAACCCAGTAAGGGCGATAGGTGATCAACAAGGTGATTGCCATGCCATTGAGCATCGCTTCAGGAAACCAAATTATGGCACACAGGATCAAATAGTTTTCTGAAATCTCAATAAAACTGTAATCACCAAGCAAGTAATAAAGCACACCACTGGTGAGTATTTTAATACAGGCGATAACAGCTGCGGTTAAAAACGCGCATAAAAAGATATAAATAAAAAAGTGTCTTGGTAAATAGGTGTAACAAATTACAAAGCACAGATAGCTCAACGTAATTGGAATAAACGCTGTAAATAACAAATGCACAGGCAATAAACTGATTGGCAATTGTGCAACCAGCACTAACAACAAACTCGCCAAGGTACTTGCAAAAATAGCCAGTCGCCAACCTAAAATTAGGGTCACTGCGGTGACCCCCAAAATATGCAATTCGAGGCCAGGTAATATGCCTGCTTTAATACGCCACAGTACCGCAAGTACAAGGGCACATGCGAGCACACCCACTTGTCTTATCGGTGTTGCCAGCAAATGTGACAGGCATTGTTTATCAAAGCTGAGCCAAATTATTATAGCCACACAGCTCCACAATGGGAGCTGCCATTGCAGAGTGTCTATCATGCGTTAAATGTTGACCAAATTGGCGCATGATCAGATGGTTTATCGATACCGCGCAACTCGTAATCAATACCAGACTCAACACAACGCTCAGCAAGAGCAGGGGTTGCTAAGATCACATCAATACGCAGACCGCGGTTGTCATCAAACCCTTTTGAGCGGTAATCAAACCACGAATATTGTTCTGTTTTTTCTGGATAAAGTTCACGGAAGGTATCTTTAAAGCCCCAGTTTAATAACGTGCTTAACCATTCACGCTCTTCAGGTTGGAAAGAACACTTACCCGTTTTTAACCAGCGTTTACGGTTTGGTTCACCAATACCAATGTCGAGATCAGTTGGCGAAATATTAATGTCACCCATCACGATAACATCTTGATCAGGCGTGTGGTTATCTTCTAGATGGGTCATTAAATCTTTATAGAATTGACGCTTATAAGGAAACTTTGTTTCATGGGCAATGTTGTCACCCTGCGGGAAGTAGCCATTCATTACCGTTAAGTCGCGACCATTTTCTTGTGTCACTGTTACGCTGATCATACGGCGCTGTGATTCGTCGGTATCGGTTGCAAAACCTTTTACAACAGATTTAGGTTCTTGCTTACATAACATTGCTACACCGTAATGCGCTTTTTGACCATGAAAATAAACGTGATAGCCCATTTTTTGTACGTCTTCGAGAGGGAAGGCTTCATCGTGCACTTTGATTTCTTGTAAGCCGATGATATCTGGTTGATGTTTATCAATTACAGCCTGCAATTGGTGTAAACGAGCGCGCAGCCCGTTAATGTTAAATGAGATTACCTTCATGGTTTACCTATCTGTATTTTTGATTATTCGTTTAGCGCAATTCTATCATCAAACTAGGGCTTATTCATGAGCAAATTACGAAAATCAAATTGAGTAAATGTTGATCAATTGCTGCTTATTTTAAAGACATTGTTAACTCATTATTAATTATTAAATTAAATAAATAATTCAGTTGATCTACTGATTTTTGTTTATATAATGCGCGCAAACCACCCGTTCATATTATGTACTATTTAAAGGTAAACCATGAAAAAACAATTAGTGATGCTTTCTCTTGCATGTATCTCATTTGGCTCATTAGCAAGCAACCCGCACTACTTTTCAGCTGATAACCGTATCGAATCAAAGTTATGTAGCTTAAGTGCGAACGAAGGGTTTACCGCTGCACGTAAAGAAGCAGCAAAACACGGCATTTCAATGTCACGTTTTTCACAAAGCATTTTATGTAACGGCACAGATATCCGTGAAATTGCTAAAAAAGCACAATCACAAGAAGCAGCAACAAAAGCAGCTGTTGAAGTGTTTGCTAAAAATGAGCAAAAAGAAACTCAGCTTTGTATTACTGCACTTAAGCAAGGTTTAACACCTGTGCGTGAAAAAATTGGTAACTTAAATACCTTAAAATGTAATGGCGAAGCAGTAACAGATTTCGTTAAGCGTTACCAAAACGCAGCTATCTAATAGCGACATTTTAGTGATTTGTAAAAAGCGCTCATCGGAGCGCTTTTTTTATGAAAAAATTACAGCAACCCATGAAAAGCTTTCTAAATCATAGGCTTAATAAAAACTTAACGTGGTTGTAAGTGCTTGATTTTAGTTAATAAGGCATTTTGGCATTCAACTTGAAATAGTCTAACTGAATCTAATCGACTACAAGGAAATGTCTTATGAACAAGTTAACTTTAGCATCAACAATTTTAGCAGCATTAAGCCTATCAGCATGTTCTGCAAGTAACTCTTTAGCAAAAATCGACAGCGATTTTGGCAGCCTAGATAACGACCATGATGGTTATATCTCGAAAGTAGAAGCAGATGACGATGCAATTTGGGAGCATTTCTCAAACATCGATACCAACATGGATGAGCAAATTAGCCGTACAGAATTTAACGCCTACATGCAGTTAAATACAGGCAAAGTGGCAACAGATAGCGAGGTGTCTGAATCAGCATTTAAAGCAGAAATCGCTAAGTTTGACCCGATCGAAAGTGACTTTAAATCGTTAGACAACGATAAAAATGGTTACATCTCTATTGAAGAAGCGGATGACGACGACATCGCAAATCATTTTGGCTACATGGATAGCAACAAAGATAAGCGTGTAAGTCGCACCGAGTTCATTAGCTACATTAGCAAATATGGCAGCGATGTGGCAGAAGATGATGCCCTTGAAATGGTCAAAAAGAGCTAATTTCAATATTCATTCATAAAAATCCCCCAAAGCCAGTGTTTTACACTGGCTTTTTTACAATAATTTTTCCAACCTTGGCTGACTTCTGTCATAATAGTGCGTTAGTGATTTAAAATGACCTTTAGTAGCAATGGCCACAAAACGTATCAGTGATGAACAGTTAGTCGAAATCATAGAAGCCGCGATTTTTGTTGCTGGAAAACCTGTGTCTAAACGTCATTTAAAAGAGACAGTATTAGCTGACTTAAGCGTATCTATGCCACGCATTAATAATGCAATCGAACAGATTCAAACGCATTATCAAACCCGAGGCATCAAGCTTGTTGCAGTTGGCAGCGGTTACAGGTTTCAGGCCTGTGCCAGTTTAGCCCCTTGGCTGGCAAACTTATGGCAAGAACGCGCACCTAAATACTCAAGAGCACTACTAGAAACTTTATCCTTGATTGCCTACAGACAACCTATTACCCGTGGTGAAATTGAACAAGTACGGGGTGTGACTGTTGGCTCAGGAATTATTAAAACCTTATTAGAAAGAGAGTGGATTAGGGTTGTTGGCCACAAAGAAGTGCCAGGGCGCCCAGCGTTGTATGCTACAACATCCGCTTTCTTAGATTATTTTTCATTAGCTGGTTTAGATGAATTACCGCCGTTACCTGAACTTCAGGAGAGTAAAATCAACCAGTTATTGAGCGATCCTTCTGTGAGAGAACTATCTGAATGAGTAATGTAGAAACTGAAAAGTTACAAAAAGTATTAGCCCGTGCTGGCGTGGGTTCACGTCGTGAAATGGAAAAATACATCGATGCCAATCGCGTGAGCGTGAATGGTAAAGTGGCCCGTTTAGGCGACCGCGTAGAAGCAACCGATGTAATTCGTGTTGATGGTCACGTAGTGAAAATCGAAGATAAAGCCGACCGAATTTGTCGTGTACTTATGTATAACAAACCAGAAGGTGAGTTATGTACACGTAAAGACCCTGAAGGTCGTCGTACGGTATTTGACCGTTTACCACGTGTCGATGGCGAGCGCTGGATTGCAGTTGGCCGACTAGATATTAATACCGCAGGTTTAATGCTGTTTACTAACGATGGCGAACTTGCCAACCGTTTAATGCACCCAAGCTACGAAGTAGAGCGCGAGTACTCTGCTCGCGTGTTTGGTGAAGTGACAAACGAAACGCGCGCACTTTAACAAAAGGTGTTGAGCTTGATGATGGTCCTGCGAAATTCTTAAACATCAAACCTATGGGTGGTGAAGGTATCAACCGTTGGTTTAATGTGACTTTAACAGAAGGTCGTAACCGCGAAGTTCGTCGTTTATGGCAATCACAAGATGTTGAAGTATCGCGTCTTATCCGTATTCGTTACGGTAAGTTAGAGCTTGATAAGCGTTTGCCACAAGGTGGTTGGGCTGAGCTTGATTTAGACACGGTTAACTATTTACGTAAAACAGTACAACTTGGCCGCGAAACGCAAACTAAGCTGTCGGTTATTCCTGAAAAGCGTAAAGACAAACGTGCTAAAATTAACCAAATCCGTAAAGCGGTTAAAAAGCACAATCAACGCGCTAAACAAACTAAGCGTCGTTAGAAACTATATTCAAACTTGTTTGCAGGTAGAGCTCTTCACTTGCAAACAGGCATAAAAAAAGCAGCGATATCGCTGCTTTTTTTGTTTCGAGGGCGTGTTAACCTTTTATGATTAATTTTGCAGCAGTGTGTTTGGTATTTAGGCAAGGCAGAGCCTATGAAGTGTGGTAGTTCCACATAAATAGGCGATAACGCAGCATCAATGCCAAACACGCGCTGCCCTTCGGGTTCTTCCTAGGGGCGATTAACTCTTTGTTGCTCGATTTTTACTTAGTCCACTAGGTTACAAATCTCGCGCCGCGATTAAATCGCCCCTAGAGTGAACAAATTTAATCCACAAAGGTCAACGCGCCCTTATTAAGCATTTTCAACCGCTGTACGTGGGTCAACATATTCCATGTTGAAAGCTTCAGCTACTTCTTTATAAGTAACTTGGCCTTTGATCACGTTTAAGCCTTTTAAGAAATGTGCATCGTCAAGAAGCGCTTTCTTATAGCCTTTGTTAGCAAGGTTGATGATAAACGGTAACGTTGCGTTGTTAAGTGCGAACGTAGAAGTACGTGGAACAGCACCTGGCATGTTAGCAACACAGTAGTGAACAACGTCATCAACGATGTAAGTTGGATCAGCGTGAGTAGTCGCTTTAGAAGTTGCGATACAACCACCTTGGTCGATTGCAACGTCAACGATTGCAGAACCAGGTTTCATTGCTTTGATGTGCTCAGCAGTTACTAGTTTAGGCGCTGCAGCACCTGGGATTAGTACGCCACCGATCACGAGGTCAGCTTCTAGTACGTGTTTTTCTAACGCGTCGGCAGTTGAGTAAAGTGCTTTAACTTTATTACCAAACTGTGCGTCTAAAGCACGTAATACATCGATGTTACGGTCAAGAACAACAACGTCTGCGCCTAGGCCAACAGCCATTTGCGGCGCGCTACGACCAACCATGCCGCCGCCGATAACAACAACTTTAGCTGGCTCAACACCTGGTACACCACCAAGTAACATACCACGGCCGTGGTTAGATTTTTCTAATGCTTGTGCACCAGCTTGAATAGACATACGACCAGCAACTTCACTCATAGGAGCAAGAAGAGGTAAACCGCCACGTGCATCAGTTACTGTTTCGTAAGCGATACAGATAGCGCCACTTTTCACTAGGTCTTCAGTTTGTGGAAGATCCGGTGCTAAGTGAAGGTAAGTAAATAGAATTTGGTCTTCGCGTAACATTGCACGCTCAACAGCTTGTGGCTCTTTCACTTTTACGATCATTTCAGCTTTAGCAAAAACGTCTGCCGCTGTTGATAAAATTTCAGCACCTGCTGCTACATAATCTTCGTTTGTGAAGCCAATGCCCATACCAGCATCAGTTTCAACAAATACTTGGTGGCCATGGTTTACTAGTTCACGAACACTCGCAGGAACCATACCTACACGGTATTCATGGTTTTTAATTTCTTTAGGTACACCAATAATCATAGTTTTTCGCCTTAATAGAACGGGGTAAAATTTTTGACTATTATATTCATGACCTGCCAGTGTGTCTCACCTTTTTTAAGTGGTATTCTAGTGATATACTCTAAAAATTAATATATAACAGTTTAAAACTCTGGTTAGCCATATGCACCAATTACTCGACAGGATAGACCGTAAAATTTTAATGGAATTACAGCTCGATGGTCGGATCTCTAATGTAGAGCTCGCGCGGCGTGTAGGCCTAAGCGCCACCCCGTGTTTAGAACGGGTTAAAAAGCTTGAAAGAGAAGGTTATATACTTGGATACAAAGCGGTAGTCGATCCTGCTAAGCTCGGTCAAGGATTATCCGTGTATGTAGAAGTCACTATCACGAAAACCTCGCCAGATGTGTTCGAAGAGTTTAACAGTCGCGGTTAAAAAACACGACGAAATAATCGAATGTCACTTAGTGTCGGGTAATTTCGACTTTTTATTAAAAACGCGGGTAAATGATATGTCTGAATATCGCAATGTACTGGGTGATATTCTGCTAAAACTACCTAACGTTAGTGAAAGCCGAACTTATGTGGTAATGGAAGAAGTAAAAGGTGAACAAGGGGTCATTATTCGCCCATATATCGCCTAAACTGTTAAAATACACATTGAGTAACAAAAACTTGTTCATTATCAGTCCATCAAGGTTAAGATAAAGTGCATCAAACGGCATTTCCTGCTAAGGTATTTCACTGCTAATCGATAAGTAAAGAATAATAAGGAATAGGGAGCTATGCGCCTAAATGGTGTTCAAAGACTGTTAGAAACGGGGCTAATCATCAGCACCTTTGCTGCAGTATTTATTTTATGTGCATTAATCAGTTTTGATCCTGCCGACCCTTCATGGTCGCAAACCGGTGAATTTGTTAATGTTAAGAATATTACCGGCACAGCGGGAGCTTGGGTTGCAGATATCCTATTACTCACTTTTGGCTGGCTTGCTTATTTAGTACCTCTTGCTATTCAGTTGTTTGGTTATTTACTGTTTAAACAACCACACCGTATTTTTCAGCTTGATTACACCACACTTGCCTTACGTGTAATTGGCTTTGCGCTGTTTATTACTTCAGCGACAGCCATCAGCAGCATTAATTTTGATGATATTTATAATTTTTCATCCGGTGGGGTAGTGGGAGATGTCATCGCTACAGCCATGATGCCGACCTTTAATTTTACCGGTACCTCTATTTTATTACTGTGTTTTTTCTTTGCAGGTTTAACCTTATTAACCGGTATTTCGTGGGTACAATTTGTCGATTTTGTTGGCAAATGGGTGATGAAAACATTCTACTTTTTGCGTGAGCAATTTTCTGCCTGGATGCACCGCGAGAAAGAAGCCGTTAAAGACGTTGCAACTACAGAACCTGATGCAAACTTTGTCGAGCCAGAAAACGAACCTGCAATTGGTTTTAACGATGCCGAAAAAGATGAGCCAAAGCAGACTAAAGCACAGCAGAAGCCTGCTGAAAAAGCCAATGATGACTTCCAAGGTTTTGATGAACTAGACGATATTCTTGACCAAGAAATTGGTTTTAGTGCCCTTGATGATGAATCTTTCGATACAGTATCAGCACTTAATGCGCTTGATCAAAGCCCCGTTTTAGAACCAGAGAAACCAGTTACAACGGTTGTTTCGCCTGCGCGCCCAATGCCTAAACCAAAACCAGCGTATCAGCCACCGCCAACGGCAAAAGAAAAGTTTGAAGCCTTACTTGAAGAGCAACCGCCAGCAAATCCGTTGCCGTCGCTTGATTTATTAGACCGCCCTGATAAAGCGAAAAACCCATTATCGCAAGAAGAGCTTGATGGTATTTCGCGTTTAGTTGAAACAAAATTACTTGATTTTAATATTCAAGCTGCGGTGGTTGGGGTTTACCCGGGTCCGGTTGTAACGCGTTTTGAGCTTGATTTAGCGCCGGGTATTAAAGTGGCCAAAATCACAGGTTTATCAAAAGATTTAGCGCGTTCACTGTCTGCTGTGAGTGTCCGTGTGGTAGAGGTAATTCCGGGTAAAACCTATGTGGGTATAGAACTACCAAACAAACACCGTGAAATCGTGCGCTTAAGTGAAGTTATTAACGCGCCTAAGTTTGAATCAAACCCATCACCACTGACTATGGTGTTAGGTAAAGACATTGCTGGCGAGCCAGTATGTGCTGACCTTGGCAAAATGCCACATTTACTTGTTGCGGGTACCACAGGTTCAGGTAAGTCAGTGGGCGTTAATGTAATGATATTAAGCTTACTGTACAAATCGGGCCCTGATGATGTTCGTATGATCATGATCGACCCGAAAATGCTTGAACTTTCTGTGTACGAAGGCATCCCACATTTATTATGTGAAGTTGTTACCGACATGAAAGAAGCAGCCAATGCATTGCGTTGGTGTGTAGGCGAAATGGAACGTCGTTATAAGCTGATGTCGGCACTTGGTGTGCGTAACTTAAAAGGTTACAACCAAAAAGTGTTGGATGCCAAAGAAGCGGGTCAACCGATTCTAGATCCACTGTTTAAAGATACCGACGGCATGGCCGATGGCCCAGCAGAGCTAGATAAACTACCAAGTATTGTGGTGGTGATTGACGAATTTGCCGACATGATGATGATCGTGGGTAAAAAAGTGGAAGAGCTGATTGCACGTATCGCGCAAAAAGCCCGTGCTGCAGGTATTCACTTAGTGCTAGCAACACAGCGCCCATCGGTTGACGTAATTACAGGTTTGATTAAAGCGAATATTCCAACCCGTATGGCGTTCCAAGTTTCAAGTAAAATTGATTCGCGTACCATTTTAGATCAGCAAGGCGCTGAAAACTTACTTGGTATGGGTGACATGCTTTACTTACCGCCGGGTACCAGTGTACCAGTGCGTGTGCATGGCGCGTTTGTTGACGACCACGAAGTACATGCGGTTGTAGACGATTGGAAAAAACGCGGCAAACCAAATTATATTGATGAAATTTTAAGTGGTGATGCCACAGAAGAAATTTTACTACCAGGAGAAACCAGTGAAGACGGTGATGAAGAGTCAGATCCGCTTTACGATGAAGCAGTATCATTTGTAATTGAAACCGGCAAAGTGTCGGTATCGAGTGTACAGCGTAAGCTTCGTGTAGGTTATAACCGCGCAGCTCGCTTAGTTGAACAAATGGAAACATCAGGCATTGTTAGCGCACCAGGACACAACGGTGCCCGCGAAGTCTTAGTGCCAAATGGTGGAGCAAATTAATGAAAAAAATTAAATACCTAGCCCTAATTATGGGTTGTTTATTAAGCGGTCAAAGTTTTGCAGACGATAGCGAAGCGTTGCAACAACAACTGGCTGCGATTAAAAGTTTTAAAGCACAGTTCTCACAGCAAGTGACCGATTCACAAGGTGAAGCTATCATGCAAGGTGAGGGGAATATTGCCCTTCAGCAGCCTATGATGATCCGCTGGCAACAGCAAAGCCCAGACGATACCTTGTTTGTATCAAATGGTGACAAAACGTATTACTTCGACAGCTTTGCTGAGCAAGTAACGATTATGAATACCCACAGCCTGATTGATTCAACACCGTTTGTATTGCTGACCTCAAAAGATCCAGAGCAGTGGGCTAAATACCAAGTTGTGGCAACCGATGCTGGCTTTAGCGTCACACCAAACAAAGGCGTTGAGAGCCAAGTTGAAAAGCTAGACATTCACTTTAATGCTAAAGAGCAAGGCCTCGCATCACTAACGGTATTAGATACCTCTGGTCAGCAGTCTTTATTTACCTTTAAAGATGCCAAGGTAAACGAAGCACTGGCAGCTCAAACCTTTGAATTTACTATTCCTGAGGGCGTTGAAGTTGACGACCAAAGCCAAGGTGATTAAGGCTTGAGTACCCTCGGATTTAATTTTGGTCCTGATGTGCGCCCACTTGCGGCGCGCATGCGACCTGAAACACTTAATGACTACATTGGTCAGCAGCACCTTTTAAGCCCCGATAAACCTCTTTACCAAGCGATTCTTGCAGGTCGATGCCACAGCCTCATTTTGTGGGGGCCGCCTGGCGTTGGTAAAACCACCTTAGCGCAAATTATTGCGAACCATGCCGATGCCAGCCTTATTCAAATGTCGGCAGTCACAGCGGGTGTAAAAGACATTCGTGAGGCCGTAACCGAAGCAAAAGCAAATCTTGCTGGGCGAGGGCAGCGCACCTTATTGTTTGTTGACGAAGTGCATCGTTTTAATAAATCTCAGCAAGATGCATTTTTACCACATATCGAAGACGGTACGTTTATTTTTGTTGGCGCGACCACCGAAAACCCATCATTTGCACTTAATAACGCGATACTGTCTCGTGCTCGTGTGTATGTATTAAAAGCACTTGAGCAAGCCGATTTATTTAACGTAATTGAACGCGCTTTACGTGAAGACGTAGAGCTCAGCCAAAAACACATAGACATTGCCGATAATGCTAAACAAGCGCTTTGCCAAGCAAGTGATGGCGATGCACGTAAAGTACTTAACCTGTTAGAGCAAGCGGTTGATTTAACCACGGAGCAGCAGGGTAAATACCTTGTTGATCAACATGTTTTAAGCCAAGTTCTACCAACTCACTTAGCCAAGTACGACAAAGGCGGTGATGAGTTTTACGACTTGATTTCAGCGTTTCATAAGTCTGTACGAGGTAGTTCACCTGATGGTGCTTTGTATTGGTACTGCCGTATTTTAGCAGGTGGCGGTGACCCACTTTATGTAGCAAGGCGATTATTAGCGATTGCTACAGAAGATATTGGCAATGCTGACCCGCGAGCAATGGAAGTGGCACTCAATGCATGGGATATTTTTCAACGTGTTGGCCCAAGTGAAGGTGAGCGTGCTATCGCACAAGCCACCATTTACTTAGCCAGTGCCCCGAAAAGTAACGCTGTGTATATGGCGTTTAACCAAGCTATGCAAGATGCTAAAAATGAGCCGAGTCATCCGGTGCCAGAGCATTTACGCAATGCACCAACTAGCTTAATGAAAGACTTGGGTTATGGCGCTGAATATCGTTATGCGCACAATGAAGAAGGGGCATTTGCTGCAGGTGAAAAGTATTTCCCTGAGGCAATTAATGATCGCCAGTATTACTTCCCAACTGACCGTGGGCTTGAACAAAAAATAAAACAAAAGCTGGACTATTTAACCCAGCGCAACGAGCAAAGTGATATTAAACGTTATGAATAGTTTGAAACTTTACATGATGATTGCAATGGGTGGCGCTTCAGGGGCATGTTTACGCTACTTTCTTAGCGAAACCATGCTAAAACTGCTCGGTAGGGGATTCCCTTTTGGCACATTGACAGTTAATATTCTTGGTTCATTGTTAATGGGCATTTTATACGGCTTGATTGAAAAAGAAATAATCGCTGTTAGCCCCGCTAAAACCTTAATTGGTATTGGCTTTTTAGGTGCATTAACCACCTTTTCAACATTCTCAATGGATTCGTTGTTGCTCTTGCAACAAGGTCACTTTTTAAAATGGCCCTCAATATCACCTTAAACGTGGTGGTGTGTATATTTATGGCTTGGCTGGGCCTTCAGCTGGTAATGCAAAAAGGTTAAAAATCAAACATGTTAGATTCTAAATATTTACGTCAAGATATCGAACAAGCGGCTGCACGTTTAGCAACACGCGGTTTCGAACTTGATATTGCAGCGGTAACTGCACTTGAAGAAAAACGCAAAACATTACAAGTAAAAACGCAAGAACTTCAAAGCGAGCGTAATGCAAGTTCCAAAGCTATCGGCCAGGCAAAAGCGAAAGGCGAGCACGAAAAAGCACAACAGCTGCTTGATTCAGTCAGTAACCTTGGCGATCAACTAGACAGCGTTAAAGCAGAGCAAGACGCAGTACTCGAAGAGCTTAAGCAAATTGCACTAGCTATTCCAAACTTACCTGATGAGTCAGTACCAGTAGGTGAAGACGAAGACCAAAACGTTGAAATTTCAACCTGGGGTACGCCTAAGTCATACGATTTTGAAGTAAAAGATCACGTTGATGTTGGTCAAGACGTAAACGGCCTAGACTTTGAAATGGGCGTTAAAATCAGTGGCGCACGTTTTACTGTTATGCGTGGTCAAGTTGCACGTATGCACCGTGCTCTTACGCAGTTTATGCTTGATACGCACACAGACAAAAACGGCTACACAGAAATGTATGTACCTTACCTAGTTAATAGCGCAAGCTTATACGGTACAAGCCAATTACCTAAATTTGCTGGTGACTTATTCCACACATTAGGTTTAGTGGATGATGACGGTCAGCAACAACCAGGTTTTAGCTTAATTCCTACAGCAGAAGTACCACTTACGAACAGTGCTCGTGACGAAATTTACGACGAAAGCGACTTACCAATTCGTTTAACCGCGCATACGCCTTGTTTCCGTAGTGAAGCTGGTAGCTATGGCCGTGATACACGTGGTCTTATTCGTCAGCACCAATTCGACAAAGTTGAATTAGTACAACTAGTAAAACCAGAAGATTCAATGCAAGCGCTAGAAGAGCTAACAGGTCATGCTGAGCAAATCTTACAAGCATTAGAGCTTCCATACCGTAAAGTGATTTTATGTACGGGTGATATGGGCTTTGGCGCAGCTAAAACTTACGATTTAGAAGTATGGTTACCTGCACAAAACACTTATCGTGAAATCTCATCATGTTCAAACATGGTTGATTTCCAAGCGCGTCGTATGCAAGCGCGTTTCCGTCGTCAAGGCGAGAAAAAGCCAGAGCTACTTCATACACTAAATGGTTCAGGTTTAGCAGTTGGTCGTACACTGGTAGCAATTTTAGAGAACTACCAACAAGCTGATGGCTCAATTGTTGTACCAGAAGTATTACGCCCTTACATGGGTGGCTTAGAAGTTATTAAATAATTATATTGATATTAAGTTTAAAGGCCGCATCGGGAAACCTTGCGGCCTTTTTGTTGCCTAAAATCTATTAAAATATAAAGTGGATCTAAACCTGAACAATTAACGTATTCAATGCATTAAGTTAATAGTGTGAAGCAATATGAGTAATAAACAAAAGTCTGTGCCAACATCACGATTTTCACGCGCTGCTCGGCTTGGCTCTTTAGCTGGTAAAGTCGCAGGTAATATGTTGTTTGAAGGCACAAAAGCATGGGCGACGGGCAAGCAAACATCACGACAAGAGTTATTGTTACAGCCAAAAAATATTCAGCGCTTTGCAGAGCAGCTTGCAAATCTGCGTGGAGCAGCAATGAAATTGGGGCAGCTGTTATCCATGGACAGTGGTGAATTACTCACTCCTGAGCTATCTGCAATTTTAGCAAGGCTGCGTGCAGAAGCGACACCTATGCCGCAAAAGCAATTAGTCAAAGTGATGCGAGAGCACTGGGGCGATGCGTGGCTAGAACAATTATCACACTTTGAACTTAGGCCATTTGCTGCGGCATCAATAGGGCAAGTGCATATTGCCTATCGTGAATCGGGCGAAAAGTTAGCAGTAAAAGTGCAATACCCAGGTATTGCAAAAGGCATTGCCAGTGATGTTGATAATTTAGCTTATCTTCTGAAGCTCAGTGGTTTGCTACCCAAAGAGGTAGAAATACAGCCTCTTATCGATGAAGCAAAACAACAGCTTATAAACGAAGCTGACTACGAGTTAGAAGCTAATTATTTAAAACGCTACAGCGAGTGTTTAAAGGGTGATGACAATTACCTTATTCCAAATGTGGTAGATTCGCTTAGTTCTTCTCAAGTTCTAGTAATGAGTTTTGTTGAAGGACAAGAGCTAGATGAACTGGCAAGCACACAGCAAGCGCTACGTAACAAAGCGGTTGTACAGCTACTCAGCTTATTTTTACGTGAATTATTTAGCTTTAAACTAGTTCAAACTGATCCAAACTTTGCCAATTATCAATATCAAATCGACAATCAACGCTTAGTGCTTTTAGACTTTGGTGCCACCCGCGAACTACCTCAGCATATTAGTGCTGGTTACTTACAGTTATTATCTGCTGCGATTAATAATGATAGGACAGGTGTGGCAACAGCTGCACAGCAAATTGGCTATTTTCAACAAGGGCTTGCTCAAGAGTATATAGATAATGTCGTCGATATATTTTTACTCGCCTGCGAGCCCCTGCGCCACCAAGGTGAGTATGATTTTGCGAATAGCGACTTACCAAAACGCATAAAAGAACTCGGCCTTAAAATGAGCACCGCCTCAGAGCATTGGCACGCACCACCCGTAGATGCCTTGTTCGTACACAGAAAACTAGCAGGCCTCTATTTAATCGCTGCAAAGCTAGGTGCAAAAGTGAATGTGAATAGTATTTTTAAGGAGTTTGAAGTACAGAGTGATAATTAATTGAACGGGAGTTTGGGGTAACTCTTTCTGCCCCAAGATGAGCGACGAGCGCATTTTCTTTTTTCTGAATATATTTAAGTACCAATAAAAAATTAGAGTTGGCTTTGCCTTAAGTTATTTGTTACTAATAGACTTATTAATACATGCGCGTAACATCGGCAGAAAGATGTGGGACGAGCGCACTATAAAATTGTTATGTGCTAGGAGGTTTCCGTTGCGTGTCGCTTTGCTTTTGATATTGATTATTCTTTTCGGATGCTCAGAGCAAAAAAATATTGATATTCAAGCAATCAAAGAGGCGAAAGACGCGTGGAATGTAAAAATTGACGCCCAACTTCAAGCATCTACTGACTATTCTAATTTAGAAGTTTGGCTAAATGCTCATGCTATGAAAAATGATATGCAAAAAACCTTTGGTGGTGATTCAAATTCAGCCGAATTAGAGAGATTAAAAAGCAAGATAGACCCAAAATGCTATACCAGTTTGTTTTTGCGCTTTGCAGTGAATGATTCATCCCAAGTGGTAAGTCATAAAATTAGTGCTACTCAAGTATGTAGGTATAAATAAAGCACATAACAAACGCATCAATGAATGGACGCCTATAGCTTGGCTGACGCTCGTTCCTCGCTATAATTTTAGCCAAGCTTAATCCGCTCATTGTGCGGGCGTTCTATGCTCTAACAGGTCAGTGATGGATATACCAATTGAAGATGAATTAAAATCTATTTGTATTGAGATAGTTAACCAAGACTACTCAACTCATCAATGGCTTGAAATAGAGTCGAGCGATATGTTTCAGTCTCCATCGTTTGTTGGTGGCTTTGACGCTGATGAATTGGAGTTTTGCTTTAGTTATTCCGATGAGAATCGCACTGAATTTTGGTTTCAGTTTACTTTAGACCAAGCAAAGTCAATTTCAAAAGGTGAAAGCGTTAAGTTGTCTGGCTTAAAATCTGAATAAAAGTACATAACAAGGGCCCAAACCAAAGGACGCAAAACAGCAGGCTTGCGCTCCTTCGTCGCTAATTTTAGCCTGCTAAGCAAACGTTATGTGTATAGGAGGTTGAGGTGACACACGGAGGAGGTGGGGCATTATACCTACTACTTATTTTGTTATTAGTATCTCTACCTGTCACCTTGATTTGGCTTTTTCATGGGCAAGGTAATGCTAGAAAGAGGCGTGCTATAGGTTTCTCTCAAATAGGCATTTTCGCTATAGCAATAATATTATTCTTTTCTGGTGTCAGTTACCTTCAAAATATTGGGTTTGTCGCTGGTTTTATTGTTTTGATAGCTATGTTGATCACACCCGTAGTATTTAAAAACAGAGTGTAATATACACCTAACAAGGCCGTTAAACCGTGGGCACAAAACAGCAGGCTTGTGCTTCTTCGTCGCCAATTTTAGCCTGCTATTTTGTGCTGTTTACGGCAAGCGTTATATTGCAAGGGGAGCTATGCGTAATATAATCATTATTTTAGTCGCTTCGGCACTAATATCTTGCGTTGGAATTCCTGCTGAAATTTTAAAATCCAAATCAGCGGAGTATAAATTTCCTATTCTGCCTAGTACTGAAAGTACAATCGTGTATCTAATATCTCCGGTTGCATACCAAGAACCGAGTGCGCACCAACAAGTAAAAGTTAACGGCATTAATAGTAAGCTATATTTTGGATCCTACAGTTCAATTACATTAGCCGAAGATGCAACTATACAATATCGCTTCAATCACAATTCAAACTTGGTTGATGCTGGTCAATGGAATCAACTTAAAGTAGCAGCTAATAAAAATGAGCTATTTTATGTATTAAAGAATGGTTTATTTACTCAAGTATCTAAAGAGCAAGCTGTCGCTCAAATTGTAACCATTGAATATCGGTATTGTGAATATAAACCAAAGCCTTGTGAGCCAATGGTTTACAATGCAATATAACAATCGCATTAAGGGTGGACGCAAAACGCTTGGCTGACGCTAATTTTAGCCTGCTATTTTGCGGCGGTTAGGCAAGCGTTGCTGTTACCCGAATATTTTAGAAAAGGATTTATTATGAGAATTGGCTTTTTATTAATACCGTTAATTGTAAGTGGTTGTGCAGGCTTACCTAAGTATAAAGCTCCTTTAGCAAATCAGCCTACAGCGACACTAAAAATAAATCATGATTTCAATGCGCCTTTTCTTGGTTACTCTACATTTGTAAATGTTCACTCAGAAGAGGAATCATGTGGAAAATCGTTTGGTGCGGAAAGTGCAGCTCAATTAGTTATTTTGGATGACAGTAATCCTTTAATTTCGCCATTAAATCCAAATGGCGTAAATGTTGTTGCTGATAAAAAATACACCTTCATGATTATGTCTGTTGCAGGCATGAGCAATTGTACAACTTACGCTTCATTCAAGCCAAAAGCAGAGCAGAATTATGAAATAAACGTGTCGGGTAAGTTAGGTGCTTATGACTCATACTGTAAAGCTGAATTAGTCCGTATTGATGGAAAATCAAAAGAAGCTTCACCTATGCAATTCGATTATTATGGTAATTGCAGAGAATCGAATAACTAACACATAACAAGGCACTCAAGCAACGACGCAGCAGAGCTTATCGTTATGTTTTAATGGAGGAGTGGTGGGCTTAGGAAACTGGGATAGCGCAATTATCAAAAGCCTGTCATGGGTAGCCTTAGGAATAATCGTAATAACTTCGGTTATGGCTTCACTACCTACAACCGCTAGTGATATTGCTGACTTATTTGTATCAAGTTTACTTTTTCTAGGTGTCTATTTACTTGTATCGTTGGTCGGGTGGCTATGTGTCGGCTTTCCTGTTCATTGGGTAATTTGTAAATATGCAAATGCTTCCTTCAAGATCTATATGGTAGTTAGTATTCTAGTAAGCTTAACGTTGTATTTTGTTCAAAGTCAGGATTCTGTATTATTTGCGCTGACTGCATTGTCCCAAGCAATGATATTTAGGTTCTATGTGTAAAAGAAAACCTAACAAGCTGTTTAAGCATGGGACTGCTAAAGCTTGGTTCGATTTCGCTACCTTTGCATTTTAGCCAAACATTAATCAGCCCCTAACTGGGTGTTACCAAGGCCTTTCTTTTATAGAGCCGTCCTTCGTCTGTACACAATTGCTTTTCTATTTCGTCAAAGAATATAGCTTTTATAGTCAGGAAAACGATCCTATAGCTCGTTCTTGTCCTAAGAAAAAGCTAAAGCTCCTGCATTTTAGTAGTATTGGCAATTACTTAAGAAGTTTGTTACAAATGAGTCATTCAGAAAAGCGAGCGATACTGTGGTAGAAAAACACCCGATTTGCTCGCTATAAACATGTTAGGTTTTTAATGGACACCGAGCAATATATTCAGAAATTGTTTGACGACTCTGGTTGGTATGAAGGAAGAAATGTAAAAGTACAAACTAATGTTTTGGATTTATTTAAGCCAGCATACAAAAACGCAATAAGAGTTCTAAAAGAATACGGAGGTCTAACCGTAGGTGAAGTCGCTCCAGGTCGAGACTTTTCAGCGAGTGAAATTTGTTTTTACTCTAAAACTTTTGATTTAGGCAAAGAGTTTGATAAATACTGGACTAACATAAATAGCCTCTTCTCTGTTGCCTCAGCTCATCGAGATCACATGCAAATAGTTGTCGATGAATTTAATAACTTTTATATCTTTACAGATCCAGATGAGCAATTATATTTCGGTGGCTCGTTTCAAGATACAGTTAACAAAGTCTTACTTGGTATAAATTACGGAAATGCGCTAAGCAAAACCTAGTTAAGTAATTATGAAAAGGACGCAAAACGCTTGGCTTGCGCTCCTTCGTTGCTAATTTTAGCCAAGCTTTATCCGCCCTCTATGCGGCGTTAGGGTTACAATCAGGCAATGAAGTGGACTGAACCTTGGGTTAAATCAATCCAAAATCAAGAAAGATATAGCCTCATTTCAAAGGGGGTATTAATCAGCTGCCTTATTTGGACGTTGTTTTTCGTTATTTTGGCAGTTGTAAGTCTGTTGACTAAAGATGGCTTTATCAATCATCTGGTTAAAACAATTTGGATTGCGCCTGCAGGAGGTTTTATTTTAGCTTGGGGCTTGTATACGATTAGGTGGCTGTCACCAGTTAAAATTGATTCCGGACCCAAAGGTATTATTAGAATCAAAGCAGATAATATAACTTCGATACCTTGGGAGCTGATATCTTTATATACGTTTATTGTTGACGGCATAGTTTTTAAGTTTACAGATGATAGTGAAATTATATTTTTATTACCTAAAGATATAGATCGAGATTTAATAGCAAAAGAACTTGAAGCACACTCAATCAAAAAAGGTGCTTTATAACCCTAACAAGGCAATCAAATCGAACAAAAAATATTAGGCTGTGTAAGCTCTAAATTGCAGCCTGCAATTTTGTTCCGTTTATCGCGGCGTTAGGCATCAAGGAAAGTATGGACGATAATATTAAGGTCGGAGATTGGGTCAGAAGCTATGGTTCAGGGATATGGAGAGTTCATCGAATTCTAGAACTCAATGATTTTGATATTCAAAGTCAAACTAACAAACCTAGAACTGTTGTTTTCTCTTCACGCTTTGTAAACGACGCTTATAAGCGATCCTTTGCAACAGAATGCTGTGATTCAACATTTGTTTATCATTTGCAACAAGCCGAGCAAGATGAACTCGATTCATTTATCAATCAAAATCCTGATTTATATACTAAATTCAATGCTTATAAACCAAAACCCATTGACGCTATTTACAACGCAAAAATAAATATTCCAGTTTCAAAAAGTGAATCTGAGTTGGAAGAGCTCTTAATTAGTTACCAATCATTATTTCTAGAGCAACTCTTTTGTCAGTTGCATTCTTCAGGTTTAGTTTCAAGTGATAACAAAGGCTGGACAGCACAATTTGTAGCTAAAGATCATGAGGCTGTTGATGGTAAATTAGTGTATAGCTTTTCAACGTTATTGACGTTTTAGATATTAAGAAATCCATTTAAAGAAGTTTTGATTTAATCTGTAAATTGCTTCAAATGGAATAACTTAAAGAGCAATGTTTTTCATAATTCTTTAAGATAACGCGCAAGGAATTATTGTACAACTATCAATGCAACACACTTTAAAGATAAACAATTATAACTTTCTCTTTAAGGATAAGAACTGTAAGCTAAAAAAAACAATAAGAAGGTTGTTTAAAGTTGGCTAGGAAATCGTTTTAGCGAATTTTATTCAAGCTTGATATGCCCATTTTGGGTTTCATAACTAAAGGAATATTACCAAATATGAAGTTATCAGTGTTTTTAATAGCGGCATTATTATCTTTCAATTCTTTAGCATCAGATTATCAATCTGAAATTGATGATTTTTTTAAGCTTTACCAATCTGGTAAGGTAAATGAAGCCGTAGATTCGATTTACAAAACGAACAAATACGTATCTTCAATTCCTGATCAAGTTAAAAATGTTAAAACTCAATTGAATGCTCTTGAAGGACTCGTTGGAGAGATAAACAACGTAGGCAAAATAGACACCTATTTTGTAGGTGACAACTTTGTGCATGTTACTTATTTAGTGACTTATGATAGACAACCTTTACGTTATGAGTTTCAATTTTTTAAAGTAAAGCAAGGTTGGAGAGTCTATTCATTTTCGTTTGATGATGATTTGACTAATGAGATCACTTCACTAGCTAGAGAAGCGGCATTATCTTCTAAAAAGTGAAGGTAACTAGGTCAATTACACAGCATTTGTTAAAAGAGCGAATGCTGTGATGTTTATTTTAAAATACTTACTATAGCAACTCGCTATTTCACTAAAAACTCTGAATTTGCGTTACTCGTAATTGGTAGTGATCCCTTTTGACCTTTTAAAAAGGTTGCTGTTTTGGATTCGGCAATTCTATTATGAAATCAAAAGAACATATATTAGTGATTTTCAAACATAACAAGAAATTAAAAAAGGAGAAAACAGTCGGCGTTTGCTTCTCCGTCGCTGATTTAGCCAAGAATTTGTGCGCCTAATAGTAATGGCGCTGTTCTCAAAAGGAGATTGGTATTAAGCTCAATAGTTTCATCGATAAATTAGAATCGCTATCTGACAGTGAAAGATGCGACTTTTTTCGAATGTTAGCTCACTCATTAACTGTGTCTGTTCGTGTTTATTTGTGGGATAAGGAATTGGATCTCAGCGAAAAGCTCGATAGGATCAAATGGTTAAACGAAATCAATCATAGGGTGATCACCAAAATTATTGTGATACCATATGACAAAGAGGAAATTGAAAGCTTCATTGAAATGGTGAACGACTATATTGAAAAAAATCTGATGATTTATGAACAATTGGAACACTGTTTTAATTCGTCACTCCATCGTATCGGTGGCAAGTGAAAACTTATAAGGCTAACTGAGGTGCCATTAGCTGTCTTACTATATATCCCCCCAATCAACACCTAATATCCCAAAAAATGAGAAAATAAGTTTAGATTAATATGGTGCGATAAATGTACGATATGAATAAAGGAATGTATGTTTAAGGTGCGATAAAATAAATAGATAAGTTAAGTAACTTATTGAATAGAGTGTAGAAAAATGGTCGGCATAGCAGGATTTGAACCTGCGACCCCTGACACCCCATGATTTTCTTCAAAATTAAGTTAACCTATTGAAACTACGTAACATTAAAAATTAACCACTGTTTTTTTACACAGTAAAAAGTGCATTTTTTCTCATTTTTATACTTTTGTAAAATCAAGCGGTTAGAGTGCTTATTACAAATGCAATTCTCAGTTTTTTATAAAGCCCTTCCTAAACAACATATTAGAAAATCTAATTGTGTAAGTCTAAGTTCAAGCGACTTCAAAATTCACTTTCAGACACTTAAATTTTTCACTATACTGTATTTATGTACAGTATTTTTGTTTTGTTACTTATGTTTGTTATCCCAATTTATATCGAAGCTGGTATTACAGGTTTTGAGTCTCCTGCAGCTCAATACAAAGAACTAGGCCTTTCGCTTGATCAGCTCTTAATAAAGCACCCCGATGCTACCTTTATTGGAATGGCTTCTGGGCAGTCTATGCAGGGAGTAGGAATATTCGATGGTGACTTACTGTTAGTTGATAGGGCGGTGGATGCAAGTACAGGTGATATTGTTGTTGCGAGTTACAACGGGTGCTTTGTATGCAAGATCATAGATAAAGATAGCCGGTTGCTGTTATCTGCCTCTGATGAATTTAAACCAGTGTATGTTTCACCAGAGGATGATTTCTGTTTAGAAGGAGTGGTAACTAGGAGTATAAGACTTCATAAGCCTTGTATGGAGTTTCTTAGTGTAAAATAAAGAAGTCCATACTAGATTTATATGTACTTAGGTAAGTAAATGTACTTATTTTATTAAAAGCTTCCAAGGGAATCTTATAGTTAATGAATAATGATAATCATCGAAAGTTGAATAGGTCATCGCGCCAATACTTTTTAACTCGTTTGTAATTGCTCTTAGCCCATGGCCTCGAGCAGGATCTTTTTGACTATTTTCTTTTGTCCAAGTTCCTGATTTGTCATCGCTAGAAAAAATTTTAACCTTGTTACGGAAAGTAATGTCTATGTGACTGTCAGCTACGAGAGATGCTGTTATTTGCAACACTTTATCACTGCTATGCTGACTAGCATTCCCAAATATTTCACTTATTACTAAAAATGGAACAAATTCAGGAATGAGTATAGGAGGTATCAATTCAACACTTGAATGAATATATACTTTTAGATCATCAAATTTATTACTTAAAAACTTAACTATCTCAATAAAGTCTGCTAACCCATCTTTTTTATCATAAAAGTTAGTCTTTTTATTATTTACTCGTATCAGATCATTGGTTTGTTCAATAGTATCTTCACTTATGTCTAAATCCAGATAAGTTTTTGCATTTCTTAAAAAGCTAGAAGTATCATACATATAAAATGATTGTAGCTCTGGTGACTTTGAATAAATTTCGTCAAGGAGTTCCAATCTAGCATTTAGATTTTTGCCTCTTTTTTTAACCACCAATCCTCTTTGACATCTCCAGTTACTAAAACTAAGTGTTTAATTTTATTAATATTTGCCTTTTGGATAATTTCATGCCAGAGAAGTAAGTCACCAAATTTTCTTTTAAATTCTAGACCATTAACAAAATATGATTCATCTTTTTTATCATCTTTAAAACCTGGTGGTATCTTTTTTTATATCTTGATTCCCCATTTTCGTAGATTTCTTTTAGTTCTTCTTCAGTAAAGGCATCTCCAACTTTGCCTTCAAAAATTGCAAGAACTGTTTGTTTAAATTTATCTGTTTGATGAACATCTGGATGATCTTTTTCTAGGTCGTCAAGTTCTTTTACGAACTTGTCTAAAAATTTTTTGCTATCAGCGATGTTTTTCTGAGTTATATATTTGTCAGGTTCAATAACAGAATGTCTTTCATTGAGCTTTAATTTATTCAATGATTGCTGTAGTTCTTGTATAGTAGTGTCAAACTTTGATAAGGCTTCATTAATCAGTATTTTGACTTCGTTGAATTTACTCTTTTGATCTCCAATAGTGTTATGGCGATTGTTGAGAAACTCAAGAATTACTTGAAAGCCAACCCAAATTCTAGGGTTAAAGTTTTTTGATTTAAGTACTTTAATCAAATCATCACTAGCACTTTCGGGTAGACGATATAAGTCTAATAATACGTTTGAATCAAATACAAAAGTACCTTCTTTCCATATAGTTTCAAAATCTAGCTCTTCCGAATCTTGGTGTGTTTTCAATAAATTATCTAGAGCATTCATATCAGTCCCTGAGTCCTTATCTTTTTGATACAAGTAAGTTATTTAAAAATAAGTAATAATGCAAGTCTGTATTTTAAGTCTTGATTTGGACATCGGTTTGTCATAGATTTGAAAAAAGAATTATTCATAAAGGGAAATTATGGCGCGTAGAGAGAATAACTTATCAGAATGTGTAGATATGCTCTATGAAATTACAGGGCACTTTTGGCAAATTGGTGTAATTATTTCATTACTTTTATGGGCGCTCACTACATTTTTCTTATTTTGGGGGTATGGATTACACACTCAAGAACAAACTACTGTTATAACTTCTATATTTGAGAAGTTTTCTATCATTTTTTATATGCCATTTCTTTTAACTCTTTTTTTGCTGTGGTGTTTTCATTAAAGTCTTATCAAACATTTAAAGCTCAAAATAGTTATTAAACAAATATAATGGTCGAGACTCTTTTATTAACTTTACATATTTAAGTGAGAATGATGAAAAAATTTAGAGCATTATGGATAATGTTTGGTTTAGTGGCATTAATACAAGTTACTCTTGGACTAGTTATTTATTTTGAACTGCCTAATTGGGATGCTAGAAATTCCTTTGGTGGTATGTTTGGAGCTATAAACACTCTATTTACTGGACTTGCTTTTTGTGGTGTTATTTATACGATAGTTCTTCAAAGTAAAGAGTTAGAATTACAAAGGGAAGAGCTAAGATTGACCCGTGATGAACTATCAAATCACCGAGAAGAGTTACATAGGGCCGCAGAAGCCCAAGCCAAACAAGCTGAGCTAATGTTTCAAACCGCAAAAATCAATGCAGCTAGTGCGCGTTTAAAAGTAGCGACTACTATGTATATAAATAATAAAAATATACCTAAAAGCTATAAACAGAGCGAAAGCCATGATTCACGAAATGCTCTATCTGATGCTTATAATGATCTTATGCGTTTGTACAATGGAAAGGCATGAAAGCTGTTGATTAGGTCTTTGTTGTTCTGATTAATAAAACATTAAAACCCGCTTAATTAGCGGGTTTTTGTGGCTTAAAATTTATGGATTAGCCGGCTTGGTTTTTCAAATGAAGTCACCATATAATCAATCGAGAGTGCTTGGGTTGTCCGGACGTTGGTGTTTTAGTTTATATTTACCGTCAAATTAGGCACTTGAACCCATTCAATCTGCTTCCCGAATTCGGTGTAGACCTTGGTTGATTTACTGTCTGAGTGGCCCATACGAGTTTGTGGGTCCCAGCCTTGGGCTTTTATTAGCCTTGCAGATAAACCACGTATTTCGTGGTAAGTGGGGCGCTCTTCAGGTTTTAGGTGTTTGTATACAC
This sequence comes from Pseudoalteromonas sp. Hal040, assembly GCF_037162425.1. Taxonomy (NCBI): domain Bacteria; kingdom Pseudomonadati; phylum Pseudomonadota; class Gammaproteobacteria; order Alteromonadales; family Pseudoalteromonadaceae; genus Pseudoalteromonas; species Pseudoalteromonas sp. Hal040. The sequence continues at coordinate 2,072,389 of NZ_JARLUU010000001.1, read as the reverse complement.
CTAGCTTGTCTCTTACTTTTGAAAACTCTGTGCTTATGTTTTTGCTAACTATTTGAGTTACGTGATTTACTAAAGCGCTAGTAGGGTTTGAGTTTTTCTTTGGTAGCCTGTGTACAACATAAGGCGAAACAATTCTATCGCGGCTGTTGTCGATAATTGTTTTAATGGTTTCGTTGATTGGTATGATCACATGCGAAGCTTCGCTTTTATGTGTTTTCTGGCGGTGAATAGCTAGTTCACCATATATGGTACCAAATTGGTCTTGTTGTGGTTGTTTATACCAAATACAACCACAGCGCCCAGGCTCTGCTTTTCTTAATTTATATTCAATACGTGATATTTCTAAAACTGCATGTGTAGTTTGCATGGTTAAATCCATTGCAGTTCTGAGCCATAATGGGGCAGCTGCACGTATTTTTTCGAATGCATCAACATCTAACGCTTTACGTATTTTACGCTCGCTGGGTTTTTTGATTTTAAGAGCGGCGGGGTTGTTTGTCATATGGCCGCTGTCTTTTGCATAATCGAAGACTAGTTCTAAAAAGCTGAGTTTTCGGTTATACACGTTGTTACTTGCACCTTTATGATAGTGCTCCATGTATTCGGTAACATCACTTAGCGTGATATCTTCGCCTGGCATCGTGAAATAACTTTTCATACGTTCGGCATCATTAGTCCAGGTAGACAGTAAATTATTACCTGGGGATTTGTCGGCAGTCATTCGCTCAATAATAGAGTCAACTATTAGGTTCAAACCACCTTGAGAGCCGGTACCTGTAAGCAGTTCATCTAGCTTAGAGTTACTTCGCTTAATACGGTTATATTCATTGGCTATAATGATAGCTTCAGTTCTATTTTGACTAATGATTTTACGTTTACCGTTAACAAGTTTAAGTTGATAGCCGGCGTTTTTAACAAAATATAAAAACGGCGGCAGGTCACGGTTTTTGTTCAGACGTTTTCTTGGTGCCATGTTAGCTATTCGCTGCTAGTTTTAATGCTATTTCTTTTGCTTTCGCGTTAGTGCCCGGTTGCTGATTATCATAAATATACACTTGTTGACCTGGGCCCACTAACTCTCCTTGAACATACCCAGTTGCTACCCAATCGCGCAAAGAGTTATAGCTAGGTAATGAATCTTCATGGAAATACATTTTAGCCCAGCAACGGGCTTTCATTAATTTAGGCTTCTTCATTTGGCACCTCTTGCAGTTCGTCTAAGTGGGGGAGTATTTCTAGTGCTTCGTCTAGGTCTTCACACTCATATTTAACGCGACGGCCATTGGTGCGAATTTCAATAACAACACCATCGGCCTCTTCTAAAATAGTGATTACTTTCTTAGCCATAGTTTTACCTCAAAATAAGAGTTGTTCTTGCCTTGGCTGTTTTGCTTCAGGCCTATTATCAGCATCAACCACTTCTATAAATGGCTCTTGCTGATATTGGTTACAAAGCTCTGTTATGAACACTTGGGTTTTGTGTACTTGGCATTGGCCATAGCGAGTTTTAGTTTGCTGCTGGCCGCGCCAATCTATGTGAGGGCAGTGTTTATCGTCTGCCTTACCAATGTGCTTATAGGCCTGACAGCTAATACAGGCCTTTGGCATGGTGATTAAATTACCCATTATGCAGCCCAAAGCTCACGGATTTCCCGCTCAAGTCGGTAATGCTCTAAACGTTCTTCTAACTTTTCACGTGCTGATTTTTGACGTTCGCTATAAGGAACTGCTCGCGGAGCGTCTTTCTTAGGTGTAGTTTGCTTTGCGATACTCACCGTGATTGGTTTGTTTTTGTTTTTGGTTTTAGGTGTAGCGTTTCGTTTTTTATAAGGCTTACGAACACAGCCACAACCAAGTACTCTGCCTAAGTTACCTTTTTTAACTGAACGCTCAGTGCCACAAATACAGCGACATAAAAAGTATTGCCCACAAGCTTCTTCAGATAGCACTGTCCAATTGTTAAATACATCGCCGGCTGTTATTTGTATTTTGCTTTTGGCCATGATGCCTCCTTTTGTTTCTCAGTCTGTTTTTTACGTTGATAGTATTGACGTATACGGGCCCGTTGTTGTGCCACGCAGTTGCGTTTAAATTTGTGCATAACTTACTGTTTCAAATAGATTGAATGGCAATGTGATATCTGTTTGTAGATATCGCTAATGTATTTAGCCTGGTGTTTTGCATCATCTAATGCGTTGTGTGGGTTACCTTTAAATGCATTTGATTTTTTTGGGTCAATACCAAGTACTCGACGGCCAACATCAACCATTGTTCGAACATCGCGATCATTTCTAAAGTGCCATGGCTTTGTCATATTGGTGGCTTTGTAGGCATTGGTTAGAATTGTGTTGTCGAATGTGGCGCCATTACCCCAAACAACACGATTTCTAAACCCTTCGATTTGGTACATCCATTCGTTGAATTCGAGAAGGGCATCTTTAAGTGGCATGGTGTCGTTTACATTAAAGACAGAGCGGGCTTCATCGCTTTTTTTCATCCACCATTTAAGTGTTGAGCCATCTACCTCGCCGTATTTCATAGCATCTTCTATATCGATGACTTGGTAAAATTCTGCACCAATATTGCCTGTAAGTGGGTTAAAGAATACGGCACCAATTGATACGATCACCGCATTCGAATGTTGGCCAATAGTTTCTAGGTCGAGCATGACATCGTTGAGTTCTGTATTCATGGTGTTTCCTGTTATGTCCAAGGGACTAAGCCCAATTGTTGACGTTTATTGTTCCACTTTTTAACCAGTTGGCAGGCTTCTTTTTGAAGCTTTTTGCTAGTTAGTAAGCGGCTGATCTCTTTTTGGTCCTTAGCTTTAAAGCTGACCAAGGTTTCAAGCGTGGCTTGCTCAAAGCTGTTCATCTTCATTACTTAACGTAAGTAGGTCTGTGGCTGTTAGTTCCCAGTTATTGGCTTTAACACGGCGTAACCAGTTACCACAGAGTTCTAAGGTGTCTTTTTTCGGGCGCAAGCCGCCTTTAGGGGCTTCGACTAATTCGGCTTCATCATCTTTGTTGAGGATGATTAAACCACCACGGCCGCTTTGGTGTAGGTAGAGTAGTGGGGTTTGCCTTGCATCGTGGCCTTCGACCATGCCGCCAATGTGATACGGGTAGGTTTGTACAATGTCGGTATCGCCACGGTAGATTTGCACTATGTCAGCGGCTGCTAAACGATTTTTAAGTTCGCTTATTTCGGTTTTAAGCTCGGCTGTTGTTTTGCGTTCGCTTTGATAAAGGCGCTTTTGTTGCTCAGTCGCTAAGCGCTGGCTTTCTAGCTTGTCTTTGTAGCTTTTTATTCTGTCGCGTAGCTTTTTAGGTGTGCCGGCTATTTCTTTATACGCGGTTAGCGTAATCGTTAAGTCTTTTACTTTAGCTGATGCTTGATCGCGTTCTCTTTGTGCTTGCGCCAGCTGTTGGTCGGCATTTTTTGCATTTTTAAGTACAACTGCAGCACCTTGCTCATAGTCTTTTACCAAAGCAGTAAGCTTGTCATTTTGTATTTGTAGCTGCTGTTCGTTTTCAACCATTTGGTCAAACTCAGCAACTTCTTGGTTATAGGCCGCAACTAAATTATCGATTGCATCTACGACTGATAAAGGGTGATTACTCATGGTATTTATCCTGGAATTAAACCCAGCTTTCTAGGTTCTGTTCAAAAATCAGCAATGCGATTAATAACGTGATAAAAAGCATTGCTGATAGTGCTTTCTTTAGGGGTTTCATGCTGCCAAAACTGCTTTTGGGATACGTGTGTTTTCAATTAGGCTTAAAAAGGCTTTAGTCATGCATAAATCACGGCGGGCGCTAGCGTTTAAAGCGATTGAGCCAAGCACTACTTGGTTGTTGATATCAAATAAAATGATTAAGCAGTATTTGGTACCTGACTCGTAAATGCGTAGCTCTTCACCATGCATGCGTTGGTTCATGAAGTTAATGCGTTGTTTTAGCTGGTTGATCACCAGTGATGTGAATACGTTTAACATAGCTTTTTCCTTTTCCTGTTGTGTTGTTTTAGTTGCTTACGGCAACCACTCGGCTGGTTTGGTTGGGCAAGTGCGTACCAGCGAACTGTGAAACCTTGCTTTAAGCCGCTTGTGGCGGTGGCTCTGGCGGCGGGTTATTAGCGGCTTTTAAATTTGGGAGCACCAATTCAAAAGGGCTGACCTTCTGAGCTTGTTTAAGCTTGTGTAATAACGGGGCTGTTGCTGCGTTATTGCGTGCTGTTGGGAATATAAATACTTTGGTCATATTCACTCTCCTTGGCCTTAGGCTGCTAGTAAGTCGTTTTGCAGTTCACGCAGTCGGCGTAAACGGGTAGTGCGAACAGTTCTGGTTACTCGAATCGTTCGATAACTGCGCTCAACGTCACTGTTAGTTGCACTTAACAACACAAGCACTAGGCACATGGTGTAACGCAACACACCTTGCTTAATTGCTTGGTGTACCGTTTGGCGCATTGAATGGGTGTTAAATTTAAAGCTGAGTTCATTACAGGCTTGGCGAACTGTGGTGGGTTTTACACCCAATGATTCAGCAATAGACTTTTGTGTTAGGCCTTTTGCTACAAGCAGCAGCGTACGTGCTTGCTGTGCAGGTAAGCGAGAGTAAGGCTTTGTACTTACGTGCATATCGTCAAGCTGGTAACCAGTTTCTGTGCGTAATGGGTTCATAGCTAATTTGATTAATGTGTAACCTATGGTTTATAGGTAAACCATAGGTTTATATCAAGGACAAGTTTAAATTTGGAAATAATTAAACCATTGGTTTATGTTGTTGTTTTATTTGTGGTTATCTTTAACTTTTGACAATGTAAATTAACCTCAATTAGCTTGAGTTTTATAAAATATTGCGTAAGTTGTTATATATTAATGTTAAGTTCATTCAGAGAAGGGAAGCATGAGAGTAATAGAATCCATATCGGTTAGTGATTTAAAATTAGATCTACAAAATGTAAGATTTGGGCATGATTTTGCTGAGAGTCAAATAGAAGCCATTTCGCTGATGATGGAAGGTGATAGTGGTCAAAAAATACTTAATTTGGCTAAACATATATCCGAAAATGGACTTGATCCGACTGAATTGCAATTGGTTTACAAAGACGGCGGATCTTATACTGTGATTGAGGGTAACAGAAGACTTACAGCAATGAAGCTTCTACTTAATCCTGATGCATGCCCTGTAGAAAAACTAACTCCTAAATTCCGTCAACTGAGTCAGAATACCGATATAGCTGCATTAAGCACAACAGTTTGTGGTCTAGTTTCTAACCGAGAAGAAGGCGAAAAGTGGTTAGAGTTGAAGCACACAGGTGAAAACAGCGGTGCAGGAAGAGTTGATTGGTCTGGTGATGTTCGAGATGAGTTTAGAGCGAGGATTTCCGGTATCCCGTCAATAGGAAAGCAGATTAGAGAGTTAGTTGAAGGAAGTGATTTTATTGAAAATGATTGCAAAGCACTAGTTGCTAAAATAAATGTTACAAATTTAACTCGTTTTTTTGCAAGTTTACCAGCACAACAATTTTTTAAGTTAAAAGTTGTAAATAAAGAGCTGACTCCAGAATTTGATATAAAGTTAATTTTCCCTGCAATTGAATATTTTCTATTTGATTTTTACAATCAAGGCAATTCAGTGAAACTGATTTATACAGATGAAGATCGAAAGAAATGTATTCAGCGGATTCCTGATGACTTAAACCCAGCCTTTTTATTTAAAAATCAGAACTCAAGTGAGCAGGCAAATGAAATAAACCCTAATGGCAATAACTCGTCAGGTAGTTCAAATCATAGCTCTCAAGATACTGGTGACAATGAAAAACAAAGCTCAAAGAATAATGATAAAAACTCAACAAGTACCAACGAAAAGCCTAAAAAAACACGAACAAGGCCTCCTGCTACTTCCCGTAAATATTTAATAGACTATTCGTTGAATATATCAGATAAAAGAATAAATTCAGTTTTTAGAGAATTAAAAATGAGCTTAGTCGTTGATGATTGCCCAAATGCGACAGCATCTTTATTCCGTGTTTTCTTAGAGTTATCCGCCATATACTTTATTGAAAACTCATCTGAGCCTGTTTTGAGAGATGACAATAATATGCCAGTAGATGTTACTTTTGGTAAGAGCACTTTGTCTGTAAAACTGTTAGCAATTATTAAACACCTAGAGAGTCAGAATAAAATTAAAAAAGGTCAAGCTACCTCCTTGCGCAAGCGTGTTCATGGAAAAGATAGTCTAGGTTCGGCTGATTATTTCAATAATGTCATGCACTCAAATATTTCAATGCCAATACCAACTGAACTGAAGTTAATAGCGGACGATTATCGACTGCTTTTAGAAATGATTTGGGACTAGAAATAGCTGGCCATTTAACTAAAAATTTGTTTTCATATCGCAAATGGAAAAATTGTGAGGTGCTGTTATGGCTGGAAGAACATTTTATACTCCGCTTAGATACCCTGGCGGCAAAGGGAAATTTGCAGGATTTATCAAAGATTTGTTTTTAGAAAATAGTTTATGTGATGGTCATTACATGGAACCTTTTGCAGGTGGTGCCGGTATTGCGCTTGAACTGCTGTTTGAAGAGTATGCATCACATATTCATTTAAATGACCTTGATCCTGCTGTGTACTCATTTTGGGATTCAGTGCTTAATGATACTGAAGCATTAGTAAAGTTAATTCACGACACCCCAGTGACAATAGAACAGTGGTATAAACAAAGAGAAGTATTAACCAACCTTGGTGATGTTCCATCCTTAGAGCTCGGTTTTGCCACATTTTTTTTAAATAGGTGTAATCGTTCTGGTATTCTAAAGGCTGGTGTAATTGGTGGGAAGGCTCAAAGTGGGGCATATAAGTTAGATTGTAGATTTAATAAAAGTAACTTGATTCATCGAATTGAAAAAGTTGCTTTATATAGAAATAGAGTTTCTTTATATAACTTAGATGCTGTGGAGCTACTAGGAACTATTGCAAAATCATTACCTCAAAAATCGCTAATTTATTTAGACCCACCATATTATGTAAAAGGTTCTGGATTATATCGCAATTTCTATAATCATGAAGATCATGTACAAATTGAACGCTCAATATCAGAAGTGAAAACGCCTTGGATAGTCTCTTACGATAATGTTCCTGAAATTAGGAAGATCTATGGAAAGCATAAGCAAGATGCTTACTTTCTGAGCTATACAGCTCAAGATAAAAAAGTCGGTTCTGAGGTTATGATTTATGGACCAGGAGTAAAATGTTCTGATGCAACATTAGAAAAGGTATCATAGTAATCCGATACCCACATATAATATATGTGGGTTAGTTCTTACCTTAAAACAGAATACCAAAACACACGGCCTATTACTCTAACTTGTTGAGATTCATCACTAGTTAGATTCTCATCAGGATACTCATCTGTATTAAAGCTTCTAATACGAAGGCCGCCACCTGGTCTGCGAGTTAAAGTTTTTACAAATAATGCACCACCCCAATCAATGGCATACATATCACCGTCTTTAATTGCGGTGTTGGCAGTATCAATACCAACAGTAGCACCATCCGGTATTACAGGCTCCATTGAGTTACCAGTTACTTTTACACAAGCTGCACAGGAAAAATCAATACCATGGCGGCGAAGAGTTGATTTTGAAAAACGTAGCTTTGGACCAGCTGTTTCTAATTGAACCTGTGAGCCATTACCAGCTGATAATTCTACTTCCATATAAAACGGTACTTCTACTTCATCATCATTCAGTGGGGTTTTACTATCCCATGGGTCTAACTCTATAAAACTATCAACGTTAGATGATTTTTCATGCATTTTTTTGTTGATTGAGATTACGTTTTCAGTGAATTTATCACCTTCACCATTGATCAACCATTTTATAGACACGCCTAACCTTTTAGCGCATGCGTCTAATGACTCGCGACTAATTGAGTTTGTTTTAAACCACTTTCCAGCAGCTTGAGGGGTCACGTTGGCGGCTCTAGCAAGTTCCGCCTTCGTAACACCTATTTCCTGCATAGCAAGCCATAAACGGCCAGTAACTGAATTATCTTTCATATCAACACCATAAACCTAAGGTTTAGAATTTAATACAAAGCAAGGTTTACAATAAATAAACTAATGGTTTATATTGGTTTATCTAACGGAGGACTTATGACACCAGAATTTAGAGAATGTGTTGAGGCTGCTGGCGGCACTCAAAAGCTGCTTGCTGAAAAGCTTGGGGTAACTGAGCAGGCTGTAGGTAAGTGGAAAGACAAAAAAATCCCAGTTGTAAGGGTGCTGCAAATTGAGACGGTACTTGGTGTTGAACGTAGCTTTCTGCGTCCTGACATTTATCCACCAGAGGATACAAAACAAGCTGCTTGATTGGATTGTTTTCATTTTTTTGTTCCTGTGTTGTTGAGCTTTTAGATTAGCCAATCAATAAGTGGGAATTTAGCTAAACGAATATATGTTTTTTTATACAGGTGATTTATGCCAGTTTCTAACACATTAAAAGTTAAGGTATCGCTTGAAACCTCTGAAATACAACAAGCGATAGCCGGGGCAGAAATAATAACTTCAAAGTTACCTAAAAATGTTTTTGGCAATCTTCTCAAGCATTTTCTTTGCTTCTTTTTCCGCTTGGGCTTGAAGCTCTCCGTATTTAGAAGTTGCACCACATCCAGTACAAACAACCTTGTCGTTCGGCTTAGGGTTAGCTGGATACTCAAACTTTTTGCTGCGGCAAGTAGAGCAAATTAAATCTAACTTAGTTGGCATATTTTAGCTTCCTTATTTTAGCTTGTTGGTTTGGTCACTAAACATACTAATTTAGGGGAGCGTTTTTTAACAGGAATTTTGATTATGCAGCAGGCAACGCTACAAGATGTACAAGATGCTTTGCAGTATCTTGACCCAAATTTAGATCGTGATACCTGGGTTAGAATTGCTATGGGTATTAAAAATGAGTTTGCCGATGCAGGCTTTGATATTTTTGATTCGTGGAGCGCTGGCGGTGAACGTTATAAGGCGAGTGATGTTAAAAGTATGTGGCGCAGTGTAAAAGCGGGCGGCGGTGTTACGATTGGTACTGTAATTGGCATGGCTAAAGAGAAAGGTTTTACATTTACCCATGAACCTATGACGGCAGAGCAACAAGCCAAACTCAGTGCTGATTACGCTAAACGAGCAAAAGAGCGCGAAGCGAAAGAGGCAGAGGATGAAGCCGCGCGCCAGCGTTGGCATGGGGTAATTAGTGACTTTTCCAAATATATCATTGATAACTTCACTATACCGATAAAATCAAATAAGTACTTAAGCGATAAAAAAGTGAATGCCTATGGGGTGTTAGGTTTTAAAAAGTCGTTTATTTTGATTATTCGCGATAACTTTACTACTGAGTTGGTTGAAGGTGGTAAAGAGATAAAAGCCTTCTTTGATACTTTACCTAGCGAAGATGAAGGTAGGGACTTTTCGTTTTTACATATCAAGCGTGGCAGTCTGGCCATTCCCCTCATTGATATTAATAAGCAGATTTGGAACATCCAAGTAATCAACAATACCGGTACCAAGTTATTTTTAAAGCATGGCCGTAAGTCAGGGCTGTTTCATTTTATTGGTAAAGCAAGTAGCTGTAATATTTTGGCCGTTTGTGAAGGGTATGCAACGGGCGCGAGCATTCATATGGCGACTGGTTGGCCGTGTGCGGTTGCGCTCGATGCGGGAAATTTATTACCTGTGGCTTTGGCATTTGCTGAAAAGTTAAAAGATAAGACCTTTTTGTTTTGCGCAGATAACGACGTTAATACAAAGGGTAATCCTGGTATTACTAAAGCTAATGAAGCAGCAGCTGCGGTTAATGGCCTTGTTGCTGCACCAGACTTTTCTAGTATTTTAAATAAGGAGGCTGCTTGATGGCCTCACGTTCTTTAACAGATTGGAATGACTTACATGTAAGTGCTGGTTTAGCAGAGGTTAAGAAGCAGCTATCTGCTGTTATTGATAAGCCTAGCGCTAATGATGGTGATAACCCGCCGCCGAAAAACGCTGACGCGCGGGAGCGTTCACTAGGGGATGAGCCGTGGCAACGGCTTTTCCAAAGAACTAATGCTGGCAATCCGCAAGCGAATATTAGTAATACGAAGCTGGTTTTAGAACACGATCCTGCTTTTGATGGTGTTTTAGGTTATTGCAATTTTAGCTATCGGATCATTAAGCGTAAGTTGCCACCGTTTAAAATGGCAAAGCTTGGTGAATGGACTGATGCCGATACCGAGCGCTTACGTATTTACTTATCTGAAAGCTATGGTTTTACACCCAAACCCAGTGATGTACTTGGTGCTATTTTGGTTCATTCAGAAGAGCATGCCTTTCATCCCGTTCAGGACTATTTAACTTCAATAAAATGGGATGGTAAGCCGCGAGTGGCTATGTGGTTGCATGACTACTTAGGAGTAGAAGACTCTGATTATGCGGCCATGGTTGGCACATTCTTTTTGGTTTCTGCTGTAGTTCGGGTAATGCGGCCACCTGTAAAAGTTGACTCGGTGTTGATTTTAGAGGGCTTGCAGGGGTTGGGTAAATCGACGATGTGCCACAACCTATTTGGTGATTGGTTCACTGATACCCCGATGGCTTTAGGTGAAAAAGATACGTTTCAACAAATGCAGGGGATGTGGGGAATTGAACTTGCAGAGCTTGATGCGTTTAATAAGGCTGAAAACACCAAAGCTAAACAGTTCTTTGGTTCGCAGGTGGATAGGTATCGCCCCAGTTATGGGCGTATGGTGCAAGAATTCCCGAGGCAATGTGTTTTTATTGGTACCACAAACCAAGATAGATATTTAAAAGACTCAACGGGTAACCGGCGCTATTGGCCTGTGATGTGTACGAAGATATGCCAAGAGGCCATAAAACGAGATAGAGATCAGTTATGGGCAGAGGCAGTTCACTTATTAAATGAGGGTACACCTTGGTGGCCTACGGATGAATACAAACACCTATTTGAAGAGCAGCAAGAGGATAGATTCGACTCCGATGTATGGGAGGAGCTTATCTACAAATGGCTTATTAAAAATATGCGTTCGGATTATTCCTGTGCCGAAATTATGGAAGAAGCTCTAGGTATGGATGCTCACGCCATGCGCCCACCTGAACAAAAACGTGTTGGACAAATTATGCATCGCCTTGGTTTTGAGAAAAAGAAAAAGCTTATAAAAGGTAAGCGGCCTGCGTTTTATTTTCCGCCAAAGGGGTTTTGGGATGCTAGATAATTATTTTAGTGTGACAGTGACATTTACCATGACCACTTGCAGCCCTTGCCATATAAGGCTTTGTCATAGTGTCACAGTGTGTCACGGTGTTTTCGCGCACACATACGCGCGCGCGTGCGAGCGGACGCATTTGATATCTATATTCTATTTAATAATGTTACTTACTAATGTATGTAAAAACACTATGACACAGTATGACAGTATGACAATACCAGTAAATACAAGGGCTGTAGCTGTCATGGTTGTGTGTCACGGTGAAAGTGAGTATGACATCAATGTTTTAAACTATTTTGCGGCGGGGATGTAGAATGCAATTAGATCTAAGAGAACAGGCAGAAAACGATTTAGCACAGTGGGGCCTGTGGGCGAGAGAGAAGAACTTACCAACGCTTAAGTCTCAGAACCTCGTTACATCGCGTTCAGTGAAGCTAGATATTAACGGTTGCCCTTTAGTGATAAAAGATGACTATGCACAAGTACTCGATGCCAGTATTGCGAGAATGCGGCATTTAGATCCTACTTACCCGCTTATTGCTCGCCAGTATTTTAGCTTGGGTTTGAGCTGTAGAGTGATCGCACAGAGCACTAAAATTAATAAAACAAAGGTATCTTCGATAGTGGGTGAGATAGTTAGTTGGGTTGCTAGCGATCTTATCAAAGCAGCCTAGATCTTTTTTTCAAAAACTATTGCTTTTGTCCGGACAGAAACTATACTGACTCAGGTAAGCTTAGCAAAGCTACAACATAAAGCCCGAGGTTAACGCCTTGGGCTTTTTTGTTTCTGCTTTTTAGCTCACGTTCCTGTTGTTGACCCGCTTTGGCTTTGCCTGAGCGGGTTTTTTCGTTTGAGGCCCCTATGAAAGTAAACAAGCTATTAGCCGCTGGTGTTACCGGTGTACTTGCGCTTGCAGGCGTTACGATTGCACAGTTTGAAGGTGAGGTAAGAACGGGCTATGTCGATCCTGTTGGTGTGGTTACCGCTTGCTTTGGTCACACAGCGACAGCTGAGCTTGGCAAGAAGTACACAGAGAACGAATGTTTAAGTTTGTTTGCTAAAGACTTAGGGGAACATAACAAGCAGCTGCTAAGAGCTGTTAGCGTATCAATGTCAGCAAGCGAACATGCTGCTTACTTGTCATTTCATTACAACGTGGGTGCTGGGAACTTTCGTAGCAGTACGTTATTAAAACTTTTGAACAATGACCAACGAGTGAAAGCGTGTAATGAGTTACCACGTTGGGTTTACGCTGATGGCCAGAAGTTACCAGGCTTAATTAAGCGCCGTGAAGCAGAACGCCAGTTGTGCTTAAGCGAGATTAGCGATGTTTAGTTTAAACAAAGTATTGTTTTCAGGCTTGGGAGTGATGCTTGCGATATCAGTGTTTCGATATTTGGGCGTTAGCGCTGAGCTTGATGAAGCGCGTGAAAGTAACGAACAGCTACTCGGCACTATTCAGAGCTATAAGAATCAGGTTGAGATGCTTGCTAACAACTTAGTGAATGCTGAGAAGCAAAATAAGCGATTGCTAAAAGAGCGCACTTTACTAGAACAAATTCGTGCAAAGCACCAAGAACAACTTACCTCTATCGAAAATAAGCTTCAAACAACTAACTCACAACTTGATGCATTAAGGCTATCGACTAATGAAACAACTAAGAACTGGGCTAATGACTGTGTGCCTAGCGCTGTTATCAGCGTGTTCAAGTACGCCAACGCTAGAGCCTGTAATCAAAACAGTCGTACAAACTGAGTATAAGTTTGTACAGATGCCTAACGAGTTCATTAAACCTTGTGAGGTTAGTATTCAAGCTGTTGGAGACAATACATCTCACAGTCAGTACACAGTGTATTTAGAGACCGTTATTGATACCTGCAATGAGCAGCTATTAAGAGCGCGAGAGTGGAACAATGCGAATAGAAACAAGTGATATAGCTATGCAAAAGGCCGTCAGTGTAACGACCTACAGCGCAAGCTTAGGCACTGCAGCTGGAGGGATATTTAGCTTGAATGAGTGGGCTATATTACTGGGGATTATATTCGCAGCATTAACATTCTTAGTTAATGCGTGGTTTCAACATAAGCGTGACGAACGTGAAGCGCGTAAGCATGAAGATGATAGAGAGTTCCATCGTGCAAGAATGGAAGCGCTACAACAAAGCGATCATGCACAGCTACTTTGCCAGGACAACATAGATGGCTAACAAACCTGGTAGCTGGTGTAGTAAGTGTCGCAAGGTACATCGTGACGAGCCTTGCCCACACCGTAAAGCATTTGGTCGTAAGCGTGATAGTCATCAGCAATCAGGTCGTGGTGGTCGTGTGTGGCAACGAACAAGAGAATATATATTTCATCGCGATAACTTCCTTTGCCAGATATGTAAGAGCAAAGGGGTACTAACATCAGTTGAGCTGCATGGCCCTTATCATGGGGTATGTGATCATATCGTTCCCTTGTCTCAAGGCGGCGATGACAAAATAGAAAACCTTCAGACCATTTGCCAGTCTTGTGATAAAGAAAAGACGGCAAGTGAGTCAAGACACAGCACTCACCCGGGGGCATCAAAAGTCTAGGGGGTTGCTCTGTACACCGCCGCCCTAATGAGATTTTTATGCGGGCTATAAATGAAATGAAAAAGCCCACTTTATAGAGAGTTAGCTAGTTTATGTCAGGTAGATACCCATCAGTAGCAGAAAAGAATGACGATAAGGTCGTTCAGTTTCCTGGTACCGAAGAAAAAGCGGAAATGAGCGATAAGGAAGCGAAAAAAATCGCGATCCAATCGCGTCCGCGTGGTATGTCAAAACCTGAACAAAAAGTGTGGGAAATGGATGTTCCGGCTTATGTGAAAATTAATCGCTTTAAACCGCACTTCACACGGTTCTTTAGAGAGTACTGTGTTGTTATCGCTCGCATGGAAGAAACAAAAGCGTTCTTAGACCAAGAAAATGTTGGTTGGACATATACAACAGTTGGCCGCAATGGCGCACAGCATAAGAATCGTCCTGAGGTGGCTCAGTACAACGATGATTGGCGAAAACTAAACAGCTTAATTAATCAGATTGGTGGTAGTCCAGCAACGGACCAAAGGTTTAACAATTTACAACCTGGTCTGTTTGATGACTTATATTAGATGCGGAAAAACTACCCAACGTTTCAGCGTGATCACCTTGCTGATATAGAGCAGTACGCTAACGATGTTTTAAGCGGTAAACGTCTCGCAAATCGCTATGAGAAACTAGCTGTTGAGCGTGAAAGCCGAGATTTAGAACGTGCTGGTACAAAAGATTTTCCATATTATTTTGATGTAGAGGCTGCACTTAAAGCCATAAGGTTTATTGAAACCTTTAGTCATGTAAAGGGAAAGTGGGCAAGGGCGAAAGGGCAGGACGCTTTAATTGCTTTAAGCCCTTGGCAGAAGTGGATAACAGCCCAGGTCTTTGGTTGGAAGCATATTATCAGTAAGCGCAGACGTTTTAGATCTGCAGCTGTTTATGTTCCAAGGAAAAATGGCAAGTCAACGTGGATTGCACCTATTGGGCTGTACATGTTGTCGAACGATGATGAGCCAGGCGCTGAAGTTTATTGTGGTGCAACCAACCAGAAGCAAGCTAATGAGGTTTTTCAACCAGCCCATAAAATGGCCACGAGGCAACCTGCTTATCGTCGGCAATTTAAGGTCGAATTATTAGCTCAGCAAATTTCTAGTACATCAGACGGCGGTAAGTTTGAACGTTTGATAGGTGATCCTGGTGATGGTGGTTCGCCGAGTTGTTACCTCTGTGATGAATATCACGAACACCCTGATGACAGGCAACGAGACACCATGGTCACAGGGATGGGGGCTAGGGAACAACCACTCGAATTTATAATTTCAACAGCCGGCTCTAATTGGTTTGGGCCATGTGGTCAACATTGGAAAGAATGCCAAGAAATACTAGAAGGCACTCGGGTTGATGAAACAACATTCTGTATCATCTACGCAGCAGATAAAGATGATGATTGGCAAGATGAAAATACATTAATAAAAGCCAATCCTAACTATGGTATTTCGGTCGATGTTGATGGTTTAAAAACCCAACTCAACAAAGCAAAGCAATCAGCGCGTAAGCAAAATGCATTTAAAACAAAACACTTAAATTTATGGGTGGGTGCAAAAGAAAGCTGGCTTAATATGGAAGATTGGAAAGCAGCTGCCGATCACTCTATTACCATGGATGAGTTCTTGGGAGATGAGGGAACAAAAGGCGTCGATTTATCTGAATCGGATGATTTAACAGCCGATGTAACCTGCTTTACCCGCACAATTGATGGCAAACTTCACTACTACTTGTTTGCTAAAACCTATGTTACCGCTGCAAAAGCAAGCGAAATTGATATTTACCGAGACTGGGTTGATCAAGGTGACCTCTTAGAGTGCGATGGAACAAGCATTGATTACGATGAAGTCGAACGCGCGATTGAAACTGATAACGAAAATTATCAGATTACAGGCTTGTTTTACGACCCAGCAGGTGCAGCACCTATCGCGCAGCGTGTACAAAACAACACAGGCATTGAGCCAATAAAAGTCGCGCAAAACTACACAAATTTTTCACCGGCTATGCGTGAGTTTGAAACTTTACTCAGGCAGGGCCGCATTCACCACAATGGTGATCCTGTTCTTGCCTGGTGTTTAGGAAACGTAATCGCGAAAGAAACCATGGACGGCAAATATATTAGGCCTGTCAAAGAGCATAAAGACAATAAGATTGATACCGCGGTTGCTATGTTACTCGCCTTTATAGGTTCATGGCAGCCTGAAGAAGATGATGGTTCTAACCAAGAGTTTTTGGAATTCTAATGTTTAAAATCCCTTTTTTAAGTCGTTCAAGCAGCAAAAGCACGACACAAGTCAGCAATACAGCTGAGCAAAACGACATATCAGTACAAGAGATTAATTCCTTGGCTGATCTATTTGGGGTAATGCCTTCATTAGCAGGTCCGGCTGTTACGCCAAAAACATCCATGAAAGTATCTATCGTTTTTGCTTGTGTGCGATTAATTGCCGGCGCTATTGCTCAGATGCCCGTTCATATCTTTGAACAAAGTGAAAAAAACGATAAACAACGAGTCCCAAACCATAGTTTAGCTAACTTATTTAACTTACAGCCAACACCCGCGTGGAGTGCAGCTGCATTTTGGGAGTTCATAGTATCGAGCATGCTGCTTCATGGTGATGGGTTTGCTGTTCTACTTAGAGATAGAAACGGTGATGTAGAAGAAATACTACCAATCAGCCCTGTAGGTATGAATGTAGTTAATAACAATGGGCGTTTAAATTACTTTTTTACACTTGATGGTACAGCTCGTGGCTTTGATCAAGATGATATTTTGCACTTTCCTGGCTTTGGTTTTAATGGTCTTAAATCTATGTCAGTTATTCAGTGGGGTGCATTTAATAGCATTGGTCTTGAGCTTGCCATGGAGAAGCATAGTGGTGAGTTTTTCAAATCAGGTTCAACTCAACGCGTTGCAGTTGTTAAACAAGGGAAGTGGGATGAAACACAAAAAGAGTCATTCAGAAACGCGTGGGTTAAAGCTTATGGTGGTATCGAAAACTCTAAGTTTCCACTGGTTCTTGATAACAGTACTGATGTAAAGCAGCTGAGTGTGTCAGCCAAAGATTCACAGTTGCTTGAGTCACGTGAATTTCAAATTACAGATATTGCACGTGCGTTTGGCTTGCCTAGTTTTATGGTAAATCAAGAACAAAAAACAACATCTTGGGGCAGTGGCATCGGTGAAATTGGCTTATCGTTCTTGCGTTTTACGCTAGGGCCCCACCTTAATCGCTTTGAGCAAGAAGTAAACCGCAAACTATTTTTAAATAAGCCCATGTTTGCTGAATTTATCGCTGCTAATTTAATGCGTTTAACCTTAAAAGATCGCAACGAAGCATACCGTCAAGCAATTGGGGGCTCACAAGGCCCTGGCTGGATGAGCATTGATGAAGTGAGAAAGCTTGAAAATCTACCAGAACTGGGTGGCCGTTACGCGTTACCTTACGACGCAACAGCTGCAAACAACCAACAAACGGACATTTAACTATGAGAAACAGCCGAAAACTAATGCAGTTGATTAAAAACAACTGCCAAAACCGTGAACAAGTTGGCTATCAAATTAAACAACAGTCACCTTTAGCTAATGCAGGTGAAAACCGCCCCGCATTTTTAATTTACGATGTTATTGACTCTTGGTGGGGCGTATCTGCAGAAATGATTAAACGTGATTTGCTCACAGTAAGCGATGCCACGGATATCGATGTTTACATAAATAGCCCTGGTGGTGATGTATTTGAAGCGACGGCAATTTATTCTAGTTTAAAAGCGCATCCTGCAAAAATTCATGTTCATATTGATGGTATTGCCGCAAGTGCTGCAACACGCATTGCATTAGCCGGCGATACAATTGAAATTGCTGATTCAGGTTTTTATATGATCCATTACGCCTGGACACTAGCACTTGGTAATGCCCAAGAAATACGCGATACAGCAGACATGCTCGATAAAGTTGATAACACCATTGTAAATGACTATGAAAAGCGTACAGAAGCAGGTGAAAAACAAGTTCGTAACTGGATGCAAGCTGAAACATGGTTTACCGCACAAGAAGCCTTAGAGCACGGCTTTGTTGATAGCATTATGCAAGACGGAAGCACAGACCAAACAACCAATAAAGCGTGGGATTTAACGACTTACCAAAACGCACCTGAGCCCAAAGCACCAGAAAACACATTTCCGCGACGTGAAAGGCTAGAACGATTTGCCAACATGTTGCTTGCAACTAGCTAGCTCCGCTGGCACCACTATCGAAAGCACCGAAAGGTGCTTTTTTTATACTTAAAATTGAGGAAATTATTATGCCTGGCATTCAAGAGAAGCGGGAGCAGCGCAAAGGTTTAGCTGTCACCCTAAACCAACTAGTCACAGATCATCCAAAAGATGAAGCTTGGACTGATGACAAACAAAAAAAATACGATGACCTGGTTAATAAAATCGATGCATTAGACGGTGAGCTTGATCGTCATCAAAAAGTGCTCGATTTACAGGCTAAGTCAAAGCAAACCATTCAAGATCGTGCAGACCAAAACGGCATCTCTACTGATGAAGCTGAGCACCAAATTCAGCAAGAAAAAGCAGCGTACGCAACATGGCTACGTGGTGGTATGTCGGCCCTTAATGAAGAACAACGCGCTGCAGTACAAGCTCGTATTGATAGCCCTAAAAATACGATGAGCACTGGCCAAGGTTCAGAGGGGGTATCTTACTGCAGATGAGATTGCACCTGGTATTTCACAGGCATTAAAAGCATATGGTGGCATGCGCGAACTTGCCACTGTGGTACCGACACAAACAGGTTCAACGATTCCTTGGCCAACCGCTAATGCAACGGCTGAGCAAGGTGAGTGGTTAGCTGAAAATAGCGAAGCCAGTGATGAAGATACTTCATTCGGTGTTCGAAACATTGAAACACACATGATCAGTTCAAAAGTCATTACTGTGCCGTTCCAGTTATTGCAAGACACTCAATTTGATCTTGAGGGTTACATTAATAACTTAATTGGTATGCGTATTGGCCGTACGTCTGAAGATGCTTTTATTAATGGTGATGGTACTGGTAAGCCACACGGTATTTTGGCAGATATTAGTGCAGGTAAAGTGGGCGGTTCAGGCCAAATTGCAACAATTACTGTTGATGACCTTATTGATCTGGAACACAGCGTTGATCCTGCTTATCGCCGTAGCATGAAGTGCGGTTACATGATGAACGACTCATCAATCAAAATTGTTAAGAAGCTTAAAGACAGTCAAGGGCGCCCACTTTGGTTACCTGGAATTGAGTCAGCTGAACCAAATACAATTTTGGGCAAGCCATATGCCACTAATCAACACATTCCAGCTATGGCAGCAAACGCTAAGTCGGTGTTGTTTGGTGATTTCTCTAAATACATTGTGCGTGATGTATCACAAATGCTGTTCTTCCGCTTCACAGACAGTGCGTATAGCCGCAAAGGCCAAGTTGGTTTCTTAGCGTTTATGCGTACAGGTGGCCGCTGCATCGATGTAGGTGGTGCTGTTAAGTACTACCAAAATGCAGCCGCTTAATTGATGCTCCAATTGCCCCTGAGAAGGGGCTTTTTTATTTAAGTAAGGACTTAACCATGGCAGCTAAAAAACAAATTACTGCACGTGTACTGGTTGCATGCGTGATTGCTGGTCAACCTTTTGAGCCAAACGCACTTGTAAAAGGTGATGCTGAGTTACTTGAACCCCTTATAAAGGTTGGTGAGTTATCGAGTGACAAAGCAGCGGTAGAGTATTGCAGCAAAGAACTAGAAGTTGAAGTTGTTGATCTTAATGCGACAGGTGAAGACGCAGATAGTGACACTGGCGACAATACTGACGGCGAAGAGTAACAACAATGAAAATGCTCCGAAAGCTAATCCAGGCGCCTTTGATTGAGCCATTCACCGTAGAAGAATTGGCAGCACATACTTATGCAGATGAAGATCACCATGATTATTTGCAAACCTTGGTACCGAGAGCGCGAAAACGGTTTGAACAACGCACTGGCCGTTTACTCGTAGAACAAACATGGCAATTTGCTATGCCTAAATTCTGTAAGGAAATTGTTTTACCTACCGCGCCGCTTAGGAGCATCACATCAATTAAATACATAAATACATTGGGCCAATATGTAACGCTTGAGCCAACAGAGTATCGCGTTGTAGAACATGGCTTAACAGCCACTATTACACCTAAATTAGGCGGAAATTGGCCAGCTGTCGGCTTTAAAGTAGCTGATGCAGTACAAATAGAATGCATCATGGGTCATACAGCTGTGGTGAATGATGCAATTGACGCAAATATGTTAATTGACAAAGACAAATACGACCTTGCTAAACAAGCCATTTTAATTTTAGTAGCAGATTGGTTTAGAAACCGTGAAGACACCGCACCCGTGCAGCTTTATGACATGCCAAATGCATTTAAAGCAATCGCAAACGAATTAGCGGTAGAACTATTATGAAAACAATGCCAGCCGCTAAATACAATTGCAAAGTAAGCTTTGGTAAAAATACCAAGTCAGATGACGGCTACAATACGGACTCATTCGCGCATGAATTTTTTAAATGGGTGAACATTCATACTGGAGCGTCTAAAGAACTAGAGCAAAGCGGCCAGTTAACGGGGGAGGTTACCCATACAATAACCTGTCGTTATAGCAGTAAAATTAAAGCAACCCACCAAATCACATTTAAGCAGCGCCAATTTGAAATTATTGGTGAACCAATAAATCAAGATTTCGAAAATATTCAAACCATTATTGCTGTAAAGGAGATCACCAATGCTTGATGCAGGAATTGATATCTCGGGTTTAAAGCAAATGGAACAAGCATTACAGGATATTTCTAAAGAGATAGGTGCGAAAAAAGCGACAGGCATTATGACAAGCGCTATCCGTGAAGGTGCTGTGAAATATCAGCAAGGTATGCAACGTAATGCGCCTGAATCTGAACTAGCCCGCATAGTTAAAACTAAAAGCGGTCAAAAGGTAGAAATACGCCCTGGCTTTTTAAAGTCTCGCATTAAAATTCGCGCCAGCACAAATCGAATAGGTGCAGAAACAAAGCGCTTCGGTAAAGGTGTTGTATCACTGGTAAAAGTAGGGGTTTTTAGAGTCCCTTATATAGTTCAGGTTGAATACGGGACTACTAATCAAAAGGCTCAACCATTTATTCGCCAAGCATTCCAAAAGCGGACAAACCAGGTTGTGGTAGTTATCAATCACCGCTTAGCAAAACGAATTCAAATGGTGCAACGCCGTATAGCTAAAAAGAACAAAGCACAATGATAGAAAATAGCATAAGAACAAAAGCTTTATCATCACAAGGTTTGGTGGCGCTTATTGGTGAAAACTTCCACCTGACGGAAAACCACAACAGCAAAGATAACTATATTTTGCTGACTGTGATTGATGATGACACGCCTATAGAAATTCACATGGAAGATAACCAAAGCGAAGCACTTGTGCAATTTGATTGCTACAGCAAATTACCAGTTAACGCTAAAGCAATAGCGAAAGAAATTGAATCAACTTTCAACAAAAAAGGGTTTGTCGATACGGATGTGAAAGTGCAATTAGCACTAAAAAATCGCCGCATACCCGACTTCGATACTGGCTCAAAGTTATACCGTGAGTCATACGAATACATTTTTCATTATCACAACATAATTAACGAGGTGTAAAATGCCAGATCCAACTCCAGCAACTGGCCTAGCAGCTGATACTGTTGACTCACATGGTTCAACACTGCAATTTTGTTCAACAGGAGAGCAACCTGTTGACAAGTTTTTACCAGGGATTGACGTAATACCACAGGTAAACTCAGGCAAACAATGGGAAGATGATACCGATATCGGCGCTACAAGGCGATCATACTTCGATAAAGCGCTTCCTGAAGATCAAGACTTTGAATTAGTCATGCGAGATATTCCTGGTAATGCAGACCAAAAAGCATTTACTGATCAGGTTGAAGCTTTCACAAATATCAGCATGAAAATTACTCGTGCTAGCGGTCGTGTTATTAACTTTGTATTTGTTCCTCAAGATTACTTTTCGGGAGAATCAGGCAAAGAGACTGGTAAGCAAATGTTTGCATGTATTGGCAAACTGCAAGAAGTTAATTTTGATACTGTTGGGGCTGGTGCCTAATGATTACAGCAGCAGAAATCATGGCGGGTAAACTCGCCACATCCACACGTGTGTTTGACGTAAAAGGTGTGGGTAAGATTGAATTACACCGATTGCCGGCTACTGATGAAGTGAAAGCAAGAGATGTGTTCTCCGATAAAAATGCTGATCCTAAAAAGTTAGAAAAGCTAGCTCAGCGAAACACTTACTACATGCTTCACGGTAAGTATGATGACAAAGAAGCTGCAAAACTACCTCAACTAATGGATGTAGAGCAGCTTGGAATGATCCACACAACAGGTTTGTTCTTTACAAACCTATCTCAAGATAATCTTGAAGCTATTGAAAAAACTAAAAAAGCAGCCTGAGTTACATGCGCTCTGCAATTTAGCAGATAACTTAGGTTGCTCAATCTACGAATTACATTCACGTTTGCCAGCTGAAGAACTAGAGCTTCGTTTAGTCCATCAAGGATTAAACATGGGGCTAACGTTCGACCGTTCAGAGCAGCGCAAAATTGAACAAAATAAAAAGCAACGTGAAACAGAAGCGTTTTTAAATACCTGTCCTTGGCGCCAACGTAAGAGAACTTAACTATGTCATCAATTGCAACACTCACTATCGACTTGATCGGTAAAAGTGGCAAGTTGTCGGCTGAGCTGAAGAAAGCCACCAAGAATACTCAATCATGGGCTGATAAAACTCGAAAATTGGTGGGTACAAGTACAAAAGCAATGGTTGGCTTTGGTGCTGCTGGTGTTGCTGCGTATGCCTCTATATATGCTAAAAATGCTGAATTTATAGACTTGCAAGCAAAAACCGCTGATAGATTAGGGATAACTACACAAGCACTTGGTGGGTTACAGCATGCGGCAAACTTATATGGCGCAAGCAATGAAGAATTAACCAAGTCATTACAGCGTATGCAACAGAGTCTAGGTCAAGTAGCCCAAACAGGCACTGGTGAAGCTAAATATGCTTTAGAGGGGCTAGGCCTAGCAATTGAAGATTTACAAGGTTTAGCGCCAGAAGAACAATTTAAAGTTATTGCTGACAAACTCAAAGATGTAGAAGACCAAAGTCAAAAGGTTTATATCGCGCAAAGCCTAATGGGTAAGTCAGGGGTTAAGATGATTAACCTTATGGATGCTGGCGCTGATGGTATTAGCGCGATGATGCAAGAAGCAGAAGATTTAGGCATGACCTTTGACCGTATCGATGCAGCTAAAGTCGAAATGGCGAATGATGCATTTGATAAAGCCCAAAAAACCACGCATAGCTTTGGCCAAACCCTAGCTATTGAAACAGCACCTATTATTGGCGCTATCTCTGATATGTGGACAGAATCAGCCAAAGAAGCCGGTGGTTTTGGCTCAATTGCGCAGCAAGTCGTCACAAAAGTAGCTTCAGGTATTGGCTTTCTGGCTGATATGGGTCGAGGCTTACAAGTTATATTTCTACTATTACGCCAAGGGGTAGCAGAATTAGCTAACGTTGCAGTTCAAAGGTTTGCTGATGTAGCCCGAGCAATCAATCCAGTCTTAGAAGCTTTAGATATGGAATCGTCTGGGCTTAAGCAATTAGAAGAATTTGGAGATTCATTCTCTGCTACTACTGCTAACTTAGCAAAAGAATTAAGTGAATTGGCCATGGAGCCAATGCCATCGGAAAAAATAAAAACATGGATAGCCGATGTACAAACCAAGTTTGAGGCAGCAGCACAAGAGCAAGTAAATAACCCTGATAAAAAAGATTTAAGTGACTTATTAATAAATTCAGATCCAAAAGTTGCTGATGAAAAAGCGCGACGATTAATTGATTCTGCTCGAAATCAATATCAGCAAATTTTTGATGCTCAACTAGAAGCTGAAGGCAAAGAGGTCGAACTTGAAAATAAACGCTTTGAACGTAAACAAGCTGAAATGGAGCGTGAGTTTCAACTTCTTCGAGATAAAAACCTAATTACCGCTGAAATTGAAGCCGAATACCACATAGCTAAAGAACAAGCACTTTCCCAGCATGAACAAAGGGTAAGCGAAATAAAGAAAGAGCAGCTTGAATTACGCGCTGAAAAAGAAAAAGAACACCAACAAAAGCTTGCAGACATTGAAACTGATAGAAAAAAATGATGCAAGAAGGTTATGGCGGCCTTTTGGATGTGATGGGCGGATATTTTGATGGCATGGAAGGTAAAAATGCTAGTTATGCTAAGTCTGCAATGGCAATCGGCGAAACGATGCTCGATGAAGAGAAAAGAAATTCTTTACAGAGTATTTGGACCAATACTTATGACACTGCAATGAAAGCTTATAACGCGCTTGCAGATATTCCTTACGTTGGGCCTGTTCTCGGCGCCGCAGCTGCAGGTGTTGTTATTGCTGCCGGTGGTATGTACGCGGGTAAAGTGAGTGGCTTAGCATCTTTCGATGGTGGTGGTTATACCTGGGATGGACCAAGAACTGGCGGCCTCGATGGAAAAGGTGGTCAGTTAGCTATGCTTCACCCTCAAGAGACTGTTGTTGATCACACAAAAGGACAGAGCTTAGGTTCAAATGTAACAGTGAATTTGTATGAAGATGCAAGTAGAGCAGGTTCGACAACACGTAGTTCAGGGCCATCGGGTGAAGAAGTTATCAATATATTTGTGACGAGTATACGCCAGGGTGGTGAAGCTTCATCCGTTCTTGAAAATACCTATGGCCTTCAAAGGCAGGGGTTCTAAGTATGTTAGTCCGATACCCCAAAGACCTAAAACTTCCCCTTGTTTCAACTCACCGACTATCCCAAAACCCTAACGTATTAAGAACTGAAATGGCAAGCGGCCGAGCTCGGCAGCGCAAGCGCTTTCAATCAGTGCCAACGACAATGGCTGCAACGTGGAAACTGAAGGATGAGCAAGCAGTTATTTTAGAAGGGTTTGTGAAACACGGTACCAACGATGCGGTTAACTGGTTTGTTATGCCAATTCGCACACCCCAAGGCTTAATTGATCACGATGTACGTTTTAAACAAAGCCCTCTGGAGTCATGCAGTTTCAATGGCGGGTTTTGGAGTTACAGCGCGAATATAGAAATTAAAGAGCGGCAGATACTGGACCATGAAGGTGTAGTTGCAACTGTTCTAGAACCATATTCATTCGAATATTTTGTAAACAGGGTTCAAGCAGCCCTAGATAGCTACGAGGGTTAAAATGGCAAGCTTTTTTGAGTTAGTGGAAACACTTCAGGGGCAGATAGATTTACTTTCAGATCTATTATCTGGTGATGAAAACACAACTGTAGAAATTAATGGGGAAACTCGCTCATCAATTCAAAAGTCAATAACGGATAACTTTATTGCGCTTCAAAGTATGGTGCAAGGACGCTTAAGTTACGAATCTAAATCAGCAATGGATGCTGCTGGTGCGCCTCCTGCGAGTGAGTTAGCTGAAGTGTGGGATGATCCAACATCAGGCAATAACGGTCTTTATGGTTATAAAGGCGGCGTTTGGGTTAAGTCTAATTTAGATACACTTGTGCAATTTAGCGTCAATATAGATAGTGGTGATGCGGGAGTTATTAAGAAGCTAGCTGATTCTTATATGAAAGATAGCCGCCGCAGAGTGCCGTTATCACCAAGTGATTTAGACAACAACATTGTACATGCTGTTGTTTCAGATGGTGTGATTTTGGGTTACTACGACTCAAAAGGTAAGTTTCATTCTGACCATGAACATGATGAGATTAAAAGCCTTGAAAAAACCATGGATGTTTTGAAGTATCAAGCCCCATTGAATGAGCAAGATATAGTACACGCTATTGTTTCAGATGGTGTGATTTTGGGGTATTACGACTCGAAAGGTAAGTTTCATTCCGACCATGATCATGGTGAGTTCAATTTAATTAACAGTCTAATTGCTGGTTTACAGGAAGAAATAGACAAGTTAAAAGCGACCACTAAAGGAACGAATGTTGGCTATTTAGCACATGAGCAAGATGTAAATGGAGAAAAGCAGATTTTTGTTCATGATACTGAAAAATATCGCAAGCTAACACTCACCGGTGCTAACTGGTTAGCCCCACTTATCCATAGTTATAACGTCATTCGTTGTTTAAGTGATTATTCAACGGGTGACTTGCAACCACATACACTCTTACCCTCTGGAAAAATTATTGCTGAGGACTCTGTTATTTATCAGCAATTAGTGACAGGTCAAAGCTTATCATTAGGTTCGCGTGGTTATATTTTAAATCCAGATGGCGAATATGTGTTTAGTGCACCTAATGGTATTGGTGACTTGTTTACTAATGAGTGCCCTGATGATTTAAAAGAGCATTGCTTGATGCTCAACAACGGAATTCGGCATGCTGGTACTTACTTTGTTCCAACAAAAGAGCTACCAAACGGCGTACTAGGCGAAACAGTTTGCTCGAGTTATATGATTTCATTGGCGTATGGATTGCAAAATGAAAGTAATGGAATGTTGCCACGCCTTGTAAGCGCTATATCAGGTATCGGTGGTGTGCCGTACGATTCACTTAAAAAAGGAACGTCAGCTTATTCAGGTGCATTAGCGAGAACAAATGAGATTGCGGCCGCTGCACAAGCGAAAGGCTGGAAGCATGTTGTAAATCAAATCCGCATTATCCATGGTGAAAGCCAAGGCGTTACTACTGAGGCTGAATATGCGGCCATACTGCGTGAATGGGTAAGTGATTATCAAGCAGACATTTCAGCTATTACAAATCAACCAAATCCACCCGTTGGCGTTTTATGTCAGATGAACACACAGGGAACTGCGAATAGAGAGGTCCCATTAGCGCAATTAAAAGCCGCTAATGATAACGATGACATTATTTTGCTAGGCCCTAAATATCAGTATCCCTACTGGGACTCGGCTCACATGCTAGCTGAAGGCTATGTCAAAACAGGCGAACTAGAAGCTAAAGCAATGGGGTTTTGGCTAGCCAAGAAGAAGTGGGAACCATTAAAACCAGTTTCATGTTACTTAAATGGCAATGTTGTAGTTATTGAATTTAATAATGAGTTAACAGGCGATTTAGATAACATCCCTGGTCCTATTGGTAACTTGGAGTTCGATATTGAGCATATCAAAGAAACTGATGATTACGGTTTTGTATGCACTGATGGAACAGTGATCGTCACTGATGTAAGAGTTGGCTTGAATGGTACTAGTGTAGAAATCACATTCGATGCACCACCTGCGCTAGGCTCAAAAATCACGTATGCCTTACAAGAAGGTTTTGCACAAACCAGCAATGGCCCACGAGGTAACCTTAGAGATAACGACACTCGCACGGTGTCACGTTTTGACGAGAAATATGTGCATAACTGGTGCGTTGCGTTCTCAACTTTAATTAACTAGGAGTCAAAAATGCCTGTAACGAAGCGACAAGTGGTACAGTTAGATGTGCCTATAAATAACCCTAATCTACCTAAATTAGGTTTATCGAAAGAGGAGTTAGAATTAGCGAGCATTCAGAGTATTAGCTTATGGCCAGCATTGCACCCTTGGGGGATAAATGAGGCAAATTCAGGATTTAAAGACCGTTTATTTAATAGTGAGATCTTAACATTTAATTCTACATCGGTGAGCTCCCGCTTTTTCGCAGCAGGTGATGGAGCTGATGCATATAATATTCAGAATACGGATATGGTTATAGCTACTACTAATTTTGATGACAGTGGCTCCTTTACCATTGCATTACTTGTAGCAGATGAATGTGGATTTGGTTCAATCAACCTAGTTGATGAACGTTGGTATGTATCATCAAATGGTGGGAAACTTCGCTTTGAAATAGCAGGAAATGGTATTGGAACTTATGACCAATACAATGGCCCTTTACTTAGCGCTGAAGAGTTTAAACCAGTTATTCTTATTGTTGATAAGGGACTTGGTAAAGCAACGTTACGTGTTGATGGGCAAGATGTATTCCAGCTTGATATTGATAAGGAAGAAGTGCAGCCAGGTGAATTGCAAATTGGTCGTATTAACGCAGGGACTCCTCAACAACGTAATGGTTTTTACCGTGCAGTTGTCACTTTTAATGATGCACTTTCCTCAGCCGAAATTAGCACATTAGAAGCCTATTTAAATTCACTAAAGGTTTAAAATGAGCGAGGTACTCCAACGTATCTACGCAAGTGCCCCAGTTAACGACATCCCCATTCACACATTAGAGCTTAAAGCTGCCGGTTTATGGGAGCTTAGGATTTGTGATGGCTTTGATGACCAAATCGCTGGCATTGAAAATGGCGACATGGTTACATTCAAAGCCAGTGGTATGGGTGTGTCGTTACCGCGACTGGGGTGTTAAAGGGCGCCAGGACTTACAATTTCAAATTGATAATGTATCTGGTGAAGCACTTGTACTGATTGATCAGGCAATTGATGCGGGCGTAAAAATTGATGTAATATACCGGGTCTATGTATCGAGTGACTTAAGCGAACCTGCAGAGCCGGCAGTTACAATGAAAGCTGCTGACGTTCAAGCTACTTCACAGAGCATCAATGTAGTTGCATCATTTAATGATCTTGTAAATAAAGCTTGGCCTAACAAGCGCTATACACCTTCCATTGCCCCTGGGCTCAAATACTTCAGTTAATAATGTCATACACAATTAATGATTATTTAAGTGTTCCCTATGTGAATGAGGGGAGAGATATGTCTGGTTTTGACTGCTGGGGTCAAACTCGGCATCGCCTCCATCACTATTATGGTCAACCATTGTTCGAATCGTTTGGCCATATTCACCCCGACGATAAAAGTTTGCTTACTGAAGCGTATCAAGAAATTGTTTCTAGCTTTAGACCCAGCGAGCCATCACCTGGTGCAGTGGTGTGTGGTTTTAAGTTTGGTAGCTTAATTCATATCGGCACAGTTGAACTGATCGACGGTAAGCTTGAAATACTGCACACATCCCGCCGTAAAGGGCCATCCATTGACAGTATCGATGACTTCAAACGGTTATTTAAAGAGGTTAAATTTTATGAATACGTGGGTTGATATCAAGGTTTACCCAAACAAATTAGACCCGTCTTTAATGGAGCCTTGCAAATGTAAGGTAGGTTCTACACTTCATCAATGGCTGACTGAAAATGTCCCTGCTTATTATGAAAGTGAAGAACCACTTTTTACTGTGCTTATTAATCAGCAGATCTTATTACCTACAAATTGGAAGACTTATCAATTTAAGGCGTGGGATGATGTAAATATTATTGTTGAGCCAAAAGAGCCCGCCACTATAGCCTATGCGGTTATTGCTGTAATCGCTGTGGGTTATGCCGTATACACTGCAAACCAAATCCCCGATAACTATAACTCGACGACTCCCGATGGTAGCAGTATTTATGATGTAAATACCCAAGGAAATAAGCCCAGGCTTATGGGCATTATCCCTGAAGGAGCAGGGCGCCATAAAATTTACCCTGACTATTTAACAATGCCACGACGAGAATATATTGATAATGAGCAATGGCTTTACTTAATGTTAAGTGTAGGTGTAGGGCGATATGAAATATTATCGAATGAAATGTTCATAGGTAATACTCCAACAACAAGTTATGCCGGCGATATTGATATACAGGTGTTTGAGCCTGGTGAAAACGTAACAGGTCATGAAGCTCACAGAAATGTCTATACCTCAAGTGAGGTGGGTTCAACATCAGGAAGTACCGGTATTGAATTAAAAGGGCGTGTTACTTCAACTGGGGGAGATAATGGCTCTTATGAGTACTCTTTCGCTGGTGATGAGCTAATAGTTCATTATGTTGAGTGGGATGCTGAGCTTGGTAGGCCTCTTCGGTTTAAATCAGTTCCACCATTTTCAGTTGGCGAAGTTCTTTCAATAACAGGCTCTTTAAATGGCCAAAATGATGGTTATTATGAGCTGCTAAACAAAGACTC
This sequence comes from Pseudoalteromonas sp. Hal040, assembly GCF_037162425.1. Taxonomy (NCBI): domain Bacteria; kingdom Pseudomonadati; phylum Pseudomonadota; class Gammaproteobacteria; order Alteromonadales; family Pseudoalteromonadaceae; genus Pseudoalteromonas; species Pseudoalteromonas sp. Hal040. Next base: position 2,042,476 of record NZ_JARLUU010000001.1, on the reverse strand, counting down.
AGATGGTAGCCAGGTGAATAAGGTTGATGGGCAGTCCCAAGATGACCCAACATGGACAAGTTTTGTAACTGAAAGCACATCTAATGCAACGGTTATTGTTGAAGATGGTGGCGGCGACGGTCAATTTAATGGGCCGTTTTTCGCATGTCCTGCAGGAGAAGTGACAGACAAACTTTGGTTTGATTTTCGTTTACCACAAGGTTTAGGTGAACTTGATGATGATGGTAATTTTTTAAGTCGTACAGTGACAGTTCAAATAGAGTATCGTGCTGAAGGTGCTCAAGACTGGACTGCAGTTGATGACGAAGTATTTACCAATTCGACAAATGATGAACTAGGCCGAACGGTACCAGTTACATTACCATCAAAAATAAGGCCTGAGGTAAGAGTAAAAAGATCCACTGCTGCAACTGACGATACGCGTATTTATGACGATATATTTTGGACTGCCCTCAAGGCCGAATTAAACAGCGCGACTAGTTATGATGGCCTAACCACAATAGCCATTAAAATCCGTGGCACAAATGCATTAGCCGGCACAGCTGAAAATAAATTTAATGTTATTGGTACCCGCATTTTGCCTGTGTATGAAAATGGTGCTTGGAGCGCACCAAGACCAACAACCGATATAGCTCCATTCTTTGCGCATGTATTAAAAAGTGCAGGGCATATCGATGACAAAATTGGTTTAGAAGCATTAAATACATTACATCCTATTTGGCATGGCCGTGCAGATGAATTTAATGCTGTGTTTGACAGTGAGAGTACCGTTTTTGAAGTTCTTAAACGTGTTCTTGCTGTCGGTTTTGCTGAGCCTACGATTGATTATGGAAAAATCACACCAGTCCGTGATCAAAAGCGAACTAACTTCCGTCATATGTATCAACCAGATAACTATGTTGGCATGCTTAAGCGTTCAATTAAGCTAATGGACGATGATGAACCTGATGGCATCGAGGTCGAGTACTTCGACCCTGTTACATGGAAGTCAGAAACAATACTTTGTTTGTTACCGGGTGACGAAGGTGCTAACCCAGAAAAAGTCAGAGCCTTTGGAATAACAAACCGCGATAAGGCTTATCAGTTTGGTATGCGAAAACGCCGCATTCGTCGTTATCGTCGAACTCGGTTTGATTTCAAAACTGAAATGGATGCGTTGAATTCAAAGTACCTAGACTATTGCGCAGTCGCTGATGATATACCTGGATATGAACAAACAGGTACTGTAATAGGGCATGTTGGTCGCTCTATCTACCTTGATAACCCTGAACTGCAATGGCAAACAGGGCAAACACATGTTCTAGCTTTAAGAAAACCAGATGGTACTCTATCAGGCCCTTACAACGTTTCGCCTGGCAGTGCCTCCAATGAAGTCGTCATCGATGCTAATTTAGATTTTACACCCGTACTAGATGGTTCAATCGAACCACCCCTTTATATGTTTGGGATCAGTACACGATGGTGTAATGGTGTGCTTATAAAAGATATTAAGCCGTCATCAACGGACCAGGTTTCAGTAACAGCTGAGCTTGATGATGAACGAGTTTACCTAGATGACGATAGTCCAGCGCCAACAACTACAAGCATTACAGTTCCAAATATATATTTCTGAAATATGTGCTATAAATTTGTAGAAGAAAAATTTAACAAGGGAATAATTTGAAAAATCATGATTTAAGAATAAATAGAGCGGTGCGCCTTATCAACGAACTTGATGCTCAACTTAGAAATAAAAGCCCCTTCGGGTATTACGTATTTACAGACATATCAACGGGAAGAAGGTGGACAGCTTCAAAGGTAGATGAAGATTATTTAGCAGAAATAAAGGGTATTATTGGTGATGTAATAAGTAACTTGCGTTCGGCCCTTGATTTGATTTATTGGGAGTATGTTTCACCACATGTCAAAAACGAAAACGAAAGAAGAAAGATTCAATTTCCATTCAGAGATAATGTCGAAAAATTACGTAATGCTATAAAAAGCAGTCATGGTCATAAAGTTGGAAATGAGTTCGTGGATGCACTTCTTTCTGTAAGACCATATAAGACTGGTGGCAATAAAATTTTGCATTTGATGCATGAATTAAATAATGCGGGCAAGCACCGGTTCCCCACCCCTGTTTCTGATTATAAGACAATGAAATACGAAGCAATTAGGAAAATGATACCTGACTTTCCAGCTATTGATTCAGTTACAGTTTCAGGGTGTAAAACTGATGTTGTATGGAATGTAGCAAAGCCATCACTTTTATTCATTTTTTTGGGGAATGTAACCAAAAATAACCCAAATATTTACGAAAGAAAACTAAACTGGCCTGTTGATCTAATTATCCGTGTAGATGACTTTGAAATAAATAGTGAAGTTTTAACTTTGTTGCGAGAAATGTTAAAGCAAACTCAATCTGCAGTTGAAAAAATTAGTAAAGCTGTAAGTTAAAGAACGTACTATGTCCAAATGTATTTTTTATGAATACAGTATAGAGGCACTTACCTTACTTAGAAAAATAGTTTGTTATAGCAGGTCTGAAAGGAGATGTTGGGCTATGGTTATCCAAGTGATGAAAGTAATTTTAAGTTAGCCGTATCCAATATAAAAAAGTTACCTTTTACACCACAAAAGGTAAGATCAATGAAGAAATTTTAAAACATCAAAAAGTTGCACCTGCTGTTATGAGTAACCAAAGGATATTAGGCCTCATGCAGTACAGTTCGAGATAAAAATTGTTAAGATGCTTTAGTCTACGAATTGAAACTAAACCTCTAAAGTTTCATTTAATAGAAATTACACAACTAACGGTGTGTTAAGATTCTGTTGCTTCTAACTTTTCATTCTTGAAATACAACATATCTGATTTTATATACCTAATATAAGTTAGTGTCCAACTTTACTTTTTAAATGTTGTTATATTTACTTTCTCTTATAAAGAAAAGATGAGTAGATTTATGAAAACAGATGCTGCACTAGGAATAAAAATACAATTAGATTGTGGTAAATCGGTGAAAGTTGCACGGATTAGAGAACATTTATGCAAAATGATTGGCGAGGATCTTTTTAGTTATTACAATAAAGAGAACCCTGAAGAGTTAAGAAAAGTCATGTTTCTTCTTTATAAATCTTCCCGGGTAGGTGGAGGAAAAACAAGTTGGAGAGAAAGATTAACACTTCAACCATGTTTGTTAGAGTATAGCAAAGAAAATTTCACCTTATTCGCAGGATCTAATAAAAAAGTTGAAGATAGAGCTAAACCAATCTTACACTTTAATAAGGCGATTTGTGATCTTGATAAAAATGGAACTCTAAGTTTAAAACGTTCTGATAGCAACCAGCCTCCAGAATACATTACTGATGTACTTTTTCTAGAGACATTGATACAAAAGTATATAAATTTACATCAGAGAAAAAATTTTGACTTTCATGATGATAGAACATTAATGGATGATGGTCTTTGTGACGCTATTAAAGCAGCAAGAAAAATAGTATCTAGTTTAATTGGTGTAGAGCCATTTTATAGTGACTCATTACCCCAATCAATTTTAAAAAAGTTGGAGCTGAATTTAATTCAAAATGATTTATTAAGTACAATTAAATCGGCCAAGATAAACTATGATTTAAGTTGGTTTGACTCAAGCAAATTCATCACAGCGCTGAAGGCATTTAGTACTGTAGGTTCGATGGAGCTTATACTCACCCAGGTATTTTGTAAGGACCGCTTTCCAGATAGTTTCCCCAGAATTTTGGAAGTGATGTTAGGTGGATATGTACAAAAAAGGTTATCAATTTTTAAGTCCTCTTCTCTTGAAGCACTGGAGGTCGGGATCGATAAGAAATTGATATGCGAACTTTCATACTTTCTAATGGCATTTGTTTTAATGTCAATGATTGAAAATAAGGCGAAGATAACAGTTAATGTTACTGGAGATACCAATAAAGAACGTCCTATTTACTATATTTTAGAAAGTCAAATTTATCATGAGAACAGTACATGTATATCTAAATTATCGCCAGATGTGATTGATTATGTTCTAGATAAGTATTCGTTACTGGCATCATTACCTATTGATAAATGCCTTGAAACAGGAAGTGAAGATCTCATTTTATCAAATATGATGTCTTATGTGAATTATCGGGCTTTGAAGTTTGAATTTATTAATGAGTTGTACTCTAGTTTCAATGTTAATAGCATAAATTATATTTTCCAGCTTATTCAGAAGTTCTTACAGGAGATAAGTTTGGAGGCTGAGTATGTTTGAAGATGATTATATTACATGTGATACATGTGAGTGTACTTACCCTGTAGATGTCGGTTATTGTACACATTGTGATGAGGTAGTGCCTAAAGACGGTTTAGAATGTGAGTTCTGTGACAAATTTGCAACTCAGTACGTTCAGGACAATCCTGTCTGTGATGATCATTATGAAGATGCATACCCTCTAGATTAAAAACTTTTTAAATTTAAAACTAGTGAATTGATTAATTAAGAGGCTGAAATTTCAGCCTCAGCTTTGTTCACTTAATTCACTTTGAGGCTGACACGAATTAGTTCGATTAAGAACTACCGCTTTCTTTTAGATTGAGTCCACACTAAACATAAGCAAATCAATCTTAATCAGTATCATGAATCTGTTTTGGTTAACTCTATTTGTAAACTAGGGTATGCAAGAACGTCATATTTAAGAAAATAAAACCCCTATGAAGTCTGAGTTTATTATATCAAAGATTCAAAATATCCCAGCAATAACTATCAAATTTGTAATGACAACATTAAATTAAATAATCCGGGATATTGGAGGGAGTCTGTCTTATGCGAAAAGAATAATACAAATATAATACAAAAATAATACAAATTAGCAGTTGCTAATATAAAAGTTAGGCTGATTTATGTTATTGATATGAAAGGGGAAAAGATGGTCGGCATAGCAGGATTTGAACCTGCGACCCCTGACACCCCATGACAGTGCGCTACCAAGCTGCGCTATATGCCGACGTTGCAAGCCATAGTACGGCTTTTTTTATAAAAATCAATATCCCCGCAGTTTGATTGCTTGTTTATTGTTCAGGTAATCCACATTAAATCAATGGGCTAGAGGTTAATCTAGCCAATCGTTGATCGTTTTGTACATAAAGTCGCGTATTAATGGTTGAGCATCGGCATTAGGGTGCAGGTTATCGTTTTGCATAAGTTCAGGGCGGCCTGCAATGCTAAGCATGAAAAAGGGCATGAGCTCAGAATCTGTTTCATCGGCAATGGTTTTAAAGCTATCGGTGAAAAGCTTGGTATAACGCGGGCCATAGTTTGGTGGAATTTGTACTTCCATTACGGCGGTTTTCGCCCCGATTTGTTGGCTTTTTGTTATTAAATCACGTAGGTTAGCTTGCAGGCGTTTAATAGGGAAACCTCGTAAACCATCGTTTCCGCCAAGCTCAATGAGTACATGAGTGGGTTCAAATTCGCTCAGTAACGCGTCGAGTCGTCTTAGGGCACCGCCTGTGGTTTCACCGCTAATACTGGCGTTTACTAAGTATACAGATTGGTCTTTTTCATCGTACTTATCTTGTAACAATTTAACCCAGCCTTGCTCTTGTTTAAGACCGTAAGCGGCGCTTAAACTGTCACCTAAAATTAAAATTGTGTTGTCAGCTGCTGCCGTAAGTGGTTTGATTACTAACAGTAAAACGAATATAAAACGTAGGATTGGATGCATCATATGTCAGCGCTTTCTCAATTAAACATCATTCAAGTTAAAGGACTTTCTAAAACGGTCACCACGGTTGAGGGCGACCTGACCATCCTCAGTGACATCAGCTTTAATGTCAAGTCGGGTGACTCAGTTGCTGTGGTTGGCACTTCTGGTTCGGGTAAGTCTACTTTATTAAGTTTGTTGGCGGGCCTTGACCAATCAACGGGCGGCAGTATCCATTTAGACGGAGCCGCATTACACGAATTAGATGAAGAAGCACGCGCAGCACTTCGTGCCGAGAAAGTAGGTTTTGTATTTCAGTCTTTCATGCTTGTTCAAAGCTTAACAGCCCTTGAAAACGTAATGCTTCCCGCTGAACTCGCGGGTAGTAAAGACGCTAAACAACAAGCCCTTGATCTACTTGAAAAAGTAGGTTTGAGTCATCGCGTGGGTCATTACCCATCGCAATTATCTGGTGGTGAGCAGCAACGTGTAGCAATTGCGCGTGCATTTATTGGCACACCGAAAATTTTATTTGCCGATGAACCATCAGCGAACCTAGATAGTAAAAACGGTAAGTTAATCGAGTCTTTATTATTTGAACTTAATAAAGAGCATGGCACGACACTCATTTTAGTAACGCATGATGAGCAGCTTGCACAAAAGTGTCAGCAAATTTTACATATTGAAGCAGGGCAGTTAGTTACTGTAAAAGAAAGCGAAGGAGTGCAAGCGAATGTGGGCTAAATTAGCACTAAAACTGTTTTCACGTGAGTTTAAGCGTGGCGAATTAACAGTGATCAGTGCAGCAATAGCCTTAGCTGTTCTCACTGTTTTAACACTGTCTATGGTTACTGACCGTATTGGCCAAAGTATTGAAGAAAAAAGCAGTGCTTTTATTGCCGCTGATCGCGTTTTAGCAAGTAACCATGTTTTACCTGCCGAGTTTTTAGAAAAAGCCAACCAAGAAAATTTACGCACTGCTAAAATAACCTACTTCGACACCATGTTATTTGCTGGTGACGAGATGCAGCTTGGTTCGGTTAAAGCGGTATCTAACACCTATCCGTTAAAAGGCGAGTTAAAAGTAAAAACCAGCCTGACTGACCAACCACAAGTAACCTCTGATATCCCTAGTCGTGGTGAAGTATGGTTAAGTGAATCTGTGTTTTATGCGCTAAACATTAAAGTGGGCGATAAAGTAGAGCTTGGTGCTGCTACGTTTACGGCTAGTCATGTTGTCGCCGAAGAGCCAGATGCGCCGTTCAATGTGTTTTCAAGCAGCCAGCGGATCTTGATCAATGAAGCAGACATTGCTGTAACCGAGGTAATACAGCCGGGGAGTCGGGTATTTTACCGTCAACTTTATGCTGGCGATAAAAATAATTTAGATGCCTTTTATGCGTGGTTAAAACCACAAATGAAAGAAAACCAAAATTGGTATGGTGTTAAAGACCGCCAGTCACCTATTTCTAATAGTTTAAATCGCGCTGAGAGTTACTTATTGTTAGCAGGTTTGCTTGGCATTATTTTAGCTGCCGTTGCTATTGCGGTATCTGCAAAACGTTATTGTGAGCGTCAGTACGACCCAGTTGCGATGATGAAAACGCTGGGCGGCAGTCGCGCTATGATCCGTAAAATTTATTTACTGCACTTGAGCCTTGTATGTTCAATGTCGGTGATTGTCGGTTTACTCATTGGTTATGGTTTACAAGCGGTTGCAACGGATTATCTAGCACAAACCATGGGTTCGGCATTGCCAAGTGCATCGGCAAAACCGTGGATTATTGCAATTAGCACAGGTGTGATTTGTGCGGTTATGTTTTCAATTAAACCGCTACTCGATTTATTTGATATTCCGCCGCCGCGTGTACTTCGCCGTAACTTAGGTGACCGTTTATTGGTAAGTAAAGTGCACTTGGCTATGTCGGCACTTACTGTGTTTTTATTGATGTGGTTATTTAGTAATAACATCAAAATAAGTGCAATTTTGTTCCTGTCGACGGCATTTTTAATTGCTGTGTTATTTGGCTTATCAAAGGTTATTTTTGGTGGTGGCCGCAAACTTGGCTTGAGTCCGGGTAATAGTTGGTCATTGGCGATTGCATCAATTCAAAAGCGTGCCAATGTGAATGCCGTGCAATTAATTAGCTTTGCTTTGGCTATCAAGCTATTACTGTTTTTAATTGTACTTAAGAACGACATGATTTCGGACTGGCAGTCTCAGCTTCCTGAAAATGCACCTAATTCATTTTTAGTGAACATTACTGAGCAAGAGTTAGAGCCTATTACTAGCTTCTTAGCACAAAACGATATGCCCACATCTGATTTCTATCCGGTTGTGCGTGGTCGCGTAAATGCTGTTAATGGCGAGCTGGTTGCCCGCGAAGTATCACAAGAAGACAACGAAAAGAAAGACGAAGAAGCCCGCTCTGGTATTGGCCGTGAGTTAAACCTAACTTGGCGTAAAGACTTACCTAATCAAAACGAGCTTATCGACGGTGCATGGTTTAGTGAAAACTCTGTGGCCGAGGCATCAGTTGAAGAGTCGATGCTTGAACGCCTTGATGTAGAAATAGGCGATACGCTTACTTTCCTAATTGGTGCGCAGTCGTTTGATGCAAAAATTACCAGTGTACGTAAGGTTAATTGGACCACGCTTAAACCTAACTTCTTTATTATTTTGAGCCCTGATGTGCTAGCGAGTTTTCCTGCTACTTATATTTCATCAGTGAATGTAAAAGCAGAGAAAAAACGTGAGTTTAATGAGCTAATGCGTCAATACCCCACGGTTAACGTGATAGATGTTGAAAGCTTCATTAAACAAATTCGCTCAACCATAGAGCAAGTATCGTTAGCGATTGGCTTTGTACTAGCGATTGTGGTTGCCTGTGGCGCTTTAGTGCTTATTTCGCAAGTACAAGCAAGTTTAGGCGAGCGTATGCAAGAGATTGTTATTTTGCGAACTTTAGGTGCGAAAGGGCGCTTGATTAAAAATGCTACCTTATATGAGTTTTTACTATTAGGCGTTACCGCAGGCTTAGTGGCTGCCATTGTCAGTGATATCGCTCTGTTGATAGTACAAAGACAAATGTTCGATTTAGCAGGTAAGTTCCACCCTCATATTTGGGTGATTGGCCCAGCAGTCGGGGGCCTATTTGTGGCATGTTTAGGTTATTTGATGATAGCCCGCACAATGCGAAAAAATACCCAAGGCTTATTACGCTCACTCGCGTAATAGTCTTGTTTATACGTTGATTATAAAATGCTCGCAATTGCGGGCATTTTTTATGAATTGCAATTGGTTACTGGTAATTTATACAGTGCTCTGGCATTATTAAGCGCAGATAATAATGATAATAGACGAGTCAGTTAGTTGGCGATTATTTTAGGGATTGATCCTGGTTCACGATTAACAGGGTACGGCGTGATTGCTCACCAAGGTGCTAAGTTCACTTATTTAGGTAGTGGCTGCATTAAATTGGCCGATCACGACTTTCCGGTACGATTAAAAATGATTTACCAAGGGATCAGTCAATTGGTAGAGCAATTCTCACCCGACAGTTTTGCTATCGAAAAAGTGTTTATGGCACACAACCCAGACTCCGCGCTTAAACTCGGTCAAGCACGTGGCGCTGCTATCGTTGGCGCTTCAATGGCAGAGCTGCCAGTTTATGAATATTCAGCTAGGCAAATTAAGCAGGCCGTTGTAGGTAATGGCGGCGCCGATAAGTCTCAAGTACAGCATATGGTTAAAAACATATTAAAGCTGCCTGGTACCCCTCAAGCCGATGCCGCAGATGCCTTAGCAATTGCTATTTGTCATGCACACTCAGAACAAAATTTAATAAAACTTGCGGGCAGTGCGAGCAAAACCGTAAGAGGACGATTAAGGAAGTAATATGATTGGTCGATTAAATGGCTTACTTGTTGAAAAGCAGCCACCAGAAATTCTTATCGAAGTAAGTGGTGTAGGCTACGAAGTGCAAATGCCCATGACTTGCTTTTATGATTTACCGGCAGTGGGTGAGCAAGCGGTTATTTATACACATTTTGTGGTACGTGAAGATGCCCAGCTATTATTTGGCTTTAATAACAAAACCGAACGCGCTTTATTTAGAGAGCTATTAAAAGCCAATGGGGTTGGGCCAAAACTTGGTCTAGCTATTTTATCGGGTATGTCGGCGCAGCAATTTGTAAGCTGTGTTAATAATGAAGATGCGACCACACTGGTTAAACTGCCGGGTGTTGGTAAAAAAACGGCTGAGCGCTTAGTACTCGAAATGAAAGACAGACTCAAAGATTGGGGTAATGACTTATTTACACCATTTAGCGATAATGCCGTCATTGAGCCATCAAGTGATGATACCCTAGTGGCAAATAATGCTGCCGATGACGCTGTATCAGCACTAGTGGCATTAGGCTATAAGCTACCGCAAGCACAAAAGGCGGTTAAAACAGTGAACAAACCAGATATGACGACCGAGGTTCTAATTAAAGAAGCTCTAAAATCAATGTTGTGAGTAAACCATGATTGAAGCAGATCGCTTAATAGATGCGAGTGAACAAAGTAACGAAGACAGTGTTGATCGTGCCATACGACCAAAACTGTTAACCGATTACACAGGCCAGCCGCATGTTAAGCAACAAATGGAAATTTTTATTGAGGCAGCTCGCCATCGAGGCGAAGCGCTGGATCACTTATTAATATTTGGTCCACCGGGTCTTGGTAAAACCACACTTGCAAACATTGTAGCCAACGAGCTTAACGTTAATATTAAAACGACGTCGGGGCCAGTACTGGAAAAAGCAGGCGATTTAGCCGCGCTTTTAACGAACCTTGAAGAAGGTGACGTACTGTTTATTGACGAAATTCACCGTTTGAGCCCACAGGTCGAAGAGATTTTGTATCCTGCGATGGAAGATTATCAGCTGGATATTATGATAGGTGAGGGCCCCGCGGCGCGCTCTATAAAGCTCGATTTACCACCATTTACTCTAATAGGCGCGACAACTCGTGCAGGATCACTCACTTCACCTCTTAGAGACCGCTTTGGTATTGTTCAACGATTAGAGTTTTATTCTGTTGAAGACTTATCAAAAATTGTTGCCCGTTCAGCACGCTTTTTAGAATTAACGATGTGCGATGAAGGGGCAACCGAAATCGCCAAGCGCTCACGCGGTACACCGCGCATAGCAAACCGTTTATTACGCCGCGTTCGTGATTACACCCAAGTGAAATCAGACGGTAAAGTGAATGCTACAGTTGCAGAGCAAGCCCTTGATATGATTGATGTTGATAAAAGCGGTTTTGACTACATGGATAGAAAGTACCTGCTTGCGATCATCGAAAAATTTATGGGCGGCCCCGTTGGCCTTGATAACCTCGCGGCTGCGATTGGCGAAGAAAAAGAAACCATTGAAGATGTGATAGAGCCGTTTTTAATTCAACAAGGCTTTATTCAGCGTACCCCACGCGGACGACTTGTTTCAGACATCGCTTATTTACACTTTGGGCTAACGCCAGAGAAATAACTAAAAACCCCGCGAAGCGGGGTTTTTAGTAGATAGATATCAGAAGTCAGGTTTTTTAGTAGTTAGACTTCAGAAGTTAGATATCAGTTGATCGAGAGGGTGGTTTTATTTTTTGTGTAATTAAACATAAAGCTTGCTATCTATGAAATTGGTTTTACTTTGTTCTAACCACTAACCACTAACCACTAACCACTAACCACTAACCACTAACCACTAACCACTAACCACTAACCACTAACCACTAACCACTGGATTGTTGTCTCATTTTAACATCTGTAATTCACATGCTGTTAAGTTATCGGTAGGTATTCTCGTTGACGTTTGAATAGGCAAAAAAAAGCCCGCATAAGAATGCGGGCAAACAACAAGTTGAAGGAAGTAATCCAGGGAACTACGGTCTACTTAAATAAGGTTTTATCCAGATTTAAGCAAACCTGAGCAATACGAAACTTCATATTGCTAAAAACGGAGCTTAATGAAAGAAACTTTCATGAGGTTGCTAGCTCGGTATATGTAAATAATACGCAATGGTGGATTTTTCTTCAAACTAGAAAAATTTTATTTTCAGATGAAAAAAACTAATGTGAGCAAAAAATCTAATTGTTTTCTTTTTATTCACTTTTTGTCTGTTTATGCTTTAAATCACTGAATAAAAGGCTTTTTATAAATTTTGCGATCTTTATTCAGGATTAGTTTAAGTATTATGTAGTAGATTGCAAAAGTGCTTTTGGGTGTTTATGCGTTATTTATGAATAAACGCCGTGTTTTTGAGTGTTTTGGTTGCTTTTTAGTGTCACTGTAATGACTTATTATTAAGGTGAAAATATGCATAAAAGTGTTGATAAAACCTAATATGGCTAAAAAATAACTAAGCAAATTGCTTTTTACCGTTATTTGCCGCTAATTCACAGCAAGAGCGTTGTCAGTTCATAACTGACTAGATACACTAGATGTAACTTTTGGCCACCTTTGTGGTCAATAAATGCAAGTGTAAAAAATATAACAAATTACATAGAAATCTATTTTAGGAGTTTAACGTGGGATCAGGGCTTAACTTTTTAGATCTTATTCTAGAAGCCAGTGTACTTGTCCAGCTAGTAATGTTGGCATTAGTCGGTATGTCGGTAATGTCATGGGCAATTATTTTTCAACGTAAAAAAGCGATTTCTGATGCACTTAATGGCGCAAAGCGTTTTGAGCAAAAATTTTGGTCAGGTATTGACCTAAGTAAATTATATAACGAAGTATCAGCTCGTCCTGGTGGTGCATCAGGTGTTGAAGCATTATTTGTTGCTGGTTTTAAAGAGTTTGCACGTCATAAGAAAAATACATTTCAAAGTGCAAGCATTGTTATGGAAGGCACACACCGTTCAATGCGTGTTGCGTTATCACGTGAAGTTGAAAAGCTTGAGTCTAGCTTATCGTTTTTAGCAACAGTGGGTTCAATTAGCCCTTATATCGGTCTGTTTGGTACGGTTTGGGGTATCATGAACGCATTTATCGCGTTAGGTGAAGTTAAACAAGCTACTTTACAAATGGTTGCACCGGGTATTGCCGAAGCATTGATTGCAACAGCAATGGGTTTATTTGCTGCAATCCCTGCGGTAATTGCTTACAACCGTTTTGCTAACAAAGTAGAAAAGCTTGAAGGTAATTACATTAACTTCATGGAAGAGTTCGCCAATATTTTACACCGCCAAGCAGCTGCGCAAATAGAGGCTAAAGCGAATGTATCAGCGTAAGAAACGTCGCCCTGTAGGGGAGATAAACGTAGTACCTTACATTGATGTAATGTTGGTACTGCTAATCATATTTATGGCAACTGCACCGCTTATTACCCATGGTGTAAAAGTAGATTTGCCGAAAATGGAAGAATCGGATTTAGTTGATACTAAAGATACACCACCGATCATTGCATCAATTGATGCTGAGGGTAAGTACTATGTAAGTATTGGTACTGATCCTGAAGCGCCAATGGAAGCCTTGGATGTTGCGGCGGTGATTAAACTTCAATTGCAAAAGAATCCAGATACACCTGTGATGATCAAAGGTTCAGGCCGTGTTTCTTATCAAGAAGTGCTGCTGCTTATGGACTTTTTGAAAAATGCCGGTGTGCCTTCAGTGGGTCTTATGACCGAATCATTTGAGGGGACGAAAGGCTAGTATGGGTGCATCAGTAGTAAAGTCAGTTCTTTTGCATCTTGCTATAGCTGGTTTATTAGTAGCAACAGCGAGTTTTCACATGCCAGCACCTAAGGTGATGGAAGTAACGCTGAATCCTGCTTTGCCGGAACCTGAAAAAGCGGTTGCTGCGGTAACCGTTGATCAGCAAAAGGTTGAGCAAAAAATTGCCGAGCTTAAAAAGCAAGAAGAAGCAAAAAAACAAGCCGAAGCAAAACGTATTCGTGACCTTGAGCGCCGTGCAAACGATGCCCGTAAGCAACGTGAAGCTGAAGACCGTCGTCTTAAAAAGCTAGAACAGCAGCGCCGCGCTAAAGAGAAAGAAAAAGCAGAAGCAGAAGCACAAGCGAAAAAAGCACGTGAAATTCAAGAGAAAGAACGTGCTAAAGCGCAGCAAGCAGAAAAGCAAAAGCAAGAAGCCGAAGCCGCTGCTAAAGAGGCCGCTGAAAAACGTAAAGCTGAAGAAGAAGCGTTAAAGAAAGCGGAAGAAGAACGCAAGCGTAAAGCGGCCGAAGCAGAAGCTGAACGTAAACGCAAAGAAGAAGAAGCCGAACGTAAACGTCAGCAAGCATTGCAAGAGCAAATGCTGCAAGAACAATTAGCTGCTGAGCAGGCTGCACGTAATAAAGTGCGCCAGCAACAAGTAGTGGGCGAAGTTGAAAAATATAAAGCGTTAATTATGGCGCGCATTCAGCAAAACTTCTTAAAGGATGAGAAGATGAAAGGCAAAGAATGTCGTCTTAATATTCGTCTTGGTTTCAATGGCTTAGTGACTCAAGTAAAATCACTGGGCGGCGATACCTTGGTATGTGAAGCGGCAATGCGCGCAGTGCGTATGGCAGATACATTACCAGTATCACCAGACCGTGAAGTATTTGAGCAACTTAAAAACATTAATTTAACTATAGCGCCTCAATTTTAAAGGAATGATATGTTTAACCAGATAAAAACAGCATGTTTTATTGTATTACTGGGCTTTCATGGCATTGCCAGTGCTGCACTAGAAATTGTGATCACCGATGGTATTGATGGTGCACGCCCAATAGCGGTTGTGCCATTTCAATATCAAGGTGTGGGAACGATCCCTGAAAAACTAAGTTCAGTAATTGCAGCTGACTTAATGCGCAGTGGTAAGTTTAAGCCAATTGATGTGAACACGATGCCGCAACTTCCTGCTGCTGACACTGACGTTGATTACGGTGCGTGGGTAAATAAAGGTGTTGAAGCAATCCTTGTTGGTAAAGTTGAACAACAATCGGGTGGTCGTTACTTAGTAAAGTATGAGCTTATCGATGTGATCCGTGGGCAAATTACCGGTGGCCAAACTCAAATGATGAGCAATGGCCAACTTGTTAAAAGCCAAGACCATATCTTAGATGCTCGTGAAAGTGTTATTGCAGAAAATGGCTTTCGCCGATACGCGCACCGCATTAGCGATGTAGTTTATGAAGCATTAACAGGTGAAAAAGGTGCGTTTTTAACAAAGATTGCTTATGTGATTGTACGTGAAGAAGAGCCAAAGCCTTATCAACTAGTTGTTGCTGACTATGATGGTTTTAACGAGCAAGTGTTACTTCGTTCTAAAGAACCGTTAATGTCACCAGCCTGGTCACCTGATGGTACTAAGCTTGCGTACGTAACATTTGAAAACCGTCAAAGCCAAATTTACATCCAAGACTTATACACGGGTAAACGTGAGCTAATCACAAGCCATCCGGGTATTAATGGTGCACCACAGTTTTCACCAGACGGTAAAAAGTTACTTTTAGTGCTTTCTAAAGACCGCAATGGTGCAACAGAAGTGTATGTTTTAGACCTTGCTACTCGCAAAGAAAGACGTCTTACAAACCACCGTAGTATAGATACTGAACCATCGTGGTTCCCTAATGGTGAAGATATTGTGTTTACGTCTGAAAGGGGTGGTAATGCCCAGATTTATAAGTTAAATTTGCAAACTGGCAGGTCAAAACGCATGACGTTTGACGGAGATATGAACCTTGCAGGTTCGATTTCTCCAGACGGGAAAGAATTAGTGATGGTGAATCGTACCAACGGTCAATACCATCTTGCTAAGAAAGAGCTAGCTACAGGCGCGTTCCAAGTGTTAACACGAACTCGCCTAGATGAATCACCGAGTATCGCTCCAAACGGCTCGATGATTATCTACAGCACGCTTCATAATAATAAACAGGTGTTGGCGTTAGTTTCTATGGACGGTCGCTTTAAAGCACGCTTACCTGTGCTAAACGGACAAGTAAAGGCACCAGCTTGGTCGCCTTATTTACAGTAATTTTACTGGTTTACTCAATATAGGAATCAATTAAATGCAACTTAATAAAACTTTAAAAGGCCTGCTTATTGCTGTGCCAGTGATGACATTAGCGGCGTGTAGCTCTTCTTCAGGTGTTGATGAAGGTTCTGCAAACCAATCTAACCAAGGTATGGTTGAGCAATCAAACAACACTGATACTGTTGAAGTTGCAACGCTTACTCCAGAGCAACAAGCTGAAGAAGCACTTCGTGAAAAATACGAAGCGTTACGTCAAGAGCAAATCATTTATTTTGGTTTTGATAACGCAAAAATCCAAAGCCAATATGCTGAACTTTTACAAGCACACGCTGAGTTCTTAGTACAAAACCCTTCAGTTAAAGTACTAATCGAAGGTCATGCAGATGAGCGCGGTACACCTGAGTACAACATCGCACTAGGTGAGCACCGTGGTCAAGCAGTAGAAAAATACCTTCAAAGTTTAGGTGTTTCTGCTAGCCAAATGTCAGTTGTGAGCTATGGTGAAGAGAAGCCAATGGTTAAGTCTCGCACTGAAGAAGCGTTCGCGAAGAACCGTCGCGCAGTATTAGTTTACTAATAAAGAGTCATTATGAAGCCGAAAATTATTTTGGCAGCAATGATCTTAAGCGGGAGCACCCAGTTATGGGCTGCTCCCGCTCCTGTTTCAGAAGCTGCAAGCTCGCAATCGAGCATTGAGAAGCGTTTAGTCGCTTTAGAAAACATGATGAAGTCACGTAATTTATTGCAAGCTGAGCTTCAGCAGCAGCTTAATATTTTACAAGACGAAGTAAGCCAAGTACGTGGTATTACTGAAGAGCAAAGCTATAAGCTTGAAAAAGTACTTCAGCGTCAGCGTGAGCTTTATCAAGAGATTGAGAACCGTGTAAGCCAAGCGTATAGTCAGCCTGCTGCAACACAAACTCAACCTACGAACACTTATACGGATTTGGGTCCATCACAGGCAATTAGTTCAGATTTATCTGAAAACGAAGCCTATGAGCGTGCAGTGGCGTTAATCATGAAAGATAAACGTTATGAGCAAGCAATTCCTGAGTTTCAAACATTCTTAACGACTTACCCTAATTCAGTGTATGCATCGAATGCACATTATTGGTTAGGCCAGCTTTTAACAATTCAAAACGATCCAGCGGGTGCGACTGAGCACTTTAAAGTAGTTGTGAATGAATACCCAAATTCTAACAAGCGCCCTGATGCGATGTTAAAATTAGGAAACTTATTAGCGGATCAAGGTTTAGGTGAACAAGCCCTTAAAACCTTTAATGATTTAATTAATCAGTACCCAAGTACTACCGCTGCTAAATTAGCTACAGAACGTCTGTCGCAAATGTAGATTTGACCTGATTAGACTGCTTTTTGACATAAGCGGTCTAAAATTAGGCAACTAGACATAAAAACTTAAAAAAAGAGATATTTTCTGTTGCACTCAGCATTTAAATAAGTATTATAAGCGCCCGCAGCAGGCGATTGGTAACAACAGCCAAAATGCGGAAAAAAGAGCGGGTCATTAGCTCAGTTGGTAGAGCAGTGGACTTTTAATCCATTGGTCGATGGTTCAAGTCCATCATGACCCACCATTCTATTAGAATGGTAATCTTTAATCGGCGGATTTACGTATAGCTTTTATAAGCATCAGAGCGGGTCATTAGCTCAGTTGGTAGAGCAGTGGACTTTTAATCCATTGGTCGATGGTTCAAGTCCATCATGACCCACCATTCTTTGAATGGTTCTATATCGGCGGATTTACGTAGCTTTTAATAAGCAGCAGAGCGGGTCATTAGCTCAGTTGGTAGAGCAGTGGACTTTTAATCCATTGGTCGATGGTTCAAGTCCATCATGACCCACCATTCTTCGAATGGTCTTATATCGGCGGATTAACGCAATTAATACCAGAGCGGGTCATTAGCTCAGTTGGTAGAGCAGTGGACTTTTAATCCATTGGTCGATGGTTCAAGTCCATCATGACCCACCATTTTATGGTATTATTCAAATCGACGGATTTACGTAGCTTTTAATAAGCAGCAGAGCGGGTCATTAGCTCAGTTGGTAGAGCAGTGGACTTTTAATCCATTGGTCGATGGTTCAAGTCCATCATGACCCACCATTCTTTGAATGGTCTTATATCGGCGGATTGACGCATTAAATACCAGAGCGGGTCATTAGCTCAGTTGGTAGAGCAGTGGACTTTTAATCCATTGGTCGATGGTTCAAGTCCATCATGACCCACCATTTTAATGGTATTGTATATCGGCGGATTGACGCATCTTAAAATCCAGAGCGGGTCATTAGCTCAGTTGGTAGAGCAGTGGACTTTTAATCCATTGGTCGATGGTTCAAGTCCATCATGACCCACCATTTCTAAAATGGTATCTCACATCGGCGGATTGACGCATCTAAATATTCAGAGCGGGTCATTAGCTCAGTTGGTAGAGCAGTGGACTTTTAATCCATTGGTCGATGGTTCAAGTCCATCATGACCCACCATTCCTGATTTATCTTTTCTTTCTAAGTTATCCTTTATTTATCTTAACAGCTCACAGCAATACTGTTCTTTAGCGTCATATTCTCGTATAATTCGCGCCATGAATGCACTGTGGACTAAGTGGTCGAGAAATGAGTCTAGCTGAACAAATTATGCCTGAAGATTATATCTTCCCTCCAAAGCCAGCTCCGTTATCAAAAGACGAGCAAGCTGAGTACAAGGCACGTATCAAACAATTATTAAAAGATAAGAACGCCGTTCTTGTTGCCCATTATTACACTGATCCTGAAATTCAAGCACTTGCTGAAGAAACAGGTGGTTGTGTTGCCGACTCGCTAGAAATGGCGCGTTTTGGCGCTAAGCATGACGCAGATGTAATTGTGGTAGCCGGTGTTCGTTTCATGGGCGAAACAGCAAAAATCCTTACGCCAAATAAAACAGTTGTTATGCCAACCCTTGCTGCAACCTGTTCATTAGACGTAGGTTGCCCAATCGAAGAGTTCTCTGCGTTTTGTGATCAGCATCCAGATCGTAAAGTAGTGGTGTATGCAAATACATCAACCGCTGTTAAGGCGCGTGCAGATTGGATTGTGACTTCTTCATGTGCGCTTGAGATCGTAGAGCACCTTGATGAGCAAGGCGAAAAAATCATTTGGGGTCCTGATAAACACTTAGGTTCTTATATTCAAAAGAACACAGGTGCTGACATGATCATGTGGAATGGCGCCTGTATCGTTCATGACGAGTTTAAAACCAAAGCACTTAAGGATATGAAAGCCTTACACCCAGATGCGGCTGTATTGGTTCACCCAGAGTC
Organism: Pseudoalteromonas sp. Hal040; assembly: GCF_037162425.1. NCBI lineage: Bacteria > Pseudomonadati > Pseudomonadota > Gammaproteobacteria > Alteromonadales > Pseudoalteromonadaceae > Pseudoalteromonas > Pseudoalteromonas sp. Hal040. The sequence continues at coordinate 2,023,474 of NZ_JARLUU010000001.1, read as the reverse complement.
TCCTGCGGAGATTGTAGCTTTAGCTGATGCGGTTGGTTCAACAAGCCAACTAATCAAAGCAGCGCAAACCATGGACAACAAAAAGTTCATCGTTGCGACTGACCGTGGCATTTTCTACAAAATGCAGCAGTTATGCCCAGAGAAAGAATTCTTTGAAGCACCAACAGCAGGTGAAGGCGCAACATGTAAAAGCTGTGCACATTGCCCGTGGATGGCAATGAATGGCTTAAAAGCGATTGAAGAAGCACTGACAGACCCTGAAGGTAAAGAAGTGTTTGTTGATATGGACTTACGCGAAGGCGCATTAAAGTCGCTTAACCGTATGTTAGAGTTCTCAGCATCGCTTCAGCGTTAATAACGAATTGACTATATACAAAAGGCAAGGTGTTTACCTTGCCTTTTTTGTTTGATAAATAATCACTTAACAGCACTATTTTAAAAAGCCCTTGCGTCTGTAGGGTTGTTTTCATACTATAACGCCGCGCTAAGCTCTTAGCTGCGCCTTAGGTGACGTGTCCGAGTGGCTGAAGGAGCACGCCTGGAAAGTGTGTATACGGCAACGTATCGAGAGTTCGAATCTCTCCGTCACCGCCATTTCTTAATTTTACCCCACCATAGCAAAGTGCTTTTCAAGATTACATTTAGCACGCATGGCTATGTGACTACTGACTTTCCTAGCAAGCTCTATTACTAATAATTCAAGTTGGTCACGGCTATAACCAAGCAATACACAGCGTTTAAGTTGCTCGCTAACTAAGTTGCTGGCATCGTCTAGCGCAAATAAAGCGCCTAAAGAGGTAAGTTCAAATACTGTGTTGTTTTGCTGCTCTATGCCAAACGGCAGCTGACCAAATGTGAGTGCAGTTTTTAGCTGCTGCTCTGTACGCTTGATAAGCAATGTATTTGAACCTTGAATATCATCAAGTGAGTTTAAAATCTCTAGCGCCTGCAATGCTTTTGGCACTCCAGAATACACACTGATATGCGGTAAAATATCACACAACTCTTGCATTGAAACGCCATCATTCAAGGCGTGCTGACATGCTCGTTTTAACAAAGGCTTGTCATGAACGGTGACCAAAGCAGCGATCGCGACAAACACAAATAAATCCGTGTTGTTATGGCTCATAATTTCTCTTTTGATTTTAGGTATTGAATGTATTGAGGTTTTGTAGCAGTGGCTGATTGCATAGAGCATGCAATCGAAAAATTGAAAATACATTATGGTCGATAATGGCGGTTTCTGCTTGCCATAAATGATGTAATTTTTGCCTAAAGCAACGAACTGTTACCTTAAATGGTCCTAACCTCAAATTACGGTGATACACTTAATGGAGTATTGATTAGAGGTAATCTAAATGCGTCAGGCATTATTAGAAGCAGTGAAAGCGATAGCGGTTGCAGATGGTAGTTTTGAAACAGCGATTCCAGAGTTATTGGTGTTCAGACGAAGCGAAGTTTCATTACCGATGGCCTGCGTGTATGAATTAGGACTGGGCATTAGCTTGCAAGGTGCAAAGCGGGTGGTGCTGGGTGAACATAGCTATGATTACACTGACGGCCAATCTCTGGTGACCTCAGTCGATGTGCCTGTTGCGTCGCATATTACTCGTGCCAGTAAAGAGCAGCCATTTTATGGACTTTACTTGCGTTTAGATGCTCATGAAATCAGCCACATTGTTGCTGAAATGGAGTTTGCAGGGCAAGACAAGTTCCCCAAGCACCAAGCTATGTCGGTGGTTGATACTGATAACGGCTTACTTGATGCTTTACTGAGGCTTATTCAACTCGACAATGAGCCACACTTAAAAGCTAATCTTGCGCCACTGATAAAAAAAGAAATTATATTGCGCTTGTTAAATAGCCCGCACAGCCCTTATTTAAGGCAAATTGTGATGTCTGGCTCTGCCCATCAAAAAATAGCCAAGACCTTATGTTGGTTAAAAGAAAACTACACCAGTCAATTTTCAATTGATGATTTGGCCCGTGATGCACACATGAGCCCCTCGACATTCAGGCTGCATTTTCGTGATGTAGTAAAAATGAGCCCGTTGCAATATGTAAAAAATCTGCGCTTGCAGGCGGCAAGACAATTAATGCTGAATGAGCGAATTGATGTAGGCTCTGCAGCCTTAAAAGTGGGCTATGAAAGCCCATCGCAGTTTAGTCGTGAATACACTCGCTTTTTTGGCAAGCCACCGATAAAAGATATTTCAGCACTGCGCTTACAACAAATAGCATAAAAAAGGGAGCGCATGGCTCCCTTGTATTTAAAATCGCTTTTTCGGCACTCTTAGTTGCGAGTCAAACTCATCGGGGAATAAAATTGTGCCGTCATCTTGATCAGTTGGGAACACTGCAATGAGTAAGTCATCTTGCTCAAGGCCCGGTGTCCAGCGACTTAACCAGTCTTTTACAGGGATGGCTTTTGGTGTGCAATCTTGCCATTCACCGGTTGCCCAGCTTTGTGCAAATTCGCGGCTAGGCCACACAGGTACACAGTCGTCGTCTTCGTTAGAGAGCATGACGCAGCCATGTTCATCATTGAGGATCCACACTTGTTTAAACTCTTGAACCGTTTCAAACATATAAGCGAGTCGTTTCTTAGCGCCTAAGGCGAGTACAGCATCAAATTCAGTTTCAACACGTTTAGCAGTTGCATTATTCATGACAGGCTCACTCTTTTAGTTATACACAGCTACACCTTAATCATAAGGTGATAAATTAATATGACAAGTAAAGTTAATAGCTAAATTAATTTACTAATGCAGCAAATAGATCGTCAGCAAGTTGTTGCAGAGATTTTGGATCTTGATTTGTTAGCGCATAGGTACGAATACCGTATATGCCCATGACTAAAAAGCGCGCCAACTGTTGCGCTGACTTGCTACTTGAAAATTCGTTGTTATCTAGGGCTTTTTGAAGTTGTTCAGCGAGGGCATGCTCATAAGCGTTTAAGTTACCACGCAGCACAGTGCAAATCTGAGGGTCGTTGCCTTCAACCTCAGAGATACTCTTTGTAAGTAAGCACACTTTAGCTACTTCACCTTCAATACATTCATCAACAATCACAGTTAAGTAATGTTTGAGGGTCGATAAAATTGATTGTTGGTCATTAAAAAGGGCTGTAAATTGTTGGTTTCTATCTTTTTGATACTGCTCGGTGGCGGCTAAAAACAAGCCTTTTTTGTTGCCATAAGCCGCGTAAATAGAACCCGGGTGAAGGTGAGTTACTTCTTTTAATTTTTGCATACTGGTCTTCGCATAGCCATATTGCATAAAAGCATGCATGGCTTGGCGTAGAACAAATTCAGTATCAAATTCAGCAGTTCTCATTAAGGCTCCTCACGGTATATAAAAGAAGTTTACGTAATCTTGAACGATTATTCAAAATAAACCTTGAAGTGTGTATGTTTCGCCCTTATCTTGAATGTATGTTCAAGATAAGGATAAAACCATGACAACCGATTTACTTTCTCCGTTTAAATTAAACGACAGCATTGAGCTGCAAAACCGTGTACTAATGGCACCCCTTACGCGCTGTATGAGCGACGATAACCTCGTACCAACCCAAGCGATGGTTGATTATTATGCACGCCGTGCTGATGCGGGCTTAATTATTAGCGAAGCAACGATTATTCGCCCAGATGCTCAAGGTTATCCAAATACACCGGGCCTATTTACCAGTGAACAAATTCAAGGTTGGAAGAAAGTGACCGATGCTGTGCACGCTAAAGGCGGCAAAATGTTTGCTCAGCTTTGGCATGTAGGTCGTGTTGCACACCCTCACTTTTTTGGTGGTGATGTACTGGCACCATCAGCAATTGGTATTGAAGGTTCGGTACCAAGAATGCGTGAATTAACTTACGTTACTCCAAAAGCGGCAACCATTGAAGACATTCAAGGTTTAATTGCTGATTACGCAAAAGCGGCGGAAAACGCAATTGAAGCGGGTTTTGACGGGGTTGAAATTCATGGTGCAAATGGTTACTTAATTGACCAATTCTTACACTTTGCTGCCAACCAACGTGAAGATCAATACGGTCAAACACCAGAAAACATGTCGCGTTTTGCTCTTGAAGTCGTTGATGCTGTAGTTGCAGCAATTGGTGCAGATAAAACTGCATTACGTTTATCGCCAGGTGCGTATTTTAATATGACTGAAAGCGACGGTGATAAAGCAGTATTTGATTATCTATTACCAGCACTTGAAACACGTAACCTTGCGTACTTACATGTTGGTATTTTTGATGACAGCATGCGCTTTGCAAGCTTAGGTGATAAGTCGGCATCTGAATATATGCGCGGTGCGTACAAAGGCACCTTAGTCGGGGTAGGCAGCTATAGCTTTGAGTCAGCAAATCAAGCTATCGATAACAACCAATTTGACTTAATTGCGATTGGTCGCCCATTCATTGCAAACCCAGATTACATCAGTAAAGTTAAAAATGGTGAAGCGTTAACACCATATAGCGACGAAATGCTGGCTGAACTGATTTAAGCAAACCTAATAATATTGTCCAACCAACAAGCGCTCAGTTAATTTAACTGGGCGTCTTTTCTAATACTTTCTTATTTATTAAACAGTTAAGTCTTAAATCTGCCATGAAAATGCATTAATTGTTTAATTGTTGTGTCAAAAATTTTGACCCTAAATGTCATACACGCTCTGCATACTGTGCCCGCTTTTAAATATGTAACCTTGGAAAAACAATGAGCACAGTAACTAAAAAACAAAGCTAAGCCTTGTAGTCGCAACGCTTTTAGCAACATCGGCAAATGCAAACACGAATAACGAAATTGAAGAAATTACCGTTGTTGCAAAGCCAACCAGTTATGCAAATAACGTTATTGAACCTGCCATGCTTGAGCAACAAAGTTCAGTATCAAGCGTGTTAGCCGTGATTGATAACCTGCCGGGTATTAGCATCAACGAAGGTGATGCATTTGGTGGTGACGATTGGTCAACCACCATTACTATGCGTGGCTTTAGTATTGATGGTAATCAACAGCAATTAGGTATGACGATTGATGGTATTCCTAATGGTGGTTCTAACTATGGTGGCGGTGCAAAAGCAAACCGTTACTTAGACAGCGAAAACTTAGCAACGGTTGAAGTAGGGCAAGGTACGTCTGATATTGCCTCTGCCTCACTCGAAGCATTAGGCGGTACTTTCAATTTTGTGAGTGCACAACCGAGTACCGAGCAAAGCACTACGTTTGCTTACACAACGGGCGATCATAACGCTAGCCGTTACTTTGTTAAGCACGAAACCGGCACTGTTTTTGATAACACGCAAGCCTATATCAGCTATTCGCAAACAGACACAAGCCGCTGGGTTGGTGATGGCAGCAATGGTGGTAAAGACAATCAGCACATCGAAGCCAAGTTTGTATCAGACTTTAGCGACTTAACCGTAACAGGTCGTGTTTCGTATGATGATGTTCACGAAATTAACTATAACAGCATTAGCATTAGCGAGTTTGAACAAAACCCTGATTGGGATCGTTTAACTTGGAATTGGACTGGCGTGCCGCATTTTGATCAAATGTTTGCTGAGGGCTGGGGTACACTGCGTGAAAATACCCTTGCGTATGTAAAGTTTGATTACGCGTTAAGTGCCACTTCAAACTTAAGCTTGTCACCTTACTATCATAAGAATTCAGGTCGTGGCGATTGGATCCCGCCTTATCTAACGTCACCGGTTGATGGCGATGGCAATCCAACAACGATTGGTGGTGAAAACGCTGGCAGCTATGGCTTTACAGATAGCGACGGTAATCCACTTGCACCAGCTGCGGGTTGTACTGCAAGTTTAGAATGGCCATGGTCTTCAGGCCCTGGCTTAAACCCAGCCTGTTACCCAGATGATGCTATTCCAGTTATGTCGTATCGTCATACTCACTATAAAAAAGACCGCTTAGGTATGACTGGCGAGTACCAAGTAACCCTTGGCAATCATGATATCGAAGCTGGCTTTTGGTTTGAGCAAACAGACCGCGATGAATCACGCGACTGGCATAAAGTTATTGATGCCCGTGTCTATCATCACTTTGACCATACGCCGTATTGGACACAGTACAAGAACACCTTCGAAACAGATACATTCAAGTGGTACGTACAAGACTCAATCAGTTTAGGCGATTTCACACTTAATTTAGGTGCTAAACAGTACCTTGTAGAGCTTCAGCGTTATAACCATTTTGAAGATGAATACTCAGATAAAATCGACAGTGATTCAGATGTACTCTTCAGCGGTGGTGTGCTTTATCAGCTATCTGCAAGCACTGAGCTATTCACCAGCTATAGCGAAAACTTTGCGGCAATTAAAGATGGTGTACTTGAACGTGATTCATCAACACTGACCGAAATTGAACCTGAAACAGCTGAAAACATCGACCTAGGTGTACGTTACAGTGATGACCGTTTACGTTTAACGGCAACCGCTTACAGCATCGAATTTGATAACCGTATTACCTTTATTGCTCCGGGCAGTGATACCGATGGTATTGACTACACGATTGGCACGAACGGTTCTTACATCAACGTAGGTGGTATTGAGTCAACGGGTGTGGAGCTTTCTGCAAGCTATATGCTGACTGACAAATGGAATCTTTACACATCGTATACCTACAATAACTCTGAGTATCAATCGAACGATCCAAGTGCTTACAACAGCGAGGGTGAGTTACTTGAAGATGCATCAGCCAGCTTTAAAGCGGGAGATGAAGTGATTGACTCAGCACAAGATTTATTTGTGGTATCGGCAGACTACTACAGCGGTGATTTCCGCTTTGGTTTATCGGCTAAATACACTGGTGAGCGTTTAGGCGCATGGACTGATGAGCAAACCCGTTCGCGTAATGAGGTTGATGGTTACACCTTGGTTGATTTAAACATTGGTTATAACACCAGCCTTGATTCAGGCGTGTTTAAATCAATCGACCTTGCATTTGTGGTGAATAACCTGTTTGATAAATCATATCTCGCAGGTGGCACAGGTAATGGTTCAACCTACTTTATTGGTGCACCACGTACCGCAGCTTTAACACTGACAGCGCAGTTTTAAATAATAAGCTAACGTTTTAAATAGCCCATCGTTGATGGGCTTTTTTGCAGGTGAAATATGAAAAAATTAATTTTAGCCACGGCGGTGGTAGCGGCATCACTATTAAGCTTAAACAGTAAAGCTGCCGACAATGTTGTGCTTGTGACTCTTGATGGGCTTCGCTGGCAAGAAGTGTTCTCTGGTGCAGATAAAAACCTAATCGATAACACTGATTTTGTTGCAGATACAGATGAACTAAAGGCGCTTTTTTGGCGAGATGACCAAGCACAGCGAACTCAAGCATTAATGCCATTTTTTAGCGAAACACTGGCAAAGCAAGGCGTTTTGATTGGCGATAGAACTCAAGGTTCATTCATGTCGGTAAGCAACCCGTGGTATTTCTCATACCCAGGTTACAGTGAAATTTTAACTGGCATCGTAGACGAAAATATCGATAGTAACGATAAAGTGTCTAACCCGAATAAAACCATTTTAGAGAGTTTAAATACTCAGCCAGAATTTAAAGGTAAAACCGCGCTTTTTGGTAGCTGGGATGTGTTTCCCTATATTGTAAATCGTGAGCGTAGTGGGGTTTATGTTAATGCTGGCTTTGAAACTTTTGATGAGGTGAAGTCAGGGGAAGTGACTCTGCTAAACCAAATGCAAAGCGAGATCCCAAGCCCTTGGCACAATGTACGCCTCGACAGCTTTACCTACCGATTTGCCAAACAATATTTATTAAATAAACAGCCGCGTTTGCTAGTTATTAGCTTGGGTGAAACCGATGACTTTGCTCATAACGGTAAATACGATGCCTATTTAAAATCGGCTAAACAAAGCGATGACTTTATTCGTGACCTTTGGCAAACAATTCAACAAACACCGGGCTATAAAGACAATACCACATTGATCATCACAACAGATCATGGCCGTGGCAGTCATGCTGATGATTGGCAGCATCATAGTTCGAAGCGTGCTTTGGCACGTTCAGAGCAAGGAAAGCAGCGTTTTCCAAACGGCATTGTTGGCTCTGAGCATATTTGGTTAGCAGCGATTGGCCCAGATATAAAAGCAACAGGCTTAATTAAGCCAAGCAATGAGCTCAAACAAGCGCAAGTAGCGGCAACTGTGCTGAATATTTTAGGCGTCAACAGTCAGCAAGTTAACCCGAAGATGGCAGCGCCGATTAAGGAGATTTTAAAATGAGTTTAACGCTTAGTTTTTTTAGAAGCGCCTTATCTGGATTAATGCTGGTTAGTTGTGCGAGTGCGATTGCCGCACCGAGTAAAATTTTGTTTGGCTCATGTGGTCATCAAGACAAGGCTATTCCAATTTTTGACGCCATCAACAAAGAGCAAGCCGATTTATTTATGTTCCTTGGCGATAACATTTATGGTGATACCGAAGATATGTCGGTACTTGCCGATAAATATCAACGTTTAGGGCAAAAGCCGGGCTTTAAAACATTACGTGCGAATACGCCTATCATTGCCATGTGGGATGACCACGATTATGGCGAAAATGATGCTGGCAGCGAATACCCAAAAAAACAGCAGTCACGAAAAATTATGCTCGACTTTTGGCAAGAGCCAGCAGATTCTGCTCGCAGAACTCGTGATGATGGTATTTACACTTCGTACACGTACGGTGAAGGTGAGCAAACAGTAAAAGTCATCATGCCTGATCTTCGTTTTAATCGCGCGCCGTTGAATCACGTATCGGCGATGACCTATCAACTTGAACGAAAACCTGCAAAACAAGGGCCTTATAGCCCAACAACTGATAAAAACGCCTCTATGCTTGGCGAAAGTCAATGGCAATGGCTCGAACAAGAGCTTAAGTCAGATGAAAAGATAAAAATCATTGCCTCAAGCTTGCAGCTATTAGCTGATTTTACAGGCTGGGAGTCATGGGCAAATTATCCGGCTGATCGTGAACGTTTATTTGCGCTTATTAAAAAGCATAAAGTAAACGGTGTGATTATTGTCAGCGGCGATACTCACTGGGGTGAGCTGTCTAAGTATCAACAAAACCTTGATTATCCTTTGTACGAGATGACTAGCTCTGGGCTTACAGAAAAGTGGAAAGATGTTAGCCCTAATAAACACCGAGTGGGTGATTACACTCATGAGGTGAACTACGGCGATTTAACAATCGATTGGCAAAAAGCAGATCCTACCATTCGTATTGCGCTTAAAGGGATTAAGGGTGATGAGATCATGCACACCGAGTTTGTGTTATCGACGATAAGCCCATACCAGTAAATATTGCCTGCTGCGCATATCCTAAACACATGCCCGCAGCTCATGCCCGCAAACATGGAATAAGCCTTGTTTGCGGGTATTTCTCTCTATCCCATCTAATTAAAATATCTTACACTGTGTCAATTAGTTAGTTTCAAGCAAGGACAGTGTAAAGTGCTGAATATAATTCAATCAAATCGCATGGAAGCACTGCAAGCGCGGTTTCACGCTCTTCTTAAAGTTAATCCGTTAACGAGCCCTTTTAAAAAAGAAATTGTGCTCGTGCAGTCACCAGGTATGTCGCAGTGGCTAAAAATAGGTTTAAGTGAACACTTAGGGATTGCCGCTCAGGTCGACTTTCCGCTGCCTTCGAGTTTTATTTGGCAGCTTTACCAACAATTATTGCCTGATGTACCTAGTGAATCACCGTATAACAAAGCTAACCTTGCTTGGAAGCTGTTTGCGATTTTACCAAACTGCATTGATGAGCCGCTGTATTTACCACTTAAAACCTATTTAGAGGGTGACAGTGAAGGGCAAAAAACCTTTGCCTTGTGCGAGAAAATTGCCGACGTTTATGACCAATACTTAATGTATCGCCCTAATTGGATTGCCACTTGGGAGCAGGGCATCGATGAACTTGATGATGTTGATGTAGGCATTGCGCCATGGCAGCCAGATCTTTGGCGCAAGCTGGTGGCGCACAGTAAAGAACTTGGGCAAAGCCAATATCACCGCGCCAACATGCAAGACAAACTCCTTGCAGCCCTTGAAAAAATGGACGCAAGTCTATTACCTGAGCGTATTAGCTTGTTTGGTATTTCTGCAATTGCGAGTAGCCAGCTTGAAGTGTTTCAGGCCATTGCGAAAAAAACGCAGGTGTTTTTGTTTTTCTTTAACCCCAGTGAGCATTACTGGGGCGACACACTCGATGAAAAAACAGCAGCCAAGATTGCTGCTAAATATGCCAAACGTCCGCAGTTACAAGCGCTTGAAGACAGCGCTAAAAACCCTGATCACGAGTACTTTTTTATTGGTAACCCGCTACTCTCGTCGTGGGGTAAATTAGGCCGAGACTATTTTGAGCAGTTACTACAACTAGATGCGCAGTGGCTTGACGGATTCGATAACGAGTTTGATCAAAGCTTGTTATCGCAAATTCAGTCTGAAATTTACCAATTAGCCTTCAAGGGTGAGTCATTAACGCCAGATAAAGAATGGTTTATTAATGACGAAGGCAAGTTGCCAATTCAGGCAGACGATACCAGCATTGTGCTGAGCGATTGTCACACGCCACTACGCGAAGTCGAACGACTACATGATTACTTACTCAATTTATTCAATGAAAATAAAGCGCTAACACCGAAAGATATTATTGTAATGATGCCGGATGTTGGCACATACAGCCCGTATATTGAGGCGGTGTTTGGTGGTGCTGAAGGGCGACGCTTTATTCCTTATGCGTTAGCCGATTTAGCCATAGAGCAAGAAAAACCTGTGCTTAGCTCGTTTGCCAGTTTAGCTGATTTACCATACTCACGCTTTGGTGTATCTGACATTCTTGATTTACTGCAAGTCACGCAAATTGCCGAAAAATTTAACCTCGAAGCTCATGAGTATGAGCAAATAGGTTTTTGGCTTGAACGCGTTGGCGTTAAATGGGGCTTAGATGCCGCTCACAAAGACAGTTTTGGCTTACCCGCAATAGATTTAAATACCTGGCAACATGGCTTAAACCGTTTGTTATTAGGTGTTGCACAACGGGATGAACAACTGCCTTTCTCGGGGATTTACAGTGCCGATGAAGTTGAAGGTATGGCACTAAATACCTTAAATAAACTCATTGAATTTATTGATGTACTGGCCCGATATAAAGCTAAGCTGCAAGCTGATGCACCGCTTAACGAAAAAGCAGACATTCTAAAAGAATTATTAAGCGATATATACAGCGATGAAGGCGAGCAAAGCTGGGATTTATTAGTACTGCAAAAAGTGCTCGATACACTGATTAAGCATTATGATAATGGCGATTACCAACAAGCTGTTTCGCGACGCATTGTGAGTTACCTTGTAAAACAAGGTATTCAAGAAAAAGGCGTAGGGCAGCGCTTTTTAGTGGGGCAAGTTAACTTTTGTACGTTGATGCCAATGCGTGCGGTGCCATTTAAAGTGGTGTGCATGCTAGGTTTAAATGATGCAGATTACCCACGTACCGTTCAGCCAATTGGTTTTGACTTAGTCCCTTACTCAAAACGCCAAAAAGGCGACCGCTCTCGCAAACTCGACGACCGATACCTGTTTTTAGAAGCGATTTTAAGTGCCCGTGAGAATCTGTACATCAGTTATATTGGCCGTTCTTGTTTTGATAACCAACCAAGAATGCCCTCAACTTTAGTAAGCGAGCTTTTGGAATACATAGCCCGTAGTTTTGAGTTTGCTGATAAAGACACTCACTTAAAGCTACCAGAGGCGCTAATTAATTATCAGCACTTGCAGCCATTTAACCCAGCTTATTATCTAACAGAGAAAACGGATGATGAGCAAAAAGCAAACAAACCGTTAGCCACACAATTACACAGCTATAACCCCGTGTGGGTGCCAACTCAAGCTGTTAACCCTGAGCCACAGCTAGCGCTTAGTGTTCAGCCAGAAAGCAGTGTTGAGTTAACTCAGTTTATTCGCAGTATTTGCCAGCCGCACGAGAGCTTTTATCAGCAAAGTTTGGGTTTACGCTTACCGCAATTTAACGATATCGCTAAAGATGAAGAGCCATTTAGTTTAGACGCATTACGCCGCTACTTTTACCTCGATGAAATTCTCGAAGCGAGCATTCAAGAGCTACCGCTTAACAAAGCGCAAATAATGCAGCGCGGTGAATTACCTCAAGCCCATGTTGGCGACCTTGTGTTTGAAAGTATGCAGCACCGAGTTGATGCGCTTGCAGGGCAAGTGAAAGCACATATTCAAGGTGATGAAGCATTACCCGTTGAAGTAAATATTAAAATAGCCAATACCACACTAGAAGGTTGGTTAAATCATATTTATGGTCAAAAACAGGTGTTTTATCGCACCGCCAGTATTAAAGCAAAAGATGTAATTCGCGGCTTTGTGCATCATTTAGCGGCGCAAATAATGGGGCAACCTGTTGAAACCCTCATTCTTGGTTTAGACAAGCAAATTAGTTTTTCACCCTTGTCAGAAGACGATGCCCGCAGCTATTTAAATGATTGGTTTTCGCTTTATGAAACGCTTTTAACTCGCCCTGTGGCGTTTTTCCCGGTCAGTGGTTACGAGTTCATAAAAACAGAAAAAGACATGGTTAAAGCAAACAATAAATTCGCGCCGCAATACATAGGCATAGGTGAAGGTGAAAACCCGTATATTCGTCTAACCATAAAGAGCCTTAAAGACTGTGAAGAAGAGTTTATAAAATGGAGCGAGCTGCTGTTATCGCCAATTGTTGAATTAGCACAGGAGGCAGATCATGCAAACGCTTAACCCAATGAGTATGGCGCTGTGTGGGCAAAGCCTTATTGAAGCCAGTGCCGGTACAGGTAAAACCTACACCATCACAGGTTTGTATTTACGATATTTGTTGGGCTTACAAAAAGCGACTGGTGAAGATGAACAATTAAATACGCCGCTGAGTGTTGAGCAAATACTGGTGGTGACCTTTACTGAAGCTGCAACCCAAGAAATTAAAGACCGTGTGCGGGCGCGTATAATCAATGCCAGAGATACACTGCTTGGTAAAAAGCCCGATGATGAGCTGATTGAGCAAGTAATTAACGAGGTAACTGACAAACACGCCGCATTTGATTTATTAGACAGTCGCGGCAAAGTCGATGGATGAAGCTGCCATATTCACCATTCATGGTTTTTGTCAGCGAATGCTGAAACAACATGCCTTTGAATCCGGCGTGGCGTTTAACTTAGAGTTTATTTTAGATGAGCGAGAGCTTATTCAAGAAACCCTAAATGACTTTTGGCGTGCCTTTGTTTACCCACAATCAAAAGAGCGCACCCAAGCAATTACCGATATTTTCCCTGTGCCGGCATCACTGTATTCACAGGTGGTGAGTTTACTCAATAAACAAGGGGCAACAATTACCCCTGAGTACGACCTTGATGAAATATGGCAAGCGCGCGACAACTTTGTGGCAAAAGTACCAGCATTTAAAAAGGCGTGCCGTGAGAGTGAATTTATTAATGCCGTAAAAGCGTCTGATTTAAGTGGTTCAAAAACCCCAGGTCGAAAAAACAGCCTTGCAGCGCTTGAAGAATACTTAAACAATGATGAGCTATTTTTTGTATTTGGTACCAGTAAATACTCGTTTGAAGTATGGGGCACAGAAAATTTAAGCGATCCCGCAAATTATAAGAAAAACGGCAGTTTGCTTAGTCATGAAATGCTGGCTCAGTTTGATGAAATGGCTAAACTCAGTAGCCTTATCAATAACGGGTTGAATATTGCGATAGTGCAATATGCTGCTAAATGGGTCGCAAATGCATTAGTTAAACGTAAGCAAGAGCAAGGCGTTATTACTCCAGATGATTTACTGAGTAACTTGCATCAGGCACTTTTAAGTGAGCAAGGCCAAGCATTAAGTGAAAAAATTGCCGCTTTATTTCCAGTCGCCATGATTGACGAATTCCAAGATACCGACCCAATTCAATATGGTATTTTTAGCCGCATTTATGGCATTAAAAACACCACGCTTGCCATGATAGGTGATCCAAAGCAGGCTATTTATGGTTTCCGTGGTGCAGATATTTTTACTTATATTGGCGCAAAACAAGCTGTTTCAGATGATAAGCAATACACCCTAGATACCAACTACCGCTCAAGTGAAGGGGTTGTTGATAGTGTAAACCGTTTATTTGCTAAAAATGCTAATAGCTTTATTTACAACGATGCGATTCCATTTCAAAAGGTCAATGCCAAAGGAAAACAGCAAGACAAAGCGTTTTTAATAAACGGTGAAATGCCAAGTGCGTTTGAATTTTCGGTTTTTGTTGATGAGTACGCCGAAGCCAACAACAAGCCAACCAGCAAAGGGATGGCTCAACAGGCATTGGCTTTGCAATATACGAAAAAAATTACTGAGCTACTCAAGCAAGCTAATGCAGGCGCTGCAACTATCGCAGGAGAACCACTCACTGCGGCTGATATCTGTGTGTTAGTGCGTGACCGAAACGAAGCACAGCTGATGAAAACTGCATTGGCAGAAGCCGCCATTGCCAGCGTGTATTTGTCCCGTGATAGTGTTTTTAACCAAGAGCTTAGTCATCATTTACTGAACTTTTTAACAGCATTGCATGGACAGTATGATGAGTCGTTACTGCGCGGTGTACTTGCTGGGCCGTTGTTTTGCTTAAGCTACAACCGCATTTATGAGCTTCACGAAAATGAAAGTGCATGGCAAGAGCATTTAAACTTTTTTGCTCAGCTTGCTCACATTTGGCATAAACAAGGCGCTATGGCGATGCTCGAGCGTTTATTAAGCCATAATCAGCTCGCGACGCGTTGGCAAGGTTTAGGTTACAACGTTGAACGCTGGCTCACCGATTTCCGTCATTTAGGGGAAATCTTACAGCAAAAGCAAATTGAGCTTGAGGGAACCCATCGATTGCTGCGTTGGTTTGCGCAAAAAGTTAGTCAACAAGATGGTGAAGCGGTGCAAGTTCGCCTAGAAAGCGATGCTAATTTGGTGAAAATTGTCACTATGCACGCCTCAAAAGGCTTAGAGTACCCGATTGTATTCATGCCGTTTGCCTGTGGCTATCGTGAAAGCAAAGAAGCCCTTTACCATAAAGACGGTAAGCTGATTTATGACCTTGCTAAAAGTGACGACGCAATGCAAAAAGCAGAGCAAGAGCGCTTGGCTGAAGATTTACGTTTACTTTATGTGGCGCTGACTCGTGCCGTGCATTTTTGTTCTGTGGGTATGTATAACATTTCGCAAGGTCGCAGTGCTCGCCCTGGAATTCAAAGTACCAGCATTGGCCACGTATTATTTGCAGGGTTAGAGATTAAGTCGGGCGATGAATGGCGCGCGTTGTTACAAACATTTTGTGAAGGCTCTGCGCACATGCACTATGAGGCGTTTAGCCAAGCGGATGAGCTTGAAAAGTTAACATTTGCTGGCGCTGACAGTGAGCAAGCCTATCAAGTTAATACTGTTAAAGCAGACATTCAGCGTGATTGGCGCTCAACCAGCTTTAGTAGCTTAACGCTGAAAAAGCATACTGATCATATTGAGCTTGGGCGCAGTGATGAAGACCACGAAAAAGATGAGTTTTTAGCCCAAAATGCCAATGCTTTAACACCTTACAGCTTCCCTAAAGGGGCAAAGCCGGGTAGTTGTTTACATGAAATATTTGAGCAACTAGACTTTACCGACCCTTATGCATTAAAGCGTTCAGCCGGTGAACAAGAAGACCATGCACTTGATAAAGTGATCAAAACGTTATTCGAAAAATACCATATTGACGATAGTTGGCAGGAAATGACCGAGCAGTGGATCCTTGCTGCACTGAATTGCCCATTAAACGATAAAGGGCTTAGTTTGTCAGTACTTGAACCTGATACCTGTTTGGTCGAAATGGAATTTAACTTACCGCTGTTATCGCTCTCAAGCGATAAGCTTAACCAAGTGTTGGTAAAGCACTTTAATTTACCCGGGCAGCTTGATTTTAGTGAGGTGCAAGGCTTACTAAAAGGCTTTATCGATTTAATATTTTGCTGGCAGGGTAAGTATTATATTCTTGATTATAAATCGAATTTTTTAGGCAATAGTGCGGCTGACTACCAACATGAGCAATTAGAGCAAGCCATGACCAGTCACCAGTATCATTTGCAGTATTTGATATATACCGTGGCATTGCACCGCTTATTAAAACAACGTATTCATGATTACGATAGCGACACGCATTTAGGTGGTGTTTACTACACCTTCTTACGTGGTATGAGCGAAGGGCAAGGGGTGTACTTTAATCAGCTAACAAAACAGCAAATAACTGAGCTTGATAGCTTATTCGCACAAGGAGCCATGCTATGAGTCAACTGACATTCGGCTTTGATGACCATGAGCCAAACGAGCCAATGAATAAGCAGCCAGAACAACCAGCACAACATGCCCAAAGCGATTCAGTGCTGCCTGCTACAGAATTTAAAACACAGCCTTTACTGAGTTATTTGCTGGAGGCAAAACGTATTCGCTTAGTTGATGTGAAACTAGCAGAGCTATTGACTGGCACAGAAACAGTAGCCGGTTCACAATCGTTGATAGAGAATAACGAAGCAGCGCACAGTGAGGTTTTTTACCTGATTTTATTACTTGCGGCTGCGCAGCAAAGTCAGCACAGTTGTTTAGAACTCGTGAATATAAACTGGCAAAACCCGTTTGAAATTAGAGAGCAAAGCTTAGCTGATGCCAGCATTGTAGGCCCTGAGGTTTTAACCCCGTTTGCGACAGAATTTGGCCTTTCTGATGCCGTTGATAAACTAATGAATGCTGAGTGTGTAGGGGACGACAAGCCACTGCTGTTGTTTGCGAATAAACTTTATTTTGCCCGTTTGGCTGAATACGAAACCACACTGGCTTCGCGTTTACATCATTTAGCAACGAAAGAACTCACCCTTGATGAAGCCGAATTAACGGCATTACTTGAGGTGTATTTTCCTAGCAGTGAACATACAACAAACCTAAGCGATCCTATTAAAACATTAAACTGGCAAAAAGTAGCCTGTGCGATTGCCGCAACAAAAGGCTTTAGTGTGATCACTGGCGGCCCAGGTACCGGTAAAACCACCACAGTAACTAAGCTACTAGCAATATTACAATCTTTGTATGCCAGTGCACCGCTAACAATTAAGCTGGTTGCACCGACAGGTAAAGCGGCAGCTCGTTTAACCGAGTCGATTTTAGGGGCAAAGCAAAAGCTTAGTATGATCCCTGATAATATCGCGCCACTTATTCCTGAAAGCGCGCAAACGATTCACCGTTTACTGGGCGTTATTCCGCATACCAATAAGTTTCGCCATAACAAGCGTAATCCGCTGCATTTAGATGTACTGATCATTGATGAGGCATCGATGGTAGATTTATCGCTTATGGCAAAACTAATCGAGGCACTTCCAAGCCATGCAAGACTTATTTTACTGGGTGATAAAGACCAATTAGCCTCGGTTGATACGGGCAGTATTCTTAGCGACCTATGCCAAGGGTTAGAGCTTGGCAAAATGCCTGATTACAGCAGTGAAAGAGCAGCGCAGCTTAATCGCGTTTGTTTTAATAATCAGAGCGAAATACCCGCGGCGAGCAGTCATTTTGTACTTAACGATTGTATTGCGTTTTTACAGCAAAGTTATCGTTTTGATGGCAGCAGCGGCATTGGTCAATTAGCACAAGCTGTAAATACCAATAACAGTGGCTTACTGGGCTACGTTGAGCAAACGATCAATCAAGGTGGCTTTAAAGACCTTAAACTTAATTACAGTGTAATTAGTAAACCGATAGAGCAATTTGTGCAACAAGCGGCGTTGCAATATCACGATTATTTGCAGCTTATCCAGCAAGGGGCAAGTGTTGCCAGTGTGCATAAAGCATTTGCGCATTATCAGTTACTGGCAGCCGTCAGAGAGGGTGATTACGGTGTAAATAGCCTTAATCAACGTATTGAAAAAGCACTGGCTCAACAAGGTTTAATTTCGCCATATCAAAGGCATTATGTGGGTATGCCAATTATGATCAGCCAAAACGACTACCAGTTAAAACTGTTTAATGGCGACATTGGTATTTTAATGCACGATGAGCAAGGTCAGTTAAAAGCCATGTTTGTTGATGAACAAGAAAATATTCGCGCTTTTTCGCCCGCACGTTTACCTGCTCACGATAAAGTGTATGCCATGACAATTCATAAGTCGCAAGGCTCTGAATTTGCTTATACCGCAATGATTTTACCGCCAATAAAACAGGCTAATCAGGGCATTAACAGGCAATTGGTTTACACGGGTATCACCCGCGCGAAAACCACATTTGAGCTGGTGGCAGATAAAAATGTATTGCTTATGGCAATGAATATATCTGTTACTCGTGCATCAGGTTTATACGATAGGTTAAAACATGAAGCTAGTTAAAGTAACGAGTGATCAACTCAACGAGTTAATGGGTTGGTTTAACACAGAGGCCGAACTGCGTATTTGGGCTGGGCCATTTTTTAATTACCCATTTGATAAGCAAAGCTTTAAAAACGATTTAAACCTAGATGCGCTGAATTCCTTCGCGTTGATTAATGACGAAGGTCAGATGTTAGGGTTTGGTCAATACTATTTACGTGAAGGTCGTTGCCATTTAGGGCGGCTAGTTATCGCGCCAAGTGAACGTGGTAAAGGTCTTGCAAGAGTGTTGATAAATTTACTAGGAGAGCAGGGCAAACAGCAGTTGCAGTGTGATAGTTTGTCGTTGTTTGTGTATAGCCACAATACCCTTGCTAAAACAGCCTATGAAAAAATGGGGTTTATTCAAACCCAATACCCAGCGGACATGCCACTCGATGGCTGTATTTATATGACCTGCTAAGAGCGTTTAAAGCTGCTTTTACGAAACAGGTTAGGTTGCCAGCCAAAGTGTATGGCGCCTAATCTTAAACATACCGTTACCGTAAATGCGCCAATAATGCACCAAATATAGCTCACCTCAAGAGTGAATAAAGCCGCGTAAGTTAACCCGCCAGATAAGCAAGCGGTTGAATAAAGTTCTTCGCCCATTACTAAAGGCACTTCTCGGCAGATCACATCACGCATCAGGCCGCCAAAAATACCCGTGGTCATACCCATGGTGATGGCTACAACCATATCTGCGCCGCCAATCAATGCCTTTTCGATACCAATAATGTTGAAAATAGCCATCCCTACAGCATCCATTAATAGCATGGTGGTGTTACTTAAATCGGGTAAGTGACGAATTGATAGAATAGACGCGAATATGGCTATGTAAGTTGCGTACAAATAATCGGGCTGAGCTATCCAAAATACCGGTTTGTTAAGCAATATGTCTCGAAGTGTTCCACCACCCAGAGCTGTGACTGTGGCAACGACCACCACACCAAAACCACCAACACTTTTTTCATGGCCCAGCAAGGTGCCAGAAATAGCAAAAAACGCTACACCGATAATGCTTAAAAAATGAAAGTATTCTGATGTCATGGGGCTTCCTTACCAGTTAGTAAGTTAACCCTAGCAAAATGAACTTTATTGATGCTGAACAACTAAGAAAATAGGGCGGGTAATGATGTCACCCGCCGGTAGGGAATAGTGATTATATCAATCCGCTTATTTAAGGTAATCAACCACTAATTGCGTCATTGCATTTACGCCAAGCTGTAAAGCTTTTTCGTCTGCAAAAAAGTGTGGTGAATGGTTACTTGGTGCTGTGACTGCATCTTGACCTTTTGGTGTGACACCTAAGAAAAAGAACATGCCTGGTGTTTCTAAGGCGTAGTAACTAAAGTCTTCGGCACCTGTGATAAGTGGCGTTGTGATCAGGTTTTCTTTACCAACTACACCAGCAAGTGTTGGTGTCATTTTCTTGGTTAATTCAACATCGTTCACTGTTACTGGGTAACCATGGTCAATGTGAACATGTGCTTCTGCGCCACCTGATTCAGCTACCATCTCAGCGGTTTTAGCTAAACGTTTTTTTATGTCAGCACGCATTTCTTGGTCAAAGGTACGAATTGTGCCCACCATTTCAACTTCATCAGGGATGATGTTGTTACGCACACCGCCATTAATGGCACCAAATGAAACCACAGAAGGCGCTTTGGTCACATCAACTTGGCGAGAAGCGATGGTTTGTGTTGCCATAATAATTTGTGATGACGCCACAATTGGGTCAACCCCATTCCAAGGTCGTGAGCCGTGAGTTTGGCGACCTTTTACTGTGATAGTAAATTTGTCGGCGCTGGCCATTAACGGCCCTTCACGAAAACCAATTTGTCCAGTATTAAGAGAGCTGGTTACGTGTAAACCAAATACGGCTTCTGGCTTTTCTTTAAATAAGCCTTCTTTAAGCATAAGCTCTGCACCGCCTTCTTCGCCATCTGGTGCACCTTCTTCAGCAGGTTGGAAGACAAACAGAATATCACCCGCTAGTTGGTCTTTAATTTTTACTAAAGACTCAGCGGCTGCCATTAAAATAGCCACATGGTTATCATGACCACAGGCATGCATTACGCCAACGGTATTGCCTTTGTACTCTGTTGTTTGAGTTGACGCGAAAGGTAAGTCTACTTGCTCTTTAACAGGTAATGCATCCATATCAGCACGTAGCGCAATAAGCGGACCTTTTTTGCCCCCTTGAGTTTGGCAACTACACCGGTATGTGCCACACCTGTTTGAACCTCAAGGCCTAGAGAACGTAAATGCTTAGCCACGTATTTAGCTGTTTCAAACTCACGGTTACTAAGCTCTGGGTTTTGATGCAAATGACGGCGCCATTTAATGACTTTTTCGCTGACGCTTTTATTTGCAGATTTAAGTTCAGAATTAATATCACTAGCAAATGCAGGGGTAGAAATAGCACTGAGAAGTAGGCTGGTCGAAAGTAGTTTGTTTAACATCCCGTATCCTTTTATTATTTGGATATCCAAATAACCTCAAAATACTAGTTTCAGTTGGAATTAAAAGCGATTTAGGTAAGGCATTGATTGGAAGTAATAGATGTTCTATTGTTAAAACCATTAACGCAGTATAAATCGCTTTTAAACCAACCCTTTGGGCGCTTCACAGGCACTTACTCTCATCGTTGTTACTTCTTAAAAGGGAATGCCATTCTTGCAAAGTAACGCCTTGATATTAAGCACCTGTGAAACGCTGAATTCTGCATTTTGAGGTGGCTTGGATATATGCACACTACACCAATGTAAAGGATAAACACTTGAATGAACAAGACCTTTCGGTAATTAACCAAGACAAATGGTTTAAAAATCGCACACAAATATTTAGGGACAAGCTAGTAAAAAACGCTAAATTAATCACCTTAAATGCGGGTGATGCATTGTTTTTGCGTGGTGATGAAAATACCGGTCTGTATTGTGTTATTGATGGCGTGCTTAGAGTTTCTGGGGTTAATAGCCAAGGCAAAGAAGCGGTGCTCAGTTTTGTAACCAGTGCAATGTGGTTTGGTGAAGTGGCTCTGTTTGATGGTGGTCAACGTACCCACGATGTGTATGCTCAAACTGCGGTACGGCTTTTACACGTTCCTGAGCGGGCATTAAGCCAGTTATTACAAGAAAACCCTGCATATTGGCATGATTTAGGGCTGCTGCTTACCAATAAAGTGCGAAGCCTGTTTGACTCATTAGAAGATCACGCACTCCTTACAGCAAAGCAAAAGGTGAGTAAGCGGTTATGCATGCTTTATCAATCGTCACACCAAAGCTGTTTGCCGCTTACCCAGCAACAACTTGCCGATATGACCTATTTAACACGACAAACCATTAATCAAATATTACAATCTCTGCAAGCTGATTCAATTATTAATCTTAAATATCAATCGATTGAAATTATTGATATCGATAAATTGCAATCTCAATGCTAGTTTGGAACTAAAATTGCAACAAAGTTGTAATCAAGCTTAAATGGAAGACAACTTGTGGCAATTACATTTCATAATCAATATAGCCCTTATCAGGTTTCGGCTACTGCTAAGCTGTCGCAAACGGCTCGCCTCGATGATGTGAAGGTCATGCATAAGCCTGCATCTTCAGCGCAACAACTATTACAGAAGCAGTCTGAGCCCAGCTCTTTTCTAGCACAGGCGCGAGAAGCCTTGGTTTATCAGCGACTCGGGGTTGATAAAGAAAAAATTGATGAAATAAAAGCGCAAATAGAAAAACTTGCCGAACAAATGCAGCAACAAGGTGCCGACACCAAAGCACTGCAAGAAAAAATGAATGAGCTGCAAGCGATGCTTGATGAAGAATATCAAAAAGGTCGCGAACGCATGGATATGCAGCCAGAAGCTGAAAAAGGCAAAGTTATTGATGCGCTGGTTTAATGTGTGAGTTTAATCTAGCTACTTTAAATGTCGGCTAGTTGACATTCTTAGCTGTGAATTATCTGCTAATCTGAGTTTTGAACACAGTTTTGGCAGGAACAACAATGAAAACATTAAAACAACAACTGACAATTTACGCACTCTATCACCGCTCTAAACGCAATATTTACACTCACTTTATTGGTATCCCATTAATTGTATTTGCAATTATTTGTTTATTGCAACGTGTCACGCTTATCTCTGAGCCTGCTGTTATCTCCTTGGCAACCGTGGTGATTGCACTCACGTGTCTTTATTACTTAATGCTTAGCTTATCTATGGGGTTAATTATGGCTGTATGCTTAAGTTTGTTAAGCATTGCTGCTGAGCCTGTGGTGTCGCTTTCAACAGAGTTATGGCTAGCTGTGAGCATTGGCAGTTTCGTTGTTGGTTGGGTGTTCCAGTTTATAGGTCACTATTTTGAAGGTAAAAAGCCAGCCTTTGTTGACGATTTAATGGGTTTAGTAATAGGGCCTTTATTTGTATTAGCAGAGTTCTTGATTATGCTTGGTTTTTATAAAGATATTGCTGATCATATCGAACAACATGCTGGGCCTAACAAAGCATAACAACAATAATAAGGAACACACATGCAATTAAATGGCAAAACAGTTTGGGTTACAGGGGCATCTTCTGGGATTGGTGAGGCACTTTGTGAGCAACTAGCAGCTAAAGGGGCAACGCTAATATTGTCTGCCCGTAATGAGGAAAAACTCAACGCTCTTAATGCAAGACTCGGCGGTAATCATCATGTGGTCGCCCTTGATTTGGCAAAGCCTGAAGCTTTACTTGAAGATATGCCTGCGGAGATTGAGCGAATTGGTCGCATTGATGTGCTTATCAATAACGGTGGAGTGTCGCGACGCAGTTTATTTTTAGAAAACGAATTTACGGTTTATCGCCAACTGATGGAAGTAAACTACTTTGGTTTAATTGCCTTAACCAAAGCCGTTGTTCCACAGATGGTGAAACAAGGTATGGGCATGGTGGTCTCAATTAGCAGTGTGGCGGGTAAAGTCGGTTCTAAGTTCAGAACTGGTTATTCGGGCTCTAAATATGCGGTTGTCGGCTTTATGGATTGCTTAAGAGCAGAATTAGCCGATAAAAATGTGAATTGCCTGACTATTTGCCCGGGTTCAATTAAAACAGCTATTGCGCATAATTCGTTAGATGGCCAAGGTAAACCGCAAAATAAGCCAGAGGAATCAATCGAAAACGGCATGGATGTGGCAAAAGCGGCTGCAAAAATGATTAAAGCCATTGAAGCTGAGAAAGATGAAGTTGTTATTGGTGAAGGAATAAGTGGTTTAGCACCGACTATTAAGCGTTTTTTCCCGGGCTTTTTTAATCGACTCACAGCAAAAATGAACTATAGATAATTTATTATCATTTGTTAGTGAATGATTCTCAGTAAACAATGCGCAACTTGGGTTGCGCATTTTTTGTACCAAATGGTCGGATTATTATCACTTTAATCGATAAAAGGCACTAGTTTGCTATGGTTAAACGGGGATGGATTAGCATACAATGGGGTAAAAGTAGTCCAAACAAGAGAGAACAACAATGGCCGCATTTGGTACTGTATTTATGCCACAAATGATCCAAGCACGTTTTGCTGATAACTCATGGAGTGAAAGCGCGCTGGTCCCATCTGATAAAATCGAATTACATGCGGGTGCTCACGTATTACATTACTCAAGCACCTGTTTTGAAGGATTAAAAGCTTTTCGTCACGAAGATGGATCGGTCTATATCTTTCGTATGGATGCTAACATTGCGCGTATGAAACAAAGCTCTAAGTTACTTAACTTACCTGACTTTGACGAAAGCATGCTTGAGCAAATGATCAAAGACATTGTTAAAGAGTACGCTGACGAAACACCAGCACCACCGGGGTCTATGTATATTCGTCCTACGCACATTGGTACAGAAGCGGCTATCGGTAAAGCGGCTGCACCGTCAATGAGTTCACTACTGTATGTATTACTTTCGCCAGTGGGTGATTACTTTGCTGGTGGTGCTACAGCACTACGTGTATTACTTGAAGAAGATGGCATGCGCTGTGCACCTCACATGGGTATGGTTAAAAGTGGTGGTAACTACGCAAGTGCATTAGGCCCAATTTTACAAGCTCGCTCTGAACATCAAGCAGATCAAATCTTATTCTGCCCAGGTGGCGATGTACAAGAAACGGGTGCTGCAAACTTCATTCTAATTGATGGTGATGAGATCATCACAAAAGCACTTGATAGCACATTCTTACACGGTGTGACGCGTAATAGTATTTTAACGATTGCGAAAGATTTAGGTATGACTGTATCTGAGCGCAACTTTACTGTGTCTGAGTTGCTTGAAAGAGCTGCTAAGCCGGGTACTGAAGCTGCCTTATCGGGTACCGTCGCGGTACTGACGTCGGTTGGCACGCTTATTCATAACGACCAAGAGTTTAAAGTGGGGTCGGGTGAACCAGGTGAAAAAGTCGCAAAATTACGCCAAGCATTGAATGATATTCAATGGGGTAAATCAGCAGATACTCATGGCTGGTTAACAAAAGTATAATTGCTGAGCGATTACATCGTTATAAAGAGCCACGTAATAACGTGGCTTTTTTGTTTTTACATTGGTTTACAGCAGACCCTGTGTTTAACCGCAAATTGCTAGACATTCTTTTGTATTAACTTTACTTTCAATTTGTTAACAATAACTAAAAAGTAAAATTATTATGATCAAGAAAACGCTTGCATGTGCAATTGTAGTTGCACTGGCGGGGTGTGGTGAATCAACCCCAACAAACACAGAACAAACTGTAAAAACTGCAGAGGTTAAAGCTGCTGTGAATTATCCAGAAACTAAAAAAGGCAATGTTGTTGACGAATATTTCGGTGAGCAAGTAGCAGACCCATATCGTTGGTTAGAAGACGATATGAGCGACGAAACCGCACAATGGGTGAAAGCCGAAAATGACGTTACGTTTTCTTATCTAAAAAATATTCCTTATCGCGATGAGCTTAAAACCACGCTCGAAAAGCTGATGAACTACGAAAAAGTGACAGCGCCGTTTAAAGAGGGTGAGTACACCTACTTTTATAAAAACGATGGCTTACAAAATCAGTATGTGGTTTATCGTAAAAAAGGCGACTCAGAAGCTGAAGTGTTTTTAGATCCAAATACGTTCAGTAGTGACGGCACAACTTCAATGTCGGGTTTAACATTTACTGAAGACGGCACTTTAGCGGCTTATCAAATCTCTGAAGGCGGCAGTGACTGGCGTAAAATTATCATTATTGATACTGCGACTAAACAGCCGATTGAAGAAGCATTAGTCGATGTAAAATTCAGTGGTATCTCTTGGCTTGGCAACGAAGGCTTCTATTATTCGAGCTACGATAAGCCAAAGGGCAGTGAGCTGTCTGCAAAAACAGATCAACATAAAGTTTACTACCATAAGTTAGGTACAGCACAAGCAGATGACCAATTAGTTTATGGCGGCACAGAGGCACAGAAACATCGTTATATTGGTGCTGAGGTGACCCGTGATAATCGTTATCTAATTATCGCTGCAAGTACTTCAACTTCAGGTAATAAACTGTTTATCAAAGATTTAACTAAGCCAGACAGCGAGCTAGTGACTATTTTAGATAACACTGACTCAGATACCTCAATTATTGATAATGACGGCTCGAAACTATATTTGGTGACTAACTTAAACGCACCCAATATGCGTGTAGTGACAGTGGATGCTGCTGATCCTAGCCCAGAAAATTGGCAAGATTTAATCCCTGAAACTGACAATGTACTTAGCATTTCGAAAGGCGGTAACTACTTCTTTGCTAAGTATATGGTTGATGCGATTTCGCAAGTAAAACAATATGATAAATCGGGTAAATTGGTGCGTGACATCAGCCTGCCAGGTGTAGGCACTGCATACGGGTTTAGTGGTAAGCACGATGCACAAACACTGTATTACTCATTTACTAATTACACTACACCAGGCAATACCTACTCGTTTGATGTTGAATCAGGAAAGTCTGATGTGTATCGAAAGTCGGGCGCTAAATTTAATAGCGAAGAATATATCTCTGAACAAGTCTTCTATACATCAAAAGATGGCACCAAAGTTCCGATGATTATTTCGTACAAAAAAGGCACTGAGCTTAACGGTAAAAATCCGACTATTTTATATGGCTATGGTGGCTTTAACGTAAGTTTAACCCCAAGCTACAGCCCTACAGTTGCAGCGTGGCTTGAGCACGGTGGCGTGTATGCTGTTGCTAATATTCGTGGTGGTGGCGAGTACGGTAAAGCGTGGCACGTAAATGGTACGCAGCTTAAAAAGCAAAATGTTTTTGATGACTTTATTGCAGCAGCTGAGTACTTAAATGAAAAACAATACAGCTCACCTGATTACCTAGCGGCACGTGGCGGCTCAAATGGTGGCTTATTAGTTGGTGCGGTTATGACACAACGCCCTGAGCTATTTAAAGTAGCGCTTCCTGCTGTAGGTGTTTTAGATATGCTGCGTTACCACACCTTTACAGCGGGTGCTGGTTGGGCGTATGACTACGGCACCAGTGAACAAAGTAAAGAAATGTTCGATTACTTAAAAGGCTACTCACCTGTACACAATGTTAAAGCGGGTGTTAGTTATCCAGCAACCTTAGTGACTACAGGGGATCATGATGACCGTGTTGTGCCTGCGCATTCATTTAAGTTTGCAGCCGAGCTGCAAGAAAAAGGTGCAAAACAAAACCCGTATCTGATTCGTATTGAAACAAATGCTGGTCACGGTGCAGGAACACCTACAAGTAAGATCATCGATCAATACGCTGATATTTATGGCTTTACCCTATACAATATGGGTGTTAAATCGCTATAAGATAATGTATATATTATTTAACTAAAATTAAAAACGCCGAGCTAAGCTCGGCGTTTTTGTATCGATTAATTGGTATTATAAATCGATACCCAGTGCGAAAATCATTTTGTAATCTTCTTTTTCTGGTACCACACCGTTTTCATCGGCAATCGGGTCAGCCAAATAATCCCATACTAATGACACATCAAAATCGATATCATCAGTGATCTCAAACTCAAACGCAGCCATTGCATATTGAGAGTCACCACCTGCATCACTGTTTGCAGTTAGGTAGCGATAGTTAAGGGTAAAATCAATTTTTTTTGTGACTTCTAACTCGTAATTAGTGCCAATAAAATATGACCAAGATGAATTGGATTTTTCTTCTCCGCTAGCGACGGTATCAAACTCAGTTTTTTGATAAGCAGGGCCAGTTGAGAAGTCCCATTCGGTTTTATCAGTATCCATTACATAGTAACCAACACCGGCACCGACAGTGTATTTGTTGGCGATATTTTGAAACGGATCACG
Source organism: Pseudoalteromonas sp. Hal040 (assembly GCF_037162425.1). Lineage (NCBI taxonomy): Bacteria > Pseudomonadati > Pseudomonadota > Gammaproteobacteria > Alteromonadales > Pseudoalteromonadaceae > Pseudoalteromonas > Pseudoalteromonas sp. Hal040. Next base: position 1,995,693 of record NZ_JARLUU010000001.1, on the reverse strand, counting down.
GTAGTACTCGAAGAAGATAGGGCGGTAATACATTTTTTGGGTCTGAAACCAGTCGAAGGTACCGTTAGCGCGAATGTTATTTTTAGTCACTTGCTCATCGCTGGTGGTGCGATAGCCTAAAAACTCTGCGAGAAAACGGCTAGATGCAGTACGGCGCTTGATATCCGCACGCGCTGAATATTCGGTTTGGTCAGTATTGCCTTTTGATATATCAGCGCCCAGCGCTATTTTGACAGTCCATGCGCTTAATTCGCTTTCTGCAGAAGGTGCGATAGAAACTAAATCACGGTAACGATATTTAGCTTCTTGTTCACCGACTTTCACATAACCGCCTGAAATATTGAGCGTGCCACTGAGCTCTGAACCATCATTAAAACGAACAGTATGATGGCGGTCTGAGATGATCATATAAATATCGGCACGGTCAATCATCAATGTGTCGAGTATATCACTGTCGAACTCGACTTCTTTGTCGTACAAGGAGACAAGTTCACCTTTGAGCCATTCGCCAGAGTTAAGTCGTATCCAATCAAAATGGGTGGCATCTTTTATGATTATGCTACGCTCTTCAAGTAGCGGATCTGGAAGTGTTTCTGCGCCGTAGCAAGCAAATGAGCTTGCTACAACAGTACTAATAAGCAGGTATTTTTTGAGCATTATTTCAGTCCATGTTAAATAAAATGCATTCAAAGAAGTGTCATTATTATTGCTAATAACCTGATTAATTCTAGAACAACTCACTGTGCTGTTCAAAAATTAGTTAGGCAGATGGCAAAAACAATCGCTGATAGGTCTTATAAGCATATTCATCACTCATCCCTGATAAATAATCACAAATTATACGCATTGCGTTATCGCCTTGCTGGTGCGCATTAAGCCACATTTCTTGCGTTGTTTCTGGCAGTAACCGCATAGGGTCGCTGGCAAAGGCACTAAATAATTCAATCAGTAGATTTTGCCCTTTAAATTCAACTTGCTGCATCTTTGGCTCACGAATTAAACGTTTAAAAACAAAATGCTTTAGCACGTTTAGAATTTCGGCAAATTCATCAGGTAGGCTGACCGTGTACTGTAATATTTCAGATTCGAAATCTGCGTTTTGTACAACTAACTGAGCGTTGATAATAAAAGTGTTAACCAATTCACCAATGGCGTCTTTACGTTCGTACTCGTGATGGGAGAAGAGTCTGGCGGTTATCGAGCTTAAATGGGTCGTTAGCCACACTGAGTCAAGCTCTTGTAGCTGCTCAAGGGCATGGTTTTGCCAATCTGCTAACGTTAAAACCTCGGTGGCGATAGCGTCTTCTAAATCATGAACGGCATACGCAATATCGTCAGCTAATTCCATAATTGCTGAGTCTATCGATTTGTAGTGGGTTTTGGCTCTAAATTCATCAACCTTGTAATGACTACTTAACAGCGCTTTATCATTATTAGAGAGTGGCTCAATGATCCAGTCGAAAACATCTTTATCATCTTTATACAAGCCTTTAGCTGGGCGCCAATGATCGGCTTTAATAAAGCTACGTTGTTCACTTAGAGGTGGAATGCAGTACCACAAATCATCAATAAAGGCAGGATATTTAATAAAACCTAACAAGGTGCGTCTGGTTAAATTCATGCCATAGCCATTTGAATAGGGCTCAAGCTTAGAGACAATCCGTAATGTTTGCGCGTTTCCTTCAAAACCACCGTGCTCACGCATCATGTAATTTAATGCTATTTCACCACCATGACCAAAAGGAGGGTGGCCAATATCATGAGCAAGACACAAGGTTTCGAGTAAGCTACCGCTCGGAAAATTCGTAAATTCAGGGTGTTGCTTTTTTAAGTGGCGTAATAAACCACTGCCAATTTGGGCCACTTCTAATGAGTGAGTAAGACGGGTTCGGTAAAAATCATTCAAGCCAATACCCATAATTTGGGTTTTAGCTTGCAAACGCCTAAATGCAGCGGCGTGAATAATTCGAGAGCGGTCAACTTGCCAAGCTGAGCGATTATCGTTTGGACGATATTTTTGCTGGTCAATAATACGAGCTTGCCAAGATTGGCACATAAAAATAACCTTCCTATTTCTCGTTTGGTTGATTTTCAGTATACGCAAGCGCTTGAAAATTGCGAGCAAATTGGCCGTTTCTTCCCCGGTTCTGTATAAATTTTGGGTAGGGTGCTTCGGGCAAATTCGCCAAAAATCCACAGCTTTGGTATACTCCGCCTTTGTATGTGCGTGACGTTACCGCACATGAGTAGTAGTTTATTTGAGAGAATACATGCTTAAGTACGTTTTTCGAGTTTTACTGACCGCTTTTTTTGCATGGGCAATATTATCGCCATTTATGAAAGAAGACGTAGTCGTAGAAGAGTCTGAACAAACACAGACAACGCCAAAAGGAACCCAGCGCGTAATCAAAAAAGAAAAGCCATTGCATAACGTAAAACTGCCGGATTTTGCAGCATTTACGGATGTGAAAGAAAAGAAACATGCATTTTTTGATTTTATTCGCCCTCATGTCGAGGCTGAAAACAAGAAAATTTTACAGCAACGCGCAACCTTAGAAATTGCGCGCATGATGCTTGAATACAATGAGCCACTGACTAGCAAACAGCAATCAGATATTAAAAAAATCTTAACCAGCTATAAGTTGCCAGCCACTATTGACACTTTATCGCTTACTCAAGCGGCGCGTCGTGTTGATATCATTCCAAAAGAGCTTGCGCTTATGCAGGCGGCGAATGAATCAGCATGGGGTACCTCTCGTTTTGCACGCATTGGTTTAAATTTCTTCGGCCAGTGGTGTTATAAAAAAGGCTGCGGCATGATCCCAAAACGTCGTGCCAACGAAGCAGCCCATGAAGTGACCGCTTTTAAGTCGGTTCGTGCTGCGGTAAGCTCTTATTTTAAAAATATTAATACCCATGCTGCCTATAAAGATTTACGATCAATTCGTGCCGATTTACGTCGTCAGCAAAAGCCAATTGAAGCGACCATTCTTACACAAGGTTTGTTGTCGTATTCTGAGCGCCGTGAAGCGTACATTGAAGAATTAAATAAAATGATAAATCAAAACAGAGCTTACTTTGATGAATAAACTCCTTCCATGGTTTAAAGCAGCAACCATTGCGGTTGCGCTAAGTGCGGTTGCAACTAAGGCAGCCGCAACTGAATTTGTTGTTGCCTATGATGGCTTTTACGATCGATTAAAAGTCGTTAATAAAGGCGAGTTCCAATACGCTCAAGTTAATTTTTACTTATCTGATATTGCTACTAATGAAGTGTGTACAATTAAGTCTGGTAAAATTATTACAGAAAAACAAGAGTTTGACTTAACATACACAGATAAGGCTCAGTTACTTTTACCTTTTGATAAGCAACTAGATACTGATAAAGCCGTAATTGTTGTTCAACCTGAAAATCCAAAACATGATTGCCAATTAAAGTTACAAATTGAAGCAACTGATTTGGTAGATTTTGAACTTAGCAAAGCAAACTTATATACACTCAATCAAGAGTTTGAAGAGTTATTATCTGATTTGTCGGGCTTTTTTGTAAGCAAACTCATGTGGTTCTTGTTACCAGAACAACAAGGTGTTGTGCTGAAATTTGATATTCAAGATGCTGTTTCAGCAAATGCAGTTAGCTGTAAAGAGCTGCGTTGCTCAGTGAAGGTCAGTGATGAGTGGCAAGATGATAAAAGCGTTTTAACCAGCCATGGTAAGCTTATTAGCGCCACACCGTGGATTGTAAAATAGCGCGTAAAAAATCTGACCGCAGCTTTGATAACTATTCAAAAGGGACCTTTTTAGGTCTCTTTTTCGTTTTTAATAAGTAGTGAAGACGTCTCTTTTTTCAATATTTTGCTTAGTATTTTAGGCTTAGCCTAAATTTGTAAAATTCAATGTAAATAGTACGTTTTAAATGACTTCTTCTCTTGCCTAGATTATTTCCTCAATTCATATTTTTGCTAAGCATTTGTATTGCTGCGCATTTTAAGGAGCAGCTGATATTTAAATGTAAAAATAGTAGGAATATATGAATTTTTACTGGTTGTTTTTTACTATAGAAAAAGGGCTTAATTTTGGTTGTGCGACCTTGATTTTAATTGGGAGAAAAGTGCTATCTAATTATTTTTAAACAACTTTTTAAGTGTTTAAAAGATAGATATAGATCAATCTCATAAGTAATAACTGACTTAAAGTAAAACTATAGAAATCTAAATATAGGTAGTTATAGTAAAAAAGGAGTCGTTATGCAGACAGTCGATGTCGAAGCCGTTTCAACTAAGCCGCAAAAGTTATCAAAAGCGAAAGCTAAGCAAGATGTTATTTTTGACTTAAATGTTAAAAATCCAAGCTTAAAATGGAATGCCGATGGCCATTACCCATACAAGCGTAAAATGGAGGTGGTTGAGTACGAGCGACATAAGCATGAATTACAAATTGAGCTTTTAAAAATGCAAGGCTGGGTAAAAGAGACCAACCAGCAAATTGTGATTCTATTTGAGGGGCGAGATGCGGCAGGGAAAGGTGGCACTATAAAGCGCTTTATGGAGCACTTAAACCCTCGTGGGGCGCACGTAGTGGCTTTAGAGAAGCCATCTGCAAGAGAGCGTGATCAGTGGTATTTTCAGCGTTACATTAACCACTTACCCACCAAAGGGGAAATTATACTATTTGATCGTTCTTGGTATAACCGCGCAGGAGTAGAAAAGGTAATGGAGTTTTGTGATGATCACGAGTATTTGGAATTTATGCGCCAAACACCCCAACTTGAACGTATGTTGGTGAATAGCGGTATTAAGTTATTTAAATATTGGTTTTCGGTCAGTAGAGAAGAGCAATTTAGACGCTTTAAATCGCGCCAAAACGATCCACTCAAACAATGGAAATTGAGCCCGGTTGATATGGCATCACTAGCTAAATGGCATGATTATAGTGACGCTAAAGATGCCATGATGTTTCATACCCATACTAAAGATGCGCCTTGGACACAAATTCGCTCTGATGATAAAAAACGTGGGCGTATAAACTGTATGCGTCATTTTTTAAGCTGTTTGGATTACCCAGAAAAAGATCATGACATAGTCAATCGGGTCGATTCGCTTATTGTCACTGAACCTACCCGTATGTCAACGCGTCAGTAAAGGAGAGTACAATGCAAAATTCAGAGTCAGTATTTGAGAAGCGCCTTGCAAAGCTCGAAAAAATTATCGAAAAAAGCAAAAAAGAAGTGGCTAGAACCACTGAACTTGCAAAAGATGCAGCACTTAAAGCACAAACAGCTGTAAAATGTGCCAGTGAAGCAGAGAGTCTCGCTGATAATGCAAAAAAGCGATTGAAAGCCGCTAAAAAGCAGTTAAAAGAGGCTAAAGTGTTAAAAATCGCGCAGAAAAATGCATCGAAAAAGTCGGCAATAAAACGTGCTAAACGAATGGCAAAGAATAAGGCTGATACTAAAAACGCTTAAAGTTAATAAAGGGCACATGGCTAATGTGCTCTTTATTTTTGTATTAAGCTTATTGCTGGACATTTTTCCGATTCTCGTTATGCTAAACGTCAACTTTTCAGGGACTTAAAAGCATATTTATGAGAATCATACCGGCATTTTTTGTTATTTTACTGCTATGTTCAGCTTGTAGCAGTTATTCACCTATCAACCAAGAAATGCAAACTAAGTTGCAAGGCTCATGGCAGTCTACAAATAGCCCAGTTTGTGAAGCTAATTTTCATACTATAACCTTCAATAACAAAACATTAGAAATCTCTTATGACGAACAAGGGTTTATTTCTGAGACTGAAGCAAGAAAAACTTTTGTTTATACTATTCTTTCGACAGAGAAAAATTTAATTCGAGTGCAACTTGAAAATGAAACTCGCTTAGATAAAAAAGGCAACCCAGTTGTTTGGCATCTTAAGCCACTTAGAAATGATAAATACTGCTGGGGCAGAGATGATTGGCCTGACCTAGCTTGTACAGCTTCCCGTTATAAATGCACTGTAAAATAAATTAGAAGTTAGTTTGCAGAAGTCAGAAAATTAAAGCTTTTAGCCTATAAATTCATAATCCTTTGAGTCTATTCCTAAAGCGCTTTGCTTTACGTGCTACCTTCTTCAGTGAAGCGCTTTAATTATCCCACGCTAATCATTTCAACTCACTCAAAAAGTCCGTATAATCCACGCCGAACTTTTTACTATGAAACATGGCTTAGTAAAGCCTGTATGAGCAGAGCAAATGAATCAAACTGATACTAGAAAAGAAACTCTTGAATTTAATAAACTTCAAAAGCGTCTAAGAAGGCATGTTGGTACCGCGATTACGGATTACAACATGATCGAAGACGGTGATGTTGTTATGGCATGTATCAGTGGTGGAAAAGATTCTTTTGCAATGCTAGATATTTTGCTTAATTTACAAAAAGCAGCGCCAATTAAATTTGAAGTGATTGCGGTAAACCTTGATCAGAAGCAACCAGGTTTTCCAGAGCATATCTTGCCTGATTACTTTGAAACGCTAAATATCCCGTATTACATCGTTGATAAAGATACTTACTCAGTTGTAAAAGAAAAAGTACCAGAGGGCAAAACTACCTGTGGTCTGTGTTCACGACTTCGTCGCGGCACACTTTATTCATTTGCAGAAAAAATTGGTGCAACAAAACTAGCACTTGGTCATCACATGGATGATATCGTTGAGACAATGTTCTTAAATATGTTCCATGGTTCACGACTAAAAGCTATGCCACCGAAATTACGCTCTGATGATGAACGTAACGTGGTCATTCGTCCGTTGTCTTATTGCCGTGAAAAAGATTTAATTAAATACGCCGAACACAAAGATTTCCCAATCATTCCTTGTAATTTATGTGGTTCACAAGAAAACCTGCAGCGTCAATCAATCAAAGCTATGCTGACAGAGTGGGATAAGAAAACCCCTGGTCGAGTTGAAAGTATCTTTAAGTCTTTACAGAATGTCAGCCCAAGTCAGCTTGCAGACAGAAACTTATTTGATTTTGAAAATTTACCACTTGATAGAGAAGGCAATCGTGAAAGCTATGATTTTAGCGAGGCGGTGGTCTCTTCGACAAACATTGATGAATCATTATTTATTGATGTAACAAATATATAAAAATTCCAAACTGTATATAAAAAAGCCCCAAACTGGGGCTTTTTTAATCTCTATTCAATAGGTTACTTAGCAAGTGGGCTTACATAGCCATCTGGTTTTAACGCTAACACATCGCAGTCAAGGCTATCAATGACGTGCTCTGCTGTGTTACCGACAAGTGCAGCACTTAAGCCAGTACGGCCGACAGTACCAATCACTACTAACTCGCTGTTTAAGCGCGCTGCAACATCAGGAATAACATCTTCTGGTAAGCCTTCTTCAATATGGCAATGAGCTTGGTCAATAGCAAAGCCTTCAGCTAACGAGAGCGTTGATTCATAGTGATGCTTCTTAACTGATTCGTTATAAACACCTGGGTTGAATTCAGGGATTTCAATCGCGATATTGACTGGAGTTGCTGGGTAGGCATTCACAAGGTTAAGCGTGGCATCCGCTAAATCACAAATGAAGCGAGCATCATTAATAATACGTTTGTTAAGTTCAAGGTGTTGTTCATTCTCACTCACTGCGTTTACTGCAGCTAAAATATTCCCTTTTGCTGGCCACTCTTTCTCTTTAACAAGTAAAACTGGAGCAGGGCACTTACGAATGAGGTGCCAGTCAGTAGGGGTGAAAATAACTGATTTAAGCGTATCGTGTTGATGAGTGCCTTTTATAACAAGGTCAAAACCATCGTTGATCACGGTATTGATAATGGCTTCGTAAGGGCGATTATGCCAAACCACGCAGCTATCAATGGTAAGCTCTGGGTAAAGGGCAATTTGCTCATTTAACCATTCTTGGCGGTCTTTTATAACGGCTTCTCGCATTGCTTCACGCTCATCAGCAGAAAGCATAGTGGTCATTTCATAAGAGAAGTCGTAGATACTGAGGAAAGCGGTGATGGTCGCGCCAGATTTTTTGGCTAGATCAATTGAGCGGCTTAAACTGTGTTGCTGCTCTTTGGTTGGGTCTATAACTGCTAAAATTCGTTTAATTGCGTCCATGTGCTGCTCCTTAACTGTTCCGCAAAAAGTAGTACTTTGAGTGTAACCTAAATTTAGAACAGTTAAAGGGGCAAACAATAGAAAGTTGCGTTAAATCAAACTCTATTTACATTTAATCGCCGCTGTCGCAGCAAGCGCTTGTTGGTCCAAAATGGTGATAAATTTACCTTCTACCTTGATTAAACCTGCTTTTTGGAAGCGGCTTAAAAGGCGGCTAATTGTTTCAACTGTCAGACCTAAATAGTTACCGATTTCACCACGTGTCATGGTTAAACGGAATTCTTTACGCGAAAAACCACGCTCACCAAAACGCTCTGCAAGATTATAAATAAAACTGGCTAGACGCTCTTCAGCTGACTTTTTATTGAGTAACAATAACATTTCTTGGTCATAGTTAATTTCATTACTCATTAAACGCATAATTTGTTGGCGTAGCTTAGGTAATTTACCCGCTAATTCATCGAGCGTATCGAATGGAATTTCACATACCATTGAAGTTTCAAGGGCTTGTGAAAAGCTTTGATGAGCCATTTTGTTAATTGCATCGAAACCAACCAAATCACCCGCTAGATGAAAACCAGTAATTTGCTCATCACCTTGTTCTGACAAAGTGTAAGACTTAAACGAACCTGAGCGTACCGCATAAATGGCATTTAAGCTTTCGCCAGATTCAAATAAATAATCACCTTTATGCAGTGGTTTCTTACGTTCGATGATTTCATCGAGACGATCCATTTCTTGACCGTTTAATGAAAATGGCAAACATAGCTGGCTGATACTGCAATTATTACAGCTAATTGTGCATAAGCCTTTTGACTTGTTTTGTGAGAAGTCCATACATCAAATCCATTCAAATAAGTTAACAACCCGTAAGATTAATGAACTAGCTTATCGGTTGCTATAATTAATAAGTATATACCGTACCATATTATTACGCTGCCTAGAATAACCCTAGTCCAAACATGGTTGAAAATAGTGTTTATTTTCTGGCTGACTAGACCTACGCTTATCATCGCAGGAAAGGTTCCTAACGCGAAAAACAACATAACACCTGCACCATGTAAGGCTGATGGGCTAGTGAGAGCCCAGGTTAGCGCTGAATAAACTAAACCACAGGGCAACCAGCCCCATAAAGCGCCATATAGCAGGGCTTTTGGGGTTGTATCAACCGGTAACAAATAACGATTGAGCTTCGCTAGATGCTGCCATATTAAGGTTTTGCCAAGCTTTTCTAGCCACTGTAGGGTTGCTGCTAAGCGCATAATATAAACCCCAACAAGTAGCATGAAAATACCACTTAAAAACGATAAGGCTATTGAAATCGTGGTATTTTGCGCTGCAAAACGACTGCTAATTCCAGCGACTAGCGCGCCAGCAAACATATAACTAAGCGCACGGCCAAGGTTATAAGCAACAGAAAAACTGACAGCACGGTTTTTATTCGCGGCAAGCTGTAAACTACTGGCAATGCCGCCACACATAGCTAGGCAATGACCACTGCCTAGCAACCCCATTACAAATGCACTAATAAACAGCGGATCAATCATTACTTTTGTTGTGCTGCTCTTTATCGTCTTCGAACAGGATACTGTGGCCCTGTTTGTTTAAATCAGAAAATTGTTCGCTTTTAACAGCCCAAAAGAACACCCCAATAGCAATCAGCACAAATAAAATGGCAATCGGGATAAGCATGTAGATGATACTCATAGTTTTAATAACCTTAATGAGTTGGTAATAACCAAAATGGAGCTTGCAGACATACCAATTACAGCCATCCAAGGAGCAACAAGACCAAGGGCTGCCAATGGTAAAATCGAACCATTGTAAATAAGTGATAATGCCAAGTTTTGCTTAACAATACGGCGGGTCTTTTTCGACACTGTGAGCAAATGCTCTATGGCGGTTAGATCACTATTGAGTAATACCACATCGGCACTGTTTTTGGAAATATCAGCGCCGGTTTCCATCGCAATCGATAAATGCGCACTGGCAAATACAGGGCTGTCATTCACGCCATCACCCACCATAGCAACAATGGCACCTTTACTGGCAAGTGCTTCGACATGGGTTTGTTTGTCACGTGGGCTACATGCTGCATGCACGGTATCTAAATTTAATTGTTTTGCAATTCGCTCACCACTGTTCGACGCATCACCCGTTAACATATGGCATTTTATCTGTTGCGAATGTAATTCAGCGATCAACTTATCTGCATTACCGCGAAGGCTATCTGCTAAGTAAAAGCGCGCCACAATTTGTTTATCGATATACAAGGTTGCTTGCGCATCTGCTTTTTCGGTATCGAACCAACCGCTTTTACCTATCGCGATATGTTGTTCGTTAAGTTCTGCGGTGATGCCTTTACCAGGTTCGATTGTGACATTCTCAATCGGATTAACTGAGTCATTGTAAGTTGCAAATGCATTAGCAATAGGGTGCTCAGAGAAGCTTTCAAGTTGTGCTGCTAGTCGTAATGCATCTGCTTCACTGTACTGGCTATTTACTAGTTCAACACGCTCTATAGTGAAACGACCTTGGGTCAGGGTGCCTGTTTTATCAAAGGCAATATCGGTTAGTTGCGGTAGCGTTTCTAATACGTGGGCTTGCTTAATTAAAATTCCACGCTTTGTTAAGCTTGCTACTGCACAGGTAAGGGCTGTAGGGATCGCTAAGCTCAGTGCACAAGGACAGGTTGCAACAAGCACCGAAATAGTGACCCAAAAGGCATGTTCGGGGTCTATTTGATACCAACCAATCGCTGTAATTGAGGCGAACAGTAATAAACAAGCAACAAACCACTGCGCGACTTTATCCGTGATTTCGACTAATCGCGGACGCTTAGTTAACGCGGTGTGTTGTAACTTAATAATTTGATTAAGCAGAGTATTTTGACCTATTTTGTTGATCTCTATACTGATCACACCATCATGGTTAATAGTGCCTGCGTAAACTTGATGGCTGATAAACTTATTAACGGGTTGATGCTCACCTGTCATCATGGCTTCATCAACCGTGGTTTTGCCTTTTGTAACAACACCATCAGCAGGAATGGTTTCACCTGCTTTGATCAACACAACATCACGCAGTTTTAGCTTTTTAGCCGCAATAATTGATTCTTGATTATTCTCATCGATAATACGAGCAGTAAGAGGCAATAACTTTTGCAAGTTAGCGGTAAACTCACTGGCTTTTAAACGAGCTCTAAATTCTAAATATTTACCCAATAATAATAAGAAGGTAAACATACAGATAGATTCAAAATATACTTCGCCAACCGACATTAACGTGGCATAACAGCTGGCTCCATAGGCACCAAAAATCGCTAATGAAACAGGTAAGTCCATATTCAGCTGTTTGGCTTTTAAACCATTAATGGCATTGGTTAAGAATGGCAGGGCACTGTAAAGAATTACCGGTGACGCAAGCACTAGGCTTATCCAGCGAAAATACTGCTCGAAGTTCTCTTCCATGCCCGAAAACATGCCAAAATACATAGCAAAGGCGAACATCATAACTTGCATGGTCATCAGACCCGCAACCCCTAAACGGCGGATGTATGCTTTTGCGGCTTGTTGTTTTTGACTCGCTTCAAGGTCTGCCTGAAACGGGTAGGCTTTATAGCCGATTTCGTGTAATGAGGTGATAATTTGGCTAAGCGGTGTAACCGATTTATCCCATTGGATCATGGCACGGTTGGTCGAAGTATTTACATCAACACGTTTTATCGCTTTTAAGTTAAGTAGTTGTTTTTCGATTAACCAAGCACAGGCAGCACAGGTGATGCCTTCAACTGTTAATAGCACTTCTGATAAATCATTCGTGGCTGAAATAAACTCGTCTTGAATATCTTCGTTATCGTAACTTTTAATCAATTCAAGCTGCTCTGGAACAAGTTGTTCAACCTTTCCAGAGCGCACAGTTCTAAATTTATAGTAATCGGTCATGCCTTGGGCGACGATATTCTCAGCAACCGTTTGGCAACCAATACAACACATAGGTTGTGCCTTACCGTCTATTTCGACAGTCGCATTAAAGCCTTTTGGCACACTTTCAAGACAATGAAAGCAATTATCGGACATTAGAGTTTACTACTTATATTCAGGGCTAATCGAAATCGTTTTTTCAGTTGGCAGAATTACATCTTCTTTAAGTTTCCAACTATTATCGATTGGTTCAATAAACACTGTGTATGCACCATCAACGTGGGTGTCGAGTAGGGCAGTGAAATCACCATGGGCGTTTTTCATTAAGCTCACATCAAAGTCATTGGCTTTAATGGTGCGATGATAAAATGACATTTTTAAAGAATGAACATTACTAGCATCACCTTTCGTAAAAGTGAACGTGACTTTGTCGTTAGTAATATTTAAATCGCCATGTAAATAAAGCGCTTTAGCTTTATTAAATTTACTGAGTTCAAGGTTGATTGCTTTGCCTTTTTTATAATAATCGTCAACAACCATATCTGGGCCGTTGCCAATTGCCATATAAATAAGACCAGCACAGCCGATGATAGCTGCAAGTGGAAAAGAGATTAAAAACCATGGCCAAAAGTTTTTATACCAAGGAGTGGGTTTCATAGACTTATACCTTTAAAAACGTTGTACGCATTTTATCGGATCTAAAAGCAAAAGACTAAAAAAAGCCTCCAGATGGAGGCTTTTTTGATCTTAATTAATCTATTGAATTAAAAGATTAATTGTTTATACATTTTATTAACCGCGTGGTTATTTATCTTGCGATAAGCTGTAAACGTACGCTGTTAATAGGTGAACTTTATCTTCACCAAGAATGTCTTTCCATGCTGGCATTACACCGGCGCGGCCATTCATAAGTGTTTCTTCAACAGCACGTTTAGAACCACCGTATAACCAGATGTTATCTGTTAGGTTAGGCGCACCAAATGGTAAGTTGTGTGCAACAGAACCTTTACCGTCAGCACCGTGACACGCAGCACACATTGCAAACTTAGCAGCACCTGCAGCAGCGTCTTTTTGGTTAACTGTACGGCCAGAAAGGCTAAGTACGTGAGCTGTCATTTCTTTAACACCTTGCTCGCCAAGTGCAGCACCCCAAGGTGGCATCGCAGCAACACGACCGTAAAGAAGCGTTTCTTTGATCTTGTCTGGTGTACCGCCATATAACCAATCTTTATCAGTTAGGTTAGGGAAGCCTTGACCACCACGTGCATCTGAACCATGACACTGTGCACAGTTTTGTGAGAATAAACGTTGACCAATTTCAAGCGCTTTTTCATCTTTTACTAGTGCTTCAATATCTTGCTTAGCAAATGACTCAAAGATTGGGCCAAAACGCTCATCAGCAGCGATATACTCTTGGTCTAATTGAACGTTCTCACCGTTAGCTAATGCTTGTTCAGTCGCTTCTTTAGACTCAGCTAAAGAAGTAATACCTTGGTTAGAACTTGTCCATTTACCTAAACCTTCCCAGTTACCTAAACCTGGGTAAGCTGCAAGGTAATAGACAGACCAAATGAATGTTGCGAAGAACATGTATGTCCACCACTTTGGAAGTGGATTGTTTAGTTCTTCAATGCCGTCAAACTCGTGACCACAGCTCTCGCCTTCTTTCACACCTGCGTAGTTTTTTAAGTTCCACAGAAGTAGGCCGAAGATGATAGCAAGACACGCAAGGGTTAATACGATAACCCAAATACTCCAAAAGCTAGTCATTTCTCAGACTCCTTTTCCTCGTTAGAGATTGTGTTGTTGTGTTTTTTTCATCTTCAAAAATGGCATTAGCAGCGTTATCAAATCGGCTTTTGCTACGCTTGCTGTATGCCCATACAACAATCACAATAAACAGTACTAAAATTACCAGAGTCAAAATGCCTCTGTATGTTCCGTAATCCATAATAATTACTTCAAGTGTGTGCCAAGCTGTTGTAAGTAAGCGATTAGAGCTTGCATTTCAGTTGCGCCTTTACCATCGTTCATGGCTTCGATTTTCGCAATGTCAGCTTGTAGCTCTTCGTCACTTCCGTAACCTTTACCGTCGTAACGGTCGCTTGATTTATCAATTCCGAAGCTATCACGGAATATTTGAAGCTTTTTAAGAGTATGGGTTGTATCAACTCTGTTTTCGTCTAACCAAGGAAACGCTGGCATGTTTGACTCAGGAACCACGGCACGCGGATCCATTAAGTGAGCATGGTGCCAATCGTCTGAGTAACGCTCACCAACACGAGCTAGGTCAGGACCAGTACGTTTTGAACCCCATTGGAATGGGTGATCCCATACTGTTTCACCAGCTACAGAGTAGTGACCGTAACGCTCAACCTCGTCACGGAAAGGACGAATCATTTGTGAGTGACAGTTGTAACAACCTTCACGCACGTAGATATCGCGGCCTTCCATTTCTAACGCTGTAAGAGGGCGTAAGCCGTCAACAGGTTTAGTCGTATCGTCTTGGAACATTAGTGGAGTAATCTCAACAAGTGCACCAAAGCTGATAGCAAAAACAGTCAAGATAGCCATAAGGCCAACGTTCTTTTCGACTATTTCGTGTTTGTTTTGTGAATTATTATTGCTCATCGTCCTACTCCATTATGCCAATTGTGCGTCAGCGTCTAGTTGAAGCGAGTCTTTTTTCGCTGTCACTGTACGATAAACGTTGTAAGCCATAATTAGCATACCAGTTACGATGAATACACCGCCTAGGAAACGCATGATATAGAATGGGTGAGAAGCTTCTAACGATTGTACAAAGCTGTACATTAACGTACCGTCAGAGTTTACTGCACGCCACATTAGACCTTGCATTACACCTGAGATCCACATTGCTACGATGTATAGAACAACACCCACAGTGTGTAACCAGAAGTGCGTGTTAACTAATTTAACACTGAACATACGGCCTTGTGAGAATAGTGCAGGGATAAGGTGGTAGATAGCACCGATAGAAATCATTGCAACCCAACCTAGTGCACCTGAGTGTACGTGACCTACAGTCCAGTCAGTGTAGTGAGAAAGCGCGTTAACTGACTTGATAGCCATCATTGGGCCTTCGAACGTAGACATACCGTAGAAAGATAGAGAAACAACTAAGAAACGTAATACTGGGTCAGTACGTAGTTTATGCCAAGCACCTGATAACGTCATGATACCGTTGATCATACCACCCCAAGATGGAACGAATAGGATAACTGACATAACCATACCTAAGCTTTGCGTCCAGTCTGGAAGCGCAGTGTAGTGTAGGTGGTGAGGACCTGCCCAGATGTATAAAGAAACAAGTGCCCAGAAGTGAACTACCGATAAACGGTAAGAATAAACAGGGCGACCTGCTTGTTTTGGTACGAAGTAGTACATCATACCTAAGAAACCAGCAGTTAATAAGAAACCAACAGCGTTGTGACCGTACCACCACTGAACCATTGCATCTACAGCACCTGCGTAGATAGAGTATGATTTAGTAAGTGAAACTGGAATTGCCATGCTGTTTACAATGTGTAAAACGGCAACAGTAATGATGAAACCAGCGTAGAACCAGTTCGCAACGTAGATGTGCGATACTTTACGCTTGATTAACGTACCAAAGAATACAACTGCGTAAGTAACCCAAACAATCGCGATAAGAATATCGATTGGCCATTCAAGTTCTGCGTATTCTTTTGAGCTTGTGATACCTAAAGGTAAGGTAATCGCTGCTAGTACGATAACAAGTTGCCAACCCCAGAAGGTGAAGGCTGCTAGTTTATCTGAGAAAAGGCGCGTTTGACATGTACGTTGAACGACGTAATAAGACGTCGCAAAAAGTGCACTTGTACCAAATGCGAAAATTACTGCGTTCGTGTGTAACGGACGTAGTCGAGAGTAAGTTAACCATGGTGTATCAAAGTTAAGAGCTGGCCAAGCTAATTGGGCAGCAATCAGAACCCCAACACTCATGCCAACGATGCCCCAAATCACTGTCATAATAGCGAATTGGCGTACAACTTTATAATTGTACTCAGTTTGTGATGCTACTGTTTGGCTCATTTTCTGGCTTCCGCTGCAATTAATGCGTTTTAGAAATGAATTACCCACTTTCATAAAAAGTGGGGCCTACTATTACTTCACAAGCGTGTTACCTAAAGCTAGCTAAAGATGTTAGCTTCAGAAAACAAACTCGAGAAACCCTTATTTTTGCGATGGAAATGATAAAATTTTTGACCTTAAAAAGATAGGTCAATTGCATAAAATTATGACATCAATCAAATTTTAACGCTTTGTTGGTTATTTTTTGTCAGAGATTGTATTTTTATTAGCTTATTCCATTTAGCATGGTTGTCTTTTCGCGGGTAGCTCTCTAGTATCCGCTTTTATTTTATACAGGCAAATAGAGTGCGAACTAGTTTATTACCCGTTTTCCTTTTCAGTGTATTTTTAGCTGCATGTGATAGCCAAAGTATAGAAGAGGGCAGCACAACTACAAGTTGCGAAAATAACAGCCGTTGTAATTATCCTAATAATGATGAAATCTGGCTAAGCAATTCTGATATAAGCCCAGAAACGCCGTTTACAATTAACCTAAAGGTGCCAAGTGATGTAAGAAACCTTTCTGCAAAACTCGAAGGTGTCACTATGTACATGGGGTTTATTCCACTGCAGTTTAAAAAATCAGATCAACATTGGGTCGCTGATACCATGGTAGGAGCGTGTTCTGAGTCAGTAATGACTTGGAAAATGACTGTTACTTATATTAATGCAGACGATCAGCCGCAAACACTATTTTATTATTTCGATTCTCTGCAGTCTCACTAAGCCAATTTTTGCTTGCTCACCGTGTTACAAACTTAATTAACACTGTGAGCAATGTCATGACCCGGTCATCTTTTTCTATTTAAATTCTCTTCATTGGTCGTTTGTTTGTGTGAAATTACAAACAATCGGAACAAAACCTAAAAATCATCCTCTAATGCACTGTTAAACAGGCTAACTTTGTCTATTTAGTTAATTTTAGTGAATAACTATGGTTAGCAGTCTTACTCAGCCTTTACGGTTTTTATAACGTTGTGTGATCAACTTGTAAAAATTTCATTTGTAGCACTAATTAGGTGTTAGTTACACTTGATTACAAAGTGCGTGCAATTGATTTCAATCGTGTTTTTTTTGGTTCTTAAGTTTATTACTTGCCTGATTTTCTAGTGTTTTTTTCTGTTAACATTGATACATGGTGAAACCTTTTTACCTAAAATGGAAACTGTAATTTATTGCTGTTTTTTATTTAATCTACCATTCAGTTTTCGTTCAGTTAACTGCGCCTAAGTTGCCCTCCGCTGACTCGTGATTCTAATAATAACGAGCGCTACCTGACTAAAGGTAAATTTCCAACAAGTAGGGTTTTCACATGAAAAAATCAATTCTTGGTTTAGCTGTTGTATCAGCAATCCCAATGTTCTCAAGCATGCAAGTTTTAGCTGCTGATGATGCAGCAGAGTCTATTGAAAAAATTCAAGTTACAGGTTCTCGCATTAAGCGTACCGATATGGAGACGTCTAGTCCTGTAACTTTAATCGGCGCAGATGACATCAAAGCAATGGGTGCATCTAGCATCGATGGCGTTCTACAAAAAATGACTGCAGCAAGCGGTGCGATGACTAACCCTGCTGTTAACAACGGTTCAGGTGGTAACGCACGTGTTGACCTACGTGGTTTAGGTGCACAACGTACTCTAGTACTAGTAAACGGTCGTCGTATGATCAACTCTGGTACTGGCGCAGCATCAACTGTTGACTTAAACACAATCCCAGTATCAATGATCAAGCAAGTTGAAGTACTAAAAGACGGCGCATCTGCTGTATACGGTACTGACGCAGTAGCTGGTGTTGTTAACATCATCTTAAAAGACGACTTCGAAGGTCTAGACATGAACCTTAACGGTGCTATCACTGGTGAAGGCGATGCAGACGAAACGTCTTTCGATATCACTATGGGTTCAAGCTTTGACCGTGGTAACGTTGTAATTGGTTTACAATACACTGACCGTGGCGATGCTTCACAAGCAGACCGTGATTTCTCTGATTGTCCAATCGAAGAAGATTACGAAAACGGTAGCTTCTACTGTGGTGGTTCTTCTTACACGCCTTTCGGTCACGTTTGGGCTGAAAATGCAAGCTTACAAGGTCAAGCTGACGGCGAGTGGCACGACTTCACTTCAGCTGGTGATGCATACAACTACTCAGCAACTAGCTACCTTTACACACCAATGCGTCGTTTAAACCTAACAGGTATTGGTCACTTTGATTTAACTGACGATACTCGTTTAGTGTCAGAATTCACTTACTCTAAGCGTTGGTCAACTCAACAAATGGCTCCACAGCCAGTATGGTTTGACTTCACTTACGATGCAGCAACTATGGGTGATTCACTTCTTTCTCACGGCGTAGCTGATGGTGAAGAAATCTCTTACGGTCGTCGTATGACTGACGTAGGTCCTCGTGGTTATGAGCAAGTAGTTGACACAGTACGTGCAGTAGTTGGTCTTGACGGTGCATTCGACAACGGTTGGGGCTGGGATACTTCAGTAGTATTCGGTCGTAACGACTCAGTTGACCGCGCAACTAACCTACTTAACATGGGTTCAATCCAAGACGCAATCGAAGCGGGTGACTTCAACCCACTAAACCAATCTGATTGGTCAGGTAGCAACCTTGCACAATACAACTACACTGAAAACAACTCAGGTGGTAGCCAATTACTAGTGATCTCTGCTGGCCTTAACGGTGAAGTAATGGAACTTCCTGCAGGTTACGTTGGTTTCGCGACGGGTATCGAGCGTCGTGAAGAAAAAGCATGGTACGTTCCAGATTCACTAACTTCACAAGGTCTTGCAAATGACCCACGTGTTGAACCAACTGGTGGTCGTTTCGACGTTAACGAAGCGTACGTTGAATTTGCGGTTCCACTACTAGCTGACGCACCATTTGCACAAATGGTTGATTTAAGCGCTGCTGTTCGTGCATTCGATTACAGCACATTTGGTTCAGACGAGACTTGGAAACTAGGTCTAACTTGGCGTGTAAACGACGAGTTAATGCTACGTGCTGTTCGTTCAACTGCATTCCGTGCTCCTACAGTATCTGAGCTTTACCAAGGTAAATCACCTTCATTCGAACAAGTTAGCTTCCCTGGTGCACAAGACCAAGCTGAAGTAACTGTTGGTGGTAACGACCAATTAACGCCAGAGCTTGCTGATACAGTAACAGCTGGTTTCGTATACGCTCCAGAGTGGTTCGACGGTTTCTCAATGACAGTTGACTACTATGAAATCGAAATCGAAAACTCAATTTCAAGCGTAAACAACCAATACATCGTTGAAAACTGTCTTGATGCTTCTACTGGTGCATACAAGAACCAAGATACTGCACTATGTCAGTCTTCTGCAATCAACTTCAACCAAAGTACTGGCCGTATTAGCTTCAACAACCAATTACAAAACATTGGTAATGAATCTACTAAAGGTTACGACGTAAACTTCAAGTATGCATTTGAAGCTGCAGGTCTTAACTGGCGCACAGGTCTTGATGTAACTATTCTTGATGAGTACATCGTTGATTCAGGCACAAGCACAATCGATTACACAGGTCTTGTAACTTCAGGTATCGGTAGCTACGCGAAAGTTAAGTCTAACTTCACTCTTAACGCGTCTGGCGACAACTGGGATGCACAATACCAAGCACGTATGATCGACGGCTTAGACAGCTACTCTTGTCTTGCTGACGACAGCGAGTGTTTAGTACCAAGCGTTGGTACTGTTGTATACCACGACATCAGTGGTTCATACATCATGAACGACACAGTGTCATTCTCTGCAGGTGTTAACAACTTATTCGATAAGCAAGCACCTTACTACTCAGGTAACAATGACTCAAACACTGACCCGTACACATACGATGTACTAGGTCGTCGTTTCTTCGCTGGTATGAACATCAAGTTCTAATCTAGTTTGAAATGATTACTAAGGCCCAGTTTTTACTGGGCCTTTTTTATTGTCTGAAAGCCTATCAACGCGTAAACTAAGGGAGCATTAGTTAAAAACGAGGTGATATTGCTTAAACAAGACGAAAACTTATCTTTTATTATTGAGCCTGAGCTTAAACCACGCACAGAGCAACGACTCGACCTGTATTTTTCCATTCCGAATGAAATGAGTGTTAACCCACAAACACTTAGCGAAGAATCTTTCTTTAACAACAATTTTAAATCGCACCTTGCGTATAACGCTAACAACATTCACTTACCCTTAGTTAGAAGCCGTTTTGTTAGTAAAAACAAAGGTGAACAACAAGATTATCGACAAAACTTAAACTTGTATTGTTATCAAGTGCGACTCGCGCTCAATGCAGATATCAAAGACACTTTAAAGTACCAAGAAGCCGATGAGTTTTATCCTGGTGCTATCCAATTGTGCGAGCAAACAAAAGGCTTGCTGAAAAAACTAAGACGCTATACACCTGATGATGAAAAGCTTCTCCCTTTTTATAAAAACGCGGATAACTACTTAAGCTGGCATGTCGAGCAGTCTTTTTTGAAGTTATTAGATGAAGGGCCGCGCAGCAGTGATTTTGCGAAAGAACGTGGTGAGCTATTAGAGTTTTGTAAAGCCGAAAACAGTTACCGAGAAGAGCAAGAGTATAACTCGCAATCTACACTCGAAGATGCCAACCGTATCACCAATAAAATGCGCCTTTTACAACGTTTAATTGAGCATGGGGTAGTACTCAATCGCACTACACGGCATTTAAACAGTTATTTAAAGCGCATGGTGAAGGGCACGGTGACGGCTGTGATTATGGCCTTTGTAATGCTTGTCGTGCTGAATGCACGTTCAAACTTTACCGAAGTGACAGCAACCTTGATTTTGATCTTAGGCGTTATTTACGGTCTTCGTGAGATATTTAAAGAAGATATCACACGGGTGATCTGGCGGGCTATCGTTAGAGGGCGGCCAAAATGGCGTTTTCAGTTTAAAAACAGCATAACTAAAGACAAAATAGCCAGCCAATACATTTGGCTTGAATACACCAGCTTTAAACGTATTCCTAAAGCAGTCAGAAGAATTTTTTCAAAGCGTCGTCATCAAAATAAACAAGCTGCTCAGTGGCTGCATTTTGCAAGCGAAACACAAGTTAACGCGAAAGAGTTTTTACCTGGCTACGACACCTTGCAACAAACCATGCAATTTAGCTTGGCACCCTTTGCTCGTTATTTAAAACGCGGTGAAGGTAAGCTTTATCATCTTGATAGTAACAAAATATCTAAGCAGGCTGTTGAGAGGCGCTATCAGTTAAATGTGGTTTTAGTGTTCACGCAAAGTGAAGAAGAGACTTTGTATCAGCGTTACAAGATTACGTTAAATCGTAGCAAGATCATCAATATTGAGCGTATTTACTCGCAAACAGACATTCTGAAAGATGAAAGATGAAAGATGAAAGATGAAAGATGAAAGATGAAAGGGTGGCTTTAGCCACCCACTCGGATTTATTTAGCGTCTAAACCCGTTTTGCTGTAAAGCGATACTTTGTCTGATACTAGCGTAATTTCGATATTTTTATCTTTGTTACCCCAGATACAGTTAGTGTGTAGTGTTTTTTCTTCACACTTATCCGCTGAACCTAAAATAGCTTCAACCTCAGTTTTATCCATGCCAATTTCAATTTTTTCGTAGTTCTCTAAATTTACTTTTGAGCAACCTGCTAAAGTAAGTGCTGCAGCCGCTGCTGCAATTGCCATATATTTTTTCATAATTGTATCCATTAATGGTTGTAGCGTCTTATTTGCACGATCATCCCCATACGTGGGTGATCAAAATAATGTATCTCGTTACTAATCACACGTTTAAATTGTGAAAAACGAGCTTTTTCGTAATCACCTGTTTCTAAGCGCTGACTAATATCAAAATCTGCGTTTATAAATAGGTAATGACGAACATAAATCTTCATTAAACCGTCTAATTCCCACTCAGGTACATGTTGTAATTGTTCAGGAATATAGCGTTCAGTAGGGCCGACTAAACTAATAAAATCGTTATTTTCACTCTCTACTGGACTTGCGTGTTTTGCTAAGTGATCGCCGGCAAATAGGCGAATACTCGGTGCTCTTTTTTCACTCATTTCAGGAAAACGCCAGCCTGTGTGCAAAATGGGTGTTAAGCCTTTTCTATCAAGCTGATTTTTTTGCTCAACAAACTGTAATTGTTCTGGTGCAATTAAATATATTTCGTCTGTGTCTTCTCGGGGTTCAACAACAGGTGTAACAGGCAGTTGATTATAGCTTGCTAAAAAATCAACACTGTCATCACACACGTTTGAGTGAGGATTGCTATTCACTAAAGAGTCTGTGAATGAATCAGAACGAAAGCGGCTATCACCCTCAATACATGCTTGTTTCGCTTGCGCTGTGTATGCAGGAGTTAATAGATCTTTGCTACGCTTAGCGTTGATTTCATCGTGTTTTAAACTGAAATCTTCCTGTAAATAGGGGGCCGGGCGCTGTTTATAAATAAGAACTTCTATTTCGAACCAACGTGCTGCAAATGATGAGCTTGTAAATAAGCAACAAAGCAGTAGTAAACTATTTCTAAACAACATTAATGGCTAACCTTTTTCTCGAAATCTGCAATCATTGCAGTGACCATTTTTAAGCGTTCGCGAGCGTTGGCTTCGCTAATTGCAAAGCGCAGTTTATTTGCGCCATCCATTTTATACACCTGCGGTGCACTTTGTATCAAACCTATAATGAAGCTAGGGTTAACCTTTGTATGCTGGCTAAACTCAAAATAGCCGCCTTTAGGGTTTGCTTCAATCTTCTTAATGCCAATATGACTGGCTTGCAGTTTTAATTGCTGCAAACTGAATAAGTTTTTAGTGGCGTCAGGCAGCAGACCAAAACGGTCAATCAGCTCTACCTGTAACTCGTCCATATCATTGAGGTTAGCACAGCTTGCAATGCGTTTATAGATACCTAAACGTACGTTGACATCATGAATATAATCATCAGGCAATAACGCTGGCAGCTTTAAGTCCACTTCGGTTTGCTGACCGAGTAGGTTCTCAAGGGTTGGCTCTTTACCTTCTTTGAGCGAGTTGACCGCTTGCTCAAGCATTTCCATATACAAACTAAAGCCAATGGTTTGCATTTGACCTGATTGGTCATCACCAAGCAGCTCACCGGCACCACGAATTTCTAAGTCATGAGTTGCGAGTGCAAAACCTGCACCCAAGTCTTCCAGTGATTCAATCGCTTCAAGGCGTTTAACCGCATCTTTACTAAGTGATTTTGGGTTACCAGTGAGAAGGTAGGCATACGCTTGGTGATGGCTTCGGCCAACACGACCACGCAACTGATGCAACTGTGCCAGACCGAGCTTATCTGCTCTATCCATAATAATGGTATTGGCAGTCGGTACATCGATACCAGTTTCGATGATGGTGGTACACACAATCACGTTATATTTCTGGTGATAAAAATCACTCATAATTTGCTCAAGCTCGCGCTCTCGCATTTGACCATGTGCGGTTGTTACGCTGGCTTCAGGGACCCATTCACTGATTTCTTCAGCAACTCGGTCTATGGTTTCAACATTATTATGTAAGAAATACACCTGACCACCGCGTTTAATTTCACGCAGAATTGCTTCGCGAATAAGCTCTGCATCTCTTTGTCTAACAAAGGTTTTAACCGCTAAACGTTTCGCAGGCGGTGTGGCAATAATTGACAGGTCACGCATGCCACTCATTGCCATATTTAATGTACGTGGGATAGGGGTTGCTGTGAGCGTTAAAATATCGACATCGGCACGTAATGCTTTGATTTTTTCTTTTTGACGCACCCCAAAACGGTGCTCTTCGTCAACAATCAATAAGCCCAAATCTTTAAATTGAATATCTTGTTGAATAAGCTTGTGAGTACCGATAACGATATCTATTTTACCCTCAGCCATTTTATCGAGGGTGTCTTTTTGCTCTTTGGTTGAGTTAAAGCGCGATAAAACGCCAACCTCAATTGGTAAATCAGCAAAACGGTCTTTAAAGTTTTCATAGTGTTGCTGTGCAAGCAGTGTGGTGGGTACAAGTACCGCAACTTGTTTGTTATCATTCACTGCCACAAAGGCAGCGCGCATTGCCACTTCGGTTTTACCAAAGCCAACGTCACCACATACTAAACGGTCCATCGCTTGCTTACTTTGCATATCACCGAGCACAGCCTCAATGGCGTTGCGTTGATCGTCAGTTTCTTCAAATGGGAAGCTGTCGCTAAACTGTCGATAAGCACTGCCATCCAGCTTAAATTTATTGCCAGGCTTTGCTTGGCGTTTTGCGTAAATATCTAAGAGTTCAGCAGCCACATCACGGACTTTTTCAGCGGCACGTTTCTTGGCTTTTTCCCATGCATCGGAGCCCAATTTATGGAGCGGGGCAGAGGCCTCTTCACCACCTGAATAGCGGCTAAGCATATGTAACGCAGAAACAGGTACGTATAGTTTTGCCTCGTTGGCGTAGATAATCGTAACAAACTCAGTAATCACACCGGCAGCATCAATGGTTTCAAGGCCTTGGTAGCGACCTACACCATGATCAAGATGCACAATCGGTTGGCCTTCGCGTAGCTCAGCAAGATTACGAATAAGCGCATCTTGGCTTGCTTCGTATTTGTGTTTACGGCGTCGACGTTGCGAGACCTTAATGCCTAATAATTCTTGCTCTGTGATTATAGTTAAACGCGGTTTACCGTCTAACACCACACTTTGCTCAAGTGGCGAAACAATTAGGCCAACATCACTCGAACTATTGGTAAAATCGCTAAATGATTCAAATTCTTTAAGCTTTAAACCACTTGGCTTTAATAAGGTGAGTAATGATTCGCGGCGGCCGTCCGATTCAACCGAGAGCAGTACACGTCCTTTTTGTTTTTTCTCGCTAGTAACGTAGTTTATTAAACCTTGATACGGTTCATGTAACTTATGATCAATACGAACATTTGGCAGCTCTTTACTGGCAAGGTTGGTGTGGCCCGCTTTGGTGCCTAGCTTGGCTTGTGATAAGCGAATACGTGCGTATTTACCAAACTCACCAAATAGTTCATTAACGCTTTGATACAGCTTTACAGGTTCAAGTAAAGGTCTGAGCGGATCAACACGGCGGTTTTCATAGCGTACATTCACATCATGCCAAAACTGATCAGCAGCATGCTCAATATCGCCAAAATGCATAAACGTCGTATTGCTTGGTAAGTAATCGAAGATGGTTGCCAATCCATCAAAAAACAGTGGCATATAATATTCGATACCGGCTGGCCAGGTTCCTTTGGTAACCTGCATATAAATTGAGTCTTGCTCAGAGCTTGCGCCAAATTGTTCACGATAATTTATACGAAAACGCTCAATGTCAGCGTCGTTAGTTGGGAATTCGTGAGCTGGCAGTAACTCAATTTTGTCGACCTTTTCATCTGAACGTTGGCTTTCAACATCAAATAAACGAATGCTGTCGAGCTCATCATCAAAAAAGTCTAAACGAAATGGGTGAGGGCTACCCATAGGGTATAAGTCAACGATAGAGCCGCGAATCGCGTATTCACCATGCTCCATCACTTGTTGTACATGTAGATAGCCCGCTTGTTCTAAGTTTTCACGTAGTGTGTGTGTATCTAAGGTATCACCCACTTTAAAGTTAAGGGTTGAACCATAAATAAACGAAGCAGGGGCAGTACGCAGCATTAAGGTCGACACTGGCACGATTAATACGCTTTGTTGTTCTTTTTTTAAGGTATTTAAGGTGGCTAAGCGCGCTGAAATAATATCTTGATGGGGCGAAAAATGATCGTAAGGGAGTGTTTCCCAGTCAGGGAAGACCATGACTGGGTTTTCAGGCAACAGAAATTCGAGTTCAGTTTCAAGGCGTAGGGCGCTTGGTGTATCTGGGGTGACAATCACAACCAGCTCGTTGTGTTGTTTTACACCTTCTGCGATGGCGATGCTAAGCCCGCTACCGGTAAGTTGTCCCCATTGAATTTTATCTTTTTCAGATTTTACCCAAGGCAATGCTGCCCATTGCGCAAACGCCATTTACTACTCCTTTAAACTGTTTTTACTGCTTAGTCTCGATAAATCTTCGTTAAGTCCTGATAGTGATCGATACGACGATCACGAAGGTAAGGCCAAATTCGACGTATGTTTTCACTACGTGCTTGGTCTAATTCAACAACTAATAATTGCTCATCGCTGTTGTTCGCTTCGGCTAAAATTTCACCTTGAGGGCCCGCGATAAACGAGTTACCCCAGAACTGAATACCTTCACTTTGACCGCTTGGATCACTTTCGTGGCCAACACGGTTACAGCTGATCACCGGTACACCATTGGCAACTGCATGAGCGCGTTGTGAAATAACCCACGCATCTTTTTGACGAGTTTGTTCGTCTTTTTCATCACGCGGGTCCCAACCTATGGCTGTTGGGTAAATTAAAATTTCAGCACCAGCCATCGCCATTAAGCGTGCCGCCTCTGGGAACCATTGGTCCCAACACACTAATACGCCTAATTTGCCAACAGAGGTTTGAATAGGCTCAAAACCTAAATCACCCGGTGTGAAGTAAAATTTCTCGTAAAAACCTGGGTCATCAGGAATATGCATTTTACGGTATTTGCCGGCAATACTGCCGTCAGTTTCTAGTACCACAGCGGTATTGTGATAAAGACCTGTGGCACGCTTTTCGAATAATGATGACACGATCACCACATTGAGTTCTTTAGCGAGTGCGCCTAAGGTGTCTGTGCTTGGGCCCGGAATTGTTTCTGCTAAATCAAAAACGTCTACATCTTCGGTTTGGCAAAAATACAAACTACGGTGCAGCTCTTGAAGAACAATAAGCTTAGCGCCTTGGCTTGCTGCATCACGAATACCAGCAATAGATTTTGCCATATTGTCTTGAGCATTATCGGTGTTTGATTGCTGAACAAGAGCAACCTTTAAATGCGTTGGTTTAGTCATTATTTGTTCCTGCTAAAAAGCCGCGCGGTAATTGCATTGTAATACAGTGTAAGCTGCCAAATTGGTGAATAATTGGCACACAATTAATACCCACCACAGTGTGATCTGGGTATGCTTTGGCAACCTGACCAAGCGCAAATTGGTCGTTTTCATCACCATAAATTGGTACTAAAACGGTTTTATTGATAATTAAATAATTAGCGTATGTGGCAGGTAGTCTGTCACCATCTTCATTGAACACCGCTTTTGGCCAAGGTAAGACAATCAGCGAGTAGTTTTCACCCTCAGCTGTTTTAAATGATTGCAGTTGCTTTTCCATTGCATCAAGGGCTGCAAAGTGCTCATCATCTTTATCATCACACTGTACATAAACGAGGGTGTTGTTTGGAGCAAAACGTACCAGCGTATCAATATGGCTGTCGGTATCATCACCCGCAAGGTAACCGTGATCAACCCAAAGAAACGACGTAGCGCCTAGTTGCTCAACCAGCGTTTTTTCTATATCTGCTTTTGTAAGTTCTGGGTTACGATTTGGGTTTAACAAGCACTCGCTGGTTGTGAGTAGCACACCGTGTTCGTTGATTTCAACGCCACCGCCTTCAAGAACCAGTTCACTTTGCTGATAACCATTTTTAGGATTAGCAACTTGCTTTACAAGCACTTGATTAATTTGGTTATCAAGTTCACTTGAAAATTTATTGCCCCAACCATTAAAAATAAAATCCATTACTTTTAATTCTGTTGCGTCATCAATATTCGCACAGGTTAATGGACCATGGTCGCGTGCCCAAGTATCGTTACACGGTGTCACCACAAAGTGAATGCGTTTAGCATCAACTTCTGCGTTTTCAAGTAATGCCTCAATATGTGCTTTAAGCGCATTATCATGAGCCACAATAACAACATCTTGTTGTTGGCTTATTGCTTGGCAAAGTGCTACATACACAGGCTCAACAGCAGTTAAATTTGCTGCCCAATCAGTATCTTGGTGTGGCCAAGTAAGCATGACGGCATCTTGCTCAGCCCATTCAGGTAAAAGTCTAAATTTCATGAAGGTAATAAACAAACTAAGGTGGGGCTAGTTTAGCATTTTAGCCATAGATGTCAGCTTTTTGTGCGCGATAAAGCGTGATTTTTAACTGTCTTGCTGCTTGTTTTCTTGTTGACGTTTTTTTAGTTGGCGCGTTTGAGCATGTAAGGCCGCTCTTACGACTAAATCTTGGTCAGCATCTCGAATCGCTGTAAACAATAATGTGTATTGGTATTTATCATCATCACACTTTTCAATGGCGACTAATTCGGTATAGCAATAAATGGCAGATGCTTCGTGCTGCAAGAACAACTTAGTACGAAATGTTTGCCCTAATTCATACACTTCTGTTGAAGTTAGTTTTACACCGCCACCACCGTAGCTATCGCAATAGTTAGTGTTATCTTCAGGCTGCTCAGAGGCTAGAATGTGGCTCATAATTAAATCAATTTTGCGTGACTGGGCTTGTAAGAACACCGCTAACTCTTGAGCTACATCACCTAGGTTACGAAGAGGGCGTAAGGTGGTTTGCTCAAGTTCGTTTACTTCGTTAGCAAGTTTAAATAAAGCAGGGATATCCGCTTCGAGTTCAGCATTGGTTTTTGGCACAGCTTCAGGTTCAACGGCGTATAAGTTGACGCGATTGCTCTCATTGATTTGAAAAAACTGTTCAAATTCGGCTAATTTTTGATTATTCATGCTGCACTCCACACATCTTTCCTTAATACTAGCGTTCGAAGCAGTAAATTGCTAGTAATCAAATAATCAAAAAAAGGGCAAACTCATTGTTTGCCCTTCATTTTTTACAGGTTACCCTCTTGGGTTTTGACATGTTCTTGTTGATGATGTTCTGCTATCTCATCAGCAAGCTCTTGTCTTGACCGTTTTTCAGTTAACTTACGTGCCGTTAACCAATAAAAGAACAGCGGCACAAAGAATACTGCAAGGAATGTTGCGGCCATCATACCGCCCATGACACCCGTACCAACACTATGACGTGCACCTGCACCTGCGCCAGAGCTCAATACTAGAGGCACTACGCCTAAAATGAATGCAAGCGAAGTCATAATGATAGGTCTAAAACGTAACCTTGCAGCCTCAAGAGCGGCAGTACTTGCGCTCCAGCCTTGTTGATGTTTCATCAAGGCGTATTCAACGATAAGAATCGCATTTTTACTAGCAAGACCAAGAAGTGTTACCAGACCAATTTGGAAATACACATCGTTTGTCATTCCAACGACCCAAACCGCTATAAGCGCACCAAAGGTACCAAATGGCAGGGCAAGCATGACTGAAAGCGGCAGTGACCAACGCTCATATAGCGCTGCTAGAATCAAAAATACCATGATCACAGCAAGGCCCAAGGCAATCCCTGTGGTGCCTGAACTGCGCTTTTCTTGGAATGCAGAGCCTGTCCATTCGTAGGTCATATTAGGTGGTAATACTGCTTGCGCAATACGCTCAACCTCAGCAATAGCTTGACCCGAACTGTAACCCGGAGCTGCATTACCCATCAGTTTAACCGCAGGTAAGTTGTTATAACGATTTAGGTTTTCAGGCCCACGGCTATACTCGATAGTGGTAAAGGCTGAGAGCGGCACCATAGTACCTTGATTGTTTTTAACATAGATACGACCAATGTCTTCAGGCTTCATTCTAAATTCAGCATCTGCAGACATCAGTACTTGCCATGCGCGACCAAATTTATTGAAGTCGTTAACGTAATAAGTCCCTAAGTTACCCGCAAGGGCAGTGAACGCATCATCAATTTCGACACCCATAGCACGCGCTTGTTCACGGTCAACATCAACACGTAGCTGCGGTGCATCAGGGCGCCAAAGTGTTTGCAGGCCACTAATGATAGGGCTCTTTTGTGCTTCAGCTGTCATCAATTGCATTGCATGTTGAAGTTTGTCTGGGTCGCTATCACCTTTGTTTTGAATGTAGAACTCAAAACCACCGGTGTTACCTAAACCAAAAATAGCAGGCGGATTAAAGGCAAGCACGAGTGCCTCTTTAATACCCGCTGTTTTCATGAATAGCTCTTGCACCAACGCTTTGGTATCAACTTCACGCTCATCCCAGTGCTTTTGAGTCACGAATAAGGTTGCAGCACTGTTTTTGTAACCACCGCCAATAAAGTCAAAACCGGTAAACGCCACCACGTTTTCGTTCGCTGGGTTTGATTGTACGGCCTCAACAACTTGCTGTGTGACTTGCTCTGTGCGCTCAAGTGATGAACCGTCAGGTAAGAAGATTGCAGAGATGTAATAACCTTGGTCTTCATCTGGCACAAGCGAACCTGGGGTGTTTTGCCAAAGGCCAATTGTAGCGGCAATCATACCCGTCATTAAGATAAGGCCCAACAGGCCACGGCGCACCATAAAGCCAACAGCACCGACATAACGGCCTGTGATCTTGGTAAACATGTCGTTAAACCATAAGAAGAAGCGGGCAGTTTGCTTGTGTTCTTGCTTTAAAATAAGCACACAAAGCGCTGGCGTCATCGTTAACGCAACGATACCCGATAAACTCACAGCAATCGAAATAGTAATAGCGAACTGACGGAATAACTCACCGGTTAAGCCACCTAAAAACGCAATTGGTACAAACACTGAACAAAGTACTAAAACAATGGCCACCACAGGGCCACTTACTTCGCCCATCGCTTTAACGGCGGCGTCTCTGGCACCTAGGCCTTCTTCGTGCATGATACGCTCAACGTTTTCGAGTACCACGATGGCATCATCAACAACAATACCAATCGACAACACCATGCCGAATAAGGTGAGTGAGTTAATTGAGTATCCCAGCATATACATGCCGGCAAATGTGCCTAGTAGTGATACTGGCACTGCAAGTGTCGGTATTAGGGTCGCGCGCCAGTTTTGTAAGAATAAATACACTACCAAGAATACCAATACCATGGCTTCAAGCAGTGTTTTTACAACTTCACGAATTGATACTTCAACAAAGCGGGTTGTGTCGTATGACGTTAAATGAGCAAGGCCAGTAGGGAACTGACTTTTCATTTCTTCAATAACACTGTTTACTTCTTCAGCTACATCAAGGGCGTTGGCACCAGGTTGCAAGAAGATACCTAACAGCACCGCTTCTTTACCGTTAATCGTTCCTTTGAAGTTATAATCTTTTGAGCCAAGTTCAACGCGGGCAACGTCTTTTAAGCGTAAGCTACTGCCGTCTGTGTTTGAACGAATAATGATATTTTCAAATTGCTCAGGCTCAGACAACCGCCCTTGTGCAGTCACACTATAAACAAGCTCTTGTGGCGATTGCGTAGTAGGTGTGGCACCAATTTTACCTGCCGCGTATTGCGAGTTTTGTACACGAATTGCCCCTGCAATTTCTTCAACAGTGACGCCTAACTGGCTCATTACATCAGGGCGCAACCAAATACGCATTGCGTAATCTTTGGCACCAAAAATTTGTACACTGGTGGTGCCAGGAATACGTTTAACACGGTCAAGTACGTTCATAGTGACATAGTTTGATGTCCATAAACTTGAACGTGTTCCATCTGGTGAGTAAAAGGCATGAACTTGTAAAAAGCTAGAAGAACCTTTTTGAACTACCACACCTTGGCGGCGTGTTTCTTCAGGCAAACGGGCTTCAACTTGTTTAACACGGTTGTTTACGTTAACGGCTGCTTGGTCAACATCAGTACCAATTTCAAAAGTAACTTCGATGGTCGTTGAACCTGCACTGGTTGACGTTGATGACATATACATCATGCCTTCAACACCGGTAATAGCATTTTCAATTGGTGTGGCAACCGTTTGCTCAAGTACATCAGCTGATGCACCCGGGTAGGCTGCGGTTACTTGTACAACCGGTGGCGCTATTTCAGGATATTGCGCCACAGGTAAGCTGCGCATCGCAGCAAGGCCCGCAAGCACAATAACAATAGATATAACAAACGCAAAAATGGGTCTGTCTATAAAGTAACGAGAAAACATAAGACTCCCTGTGCTTATTCTGCGTGGCTTGAGTTAGCGGCAGGTTTGCCAACATTAACTGGCATACCTGGGAAGAAAATACGTGCCATGCCATCAACAATAACTTGGTCGCCTTCTTTTAAACCACTGCGAATTAACCAAAATTTTTGGTATTGCTCATTTTCTGGTTTTTTGATCCACTCACCTACAGTAACAGGGGCAGGTAAAGCGACATCCATACCTTGCTCGTTTTTACTTACAACATAAACAAACTTACCAGTGCCGTTATCAAGTACTGCACGTTGCGGCACGATGAAAGCGTTTTTACGTACTGCACCACTTAACTCAACGCGAACGAATTGGCCCGGGCGAAGCTGAAAATCAGGGTTAGGAATAATTGCCTGAAACTCACTGGTACCTGTGTTTGGATTAATACGCACATCAGAGAAGTTAACTTCACCGGTTTGCCCGTATAAAGAGCCGTCTTGAAGTTTAATTTGTGTTTGCCAGTGGCCTTGCTCTGGTAACGTCAGTGAACCATTTTTAACATCTTGACGCATTTGCAGTTGTTCACGCTCTGATAAACCAAAACGAATACGAATAGGGTCAAACTGAGTCATTTGAGTCAGTAATAAATCTGGACCAGAAACATACGTTCCTTCAGAGACAAACTCACGTCCCATTACTCCTGCGACAGGGGCTTTTACTTGCGCATATTCAAGGTTTAGTTGCGCTTCTTTTAAGGCAACTTTTGCTGCGGCTAAATCAGTTTTTGCAATATCATTGGCTGAGCTTGCGTTATCGTAGTCACGTTGTGAAACGGACTTTTCGGCACGTAGTTTAGCTAATCGTTTAACGTCACGATCAGCTTGAACAAGCGCTGCTTTTGCACCATCAAGTGCAGCTTGCGCACGATCAACCGCAAGTTGATAAGGTTCTAGGTCAATTGTAAATAATGATTGGCCTTGCTCTACACGCTGACCTTCTTCAAAGTTGCGTGATTCAAGAATTCCGGTGACACGGGCACGAACTTCAACTTCTTTTGAACCAGACAGCGTCGCTGGCAGCTCAATAGTAAAAGGTGCATCGTGTGTTTCCATAGTCATAGTCGCGACAGCAGCAGGGTGCATTTGACCCTGTTGTTGCTGTGGCGCTTCAGAACAACCTTGCAATAGCAAAGGAGCAGAAACTAATAACAACGCAGATAATGATAATTTGGCAGGTGCGAAAGGCAGACGCATGTTTACTCCACAGTCCAATTGTTAAGTAGGTATACATAAAAAGTAGTCTATCAACATGAAAGACGTAACTATGTATATTCATTTGTCGTCTAGTTTATACCCAAAAAAGAGAAAGGTACACCCTGTAGTTTACTTTTTTATTGGGCACAAAAAAACGCAAAGCATTTTCGCTTTGCGTTGATAGACAGATTAAATCGCTTCTTACTTTTGAGTAAGCAATAAGGCTAACTCTTCAAGATTTTTAACGATGTAGTCTGGTTGCTTAGCCAATGGGTAAAGGGCTTTTCCGGGTCTTGCGATAAACGCTGTTTGCATTCCTGCTTGTTTAGCGCCTGCCACATCCCAGCCATGTGCTGCAACCATTAAAGCTTCGTGAGGCGCTACATTTAATTGTTCAAGCAACCACTTGTAAGCGCGCAGATCGGGTTTATACACTTTAATATCTTCAACACTGTAACGGTGAGTAAAGTAATCTGTTAAGCCAGCATGTTGAAACTGCGCTTTGACACCATTATTTGACGAATTGGTAAAGCTGACTAGTTTATAATCTTGCTTTAATTGCGCCAATGCTTGTTTAACATCGCTATGCGCAGGTAAAGATAAAAGCGGCGGCACAATCGCTTGCTTAGCTTGCTCTTTGGTTAACGAAATTTGATTATTACTTGCGACCATCATCAGCGCGGCAACGCCGATGTCAGCAAAGTCATGATAATCATTCGATACCGTACTCACTAAAGAGTGATGCAGCATGGTCGAAAACCAAAGCGGCAATAACTGGGTATTACCATCGAGTGCATTAGCGACTGAACTTTGCATTTGTTCAAGATCAAGCAAGGTCTCATTGACATCAAACACAATTACCTTTGGTTTTGCTTGGATTTGCGACGCTGCCATTGTGCCTCCCGAGAAAGTTAAGGTTAGCAATAAAACGAGACTAAAAAGGGTTTTATTAAACACGGTTAATTGCTTTAACTGCGTTAAGAACATCTAAAGGCTCCGCTCTTAGTGTGTAATCTTCATGAGCAAATGCAAATTGAATCACCCCTTGGCTATCAATTACGTAAGTTGCCGGTAATGGTAATTCGTAGCTATCGTTACCATTGGCTTTAGGAATATCTAAGCCTAGCTGATCATAAATAGGGATCAAGCGCTCATCTAACGTGAAAACCAAACCACACTTTTTAGCCAATGAGTTAGCCACATCAGAAAGCACCGTATAAGCCAGCTCGTTTTGCTGTTGAGTAGAGAGTGATTCATCAGGTAGCTGAGGAGAAACAGCAACTAATTGGGCATGTTGATCTGCAAATGCTTGTTGCATGTTATTAAGTGCGCGAAGCTCTAAATTACAATACGGGCACCAACCACCACGGTAAAAGCTAAGCACCAGCGAGCCTTTCGATAACAATTCTGTTGAGCTAATTTGTTTACCCTTGCTGTCGGGTAATTCAAATGCAGGAAACTTATCACCCACTTTTAAAGCGTGATGACTTAATTGTTCAGCAATCAGCTTTTCAGTTGTGACATCCATCAAATTTAGGATATCAGCAGGGACATTGGCTTTCTTTTGCACTTCAAATGCATCGATTTGGGTTTTTAAAGACATACATACTCCAATCATTTTGACTATTTTTAGTAAGTATAGAGTTTTAAATTTTTATATATACAATACAAAACTGAAACCTAAATTCGAAAATATTGAATCAAGCCATGTACAGTTTATGTGATTTAGAAACCTTTATTGCCATAGTTGAAAACCAAGGTGTGGTCGCCGCCGCTAAAGCGCAAGGCCTTTCACCCGCTACGGTTAGTCATCGCTTAAGTAAATTAGAAAAAGCCTTAAGCACTGTGTTGCTGTTTCGCGATAGTAGACGAATACGCTTATCACCAGCAGGGGAGCTGTTTTATCAACGTGCTGGGGCTATTTTAGAGGCTCTGTATGATGCTGAGCATCAAATTGGCGCACGAGGTTCGGCGGTGACAGGGCTTTTACGAGTTACTATGCCGCCTTGGGTCTTCTCAAAATTTGTGATGCCAGAGCTTGGTCATTTTGAACAGCAATATCCCGACTTGAAACTCGATTTTATGATCACAGACCAATTTGTAAATATTGTGGATGATGCCCAAGATGTAGCTATTCGAGTAGGTCAGTTAGCAGATTCAAACTTGCTTTCACGTAAGCTTGTTAGTAACTCTCGTATTTTGTGTGCAGCCCCAAGCTATATTGAAAAATATGGGCTACCAAGAATGGTCTCTGATCTTAAAGCGCATTACTGGGTATGCTTGCCATGGCAGCGACAGCTTAAACTTAACGAGGGTGGCCAACTAGTTAATTATAATGCGAGAACGCGTTTTACCGTATCTAACTCAGATAACATGACTCAGGCTGCGATTGCAGGTCATGGCATAGCGATTAAATCATATATTGCAATTAAAGATGATTTAGCAGAAGGGCGGTTAATCGAAATACTCCCTAATAGCCTTGTTGATGCTGACGCGCCTGTATGGTTTTTAAAACCACAAAACAGCCTAGTGACGCGCAAAACAGAGGTTTTTTATGAGTTTATGAAATCTTTGTTTACCGAAGGTACAAAAACTTAACAAATGGCTTGTAATTAAACTGAAATCTCGTACCCTAAAGCAATAAAAATATAATAAAGGTGAGTTAAGGATGACAGATCAAACTGGGGTTATCACCGCTTTTACCGAGATATCGAGCAAACTTAGGCGCTTTGTATCACGTATCGTCAGCCCTGATGATGTAGAAGATATTGTGCAAGAGACGTTTATAAAAAGTTATGAAGCAGATCTTAAACAAAATATCGAATACACTCACAGTTATATGCTGAAAACGGCTAAACATTTAGCACTCAATCACATTGCTAAATGGGACAATAAATACAAAGAATCGTTAGATGAACAGCAACAAGTTGAACATCACATGCGTTCTATGGCACTTGAAGATGAAGTAACCTCTAAAGAGCGCTTTTTGTTTTTTTGCCGAGTAACTAACGAATTAAGCCCGCAAGTAAAAAAATGTTTTATATTAAAAAAAGTCTATGGCTTAAGCCAAAAGGAAATTGCTGCTAAAATGGTACTCAGCGAAAGTACTGTTGAAAAACACATAGCCAAAGGCTTATTACATGTTCACCGAGCAATGAAATCACACGATGTACAACCCCAGGCATTTACCCCTACCACAGAGTTCACTGCAAAAGAGGTGAACAAATGAGTAATGTCCATCCATTTTCATCAAAAGACATGATTCAAGAGCAAGCGAGCCAATGGATCAGTGCAATTGATCGTGGTTTATCGAAAGATGAAGTGAGCCAATTACATTTATGGGCTCATCAAAGTGCGGCTCATCAAGAGGCCTTATTTGAACTTGCGACATTATGGGATGAAATGAGTGTGCTTAACGAGTTAAGTAGCTTATTTCCTTATAAAGCCCCGCAAAAACAACCCGCTGTATTTGGTATGGCAACGGCGGCTAGCTTTTTAGTGGCGATGCTGCTTGGTTGTATCATGCTCATTTATTCAAGCTACTGGCAGAACGAAGAAAACGACTACGCTAAGTTTACTAAAATTTACCGCACTAAAGTGGGCGAGCAAGCCACGTTTGTATTGCCCGACAGCACGATTGTGCAGCTTAATACCAATACTAAACTTGAAGTAGCTTATACCGGCGATCGCCGTCAGTTGATCTTGAGCCGTGGTGAAGGCCGCTTCAATGTTGCTAAAGATGCAAGTCGTCCATTTACTGTTATTGCCGGTGATAAATCATTTACTGCTCTTGGTACCGTGTTTAATGTGCAGCGAAATACTGCCTCAGACTTAGAGTTAGTGGTAACCGAGGGCAAGGTGATGATTGCTGATCCGAGTACTCAGGTTGATGCCAGTGATTTTAATCGTTTAAAAGATGCCTCGGATAACAGTGCAGATATTAAAGCGCTTCGCGCTAATGTTGTTGTATCTGGTGAGAAAGCACTGATAAAACAAAGTAAAACAGGACCAATTAAACAGTTATCGGTTGATGACGTACAACGTGATTTGGCATGGCAACAAGAAATGCTGATTTTTAATGGCGAGTCTTTAGGCGAAGCTCTACAAGAGGTGAGTCGTTATACCGCGACACGTTTTGAATTGAATGACCCAGAACTTGCTTCATTGAAAGTGGCTGGTGTATTTAAAACAGACGACATAAAGGGGTTACTTGATTCTTTACAGGCCAACTTAGGTGTAAAACATCAACGTTTAGGTGAACATCGTGTTAGCTTAACTATCGCTGCAAAAGGTTAGTTTTGCCTATGAGAATACGCCAATGTAATGATGTTAATTGTGCGCCACCTTCTCGTCACAAAAAATTAATTAAAAAAAGTTAAATTTACATAGCGGATTTTTCTTCCTCACTTGTTTGTATAAATTGCGCAGTAAGCAATTGCCTTTGTTACCAGCGTCTATTGTCATTTATGGCCTCACAGCAGGCCAAATAGCAATAGCAGCTGAAAAACAAATGCTGCAATTTGATATCAAAGCGCAACGAGCTGATTTGGCGTTAATCGAATTTGCAAAGCAAACAGATCAAACTGTCATTTTTTCTTTCGAATTAGCAAAGCAATATCAAGCGCAATCTTTATTTGGTTTTTATACTAAATTGGATGCACTGAATGCGATGTTAGAAGGCACTGAGCTCGATGCGGTTGTTGATCAACAAGGCTTGCTGAGTATAAAACTCAAACAAGTAGATAGGATAGATAATAACATGATCAAAGTATCAGGGGTCAGCGCTGCAGTCGTGCCATTACTGCTTGCCGCCAATACGCAAGCGTTCGCAGAAGATCAATCAGCAGAGAAAAACATCGAAAAAATTGCCGTTGTCGGTAGCCGTGTAGCAGGTCGCTCGGTTGAAGATTTACCGGTTCCGGTTGATATTTTAAGTGCCGAAGCACTCGAGAATACAGGCCAAACAGAAGTAGGCCGTATGCTTCAGGCTATCGCACCGTCTTTTAACTTTTCAAGCTCGTCTATCAGTGATGGTACTGACGCGCTTCGCCCTGCAACATTACGTGGTTTAGGGCCAGATCAAACCTTAGTTCTTATCAATGGTAAGCGTCGTCACCAAGCGAGCCTTATCCATATTAATACGTCAGTAGGTCGTGGTACGGCAGGTACCGACATGAACGCCATTCCTGCTGCTGCAATCAAACGTATTGAAGTATTACGTGATGGTGCTGCTGCGCAATATGGTTCAGATGCGATTGCAGGTGTTATTAATATCGTATTAAAAGACGCTGAAGAAGGTGGTAAAGCGGCGATTAACTACGGTGAGTATTCAGAAGGTGATGGTGAAACAGTCAATGTTGATTTCAACACAGGTTTTGCCCTTGGTGATGATGGTTATTTAAATACCACAATCAACTACCGTGACCGTGCACCGACAAACCGTGCAGGCCTGCATGGTTCATGTCAATTTTACGGCTGTACTGAACTTGATGACGGTACGCTATTAGCAGGTGATCCGCGTGAGTTAACGGCTCCTCGTGATACGTTTAGAATTGGTGATGCAGATTCACAACAATTTGCCTTAACGATTAATACTGGCTATGAGCTTGCTGGTGGTGAGCTATATGGCTTTATCACTTATTCGAATCGTGAAAATGAATCGGCTGCGTTTTTCCGTCATAACGCAAATGCTACAGGTAACCCTGTATTGCAAGATGGTGATGCGACCATTCCAATGGGTTTCTTACCGAAAATTAATACTATTATTGATGACGTGTCTTACAACGTGGGCTTTAAAAAGTCGTTCGATAATGATTCAAGCATTGATTTATCGTACACCTATGGCGAAAACAGCATTGATTACACAACTAGTGACACTATCAATGGCTCATACGCTAACTATCTTCGTTATGACCAAGGTTTAACGGCTGATGAAATTCGTGCCACGATTCCGCGTTCAGCGTATGCATATGGCCTTGAATTATCACTTCAAACAATCAACCTTGATTACACCAAAGATTACGATAACTTCTCATTAGCACTAGGTGCTGAGCTTCGTACTGATGAGTTCCGTATTCTTGAAGGTAGCGAATATGCTTATCGTGATTACGACACAGTTGATGGTGTGAGCATCTATTCTGGCTTAAATGGCGGGGTAGGCAGTGTTGATGCTGCAAGCGGTACGCAAGGTTTTGGTGGTTCAGATCCAGCATCATCAGTTGATGAGTCGCGCGATGTGATCTCATTCTACATGGATGCAGAAACCTATGTTATTGATGATGTAATTATCTCAGGTGCAGTACGTTACGATAACTACAAAGGTTTTGGCGATACAGTTAACTTTAAGTTAGCGGGTAATTGGTCAATTACTGAAGATGTATCTTTACGTGGTGCACTAAGCACAGGCTTTAGAGCGCCTTCTATGCAACAACTTTACTTTAATAACGTAAGTACACAGTTCGTTGTAGGTGATGATGGCAGCTTAGTGGCTGAGCAAGTAGGTACGTTTAGAAACGACAGTACCTTAGCGCAATCAATTGGTATTCCTAAGCTAAAAGAAGAGAAGTCACAAAACCGCAGTCTAGG
Source organism: Pseudoalteromonas sp. Hal040 (assembly GCF_037162425.1). Classification (NCBI taxonomy): domain Bacteria; kingdom Pseudomonadati; phylum Pseudomonadota; class Gammaproteobacteria; order Alteromonadales; family Pseudoalteromonadaceae; genus Pseudoalteromonas; species Pseudoalteromonas sp. Hal040. The sequence continues at coordinate 1,955,783 of NZ_JARLUU010000001.1, read as the reverse complement.
TATCGTGTATAACGTGACCGACAATATCAATTTAACCATTGATTACTACTCGATTGATATCGACGACCGTATCGTTATTTCTAACCGTTTAGGTAAAGGGTTATCAGATACACTTGATGCTGCACTTGAAAGTTCAGGCGCAGGTGCGGGTCAGTTCTTCTTAAATGGTGCAGACACCGAAACCGAAGGTGTTGATTTAGTTGCAACATGGAACACAGAAGGCCTTGGCGGTACGCTAGATTTTACCTTTGCTGCTAACTTCACCAAAACAGATGTAGTTGATTTATTTACGCCATCAGGCAGTGGTCTTGAAACTATTCCAGTAGAAGATGTGTTTTCTGAACAAGAAACGTCAATTATCGAAGAATGGCAACCAGAAGACCGCATTAACTTAAGTGCGCTTTACCGTTTAGAAGATTGGACAGTAAACCTTTCTCTAAACCGTTACGGCGAGTACACAGTTGAAGACGGTGGTCGTCAAACATACGGTGCTGAAATCTTAACTGATGTAAAAGTTAACTACTTCTTTAACGAAAATCTGTCATTTAACATTGGTGCAAATAACTTATTTGATGTTTACCCAGATAAGAACACCATTGGTAATTCACGCTCGGGTACGATTGTTGATGCAAGCGGCAACACAATTGTTTCAAGCCCTGGTGTATTCACTTACTCACGTCGTTCAGCACCATTTGGTTTTAACGGTGCGTACTACTACGTAGGTGCAGAGTACAAGTTCTAAACTCCCTTTAGATTCCTTTATTATTTAACTTTGCAAAGGGCCGTTAGGCCCTTTTTTAGTTATAAAGACGTGCTTATAGAGATTGGCACATCTTGATATTGTTTTATTTTATCAAGCAAGGTTACTAAAGTTTTGTGGCTGCTTTGCTCACTTGCTGTTACTTGTACATTCGTCATTTCAAACTGTGCGGCAAATAAGGCAAGGTTAGCGATTATTTGCTCTGGTGTGATAAGCCGGTTTGCAAAATAAATACTGTCGTTTTCAGTGATAATAAATTGCGCTTGTTTTTTAGGGTTTTCAAGACTTGGTTTTGCTAAAGGGCGATTGACTTCAATAGCGCGCTCTTTAACAAATGAGGTTGTGACGATAAAAAATATCAGCAAGATAAACACAATATCGAGCATAGGGGTCATATCTACATCAGCGTTTGCAGTGGTTTTTTTATGTTGTTTCACCATAATTAGGTCCTTGTTGTTTTTGACCAAGCCACAAAATTTACGATTAAGTGGACTAGCCATAGTCGTGATTAATACCACGGATTATTTTTAAAATGCTGGGCGCCACAGCAGTTTTTAGGATCCTAAATTTAAAGTTAGCAGCTTTTAAAAAAATGGTAGTTAAATAAATATTCTAAGTTTATTAAATGTTTGTAGCGTTTTTGTTGGTAAAAATATTTATTAGCTTTGATGAAATGATTTTCAGGTTAGTCTGGTCATTTTTGTTGGAACTAAGTTTAAAGGATGGATAAATGCTAAAAATTAAGCCTTTAGTTTGTGCTATGTACCTTGTTTTACCAACAGCAAGTTTTGCTGAGCAACCAGTAAACGGGCAAGATTTTATTAATTTATTTGAAAAGCTTTCAGGAAAGCAGCCCGGTATCAGAAAAGGTCACGCCAAAGGGGTGTGCGCTGTCGGCACATTTACACCTAATCAAGCAGCAAAGCAGTATTCAATTAGCCCTTTATTTAACGCACCGTCAAAAGCAAATATTCGTTTTTCTATGGGCGGTGGTAACCCTCACGCTGATGAAACATCACGTGCCCCACGAGGAATGGGGGTGCAGTTTGTGCTAGAAAATGGTGATGTACACAATATTGCAGGGCTAAGTACGCCAGTGTTTGCAGGCAACAGCCCAGAAGCGTTTTTTGGTTTGCTAAGTACCTTATTACCTGACGAGAAAACAGGGCAAATTGATTTTGCAAAAGTAAAAGCATACAGAGAGCAAAACCCGAGTACCTTAGGGCAATTTAATTGGCTACAAAGCCATAACCCGCCAGCATCGTATGTGTCTTCGCGTTATTTTGGTGTGCATACCTTTTACATGGTTGATGAAAAGGGTGCTAAGCATGCCTTTAGATGGACCATGGTGCCAGAAGAGCCAGAGCAGGTGCTAACAGAAGAGCAAATGAAAACCTTCCCTAAATCATTTTTGGCTAAGCGACTTGAAGAAGATTTAGCAAAAGGGAAGGTGCATTATCGTTTTCAAGCACAATTAGCCGAGCCCGGTGATGCATTAACTGACCCTTCAGTTCGTTGGCCTGCGGATCGCAAAACAATTAATTTAGGAAAGCTAACCATAGAATCGACAGGTGAGTCAGGCTGCGATCTTACTAATTATGACCCAAACCTGTTGTCTAAAGGCTTTATACCAAGTGATGACAAAGTACTTAAATTACGCTCAACAGCCTATGCAATTTCATTTGCGAAGCGTTTAACGGGGCAATAAATCTTAAGTATCTCTGTCAGGTCTGATTAAAAGGAATTGTTCAAACCTGATCGGCGCATATGTGCCAGAAGCAAACTGTCGGATAAACTCGTTTTTGGACATAAACACGTTTGAGTATTTAATCAGTAACGCCCGCATAAAGGGCTGTTAATGCTTGGCTATACTGTGCAGCGAAGCGGAACCGAGCCAAGCGTTAGCAGTCCCTTCACTTAATGCGCTTGTTAGGTCTTGATTTTAAAACCTTTTAGTAAGTCTTTTGTAAAGTTAACAGACTTTTTATAAGACTGACACCAATAATCATGAATAGAAAAAGTAACAAGTTTATTGCCCATTCGAAAGTGCTGCGTATAAATTCGAAAGCTGTTCTTTTTGTCATATGCATCAAGAATAAAAGATTGGATATTTGAGTCTAAATCTACTGTTTCTTGCATGTATTTAAAATCACTCTCTGGATCTGAATGTTTGGAGTTTTTAACTATTTCGATATCCCTTTGTGCCCAGCCACTGGTAGGAGTATCAACATTGTATGTGGATACATAAATCGAAAAAACCTCATCCGCTGAATCGACTCTAACCCCACCTTCGATAGCTTCAGGCTTCCATGATTCTGGTAAAGTTAAAACCCAAGTATCAGTAGACAATTCTATATATTCTGGTTCTGGTTCCACGTCAGCTCCATTAACGTTTAAAATTTGAAGAAAGAGTAAAATTGAAATTATTTTTATAACCAATTGCATGAGGAATTCTCTAGAGACCTAACGCCCGCTTAACAGGCGCAAAATGCTTAGCTAAAATTAGGAACGAATTGACGCAAGCCAAGCTTTTTGCGTCCTTTGTTGAAGCGTTTGTTAGGCATACTGTACTCTAGATCAAAGGGTAACTTACAAACTGCCGGAGTAATGTTGGACATAGGAATTTACTATATTCATCATTAAGTCTTCCCTTTGGTTGAATTGAAGGATAAATCATTGCGTAGTCTGCAAAATACGCAGCTTGTTTCAATAATTCCTGAGTACAAATTTCTTCCTTGCCTTCATTTTTTAATTTATTAATAAGATCTAATGAATGGCTTTCTACATCTTGAATCCAAATATCAATTCTTTCTTGATCAGGTGGATCGTCAAAACAAAATGCTGCACCTTCAACATGCCAATTATATTCGCTTACAGAATCCCACTTAACCTTACCTTCAACAAACCCCTCAGCAAGCTCAATTCCTTTTCTACTTTCTTCTTGAGTCAGCAATGACCAAATGCTACGGCATGAGGATAGATAAAATTGAAAGAGTGGCATTTCAACACTTAGATAATCCATCCAATTTTCAGAATTTGGATATACCTCAAATTTTTTGGCAACAGAAATATAAGGTTCTTGAGTCCAAATAAATTCGATCATCAATGAAGCGTTTTTACATTTAAGCCATTCGTCTTTCGTCATAAGTTTAATTGTATACCTAGACATAATGACTCCCACACGGTGCTAGCCTCCGCATTTTCGTGGGTTAGCTTAAAGCCAGAGCCATAATTAGTTTGTCAAATAACTAAACAGCAGAGGCTAGCATGACTAAACATAACATACTTTTCATTGGCTTAGATACTCATAAAGAATTCATTGAAGTTGCCTATATTGAAGACAATCGTGGCGCACAACCCATTCATTTCGGCCGCATTTCTTCTGCTAAAGTCGCTATTAAAAAACTTATCAGGCAATTTGAATCTAAATACCCTAATGCAACTCTGCATTTCGTTTATGAAGCTGGCCCCTGTGGATACTGGATTTATCGCTTAATTACTTCTTTGGGACATTGTTGCTACGTGGTTGCTCCTTCGCTTATCCCTAAAAAGCCTGGCGAGCGTATTAAAACCGATAAGCGTGATGCGCTTAAGTTAGCTAAATTACTCAAGTCTGAAGATTTAACCCCTATTTATGTGCCTGAGCCTGAAGACGAAGCTATTCGTGATTTATCTCGTGCTCGAGAGGTTGCAATGAAAGACTTAAAAGATGCCAAATACCAACTGAAAGCACTGCTTCTTCGCAACAATATCAACTATGCAGGCACTGCAAACTGGTCTCTCAAACACTTACGATGGCTTACTGAACTAGTACTGCCGCATCCAGCACAGCAAATCGTTTTACAAGAGTTTATTCAAACTATAAATGAGCGAATTGCACGATTAGAGCGACTCGACAACGAACTGTCTCACCATGTTTATCAATGGCGATACTATCCCCTTGTTAAAGCCATTCAGGCTATGCGCGGTGTTCGCTTACTCGTGGCCGCTGGCGTTGTTGCTGAGCTTGGTGATTTAACGCGCTTCGACCATCCGCGTAAACTGATGAGCTACCTTGGCCTTGTACCAAGTGAACACTCGAGCGGGGGTAAAAGGCACATTGGCGCAATTACTAAATGCGGCAATGGTCGAGCAAGGCGCTTATTAGTCGAAGGTGCTCATAGTTACCGTCATGCTGCCAACATATCGACCGAGTTACAAAAACGACAAGAAGGTTTACCAAAACAGATTGTTGATATCGCATGGAAAGCACAATTAAGGCTCTGTAAACGTTATAAAAAGCTCATTAATAAAGGTAAGCATTACAACCTTGTTGTCACCGCCATTGCGCGAGAAATGATTGCCTATATCTGGGCAATTGCAAAACAAATTGTACTCTCTCCGATAAATCCTAAATTAAGATTATCTAGAGTACCTGCTTAATATGAACGAATTAGAGTTAATGCATTGGGTCAAGCATCGGGTGTGGCACAACCACCGACGGCGTTAGGATGGCAATGTTGCTACCGCAACATTGAACCACGAACATAGACTGAAGACAGGTGCCACGTCGAGTTAAGTAAGGTCTGCTCTGCTCATGAAAATGAGTAACCAACGAATACCAGCATGAAAACCGACGAAATTACTTGCTTCATCCTATGCGTTAACTCTCTCTAATTCGAGTTAAGAAATTATGGCTTAAAGTTAGGCAAGGATCAGTGTGTTTAACTTGACAGTGGGAGTCATACCAACGCCCTGTTAATGGGCGGATTACGCTTGGCTAAAATTAGCGAAGAATGAGCGCCAGCCAAGCAGTAAGGCGTCCATTTTAAACAGCTTGTTAGGTTACGAACCTCAATCTACATTGTGATACTGTGCTGCTTGTTCGTAACAGTTAACACATACGACTGACATTTGATTAAACTCTCTGAATCTTTCTGTCATGCCGTCCTCTTGCTCAAAAACAGCCTCACATTGATAACACCAAGCTTGAAGATCATTTGGAACGCTTGAATTTTCAATGAAACCGAGAGGCTCTCCCTCAGGTTTGACAAGATGACCACATAGTACGGCAGCCACTCGCTTTCCATGCTTACCGCAATCAATATACATCGGTTCTATATCTGTACTCATTAGTAACCTAGACATAATGACTCCCACACGGTGCTAGCCTCCGCATTTTCGTGGGTTAGCTTAAAGCCAGAGCCATAATTAGTTTGTCAAATAACTAAACAGCAGAGGCTAGCATGACTAAACATAACATACTTTTCATTGGCTTAGATACTCATAAAGAATTCATTGAAGTTGCCTATATTGAAGACAATCGTGGCGCACAACCCATTCATTTCGGCCGCATTTCTTCTGCTAAAGTCGCTATTAAAAAACTTATCAGGCAATTTGAATCTAAATACCCTAATGCAACTCTGCATTTCGTTTATGAAGCTGGCCCCTGTGGATACTGGATTTATCGCTTAATTACTTCTTTGGGACATTGTTGCTACGTGGTTGCTCCTTCGCTTATCCCTAAAAAGCCTGGCGAGCGTATTAAAACCGATAAGCGTGATGCGCTTAAGTTAGCTAAATTACTCAAGTCTGAAGATTTAACCCCTATTTATGTGCCTGAGCCTGAAGACGAAGCTATTCGTGATTTATCTCGTGCTCGAGAGGTTGCAATGAAAGACTTAAAAGATGCCAAATACCAACTGAAAGCACTGCTTCTTCGCAACAATATCAACTATGCAGGCACTGCAAACTGGTCTCTCAAACACTTACGATGGCTTACTGAACTAGTACTGCCGCATCCAGCACAGCAAATCGTTTTACAAGAGTTTATTCAAACTATAAATGAGCGAATTGCACGATTAGAGCGACTCGACAACGAACTGTCTCACCATGTTTATCAATGGCGATACTATCCCCTTGTTAAAGCCATTCAGGCTATGCGCGGTGTTCGCTTACTCGTGGCCGCTGGCGTTGTTGCTGAGCTTGGTGATTTAACGCGCTTCGACCATCCGCGTAAACTGATGAGCTACCTTGGCCTTGTACCAAGTGAACACTCGAGCGGGGGTAAAAGGCACATTGGCGCAATTACTAAATGCGGCAATGGTCGAGCAAGGCGCTTATTAGTCGAAGGTGCTCATAGTTACCGTCATGCTGCCAACATATCGACCGAGTTACAAAAACGACAAGAAGGTTTACCAAAACAGATTGTTGATATCGCATGGAAAGCACAATTAAGGCTCTGTAAACGTTATAAAAAGCTCATTAATAAAGGTAAGCATTACAACCTTGTTGTCACCGCCATTGCGCGAGAAATGATTGCCTATATCTGGGCAATTGCAAAACAAATTGTACTCTCTCCGATAAATCCTAAATTAAGATTATCTAGAGTACCTGCTTAATATGAACGAATTAGAGTTAATGCATTGGGTCAAGCATCGGGTGTGGCACAACCACCGACGGCGTTAGGATGGCAATGTTGCTACCGCAACATTGAACCACGAACATAGACTGAAGACAGGTGCCACGTCGAGTTAAGTAAGGTCTGCTCTGCTCATGAAAATGAGTAACCAACGAATACCAGCATGAAAACCGACGAAATTACTTGCTTCATCCTATGCGTTAACTCTCTCTAATTCGAGTTAAGAAATTATGGCTTAAAGTTAGGCAAGGATCAGTGTGTTTAACTTGACAGTGGGAGTCATACCAACGCCCGCATAACGGGCAAAAATACGTAGGCTACAATACCAAGCGAAGCGCAGGGAGCCTACGTGTTTTTGTCCCTAGCGAGCGCGACGAGTGTTAATGCGTTTGTTATGTGCGCACTTGATAATACATGCGTCCTTTATTGTGTGGTAAAAATAACTGGAAATTGGATATACATCCCACAATCTTCTCCATACGTAATGGAAAGGTAATTCTCGCTAGCTAGATATGACTTAACTGTATAAAAAATATGACCATAGCCATCTTCTTTTTTCCATGGCGCGATAGGCATGGAAAAATCGTGATTCATTAAAGTTGCATCAAAGACAGGTTGACCCTTAAATAACCAAATACCTTCAAACTCTGATTCTCCCAGCTTAAGCGGAAATGAAGCTTCAACGAGAAACTCACCGTCCTTTTCTTTAGCTGTTATCTGAACGTCTTCACCATATTTTTGATTCCATTCATTCACCATATCTTCGGTGATATAGCAGCTACTAGCACAGACTGAAGACGCAAAGCAGATTGAAGCAATAAAGGAGAGCGCGCGATAATAAAAAACTTTTAAGAAACTCACTTTCCGTAAAACTCCCTAATGCACATAACATTTTAGTATTTATGCGACACGCAGTTTGTGTTGCATAATCGCTTGTTGGACTGAGCCGCTACCTGCTCGGTGTGTCAGAGTTGGTGTTGTTTATGCTATGGGAATTTGCTTTTTCTGGCCTAAGCGATATCAAGCCAACGTTACTGGCGAGCCTATCGCATCTAAGCTATCCCTGCTTTACTCAGCGTTTATTATGCTTCCATTACACCTAAATTTGCCTTAAGAAGCAATTATATTTTTACGCACACAGAGGTCGTTAGCCTGAGCAATTAAGCAGGTTAACTCATTCATTTTAAGCAGCAAGCAAGGCTGCTAACTCGTTCGCACTATTTCATTTGTCGGCGTATCTGAATTCATCACACCAATAAATCGTAAAATACCCACCTTGCATGACTGACAAAACCAATGCGGTACCAATGATTCTGTTTCTGGCTTTGTCTGCACTAGTTTGCATTTGTGTGTTGATTGAGCCTTTATTAACGCTAACTTTCGCTTGCGACACGCATTAGCTAAAAAACCGTAGTGGCGAATGCGCATAAACCCTTTAGGCAATACATGTTGTAAGTAACGCCGCAAAAATTCATCACAACTCAGTGTCATGACTTTATCGCGGTTGTTATCTGCATAGTCGCGATATTTAAATCTCACTGTTTCTTCAGTCGCTGACACTAATCGCGATTCTGACATCACACCTTTTCGGGTATAACGCGCAAGGTAACTCATTAGCTTTTCACTGTACGTTAAACAGGACTTGCTATACACACACCATTTTGTTGGCGTGTTTATCTTCGCCAATGAACTATCACACTCATTGAGTTCCGCCAGCATTTTCCCTCTAAAGACTGTTGATAACGCTTTTACGGGATATAAATAGCCTTTTTCTATTTCATACCAGTGCGCTTTATATATTGCACCTGCGGGTATCAAACAATGTAAATGGATATGCTGACTTAAATTTTGCCCCCATGTATGCAGTACGCTTGTCATGCCTAATTGACCATGTCCTTTTCGGTTGGCAAATTTACTCAGCGTTTGCCATGTGGCCTTGAATAAACACTGATACAACATATTTGGGTTGTAGTGCGCAATGATATTGAGTTCATGGGGGAGCGTAAAAACAAGGTGGAAATACCTACACGGTAATAAATTTTCCCGCTGTCTTTGCACCCACTTAGCCGTGGCTATGCCTTGGCAACGCGGACAATGACGGTCTCGACAACTACACCCAATCTTTTGCGACTCACCACAGCTATCACATTGCCATGCTTGGTAACCGAGCCGACCCGTTCTGCATGATAGAATGTGCTGGCAGACGCGTAATTGCTGATAGCTCATTGTATGGTGTTGACGATAATGCCCAAGACTCGAATATAAAATATCAGCTAGGTGCAAAGTGCTCATGATTTAACCCAACTTGCGAGTAAATCAACACCGCCATGCCCCAATTCAGGTAACCAATGTAAGTAACTTTGCGTGGTTTTAATGTCACTATGACCAAGCTGGTGTTGAAGTTGATGCAGTGGCATACCCGATTCAAGTTGATGTGTTGCATAAGCATGGCGTAGTGCATGTGGATTACAGTGTTTTAAGCCGCACGCTTGTGCGTGCTTTCTCAATGGCTTCCTAAAGGTCGATGCTGACATAGGCTTATCCATTAACAATCGCGAGTAAAACATCCAACCCGTTGGGTGATACATTTTCCAGTAACTGCGTAATTGATTTAGTACGCTATCTGAAACGACAACATAACGCGATTTATCTCCTTTACCTTGTTCAATCAATATGGTTTTACGTATTCCATCAATGTCTTTCACTTTAATATGTAGAAGCTCACCAATGCGTAAGCCACAGCCATAGCAAACCACTATTAACGTTTTTAATCGCATATCCGTACAGCTTTCTATTAGCAGCCGAGCATCGTCTCGAGATAGATAGGTTGGTGCACGAGTCTTCGCTTTTGGTAATGCGATATCTAGGTTCAGCGGTCGATGCAAAATATGTTTAAACAAAAACCAAATACTGTTTATCTGTACTTTTTGGCTTGCTCTAGAAAGTTTACGAATAGCAGGATCATTAAAAAACGCATTCAGTTCTTCATCGGTAATTAAATCGAGTGGCTTATCAAAATAATGACTCAATTTAAGTAAATGTTCGCAATAACTTTTACATGTACGTTGCGAATAACCTCGATAGGCTATTTCTGTTTTGACTTGTTCTATGAGTGGGTTCATGACTTACCTCCAAGTTATGGGATAACCCCAAGGTAAGTGTGGCTCAGTTGGTGAGCATTGGATCTCCGCGTAGCGGCTTAGTTCAACATGTTTATAGCGAGCGAATCGCGCGTTTTTCTTCTATAGCATCGCTCGCTTTTCTTATTAGATTATTTTTAACAAACTTGTTAACTAATTGCCAGTGTTATTAAAATTTAGGAGTTCTTGCTTTTACCTCTGGATAAAAACGAGCGATTGGGTCGTTTTCTTGACTATGCGAGCAATAGACTTTGACGAAATAGAAAAGCAATTGTGAACGGCCGATGTTCGCTCTTTTAAAATTCGCCTAAACACGTCTTGGGACAGTAACGAGTCATGCTTGATGGTCAGTAATTGGAACTTCGCGGAACTGCGGGAAAGCTAGCACTTCGGATTGTGAATTTGCTAGTTGCTGTCTCTCAATTGATGTTTAAACCTAACAATTAAACTCTCAGAATAGATACAAACCGCTTATCTAACTACTAAATAAAAGGGCAACTACTTGTTTGCTAGAGTGCGTGAAGAATAAACGCCAGCCAGTATTTTTTCATTTTAAATTTTATTGTTAGCTTCGAACTCTACGACGCTAACTTTAACCACGTGATTAGAACAGCGTAATAATGGCCACGAAGCATTATATTGAACTTCAAGAGGCTTAGTTTTCTTAATCTGTAATTCATTCCCACTCAACCAAGTCAGCTTGAACTCAGCATTCAATTGGTAAGAAGCTATGACTCCCGCACCACAAGTGCCGTCAGCAAAATCAAGAAATACTTGAGTAACATCATCACTTACAGAACTTGTTTCAACAATATATGCCTTATGCCCAAGCGAAGAAGTTAAGACCTTAGATTTCTCCATCTTTAGCCCAGAAGGTAAAGTGTTTTTTCCACAACCCGCAAGCGCTGCAATGATGAATAGTGTGAGATACCATCTCATTTAGAAACCTTTTGCCCTGTAAAGGGGGTGATAATGTTTGTCTAAAAATTATGAATCGAAGCGGAACCAAGCCAAACTCTAGCAGTTCCATCACTTGGCGTTTGTTAGCTGTACTTAGAACCAAAACTGCCACTACTTTTTTGATTTTTGTATTTTATAACTTGTTGGCTCTTTTTCTTTGTGGCTTCGATTATCATCGTATTCGATACCCCGATACTCACCACTATGCCCCGTTATTACTATTTTCCTTGTATCTAGCCACAATATTACTCTTTCAGCTTCTTCAGCAATGTGAGGGTAGAATTCATCAACTTTATCATTAAAACCATCTGGACAAGTTAAACCAAGACCGTAACCCAACCCAAGGTTATCCATGAAACCAAATCCTTCGCAATATAGGTCATAACATTGCTCGATATATTTATCCACATCGTGCGGCTTAGCAATTATTTTATGGAGGATGTTGCGAATACTCCATTCATAATATTTACCCATAGAAAAATACTTTGAAAGCACTTTTTGGGCTTGATATAAACTGGAAGGCCTTTTGTAGTTTATTGAAATGATTTCGAGATAATCATCAGAGTTTAAGGTTTGTTCTAGTGTAGGTTCCGTGTACACCCAATTCTCGAAGTCAGATAATTCGATTTCTCTGGATACTAATCTATAGAAAGTTAATTCGATAGGATGCAAACAATTCTCTCACAAAGCTAACGCCACACTAAGCGGCAACTAAAACTTGGCTATAATATACGACGATGGAATACAAGCCATGCGTTTTGCGCCCATACTCATTACGCACTGAACCAGATTTGTTGCATAGCTGATAAGAACTCTTCTGTAACAGGATAACCAGAATCATCGCCAATGACTGAATCTATGTCACAAGTTGGACAAAGAGCTGTATCCCCATCATCTGTCCAATATAGGATATTTTTGTAATCGAATATATCGAGGCAATAGAAACAACCACATTTGTTGCTATTTCGCAAAGAATCTCGGTGATATATCGATTTTTTGTGAGCCGCTTTCGCAGCATATAGTAGTTCAATATCCATATTTTAAAAGGGTATATAATGCCCCGTTTAGGTGGTAGTTATTGGCTAAAAAACGAAAGCAGTGAGTAAATCCAACAGTTTTGCGTCCATTGATTGATTAATTTGTTAGCTATACACATTCCATTCTGTAGCTCAAAGTTAAATTAGTTATGCTATCCGAGTTTGCAATGTAACGTATAATAGCCTTTTCGCTGTACCAGTCACCAGACCATTTAAATTTGAACTCACCATCTAGAGTTTCAGATTTATACGCTTCACCGTTTAGCATCAAATGTATAACGGAAGAACCGGTAGAGTTTCCATAGCCTTCTATCTTAATAGCTATAACTTTATCTCCACATGTACTCGTTAATGTAAAAGTTTGAGATTTTGTTAAATTCTTATAATTGGTTGTAGAAACTTGATAATCTTTACTACAAGCTATTAAACCAACTAATAAAAAGTAGACTAAAACTCTCATTCGATTACACCATATAGCTAACGCCGCGATAAACGGCAAAAAGTAGTTGCAAAATTTGTGAGGCACGAACAAAGCCAACTGTTTTTGTCCGCACTTTTAATTTACCTTGTTAGGTGTATGTATTCCAAATTAGAGTAAACAAAACAAAAATTGAAAATGTTGCATACGTGACGATACCTAACCAAAAACAACCGGGTGATTCACTGCGCTTAACAGTTATTGCTTTAATTTCTATTTCTCCAGTTTTTACTGCATGAATGCAATAAACAAGTAAAAATGGGCTTAAAAATAAAAACACTATAAAAGCTACGAAGTCACCGAACCCCTCGGATTGTGGTGTAAACACAAATGCCAAGAAAGTAAAAATACAACCTAAAAGAAAAATAGTTTTCAAAAGCCGCGAGGTATTTAACCTTAAATTAGTTATTGCTTTAATTACAACGTTATCATCGTTTTTAACAGAACTTATTGGTGACTTACACTTAGAACCAGTTTTTGGAGAAATACCTTTATTTCTATTGTCTATTTCTTTAAGTACAATTTGATACCTATGATGATATTTATCCCGATCAATATGCTCTAAAACATCTAAAAGTTCCTCATGAGTATATTGAGAATAATTTGGTTCAGAAGTAAACACCAAGTACACCTTAAAGCCTTACTAATGGGCGAATAAATGCTTGGCTAAAATTAGCGACGAAGGAGCACAAGCCAAGCGTTTTGCGTCCTTTTGAGTAACTTGTTATAAGCCATTAATTCAATCTAAAGACTCAGAAACAGCTACTTCTGCCTCTATGATAGCTCGATGTGCCTTTAAGCCAACATTACTAGAATAAAAATCTGCTGCAATCTTTAACTCTTCGGCTGTTAATAACGAGAGAAGCTTTGTTTTAAATACAACTTTAGCTGCATTTACATTGATAGGATCAGTCATTATTTTTGAAGGCAAAGACTCGATAAAAATTCTTTTTTGATTTTCAGGTAAATCACTCAACGTTTCTGAAAACAATTTTTCAGGACTGATATTTATTTCACCACCAAATGAACTTAAGATTTCTTCCATTCCAAGCGCGACATAGAGTCGTTCGAATTCTTCGTTTGCATCAAGCTTAGGAGGAGTCGAAGAGCATGCGAATAGCGAAAGAGACATTAGCAGTAAAAGAGTTTTTTTCATCATCATCCTTAATTTAGTGCCAAACTAGAGTGGCTTATAACATGTTTATAGCGAGCAAATTGCGCGTTTTTCTTATTGGTACTTTTTTAACAAACTTGTTAACTAATTGCTAGTGTTATAAAAATCTAGTAGTGCTAGCTTTTTAACTGTATAAAACGAGCGAAAGGGTCGTTTCTTGACTATGCGAGTGATTAAATTGTAGCTTTACGTATATACAGTTAGAAGGATTGTAAATGAAAAACTCTCTCCGTATTTTAATTACATTGAGGACTATATACTCTATCGACAGTACTCATTAAGAACTACAAGTACTTAATTTAGATGATTTTACGGTGGAGGGTTATTCGCTGTCTTAATTATGTTCCCCTATGGCTTTAGACAAAATAAAGGTTAGGGTTTCCTATCAACCTCCAATAGGTCCAAACGGTGAGCTGACATTGTGTTTATCTACTAAAGAATTTATGCTTTCGGAGTTGAGGGGTATATAACGAGCCACTAAAAAGATAAATAGTGTTTACCAAATTCTTGCAATTGCGTTTTATTTTCAGGAGATACAGTGAGATTTCTAGTATTTTTATTTTCATTAACTTCATTTTTTAGCATTGCTTGCTCGACTGAAAATACGAGTGGGGTATCAGCTTTTAAAACTCAAAGTATTTACGGTGAGATATCGCATATAGAAGTTTACTACCCTTTGGATTACGGCGAGGCTAAAGCTTTTCGAGCTGAAATTTCGTTTGAAAGTAATTTTGACCAACCTTTATTGACCGTTCCCACATTTGTTAATGAACCATTTGATCTAGAGCACAGGCCCGAATTGAGATCTTATAGAGTTTCAACTTTCCAGCTTGCTACTAATATGTTGGGTAAAACTTCTATAGCTATCTATTACAAGTTTCCGAAAAGAGATGATGGTTTAATAACATTTTGTATGGGACCACGAGTGATATACAAAATAAGTGACTTACCTGTAAAGTCTCTATAACAAATACATTTATGCATGGCTGTTGTGTGTGGTAACTACACAATTGACAATATTAAGCCTATGGATATTGAAGTTCATTTTCCCTAACTGGGTAAGTGGCACCTGTAGCAAACAAGGAAATTAAACAAAGTGCACAAAACAGCAGGCTTGTGCTCTTCAATCGCTAATTTTGCCTGCGATTTTTTGCTGCGACTAATAACGAATTAAAACTCTGTGCTATTTCAGTATTTATAGGAACTTTTCTTTCAATGTTATGCTTGATACTCATTGGTGGTTTTTTGGGTTTAATGGCATCCTATATCGCTGTTTCTATTGTTACTCTAGAGTATTAGGCATATCTATTATGTGGTCGTTTTTGTTTACTTTTGGAGTTTTCTTTATACAAGTGGGAGTTGTTCAAGCCCTTACAAAGTTCGGTATTTTTACCTAATAAACTCATAAAAGAGATCTAAATTTTGTTATTCATTAAGGCATTAACTTTATGAAGTATCCGTTTACACCAAAGTCGACATCGTACCTAGAGCCAGGCCATTATTGGCCGATTGCTCTTAGCGATGGAAAATATGCTTGTGGTGTCGTAGTTTCTAAACTTATAGATATACATGAAAATAAAATAGAGAGCAGGTTATTCTTAGCTGCATTAATAGATTGGACAGGTAGAAAGCCCCCAACAGCTGAGGATATTAAAGATTGTAAAGCGATAAAAGTTGGAGGGGCGCACATAAAATCCATCACAACAGTAGGTGGTGGCATTATTGGGAAAGCCGATTTTGAATTTTTAGGTCAAAACCCTCGCCAAAACTCAGATGATTTTGCCACAATGGGGTACAACGTTCTTAAAGTTGTCGCAGAAAAACATTTCACAAAAAATAGTTAATAAACAGGCAAGACTATGTGCATGTTTAACACGCCATATTGCTAAATGTTTTAGTGAGGTAACGTCAATTAATTATAGATCGGAGTGTTTCCAAATTACGATGAAGACGATGGGAACGGGATCTCTGTTCGTGTGTCGCTAGTATTTGACGGAAATATAACAACTTAAGTCATATGGGGCACGAGACCCTTGGGCATGGCACGTAGCTGCCCGACGGTAAACCACCAACCTAATAGTTAAACTATCAGATGAGATACAAGTCGTTTATCTAAACAGATAAAAGCCCAGCTTAACTGGGCTTTGCACTCACACAATTTAATGCTTTTTCATTTTACTCATTTCAGCATGACAACTTTGAATTGTCAGCAGGGTTTTTGATAACGCGGCTTCACAATCATGGGGTTGTGGTTTTTTTAGCGCATGCTTGATTTCTGCTAGTGTTTTATCTTCAACTTCTTCAAGTTCGCTAACATAGGTGGCGTTTTTGTCGGCACCGAGTTTGGTAATTAGCGATGTATAGGCTTTACGCGCTTCTACAGCAAAATCAGAGCCATTTTCTCTGTGGCCTGTTTCATTAATAGCATAGGGCTGTAAGCGCTCGATACTGACTTTGCGGGCATCTATCATGCGTTGAAATAAGGCAATAATGCTTGGGTCGGTTACTTTTTCCTGAGCTTTTTCATAAAAATCGATACCGCTATTCATAACTTGAATGATATCTGCAATATGATGAACGTCGTGTCCTTGATGAGTATTCATAATGACCTCTTTTTGAATATTAAAAACAATGCAATAAGTTACTTGCAAAGCATATTCCAGTTCATTAATTAAATATAAAGTTGTTATATTTCATGCGGTTATGGGTTTTTAACCGGAGGAGGATGCTGATAAGCTAGGTTAATGCTTGGCCTATCAGCAATAATTACAATCTGGTTGGTAAAATCTTACTTAAGCTCTTCGGCTACTTCAGCAACCTTTTGACGTAACCAAATATGGCTTGCATCACGGTGTAATAGCGGGCTCCAAATCATATCTAGCTCAAATGGCGGAATAGGGAATGGCGGCTCAAGAATTTTCAGGCCCGGATCGTCTAAATAAATATTCGCCGCTTTTGAAGGCAGCGTTGCCACTAAGTTTTGTTCTTTCGCTAAGTGAATGGCTACGTGATAATTACGAGTAAACGTGGCAATATTACGGTGTTTGCCAAAATGAGCGAGTGCCTCATCGACCCAACCTAGTTTTTGCACATCTTTAGGGTCCATACCCACACCTACACCAAAACCGGTTTTACTTACCCAAATATGGCGCGCTTTTAAATAGCTATCTAGGCTAAATTCTTTGATGATTGGGTTATCTGCTTTTACTAGGCAACAAAAGCTGTCTTTCCAAATCTGTTTGTAGTGAAACGACTGCGGTAAGTTTTCGAAGCGGTTGATAGCCATATCCACTTTACCGTTTTCAACGTCGTGGAAGGTTACATCACTTGGGGTCAAAATATCGAGTGTGGTATCGGGGGCTTCTTCGTGTAATTTACTTAATAAGCGTGGGGCAAGGGTACTTGCTGCATAGTCACTGGCCATGATACGAAAAACACGCTTACTTTGAGATGCTTCAAACTCGCGATTTGGGGCAAGTGTTTCTTCAAGGGTCATTAAAATGCCGCGGATCACCGGCTGAAGCTCTTTTGCACGCTCCGTTGGTACCATACCTTCACTGGTGCGCACTAAAATAGGGTCGTTAAATAAATTACGGAGTCTTTTTAGGCCATTACTCATGGCAGGTTGGGTAATGCTTAGCTGGTTAGCAGCTTTAGTGACATTACATTCCCTTAGTAAAGTATCTAGGTAAACAAGTAAGTTTAAATCTATTTTACTTATATTCATTGTGTGTCCTTGGTGTTTACCAATAATGGATAAATCGTTGTGCAGCAGGGTATGGATAAATGTGGCTAACTACACCTTGCTTATAATTGTATTGTGCTTGTCGCCAATAAGCTGGATCTTCAAGCTCTGGGTGTGTACTCAATAAGTATTGCTTATACACCGGGTTTGCCGTCACAAAGGTACATAATTGCTCTGGAAACACATCTTGTGGTGCCACAGAGTAGCTTTGCTCATTGGTTAAGTAATCATCGTACGACTTGGCTTTTGGTAAGGCCCTAAAGTTCATGTCAGTTAGGTATTGAACCTCATCATAGTCATAAAAGATAACGCGATTATGTTTACTTACCCCAAAGTTTTTTAACAGCATGTCGCCTGGGAAAATATTAACAGCGATCATTTCTTTTAATGCTTGGCCGTATTCTTCTATCGCCTCAAACGCTTGTTGCTCACTGGCATTTTCAAGATACAGATTTAACGGTGTCATGCGTCTTTCAATATACAAATGCTTGATGATTAGCCATTCGCCTTCAATAATCATCGAAGAGCCAATCGTTTTATGTAACTCTGCAAGCAATTTACTATCAAATCGAGCCAGTGGAAATACGACGTTCGAATACTCTATGGTGTCGGCCATGCGGCCAACACGGTCATGGCTTTTTACTAATTGGTAGCGTTTTAATACGGTATCACGGCCAAAGGGTTTGCTTTCACCAAAGGTGTCTTTAATCACTTTAAATACATAGCCAAACGAAGGCAGGGTAAATACCATCATCACCATACCCGGTGTACCTGGGGCAATTACGAGCTGATCGTTTGAATGATCTAAATGACTTAAAAACTCTCGGTAAAACTCGGTCTTACCTTGTTTATGAAAGCCTATTGCGTTGTAAAGCTCAGCCAGTGTTTTATTTGGCATAAGTTGATTTAAAAAGCGCACTAACGCAGATGGCGCATGGGTTTCAACCATGAAGTAAGCACGCGCAAAACCAAAGATAACTCGCATTTGCGATGATTTAGTAAGTAGGGCATCAAGGTATAGCCCTTTGTCTTCATGGTGTAACACCGCAATAATAAATGGCTGTACACCACTTTCTGACACCACACGACCAACAATGTAAGCGGCTTTGTTACGGTAAAAAGGCGCTTGAAGTATATCAAAGCGCATTTGCCATGCTTGATGATGTGTATCGGGGGCTTGTTTATAAAACGCCTTAACGAGTAAACGAATATCGCGTTCTAAATCAACAAAGGGCGCTTTAAAATCAAACTGATTTATAATTTTGCGTATGGTCGGTCTTAAACCATCAACAACGGGGTGATAACTGCGGTACTCTGCCTCCATAGGCAGTGCAGGCGCATCTGCAAGTGTGGCTTTGACAAAGATAAAGTCATTGTGAAAATAGCGACGGTGGAATAAACGACAAAAAACAGAGTTGTAAAAGGTTTCGGCAAGTTCTGCTTGAGGGTGAAAACGCAAAAATTGCTGATAGAGCTGTTTGGTTTCGAGCCAGCAGGTTTGATCTAAGGTAATAATTTGCTGTTCGTTGAGCGATTTGAGCTTGGCAATTGTTTCGTTAACCCGATCATCGTAATGGCTAATTCTTAGCTTACTTATCTCATTAATCTTTTGCCAATCACGCTGTGCAAACGCTGAGGGAGCTTTGGCGGTAATCGCTTGAAAGAGTTTATAGTGATTGCGAAACCCAGATAAAATTAATTCAGCAATGTGTTGTGGCTGCATATAAACTCCTTCTGCCAATCATAACGACATAGAGCAATAACTCTATTGGTGTTAAGAATATGTTATTTATTCTTCAAACCCAATAGTAAAGTGCATTTAATTATAGCGAGCGAGTTTTTTCTCAAGATTTGCGAGTTTTTTATTAACGCTTTTCACGTCGCGCCCGTATTGCTTATTAATCGCTTTAAGTTGCTTGTTGATGTCTTTACTAATTTGCTTAGCTTCTTTGTCAGATAAAATTCGATTTAAGCGCTGTTCTTGTTGATATTGGGCTCTATCGCGTTCGCGGCTTAAAATATCTAAACGATACTTATAGCTGCGTATTTCAGCTTCGAGGTTTCTGATAATTTGCTGGCGCTCAAGCTCGTTGAGCTCTTTCACAAAGTTTTGCGGTGCTTGTAAGTCTGGGTCGGTTACTTGAATTTTATGTTTGGTAGCACGGCTACCACAGGGGAACTCACTAAATACCGTGCCTCTGTCTGTGACACATTTATAGTATTCTGTGCTGGCAGCGTTTGAGGTGTTAGTAAAACAAAGTAGAACTATTGATATTAGATAAATGATTATGGCTTTCATGACGTCCGTGTCTCCTAATCAAATAAGGTGTCTAATATCTAAAGCTAGCTCGAAATAATGATTTATCAATAAGAGCTAGGGCGTATATCGCTTCAGCTTTTTAATGCTTTGCACTAAGAACGGAATATCGAGCCCTTGTTCAATGGCAAAGCCTTGTGCTGCTGAAATGTTTTTAAAGTTACCATCTGAATCAATCAGGGTAATTCTGTCTTTTTTAAATGCGATGAACACATTTTGCGAGTAATTAACACCTGTGTCGTCGTGGCGCTTGTATAAGTTACTGCCTAACATGCTTTGTTTAGCAAGGGTTTTGCAGCCTAAATAATGGCCAACGCTGGTGGCGATAATATCGCTTGGCTGAATAAGGCCTTCGGTTTGCACAACTTTTTTATCTGAGCTGTATAAACGTGAGGCTGTAACAATGCCGTTGCTTTGTTTAGCAAGGCTAAAGGCAAACACGGCATTGGCAGATCCGCGCGCTTTTGTTGTTGCGTCTGCACGTACAAGACGTACAGCAGGATTTGCGTCGTCGTTATTTATAAATTCAAATTGTTCAAAGCCATTAATTTGAATTGAACGATTATCTGCAAGCCAAACAGGCAGTTGCTGCTTATCTAAAATAGGTGCTTTGTAAAATGCTGGTAGGCCATACACTATGCTAAATAAGGTGTCTTCGGCTTCAACCGGTTGTAAGAACAAATCAGTTTTACGTAGCGCAGGTTCAGTAGCAACAAATTGCTCAAGAGCTGCATTGTTTTCAAACACTAAAATATCAATCGTGGCACTCGACTCTGCTTTACATTCAGCAAGTGGAGTGGGTGCTAAGTAATCAATATTATGTGGGTCAAGTCTGACATCGTGTGCTTCTTTATAACTTTCGATATCAAGCAAATCGTTTTTAGCTAATAAGCTTTTTGCCGTTGTAGGGTATGACAAAGGCAGAACGTTATCTTGTTTTGTGATATCAAATTTTAAATTAGCATCAGCCCAAATATGAATACTGTGGCTAAGTGCAAAACACACTAAAATAGTGCTAGTTGCATAACGCGGGAACTTATATTGCTTTAAGCGCGCTAGGTGGTGCCACGTGTAATTACTGACTAATAATTGGAACGCTAAAATTAGCAGTACAATACCGCCCGCTAAAATCGTTGTTAATGCAGGTGAGCTTGTTAAGCGATGCCACAATAAAGAAACAATTTCGGGCAGGGCAGATGTATTTAAGTGATAACCCAAGTTGAAATACACATAGGCATCAAGCGTTAACAATGACGCCCCAAGGGTGGCGATAATAGCTGCCATCCCTCGGATATGCCGAGGGTATGGAAACACTAAGCTTAATGGGAATATCGTTAAAACAAAGGCAATAAAAGTAATAAAGCTGGTGTGACTTAACCAGGTCACGAGCATGTATACATAGCCCATGAAGGTAGTCGGTGCACTGTCTGCAACCAAGTAGCTTAAGCTAATAAATAGCACTAAACCTATGTTTGCAAAGGTGAACCAATGGCCCCAACTTAAAAGCTGACTTACTTTTGAAGAAAACTGACTTTGTTGCGATAAATTCATAAATCTTATTTAACCGACTGTGCTAATGCTTTTGCAAAGTTGTCGGCAACAGCTTGTCTTTTCTCTGATGGTACATGCTCTTTTAAAATATGCGTGATAGAATTTCCTAAACACATAAGGCTTAAATCAACAGGCGCTTTGTGCTCTGTTAGTACATCAATCAGCTGATCAACGATTTGTTCTACTTGCTCATTAGAATATTTTGATATGATAGGCATCAGTTGGTTCAATAAAAAGAGTTATATTCCCGTATTTTAACACCAGAGGCGTGAAAAACAAAGATGACAATAGATGTTAAAAAATTAGTCGTTCATTATGTAGACAAAAAAGATGACGATACAGAAATTCATTTACGCAATGATGAGATGGTTGTTAATGATAAAGTAGCCGTTTTTATCGAGCAGTTACACCATGCTTATAATGGTAAACCGGGTAAAGGTTACTGTGCTTTCAACGGCGAGAAAAACAGCATCGTTGCTTCGGCTATGCAAAGCTACCGTAACGACGAACTTGGCTTTTGGCACATGACAGAGCAAGCAACGAATGTATTAAAAGAAGAGTTAAATAAGTATGCCTTTAACGAAACGGGTTATTTAGTTTTTTGCCATTATCAATATGTTGCCAGCGACTATTTATTAATCGCAATGATCAATATTAAAGAGCATTACTCTATTACTTCTGAGCTTGATTTAGCGTCATCACGTCACTTAGATATTTCGCGTATGCAATTAGCAGCACGAGTTGATTTAACAGCGTGGGATGCACAACCAGAAGATAATCGCTATGTGTCGTTTATAAAAGGCCGTGCGGGTCGTAAAGTAGCAGACTTCTTTTTAGACTTTTTAGGCTGCGAAGAGGGTATTGACCCTAAACAGCAAAGCCAAGTTATGCTGAATGCCGTAGAAGACTACTTATCTGAGCAACAATACGACAAGTCAGAGAAAGACGAGCTACGTAAGCAAGTATTTGATTATTGTAATGATTGCGTAACTACAGGCGAAGATGCCAACGTGAAAGAACTTTCTGCAACCTTATCGAAAAATGACGACAGCCCATTTGAAAGTTTTTGCCAAGAACAAAACTACGATTTAGAAGAGTCGTTCCCGGTTGATAAGAAAACAGTTACCAGCATGGTGAAGTTCTCAGGTATGGGCGGCGGTGTTAGCGTGAGCTTTGAACGTAAACACTTAGGTGAGCGCGTAATGTATAACGAAGCAACCGATACCCTTGTGATCAAAGGTATTCCACCTAATCTTAAAGATCAGCTACAGCGCTTTATGGAGCAAGAAGAAAGTTAATCTTGCTTAAGCTTAAAGCTCTAAGTTTTAAGCGATAAGCTGATAAATACTCTTTTTATAGCCCAGCAGTTGCTGGGCTTTTTAGTTTTAGGTACTTTAAAACATTATTACTACTACAAGGAAGAAACATTGCATTACTATAGTTTTGTAGCGGCAAATAGTTTAGATATTAATATGTTAAATAACTTAGAGTCACGGCTTGAGTTGCAAGAATCTGTATGCCTGAATAATTTAGAAGAGCTCAAATTATTGCTTGCAATGCTCGGTTTAGGTATAAGGCAAACAATTAATCTTGATTTAGTCGATGTAGCTCATTGTTGGCTAGTAGAAGGGTTCTCAAAAGAAATTGCTTATTCTGACTTCGATGGTTTTTACCAGCATTGGCTTGGTGTATCTAACAGAGAATCAACAATGGATGAATATGGTCAGTTAATTTATTTATTCTCTTTTATGAGTCGCTTTAAAAAAGCAAAGTTCAAACTTATATGACAAGAGATTACGGATTAAAAGCCATCTTAATACCATGTTAGGTTGGCACGCTAAGAAGCTTGTAACACATGGTAAACTGGTGTTGGATGATGCTCATTCGTTCTTAGAGAAGTCTTTTGATTGGTTAAATAACAACAAAAATTAGCTCGCATAATAATGACAAAGAAACTTCTATTATTCATATCACTGCTTGTTCTTGGTTGTTCACCGCTTTGGGAAGAGCCTCCATATCAAGTCTATTTTACTGATAACTCAAAAAAGTTAGGCTACTCGCTTGGTGAAGGTGCATTCATTGGACGTATAGATGAACCTAAATTGATTGCGTCAAACGATAAATACATTTCGGTTTTGGCTTGCCCTGAAAATATCTGTTCTTACTTTTATATTGATAAAGTGAACGATCATAAATATGCAGAACATAATGAGTTTGTTTTTGGGCCTTACACTAGAGATGAATTTACAGCTTTAGAATTTCAAATCGATTTACCTAAGCTAAAGTAAAAATTTACTTCTAATATTTTCTTTGCTTTTATAGAGAAATTAGCAACGATGTTTTCTTAGCTTCAAAATAGAAAAAGGATATTCAGTATGATTGTTTTAGCCATATTTTTAATTGTGATTGGTATTGTTAATATTTTTAATGATCATCATTTAGCTTTTGCATGGCCAGCCTTGGTCGTGGGTATTTTGTTATTAGGGATAGGCATTTCTAGAAAATCGCCATCAAGTGGAAGCTCCTCCACTGGGAGTAGCTTTAGTTTATCAGACAGTTCATGTTCTGACGGCGGCGGTGATTGCGGTGGCGGAGATTAGATAAAGTAGTTCCATTTGCCATCATTGATTTAGTAAAACATCTACTGATGGTTTTAAGCATGGTTAATATAAAAATTCGAATAGTGGAAGGCGTAAAAATGCTTTTCTTTTCCTTCAGTATCGCTTAGTTTTAAAACATTAAAGGTACAAATTCCCCCGATGGCTAAGGAGAGTCATAAATGAAACTTGCCCAACTAAATATTGCTCTTGCTAAATATCCATTGGATGCCCCAGAAATAAAAGATTTTGTTGATAATCTTGATTTAATAAATGGTATTGCTGAAAACAGTGTAGGTTTTGTATGGCGATTAAAAGACGAATCAGGCGATGCCACCAATATTAAATTGTTTGATGATCCGAATATGATAATCAATATGTCGGTGTGGGAAAGCGTTGAAGATCTTAAAAATTTTATGTTTCGCACACATCATAGAGATTTCATGCGCAGAAAAGGTGAATGGTTTCAGCGCTTATCAGAAGATAGCTATGTTTTATGGTGGGTTGAAGATAACCATATTCCAACACCTCAAGAGGCATTAGAAAGGTTGCAATATCTGCGAGATAACGGCGACACACCCTATGCTTTTACATTTAAAAGTAATTTTACGGCTGAAGAATTTAAAAAAGATAAATAACAATAGACTGCAATAAAAATAAGGAAAAATTATGCATGTTGTATTAGGTGTTTTAGGTATTGTAGTGACCATTTTGGTGTTACTGAATCGACTTCAAGAAGGGGGGATAGATATTGGTTGGTTGAATCCTTTTAGCTGGTACCGACGTCGTAAATACAGGAAACACCATGATTTAAATCCTGCATTTAAGTTAGATTCACCCATGGATGTAGCTGCGTTATATATGGTCGCAGTAGCCAAAGTAGACGGTGAAATGAGTAAAGAACAAAAAGAAAAAATCTTATCGCTTTTTAACAGCGAATTTCATTTAACTATGAAAGAAGCAACTGATTTATTACGCTCAAGTACGCATTTGTTAGGGCATACTAGCGACGTTTACGATAAACCTCACAAAGTAATTGAGCGATGCTTAGATAAAGTAACAAAAGAGCAAGTAGCTTCAATTTGTTATCTCGTCGATGAGGTAGCGAATGTTGAAGGTGAACCGACGGCTCAGCAAAGAAAACTTGTCACAGAGATAAAAAATGCATGCCCTCAGGAGGCTGCTGGCAAGTGGTAATTCATCTATAAAACCAACCAGCTGAAAATTAAAATGACAATTATAACCCCTTAACTGATTTTGAAACGTTCTAGTGAATATCGTGAAGATGTAACTACTCATCAAATCTTTAAAGGTGTTTATAAGGGAGTTTTTATGAAAATAAAGTTATCAGTGGCTTTATTGGTTTTATCATCTTTTGCTAACTCAACAACGTGGGGAGAGGTAGAAGTAGATGACCCAATCGTTAAGGGTGCAAAATGTGCGGTTGCTGAGCCTGCAAGCTATGGTGGTTATATTTACAGCTGGCCATCAAAATACGATCAAGTGTTTTGGCCGCATACGGATAGAAATGGCATTTGGTTTTGCGAGACATCGGGTTTTATAGCTTTAATTGGTGATTTTGACGAACTTAAACCTGCAGAAATTGAGAGAATAACGGAATTTCTTGCGTCTCAACACATTTCGAAGCCAACTCTCGAGCAAAAGTTAGCTTTGCTCGAGCAAACTTACGCACTTCGCGAAAAAGATGAATTTTTTAAAAATAAGTTGCTAAGAATCCTTGCTCGTTGGCAGCAGTCTTTAGGTAACCTTAATAAGGCAAATAGCTATCGAGCTAGAGCATTTCAAGAGATTCAACATGCCCTAAATGGAGATTTAGATGGATATAAACGACTTGAATACCTTTATTTGGCGACGAACTACTCAAAGCAGTTTGCAGAGCAAAATAAAACTGTAAATTACTGGGCCGATTTGGAAACAGCATTGAAATTGGTGACTGATCCTGAGTTAAAAGGCTATGCCGGGTACTTGTCGGAATTGATAAAAGACAGCACATATATCAACGAAGGCGGGAAACTCGACCCTGACTTACCGAAACAGTAATGAATACCGAATAACAAGGTTGATTATATGAAGTACAGGATTCTAGTGTTGTTAATGCTTGCGTCAAGCTTTCAGGCTAAATCGGTTCAGAAGCTGTCTAATACTGAACTTAGCTTTATACTTTCTTCTATGGAAGTGCTTTATAAGAATAAATCTTTCCCGCAAATTAGGGTCATTCAAAGCTGGGAGTCGCAGACTGAATGTGATGGTGAATATCAAACTTGCCCAAATGCTAGGTTATTCATATCAGTAAATACAGGCGATCTTTACGAAGTTCCAGCCTTATTTGAATTACCAAAATCCAAAGGCTGGCAATACGTTAGTTTTGTAGAACATGATGATTCATTCTTACTTATGATTAAAACAACGCTAGATCATGCAAATTTATCCGCTGAGTCGAGAAGTAAGTGGCGTAGTAAAGCCTATGCAATAAAAATTTCAAAATATGAATACGATGTACTAGAGGTCATAGAAAAGTAACTTCATTTAATAATTTTGCCTTGCAGCAACATGGATATTCAGGGCAGAAGTAATGTAAAAAATGAGTACTAGGAATAAAGCAATAGCTAAATAAGGGACACGACCATGATAAAACGCAACAAAGCTAATACTGGGCTATTTTTTTGTATCGGTGCTGCTATTGGGTTTTCAATCTTCATTGCATACCAGCAGCTGCTTATAGGTCTTTTATTTGCTGTAATAAGCGTTAGTGCTGCAATCTTAGTTGTTTCAAATAAATGGTCTAAGTAATAATTCACCTTGTTATTGCTTTTACTAGGTGATGAAAAATGAATTTATCTTTCACTACAAAAAGATTAAATGTGATTGAAATAGACGCAAGCTCGTCAATGGTTGAGCATCATCAATTGACGATTGCCTTGCCGGCGATATTAACCCCAGCTGTAGTTGCTAAATTACCTGGTTATTTTCAAGGTATTGATTCTATAGCTGCTGCAGAAAAGTGGTTGGCTAACATGCTTAACGAGTGCCGCTTATTAATGCTGCAATCTCAACATCAAGAAGTTGTTGGGCTTTTATTTATCTATACCGAAAACCATGATGCTCTTATTGGTTATTTGTTAGCTGAGCAATATTGGGGGCAGGGTCTTGCATTTGAGTTATTGCAGGGATTTATAAACCTCGCTGGTACTCAGTCACAATGGCATAAGCTCATTGCTGGTGTTGATGAATCAAATACACCATCAATTAAACTTTTAAAAAAGTTGGCTTTTGAAAAGCAAGCATCTAAGGAAAATGGCATGTTGTTTTATGAATTTAACTTAAACCAAGGCATACAATAATGACAATAACCGCATTTTTAGTTAACTCGTTTAGTGCAAATAATACAGGGGGCAACCCAGCAGGTGTCGTTTTGAATGCAGATAAACTCACAAACGCAGAAAAACTGACGATTGCAAAAGAAATTGGCTTTTCAGAAACCGCATTTGTTGCGCAAGATCATGAAGTTGATTTTGCTGTGTCATTTTTTACGACAACTGAAGAAGTTGATTTTTGTGGCCACGCAACCCTAGCGGTGTTTGCTACGCTCTTCGAACAAGGGTTATTAAAACCAGGTTATTACACTCAGCGAACAAAAGCGGGCTTGTTAGGCGTAACAATTGCCGCAGATGGGCAAGTTACCATGGAGCAAGCCTTGCCAAAATACCTAGGCAACTTTGCTTATGACGACCTTGCAGGCTTATTAGGGCTTGATGAAACAACACTGGCAAAAACAGGCTTGCCAATCGATGTAATAACTACAGGATTGCCGGATATTATTGTTGCTGTGCCGAATGGCTACTTAGATAAAATCACTATCGATGAAGTGGCGCTTAGCGAGTTCTGCCTACAGCATAACGTGATAGGTGTGCATGCCTTCGAATTATGTGAAGAGCAAAGTGAGCTTACTGCGAGTTGTCGTAACTTTGCGCCTTTGGTTGGAATACCTGAAGAATCAGCAACCGGTAGTGCCAGTGGTGCGCTTGCATGCTATTTATCAAAACACGTATTTGTACAGCAAGAAAAACATTTCAAGTTTGAACAAGGCCGAGCAATGGGATGCAGTTCACATATTTCTGCCAGTGTTTATTCGGATGAGCAGGGTGTTTATAAGGTTCTTGTGGGCGGCTATGCCAATCACCTAGGTACTCAACAGGTTGTTATTTAAAAGCATTACACACAAAAAAGCCGCGTTATAAACGCGGCTTTTTTATTAAGCGACTAAATTAATCAGCCGCTAAGGTTTTTGCCATATCAGCACGGGCTCTGCCAGCAGGTTTAATTGAACCTGCACGAAGGCCGCTATCTGGAATAGCTGTACGCTTGTCATGCGCCATAGCCGCTGGTGTTGGCTCTGGCTCACTGTCTGCAACCGGTGCTGGTTTTGCCATCGCGCCGCTTGCTGAACCTTTTACTAAAACTGTTTTTTCATTTTTAGCAGGTTCTACAGCGGCAACAGGCTTTTCAGCTTGCACTGGCTCTTCAGCTTGCACTGGCTCTTCAGCTTGCACTGGCTCTTCAGCTTGCACTGGCTCTTCAGCTTGAACAGGCTCTTCAGCTTGAACAGGTTCTTCAGCTTGTACTGGCTCTTTAGCTTGTACTGGCTCTTCAGCTTGCACTGGCTCTTCAGCTTGTACTGGCTCTTCAGCTTGTACTGGCTCTTCAGCTTGCACTGGCTCTTCAGCTTGCACTGGCTCTTCAGCTTGTACTGGCTCTTCAGCTTGTACTGGCTCTTCAGCTTGCACTGGCTCTTCAGCTTGTACTGGCTCTTCAGCTTGTACTGGCTCTTCAGCTTGTACTGGCTCTTCAGCTTGTACTGGCTCTTCAGCTTGAACAGGCTCTTCAGCTTGTACAGATACTTCTGCTTGAGCTTGTTTTGCCTTTAACTCAGCTTCATATTCAGCGGCTGCTTGATCAGCAACTGGGATGAATGCTGGTGTATCAGACTTGGCATCACTCGATTTTTCATCTTGCTCTGGACGACGACGGCGTTGACCAGCAGCACGTAAATGACGAGGTGAACGACGAGAGCGAGTGCGAGGCTGTGCTTGTTCTTCATCAGCAGATACTTCTACAGATTCAGCTTGCTCAGTAACTTCGGCATCAGCATGCACGTTTACAGGTTCAGCTTTTACTTGTACTTCAGCCGCTGCTTGCTCAGTTTGTTCAGTCTCAAGTTCTACAGTTTCTTTTGCAGGCTTTGCTGGTTTATCAGCTTTAGGCGCTTGCTCAGCTGTTTCTGCTGTTTGTACTGCATTTGTTTCATCAGCATTTTCGTCTTGTACACGTACTTTCTTGCGTAAGTTACGACGTTGACGACGAACCTTAGGTTTAGTTTCCTTTGGTTGCTCTGATTGAGTTTCTTGAACAGTTTCTTTTGTCGTTTGTTCTACATCATCAGTGCGCTTTTCATTACGCTTTCTGTTGTTAGAATTACGACGACGCTTGTTACGGTTCTCATTTGTGTCTTTTTGCTCAGGTGCAGAAGTGTTAGTGTTTTCTTCTTTAGCCTGTGCATCTTCAGGACGTTTGTTACGAGAATTACGACGGCGCTGGTTGTTGCTACGACGACGGTTGTCATTGTTACGACGGTTATTACTACGTTTTTGCGCTGCTTTTTTCTCTTCTTGTTCTTTCTCTGACTCGTCTTCAGCACCGCCGAATAACGATTTAAAGAACTTACCAATAGCAGCGAATAAACCACCATCTGATTTCTTAGCAGCTGGAGCCGCTTGCTCAGGTTTTGGTGCAGCTTGAGGTGCAGGCGTTGTAGGCATTACGACACCCTTAAGAACCGGCTCTTCGCGAACTGGTGCAGAAGGTGCTTTAGCCATTTCAAATGCTTCTGGTTCTGGCGCAATAACTTGCTCGTAGCTTACTGTTTCGATTGTTTCGTCTTTACGTAAGCGCAGAACTTCGTAATGCGGTGTTTCCATATGCTGATTAGGAATGATCACTACATCAACATTATGGCGTTTTTCGATTCGTTGAACGCTACGACGTTTTTCGTTTAATAGGTAAGCTGCAACAGCAACAGGTACTTGTGCATTAACTTGTGACGTATTGTCTTTAATTGCTTCTTCTTCGATTAAACGAAGGATAGACAGTGCAATTGATTCGTTAGAACGAATTGTACCTTGGCCATTACAACGAGGACATGGGCCTTGGCTTGCTTCACCTAATGATGGGCGTAAGCGTTGGCGTGACATCTCAAGTAGACCAAAGCGCGAAATCTTACCGATTTGAACACGAGCACGGTCTGGGCGCGCGCCGTCTTTTAAACGGTTCTCAACTTCACGTTGATGACGTGGTGGTGTCATATCGATGAAATCGATAACAATAAGGCCACCTAAGTCACGTAAACGTAATTGACGGGCAATTTCGTCTGCTGCTTCTAAGTTCGTATTAAGTGCTGTTTCTTCGATATCACCACCTTTAGTGGCTTTAGATGAGTTGATATCGATAGACGTTAACGCTTCAGTTGGGTCAATAACAATTGAACCACCCGATGGCAAGCGAACTTCACGTTGGAACGCAGACTCAATTTGGCTTTCAATTTGGTAGTGGGTGAATAGTGGTACATCGCCCTGATACAGCTTAACGCGGTTCATAAAGTCTGGACGGAAACGCTCAATGTGCGCTTTCGCTTCTTCAAATACACGTGCTTTATCAATTAAAATTTCACCAATATCACGACGTAAATAGTCACGAATAGCACGGAAAATAACGTTACTTTCTTGGTGAATTAAGAACGGAGCAGGGCCGCTGTCAGCTGCTTGCTGAATAGCTTGCCAATGCACTAATAGTGCTTTTAAGTCGTACTCTAGCTCTTCAAATGATTTACCAACGCCCGCTGTACGAACAATTAAGCCCATGCCTTTAGGAAGTTCTAAACGGCTTAGTGCTTCTTTAAGTTCAGTACGCTCATCACCTTCGATACGGCGAGAAATACCACCGGCACGAGGATTGTTAGGCATAAGTACTAAATAGCTACCTGCAACGCTGATAAAAGTCGTTAACGCGACGCCTTTTTGGCCACGCTCTTCTTTATCAACTTGCACGATGACTTCTTGGCCTTCTTTGATCACGTCACGAATATTTGGACGACCTTGGAATGTATAGCCTTGTGGGAAGTAGGTGCGAGCTATTTCTTTAAGAGGAAGGAAACCGTGTCTTTCAGCGCCGTAATCAACAAAGGCTGCTTCTAATGACGGTTCGATACGGGTAATTTTACCCTTGTAAATATTTGCTTTTTTTGTTCGTGACCTGGGCTCTCTATGTCTAAATCATACAGGCGCTGGCCATCAACCAGTGCAACGCGCATTTCTTCTTGCTGCGTCGCATTGATTAGCATACGTTTCATATTGTTACTCTACTAATTCTGTCGCTGACATGACGATATAAACTCGTCTGTTCAGTGGTTTCTGACGGTTATTTTTGTGCAGTCTCACGACTGGTTAAAGTCAAAACCTGAAGTTGTTTCTTACATTGAGCATCACTAAGTGTGGCTGACAATAACATGTTGTCACGTTATTAAATTCATTTGGTGTCAAAACTGCCGCCAATTCTGCGGTTTTAATTTACGAGTTTTGTCCCGAAGTCGACCATGTTCAAATTTTTATTCAATGTCTTGCTACAACAGCTGCTTCTGAATGACGTTGCTACGTCGTCACTATCAGTCAATTTATCTTGTTCAATTGCTTTTTATGTTCATTAATCAACATCCGTGCTCAAATTATTCAGGCAATATATTACGCGCATCGCCGATAATTGAACGCTCGTGTTGGCTGGGTAGTTATAAAAGCTTTGGAAAACTTAGCGCGGATCTGTATGATCGGCAACCCAGAATATGCTTCACGAATGTATTAATGTGATAAAAGCACCGTTGTTACTTGCAAACTTTATGTTCGCGATGGTGATTATCCCACTATTACAACCGCGTTAGCAACTAAATTATTTACTTAAATCAGTGATTAGGCAATGTCAGAAAAAACCGGCTTACAAGTTTCGTTTGTTACTATAGGTGAAGACCATCTAGGTCAACGTATTGATAACTTTCTTATTACTCACCTAAAAGGTGTGCCTAAAAGTGCAGTTTATAAAATCCTTCGTAAAGGCGAAGTGCGAGTAAATAAAAAACGCATAAAACCTGTCTACAAACTACAACTAAACGATGTGATTCGTATTCCACCAATTAAAGTAGCAGAAAAAGAAGAGTTTGTTCCAAAGCAATTAGACAAAGTGAAACAACTTGAAAGCGCCATTTTGTTTGAAGACAAGTATTTAATGGTGATAAATAAGCCGTCAGGTATGGCTGTACATGGTGGCAGTGGCCTAAGTTATGGCTTAATCGAAGCGCTTCGCGTACTTCGTCCTGAAGAGCGTAGCTTAGAGCTTGTGCACCGTTTAGACCGCGATACATCGGGTTGTTTGCTCATTTCTAAACGTCGTTCAGTGCTGACTGATTTACATAAGCAGTTACGTGAAAAAACCATGGAAAAAAACTATTGGGCATTAGTCGATGGCCAATGGGACGCTAAAACGAAAAACGTTACTGAAGGACTTCGTAAAAACACCTTGAAGTCTGGTGAGCGCGTGGTACGTGTTGATAATACCGAAGGTAAACCATCGCACACACGTTTTCGGGTGCTTGAGCGATATGCAGAATGTTCATTAGTGCAAGCGTCGCCGGTAACAGGGCGTACACACCAAATTCGCGTACATACACAATGTAAAGGCCATCCAATTGCGTGTGATGATAAATACGGTGTTGCGGAGTTTGATCAATACGTAAACAAGCTGACTGGTTTAAATCGTTTGTTTTTACATGCTCACGATCTACGTTTTATGCACCCTAAAAACGAAACGACTATGCATGTTGAAGCGCCATTAGATAATGCACTTAAAAACTGTATCAAAAAGCTACGTGCTGATAATGAACAAGTTTAAGCTAGTTATTTTTGATTGGGATGGCACAGTGATGGACTCTGTGCCAAAAATTGTTACCTGCCTGAGAAATACTGCGCGAGAATTAGGTATTCCTGTTCCATCAGAGCAACAAGCGAAAGATGTGATAGGTTTGTCGTTAGCAAAAGCGACTGAAGTACTTTTTCCGGCGCATTTACATTTAAATGATGAACTCGTTGCAGGCTATAAAGCACAGTATCGTGAGTTAGATGTAACGCCCACTCCATTATTCGCAGATGTAGAAACTGTGTTAGAGAAACTACACGCAGCAGGAATGCAACTGGCGATAGCCACGGGAAAAGGGCGTGAAGGTATCGATAGGTTGCTTAAGGAATCTGGCCTTGGTAAGTACTTTGTGAATGTAAAATGCTCTGACGATGCTAAATCAAAGCCATCTCCAGATATGCTTGAGCAAATTTTGCACGAGCAGGGTATAGCAAAAGGTGATGCAGTGATGATTGGTGATAGTCAACTGGATATGGCAATGGCTAATGCTGCAGGTATTGCTTGTATTGGAGTGAGTTTTGGTGCTCATAGCCCGGCGCAGTTACAACAACATACGCCGTTATGTGTTGTTGATTCGTACCAACATCTATTACAAGTTTTAACTACGCCCCTTGCAGCGTCAACACATCAACACCAAACTCAGCCAGTACTTTAGTTAATGTGATCAGTGGTAGGCCAATTAAAGTATTTGGGTCATCACCACTGAGCTTTTCGAATAAACATATCCCGAGTCCTTCACTTTTAAAGCTGCCTGCACAATTGTAGGGCTGCTCAGCATCGCAATAAGCATTGATCTGCTCAAGGGTGAGTGTTTTAAATGTCACATCAAATGGCACCACGGTGGTAATCGTTTTATCGCTTTGAATATCAAAGACGCTTAAACCCGTTAAAAAGGTCACTGTATGGCCACTAAACGAAGATAACTGAGCCACGGCGTTCTCTTTAGTGTGTGGTTTTCCTAATATTGTGTTGTTGAATACCGCAACCTGATCTGAACCTATTACTAAACCTTCATGAAAGTGCTTAGTAGCTACACGCGCTTTTTGTTCGCTTAATCGCGTTACTAATTGCTCAGGTGTTTCATCAACAAGGGAAGATTCATCAATATCTGGAGAGAAACTTTGAAACGGTAGGTTGAACTTAGTTAATAATTGCTGTCTAAATGGCGAGCTTGACGCTAATATAAGTGTTGGTTTCATAAAAAATTCTGGATGAAAATTGTATTTTGCCAAGGATAAGCCACAATGAATCCGAAAACAAAGCAGAAGATCGTTAAAAACCTACCAAAATTGGTTTTTTACTTTGACTAACTTACTAACTATCTATATGATGCAGCCCCTATGCAAAAGGTGAAAATTCCCATCACTCTTCATCCCAGCAAAGCAGCTCAACATCGTTTAACGTATGACGGTATTGTCCCGCTTGAAAAACTTTCTCGTTTAGAGCAAGTTGTGCAGGAGGAAACAGGTGAAATAGCGGTAAAGATTCATTGCAAAATTGACGAGCAAGGTTTAGTGGTAATAAGTGGTAACTTATCAACACACGTAACTGTAACTTGTCAACGCTGTAATGGAGAATTAGGGTTGGATTTGGAACAAGACTTTGTGTATTCGCCAATTGGTTTGGATGCAGAGTCAGATCATCTACCTGAAGGTTACGATGAAGTAGAACTGGACGAAAACGGTGAAATCAACGTATTTGAGTTAATCGAAGACGAACTGATTTTAGCTATTCCAATAGTGCCTACACACAACGAAGCTTCATGCAGTTATTCATCAGAGCCTTCGAGCTTTGGTAAATTAGCAGCAAAAGATGACAAACCAAATCCATTTGATATTTTGAAACAACTTAAGAAAGATTCTTAGGAGAAGACTAATGGCTGTACAAAAAAGCAAAAAGTCTCGTGCAAGACGCGGCATGCGCCGTTCACACGATGCGATCAGTGGTCCAACTTTAACTGTAGATCAAGTTTCTGGTGAGACTCACCGTCGTCACCACGTAACTGCTGACGGTTACTACAAAGGCGTTAAAGTAATTTCTAACTAAGAGATTGCTATATGCTGACCAATCTAACCATAGCGTTAGATATGATGGGGGGCGATTACGGCCCCCGTTCATCTATCCCCGCTGCCGTGAAAGCGGTCAATGCTAATACCAACTTAAGACTCATCTTATGTGGTAATCAGCAAGTTATCCTGAAAGAACTCGAAGCACTCGATTCTGTTTCTCATCCTCGTTTAATAATTCGCCATTGTAGCGAAGTCGTCACTAACGCGTGTGAGCCTGCTTCTGCTGTTCGTTCTAAAAAAGATTCATCAATGCGAGTTGCCCTCGATTTAGTTAAATCGGGTGAAGCGCAAGCGTGTGTAAGCTCTGGTAATACCGGCGCGTTATTTTTTATGGCGCATTACGTATTAAAGATGCTTCCAGGCGTAAAACGTCCTGCACTTATTTCTGCTGTTCCAACCGAACGTAAAAACCCTGTCTATTTATTAGATTTAGGCGCCAATGTGCACTGTGATGCACAAACTCTTTATCAATTTGGCATTATGGGATCTGTGGTAGCAGGGCAGGCACTTGGGTGTGATAACCCAAAAGTAAGTTTATTAAATATTGGCTCTGAAGACATCAAAGGGCATGAAGGAATCAAACAAGCTGCACAGTTAATGCAGCAGTGTAAATATCTCAACTACACAGGTTATAGTGAAGGTAGTGATATTTTCAGTGGTAAAGCCGATGTTATAGTGTGCGAAGGATTTGTAGGTAATGTGGCATTGAAAACCTGTGAAGGTATTGCCAAACTCATCATGCATAAACTCACCAAAGCCTTACACAAACATTTCTTATACAAAAGTTTAGCGTTTTTATTACGCCCAGTGATAAAAAAACTCTACAAGCGGGTGAACCCCGACCAGTATAACGGCGCAAGTCTGGTAGGATTGCGCGGTATTGTTGTTAAAAGCCATGGTAATGCCTCTGCGAAGGCGTTTCATGCTGCTATTGATGAAGCCGCGCGGGAAGTCGAACGCCAACTCCCTGAAAAAATCGTCGCGATTTTTGAGCAAACACATCCAACAACAAAGTAGTGCAGCATACTTAAAACTTGTTATGCTGCCTGCTACAGAAAATTTTTTTGTTTAATTATAAGAGCAAAGTATGGCACATAAAATTGCACTCGTATTTCCAGGTCAAGGCTCACAAGCTGTGGGCATGTTATCTGAACTATTAGCTGATTCACAGATTGCTAAAGCAACATTCGCTGAAGCATCTGAAGCTCTTGGCTATGATCTCGTCGCGCTTGTACTAAATGGTCCAGAAGAAGAATTAAATCAAACCCATCGTACACAACCAGCATTACTTACTGCTAGTGTTGCTATTTACCGTCAATGGTTAGACGCAAACCCAGATGCTGAGGTTGTGATGGCTGGCCACAGTTTAGGCGAGTATTCAGCGTTAGTTTGTGCTGGCGTTGTAAGCTTAAGAGAAGCAGTTAAACTTGTTGAAAATCGTGGTTTATATATGCAAGAAGCAGTACCTGCGGGTGTTGGCTCTATGGCAGCAATCATCGGCTTAGGTGACGACGAAATAAAAGCAGCCTGTGACGCATCAGCAAATGGTGAAGTTGTTTCACCAGTAAACTACAACTCACCAGGTCAAGTTGTTATTGCTGGCCACAAAGCGGCAGTTGAGCGTGCATCAGAAGCATGTAAAGAAGCTGGTGCTAAACGTGCATTACCGCTTGCGGTTAGCGTTCCTTCTCACTGTGAACTAATGAAACCAGCTGCTGAAAAATTAGCTGCTGATTTAGCTGCTTTAACATTTAGTACACCTAAGTGTGATGTAATCAACAACGTTGATGTAAAAGCTGAGCAATCAAGCGAAGCAATTAAAGATGCATTAGTACGCCAACTTTACAGCCCAGTACGCTGGACTGAAACAGTACAAGCATTGGTTGCACAAGGTATTACACAAAGCTACGAGTTTGGCCCAGGTAAAGTTTTAACGGGTCTTGCTAAACGAATTGATAAAGCAATGGTATGCGTCGCGGTTAGTACGCAAGCTACGATTGATGAAGCGAAATAAGTAGGAATAGAATGACAAATTTATTTTCTCTTGAGGGCAAGGTTGTCCTAATCACTGGTGCAAGCCGTGGTATTGGTAAAGCGATTGCAAATACGCTAGTTGCACAAGGTGCAAAAGTAGCGGGTACTGCAACAAGTGAATCGGGTGCTGCTAAAATCAGTGAATACCTAGGTGACAACGGTAAAGGTTATGCCCTTAACGTTACAGATCCTGAATCGATTGAGGCGACACTTGCTGCGATCAAGGCTGATTTAGGCGATATCGACGTATTAGTTAACAATGCGGGTATCACTCGCGATAACCTATTAATGCGTATGAAAGACGGTGAGTGGGATGACATCATCGATACTAACTTAAGTTCAATTTTCCGTTTATCTAAGGCTGTATTACGCCCTATGATGAAAAAGAAAAATGGCCGTATCATTAATATTGGTTCTGTAGTAGGCACTATGGGTAATGCGGGTCAAGCTAACTATGCTGCTGCGAAAGCGGGTGTAATTGGTTTTACTAAGTCATTAGCTCGCGAAGTGGCATCACGTGGCATCACAGTGAACGTTGTTGCACCGGGTTTTATTCAAACCGATATGACCGATGAGCTGACTGATGAGCAAAAAGCGGCTACGCTTGCAAATGTACCAGCAGGACGTTTAGGTCAACCTGAAGAAATCGCTGCTGCGGTATGTTATTTAGCATCTGACGCTGCTGCGTATGTATCAGGCGAAACATTGCACGTAAATGGCGCGATGTACATGGTTTAATGAAAGTTGGCAAAAATTTGCTAACGAAAGATTATCGAAAATTGTTGAATTTTTTGTGATCTTGCTTTAAACATACTTGAATTCGCTATGAAAATAAGCGATAAATGAACAAATACTATTCGAGAGGTTTGACCAGATAAGTAATTATCAGCAAATCCTTGAATCACAGAATTATGCGGCGTAAACTACGCCGCAATCTGAAAATAACGCATTGGCGTTTTTAATAAAGGAAAGAAGAATGAGCGACATCCAAGAACGCGTAAAGAAAATTATCATTGAGCAACTAGGTGTTAAAGAAGAAGAAGTAAAACATGAAGCTTCTTTCGTTGACGACTTAGGTGCTGATTCACTTGACACTGTAGAACTAGTAATGGCTCTTGAAGAAGAGTTTGACACTGAGATCCCAGACGAAGAAGCTGAAAAGATCACTACAGTTCAAGCTGCAATCGATTACGTTACAGCTCACGCTGAGTAATTTTACGCATTTTGATTTTAAGGGCAGCTTTACGCTGCCCTTAGTCTATCTGAAGAATGATACTAATAAATTTGGTATACACCCCACCTAAAATAATTTCCTTATTGGAGGCAACCCGTGGCTAAACGTCGAGTCGTCGTAACAGGCTTAGGAATGTTGACACCGCTAGGTAATGATGTTGAATCTACTTGGCAAGGTTTGTTAAACGGTAAAAGTGGTATTCAAACTATCACGCATTTCGATACCTCAAGTTTCGGCACCAAATTCGCAGGTTTGCTGAATGACTTTGATGCATCAGCTTACATGTCACCGAAAGATGCAAAGAAAATGGATTTGTTTATCCAATATGGCATTGCAGCGGGTGTACAAGCACTACAAGATTCTGGTCTAGAGATCACTGAAGAAAACGCCACTCGTGTTGGTGTAGCAGTGGGTTCTGGTATTGGTGGTTTAACGTTAATTGAAGAAAACCACATAAAACTATTAAACAGTGGTCCGCGTAAGCTTTCTCCGTTTTACGTGCCTTCAACCATAATTAATATGATCTCTGGTCATTTATCGATTATGCACGGTTTACGTGGTCCAAATATTTCAATCGTTACAGCCTGTACGACAGGTCTGCATAACATTGGTCATGCTGCGCGTATGATTGCATACGGCGATGCAGATGCAATGGTAGCCGGTGGCGCTGAAAAAGCATCGACACCAATTGGTATGGGTGGCTTTAATGCGGCACGTGCATTATCAACTCGTAACGACGATCCACAAGCAGCATCACGCCCTTGGGATAAAGACCGTGACGGTTTTGTTCTTGCTGATGGTGCAGGTGTTATCGTACTTGAAGAGTATGAGCATGCTAAAGCACGTGGTGCGAAAATCTACGCTGAACTTGTTGGTTTTGGTATGAGTGGTGATGCATATCACATGACGTCTCCACCTGAAGACGGTGCTGGCGCAGCACTGGCGATGGAAAATGCCTTAAACGATGCACAAGTTAATGCAGACCAAGTTGGCTACATTAATGCTCACGGTACATCGACGAATGCAGGCGATAAAGCCGAAACATCCGCTGTTAAAACTATTTTTGGTGATGCAGCGAAAGATGTGATGGTAAGTTCATCTAAATCAATGATGGGTCACTTGTTAGGTGCAGCAGGCTCGGTAGAGTCGATTATTACTATCTTGTCACTTGTTGACCAGAAAGTAAGCCCTACAATCAACCTTGATAACCCAGATGAAGGCTGTGATTTAGACTATGTACCGCACACTGCGCGTGACGCTAAATTGGATTACGCACTATGTAATTCATTTGGTTTTGGTGGTACTAATGGCTCGTTGCTATTTAAAAAGGTATAATTCTTTTTAACAACGGACTAAAAAGAAGAGCCCAGTTGTTTAACTGGGCTTTTTTGTATGAGTAAATTAAAACAAACAATAAAAATAATCACACCAGACACCACAATAAGCACGCAAGATCGTGGCTTAAATTATGGTGACGGCTTCTTTACCACAGGCTCTGTGGTTAATTCTGTCGTTGAGCACTGGGATTTACATAAAGCGCGATTAGAAGAATGCGCGCAAAGGCTCTATTTCCCCGAATTAGATTTAACCGCAATTGAGCGTGAAGTAAACCACGCAATCAGTGATACACAAACCGGTATTTTAAAAATAGTTGTCACCCGTGGTGCAGGTGGGCGTGGTTATGGCTTACCAGGTACACCAAGTATCCAAGTGCTGATCAGTGTCATGCCTGCGGTTTCACACTATAAAAGTTGGCAGCAGCAGGGTGTAAGCTTAGCAGTCAGCGACGTAAAACTTGCACATCAACCTTTACTTGCAGGCTTAAAAACCTTGAACCGTTTAGAGCAAGTACTTATCAAAAAGCAAATGAGCAGCCTTGAGTGTGATGACGTTGTTGTACTTGATTATGATAACAATGTGATCGAGTGCTCTGCTGCAAATTTATTTGCCATTCAAAACGGTAATATTGTTTCTCCCAAGTTAGACCGCTGTGGTATCACTGGGGTTTATCTCAGCGCTTTATGTGATAAGTTAGCCATTGAGTTTAAAGCAATCCAACTAGATGAGCTTTTAGCTATGGATGCCGTATTTATGTGTAATAGTTTAATGGGCGTAGTGCCCGTTGCACGGATTGCTAATACACAGTTTGATATTGAACGCAGTAAAGCGCTATTAGCGGCGCAGTTTGCCAAGGAGAGTGTGTGATAAAAGTCATTGTTAGCGTGCTGTTATTAGCATTGCTATGTTGTGGAATTGGCTATCAACAACTTCAATCAGCATTAAAAATGCCGTTAAAAGTTGAAAACAGTACTTTATTCAAAGTAGAACGTGGCACCGGCTTTAATCAGCTTTGTCAAGCATGGCAAGCAAAGCAGTGGCTCGATAGCTGCTTTAAATTTCAGATACTCGCTAAATTAGACCCTACGCTTACCGATTTAAAAGCGGGTCTTTATGAACTTGATACGAGCGCTGTGATTGATAATATTCGCCGTATCAATCAAGGTGCACAAGTAAGCTTTAGCTTTACAATTATTGAAGGTCAGCCACTTCGTGACGTTGTTGCTAATATCCAAAAACAAGCACATTTAACGCAAGACTTACAGACAGAAAATTTAGCGACGCAGATAAGTAGCACACAAGAAAATTTAGAAGGCTGGTTGTTCCCTGACACCTATCACTACCATAGTGAAGATACTGCTAGCGGCGTATTAAAACGCGCATACAATAAAATGCAGCAGGAATTAGACGCTGCATGGCAAACTAGAGCACCCGATTTAGTATTAAGTTCACCGTATGAAGCGTTAATATTGGCATCAATCATTGAAAAAGAAACGGGCCTTGCTTCTGAGCGACCATTAATTTCTGCAGTATTTACCAATCGTTTAAAAACCAATATGCGATTACAAACCGATCCAACGGTTATTTATGGCATTGGTGCTGATTTTGATGGTGATATAAAACGAAAAGATTTAACAACCTATACACCGTATAACACTTATAAGATAAAAGGCTTGCCGCCGACACCCATTGCCATGCCATCGAAAGCAGCGATTTTGGCCGCGGTTAATCCACCTGAATCTGAGTATGTGTATTTTGTTGCGAAAGGGGATGGCAGCCATCAATTTTCGAAAACATTGCAAGAACATAATCGTGCGGTAAAGCAGTACCAATTAAACTAACAACCAGAATTGAGTCATATGACAGCGAAATTTATAGTGATTGAAGGCCTAGAAGGGGCCGGAAAATCAACGGCCATTGCCGTATGCCAAGCTTATTTAGAAAATAAACAAGTCGATTTTATTAATGTACGTGAGCCAGGTGGCACAGCCATGGCTGAAGAGCTGCGTAATATCGTTAAACAGGCTCACCAAGAAACAGTGACGGGTGAAACTGAGCTATTAATTATGTATGCAGCACGCTCACAATTGGTTGCTAATGTTATTAATCCCGCACTTGAAAAGGGTACCTGGGTTTTAGGTGATCGTCATGATCTTTCATCTCAAGCATATCAAGGTGGTGGTCGTGATATTGAACAGACAAAACTCTCTTTTTTAGCTGATATGGTGCTAAATGGTTTAAAACCTGATTTAACCATTTATTTAGACATTGACCCAGCTGTGGGTCTTGCCCGTGCAAAAGGACGTGGTGAACTTGATCGTATCGAACAAGAAGCATTAGGCTTTTTTGAGCGCACTCGCGCACGTTACCTCGAGATAGCTAAAACTGATAGCAGTATCAAAACAGTGGATGCAAACCAAACTATGCCTGAAGTACATGCGGCAATAACAACTGTGCTTGATAACTTTTTTGCAGGTTTAAATTAATATGCCTTTGCCGTGGCTTGAAGGGCTTTATCAGCAACTTGCGCAAAGTTTTGCACAGCAACGCTTTCATCATGCACAGCTATTTAATGGTGATAAAGGTGTTGGCAAGCAACGTTTAGTCGATTCGCTCGCTGATGGGCTACTTTGTGCGTCACCTGTAAACTTAAAAGCCTGTGGCAATTGTAAAAGCTGCCAACTAAATCAAGCGGGTACTCACCCAGATAAACGCGTTGTAAAGGTAGAAGGCCAAACAATAGGTGTGGATGAAATTCGTGAGATCAGTGATTTTATCAATCATTCTGCGGCGCAAAACGGTAACAAAGTGGTGGTACTTGAACAGTGTCATAAAATGACAACAGCGGCAGCAAATGCATTATTGAAAACACTCGAAGAACCAAGCTTACGCCGTTATCTATTGTTAACGTGTGAGCAAACCGCACTATTACCAGCAACAATTTTAAGTCGTTGTGCCGTACACGAAATAAAAGTTAACCCAGAATATACAACACAATGGTTAGCATCATTAAACATTGCTAATTATTCATGGTTAGATTTATTTGCTAGACAGCCACTGCTAGTTGAGCAGTGGCAAAATGACAATCAACTTGAAGCTGTCGATTCCCTTTATAAATTTGCAACTGAGATAAAAGACAGCCATAATTTCAGTGCGTTAGTCGACATCCTTAATAAAGATCACAGCTTGGTTAATGTATTTGCTTTGTTTTTAACGGAGCATCTTAAGGCGCAATTGGTTTTAGGAATGGACTTTTTCAATTATCAGAAAGCACAATCTGCAATTTCAGAGTTTCTTTATAACAGTTCACATGTGCTTGGTTTAAACTTGGAACTTGCCATTTCACAATTAGCGTTTACTTTACGTGAAAGCCAAAATTAGGATAAATCGTGCAAGAATTATTAGTAGATATTGAAGACTTAGAAGAATTATA
Organism: Pseudoalteromonas sp. Hal040; assembly: GCF_037162425.1. NCBI lineage: Bacteria > Pseudomonadati > Pseudomonadota > Gammaproteobacteria > Alteromonadales > Pseudoalteromonadaceae > Pseudoalteromonas > Pseudoalteromonas sp. Hal040. The sequence goes on along the minus strand of NZ_JARLUU010000001.1, from coordinate 1,912,483 downwards.
TCGCTGTTATATGCCTTATTTAAAAAATGGTGGGTTATTTGTTCGCACTAATATGCGCTTTGAAATGGGTCACTCATTGGCTCTAAAAGTTACCTTACCCGATGCGTTAGAAGATGATGTAGTAACGGGTAAAGTAGCTTGGATCACACCACAAGGTGCACAAAGCTCAAATCCACCAGGAGTGGGTGTTAATTTTATCGATGATAAAACCAATTTAAATGTGAAAATCGAAAAACTACTCGGTACTATGTTAAACTCAGGCAATCCGACCTATACCATGTAAAAAGTAGTACCATGATTGTAGATTCTCATTGTCATTTAGACAGGCTTGATTTCGATAAACTCGACCTTAATTTAGACCAAGTACTTGAAAACGCTCGCGCTAAGAAAGTTGAACACTTTTTATGTGTGAGTGTAACCTTAGATCAATTCCCATCTATGCTGGATAAAATTAAACACTATCCAGATGTTTCTGCATCATGCGGTGTGCATCCACTTGATCAAAAAGACGCACTCGATAAGGAAAAGCTTATTTCACTTGCAAGCCACGACAAAGTGGTTGCGATTGGTGAAACAGGTCTTGATTACTATTACTCAAAAGACACCCATATTGTTCAGCAAGAAAGTTTCGTGGGTCATATCGAGGTTGCAAATGAACTCAATAAACCGTTAATTATTCATACACGAGACGCTAGAGAAGACACCATCAACTTAATGCGTGCTCACAATGCTGATAATTGTGGTGGTGTATTGCATTGCTTTACAGAAAACTGGGATATGGCCAAAAAAGCCATTGATTTGGGCTTTTATATTTCAATTTCGGGCATTGTTACGTTTAAAAATGCCGTAGAGTTAAAAGACGTTGTAAAACAAATTCCGTTAGATCGCTTATTGATCGAAACAGATTCACCGTATTTAGCGCCTGTGCCATATCGTGGTAAAACAAATCAACCTGCCTATGTTGAAGATGTCGCTTACTACATCGCTGAGTTAAAAGGGCTTACTTTTAACGAATTAGCTGAAGCAACAACCAACAACTTTTACTCGTTGTTTAATCAAGCTAAAAGGGTGTAATAGTGAACGGCGTATCAAACTTACCTCAGTTAGTAATGGGGCCAATGGTACGCCGAGCAGATGCAGGGCGAGTGTGCTTTCAATTTGTCACAACTGTGCCTTGCCACTACCGAATTGAGTTTAGCGGTGTTGAAACATACTCGAACTTAGAGTCAATTCAATTAGGGCAACAGCTTTACTTAAATTTCATCAATGTCATGCCAGTCAGCGGCCAGTTTGCAGTTGACTCACTGATCTATTATTCGTTACATGATGAAGATAAAAGCATTGATTTGTCGTCTTTTTGCTATGAACGTGCTGAATCTCCTGCATTTGTGATCCCAAATCGACTCGATAGAATTCTTCATGGTTCTTGTCGTAACCCTCATCATCCTGCAAAAGACAGCCTTGTTGCTGCAGACAATTGGCAAAATGATCAGCGCCAATCTCTTAATGCAGGCGCTGACTTATTATTGTTATCTGGCGATCAAATATATGCGGATGATGTCGCAGGACCTATGCTGCTTGCGATTGAAAAAGTGATTAGCTTGTTTGGTGTGTTTCAAGAGCCAGCACTTGATTTAGATTTACCAGCAGGGTTTGAGCAGCAACTTTATCAGCGCCATTTACACTTACCTAAAGTACCTTGGCAGAAACGGAGTAAATTTGGTGTTGGTTATTGGCTTAAAAAAGATGAGCCGCACTTCTCAAGCTTAAAAGCTGAAAACCACTTAATCCATTTTCAAGAATTTATAGCGCTTTATTTATTAAACTTCAGCGCGGTTACTTGGCAGCTAATTGAGTTCGAATCAATTGAATGCCCAGCATTAGCCCCTAAATACGCTAATCTATTTAAACTTGAAAAAGACGCACTGCTTGGTTTTGCAAAGGGTCTTCACAGTGTTGAAAGGTTATTCGCCAATGTATCGACACTAATGATGTTTGATGATCATGATGTCACCGATGATTGGAACCTAACCGCAGGCTGGGAGCAAGCTATTTATCAGCACCCAGCTAGCCGTCGTATTGTAAATAATGGCCTGATTAGTTATTGGTTAATGCAAGGGATTGGTAATGATGCAGGTGATAACTCATTGTCTTTATTACCCAGTTTTAAACAAAGCCTGCAACAACAGAGCTGGCATTTTAACGACTTTGATAAGCTAATACTCAATTTTAACCATTGGCATTACGAGCTAAATACCATCCCCAAAGTTGTGGTGCTCGATACCCGAACCCATCGCTGGCGTAATGAGCAAAACTTCAATGAACCATCAGGTTTACTTGATTGGGAAAGGCTCACTGAATTAGAAGAAAGCTTATTGTCTCAAGATAAAGTGATTATCGTATCTCCAGCTCCGGTGTTTGGTGTTAAATCGATTGAAGCAATCCAAGCGATTTTTAATTTTTGCGGGCAACCCTTGTTAGTTGATGTTGAAAACTGGATGGCCCATGAAGGTTCTGCTAAAAAGCTGCTAGATACTTTTCGCCGTGAAGATACGCCAAAAGAAACCTTGATCCTTTCTGGCGATGTCCATTATTCATTTTGCTTTTCAGTGCAAAAGCGCTTTGGTAAGCATAAAAACCGAATTTGGCAGTTGACTGCCAGCGGCATTAAAAATGAGTTCCCACGCAAACTTATTAATGTGCTCGATAAGCTAGACTCAATTTTATATGCCCCGAAAAGCCCACTTAACTTTTTCACTAAGCGTTGGCAGATGGAAGTTGATAAACACCAAACCATAGGCGAAGGACAAAAGTATTTGGTCAGTAATGCGGCTATCAGCTTAATTGAGCTCAATGACGGTTTGCTTGCTAAATATGAACTTATTCACGCTGATAACCAAATAACTGAATTTGATTTAAACGATAATTAATCGATTGCTTTACGATTCGCCTCAACGTAGTCAGCAACATTACTTACCGTATCTAACCAAAAGCCATTTTTAGGATCTTGTAGATAAACAATGAGCTGCTCTAGTACGTCGCTGCCGGTGGTGTACTGATCTCGCTTGCCAATATCGTGGCCTGCCAGAATGATCCAACTATTGTTGGTTCGGTGTTGCTCTATAGTTTTTTTAATCTCTTCGAAAGTCAGCCCATCAATAGGTAAACTGGTTAACTGCGAAAAATCTGTAAAGTTAGGGTTATTTGACGTTTCGTCTAGCCAAGTTCGACCTGTTCTAAAGTGCTTGGCTATTAACGGTACATAACTTTTAGTATTAGCACCACGCCCAACAAAGGTGTTTCCGCAAGGGTAGGCAAAAGCGGTTGGTGACACGTTAAGAGTGGCTTTTATATAGTCTTGCCCCTTTAAGATATCTTGCTCCATTTCTTTTAACGTAAATTGTTCAAGTGATACCCCAAGTTCACGCAACCATTCAAAGTTTCCGGTACACAAATGACTCGCCGTGTGATTGGCAATTTCGTGACCTGTTTTTACAGCCATTTGCCATTTTTCAACACGTTCTTTTACGTTAAAAGGGGATACATAAAATGTCGCTTTTATTTGGTATTTGTTTAAAAGCGCTAAACCGGTATCAACTTGGCTATGTCTTGCATCATCAAAGCTGATACTGACGGCATTTTTAGCCTTATTAGGGTAGTCAAAACCTAGGTAATCACTGCTTTTTGCCAGAGTTTGGCTACTAAGTAAAAGTGGTAGTACGAAGCACAGGGGTTTAAGCATAATCAATCCTTTATCATTGTTTTTACAATGAAATCAAAAAGACTGATGCTTTGCTATGCGACTTTTGAATAAAAAACGCCCAGAACGAATCCGCATTGTTCTGGGCTTAGGGGTGGCTCGTGTGAGCCTGCGCTAACTATAAAAAAACACCTTCTAAATTCAGTAGGGAGAAGTAGAAAGTACTTTTAAGTGTAGTTAATCAGCAGGAAATTGCACGGTAAATGTACAAATTTTATACTAGTTTAAAATCAGACTGTTACAGCTTTTTACCTAAAGTCGTTGTTTTTTTATACAGCTCTTATGCGCAACTTATACCCAAGTTATCAACTGGGCATTTTGGACTAAATCACGCGGTAATGAGTTCTTAATTTTATTCTTTTGCCACTTACCAAGTCCTACCGGACAGCCACATAACATTAACACTACTTCACCATTATCTTGTGTTGGTTTTTCGAGTCGAATATCTTTACCGTTAAAGTAATCGTTTGCTTGGCAAGCCGACATCTCAAAGGTATTTTTATCGCAATCTTGGCCAAATACGGTGGCAAACTCATGCGCCAAGCGAACACCGCCTTTGTGGATCACACCAAGTTGAATACCTAAACGTGAGTATTTAATTTTATCTTGCAGTTCATCAAAGCCATCAGGAAACAACCAGAGCTCTTTATCACGTTGCATTAAGGTGCCTTGAAGTGATTTTAGACCGAACTGTTTTTTAATTGTTTGCATAAACGCTTGGCTTTGCTTTTTATCAAATTCAGCAAACGGAAATGCGCCTTTTTTAACTTTTTGATTTGGGTTATCGCTTGATGCTACTTTATTAAATTTAGCGATGAAGAAACCTTCACTGTCGTAAGTTTGCGGCCAAACATGCAAATAACCATCGCTGGTTGTCGCTTTGTCTGCGCCATCAAAAAGGCTATCGAGCGATTGTACCTCGATGCAATCAGGAAACTCTGCTAATAGATACTCACACACTTGTTGGTTCTCAAGCGGTGTTAAAGTACAGGTCGAATAAACTAATGTGCCGCCAGGCTTTAGGGCATAAAAGGCACTTTTTATAAGGGCTTTTTGCACAGCAGCAATATCAATATTAGATTCAATTGACCAATTCTTTAAGGCGTCTGCATCTTTACGAACCGTGCCTTCACCTGAACACGGGGCATCTAGCAAAATACTGTCGAAGCATTCATACATGTAATCCCCAAAGATCACACCGTCAAAATGTGATAATGCACAATTACCTACGCCCATACGTTTGAGGGTTGCTGCTAATACTTTTAAGCGTGACGATGACAACTCATTGGCCACTAACACGCCACTATTATCCATCATGGCAGCGATTTGTGATGTTTTTGAACCCGGTGCTGATGCCATATCAAGTACCGTATCGCTTTGCTGAACTTCGGCTCTCAGTGCTACCGGCGGTAACATTGAACTGGCTTCTTGCACATACATAGCACCACTTAAGTGTAAATCGGTATTTCCGATGGCAAGGACCGCTTCTTCGTCGCTAGGACGTGTTAGCCAGAATCCTTCTTCACACCATGGAATTGCTGTTAATTCCCATCCTTTTTTGGCGCATTGACGCTCAAATTCAGCGACTGACATTTTTAAAGTATTTACGCGAACAGATCGTCTCAGTGGGCGACGACAGGCTGCAATAAAGTCGTCTAATGATAAATGTTCAGGAAGGTAGCTTTTTACATCATCAATAAATGAGTCAGGAATATATGTATTAGCGTCCACTAAATGGCTCTCACATCACGTAATAATAGCTGGATCATACCATTTATAGCGCTATCGGGGGATATTTTTAGCTTTTTAAGAACGAGATTGAAGTGTCGACATATTACCAATATAAATGTTCTTTATAGCCATTATTTTTGATAAATATCATTTTATGTCGACATTTTGCTGGTTTTTTAGTCTGTTTTTCCGATCTCAAGGTTGACACATGCAATGATAGGGCGCATAGTGAACTCACAAATTGTCGACAATCTTAATTTAGTACTTAAATAGACCTATTTATGACAGAGCAAAAAGCCAACGATAACTACAACGATATCACGATAACAACAGCATCAGACCAAGTGTTTGTCGACATGCGCCGTGAAATTGTACAGGGTACCATTGAGCAGGGTAGCAAAATTTCTGAGCCAGAACTTGCTAAACGCTATGGTGTAAGCCGTGCCACCTTACGTGAGGCGCTAAATCGTTTAGAGAGCTGTTATTTGGTCGAGCGTAAAGCGAATGTCGGTTGTCGTGTTGTTGCGCTAACCGCCGAGCGTTTAATCGAAGTCTATCAGGTTCGTAGTGCCCTAGAAGGGCTGGCTTGTCGGTTAGCTGCCGACAACATGGAACCTGAAGAAGTGCAGGGTTTAAAACAGTTATTGAACCAGCACTTACAAACACAGCGTGTAAAAGAAGGTGAATCATACTACCAAGAAGCGGGCGACCTTGATTTTCATTATCGCATTATTAAAGGGTCGAAAAACGCACACCTAATTCATCTATTATGTAATGAGTTGTACCAGTTAATTCGTATGTACCGTGTACAAATGGGGATGGTTGGGCCGCGTGTATCAAAAGCGTTTGATGAACACTTAGCTATTATTAATGCCATTGAAAACCATGACGGTGAATTAGCCGAAATGCTTATGAAGCGCCATATAAGTGCGTCTCAGGCAAATATTCAGACGAAGTTTGACTTACTCGCAGCAAAAAATCAGTAGCGCCGTAGTTAAACAGTCACAATTTAGATTTAAAAAATAGAGTCAGCCAAAGAGCTGAAACCGTTCAAAGATAGGAGTTATCCAATGTCAGCAGGATTAAAGTTCAAACAGGCAATTGCCAACAACAAGCCATTACAAGTGGTTGGTACCGTCAACGCGTACTGCGCAATGATGGCAGAGAAAACCGGTCACCAAGCACTTTACCTCTCAGGTGCGGGTGTTGCTAACGCATCATACGGCATGCCAGATTTAGGTATGACTAGTCTAGATAACGTACTTGAAGATATTCGTCGAATCACCAGCGCTACCGACTTACCGCTTCTTGTTGATGCTGACACAGGGTGGGGCGGTGCATTTAATATTGCTCGTACGGTTAAAGAAATGACCAAAGCAGGTGCTGCGGGCTTCCATATTGAAGACCAAGTAGCACAAAAACGTTGTGGTCACCGTCCGAATAAAGAAATCGTGTCTAAAGATGAAATGGTTGACCGAATTAAAGCAGCGGTTGATGCTAAAACAGACAGTGATTTTTACATTATGGCGCGTACTGATGCATTCCAAAAAGAAGGCTTAAATGCAGCTATTGACCGCGCCGCGACGTGTGTTGAAGCTGGCGCAGACGCTATCTTTGCAGAAGCGGTACATGATCTAGCAGATTACCAAGCGTTTGCTAAAGCGTTAAATGTGCCGATTCTTGCGAACATCACCGAATTTGGCCAAACACCGCTTTATACAACTGAGCAATTAAGCGAAGTAGGTGTTGAAATTGTACTTTACCCACTCAGTGCATTTAGAGCGATGAACAAAGCAGCACTTAATGTGTATTCGTCTATTCTTAGCGAAGGCTCGCAGCAAAGCCAATTAGACAATATGCAAACCCGTGCGGAATTATATGAGTTTTTAGATTATCACTCATATGAAAACACACTCGATAACCTTTTCTCAGCTAAAAGATAATAACGACAACATATAAGGAGAACACTCATGGTAGATAAAGCATTAGGCGGCGCAGGTTTACGTGGTCAAGTAGCAGGTGAGACAGCACTGTGTACAGTAGGTAAATCAGGTTCAGGTTTAACTTATTGTGGTTATGATATTAGTGAATTAGCAGATAAAGCACAGTTTGAAGAAGTGTCTTTTTTACTGTCGCGCGGTGAATTACCAACAGAGTCTGAGCTGACTGAATATAAAGCAAAGCTAAAATCACTACGTGGTTTACCAGATGCACTTAAAACAGTGCTTGAGAACATTCCTAAAGACGCGCACCCAATGGATGTAATGAGAACTGGTTGTTCAATGCTAGGTAACCTAGAAATGGAGCAAGACTTCTCAGAAGCGAATGATGCAATTGACCGTATGGTTGCTGTATTCCCAAGTATTATTTGTTACTGGTATCGCTTTAGCCATGATGGCGTTCGCATCGACACTGAAACTGATGATGATTCGGTTGGTGCACACTTCTTACGTTTATTACATGACGAAGCGCCATCAGCACTGTTTGAGCAAGTAATGAATGTGTCTTTAATTCTTTATGCTGAGCATGAGTTTAATGCATCAACATTCACTGCGCGTGTGTGTGCATCAACATTGTCTGATATTCACTCTTGTGTAACGGGTGCGATTGGTAGCTTACGTGGTCCATTACATGGTGGTGCGAATGAAGCGGCTATGGATATGATTGAAGGATTCACAAGTGCAGATCAAGCTGAAGATGCACTGATGGGCATGCTTGAGCGTAAAGACAAGATCATGGGCTTTGGTCACGCCATTTACCGTGAATCAGATCCACGTAACGTGATCATCAAAAAGTGGTCAGAAAAACTGGCAGCAGAAGTGGGTGATGATGTGCTTTATCCAGTGTCTGTTCGCTGTGAAGAAGTTATGTGGCGTGAAAAGAAATTATTCTGTAATGCTGATTTCTTCCATGCATCTGCGTATCACTTCATGGGTATTCCAACTAAGTTATTCACGCCAATTTTCGTGATGAGCCGTGTAACAGGTTGGACAGCACACGTGAAAGAGCAACGTGCTAATAACCGTATTATTCGCCCAAGTGCAGATTATACGGGCCCAGAAGCGCGTAGCTATACGCCAATTTCTGAGCGTTAATCGTTAATTAAATCAGTGTTAGGGGTAGCTTAGCTGCCCCTTTATGAAGGGGCGAAATAAATACAAAAACAATCAGCCCACCTTTGTTCACCGTCACCAAGTACAAGTAGAATCATCATGAATACAAACTTTAGAAAACCATTAGCAGGCACCGGCGTCGATTACTTTGATACGCGCGCTGCTGTTGATGCAATTAAACCAGGCAGCTATGCCACACTTCCTTACACATCGCGAGTACTTGCCGAAAACTTAGTTCGTCGCTGTGACCCTGAAATGCTAAATGATGCGCTGTCGCAATTGATTGACCGCAAGCGTGATTTAGATTTTCCATGGTTTCCTGCGCGCGTTGTGTGTCACGACATCTTAGGTCAAACAGCGCTAGTTGATTTAGCAGGCCTGCGTGATGCCATTGCTGCAAAAGGCGGCGATCCTGCAAAAGTGAACCCTGTGGTACCAACACAGTTAATTGTTGACCATTCATTAGCGGTTGAACACGCAGGTTTTGAACCTGACGCATTTGAAAAAAACCGTGCTATTGAAGACCGTCGTAACGATGACCGATTCCACTTTATTAATTGGACGAAAACAGCATTTAAAAATATTGATGTGATCCCGCCGGGTAACGGCATTATGCATCAAATCAATTTAGAGAAAATGTCACCTGTGATCCAAAAACGTGATGGCGTGGCATTCCCAGATACATTAGTTGGTACAGATAGCCACACACCCATGGTCGATGCGCTAGGTGTTATTGCAGTCGGTGTAGGTGGTCTTGAAGCTGAAAGTGTGATGCTTGGCCGCGCATCTTACATGCGTTTACCAGATATTGTGGGTGTAGAGCTCAAAGGCAAGCCACAACCGGGTATTACTGCAACCGATATCGTACTAGCGATCACCGAATTTTTACGTAATGAAAGAGTTGTGTCGACCTACCTTGAATTTTATGGTGAAGGTGCCGATGCACTTACCTTAGGCGATAGAGCAACTATTTCTAATATGACGCCAGAGTTTGGCGCAACAGCTGCGATGTTCTACATCGATGACAACACACTTGATTACCTACGTTTAACTGGCCGTGAAGAAGAGCAAGTTCAACTCGTCGAAACTTACGCAAAAGAGACTGGGCTTTGGAGTGACAGTCTTAAAACGGCTGAGTATGAGCGTGTGTTAACCTTTGATCTATCGTCAGTTGGTCGCAATATTGCGGGCCCTTCAAATCCTCATCGCCGTGTTGCAACAAGCGAACTTGATAAAGCGGGTATCACTGGCGTTGTTGAAAATGAAGAAGGTTTAATGCCAGATGGTGCCTGTATCATTGCTGCAATCACAAGTTGTACGAATACCAGTAACCCACGCAATGTTATTGCTGCAGGTTTACTTGCGCGTAATGCTAACGCTAAAGGGTTAACCCGTAAGCCATGGGTTAAAACATCACTGGCACCGGGTTCTAAAGCGGTTAAGTCTTATTTAGAAGAAGCCAATTTATTACCTGAGCTTGAACAACTTGGCTTTGGTATTGTTGCCTTTGCATGTACAACCTGTAACGGCATGAGTGGTGCGCTTGATCCTAAAATTCAACAAGAAGTGATTGACCGCGACCTATATGCAACCGCTGTACTTTCGGGTAACCGTAACTTCGATGGTCGTATTCACCCTTATGCTAAACAAGCATTCTTAGCTTCACCGCCACTGGTTGTTGCTTATGCTATCGCCGGTACTATTCGTTTTGATATCGAAAAAGATGTATTAGGGCATGATCAACAAGGCAACGAAATTCGCCTTATGGATTTATGGCCAACAGATGAAGAAATTGATGCAGTGATCAAACAAAGTGTTAAACCTGAACAATTTAAAAAGGTTTACGAGCCAATGTTTGATTTAAGTGTAGATTACGGTGAAGACAACGATCCGCTTTACCAATGGCGTCCACAAAGTACCTATATTCGTCGTCCTCCTTATTGGGAAGGCGCATTAGCAGGTGAGCGTACATTAAGCGGAATGCGCGCATTAGCCGTATTGGGTGACAACATCACTACTGACCACTTATCACCTTCGAATGCGATTTTAGCGTCAAGTGCAGCTGGTGAGTACCTCGCTAAAATGGGCTTACCTGAAGAAGATTTTAACTCGTATGCTACTCACCGAGGCGACCATTTAACAGCACAGCGTGCAACATTTGCTAACCCTAAGTTACTGAATGAAATGGTTAAAGAAAATGGTGAAGTGAAGCAAGGTTCATATGCTCGCATAGAACCAGAAGGCAAAGTGACGCGTATGTGGGAAGCTATTGAAACCTACATGCAGCGCAAACAACCGCTTATCATTGTGGCAGGTGCAGATTATGGCCAAGGCTCATCACGTGACTGGGCAGCTAAGGGGGTACGCCTTGCTGGTGTTGAAGTGATTGCAGCAGAAGGTTTTGAGCGTATTCACCGCACTAACCTAATTGGTATGGGCGTATTACCGCTTGAATTTAAAGCGGGCACCACGCGAACTACATTAGGTATTGATGGCAGTGAGACCTTTAGTGTGAAAGGTGAGCCAACACCAGGCGCAACACTGACATTAGTTATTACCCGTGCCAATGGTGAAACTGTTGAAGTACCAATGACGTGTCGTTTAGACACAGCTGAAGAAGTGTCAATTTATTCAGCGGGTGGTGTGCTGCAACGTTTCGCGCAAGATTTTTTAGAATCTGAGGAGCACTAAGCGATGGCGTTTAAACCACAAATTAAGGTGCCAGCGACCTATATGCGTGGCGGCACCAGTAAAGGAGTGTTCTTTAACTTAACTGATTTACCTGAGCCTGCCCAAGTGGCAGGTGAGGCGCGCGATAATCTGTTATTACGTGTGATTGGTAGTCCCGATCCTTACCAAAAACAAACTGATGGTATGGGCGGTGCAACCTCGAGCACTAGTAAGACGGTGATTTTATCGAAAAGCATGAAACCTGATCACGATGTTGATTATTTATTTGGTCAAGTGGCTATCGATAAAGCGTTTGTAGATTGGAGTGGTAACTGCGGCAATTTAACTTCAGCAGTCGGAGCCTTTGCTGTGTCGAACGGCCTTGTTGATGCCAGCAAAATTCCAGACAACGGCGTTGTCGAAGTTAAAGTTTGGCAAGTAAACATAAGTAAAACCATTATAGTACATGTTCCAATTACTAACGGTGAAGTACAAGAAACCGGTGATTTTGAGCTTGATGGCGTGACCTTTCCAGCTGCTGAAGTGAAACTTGAGTTTATGGACCCTGCAGATGGCGAAGGGGCCTTATTCCCAACAGGTAATTTAGTCGATGAGCTAGAAGTGCCAGGTATTGGTATGTTGTCTGCAACGATGATCAATGCGGGTATTCCGACAGTTTTCATTAACGCCAGTGAAGTTGGCTACGATGGTACAGAGCTTCAAGAAGCCATAAACGGTGATGCATCGGCACTTGAAAAATTAGAAACAATTCGAGCCTACGGGGCGTTGAAAATGGGGCTAATTTCTCATATTGATGAAGCAAAGGCACGTCAACATACGCCAAAAGTAGCTTGGGTTGCACCAGCTAAGACTTACCATGCATCAAGCGGTAAAGTTGTCAGTGATACTGATATTGATTTAGTGGTACGTGCTATGTCGATGGGTAAATTGCACCATGCCATGATGGGCACCGTCGCGGTTGCAATAGGTACTGCAGCTGCTATTCCTGGTACATTGGTAAACCTTGCTGCAGGCGGTGGTGAGCGACAAGAGGTAAACTTTGGTCATCCATCTGGCACGTTAAAAGTGGGCGCTGCTGCAACACTTGTTGATGGTAATTGGCAAGTAACTAAAGCAAGTATGAGCCGAAGTGCGCGTGTGTTGATGGAAGGCTGGGTTAGAGTGCCTGAGTAGTACTCAATCGCGTACTGATATTATCAAAATAAAGCGGCGGTTACGCCGCTTTTTCTAATCCGTAGCACTGTTGTTTCATTCCTTCGATGAACTCGTCAAACTTGCCGCTTTGTTGCATGAGTTCTATTTCATCATTTAAATCTTGTAAAACTTTTTGCCAGTGCGGCGTTGATTTACTGACAGAAAAATAAAGCGGTTTGTATTCAAGTTTAGGCTCTAGCGCGACCAGTGATTCTAAAATTTGTCGTTTGCCGCTAATTGATAATTCAGATTTATAAACACTGGCTTTTAACACCTCAAGATCTGCCACAATCAGGCTTACTCGGTTACTTAGTAAGAGGTGGATTAGTTGGTACTCATTATTAGCGACGATTGTATCGATTTCTTTATTATCAATCATGGCATCGAGCTCTTTAGTGTTTTTATAAGAACGTACTACACCAATTGGTAAATCTTTAACTGATTTTAAATCCCCATTAAATGGAATTTGATTTCCTTTTAACGCCACGAAAGAAAGATCCCCACCTGGAATGGCATGACTCAAAGCAAGTAAATCGTTGCGGGTTTTATCAAGGAAGTTATCTGAAATAACATCATCTTCAACGAAATATTCAGGAAAGAGAATATCAGCGCGCCCTAATTCAGCTTCTCTTACGGCACGAGCCCACGGATAAAAGCTAATTTGCACGCCATAGCCTTTTTCAAGTAAGGAGCTTACAGCAAATTGGTAAAGCCAGCCTTTGTTACATAAGTTTTCGTCAATGTAGGGGGGCCAATCTAAAGTTACGAGTTTTAAAACGTGTTTGGCATCTAGGTTATAACCGTATCCACCGTTGAAGCGCACTGCTTCTTCAGTGTTGATTTCGCCATTTTTTTCAAAGCTAACAGGAGTAAGGCCCGCAAGAGCTTGATATGAGGCGAATAGAAAAAGCACGGTCAGTAGTTTCATAAATTTTCTAAGTTTTTGTTATTTATCTAAAGCTTAGCCTTTTGTCGTAAATATACAACCTAGGAACTGTAACAATATCTAACGGGTGGAGTACATTTTTGGATCACTGCTTATATCAATAGGATTGGGTGACAAAAACTTTACATTTGTATTATGATATCACTTAATGCTTTTGCAGCTTAAGGATAACAATAATGATAAAACCAAGTGTCTATATATCACTTCTCACAAGCTCTATGTTTGCTCACGCACAATTACCGCTTAGCGTTACAAGCCCTGATGGACAAATAACTGTAAAACTCGAAAAACAACAAAACCAACTTGTATATAGCGTAAACCATGGAACGCAGGTGTTTTTGCAGCAATCACAACTTGGTTTAAATACCAACCTGGGTGATTTTTCACAAAGCCTAAATTATAAAAGCCATACAATTGCTTCGGTCAATGAAAGTTATAAGATGCATAATGCGAAAGTAAGTGAAGTAAATTACACGGCGAATTCACTTAAAGCGCAATTTGAAAACCAAGACGGCAGAATGCTTGGCGTCGAGTTTAATGTGTCTGATAGCGATGTTGCATTTCGTTATCAAATCTCAGGGACTGAAACAGATACCCGTATCAAGGTGTTAGCTGAATACAGTGCTTTTAATTTACCAGATTCTGCAACCACATTTGTAAGCCCACAAGCCTTACCTGAAACGGGCTGGATGCAGACAAAACCAAGTTACGAAGAGCCTTATACCTTTAATGAAGCCCTTGGAACACCATCGGCGAACGGTGTTGGATTTACCTTTCCTGCATTATTTAAAAATAGCGATAAAGGTTGGTTATTAATTTCTGAAACCGGTGTTGATAGCCATTATGTCGGCTCAAAATTAAGTGAAGGCATAAAAGACGGTATTTATAGTATTTCATTTCCTCAGGCTGGCGAAAACAATGGCATTGGTGCGACTTATGCCGCTATGGCGATGCCAGCAACCACACCTTGGCGCACCATCACGTTAGGAACGAGTTTAAAGCCAATTGTTGAATCAACCGTGGCCTTTGATTTGGTTAAACCCCTTTATCAAGCAAGCCAAGATTACAAAATGGGTCGATCAACATGGAGCTGGATTGTTTGGCAAGACCCAAGTATCAACTACGATGACCAAATCAAATTTATCGATTTAGCTGCATCATTAAATTTTGAATATGTATTAATCGACAATTGGTGGGATAAAAACATTGGCCGCGATAGAATGGCCGATTTGGTTAAGTACGCCAATGGTAAGGGTGTTGATGTTATTTTGTGGTACAACTCAAATGGCTGGTGGAATGATGCACCTCAAACCCCACAAAATAGAATGAACAGTGCACCTGCTCGTCGAAATGAAATGGCGTGGCTGCAAAGCATTGGTGTAAAAGGCCTTAAAGTTGACTTTTTTGGTGGAGACAAACAAGAAACCATTAAACTCTATGAAGATATTCTCACTGATGCAAATCAGTATGGTTTAGTGATCACCTTTCATGGCAGCACCATCCCGCGTGGTTGGGAAAGAATGTATCCTAACTTCGTAACATCTGAAGCGGTTTTAGCATCGGAGAACCTTGTTTTTCATCAAAATTCGTTAGATTTACATGCCTATAACGCGACTATTTTACCGTTCACTCGTAATGCTATTGGCGCTATGGATTTTGCCCCTGTGTTTTTAAACAAACGCTTATCTCAAGATCAAACAGTCGGCACTACTCGTAAAACCACAGATACATTTGAACTGGCAACAGGTGTGCTTTATCAATCACCAGTGCAACATTTTGGCCTGACGCCAAATAACCTTAAAGAGCAACCTAAATTTGTTATTGATACTTTAAAGGCGATGCCGACAGTATGGGATGAAACTCGCTACATTGCTGGTCAACCAGGCCAAGATGCAATTATTGCAAGGCGTCATCAGCAAACATGGTGGGTAGCAGCTGTGAATGGTGAAAATAAAGCCAAAACATTAGACATAGATTTACCTATGTTAGCAGGCAAAAAAATCACACTGTTGTTTGATAAAAAAGATGGCAGTGCTGGTATTAAGCAAGTCATAGTAAGTAACAGTGGTAAGTTAACCTTAAACTTATTAGCTCAAGGCGGTGCACTAATTATTGGTCGCTAACAGTGAGTTAATAGGCGACGCATAGAAGCTAGATATTAAAAGTGAGCAGGTTGCTCGCTTTTTTATAGCTATATTTATCTTGTTAAATTAGACGTGGGTCACAGAGAGGAGGGATGCGCTAATAAACTGAACTTTTTATTTTTTAAATTAGTTAATTTAGAATTGGTACGACCGAGTGGATTCGAACCACCGACCCCTACCATGTCAAGACGTGTTATATTCAACTTAGACTGACACATGGAAAGCCTCTATTTCATATAATTCAATATCTTATGTTCTGTTGTTGCTTTTTAATTTGTGTGTTTATGTGTATTTTTTATGTAATTGCATTTGAAAAAGGCTCAGTTTAGGCACAAACTTAAAATGTTATTATTACCACTATTGTGTTGAAGTCTATGTTTCCCACTAAGTATGAAAAAGAGTATGCGAAGATAAATTCTATTTTCTGCACGGCAAGATTATAACAAGTAGCACTGGATAATGTTCTGCTTGATAGAACCATCAAGAATATTATTTCAGAAGTTAACTTGATTAGTTTCCTTAAGGCAAATAATGATGATAGTTTTGATGAGTTAGAGTCATTGTTAATGGACTCATATCAAGCCCCAATTCGGTGCTACGAAATTGATGGTAAATATTTTGCCTTTTCGGGTGTATTTACCTATATGAAGTCTCAACGTTTTAGGGCAACTAATGTTAACGCGACTATCCCTTGCTTGATTGTATCCTCTAGACCAAACCCGAACAGCGTAATTTAATTTTTTGAATGACGTGCTTAGAATAATGCTAAAGCAGTACTTCAATGTGAGTGGTGACTCTATATCAAAGTTGTTAAATTGCCTCTTTCCTAGTGAAGAGAATATTTTTAAAACCGAACATTGGCAAATGCTTTTTCCTAAAATAAATACAAAAACTGAGTTTTGCAAATGGCTAAAAATCAGTAATAAAGTCATAAAGTTATGAGTTATTTACGAAGAGAGTTAATTACCCATTTAGTCGATGGATGCAAAAATACAGGCTTTCACGTAGATAAAGAAGATATTAAAAATGACTTTGATGAGTTTTTATTGAAAATTAAAGCACCAGTTGATGATTTAAGGGGGTTATATTGGGTTTTTGATTTCATAAGAATTGTACGTGATACATCAAAAACTGCTTATAAAACGTTGTTAGAGCAAATTGCACTTAAAAAATATATCTTTGATCTTTTTATCAACTATGAAATTAAACTTTCAAAAGAAAACAATGTTAATTACAGGGAAAAAACATTTAAAAAAGGATGGTGTGCTTCTTATCCGTTATATTTTTTTAATTAAATCGCATGATTATAAGCATGAACCTAGGGCACTAGATTTCATTGTTCACTTTATAAAACATTACTATGTTGCTGAGGCGGCAGGCCTACAAAAAGCTGCTATCTCTAAAATGGCTAAAAATAATAACTATTCGACAACGACTCGCACATTGGATGCATTATGCACATATTTTGATTGTAAAATTGAGGATTTAATTACATATCAACACCAATCACTTTGATTTAAGTCTAGGGTAGCAGGCATATTTAATGGTGGTTATTGCCCAAAGAACTTTGACTATTTCATATAGACTTTATTACAACTAAATTGATGTCTAATAGCTTTCATGTCTGTTTTTTACGCAAATATCTATTGAAATGCCAGTTAATAATCATAACTTTAATTAATACATTTTATGGCTATTTCAATTACTCCCCCTTTTTTATTTAATCTTTAATTGTTAACAATGTGTTTATTTTGTTTCTTATTTGTACTAGTCTGTATTAGTCACAGTGTGTGACCAAAATGACAACATTAATTTAAAGAGGAAAAAATGAACAAAACAACATTGTTTATCGGCTGTTTACTCACTACTACCAACTTGTTTGCAAATGATTGGGACTCAATTCCTTTACCGGTTACTCCCGGTGATGGCAAAGTCTGGCAGCTACAAGAAACATACTCAGACTCATTTAATTACACAGGTAAACCTGCTGCATTTACCAGTAAATGGAATGATACTTACTTTAATAGTTGGACAGGTCCAGGATTGACCTATTGGCAACAAGATGAGTCATGGGTTTCAGACGGCAACCTTATAATTAGTGCTTCGCGTCGTGCCGGCACAGATAAAGTTAATGCAGGGGTGATCACCTCGAAGACAAAAGTTAGCTTTCCAATCTTTTTAGAGGCAAACATTAAGGTAAGTAATCTGGAGTTATCCTCAAATTTTTGGCTGCTTAGTGACAATGACGAACGAGAAATAGATGTGCTTGAGGTATACGGTGGGGCACGTGATGACTGGTTTGCTAAAAATATGTCGACGAATTTTCATGTATTTATTCGTGATCCACAAACAAATCAAATAATCAGTGATTACAATGATCAAACACATAATACGCCTAGTTGGGGAACGTATTGGCGTGAAGGTTTTCATCGTTTTGGCGTGTATTGGAAAAGCCCAACAGAAGTCACTTTTTATATTGATGGCCAGCAAACGCCTGATGGTTCGTGGGCACAGGTGGTGATGAAAGATAAAGACTATACCGGTGCGACGTTAAACAAGAACACACATAATATGGATCAATCTGCATATATCATTATTGATACAGAAGATCATGATTGGCGTTCAGAGGCAGGAAATATTGCTACAGATGCCGATTTGGCTGACGGTAGTAAAAATAAAATGTATGTCGATTGGGTGCGAGTTTATAAACCTGTTAATGCGTCCAATACAAACATTGTTAGTAATGGTGCACAGATCAAAGCTAAGCATAGTCAAAAGTGTATCGATATAACAGCTGGCGCTATGAGTAATGGCTCTTATTATCAGCAGTGGGGTTGTGGCTCTGATAATGTGAACCAACAATTTAACCTTGTTGAGTTAAGCAATAATGAATATGCAATTAGCTCGCAGTTAAGTGGCTTGTGCATGCAGATTGAAAACGCCAGTTTAAGTAATGGCGCTAAGTTGGAGCAGTGGGTTTGTGATCATGCAAAAACCAGTCAACGCTTTACTCTCAATAGCACGGGTGATGGCTACTTCGAGCTCAAATCAAGTTTAAGTAATAAATGTGTTGATATCGCAGGTAAACTGCAAACAAATGGTGCTGATATTGTACAGTGGGAGTGTTATAACGGCGACAATCAACGTTTTCAGCTGATTGAGTAAAAAGCAGCATATATTTTTACAAATACAAAATTGTTAACAATTAATTGTTATTAATTTGGTGTTGTGTAATTATTCTACATAGTACCTAACCGCTTTTATTGCAAAAGCGGTTCTTTCATAATAAAAGAATAGGCTTGCTATGAAAAAAACACACAAGAATGCTTATATCTCATCTGTACTTCTGCTAGGCACTATGTTGTCAGGTTGTACTAATAATCAACTCGAAGAAAACACGCCTGCAAGCGACACAACAAAAAAAGAGCACATGCTGTGGGACTTCGAAAAAACGGAATATCAGCCTTTTTTACAGCATCACAATGCCACGACTAAGCTAATTGAACAGCAAGGTAATCATAAGTTACAGGTTATATTTGCAGGCAAAACTCATCACGAAAGCGATATTGAATTTGTAAATAGATCAACGTGGAATTGGCAGGCTCTAGGCAACTTTGCTTTTGCACTTGATATAGAAAACCCTGATAAGGCGTCTACCCAGTTATATATAAAAACAGTGGATGATAACGGTAGAGCACAAAGTCGCAGTGTAGTGGTGCCAGCTGAATCAAATAATACTTATTATATTGAGTTAAAAGGGGCCGATTTAAATACAGAGTCGGGGATACGCTCCAACCCGCCTAGTTGGCATAGTCGTTATACCCCGGTATTGTACCGAGGGGGTGAAAAGAAAATTGATGTTAGTAAAGTAACCAAGGTGACGTTTGGCACAAAAGGTTTGTTAGCGGATAAGCAATTACTAATCGATAATGTAAGACTAATAAAGCCAACTGACTTTGACACCGAATACCTAGTAGGCTTGGTGGATGAGTTTGGCCAAAATGCCAAGCGTGATTTTAGCAACAAAGTTTCATCCACAGAGCAATTACTTGCAATCTCAGCGCAAGAGCAAATACAACTGAAGAAGTCACCTGTTGAGGGGCGCTCAACGTTTAGTGGTTGGCAAGCGGGACCAAAACTTAAAGCAACGGGCTACTTCAGAACCGAAAAGTACCAAGGTAAATGGAGTTTAGTTGACCCGCAAGGTTATTTATTTTTTTCAACCGGTATTGCCAATGTACGCTTGGCTAATACCACCACAATTACAGGTTATGACTTTGACCAAAAGTACATAAAGCAAAGAGCGGCGGGTGACCTGACTCCTGAGGATTCAATCGGCTTAAATACGGCACCAAAAGCTGCGTGGCCATCACGTTATATCAGCTCGGAGCTGCGCGCTAACATGTTTAAATGGTTGCCTGACAGTGATGATCCTCTTGCCGACAATTATGGCTATCGCCGTGAAGTGCATAGTGGGGCAGTTAAAAAAGGTGAAACATTTAGTTTTTATCGAGCAAACTTACAACGCAAATACCAAACACGTGATGAGCAAACATTAATGAAAAAATGGCGCGATACCACGACAGATCGTATGTTGTCGTGGGGATTCACCTCTTTTGGTAACTGGCTTGATGATGATTACTATCAGCAAAACCGACTCCCTTATTTTGCCAATGCATGGATCATCGGTGATTTTAAAACAGTAAGTAGTGGTAATGATTACTGGAGCCCGCTACCTGATCCATTTGATCCTGTTTTTATTAAGCGCGCGGATATCACCTTAGCAACCGTGGCTGAGCAAGTGAACAATAGTCCATGGTGTGTTGGTGTTTTTATTGATAATGAAAAAAGCTGGGGCATGATGGGCTCAGTTAATTCGCAATATGGGTTAGTGATCAACACATTATCTGTAGATGCAACACAAAGCCCTACTAAAGCTGAATTCGTAAAACTGATGAAAGATAAGTACCAAGATATAGCTGCTTTGAATGCTAGCTGGAACAGCAATATTGCATCGTGGCATGAGTTTTCTAGTGGCATTACAGTCAAAAATATCAACAAGCAAGTCGAAGCTGATTTTTCCACTATGCTATTTCATTATGCTAACCAATATTTTGCCGTGGTAGAGCAAGCAACAGCTAAACACTTACCAAACCATCTCTATATGGGAGCTCGTTTTGCTGACTGGGGCATGACGCCAGAAATTCGTAACGCAGCAGCTGCTCATGCTGATGTGGTTAGCTATAACTACTACCGAGAAGGGCTCAATGATGGTTTTTGGCACTTTTTAGTAGACATTGATAAGCCAAGCATTATTGGTGAATTTCATAATGGGGCGTTAGATTCTGGACTATTAAACCCAGGGCTTATTCACGCCGAGTCCCAATACGACCGCGGTGTTAAATACCAACAATATATGTATAGCGTGATCGATAATCCATATTTTGTTGGGGCGCATTGGTTTCAATATATAGATTCACCATTAACAGGGCGTGCCTATGATGGCGAAAATTATAACGTTGGCTTTGTTAATGTGGCAGATATTCCTTACATGCCCCTTGTTGATGCTGCTAAAGAAGTTAATCAGCAACTTTATCAACGCAGGTATACAAATAATGCTAACTAAATATATTCAGGCTTGGGTAGTGCTTACAGCTGTGCTTATTAGCATCTCTGTAGATGCAGAGGCAGTGATAAATCAAGGCCCGTATGAAATCTACGATAACAGGGCGTTGCAGGTTTTAAATTTAGATGCACCAATCGAAACACTGGCTGCCGGCTTTGAGTGGCTTGAAGGGCCCGTATGGGTTGAAGACGGCGGGTATTTGTTGTTTTCAGATATTCCCACCCACCGAGTCTATCGCTTTCAGCCTGAGCAAGGTGTGCACCTTTATTTAGCGGAGAGTGGTTACTCAAATGGCCTAGTCCTGAATAACGACAATGAGTTGGTGTTATTGCAATCTCGCTCACGAAAAATTGTCACTATGGCATCGTCGGTTAATGATCCTAAAACAAACTATCGTGAATTAGTGAGTCGTTATCAAGGGCAACAGCTCAACAGCCCAAACGATGGTATTTTTAATCAGCAAGGTACTCTATTTTTTAGTGATCCCCCTTATGGACTGGCTAAGCAGCTTGATGATCCCGCTAAAGAGCTAAGCTTCCAAGGGGTATATTCATTGAATACAAAAGGCCAACTTAATGTGCTTGATAAGCAATTAATTTATCCAAATGGGGTTGCGTTGTCTGGGGATGAAAAAACACTGTATGTGGCGGCATCAAACCCTGATAAACCCGCTTGGTATCGATATCAATTAAACCAAGATGGCACTGTTAAATATAAAGCGTTATTTTATCAATTGCCCGCAGTGGCAGATAACAGCCATGGTCTACCGGATGGATTAAAAATTCATTCCAGTGGGATTATATTTGCAACAGGTCCTGGTGGGCTTTGGTTGTTTGATGAAAACGCCCTGCTATTAGCCAAAGTATCATTGCCTACCATTAGTGCAAACTTAGCATTTAATGCCCAACAAAACCGTGTGTATATAACCGCTCATACACATTTATTTTCATTTTCTTTAAACACTGATCTTCAATAATCGTTTAGAACACTAGCAAGTTAAGCGGTTGCAACTTAACTTACTAGGCCAATCTTAGCTGCACGTCTACGGCAAAGTTATTTTCATTTTATTAACTATATTACCTTTACAAGAAATTTATGTTGTTGTAGATTGTTAACAATAGACTGTATCTTGTAAACTAAACTGGTGGCTAGATGAGAGATTCATTGCGAGCAATAAAAAATATAAAAGTAGAGTATTACCAAATTCCTCTCGCTGAGGTGTTAAGTGATGCTAAACACGGTGATCATACTCATTTTGAAGTTATCGCAGTGCGTATAATGACCAAAGACGGTTACGAAGGTATGGGTTACACCTATACCGGCGGTAAAGGTGGCCGCGCTATTTATTCGTTATTAAATGACGAAATTAAACCTCGTTTGATCGGGGCTGATTCATCAGCAATTATGTCAATTTGGGATAAGCTACAGTGGGACCTACATTACGTAGGCCGCGGAGGTTTATTAAGCTTTGCAATCTCTGCAGTAGATATTGCTTTGTGGGATATCAAATGTAAGCGCTTATCAACACCACTTTGGCAAGTTGCTGGTGGACACAGAGATAAAACAGCGTGTTATGCCGGTGGTATTGATCTTAACTTTGATCAGCAAAAGCTCCTTAAGAATATTCAAGGTTACTTAGACCGTGGTTTTAATGCGGTAAAAATTAAAGTAGGCAAACAAGATTACAAAGAAGATGTGGCACGAGTGGCCGCCGTTCGTGAACTAATTGGTGCTGATAAAACGTTAATGGTTGATGCTAATTACTCGATGAATGTAGAACATGCAATCCGTTTTGCAAAAGCCATTGAGCAGTTTGATATAACCTGGTTTGAAGAGCCAACAATTCCAGATGATTACAAAGGGTTTGCACGGATTGCGCAAGCGACCTCAATTCCTTTAGCTATGGGTGAGAACCTACATACATTACATGAGTTTGGTTATGCGATTGATCAAGCAAAACTTGGCTTTTTACAACCTGATGCCTCAAATATCGGCGGTATCACAGGTTGGTTACATGTTGCTAGTTTAGCGTATACCCACAACTTGCCGATTTGTAGCCACGGTATGCATGAATTACATGTATCGCTATTGGCTTCACAACCTCACGCGGGATTCTTAGAAGTACACTCATTCCCGATAGATGAATACACCACGCGACCATTACAACTTGATAACGGCGAAGCCTGTGCACCAGATTTAATTGGTACCGGTGTCGAGTTTGACGCGCAATTAGTTAAGCCTCATTTAGTTAAGCAATCATAAGGTATTTACCATGCAAGCAGCAGAATATATTGGCAATAAATCATTTCGCATCGTCGAAGGAAAACAAGTAAAGCCACAAGCAGATGAAGTACGTTTAGATGTTGGTTTTGTTGGTATCTGTGGTACCGATATGCATATTTATCATGGCGTAATGGATCAGCGCGTTAACCCTCCGCATACCATAGGTCATGAAATTTCAGGTGTGGTTGCAGAGCTTGGTAGCAATGTGACTAACTTAAAAGTGGGTGATCGTGTCGTTGTACGCCCACTTGATTACTGTGGTGATTGTCCTGCATGTAATGCTGGTCATAGCCATGTATGTCATAACCTGAAATTTATGGGCATTGATTCAGTTGGCGCATTCCAAAATTCATGGACAGTAAAAGCGCGTACTATTCATAAACTACCTGACAACGTAACACTTGAGCAAGGCGCATTAATTGAGCCTTTATCTGTTGCCTGTCATGATATTTCGCGTTCACGCTTAAAAGCCGGTGAAAAAGCAGTGGTGATCGGTGGCGGTCCAATTGGTCAACTCGTGGCCTTGGTTGCTAAAAGCGTCGGTGCTGACGTGTTGATCTCTGAAGTAAATAACGAGCGTCGTAAGTTTTCTGCGCGTTTTGATATTGAAACCATCAACCCACTAGAACAAGACTTGCAAGAATATGTGTCTAAATGGAGTGATGGCAAAGGCGCTGATGTTGTTTTTGAAGTATCGGGTGTGCAACCTGCAGTTGAAGCTATGACCCAAATTGCAGCAGTACGTGGCCGCATTTGTATGGTTGCTATCCATTCTCAAAAGCCGCCAGTTGATTTGTTTCAATTTTTTTGGCGTGAACTAGAACTTGTTGGCGCACGTGTTTATGAAGATGCTGATTTTGAAATGGCGATTGATTTAGTCGCTAGCGGCAAAATTGATTTAGAACCATTTATTACTTCGGTCAGTGAACTGGCTGATATTAGCTCAGCGTTTGCTAGCATGGACAATAACCCTACGGGTATGAAAGCCCTTGTTTCTTGCCAAATTAAGTAATGGAAAATAACGTGTTAGATAAATTTAGTCTTAAAGGTAAAACAGCATTAGTCACAGGTTGTAGCCGTGGTATTGGTAAAGCAATGGCATTGGCATTGGCTGAAGCTGGCGCTGATGTAATTGGCGTATCAGCAAGTTTAGCAAAATCAGGATCAGATGTTGAAACGCAAGTGCTTGCTCGTGGGCAAATGTTTTATGCTTACCAATGTGATTTTTCTAATCGTGAGAGCTTATATGCTTTTATACAAGATGTGAAAAAAGATCACCCTAAAATTGATATTCTAGTCAATAACGCAGGCTCAATTTTACGTGACCCAGCGGTAGAGCACAGTGATGAATATTGGGATAAAATTATTGAAATTAACTTAAACTCACAATTTATTTTAAGCCGTGAATTAGGTAAAGAAATGGTGGCCCGTGGGCAAGGTAAAATAATTTTTACAGCGTCACTGCTTACTTTCCAAGGTGGTATTACTGTACCTGGTTATGCAGCAAGTAAAGGGGCTATTGGTCAATTAACCAAAGCACTTGCTAACGAGTGGGCAAGTAAAGGTGTTAATGTAAACGCTATTGCGCCGGGTTACATTGCAACAGATAATACCGAAGCACTCAGAAATGACCCAGAGCGTGCAAAATCGATTCTAGATCGTATACCGCAAGGTCGTTGGGGAACACCTGATGACTTTAAAGGGCCAACCGTATTTTTAGCATCAAATGCCTCAAACTACATGAACGGTAGTGTTCTATTAGTTGATGGCGGCTGGATGGGACGATAAAACCATGACAATAAAAAATAACGTAAACTTTATAAATGGCGAGTATATTAGCTCATCAAGTAGCGACACCATCAGCGTGCTTTCACCAAGTACTGGAGAGCAAGTGGGTGTTATTCCTAAAGGCAGTGTTGAAGACGCACAGCTTGCGCTTGAAACCGCCACAGTAGCACAAACTCAGTGGGCGCAAAAAACACCGCGTGAACGCGCCACAATTTTACGCCGTTTTGCCCAAGGTATTCGTGATAATAACGAGCGTCTTGCTGAGCTATTAGTACAAGAGCAAGGCAAGTTAATAGATGTTGCTCGTATGGAAGCCAACGTTACAGCCACATTTATTGAATATGCCTGTGATAATGCGTTGACGATCAAAGGGGATATCATTCCTTCTGATCACGAAAACGAAAAAATCTATATTCATAAAGTTCCCCGTGGTGTAGTTGTGGCAATCACTGCATGGAACTTTCCGTTGGCATTAGCGGGGCGTAAAATTGGTCCTGCGCTTATTACCGGTAACTCAATAGTAATTAAGCCAACCCAAGAAACACCATTAGCTACGATGGAATTAGGTGAAATTGCCAATCAAGCAGGTATTTCGCCAGGTGTGATCAACATTGTTAATGGTACAGGTTCAGTCGTTGGCCAACACTTATGTGAAAGCCCGCTGACAAAGCTAATCACCATGACCGGCAGTACCCGTGCAGGGCAAATTATTCATCAAGCCAGTGGTAAAAACTTAACTCCAGTGATGCTTGAACTCGGCGGCAAAGCGCCGTTTATTGTGATGGAAGATGCAGATCTTGAAAAAGCCGTTGCTGACGCTGTGGTCGCGCGTTTTGCTAACTGTGGTCAAGTATGTACATGTGCTGAGCGTTTATATGTACACAGCGATGTCTATGATAGCTTTATTGAAAAATTCATTCCAAAAGTGCAAGCGCTTAAAGTAGGCGACCCAATGGACCCAAGTACAGATATGGGGCCTAAGGTCAATCAAAGTGAAATTAATAATATTCACACAATTGTTGAAAAAGGCATTGCACAAGGCGCTAAGCTTGTCACTGGGGGGAAAGTTGCCACAGTGGCAGGGTTTGAAGGCGGCAATTGGTATGAGCCAACTGTACTGGTTGATGTTGAACAAGATAATATCTTGGTGCATGAAGAAACTTTTGGACCGGTATTGCCAATCATCAAAATCAACAGCATTGATGAAGCTATTGCTTATACCAACGACAGTGAATATGGACTCTCAGCGTACTTATACACTAAATCTATGGAATACATTCATCGATCAATTGCAGAAATGGAAGTGGGTGAAGTTTATGTTAACCGTGGTTTAGGTGAACAACATCAAGGTTTCCACAATGGCTGGAAGCTAAGCGGTATGGGTGGAGAAGACGGCCAATACGGTTTAGAACAATATCTTGAGAAGAAAACCGTTTATTTAAACGAGCAGTAATTAGCCGGTGTGGATTCTCTCACATTTGCCCACCTAAAGCCGATGCAAACGCATCGGCTTTTTTATGCCTGAGAGTTAATTAACGTCATGCTAAAAAGGACATGAAACTACCATTTTTTAATCTATTTTGCGTATTTAAGCCAAAAATATCGGACTAGTATGGAGCATTAAATTTACATTTTTAGTCGTAAGGTAATTTCAGCATGACAGCAAAAATTACAGGTGTGAGTGATTTTCCTGATGTATTTAAAGAGCAACGTAGTGCATCGGGCATTGGGCAAATGGACGATCAGAATGATCCCGTAAATATGCTCTTAGGTTTAAAAGATGTACGTAAAGCGGCGCATAATTGTGCGGTGTTTCAGTCAGGTGCTAAACCTGGGCGGATTGTTATTCCATCTGAAGTGGCAATTCGTGAAACACGGCAAATTCCTTTTGAAGTCGACCCGCCAGAGCATGGTGGCTTTCGTGAGTTATTAAACCCATGGTTTAAACGCCCGTTAGATGATGCGTATCAAGCTAGTTTACAGCAAATCATTGATGACACAATTGACTGTGCTTTGCGTGCGCAATCACTGGATATTGTGAGTGAGTTTGCATTACCCCTGCAATCGAAAGCGCTGACGTTGTTATTAAATACCACGATGGATAAAGCGCAAACCTGGATTGATTGGGGCACTCATGTATTTCGCAGTGAAAACAGTGATTTAGATGGCGATAAAGCTAATATTCTCTATGACTATATTGATAATGAAATAGATAAAGCCATTGCTAATCCTAGTGATGACTTGTACTCAGTATTACTTGCCGCGCAAGTGAATGGTCAAAAAATGACGAAAGAGCAAGTTAAAGGCGTCATGATCCTAACCTTTGCTGGTGGCCGCGATACGGTAATAAATGCCATCACTAATTCAATTGCTTACTTTAGCCAAAATATCAGTGACTTACAGCGTATTCATGATGAGCCTGAAATCATTAATCGTGCTGTTGAAGAGCTTATTCGTTACTTTTCACCATTAACACAGATGGGGCGTGTTGCAACCGAAGATACTCAAGTCTGTGAGCATGCAATAAAAGCGGATAGCCGTATATCACTATGCTGGGCATCGGCAAATCGCGATGAAAGCGTGTTTAAAAATCCAAATAACGTTGATTTTGATCGAAAAGTAAACCCTCATGTGAGTTTTGGCTTTAGTCATCACAACTGTTTAGGGGCCACTCATGCACGACAATTACTTCGTCAATTAGTGTTATCACTGGCAAGTAAAGTAGCCAGCATAGACATAATCAAAGCCGATGAAAACATTGAAAAGCTCGGTGAGTTTTCACGCAAGGTAGGCTTTAACCGCTTACAAGTCAGTATAAAAGCAAAGTAACGAACACTGTAGCAAGTGCAAAAAATAAGAGGATAGAACGATGGCTAAAGTAATTTTTATGACAAAAACCAATGGGGCTGTTGAAGTTGAAGGAAGCAGCGGTTCATTAATGGAGTTAGCTGCCGCTAATGGCGTTGCAGGTATTGATGGTGACTGTGGTGGCGTATGCTCATGCGCAACATGTCATATTTACGTTGCGCCTCATGATTTTGAAAAAATAGGCGTACCAGATGAAATCGAAAGCGACATGCTAGAACTTGATGGTAACGTGACTGAATATAGTCGTTTATGTTGTCAAATTGAAGTTTCTGAAGATCTCGATGGCATGACCTTTGTTGTTGCTAACTAGATAGTTGAGTGATTTATTATGCAAAATATATACTCACCAACCCATTCACTTGATTTAAATATAGTGATAATAGGCGCCAGTCACGCAGGTGTGAACCTTGCGTTTAATTTACGCCAGCAAGGCTGGCTTGGCAGTATTACCTTAATAGATAGTGATCCTGAGTTACCTTATCACAGACCGCCATTGTCTAAAAAAATATTGCAAGCAAGTGACACATTATCAACACCGCTTAAAGCTGAAAAAGCCTACACAGATAACAACTTAGTACTGCGATTAGGGCAAACAGTGACAGCCATTGATAAGCAAGAAAAATTAATTACCTTAGATGATGACAGCCGCCTTACGTTTGATAAATTGGTGCTAGCAACGGGGTGTTCTGCTTTTATTCCGCCCATACCTGGATTGAGCGATACCCTTGATGAGGCGGGTAACCCCCAATATTTTGCAATGCGAACGTTTGCGGATGCCAAAGCGATTAAAGCTGCTTTAAATAACAGTACTGACAAACAGGTTGTCATTATTGGTGGCGGTTATATTGGGCTTGAATCAGCGTCATCGTTTGTTGCGTTAGGCGCTGATGTAACCGTGATTGAAAAACAAGATAAAATATTATCACGTGTTACATC
Source organism: Pseudoalteromonas sp. Hal040 (assembly GCF_037162425.1). Lineage (NCBI taxonomy): Bacteria > Pseudomonadati > Pseudomonadota > Gammaproteobacteria > Alteromonadales > Pseudoalteromonadaceae > Pseudoalteromonas > Pseudoalteromonas sp. Hal040. The sequence goes on along the minus strand of NZ_JARLUU010000001.1, from coordinate 1,883,403 downwards.
AAGTGTGATGTCAGACTTTTTAACCCAGCTGCACCTAGATAAAGGCGTAGCTCTACATACAGGCAAAGACGTTGTCGAAATACAACACCAAGGTAATAAACACTTGGTTGTGTGTAGCGATGGTACCCATTATCCCGCAGATTTTATTTTAGTCGGAGTCGGCGTTAGGTTAAACACGCAATTGACCAGTGATGCGCTCTTGACGATTGAGCAAGGCATTAAAGTGAATGATGTTTGCCAAACGTCTCACCCTGATATTTTCGCAATTGGTGATTGTACAACACACTTTAACAAAATTTATCAACGTTGGATCCGCTTAGAGTCAGTACAAAATGCCGTTGATCAAGCTAAATCTGTAGCGCGGTGTCTAACGAATAAAGCGCCGTTAGCTCCTGCGGTGCCTTGGTTTTGGTCAGATCAATACGAGTACAAATTGCAAATTGTTGGTTTGTCACAGGGGTATGACGAATTAATTGTTCGTGAAGATTCGCCGACACAATTTTCGGTGTGGTACTTCAATACTGAGCAATTGTTATGTGTCGAAGCGGTTAACAATAGCAAAGCCTATGTACTGGGTATGCAAGCAATTAAACAAAATTTACAGGTTAATAAACAGGTGTTAAAAGACATCACAACGGCACTTACAAAAACATTATTACTAAGTGAGTAGTTAGCTTTAGGGATGTAATTGCTGGCGATATTGTTGCCGATATTGGTAGGGTGTCATTTTGAAGTGATACTTAAATTGCTTAATAAAATACGACGGGCTGGAAAAGTTTAGATCGTACGCTATTTCGGTCACCGATACATCTGTTTGTCCTAGTAGGCGTGCAGCGCTGTATAGCTTGTGCTGCATAAGGTGATCAGAATAAGGCACTCTAAAGTGCTTTTTAAATACCCGCGAAAAATACGACGGCGATAAATGACAAAGTCTCGCGGCTTGCTCAAGTGACAGGGTTAAGCCGTGGTTTGTTTTAAGTTCATTAAGTATTGGTGTCAGCTTTTTAAAGCTGGCTGAGCCGCTTAATGGTTTTTGCTGCGCCGGTAAGCTGCTTTTACCGTATTCGCACACCATAGTCATTAAGCTATTAAATAGTTGAGTACAGGTTTTACTTTTAGGGTTTTCATTAAACTCACTCAGCATCCACGCGAGTAATTTATGAATTCTTTTTTGTATTTCAATACTAAAGCTTAAATGTAAACCGGTTTTAAGCAGCTCAGTAAACTCACTTAAAGCCGGATCGTTTAGGCGTTCAGGTATAAATTGCACTATGTACCAAGATTTAGAGCGAGGTTTGAGCTCAAAGTCATGGGTTTCCATGGCGGGGGTAAAAACGGCTTCATAATCAGCTAATGTTGATTCACCTTGATGGTAAAAATAAGTGCCATCGATGCGTTCAAAAAATATAAATTCATGCACTTGATGAAAGTGCATAAAACACGAATAAGCATCGTGCTGAAGATAACTAACGTGATGAATTTCAAACTCGTTGCCGTCTTTAATAGAAAACGGTTCACAATAGATTGTTGGCTTTGGCATATAGTTTATTGTTAACAAATTATAATTAAGTTTAGCGTGCATTATTTATTGCTTCAATGATTGTGTAACAGCTTCGCATGCTGAATTTAGATAAAAGGCAATATTATGAAATTAAAGTTTTTATGTCCTTACTGGGGCTGTGAAGGGACAGCAGCCGATGAATTTGTAGCAAAGGTACTTGATGCTGGATTTGCTGGGGCAGAAATTAACTTTCCAGCAGATGAAAAGTTCATCAGTGGAATTCAACGTGCCGCCAATGAAGATAATTTTAGTGTGGTAGCACAACAATGGCTTGCGCCTAAGGTTGAATCGTTTGCACAATACCGCGCTAAATTTAATGCGCGATTACGTTTTTTAGCAACACTCAACCCTGTGTTTATAAACTCACATACCGGAAAAGACTTTTATAGCGTTGCACAAAACAGCCTGTTACTCAACGATGCTTTAGCGGTAGAGCGTACTTTGGGTATCACAATTACTCATGAGACTCACCGAGGACGGTTTAATTTTGCAGCCTTTGCTACAGAACCGTATCTTAAACAATTTCCAGCTCTAAAATTAAATGCTGACTTTTCGCATTGGACTAATGTCAGTGAAAGTTTCCTAGAGGATCAACAAGGATCACTAAAACGCGCGCAACAGCACAGTTATTATATTCACGCTCGAGTAGGTCATACTCAATCAGCACAAGTGAATGACCCGTTTAGCCCCCAATGGCAGGAAATATTAAGCTTGTACGTAAAGTGGTGGCAACAGATTATTGATTTAGCAAAAGCACGCGGGCAAAAAACATTTTATATTTGCCCGGAATTTGGACCTTGGCCTTATATGCCTAATAAACTTAATTCAACGATACCATTAACACAGCAGTGGCAGCTTAATGTAAGCATGAAAGAGTATCTGATGAAACACTTAATTGTGTAGGTATGACCGGCTAGTGAATACTAGCCGGTCATGTAGTACCGTTTAATTGAGGAAAGCTACTTACCATAACGCTTTTCATACATGGTGGAGGTAACGTCTTTTACTGCTTCGATCATTTCAGGGTAGGGGATGTCAGTGGTGGTAACAAAGCCTATATTGGCGTTTTCACCATCAAATGCCCGCCCAGATACTGGTTCATCAACATATTGGAACCAATGAGCGCCAACCATGTACGGTTTTTCGAGTACGCTTTGCATGTAATTTTTATACATAGCAGCATGGTCTGTTTGATTTGCAGCGTGAACAATACCTGGGTTAAACAAGCCAGAGTCGGTAGCTGTACCAATATGGAATTCGCCAATTACAACGGGTAGATCAACGTCTTCTAAAAATTGCCAGTAATGATCTTGCATACCTTCCTCGTAAATATTAAAGCTCAATACATCCGAGTATTTTACCGACGCTTTAATAATTTCATCTGGCATGCCCCAGTTAGCCATGCGAGCACCCATGTATAAATGATTAGGCAGCTTTTTATCTAATGTACCATTGACTACTTTAAAGTATTGTTCGCCTAACATTTCTAACATTTTAGATATGTCGGCTATTTGTGCGTCAGTGTAGGTAGTAGACGTAACGCCATTATTAAGTTCATCCCAACTTGAAATATCGCTTTGCCATGCTTTATTTAGTGCATTTATTGAGGTGTACTTTCGTTTAAGGTGTGTTGCAAATGCGTGTTTAGCAGGGCTTTGCTGTGCATCTTTTTATAGGGCATCGAGTATGATCCCGTAGCGTTTTTCTACGCTGCCTTCACGTTCGCCCCAACTTTTTTCGTTATCGATAAATATACCTACACACCAAGGTGATGATTTGATGCTTTTAGCTATGGCATCAATGGTAATTTCTGCACGTTTTTTAAACTCAGGATCATAAAAATCGGGCATCAGTCCCCAGTGATTAGTATGTCCAGAAAGTGTTTTAAAGTCGCCGATAATCCAACCATTGGCAAAATAGGGCACTGATTCTTTATCGTAAAAAGCTGGATCGACCCAGTTGCCAAATGATGTAAAACCCCAATCCTTCATGCGGTCTAGTGTTATCTCATGCCATTTATCTAAATATGATTTAGGTGATGTTTCGCCATAGCGACGTTGTAAGTTTGCACGGTAAAAACTATATGTTTCGCCATGTGCAACAGGGCCTTTATGTGTTGAACGTTTGTAACTGTAGTGATCGCTAAGTGGCTCATCGTAATCGGACAGCCATTGAAACATATTATGACGAAGCGTATAGGTAATAAAGCGGCTTTGGCGAGCGTCATCTGAGACTTTAATGAACCCCATTGAATCTTCAGGGGTGATCTCATCGCTACTGCGATTACGGACCGAATCATCTTCGAAGTCTACGCCGGTAATGGTGGTAAGATTAGCCATGCGCACATTGGCCGGACCATGGGAGAAAAATAAGTAGCCTTTAGGGTCAACCATCCACCATTTACCGTCTACTTTTTCAGTTCTGAAATAGCCTGTGGCCTCTAATTTAGGACCTTTGGCATAACCACCGAATCGAGAGCGGTCGCTCATGCCTTTGGATTTTGCAAGTTTAGCTAATTCAATATCAGCCAAACGTTTAAGCTGCTCATCTGAGGTGATAGTTAACGCATTGGTTTGTTTTGCGTATTGACCATATTTATCAATTATATTGACCATCCAATAGGGATCGTATGGTGGGTTTTTTCTCAGTTTGATATCACCAATTAATATTGACTTATCTTCTAACACACCGATAGTGAAGAGGTTCATTGCACTAATTTTTGTAAAGTCGCCGCCATCATCACGCCAAGATCGCCACACCATTAATCGATCATTTGTTTGTCAAGGTGGCGCATCTCCCCACATACCGGCATTTGTTTGTGCTTCTTTGCCAGCTAAAGGAAAATACACCGTCCCTTGGTAATTAGCAGGTAAACTCACTGAGCGACTTTGTAGCTGACCGTGTGGGTTTTCTAATGACAAGTAAACATGTATAGAGTCTGAGCTAGTGTTTTGTACATCAAATGCCAAATTATAGTTATTATATGCCGACACGTCCCACGGGCTCGGTGGAGCTATTTTTAGCTCAGAAATATTTCTCTTAGCTGAAAAATTTAACGCTAATTGTTTATTATTTACTGATTCAATCAGTTGATGAGATGTATGACTACCAAAAAGCCAACTTTGCTGTTGTTGATCTGAAAAATCAACCAGCTTGGTCAGTGTTTCTACCTCGGTAAATGGGTCTGCTTGTGAGTTAACTGATGGCTCTTGCACAGGCGCTTTATGTGTATCGCTGCAACCATTGGCAAACACACAGGCTAAGCTTAGCGCAATTAAATTAAGTGTCATTGAAGGGCGAGGTGTTGTCATTATAGTTTGGTCCTGTTATAAACTAGAATGAACAACACACGATCATTATTAACAATAAACAATGATCGTATTCATATTTACCACTTTTAATTCTGTTTTATTAACTTCATTGGGTAGCTGTTGGACGAATTCCATTGGCCAACATATAAATTGTCATCTTGATCTACACAAATACAGTGCACATGATTAAATACTTGCCAATCAGTTTGCATCGGTTGTAGTTGACCGTCCTGATAAACAGGTTGTGGTGCACCCACGTTAGCGATGATTTTATTTGTTTCGTCAAAAATACTAATAAAACCTGAATCATCGGCATTGCGATTATCAACGTGTGACCAACACACCGGCGCATAAAAAACGGATCCCTTGAATACGGGACCACCAATGTAGGCGCCATTAGCACTGATTGTTTTAAGGTATTGGCCATTTAAAGAAAATACTTTTAAACATTGTTCAAACCGCGAGCTTACGAGCAAAGTCGGGTTATTTTCATCACGTATGTCCACCTCGATGCCATGTGTATTATGCAAATTGTAGTTGGTATCGCTGTTATCGTGTCCTCCCCAGTGTTTGATATAGCGGCCGTGTTTATCAAAGTGCAGTAAAAAATCGCTTCCGTAACCATCTGTAACATATAAATCACCATTTGGGGCTATAGCGATATCAGTAGGGCGAAAGGGCTGCTCTGGCGTATAAGCATCGTATGTTTGCGGATGACCTATGGTGTAAATCAGTTTGCCATCTAAAGTCATTTTCGCAATGAATCCGGCTTGTGGAATGACATTGTTAGTTGGACTATCCCATTGCTCTTTGCTGTGACCATCCCAATGACGATTAACAATCCAACCACTATCGACAACATATAAATACTCTTGCTCGCCTTCTTGCACAATTTTAATGGCATGGCCACCTGGGAACAGGGTACCAAATGCATCCAGTAACTCACCTTGTTGCGAGTAAACTAAAATGTTATTGCGCGTGTTATCAGTGATCATAAAAATACGCCCTTGCGAGTCCATCACCATGGCGTGACAATTTTCGATGGGGTAGTCTTCGGGGTCTAATTTACCCCAGTGCGCATCTATCTTGTATTGGTAGTTACCATGACCCACTATTTTGCCGTGCGGGTCTTGTCCGTTTTTTGGTATTGCGTGAGCAATTTGTTGTTTTTGTTGTAAAGTTAACTGTTGGAGCATTGTAATTTCCAAATAAAAAAACCAACTCAAAGTAAGGGCTAACAATCTTTGAGTTGGTTTGGCTAGAAAAGGGTGGCTATCCTGGGTGATTTAAAATCGCGTCATCATCAACCCGATCGAGAGGATAGTAAATCGCTTCATTTTCTTTAAATGATTGATTGCTGACGGCGTTATAGGCACAGATCATTGACCAACGTGGCTCAGAGGCTCTATTTTGGTTAGATTTATGTAGCAAATTACAGTGGAAAAACAACACATCGCCAGGCTCAAGCTCAACGTTAACCAGCTCATGGTATTTCATGGCTTCTTCGACAAACTCTAAGCATGCGCCTTTTTGGTCGCCAGTTTTGCTGTGATCTAAACGCCCTAAATGGTGGGAGCCTTTTAAAACTTGTAAGCAGCCATTTTCAATTGTTGCTTTATTAATCGCCACCATACAACTGATTGCTTTAGGATAAAGCATATAGTTATCACGATGCCAGTAACCAAAGTCTTGGTGCCATTCCCATGCACCGCCTACAAATGGTTCTTTCATCATAATTTTGGTGCTAGTATGATAAACCTCTTCGCCGATCAGAGTTTCACAGACATCAACCAAACGACGGCCTCGAGAAAACATACTGTAAAAGTCATCCCCTGTTTCTTGCCATAAACACACTTTACTGACGGCACCATCGGCATCTTTTTTATGCCATGCTCGCTCGTAAAGCGAATCATCATTAAAGGCTGTATATTGCAAACGCGAAATTTCTTTTTCATCGTAATAGCCTTTTGCAATAACGTAGCCATCTCTATGAAAGTCTGCAATTTGCTGTGGTGTGAGTTGTCTGTTGTTCATAACTGAGTGTCCTGATAGTGACCATTTGTTGTAAATTGTTAACAATGATGGTTGTATTTATTTGAATGGTCAAGCTGTAATTTATATAAAAATATGGTATTTATATATAAATATTCATAAAATTAATTAACTAATTGTTTCTACATGTATTCACTGTGAATAAGGTAGAAAAATTATTTTTTAATTCATATATGAAGATGGAAAATTAATTCATTTTTGCGCTGATGGTGTTGTATGAACACAAAAGTAAAAAATAAATACGCAGTTCCGGCGTTAGATAAAGGTCTCGATATCCTTGAGTATTTGGCGAATAAGGGTAGTGCATTTTCACAAAGTGAAATAGCGACTGGGCTTGATCGTAGTGCAAATGAAATTTATCGGGTTTTGGTAGGGTTAGAGTCTAGAGGTTATTTAATTCGGGATGAGTTTTCTGGCCGGTATAGCCTATCTTTAAAGCTTTATAATTTATCCCGCTCTATTTCACCTATAGATCAAGTGCGCCAATGCGCTATTCCATATATGGAAGACTTAGTGGTCAGTGTAGGGCAGTCGTGCTACTTAACTATGTTGTATCAAAGCCAAGCTATGACGGTAGTACAAGCTCGCAGCCACAGTGCGATGCATTTGAGCATTGCTGAGGGTTCATTATTTACTTTAAGTAAATCAACTGCAGGGCAATTGCTGTTAGCAAACAGCAACGAGCATGTACGCAGTATGTTGATAGAGCATGATAAAAATTATAGTAAATTAAAGTCAAAAGATTTAAGCAAATTTCATCAGGAGCTTAATGATATTGCTGAACAAGGGCAATTGGTACAGGGTAATCCAATTATTTCAGGTGTTACTGATTTTTCCGTTCCTATTGGTAAACCCAACGCAAAGTTGATAGCGGCATTAAGCATTTCATCTTTTGATGCAGCATTAACATCAAGAGTTAATACACACGCTATGATAGAAGAGCTTAAAAGCACGGCAACTAAAATCACCTCTTTACTTAACAGTTAACTTATTCACACCGTTAGTCTCACTATATAAGTGAGGCTCATTATTACTCGCTGTTTCATAACCTCTTCAAATTTAAATAGTTACTTATAGCTCCCTTTGCTCAAAGTTCCCTCCGTTGTTGTTGGTAGTTCATATTATCAGCGCGATTGTAAGATTTTTGTTTAATTTAGATTGACTTTTTACGCATTGTTCCATTATTGTAAAGTTAATTGTTAACAATATTTTGGTAACAATTATAAAATAGCAAAAATCATCAATGGCAACATCGTCTAAACACAATATTTAGGTGTAAAATGATAAACACACAATTTAAACTCAATGCAATTTGTATGGCTATATTGGTAGCAACACCATTGGCTAATGCGCAAACAGAAGAAACAAGCAAATCCTCTGATGTTGAGATTATTCAGGTTACGGGCATTAGAAGTGCGTTAAGTAAATCAGCATCAATCAAACAAACTTCATCGGGTGTCGTTGATGCCATTTCGGCAGAGGATATCGGTAAATTACCCGATACTAACTTAGCCGAATCATTACAGCGTATCAGTGGTGTATCAATTGATAGAGCTAATAATGAAGGTAACCAAGTAACAGTGCGTGGCTTTGGTCCTAGCTTTAACTTAGTGACTTTAAATGGTCGTCAAATGCCAAATTCGTCTGTATTACAGGAAGCTGGTGTGTCACGTAGCTTTAATTTTAGAGAAATTGCAGCTGAAAGTGTGTCAGGTGTGTCTGTTTATAAAACAGGTAAAGCCAATGTCGCATCGGGTGGTATTGGTGCAACCATTGATATTAATACCGCTAAACCATTTGATTACGACGGCTTTAAAGCGTTCGCGAATGTTAAAGCGATAAAAGACACTAGTTCAGAGAAATCAAATGTTACACCTGAAATATCCGGCATGATCAGCCAAACATTTGCTGATGATATGTTTGGGGTGTTGTTGTCAGTTTCTCACTCAGAGCGTGAAAGTGGTCGAGAACGTGTAGGTACGTCGCAGGGGTGGGTTAAAAATCGCGCAAATCCAGATGGTGTAGATAGCAGTGCTATTGACACCTCTGTTAATCCCACAGGAACATACTGGGTGCCTTGGACCCCAGAAATGGAGCGCTTTGAAACGGAGCGTACCCGTGATAATGCACAATTAGTATTGCAATTTGCCCCTACAGACAAAATAACCGCAACACTTGACTATACTATGTCGCGTTTTGAAGAAATTAGTGAAACTAATAAAATGTCATTTTGGTTTGATAATCCAGGTGGTACGGCTGATAAAAATGGTACCTTATTGGATATCACCAATGCCAATGATGAGCTTAACTTTTGGGCATGGGAGCTATACGAGAAAAAAGAAAACGACTCATTTGGTTTAAATTTAGCGTGGCAAGCAACAGAATCATTGAAGTTAAGTTTTGATGCTCATGACTCTACCTCTCATTCAAATCCAGATGGTAATACGGCAGAAACAATTGCAAATTTGAAAAATATCCCAGGCTCTGTCGATTTAATTGGTGCTAACTTTTCTACTGAAGTGCCGAGCATTACAGTTGATGACTCATCATTACCGGGCGGTGCTTATAATCCTGAGAATATCGTATCGGATCTGTATCAGCGCCGTGGTTATGAGATGGAAAATAATATCAAGCAATATCATGCCAGCGGTATGTGGGAAAACTTAGAAAGTGGGGCTATATCGGCAATTCATTTTGGCGCAATGTATACAGATTATCAGATTGATACCTATTTGTCTGAGCAATTTTCATTTGTTGATATTCCATTAGATAATTTAGGCATGACATTTGATGATGCGACAGGCTTTGCTGACGAGTTTTCAGGCTCGGACCAATTGTTCCCATATATGCCAAGGTATAGCGCTCAAGACTTTGTTGATATAGTTAGAGGTGAAGGGTTATTTAGAGAGCCTGATATTTCAACCAATGGTGTTCAAGAGCAAACCCTTGCATTTTATGTTTCGTTAGATGTAAACACCGAATTTAATAACATTCCTATCGATATGAATGTAGGGGTACGTTACGAAAGAACAGATGTAACCGGTTATTCTGTAAAACCGGCAATTATTGCCCTTAATTATCGCCATGCTGAAGAACTTCGTCCTGTATATGCAGCTGAAGCAACACCGCAAGAGCTGGAAGGTGAATATACGCGTATCTTACCTAACCTTGATTTAAGCGCTGATTTAGATAATGGTTACAAAGCACGTTTTTCATATAGCCGAACGCTAGCCCGCGCAGGTATTGACGCTATGTTCCCGTCTACAACGATAAATGCACGTCCTGATGGTCCATACAATGCATCACAAGGTAACCCAAATTTATTACCAATAACTTCCGATAACTTTGACTTCTCCTTTGAATGGTATGGTAACGATGGCAGTTATGCATCGGTAGGCTACTTTAAAAAGTTTGTTGAAAACTTTATTGGTGCTGGTGTAGTACAAGGTACGTTAGATGATATAAACGGTGATCCGTTGCGCGATCCGAGTGTAAACCCGCGACCTGGTTGTCCAGATAGTTCTGATACACCTAACCCTGCTTGTATGAGCCAGCCGTCAGATCCAATTGTAACATTTGATATTTCTACACCTGATAACTTGCAAAACCGTGAAGTTGATGGTTGGGAGTTAAACGGTCAATACATGATTGAAGATACTGGCTTTGGTGTGGTTGCTAACTATACCTCAGTTAATAGTGATGAAGAGTTTGAACCGTATAACTTTGATCAAACTATTGCACTAGCAGGCTTAAGTGACTCTGGTAACCTTGTTGGTTTTTATGAGAATGACGATTTCGAAGTGCGCCTTGCTTATAACTGGCGCGACGAGTTCTTACTTTCGCTTGGCACTGAGCCAACGTTTACTGAAGCCTATGGTCAGCTAGACTTTAACTTTAATTACACCATTAATGAATCGTACTCAGTTAATTTTGATGCGCTGAACTTGACTAACGAAACCGTTCGTCGTCATGGCCGCTTTAGCGAACAGTTGATCTCTGCTGAGCAATATGGTCCACGTTATAGCATAGGTTTCACTGCTAAGTGGTAATAAGCTAAATTTAGAGAGCAAGGCACTGCTAGTCTTGCTCTTTTTATTGGTTATATAGCAATAATAGAGGTTGCTATGAATGACACATTAAAATCAATTGTAATAGTCGGTGGTGGAACCGCTGGTTGGTTAAGTGCGGGGATTATTGCAGCCTATTTAAAAAAACATCACAGTCTTAATTACCACATTACATTAGTTGAATCAGCTGATATTGCAACGGTTGGCGTTGGTGAGGGCACATGGCCGACCATGCGCAGAACGTTACAAAATATGGGGGTTGATGAAGCGCAGTTTATTAATCAATGTAATGTATCGTTTAAACAAGGTGCCAAATTTGCCAACTGGCATAGCACAAAAGAAAACGACTTTTACTACCACCCGTTAATGATGCCACAAGGGTTTGCAGATAATGATTTAGCCGCAGCTTGGCTTCGTCAAGACATTGACTCAGCAGCACCGCATAACCATTTTGCAAATTTTGTTTGCCCCCAACACACATTGTGTGAGCACAACCTAGCGCCTAAAGCCCTAACAACACCACAATACAGTGGTGTGGCAAATTACGCATATCATTTAGATGCAGGCCTATTTGCCACATTTTTAAAAAATCATTGCATCAACCACTTAAACGTAACACATGTAGTGGCCAGTGTTTTATCGGTAAATAATAACGCTAATGGCGATATACACTCCTTAAGCTTGGATAATAACACGGCGCTTTGCGGCGATTTATTTATAGATTGCTCAGGGTTTAAATCTTTATTGTTAGGTGAAAATTTAAAAATCGGCTTTAAATCATGCAAAGACATTTTGTTTGCTGATAGCGCATTAGCAGTACACATGCCGTATGACGATGAAACTCAGGTGATTAGTTCACACACCATCTCTAAAGCACAAACAGCAGGTTGGATATGGGATATTGGCCTGCAGACACGTCGTGGAGTAGGGCACGTTTACTCAAGCCGCCATATCAGTGAGCAAGAGGCCAAAGAGCAGCTTTTTGATTACTTAAACATCTCGCCCGCTAAGCGGGCTGACTTAAATGTGAAAAAAATTAGTTTTGAACCAGGACACAGAGAAAAGTTTTGGCACAAAAACTGTGTGGCAATTGGTTTATCGGCTGGATTTTTAGAGCCATTAGAGGCGTCGGCCTTATTGCTGGTGGAAATATCCGCTAACTTTATAGCAGAGCAATTACCAGCTAACCGCCAAGTCATGGATATAACTGCCGCACGATTTAATCGCACCTTTAGCTACCGTTGGCAGCGTATTATCGATTTTTTAAAGCTGCACTACATGTTAAGTGAGCGAACCGATAGCCTTTTTTGGCAGCAACATTGCGCTGAGCAAAGTATACCGCAAAGCTTACAAGATAACCTAGCGTTATGGCTAACACATATCCCTAATGACAACCACTTTGATTATTCTGTCGAGGTATTTCCAGCAGCAAGCTACCAATACGTGCTGTATGGCATGGGCTTTAAAACGGCGACGACCCATTATGGTAATCATCCTACAGCGATTAAAAAAGCGCACAATCTAGCTACTAAAAATACCAAAGACACGACTGAATTAGTGAGTAAATTACCGGATAACCGCACATTATTAAAACAAATCAAGCAGTATGGTTTACAAAAAATTTAGCTAAATCACCGCATTTAAATGAGCAACTTTACGATGACAGACGCAACAATATTAGATAAACAAAAACACGCAAACTTATACATAAACAATGCGCCAAGTGCTGAATTTGGTGACAATATTAATTATATTCCCATAGTGGCTGATGAGTTAAAGCAATTGGTGCTGGATTACCCTGTGTATTTTATGAAAAACCCACAGACAGGCCAGTTTGAACTGTTTGTTTTAACTGGCTTTACAGCGAGAGAGAACCTATTTTTGCAGCAAGGACGTTGGCGAGCACAGTACATTCCGCTGCACATCAAGCGCCAGCCGTTCAAACTAGGTTTACGTGATGCCACAATAACCAATCCAACGGATAACGATTTAGCAGTGCTTATTCACCAAGATCACCCTCGGGTTAATGCAAACATAGGAGAGCGGATTTTTGATCAGCAAGGAGAGCCCACAGCTTACTTAAATGCTGTTTGTGAGCAGTTAATGACATTAATGCACGGTAATAAGCGCACTAGCGCGTTTATTACAACCTTGCTAGAGCATGAACTGCTTGAAGCCGTACAACTGAGCCTGACTCAACATGGCGAAAAGCAAACGTATAGTGGCTTATACGCCATCAACGAACAAGAATTGGCACAGCTTGACGCACACACGCTTAAGTCATTACACGAAATGGGCTATCTCCAAGCCTGTTATATGATCATCGCTTCAACAGGGCATATACAAAAGCTATTAAACTGGAAGAGCTAAACGCTTTTTGATAATAAGGGGCTTTTATATTGTAATTGTACGCTTCGTATAGTTTTCCAATAAAAAATACACCCTGTTAAATATTAACAACTGATGGTGGGGTAATTCTATCCGATGGTGAATTGACTTTATAAGGTAATAAAATGACATTAAATTTATTTGCGGGAAACAGGGTTTCTCAGTTAATACTGCTAGTGCTTGGGTTTTACACATTATGCCTAAGTGGTTTTGTCGAGTCTAAGCAGCCGAATATATTATGAATTATTACAGACGACCAGCGACCAGACTCTGTATCGGCTTATAATCAGGCGGTCTATGGACAAAGCAACAGCCCGTTAGGGTATGTTGAATCCCCGAATATCGACAAATTAGCCGCTGAAGGCGTGTTATTTACCCATGCTTTTACTAATTCACCGGTTTGCGGTCCGTCGCGAGGTTCAATGCATTCAGGACGATACCCGTTTCGAAATGGCCATTATGCCTTTGAGTTAACACATCAAAACCCTGACTTTGTAAAACCGACTGTTTATTGTACGTCGTGACTTGTTCAGTAACTTTGCTGCATTGCCAATTGTTATTCTGTTTTCTGCTACTTTAGCAATAATATCAACAGTGAGTTGAGTTTTTGAATCCATCACAATCATCCTCAACATGCCTTATTAGTATTCCAAAAACAAAACACTAACAGACACGTAAAAAAGTGACCGACAAATTCCCTTGGTAATTAGCGATTACGACAGAATCGCTTGGTAATTAAGATACGACAAAGTCGCTTGGTGTTAACACTCTTAAGCTTAAGCGCGGCGCCTCATAATCTCTTTGTGAATAATAACTTAAAGGGGTTTTGTTGTCTTTAAAACTAAAAAAGCCGCTTTGCAGCGGCTTTGCTCAGCATAAATTTATTTCATTACTTGATATTGTGTTTAATCGCTTTGATTGCAGTGGCGCTGTCTTGGGCTTTTAGGGCTTCAAGAATTGCGCGGTGTTCGTTAACGCATTCAGAGCTTGAGGTAATACGCTTATAATTTAAACGCATACGCATCACATACGGATACCAAATATTAACCAGCTCTTCACCACCGGCTTGGTAAATTAAATATTGATGGAAAGAAATATCGATTTTTGTGACTTCAGTGTAGTCCTCACGTTCAAATGCTTCTTGTAGCGAGTCTAAAATAGCTTCTAAATCTGCAAAATGTTGCTCATTTAAATTACCGTTTAACTCGGTTACGGCATATTCTTCGATACTGCGGCGTAATTTGATCATTAACTTTTGCAGTTTAGGGTCGAGTATACTGTTTACTGATGCGCCACAGTTATTACGTGAAATCAATAAACCTTCTTTCGTCAATTGCAGTATGACATCACGAATCGGGCCACGAGATAGACCAAAACGTTCTGCTAATTCTTTTTCATTTAATTTAGTTTGTGGGGGCATCTCACCAGAAATAATATCTGAACGTAGCTGTTCAGCTATTTGATCTTTTACAGATAAAATTTTTGTTGGTCTAGCTGCGGCCATATTTTTTCCTACGATTATTTTATGCTTTGTTTTTCTTTATTTAGTGTATATAAAAAAAGCGAATGGTCTATTGTCAACACATTACAATAGACCAGAATTTAAGCTTATTTTTTAAATCGACGCTCGTACATTTCGTTGTTTACAGTTTTTGCCGCTTCGACCATTTCAGTATAGGGGCGATCTGTGACTGTAATAAAACCAACGTTATAGTTTTCTCCATCATAAGCTCGTCCTGTAATAGGTGAGTCTATGTATTGGAACCAGTGAGCACCAATAAAGTATGGGTTATCAATCACTGAACGCATGTAATCTGTGTACATTTTAGCACGGTCTTGTTGATTTGACGCATGGATAAGACCTGGGTGGAATAGGCCAGAATCTGATGCGCCTACATGGAACTCACCAATTATAGTTGGCTTGTCGAATTCACTTAAGAATTCCCATTTTTTCGGTTTAATGCCTTCTTTGTATGCATTAAAGCTTATCACATCAACATGCTTTGCTGATGCTCTAACGACCTCAATTGGCATACCCCAATCAGGAAAACGAGCGCCTAAGTACAAGTGATTAGGTAAATATTTGTCCATTGCGGCATTAACTACACTGAAATACTTATCAGCGTAAGCTGTAAGCATAATTGAAAAGTCAGCCAGTTGGTCGTTGTTTTTGACATCCACTTTGACGCCTTTATCAAACTCTTGCCATGAGGCTAAATTTAGGTCCCATACTTTGTTGAGTTCGTTTATGTCAGCATATTTTTCTTTCATCAAACGTGAGAACTCTGCTTTAGTTGGCACTGTTGCGGCATCTCTACCAAGAGTGTTGATTACAATGCCATAATGACTTTGCACTGAGTCAGGACGACCAAAGCTTTTTTCGTTATCAATAAACACGCCAACCGCCCAAGGGGAGTTATTAACCTCATTGGCTACATTTTCTACGGTTATATTGGCACGCTCAGTAAAATGTGGATCAAATACATCAGGCATTGCACCCCAAAAATCATTGCCGCTCGAAACGGTTTTAAAGTCGCCGATGATCCAGCCATTGGCAAAGTAGGGAACTTGCTGATTATCGTAGTAGCTTGGATCTGTCCAGTTACCTAGTGAGGTAAAGCCCCATGTGATCATGCGTTTTAAGGTTACTTCACGCCATTTTTGCATATAGTCACTATTGTTTTGACCATATTTACGCTCTAGGTTGGCAGAATAAAAGCTGTAAGTTTCACCATGAGCGAGTGGACCAGAGTGAGCACTCTTACGGTAACCATAGTGTTTACCCATTGGCTCATCGTAACTGGGCAACCATTCAAACAGGTCTTTACGTACTTGTGATGCGACAAAGCGACTTGCTAGGGCTTCTTTATTCACTTGATTTAAGCCTTTTGAATCTTCCGGTGTTAAACCTGATTCATTGGCACTTTTGAATAGGGATTGGTCAAAATCATAGCCAGTTAAGGTAGTGGAATTGGCAAGACGAATAATATCTAAGCCCGTTGCCAAATAAAGGTAGCCGTCTGGGTCAACCAACGACCATTTACCCTTGTGTTTTGCTGTTCTAAAGTAGCCTGTTCCTTCAAGTTTTGGCCCTTGTGCCCAACCGCCAAAGCGTGAGCGATCTGCTGGGCGCAGTGATAGCAGCTGTTGCGCTTCTTGTTTTTTATCTGCTATTAACTCGGCTTCAGAGTCTACCTTGTAAGCAAAGTCTTGTTTTGCATTTTGACCAAATTTATCAACTATGTGGGTTAAAAATTCAGTATCGAATTCAGGGTTGCTACGTAAATCGATTGATTTTATTTGTAAAGCTTTATCATGCAATGCGCTTTGTACACTTAAAGAAATTTTAGTGATCCCTTTAAGGTTTAAGTTCTTTTTGCCCCACATAGAGATAAACTGAGTTTCATCGGATTGCCATGTTGCAGGGTTAGAGCGTAAGCCTGAGGTAAAGTTAAGCTCTACATTTTCTTCTCCTTCAGGAGTAGCTAAATCATGACCATCAAGTTTGGCATAATAAGTATTAAAGCCACCGATAGGTACATTCACTGTGCGGGTATAATTAGCACCATCAATATCTGAGATATCTAAGTAAATTTGTACTGAATGTTGGCCTGGGTTTGCAAGTTCAAAGGCAATATTGAAATCTTTAAATTGGCTCCAATTCCATGGGGTATCTGGGGTTAATGTGATACCTGAATAGAGGTTTTGCTCTGAATCAAATGCAACATTAATCACACCGGTATCATTGGTGACTCTTGCGCCGCTGGTTTTTATTTGTACGGCGGTGTTAGCAGTATGCTGGGCATCATCTAACAGCTGCAGTAGGGTTTTGCTGGTGTTTATTGCTTGGGCTGCCACGGGCTCTGACACGCCGTTTGTCTTCTGATTACAGCCTGTGAGAGCGAGTAGGAGTGCAGTTACAGCTAGATTTTTGTTATGTTTCATTGTTGTCCAACCTTATTTAACTATTTAACACACCATACACGAAAAACAACAAATTGAAAATTGTTAACAAAGTGCAATTTGTTGTGTTGTCGTTATTCTATTCTAATTAATTGATTCTAAATGATTTAAAAGTTTCAAAAAAATATTAGCACAAATCGAATTTGCTAGTTTTTTCAAAATATATGTTGCATACGAGTTAATTATGAAATAACCTCAAATGAATCGCTTATGGTTAATTGTTAACAATATTAAGGATGCATGCTCTGATTGTTAATTTCTCAATTAATACACACACAATGATAACAACAAAATTGGATAAAGATGAATGAATGGTAGCAACCGTAATGTGTTCTTTTTCGCCTTGGTGGTCGCCTTTGGCGGTTTTATTTTTGGCTTAGATGCTGCTTTGATCTCAGGAACGGTTCGTTTTGTCTCTGCTGAGTTTAATTTAACTGATATACAAATAGGCACTGTGGTAAGCGCTCCTGGTTTTGGCGTGTTATTCGCCTTATTAATAACCGGGTATATATGTAACGTATTTGGTCGTAAAAATACACTGATTGGCATTGCATTCATTTATATATTTTCAGCTATTTCTTCGGTATTAGCGCAAAGTTACGAAGCGTTAGTGATTGCACGTTTTATTGGAGGGTTGGCATTTACGTCTTTATCAGTGGCTGCAATGTATATTGGCGAAGTAGCCCCAGCTAAGTATCGTGGCAAGCTGGTTTCTATGATCCAAATAAATATTGTTGTCGGTTTATCTGCAGCCTATTTCGCAAATTATTTACTCGTTGAGCTATCACAAAGTAGTTATCAATGGGTCAGCACTTATGCAATGCAAGATAACTTATGGCGTTGGATGCTGGGTGTTGAAGTTATTCCTGCTGTTATTTGGTTTTTATTGTTATTTACTATTCCGCAAAGCCCTCGCTGGTTAGTTATGAAAGGCAACGAAACACGTGCAAAAGCGGTGTTATTACGCTTAACCAAATGTAGTACGCTGGCCGCTGAACAACTGCAGACTATAAAGTCGAGTTTAACCGATTACTCAGATAGCGGTAGCTATTTAGCTTCATTCAAACAGTTACTTGATAGTCGTGTTCGTGCCGCTGTGATTATTGCGTTAACAATAGCATTGGTACAGCAAGTCACTGGGATTAACGCCATTATGTTTTATGCGCCAACCGTGTTTGAGCAGTTGGGTGTGGGGACTGATGCAGCATTTTTAAATGCGGTGTTAATTGGTTTGGTTAGTATTGTGTTTACAGTGGTGGCTATTGTTTTGATTGATAAGCTTGGCCGTCGACCTCTAGTGATAGGCGGTTTAGCAACGGCAACGTTGAGCTTATTTATGTGTTATATCGGCTTTAGTCAGGCAGAATACAGCTTATCAGCAGAGCATATTGCTGAATTTTCAAGCTTAAATACAGTGACTGGGTTAGAGCAATTAATTGGTCAGGTATATCACAGTGATGTTGAATTTAAACGTGCTTTGGCCACGGTGTTCTCTGCAACCCAATTACAAGGTTTTGAAAGTGATTTAATTCAACGTGCGGCAACAATTAATGCACCGCTTATTTCACTCGGTATTGCAGGTTTTATTGCCGCGTTTCATTTTTCAATCGGGCCTATAATGTGGGTGATTTTTTCTGAAATATTCCCAACCCGTATCCGTGGTGTTGCCATTCCAACGTTTGCCTTTATTGCCAGTGTTGTGAGCTACTTAGTTCAGCAGTTTTTCCCTTGGCAATTAAATAACTTTGGTGCGGCGAATATCTTTTTGTTTTATAGCATGAGTGGCGTGATTGGTTTTGTCTTACTTTATAAAATTATGCCAGAGACGAAAAACAAGTCGATTGAAGAGATTGAAGAGCAATTAGCCGGTGTATCAGCTAAAAAAGTATTGGAGGGTGTGTGAGTACTTTATTAGCGATAGGCGAATGTATGGTGGAGCTGGTTCCTCAAGGGATCAGTGAATGCAAGCAATCGTTTGCCGGAGATACGTATAACGCTTTAGTTTACGCCAAGCGTTTTGCACAGCAGCTAAATTGTGAATTATTTACAGCGGTTGGTGAAGACGTATTAAGTGTCAACATGCTGAAAAAATGGCAACAAGAAGGCATTAGCGCTCAGCAAGTAATAAAAACGGCTACGCATAATGTAGGGATCTACGCGATTTCAACAGATCAACAAGGTGAGCGTAGTTTTGATTATTGGCGCAATCAATCTGCTGCTAAACATATGATGCAACTGTTTGCTGCTAAGCCATTTGATTTAGGTTTAGGCGCGAATGATTGGGTGTTTTTTAGTGGTATTAGTTTAGCCATTCTTGATGATGAATCTAAACAAGCATTGCTCGATTTATTAGCTTGTTTAAAACGACAAGGCTGCACTATTGCGTTTGACCCTAATTACCGTTCCCGTATGTGGCAATCAAAAGAGCATGCAATTGACTGGGTAGAGCGCGCATACCAAATCAGTGATCTCGTATTGCCTGGGCTTGATGACCACCACACCTTATTTGGCCACACGGATATTGGCGAAATAGTCCAGTATTGCCAACAATTTGCTGTTAATGAAGTGATAGTAAAAGCCGGTGATAAAGGCATGCAGGTGTTTTGCCAAAATAGTTTAACGGCACAGTGCTCATTTAATCCTGCGCCACAGCAAGTTGACAGCACCGCGGCAGGCGACTCTTTTGCCGGCACTTACTTAGCGGCCAGAATGACTCATCATGAACCACAAGCCGCATTACACATGGCTGATAAAGTTGCCTCACAAGTTGTGCAACATCAAGGCGCCATTTTACCTTTTGACGTTTACCAAGCGCTTAAATTAAGCAGTGCAAAGTAAGGAATAGACATGTCTGATAATCAACAAAAATTAAGTTTAGCGAGCCGCCGAGCAATCGAAAGAGGCTATGACAGCCGAGGTCCTCAATGGTTAACAGAGTTTGATGTAGTGCCTTTGAAAGGTGATTTTGCTTATCAAGAAGGGGTTATTCGCCGTGATCCGTCATCAGTTTTATATATAGATGGGCTTTACCATTGTTGGTATACCAAGGGCGAAGGCGAAACGTTAGGTTTTAATTCAAATGATCCCGAGGCAAAAGTATTTCCGTGGGATTTAACACAAGTGTGGCATGCCACATCAAAAGACAGTATTACGTGGCAAGAGCAAGGCGTTGCTATTGCACGTGGTAAAGCTGGTGAATATGATGACCGTGCTGTATTTACACCTGAAGTATTTGCTCATTTAGGTAAGTACTATTTGGTTTATCAAACAGTTGAAACACCTTATACCAACCGTCAATATGAGCATATTGCCATTGCTCAGGCCGATTCTCCTTTTGGACCATGGCACAAGTCAGCTGCGCCAATCGTTAGCCCAAGCAAAGATGGTGTGTGGTCTGGGGATAAAGACAACCGCTTTGCCGTTAGTAAAAAAGGCAGTTTTGATAGCCATAAAGTACACGATCCGTGTTTAGTGTTTTTCCAAAATAAATTTTACTTGTATTACAAAGGTGAAACGCAAGGAGAGGGGATGAACTTTGGCGGGCGTGAAATCAAACATGGTGTTGCAATTGCTGATGACGTAATGGGCCCGTATGTAAAATCAGAGTTTAACCCTATCTCTAACAGTGGTCATGAAGTGGTGGTGTGGAACTTCAGAGGCGGAATTGCCAGCCTGCTGACAACCGACGGCCCTGAAAAAAATACCATTCAATTTGCAAAAGACGGTATCAACTTTGAAATCATGGCACATATTAAAGGCGGGCCTGAAGCCATAGGTTTATACCGCCCAAGCAAAGGCTTTGATGAAAACCCTGCGCCAGGTCTTAGTTGGGGGCTGTGTCATAAATATGATGCTAGTTGGAATTGGAATTATATTTGCCGATTTACACCGCGTAAGCAAGTGCTTGATGCCGGCACATTTCAAAATAGTAATTAAGGTTTGCAGTAATGAATAATCAAAATAACCAATTTGACCCAACTGAACACCCACACCGCCGATTTAACCCTTTATTAGGGGAATCAGTATTGGTCTCACCGCATCGGGCTAAGCGACCTTGGCAGGGCCAAGAAGAGAGTGTTGATCATGAAATCAAACCCGCTTATGACGAAAACTGTTTTTTATGTAAAGGCAATACTCGGATCAATGGTGAAGTAAACCCTGATTATGAAGGGACATTTGTTTTTACCAATGACTTTGCTGCACTGCGTGAAGATGTACCTGATGTCGCGTTTGATGATCCATTATTTAGTATGCAAACTGAGCGTGGTACCGCACGAGTAATCTGTTTTTCGCCGGATCATTCGAAAACCTTGCCCGAATTGTCTTTGGCTGAAATTACCAATGTGGTGGCAACGTGGCAGCAGCAATGTAAAGAGCTATCACAGACCTACCGCTGGGTACAAGTGTTTGAAAACAAAGGAGCTGTAATGGGGTGCTCTAATCCGCACCCGCATGGCCAAATTTGGGCTCAACACCAGTTACCTAGTTTAGTCGAGCGTAAGCAGCTTAACTTACAACAATACACCCAGCAACATGGGTCAAACTTATTGCTTGATTATGCCAAACGAGAAGTGGAATTACAGGAGCGCGTTGTCTGTATCAATGATGACTGGCTAGTGGTTGTGCCTTATTGGGCTGCGTGGCCATTTGAAACGCTATTATTACCGCGTTTTGCGATAACCAGAATGACTGATTTAACAACAGCTCAGCAAGCGAGCTTAGCTGAGGTGATCAAACAAATCACGGTCAAATACGACAATTTATTTCAATGTTCATTTGCTTATTCAATGGGCTGGCATGGTGCGCCATATGATGATCAAGATGACTCATATTGGCAATTACACGGCCAGTTCTTCCCGCCACTGTTACGCTCTGCAACCGTTAAAAAGTTTATGGTGGGTTATGAAATGATGGCCGAGGCACAGCGTGATATAACGCCAGAGCAAGCCGCTACCATTTTAAAACAGCAATCACTGACGCATTATAAAGAGGTGAAATAATGAACATTGAAAGCAATGCCCGCAACGCATTTTTATCTCATTACGGACGTGATGCCGATTTTGTAGTAAAAGCACCGGGCCGAGTAAATCTAATTGGCGAGCACACAGATTATAACGATGGCTTTGTACTTCCTTGCGCCATTGAATACGCCACTTATATTGCTGTTGCACCTCGTACTGATAACACGGTTAATGTGTTAGCACTTGATTGTAATAATGAAGTTGACTACTTTAGCTTAGGCCAAGAAATAGCTCATCACCCAAGCCAGAGTTGGAGCAATTATGTGCGCGGTGTGGTTGATGAGTTACAAAAACGTGGTCATGTGCTGTCGGGCTGTGATATTTGCATTACAGGCAATGTGCCGCAAGGGGCGGGTTTAAGCTCCTCGGCCGCCTTAGAAGTTGGTGTTGCTTATGCCTTTAACCATTTATGTGATTTATTTATTGAACGTAAAGAAATAGCTAAAATTGGTCAAGCGGCAGAAAACAATTTTGTGGGTTGCAACTGCGGCATTATGGATCAATTAATTTCTGCGTGCGGTCAACAAGGTCAAGCACTGGGGATTGATTGCCAGTCTTTAGATTTAATTGAAGTGAGCATTAATGAAGGCATGACCATCATGATGATCAACTCAAATGTAAAACGAGGATTGGTTGATAGCGAATATAACCTTCGTCGTGAGCAATGCTATGCTGGAGCAAAAGCATTTGAAAAAGCCAGTTTACGCCATGTTTCTATTGCAGACTATGAATCGAATAAAGCGCAGTTAGATGAGCAAGTTGCCAAGCGCGTTGAGCATATAGTGTATGAAAATGCACGAACACTTTCGGCAATGCAAGCCTTTACCAATAACGATATTGCGACGCTGAGTAAGTTAATGGCGCAAAGTCATCAGTCAATGCGCGATCTATTTGAAATTACTACACCAGAAATAGATACGCTGGTGGCAATAATCGACAGTGTATTGGGTAATAAAGGGGGAGTACGAATGACTGGCGGTGGCTTCGGCGGTTGTGTAGTGGCCTTTGTACCTAACTTTATGGTTGCAGAGGTTAGTGCGGCAATTTCAGCAAATTATCAGCAACAAACCGGTATTAAAGAAACAATCTATACCAGTTTACCTGCATCTGGTGTGTCTGTTATTCGAGCGTAAGGGGTTTAAAATGGAAAAAATACTTGTTACCGGAGGTGCCGGATACATTGGCAGCCATACCGTGTTGAGCCTGTTACAAAGTGGCTTTGAGGTTGTGGTTATTGATGATTTAAGTAACTCAAGTCGTGAGTCATTAGCACGAGTCGAAAAACTAGCGCAAAAGAAAGTAGAGTTTATTCATGCCAGTTTATTGGATGAAGCTAAACTCAAAGCAACGTTTAGTGCCCATGACTTTAGTGCCGTTATTCATTTTGCAGGTTTAAAAGCGGTGGGTGAATCAATGCAAAAACCGCTGAGTTATTATCAGACCAATTTACTATCGAGTGTTAATTTGTGTCAGTGTATGCTCGAATTTGGTGTCAATAAACTGGTATTCAGTTCATCTGCCACTGTGTATGGGGAAGGGGCTAAACCGCCTTACACGGAAAGTTTGCCATTGGGTCGTCCAGCGAGCCCTTATGGACAAACAAAGGCGATGATTGAGCAAATTTTGACAGATGTGGCTCGCGCTAACTCACAATTTCAGGTTGCAAGTTTACGTTACTTTAATCCCATTGGTGCCGATGCCAGCGGTGAAATAGGCGAAGACCCGCTCGGTATTCCTAATAATTTAATGCCCTTTATTGCTCAAGTAGCCGTGGGCAAACGTGAACAGTTAGCTATTTTTGGTGGGGATTACCCAACCGAAGATGGCACATGTGAGCGCGACTACATCCATGTTACTGATCTTGCAAATGGTCATGTTAAGGCATTGCAGTGGTTATCCAAGCAAAACCATGGGTTATACGAAGCTTTTAACTTAGGTACCGGCACGCCTTATTCGGTGTTGACCATGATGAAAGAATTTATTCGTCATACTGGCGTTGATATTAAATTTACCATAGCACAAAGAAGAGAAGGCGATTTAGCTGCGTTTTGGGCTGATGCTAGTAAAGCAACAGAAGTACTTAATTGGCAATGTGCATTTACCTTGGCCGATATGATGAAAGATACATGGCATTGGCAAAGTAAAAATCCCCAGGGCTTTTTAAGCGAGTAACCGTGATGCAGACAATAACGCTTAAGCAGCACAATGGATTAAAAGTGACTTTAAGTAGCTATGGCGCTACTATTCGATCAATTGAGGCGCCTAACGGCGATCACCTTGCTTTGTGTTATGACAATGAAGACGATTGGCGCAGTAATCCAGTTTATTTAGGTTCTACAGTAGGCCGTGTTGCTAATCGCATTGCTGATAGTAAGTACCTCGGTGAGCAACGTGTGATTAATCTCGTTGCTAATGAGGGCGTTAACCAATTACATGGTGGTAAAAATGGGTTAAGTCATGTTGATTGGCAGGTAATCGAGCACGATATCAGCAATAATAAGGTGGCTTTTCGCTACGTTAGCCCTAGCAATGATCAAGGTTTTCCTGGTCGTGTTGAGTTTATTGTTAGCTATCAGCTTAGTGATAACCAGCTAGTGATCACAATGCAAGGTGATCCAAGTGAAATCACTCCACTTAGTTTAACCAATCATATCTACTGGAATTTAGCGCTAAGTAAACAGCACGATGTTACAGATCATTTTGTGAAATTACCGGCCAGGTTACGGTTATTAAAAAATGAGCAAAATATTGCAAATGGTGAGTTTGCGAATGTTTATGACAGCCATTATGACTTTGCTGAATTTACCAAGCTTGCTTCAGTTCTAACTGGCAACGGTTTTGATGATTACTATTTATTAGACCCACAGGGGGCAGGGCAATTAAAGCTTCATGGCTCTATTTTAAATAAAACAACGGGCTACCAAGTTGATATACATTCAACGGCACCGGGTTGTCAGTTTTATACTGGATTTTACCTTGACCCGCAATTTAAGCATCTTGATGGCCAACAATTTGGCCCTTACATGGGGCTGTGTCTTGAGCCTCATGAACTTCCCAATGCTGTTAATCATCCACATTTTCTCAGTACGCTTTATGCGCCAGAGAAACCGTATTACCAACAAATAAAATTTGAGATCCATTTACCACAATAAAAATAATTAAAAATAAGGTAAGCTGATATGAAACGGAGAAACTTTCTTAAATTAAGTGCAGGGTTAATTGGCTCTAGCATGCTACCGGGTTGTGCGGTTTTTTTGCATCAGTTCGGCCTGAGCTGGCAACGACATTTCCAATTGATACTAGCAAAACAAATGAACAAACGTGGTTGGGCGAGCAATATTGGGCTAACCGACTGCAAGATTGGCGTCGTGTTGGTAATGAATTACAGTGCATCCGAGAAGGCAAAGGCTTTGAAGCGCGTACCGTCTCATTATTAACACGCCAACTAAATAACTCGCTACAAAGTGCGCGCTTAAAAGTAACTGTGCGTAATTTAACCCCAAGCAAAGAGGGTTTTTGCGGTTTTTTACTGGGTGTGGGTAAAGGGGAGTTAACTGCAAAAGGGGCGGCTTTAGCCCAACGCGCAGGTGGGGTTAATGGCGGTCTGGTTGCTGCGTTCGATAGCAGTGGGAAATTATCGTTTCGACAATTTGATGACGAAAGTAAAGCACTTGAGTTTGCCACAATTAATCGTGAGCTTTTTAGTCTAAAACAATATCAAGATGGCTCAGCCATTACATTAGATTGCCAACTTGATCCAATTGATGCAAATCACTTTGATATTCGTTTGAGCGCAATTGATGCCAGCACAGGCCAAGAGCTTGGCTTTGCTGTTTTACATCAGGTTCCTGCAGAGCAATTACACGGTGGAATATCTTTATTAAGTTCGTCTAAGCCATATAAAGCGGGTGCCCGCTGGGGCTTTAGCCAAATTGAAACTGGTGGTGAAAAAATCACTGAAAATAATGCCAACTCATTAGGGCCTGTGATGGGCTGTATGTATACAGTTAATAGGCATGCATTACGTATGACCTGCCAATTAATGCCTGTAAACTTAAACAGCATAAAACAAGTACGCCTCGAGTTTAAAGCTGAAAATGAACAGCAGTGGAATACAGCAGCCACTTCCCCGATTGAGGATGGCTATGTTGCGCGGTTTGCATTAAACGATTGGGATTATTTAACTACCTACCAGTATCGTATTGTTGATGAAACAGCACCCGATGTTACGCTTTACTCAGGCTTAGTTGCAAAAGATCCTCAAAATTCAAAAGAATTTAAAATTGCCCTTTACTCCTGCATTATTCCTACCTCAAAGAGTTTAGATAATACCAATTATACTCGATTAATTGCTAGTGAACGTGACATTGGTCGTTATACCAAAGACAACATTTTATTCCCTCATACTGAATTAGTGGAAAATGGTGCATTTCATGAACCCGATATGTATGTTTTTTGTGGCGATCAATATTACGAAACTTATCCGACACGGTACGGGCGTGATACCGAAGATGCCAAGCTAGACACACTCTATAAGTGGTATTTATGGTATTGGGCGTTTGCAAACAGTATTAAAGATAAGCCTACGATAATTCTTGCCGATGATCATGATGTGCTACAAGGAAATCTGTGGGGAAATAGCGGTGAAAATTCGGACATGCCAAAAGAAGAAGATGGCGGCTTTAAATGGGATAAAGATTTAGTACGCATGGTTTACCGCATGCAGCATGGACATAACCCTGAACCATATGATGCAACGCCTATTAAGTACGATATACCAGTAGCGTATGCCGCATTTGAATATGGTGGAATTAGTTTTGCCATTGTGGAAGACCGGAAATTTAAATCTCCGCCGGATTATAAAGCTGACAAACTTGCAACAACGGGTGAGCTATTAGGTCAACGCCAAGAGTCATTTTTAAAAGCTTGGCAAAGTATGCACCCAGGTAAACCTAAAATTTGTATTACGGCATCAATATGGGGGTCACCACAGACAGATGAAAAAGGGAATGCACTCATTGACTTTGATTCAAATGGTTACCCAGCGGATGGTAGAACCCGGGCAGTTAAGTTGGTCAGTGAAGCCAATGCATTGGTTATTGCCGGTGATCAGCATTTAGGCTTGTTAGCTTATCAAGGGATTGAGGATTACGATGATGGTAGTTTATTCTTTGCCGGACCTGCCAGTGCCGCATTTTGGCAGCGCTGGTTTGAGCCTAAACCAGCGCTCTCTAATCAACGCAATAACGATAGAAATACGGGAGAATTTATTGATACCTTTGGTAATAAAATGCGTGTATTAGCGGTGGCAAATCCAAAAATTAGCCACCAAGAGTTTGCTAAACAAAATAACAGCTGGGGTAAATTTTTGGCCGACCGAGAGCTCAAAAGTGAAGGCTATGGCATTATCAAGGTCAATCACCAGCAGCAACACTATCAATTAGAGTGTTGGGAGTGGTGCACCGACCCTGCAACGGGTAAACAATTTGCAGGTTGGCCTTATGTTAAAAAATTTAACAAATAATTTAACTGACTTTTATAAATAACGTTGAATCCCTTTAATTTAGCGAAACCGTGATAACGAGTGCGAAGTAAGCGTGAAAGCAGCCTCGCTTTTTTTAGAATTCATTTAACATTGTTAACAAAATACAGTTGACAATGAATTGCTGCTCATACTATTGTTTACAAAACAACAACCTGACAACATAATAAAACCTTCAACGGGGAACACATGACGACAATAAAGAAGACATTTAAACTCAGCGCATTGACAGCAGCGCTATTTGCTTCGAATTTGATTTATGCACAACAACAAGAAGATGAAAAAACAAAAGCTGAAGATGATATTGAAATCATTGAAGTAAGTGGCTTAGCAGCAAGTGTAAAAAAATCAATCAATGATAAACGTTTTGCTGAAAACGTTGTTGATTCAATTAACGCTGAGGATATTGGTAAGTCGACAGACCAAAACATTGCCGATGCGCTCTCACGTGTAACGGGTGTGTCAGTACAGACAGTGGATGGTGAAGGCGCACGAGTGACTGTTCGTGGTGCTAACTCTCAGCAAAATAATATTAGTATGAACGGTGTACAGCTCGGCTCAACGGGCTACAGCCAAGGTGTCGATTTATCTCAGTATTCATCAGATATCTTATCAAAAATCGAAGTAGTAAAGACCCCAAGTGCAGATCATGAAGAAGGTGCATTAGGTGCGAATATTAACTTAACCACAACAAAGCCACTTGATTTAAATTATGAAATAAACACCGTGACGCTTGAAGGTCGTTACAACGACTTATCAGAAGAAGATAATTATAAGGTGTCGGGCACTTTTTCTCGTAAGTTTTTTGATGATACGTTTGGTGTGGTTGTTACAGCCGTTAAAGAAACTAATGCTTATCGTAAAGATCAATACTCAGCAATAGAGTGGTTTGCGACAGAGTCTCCTCTTGCTACCGATACCAACGGTAATATTGTTGAAAATGTTGTGGGGATAGCACCTCAAACGACTCAATATCAATATCATGAAAGTGAAAATGATAGAACCAATTTTAATATCGGTTTGCAGTGGATTGCATCAGAAAAAACTGAGTTCAATTTTAATGCGATTTTAGGCAAGCAAGATATAAATAACTCTATGCATGGCATTAATACTCGCTCTAATCAATATGGAAACTTAGTGGAAGGTGTTGACCCTGGTTTAGGTGGAACAGGACCTGCCTTATTTACAGATCCCGAAGCAGATTGGCGTACCATTGATTTAGAAACCAATACATTTACTAAGTTTGTAAATCGCTTTGGCAATGGTGGGTTGGTACAATCTGAGGGTGATTTTGAAAATAAAAATCAAATACTTTCATTGGATATGAATCATAGCTTTACTGACTCCTTTGCAATGGAAGCAGGTGTTGGTTACTCTAAAACTGAGCAAATCCCCAATAACTCTGTGTATGTGGCATTACAAAATTTTGGCAATATTAATGCGTGGATAATAAATAACGTACCGCCAGAAGATATAGAGCCTGTGGGCTATGATTGTACCAGTAGCTCGGTATGTACGTTAGTTTCAGGTGAGGGTTTAATTGATTATGGCCCAAATGATAACTTTGGTGATCCGCTAAATATGTGGGATAACTATAGTACTACAGGTTTTAATGCTGATGAGTTAAGAGCCCAGCACCTTTCATATATGAGCCGTACATTAAATGAAGTTGAAGATACACAAAAATCATTATTTGTAGACTTTGATTATGTTTTAGACTCAGATAACTTTCGTTCTATAGAGTTTGGTGCTAAATGGTCTAATCGTACTAAGTATGTTGATGCACAAGTAGGTTCATTTAGCACTGTTGGTGAGGGTGTCGTAGTATTGAATCCTTACACTGGTAATCCTGCAGTACTGGGAAGCGGTCTGCGTGATATTACCGGAGAAATGGTCACCGATGGTGAAGAGTTCCCAGTTGATGACTTTATGGCAGGTCTTGGCTATGGTCGTGATAGCATTACAGATGGCTGGAACCGTTTCTCTGCATTTAAGGCATTTGAAGTTGCTCAAGGTAGTAGCGAAGTCGCATTTAATACCGATGATTCAAATACCCGTAACACAGAATTAGATAATTTAGCGCTCTATACAAAGCTAAACTTTGAGTTAATGGACGGTAAGATCACTGGTGATGTGGGTGTTCGCTATGTGAGAACTGAAGTTGAAGTGCAAGGTGCTTCAGGTGTGCAATTTGCGTTTGACCCGTCAAATGCTGCTCGCTTAATGGATCCATTTAAATTAGCTGAGTTACGTGATACCAGCCTAGCTGAATGTGCACCTATTTTATTTTACGGCACAGACTACAATGCTGAGTCTCGCTGGTCACGTGTCGATGGTTTAGGCTACGATACCAAGGGCACAAATGATTTAACTGATGACGTTGCGTTACCTGATCAAGGCCCGTGTCATGATCCTAATGCAATACAAGGCAACCCAAATGAGTCAGAATGGTGGTTATGGCGTCACTCTGATGTTTCAACAGAGAAAAACTATGTGTATGGTGAACGTAAGTTTGATGAAAATGGTAACTTATTGCCAACTGAAGACCGAAGCTTACGTTCTTTCAGTGTAACTGATGAGCATGAATATGACGTATTCCTACCGAGTTTAAATCTAAATTATTTGTATGACGAAGATACCATTATTCGTTTTGCGGCTTCTAAGACCATGGCGCGTCCGCAAATAGATTCTCTTCGCCCTGGCTTTAAAGTAAAAGAAACACAATGGGGTGGTGATAATCGTAATAACACTATTACACTTACCAACCCTAAATTAGATCCACTTGAATCATTTAACCTTGATTTATCTTATGAGTGGTACTTTAACAAGTCAGGTTTGTTAGCTGCTACGTTGTTTTATAAAGACATGACTAACTTTGAAGAGTCAGAAACAATCGTTACTTACATGGATGATTTACGTGATGTAGGTTTAACAGAAGGCGAAACCTATGATCCAAACGATCTCGTTCTGATTGCCGGTCAAGATAGTTTAGAAGGCTGTATGCCTAAACGTTTTCAAGGTAGTACAGATTATCAAGAAGATTGGATGTACTCAGGCGATTTAGAACAAATGTGTGCCAAATTTAATACTACCCGTATTAAAAATGGTAAAGGTGCGTCTATCAAAGGTCTAGAGCTACAATACATGCAAACCTACGACAACCTACCAGGTATTTGGTCTGGTTTAGGTTTACAAGCTAACTACACTTATCAAGATAGTGAATATGAGCAAGAAGTTTCTTCTATCGATAGTAACGTTAAAGTGCCATCACTTGCTGTTGCATATACACCTGAACACAGCTACAACTTAACGGGTTTCTGGGAGAAAAATGGTCACCAATTACGCCTATCTTATCAAGGGACTACAGATCAGTTAGTACAACGTTCTTGGGAGAATGGTTCGCTTTGGGAAGAAGGTCGTCAAACACTTGATTTCTCGGCTACTTATCAAGTTTCAGATATGATTTCAGTGTCTTTCCAAGTAGCTAACTTAACAGATGAAGGAGTTCGTCAGTACTTCACTAGCCGATTCTTAGAAGCGGGCGGTGTCACTTTTGATGAAGGTAGCCCACTTGAAGGTGAAGCAACTAAGTCACGTACGGTTTATCAATATCATACCGGACGTACATTTAGGCTTAATACCCGTATTAATTTCTAAACTTCTTATCCAATAAAACGCAAAGCCCGCAGCATCGGCGCGGGCTTTTATATTTCCATTAAAAAATAAAATAATTTGTGTCACTTTTCATTCTCAAGACAATGGTGCGCTGCTGTAATGCTGACACACTTTTAACAACCTCTGGCCAATCAGTGCCAGCGATATTTAGCGGTTTGTTGACTGTTTGATAGATGTTTGTACGGGCTTGTAGCGCCACTTCTTCTGACTTTAAACAGCTCGCGTTTTGCGTCATTTGAGTAAACGCAGATTGTGCATTTTCAGTGGCAAAATTATAAAATAGGCCATTATAAGTTTGCACTGCGGTCGCACTTCTGAAAATTTCGCCGTATATGTATACATCCAATTGTGTATTGCTTGCAGTATTTATAAAGCTATCGTGAAATGAGCGTTCGACACTGCTGGCGACTAAGTAATAGTAAGCATTTGACATTTTTCCTAACTGTTGCTCGCTACTGGCGATGACCACAATTTCACTCAATGTCATTAATAGTTTGCGGATCAGATCGTTAATTTCATACATTGTGTGAACTTCTCGACCAAATTGCGCTATGTATGCTTTACTTAGGTGATTTTTTCATCAGCTACTTGTCTGACTATTTGCAGATCGCTTAATTGTCTGCTGGTTCTCAGTAATGAATTGTTTAAACTGATTAGCATTTGTTAGCGCGTTTTGTCGATAAGCGAGCATCTGTTGCTGCGCTTGTTGTGCACCTGAAGCTGCATCAAGATACAACCTTGTGTAAAACCCTTCTTCTAACAAACTTGAAATCATTGGGTAAGTGACATTAGCGTAATCGAGTATTGCATCAAGCTTACTTATCGCTTGCTGCTGCGCCAAAGAGGAACGTACTTTTTCAACTGACATAAGCCCTGTAATTAGTAAAGGAATGAGCACTAGCGTTAAAATTCGTGTCTTGATTTTGTATTTATTTAGAAATGACATAATGAATCAAGCTGATGTTGATTGTTAACAATTAGCCAAGGCTACATTTTTTTGTCATTAAATAGCAACCATTAATTAGCGAAATAATAAAGCAAAGCATAAAGTTGCGGTTCAGTGTTTAGTTAAATGTTTTATTGTGTTGCGTTAATAAATGACAAACGTGTTAAATATAAGGGGTTAAATCAATGTCGAGCCATGTGTTATTGCGGGTGAAATAGGGGTCTTCAAAACATGTAATCTTACATTTGAATGAAGTTTTTATAATTTCTTAACGTTTTTATGAAAACAAATGCTGATATTTTTAACGAAAATATGTATTGTTTGTTTACTGTTAACAATATTCAATGTGTGAGATTGAAAATTATGAATAAAAATATATCTCGTCGCTCAGTTATCAAAATGTTTGTTGCTGGGGTTGTTGCAACTGGCCTCTCTGGCTGTACTCGTCATTTAGGTGCTATGAATTCAACCGTTACTAGCGGTACCAAGGCTCACCGTGATAACTGGTATAAAACGTATAATAGAGTTTGGCTTGGTAAACAGTATTGGGCTAATCCGATGGAAGATTGGCGTGTGAATAACGGTGCGGCTGAATGTATAACTCGAGGGGGAATCGCAGTGTTCATTCTCTAACACATCAAATAACGAATATTGATCAAGCTTTTTCCATGTCAGTGGAGGTTACGCGTTTAGAGCAAAATAATAACGATGGGGGGCGGGTATTCGTCTTGGCGCTAAAAGTGAACTCAATGAATACCGTAGTAACTGTTTTGTTCAACAGGGATATGACCTCGGTATTAAAAATAACGATTTAGTGTTAGGTAACAACACTGTGCCTTTAACTAGTCAGATAGAGAATCAAGCCGTTACTTTAACACTTACTGGGACTCCTCAATCAGGTGCTATGGCATTAGAGCTAACGGCTCGTTTAACATCATCCGAAAAAATAATCGGTACGGTTACCCATTTACTACCTGCATCAGAACTATTAGGTAATGTTGCGCTAGTCAGTAATTTCTCAATTCCATCTGTTACTTATGAAACTATGCCAGAAGATAAATTAGGCGCACGTTATAAATTTAGCCACTGGGCTATGCAAGGTGAAGCGTTCTCTGTTACTGATGAACAGTCATTTGGGCCTATTCTTTGGACTATGTATTCTTTAAGCGATACATTGAGTCATGAAGGATTTGTGATGAAGTTGAGTGCTTACACAGGGCCAATAGGTGAGCAAGATAATCAACAATTAGAGCTGCAGGTACAACGTGACAATCAATGGATTGCTATCGACTCACAGCGTATTGACCATGATGGCTGGTTGGCGACTTTTCGTATTGCCAACTGGGATGAGAAAAAAGATACGCCTTTTCGAGTTGTATATCTTGAGAAATTCAGCGATGGTACACGCGCGGCCGATCTATATTCAGGGATTATAAAAGCAAACCCAAGCAGTAATACATTACGAATGGCTGCATTGACCTGTCAAAATGATTATGGTTTTCCCTATCAGCCTGTAGCGCAAAATGTTGAAAAACTAAATCCTGATTTGGTGTTTTTCTCTGGCGACCAAATTTATGAAAGTCATGGTGGATTTGGTGTAATTCGCACGCCGGATGATTTGGCAATTTTGAACTATTTACGCAAATTTTATCAATTTGGTTGGGCTTTTAAAGAAGTCATGCGTAATCAACCGACAATTTGTTTACCTGATGATCACGATGTACTGCAAGGGAACTTGTGGGGTGAGGGGGGCGCAAAAATGCAAAATATTGCAAAAGACCCTTCAGCAAGTGTTTTAGGTGGTTACATAGATTCTGCGCGGGTGGTTAATATGGTACATAAAACATCGCTTAACCATCACCCTGATCCTCATGATCCTACACCAACGAATGGCATTAGTTCGTATTATGGGGCGATGCTATACGGCGGTGTTGGTTTTGCCATTCTTGCCGATAGGCAATGGAAAAGTGGCCCAGAGCGGATAAATGTTGTGGTAGGAAAAACAGGGCAAGACGAAGATCCGCTTTATTATAACCCGCTATTCAATCCTCCAGGTTTGGATCTGCTAGGAAATCGCCAAGAGAATTTTCTTAAAGCGTGGGGTAATGACTGGCGTGGACATAAATTAAAAGCGGTATTAAGCCAAACCGTATTCGCTGCTATTTCTACTCATCAGCCTTCGCCAGATCGCTTCTTAAAGTATGATTTTGACTCAAGTGGTTGGCCTGCCTCTGCACGTAACCGTGCAATTGATGCAATGCGTGACTCTATGGCGTTACATATTTGTGGCGATACCCATTTAGGTTCTTTATCGCAATATGGTGTAAATCAACAAAGAGATAGTAATTGGGCTTTTTGTACGCCTGCCATTTCAGCAGGTTGGCCAAGGTGGTGGAAACCTGACTCAATGAATATGCCTTACCAAAACCGCCCTGCACATGGACTTGGCGAAACAGGCGAATATAATGACACTTTTGGTAACAAGATTTATGTCTATGCGGTTGGTAATCCAGAGGTTGGAAAATCAAATAACCGCTATGTGAAAGCACATGAAAAAGGCAGTGGTTTTGGTTTCATTACGTTTGATTGTGACAACCTCACTTACACAATGGATGCCTATCGCTTTTTAGTCGATGTTAACGATGGTAAAGCAAGAAATCAGTTCCCGGGCTGGCCTGTAACAATTCATCAGCAAGAGAACAAAGGTAACAACCTGTTAAGTTAACTTGCTTCTCTAAGTATCACGCATCATAAACATATAATTTATGTTGCGTGAAAAACTTGACTAGACTGTATAGCACAAAGCTTTATGAAAACCAGATACTCTCCACTATAGGTCGTGTTTGAAACTAAAATTGTCATTAAGTTTATTGTTACCAAACAGTAAATTGTCATTAAGCTATAAACCCGTACTGAAGCTGCTTAATTACATTCCTTATCAGCTCGCGGCCACGAATTGAGTTTAAGGCGGTTACAGGTGCTTTGCCATTGAACTGAATATGAGCAGTATTTAACCATGCACTCCAGTTTTCTATATTTCCGAAATAATCAATACCCACTATGCTTATCCTTGCTACTTCAAGCGCCTGTTCGCTAACTTGAGAACTTAAGAGTTTCGTCTTGTTTTGAGATAGCTTTGTTGATGTAGTGCCTATTGCCTTTGCTACTGTTGCAATATCCCAATCAATAGCACTAGCAAATGCATAAACTCCTGATGCTTTTATTCCATGTTTTACTAGCTTAACTTCAATAAGTGGATTGGAATCAAATGCTAGTTCTTTGCATGACATTATACTAATGAGGTCAGTGTTATTTGAAAATTTTGACTGACTTTTTGCCATTATCCACCCACATATAAATTCTCACAGAGATATAATTTTAGCAGAAAAATATTTTTTAATTAGCATTAAAGAAATGGGGTGCATAAAGTCAAATATAAAAGACGTGTTAGGTTAGCTGTTGTAATGATGTCATTGCTATTAAAATTTAGTATTTCAATAGGTTGTTTTCGTGCTCATTAAAAATCAATACTTGTGCACAAAAATCCTGTTGGACACAGTGCTTAAAATTCATGACTAAGATGGTGGTCATTAATTTTGACCTCTATTACTATAGGTAGGGGTAACCATTTTTAGTCAATGTAGTGGTCAAAAATACAGGAGAAAAAAAGTGTAAATTTACCTAAAGGCACATAGGCACAAACTTGGGCACAAAAATTAAATTCTGCTCCTGATATACCTAATGTTAATATGTTTAAATATTACTTTGAATTAGGAATAAAAAATCTAATTTTATGGTTTTTAAGGAATAGTTCAGTAAAGAACTGTTATTTTTATCGCTGAAATTATAAGCAGTATTGCTTGTAATTTATTGATCTGGTACGACTGAGTGGATTCGAACCACCGACCTCTACCATGTCAAGGTAGCGCTCTAACCAACTGAGCTACAGTCGTACAATAAGGATTTGTGCAATATAATTTATTCATAAATGGCAGAATAAATTTGGTACAACCGAGTGGATTCGAACCACCGACCCCTACCATGTCAAGGTAGTGCTCTAACCAACTGAGCTACGGTTGTATTTTGATTTAAAAATGTTGTTAGCGTGGCTAAACAACGGAGGCTAATATATAGCGACTGGTTGTGTGAATCAAGCAGCTTTAGCTATTTTTGTGCTAAGTGCTGGTTTTTTATTCATAACGGACTAATTTCGCACGTTCTATAAAAACCTTGCCACCAAGCAACATGGCTTTTCGCAGAGTGCTTAAGACTTTGTAAAATTGCGTCATTACTGTCGCTATCTACAAACTGGGCCAATTCGGTGTCATGCCATATTTGCTGGTAAAGAGGTTGTAGGGTTTCTAATCGACCCACTAAGAATGATTGATAAGGCTGTAATTGCTCTAAATAAAACTTTTTAAACACATTACTTAGCGTTTGTGGTTTTTGTTTATTCTTGTTGGCAGGGCAGAGATCATCTTTTGAGTACTGCATGAGCAACGCTGTTAATTGTTGATTGTAATGTGTTTGCGCCCTTGCGGCGGAAATGAGTAACTTGTTGTATTTAAAGCGGTTTAATACTTCGAGTTGGCTGATGATTTGATCTGGCTCTATAGCGTTTATTTTGCCGTTATTAATATGATTGTTTAATTCAGCAATTTGCTCCATCGCGCTCACGGTTTCGCTAAAACCTGCGGTGTTTTCATCAATGTGTGTCGAACTTAGCTGCCAGCTTTGCTTAAATTCGCTTTCGTTGAGCAGCATAGCCTTAAAGTAGTTAGGAAGGTTTGCTTGCTTTTGTACTGCGGTGAGTTTTATTTTTTCAAATAGATCATCTTGTTCTTCAAAGCTTTCTAAGCATTCATTTGCGCTTTGAATAAACTTAATTTGATAACTAAGAATGTTAGCAGGCGTTGCTGTTTTGCCAAGCTGGTTATTGTGTTCAGCAATAAGGGTTGCAAGTTTACACTGACGTAATTGGGCAAGCTCGAGCATACCAATGGTTGCTTTATCTTCATTATTTTCTGCAAAGTGGTTTACAGTGAGTGTACTCGGTTTAGATAGCTTAAAACTTTTGGTTTTAAGCACGTTTTCTAATCGTTGTGCGTAGGTGTGATTTACATCACCTGAAGAGGGCGTGCAGGCAATAAGTACCATGCACGCTGTTGCGATAACAGAGTTTAAAAGGCTATTGGTTTTGCAAAAAAGGTGCATGTTTAAATCGCCTATGAACAGTGAACATCAACATAATTGCTGCGGCACTTAAACCCACAATAATGCCTATCCAAAAGCCATGAGGGCCCTGTGCTGGAACAATGAAATCTGTACGAGCAAGTACGAAGCCAAGCGCAAAGCCGATCAACCAATAGGATACAAAGGTGATATAACCAATCGGTGCCGTATATTTTAATCCCCGCAAAATACCATTAGCAGAAACTTGCAGGGCATCTGGTAACTGGTAGATACAAGCCAGTACCATGATTGAAGAGGCAAGTGCCAATACTTCAGGGTTATCGGAATATAATTGGCTAATTATATCTCGAGTAAAAAAGGTCACACTTGCCAGCAGAAAAGCAATTATCGCAGCTAGAATATAACTCGTTTTAACGGCATTTTTTAATTGCTGATAATGTTGTTGGCCAAATAAATTGCCTATTCGTATGCTAATGGCAATTGAGAGGCTCAACGGCATCATAAACAATAATGTCGTTACACTGGCTGCAATTTGGTGACCCGCAACAGCAACAGCACCTAAGTGCGCTATAAACAAAGGAATACAAGCAAATAGCGTGACTTCAAAAAAGGTAGCTAATGAAATAGGGATCCCCACTTTGGTGATGGCGCATAAAGTAGCGGGCTTTGGCGCTTCGAAATTTGCTAATAATGCTTTGGCATCAATCTTTTTATTAAAGTGGCAATAAATAACCTGAGTTAACGCCATTGCTGTAAATACTAGCGCCGTGGCAATACCACAGCCTGCGCCACCGTAGGCTTGAAAACCTAATTTACCATGTATAAATACGTAATTGGCCGGGATATTGACCGCCAAGCCAATTAAGCTAATGTAAAAAGCTGGTTTGGTCATTCCCATACCTTCAGTGATATTGCGATACACACTGAAAAGTAAAAAACCAAAAATACCCCATTTTACAAAATGAATGTATTGCTCAGCTAAGTGGGTAATAGACTGTGAGGTGTCTAATTGACTAAGCACCGTATCAGCAAGG
Source organism: Pseudoalteromonas sp. Hal040 (assembly GCF_037162425.1). Classification (NCBI taxonomy): domain Bacteria; kingdom Pseudomonadati; phylum Pseudomonadota; class Gammaproteobacteria; order Alteromonadales; family Pseudoalteromonadaceae; genus Pseudoalteromonas; species Pseudoalteromonas sp. Hal040. The sequence goes on along the minus strand of NZ_JARLUU010000001.1, from coordinate 1,844,650 downwards.
CTTGCCAGCCCTAAACCGATTATGGCAAGTACTAACGCCAGATACAGACCTTGTTGAAAGTAGTGGCTAATACCTTGTTTATCGTTTGAGCCAGCAAACTGCGCAATGATACCCGTTAACGCCAATAATATGCCTTGCAGTGCAAGCATCAACGGATTCCAAATACCCGTTGCAATAGAAAGTGCTGCTAAGTCTGTTGCACTTACTTGGCCTGCCATCACTGTATCAACAACCGTCATTAAAATAAGGGTTACCTGTGCCAAAAAAACAGGAATGGCTAACGAAATTAACCTTTTGGCTTCCCAACTACAAAAAGACATAAATTACACGACTAAATAAACAGACAGCCATTGTAATCTATTCATAGATCAATAAAAATCGCAGTTATCTATTTAATGAAGAAAAGAGAAAGCGATGTTCACTGGAATTGTTCAAACGCAAGCCGTTGTGGTTGATGCGACTAACCAAGGCGGTGTACTAAGGCTAGCTTTAAAAGTAGAGCAGCAATATGCTGAAAACCTGAATATCGGCGCAAGCATAGCCATTAATGGTTGTTGTTTAACCGTAGTGAAGTTTGCATCTACCACTGAAGGTGACTGTGTTATAAATTTTGATGTGATTGATGAAACATTAAAGTTAACCAACCTAGGTATGCTGGCTGTCAATGATACGGTGAATTTTGAGCGTTCGGTAACTTTCGGGACTGAACTGGGAGGCCATATCGTGTCGGGTCACATTCATTGTATAGCCGAGATACTTTCAATTAACCACCATCAAAACAACTGTAAAATGCAATTAGCATTAGCAAAAGAGTGGCAAAAATACGTGCTTTATAAGGGATTTGTAAGCGTTAATGGGGCAAGCCTCACTGTAGGTGAAGTTGATGAGCAGGGCTTTTGGCTACACTTGATACCAGAAACACTTTCTATTACCAATCTAGATAACTACCGTGAAGGCGATAAGTTAAATATCGAAGTCGATCAGCAAACTTATACCATAATCAACACGGTCGAAAATTATCTCTCGCAAGAAGGACATATAAAACGAGCAAATTAAAAAATTTGCTCGTCGTCACTATCGACATGTAATTCAAGTTTGTTGTTTGCGTAATCGATATGCATATTCAAATGGATAGGGTTACAGCATGCTGCGCAATCTTCATAGTAATCTTGGTCACCTTCGCTTGCATCAAGTGCTACGTGAACGTGGTGGCCACAGTGCGGGCATGAAATTCGTTGTGTGTATTGGTCTTTCATCAGCTTTTACCTTAATCAGGCATGCCTGAGTTCGTTAAATTGCAATCTTATTAAACCCTAACTCATTAAAAATGAATCTAGATTTAATAAGATTGATATAACTCACTAACCGAATTGGTATAAGCGTAGCGCTACAACAAACGGCTAGCATCTTTATTAATACGCTTTATAAGCTAAATATAGCTGGGTTTAGGGGTTTGTGACATTCCTTTTACAGTGAATTCGCGCTTATTTCAGTAGCTGATCAATTTGTTGTTTTGCTTCAGTAAGATAGTGTCCTGCAAATATGTTGGCATTATTGAGCATAGGATATAGTTGATAGATAGCTCTACGTTGCTCATAACCTACCTGCAGTGGATAGATATCGTTGTAGGCATCATAAAAGCTATCTGGGAGTGGTGCATAAAGCTCACTCATTGCTATATCGCATTCCCGATCACCATAATAACAAGCAGGGTCAAACACACTGGGTACATTATTATAAAAGCCCATATTTCGGCGCCAAAAATCTCCGTGTAATAACGAAGGTTCTACAACATGGCTATGTAGTGCGTCTTTTACAAAAGTGATGAAGGTGTCTTGATTGACAAGCTCAATGCCTTTTTCTTGTAATAACTGCAATTGCCAACCAATGCGTTCTTCAGCAAAAAAACATCCCATTTTTTGTGCCAGCGATTTGGTTGTAGAGTAGGGCCAAGGAAATTATCGTTATCTAAGCCAAACATAGCTTGAGTATGCTTTTGGTGTAAATGGGCAAGGTGTTCCCCCATTTCATGCCAATTGGTATGGGGCTGTTTATCAAGCTCCAACCATTCAAGCACGATAAATGAAAATTCAATATTGCAACCCGTGGTGATGCAATCTGGGATCATAAATAGGCTTTCTTGGGTTAATAGCTCAAGATTAAAGGCTTCGCACTCTAAGCGCTCCAGATCGCTTAAATGAGCGACTTTCACAAAGAAGTGGTGTAAATCATCGCCAATTTGGAAGTATTTATCGTTATTGGGGGATTGTAATTGGCGCTTAAAGGTATGCTTAAAATCAAAATGCATCGCTTGGCTAATCTGTTCATTCACCGAATTCCACATAATTTTGTTCACCTTTTAACCATATAATTAAACTATGGCAAAAAGACGATGAATTAACAAACCCATAGCGTTAATATTGTTAAAGTTTATCGAAGTATTTATGAGGGATTGGATGAATAAAAGTCTAATTACTAATTTAGTGGCGCTTACCTTAGTATTAGTCGGATTTTTATTTGAACAAGCAATTGTGCTTTCGGTTGGTTTATTTGCGTTATCGGGCGCAGTAACTAACTGGCTTGCTATTCACATGCTATTCGAAAAAGTACCATTTTTATACGGCTCAGGTGTTATCACTTTAAAGTTTGCCTCTTTTAAAGTGGCTATTCGTAACTTGGTAATGACCGAGTTCTTCGCTGAAGAGAAAATCGATCAGGTCATGGCGCTCGCTAAACCAAATATTGATTTAGAGCCTGTGATCAGTGAAGTTAATTTAAGCCCAGCTTATGACTCTTTAATTGAGGTCATCGAAAACTCACAATTTGGTGGCATGCTATCAATGTTTGGCGGCCGTGATGCGCTTGAGCCGATGCGTGAACCTTTCATAGAAAAAATGAAAGCAGCTGTGATTGATATTTCTAAGAGCGACGAATTTAAAACGATTCTTGATGAAAAGCTATTTGCCAACTCTCATCTTGGCGGCTCATTGCATAGTACCGTTGAGCGTTTAGTTGATGAGCGCTTGAATGAGCTTACGCCAACCATGGTGAAAGATATTATTCAAACCATGATCAAAGAACATTTAGGTTGGTTAGTGATTTGGGGTGGAATATTTGGCGGCCTATTTGGCCTGATCGCCGCGCTAGTATAAAGAAGAAGGAATTTGTAGCAGGCCTTTAAAGACCTGCTACAGCGAATTCATCATTATTTAGAACCTGCAATTACAATCACAGTGTCATCAGATGCTTTAGCAATATCTTGGATACTGGTTTTTGTAGCTGTATCTAAATTTAGGTATTTTGCAGAATTATGAAAACCATAAGTGCTTGCAAACTTATCCGTTGTCATGTCATTGCAAAGTAGTTTTTCTGTCATTACGCGTTTGCTCAAGCGTAGATCACGCATTGTGCTTGATACATTGAGTGGTTTGTTAGAGGCAATAGCCATACACGCTTGCGTGCCAGGCGAGTTATCAGCGGCAACAAATTGTGCTGCGTTTGCGTCTGTTACTGCTAGTGAAGAACCTAAAATTAATGCTGTACCTAGTGCTGTTGTTAACGTATTCATCTTTCTCTCCAGTTGTTGTCCGTATGACGTTAAATATGTGCGACCTCGCTTTTTTGGATACTTCACACTTCCTGTTTGCTGGGCACATTTAAAGTATTACGCTAAACAAGCACAATTGCTGTTAATGAAAATCGACAAGATGTAAGTAAGTATGTAGATGTGAACAAGCAAAACTAACCGCTTGAAAAGTGCTATTTTAAAGTGTGAATTTTGACACAAATAGGCTGAAATTTTTTTCATTTAATTTTTAAAAACGTGTTCTAGCTCGTATTAAATGCTTAATTTTTACGTGGCTGTTACATTTAAGTATTAACTCTACCTTTTCATAAAAAGGCTAATCAAAGTATAAGGAGCATGAGTGACCACAAAATTAGCAGGCTATTATCAACAAGCCTATGCATCTGAATCAAAACACTTTAATCAATGTTTTTATTGTGGTTGTGAAGCAACTGAGCGAGATTTTTGTCCGCCACTGCATATGCTGCAAAGTATTATAGATTTGGGCGAAGAGGCCGAATATATTTCAATTCCTGCTTGTTATGAGTGCTTTGCATTACTGCATAACGAACGTGTACTAACCATTGATGGGCGAGTGAGAAAGCTTAAAAAGAAACTTTCAGCAAAATATGCAAAAGCACTGAGAATTTATCACATGTGGCATGAAAGTGAACTTCACGATATGAGCGATGAGTTTGTACACAGCATTAAGGCCGGCATGAAGCTAGGTGCAGAGGCGGCAGAGCGACTTGCATTTCAAGGTTATAGCTATGCAACTGAAGATGCCAGTGTCACTATTCGTGAGAAGCGCGCCGAATTTGATGTGCAAGGCAAAGTTTTTTATGACTTTAAAGACGCGCTTAACTACTGCATTAATGATTTGAACTTAGACAGAACTGAATTCTATAAACTGGTGGTGGAAGATTATAACGGTGATTTTAACCGTGCTTTAAGCCAGTACCATCATAGACACGATAAAGTAACTGCAGCAAATGATGCTGATTTACTGATAAAAAGTTTTGCGAAGCAGCATAAACAAAATTCAGACTTTGTAACTCGCACGGTGAAACATTTTATCAACAAAGATCCGAGTTTAACTACCGAAGGTGCGTTAGAGCAGCTATATAACAACTACATAAAGAAATAGAGCGGCGCGGGCTGGTTATTCATCTTGAAAATTGGTGACTGGCCTCTTTTGTTCGCATTCACATTAACATTTAGTTAAAGTAAATGAATAATAAAAAGGAGAAACAACATAATGCAAAAATTTGCTCCATCCGTGTTGGTTATGGCGCTTGGTGTCGCGTTAGCGGGCTGCCAAGACAATGGCCCACAAGATCCAAAAGTCTCAATTAACAAAAACCCATACCCAAGCACCTATAAGCCACTTGCATCGCAAAGTACGTTAATCACCAACGCTACTGTATTAACAGGCACAGGTGAACGCTTAGATGATGCAGATGTTTTCTTTGTTGATGGCAAAGTACAACAAGTAGGTAAGGACCTATCTGTTCAAGCAGACAAAACTATTGATGCACAAGGTAAATGGGTAACACCAGGTATTATTGATGTGCACTCACATTTAGGTGCATACCCAACTCCTTCGGTGGCCTCTCACCAAGATGGTAACGAAATGACTAGCCCAGTGACTGCAGAAGTGTGGGTTGAGCATTCAGTATGGCCACAAGACCCTGGTTTTAACCGTGCTCGTGAAGGCGGCATTACGTCGTTACAGATTCTACCAGGTTCAGCAAACTTAATCGGTGGCCGCGGTGTTACGCTTAAAAACATTCCATCGCACACGATGCAAGGTATGAAATTCCCTGATGCACCGTATGGTTTAAAAATGGCGTGTGGTGAGAACCCAAAACGTGTTTATGGTCGTAAAGGTGTTTTACCATCAACGCGTATGGGTAACATGGCGGGCTATCGCACAGCGTGGATTGACGCAACAGAGTACAAGCGCGAGTGGGATAAATACGAAAGTGACTATGCTGCTGGTAAAAACCCTGCAGCACCTCATCGTGACATTAAGCTAGATACACTAGCGGGTGTGTTAGAAGGTGACATTTTAATTCATAACCACTGTTATAAAGCAGAAGAAATGGCCATGATGATCGATCTCGGTAAAGAGTTTGGTTATCACTCTGGTACTTTCCATCACGGTGTTGAAGCATACAAAATTGCTGACTTACTGGCTGAAAACGGTAACTGTGCGGCACTTTGGCCAGATTGGTGGGGCTTTAAAATGGAAGCCTACGATATGGTTCAAGAGAACGTAGCAATTGTTGATGCAGTTAAAAATTCATGTGCTGTTGTTCACTCAGATTCTGATACAACGATTCAACGCCTAAACCAAGAAGCCGGTAAAGTAATGTACCGCGCGAATGATGTGGGTTACGACATCTCTGAGCAACACGCAATTAAGTGGATCACTTCAAACGCGGCTAAATCGCTGGGTATTGATGATAAAACAGGGTCACTTGAAGCTGGTAAGCAAGCTGATGTGGTTATTTGGAACCAAAACCCATTCAGTGTTTATGCAAAAGCTGAACAAGTATTTATCGATGGTGCCAAAGTGTATGATCGCAACGATGATAAATACCAAGCACAAAGCGATTTCATGCTAGGTCAAAAATAGGAGTAACATTGATGACAAAATTAACTAAATCATTAAAGCTGTCACTTGTTGCTGCTGGCTTATTTTCTGCGACAGCAAGTGCTGCATCGCTCGCGATTGTCAATGCGACACTACACACTTCAACAGAGCGAGGCGTACTGGAAGGCGCAAGCGTTGTTATTGAAGATGGCAAAATTGTTGCTATTAACCCGGCCTCTATTAATGCTGATACAACGATTGACGCCAAAGGCCAAATCGTAACTGCTGGCTTTATTGGCACAATGAACCAGTTAGGCTTAGTCGAAGTGGGTGCAGTTGATGGCTCACGTGATAGTGGAGACGACAAAGCGGGGATTGATTTTGATCCAAGCCTTGCATTTAATCCTCGCAGTAGCTTAATTCCTTATGCTCGCAAAGGCGGCATTACTCAGGATGTAATTGTACCAAGTGGTGGTGACAGTATCTTTGCGGGTCTTGCCTCTGTGGTTGACTTATCAGGTAGTTTTGAAAGTGTGAATAAAAAGCAAGTTGCACTTGTTGTTCACCTAGGCGAAAAGAGCAAAGGCTCACGTGCTATGTCGATGAAAACACTTATCGACAAGCTTGAAGGCGAAAAGTCAGCTAAAAAAGATGACAAAAAAGAGCCATCGACAGAGCAAAAAGTGCTAGCAGCTGTACTGGCTGGTGATATGCCGCTGATTGCGAGTGTTCAACGTGCATCAGACATTTATGAGCTTGTTAAGTTGAAAGAAACTTATGGCCTTAATTTAGTAATTCATGGCGGTGATGATGCCGTTGTGGTTGCTGATACACTCGCTAAAGCTAACGTGCCTGTGATCATCAGCTCAATGGCAAACTTACCAGGCAGCTTTGACTCACTTCATGCAAACCTTGCTAACGCAGGGAAGCTTGAAAAAGCCGGTGTTAAAGTCATTATTGGTGTTGCGGGTGATTCAAGCCACAATGTATACCAATTACGCTTTGATGCAGGTAATGCTGTGTCTTACGGTATGAGCCAGCAAGGTGCACTAAGTGCCGTAACCAGCAATATTGCTGATGTTTTTGGCTTAAACTCGGGCACGATTGCAAAAGGTAAACGTGCAAACCTTGTAATGTGGTCTGACGATCCTTTTGATTTTAAAGCTCACGTGAGCAAAATGTGGATCAACGGTGAAGAAGTTTCTACCGAAGCGCGTCAAGACAAACTACGCGACCGTTATACAACTGACTCAGCGATGCCACGCGCTTATACTAAATAAGTGTTCAGCATATGGAAAAGGCCGCAAATTTGCGGCCTTTTTTTAATGCTTATAAAGTATAAGCTAAAAAATTAGATTGCTTAGTTTATAAAGGCTAAGGCCAAATATAAGCAGTATTACTGGCACAATCACAAGATTAAGTAAAAGCGAATTAGTGTAGCCTTTCATCACTGATTTTTGATTCACTAACCAAACAAGATAACAGGTCACAATTGGAAGTAATAAACCATTGGCAGCTTGCGCAAAGATAATAACCGCAACCGGATCAAGCCCAAGCGATGCGACCAGTGCACCGAAAACAAGGATAACAATAGCAACGAGTTTAAAGCGTGTATTACTCATTTGCGTTGACCAGCCAAGCATCCCACAAACAGCGTAAGCACCCGCAAGAGGGGCAGTTATTGCACTAGTAAGACCGGCCGCACATAAACCGATAGCAAAGAAATAGTGAGCCATACCACCTAAAAGAGGTTCAAGTTGCACAGCCATATTTGCCGCTGATATTTTACCAGCGTCGGTACCGTAAAATGCCACTGAGGCTGTCGATAAAATGGCTAACGTAATTATGCCGCCTAAAGTAATCGAAATACTGGTATCAAGATTTGTTTCTTTGATGACTTTGTCGATGTTTTTTGAGCTATCGTTTTTTTCAGCAAGCACGCCTGAATGTAAAAATAGGTTATAGGGCACGATAGTTGTACCAATTAAGGCAAGCACGGTAGTGAGAGAATCCTCTGGTAAGCTGGGTATAAAGCCTTTTAGTACTTCCCCAAGTGGTGGAGCCGCCATCACTAGCGTTGAAATAAACACTAAGCTCATCAACACCACTAAAACAATTAACGCCCCCTCAATGACTTTATGTTTACCAGTGTACAAAAGAACTGCACTTAAAATTGCAATTAGGGAGTCCAGAGTATTGGGCTTATTGACGGTATTATTTCTTGCAGTCCTAAACTGGCGCCAGTCAGATTGCCTGCTTCATAGGCTGCACTGCCAATGCCAATTGCACTGATCACTAATATAGCAGCCAGGGCTTTAAAAATCGGTGTTTGAATGGTGGTTCTAAGTGCAGACGCTAAATCAAGTCCTGTAGCCACACCAAGACGAGCAGCCATGGATTGCAGCAAAATAGTTGCTACAACAGAGAATAATAACGTCCAAATAAGTGCAAAGCCAAAATTAGCACCAGCAACACTGGCTGTGGTGATAGTACCTGGGCCAATAAAAGCAGCGGTGACCAGAAGTCCGGGACCTAAACGCATGATAAAACCTTTTATTATTATTTTAGTACATTAACTGATAGATAAAACAGCTATCGTTATATAAAACAGATCTTAAGACTATAGAGAGTCGAAGCAAGGGTAAAGTAAAAGAGGTGAGCTGCGTTAAGTTCACGTGTTTAACAAATATCAATCCACTCTGTAAAATTTATACAAAGTAGGTAGCAGTGGCACAGCATACATAGTTTTTAATAAATATATAATTATTTAAAATCAGTAGGTTATTATAATTTTTGGTTTGGTTGGTTTTTTGCAAGGAATAGGCATTCATGTTGTTATACAAAAGGAAATGAAAATGCCTGAACTTACTTTTTCAGCTTATGCGGCTGTGTATGTTTATCTAATTATGCTAACTATTCAGTGGATAGTTGCAGCTGTCACTAAAGCCAAACAACCCAATGCAGTGCCTGGTAAACTCGATAACTCATTAAGCCATGACAGCTTTGTATTTCGTTCACATCGTACTTTTATGAATACCTTAGAAAATAGCCCGTTATTTTTAGGTACCGTATTTCTTGGGTTCTTTTTAAACTTAAACAGTAGTGTATTTGCACTGTGTATTTGGCTATATGTGATAGCCAGAATTATTCATATGCTGTTGTATTATGGTGTGGCTACTGAGAAGAACCCAAGCCCACGCAGCTATTTCTTTTTAATCGCTGCTTTGGCAAATAGTGTGATGCTAGTTCTGATTGGTTTACGTTTGATTTAAACAGCATTACTAACATATAAAAAAGGCATTGAAAGAATACTCATTCAATGCCTTTTTTAATACTGAAAACCTAGCTACTCAACGCCAATAAAGCCACCGGTTTGATGTGACCATAGGGCGGCATAGATGCCACCTTGCGCGATTAATTGCTCGTGAGAGCCTTTTTCAACCACGCCACCTTCATCAAGCACAATGAGTCTGTCCATTTGCGCAATAGTTGATAGGCGGTGCGCAATGGCAATCACTGTTTTACCCGTCATTAAATCGTCTAAGCTAGTTTGAATTGCAGCTTCTACTTCAGAATCAAGGGCACTGGTTGCTTCATCTAAGATTAGAATTGGCGCATCTTTTAGAAGGACACGTGCAATAGCGATACGTTGACGTTGACCACCAGAAAGCTTCACGCCGCGTTCACCAACTTGTGCGGCAAAGCCTTTATTGCCTTTGCTGTCTTCAAGGTCTTCGATGAACTCAAGCGCCTTCGCTTGTTTTGCTGCAGCGAGCATTTCATCTTCAGTAGCATCGGGCCTGCCATATAGAATATTATCTTTTACTGAGCGGTGTAACAGCGAGGTATCTTGCGTCACCATCGCTATGTGCTTACGTAAACTTTCTTGGCTTACCTCAGCGATGTTTTGGCCATCAATGCGAATTGTGCCCGAGTCAACATCATAAAAGCGCAGTAATAAATTAACTAAGGTAGATTTACCTGCGCCAGAGCGACCCACTAAACCTATTTTTTCACCCGGTTTGATGTCTAGATTTAAACCATTGATAACAGGGCCGCGATGGGTTTCGTTGGCAGCTTTACCATAGTTAAATTGCACATTATCAAAGCTTATCGACCCATTATTAACTGCAAGGGTACTCGCGTTTTCTTTATCATCCACTTCAATCGGTGTTGATAGCGTTTTCATACCATCAGCAACAGTACCAATGTTTTCAAATAGACTACTGATCTCCCACATGATCCACTGTGCCATGCCGTTTAATCTCAGTGATAAACTTACCGCTATGGCGATTGCACCAACACTTATGGCACTAATTGACCATAGATACAAAGAGAGGGCTGCAATACTGAATACCAATAAATAATTTAGCGTGTTAATAGAGAAGTTTAGGCTAGTAACTAAGCGCATCTGCTTGTATACCGGCTGTAAAAACACATCCATGCTGTCTTTTGCATATTGTTCTTCTCGTCGCGTGTACGAGAACAATTTGATAGTAGAAATATTGGTGTAACTATCCACCACACGTCCGGTCATTTCCGAGCGTGCATCAGCCTGCGAGCTGGCTACTTTTTTTAGCTTAGGTACAAAATACATTTGAATAGCGGCGTATAAAACCAGCCAAATCAATAATGGCAACATTAAACGCCAGTCAGATTCTGCGACCAAAAACACCATAGCGCCAAAGTAGACCACGATATACATAAGTACATCGAGCAATTTCATCACTGATTCACGAACAGCCAATGAGGTTTGCATCACTTTTGTCGCAATACGGCCAGCAAATTCGTTTTGATAAAAACTAACACTTTGGCGAAGCAAATAACGGTGGGCTAACCAACGGATAGACATAGGATAGTTGCCAAGCAGTGCTTGATGTAATACCGCTGAGTGAAAGAACACGACAATAGGTAACACCACCAGCAATATAATTGCCATTTTTGTCAGTTCAGCCTGCTGCTCAACAAACAAGGTATCTGGGGTATATTGACCAAGCCAATCGACAAGCTGGCCCATGTAACTGAATAGCGATACTTCTAAAATAGCGAGTGCTGCGGCGCTTAACGACATCAGCAGCAATGAAAGCTCCATGCCACGGGTATAATGACGGCAAAAAGCAAGTAAGCTATTAGGTGGTTGAGAAGGTTGTTCTTTAGGAAACGGATTAGTCATCCGCTCAAATAAACGATACATACACGACGCTTTTTAAAAATCAAAGTGGCCTTACTATACCATTTGAGTGGTTTTTTAGCAGTTCATTTAATTTAAAAACTAAGATTAAAATCTATCAACTATTCAGTTATTTACATCTAGTCTGAGAAATGAAAATATAATAAGAAAAAGGAATTAATGATGAAAAAGTTGCTTTGTACGCTGTCCCTCGTTTTCAGCTTACCACTTTGTGCCTACCAAACCGATACCCACATATTTAAGGGTAAAAAAACTGCCATCGAAAAACCTGTAACGGTGACATTACCGGATGGCTATCAAGACTCAAAAAAGTACAATGTTATCTATGTATTACACGGTTACAGTGGTAATCACAGCGATTGGACTAAGCTGACAAACATAGAAAAATTGGCAGACCAATATGATGTCATCATTGTTAACCCAGATGGCAACTTCGGTTCGTGGTATCTCGATTCTGATATCGAAAAAAGCTCGCAATACGAAACCTACATCGCAGACGATTTACTAAATTATATCGATTCCAAATATTCGACCAACCGGTCTAAAAATGGCCGTGCAATCACTGGTTTATCGATGGGTGGCTTTGGTGCCTTGCACATTGCAATAAATCACCCAGACCAGTTTGCAGCAGTTTCAGGGATATCTGCTGGGGTTGATGTTAGGCCTTTTAGTGCAGAGTTTGACCTTGCAAAAGTACTCGGCAGTTACGCTGAAAACAAAGAAAAATGGGATAGCATTGCCATTATTAATAATCTTCATAAAATTGCTGCAGGCAATACAGCATGGAAAAAAGACGCTGATATCTTACCAATTATGCTTGATATTGGTGTCGATGACTTTTTTATTGAGCAAAACCGAGCGCTACATCAAGCGATGTTAAAAATGCGGATCCGCCATGACTATGTTGAGCGTCCGGGTATTCATGACTGGCACTATTGGAATAAAGTGATTGCCTATCAATTTTTATTTTTAACCTCACATATGGCGCCATAAAAGATGTTTCAACGTATTCTTGTATTAATTGCCCTCGGCTTTTTTGGTTTTATTGGTTGGGTTATTTATCTTGCCAATACCGGGCAAAAGTCGGTGTTTTTCGAACTCGTTGCGGCTATGCCTTACGGTGATAAGTTGGGGCATTTTTGCTTATTTGGACTACTCACATTATTCATCAACCTTGCCTTTAAATTTAAAACAATGAACGTTGCTGGGCGTCCTATTTATTTAGCTGTGTTGATTGTTAGTACATTTGTGATTTTAGAAGAGCTAAGCCAGCATTTTGTCGAATCTCGAACGCTAGACTTTGTCGATTTAATTGCTGACTTTGCGGGTATTGCGGTATTTAGCGCTATTTCACCGTGGCTTTGCAAAAAGTTATATCCAACTAAGGTCTAAACTTTCAGTGACTTGTTAGGTTTCGTCTATACTCAATGTAGACCTAGCCTAAAAGTTGCGTATGAACAAAGATACCTCGGATTATTTGTCAGATATTATTGAGCTTCTACTCGATGCAGTATGCGTAGTTGATGCCAAAGGCACGTTACTTTTTACTAATCCAGCCTTTGAAACAATTTTCGGATACGCGCCAGAAGAAGCCATCAATAGAAACATGCTCGACTTTGTCTATCCAGAAGACAGAGCCAAAACCATCAATGCCATTAATCAAATAGTGGTTAATGATCAACACCCACGATTTGAAAACCGTTGGGTTAGAAAAGATGGCAGAATAGTGCATGTTTTGTGGTCTGTTTATTGGTCAAAAGAAAAGCAAGTCAGAGTGGCTATTGCTTATGACATTACTGAGCAAAAAAACTCGAACAAAAACTGATTTATATGGCAGGGCACGATCCTCTGACCGATCTTCCGAACCGCAGCTTCCTAACAACTCAGCTCGAAGAGTCATTGTCGATTGCGAACACCATTTCAACGGTGATTGCAGTACTGTTTATCGATATTGATGGCTTTAAGCAAGTTAATGATATTCATGGTCATGGCGCTGGCGACAAACTCTTAAAAACCATTGCCATGCGTATTCGTCATGTCTTAAAAAAAGAAGACAGTGTAGGGCGCTTAGGGGGCGATGAGTTTGTAGTGATCCTTAATAGCATTAAACATAAAAGAGACGTCATCGAAATGGTTGATGAATTAATAACCGAGATTTGCCAACCCTTAATTTATAACGATGCAGAGCTTATTTACTCGCCAAGTATCGGTGCCGTACTATTCCCTGAGCATTATGGTGACGCAGAATATCTCATTCAGTGTGCCGATAAAGCCATGTACAAAGCAAAGTATGAAGGGGGTAATCGCATGGTGTTTTATAATGATGGAATAAAGTTACCCGGCGCTAAAAATACAGGGTAACTTTGGAGTGAATGCAGTGTTATTTACAATAAGTACTTAGCACGCAGGATTTGAATGTCTTCATCACTTACGTCTAATTCGGCTTGAATGTAATTAAGTACGCTTCCGTGTTGCTGCTCCATGCTCTCAATTGCAGATTCAAGTAAAGGCTGAGTAACCCCTTTTAGTGGCATCGCTACTTCTTTTGGTAGGCTGGCAAAAAACTGCATCATAGCTGCATATTTTGGGTCCATTTTGCCTGTGTCTTTGGCAAGCATAGTTTCAAAATCGAGGTAGTCGTTTGATGCAAGATAGTCATTCATAATTGTCTGCTGATCAACGCCTAACACAGTTAAAATCAATGCAGCACTGATACCCGTACGGTCTTTTCCTGCCGTACAATGAAACAATAAACCGCCGTCTTTGTTTACTAAGCGGTCGAACATCTGTGTGTAGTTTTGTTTTTGGTCTTCTACAATTCGCGGATACATTTGTACCATGACATTTTCGAGTTTTTCACGGCTTAGGTTAGGGTCACGAAGCACTTTGCCTATTTGTCCCATATCAAAGTCCATTTCGTAGTCACGGTCGATGATTTCAACATTATCAGCAGCCCACACCGTGACTTCTGAATCTCGCTCTGAGTTTGCACGAAAATCAACAAGGGTATCGATATTTAAGCTATTGATAAGCGCATAGTCGTCGTTTGTTAGATTCGCTAAAACCCCAGAACGGTATATTTTGCCCCATTTTACAGTGCGGCCATCTTGGGTTTTGTAGCCGCCTAAGTCACGAAAGTTACGGCCACCTTCAAGTGGAATTAGTCGCGTTGTGGTCATAGTTGCTTCACCATTTTCTGGTTTTACAAAAAAGTAGTAACGCTGATGTTCATTGTTTGGTGACCAATTAAATACATTGGTAGTAATATCATCAGCAATGAGTATTGCATTCGTTAAATCGGGTGTTGTTGATACCAGCACATCAACAGCTGCAGGGATATTTTGCTGCCAGCTAATTTGGTAGTTTTCATTATTAAAATTAGTCTGTGCAGATTCAATAGCGACTTTAGGCGCAGTTGCTGTACACGCTGCAAGTGTTGATGAGACTAACGCAGCAATGGCAATTTTTTTAAAGATTGTATTCATGGTTATTCCTTAGTTATTACTCGGCTCAGAGCGATTAAACTCTGAGCGGTAAATTCAAAAGTAGGTTAGAAGTTGATACGAACACCCGCCATATAACGGCGACCGTAGCGTTCAATTTGGTTAGGAGTGGCTTCTGTGCCGATGTAACGCACGTCAATTTCATCGGTAAGGTTGTTGATGTTGGCGTAAAAACTCACATCTGAACCATACACAGGCTCTGCTAATGTGTAACTCAGTGAAAGGTCTAAACGGGTTTGTGCAGCCCAATATTCACCCATGCTGTCGTTTTCTGTTGTTGATAACCAATCATCACGATACTGATAATTTAATCGCGCAGAGAATAGGTCGTTTTCATAGTAAACGGAGCTGTTGAAAATCATGTTTGATGTGCCAGGTAAACTAAAGCTGCTTCCTGAAAGCGTGGTAAATTCACTGTCTAAGAGGGTTAGATTGGCAGAGAAACCAAAACCATCCCAACTTGCAGAGATAAAATCACTGGCTTGGCCAATAAAGTTAAGTTCGATGCCTTGGAAGTGACCTTCGTCTCCATTGACAAACCCTGTGTATTTCCATTGTTCACCGGCAAACTCACTGATGTAGTTACCTGCATCTACATAGGTCGTATCCGCATAAATTACATCGTCAATGTGTCGGTAGAAAGCGCCTACTGCAACAAGGCTAGCATCGCCTGCATACCACTCTAATGACATATCAGCGCCATATGAAGACTCAGCCTCTAAGAATGGATTACCCCCTGAGATGGTTTGCTCTGTGGTATCAATCGATGCTGATGCGCGCCATTCATTGTAAGTAGGGCGGCTCATACCCGTTGAAAGTGCGGCTCTGAATTTTACTTGATCAGTTAAATCAACATTTAAGTTCACACTCGGTAATACTTCGGTGAAGGTATCAGAATGTTCTCCTTCTGGACCACTGCTGGTGTAGTCAGTACTTTCGATACGTACACCACTGACTAAAGAACCCCATTTGAATTGGTTGGTCACCATGGCATAGGCTGTAGTAATGTTTTCATCTATATTGATTTTGCTGGCGTTATCTGGGGTGACCATAAGACCACCTGATGCGCTTTCTAAATCTGCTCTAAGCTGTTTATTGTCGTAGTAGGTGCCGTTAATGCTGTTTGTGAAATCCGTATGCCATGCTTGATCAGTTACATAGTCACTTGGGTCAATACCATAAAGTGATGCCATGCCACCATTTGTGCCATAGCCCTGTGCTTCACGCTGGTCATGGCCGATCCCCATTTTAAAGGTGTTGTTAAGCCCTGCGAAAGCAAAGTCAGTTTCTGCGTCTAGCTTAAATTGCAGGCTATCAATCGATAACGCACTGCCGTAAACCAGCAGCATTTCGTAGCCATAGTCTATATCGTTAAGTGAAGTGCCTGGTGCAAGTGTGACAAGAGGGTCGTTAATATCTGATACATCATAGCTTGCGACCGCGACGCCATATAAACTGTAAGGCAGGGGTAATAACACATCGTTTTCGGTTTTTGTGAAGTTTGTACGCGCTTCTAAAAACCAATCACCTAACTGGAGATCAGCACCGAGTGTGTTGGTCCATGTTGAGTTTTCATATAAACCATACTCTAAAGAGCGGCTTACCATGGCAAGACCAGTGCCTGTTTCACCGGCAGCTAGGTTGCTGCCCGCAGCTTCTGCACCGCCTGCAAAATCAAACACATACTGGTTGCGCTCTTCATGATCTTGGAATTTGCTGTATAGCGTACTAAAGAAAAATCGGTTCATTGAATCGCTCGGACGATATTCAAATCGGCCACCATAGGCTTCGTCTTCGCGTTTTACTTTATAGCTACGCATATCAAGTTCGTTAACAACTAGCTCTGAATCCACTTGTTCTAAATCGAATTCGCGGTTATCCGTGATTTGTTCACGGCTGTTTTGTGATGCGAATAAACTAATGCCTACATTTTCGCCAGACCATGACGTTCGCACTGAAAACTTACTAATATCACCATCCCCTAATGCTTGATTACCTAAACCTACATCAGTGGCTAGTGAGAAACCCTCGACATCAAACGGGTTAAAAGTTTCGATATTAATGAAACCAGCAATCGATTCGCCTGGCATATCAGGCATAATTGCTTTATTGGCTGATAAACGGCTAGTAATAACAGACGGGAAACTGTCAAAACGGGGAATACGGCCATTTTCAGCGCCAGGAATGGTCATGCCATCGATGGCAATTGTAGTGTAACGAAATGGCGCACCGCGAAAGTTTATATAGCGTGCTTGGCCTTGATCGCGTTCGATAGCAAGACCCGGAACGCGACCTAATGAATCTGCTAAGTTTTGATCAGGAAAGCGGCCAATGGTATCAGCTGCAACAATATCAACAAAGTTAGAGGCGGATTGCTTTGCCATAATAGCTGCTTTTTGGCTGTCTTTTATAGGGGATGCAACAGCAACGACTTCTTCTATTTCGTTATAGTCGTTTGTCTGTGCTGCATAGCTATACGACGATGAACAGGCAAGTACTACGCAAGCCGCTAATCGATTTCGAGCAAATGGTGTCACTTGAATACTCCGGGTTATTTTGGATGTTTTAAAAAGTTGGGCAAAGAATGGAATAGAAATATTGCAGTTTGGTTAAACCGGCATCGTTATAAAATACAGGGATATCTTTTAAATTTTAGTGTTTATTAAACAATAAGCTGGCAAGTTTTAGAGATGTCTTTTTAGTTAATTTACTTAACCAAATAAAGGGACATGAAAGGTTAAATTTGATGTTTTTATGACAAATAAACTAACCCAATTGCATTTCATAAGTTTGTAATACAAATGCTATAAATTAGTCATTTAAAAGACACCTTTAACAATAAAAAATGCCACGTAATTTTGTTTTCACCATTTTAAGACTGCTTATTGTCTCACTGGTTTTACTGCCTGCAATGGTGTTTTTAAGCCAGCAAACAATTGAGCCTGTTGTTTTAAAAGAGCAATACAGTTACAGCTGCAAAGTAAAACATACGAGCGGTAAAAAGCACTTTCATATTTATATGCCGACTAATTGGCAGGTTGAAGAGTTTGCACAAACCTTATGCGATACGTTGCTCGCTAAACAGAGTTTTGAAACTGTTACTGTGTCTTGGCAACCCAGAGAAATGCTCAGCACAGAACAATTACTCAGTGACAACTATGCGCTTTTTCTAAATCGTGATTATGCCTTGAGTGGTTTACTGCCAAATTGGGATGATTTTTATACAGCAATATTAAGCTTGCCTAGTTATCAGATTTCGTGGTTTTCACATCAAGACAATATGCAGCTTTCTGCAAATTCATTAAAAAATAAACGAATAGGTTTACTCGAAGACAAGCGCAGTGAGTCTGGTTATTTAGCCCCAATGAGTGAATTAAAACAGTTTGGTCATGGGCTTGAAAATGCGCAATTGGTTTTTTACCCCAATAGAGAAAGTTTGGTTAATGATTTCTTGGCAGAAAAACTCGATATTATTCCGAGTGTCGGTCACCATGGGCAATTAAAGCGTTGGCCAGCGTCAAAAACACAGCCTTTACAGCATGTTTCATCAACCTTATCTTGGTACCTTAATGATCAATATGCTGATTTAACGCCGTCGCTTGTAACCTATTTACAGCAATATCAGTCAAGGTTATTAAAGGTTCATACCACGCATCCGTATAGTCTTGATAAGGGTTTAAGATGAATTACTTAAAAGCCCTTGTATTATTTTTACTTTTTTTGTTGGGCTGATTTATTTATCTGGCCAAAATGCTAAACAGCAACTAATGATGACACTTGCAGAGCAGCTTCCTCAGGTTGTTAACCCTTCACTCAATAATGCCATAGATGAAAGCCAAGAACTTTCGCGCATTAGCCACTCACTAGTCGATGATTTACATGACATTACTTTTGTATCAAAGCTACCGGTTGACTTAGTGGCCTCTTTGACTGTGACTGAGTTAAACCTAAGTAAAACAGAGCTTTCAGGAAGTAACACACTTAACTGGCAATTTGGTAATCACGCACTCTATGCAAGCATTGATAGCTCAGTTAACTTTAACTATTGGCAGGTGGCTTTTTGGGCAGGCGCATTTACTGCACTAGGTCTACTTATTGATTATTTGTTCAAGTTTATATTTAAGCTCCAGACTAACAGGCAAAAAGTACCTATACCCGATCAAGTAATGACTGGGAAAGATAAGTTAAGCACAGCTATTGAAGAGTCACGCTGGTTTGATGGTTTAAAGCAACAGGGTTTAATAAAGGGTTTAACGGCACAGCAAGACTTACAATTGGCATCGCTTAAAGAGCAGCAACAATGTTGGTTTAGCATAGCCTTGCAGCAAGGTTTAAACATTGAACAAGCATTACAAGCGGCAGAGGCTGATGATACGTTGTGCTTTGACTTACCAAATCAGCAAGTAGTTATTCATGGTGTGCCTATCCGGCTTTCAAAGACACCCTTACTTTATTATTTTTGGTATGCAAAAAGAAAGCTTGAAGCCGAGCCTGCTTATTTAAATCCGCCGCAGGGTAAGCCTGATCATAAAAATGGTCAGCAGTTAGCCAAATTAATGCAGCAGTATGGCGGTCACCAAAAAGCGATACGTGATCTTGATGAAGGTTTAAAAGGTAAAACTTTAGATCAAAACCGCAATAAAATTAAAACTGAGCTGCAACGCGTGCTTGAAGGCTTTGCATGTAATTATCTTTTTGATAGTGAACGGGACGAACGAACTGCTCGCTATCGCTATAGCTTGAAGCTGCCAGCGGCTAAATTGAAGCTTGGCTCGTAGTTTTAACCTAGTAATTTGTTTTCTAACTCATAACTATTGCGCGAAATGAAATATTAGTTAGCCTTGAATGATTCATTGAAGGAGTGAAACTATGTTTAAGCGTAAAATAATAACAACTACGGGTGCTTTGTTTAGCTCATCGCTGTTATTGGTCTCGGCAGCTCATGCCACAACACCTCAATATAAAGATCAACAAGCTTTGCATGATATTGCAAGTGCCGTTTCTAAAACACGTATAGAGCAAGATATACAAACGCTGGTTGATTTTGGCACTCGCCATACGCTCTCTGAGACAAAATCAGATACACGCGGTATTGGAGCTGCAAGACGTTGGATCAAGTCTGAGTTTGAGGCGATTTCTAAAGCGTGCGGAAATTGCCTAGAAATTATCGAAATAAAAGACACTATTTCCGGTGAAAAGCGTATTCCAAATCCGGTTGAAGTTGTAAATATTGTGGCTATTCAGCGCGGTCAAGTTGATGCGAATCGTATGGTTATGATGTCGGGTGATATTGACTCGAGAGTGTCTGATGTAATGGACTACACCTCAGATGCGCCAGGAGCAAACGATAATGCATCTGGTGTGGCTGGTGTGCTTGAATCGGCGCGTGTTTTATCAAAGTATAAATTTAATGGCTCAATTGTTTATGCAGCATTATCTGGTGAAGAGCAAGGTTTGTTTGGCGGTAAAATTTTAGCTAAATACGCACAACAGCATAACTGGCGTGTTCATGGTGTTTTAAACAACGACATGATTGGTAATTCAACCGGCATTAATGGGGTAACAGATAACACAACTGCACGTATTTTCTCTGAAGGCACTCGCGTTATAGAAACCAAAGAGCAAGCCCATAAACGCCGCTTTACAGGTGGTGAAGTAGACTCTGCAAGTCGTAACCTTGCGCGTTACATAGATACAATCGCAGATCGCTATATTGAGAATCTGGATACCATGTTGGTATATCGACTCGATCGTTTTGGTCGAGGAGGACATCACCGTCCATTTAACGATGTTGGCTTTGCCGCTGTGCGTATAATGGAAACCAACGAAAACTATAATCAACAGCATCAAGACTTGCGTACTGAAGATGGTATTACCTACGGTGATACCATTGACCATGTTGATTTTGCCTATGCGGCGAAATTAACGTCACTCAATGCAGTGACAATGGCTTCAATGGCGTGGGCTCCAGCGCCGCCAACGGGTGTTAGTATTTCAGGTGCTGTAAAGCCCAGTACAACATTAGCGTGGCATAAAAGTGATGATCCAACCGTGGTCAGTTATAAAATCTATTGGCGTTACACCAGTGAGCCACAATGGCAATTTAGCCGCGATGTTGGCAACGTTACCGAAGCAACACTGAAAAATGTTGTTATCGATAACTACTATTTTGGTGTTGCCGCTGTAAATAAAGACGGTATTGAATCACCGGTTGTTTTTCCTGGTGATGTTGGTGCGTTTGAATGGCCAGACAAATCAACTAAATAGGAATCGTTAAGTCATAGCGTACACCACCCAGTTCGCTATGAGCTGCTGTAATATGCCAGTTATGGGCTTCGACAATTTGTTTTACTATCGCAAGCCCAATTCCTGAACCCGATTGTTTTACTGTTTTTAAGTCAGGCACTCTATAAAGATGGTCAAATATCTTTGCTAAACTCTCGTCGCTGACGCCAGGGGCTGAATCTTCATAGCAGATTAAAAGCTGTGTTTGGTTTTGGCTAATCGTCAAATTAATCTCACCGGGGTGATTTGTGTACTTAAGCGAATTACTGATTAAGTTTGCAAATAACTGGGAAAGCCGTGTTGCATCACACTCTAAACTTAATTCATCAGCAATATTTTGTGTGAATCCCACTTCAAATTTATCAAGCTGGATCAGCATATCTGCGTGTAAGCTTTGGAAATACTCAGCTGCATTAATTGTTGTTACGTTGAGCTGAAAGCTACTTTGCTCTAAAAGTGAAATTTTATTTAAATCAGTCACTAAAGTTGCCATGTCGGTGATTTTTTGGTTGAGCTTTTCGTATGTAAGCTCATTAAATTGGGTTAGGCCTGCTTGGAGCGTTTCAAGGTGTAAGCGCAAGCCGGTTAATGGACCACTTAGTTCGTGAGCAACTTGTGATAGTAACTTACTACGTTGGCTGATTTGTTTATCTAAATAATTTCGGCGCTGTTCAATAAGCTGTTTTCTTTGTCTTACTCGTAATAAAGCAATGCCCATTACAGCTAAAAGCAGGCTAAATAATAAAATGCTGTATAAGATCGTTTGGCGCTGTGAGGCGATTGCTTGGCTCTTTTCACTGTCTTGGAGTTTTAAATCTTGAATGGCTAAATCGCGGTCGCGCATCGCAATGGAGTTTTGCAGCTCTGCTAAACGTTGATTGTAGTTGTTACGGGCAAAGCCTTTTTCAAGCTCTGTAATAGTCCGTTGATATGACAGAGCCAGCTGAAAATCAGCTTGTTTTTCAGCCACAGTGATCAAATGTTCTAGAGCAATGATTTGCTTTTGTAGCTTATTTTTATTGTTACTTAATTGGTAGGCTTGCTCAGCATAATGTTTAGCTTGTTTAAGTTCAGCAGAGCCAATGTAGAGCTTTGCTAATGTAAGTAGTACATCTATATATAAGTGATCGTCTTGCTTGAGTTCAGTGATCACTTGTTTTTCAATGTTTAATGCTTGATTCGCTTTATCGATTTCGAGCAAATTTATCGCAATATTATGGTTTGCCCAGGCTGTATTACGCGTGCTGTTATAACTTGCGAACACCTGTTGAGCTTCTTGTGCGTATGCAAGTGCAGCAGAGTAGTTATTAAGTCCATATTCGCATTGGGATAGCTTAACTAAACTATGTCCGATATCAGAAAGTGAGCCCGTTTGCCTATCAAAAATGAGGGCTGTAATAAACTCGCTCTTTGCTTTTTTGTATTGCTCTAAATCTAAATAACTTTGAGCAATTGAATAACTAATGCCTGCTTGTAATGAGATGGACGGTGACATCTGCTGAATAACTTCACGGCGTTTTAGCTTATATTCTAGAGCAAGCGTTAAGCGGTCTAACTGTTCAAGATTACGCGAATAACCATGGTAGAGCATTTCTTTTTGTTTTAAGGTTAATTCACGATTTTTCTCGTGAATATAAACCTCAAGCAAGTTCAAGGCTGCTTGATACTCGCCTGCATTATGATAAGCACTGACAAGGCTCGCCACGGCATCAATTTCATAATCGATAAGTTGTAATCGCTGAAACAGGGCGACATTTTGTTGCGATAAATGAATTGCAGTTTCTAAATCATTTTCTCTGTAGGCCAACCGCGCTTTTGCAAGATATAACTCGCTGTAAATGGGGGAGTCGTTTTTGTATTTAGGGCCTGCTTCAAGTTCATCAATGATAGTTTGCGCTTGTTGAAATTGGCCGAGGTGTATGTGAACGTGAATTAACCTTACGTTAAAACTGATTTGTTCTGCAAGGCTGGCAGACTCGATGAGTTGTTTATTGATACTTTTTAAATAGTCATATCGTTTTTGGTAGTCACTGATTGTTCTGGCTTCATCAATGTTGTGTTGCAGTGTTGATGCAAAAGCACTGTTCAATGATAAGGCAAAGTACAGAATAGCAGGGGCTTTAAGTTTCATATTCGGGTTTATTATTATTTTTATTCTTAACTAGTCTAGCATGTCATTCTTTTAAGTGGGAATGATTTGCTTTTGTAGCTAAAAAGAATTGCATTATGCAACTATGCCACTTGCATCTTGCAAATACTCAGCCCAACTGTTTGTAACTTATTGTTTTAAAATGAGTTGTATTTTGGAATGGTTACTGCTTTGAGTAATAACACATCCACAGGAGAGTGTAATTATGAAAAGTAACATACCCGCTTACCTAATAACCGCACTTGCAACAGGCTTTGTAAGTGCAGCACCATTTGAACAGTGCCCAAGTAAAGCATTTTTGATTCAAGGTTCGCCTGCGCAAATGTATGGCGTTGACCTAGTATCCGCCAAAACCACCGTGCTTGCAGCTTCAATGGATTTTTCAACAGAAACGAATAACGACAGCGTTAATGCGGTTGGCTTTAATTATCAAGACCAATATATGTATGGCTTTAGTAAACAAGCACCAAAAAGTGTTGTGCGTATTGGTGACGATTATGTTTTAAAACGTTTGACTGTAAATGGCCTGCCAGATACCAATTTTTATGTTGGTGATATTCATGTAAATAGTGAAACTAATCAGGCGATTTACTATTTATACCACCCTAAATTTGGTTTATATGGCATTGATTTAACTGAAGAGGCCGACGAGTATCAGGCACAATTAGTTGCAGGCTCAGCGAACTGGAATTTAGCTATTTATGATTTTGCTTTTCATCCACACAGCAATCTTTTGTATGCGGTTGAGTCAAACGGCGACCTATATGAAATCAATTTAGATAACCAGACACCCACTTTTGTCGCTAACCTCGACATAGCAGGTGATACCGGTGCTAATGGTGCAGGCTATTTTGATGTACAAGGCCAGTTTTATTTTAGTAATAACCGCGACGGTAAAATCCATAAAGTAGATTTGAGCACCAGCCCTGTAATGGGTTATACGCCTACAGCAGCAGTGTTCACCTTAGGGCCAACATCGAATCAAAATGATGGTGCACGCTGTGCTATTGCTGAAGTAAAAGTAACTGATAACTCAATCGATTTTGGTGATGCGCCTATGCCATATAAAACAGCACTTGCTCACAGTGGTGCCCGCCATTTGTTTGATCCGAATGAAGACCAATCAAATTTAGTGTATTTAGGGGCCGTTGTTGATGGTGAAAATATTAACACACCTGCTGATTTACAGGCTTTACCCGTCGATAGCTCAGATGACGGTGTTAGATTTGTTACTGATTTTGTTGCAGGCTCTACTAGCCAGATAATAGTGACCGCACCTAATGATAATGGCTATTTATATGCTTGGTTCGATTGGGATCAAAATTTCCAATTTGATCCAGACGAAATCACAGTGAACAAATATCGCTTAAATCAAGGTGATAACAGCGTGCTGGTTGATGTGCCAAGTGATGCTGTGATGGGAGCTACATGGGCACGTTTTCGTGTCACAGATGGCAGCGAAGCTAACCCAATTACCGCAAGTGGTGGGGTAACAGGCGGCGAAGTCGAGGATTACCCGGTAACCACTTATGGCAG
This sequence comes from Pseudoalteromonas sp. Hal040, assembly GCF_037162425.1. Lineage (NCBI taxonomy): Bacteria > Pseudomonadati > Pseudomonadota > Gammaproteobacteria > Alteromonadales > Pseudoalteromonadaceae > Pseudoalteromonas > Pseudoalteromonas sp. Hal040. The sequence goes on along the minus strand of NZ_JARLUU010000001.1, from coordinate 1,819,822 downwards.
TTTGGTATACCCAAGTGAGAATGGTTGGGTAACCCTTGCCTATGAAGATCAATGGCCTTTCGCTGGTGACTATGACTTTAACGATTTAGTTGTAAATTATCGTACTACATTGATTGATAAAGAAGGCCAGGCCATGGGCTACAAGATTGAAGGGGAATTAGTTGGCATTGGTGCTGATTTTCATAATGGCTTTGCAGTACGCTTGTACCAAACGATAGCCGATGATGCTGATAAGCGAATATTAAGAAATCAGATTGATTCAAGTTCAATTAATTTAACTATAAATGGCGAAACACAATCACATTCTATTTTAGAGCAAGGTGTTGAGGATGCTATTTTTATTATCATGCCAGATACATGGGATTTTACAGATAAACAATCAAGCTGTAGTTACTTTAGAACTGAAACAGGCTGTGATACCAACAGCAAAGTTTCGTTTAGTTTAACTGTTTCACTTCAAAGTGGAGTAACAACAATAGAAGCCCCTAAATATACTTTAGATCCATTTATTTTTGCGGCTCAAGATCACTACCATGGTGAGTTTTTAGTTGGACAAAACCCACGCGGTTGGGAAGTTCATATTAAGAATCAACAACCAACCGAAAAATTCAATGCACAATTATTTTCAATCAATGGCTCTGATGATGCGAGTAATAGTGCTCAAAGTTATTATTTCCAAACAGAAACAGGCCTACCTTGGGCAATGGAGATTGGTAGCGCATGGGCACACCCGAAAGAGAGTATTGATATAACACATGCGTATGGTGACTTTAGAGCATTTGCTGAATCAGCAGGACGAGATAAGCCTCTTTGGTTTAATAATGCAAAACTTGCAAATGTTATTCTACGAGGAGAATAATCATGAAACATTATACTTTAGTAATCATTAGCTTAATGTTATCGGCGTGTGGTGGCGGTGGAGAAGGTAGTACTTCAACCAAGGCGGAAAGTACAACGGTTACGCAGACACCCACCACAAGCACTCCGCCATCAGAAACAACACCTCCAGAGACGAGTACAGATCCTGCGACAATGGTCGACTTAACAATTGCTCCTGAATTTGATTTAAGTAGCAAAATTGAGCTGAGTGTAGATGTAGATTTGAACATGGGTGATAGCAGAGCATACTTAAATATCTGCTTAAAAGGTGATGATAATAAAGCCAATTACAACCAATGCTTATTGCGCGCACCTTTAAAGCAAAGCAAGTTAACCTCAACTGTGATGCTTGCAAATAGTGCATTAGAGCTGGTGGCAGAAGTTTGGTTTTATGATTCTCAAAATGAGCCACTTCGTTTTTATTGGCAGCATGAAGAAGGGCAATCAGCGGTGTTCACTATTCGTTAAACATAAGTGATCGATTTTATGATTTAGGCAGTTTAATAGAGTTAATATTTTCAACAGCTTGAAAGAGGATTTTGTTATGCAATATGTTCAACAGATACTGCAATCAGTAAAAGAGTCTAATTCAAATGAGCCTGAGTTTTATCAAGCTGTTGAAGAAGTACTTTCATCAATTAGTCAGCTAGTTGAAGGCAATAGCGTTTATCAACAGCAAGCAATTCTTGAGCGATTAGTAGAACCTGAAAGACAAATTATTTTTAGAGTGCCCTGGCTTGATGATAATGGTTTAGTGCAAGTTAACCGTGGTTTTAGAATTGAATTTAGCTCGACATTAGGCCCTTATAAGGGGGCTTGAGGTTCCATCCGAGTGTCAATCAAAGTGTGGTTAAGTTTTTAGGCTTTGAGCAAATTTTAAAGAATGCACTTACCGGCTTGCCATTGGGAGGCGCTAAAGGCGGTGCTGACTTTAATCCCAAAGGAAAAAGTGACAATGAAATTATGCGTTTTTGTCAGTCATATATGACTGAACTTTATCGTCATATAGGTGCTAACACAGATGTTCCTGCTGGTGATATTGGCGTTGGTGCGAGAGAAATTGGTTATTTATTTGGTCAATACAAACGGATCACTAATCAATTTGAAGGGGTGTTAACTGGCAAGCCTGAGATTATGGGCGGGTCTTCACTGAGAACCGAAGCTACTGGCTATGGTGTTGCATATTTTTTAAGTGCCATGCTAGATGCTAAAGGCGATTCTTTAAGAGGTAAGCGATGCCTAGTTTCTGGTGCTGGTAACGTAGCATTGTATTTGATGGAAAAGCTTGACCAATACGATGCTGTTATTCTTAGCTGTAGTGATTCAAAAGGAACCTTATATTGTAAAGACGGACTTGATGTGGCTCTTGTTAAACACTTAAAAAATGAGCGTGGCGCTGAGCTTAGGGATTATTTGAATGAGCATAAAAATGCCGAGTTTACACCTGTAAATCAATATCCTAGCGACGGACATCAAGTGTGGCGCTATGATGCCGATATTGCACTTCCTTGTGCAACTCAAAATGAAATTACCGAAAAAGATGCTGAAGCTTTGGTTGAAAATGGCTGCTCTGTTGTATGCGAGGGGGCAAACATGCCGACCACAGCTGATGCGTTAAAAGTGTTTAAAGACAATGATGTATTTTTAGGGCCAAGTAAGGCTGCAAATGCTGGTGGAGTTGCTACCAGTCAATTTGAAATGGCTCAAAATGCCAGTATGCAAAAGTGGCGAGCTGAGCAAGTTGATGAAAAACTTCAACAAGTTATGAAGTCTATTTTCGATACAATTTCAGCTACTGCCAAGCAGTACTCGAATGAACATGACTTGGTCCTTGGTGCGAATATAGCAGGGTTTGAACGAGTTGCAGATGCAATGTTAAAGCAAGGAGTTGTGTAACTTTTCGGAATTAAAGTTAAATAGACATCCATTTTTTAAAAAAGACACCCATGTTTAGTATTTACAAAGTAGATTGTCACAGCTTTTGGTTGAGCTCATTTTGTACTTAAATGATGTTTAGTTCTTTTACATTATGTAGATTTAAGGGTAGGTCATTTAGTTTTAGCTAAAGTTATTTTCAGAAGATAGACATTTTCTATTCATAAAAAATAGAGTAAAAAGTAGTTCAAGTGCTCTAAATTCAACAAAATAAAGCTTGGCTATTAGCTATAGAGCTTCTTCGTTTTCGTTTCATGTGATTTGTATAAGCAGTGATAGCCTGCTCTTTACCTGCTGTATTTTTAAATGAACGTGTAAAAGAGGTGGTGAGTGTAAGCCAGTTATCACTACAAATATTTAGTCTTTCAAGAATTGGTAACGCATCTTCTGAGATTTTACCTGGCTTGTCATCTCGTATTGAACGCCCAGTCCAATCTACAAGTTGTAGGTATGTTTTAAGCTCAAATGGCAGTCCCCTAGGCATGTGTTTGCGTGGTTTACCTGCAAAGCGCATTAGAGATTTTGGTTGTTTATTATTTTGTGCTGAGATAATTCTAGATTTAATACTGGTGTAGTCAGATTCTTCTGGTAAATCAGCCGCTTTTGCTCTTACAGGGTTTAGGTCAACATACGCAAGGCAAGCGGCAAGTGCTGCTTCGTCAAGCAAAGCTTGTGATTTAAAGCGACCTTCCCAAAACCGTCTTTTGCATTCATCTTCTTGGTTCGCTTTTCTTGCAATGCTTTCATTAAGCACGCGCATAAACCAGCTTATACTGCTGAGCCGCTCTCTATATAAATTTACTCTGATATTAACCGCGACGAGCTCGGTTTGTGTTAGCAATTCGCGATTTAAGAATCGTTGGCAAAGGAATGTACTTTTGAATAATTTGTGCCATCTAATAAGAATCGCTTTATTATTTAGACGCTTAGCTTTTGCTATATCGATGTGGAGGACCGAATGCGTGTGGTTACTCATAACCGCGTAGGCACAAATATCAATACAAAATATCCTGCCAAGTTGAAGTAGTTTGTTTTCAACCCAATCGCGCCGGTGTTCATATGAACGACCTGTTAGTGGGTCTTTCCCACACAAATAGGCGCGACGGACGCGCCGTGAAATACAGTGATAGTAAGGTGTGTTTGAAACGCTAATTAAGTGTCTACGTGGTGTTGCCATGCTCTTCTCCTCCATGAGTTGAACAATTTAAGTTTAGTCATAATTTTGAGAAGTGAGAAATTTTAAATTGGGTGTCTAAATATCTTTTCTTATTATGAGTGTCTAGATAAATTAAAAAGCTCAGGCGGTGCTGAGCTTGGTTCAAATTAGGGTGTATTTTTGCGAGTAAATGATTACGAGAAGGCTTTTTCGCTTAGGAGTTCTTGCATTTGTTCGCGCATTTTAAATTTTTGAAGTTTGCCTGTTACTGTCATTGGGTATTCTTCAACAAAGCGTATGTGCTTTGGTACTTTGAAGTAGGCTAGTTTATCTTTTAAGAAATCACGAATTGCATTTTCATCAAGTACCGCATCATCTTTAGGTTGGATCCAGGCACATACTTCTTCGCCGTATTTTTCATCACTTATGCCAAAAATGGCCGCATCTTGAATACCGGGGTAGGTATAAAGCACTTCTTCTATTTCTCTAGGGTAGATGTTTTCACCGCCGCGGATGATCATGTCTTTTATTCGGCCTACGATAGCAACAAAGCCATCTTCGTCCATCACACCTAAGTCACCTGAGTGTAACCAACCGTCTTGATCTATTGTTGCTTTCGTTTTTTCTTCATCATTCCAATAGCAGCGCATAATTCCAGCGCCACGGCTACATACTTCCCCAGTTAAGCCAACTTTTTGAACATCACCTAGCTCGTTAATAATTTTAACTTCAGTATGAGCTAATGCTCGGCCCACTGTGGTGACTTGTTTCTCGAGTGGTGAATCGGTTTCGGTTACATTATTGATAGGGCTACATTCAGTTTGGCCATAACCAATAACAACCTCTTTCATATGCATTAATGAGTGAACATTACGCATAACTTGCTCAGGGCAGGTTGAGCCGGCCATTACGCCTGTCCGTAGGCTAGATAAGTCATAGTTTGCAAAATCTTTAAGCTCTAACTCGGCGATAAACATCGTTGGAACACCATGTAGGCCAGTGCAGCGCTCTTTTTCTACAACTTCAAGGGTCGTTTTGGGGTCAAAAGAATCCCCCGGAAAAACAGCCGTAGCGCCTTTACTTATACACACTAAGTTACCAAGCACCATACCAAAGCAATGATATAAAGGCACCGGAATACAGAGTTTATCTTCATGTGTCAGCTTCATCGCTTGTGCCATCAAAAATCCATTATTGAGGATATTCTTATGCGATAAGGTGGCACCTTTTGGGTTACCTGTGGTTCCAGAGGTAAATTGAATATTAATATCTTGGTCGCAATGTAAAGTGGCCGCAATGGCATCAAGCTCCAGCTTATGGGCATCTGTAGCGCGCTGCATGATATCGCTAAAGCTAAACATGCCAGCAGCAGGCTCATCGCCAATACGAATAATGTTTTTTAGATGTGGAAGGGCACTTAAATTTAATTTACCTGCTTGAGATTCTTTAAGTTCCGATGCGAGTTCATTCAGCATGTTTATATAATTACTGGCTTTAAATTCACTCGCTGTAATCAATGTTGAGCATTCTACGCTATTGAGTGCGTATTTTAATTCGCTTGGTCGGTATGCTGGGTTGATGCAGACCATAATTGCACCAATCTTGGCTGTAGCAAATTGGGTTAAGCACCATTCAATATTGTTAGGAGACCAAATACCAACCCGGTCGCCGGGTTTTACGCCAAGCGATAATAACCCCATTGCTAATTGATTAATCTGTTGCTGATATTGTTTATAAGTTAAACGGATCTGTTGATGATGAACAACAATCGCGGGGTGATCAGGGTGATTGTCGACAATGTTATCTAGGTATTGGCCAATAGTTTTTTCAATTAAAGGAATGTCTGTACGGCCTTGATAATAGCTTTGAGAAAGTGGAAGCGCATTACTGTGTGTGTTCGTTATCTGCATTGTGTTCTCCGTGTCCGGTTAATGTGTTGTCATGGACTTGATGCAAAAGAATTGAAACTATCATTTAAGATGATTCCAAAACATGCGTACCTGATTAACTAAACATAGATTGTCGACAAAGGAAAGCTTTATAAGACTAATGTACAGAGTGTGATTTAAACAAGGCAGAATAAAGAATGGGTTTTGAGGTATAAAAAAACGTGCCGTAGCACGTTCTTTTTGACACTAAATTAGCAATTAAGCTTTTGGCTCATCTTGCTTATAAGTTTTACGCATGATGTAAACGTAAGCACTTATGAATGCGTTTTCTTGGAACTTCTTCAGGCCTGTATCTTCAAAGTCGATAGGCACAGGGTTGCGTTTGAGCTGCTCTTTAATTTCAGTTGCCGATAAAATTTGCACATCTAAGCGCTCAATTAACTGAATAGCCGTTTCCATTTTGAAACCTTTTGCGCTACCAGCGAATTTACCTTTAGCTTGACGCTCTTTGATTGCCACAGAGTCAATTTGATAATCTTCCATTAACTTTTTGAAATCAAATTGGAATTTACGCATTACTTCTGTGTCATTACCGTTACCTAAGGTAAAACGTGTTTGTCTAACATCACGGATATCAAATACGTCATTGTCTTTGGTTAAAATGCACAGTAGTACGTCGCTACCTGTAATTTCTACACCACATGTTCTCATGGTCTTTCTCTAAATAACTTAATTTGCGCAATTATAGCAAGTAACGTTATGAAAAACAGGTGCTTTAAAAATGAATTTTAATAGCGATAGCACTGTGGTCACTTACGCTAATATCTTCACTAAGGATGCTTGGTGATATATGCCTATCATAACTTTCATAATCGAGCGCTTTAACTTTCGAAACTTGGCAGTCAGGATTAAAATGTGCAGAGGCGAGAATGTAATCAAGTACATTCCCTTTTGATTGATAATAATGGCTAAAGGGCTTTGATTTATTCTCATAAAATGAGCGGCTAAACTCATAGCTGTCGGTTAAACCTACAACGGGTTCGTTATGTTCTATGCAAGGTTCGCGACGAGTTGGGTGAAACCCTTGAGTCATAAACGATAAAGTTGGGCTGGTGAGTACATCATTAAAATCCCCCATAACAAGTGTTGCACATTGCTTTTCGCGTTGGGTTTTAAGGGCATCATAATAAACAATGGATGCCTCTAATGAGCGCGAGATTTGAGACTGCATGGTGCCTACAGTTTGATGTAGTAACTGCAAAAGTGGATCTTCAAGGTTATGGATATTAAGAATATGCGCCATTGACTGGACGCGCTGTGATTTAAAGTGAACTACATAAAAGCACACTTCACCAAAATCAGGTAAATCAATTAAGCATTTAATAGGCGTGCGATTAAATTTGAACTCATTTTGATTATTTAAATACTCAAGTAATTCAGGGCAAGGCGATAGTGCATCGGAAGATTTAAATGGGTGTTTACTCGCGATAGCGACAACAGGGTTAAATAATACCTGTGGATAAAGACCATCATGGGATGGGCTATCTACGGTATTAAAATAATCGTAGCCTGCTTCTTTACATTGAACTTCTAAGTCATGTGGACTGAACACTTCTTGAAAAGCCACTACATCTGCATTTGACTCACTCAAAAAGTTAGCAACAAACAACTGTTTTTGCTGCCATTGTGTATTGTTGTATCGTTCATGTAGCTGATAAAAGGAGTAGGGTGGAGCGGTATAATTTAATAAATTAAACGTCGCAAATTTAAACGTACGCGTGTGTGGCATTTTGATCACCCTAAAAGTACTAACTCATTAAGTATGAAATGAGTTAACTAATTGTCAATTTAGTCTTCTAACTACTTGTATTTGAGTACGTGAGCGGCGACAATGGTCGCTTGTATTTGTGAAGACTCAGTAAATACAAGCTTAATTAGCAATGCTATTCGTAAAAGCGTTGCAGAGTTACTTAAAATTAATTTAAAAATATTACATGTGGTGCATTGTAGGCATCACCACTGTATAAGGATTTATAATGCCAGTTATTACCCTCCCTGACGGCAGTCAGCGTAGTTTTGAAAACCCAGTAAGCACATATGATGTAGCAAATGATATCGGTCCAGGTCTTGCCAAAGCAACTATTGCAGGCCGTGTAAATGGCACCCGTGTAGATGCATGTGACTTAATTACCGAAGATGCGCGTTTAGAAATTATCACTGCAAAAGATGATGATGGTTTAGAGATCATCCGTCACTCTTGTGCGCACCTTATCGGCCATGCGGTTAAGCAACTTTTCCCTGAAGCAAAAATGGCAATCGGTCCGACCATCGATAACGGTTTTTATTACGACATCGATATGGATCACTCTTTAAGCCAAGACGATTTAGATGCAATCGAAAAGCGTATGCTTGAACTTGCTAAAACAAACTACGATGTTGTTAAAAAGACCGTAAGCTGGCAAGAAGCGCGTGATACTTTTGAAGCACGCGGTGAAACATATAAAATGGAAATCCTAGACGAAAACATTGCAAAAGATGATCGTCCAGGTTTATATCACCACGAAGAATACATCGACATGTGTCGTGGTCCACACGTACCAAACATGAAATTCTGCCAACACTTTAAAATTATGAAAGTGGCAGGTGCATATTGGCGTGGTGATTCAGAAAACAAAATGCTGCAACGTATCTACGGCACAGCATGGGCAGATAAAAAGCAACTTAAAGCGTATTTAAAACGCTTAGAAGAAGCTGAGAAACGTGATCACCGTCGTATTGGTAAAGCGCTTGATTTATGGCATTGGCAAGAAGAAGCACCAGGCATGGTGTTTTGGCACAATGATGGTTGGAGCATTTACCGTGAGCTAGAAGACTTCGTTCGTGAAAAACTACGCGAGTATGATTACGAAGAAGTAAAAGGCCCATTAATGATGGACCGTGCTTTGTGGGAAAAATCAGGTCACTGGGACAAATACGCAGATGCGATGTTCACAACTGAATCTGAAAAGCGTGAGTACGCAATTAAACCAATGAACTGCCCAGGTCACGTACAAATATTTAACCAAGGTTTAAAATCATACCGTGATCTACCTTTACGCATGGCAGAGTTTGGTTGTTGTCACCGTAACGAACCATCAGGTGCATTACACGGCCTAATGCGCGTTCGTGGCTTTACCCAAGATGATGCGCATATCTTCTGTACTGAAGAGCAAATCATGGATGAAGTATCGTCATGTATCAAAATGGTTTACGACACATACGAAACGTTTGGCTTTGAGAAGATCGTTGTAAAACTTTCTACTCGTCCTGAAAAGCGTATCGGTGAAGACGAAATGTGGGATAAAGCTGAGCTTGCACTTGCAGAAGCATTAAAAGCAAACGACATTGAGTTTGATTACCTACCAGGTGAAGGAGCGTTTTACGGTCCGAAGATTGAGTTCACACTGTATGACTGTTTAGACCGCGCATGGCAATGTGGTACTGTACAGCTAGACTTTGCATTACCAGATCGTTTAGGTGCAACTTATGTTGCTGAAAATAACGAACGTCGTACACCGGTTATGATCCACCGTGCTATTTTAGGTTCAATCGAGCGTTTCATCGGTATTTTAACTGAAGAGTATGCTGGTTTGTTCCCAACATGGCTTGCTCCAAAGCAAGTAGTGATCATGAACATCACGGATAAACAAGCAGATTATGTGCAAGAAATTGTACAAAAATTAAATAAACTTGGAATTAGAGCCGCTGCTGACTTGAGAAATGAGAAGATTGGCTTTAAAATCCGTGAACATACGTTAAAACGTATTCCATATTTACTTGTTGTTGGCGATAAAGAAGTTGAACAACAAGAAGTGGCAGTACGCACTCGCACAGGTGAAGACCTAGGCAAATTTAATGTTGATGATTTCGTTGCAAAAGTAAGCGAAGAAATTAAAAATCGACAATAAATCATGAGCGTGTAGGGCAAAACAAACAGCCAACTACACGCTTTTTATTTTATATTCTTGGAGGATCGTACCATTAGAGGCGGCAAGAAAGGGCAACAAACAGCTCAAAAAAATCGTATCAACGAAGATATTACAGCTAAAGAAGTTCGTTTAATTGGCATCGAAGGCGAGCAAGCTGGCATCGTGTCATTAAAAGAGGCGCAAGCTATCGCTGATGATGCGGGTGTAGATCTTGTAGAAATCAGTCCTAATGCTGAGCCACCTGTTTGTAAGGTTATGGACTACGGTAAGTTCATCTTTGAGAAAAGCAAAGAACTAAAAGAACAAAAGAAAAAGCAAAAGCAGATCCAGGTTAAAGAAATCAAATTCCGTCCTGGTACTGACGAAGGTGACTACCAAGTTAAACTTCGCAGCTTACGCAAGTTCTTAGAAGCGGGTGATAAAGCTAAAATCACTATCCGTTTCCGTGGTCGTGAAATGGCTCACCAAGAAATTGGTATCGAATTATTAAACCGTGTTAAAACTGATTTAGAAGATGTTTCACAAGTTGAATCATTTCCAAATCGTGTTGAAGGTCGCCAGATGGTTATGATGATGGCACCTATTGCTAAAAAGCAATAAACAGGGTATATTACGCACCGATTTTATTTCAGGTCTGCAAGTAACAGTTTACTGTTCACCTGAAATAACCGGTTATAAGTAAGGTTGCACTGCTTTTGTAGTGAGCCTTCACCGGATTATGGCAGTAAGTTAGGCCTTAAAAGTAGAGCTATTTTATATCTCTCGCCTGCTTGCTAATTTTTAAGCAATACATTTGGAGTTATTGCAATGGCTTACAAGCTAAAAACTCACAGAGGCGCGGCTAAGCGTTTCAAGAAAACTGCTTCTGGCGGTTTCAAGCGTAAACAAGCGCATCTTCGTCACATTCTGACTAAGAAAACTTCTAAGCGTAAATTACACTTACGTCCTAAGATGATGGTTCATAAGAATGACCATGGTCTAGTTTCACGTATGTTACCATTCGCTTAATAGGAGTCTTCAGAAATGGCAAGAGTTAAACGCGGTGTTATCGCACGTGCACGTCACAAAAAAGTTTTAAAGCAAGCTAAAGGTTACTACGGAGCACGTTCACGTGTTTACCGCGTAGCTTTCCAGGCAGTTACTAAAGCAGGTCAATACGCTTACCGTGACCGTCGTGCTAAGAAACGTACTTTCCGTCAACTTTGGATTGCACGTATCAATGCAGCAGCTCGTCAAAACGGTCTTTCATACAGCCGTTTTATCAATGGTCTTAAAAAGACTTCTGTAGAAATCGATCGTAAGATCCTTGCAGATATCGCTGTTTACGACCAAGTTGCATTCGCAGCTGCTTGTTGCAAAAGCAAAAGAAGGCCTAGCGGCTTAATTTCGCTTTTCATAAAGTTTAAAAAGGAGCCTAGTGCTCCTTTTTTTGATCTTAAATAAAATTCATAAATAACAACGATTTTGCATAGCGTATGTCGTTTGCTCCATTTTTTTGTTGAATCACCGCAGTTTACGCAATCCATTCAGATTAGTTGTTATAATTTCCCCAATAGAATAAGTACCGCACTTGAGAGTGATATGTTTGCGAGTTTAGTGTTTTTATCTGCTGCAGTAACTTTAGACAGCCACTTACCCCCATTGTTGCCATGGCAAGGCGACAGTGTGTCTTTAATGCAAGAAAAAGGACCATTGACCACTGATTTTGAGTTAAGCAATGGCACATTATCGCCGAACTACACAGACACAATGGCGTTTGTAGACCGCCTTGTTGCAGCAAACCCAACGCAATTCAAAGTCACGACTATTGCAACTAGCAGTGCAGGTCGTGCTGTTAAGATGTTAGTGGCGAATGAACAAGGTTTATTTGATGCAAAACAACTTGTTGCAGATACTAAACCAACTATTTTCATTCAAGCAGGTATTCACAGCGGTGAAATAGATGGCAAAGATGCCATGTTTATGCTGCTACGCGATATTGCTACAGGTAAACGCCGCGATATTCTTAGCAAATTAAATATTCTGTTTATTCCTATTTTAAACGTTGATGGTCACGAGCGTAGTAGCCAATATAACCGTATTAATCAGCGTGGCCCAGTAGAAATGGGTTTTCGAACGAATGGTTTAAATTTAAATTTGAATCGTGATTACACTAAGCTTGATACACCTGAAGTACGCGGTGTGATGCAAGTGATTAATCAATTTAAGCCAGATTTATACGTGGATGTCCATGTAACTGATGGCGCTGATTATCAGTATGACGTGACCTACGGCTATAATCCTGTTTTTTCTAGTGAGTCACCGAGCGTCTCAGAGGCGCTTGATAACCTATTTAAACCTGTTATTGATGCAAAATTAGAAAAAGCAGGGCATATTCCAGGTCCACTGGTATTTGTAATGGACAAGCGCGAGTTTAAAAAAGGCTTAGCAGGTTGGGTTGCAACACCTCGTTTCTCGAATGGTTGGGGGGATTTACGTTCATTACCAACTATTTTGGTTGAAAACCATTCATTAAAACCGTATAAACAGCGTGTTTTAGGTACGTATGTGTTTATCGATGGCGCAATTGACGCCTTAGCTGCAAACGAAAAAGCACTGAATGATGCAGTTAAAAAAGAGCTCGATTTCAAACCAACACAGTTAGTCGTTGAACGTGGTTATGCAAAAGAAGCAGATACCATCGAATTTAAAGGTATCGCTTATTCAAGAACTGAAAGCGCATTGTCAGGGCAGCCTGAAGTTAAATATTTAGGTGAAGCTAAAAACTATGACGCCTTGCCTATTTACTGGCAAAAAGACGTTAAAAAGACCGTAAATGTGCCAACCGCATTTTATATTCCGCCTGCGTACAGCCAATTGGTTAGTAAACTTAAATTACATGGCATAGAAGTAACGACACTCAATGAAACTGTTTCTGAGCCATTAACCCAAGCAAGCGTTGCGGATTATTCATTTGCAAAGGCTCCCTTTGAAGGGCGCTTTCGTGTAGAGGCGACATTTGAATACAATACCGTTGAAAATGTTGATATGACGGGTTGGTACAAGGTTTCAACCGATCAACCATACTCTGAGCTGGCTACGCATTTATTACACCCAGAAGCGCCTGATTCATTCTTTGCTTGGGGTGAGTTTAATACTATTTTTCAGCGCACTGAATACGTTGAGAATTACGCGTTAATGCCGTACGCACGCCAAATGCTTAAAGAAAAGCCAGCATTGGCTTTAGAATTCGATAAAAAAATTCGTGAAGATAAAAACTTTGCAAAAGATGCAGATGCACGTTTGCATTGGCTTTATGAGCGTACACCGTTTTATGATCAAGGCTATTTAAAATACCCAATTTTAATGGCGTTTGAGCAGTTACAAAAAGGACAATAACATGAAGGTAGTCTCTGTTCCTGTTACTGGCTTTGCGCAAAATTGCCGCATTATCATTTGTGAGCAAACGAATAAAGCTGCACTGGTAGACCCAGGTGGTGATGCAGAGAAGCTGCAAGCGGAACTAGCTGCGTTAAATTGTGAGTTAGAGGCAATTTACTTGACCCATGGTCACTTAGACCATGTGGGTGCTGCAAAGCAACTCGCAGATCACTTCAGCGTCGATATCATAGGCCCACATCTAGACGATAAATTTTGGTTTGACGCTTTGCCAATGCAAGCACAAATGTTTGGTTTTGCAGCCATCGCGCCATTTTATCCAACCAAATGGTTAGCTCATGGCGACACTATCACAGTAGGTGAACTTGTATTAGCCGTACGTCATTGCCCAGGGCATACACCTGGTCACGTTGTTTTTTATCATCAAGATTCAGAACAGCTGATTGTGGGTGATGTGATTTTTCAAGGCTCTGTTGGTCGTACTGATTTTCCAAAAGGGGATAGTGCACAATTACTCGAATCAATTAAGTCTGAGATTTTATCTTTCCCAGATGACGTTGCTATTTTGCCAGGCCACGGTCCGAATACCACCGTAGGGCACGAGCGAAGAACAAATCCATTTATTAGTGGTCGTTTTGGTTAATGCCAACTCGCACAAACAGCTAGTTATTTGATTAAGTGGATCGGTATAAAATTGCAATTTTTTTGCATAAATAGTAGAAAATAGGCAGACTGATTTTTAAATCAGTTATATAATTTAACCAGTATTTTTACAGAAAAAGAAATAAAATGTCTCTGAACCAAGTAGATCGCCAAATTTTGGCATTATTACAGCAGGATGCTAGCTTATCTACGGCAGAAATTGCCGATAAAGTTGGTTTATCTCAATCTCCATGTTGGCGTCGTATCGCTAAGCTTGAGCAAGATGGCTATATCAAAGGTAAAGTTGCTTTGCTTGATGAGAAAAAGCTTGGCTTTGATATGTTGGTTTATGCCCATGTTCGCTTATCTAATCACGGCAGAACAAACCTCGCTGAATTTGAGCGTTTGATCATGAGCTATGATGAAGTGACTGAGTGTTATAGCATGGCGGGTACGATGGACTTTATGCTTCGTATTATCTCTAAAGGTATTGAGGGCTACGAGCAATTTGTCCGTGATAACCTGCTAAACCTTGAATTTGTTCAAGAGGTTCACTCGAACGTAACAATGACTTGCGTTAAGCGTAGTACGTCTTTACCTCTTTAATCTTTTTCTACTACGTTTTATTTTTTCAAAAACGGTTAGTGCTTTTCGGTACTAGCCGTTTTGTTGTTAATAATTGTTAACTTTTGCGGATTTTGCTAGAATTCTGCGCCTTGCCGAAATGCACTCATTACAAAGAGGATTTTAATGTTTAACTTACTCAGCAAAGCGCCAAGCTCTGCTAAAAACGATATATTATCAGGCCTGACCGTTGCGTTAGCCTTGGTACCAGAAGCAGTCGCGTTTGCTTTTGTTGCTAATGTTGAGCCTTTGGTTGGTTTATATGCCGCATTTATTGTTGGTTTAATCACGGCTATTTTTGGTGGTCGTCCAGGAATGATTTCTGGTGCTACAGGTGCACTAGCCGTTGTGATGGTAAGTTTAGTATTAGATCATGGCGTAGAGTATTTATTTGCAACCGTCTTGCTGATGGGGATACTGCAAATACTTGCCGGCATTTTTAAGCTGGGTAAGTTTATCCGAATGGTACCTCACCCAGTTATGCTGGGTTTTGTTAATGGTCTTGCGATTGTTATTTTCTTAGCGCAACTCGGTCAGTTCAAAGTGCCTGATGGCATGGGCGGTCAACAGTGGATGGAAGGACAAGCGCTTTACATCATGCTTGGTTTAGTGGCTTTAACCATGGCCATTATTCATTTTTTACCAAAGTTAACCACAGCAGTGCCTTCATCATTAGTTGCGATTGTTACCGTGACTGCAATCGTGATTGGCTTTGATTTAGAAGCGCGCACTGTACTTGATTTCTTAAAAGGTATGACTGGTAATGAGCAGGCAACCATTGCCGGTGGCTTACCTGAATTCCATATTCCAATGGTTCCGTTTAACTTAGAAACGTTTAAAATCATTTTTCCATATGCATTAATTTTAGCGGCGATTGGCTTAATTGAATCGTTATTAACGCTGACCTTAATTGATGAAATTACCGAAACTCGCGGTCAAAGTAATAAAGAGTGTATTGGCCAAGGTGCTGCAAACATTACCTGTGGTTTCTTCGGCGCTATGGGTGGATGTGCAATGATTGGTCAATCTATGATCAATATTAACTCGGGTGGTCGTTCACGCTTATCGGGTATTACTGCTGCGCTAATGCTGCTTGTGTTCATTATTTTTGCAGCAGGGTACATTGAAATGATCCCACTGGCAGCGCTAGTGGGTGTTATGTTCATGGTTGTACTGGGCACCTTTGAATGGGCAAGCTTTAAGATGATGAAACGTGTACCAAAATCGGACGCGTTTGTTATTGTACTTGTTTCAGGTGTTACAGTAGCGACAGACCTTGCAATTGCGGTATGTGTAGGTGTGATTGTGTCTGCACTGGTTTTTGCTTGGCAACATGCTAAACACATTTATACGAGTAACTACATTGATGAGCAGGGCTCTAAAGTGTATGAGCTTCATGGCCCATTATTCTTTGGCTCGGTTAAGAATTTTGCTGAGTTATTTGATGTTAAAAATGACCCAGAAGATGTGATCATTGAATTTAAACACAGCCGTGTCGCTGATCACAGTGCTATCGAAGCAATTGATAGCCTAGCTGATAAATATGCTAAAGCAGGCAAACAACTACACTTGCGTCATTTAAGCCCAGACTGTATTCAGTTATTGCATAAAGCACGTGATTTAGTTGAAGTAAATGTCATTGAAGATCCACATTACAAAGTGGCATCAGATAAATTAGCTTAAAAATCAATCTTAGGAAAAGCGAAGGCGGGAATCGTCTTCGCTTTTTTTATATCTGCAGAATGCGGTAAGGCTATTAAAAATTAAGATAGGCGGCAGTGCTTTGTTCTCGTGACTATCGGTATAATAAAAATAATTATGAAAGGTAATCTGATATTTTGAATTGGCAATCATTAGTTGATAATCGACAACGCTTTTTCTGGGTGCTGCAAATTGCAGGCTGGATAGGGTATGCGTTAGTTAATTATATCGGCTCTAAAGTCTTTGAAATGCGTGATATTTACGTATTTGTTATTGTATTAAACGCTTATGCAGGCTGTTTAATGACAGTACCTTTACGTTATATGTATCGTAAAGTCTGGAATGCCTCACCGTGGGTGTTGATGCTTGTTGTATTTGGGGCCTCTTATGTTACTGGTACATTGTGGGCTGTTGTTCAAAAATTCAATTTATGGGAAATCTACCGTCACGGTTACCGACCAAATGAATGGTTTTATTATTTTCAACAAGGCTTAGATTCGGTTTATATCATACTTTGTTGGAGTGGCTTGTATTTTGGTATTAAGTACTACCAGTTGTTGCAAAGTGAGCGTCAAAAAGCCCTAAAAGCAACCACCATGGCGCACGAAGCACAGCTTAAAATGCTGCGTTATCAACTTAATCCACACTTTTTATTTAATACTTTAAATGCCATCTCAACCTTAATTTTGGTTAAAGAAAACAAAGATGCGAATTTAATGGTATCTAAATTGAGTGACTTTTTACGTTACACACTCAATACCGATCCGATTAAGAAAGTACCGTTAGAGCAAGAAATTCACGCTTTGATGTTGTACTTAGAGATTGAAAAAGTACGCTTTGATGAACGTTTACAAGTTAACGTCGAAGTAAGCGAACAGGCAAAAGAAGCCTTAGTACCAAGTTTGATCCTCCAGCCTATTATCGAGAACTCGATTAAATATGCGATAGCGCAATTAAATGAAGGCGGTGTGATTGATATTAAAGCACAAGTTTTTGCAAATGAACTATTATTGGAAGTAGGCGATAATGGTCCTGGCACTGAGCTAAAAAATGGCCAACTGGTTAATTCACAAGGCGTTGGCATAGCAAATACACAGGACCGCTTAAAAACACTTTATGAGAACAACTACTCATTCGTTCTCTCTGACAATACGCCAAGTGGATTAAAAGTTAATCTGCGAGTTCCGTTTGAAAAGGCTGTTAAGAAATGAGCAAAATTAGAACTTTGATCGTTGACGATGAACCGTTAGCACGTAAAGGCTTAGCTGTTCGACTATCTGAGTTTGACGATATAGAAGTCATTCGTTTATGTAGCAATGGTCAAGAAGCAATTGATGAATGCGTATCAGGCAATATTCAATTGGTTTTCTTAGATATTCAAATGCCAAATATGAACGGTTTTGAGGTGGCACGTGCGCTTAGTGAAAGTGTTAACCCATTACCAGCAATTGTATTTGTTACAGCTTTTGATCAGTTTGCTGTTAAAGCATTCGAGATTCATGCGTTGGATTATATTCTTAAACCAGTCGATGACAACAGACTAAAACAGGCGGTAGAAAAAGTGCATACCTATTTAAAAACGCAACAAGATAACGCCCATAAGAAAAAACTAGCGAGCTTTGTTGCAGGTATTACCGGTAATAATTGCGAAGAAATTTTAAAGAAGTTAGCAACGGGAGATAGCCTTGCTGATCGTCGTTATCCTGAATCGTTAGCAGTAAAAGAGCAGGGAGAGATTGTTCGTGTCCCTGTGGTGACAATTCAATGGGTCGATGCGGCTGGTGATTATATGTGTCTACATTGCCAAGACGGGCAAACACATATTCTTCGTAAAACAATGAAAGAGCTTGAACAAGAGCTTGATCCACAATTATTCGTGCGTGTTCATCGCGACGCAATTGTGAATACGAAACAAATTAGCAAACTTGTTACCCAAGTGAGCGGTGAGTATCTTTTAGTGTTAGATAACGGCCAAGAATTAAAAGTAAGCCGTAGTTATCGCGACAAAGTGAAAGCAGCTCTGGCGAGCTAATAGCTGTATAAAACTAAATAAGTTAAAAACAAAAAAGGCGCAATAAATTGCGCCTTTTTTAATGAATAATTGTAACAGTTTAAACGGTTACAATTTTCATCGTGTTTGTCGCACCAATCGTTTCCATCGCATCACCGTGAGTTAAAATCACAGTATCACCAGCAACAAGCGAGCCTTGCTCAACAAGTGTGTTTAATGCGTCACGTACCATGCTGTCATCTTCACATTTGGTTGAATCGAAGAATACAGGGTAAACACCACGGTAAAGTGCCGTTTGACCAAGTGTGCTTGCATGGCGTGATAACGAATAAATTGGTAAGCCAGAACTAATGCGCGACATCAATTTAGCTGTACTGCCTGATTCAGTCAGTGTCACAATCGCTTTTACAGAATCAAGGTGGTTAGCTGCATACATCGCCGATAAAGCAATTGATTCTGCATTTGAAGAAAAACGGCTGTCTAAACGGTGTTTAGAAACGTGAGTTTCTTTTTGTGATTCGGCACCTAAACAAACGCGAGCCATAGTCGCTACAGTTTCTTCAGGGTAGTCACCAGCAGCTGTTTCAGCTGATAGCATAACGGCATCAGTACCATCTAATACGGCGTTTGCAACGTCCATAACCTCAGCACGTGTTGGCATTGGGTTATCGATCATAGATTCCATCATTTGTGTTGCAGTCACAACAGTACGGTTAAGTGAACGAGCACGGCTAATGATAAGCTTTTGTTTACCAACAAGCGCTGCATCACCAATTTCAACACCTAAGTCACCACGCGCAACCATTACGGCGTCAGATGCTAGAACGATATCGTCAATTGCTTCAACAGTTTCAACTGCTTCTGCACGTTCGATTTTTGCAAGAAGTTGAGCGTTTGAGCCCGCAGCTTCTGCTAAAGAGCGAACATAACGCATATCGTCGCCACTACGTGGGAATGACACAGCAATATAATCAACACCGATTTCTGTCGCTGTAATTAAATCTTCTTTATCTTTATCAGTAAAAGCAGGGGCTGTTAAACCACCACCTAAACGGTTAATACCTTTATTGTTCGAAAGCACACCGCCAACAGTTACTGTTGTGTGTACTAGGGCACCATCAACGCTATCAACTGTTAATTGAATCAAGCCATCGTTTAAAAGAAGTAAGTCACCTGATTTAACATCATTTGGCAATTCTTTATAGTCGATACCAACAGCATTAACGTTGCCTTGACCTTTTTCCATTTTTGCATCAAGGGTAAATTTTGCACCTACTTCAAGGTTTACTTTACCGTCTTTAAACGTTGATACACGAATTTTAGGACCTTGTAAGTCTGCAAGGATAGCAACGTGTTTGCCTAAACGCTTAGCAATGCTACGTACCGCATCTGCGCGGTCTTTGTGATCTTGTGCTACGCCATGTGAGAAGTTCAAACGAACCACATTTGCACCTGCACGAATAATTTTTTCTAGGTTGTTATCGCGATCGGTTGCCGGTCCAAGGGTCGCAACAATTTTTGTGCGTCTTAGCATCAAATTCTCCTGTGCGCTTAAATTTTTAAGCGAATTGATGGTTATCTATTAAAATGTCGTGCTATAAACCTTCTTTATTGGCTTATACATCTGCACGAAGTAGAACTCATAAGTAAAAAATGATTGTTTTTACTTATGAGGATCTGGCTCTTTGTATTAATTATAGAGTATACAAAGGGTGAATGACGTTATTATGACACCGGTGTCAGGTAGCGTCAATACACATACCTTTTTAAAGGGTATTATAAAAATCTGGTCCGATGCCTTGGTTATTTTGATATACTGAGTGCAACGTCGCTTCATGATTTCGATGATTTATCTCAAGTTGGCTTACAAGCTCGCATTTTTGGGCTGCTTGGGTATAATGCGCGCGTAATTATTTTGATTAACTAACCAATAGTTGTTACCGAGGAGGACACTAAATGCAAGTTGCATTAGTAGGGTTAGGCGTTATGGGTAAAAATCTTGCCCTCAACCTGATTGAAAAAGGGCTGACATTAGTAGCTTATGATAAAAACCCAGATGCGGGTGCCGAGTTACTAAGCTGTGCGAAAGCACTAGGTTTGGCAGACCGTTTACATATTGTGTCTGATTTAAATGATATGGTTAGACGCTTAGAGCCGCCTCGTTCGATTCTACTTTTAGTTCCTGCTGGTGAATTAGTTGATAAAGTATGTACAGAGCTTGCAGAAGCAGGTGTTGACTGTGATGACATTATCGTAGATTGCGGCAACAGTAACTACAAAGATGGCATTAGCCGCAAACTTAAATATCAAAACAAATTTGAATTTGCCACTATGGGTATTTCTGGCGGTGCAGAAGGTGCACGTCACGGCCCTGCAATGATGGCAAGTGGTTCAGAAGGCGGCTGGGAGCGTGTTGAGCCGTGGTTTGAAAAAGTAGCGGCAAGCTACAAAGGCGAGTCATGTTTCGCGCGTGTAGGCCAATCTGCAAGTGGTCACTTTGTGAAAATGGTTCATAACGGTATCGAATATGCGTTAATGCAATTAATTGCTGAAATGTATCAATTACTACGTTTAGGTACTAATCGTTCACCAAAAGAAGTGGCTGACATTTTCAATGAATGGTCAGAAGGCACTTTAAATAGCTACTTACTGTCAATTTCAAGCCATATCTTAAGCCTTGAAACGACAGAAGGTGAGCCGCTCGTTGATTTAATCGACAATAAAGTTGGCGCGAAAGGCACGGGTTTATGGACTGCACAAAATGCCCTAGAGCTTGGTATTGCAGTGCCATCACTAGTTGCAGCTGTTCAAGCTCGTCACTTAACAAATACCTGTGATACGCATGCTGCTAAAGAAATGACTTACGCTGCTAAAGCAACGGATACCGTTGATTTAGACTTAGCTGAGTTAAAAGATGCATTTACATTGGCAAGTTTACTTGCTTATCGTCAAGGTTTAGCGCTTATCAAAGGTGCGTCACGTGCGCATCAGTGGAAAGTTGATCTTTCTAAAACGCTACAAACGTGGCGCGCAGGTTGTATCATCCGTGCTGATTACTTAGACAATGTCGCTGAAGGTGTAGAATTTATTGATTCTATGCAGCGTGAATCAGCAGCTTTACGTAAAGTAACGGGTGCAGCCGTTGCATCTGGTTTAGCTTTCCCTGTGTTAACTGCAACGCAAACTTACATTGCGACGTTAACAACACCAAGTAATGGTCACCTTGTGCAAGCACAACGTGACTACTTCGGTGAGCATGGTATTAAAACTCACAGTGGTGAGATTTGCCATTTAACAGACTTAGTTGAGATTGACGAAAAAGTTCGTTAATTATCAAATAGTTTTAAAAAAGGCACCAATTGGTGCCTTTTTTGTACTTGCTGCATTAACGGCTTAACTCACCGCGCAGATTGTCTTGCATCAAGTGACGAATTGTTTCTACTTCCAGCTTTTGACTAAATAGGTAGTGTAGCTTGGTCAAACAGGCTTCTAATGTCATATCGTAGCCACTGATCACGCCACAGTTTAATAAAGCATTACCGGTTGCATAACCGCCCATATTGACATGGCCTTTTAGACACTGTGTTAGGTTAACAATCACCATCCCACGTTTGCTTGCGTCATTAAGAATATCTAAAAATGCGGGATCTTGCGGGGCATTCCCCACACCAAAGCTCAGTAAAACAAGTGCTTTGATATTGTCATTAACTAAGCTTTTCACCACCTCAGGACTGATCCCCGGATATAAGTAAAGTACACCAATAGGCTGTGGCGTGATATTCGATACCTGTAGTTCGTTATCAACGTAAGGGCTAAGTTGACCTTTGATTAGTTGAATATTAATTCCTGACAGTGCTAATGGTTCAAGGTTTGGTGATGCAAACGCATCAAAGCCATCAGCATGGGCTTTTGTCGCACGGTTACCACGGAATAATTGATTATTGAAAAACAGGCTTACTTCTGCAATTGGATAATTAGCGGCTAAATACATTGCATTCAGTAGGTTGACTTGGCCATCAGAACGAAGTTGCGACAAGGGAATTTGCGAGCCTGTCACAATCACAGGTTTCGTTAGGTTTTCGAACATGAAAGACAAAGCAGAAGCCGTGTAGGCCATGGTATCGGTGCCATGTAAAACCACAAAGCCATCATAGTCTTGGTATTTACTCTTAATATCGTCAGCAATTAATTGCCAGTGGGCAGGGGACATATCTGAAGAATCAATGAGTGGGCAATATTCGTGAATATCAAACAAAGGCATTTCATCACGATTAAACTCTGCATTATTGACCACTGTTTCGGTTAAAAAACCCTCTGCCGGTACATAGCCGCGGCTCGATTTTTTCATACCGATGGTACCACCCGTATAGGCGATATATATACGTTTACGTTTCATAAAAAAAGCCCAGTTAAATAACTGGGCTTAGTATACCTAAAATCGTTTAGCTAAGTAACTTATTGAATTACATTACACACTAAACAACGAGCGTAAACGCCTTGTGGATCGTTGTAGTCTTTTAGGTTATCAATTTCACTACTTAACTGATTAATAAGGCTTTGTAAGTTAGCTTGTGTTGCTAGTACTGAGTGTGATGAATCAGACTTAGCAAAGAAACTCTTAACAGCCGCTGTTCCAAAGATATCTTGCAGCATTTGCTCTTGTGGTGTTAATGACTGTTTGATGGTCTTAACATCATAATGATTAAGTTTAGCAAGCTCAGCAGCAGCCTTAATTGCATCTTGCTTATCGCCAAGTTTATCAACTAAACCCAGTTCTTTTGCTTGAGTTGCAATCCATACACGGCCTTGGGCAATTTTATCCACTTGCTCAGGGGTCATGTTACGTGCTTCAGCTACGACATTTAAAAAGCGTTTATATGCATTTTCAACGCTCATTTGAATGATGTTTGACATCTTCTCATCTAGTGGGCGTGCAATAGAGAAGCCAGCAAGGTCAGTTGTTGCAACACCGTCAGAGTAAATACCTAACTCAGCCATGGTGTTTTCAAACGTCATGAAAGTACCGAATACACCAATTGAACCTGTAATTGTGCTAGGGGCTGCCCAAATTTCATTGGCAGCTGATGCAATCCAATAACCACCTGACGCAGCTACTGAGCTCATTGATGCGATAACCGGTTTACCTGCTGCTTTAAGTGCTAATACTTCAGCACGAATAACTTCAGAGGCAAACATACTACCACCACCTGAATCGATACGAAGCACAACAGCTTTCACTTTATCATCAAGACGTGCTTTACGAAGTAGGGCAGCTGTAGAGTCACCACCGATTTCACCTGCTTTACGTTCGCCATCAACAATGGTGCCTTTAGCAACAACAATAGCTACTTTTTCAGTAATTGGGTTATCGAACACAACAGGTGGTTTTACCAGAGATAAATACTCACGGAAGCTTACTTGTTTAAATGTTTTACCTGTTTCTTCAGCACCGACTAATTCAATAAGTTGCTGGCGAATTTGTTGTGATGTTTTTAAAGAATCAACCCATTGATTATTTAACGCGTACTGACCTGAGTTACCGTCAACGGCTTGCATTTTTGCAAGGTAAACATCCATATCTTCATCAAAATTGCTTTCATCGAATGGACGGCTCGCTGCAACGTCAGTTTTGTACTCGTTCCAAAGTGCAGTCAACCAAACGCTGTTCGCTTCTTTTGCCGCATCTGACATATCATTACGAATGAATGGTTCAACCGCTGATTTATAAGTTCCCACACGGAAAATATGTTGAGTCACTTTTAACTTTTCAAGCGCGTCTTTGAAGTACAGTGGGAACATACCATAGCCTTCAATGCTCACACCACCATAAGGGTGCATAGACACTTCATTGGCATGGGCAGCAATATAATATTGAGCTTGTGTATAGTAATAGCCTGTTGCGATAACTTGCTTGCCTGCATCTTTAAACGCATCAATTGCTTTGGTTATTTGTTTTAGCTTATTAATGTGCGCGCTTGGCATTTTTTGTAGGTCAAGAAGCAAAACAGTGATGCGATCATCTTTAGTTGCTTCATTGATCACTTCAATGACATCATCAAGAAGAATTTCTGATGGCGCTTCTTTGCCCATAGTTGCATCGTTGATGGCTGCTTCTACAGGATCAACATAGGTTTTTTCTTCAACAATAGGGCCATTTAAGTTTAGGCGTAGCACGGTTCCGTCTGCTACTTTTACTTGATCTTCTTCACCTGTTATAGCGACAAAGAAGAGTATTACTAGTAATAGAAATAATATGTTTAGGACCAAACGGCGGGAAAAATTAATCCCGGTCCAAATGCCTTTAAATATCTTTGCTAGCAAAATAAATCCTTAATTCAGTACAGCTTAGTAGTGAACTCATCTTAGCTTAGAATAACTTTAAAATTAACTGTTAAATAGTAACAGAGTGTTTAAAACGACAATTTGCTACAGATTAATTACGAGTGAAAAGTTGATTATTCTAAGTTATTGCCGCAGAATCTATTTCAAATAGAGGTTCGACCAGTTAACGGGGCACACAATGTTAGAACAAAAATTACAATTACCGCATACCGAACTTCGTAATCGTTTGGTTATGGGCTCAATGCATACCGGCTTAGAAGAAGGCTGGCATAACCGTAAACGTTTACGTGCATTCTACGAAGCACGTGCTAAAGGCGGCACAGGCTTGATTATTACAGGTGGCTACAGCCCAAATATTCGTGGCAAGTTATCTCCGTTCGCATCAACATTTAATTCTTTCTATGATGTGATCAAGCACAAAGCATATACTGATGCTGTGCATCAACATGGCGGAAAAATTTGCTTACAATTATTGCATGCAGGTCGCTACGCGTATCATCCATTCAATCAAGCACCAAGCTCGATTCAGGCTCCTATTAATCCATATAAACCTAAAGAAATGTCGTTAGGATCGATTAAAAAAACCATCAAAGACTTTGCAAACTCAGCAAAACTGGCTGAAAAAGCAGGTTATGACGGTGTTGAAATTATGGGTTCTGAAGGCTATTTGATTAATGAATTCATGGCTAACCACACCAATAAAAGAACAGACAACTATGGTGGTAGTCTAGAAAACCGTATGCGTTTGGCGGTAGATATTGTTAAAGCTGTACGCGCTAAAGTAAGTCAAAAGTTCATTATTGTATTTCGTTTGTCTGTGATGGATTTAATTCCTAATGGATCAACACCCGATGAAGTAAAGCAACAAGCCCTGGCATTAGAACAAGCTGGCGTTGATATCTTTAATACAGGTATTGGCTGGCACGAAGCTCGTGTACCAACCATTGCCAGTATGGTACCAGCAGGTGCCTTTAAAGAAGCATCAAAACGCTTAAAAGATACGGTATCAGTGCCAGTTATCGCGGTTAACCGTATTAACACTCCAGAAATTGCCAATGGAATTTTAGAAGCAGGCGAGTCTGATTTAATCTCAATGGCACGTCCCTTATTGGCTGATCCTGAGTTCTTTAATAAGTACGCGAATAATAAAGCTGAGCAAATTAATATTTGTATTGGCTGTAATCAGGGCTGCTTAGACCATGTGTTTAAAAATAAACGTGCTACCTGTTTGGTTAATCCACAAGCTGCGTTTGAATTAGATTATAGCCTTGAAAAAGCACCATCTTCTCGATTAGTACTGGTTGTAGGTGCAGGCCCTGCAGGCCTTGCTGCAAGTTGTTACTTAGCAGCGAAAGGTCACAAAGTGACTTTAATTGAACGTAAAGAACAAATGGGTGGCCAATTTAATTTAGCCATGCAAGTACCGGGTAAAGAAGACTTTAACCATACCCTTAACTACTTTACTAATGAATTAAAGCGTTTAAATGTCGATTTACAGCTAGGCACTGAATTTACCGACAATATGCTCAATCAATACGATGATGTGGTGTTTGCAACAGGTGTACGTCCGCGCGAAGCTAAAATTGAATGCAGTGATGGCAAACGCGTATTCGCTTACGATGAAGTCATTCGTGGTGAAGTAGAACTCGGTGAGAAAATTGCGATTTTAGGTGCCGGTGGTATCGGTTTTGATATGGTTGCCTTTTTAAGTGAACACAAAGGACAAACAATTGAGCAGTTCAAAACTCAATGGGGTATTGAATGTGAAGCCGCGCCCGAAAAAGACAATCGCCAAATTTACATGCTTAAGCGAAGTGCAGGGCGGTTTGGTAGTGAACTGGGTAAAACAACGGGGTGGATCCATCGTCAAGTTGCCAAACAGCACGGTGTTAAACAAATCGCTGAGTGTCAGTATCTAAGCTTTGATAAGCAAGGTTTGAAGATTACTGTAAAAGGTGAAGAGCAAATCCTCGATGTTGATACTGTGATTGCATGTATTGGTCAGGTGTCTAATACTGAAACGTTCGACAATCAAACCGAAAACGCTAAAGTTCACGTGATTGGTGGCGCAAAACTAGCTGCTGCTATCGATGCTAAACGTGCGATCTTTGAAGCGCTACAAGTTGCTCGTAAAATTTAATTGAAAGTAAACTAGAAAACGTGCGGTCTGTGTGATTAATCTATTTAGTCACGAGACCGCTATGTTGAACACACACCTAATACCCCTTTACCAACGCATCTTAAATAAAATGCAGTTTCTAGATGGGCTTCCCAGCCTGTTAATTCGCTTGATCTTAGCCCCAGTGATGATCATTGCCGGCTTTAATAAACTAGCTTTGAGCGGTGATATAACTCACATTTATCAATACTTTTTAGCGTCAGAAGATATTGTTGCTTGGTTCGGCAATAGTGAATGGGGTTTAGGCCTACCCATGCCCTCTGTATTGGCTTTTTTAGCTGCATGGACTGAGTTTTTAGGGGGGATCTTTATATTATTGGGTTTATTTACTCGTTTAACCGCAATTCCGTTGATGATCACTATGCTGGTTGCTGCGACGACCGTACATGCTAGTAATGGCTGGTTTTCTGTAACACCCACAGATGCAAGCACTAGCCCTGCAAGAGTACTCAATTGGCTTGCAATACCTGGTAGTGAAACCAGTTTAGTTAATTCAAAGGAAGCCAGTGAGCGATTAACGAAAATGCGTGAGTTGCTAGAAACGCATGGTTATACAGAGTACCTCTATGCGAAAGGAAAACCTGTGATCTTAAATAATGGCATTGAGTTTTCGGCCATCTATTTTGTGATGTTATTAAGTTTATTTTTTACAGGCGGTGGTCGTTTCGTCAGTATTGATTATTGGTTAACTAGAAAAGTATCGAATAGCTTTATTGCTCATAAAGATAAATGATAAGCTTGGGTTTTCTGCCCCTATTAATAAGGGGCGTCGTACTTAAGCATTTACGGAATATACATGGACGCTTTAACGCTATTACAAACTCGACAATCAGATCCTCGCCTTATCGCACCAGGGCCTACAGCTGAACAACTTGACATAATTAAGCGTGCGGCCATTAAAGTACCCGATCATGGTTGTATTGCGCCTTGGCGTTTTATTGTTGTTGAAGGCGACGCACGTAATAAATTGGGTGAAATTTACCATCAAGCCGCTGTTGCTGAAAACCAAGATGATAGAACCATTGAGCGTGCTAAAGAGCTACCGTCGCGTTCACCTATGATGATCATTGCCATTGCGGATGTGAAAGAAAATCCAAAAGTGCCACGTATCGAACAGGTTCAAAGTGCGGGCTGTGCAGTACTCGCTATGCAACAAGCCGCATTTGCTCAAGGTTTAGGGGAATTTGGCGCACAGGTTATTTTGCACAAAGCCCTGCTGTTAAAGCGGCACTTGGCTGTAAAGAAGACGATGAAATTGTAGGTTACCTCTATTTAGGTACGCCAGAAATTGACATTAAAAAACCTATTAGGCACAAACCTGAGTCATTTTTTGAGAATTTATAAATAGTAGGAACTTTTATACAGTTAAGCAGTCAGACACTATTAAGCTTACTTATGTTAGTTTTTTCAGATTTAGCTTAGCTGTAAGAAGCGCACGGATGCAAAAAACGAAATAATTCTTCTTCAGTGTGTTTTTTAATCGGTTGTTTTTTGTTAACGTATGGATGGTCTTAAAAAAATAACGATAAAGAAGACGAGAACAATGGGAAACTTATTTTTACGTGAAAAAGAAAATTGGTTCGCTTGGTCAGTTTGGGGCGTAATAGGCGCTGTAGTAACCTTCTTAGTTGCTATGTCTACGAAGCAACCTCATTACCTTGGTTTATCTGCTGTAGTAGTATTACTTCTACTTACATGGTGGATGCAAAGTACTAAACGATTCGATTTTGGCCGCGCTTTTAAAGTTTGTTGCTACGTTTTAACGATCACCTGTTTACCTGCTTTCGCGTTAGTCATCATACCAAGTTACAATCTTAATAAAATTGATGTGATAGTGCAGGGCTCTGGATTTGCTTTAGTTAGTTTAATTGTCTGCTTAATTTGTTCATTAATTGCAAAACGCCCTAAACAATATTACTGAAAATTACTTTTTTAAAGTTTTTTACAATTAAGACTTTACAACGAACGCGGTAAACACTATTATGCGCGCCGTACGGAGAGATGGCAGAGTGGTCGAATGCACCGGTCTTGAAAACCGGCAGGGGTTTGTAGCCCCTCTAGGGTTCAAATCCCTATCTCTCCACCATTATTTAAAAAACCGCCTAATTGGCGGTTTTTTGCTATCTGGAGATAAGTAATGTCTACAAGCGAGTCTTCTTCTGCACAAATGCGCATAATTAAACATGTTTTGCTTTGGTGTATCTTTTCTTATTTTTATCACAGCGGTATTAATGTACTTGTCGCTATGGCCCATGATGCGCAGCCCGACTACGGTTTATTGTCTTCGATTGCTTATGGTATCGGCTTTAATGTATTAGTCGGTCATTTGATCAGTAAGTATGATAAACATTGGCCATTAATTGCTGCTGCTGTTATTGCTACTGTGGGTCTTATTGCTGTGCCTTTAGTTATGTTCGGTAAAGAGGGGTTAATGAATGGGATTTTTATTGCCTCAATGATTGCCACATTACCTGTTTCTACATTTGTGATTGCTAAAATAAAGCAGCGAATTAGTGCAAACACTGAGCAAACGCAGTAAAACTAAGCGATATTCGTCGTTTTTTTATGTTAGTATGGGCACGTCTTTTAACTAAATAAACGTGAATTAAAAACATGTCAGATAATTTTACAACAGACGCTGAAAAAGCAAGTTACGGTATTGGTTTACAAATGGGTGAGCAATTAAAAGCAAATCCATTCGAAGGTTTAAACTTAAATTCTGTATTTGAAGGTATGAAAGACGCATACACTGGTAACGATTTCCAAGTTGAAATCCCAGCAATTCAAGCAGCTTTCGAGAAAATCAATGCTGAGATCCAAGCTCGTCGTGAAGAAGAAGCTAAAGTTCTTGCAGCTGAAGGTATCGCATTCTTAGAAGAAAACGCGAAGCGTCCAGAGATCACAGTAACTGAATCAGGTCTTCAATTTGAAGTATTAACTGCAGGTGAAGGTGAAAAACCAACTGCTGATTCAACTGTTCGTACGCACTACCACGGCACATTAATCAACGGCACTGTATTTGATAGCTCTTATGAGCGTGGTCAACCTGCTGAGTTCCCAGTAGGTGGCGTTATCAAAGGTTGGACTGAAGCACTTCAAATGATGGGCACTGGTTCAAAATGGCGTTTATACGTACCTCATGAGCTTGCTTACGGTGAGCGCGGTGCAGGTGCAGCAATCGCTCCTTTCTCAACGCTAATCTTTGACGTTGAGTTATTAGAAATTATCTAATCGATTTCTAATAGACATAAAAAAACCTGCTTAATGCAGGTTTTTTTATGTCTGAAGGAATAGCGAATTAGCTATTTGCTTCAGCGTATTCTTTACACGCGACGGTGTCTTCGCATTCACCATAAAGGTAAAGAGAGTGGTTAGTAAGCTTGATGCCATTCTCTTTTGCGATTTCTTCTTGACGACGTTCAATTGTATCGTCTTCGAACTCAACAACTTTACCACATTTTAGGCACACTAAGTGGTCATGGTGAGTGCTACCTGATAATTCAAATACTGACTTGCCACCTTCGAAATGGTGACGAGAAACAATACCTGCATCATCAAATTGGTTAAGAACACGGTAGACAGTTGCAAGACCAATCTCTTCGCCTTTGTCTAAAAGAATTTTATAGACATCTTCAGCGCTGATGTGTTGGTTGTCCGGAGATTGTAGAATCTCTAAAATTTTAATACGTGGCAAGGTTACTTTTAACCCTGCTTTTTTTAATTCCAAGTTGTGATCAGTCATTCAATCTGTCTCAATTTTATTTAGTTATACTAGGCATCATAAAGATGCACACGACACATTAGCAACTATTAGAATAACGTGCCTAGTTATTAAGTGCAAAGAACAATTCGTTTAATTGCCGATTTTTCAGACAAATATGAACTGGTTGTGCATCTTTACATCAGCTAGTAAATGCGAGTAGTACTTGTTATTAATCAGCAAGTTCCGCTAAACACATTTCATCATAAACCTGAGCACACCAGTCTTTAACACGCTTTTCAGTTAATTCTGGTTGACGGTCTTCATCAATACCTAAACCAACAAAATGGCCGTCATCTACTAGTGCTTTTGAAGCTTCAAAGTCGTAGCCTTCAGTTGACCAATGACCCACTACGATTGCGCCACGCTCAGTAACGATATCGTTGATCATGCCCATTGCATCTAAGAAGTATTCTGCATAGTCTTCTTGGTCACCACAGCCGAAAATAGCAACTAGTTTACCTTCGAAGTCAACTTCTTCTAATTCAGGGAAGAAATCATCCCAGTCACATTGTGCTTCACCGTAGTACCAAGTTGGAATACCGAATAACAATAAATCGAATTCAGCAATCTCTTCTTTAGAACTCTTTGCAATGTCATGAACCGCTACAAGCTTTTTACCTAATTCTTTTTGAATCATTTTAGCTACGTGTTCAGTATTGCCTGTGTCGCTTCCGAAAAAAATACCTACGCTTGACATGGATTTAAAACCTTCTATCTATCAATAGCCAATCTTTCTTGTAAAATTGTTTCAATCAACGCGCTACGGCTAATATTCTGCGCATCTGCCATATCGCTTAACGCTTGATATAACTGTGATGAAACCTTAAATTCTACACGCTTTAAACCACGTGCTTTATCTCGCTTTATTTGATTACGTTTGTTTACTTTTAATTGCATATCGCGAGGTAGGGGATTTGTTTTCGGCCTACCTGGACGCTTTTCGTATTCAAATAAATCGGGTGTTGTTCTATCTGTTTCTGACTTTGCCATGTCTAGCCCACACCTGCGCCTTGCCAGAAGACTTGAATAAGTCCTTTCGCTATAAACCCAGAACAGCCTAAAAATAGCACTAACCAAACGATGTATCGGCCAAATCGTGGTACATCACCTTTTTTAAGGACGTCTTGAATTGCCATTCCAATAAAAAAGAAAATACCGGCTAAGCCAAAATACAACCCTAAGGTATCAAATTCGTTAATTAACTGACTGACCATCAACGTATAAACCTTTAAATTAAACGGCGCGTACTATAGCACACAAATTTGTAATAATTTAGTGCGCACGATCAAAAACAGCGAATTTTATCAGGCCAATTATTGCGCTAAAAAATCACTGATTGCTTTATTTACAGCAAGTGGTTTTTGCGCATGAAGCCAGTGACCTGCACCATGAATAATTTTTGCTTTCGCATTAGGAAATAACGCCATAATAGCAGGGCGGTGCTCTGCTAAAATATAGTCTGAATCATTACCTTTAACGAATAAAGTATCACATAAACAAGAATCATTTTCATCAACTTGCGCTAAAATATTTTCATATTGCTGGTATAACACCGCTAAATTAAAGCGCCATTGATAGTGACCTTGCTCATTCTTGGCAAAGCTTTTTAATAAAAACTGACGCACACCCATTTCATCAATGTGTTTGGCAAGAATTTCATCAGCTGCTTTTCTATCGGTGACATTCGATTGTGCAACTTCGTTAAGGCCTGCAAAAATAGCACTGTGCCTTGGGTTATTCGCAACAGGAGAGATGTCTAACACAACAAGTTTATCAATAAGCTGTGGGTGATTAAGAGCTAATTGCATGGCTACTTTGCCACCCATTGAGTGACCTATTATGTGCGCTTTACTAATATTTAGATGTTCAAGTAACTCACTGACATCTTTCGCCATAGCGTGATAATTCATCGTATCGCTGTGGAATGACTTACCATGATTGCGCAAATCGATATTCGTTACGCGGTAATTTTCAGATAAAGCTTTAGCAATAACATTGAGGTTTTCAAGCGAGCCAAACAAACCGTGGATCAATACAACGTCTGAACCTTGACCCATTTGTTGGTAGTTTAATAGCATTTTCAACTCCTAATTTTAATGGCAGTATTTTGCCTAGTGAAATTACAAATTGCAAAACATAGAGAATTGCTGCGAGCTTAGGTATAATCATTGAGAACTTTTAAAATGTGACCCGTAAAGACAGGAATAACATGAAAAAAATCGACATAGACGACGAGTTATATCAATACATCGCAAGTAACACGCAAAGTATTGGTGAAAGTGCATCAACCATTTTACGTCGTTTATTAAACCTCTCTGATGGCACTAATGCCCCAGTTGAAACAACGACTACCAAAACTGAACAAGAAACCCCAGTTGTTGAAGTACAAGAAGAAATAAAACAAGAATTAAGCCCGCAATCGAGCACTGAAGATACAAAACACGCAGTTAACACTGTCACAGCACCGACACAAGTTAAAGGTAATGTGTTTAATGTTCTTAATAAAGAAGAGTTAGCAATGCAAAAAGGTGTTGTTGGTCGTTTCTTATTTATTCTTGCGGCTCTTTATAGAACGCATAAAACTGATTTTTCAAATGTGCTTGAGATTAAAGGCCGTGACCGTGTGTATTTTGCAACAAGTAAAGAAGCATTACTTGAAAGCGGTAGCAGCATGAATCCAAAAAATATCACTGATACTGAGTATTGGGTGATGACAAATTCAAACACAACCAGAAAGAAAATGATGCTTCACGAAGTAGCACTGTGCTTAGGTTACAGCGCAGAAGAAGCAGAAAAAATACGTGATTACTTATAATCCATAAGGAAATAATATGGCGATTCATCCAGATGCAGGCAAGCCTGCACCGCAAGAAAGCTTAGTGAATGTACCAAAACTGATCTCAGCTTATTACTTAAATGAACCAGACCTAGAACAAAATCCAGAACATTGCGTTGCATTTGGTACGTCTGGCCATCGTGGTTGTTCGTTCGATGTAAAATTTAATGAATCGCATATTTTAGCGATCACGCAAGCAATTTGTGATTACCGTAAAGAAAACAATATTTTTGGCCCACTTTTCTTAGGTAAAGATACTCACGCGTTAAGTGAAGCAGCTTTTAATTCTGCAATTGAAGTACTTGTAGCGAACGAAGTACAAGTCATTACACAAGAAAATGATGACTACACACCAACACCCGTGATCAGCCATGCTGTTGTTTGCCATAACAAAGCAAACCCAAATGAACTTGCTGATGGTATTGTGGTAACACCTTCACATAATCCACCAGAAGATGGCGGCTTTAAATATAATCCGCCAAATGGTGGTCCAGCTGATACTGATGTAACAAAGTGGATTGAAGACAGAGCAAATCAATTACTTTTAGAAGACTTAGTTGAAGTGGAGTTATTCCCTTACGCAAAAGCATCACGCTCTGGCTTTATTAAGTATCAAGATTTGATTACACCTTATGTTGATGATTTGGTTAATATCGTTAATTTAAAAGCGATTAGCGATGCAAAAATCAAAATTGGTGTGGATCCACTAGGTGGTTCAGGTATCAACTTCTGGCCAGTTATTGCAGAAAAATATAATTTAGACTTAACGGTCGTAAATAAGTCTGTTGATCCAACATTCTCGTTCATGCCTTTAGATAAAGACGGCAAAATCCGTATGGATTGTTCATCTCCTTATGCAATGACAAACCTTATTGCTCTAAAAGATGAATACGATATTGGCATTGGTAACGACCCTGATTATGACCGTCACGGTATTGTTACGCCAGACGGCTTAATGAACCCAAATCACTTTTTAGCGGTCGCTATTGATTACTTACTAAATAACCGTGAATGGTCAAACGATGTTGCAATTGGTAAAACGCTCGTATCTAGCGGTATGATTGATAAAGTCGTTGCACGTAATAACCGCGAAGTAAAAGAAGTACCAGTAGGCTTTAAGTGGTTTGTTGAAGGCTTAAGCAAAGGTACGCTTGCTTTTGGTGGTGAAGAAAGTGCAGGGGCGTCATTCTTACGCTTCGATGGTACAGTTTGGAACACAGATAAAGATGGCTTTATTTTAGGTCTACTTGCTGCTGAGATTTTAGCAGTAACGGGTAAAACACCGTCGCAGCTTTACAAACAGCTTGAACAAGAGTTCGGTGCACCTATTTATAAACGTATTGATGCACCAGCGAATGCTGAGCAGAAATCACGTTTAAAAGCGTTATCAGCAGATGATGTGACTGCTAGCACGTTAGCAGGAGACGCTATTACACAAAAGCTGACTCATGCACCGGGTAACAATGCTGCTATTGGTGGTTTAAAGGTTGTGACTGAAAATGGTTGGTTTGCAGCACGTCCATCAGGTACCGAAGACATCTATAAAATTTACCTTGAATCATTCAAAGGTGAAGAACATCTAGCATTATTAGAAAAAGAAGCAAAGAAACTGGTTGATTCAGTAATTAGCTAATCTTTTTTTATCTATCAAAACGGCTGATATTATCAGCCGTTTTTGTATTCTACTCTCACGCATTTTTAGGATAGAACAATGAGCTATTCAACCCCGTCATATCTCGACGAATTAAAATCTACCGGCGACTTCTTAACACTCACTCGCAGCAATGAATTTTCACTTGAGCCAACGTCATTCACCCTTGAAAATGGCACAGAGGTCACAATTCATGATACGGGTATCATTGAGTTTCAACCAACACAGCAAACAAACAAAGATATTGTGCTTTCAAGTGCTATCCATGGTAACGAAACTGCGCCAATTGAGATCTGCGATCAATTAATTAAGTCAATCATTACAAACGAACTTGAACTAAAGCAGCGTGTTTTGTTTATTTATGGTAATCCTAAATCAATTAATATCGGTAAACGTTTTGTCGATGAAAACTTAAACCGCTTGTTTAATGGTCATCATACTGTAGAAGGTATTGCCTCAAACCCTGAGCGAGTGCGTGCAAAGCTACTTGAAGATGTGGTTGCTGATTTCTTTGCTAGAGGCAGCGAGGGGAGTGAGCGTTTTCATTATGATCTACATACGGCAATTCGTGGCTCTAAAAATGAAAAGTTCGCAGTGTATCCTTTCTTACATGGTAAACCATGGAAAAAATCACAACTGCAATTTCTACTTAGCTGTGGCGTAAATACAGTATTAATGATGAAATCTGCAGCTACCACCTTTAGTTACTACTCATCGTTTGTACATGGCGCTGATTCGTTTACTGTTGAACTAGGCCAAGTAAAGCCATTTGGTGAAAACGACATGTCACGATTTGAGAAAACCAAACAAACTTTAATTGCATTAATTAGCCAAGAATCTGTTAAATACAAAGAATTCAATGCAGAAGACTTTGAGTTGTTTTCAGTTTATAGAACAATAAACCGTACTTGCGAAGACTTTAGTTTTCCATTTGCTGATGATGTCGAAAATTTCACCGGGTTTGCGAAGGGGGAATTATTAGCTGTAGATGGTCAGACCAGATATGAAGCGGATTTAGACGGTGAAGCAATTATCTTCCCAAACGCAGATGTAGCCTTGGGTCAGCGCGCTTTGCTTACCGTTATCCCAATGCAAGTTGATAGAAACTTTATTTAAAATCTCTGCATTAACACCCATCTAAATTAAGTTAACTGTATGACTTTTAATGTTTTATTGTGTTGTATAGTTAACTTTCCATGCGTTTTTAGCCATTTAGCGCCTATTCGTCTATGATTAGTTGAATAACAACTTACGTTAACGTAAAGTGACGGCAGTTTAATTTAATTAGATTGAATATTGCGCAAACTTTATCCTTACAGCTTATGCTGATAAAAATACAAATAAGGGCAGTTGCGTAGGTTTCTGACAACGAAAGAAGGTAGGTTATGAGTAATCCAAATAACGTATCGCTAAACATTAATCATGAACTGTCATTTATTGATGGTCACGCATTAACGATCCCTACATTAAGCATTCTTAATGAGGAAGGCGACATCTACGAAGGTGCAACCGCACCTGATATCGACAAAGCAACAGCAATCCGTTTATACGAGACAATGCGTTTTATTCGTGCACTGGATGAGCGTATGCAGGCTGCACAGCGTCAAGGTCGCGTAAGCTTCTACATGCAATGTTTAGGTGAAGAAGCGGCTGTAACTGCATCAGCAGCAGCCCTTGATCAAAACGACATGATCATGGCTCAATACCGTGAGCAAGCTGCTCTACGTTATCGTGGTTTTAGTCTTGACCAATTCATGAACCAAATGTTCTCAAATGAAAAAGATTTAGGTAAAGGCCGCCAAATGCCAATTCACTATGGCTCTCGCGAACTTA
Source organism: Pseudoalteromonas sp. Hal040 (assembly GCF_037162425.1). NCBI lineage: Bacteria > Pseudomonadati > Pseudomonadota > Gammaproteobacteria > Alteromonadales > Pseudoalteromonadaceae > Pseudoalteromonas > Pseudoalteromonas sp. Hal040. Next base: position 1,783,035 of record NZ_JARLUU010000001.1, on the reverse strand, counting down.
ACTACATGACCATTTCATCACCGCTTGGTACACAAATTCCACAAGCAACAGGCTATGCGTACGGTCAAAAAGTACGTCATATCGATGCCCAAACTGGCGAGTTAAATAGCACAATTGATAACATCACTATTTGTTATTTCGGTGAAGGTGCTGCCTCTGAGGGTGATTTCCACGCTGGTTTAAATATGGCTGCGGTACATGAAGCACCTGTTATCTTCTTTGCACGTAATAACGGCTATGCGATTTCAACACCTGCAGAAGAGCAGTTTAAAGGCGATGGTATTGCATCACGTGGTGTTGGTTACGGCATTAAAACAATCCGTGTTGATGGTGCTGATGCACTTGCTGTTTATGCAGCAACGAAAAAAGCCCGTGAAATCGCGACTACTAAAGGCGAACCAGTTTTAATTGAATCGATAGCCTATCGTCTAGGTGCTCACTCAACCAGTGACGATCCAAGCGGTTACCGTAGTAAAGATGAAGAAGCGAAACATAAAGGCTGTCCAATCGAGCGTTTCCGCAAATGGTTATTAAAGCAAGGTTGGTTAGACGAGGCGCAAGACGCTAAAGATAAAGAAGCTATTCGTGAAGAGATCTTAGCGGCTCTTAAGCGTGCAGAGAAGGTTGCAAAACCTGCTTTAGAAGAGCTTATTTCTGACGTATACGATACGCCAATTCCATCACTGCAAAAACAATACGAACAATTAAAAGAACATATTTTGCAGCATCCTGATGCTTATCCAACAACTGCAGGGAGATTAAAGTAATGGCTAAAATGAACATGCTTCATGCAATTAACTCTGCCCTTGATATCACTATGGCAGAGCATCCAAATGCCTGTATTTTTGGTGAAGATGTTGGTTATTTTGGTGGTGTATTCCGTGCTACATCCGGCTTACAAGAAAAATATGGTAAGCACCGTGTGTTCAATACACCATTAACAGAACAAGGTATTTTAGGTTTTGCCAATGGCTTAGCGGCATTTGGTGCACCAGCTTTAGCTGAAATTCAATTTGCTGATTATATTTTCCCTGCATTTGACCAAATCGTGAATGAATCAGCTAAGTTCCGTTACCGTAGCGGTAATGAATTTAATGTTGGCAACCTAACAATTCGCACCCCTTACGGCGGTGGTATTGCGGGTGGTTTATATCACTCTCAATCACCAGAAGCTTATTTTGCTCATACACCAGGTTTGAAGTTGGTTGTACCGCGTAACCCGTATCAAGCAAAAGGCTTACTTCGTGCTTCAATCAAAGACAATAACCCTGTTATTTTCTTTGAGCCGAAACGTTTATACCGTGCATCAACTGGCGAAGTACCAGAAGAAGATTACAGCATTGAGCTTGGTAAAGCTGAAATCGTACAAGAAGGCACTGATGTCACTGTACTTGCTTGGGGTGCGCAGATGGAAATCATCGAAGATGCCGCTAAAAAAGCAGCAGAGCAAGGTATTAGCTGTGAAGTAATCGACCTACGTACCATTTTACCGTGGGATGTTGAGACTATTGCTAAATCAGTGACCAAAACGGGTCGTTTAGTGGTTAGCCATGAGGCACCTATTACCAATGGTTTTGGTGCAGAAATCGTTGCAACAATTCAACAAGAGTGTTTCTTGCACCTTGAATCGCCAATTGCTCGCGTGTGTGGTTTAGATACACCATACCCATTAGCACTTGAAAAAGAATATGTGCCGGATGCACTTAAAGTGCTTGCTGCGATTAAGCAATCAGTAGAGTTTTAGGAGTCAGTATGTCTAAAGATTTTATCTTGCCAGATATCGGCGAAGGCATCGTAGAGTGTGAAATTGTTGAATGGTTAGTGGCAGAGGGCGAGTCAGTAAAAGAAGATCAGCCTATTTGTGATGTTATGACCGACAAGGCGCTTGTGCAAATTCCTGCTGTTCATGATGGTGTGATCAGTAAGCTTTATTATGCAAAAGGTGATATTGCAAAAGTTCATGCGCCATTATTTGCTATGGATGTTGATGGCGAAGCACCAACACAAAGTGAAGAAACGCAAGCTCCAGCAGTTACAACAGGGTCGGCTGAACACTTAGAAGACTTTATTTTACCAGATATCGGTGAAGGTATTGTCGAGTGTGAAATTGTTGAGTGGTTAGTCAGTGAAGGTGACGAAATCGTTGAAGACCAAGCTGTGTGTGATGTTATGACAGACAAAGCATTGGTGCAAATTCCGGCTAAATACACAGGTAAAGTAGAAAAGCTTTATTATCAAAAAGGCGATATTGCGGCGGTTCACAGCCCATTATTCCAAATGAGCATTGCCGGCCAAAGCGCAGAGCCAGATGTAAGCTCAGCGGTAGTTAAAGCACAAACAAATGCAGCGACTAAACCTGCACAGAAGCCTGCGGCTTCAACAAACTCTAGCAAACAACTTAATAAGAAAGCAGTTGCTTCACCGGCTGTTCGTCGTAAAGCCCGCGAACTTGATGTTGATTTAACACAAGTACCAGGCTCTGGTAAAAATGGCCGTATTTATAAGCAAGATATCGAAGATTTCTTGAATGAAATGCCAAGCCAAGCAGCATCACAACAAGCTGCGCCAAAAGCGGCAGAGCCTGTATCAACTATTGCGTCTGCTGGTGGTCGTCGTGTTGAGTCAATTAAAGGCATTAAAGCGGCAATGGCGAAGCAAATGGTTGCCTCAGTTTCGACAATTCCTCACTTTACTTTCTGTGATGAAATTGACCTCACTAAACTGATTGCAATGCGAAGTGAGCTAAAAGAGCAGTATAAGCAACAGGGCGTTAAGCTCACGATGATGCCGTTCTTTATCAAAGCACTGTCGTTAGCGATTAAGCAATTCCCAGTGCTTAACTCGCAAGTGAATGATGATTGTAGCGAGCTAACTTACTTTGATGATCATAACATCGGTATGGCCGTTGATTCTAAGATTGGTTTACTCGTACCAAACATTAAATCATGTCAATCTAAGAGTATTGTCGATGTTGCTAACGAAGTTACCCGCTTAACTGAAGCGGCACGTGATGGTCGTGTTTCACCAGATGATTTGAAAGGCGGCACTATTAGCATTTCTAACATCGGTGCGATTGGTGGCACAATTGCAACCCCGATCATCAATAAACCTGAAGTAGCGATTGTTGCTTTAGGTAAACTTCAACATTTACCTCGCTTTGATGCGCAAGGTAATGTGATTTCAGCAGCAATTATGCAAGTAAGTTGGTCTGGTGATCACCGTGTGATTGATGGCGGAACAATTGCTCGCTTCAACAACTTGTGGAAGTCTTATTTAGAAGATCCTGCAAAAATGATGATGGCGATGAGCTAAATCAGTAAGCATTAAAAAACCAGCCTTGGCTGGTTTTTTTAATGCTACGGATTATATGCCGTAAAAATACAGCCCATAACCGAGTAACAGCGCAGGTATTGTTGAATACACTGTCGCCATTAGTGCAGCTTTTGGTGCTAAGGCGATAGCTGGGAATAGGGCATCGCCATCATTTGAAATTGCATTGGCCGCCATCGCACTAAATGGAATAATACCTTGTATATACAGTGTCATCACAACAATTTGTGGCCCGCAGCCAGGTAATAAGCCAATAGCCACAGCCACCAGCGGTGCAAGATAAGCATACTCAGAAAACCAGGCTGTTAAATCAACACCAACTAGGTTAACGAGAATTTCAAACAGCATAAAACTGGCAACAACCCAGGCAGTAACAAAGTGCGTGTCCATTAACACTTTCGTGAGTTTTGAGGGAGGTGTGCAAGGCGCTTCTTCACTGGTTACTTGTTTATAACTGCTGCCTTTTGATGAAAGTGCCCATACAACCACAGTAAAAAGTGCCATGATTGAGCCAAACAGGGTGATGCCAGTGTTAGCGCTATGACTAAATGCGCTAAGATCAGAGTTGGTCGCTATGACAGAAGCAATAATTAAGCTTGGTACTAAGGTAAATTTCCAAATAGGTCGGCTAAACTTCAAAGCCCTTGGTTGGCATTGTGGCTGCTCGCTATATTCACCCGCTTCATCAGGTTGAAATTGATTGGGGTTATGAAAGGTATTAACTATCTGACCGCTAATAATACCCACTGCAACACCGATAAACATCATTAATAAACCATCAAGCGGGCGGGTTGCTAAAAGTAAAAAGGCGGCATCGCCCATGGTTGCTGTTAATACGGCAACGACAGAGCCAAAGCTAGCTTGCTTTTTGGTAAATTGGGTTACAACGATTATCGCACCCCCACAGCCAGGTAAAGCACCTAAAATAGACGCAAAACTCACCTCTAAAATGCCTGATTTAGCGCGTAAATAGCTAAGCTGCAATTGAGGAAGTCGATCAATAAGGTAGTAATAGATTAATAAGGTGGCTGCAACAAACACAGATACTTGAAAAAAAGCATCACTTAATGCTTGTAGGGTAAACTCTCGGGTTGCAGGTATTGCTAGGGCTATTAGCAATAAAAGAGGTAAAAATAAGCGTTTATTGTCCGTAATATAACACCTCGCTTTGTGTGGAAAAAACCTCGTTTGTGTCAATGAAAGCATACAGTGCAACCTATCAATTAATCAGGTTACACTGTAGTATCAAATTAAATGAAAATCAATCTCATTTACATCTATTTGCGTTGGAACTCAGAAGTCGCATTCCAAGTCGGCCATTCTTTACGTTCAGAGATATCAAAACCTACTTGATAGAATAACTGAAGGTCCTGAACGGCACCTGATAAATCCCACTCATCGCGGTAACGGTCACATGGCTGATGGTAACAACCACGAAGCACTAGGCTCATACGCTTACGGTAATTTGCAGTTTCTTCATCAAGAGCTTCACTACCACCACCGGCATACATTGCTGGGACACCCATGTTTGCAAATGCAAAGTGATCAGAGCGGTAGTAACCACCTGAAGACGGTTTAGGATCGCCAGATACTGTACGACCTTGTGCTTTTGCAGCTGTTTCTAGCAGGCTATCCATTTCTGATTTACCAATACCAACAACACTGATGTCTTTTACCTTACCTAATAGGTTTAAGCTATCCATATTGATGTTAGCAACCGTTTGAGACGCAGGGATCACTGGATGTGCAGCGTAATACTTTGAGCCAAGTAGCCCTTGTTCTTCTGCAGTAACAGCTAAGAATGTCATTGAGCGACTAGGGTGCTCAGGTAAAGTAGCAAATGCTTCTGCAACTTCAATTAAACCCGCTGTGCCTGTCGCATTATCGTGGGCACCATTATAGATTTGGTCGCCTTTGCGGGTTTTATCAGTACCAAGGTGATCCCAGTGAGCAGAGTAAATGATGTGCTCATTAGGCTTTTCGCTACCCGGTAACGTCGCGATAAAGTTATACGAAATTGATTTTTTGATTGTGTTGTTTACTTCAACGCTCGCAGTTAGGTCGCCCATATCAACATGGTAAGCGCCTTTTGCCGCATTAGCTTTCATGGTATCGAAATCTAAGCCTGCTTTTGTGAAAAGCTCTTTAGCAACATCAGTTGTTACCCAGCCTTCAACAGCCACACGATCCATGTTGTTATTTTCTTTTTGGAAACCAAATTGCTCACCGCTCCATGAGTTTTCAACAACAGACCATGGATAAGAAGCTGGTGCTGTTTCGTGGATGATAATCGCACCTGCTGCACCTTGACGGCTTGCTTCTTCATATTTGTACGTCCAACGACCGTAATAGGTCATGGCATCGCCCGTGAATAAATCAGGGTTTTTAGTTGCAAAACCTGGATCGTTTACCAGCATCACAACAGTTTTGCCTTTGACATCTAAACCTTCGTAGTCGTTCCAGTTGTACTCTGGTGCATTAACACCGTAGCCAACGAATACTAATTCAGAATCTTTAATACTGTGTTTTGCACTAATACGGCTGCTACCCATTACCATGTCTTTTTTGTATTGGTAGTCTTTACCGCCAATGCTAAGAACCATGTTTGAGTCTGCTTCAAGTGAAACAAGCGGTACTTCTTGTAAAAAGCTATCACCGTTACCCGGTTCGAAACCAAGCGCTTTAAATTGCTCTGTTAAATAGGCAAGCGTGAGCTCTTCACCTTTAGATGATGGTGCACGACCACCGAACTCGTCAGACGCAAGCACTTTAATGTGCTCTGCAAGTTGCTCTGCGTTAATGCTTTGATAGGCTTTTTCGACATCACTTGATGTGATACTTGTTGAAGCACAGCCAGCAAGAATGGCACTTGCAAGTACTGTGAGTGGAAAATAGCGTTTCATAATAGCTCTTTTTTTGTTTTATGGTGGCATTAGTATATGAGGTTCTATTAATGAGAACCAGTTTTTACGGTAAACTACCCACAATACATCAAGAAGTTAAAAATTAAGCAATGAAACGATTTACTGCTCCTGAGCAATGGTCAACGCAATACCTTACAACGGGTGCTTTTAGTGACCTAGCAACACTATTTAAGATCGATAAACTGTCTGATTGGCCATCTTGCCAATGGTTTAGTCAATACCTCAATGCCGAAACGTCACAAGGCACTGCGATTAGTTTTGTTGAAGATGAAAAGTTTGCAGATGAAACCCGTTATTATGAGCAAATCATATTTGAGACAGGGCAAGTACCAACCAGACAACAAAATTGGCATGATCTTTTTGGTGGCTTTATTTGGTGTTTATTCCCAAAAACCAAAGCCTTGATCAATCATCAGCATATTGAAGAAATTAAACTACATGGTCTAAAAGAGCGTAGTAAACACCGCAATGCGCTTACTTTATTTGATGAATGCGGCGTGGTTCTCGCGATTACTGAGCAAAGCTGGCAGCAGCAATTACGCGACCATCAATGGCAGCAGGCCTTTGTAGAACAACGTGAACAATGGGGAAAGAGTATTAGACCATTTATGTTTGGTCATGCTAATTACGAAATGCTTACTCAGCCGTATATTGGTTTAACGGGTAAAGCATTATTTGTAATTGTACCTAATGACATATTTTGTAAAGATTTAAGCGAGCAATATGCGTATCTAGATCAACGGCTTTATGAGATGATAAAAGTCGATGATTGTTTACGTGATAATAAAAATTTATCACCTTTACCCTTGTTAGGCGTACCAGGATGGTGGACTGACAATGAAAATCCAGAATTTTACAGTAACACTGATTACTTTAGACCGAAACGAAGGAAACGCACATGATTGAAGTGGCAGGGCTTAAAAAGAAGTTTAAGCTAACAAAAGATCATAAAAAAAATAAAACGGACAACATAGATCCCCGTGAAGATAAAGAGTTTTTTCATTCTGTAAGAGACGTCAGCTTTCAATGTAACAAAGGTGAAGTGCTCGGTTTACTCGGCCCAAATGGTGCTGGTAAAACAACCACCCTTAGAATGATTTCAACAGCATTAAAACCCGATGAAGGCAGCATCACCATTTCTGGTCACGATATTGTTAAAAAGCCTTTAGTTGGCCGCAAATCAATTGGATTTCTGTCAGGTAGTACAGGCTTATACGGTCGTTTAACGGTCAAAGAAAACGTCGAGTATTTTGCTCGCTTACATGGCATGAGTAAAAAAGCAGTCGCAGCACGTTGTGACGAGTTATTCTCCTTACTTGATATGCACAATTTTATTGATAAACGCGCCGAAAACCTCTCAACGGGTATGAAGCAAAAAGCCAATATTGCTCGTGCAGTCGTTCATCACCCTGACGTGGTTATACTCGATGAGCCAACGACTGGCTTAGACATTATGACTACACAAACCGTAATTAACTTTATTCGTGGCCTTAAAGAACAGGGTACACCGGTTATTTTTTCAACCCACCATTTAGATGAAGTTGCGTTACTGTGTGACCGTGTTGCGGTGATAAACCAAGGTATCAGTTGCTTTGATGGCACTTTAGATGAGTTTAAACAAACGGGTCAAAGCGAAGAGCTAAACCAAGCGTTTATGAATATTTTGACGGAGAGTCGTGATGTTTGAAGTATTTAAAAAGGAATTACGAGAGCTTTTGCGTGACCGTAAAACATTGATTTTCGTGGTCGCATTACCAGTTGCTGTTTTCCCATTATTATTTGCAATAATGGCCTTTATCAGTTCACAAGCGGCGTTAGAGGCAGAACAAGAGGTCCACACTTACGCCATTATTAATGGTAACTATGCACAAGAGTTTACAGATAAGGTGTTTTACCATAAAAGCTTTGCTTTATATAAAGGCGACGAAACCTTTAATACAGTAGAAGAGCTCACCAAAGCGGTTAAAGCAGGCACCATCGACATGGGGATCTATTTACCGTCAGACGCAAAGCAAACACTAGATGATGCTAAGCAAAGCGAATGGCAAGTTGTTTATAACGACGCTAAGGCGATTAACTTTTTGTTTGACCGTGTAAAAGAGCTTGCAAAAGAGTATGGCGATAAACTGCGCACGACAAAGCTATTAAGTTTTGGTGTTTCAGAGCAGCAGCAAGCCGCCATTATTGAGCCTATTAAAGTGGTGAAAGTCGATACAGCAGATAAACGTGAAAATCTCGGTGAGAAAATTGGCGGATTTATTCCTTACCTACTCATTCCTCTCGTATTAATGGGCGCAACATATCCGGCGATTGATCTCGGTGCTGGTGAAAAAGAGAGAGGCACACTCGAAACCCTTCTACTTACACCAATCACACGTACACAACTTGTATTAGGTAAGTTTGTAACTTTACTCGCTTCTTCAATTGCAACAACCACCATTACCGTTCTCAGTATGGGGGTGTGGATATCAGTGGCTATTGCATTTGTAGATTTAGCAGTTGTTAAAAACGCATTTAGCTCTTTAACAGTATTAGATTTAGGGCTGATTTTTGTGTTGTTATTGCCTATAGCTGCAATCTTCTCATCATTAGCGCTGGCTATTTCTATTTATGCGCGAACCTTTAAAGAAGCACAAAACTACATGGCACCACTAAGCATGGGTGTCATTTTTCCAATTATGGTTGCTTTAATGCCGAATGTTGAACTGACGAGCAAAACCGCTTTTATTCCAGTGACAAACGTTGCGCTGGCAATAAAAGAAATCATTAAAGGCACCGTCGATTACACACTTGTGGGTTTAATTTTCCTAGCGACAGTGATTGTCGCAGGTGCATTACTCGCATTTTGTGTTAAATGGTTTAATAAAGAAGATGTCTTATTTAGATAAGCGATTTATTGATTTTACCTAATGATAAAGCACCATTTTGGTGCTTTATTTGTTTATGAGCTTATCTAAGTGCTTGCTAGTTCTTATTAATTAATATTTTTTCTGTATACTCGTCCTTTGTTATCAATCTCTCCTATACTCTATTGCAGAGTAGAAAAGAAGGCTTTCGATTCAATGGATTCTGGACATTCAGCGCATTTCTATCAACGTCATAAATTACCAATACTGGCATTCTGTATTCTTTTAGTATTGGGCATTTTTGTTACTGTAAAATATGAATATGATCTACGAGAAGATGTGTTCACTCGCACCTTTGAACAGATGCAGCGAGAGCTCGACACTAAAGAAAGTGTATTAAAAACAAGTTTAAGAGAGAATATTTCAGCACTTAACTTCTTAGATTCAACCCCGCCAGTGCTTGCAATCATGCGTGCTACAAATGATCAAAATATAGATCCCGTTTTAGGCACGCCTATCTCAGCATGGAAAGACCGCCTAGCAAAAATCTTTACTGGTTTTATGTCAACAGATAAAGACCTCGCACAAGCTCGGTACATTTATATTGCTGATAATGGCAAAGAAGTTGTGCGGGTTGATAGTTCAAATGGTCAGGCTTATAGAGTGGCTGATGACAAGTTACAACACAAAGGCCAACGTGATTATATACAAATTACGGCAAAGCTTGAAAATGGCCAAATTTACATTTCACCCATTAACTACAATCGTGAAAATGGCCGTTTACAACAGCCTTATATCAGTACATATCGGATTGCCAAATTAGTAAAAGATAATGAAGGTAAGCCGTTTGCAGTGTTGATCCTCAACTATTATGCAGCCGATTTGCTTAATAAGCTTACCAGTAACACCGCTGATAATCTGTCAATGTATTTATTAAATGCGCAGCAACAATTTATCTATCATCCAAAGGAATCATACCGTTTTAGTTTTGAGCTGGATGATGCTCATTATTGGTCTGAAGAGTTTAGTACTGAACAACAAATGGCAGGCGTTGATTTTTTTGATGTAGTTAACTTGCCCGAAAAATTATATGTTCAGAAAATTATTGAGTTTAACAATGGCGTTCAAATGCAGCCACTGACATTGGCTGTCTCAATAAATACAGATACATTGCTCAATGAAATACATCAAAAGCGATTAAGGTTTATTGGCATATTATGCTTAATTATTTTTGCAGTCATGATGTTATTTATAGTGTATCAACGTGACATCAACAGAAAAATTGAGCTCAGTTTTTTAAAAGAAAAAAACAGCAAAATAATTGAAAGCTCAACAGATGCCATCATTATGGTTCAGCCAAATGGCGTTATTTGTAATGCCAATGAAACTGCAAAAACATTTTTTGGTATCAAAGAACAAACGACCCATTTTGATACTTTATTTAATTATAATGATGAAGATTTTCAAGGGATTGGACAAGCCATAAAAGAGGGGCAGCGATGCTCGTTTGAAGCAGTCCACATTAGCAAAGATAACACACACTACTTTTCTATCACTATGGCACCAGTCTTTGATGCTGCAAAACAGCAGTACCAAATAGCTGCCATACTGCGCAATATCGATTCACTAAAGTGCGCTCAACATCAACTTGAAAAGCTTAATGTTACTTTAGAAGAAAAAGTAAAAAGTCGCACAGCAGAACTTGAAAAGGCGACCGAAGAAGCATTAGCGGCCAGTAAAGCGAAAAGTGAATTTGTCGCTAATATCTCCCATGAAATCCGCACTCCGATGAACGGTGTTCTCGGTATGCTGGAAATGCTTGAAGAAGAGCCATTATCTACTCAGCAAATGCAATACTTACACTACGCGAATACCAGTGCAAACTCATTGATGACATTGATCAATGACATTCTCGATTTTTCAAAAATAGAAGCTGGTAAACTTGATTTAGATAGTCACGCGTTTGATGTTGTTTCAGTGTGCAGTGATTTAATAACGTCTATGGCTGTTCAAGGACAGAAAAAAGGCCTTGAAATACTGTTTGATGCGCATGCTATTACTCAGCGAACCGTGATGGGTGATAGCCACCGCTTAAAACAAATTCTCAATAATTTATTGAGTAATGCATTTAAATTTACCCACAAGGGTCATGTTAGCTTAACGGTAAAAGAGCAGCTGCATTCACACAATACCCTTTGCCTAAGCTTTGTTGTTGAAGATACAGGTATTGGTATTTCAAAAGAAAACCAAAGTAAATTGTTCGAAGTGTTTACACAAGAAGACTCAAGTACAACGCGCCATTATGGCGGTAGTGGCTTAGGACTTTCAATCAGTCGAAAACTCGCTCAGTTAATGGGGGGCGATATTATCGTAGAGAGTGAAAAAGGTCAGGGCAGCCGATTTTGGGCAAGTATTTGTGTATCAATAAGTGAATCGCCAAAAGGTCAACATCAGATCAATCTACTTAATGATAAACAAGTAGGCTGTGCGCTTCATTATGATTTACTAGCTAGCAATGTTGAGCTGCAACTAGAAACACTATGTCAGCATCATCGACCTACAATAACACGTTTATCCGATGTATCTGAAAACGCCTTTAAACAATTAGACTTACTTATTATCGACCATAAACACCCTGATTTTAATACTGTTTTAGGTTTAGCATCACACTATCCAGATAAACATGTATTAATTTTAGGTGTAATGGCATCTCTTAAGCAAAAGCAAACATTACCAGGTAACTGTACGGTTATAGCAAAACCAGTGACCCCGGATGAATTGGCTTATAAACTGGCTGTGTTGTTCAATGATAAAGACTCTGTAATTGAGCGTAAATCCCCTGATGAAAAGGAACGTATTGAACTGGATTTAACATCTCGCTCAGTGCTTATTGTCGACGATAACATGATCAACATTGAAGTGAGCAAAGCGATTTTAAGAGATAGCCATGTGCATATTGAGTCTGCCGGTGATGGTCTAGAAGCAATTGAGGTATTAAACAACAGTGATACTCAGTTTGATCTGATTTTAATGGATTGCCAAATGCCAAACTTAAACGGTTATGACTGTACTAAAGCAATCCGACAAGGTAAAACAGGTCCAAGGTATCAAGATGTGGTGATCATTGCGATGACCGCAAGCGCCATGGCTGGTGATAGAGAAAAATGCTTGAGTGTTGGCATGAATGACTATATTACCAAGCCCATTAAACAAGCCACATTGCGCAAAAAGCTCTCAATGTGGCTGAAAGCTTAAGCGGCATCTTGGTTTTTATTTAATGCAGGTTTAGGTGTCAGTGTACTAATGTCTGCAGAGTGAATCACTTTTTGTGTTTCACTCCAATGTAGTAGCTCAATACGGCCAGCACTGTTTTCAACTAACGCAGTACAGTTTTCAATCCAGTCACCATCATTGCAATATAAAATGCCATCAACCACTTTAACGGTTGGGTGATGAATATGCCCACAAATGATGCCATCGACGGCTTGTTTTTTTGCTTCGTGAATGGCTGCTTTTTCAAATGCATCAATCGCTTCGCGCGCTTTATGCACTCGTGCTTTGATCCAAGAGGCCAATGACCAATAATTACCACCAAATAAACGGCGAATGCGATTAGTCCAGCGATTTAAAAATAGTAAAAAGTCGTATCCTGCATCGCCTGCAATACTGATTAATTTGTTGTAACGCGTTGCTGAGTCAAAATCGTCGCCATGTAGAAGTAAAAACCGTTTGTTGGCTTTTGTGGTATGGATATATTGCTTATGTACTTCGATACCGAATAATGAATCATTAGCATAATGGCGAAAGGTTTCGTCATGGTTTCCCGGTATATAAATGACGCGCGTGCCATCTTTCGCTTTTTGTTGAATAAGCGCTAGCACATCGTAATGGCTTGGGTGCCAGAAAAATTGCCGTTTCATTGACCATAAATCAACAATATCACCGACCAAATACAGTACATCGCATTCAATGGCATTTAAAAAGTCTAGTAAGTACTGCGCTTGGCAGTCTTTGTAACCTAAGTGAACGTCGGAAATCCAAACGGCAGAATAGTGGGTTTTACTACTGCAAGTGGTGTTATTCATGGCATTTACTCATGGTGTAATAAAGTAAATGCTAGGTAGGAACGATGACAGTTAAAAGACGCTTTAACGAAACATCTATGACAATTAATAAAACAAAAAAACCGCCGAAGCGGTTTTTATATTTTGTAGAGCTGACTAAATTAGCCTTTAGTCAATGCTGCGATCTCTGCCACTGCAGTGTCTAAATCAAGCATTAACTTTTCACCAGTACGACGGTTTTTAAGTTCAACCTTGTTTTCGTCTAGGTTACGCTCACCAATAACGAGTGTGAAAGGTACACCTAGAAGTTCCATATCGTTAAACATTACACCAGGGCGCTCTTTGCGGTCATCAAATAACACGTCTAAACCGGCTTCTTTCAAGCCTTTGTATAGGTTTTCAGCGATATCAGGAATACGATGAGACTTATGCATGTTCATTGGTACAATTGCTAAGTCAAATGGTGCGATTGGTTGTGGCCATTTAATACCGTATTGGTCATTGTTTTGCTCAATTGCCGCCGCGACGATACGTGAAACACCAATACCATAACAACCCATTGTCATTATTTGGTTTTTACCAGACTCACTCAGTACGCCTGCTTTCATTGCTTCTGAGTATTTAGTCCCTAGTTGGAAAATATGACCCACTTCAATACCACGTTTGATTTGCAGTGTACCTTGACCACAAGGGCTTGGGTCACCTTCAACGATGTTACGAATATCGGCTACTTCGTAGTTTTCTACATCGCGATCCCAGTTGATACCACTGAAGTGTTCGCCATCTTTGTTTGCACCCGCAACAAAGTCAGCTAAAACATTAGCAGAGCGGTCAACAATGATTGGCATTGTAAGGCCTACTGGACCTAATGAACCTGGTTTTGCACCAATAGCAGCAACGATATCTTCCTCTTTCGCCATTTCAAGCGGTGAGTCTACTAGTGGGTGTTTTTCAGCTTTTAGCTCGTTTAACTCATGGTCGCCACGTAATACAAGGGCAACTAAACCACGTTGTTCGTTTTCATCTGGCGCACCATACACGATTAATGTCTTAACACCGCGATGAGGTTTAACACCATAATGTTCTTTCAGCTCAGCTATGGTTTTTGCATCAGGCGTTGGGAACGCTTTTAACTCTTTGCTTGCTGCTGGGCGTTCTTCAGCCGGTGCTAATGCTTCTGCTTTTTCAATGTTTGCAGCGTAATCACTTGCATCACTAAATGCGATTGCATCTTCACCTGACTCTGCAAGTACATGGAACTCATGTGAAACGCTACCACCGATAGAGCCGGTATCCGCGATAACAGGGCGGTAATCAAGACCAAGACGCTCGAAGATATTACAGTAAGCTTTGTGCATTACTTGGTAAGTTTTCTCTAAACACTCATCACTTAAGTGGAAAGAGTAAGCATCTTTCATGGTGAATTCACGGGCACGCATTACACCAAAGCGAGGGCGAACTTCGTCACGTACTTTAGTTTGTACTTGATATAAAGTAAGTGGTAATTGCTTATAAGAGCTCACTTCTTTACGCACAAAATCAGTGATCACTTCTTCGTGAGTTGGACCAAGGGCAAATGGGCGGTTGTGACGGTCATTGATACGCAGTAATTCAGGACCGAATTGCTCCCAACGACCAGACTCTTCCCACAGATCAGCTGGTTGGATAATTGGCATTAACATTTCGATAGCGCCTGCTTTATCCATCTCTTCACGTACAATGTTTTCTACTTTTTTAAGTACGCGTAAACCAGAGGGCAACCATGTATACAAACCCGACGCAACGCGGCGGATCATGCCTGCTCGTAGCATTAATTGATGAGAAACAATTTCTGCATCAGACGGAGTTTCTTTAAGTGTTGCGAGTATATATTGACTGGTACGCATCTCTATTCCAAGTAGTGTTAAAATTATTATCGTTTACTCAAGACGTTTGAGTAGTAACAAGGCGCTAAGTTTACCAGTGGACGCACTGACACTAAAGCGCTATGTGTTAAAAAAAGTGCAAAAAAGCTAGCATTTTTCAATGCTGGTCACTGTATTATGATTATCTTGAACATGCCACCTAATATTAAAATCATATAGGGTCATGCCGTAGCTTTGATCAGACTCGCGTTGTTTTTTATAAGCTGGGCGAGGATCTTGCTTTAATACATTGGTGATAAACGCTTTTAATTCAGGTTGTTCGGTCTGTTTTTCGATAAACGCAAGGGCTACTTCGCTAAACTCGACACTCATATCGGTTTCTGGTCGGGTATCGGCAAACCCAGCACTGGCATCCGTCATGGCATCTGAATAGGGTAAGTAAGGCTTAATATCTAAAATTGGTGTGCCATCAAGTAAATCGATACCGGATAACAACAAGCTTAACTGACCATTTTTATATTCGATGCCCTCTAATTTTACGGCACTCATGCCAATTGCATTGGGGCGAAAGGTGGCACGTGTCGCAAATACACCTTTACGTTCATTACCACCTAGGCGAGGGGGTCTCACCATCGCTGAATACCCCTTATCAGCGGTTTCATGAAATCTGAATAGTAGCCAAATATGGCTAAACTCATCGAGGCCGCGTACAAACTCTTCACGATTAAAATCGCTACTAAATACCAGCTTTGCTTTCGCTTCAGGAACCAAACGAGGTTGGCGAGGTATGGCAAACTTTTGTTTGTATGGAGATTGAATGTGGCCGACGGCAGTTAGTTGGTATTCGCTCATTGTGCATTGTCGTTATGAAAATCTGCCGACATTCTACATGCAAACGTAAAAAAAGGCAGTCGAGACTGCCTTTATAATAATTAGACTGTATAGTCTAAATTAAAACATGTATTGGAATGATACAGACGCTACATCCATATCTGGGTCAATGTCATCTTCTAATTCATAGCGTTCATACTCTAAACGAACTTGCATGTTTGTTGTGAAAGCATATTCAATACCTGCACCATAAAACACGTCGCCGCCATCTGTATCGGCACTAATGCTACCAAGCTCTCCTAAATCTTGCTCGATTTCAGCATCCCATTCTAGCCAGCCACCTTTGGCATATACAGAAAAGCTATCTGTAATTGGTGCTGCCAAACGTGCTGCAAGTGAAACACCGTCAATTTCAGCTTTTGAATCGATATCACTTACTTCATCAAAATTTTGATACGCAAGTTCCAGGCTTAAGTACTTGTTAAACTGAGTACCGATATAGCCTTTAAGCATTTGCGAATCATCATCGAAGTCAGTGTCATTTTCGCTGTCTTCAAATTGGAAAGAATATTGGCCGTAGCCGATACCGGTATAAATACGCGGAGAATCCATTTCGGTAATATCTGCATGTGCAGCATTATTAAAACCTAGTAGTGCTAGAGAAAGTGCAGAAAGTGAAATTGCTTTAATCATTTAATAGCTCCTTTATAAAATAAATAAACGAATGTTTCGCGTCATTCACAAGGAGTATTGCAACGGCAATGCCAAGGTCAAAACAAAGCCTAAAGTATTGTTTTTAGGCTTCATTAAGTGATTTTTTGCGCAGTTTGTTGAAACTGTAATCAGGCATTCAGTTTGGCAGTCGTAACAATTTCAGGGTGATCTGTAGAAGTTACTAGGTGCAGTTTTTAAATCGGTTTAGTTTTATGCTTTTTGTAACAGGGTTTCTGTTTCTATCGCGATCTCTTTCATTTTTATCGCATAGTTTTCAATTTTCTTTTCTTCGTCTGTCACGGCAGTATATGAAGGCACTTCGATGGGGTAACCTGCTTCATCCATCGCTATAAAACTAATAACACAATGATTGGTTTCAACTAGATTTTGTGTTTTAGGGTCTCCGCGACGTACTTGAATAAAGATTTGCATGCTGGTTTTACCCGTGTGGGCGATACTGGCTTTCACTTCGACTATTTGGCCAACCAGAATAGGGCGCTGAAACTTTACACCCGCAACAGACACAGTAACGCAGTAATGACCGCTCCAACCCGCAGCACAGGCGTAACCAGCTTGGTCAATCCACTTCATTACTACACCACCATGAACCTTACCGCCAAAATTGACATCGGTAGGTTCAGCTAAAAAACGAAAGGTTACACTTGAAGACGGCATACTTTACTCACTTATTAATTCACGACAGTTTCAGCATAGCCTAAAAAAGGGGCCGAAGCCCCTGCAATTTAGGATAAATTTTAATTAAATGAGTAACGTGCGTTACATATTAGGGTAGTTTGGCCCGCCAGCGCCTTCAGGTGTTACCCAAGTAATGTTTTGACTTGGGTCTTTTATGTCGCAGGTTTTACAGTGCACACAGTTCTGTGAGTTGATCACAAACTCTTTCTCACCTTCGACTTCTTGTACTTCGTATACACCTGCAGGGCAGTAGCGTTGTGCTGGTTCATCGAATTGCGGTAAATTTACGGCAATAGGGATCGAGTTATCTTTTAGCTTTAAATGACATGGCTGCGATTCTTCATGATTGGTATTAGATAAAAACACCGATGAAAGTTTATCGAAGCTAAGTTTGCCGTCTGCTTTCGGGTAGTCGATTTTTTCGGCCTGATCAGCTGCAACTAAAGTGGCATGGTCTGGCATATTATCTTCAAAGTTAAACGGTAAGCTGCCACCAAATAGGTTTTGATCGACTGTGTTATAAGCACCGCCTAAGAACTTACCGAGTTTATGCATTACAGGGCCAAAGTTACGCGATTGATAAAGCTCTTTGTACGCCCAGCTTTGTTCAAAGGCTGATTTATATTCTACTAAATCGGCATTTTCTTTACCGTCACTTAGGGCTGCAACGATTACATCAGCGGCAACCATGCCTGATTTCATCGCAGTATGATTACCTTTGATCTTGGCAAAGTTCAATGTGCCGGCATCGCAACCCACAAGTAAACCACCTGGGAAATGCATTTTAGGTAATGAACGTAGGCCACCTTTGGCAATGGCTCTTGCGCCATAGGCTATACGTTCTCCACCTTCTAAAACATCTTTAAACACAGGGTGATGTTTCATGCGCTGGAATTCATCAAACGGGCTTAAATGCGGGTTTGAATAGTTAAGATCGACAATTAAGCCAACCACAACCTGATTGTTGTCGCTGTGATACATAAATGCACCACCACTGGTATCACCAGTTAACGGCCAGCCCGTACCATGTACTACAGTGCCTTCTTTGTGTTTACTCGGGTCGATTTGCCAAATTTCTTTGAACCCTAAACCGTAATGCTGTGGAGACGCATCTTTATCAAGGGCAAAGTGTTTGATTAGCTCTTTACCTAAATGACCGCGGCAGCCTTCAGCAAATACCGTATATTTTGCTCTAAGCTCCATACCCGGCATGTACCCATCTTTTTCGTTGCCGTCTTTATCAAGACCCATATCGCCAGTGATAATGCCTTTCACTGTGTCGTCTTCAATAATTAAAGAGTGCGCAGTAAAGCCTGGAAAGATTTCAACCCCTAAGTTTTCCGCTTGCTCAGCTAAAAAGCGGCACACATTACCCATAGAAACAATGTAATTGCCTTCGTTATGGAATGTTTTAGGGCTAGCAAAGTGGGGGATGCTGGTGGCTTTTTCACTGTTATTGAACCAGTAAATATCATCTTGCGTTACTTTAGTGGTAACCGGAGCACCTAATGATTGCCAATCGGGTAATAACTCATCCAGCGCTTTGGTTTCAAAAACCGCGCCCGATAAAATGTGTGCGCCCACCTCAGAGCCTTTTTCTACCACACAGATCATTAATTCTTGTTGTTTTTCTTGTGCTTGTTGAGCCAATCTAATCGCAGTTGATAAACCTGCTGGGCCTGCGCCTACGATGACTACATCAAATTCCATGGTTTCGCGTTCGACCATATAAACCTCTTCTCGGTGACGGACCTGCTGTAAAGAACCTTATTTCATACTTGCAAATGAAACGTTACAGGCTGTGAATACTTTAAGGTTATTTTAGGTTGACGTTTACGTCAACAGGAAGTAGTCTGAATTCATAAAATAAATAAGTTGACGCGAAGGTCAACTTTGAGAACACACAATTTATGGAGTCACGATGAAAGTCCTCGTTCCAATTAAAAGAGTAATTGACTACAACGTCAAAGCACGCGTTAAAGCCGATAAAACGGATGTTGATCTAGCTAATGTAAAAATGGCGATGAACCCGTTTTGTGAAATTGCAATTGAAGAAGCTATTCGTTTAAAAGAAGCAGGGACGGCCACTGAGGTTGTTGCTGTGACTATTGGTAATAAATCATCTCAAGAGCAATTACGTACAGCCTTAGCACTCGGTGCTGATAAAGCCATTCATATTGAAACAGAAGAAAAACTTGAATCTTTACATGTTGCTAAATTACTGAGCAAGATTGTAGAGCAAGAATCACCTGAGCTGGTTATATTAGGTAAGCAATCGATTGACTCTGACAACAATCAAACCGGTCAAATGCTTGCTGCTTTAACGGGTCGTGGCCAAGGTACTTTTGCATCTAAAGTCGATGTTCAAGCAGGTACCGTTAATGTAACGCGTGAAGTAGACGGAGGTTTACAAACAGTTACTCTTAAACTACCTGCTATTGTAACCACAGACTTACGTTTAAATGAGCCACGCTACGCTTCATTGCCAAACATTATGAAGGCAAAACGTAAACCACTTGATGTAATTGCTGCTGATAGTCTAGGTGTAGACCTTGCGCCTCGTGTGCAGCTGGTAGAAGTAAATGAGCCAGAAAAACGCAGTGGCGGCATCATTGTAGAAGATGTAGCAACATTGGTAGAAAAGTTAAAAACAGAAGCGAAGGTGATCTAAATGAAAACATTAGTGATAGCCGAACACGATAAAGGTGTTCTAAAGCCTGAAACCAATAAAACGATTACTGCTGCTGTTAAACTAGGCTTTGATGTAGATTTACTACTTGCCGGCGAAAACTTAGCTGCAATGAGCGAGCAAGCAGCGTCAATTGCAGGTGTTAGCAATGTACTGATTGCCGATGATGCAGCTTATGCTCATCAGCTTGCTGAAAACCTAGCGGATTTGGTTTTATCTTTAGCAGATAACTATTCACACATTGTCGCAAGCGCTACAACAACGGGTAAAAACTTTATGCCTCGTGTTGCAGCACTTTTAGATGTTGCGCAAATCTCTGAAATTATTGATGTGATTGATGCAGATACTTTCAAGCGTCCTATTTATGCAGGTAATGCGATTGCGACAGTAAAGTCGCTAGATAGCAAAAAGGTGATTACTGTTCGCGCAAGTAGCTTTGATGTTGCACCAGAGCAAGCGCCAGTAGCTGTAACAAGCGTTACGGGTAAAGGTTCTGTTGGTCTGAGTGAGTTTGTATCAGAAGAACAAACTGAGTCAGAACGCCCAGAGCTAACGGCTGCACCTGTGGTTATTTCAGGGGGTCGTGGTATGCAAAATGGTGAAAACTTTGCGTTATTAAATGGTATTGCCGACAAACTAGGCGCAGCAATTGGTGCTTCACGTGCTGCTGTTGATGCGGGCTTTGTACCAAACGATATGCAAGTGGGTCAAACCGGTAAAATTGTTGCTCCAGATTTATATATTGCTGTAGGTATCAGTGGTGCAATTCAACACTTAGCGGGTATGAAAGACTCTAAAGTGATCGTTGCCATCAATAAAGACCCTGATGCGCCAATTTTCCAAGTTGCAGACTATGGTTTAGTTGCTGATTTATTTGATGTGTTACCAGAGCTAGAAACCGCTCTGTAATTCATAACGATTCTGGTTGTTAAAAGCTGTTCACCTTTTAGGTGCGCAGCTTTTTTTCGTTTTATACCAATCCGCTTAATTAAGTAGTCTATTTTGAGGCAATAAAACCTTGTTGATAACAAGGCAAAAATTTCGTTATTTAGTTGTTCTAAATGAGAAATTTTTAACGCAGTTAGCGACAGGTTTAATCCCTCAAAATGTTTAAGTATTATTGCGGGTTGGTATTATATCTATAGATTACTGTTTTACCGGAAGGTAACCAAACTCAAGCATTTTCTGTTGTATCTTGTTTGATTTAACAATCACAGCAAGTTTGTCGCCAATCTTTTTTGAGCGGGGTGATTGTGTGTTTACAATTAGCACTAGCGGCCTAACAAAGGCATAGTCGCCACTTTGAATTGATTCAACTGAAGGGCTTACACCATCAATCTCAAGTAATGTCACTTTATTAATTCGTCTGTCATTTTCTAATTTACTAATAGCGCCATATGAATCGTAAGCAATGGCATTTGGAATACGCTGCACTATACCCAACGCTTGATTGAACTGATCGTAAAGTTCCACTTTTTGTTCTGAAAATAAGCCTCTGTTACCTGCCATTTTTAGGCGTATGTAATTACTGCCTGGCTCTTGAATATAATCTAAGTTTAAATATTCCAAAAACACATCAAAACTACCATGACTAGTGCCTTTACTAAAAAGCAGGATCTCATCATTTTTTGTACTGAGCTCGGGAGTATAAGGCGATACCGCCGACCATTTGTTTAGTTTACCTTGGTAAATCTCGCTTAGCTTTTTAGTCGTTAGCTCAGTGATGTTTAAGTTTTTATTTACAAAAAATGCGATTGCGTCTTGGGCTATGATTATTTGCCGTAAAAAGGGCCAACGTTGCTGCTCTTCTTTTGTTAAGTAACGAGAGCTGGTACCAATATCAATTACATTATCAGCAATGGCTTTAATGCCTTTATCACTGCCCATTGGTCTAATTTGTATGCTATTGCCAAACTCTTGGCTTAAGTCGTCTTTTATATCGACTAATAATTCTGTCACTGTGGTTGAGCCTGCAATAAAGATTGGCTTCGAATTAATATTTTCTTCTATTGCATACGCACTATGTGCAGAGATAAGGGTTGTAGATAGCAAAAGGGCTTTCATAGAGCGAAATAGCATAGTAGACACAAACTCCTTAATAGTTAGCTACCTATCAATATAGGCAATATGTCTGGCTTTGCTAATCAGAATTTATAAAATATTGAATGATTTATACACAAAAAAGCCGCTCGAAAGCGGCTTTTAGATTATGTGGCGTTACTTATTAGTAAGTCGCGCTGCCTTTTGTTCGTGGGAAGGCGATAACGTCACGTACGTTACCCATACCTGTTACATATGCAACTAAACGCTCAAAACCTAGACCAAAACCAGAATGTGGAACCGTACCGTATTTACGTAGGTCACGGTACCAGCTGTAATCTTCTTTGTTTAAGCCCATTTCTTCTAGACGCTTATCTAATACATCTAGACGTTCTTCACGTTGAGAGCCACCGATGATTTCACCAATACCTGGTGCAACTACGTCCATCGCTGCCACTGTTTTGCCGTCTTCGTTTTGACGCATGTAGAAGGCTTTAATATCACGTGGGTAGTTTTTGATAACAACTGGCGCGTTAAAGTGTTCTTCAGCAAGGTAACGTTCGTGCTCAGATTGTAAGTCCACACCCCATTCAACAGGAAATTCGAATTTCTTGCCACATGCTTTTAAGATTTCGATAGCATCAGTGTAATCAACTTGCGCGAAATCTTTAGTTACGAACTCTTCTAAGCGAGAAATAGCTGTTTTCTCAACACGTTGTGCAAAGAATTCCATATCATCGCGACGCTCAGTTAATACTGCATTGAAAACATATTTCAGCATGTTTTCAGCAAGTTTTGCGATGTCCTCTAAATCTGCGAATGCAACTTCAGGTTCAACCATCCAAAACTCAGCTAAGTGACGAGATGTATTTGAGTTCTCAGCACGGAAAGTTGGGCCAAAGGTGTAGATTTTTGACATTGCAGATGCGTATGTCTCACCGTTTAACTGGCCAGATACTGTTAAGAATGCTTCTTTACCGAAGAAATCTTCACTGTAATCGATGTCGCCTTTCTCTGTGCGTGGTAAGTTTTCCATATCTAATGTAGATACACGGAACATTTCACCTGCGCCTTCACAGTCACTTGCTGTGATGATAGGTGTGCTGATCCAATAGAAACCTTGCTCGTGGTAAAAACGGTGAATAGCTTGTGCTAAACAGTTACGTACACGTGTTACTGCGCCCATGATGTTAGTACGAGGACGAAGGTGAGCGTGTTCGCGTAAATATTCAATGCTGTGACGCTTCGCAGCCATAGGGTAAGTATCTGGATTCTCAACCCAACCTAACACTTCTACAGAGTTAGCTTGAATTTCGAAAGATTGACCTTGACCCGCAGAAGGCACAAGAACACCCGTTACAGAAACAGAACAACCTGCTGTTAAACGTGTTACTTCATCATAATTATTGAGTGAATTAGGTACTACCGCTTGAATAGGATCAAAACACGAACCGTCATGAACGGCTAAAAATGAAATTCCTGCTTTTGAATCGCGGCGTGTACGGATCCAGCCTTTTACTGTTACTTGGCTGTCTACCGCAACCTTGCCTTCTAATAGCTCTGAAATCGCTAAATGGCTCATCTTCACTCCAATGATATAAGTTGCCTAATATTATAATGCTGTGCATTGCACTTGAATCGACTATCTTACCCTCGTAAATCAAATAAAAAAACTATTCAGGCATACTCTTTGGTAGTTTTTCTTCAATTGAGTAAAATAGCAGCAATATTTTGCGTAAAATTTGCGTTTATTTAAATTCTCGCCGCGCTAATCGGTTATTTTGTGGCATTATTAACAATTCTGAATAGGATAATGGTCCTTTAATCTTTAATTAATTTGTATATCAGGTGCTATGAAACAAGTTTTTATTCTTCGCGGCTTACCAGGCTCAGGTAAATCATATTATGCGCAAAGCCTAGCTGATGAGCTGGTGGCTGGTAATGAAAGTGATTATGTAGTGTGCGCAACAGATGATTATTTTTACAATAGCGAAGGTGAGTATCAATTTGATAAGTACAAGCTGCCTGAATATCACAACTTAAACTTAGCGCGTTTTATTAATGCGCTAGCTGAAGAAAT
Organism: Pseudoalteromonas sp. Hal040; assembly: GCF_037162425.1. NCBI lineage: Bacteria > Pseudomonadati > Pseudomonadota > Gammaproteobacteria > Alteromonadales > Pseudoalteromonadaceae > Pseudoalteromonas > Pseudoalteromonas sp. Hal040. The sequence goes on along the minus strand of NZ_JARLUU010000001.1, from coordinate 1,758,956 downwards.
CCCGTTAGTGATTGTCGATAACACCAATATCAAAAAATGGGAATTCATTGCCTATGCACAAGCCGCCACTGCACTGGGTTATCAAGTAAAAGAAGTGATCGTAGGTGAAATTAAAGATAAATCTTTACAGCACCTTTATGCCAAGCGCTGTGAACATAAAGTGCCACTTCGCATGATAAGCAAAATGGCTTATATGTTTGAATGGTAAAGTTTAAAGGAAAAGGAAGCATTCGCTTCCTTTTTTAATGTCTAGAGGACGTGTTGACCTTTGTGGATTAAAATTTGTTCACTCTAGGGGCGATTTAATCGCGGCGCGAGATTTGTAACCTAGTGGGCTAAGTAAAAATCGAGCAACAAAGAGTTAATCGCCCCTAGAAAGAACCCGAAGGGCAGCGCGTGTTTGGCATTGATGCTGCGTTATCGCCTATTTATGTGGAACAACTACACTACATAGGCTCTGCCTTGCCTAAATACCAAACACACTGCTGCAAAATTAATCACAAAGGGTCAACACGGCCTAATACGCCTGCTGTTCTATGGCTGCATAAATAGCGTTACACAACTTAGTTAAGCTTTGTTCATCACTTATGTAAGGCGGCATTAAGTAAATTAATTTACCAAACGGGCGGATCCACACACCTTGCTCGATAAAAAAGCGTTGAATTTTTGCTACATCTACAGCTTGATTAAGCTCTACAACACCAATTGCCCCCAATGTTCGCACATCAACGACCGCATCGAGCTGCTTACACTTTGCAAGTTGCGCTGTCAGTACATCATTTATGTGTTCAATTTGCTCTTGCCAAGGTTGCTCGAGCAGTAAATCAATACTCGCACAGGCTGTAGCACAGGCAAGCGGGTTACCCATAAAAGTTGGGCCATGCATTAATACGCCGGCTTCACCTTCACTAATGCCAACAGCGACTTTGCTGGTGGTTAATGTCGCTGAGAGCGTCATCATGCCACCCGTTAATGCTTTGCCAATACATAAAATATCAGGTTCTATGGAGGCGTGCTCAACAGCGAACAAGGTGCCAGTGCGGCCAAAGCCTGTGGCGATTTCATCACAAATAAGTAAAACATCATACTTATCACAAAGAATGCGCAGGTGTTTTAAGTAATCGGGATGGTAAAAATTCATGCCCCCAGCATTTTGCACAATGGGTTCGATGATAAATGCCGCAACATCTTGATGGTGAGCGGCAAAGTAGCTTTCAAGCGTATCAGCTTCAGCAGGGCTAAACTCGCCATTAAATTTAGCACTCGGCGCAGGTACAAAAACATGTTCAGGTAAAAAACCTGAGTACATGCTGTGCATTGAATTAACCGGGTCGCAAACGCTCATGGCTGCAAAGGTATCGCCATGGTAGCCCTTAAGCGGCGTCATTAACTTTTGTTTGCTGGTATAACTTTGGCTTAACCAGTATTGCAAGGCCATTTTAATGGCAACTTCAACACTCACAGAGCCACTGTCGGCTAAGAACACCTTATCGAGTGACTTGGGTGTGATACTGACTAGCTTTTTACACAGCTCAACAGCAGGCTCATGAGTTAAGCCACCAAACATGACATGGCTCATCTTACTAACCTGTGTAGTGATTGCCTCATTTAAAACAGGATGGCAGTAACCATGAATCGCACTCCACCAAGAGGCCATACCATCTATTAGGCTTTCGCCTGTTTCTAAGAAAATGCGATTTGCATTGGCATGACTGACTGGGTACACAGGAAGGGGCTGAGTCATAGAAGTATAAGGGTGCCAAATATGCTCACGATCAAAATCTAAATCTATTGGTTGTTTATTAATCATATGTAAACTTTGTATCACTTCGATTCGTTGACAATGTTACGTCAAGTCGTAGACTAAGCCAATCTAACCGTCCCAATAATTTAAAAAAAGAGACTATTATGGAGCACGCAGTTGTCCGTCACGATTGGACTCACCAAGAAGTAAAAGCATTATTTGAAATGCCGTTCAATGATTTGTTATTTAAAGCGGCCAGCGTACATCGTGAAAACTTCAATCCAAATGAAGTACAAATTTCTACTTTATTATCGATTAAAACTGGTGCTTGCCCAGAAGATTGCAAATATTGCCCTCAGTCAGGTCATTATAAAACTGATCTAGAGCGTGAACGTTTAATGGAAGTCGAAAAAGTGGTTGAGCAAGCACGTGTTGCCAAAGAAAAAGGCGCAACTCGTTTTTGTATGGGCGCCGCGTGGTCTGATCCGAAAGAACGTGACATGCCTTATATTTCAAAAATGGTAAAAGAAGTGAAAGAGCTTGGGCTTGAGACCTGTATGACCCTTGGCATGCTAGATAACGAAAAAGCTCATGCATTAAAAAACGCGGGCCTTGATTATTACAACCATAACCTAGATACATCACCTGAGTATTACCAACAGATCATTACAACACGTACTTACCAAGACCGTTTAAATACCATTGATAATGTGCGCGATGCCGGCATGAAAGTGTGCTCTGGCGGTATTGTGGGTATGGGCGAGCAGGCTGCTGACCGTTTTGGTTTATTAATGCAATTAGCTAATTTGCCGCAGCAGCCAGAAAGTGTGCCAATTAATATGTTGGTTAAGGTTAAAGGGACGCCACTTGAAGATGTAGAAGATTTAGACCATTTTGAATTTATTCGTACTATTGCTGTTGCACGTATCATGATGCCGAAAAGCTATGTTCGTTTATCAGCGGGTCGTACGGCGATGAATGAACAAATGCAATCTATGTGTTTCTTTGCTGGTGCTAATTCAATTTTCTACGGTGATAAATTACTGACTACAGAAAACCCTGAAGCAGACGCAGATATGATGCTGATTAAAAAATTAGGCATGAATCCAGAAACACGTGAAGATTACTCAGATGAAGCAGTTGCAGCATCACTTTCATCAAAAGTTGCTGATAAAGCGACATCAGAACTATTTTACGAAGCGTAATATTTAAATGGCTTTTGATTTTATTGCCGAGCATCTTGTTGAGCGACAAGCAGATGCATTACTGAGAAAGCGTCAACTTGTTGAGCAATCAAGCGGGCGCTTTATTCAGGTTGCAGGCAAACAGTATTTAAATTTTGCCAGTAATGACTACCTTGGTTTTGCGGATGATTTTATTGAAATACAAGTGCAGCAACTAGGTAGCCACAGTTCAGCGCTAGTAAATGGTTATAATCAAGTGCAGCAACAGCTAGAAAAGCGTTTATGCGAGTTATTAGACTATGAAAGCGCCATGTTATTTAATAGCGGATTTAGTGCTAATAGCAGTGTGTTAAAAGCATTATTTCAAGATAAAACCGTGGCGCAATCATCGGCAATATTTCAAGATAAGCTCAATCATGCCAGCTTAATTGATGGCGGACTTCATTCTGCCGCTGCCATGGTGCGCTTTAATCATAACGACCTTAAGCATTTAGAATCTAGGTTACAAAAGTCGAAAGCAAAGCATAAGCTCATAGTGAGCGAAGGGGTGTTTTCGATGGATGGCGATCAAGCACCCATTGAAGCACTCTGTAAACTTGCTAAACAATACAATGCGTGGCTGATGATTGACGACGCCCATGGCTTTGGCGTATTGGGCGAGCAAGGTTTAGGAAGTTGTGAGGCAATTAAACCAGATTTACTGATCATCACCTTTGGCAAGGCACTAGCAAGTAGTGGTGCTTGCCTGCTTGCATCAAAACAAATGATTGATTACATGCTGCAGTTTAATCGCGAATACATTTATTCAACGGCGATGTCACCACTGATGGCAAGTTGTACTCTAGAGCGACTCGAAAAGTTATTAAAGGCGGATAAGAGACGCGCTCAGCTTTCAGAGAATATTGCCTACTTTAGAGCGCTTGCCAAAGAGCATAACTTAGCATTAATGGAATCAACAACGGCTATTCAGCCTTTGGTATTGGGCGATGCAGAACACACGCTTGCCGTTGCTAATAAACTTAAAGATAAAGGCGTGTGGTTAACCGCTATTAGACCGCCCACGGTGCCTTTTAATACGGCACGACTTAGGGTAACCCTAAGTAGCGCACATCAAGCTGACGATATAAAAAAACTGGTTTGTTCGCTAGTGGAGTGTTTATGAGTGTTCAACTGCAAGCGCCTTTAAGCTTTCAACACAGTAATAAGCTAACAACACAAACTAAGTTCTCTAAAGCGGCTGCAAATTACGCGAGCCATGCTAATGTTCAAAAACAAGCGGCTGCGCACTTATTTAAAATGATGGCAAGTAAACATCAGCAAGGTACTTGCCTTGATTTAGGGGCTGGGCCTTTAGTTAACACGGCAATGCTTAAAACACATTTTGACACTGTATTGGCAATGGATTTAAGTCATTCCATGCTAAGCACAGAGCAAAACTCGCGCTGTTTAAAAGTGTGTGCTGATATGGATAACCTACCATTACAGCAAAATTCGCTAGATTGTGTGTTTAGTAATTTTGCAATGCAATGGTCTGCTGATTTAGAAGCGCTACTTAAAAGTCTTTTTTATTCTTTAAAAACAGGCGGTAAAGTTTATTTGAGCTGCGTGGTAGATGGATCGCTCAAAGAGATCAAACAGGCTTTCACTTGTTTGGACGAGCAAAACCATATTAATCAGTTTCATAGTGCTAGTCACATTATTGAGTATGCAAAATTAGCCGGGTTTAAACTCAATTTTGCAGCTGATAGATGTTATATAGATGCCTATAACTCTCCCTTAGAAGCACTGCGCTCGATAAAAGCAATTGGCGCTACATCATTGCAAACAAAGCAAAAACGCCAAGGGTTATTAACGAGGCAGGCACTTAATAGTGTTTGTAAGGCTTACCCTCTGGTTGATGGACATGCTAGAGTGAGCTATCAAGTTGTCCTTTTAGAACTAGAAAAATAGAATTAACTCAAAAATGAAAGAATTTTTTATCACGGGTACAGACACCGATGCCGGAAAAACCCATGTCACCAGTTTATTACTAAACTTACTAGCGCAACATAAACAGCGTGCGGTTGGGTTTAAACCTATTGCAGCAGGTGCAGAAGAAGCATTTGGGCAGCTAGTCAATGATGATGCGTTAACCTTAATGGAAAGCTCTTCAATTGGCGTTAAATACAACATTGTTAACCCCTTTACCTATGAGCCACCCATTGCACCGCATATTGCAGCTGCCCAAGTGGGCGACAGACTGACATTTGACAAGCTCGATACTGCTTATGCGAATGTAAAAGCACTCAATACCGATTTTATTCTTACAGAAGGTGCAGGGGGTGGTGTTTACCTATCAACGAAACCGATTTGCTCAGTGATTGGGTTAAATCACAAAACCTTAATGTTATTCTAGTAGTAGGCATGAAGCTTGGTTGCCTTAATCACGCACTGCTGACAGCTGCTCACTTTAAAGCGCTCGGTGTAAATTGTGTGGGTTGGATAGCAAATCATGTAGACCCAAACATGCGTGAACAAGACGCCAATTTAGAAACCTTAAAATCCGCATTACCTTTCCCGCTTTTGGCGATTAGTCCGTATACAGACGGCACCCCTAAATTAAAAATTTACAAAATCTTACTTGAAATTTTATCTATCAACCCATAATAATTGAGTTGTTACTTTTGACATACTCTGTCACAATTGGTTGCAATTAGTTCCTTGCAACCAATTGCATAAACCCTAAACTGAGTTGGTAGAACACCCAGATAATTTTATTAACTAACGATTTTTAACCATGTCGTTAGTTAATACAATTGGTATGTTTATTCTGAGGTTTTTATGAAGCGTGTATTTTTGTTTCTACTTACAAACTTAGCGGTAATGCTAGTGTTAGGTATTGTGTTGTCTATTGTGATGAGCGTACTGGGTATTAGCCATCGCAGTTTAGGCGGCATTTTAGTTATTTCGACCGTATTTGGTTTTGGTGGCTCGTTTATTTCGTTATTTATGTCGAAATGGATGGCAAAAAAATCAACCGGTGCACATGTTATTGAACAGCCTCGTTCTGAAACAGAACAATGGTTGGTTTCGACGGTAGCAGCGCAAGCGAAAAAAGCAGGTATCGCGATGCCAGAAGTGGCTATTTACGATAGCCCTGAAATGAACGCTTTTGCGACCGGCCCAAGTAAGAACAATTCGCTGGTGGCTGTGAGCACAGGTTTATTACACAACATGAATCAAGATCAAGCTGAGGCGGTATTGGCTCATGAGGTGTCACACATTGCAAATGGTGACATGGTAACGCTTACTCTTATTCAAGGTGTAGTGAATACCTTTGTTATCTTTATGGCGAAAGTATTGGCAGGTATTGTTGATAACTTCCTTAATAGTGATGAAGAAGAGGGCGGTAGTAGCTGGACTTACTTTTTGTTCGATATGATTTTCCAAATGTTATTTGGTGTTCTAGCAAGTGTGATTGTTGCTTACTATAGCCGTAAACGCGAATTCTCTGCGGATGCCGGTGCAGCTAAACTAGTCGGTGCAGATAAAATGCGTAGCGCCCTTGAGCGTTTAAAACAAAACCACCCATCACAACTAGAAGGTTCAATGATGGCATTTGGTATTGCAAGCGGTAAAGGTGTTGCTGAGTTATTCTCATCACACCCACCACTTGATGAGCGTATTAACGCATTACGTTAATCTTAAATACGAAAAAGCCAGCTGATGCTGGCTTTTTTTATTGTTGGTGTTTCTCACGCTCGAGTTGTTGTGGCAACAATACCTCAACAATTTCACGGGCCGGTAATGTATACCTTACACCATCGAACATCACAGAAGTATGTTCATCAATACTGGTGATCCCTGTTAAGGTCCAGCCTTCACCGCGCTCTTTACAATAAACTGTAGTGGTAGGTTGAATTACTTTAAATTCTTCACTCATCGAACTTAATCTAATTGCTTGAAATTGCGTTTATAGTAAGACAATAATGCCAGCTCATAAAGCAAAAAGAAGAAATTAACGTGTCTAGCCACGATGACTTAGCCTTTGACTTACGCCCAATTCGTCATAGAGATTGCCAAGCGATATGGGATATTTTAAAAGATCCCCAAGTACAATCGTTTAATGATTACAGCGCTGATATAACGAAAGGTGACGTTTACGACTTTATTCAAGGCGACATAGAGCGTTTTTATAATCAACAAGGCATTCGTTTAGTTATTGTTTTACGAAGTAGTGGGCAAGTTATTGGCAGTGTAGGCATATTTAACATAATTGACGGGCAGGGCATGTTGGGGTTTGAACTGTCATCGCAATACTTTGGCAAAGGAATAATGCAAAAGGTACTAGCTATGCTATTTGAAAAACTGACGACCTTTGTACCTGCCCCGCTAAACAGTGTGTTAGCTTTAGTTAACCCAAATAATAGCGCAAGTATTAAACTTTTAACTAAATGCGGCTTTGTACAATATGACACTCAATGGGTAAAATACGTTAGCTAATTACTATAATAGTACAATCTTGTTCTGCTAGGGTTGCTACTATAAAATAGCGCCTCATTTTTAAAAAGGAGCGCTTGCAACTATGGCAAAAACCAAACCAATTACCAGTATTGAAAGTTACGGCATTTACAGTCATTGGGATGCAAAAGAGAAAGACCTGCCTCAAATCACCGAATTTACGACAGACGTTCCTGCACAGTTAGATATTGAATTTGGCTTTATAGTTAACATTAAAAAGGCTAAAGGACAAAAAATTAAATTTTGCGTTTACCACCCAGATATCCCCGATGAAGATGGCGACATCATGCCACCATTTGAGGGCGAACAGTACGTTAAAACAAACGATTGGCAATTTTACTTAGGTGATACGATATGGGCACCTGTTGACAATAAAGTAGGTATTTGGCGAATGACTATTGAGTTAAATGGCCATATAATTGCCGATAAATCCTTTAACTTATTAAAGGAAGCCGAAGGTTCTGCCACTGAATTTTGGAAGCATCGCGGTTATTAATCTTTAAACTTGAGAGGGACTATGTATCAAGGGAGTTGTTTGTGCGGCAAAGTAAAAGTAACTGTTGCTGGTGGCATAGACTCAATTATTCATTGCCATTGCTCTTTATGTCGTAAAAACTCAGGCACAGCCTACGCAACCAATGGCTTTATTCAACGAGATGGTTTTAACCTCACAGAAGGTAAGCAGCATCTAAGCGCGTTTGAATTTAAACCCGGTAGAATTCGCTATTTTTGCAGCTGTTGTGGCTCGCCTATTTATAGTGAAAATAAAGATGACCCAAGCCGCTTACGTATTCGCTTAGGTTTATTAGATAGTGATATAAACGAGCGCCCGATTAGCCATAACTTTGTAAGTTCTAAAGCAAGCTGGGACACGTTTGACGCAGAAATCCCATGTTATGATGGTTTTGAACCAAGTAGAGGAAGTAACCATGATAGCGAATACACCAAAACCGCCTTATTACGCCGTGATTTTTACGAATACTTTATCTGAAGATACCACCGGTTATGAAGATGTGGCCAATAGAATGGTGGAACTTGCAGAGCAACAACCTGGGTATTTAGGCATGGAGTCTGTTCGCGATGGTTTGGGTATCACGGTGTCGTATTGGCAAAGCTTAGATGCAATAAAAGCCTGGAAACAAAACGTAGAGCATTTAAATGCCCAGCAGCTCGGCAGAGACAAATGGTACAGCGCCTTTACAACGCGTATTGCTAAAGTAGAGCGTGATTATTCCTTGTGATAATCTTTAAGCGCAAAAAGAACACATCATACTGTATTGGGCTTTATTTAAATCTCAGCATAACTTTGAATTTTAGTTTTTTAATTTACAGGAGAGCTGTGTAGGAGGGAGTAATAATATACTCGTGTAATAAATGAGAATAATCGAATTATTTGCTTATTCATAAATGCAAAAACTTTTATCCTTTCTATAATTGTAATATCAATGGCTTGCAAAAATTTACAGACGTATTTTCTTGCCATCTTTTTGTACAGCTAATAGCGATATCAATAACAGCCGAACTTAAAGGATATAGGTGTGGAATCTTCTTTGTTTATCAAATACGGTGGTTTTTCTAGAATTTATAACGTCATAGAAAAGTTTTATGACAATATTTTGAAGTCAGAAACCCTTAATGCACATTTTAAACATACCAACATGGAAAGGCTGATTCATCATCAAACAAGTTTTATCTCATCTTTAATGGGTGGACCTGATTACATCAGTGATGCACAGCTAGCACAAGCCCATAAAAATTTAGGTATTAATCTTAAAGATTGGCAAGAAATGATAAATATCTTGTCGCTTACATTTTCTGAACAAGGAATATCAGAAGACGACGCGAAGCAAGTCATAGCTAAGCTTGAAACAAAACGAGACTTTATCGTATGTCATTAGAACAAAACAACGCGGATTATTCTGTCTTAAATTATTTGCAGTTACCTGTCGTTGTTTTTTCGGCTAATGAACACAAGGAAGTATTTCAAAACAACTCATTTCAACTTGTTGCACAGCATTATCTAGATGCATCGAACAATCCAACTAACAGAGGCTTAGTACAATTAATTATTTCAAAATTATTAGAAAATGATACTGATAAGCTTGAAGTAGAAATTAATGATGCTTCATATCGTCATATTTTTAGGTTTACTGCAAATGCAGTCGGTGAGCAAGTCATTGTTGAAGGTGAGGATATAACCGAACTTAAGAGAAACCAGTTTTTGTTTAACAGAACAAATTCATTGTTAGAAGACTACAGTAAGCAAATGTTTGAACTTGCTCATACTGACCAATTAACAAATGTGCCAAATAGGCGAGCCTTGTTTGCAAAATTCAGTCAACTACAATCAAATCATAAAGAATTTAGTTGTACTGTTTCACTTATAGACCTTGATCACTTTAAGCGTTTTAATGATTCATTTGGCCATGATTTTGGCGACCAAGTATTAGTTACATTTGCTAAGCATGTAAAAGATAGCATTGATGATACGTGTTATTTTGCAAGACTTGGCGGTGAAGAGTTTTGCCTTATTCAAATAAACAATAAAGACACGTTTTGTTTTGCCAATACAGAAAAACTACTTCAAACAACTAAGACCATAAAGCTTATGACACCTAATAATTCAAAAATAGGCTTGTCGTTTAGCGCAGGTGTTGCTGTGTATGGTAAAGACGGCATTTCACTTGATGAGCTTTTAAATAATGCTGATAAAGCACTTTATATTGCTAAAGAGAATGGCCGTTCGCGTGTAGTAAAGTTTGAAGGTGCTTAAAGCGCTAAAATTGATTACTGTTACTTAATACATTTTAGATTCGCTAAAAGTTTAACAGCTTACTTTATTTCTAACTCCTATTTATCTCAACATATGTAACGTATAGGCTAAGTTCTAAAGTAAAGTATGATCCAACACTTGGTTTTATCTGAAATTAGAATCCTCTACTGTAAATCATTCTTTTGCCAAGCAATTAGTTAATTACTCTGGTAGGAAGAAATATTCAAAAAGTGAACTGTCATGTTTAAATAAACAGGCTATTAGTTCGTTGTAAGCATATTTTTGGATTTGGGATTATGTGTATCAACTTAGATTCATTTGAAATTTTTAATCTTGTATGGGGAGCCGTTCAAGCTTACCTGATGGAAATCATGAAAAAGGAAGTGTCAGTCATCATATTCAAGGTTTAATTGTCAAATGTATATCTGTACATTTAAGTGAATTTTATTCTAGAGGTGAAATTTATACTGGCGATTTGGTAGTTAATGAAGAAGTTGTTGCTATGATCCCACAATTTCAACCTGAAACTATTACGCATAAGTTCTCTAACCAAACTGATTATTGGGATGATGGGGGTGAAGTGAATTATCAATTTAAAGTTGAAAACGTTAATATTGAATTTAGCTGGCATTGGCTTGCTGATAAATTAATGCCAAACTATATCTGTATTGAAATTGATTAGTGTAAAATATTCTAACAAGCTAATTAATGAAGACAAATATTGGTTATCAGCGTTTCCTTTGCAAGAAACTAGAAATATATTTGATAATTAAATGCTGTTGAAAAGTAGCTAAAGTAGATGTCACTTAGGTTTTTACATGCCTTAGAATAGATTTTCGCTTCTTAAGCTTTAAAGGAGTTACTATGGGTCTGGAAAAAGGAATCCATATTAGTGAACTTAATAATTTTTTTAATCATATCTTCGAATATGATGTTTCAGTTTATGAAGCGTATTCAGATTTTGATAGTGACCTGAAACATTTTTCCTCTTTAAATGAAATAAAAGATTACGTCAGTTATAGACTTCATAAAACTGAAGACCATCACAAAGATATAAATTTATCATTACATTATAGAGATTCTTGCGGCCAAGTATTTATTGAAAAGCACGACCTCAACGCAGATAAGTGTAATGGTGCCAAATACCGATATACCAGCGATGGGTGGGGTATTATTAACTTTAACGTATTTATTGAAGGCGACTATTTTTGTTTGTTTTGCTTACACTGTCGTTGTGAAAAAGAAGCGAAGGAGTGGGAAGATACATTACCTGAATTTGGCAATCCTAGTTCTTGGGATTGGAAAAAAGTAAATTATCATATAAAGAGACTTACCAAGTCTTATAAAAATATTCATAAAAAGCTAGCAGTGCAACTCTAATTAGAATGTTTAAAAAGGGCGCAAAAGCTTGGCTTGCGTTGATTTTTTGCAAATTTCTCCTAAGCATTATTTTGCTATCAGAATGGAGTTAGGTGGTAATCAAGATGAGATCGAGTTTTATATTTTTTTCAATAATTATAAGTTTCACTGTTTCTGCCCATAAAGATTTACGGATAAAACTAGAAAAAAGTGGGCAATTAATTGGGTTACCCAAACTATACTCGCCGGCAATTTTTGAACTTGAAAGTTTCACGTTATCAATAGCTGACAATAAGTTAACTCTACCCGCGTGCATAACAAAATATTTGGTCAATAATGAGCTTTCATTTTCAAGTTCTTGGTACCATACGCGCTCGACATTGCCACCATATATTAATATCAAAACTTCAAACTACAGCCAAAATATTGAATATTCATTTATGCTTAATATGGATACAGTGGAATTAATTGATGCTTATCAATATCCATTAAATAGAACGGCTGTAGGAATTCGTTACTCTATAGAGGCAATTGAGATATCTGCAAGCTGTAAAAAAAGCATTATTGCTGGTCAGACAAGACGCAAATTTTAGTTAAAATGCAAAAATAAGGATAATCATAAGAACAGTTTTAATAATGTTAAGTACACTTTTACTATGTGCATGTTCTTCAACTCCTAACCTTTATGCTTGAGTGCAAAGATTATGAATAAATGGAAATTCCTTCGTATTGCTTTAATATCCATCGTAGCAGTCTCATCTCTATTTTCACCGCTTGAGCCTAAGGTTAACCTTACTATTAATTGGAGTGCATTAGGTGTTATTTTCGTATTTTCCTTTTTGGCTCTTTTATTTGTTGTTGGCATGCAAGTTGTTAATCCACTATCAGCAAAGGTATGGCACAAACCAGATTGGAATCGCAACCCATTCAGCTTGAAAGACCCAATTCAATTCTTCCATCTTGCTGCGTATATAATGTTTGCTCAAGGTGCTGTTGTTTTATTTCGATTGCTTTTCTCAAATATTCCATTTTATTTAGAAAGCCTAGTCCCGCTCGTTATAGGCGCTGGGGTACTAATTGGAATCATAATTGGTATGCTTCTTTTTAAGGTAAAATATGCTGAAAACACCTAACAACAGCGTGTAGACAGTCACTGTGATGCTGTTTTTTCAGCTCTAGCTATGCATTTTGTCTCATGTTAAGGGCTCTATATCCGAACTTTCATTCGGCTAGTAACTTGTTAATAGCTCTGGTAGAAATAACTTATTCAGAAAACGAACTATTATGCTTCAGTAAAATGTGTAATTAGCTCGTCCAACATTTCTTAAATACAAGCATATTAAATAGAACTGTGAAGAGGCGCTAAATGTCAGTTGTTTTAGAATTAAATAAGAGAAATGCTATTGAGTTTTACAAAACCGCTTATCTAGGAAATCCATCTCTGGCGGTTGAGAAGTATGTAGGCGAGGTATACATACAACATAACCCTTTAGTTGGTGATGGAAAAGGAGCATTCATTGCCTATTTTGAAAAAATGCATAATGAATATCCAGATAAAAAAATTAATTTTGTTCGTGCCGTAGCAGAAGGTGACCTTGTTGCGCTTCATACCCACCAAATATGGCCTGGAAATGATCAATATGTCACCATGGATTTCTTTAGGTTTGATGAAAATGGCAAGATTGTCGAGCACTGGGATTCAATCCAACAGATACCACAAGAGACTTCGAATGGTAACACAATGTATTGAATAAATAGTAAGACGGAGATGGTTAAATAATTAGATGGGGCTGAAGTTTTTTACTTTTAATTTAACTTGCTTAACCCATTACCATAGTTTTGTTTTAAAGGTGCTGGAAATAAGCAAGTGCTGTTATTAAAGTAAGCTTGGAGTTTGTATCACTAAAGGCATATATTCAAGCACTTAAGGCTTGTTTAACTTAAATGTGCTTAATGTAACTAGCATCACACCAATAGCAAACCCCATTACTAAACCACCCGATAAGTCGGAACTAAAACCTAATACATTATCCGACTCTCTGACATTTGTTAGCCAGTAAAAGAGCATGAACGAAACGCTAGAAATTGAAGAAAGTAGAATTAGTTTTATCTTGTTAGACACAATAACCTCAAATATTGACGTATTTTAATTTTATGATTGTTTAGTAATAGCAGTTGTTGATTGATATTGCGAACAATCTTGAAAGTGTGCAATTAGATTAGAAAAAAGCCCACAATAGTGGGCTTAGTATTTATCGTAACTACAAAGTGTAATTAAAACCAATGGCAATACCGTCATCTTCAGTTTGTGACATCTGTGATTCTTGCTCTGCGTCATTACTCGAAAAATCACTAAAATCCTTACGGGCTTCGATATAAAAAATGGTGTCTTCTGCCATAAAATAATGTGCACCAATTACTGCAAATTGGCGTTTAAACACATCTTTAGGGTCGGCATTAAAGTTTGGCTGAATAACATAGTCACTACCTGCATCAAAAACGTTATAAGCAACAAAAGTACAGATGTCATTATTAAAGCGATAGCTTAAAATAGACTCTAAACCAACAGCATCTTTTATTAAGCGGCCTAAGTTGTCGGTATCGTGGTTTTCGTTTTTATTGATATTCGCTGATGCATACCAACCCGGTTTATAAAAATCACCATAGGTAATGCCCATACCATAAATTAAATCGTTTACTGATTGATTTCTGCCACCGGCATACACAATATCAAACTGGCCACGGTTAACACCGGCAGTAACTTTAAAATTAGGGCTAACAGAGTAGGTGAGTGCACCGCCATAAGTGGAATTAAATTCTACTTTTTGTGCAGCATTGTTGCCTTGGTTCCAAAGTACTTCGCATGAGCTTCTTGAAATATCAACGATATCACAGGTATAAAATTCATCAGACTTTAGCTGTGCTTGAAGCGCTAAATGAAACTTACCCCAGGTATTGCGATACTGTAGTACTTTATCGCCGCGGCCTGTGCCATTCACAGCACCGTCATCTTTATTATAGGTATATACACCTGCAGCATTACCATCCCACACTAAGCTGTAGTTAGTGTTATAAACAACGTCGTACCATGCACCCCATTGTTTACCTAATGTCACTTGGCCGTAATCGTCATGTTTAAGGCCAACATAGCCTAAGCGGTTATATAAAAACTCATCTTGAATTGATTCAAAGCGATTGCTGTATACGATATCGCTGCTACCAACAGGGTTTACACCCCATTCAAGTAAAGCAAACGCTTGCCAGCCGTTTTTTAATTGGCGCTTAAAATCAAAATTAATGCGTGATGCACCGTTTACTACCTCAGTTTCGCCTTGCGTATTAATCACCCTTGCATCGATAAAGCCACCAACAGTGACACTATTGGTTTGATCGTTATAGAGCTCGATGGCATTAGCTGTAGGTATGGCAAGCATGCCTGCAACAAATAAGGCAGTGTGTGTTCTTTTCATAAAGTACCTTGATTAAATATTGTCCCTAATAGGTATAATTTAGTTAAGGAACGGAGATTATCAAAGCTAAAATAGGGTCAAAAGTGAAAAATTATCATGCAACAAACCGACTTTGAGGAAAAATTATTCACTTTGGGTTCACTATATTGAATTATCAATGAGTTACTGAGCCTAAAAAATAGACACCTTCTGGCTTAGCGTTCTAAGCATGAGTTTAGTATTTGGGGTTTCGGCGCCTAAGCCATACAGCAAGGTCATAAAATAGCAGTCGAGTAATATAGCAGCTTTAACTTTATTAAATTGTGGTTGGTCAGCAAAAACCAATGATTGAATTAGTTCCATGTGTTGTTGTTGGAATGCTTGCGAAAATAGCCGCTGACTAAAAAGCACTTTATAGAAGCGGTGATGTAAACAATAAAACTGATAAAAATATTGCGCGTAATGATTAATCTTTAAGCGAGCAGGGCGGTGAATGTCGGTTTTTTTGCGCGCTCTAACACATCATTGAATTTATCTTCGAGGCAGGCTTCTAAAATAGCCACTTTATCAGCAAAATGATTAAACAAGGTGCCAACCGCTATGTTGCTTGCTGCAGAAATTTGCCGCGTTGAAGTATCGTTAAATCCTTGCTTAGTAAAAAGGTGCCAAGCCGCCTCTAAAATACGTTGGTGAGTATCTCCATGTTTGCTCATTTTTAACCTGCTGTTTTTATTTGGTTATTTAAAAAGTGAGCGTGCTCATATAATTAAGTGAGCGCGCTCACTAAAGGTAGTCGTAAGTGTTG
Organism: Pseudoalteromonas sp. Hal040; assembly: GCF_037162425.1. Taxonomy (NCBI): domain Bacteria; kingdom Pseudomonadati; phylum Pseudomonadota; class Gammaproteobacteria; order Alteromonadales; family Pseudoalteromonadaceae; genus Pseudoalteromonas; species Pseudoalteromonas sp. Hal040. The sequence goes on along the minus strand of NZ_JARLUU010000001.1, from coordinate 1,743,142 downwards.
TTCTTGTAAAATTAGCCTGTGTATTTAATTAAACTTTCATGGCGTGCCAAGCGGCTTTAGTTTAAAATTGCACACAGTTTCATTTTTACTTTTTACCCGCTGGAGGGTACCGCTATCATTAGTACAGCTAATATCACCATGCAATTTGGTGCTAAACCTTTATTCGAAAATATCTCAGCAAAATTTGGCGACGGTAACCGTTACGGTTTAATCGGTGCGAATGGCTGTGGTAAATCAACCTTCATGAAAATCCTAAGTGGTGAACTAGAGCCATCTTCAGGTAATGTCAGTACAGATCCAAACGAGCGTATCGCAAAACTAAATCAAGACCAGTTTGCATACGAAGAGTTTTCTGTAATCGACACAGTGATCATGGGTCATAAAGAGCTGTGGGAAGTAAAAAAAGAGCGTGATCGTATTTACAGCTTACCTGAGATGAGCGAAGAAGATGGTATGCGTGTAGCAGACCTAGAAACTGAGTTTGCTGAAATGGATGGTTACTCAGCAGAAGCAAAAGCGGGTGAGTTACTAATTGGTGTAGGTATTGGCACAGAGCAACACTACGGCCCTATGTCTGAAATCGCACCGGGTTTTAAACTGCGAGTGTTACTTGCACAAGTGCTGTTTTCTGATCCAGATATCATGCTTCTGGATGAGCCTACCAATAACTTGGATATTTACACCATCAAGTGGTTAGAAGACGTGTTAAACCAGCGCGACTGTACCATGATCATCATTTCGCACGACCGTCACTTCTTAAACTCAGTATGTACACACATGGCTGATATCGATTACGGAGAGCTTCGTATTTACCCTGGTAATTACGATGAGTACATGTTTGCAGCAACGCAAGCTCGTGAGCGTCTACTAAGCGAAAATGCGAAGAAGAAAAGCCAAATTGCAGAACTTCAACAGTTCGTATCGCGCTTCTCTGCAAACGCTTCAAAAGCAAAACAAGCAACATCACGTGCTAAACAAATCGATAAAATTCAGCTTGAAGAAGTTAAAGCTTCTTCGCGTCAAAGCCCATTTATTCGCTTTGAACAAGAAAAGCAGCTATTCCGTAATGCCTTAGAGTTAACAAACTTAGCGCAAGGTTTTGACGAAATGCTTTTCAGCGGCCTTGAAGGTCTAGTCGAAGTAGGCGAGCGCATTGCAATCATCGGTGAGAACGGTGTTGGTAAAACAACATTATTAAATACCCTAGCTGGCCGCTTAGCACCTAAACAAGGTGAATTTAAATGGTCTGATAACGCTAATATTGGTTATTACGCACAAGACCATGCTGACGAGTTCGAACAAGATATGAACTTATTCCAGTGGATGGAACAATGGCAACAAGAAGGTGACGACGAGCAAGTTGTTCGTAGTTTCTTAGGTCGAATGCTGTTTTCACAAAACGACATTAAAAAGTCAGTTAAAGTGATTTCAGGTGGTGAGCAAGGCCGTATGTTGTTTGGCAAAATTATGATGCATAAACCAAACATCTTATTAATGGATGAGCCAACCAACCACATGGATATGGAATCTATCGAAGCGCTTAACTTAGCACTTGAAGCATACGAAGGTACTTTGTTGTTCGTATCTCACGATAGACAATTTGTATCATCACTTGCTAACCGTATTTGGGAAATCAAAGACGGCAAAATTATCGACTTTAAAGGTACATACACAGAGTACCTAGCAAGTAGAGAAGCATAATTAGCTAATGAGTGATTAAAAGCCATGCATGTCATGGCTTTTTTGTGCTTCTAGAGTCGCATCTTGATGTGAGTTAGGGGATATACCCAAGCCACATCAAGATACAGAATTCAGCGTTTCACAGGTGCTTAATATCAAGGCGTTACTTTGTAGAAATGGCAGTCCCTTTTAAGAAGTAACAACGATGAGAGTGAGTGCCTGTGAAGCGCCCAAAGGGTTGGTTTAAAAGCGATTTATACTGCGTTATCGATTTTAACAATAGAACCACTATTATTTGCAATCAATGCCTTGCCTAAATCGCTTTTAATTCCAACTGAAACTCGCATCTTGATGTGGTTTGGGTATATAATACCCGCCACAAAATAAGGACAAAAGTCCGCTTTTTAGAAAACAATTTAACTGAGGTGTATTTATGACTGTTGGCATTATTATGGGTTCCAAATCAGACTGGCCAACGATGGAACATGCGGCGTTAATGCTAGAAAAATTCGGCATTGAATACGAAACTAAAGTTGTTTCTGCTCACCGTACCCCTCAATTACTTGCTGACTATGCAAGCTCAGCTGCAGATCGCGGCATTAAAATTATTATCGCCGGTGCCGGTGGTGCTGCGCACTTACCAGGTATGGCTGCAGCGTTTACATCACTGCCAGTTTTAGGCGTACCAGTTAAATCTAAAACACTTAATGGTGTTGATTCATTATTATCTATCTGCCAAATGCCTAAAGGCGTTGCGGTAGGTACATTGGCTATCGGTGAAGCGGGTGCTGCAAATGCTGGCCTTTTAGCGGCACAAATTTTAGGTTGCCAACAGCCTGAAATCTTCGCAAAAGTTGAAGCTTTCCGTAAAGAACAAACAGACACTATCTTAGCTAACCCTAATCCTGCAGAGTAATATGAATATTCTAATTTTAGGTGCAGGTCAGTTAGCTCGTATGATGAGCTTAGCGGGTGCACCGCTTGATTTAAATGTTGTTGCCTACGATGTGGGTAGTGAAAAAATCATTCACCCATTAACCGGTGAAGTTCATAACAGTACATTACAACAAGCTATTGATAGAGCAGACGCAATTACAGCAGAGTTTGAACACATTCCTGATGATGTACTTACATTATGTTGTCAAAGCAATAAGTTTTATCCGGGTAAAGCGGCAATTAAAACAGGTGGCGACCGAGCACTTGAAAAAGCGTTACTGGATAAAACAAATGTTGAATGTGCGCCTTATCAATTAATTACAGAAAAAGCGCACCTTATTGCTGCTGTAGAGCGCTTAGGCAAGCCGCTTGTGATCAAAACTTGCCAAGCGGGTTACGATGGTAAAGGCCAATGGCGCTTAAAGTCTGATGATCAAATTGACCAAATCTGGTCAGAAATGGCAGATTTCATCGCATCAGGTACCGAAACTGCGCCGCATTCTATTATCGCTGAAAAGATGATCCCATTTGACCGTGAAGTATCTATCATTGGTGCACGCGACAAAGCAGGTAACACAGTTATTTATCCATTGACTGAAAACCAACACACCAATGGTGTGCTTACGCTTTCAGTTGCGGGTAAAGAAAAAGCAGCGATTCAAGAACAAGCTGAGCTGGCGTTCAACAAGCTTGCGCAAGAACTTGATTATGTAGGTGTATTAGCAATTGAGTTTTTTGATGTACAAGGTACGTTATTAGTAAACGAAATTGCGCCACGCGTTCATAACTCTGGTCACTGGACACAGCAGGGTACACATTGCTCACAGTTCGAAAACCACATGCGCGCTGTTGCAGGTTTACCATTAGGTAGTACAGAATTACTTCGTCCTACTGCTATGATCAACGTATTAGGTCAGCCTTCAATTCCACACTCAGTACTGGCAACGCAAGACGTTACAAGTCACTGGTATGGTAAAACGGCTAAACCAGGTCGTAAGATGGGTCATATCAATGTATCGGCTGATAACCTTCATCAATTAGGTGAACGTTTAGCGGCACTGGCCGAAATCTTGCCAGAGCAAGACTACCCAGGTGTAGCTGATACCAGCACCCAACTTATTTTAAACTAATCAGTTTAAATTATTAAAAGCCGAGTTTATCTCGGCTTTTTAATCTCTCTAATTTACCCGCAAACTTCGCTAATTTTGTACCTCTTGTCTCAAAGCACTTGCGTCAGGAACATCTTGCTATAGACTAATATTTTTATATTAATATTAGTTCGTTATGTTACATCCTCGATTTAGAACAGTCGTATTTGCGTTCTTTATGGCGCTGTTTATGTCTGGATTTATGTCTTTAGTGATCAGCATTTTTAACGTTGGTTTAATAGATAACATTGCAACCATTTGGCTGAAAGCATGGGCTTTTGCGTTTTGTGTGGCATTTCCTACTGTTATTTTTGTTGCACCTGTGGTGCATAAGTTGACCAACAAACTTATCAGAGCACCGTTGTGATTGCCGAACGCCCAAAGCAGTTTCTATTTATTGCGCTATTTTTAGTATCTGCTTTGCCATTTGTTGGCTCTGCTACGGCACTTGTGGTCGGTGCTTTATTTGCCATGATATTGGGTAATCCATTTGCAGCGCAGTCACAAAAAATGAGTAAATGGATGCTAAAGTTGGCGGTGATTGGTTTAGGCTTTGCTGTTGATTTTAATCAAGTAATAGAAGTAGGGCGTAGCTCTATTGTGCTTACCATAGTCAGTATTACCGCGATTATTGGCCTTGGTGAAATTTTATCTCAGTTATTTAAGTTAAATAAAAACACCGGTGTACTTATTTCATTTGGTACCGCCATTTGTGGTGGTAGCGCCATTGCAGCAATGGCGCCGGTTATAAAAGCCAAAGATCACGAAGTAGCCATATCACTCGCTGTGGTGTTTTTATTAAACGCCCTTGGCTTAGTGTTATTCCCAATGATTGGTCATTACTTTGGTCTGACTGAGCAGCAATTTGGTGTTTGGGCGGCACTTGCGATTCACGATACCAGTAGTGTAGTGGGGGCTTCCGCTGCTTATGGGGCATCAGCACTTGCTATTGCCACAACCATTAAACTAACTAGAGCGATGTGGATTATCCCTTATACAAGTATTGCGGGTGTGTTTTGGAAATCAGATGAAAAAGCAAGTATCCCTTTGTTTATATTTGGTTTTTTAGCGGCGGCACTGATTAATTCAAGCTTTCCTGAGTATCAAACACTTTGGCATGCTCTCAATGTTGGCGCTAAACAAGTGTTAGTAATGACCTTATTTTTGATTGGTAGTGGTTTATCTATTTCAGTCTTAAAACAAGCGGGCATTAAACCTTTTATCATGGCGATGATCTTATGGATCATTGTCAGCAGTATTATTTTACTACTTATAGTAGACGGATTTATTTCATGAAAAACGCTTTATTAACTTCTTCAATAGCACTGGCCATGGGCCTCTTTGCTAACAATGTATCGGCTGCTGATTTACGTGTAGCGACCTTTAACGTGAGTATGGATGCAACCAATTATGCTAAAAAAGGCGAAGCAATAGATAAAGACGCTTTAAGCAAAGCATTAGCGAGCGACCACCAGCAAATTCGCAATATTGCCGAAATTATTCAGCGCGTAAGACCAGATGTTATTTTACTTAATGAATTTGATTATATTGATGCCGACAAAGGCATTAACGTATTTCGTAAAAACTACCTGCAAGTATCGCAAAATAAGCAAGTTGCAATCGATTATCCTTATTACTTTATCGCACCTGTTAACACTGGTTTAGCCACCGAGTTCGACCTCGATAACGATGGTGTAAAGGGGCATTACAAAGGCGACGCACACGGCTTTGGCTTCTTTGAGGGGCATTATGCAATGGCCGTATTGTCGCGTTACCCAATCGATTTAGATAAAGCGCGTACATTACAAACATTCAAATACAAAGATATGCCAAATGCACAAATGCCTATAGACCCTAAAACAGGTAAAGATTGGTATTCAGCAGAAGAATGGCAAGCAATTCACCTAAGCTCTAAATCATTTTGGGATTTACCAATTGATGTAAAAGGTAAAACGGTTCATTTGCTTGCTTCGCACCCAACGCCGCCAGTATTTGATGGTGACGAAGACCGCAACGGTAAGCGTAACCACGATGAAGTACGCTTAATTGCGGATTACATCAACAATGCTAACTACATTTACGATGATAAAGGTCAAAAAGGTGGCTTAAAAGCGAAAAGCCGTTTTGTTATTGTTGGTGACTTAAATGCTGCGCCAGAAGGGGGTAAGGCACGCCCGAATACCACTGACCAAATTTTAAAAAATCCATTAGTGAATACCTCTTTTACGCCAACAAGCAAAGGTGCAAAAGAGTCGTATAAAGAAGATTACGCTAAAAACTATACCGCTTATTGGCAGGCTCGTGCTGATTACGTTTTACCATCAAATTATGGTATTGAGATAAACGATGGTGGAGTTTTTTGGCCACAGAAAAATTCTGAACTGTTCCGTTTAATTAAAGATCGTAACGCATCATCTGATCACCGTATGGTATGGCTTGATATCAGCTTAAAATAAGCTGTAATTAAACGGAAAAGTTTGGCTGTTTATCCTATAAAAATTGCTATTTCATCAGTGCTTCTGCTTAAATAGGGCGAATTATAATAACCCGTAAGAAGCACTATGAAATTCAAAACCACTGCTAATAAAACGTTAGTGGCTCTCGCAGTCGCATCTAGCTTCATGCTAGCAGGTTGTCAATCAACCGCCTCAACGCCTTCTGAAGAACAAGTTACTAATGTAGCCCCAGTTGTTGTTACTCCTGCTGATACAGGTTCAGCTGAAATCACGTTAGAGCAAGCAATGGCTCACCCTGATTGGTTAGGCCGTCAGCCTGAGCGTGCTTTCTGGAACGGTGATTCTAACAGCATCGTTTATGCACAAAAGCAACAAGGCAATGAGTTACGCGATTTATACGTTCAAGCGGTAAATAGCCAATCTGCATCACAATTAGCGTTAAACAAACTACACACTGTAGGCGCTAAAAATGCCGTTTACTCAGCAGATAAAAAACAACAGGCTTATGCATTTGAAGGTAATATCTTCGTTAAGAACTTAAGCACTGGGCAAATTACACAAATCACTCACGACAGCGCACAGCAATCAAAACCACAGTTTTTAACTGATGGTAGCCTTGCATTTCGCCAAGGTAATGCATTTTACAAAGTTGATTTAGCAACGGGTCGTCAAGTTGAATTAGTAAACTTACACCTAGACGATGCACCTAAAGGTGTACAAGAGCCAGACACTTACATCGCAAAAGAGCAGCACAAACTAATTGATTACATTGCGCTGACTCACAAAAACAAAAAAGATCGTGAAGAGCGTAAAGCACAAATCAACGAGCAAAACGATAGCATTGCTAATGCACAGTTTTATTTAGGTAAAGGTAAGCGTTTAGCTGATGTACAGCTTTCACCAAATGGCCAAGCACTTGTTGCAGTAACTACAGAAAGCCGTTCATGGCGTGATGAAGGCGATATCATGCCTAATTACATTGCTGATGACGCGCGCGTAAAAGCAGAAAAAGTACGCCGTCGTGTTGCTGATGAAAAACCAATCAGCTCAGACGTTGTTTACATCGATCTTAAATCAGGCGAGCAAACAACGCTTGCATTCGATACCTTACCAGGTTTTGACGAAGACGTACTTGCAGCAGTTAAGAAAGAAAACTACGCTCGTGATGGCAAAACTTACAAGTCTGAAAAAGCACCACGTGCCATCAACTTAATGATGGATTGGGGCTGGGACCAAAGTGCAATCCAATGGAACACAGATGGTTCAAAAGTGGCACTTATGCTTGAAGCATGGGACAACAAAGACCGTTGGTTAGCCACTGTTGATACACAAAACAACAAACTTGTTTCGCAGCACCGCTTACACGACGATGCATGGGTTAACTATGCATACAACGATTTTGGTTGGTTGAACAACTCAGACACGCTTTACTACTTATCTGAAGAGTCTGGTTACAGCCACATTTATAAAAAGCCTTTAAACGGTAAAGCAACGCAGCTAACTAAAGGCCAATTTGTTGTTTCTAACTTAACGTTAACGGCTGATAACTCAGCGATTTACTACAAAGCCAACGTTGAGCACCCAGGTCTTTACGAAATTTATCGTGTAAACCCTGCAAACGGTGAATCTGAGCAAGTAACAAACCTTGATGGTATGACTGATTACCAGTTAAGCCCAGATGAAAGCAAACTATTGCTAACCCACTCAAAAATTATGTCGCCGCCTGAGCTTTATGTTGCTGACGCAAAAGCAAACACCCAAGCAACTCAGTTAACGCATACTGTATCTGATGAGTTCTTAGCGAAGAAGCTAATCGCACCTAAGATTGTTGCTGTGCCTTCAAGCCACACTGATCAGCCAATTTACGCAAAAGTATATTATCCAGCTGACTATAAAGAAGGCGAAACAGGTAAAAACCGTAAAGCGGTTATCTTTAACCACGGTGCAGGTTACCTACAAAACTCACACATGGGTTGGTCTGGTTACTTCCGTGAGTTTATGTTCCACTCTCTACTTGCTTCAGAAGGCTACGTAGTAATGGACATGGACTACCGTGCATCGAAAGGTTACGGCCGTGATTGGCGTACAGCTATTTATCGTCAAATGGGTACACCTGAGATCCAAGATTTAGCAGACGGCGTAAGCTGGATGGCAGACAACGCAAACGTAGATACACAAGCTGTAGGCACTTATGGTGGCTCTTACGGTGGTTTCATGACGTTTATGGCGCTATTCACACAACCTGATTTATTCAAAGCAGGTGCTGCACTTCGTCCGGTAACTGATTGGGCTCACTACAATGGCCCTTATACGTCTAACATCTTAAACCACCCAGATGTTGACCCAATTGCTTATGAAAAGAGCTCACCAATTTACTTTGCTGAAGGTCTTAAGAGCCATTTATTAATTAACGCGCCTATGGTTGATGACAATGTATTCTTCCAAGACTCAGTACGCTTAGTACAGCGCTTAATTGAGCTAGAAAAAGAGAACTTTGAAACAGCTATCTTCCCAGTTGAACCACATGGTTTTGTACAACCATCAAGCTGGTTAGATGAATACCGTCGTATTCATAAGCTATTTAAAGAAACGCTTTAATCAATAGCGTAAATGAAAAACAGCCACTTTAAGTGGCTGTTTTTGTTTGTAATAAAAATTATCTATAAAGGGGTTATTTGCAGTAAAATTCACTCACATCGAGTACAGTCTTACCTTCCTTTGAGTCGTTTTCAAAAATTAAACTATCACCCTCTAAACTCATTTTATAGTCTCTCATCCATGATAGATTGGCTATTAACTCCAATTCATAGCGATTAAACGAATCAGGGCACTTTAAATACACATAATGGTGAGCAGTTCCAAAAGCTCCAGGGTCTGATGTGTAGACATAAAAGGTGCGATATTCAAATGCTTGTTCTTGGTGAACGTAATCAGTATTTGAGTTAAACATGATGTTGAATAATATAAGTAAACCAATGCCAAAGAACATTAAGCATGAATACAAAATACTAAGAATAAGGGTCAAATGAGCAATAATTTTATTCTTAAACGATTCTTTAACGATACTGTATTTTGCTAACAACAGACAAAACCCAATACAAAGTGAGCAAAATACTATGGTGTAATAAATATTATCAAGGCTTGCCATAAACGTTGGTGAAACAAATTTTAAGTTTACCAATTGACCAAATAGCCCAGCCAATAGAGGCCCGTAAAGACAGAATAGTATAATGCGAAGGTAAATATGTCCTTTATTTTCATTCATTTAAATTTCCTTTTTCGAGTTAAAAAGAGAAGTTGTAAAAAGTGAGTAAGGTTACTCGCGATTTTTTATTATTTTAATGAAGATAGGCAAAGCGAGTAGCGTGCCGCCAATTGCGCCGATAAAGTGGGCGTCAATGGCAACATTGGAGGCGATTAACTGACTCACCGATTCACTCGGGCCTGCTATTTGCTCCCAAATCACTTTAGCCCAAGTGCCAGCAAACAATAACCAGCCTGAAAACATGCCTGCTTGTACATCTTTAACTGCACCCCAAATGATCACACCGTGCAGTAGGGCACTTAACCCGGTGTAAATTTGGATATCTGGGCAAAATAGCCACACACCTAACCCACACCACAGTGCAAGAATGGCAATATTAAACGCATAGCGAGCAGGGCTTGTATGCTCAGCGTGAAGTGCCCAAATTAATAAAATTCCGGCACAATTTAAACCTAAATGGGGCCAATTAGCGTGTACGAATTGACTGGTGAAAATACGCCAAAACTCACCATTTGCAACTAACTCACGGTTAAATTCAAGATATTCATTTAAGTTGAATAGTGCAAACAAAGAACTTAGTAGTACTAAACACAAAGGAGGCAGAATATATTCTAGTTTCAGGGGCAGGTTTATCATGTTATTTTTGTTGTATCTGAGATTGTCGCCTATTGTGCACGTTTAATTTTAAGATGCCAAATACACTACGGGATTAAGTTTATTTATGTTATTCAAAACCAAAGCGCTATTAGCTCTATCCACCTCATTAATTTATTCAACCGCTATTTTCGCGACTCCTGCAAAAGTTGAAACCCGCGAACCTGAAGCCGCAACGGGCTTTGCTCATAAACAGGTTGTTGAAGGCGATAAATACATGGTTGCTGCAGCAAACCCTTATGCAGTAAAAGCGGGTCAAAAAATGCTTGAGCTAGGTGGCTCAGCGGTTGACGCTGCCATTGCAACCCAATTAGTACTGACACTGGTAGAGCCGCAATCGTCGGGGATCGGTGGGGGTACATTTATGATGTACTTCGACAACAAAACAAAAAGCCTAACCAGCTTTGATGGCCGCGAAACAGCACCAAGCCATGCTGACGAAACGTTGTTTTTAGATAAACACGGTAAAGCAGTGAAATGGATCGAAGCTGTAGTGGGTGGTCGCTCAGTTGGTGTACCGGGTATTTTAGATGCCTTTGCCACTGCCCATAAGCGTTACGGTAAGTTAGAGTGGCAAACTTTGTTTGGCCCTGCTATTGAATTAGCTGAGCAAGGCTTTGTTGTATCGCCGCGTTTACATCAATTACTGGTTAAAGAATTAAACCCTGGGGTTACTAAGCTGCCTGTTATTCGTGATTACTTCTTTCCAGATGGCAAAGCACTAGCTGTTGGTACTGTGAAAAAGAACCCTGAACTTGCCGCGCTTTATAAAGATATTGCGAAACAAGGCATTGATGCTTTCTATAAAGGTGATAACGCCAAAGAGCTTGTGCATGCAGTACAAAACTCAGCAGTTGCACCGGGTACTTTATCGGTTGACGACTTAGCTAATTATAAAAGCAAAGAGCGCGCACCTGTGTGCGTTGATTATCGCCAATACGAAGTGTGCTCAATGGCACCACCAAGTAGTGGTGGTGTAGCTGTGTTACAGATTTTAGCCTTACTTGAACACAAAGACATGGCTAAACTTAAACCAAACTCAGTACAGGCGCTGCATTACTTTACACAAGCATCGCGTTTAGCATTTGCTGATCGTAACGTGTATATGGGCGACCCTGACTTTATGCCTATCCCAACTCAAGGTTTATTAGATAAAAACTACCTTGCAGGTCGTGCAAAGCTTATTTCTGAAAAAGATGCTCACGCAGAAGCTGGCACACCACCAAACTCACTTGCTTACGCACAAGATGATGCTTACGAGCTTCCTTCAACAACGCATGTTTCGATTGTTGATAGCCAAGGTAATGCGGTGTCTATGACAAGCTCTATCGAAATGGCGTTTGGCTCAACCGTAATGGTGAACGGGTATATTTTGAACAATCAACTAACAGACTTTGCTTTATCGCCAACCAAAGATGGTAAACCATTGGCTAATCGTGTTGAAGCAGGTAAACGCCCGCGTAGTTCAATGTCGCCAGTTATGGTGTTTAACAAAGATGGCAGCTTACGCTTAGTGGTTGGTTCACCGGGTGGTAGCCGTATTATTGATTACGTTGCTCAAGTGGTTGTCGGTGTACTTGATTGGAATCTTGATGCACAAACAGCTATTAACTTGCCACGTATTACTAATCGTAATAATTATACAAGCCTTGAAAAGGGCACTGAACTTGCGAAGGCAGAAGCTGATTTTGTTAACCGCGGACACACAGTTCGTATCCTAGATTTAAACTCTGGTTTACATGCTGTTGAAGTTAAAGACGGTAAACTATACGGTGCTGCCGATCCGCGCCGTGAAGGCATCGCTTTAAGTGATAAAAGCCACTAAAAACAAGCTCAGCAGCCTTAAAGCTGCTGAGTTTTCATGTATACTACCTGCTATGCTATTTAGAGCATAAAATTCATTTTCTTCAATGGTCTGACAAGGTGAATTGTCATTGCAATTTCACCTTCAAGAGTAATAATGTCAGGTCATAATTATGACGCATCAAAGCTTGGAAATATGACTACAAATACCGATCCGAATTATCTTTATATTCCTTACTCAGGCCCAGGTCTGATCGAAACGCCACTATTAAATAAAGGCAGTGCATTTTCACAAAAAGAAAGGGAAAGTTTCAACTTAGCCGGTTTACTGCCACCGCGTTATGAAACGATTGAAGAGCAAGTTGAGCGTTGTTACCAACAGTATTCGAGCTTTAATGATAATTTAAACAAGCACATTTACCTTCGTGCAATTCAAGATAACAACGAAACACTTTACTACCGTTTAGTGCGTGATCATCTTGAAGAAATGATGCCAATTATCTATACACCGACAGTAGGTGATGCCTGTGAAAAATTCTCAGACATTTACCGCAGTGCCCGTGGTCTATTTATTTCTTACGAAGATCGTTTCCAAATTGATGATATTTTACGTAACGCGACTAAAGGCAAAGTAAAAGTTATCGTTGTAACAGACGGTGAGCGTATTCTTGGTTTAGGTGACCAAGGTATTGGTGGTATGGGTATTCCAATCGGTAAATTGTCACTTTACACAGCATGTGGTGGTATTAGCCCTGCTTATACATTACCAGTGATGATTGATGTTGGTACTAACAACGAAAAACTACTTAACGACCCTATGTACATGGGTGCGCGTCATAAGCGTATTTCACAAGAAGAGTACGACGAATTCTTAGATCTATTCATTAAAGCGGTGAAACGTCGTTGGCCAAGTGTGTTACTTCAGTTCGAAGACTTTGCACAACCAAATGCCATGCCATTATTAAAACGCTACCGCGATGAAATCTGTAGCTTTAACGATGACATACAAGGTACTGCCGCGGTAACTGTAGGTTCATTATTGGCTGCATGTCGCGTTAAAGGTGCTAAGCTTTCTGAGCAAAAAGTGGTGTTTGTAGGTGCAGGCTCTGCAGGTTGTGGTATTGCTGAGCAAATTATCAGTACTATGGTTGCTGAAGGCATTAGCGATGAGCAAGCGCGTTCTCAAATCTTCATGGTTGACCGTTTTGGTCTACTTACTGAAGGTATGGAAGGCTTACGTGACTTCCAACAAGCACTTTGCCAATCTAAAGATGGTTTAAGCGAGTGGACATACAGCGGTGAGTACGCATCGTTATTAGATGTAATGCACTGTGCACAACCAGACATCCTAATTGGTGTATCTGGCCAACCTGGTTTATTCACAGAACAAGTTATTCGTGCAATGCACGCATCTTGCCCACAACCGATTATCTTCCCGTTAAGTAATCCGTCTAAGCAAGTTGAAGCACTTCCTTCAGATGTAATCGAATGGACAGACGGTCAAGCAATTGTTGCCTCTGGTAGCCCATTTGATCCGGTTGAGTATAACGGCCAAAGGTTCCCAATCCCACAATGTAACAACAGCTACATTTTTCCGGGTATTGGTTTAGGCGTAATTGCCGCTAAAGCAACACGTATCACAGATGCAATGCTTATTGTATCAAGTGAAACACTGGCTGAGTCTTCACCTAGAGCTAACACAGGTAAGGGCAGCTTATTACCAGCACTGACTGAAATCCAAGCGTTAAGCAAACGTATCGCGTTTGCAGTAGCGAAAAAAGCGATGGAAGAAGGTGTGGCATTAGAGCTTAGCGATGAAGCGCTATGGGCAGCCATTGAGAAAAACTACTGGCTTCCAGAATACCGTAACTACAAGCGTCGTAGTATCTAATCTAAGCTATAACACGCTGAGTAATTGAAAAAACAGGCTTTAAAAGCCTGTTTTTTTATATCTGAATAATAGGGTCTTGTTCAGATTCAATTAACCCTTTAAGGTGATAATGAACGGAGTTTTTAATTAAGGAACAGTATTATGCGTAAGTTAGTTTTTACCGCTTTGGCCGCCGCGCTAAGTTTTAATGTGTTAGCAGAAGCAACACCTGATGCGCCGCATATTTATATTCAAGGTACCGCGACTGTTAAAGCAATCCCAGATAACGTCAAACTGACGGTAGGTATTGTTGAAGTAGATAAAGATTTAATTGCCGCTAAAAACAAAGCCGATGCAACCATGGCAAAAGCGATTAAACTTGCAAAAAACCAAGGCGTAGAAGAAAAGGGCATTTATGCCTCTAATATCTCAATTCAACGCCAAACAGAATACAACCGTGAAACAGGTAAGCAAGACTTTGTAGGTTATAGAGTTACGCGTAGTCTGTCGGTTACGTTAACGGATATTAAAAAATACCCAATTATGCTTCAGCAACTAGTAAATTCGGGTATCAATGAAGTCAATCAAACGCAATTTGTATCAAGCCGCTATGAAGAGCTACAAAAGCAAGCGCAAAAGCTAGCTATTAAAGACGCGCGTGCTGCTGCTAAAGAGTTTGCTAATGATTATGGGGTTGAACTTAAAGGCCTTTATACGGCTTCAAGCAGCCCACTCGATACAGGTAGCCAACCTTATATGCGTGCCAGCAAAATGGTTATGGCCGAAGCTGCACCAGATAACTATGTACCTGATGCATACAACGGTGGTGAGCTTACTATTACCGCAAGCAGCTATGCGGTATATCTAATCGAAAACTAAGTTAAATTATTGATTGCGGGTAAACTTTGCCAGCAATTTTTCACCTTGTTGCTCTGAAATACGAGCAATCGCTTTTAGCATATTAGTAATTTGCTCACGGTCGTACTCATTACTAATATGCGTATCTATATCTTCAATAATCGCCCCTAAGTAAACAAACAAACTGTTTGTCGCTTTTTCGTTATCAGATGCTCTAAACAAGATGTTTTTAAAGGCCTCTAACACATTTACCATTACATAGGCGTCATTTTTCGCATAGTTACGAATTGGCGTGAAGTTATCATGCAGAAGCTCATCGAATGATGTTTCGTGTATAAACAAGTGCGGTTGATTGTTCTCGCATCGTTTAAGTGAATAGTTCACATCGTAAATATCTAATCGCAAGATCAACAAGATACTCAACATATCAATGGCTTTTACCGCAGTACCAGGATCGTTAATACCTGGGCTCATGGCTTTAACTGCGATTTCTGAAATTTGCGTCATACCGTAGCGATAATGATCTCTTATGTATTCTTCAATATAAAAGATAAAGCAGCCAAGTAGTTGCTCTACAAGCTCTGGTTTATCCGTTAAATCAGTATCACATTTTAAAAACGGGTAACCTTTAACCGTAAAGAAACCTTGTTTAACCGAAATAAAAATCTTTATGCCATGCTCTTGGCATAGCGCGCACAATTTATCGGTGTGAGTTCCCTTAAAGTAGCCTTCGGTTTTACTTTTTACGCTATGCCAGTTATCAAACTCAGGAAAATGTTCAACGGGGTTTTCTTGTTGCATATTTAAAATGCATTTAAGCTCGCCTTTGGTATTTTTAAACAAGTCATTGAGTACATTATCGACCTGAATTGCTTTTGAAATTGAGTGAATAAAATACACAAAAAAGCCCAGCGAAATTAAACCAAACACCAATGAAAAGAAGATACCGAGCGATGGAATACCCATGTCGCCATCACCAATGGTGCGTATGTTTATCAGCATTAATATGGTGTAGATAATACTGCCAAGATAAAACCCCAGTACTAATTGGTGCGATTTACGGGTAATTAGCCCTGGCAACACACGCGGTGAAAGGCTGGCACTGGCGCTATTAAGCACCACCATAACCATAGAAAAACTAAAAACGGTTAATGAGATAATGCTGCCTGCAAGGGTGCTGAGGATGGTTCGGGCATTCTCTTCGCTATCGACCAATAACACGCCAATCAGCTTTTTAAATTCCATTGATAATGATGAATACTCGACCGCTGTGGTAATTAATCCAAATACTAAAAACACCACAGAGAGCATTGATGGGTAAAATCCGATACTACTGATCATTTCGCGGTAGTTATCGGCGATTTTTCTTGGCGTAAACATGCACTTCCTTAAGAACTGTTAGACATTAAATATCATACTGAGCTAACCTAACTACTTACTTAACAGCCTAGCAATAAACAGTGCTAAGCGTCTAACTTTAAATAAAAATTGGAAAAACTGTGATTGTTTCAACGTTTGCTGCCATTTTGGCGATTTTATACATTCAACTTAGCTTTCGTGTCATTAAACTGCGTAAAGCAAAGCGTATCTCACTTGGCGATGGCGGTGATGCTAGCCTACAAGCGGCTATTCGAACCCATGCAAATTTTATTGAATATGTGCCATTTTCGCTGATTCTGCTATTTTTATTAGAGTACCAAGGTCTTTCAAGCCATTTTTGCTATGTTTTAGGATCAATGCTCCTGGCTGGCCGTTTTTGTCATAGTTATGCACTCGCTGATAATCTGATGAAATTACGTGTATTAGGGATGATGCTAACTTTCTTAACAATTTTGATTAGTGCAGTGATGTTATTAGTTACACAGGTGTTCTAATATGCAAAAAGTTGTTTTCACACTATCTCTTCTGCTTTTATCAAGTACCAGTATGGCTAATGTGAAAACAATCAATGCTAAAAAAAGCATTAACGTTCCTCCTGAAACTCTTAGGGTGATTTACCCTAAGACGATGCCAAACCTTGATGAAGAAACACTTTATCCGCTCATACTCCTTCGTACCGCTCTTGAAAGAAGTGGTTATAAATTTACTCTCGATCCAGCATCTGAGCTGTTAGGTCAAAACCGAGTTCTTAAAGAAATAGAGACAGGGTCAGGCATAAACGTAAACTGGAGTATGACTAATATTGATCGTGAAAATAGGTTGTTACCACTTAGAACCCCCATTTTCAAAGGGCTTTTTGGGTGGCGGTTAATGTTCACAACACAGAAACAATTACCTTATCTTAGCCAAGTAAAAACCTTCGAAGATTTAAATAATATTATTTTTATACAAGGTGAGGACTGGCCAGATACCTTTATTTTAAGGGATAACGATTTGACCGTCGCTACCGCACAAGATTTTGAGTCACTGTTTGTTATGCTTGATAAAGGTAGAGGGCAATTATTTCCACGTTCTTTGCTTGAAATAGAGAGTGAAAAAAATTTTTATGAGAAAAAAATTGACCTAGTTGTATTACCGCAACTAATGCTGAAATATCAAAGCCCAATTTATTTCTTTTTTAATAAAGATAATCCTGAAATTGCAAAAGCAGTGAATGAGGGTTTAAAAGTTATGCGTAAAAGTGGTGAGTTTGACGAGCTATTTTTTAAATATAATGGTGATTTCATTAAAAATGCCCACCTTCATGACAAAATTATTATAGAATTAAAGAATAACCAATTACCTAAGTTAACTCCTGTAGATGATAAGTCTCTGTGGTTATCACTTGAACAGGTGCCATGAGCTCTAAAATTTTTATAATCGGTTTGCCACGAACCGGCACAACCAGTATCTGTAATAGCTTTTTACAACTCGGATATAAAACCGCCCACACAGCTTATACCCAACAAGCAATTACAACCGCAGATGTTATTTCCGATACCCCGGTATTTAGTGAGTACGCCTTACTTGATAAACATTTTGCAAATAGCCGTTTTATCAACCTTGAGCGCGATTTAACTAAATGGTTGCCATCTATTCGGCAGTTATTAGCACGTATGCACACTAATTTAATGCGCCCAGATGGTGGCTTTAATATCCATTTAAAACGCTGTTATCTTGATGTATTTGGCCATTACAGCTTGGCAGAGTTAGAATCTGATGAATACCTAACAGCATGTTATCAGCGTCATCAACAGCAAGTGGCAAATTACTTTAAAGGGCGTGAGCAGCAGTTATTAACACTGAATGTAGCAGACTCAAACAGCCCGCAATTACTTCAGCAGTTTTTAAACACTCAGCAGCCAATTAACTTTAAACAGCTCAATATGGGCGGTAAGGTCACAGCGTGGAATGACATAAAGCATCCAGATAAAGTGTCATCGACCCGAAGTGGTAAAATTGATAAATCTCTTGGTTATAATCACACGTAAAATACGGTAAAATCGCCGCCATTATAAGTTAAGTTGTTCCTTATTATGTTTGAATTGAAATACCACACGCCATTTGAATGGACAGAAGGTGTCTTAGCTGACTTCGATACCTTTTTACAAGATCATGCTGCAGCAGAGAAAAAAGCCTCTGGTATGGCTATGTCTATGCTTTCTCATTACCCAGACCGTCGTAAGCTTGTTAGAGCCATGACAGACCTAGCACTGGAAGAAATGATCCACTTTAAGCAAGTTTTAAAGCTATTAATGGAACGTGATGTATCACTTGGTAATGACCAAAAAGATCCTTACATCAAACAAATTCGTGCGGTATTTAGAAATGGTCGTGATGAATTTTTAATGGACCGCTTATTAGTGGCAGGCGTTATTGAAGCACGCGGACACGAGCGTTTCTCGCTTGTCGCAGAAGCCTTACCAGCGGGTAAAGAAAAAGAGTTTTATGTCGCGATTGCAAAATCAGAAGAAAAAC
The DNA here is from genome assembly GCF_037162425.1 of Pseudoalteromonas sp. Hal040. Classification (NCBI taxonomy): domain Bacteria; kingdom Pseudomonadati; phylum Pseudomonadota; class Gammaproteobacteria; order Alteromonadales; family Pseudoalteromonadaceae; genus Pseudoalteromonas; species Pseudoalteromonas sp. Hal040. The sequence continues at coordinate 1,724,575 of NZ_JARLUU010000001.1, read as the reverse complement.
ATAAAAACTTATTCGTTGAACTTGCCTACGAGTACTTTGATAAGCAAGAGGTTGATGCACGCCTCGAAGAAATCCTTATCGCAGAAGCCGAAATTTGTAAAAATATTCCGTTTACAGCAGCGCTTCACTAGCTGTAGTGCTTGTGTATTAGGTCTTTTGGCTTAATACACAAATTAAAGGTTCCGCTCTAAAGCAGTAAATTAGGGACTAAAAACAATAATTAAGTATCTTGAGAATAGTTTCGACAACCCTAATTGATTAAATAAACAGCATACATTCATCTTTCTCTCCTATAGTTAATTTAGTACCTAACTGTGAGGAATAGAGCATGAAATGGATGATGACTCTTACGACGTTGTCGTTAATAGGGATTGTAATTACTGGTAATTCAATTTACACCGAAGTGAAACTTTTCCGCTCCAACGATAAACCTACCGAAATAACTGCCAGTATGTATCGCTCGCTTATTTGGCATAGTGATATTTATAAAGACGATCAGTTTTTAAATACCGCGCAAAGCTATTTTAGCGATGGCAAAATTGATACGCGTGAATACAGTAAACTAACGAGTTTAGCGAGTAAAAGTGCTGGCCCAATTATCTACATTCAAGAGACCGATGAGCAACTGTGGCATGCAAGGTTAACATACAAAAAATACCTTGAAGAGAAAACGGTCGAACGACTGGCAAGCTTACAATGATGAAAACTGCTTGATCAGCGTGTTAAGCTCAACAATGGTGGGCTTGCCGCTGAGATAATTGGTATCAAGATGGTAGCTATTGCCAAGCCAATAGGGCTGTTTTGTTGTGTTATGGCCATGCACCGAAAAATCGATACTTGGATTTATTAACGGCTTTTTTGCTTTGGTTAAGCTTCTATCCCAAAGTAAAGCGCCAATCGCTTGTTGTAAATCTTGAGTAGGATTTTGCCAATCCCAATCAGCACAGGTGGTATGCGATAAACCAATTTTTAATGTGCCGTATTCAACATAGTAAGAAAGCGGGCATCTAAGTAGCTGCTTACAGGCAAACGCGAGCTCTTCATCGGTTGCTTGGGTGTGCCAACGGCCACCATTTTCAACCCATAAACGGTAGTAACCTTTATCCTTTGCAAGTAATGATTCAAGTAGCATGTGCTCGTGGTTACCAAGACACATATTTACACCAAGCTCTTTAAAACGTGCGAGTAACGCAATGCTGTTATCACCTCGGTCAATCACATCACCCAGTGAAAACAAGATATCTTCGCTTGGGTTAAAATTAACAGAGCAGAGTGCCTGTTCAAATTTAGCTAAATCTGCATCTAAATCGCCAATAACAAATACACGTTTGCTTTGTTCAAGTTGCATCTTAACTTGAATTGGGTTTTGTGAGGCAAGTGGGCTTTTAACTAAATTCAAAATATATTCCTATAAGCTGCTTAATAGCTTAAGACTATCATAACTCATTGCCATTTGAGCACTGGGTGGTTATTATCTAGCCTCACTTATTAGGAGTTACCGCCAACATGAACAACTAAACCTGTTATCCAATTTCATTTTTATCTTTTTGGACCAACAGGGTTAGTAGGCGTTGCTCACTATCACTATTTATTATATTACTTCTCGTGTGATCAAACGCTTATGCCCCTGTAATACAGGAGGCACTATGCCACAACTTCAAGCTTTTAATTTATGTTACCAACATGGCAATGGCGATGTTGTATTTAACGACCTTTCATTTTCACTCACAGCTAAAGTCACCGCGTTAGTCGGCAGGAACGGCTGCGGTAAATCTATATTAGCGTCAGTACTTGCTAAGCAAAAAGAGCCTAGCTCTGGTACGGTTATTTGTAATTCAGCCTTTGGCTTTTATAAGCAAATGAACGATGTAAATCAGGATGAAAAGCTAACAATTGCAGAGGCTATTGGGCTAGAGCCTGTGTTTAAAGCCCTTGATGCTATAAACCAAGGGCAAGTTACAGAACAAAACTTAATGTTGGTTGAGGGTAATTGGGACTTAGAAGATCGCTTTAATGCAGAACTTGTAAGGCTTGGCGTAAACAACAAAACCCGTTACTCATTAAGCAAACATTTAAGTGGCGGTCAGCTTAGCCAATTAAAACTTTGGACACTATTTACCTGCATAAAGCCCGACATTTTAATACTGGATGAGCCATCAAACCACTTAGATGCAAAAGGCAAAAGCTGGCTTATAAAGCAAATACACAACTTTAAAGGGCAACTATTACTAATAAATCACGATCAAGAATTATTAGAACAAGCCAATGAAGTTTGGGAGCTAACAACTCTTGGCTTAACACAATATGGTATGCATTTCTCTGAATACCAAATACAAAAACAGCAGCAAGTTGCTGCCCTTGAAAATAAATTAAACCACATTGTTAAACAGCAAAGTAAGCTCAAGGCAGCAGAGCAACTACAAAAGCAAAAAGCACAACAACGTGCAGGTCAGGGCGCAGACCTCAGAAAATCAGGCAGCCAGCCTAAAGTGCTGATGGATGCTAAAAAAGATAAAGCCAGCGCTAATTTATCATCACAAAGTAAAAATAGCGCGAAGCGAGAGGGTATGCTGACTCGTAATAAACATGAGCTTTCTAGCAAGCTTGAAAAAACTAAAGCGCAGCAATTTTATTTAGCGCAATCAGATGAAGCTAAGCACCAAAAAGTACTTAGCCTTGAGGATGTTGTATTAGCACACGGAACACAAAAGCCACTTAATTTTCAAGTATTCAGTGATGATAAAATTCATTTAGCGGGCGCAAATGGCACTGGTAAATCAACCTTACTTAAAACTCTGACATACGACATACCAGTAAAAGCAGGGCAGTTACATTGCAATCAAGCACTCTATTATTTAGACCAACATTTTACATTAATAAACAACGAGCTAACCCTGCTTGAAAACGTGCTGACTTACTGTAAAAACCTAGATGAGAGCACCGCACGAACTCTACTTGCCAGTATTGGCTTTAGAAAAGACGCTGTTTTTAAACACGCCGCAGTTTTAAGTGGTGGCGAGAAAATGAAGCTCGCCATGTGTATCGTCAGTAATATTGAAAGCACCGCATTTTTGTTACTCGATGAGCCCGATAATCATCTCGACCTAGAATCAAAACAGCTCTTGGCCCAGTCAGTACAGGGTTTTAAAGGCGGGTTTATACTTGTAAGCCATGATAAATACTTCGTAGAAAGTATCGACTGGACTAGGCAAATTGGTTTATAAAATAGCCATTTATAAATAAGCGTGCTAGGGTGGTTGTAGGTACATTATACCAATCCGCAATAATACTTAATCATTTTGAGGGATTAAACCTGTCGCTATCTGCGTTAAAAATTTTTGATTTAGAACAACTAAATAACGAAATTTTTGCCTTGCTATCAACAAGGTTTTATTGCCTCAAAATAGACTACTTAATTAAGCGAATTGGTATTACAAGGAATGACTATGAATTTTACAGCCGCTTACCGCATTTTTACTGCTTTATTCATGCTGATAGTAATCGTTGGTTTAGGCATGACACTCAATGATTTTACCTCGGTGGTCTACGTGTTCGTGCCGTTATTACTAATGCTGGGTACGTCTTTTATCCCATTTTTTAAACAGCGAAAACTGCGTTTAATACTGTTTGCAGCCCCAATTGTTATTCTTTACTGCTTTGGTTTTTACCCTTGGCTTACAAATTACCAAGAAGTCGCCGTTTCATCATCCACCTCAACCCTCGATTTCATCATTATCCCAGTTTGGGCCACTCTCTACGGCGCGGGTTTTGTAGTGCTGCATGAAATAGCGCTCGGTGTTGTTAAGGTTTTTAATTGGGGAAGTTGAAAGGATTTTTAGCCTTGGTCTGTAAGATACAAATGAATAAGTTTCCCTATATTTTTCAAAAAGTTAAAGATAAATGTCAAAAAACTTTTTTAAACTACTTTTTATCTAATCAGATAAATTAACTGAACATTACCAAGAGATTTATCAAGGCTAACTGACTTGTTCACTTAGAGCAGGTACTTTTTTATTACAGAAATCCTAGATGAAATTGTATAAGTTACCTGGGTAAGTAAAGCCCCGCCAAATTGGGGCGAGCTATGTCGTAAGGTTCGTAAGTATGGCGCTAGGCTTTGCGCCATAACACAACGGCCACAGGAATCAGATAAAACCATACTTAACTAGGTTGAGTTTACCTGGTGCGGCGCACTTAAAACATCAGCCAGTTATAACTATATGGCTAAAGAAATGGATTTATCAGTGCAGGAACTTAAATCTATTGTGAACATTGATCGCAAACAAATCCAGTATTGGATACGCAAAGGAACTGAAGTTGCTAAGAAACAGACGATTATTTTTAAATAATCGTCTGTATTACTGATTCGATATTTTGCTTTAGTACTAGGAGAGATAATAAAAAGCCAATGAGATAAAAGAGTAATATTAGCACCCTTAACATAGGCTTTTGAACATCGAATATTTTTGATGTGAATTCAAAAATTGCTTTATATCGCTCAGTATTCAGAACGTATAATATATTAGTTTGAGTTTCAAATACGCTTGCCTCTGTTAATTCAACTTCATTTGTTTCTCTATTTTTTAGGTGTGCTAAATATGCTCTAGCTACATGTTTTGGTTCAATTCTTAATTTTTGTTTATCTAAATGTTCACTGAAAAAACTGTGAGTTTTATAGTCCCTAGCTTTTCTATCTAATAATAATGCCTTTAGATAGGTACCCAATTGAATAATTGTTTTACCGTCTTCTCTAAACTCGTGAACATTTTTATACTTTTTTATAACTTCAGGACAGAACACTGTATACAGAAATTGAGCCATTGAAAATGTTAACGCAGAAAAGAAAAACAGCTGCCAACTAAAAGGAAGAGCAACATTAAAATTTATAACAACATTACCTATTGTTATTGGAATTGAATCAGATACCTCATTCAAAGCTTTAGCTAAGATTGGAACAATAATTATCCATATATATGAAATTTTAACTAATTTAATATCAGCCATACCTTTAATAAATGACCAATGTGGGATGTAATTCATCCACTTACCGTGAAACATCATTCTCTACTCCTTTTTTATCATTTTAGCTATAAGTAAAGCTCAAACACAACATTTTGTTTTTTAATACTCTTCAGGCTCCAATCCCGTGCAACTACATTTGGAGCCGCACATATGTTTACTAAAAATCGTTTGATCACCGTTGGGGTAGGGAATGGCAATCATTTAAAGGGTTTTACCCTGAAAGCCTATTACCAGAGCGGCTTTATTCATTTGATTTCTTCGAATACTAACCCGAACTTTGATGTGGATAGTTTTGACTGGAAAACTTTAGGAGTAAATTTACTTTCATTAGCTATTTTCATTACTGTATCTTTGTCTTCATCTGATATACACGCACCTAAAGTTACACTTTTAATTGCTCCTTTATCGAGGTTTAGATAATTTGTTCCAGAAACAAAAAGAGGGTTGTTCTCTCGTAATGAAATCCTAAACTCCTCTTCATAGCTCCATTCTTTAGACTTCGTTAAAATTGGAACTACTGAATCTAGTTCTGATGGAAATGGATAAATTACCGAAGGGTAAGTCTCTGTATACTTAACTTTTCTAGCACCGTTCATCGGAGCGTATGAAGAAACAAACTCAATGCATACTCCCTGATGTGACTTAGCGTAATGTGACCAAAATAATAAATTTTCTCGGTTTGGCGAAAAACAACAAATTCGATTATCACGAAATACTTTTAAAATGGCATGATTTATAAGGTTGTTCGCAGCCTCATGATCTCCAAGTAAATCAGTTGCAGTTTTAGATGCTGCGGCTGAATTAAATTTAATATTGTTTCTTCGAGCACTTTTTCTTTCTTGAGTTAATAAATGCTTTCTGAGAGCTGGGGCACTATTTTTAGACATAGAGAAATGAGGTTTACACTCAAATGGGTCATTGAACATCGAAGGAGCAGATAAGAACAACAAACCATCTATTAATAAGCATTCTAAATAACTAGCATCTTTTGTAACGTCTGAAACAACTGGCATGAACCTGTATAATGACTTATACCCACGTTTAATAGCGAGCGGATGGTCTATTTCAAATCAATTTTTCTCATTATCATGCGTAACTAATTTACTAAATAACTATGATGCCGCACAAATAAATATGCGGCAAATACTATGTAGTTTTTTATCTCCATACTTTAAAACAATATCTTTTAAAGCAAGCTGACCACTCATTTTGATTAAGTCATTACCAATAACTTTAAATGTTTCACTGGCTTCAACTAAATCATAAAGGTGTTCAATTTGAGCTTGTAGGGCATCTACATGGCTTTCGTTATAACGAACAGCTTGTTGTAGAAATAAATTATCGTTAATGAACTTAAAGCCATAATGGTTACAGGCAGTGAAAAAATGTTTTTATATTTTTGGGATGCCATACAAGAAACACTTTTAAAATCTAGGTTTGTAAAAACTTACCGTTGTGGACTTATTGTAATGAAGTAAGGCGTGTTGAAAATTTACAAAGTAAAAAAAGCTAGAAAACCGTGAAAACCCAAATTAAGCAAAAAAGGGGCTAAAAAACCTTAAAATCTAACGACTAATGAATCTGCTTATAAAGATAAATACACTATTTAACATAATATAAATTATAGGTAGTAACGTATTTATACATAACTATGACCACTCTTCGTATATGTTAAGTCCAATACTAGACGGTATCGGACATTAGGGTGGTGTTTTATCATATTATTCATTTTATTAGTGCTTGTTTCTTGAGCTTAGTTATCGCATGACTTATATTAAAACTATCAACTTAAGATGTAACGATAAGATGTAAACGATATGGAATTTGTGAAGCCGTTAGAACCTATTCTGATAATCGATGATATGCAAGATATCCGCGACTATCTAAATCAAATTTTAACTGGTCTTGGTTTTGACGATATTTTAGAAAGTCGAGATTTTGAATCAGCTAAAACCGTTATTGAAGAAAAGTCGCCTAACGTTATCTTTCTTGATATTGAACTACCTAACACTGACGGTACAGAAATACTTGAGTACTTAAATGACCGCTATCCTCATACTCATGTAGTTATGTGCTCTGGTCATAATAGTCTTGAGAATGTACAAAACACTTGGGAATTAGGTGCTAAAGGTTTTATCGCCAAACCATTCAACGCAAAAAAAGTCGACTCTGTTATGAAACGCCTAGAATTGATGGAAACCATAACAAATTAAGTAGTTTATGAATTCGACAATCCAACTCATTATCAATGACCTATCAACGGTTATTTTTGGTAAGCAACAACAAATCAAACTCGCCTTAACGTGTTTATTTAGTGAAGGCCATCTGTTAATTGAAGATTTACCAGGCATGGGAAAAACCACTTTATCTCATGCACTTGCCGCGGTTCTTGGCTTGTCGTATCAACGCATTCAATTCACTAGTGATTTATTACCTTCTGATATTCTTGGTACTAATATCTTTGATGCTAAAGAACATAGCTTTACTTTTCATCAAGGCCCTGTATTTAGCCAAGTTGTATTAGGAGATGAAATTAATCGTGCCGGTCCTAAAACACAAAGTGCACTTTTAGAAGCAATGGAAGAAAAACAAGTGACGGTAGATTCGGTTAAACACGCCCTACCATCACCATTTTTTGTGATTGCTACGCAAAATCCAGTGCATCAATCAGGTACTTATCCGTTACCTGAATCGCAATTAGACCGCTTTTTTATGCGCATTAGTTTAGGCTTTCCTGATAAACACGCTGAGAAAAACCTCATTTTAGGCCTAAACAATCGTAATTATGACGACTTGCCTGTTCGCATTAATCCTGATCAACTTGCTGTTATTCAAAAAGACATTAATAAAGTAACGATAAGCAACTCGGTGGTTGATTATATTCTTGAGCTCGTTGCGTTTACTCGCCAAGATAACCATTTTGTAAACCCATTATCACCAAGAGCCAGTATTGCGCTTGCCCGCGCTGCAAAGTCATGGGCGTATATTGAAGGTCGTGATTTTGTAATGCCTGAAGATGTACAAGCGGTTTTTCCTAGTGTGACTGATCACAGACTTGGCTTAAACGCTGGTGACAGTGGCTATGCACTTAAACATGTGCCTGTAAGCTTGTAAAACATGTACAAGCGCCCTGCTTTTGTTAATCAATTTCGTCAGTCAGTTTTTAATAAGTTATTAAAAAACAAGCATAAAACCAACGAAATTGAGCTTCAACATAAAACGATTTATGTATTACCTTCAAAACTCGGTGGGCAATTTTTACTAATTGCCTTGCTTAACTTTGTGATGGGCATTAACTATCAAAACAACCTGATTTTAGCTATGGCGTATTTAATGGTGGTTGTTTTAGTGTTTGCAATACTCACTGGCTATAAAAATGTGAGAGGTTTGTCGGTTAAATACCAATCAGTTAATGAAAGTTATGCGCCAAAAGCCCCTATTGCGCGTTTTCAAATTAACGCACAATCACACTGTGAACTTATTAAACTGGTTAATGAAAACCTTGAATCAGAAACTGTGTCACTGCAAAGCAAAGAGAAAAAGACCGTTGAAATTGAACTTAAATGCAGTGAACGTGGTGTTTATGGCTTTGATAGAGTTAAAATTATTAGCCATTTTCCTTTTGGTTTAGTGTCTGTGTGGAGTTACATAGAACCAACCGAAACGGTGTATGTTTATCCGCAGCCTATCGCCTCAGAAAAGCTTGATACACAGCTCCATGACAATGACGAACACGACGGCGTTAACGCACAAGTTAAAGCGGGTAATGATGACTTTCATCAACTTACCCCTTTTGTGCAAGGTACAGCTCTTAATAAAGTATCGTGGAAACACTACGCTAAAACTCAGCAACTATTAACGAAAGAATTTACCAGTGATGCATCACAGGAATTAACGCTTAATTTCAATATGTTGAGTGGCAATAATGAGCACCGATTAAGCCAGTTATGTTTTTTGGTGAACCAATTAACCGACCAATACATGGCGTTTTCGTTAACCTTACCCAATAAACATATTGCAAAAGGCCAAGGGATCAACCACCAAAAAGCCTGCTTGCAGGCATTAGCGGAGTTTTAAGTATGAATACGCCGCTTATAAATACCGTTTTATCACTGCTGTTTATTGTTATTAGTGGATTTTTGTTTACTGAAGTAGCGACCCCATTTTTAGCCATATTGGCTGGCCTTAGTTTTTTAAACCTGTTTTTAGGTAAGTTTTATAAAAAACTAAATGGACTGATAGCGAATATTTTGGCTGCAGTTTGCTTAGTTGCCTTATTTGTTTTGGTTGCTGTGAGCGATACGGTCAAATTATTTGTCTCGATGATGCTGCTTGCTAGCAGCTTTAAATTGCTACAGGCGAAAACCGTTAAACAGTATCAAACTGTGTGTTTACTGGTGTTTTTTAACCTTTCAACCGTGTATTTGTTCCATCAAGGGTTGTTCGAAACCTTAGTGGTGAGTGTACTTTATGTTGTTAACTTTGCAGTACTTGGCTACTTAACTAGCCCGCTAAGCTTTAAGGCCGCTAACAAACAAAGCTTTAAAACCATATTATTAGCCCTACCCATTGCCGCTTTTTTGATTTTATTTTTACCCAAGCTCCCCGCATTTTGGCAGCTACCGGGGCCAAAGCTAGCTAAAACCGGTTTATCAGAGCAAGTTAACCCATTTTCGATTGCGAAATTAGCTGAGTCAGATGACTTGGTTTTTCGGGTAGAACAACAGTCAGGACAAGCCCTACAAGCACCCTATTACTGGCGCAGCCTTATTCATGATGAGTTTAATGGCAGTGAATGGTTAATATCGGACATTTTAAAATCGCAACAATTTAACCCAATTCGCCGTACAATTACTCAAAGTAATAGCGTTAATTATCAGGTTATTGCAGAGCCCTCATCTTCTAATTGGCTTTTTGCACTTGGCTTTGCACAAAGTGCTAATTCAGATGTGTTCTCTACCTACAATGGTTTGTTAAAACGTAAAGGTAACTTAAACAAAAACATTAAATACGCGGTAACCAGTAGTGAGGCTATTCTGAGCCTTACCGACTTTGAAAAACGCATTTACACCCGCTTGCCGAAAACTACCAATCCACAAACAACGGCACTGGCAAACCAGCTGGCTGCTGATCATGAAAGTGCGCAAGGTTATTTTAACGCACTACTTGATTACTTTAATCAGCAGCAGTTTGCTTACACATTAACACCTACGCCAATGTATGGTGATAATACGCTAGACCAGTTTGTATTTGATACCAAACGTGGCTTTTGCGGCCACTATGCCAGCACCGCTGCATTTATGTTTCGTGTTGCTGGTTACCCTGCCCGTGTTGTGTCGGGTTATTTAGGCGGTGAACAAACTAAAGCCGCTACGCTCAATATCTATCAATACGATGCTCATGCATGGGTTGAAGTGTTCTTCGATGAAAAGTGGCACATATTTGATGCTACCGCTGTTGTTGCCCCTGAGCGTTTAAATGGTTCGCTATCGCAACTGGGTGATTTAAATGAAAGCTTTAACGACAATCTTAATTTTGGTTTAAAACGTTGGAGTCATTTTAAAGCAATAAACTGGCTTCGAATTCACCTTGAAGAGCTCGATTATAAATGGACTAACTGGGTGCTTACGTTTGACCAAGCATCTCAGCAAAGTTTATTTGATTCACTGTTTGGTAATAAATCGGCATGGCTAACGCCATTAATAGTGTTAGGTACGTTATTACTAAGCTTTACTGGCTATTTCTTTTATAACAAACGCCCAGTTCGAAGTAGAGAGCCACTGGTAGATGACATCACTAAGCTCTATCAGTGGGCTAAAAAACAAGGTATTGAGCCTCTTGAAACCAACACACCACTGCAAAATATTGCACTTATCAAACAGAAAAAGCCTACGGCGGCAGTTTATTTAAGTGAATTTGAGCAAATAATCATCGAAGTACGTTATCAACAGCAATCATATACTCAAAATCGCAAAAACCAGGTGCGAGTTCTGTTAAACTCTCTCAAAACAGCCAAATAGAGAACAATATGAATGCAGTAATTGTCGGCGTTATGTTGATGCTGATCCTGACACTTTGTCGTATTAATGTCATTGTGGCGATGACCGTGAGCGCGATTGTTGCGGGTTTAACCGCAGGCCTTGGTTTATCACAAACCGTTAATGCATTTAATGATGGCTTATCGGGCGGTGCAGAAATAGCACTGAGCTATGCGATGTTAGGTGCGTTTGCGGTGGCTATTTCTAAGTCGGGCTTAACGCGTATATTAGCGTCTAAATTGCTTAAACAGGTTAACGACAACAGCCACCAAGGCGAAACAACCTTAAGTTATTTCATATTAAGTATCATTTTACTGTGTGCGATTTCGTCACAAAATTTGATACCCGTACATATTGCGTTTATCCCTATTCTTATTCCGCCCCTTCTTGTGGTGTTTAATAAGTTACGTCTCGATAGACGTGCCATTGCGTGTATCTTAACTTTTGGCTTAGCCACCTCATATATGGTGCTGCCTTATGGTTTTGGTGGCATTTACTTGTACTCTATCTTACATAAAAACCTCACTGAAAATGGTTTAGAGATTGTAAACACACAGGTACCAATGGCGATGATCATTCCTGCTTTAGGCATGGTGTTTGGTCTATTGGTTGCTGTTTTTATCAGTTATAGAAAACGCCGTAGTTATGAGCCGCATAGCCTGACAGAGCAGCAACAAGACGTGGTCATTGAACAACCTAAGAAAGTTCTAGCAGTGGGTATTACTGCCGTGCTTTGCTCTTTAGTAGCGCAAAATATTAGTGGCTCTATGATCCTTGGTGGCCTTGTTGGGGTGGCTATATTTACTTTATTTGGTGTTGTAAAACTTGAGCAAAATGGCGATGTATTTAGTAAAGGCATCGCTATGATGGCGATGATTGGCTTTATTATGATTTCGGCGCAAGGCTTTGCTTCAGTGATGAAAGCAACGGGAGATGTCGCTTCATTAGTTAGCTCTGCCGCAGGGTTGATTGAAGGAAACAAGCCCCTCGCCGTCGCGTTAATTTTACTCGTTGGGCTATTGATCACCATGGGCATTGGTAGCTCGTTTTCGACAGTGCCAATTATAGCCACCTTGTTTGTACCACTTTGTATGGAGCTTAACTTTTCGGTAATGGCTACAGCTGCACTGGTTGGCACTGCGGGTGCGTTAGGTGATGCAGGCTCCCCTGCCTCTGACTCAACACTTGGCCCAACATCTGGTCTAAATGCTGATGGTCAACACGACCATATTTGGGATTCTGTGGTACCTACATTCATCCATTTTAATATTCCGCTACTTATTGCAGGCTGGATTGCAGCAATGGTGTTGTAAAGCAGAGTTACTTATTTAAAAGCCCCATTTGGGGCTTTTTTATTGGCTAAACAAAATACGTAATGCACGATTTAAATCATGAAAGCGAATGGGTTTTGTCAGTACTTTGTTCATACCTGCGTCTAGGCAAGTCGCTTTATCTTGATGTGAAGCATTCGCTGTTAAGGCCACAATTGGCAGACTCATTTGCAACTCATTGCGAATGTATTTGGTTGCGGTGATGCCGTCCATCACCGGCATCATCATGTCCATCAGAACTAAATCAAAGTTTTGTTGTTGCACTTTATCAATGGCTTGTTGGCCATTATCTGCAAGGGTGACATGGTGATTGAGCTTTTCTAAAAATGCTTTAATTAATACTTGGTTAGTTTTGTTATCTTCGGTGACAAGAATAGACATGGGTTCAAGTGTTTGCTCATGCTCAATGGCTTGCTGATCATCGGCAACAACAGAATATGGAATATAAATGGTAAATTTAGTGCCAATATTGATAGCACTTGCCACTCTTATTTCGCCTTTCATTAAATCGACTAGACTTTTGGTAATGCTAAGTCCAAGCCCAATTCCCTCTACTTGTCGATTAACACCATAATCATGCTGTTTAAAAGCATCATAAATGGTCTCTATTTGCGATTGTGAAATCCCCTGCCCAGTATCAGCGACTTCAAATAATAAATGGGTATCATTAAAATCAGCTCTGAAATTGACCGTGCCTACTTTGGTAAATTTAAAGGCGTTATCTAAAATATTAAATAGGATTTGCCCAACCCGAACGCCATCAATGTTTATTTTATTTGGCAAGCCATCTTTTATTTCAGTTGAAAACATCACTTTAGAGCCCTGTGTTGTTTCTTGAAATTGAGCGGTGATGTTTTTAACGAGCGCATTTATATCTGTTGCTTTAACATCAAGCTCCATCGAGCCACTTTCAATTTTCGAAAAATCCAACACATCACTGATCAAATCCAGTAATAAGTCAGAGCTTGAATTTGCATAATCTAGCCAGCGCGTTTGTTTATCGTTAAGTTCCGAGTCTGCTAATAGTTCGAGCATACCGACTATCGCATTCATCGGCGTTCTAATTTCATGAGACATCACCGTTAAAAACTGTGACTTTGCAAGGTTTGCTTCTTCGGCTTTTTCTTTGGCTAATTGCAGTGCTTGCTCACGGTCTTTATTGACGGTGATATCTTTGGCTATACCTAAATAGCCACGAAAATTACCATTTGCATCAAATTGTGGCTTGCCACTGAACGACACCCAAGCAGGCGGTGAACAATTTACTTCAAATTCAAAATCTAGAAACTCAGCTTGTTCAGCAAGTAAATGTTTAAAGTGAGACCACTTTTTTAATTGCTTTTGCTCTTGCGCGGTGATGATAGCATCAAAGTTTTTATGTAAAAAATGGCGTTTATACAAATTACTGTGGCTGGCTGTGGTTAATACATTAATAAACTGCTCTTCTTTGTTGGTGCGCCAAAACCATTCACTGGCAAAATCTCGGAACAACTCAGACAGCTCCCCAAGGCGGGTTAACAATGAGGTAGAATGAAACTTTTGGCGATTAAGCCGCGTTTGATTTGAGAGTTGTAAAGCCGCTTGTTGCAGCAAGATCATGATGCCTGTTTCTGATTTATCACTAAATTTCGCTTGCTCTGTGATATCAAAAAACACCATGCACTGGGTTGTGTGATCTGAAATATCAATTCTAAAAATCAAGGCATTATGCAGTTCAGTATTATTACAAAAAAGCATGTTATCTTCAGAAAACAGCCAAGGTGAAGATGCTTGCTGTAACTTGGTTTTTAATAACCCTTCGTCAAACTCAAGATACTTAAGCGTGCGCATCTCAAGTGTCATTTTTAACTCTTCAATATTAATCAAACAAAATTCTTTAAATGAAAAATACGGTAACAGCACTTTTTCAAGTTGCGCTTTCAGTGCCCGGCTATCATTGATGCCGTGAAACTGCCTAAGCTCAAGTTGTAATTGTTCTAAGTTGAACTGTGCCATTGCCATTCCTAATTAATATTGCATCGCATAATGCAAATATAGAAAACAGATTTCAGTTTAGCCATTAATTCTTGAAATTAAATTATTAAATTTCATTGTGTTATATAAATTCAAAGACTTGGTACGCGCTATGCTTTTTAGTCAGTAATAGAGTTCAATGAGGTATCAGTCATGAAAATAGTATGCATAGGCGGCGGGCATGGTTTATCCCATATGTTAAGCGCAATCAGACCTCACTGCGCAGAATTAACAGCAATTGTAGCCACGACAGACAACGGGGGCAGTACGGGTAAATTGCGCGAAAGCCAAGATGTGGTTGCACTGGGTGATATTAGGCGTTGTTGTTTGCAACTAGCCGACGATGATTCTTTGGTTCATCAAGTATTTCACCATCGTTTTGAAGGTGGTGAGCTCGATGGCCACAGCCTTGGCAACCTTGCCTTATTAAGTCTGACCCAACAAACCAACTCTGCAACTCAAGCAGTTGCTTGGTTTAATGCCATGCTAGGTAACTCAGAAACAATACTCCCTATGTCTGATGAACCAGCTGATTTATTAGCGGTAATGCCATCGGGTGTAAAAGTTTTTGGTGAATGTGAAATTGATTCACTAGATGTACTGCCTGACTATGTCACCCTCTCGCAAGATGTCAATGCGGCCCCTGGGGTGGTTCAAGCAATTCATAATGCAGACATGCTGATAATTGGTCCAGGTAGCTTAATAACCAGTGTGATGCCAGCCATGTTAGTTGAAGACATTGCAAAAGCGGTGCAAGAAACATCGGCGTGTCGCGTGTTTATTGAAAATATTGCTAAAGAAGCCAGCGTGATTAAATCGCTCGATATGAAACCGGTTGATTGGCTAGAAGGCATGCTCGGATACAGCTTTTGTGATTTAAGTATTTCACTGGATGCATTGAGTGAAATTGTCTCTCATTTTAATGATGTTGTTAAATCACCCAATCAACAGCACGACATTGAGCAATTAAGTAATGTGTTTGCTGAAATTTTAAAAATGCCATTAATTTTAGAAACTGAGCGACTAGTTAATTCCGATCAAGCTTTGCGCATGGGTTAAGGTTTGCGCAAATTGGTCTTGCAGTAATGCAATAAGGCTTTGTAATTCATCATCGTATTGTGATGTTTTCGCTTTTTGCTCGATTTGCTCAGCAAGGCCGCCTACGGCTAATGCACCGTAGCTGCGACTACTGCTTTTTAGGCTATGGGCATTTATTTCGATTTCTGATTGTTTCGTTGCATCAGCAAGATCAGCAACGATTTGGCGGGACTCAGTGATATAAACCTGTAAAAGCTGTTTTGCTAGGTCGTCACCAACATCCTGTTGTAATTGAGCATAGGTCGCTGTATCTATCATGGTCTCACCTTGGAGTGAATATGAAATATAGTGTTATTTTATTTGTAGATTCAAGCTTAATTGGTGGCATCGAAAGCCATTTGATTGCCATGAGTAAGCTATTAGAACGATATAATATTATGAGCTCGGTACTATTTTATCAAGATCATAATAATCGTGAGTTTTATCATCGCTTAGAAAAAGCGAATATCACTTACGGTTTTGCTGGCGGAAATTTAAAAAGCTTGAACGAAATACTAAAAATGTTTCCTCGTTCAGCGTTACTACACACCCATGGGTACAAGGCAAGTATCATGGGGAAGTTGGTGTGTCGCTGGCAAAACCGCCCTTGTATTTCTACCTATCACGCAGGTGAAGCAGGTGTCGGCAAAGTGTATTTTTACAATAAGCTTGATAAGCTTCTGAGCTACTTTTCTTTAAACTTTGCCGTGTCGAACTCGTTGACCAAAGAGCTCTACAATGCGGAGTTACTTGAAAACTTCATCTCAGTGAAAAAACCTACAAAACTAAGAATACTACGTAGCAAACAGGAGATTAATATTGGCTTTGTGGGTCGTTTATCTCATGAAAAAGGGCCTGATATTTTCATTGAAGCGGCTAAACATTCTGCATCAACAAACTTGAACTTTCATATGTTTGGCGATGGGCCTATGGTGAATGAACTTGATTTATCAGCGGTCAATTATCATGGTCAATGTGAACAACAACAAATATGGCAACAACTCGATGTATTGGTGATCTGCTCTCGCGCAGAAGGACTTCCAATGGTGGCATTAGAAGCAATGTCGCATGGGGTGTTAGTGATTGCTGCAGCGGTTGGGCAATTGCCGCATATTATCAATCATTTATCTAATGGATTAATGATGGGCGAAAGCTCGGCTCAGGCACTCCAAAAACAGCTTAAAAACGTTGAAATGCTGAGCACTGAGCAAAAACAATACATGCTTAACAATGCACAAAAATTAATTCAGCAACGCTTTTCAGGTGAACAACAATTTAAACAGCTAGATCGCGTTTATAACACTAGCTTACTTGCATCTCTTCCCAACTTTTGATTTTACGATAAATCGTGGAAGGGCTCACATCTAATAAAGCTGCTGCTTTAGGTATGTTGTTATCACAGGCGTCAATTGCTTGTTCAATGTAGCGTTTTTCGACTATCCAAAGTGGTTCTATGTCTGCTTGAGAAAAACCAACTTGTGAAGACACATAGGATGTATTGTTCACACTTGTAGCGAGTTCATTGGTCGAAGATGCGACACTTTGCGTAACAGCTTCTAACTGATTAGACGCAGTAACAGGTGTAGCCGCATGGCTTTGGTTTTGTGCATTTGGCAATGCGGGGATCATATTTGCTTCAATAAACGCTTCATCGTGTAACACAAGGATATTACGGATCGTGTTTTCTAATTGGCGAACATTACCAGGCCAGCCATAACTCAAAAATAAGTTCCTTACTCCTTCAGACATGCCTTTATATGAGCGCCCTTCTTCTTTACTTATTTTTTTGAATAATGCGTCCGCAATTTCAATAACATCTTTACCACGTTGTTTTAATGGCGGTAACGCGATTGGAATAACATGTAAACGGTAATACAAGTCTTCACGAAAACGCCCTTCTTGCACTTCAAGTAATGGGTCTCGATTAGTCGCACACACAAAGCGTACATCTACTTTGACTTCTTTTTCGCTTCCCACTTGTTGGTAACAACCAGTTTGAATAAAGCGCAGTAGCTTACTTTGTAAGTTGATGTCCATTTCACATAGTTCATCTAAAAACAAAGTCCCGCCGTCAGCTTGGCCTGCGGCCCCTTCACGATTAGCAATAGCACCAGTAAACGCCCCTTTTAAGTGGCCGAATATTTCACTTTCGATTAAATCTTTTGGGATGGCTGCACAGTTAAGGGCTACAAACGGTTTGTTAGCGCGCGGTGACGCTAAATGTACCGCACGGGCGCACAGCTCTTTACCCGTTCCACTTTCACCGGTAATAAACACAGTGGCTTTACTCGCCGATGCTGACTTTATGATTTGGTAAACCGATTGCATTTCGGATGAACTGCCGATCAGGTCGTAATATTTACCGTTTTCGTAGGTTGTTTGATAGCTTTTAACTGTTTGTTTTAAATCTTTGAGCTTTAATGCGTTGTTTACTGTGATGCGAAAACGATCTGCTTCGATCGGTTTTTCTAAAAAGTCACTGGCACCTAGTTTAATCGCTTTAATGGCCATTTCTTTGGTTGCATGCCCTGTTAGAACAATCACTTGTGGTGCCGTATCTGAATCTAAAGACGATAAAATATCAAGCCCATTCATATCAGGCAGCATAACATCTAAAATCACTAAGTCAGGTTCAAACTCGTTTAGTGCGCACATAGCTTGCTCACCATTGTAGGCAATGCGAGTTTCAACCCCTGTTGGGATCAAATATGATTGGTACATCAGCGCAAGCGATTCTGTATCTTCAACAATGAGTATTTTAGGTGGCATTACTGACTTCCTTTATTATCGTTTTATGCTGAGATAAAGTGATTATTTAACAGATCCTTACTAGTAGCTTAGTGTGTATTCAGTGGGTTTGTAAACTCAAACTTTAGTGTTTATTGATCACAATTAATGAGGCATCGTCTATTTCAGCCGATAGTTTTACTTGGCTTGCTTGCCAAAGAGCATAGGCAAACTCCTCACTGTGTAAGTTATCATGCGTTAATTTAGCAATGATTTGGTCAACCTCACTCATCTTCTGATTATCAAGCCAGCCATCGGTAAATAATAAAATCTGCGCAACATCACTTAAGTCATAGCGGTAATGCTGGTATTGATGGTCGTCAGAAAGGCCTAACAAAGGATCAGTTCCGCTAAGTTGAAGCAGCTTTCCTTGTGTTGTTATCACGCAAGGGGCTGGGTGACCTGCGTTAAACCAATGAAGTGTATTATTTTCGATAAAGCCAATTAATAATGTTACTAGGCTGTTTTTACAAAGCCGTTGTTCATAAAGTGCCTGATTCAGTGTCTTTAAAACATCGGTTAATGGAATTGGTGTCGCTAAACAGCCACTTAAAAAACCTTTTATAGCAAAACTTTCTTTGAGGGCTGTTATACCGTGTCCCATCATATCGCCGATTATAATGGGTGTTTGCTGCTGGTGGGGGTACATACAAAAATCCCCGCCATTTTGACTGATGATTGAGCCAAAATTATACGCATTAAACTCGCCTATTTTTTGTTTGGTTTGCATACGTTCTTCATTGATTAAATACTTTAGTGCTGAAAAACGATGCACAATCCGCTCAATACTTTGCAGTAAACGTGTTTTGCTAACTGGTTTTACTAAATAATCATCAACCCCCAATAGGTTTATGCGCTTTATTAGCTCTTCACTGTCATCACCTGTAAGCATCACTACAGATAAATTTGTTTTAAGATTAGATTGATTTAGCTTTTTAAGTAATGGCTCACTGGTACCATTTTTGAGTTTATGATCAAGCAGCAAAATTGTAGCGCCAGAGGTAAGAATTTCTTGCCAGCCTGACTCACTGTCTTCACAGCAAATCACCTGAAAATGTTCAGACAAATAGGCATTAAGCAAGGCAAGCTGGGCTTTATCATCGTCAATGTAGATGAGTGTGGGTCGTTTATCTATATTGGTTAAACAAAATGAAAATATGTTTTGCTGATCGACAGTTTTATAGCTGGCATTAGGAAAGTAGTGCTTTATAAGCGCCACCCCCATGCCCCCTTCAACTAACTCGCCACTGTCTATTTGCCACTGATTAGGTTGTTGATTAAATAAGTCATAGCTTGGCATGCTGTCTTTAAATTCAATCAATAGTTGTTTGTCTGCAAGTTTATGCATAGAAAACTGCACAAACCTAGCCGTTTCATCACTATGGCGTAACAGATTAGTGAGGTATTCGGTAGCGACTAACCCTGCTGCATCAATATCTTGATTTTTAACACTGATCGCCGTTAAAACATGCTTTAAAATATGGCGAATTTCGCTGACCGTAGGCCAATCTAAATTAAAAGTCTTTTGATATAAGCAGTCCATTCAGAGTCTCAGTGGGGTAAAAATAACCAACGCTGTTTAATAACTTTGTTTAATAGATACTCTGTTAGTTTAGGCCATTTTGGCTGAAATGCTTTAAGAGTTCTGACGATACGGCTACCTAAAGGTGCAAATTGATGCTGGGCAACAACTATTTTTATCTTAGTTACACCAGCATGTTCTAAATTCGCCATTCCATGACACAAGGCTTCTTCATCGTTATAGCCAAGCGATACAGTTAAAAATGTGAGATCAGTACATAGACTTAGCGCATGCAGTGGCACATTACCGCGATTACATTTTAACGCCGGGCTCATATCTAAAAAAATATAGTCGTACTCTTGTTTTATCCGTTCAATGGCGTCATTCAGCACATTTTTACTTTTAACTGATTCAAGCTCTCTTAAGTGTTGCATAGTCAGTAAATCAACTTGCTCAGTATTAATGATATTCAGCTGACATGAGATATCACTAAAGCACCATGATTCAACTGTGTCTGGTTGTTCAAATTTAAACGGATTGAGCGGGTTTAAATCGATGATTAAAACTTTGGCCGCCTGTAAACTTAAACGTTTAGCTACACTGGCACATAGCGATGTAGAGCCTTCATTCCCCGTTAATGAGATAAAGCAGATACAACGTGCTTTAGTGTTATCTATCTCGTTACACACGGCTTCAAGTTCTTGGTATTGCGCTGGTATTAGTTTCATAAGCCCACCACTAAAGCAACAACAGTAATAAAATCTAAGAAGTTTGATTTAAACTGACTCATTAAATCTTGTCCTTTATCTGGTACATAAAGGGTATCGCCAGCGCGTAACACAGGGATATACGCAGAGTTAGGGTTTTTAACGAATTCTTCTAAATCAAACACACGAGACTGCTCTTTACAGCATGAGTGATTGACCACCACAATTTTGTCGATAAGCGCTGAGCTCGATGGACCGCCCGCTTCTGCAAGTACATCAAGTACCGTCATGGTGTCATCAAAGCTGTAACGACCTGGCTTTTCAACCGCCCCCATAATACGAACTACTTGCTCTTTCGGTGTACGTAGCCAGTCTTTATCTTTTTCTGGAATGTAGATGGTATCGCCCGGTAACACATGCGGGAATAAGGTTTCATCACCGGTTTCAAAATACAGTGCAAGGTTTAACTTGCTAACTCTTGCGGTGTTATCATTGCGATGTGTAATACGAATATTACGTAAATCAGCGTTATCTGTAGGGCCATCAGCGGCGGCTAAAATGTCGATAAAGTGCATATTCGTGTTAAATGCATAACGACCTGGTGAGCCCACCTGCCCCATAATATAAATTGATTTGCTTGATTCTTGACGGATCCATTGTGATTTATTGTCTGCAGGGTCAACCGGTAACTCTTCAACAATAATGGTGTCGCCAGCCAATAAATTAGGTAAAGCATATTTGCCTGAATCATTAATCGTGTATTGCTCTAAATCAAAACGTTTAGTGATTTCGCCGTTTCTAACAATTTTAATGTCATTGATATTTGCCCCTTTGGTTGGACCGCCGGCATGGGCCAGTAAGTCTGTAAAGTCCATTTCAGGGCTCCACTCATAACGACCCGGCGATAAAATGGCGCCGATAATTTTAATGGCACGCTTAGGAGGAACTTTTAACCAGCTTTTTTCATTTTGATCAGTTTTTTCTGGTACAAAAATCACATCGCCTGGGTTTAGATTCGGCACTTTTACAGCAATGAGCCCTTCACTGTAGCCTTGCAGGTCAAACAGGATGCTTTCGCCGGCTGGCGTTAAGATTTTTATTTGACGCGTTTCGGCAAAGCGAGTTGGCCCACCTGCATTGGCAAGTATGTCTAAGAAGCTGGTGTTATCTGCTGCTTCATAAGCGCCAGGCTTTTGTACTTCACCCATGATATAGACAGTTCTTGATGTGGTATTTACATCATCAACCATAATTGGCACATAGATGGTTGAGCCTGCTTTAAGCTGTGGCATGGTATCGTTATTGGGTTTATCTAAATAAGCTTTTAAATCAAATACAACCGGTGTCTTATCGACAATAACGCGAATTTTCGTCACATCTGCATAGCGTGTTACCCCTTCGGCACGCATCAGAGCATCAAGTACACTCATGTTTTCTTTAAATGAAAAGCTGCCCGGATTGTGTACTTCGCCAAGCAATGTGATAGCACTGTTATCACTTGCGTCACCGGATGCACTTAACGTTTGTGCATCAAAGTCGATTTGCACGTTTCCTAATAATGGTGACACAGGGACAAATACCGTGTCTGCACTTTGAAGCGCGGGAAGCAAATCAATGTTGCCTGAGTCTAGGTAGGCTTTATAGTTAAACTCAATCATCTCGCCGGCACGGCGAATTTGTAAACGGTCAAGCTGAGCGCCTGGTTTTAATCCACCTGCTCGCGCAATTACCATTTGAATATTGCCATCTTTAGGGATGCTCACTTGCGATGGATCGTTCACATAGCCCATTACATTAATGAAAATATCACGAGAGTGAATTTCAACGTAAAAGTCATCCATCGCCACATACATTTCACTTAATGCTGTGCGTAGTTGGCTTTGCACATCATCAAGCTGTAAGCCTGCTACTTTAAAACGACCTAGCTCAGGTAAGGTAATTGTGCCTTCTTTATCAACTTCAAACGGTTCGCTAAATTCAGCTTCACCGGGTAAATATAAGTAAAGTTTATTACCTACTTCTATTTCTTCGGCGAAAGTCGGTAAGGCGAAAATCAGTAAGCAAAGTAAGATTAACTGTTTCATGTTATTGCTCCTTAGGACCATTTAGGATTTTGGTCCAGCTGGATAATGCATGGCTTTGTTTCGTGCTTTTTCTTCATTCATGTCGATAATAATCGCTTCAACACGTCTATCAGAATGGCGTTTTGATCGTGAGTCAGGTTCATCACTGTATGGCGTTAAACTACCCTGCGTTAAGGTGGTGATGGTTGCTGGATTCACCCCATAAATGCCAAGCCAGTGTTTCACTGTTTCTGCCCGTTTAAGTGCTAACTCGTAGTTATTTTGTTGCTGACCACTTATATCTGCATGACCAACAAGCAGTAAGTCCACTGCATCAACTTGCTTAATTAAGTCAGCCGCTTGCGCTAAACGTGTTAAGTATTTCGGAGTAACCTGAAAATCGTTTAGCGAAAACTGATTATCACTGTTTAAAAGCTCGCTGATTTGATCTTTTAACGACGCCGTCATGGTTGTCTCAGATTGTGTTCCTCCTGCACATTGGCTCATTGCGTTGACGGTCTCAAAGTGCTTAGCAAGCTGATTTAAGCCATGATAATGAATCAATAAGTCATGCTCAGCATCAGACCACATTTGCGCAGCTATAAGGCGTCTAATACGGTTTTCGTAAATTTGCGCTTTAAGTAATTGGGCAGGCATACACTGCTTAATACCTTGTGCTTTTAATAGATCTAACTTTAAAACATGATGTTGAAATTCACTCAATACGACCGTTTCTTGCGTGTCGTAAATCATCTCGTGTTGCTCATCAGTTAGCGGGTAATTTTGATATTTTTCAGCCCAGCCTCCTTGCCCTTCATCAGGCCAAGAAGCACATCCACCAAGCGTGAGCAAAATGACTGTAAATAGTATGTGCTTCATAAATCACCTCACGCGATATCAGCTTGTTCGATAAATGGAATCGTTTTATCAACCCTTAATAGGCTCATTAACTTATGCGGTTGCCCAGACACATTAAGCAGTGATAGTTTTTGCCCTTTTTTCTCGATACGTTTATATAAAAACACCATGGCACCGATGCCAGATGAATCAATGAACGTCGTCGAGGTAAAATCAAGAACCACACTTTGTTGTTTGCCGTGTGCAACTTCTTCAAATTGGTCTTTAAAGCCATCAACGGCAAGACCAGAGAAATCAGTTGGTAGTGAAATTAGTTTGGTTTCGTTTGAGAATGTAGTGTTGTTAGCCATGATCTGCACCTTTGTATAATGGGTTAGTCATAGTAACTAGTACAACTAGAATGCCAGTTTATAAAGCATTGATATTTAATAGTTAAATGTTGAGGCGATGCATAATGCAATTAACTTTTTACTGTTAATTTGCATTATGCAACGTGATTTGCTTAATTGATATTGCAAAAAGCTAGTTAGTTATTGGCCTTTTCCGGTAAAAACGACCTGTAATGTTTTAAGCACAATTGAAAACTCTAGTTTTGCCCAAGCTCGTGGTGACGACATACTGAGTGAGTAAGCGTAATCCCAGCCAATTTTACTGCGTGCATCATCAATCGTTTCGTCATAGCCATTCATCACCTGCGCAAGGCCAGAAATACCTGGTTTAACGCCATAAGTACGCTGGCAAAAGTAAGGGATATCTTTTTCAAGTTTACCGTAGAATTCGGGGCGCTCAGGGCGTGGCCCAATTAATGACATCTCACCTTTAAGTACGTTAATTAACTGTGGGAGCTCATCAATCCGGGTTTTACGCATGAAACGCCCGACCGCTGTTATTCTTGGGTCATCTTTACTGGCCCACACAGCGCCTGAACGTGACTCCGCATCAACTACCATAGAGCGAAACTTATAAACATAAAATAGCTCAACAAAATCATCAGAGCTTTCACCTACCCTAAGTTGCTTAAAGATGATTGGCCCTTTTGAGGTTAGCTTTATTGCCAATGCGGCGATTAAACACACAGGCCAAACAAGACTTAGCGCAAATAAGGCACCTGTAATATCTAAGCTTCGCTTAATGATTTTAATAACCGATTTTGTTGGTTTTTTACTTGCCGTTTTCACCCGTTGCCATGGGTTATTAAAATAACCTTGCTCGTAACGGATGATCCCCCAAAGTGCTAAAAAGTAGCTATTTAAGATGTAATTCACTTTATCGACGATAGGAATATGTTTTTTAATCTCGAATAGCGTTTTAATCGCTTGCACGGTATGAAGTGATAAAATTGCTGCTGCGATAAGTTCAGACCACAACGACTGCGACACGAGGGATTCTAAAAAGACACAGACATAAATACCCGCTAAAATAACTGGCATCACTCCACGTAGGACTTTATGCGAAAAGAAATTTAGACACGTCCAGCCTAAGCGTGGATTAAGTAATAAAAGCAGTGCTTTAATCTGCTGCCAGTTACCAGCGCCAACACGTACTCTGCGTTTATAATCTTCGCTTTGTTCGTCGCATTCACGTTCGTAAATGACCACCTCTTCATCAACAATGGCTTTACCCCCTTTGCTTAACGCTTTCATTGATAACACGAAGTCGTCGTTGATGGTGTTTTTCTCTAATTCACACGCGTATTCAGCGCGCATGGCGAACATCGCACCGGGTACGCCAATCACGGCACCAAGGTTTGACTCTGATTTTTTAACCTTATTTTGATACTGCCAATAAGCTTTTTGCGCATCAGGGGCATTTTCATCTAAGGTGTAAATACCGGTCGAAATAGCGACCTTAGGATCACTAAACTGTTGAGCTACTTTGTCTAATGCATCTATGCTGAGTAATGCACTGACATCGGTGAAAAGCAAAATGTCGTTATGGTATTTGGCTACGCCCATTAAGGTGTTTAATCCTTGAACTTTACCTTGGTTTTCATCACGAAAATGAAAGAAACACTTTACACCTTGTTTATGTAAAACCTGTTGAGCTTTAAGGGCTTGTTGATAACTTTTATCGGTGCAGCCATCAAAATATACATGAATAGTGTAATGGTTCGTGTCATAAACCAGTGATGCTAAGTTATGTAGCTTTTCTGCTATGTGGGCTTGTTCATTATAAGCGCACATCAAGATAGCAATGTTAGGGAGTGTTTTTTCATCGTATTGTGCAGGTTTAACCGGTTTTACTTTTTGTGCTAACGCACTTAAGTAATAACGGATAACCAATGTGATGATACAGCGCAACACACAGTAAAATGACAAATAAGGTCGTTAAAATAGTCATGATTGGCTCCTACACTGCTAAAGCAGAATATAAACTATCGTATTTACTGCTCATGGTTCTTGCATCAGCAACAGCAATAGCGTGATGACGAATACATAAACCATGCGGTAGTTTGCTTGCTCTTAAAATTGCTGGGGCAAGCTGGCTAAATTCTTTAGGAGAGACAAGCTCTCCTTCGTTAGCAGTGAGCACTTCATTAATTCCGCCAACATCGGATGCAACTACGGGAATACCACAAGCCATGGCTTCAATAATTGACAGTGGTAAGCCTTCACGTTGTGAGTACAAACACATAACATCGATACTTGAATAAAATGCGCGCATATCGTGAACATTACCAAGAAAATGAACACGCTCGTTTAGCCCTAAATTACGCACTAAATTCATTAACCCCACTTTCTGGTCGCCATCTCCTGCAAATACCATATGATAGTTTTGAGGTAAGTAATGCAAAGCGTGAATAAGATCTTTGTGCCCTTTGCCATCTATTAAGCGTGCCGCACAGCCAACCAGTTTTATCTTTTTTGGTAAGTTAAGCTGATCTCTTGCCGTGTCTTGCGAGATTGCTATAAAGCTATCGCAATCAATGCCATTTAAAATGGTTCGTTCTGGGATAATGGCTGTTTTGGCTCTAAATTCATCGGCAACTATTCGCGCATCTGCGACCCAATAAATGTTCGTCATCGAATCAAGTAACTTTGTAAATGTGCATTGCTTAACATTGTTCAAATACCAAGCGTCATGAATGGTTGATATGTGGCGAACTGAATCACCCGACAATGCGCACGCTAAGCCCGCATAAATAACTGGGCCAACATGATGGCTATGGATGATATCGATATCGTGCTCTTTAACTAAAGACTTAATCTTTGCGATAACAGAAAAGCTGATACCGGGCTTTTTATTTAAGCAAATAACACGATGGCTAAATTCTTCTAATTCGGGCCACTGTTCAAAAGCAGACTGTCTGTCTCCTTCGAGCGAAACAATGATGCTAGAGCGGCTAAATTGACTATTTTTGAGAAGTGTAATTGCCATTTTTTCAAGGCCACCTACTTGCAGGTGTTGAACTAAGTGCATGACATTCATGATTTATCTCCTTCAATGTTACCGAAGTTAGTCTCGGCATTGACGATAGGAAGTACTGTTACCACCTGTGCGCTGGTAAGTTTTTCAATGGTTTTAATATCTTTGAGGTGGCTATCACAAAGCGCTGCAACAAATACACTTGCACCACCTGTGAAAATACCAAGAATGAGACCCACAATGACAGTCATCACCATAGAGGTATTGATTGGTTGAGTCGGGCTGTAAGCTCGTTCTATGGTTTTTACTTTATCTGGACCTTCGTATTTAACTAACTTGCCTGTTACTTTCGCCATTTCATAACGGCTAAGCATGTCTTTATAAAGTGATTGCTTAACTTCGTAATCGCGCTCTAATTTGCGTAACTGTTTTTCAACATCGCTGGTTACTAACAAACGTTCACTTACAAGTTTTACCTGCTCTTCTAACATCGCAAACTCTTGCTCTTGCTGAAGTAAATTATTGCGGGCTTCTTCTAGGGCAAGTAATTGAGAGACCAAAACACTACTCTCTTTGCCATCACCAGATGGTAAGGTGTTTACCATTTGCCATAACTGATCGAGGTTTGTGGTATCGAGCTTTTCGCTTGATTCTAATAACGCCTGTTGACGGTTTTTTAAATTTGCGAGAGTGCGCTTCTTCTCTATGATTTTGCTGTGTTTTTCGGTGTAGCGTGTGCGTAAAAGACTTAACTCAGATTCAGTACGGACTATTTTTTCTTCTAAATTGCCTAAAATTGGGTTTGCTTGACCAACCTTGCTCACCAGTGCATTTAGCTTTGCTTTGGCACCTGAAAGAGCAATCAGCTTTTGTTGTTTCTCGCTTAGTAAATTATCAAAGGTTTGACGATTACTGTGTAATACATCAGGTAAGGTATTGCTGTTTTGTGTTTTAAAGACAGCTAATGCTTCTTCTGAAAGCTCAAGTTCTTCTCGTAAACTATCAAGTTGTTTAAAGAAAAACTGCTCAGAGGTATCCAGTGATGCCTTCGTTGGGGCAAGTAAGCGTTCGATAAATTTTTCGACCACCTTTTCTAGCACAGGCTTCATTTGCGTTTGGTCATGCCAAATAAAGTTAATACGTACCAGCTCATCGCCAATTAAAGAAAGCGATAAGGCTTTTGAGAGTTGTTGATGAATTTCTTCTACTTGTTTGGGTGGCGCATCTTCTGCGATTAATTGAGTTTCTTTAGCAACCGCGATAAGTACTTTGCGACTAATAACTAAGGTACGCAGTGCAGCCATACGATCAGAAAGCTGAAACGAGAAAGAAAGATCATCTAAATAAGGATTCAGTAACGCTGACTCTTCAATCAAAATCGTTGCGTGATTGGTATATTGCTTTTGAGCTGATAATCCAAGTGCGATAACGACAATTGGAATAATGCAAAACGGAATGATAAAGAGCTTAATACGCGTGTATAGCGCATAAAGCCCTAAATAAATTAACCGTTTGATCTGCTCTTTTACTAACATGTTTTACCTTTTGCTTTGCATTTTGCGAAATTACTCTGTGTTAATTCGCAAATTGATAAAAATTGACCGAGATTTTCTTAGCTAATTAGTAAATTGCAGTTAGTGAGCCAAAATGAAAAAAGCTGCATGATGAAGCGATACAAGATGCAGCTTTTGGGTTGAATAGTTTAATCAGCAAAATCTAAGTTGCTTGCAGACTAATGAGGCTTTTGCTTGCCAACTATGGTTATGTGCAAGCAATGACTGGTTTGCGCGCCAATTTAAGAAATCAGATTTACTTAAGCTCACAGCATAATCAACGCGCTCAATAAAGCCCTGATGGTTGTCAGCGATTAAGATCGTTTCTTGGTATGGGTCAACCGCAGCAAAACGTGTGGTTACGATGGGTGTGCCCGTCGCTATGTATTCTTTTAATTTAAGAGGATCACAGGCTCTGATCTGATCGTTATCAACAAACGGTAAGATGGATACCTGCCAATGCTGCGAAAATGAGGCTAGACGCTGATGATCAACAGCCTCTATGTGCGTTACATTCTGACGTTTTAGAAGCTGTTGGAAATCCTCTACTAGATGGCCAATTAGCACTATTTGATAGTCTGGCCTCTCTTTAGCGAGCTTTAACAATAAGGCTTTATCTAACCAGGCATTGAGAGAACCATAAAAGCCAATGATAGGTTTACTTATATGCTCAAGTTCAGAGGCTTTCGCGGTTTGCGTAGTAAAAAGCGCTAAATCGACACCATGTGAGAGCATTTTTACTTTGTGCTTTGGCATTTTGTTGGCAAGACGCTCACTGACAACATAAATAGTGTCTGCTTTTTCAATAAGCTCATGTTCAAACGGCGCAACCATTTTATGATCAACGCCTGCAAGAGCTGCGAAATCATCGCCACAATAATACACCACTTTATCCTGCTCGCGCGGCGCAATTAAACTGATTGCTGTTGGCACACTTAGCCAATAAACAATTGGCTCATCGTCTATAAAATTTTTCCGTTGAAAAACCCATTTATTAAATAACCTTACTAAAACGTTATCGTGCCAAGGTAAAACCGCTAATGTGTGTGCAGTGAAATTGTCATCGTTTATTTTGTTTGCTGTTCGATTGTTTTTCGTTTTCTTTGTTGATAATAAAAGGCTTTTTAATTTATTGAAGACCCGCTTTACATCAACTAAACGCAATGTTGGTTTACGCATACCTATCGAGTTAATCCAAATAACGGAGTGCTGTTGTGCCAGTTGTTTGAACAAATGCTGAGTACTGCTTGGGTGGCTTTGCCAATCTTCACCAAATACAATGAATTTCATAATCAGTCCTCCAGCTGTTTAACTACTTTTGCTGGATTACCGGCCACGATGGTATTTGCTGGTACATCTTTGGTTACGACCGCACTTGCAGCAACGATTGCCCCTTCACCAATTGTGACACCGGCAAGTACAGTCGCACCTGTACCAATCCAGGCGCCCTGTTTAATGATGATATCGCCTATTTGTGACTCGTCATCAGGCTCACCTATAGCTCGTCTTGCAGAGTTTAATGGATGCCCTGGAAACCCAGCTAAAAATACCCTTCCCGCTAAACGCACATCATCTTCAAGTACAATTTTACGGCCAACTGAAAAGGCATTTTGCCAACCTATATCCACATTACTGCCAATTATCAGTTTGGGTGTGTAATGACCATGACTACGCCCACAAAATGTGCTGATACCGCTAATTCGGGTATTGTCATTACAACTTATTTCAAGTTTTCCTAATATTTGAGGCATCCCTGAATACAGGTATAAATTAGCTTTTGAACCGCTAATTTGGCTTTTAAACAAGGGCGTATAGTAAAAAATTCGTCCAATTTCACTCAGCAATGTTTTTATAACTAAATGTAATTTATATAACAGTGAATGAATGCCTGGGATCACCCACATTTGCGGATTGCGAATCGATTTGGCAATTTGAAAAAGCGATTTTGCAATTGCACTGTCGCTTGATTTAAGCCAGTGTTTAATTTGTTCACTCATGTGAGGTCTCCCTTTGTTTATCAATTACAAGCTTTTCTAACGCAATGGTTAAAGCAAGAATGATATAAATAGGCCATGTAAATGCTTGAGTTAAAAAGGTTCCTGATACCATAAAGCCAATTAAACCGCCTTTTAGCGCTTTAGCATTTACATCAATTTGTTCGTCTTTAATTTGCTTATTCATTAAAAACACACGGTTTAAGCTACGGTAAATACAGGCAATTACTAAGACAAAAATACATATGCCAACAAGGCCTGTTTCACCTAATACTTGAAACCATGTACTGTGTACTGCATGATTCTTGCCATCCCAATGCGGGCTATAAAAATAGTAATTAACAACAAAATTATTAACCCCGACGCCGGTCAATGGATTGTATATCGCCATATTGATGGCAGCTTGCCACGCATAAATACGGCCCATGGCTGATTCATCTACTCCCCCTTCGTGTGAGCCACCACTTTGCCTGTCTGCGATACCCGCAAATGCAACCATGGCTAACATGCCTACCGCACCAATACAGCCAACAACAATTGGGTTTTTAACTTTTTGATAAATGAAAAAACTAAGAACAGCAGCAATGCCGAGTAAACCACCTCGACTTTGCGTCGCAACTACGCCACTAATTGCCGTGATCAAACAGATAAAGGCGATGATACGTCTTAGTTTATGCGCATTTGAATCAAACACTTCGGCTGCTAAAAAAGACACAGGGAACATCATTACCAGCGATAAATCGTTTGGGTCACCTAGCTGTGAACGCAGCTCACGAGAAATTGTGACGCGGGTTCCTTCAACTAGACCAATACCATTCATTTTGTTACTAAGGGCAACCAAGGCAATAGCGGCTCCTGAGATCATGATGCCAATTCGTACCACATTAAAATGCTTTAACGTGGTCATCCACCAGGATATTGCAAATACCATAATCAGTACTTTTGTGAGTACACCAGACCAATATTCCATCGCTAAGCCACGATTTGAGGCACTAAAAACACAAACAGTGAGCCACACAAACCAAATGAAAAAGATTAGATGATTGGTATGCCAGTGCGGTTTTAATTTTTGCGAGATAAATAGATGCCAAACAATCCCTAATAAAGAGGCCAACGCGAGTAACTTTGGAATTTTGAACGGCATCAAAAACGGAAATGCTTCGTGCAATCTAAAGTAGCTAAACAATATAAACAAAATGATAAACGCAACGCTTACCTTCACTGCCGTAAAAGCCGCAAAAGGTAATAATAATAAGGCAAATACGGCAATGGGACCTAGCAATGTGTAAGTCGCAACGACAAGTAAAGTGACCAAAATGCCATTAATGAATAGTTGATTTTGTTTATAGTAATTGAGCATATTGATGCCCCTTAACTAGACTTTTCATAACCTGCATAAGCAAGGTTTTATATTGAAATGAAAGGCCGACAAAATAGCAAAAGCAAACAACCCATTTAGCAAAAATGAGTTCGTTAAACTGTAGTGTAATAAGAACCATAGACCCCAGTGCTAACCAGCTCGGAATTAATGCCGCAAAATTTAACTGTAGAGGTTCGAAGTACTGACTAACTGAATATAAACAAACCAATTTGAAGCTTTGCATTATGATTAGTGCGAGGATTGCCCCTTCTACACCTTGGTTTGGGACTAAATAATACAATAAGCTCAGCCCAAGAAGTGCTGTTAAAAAGTTTATTATTGATACAAACACACCGTTTTTGTGCATGTAGCAGCCAATATTAACAATATCGCTGTGATGGCGAATAGCGACAACAATGATTAATAAAATCAGCCAACTATCTTTTCCATGATAGTCTGATGGTAGAACCGAATTAAACGCGATTGGGGCAAGCAAGCTCATTAAAATACACATCGCTAACCCGGCATTTAAAGACGTAATTGCATAACGTTGATATTGGCTTTTATCTTCTTTAATTAAACTAAATCGTTTTGCAAACCACCAAAGACGAATTGGCTCAAAGGTGAAGGATGTAATAATGGCAAATTGCGCAGCAACGTAATAGCTTGCCAAGACACTTTCATTAAACTGGGCAACAATAAACCAGTTCTCTGCGCCATTTCCGGCATAAACGAAAAGGCCTGAAGCGATGATAGAGGTTAAAAAAATCGTTTGCGATTTTTTGATTCGCCAGCTAAAGCGTGAGTAACTAACTTTTAGCGCCGAACTCATATCATTCAGAGTTAAACACATAATAATGCACGTACAGGCAACGCCTGAAGCCATCACACCTGTCACGTTAAAGCCCAGAACGAGTAAAGTGATAGTTAAGCAGGTTTGCATGACTGCGTGAGCAATACTATAGAAACAATATTTTTGCGCATAGCCAAACAAACGATAATAGGTATAAGGGATCGAAAGTACTGATGCAAAACACAAATTAACAGCGAGCAACCTAAAATCAAGCACACTAATTTGCGCAGGTAATAGAGAAATTATTTGTTCGGCAAATAAAAAACACCCAATTAAAAATACCGCACTAAATCCGATTGTTAATACTAACGAATCTCTAAATAACGCCATTTTCTCACGAAAAGAGGAGTATTGTTGTTTGAGCAATAGCTCTGGCAAGCCAAGTGAAACAATCAGAGAACATAACGCCGACATAGTGACTAAGAAATTAAGTTCGCCAAACTCACTTTTTTCTAAAAAGCGCGTGGTTATGGGTAACAAAATAAAGCCGAACCCTTTAACTGCAAGGATAGCTAAAGCAAAATAGCCAATTTGTTTTAAGTTACTCATAAAACCTCCCTATAAAGATTCAACCCATTTGGAAAGTTGCTCTGCTTGTTTAACGGCGTTGTAATGCTCGTTAACGTGTTGCTTCGCATTTTGACCAAGTAAATAGCGTTTATGGGGAGAAAGCTGATGGAATTTATACAGCATTTTACTTAGCCCAGAGATACTGCCGGGCATACACTTCATACCCACGTTTGGGGTTACAATTTCGTTTGCCCCCATCAAAGTAGTTGTTAATACAGGCAGGCCACAGGCCATGGCTTCTTTTAAGACCAACGGGCCCGTATCACGGTCGCCATTTTCTGCAATACAAAATGGGGCAATAAGTGCTGAGTAATAAATCAGGTTTGAGCTAACCCAATCATGGGGTTTTTCGCCTAAAAATCGAATAGATTTGCGGATCCCCAGTTCTTCTGCCATGTACATTAAATCGTTGAGCATTGGGCCGTCGCCCACAATGTCGAGCGTAATACCGAACTCTTTAGGAATGTGTTTGAGTGCGGGTAAAAGAAATTGCAGCCCTTTCTTTTCAACAAGACGACCTATAAAAATTAATCGTACTGACTCATTGAGTGATGAAGGCACATATTTAAATTGGCTGGTATCAATACCACAATGAAGTAATTTAACATTGCTCTTTGAGAAGCGTTTAAATTGCATTGCCATTTCTTCACATACCGCAATCGAAAAATCGCAAAGCGCTAGTTTTGGTTTTAAATCGGCGTTGTTTACATAAACGTCATGGCCATGACCTATCGACGACACAGTTATATCAGCCAGCTTTGCAGCGACTATGCCATAAGCAAGTGGCCCATGCATAAAATGACAATGTAGATGATCAATCTTCGCCGCTTTTATATATCGTGCAATTTGATAACCGTACGCAAGTAATGATTGGGTTGAAATTGATTTAAATTGAGCTGCAGTGTGAGCTGCTTTTACTAACTTATAAATATTTAGCATTGAAGGCAGTATTAATTTAAACGCCGGTTTAGTGATTTTTTTCACTTCAATAGCGCTGGTTAAGTTAATCAACACACTGGTTTTTTCGAAGGTGAGAACCGTCACCTTGTGCCCTGCGTTTAACAGCGCTTTTATTTCTGTTACCACAAAGGTTTCTGATGCAATCGGAAAGCTTGGGACTAATATAGCAATGTGTTTCATAAAAAACGCTCCTATAAAAACGGTTATAAGAGCTATGGCAAGTTCCATACCCGACAAAAAAGCCACTAAATTCTCGAAATGAGATAAAAACATGCGTTGCATTTGCAAAATGCAACGCACAAAGAGAAAAGGCTGAGTTATTTAACAGAAAATACAGATTTAAAGCTGGCGTCTAAATTGCGTATCCTTTACTACGTGAAGAAATGCTTTTGGAGCATATTATGAACAGCCAAGTCAGTATTATCATTCCAAACTACAACTGCTTACAGTATTTAGATACTTGTATTAACAGCATTTATCAGCAAAAAAATGTGCAGTTCGAGATCATTATTGTCGATGATGGCTCTACTGATGGCAGTATCGACTACCTACAACAACTTGCCGCTGAAAAAAATGAAGTACGGATTTTTTGTCAACAACGAAAAGGTGTTGTTGCTGCAAGAAACCTTGCAATTACACAAGCAAACTCAGACTACCTTGCTTTTTTAGATGCCGATGATTATTGGTCTGCAGATAAGCTCGCTAGCCAACTTGCATTCCATCTTAAACATCCAGATTGTGTTTTAAGCTTCACAGACTATATGCATTTTAATGAACAGAATGAGGACATAATTGGATGCTTCGACTATTGGCCTGAGTTTAAATGCAATAAACAAAGTAAAGATTTCCAATTACTTGAAAACCCAATCAGCCAAATGATCACCACCAATATTGTTGGTACATCATCAGTAATGGTTAAACGTTCAGCCATTGTTGGTGTGGGTGGTTTTGACAATAAATTAAGTAGCGCTACCGATTTAGATTGCTGGTTAAAAATAGCTAAACGCGGTGATGTCGCCTACTCAACTCTGTGTGCAATGCACTATTTAATGCGCGCCAATTCTATTACAGCAAACAGAGAGAACCGTTTAGCGGCGATGGTCGAAATTATAAATCGTAACCAATCTGTTGTATCAAACAATGAGCTTAAAAAAATTAAGGCGCGATTAAGTGAATGCTATGGCGAGTTTTATCGTGAGCTTGGGCATTATTCAAAAGCCTTAATGTATTCAAACAAAGCATTTTGGCTCTTTCCTCATAAACGAAACTTTAAACATATGCTCTATGATTTAAAGCACTTATTTGGAGTACATTCATGAAAAAAACCATCGTAATCATTGATGATGATGAAGCTATTTTACGATCGCTAAAACGACTGTTAGGTACCAATAACCATGTTATTTGTTTTAGCGATCCTTTATCTGCAATCGAGTTTGCGCAGCAAAACCCTATCAGCCTGGTCATATGTGACCTGCTGATGCCTGCAATTAGTGGTTTTGCTGTTTTAGAAGATATTAAACTACTACAACCACACTGTTCTCGACTATTAATAACCGGTTACGCAGAACTTGAATCTTCGAAAAATGCATTAACGAATAATATTGCTAACATGATCACAGCTAAACCATGGGATAATTTTGAACTAACCATGCTAGTTGAAATATTAATTGAAAATAGCCACCTTAAAATTAATCAGGGATTATCAAACGTTAATTCGTATTGAAGTAATTTATGGTCACTACCCTTTACTTGTAAAGTTTGCACACGCGATAAGCTTATGTCGTCACTTGCAAGGCAATGATCAATTGGCAAATCTGTAAAAGGTAAACTCGCTAATACCGAAGTGGCTGACCAACTGCCATAGTAACCCATGCTATTAAAGCAGGTGTTGTTTGTGTTAATGAAGTAGCGAGACCATGGAACTGTATTAAAATCGCCAGCAACTAGCCAACTGCCTTTCAAATTTTTAACTTCTTTATTAACTTCTGCCAAAACCCTATTACGCTGAGTCCACAAAGTGTGAGTCCTAGGTGATGGAGGATGCAAAAACACACTATTTAACATAATGTTATTGTTTAAAAAGCTGAGTTTTACGTAGCCAAGCTTTGGGTTGTCAAAGCGTTTAATTTGCTTTTGCACAATAGGCAGTTTAGAAATAACAATAATACCAAATGGCGCCCCTTCTACTTCGGCATAACCAAACACATGATATTGAGTGTTTAGCTCATCAAGAACATGGCGCTGAGTATCATTAAACTCAAACAGCAATAAGATATCGTTTTGTTCTTCTACAAAATGGGTTTTGATAATCAGTGATAAATTCGGATTACTATATTGCAAATTTACTTGCGCGATTTTGATATCAGTATTGTTAACCTCTCTATCAGCTGAGTAAGGTTTAAAATGAAATAGAACTAAGCCAATACTTAAAGCAAGTAAACTCAAAGAGAGCTTTTTACTCCACCACAATAAAAAAACGGCGGGGACAAAACTACATACAATCAGCACGCCCCGTAAAGCAGCCGCTAAATCAAACAGGTAATTATCAAATTGATTAAAGGCTAACACTAATAGAGCTATATAACTGAATAAAAATAGTAAACGCATCGCACTCCCCCTTTGATTATTTATAGCTGCATATACAGTTCTTTGCTGAGAGATTCATATAACAAATTGTAGTATGATGTGTTCTTTATATATATAAAATTAAGTACCCTAAGGTACTTAATTAAGTTAACACTTTCAGACAGTTTTATTCAAAACCGTTGATCATTTTATCGCATACAACTGGCGTTGGTCTGTGATTATCATCAACCGCTACAAACGTAAAGCTGCCAGAAATAGCTAAGTGTTTGTCATCTTTGTGCATTCTTTCTAAAAAGATTTCAACATCAACTTTAAGGCTGGTATTACCTACATGCACAACTTTCGAGATAAGTTCTGCAAATGTACCGGCTGGAATGGCTTCTTTAAAATCTACACGGTCAGACGAAATCGTTACAAGTGGCTTACGACAAAAACGTGTAGCTGCAATAAATGCTACTTCATCCATCCAAGCTAATGCGTCACCACCAAATAAAGTATTGTGGTGATTAGTACGGCCAGGAAAAACTGTTTTTGTAACTGATGTTGTTGAATCAGCAATACGCTTTGCAATAATAGCGTCACGATCGATTTGTTGTGTCATAGTCTCTACTTTTTCATTAGCTAATGTGTCTTGCATCATTAGCGCAGGGTCAAGGCGTTCATTCTTCCAATTAAAACGCCAGTCTAAATGAGGGCCGGTTACGCGTCCGGTCGCGCCGATCTCCGCAATTTTATCGCCACGCTTAATTTCATCCCCTACTTTGACATCTAATTTGCTTAAATGAATATAAGTTGAAGTAACGCCATGGCCATGATCAAGAATTAAGGTACCACCAGAGTAATATAAGTCTGCATCAGCAAACACCACAGTACCGCTTACTGGTGCATACACTGGGCTACCCGTTTTATTGGCAATGTCTAAACCAAAGTGCGGGCGGCGAGGCTCACCATTAAAGTAACGCTGGCTACCATAAACACCTGAGATACGCCCAGTTGCCGGCTTATAAACAGGGTCTAAAAAGTATCGTAAATCCGAATTAACTTCGCGGGCTTTACGTACAGCAACAGCTTCACGGCTAATACGCTCAGACACTTCTTTTGGTGGCGAAACATACTTTTGTGCAACACCAGTAATTTTGTCAATTTTATAATCACGCTTAGTGATGACAATTGCTTGTTCGTGGCTAACACCTTTGCTGTCAGTCCAACTTAAGCTGTGATTTGTATCTGCATCACGGCCAAAACCAAATACAAACTCACCTTGAGAAGATAGTTTAAGTGGCTCGCCATTGAAACTGACACTTTTAGCACCTTCGATTTGCCCAGTTACTAAGCCACCTTGAGTTAAATGTCCTTTTAATTCGACAGCAGTAGCTGAAAGTGAAAACACCCCAGCTAATACTGCTAACAGTAGTCCTTTACTCATAACTGATAGACCCTTTGCCAACACCTTCATAAGCCGTAATTTTTACTTCTGATTCTGGGTATTGGATTTTTACTTGAGAGCTTAAGTAGTCTGCAATGCACTCAACCGTGGTATCGCAAGGTAAAATGTCGCGACTGTGATTTGTCTATCGCCATTTCAAAATAACCCTGCTGTGATGTGTAAGCAAAGCACACATCGTTATCTTGTGCAGTTACATGCTTAAGATCTGATTTATTGATTTCATCTTCAGCTGTTGCTAGATAAATGTCTTCCCATTTATCTGCCCACTCTTTTTGTAAGCGCGGCATTGCCATTCCATCAAGACTGATACCTATTTGAGAGCGATGGCCATGAATAATACGCTGACAATTACCGTCGTGCTTTTTAAGACCATGGCTATAGTGATAATAAAAACTTTGGCTATGCTCTGGGTATAAATTAATTTCGATCTTTTCGATGTTACTAGGCAGCTCTGGCATAATGGTTTTGATTAAAAACTCGGTTACCGACTTTTCATCAACAACATCTGCATCTATTAAACAAAATGCTTGGTTTGGAGCGCTCATAGCTAGGTGGTAATTATCACCAAAATGGCAATCTAGCACGCTGTGCTCAGCATGCTGTTTAAGTGAACCATTTAATTTGGCAGGCACTGCAAGTTTATGGTCGATACAGTTATCAATAATGCCCTTGATTTGCTTTTTAACTAAGCCAAAATCAAGCACCATCGACTCATCATTTAATTGACCGTGCAGAGTTAAATCCACAATCCAGCTCTCGCCAACTGCGCCGCGTTTATTACACAAGTAAGAAAAATCAATCACTGTCAGTGAGTTTACAAAAAGGATCATAAATTTCCTTTAGACTGGTTAAAGAATCACAGCAATTATAATGATTTTTACTTCACAATGCGCGGTTTTATCTCCCTTTATCAGCGACAGTTTAATTAAATGGTCATAAAACAAGCGAAAAATAGCAAATAATTAACTGCTCCGAGTTGTTTAGCGTACAAGTGTACGCTAAAGTACGAGGCAATTTCTAAGCGATGAATGAGAGTTATGGAACCTAAAAACAGCTATACAAAAGAAGAATTGGTCCTTTGTGGTCAAGGTGAAATGTTCGGTGAAGGCAACTGTCGTTTACCAAGTGACAACATGCTAATGATGGACCGCATTATCTCTATCACTTCTGATGGTGGTGAGCACGGTAAAGGTCAAATCGTTGCAGAACTAGATATCAACCCTGATCTTTGGTTCTTCGACTGTCACTTTAAAGGTGACCCAGTAATGCCTGGTTGTCTAGGCCTTGATGCTATGTGGCAATTAGTTGGTTTCTTCCTTGGTTGGTCTGGTGGTCCAGGTCTTGGCCGTGCATTAGGTGTAGGTGAAGTTAAATTCACAGGTCAAATCTTACCAACAGCTAAAAAAGTAACTTATCGTTTAGACATGAAACGTGTTATTAAACGTAAATTATTCATGGGTATGGCTGATGGTACTGTAGAAGTTGATGGCCGCGTTATCTATGAAGCAAAAGATCTTAAAGTAGGTCTTTTCCAAGATACAACTGCATTCTAATATTGATGTGCAGATACAAAAAAGCCCCTAACTGGGGCTTTTTTGCGTAAATAAGGTGCCTATTTTAAGTTTTGAACATATTGCGGTTTTCAATAGCTTCTCGCCATCCGCCTAACCATTCTGATTTAGGGTCGATTTGTTGATAAGGGCATTGTTCTTTGGAACGGCCTGCCAAGCCTGCTTTATAACCTTGAGAATGAGCTCTTTCTAAACGATCTCTTTTCTGTCTCTTCATAGGTAATATCCTCACCTTTTATATTTATAGATATGTAGCGAAATTGACATCTACATTTAATGAATAGTTAATAAAACTGTTAAATTCAAATAACAAAAAGCAATTAAATAAATTGACAAAAACTAACGTGCTGATGATCAAATGAATTAACATTTTAAATGACTAAGTGGTCGTACCTCTCCAACAAAAACCATCTATTAATACACTTAAATTCAGCTAAAAACGATACAGCTCTTTTAGCTTCATTATTTATGACCAAGCCACTTTCAGCAAAGTTCCCAACTAAATTGTAATCATGACAAATTTATGATGATTACAATTTACTCAATTTAATGCTTGCATATTAAAAACCGATCGGTCTAATATAGTTGCCATGGAAACAAATAACTCTGTGCCAAGCCGTCGAGGCAGGCCACCAAAAATAGCACGCTCAAATGCTGATACGCGCGCCTTGTTAATTAATACAGGTTTAGCTGTGTTAACCGAAAAAGGCTTTAGTGCCACAGGCATTGATTTAATCTTAAAATCAGCCCAGGTACCTAAGGGCTCTTTTTATCATTACTTCAAAAGTAAGAATGATTTTGGCTTAGCACTCATTGATGCTTACGACAGCTATTTTCAGGCAAAGTTAAAACGCCACCTAACCAACGATGCAACAACCCCTCTTGAGAGGATTGTTCTGTTTGCCAATGACGCCAAACAAGGTATGGCAAAGTTTGAGTTTAAACGCGGCTGCTTAATTGGTAATTTAAATCAAGAGCTCAGCTACCTTGATGAGCCAATGATTAAACGTATTAAGCAAGCTTACACAAGCTGGCAAGCTTTAATTGAGCAATGCTTAGTTGAGGCAAAGCAGCAAAAACAAATTCCTCAGGCATCAGATTGTAAAATGCTTGCTGAATTTTTTTGGATTGGCTGGGAAGGTGCGGTGATGCGTTCAAAACTAGATAAATCAAGTGAACCACTCACACTCTATACAGCGCAATTTTTACGTTTAATTTTATAAAGCCGTTTAAATACGGTTTTATTTTAACCATTAAAAGACGATCGGTCTAAAAGGAGTCAATATGACAACATCAGTAAAATCGGTAGTTATCAACAAAGATGATCAAGGCTATCGTGCCGAATACACAGATTTCCCTGTAGAGAACATCCACCAGCACGATGTAAATATAGATGTTGACTACAGCACGTTGAATTACAAAGATGCCTTAGCGATTACAGGTAAAGGCCCTGTGGTTAGAACATTTCCTATGATCCCCGGGATTGACCTTGCAGGCACAGTGACAGAGTCTAAAAGCGATGAATTTAAAGTAGGTGATAAAGTTCTGTTAAATGGCTTTGGTGTTGGCGAGAAATACCTAGGTGGTTTGAGTTCAAAAGCGTCTATGAGTGCAGATTGGCTTATCCCCCTCCCCGCTAATTTAACACCAAAACAGGCAATGCAAATTGGTACTGCTGGGTATACTGCAATGCTCAGTATTATTGCCTTAGAAAAACAAGGTATCACACCCCAAAGCGGCGAAATACTTGTTACCGGTGCTAATGGTGGCGTGGGTAGTTTTGCTATCTATTTACTTAACAAACTTGGATTTGATGTAGTTGCGACAACAGGCCGAATAAATGAAGCAGAGCACCTTGAAAAACTAGGCGCAAAACGCGTTCTATCTCGTGAAGAGTTCTCTGCGCCTGGTAAACCACTGGCAAAAGAGCAATTTGCAGGCGCAATTGATTCTGTAGGTAGCCACACACTAGCAAATGTGTGTGCATCAATTAAATACGGTGGTGTTGTAACAGCGTGTGGTTTAGCACAAGGTATGGACTTTCCAGCAACGGTAGCTCCGTTTATCCTTCGCGGTATTAGCCTAATGGGTATAGACAGTGTTATGCGCCCTAAAGCTGACCGAATTGAAGCGTGGCAACGTCTAAGTGAATTAGTTGAGGCTGACTACCTAGATACTATTTCGCAAGAAATTCCACTTTCTGAAGCCGTTACAAATGCAGAAGCCCTTTTAAAAGGTAAAATTCGCGGCCGTGTAGTAGTTAATTGTAAAGAATAAGCTCGAATATAAACATTCTTAGCAAGTTAGCTATAAAACTAGGGTAAAGGCAATTATACTTACCCTAGTTTTGAAATACCGGATAGTCTAATGAGTAATAATGAAATTTTCAGCAATAACCCACTACAAGGTGTTGGTATCGAGCAAGTCGTGACAGAGCTTGTCGAACAATATGGCTGGGAATTACTCCACGCCTATATGCGTTTGAACTGCTTTAAGAATAACCCAGATGTAAAATCTGCGGTTAAGTTTTTACGTAAAACACAATGGGCACAAGAAAAAGTAGAAAACTTTTATTTGTATCGCCTTAAAAGTTTACCACGCCCTGACAATGTAAACTACGAATTACCACCTCGCGATCGTGTGATCCCTGCAGATCAAAAACCAGGTGAACCGTGTGAGTTAAGTTTTACTGACGCCAAACGCATTCACGCTAAAAAAGAAGCAAAACAACTTGCTCGAACTCGCAAACAACGTTCAAGTGCGAGTAATCCTTGGGGTAATTAAGCTTTAAGCTTTTAGCTGTAAGTTGAAATAAGCCGCCTGTTAGGGCGGTTTTTTATTTGAGTTATCGAGTTAAGACTTGAAGGGCTATCTAAAGAAGTCAATATTATTTTTATTAATTTAAGGGTAACGTGGTTATGTTAGACTGCTTTCATCATCATTAATGTCATTAAAAAAGGATGTGTATGTCTAACTACAACGAATCACCTAAACAAATCACGAATGCAACGCAAGGTTATGTAATGCAACAAACAATGTTGCGCATTAAAGATCCAAAGCCTTCTTTAGATTTCTATCAAAATGTTTTAGGTATGAAGTTACTTGGTAAATATGACTTCCCTAAAATGGAGTTTACGCTGTACTTTTTAGGTTATGAGCAAGACATGCCAACAGGCAGCGATAAAGAAAAAGCACAGTGGGTATTTCGCCGCCCTGCTCTTATCGAGCTTACACATAACTGGGGCACAGAAAACGACGACAGCTTTACAGGTTACCATAGTGGAAATGATGAACCAAAAGGCTTTGGTCATATCGGTATTAGCGTGCCAGACGTGTACGCCGCGTGCGAGCGCTTTGCAAAATTCGATGTTGAGTTTGTTAAAAAACCAGACGATGGCTCAATGAAAGGCCTAGCCTTTATTAAAGACCCTGATGGTTATTGGATAGAAATACTCTCGGCAGAGAGTATCACTGAGATAATTGAAGAGCATAAGTGATAGCCAATTACCCACAAACCTGCTATTTAGCAGGTTATTTAAATTTACGCTTTTGATTTGTAGTAGTCAGTGTTTGTATGTTTTGCATTAGTAAGTGAATGTCAGGCTCAATAAGAAGCTTTTTATTTGGAATAAATAAAAAACACTGTAATTTTTTAGCGAGTTGGCAAATTGAAAAGCAAAAATTACTTATGTCTTTCCTTAAATCAACTCTAATTACAATTTCATCAATCGATTCATCATTAACAGAAATAGTAATTTCATTTGATGAACTATTACCCCACATTTTAAAATCGGAAATATTACTTTCAGTTCTTACTAAAACATTATCCAACAGCTTGTCTATTTGCACATTTGGTTGGTGCTGTTTCCACACGCAGGCAGTATCGAAATAACCATCGGCATTGTAGAGTGCCTCAACTGAATAATTTTTATCTTCTACCCATTGTGCAGGTATTAG
This sequence comes from Pseudoalteromonas sp. Hal040, assembly GCF_037162425.1. NCBI lineage: Bacteria > Pseudomonadati > Pseudomonadota > Gammaproteobacteria > Alteromonadales > Pseudoalteromonadaceae > Pseudoalteromonas > Pseudoalteromonas sp. Hal040. The sequence continues at coordinate 1,680,940 of NZ_JARLUU010000001.1, read as the reverse complement.
AACTATTGTTCTTTGCCAAATAGCCATCGTTTTTTAAATACTCTTATAATTAAAGAAAGTGCCAAGTAACATCATAACAAGGGCCATTTAAATCATATTGCAGTTCTTGACCATTCGGGATAAAGGTAGCTAGAGCTTTAAATTTAAAGTTTGACGTATCTTTTCTGTTAATTGCTAAAGCTTGCTCTATTTCATCCCATCTTTGAGATATACCACCATGCCCAGGATGACTATCGGCTTTTAATTCACCTGACTGATATTTTTTATTCCATTTAACAAAAATTTGCCATTGCTCTATCTCTAACTCAAGTTCAGATTCTGATATTAAATAAAGAGAAAACTCATCAGTAAAACCACTGTCATCATTGAAGTCTGAAACAAACCTGTAATGTCTTCCCTCAATAGATGTGATACCCCCTCTTGGCCCATCATAATATAAATTTTCGACAAGGACTTTACACATTAGCATTCATTAAAAGCCTTTAGATAAATTGAAAGGATGAATAAACAATACCTATTATTTGCCACTACAAAAAGAACTAACGACTATGTCATTAGGTATTAAAGGTGTTTTTTACGGTTGTCATTTAGAACTCCTTATTACACTCTAACAACAACCGTTCTACCGATGAAGTCATGTATTGCACGACGCTTTTCATTAAACAGCATGGTTATAAATTCTGACAATGCCCATACTGTAGCTAGGGAACTCAAAGCCATAATTAAATAAGTTAAAAACTCAGGTACGCTACCGAGTTGTTGTAACGATATTGAAATAGACAAAAGTAGGAGTATCCAAGATGAGTTAATAGCGATATTTACAGACTCTCGGCGCACCGATTGTTTAAGCGTAATCTCTGTTTCGGTGTCATGATCGAGAACTTTAACATCCATCACCATCTTACCAAGTGTTTGACCATAAAACCCATGCATAAAAACAACATAGCCAATATACTGGACGCCATTAGCGGCTTGTAAAACCATGTTTTGGTTAGAGTATTCAACGCTAAAGAATAAGCATTCGATATAAAGTAATGCTGTAAAAATTAAGCCATCAATAACAGCAGCCCAAAAACGAGGCCAGAAAGTAGCATACTTTTTATTTGTTTCTAGCTCATCAAACTCTGCTTTTGCTTCCGGGTCTTTTAGTCTATTTGCAATCGCAAATTCTAACTCTTGCGCTCTTTGCGGATAGTTTTCTTTATCAATATACTTTTGAGCATCTAAAAGCTCATCCAATGAATAATTTTTATAATTTGGGGTGAGGTCCATGTTTGTTATTCTCCTAAACTATTTGAAGCAGGTCCGCTTTTAGCATTCAGCTCTTTTGGGATCTCGCGGATAGAACTCATCGGGCTGTTTAATGCACAAATCAAATTCACGGGTATTTTTGTAAGGTAGCTTCATAAAGCCTGCCACACCTATATCTGTGATACTAACCGCATATTGCATGAGCTTACTTAATAAACGTTTAAATTCAGGCTCTTTACTGGCATCAAGAAGTCGATAGTAATGATGTATTTTCATCCTATCAGGTAAAGCTTCGAAAATGATACAGCCCGTATGGTGTATTTGGTTTAGCTCAAATACACACTTTATAACCTTTTTCGGGAGCTGTAATTGCTCATCCGGGTCTTTACCATCTTCAAAGTAAGAGTGTGGTCTGGTTACGTCTGAGGCTTGGATATCCATTACTTCGTAATCAAGCTCAGGTAAATTCTCAAACTTAAACGCTCCTGTGCCATCCCGTTCGAGCTGAATAGTTTTACGCGCATCAAACAAGCAACATTTGAAGAGACCTTTTTGTTCAATTCCCTGCGCTAACATCACCGTGTTGTTGATCGCATCGGTAAACGCAGTACCCAGCGTTTCATCATGTAAAATAAGGGAAGACTCAACAAACAGTGAGTTTTCTTTCCAATGAAAACTCAGGCCCCCTACTACTGGGTACTTTGCTAATCGGCTTATTGAGGCCAAAAATGCTTTTTCGGTGTCGCCGGTATCAAATAAAAACTCTTTGTAGTATCTGTCTAGCTGAGCATCGTTTACATCAAGTAATTGTTGATTATGGTCAGCTTGTCTTAAAAATTGCTTACGTGAGCTATAAACTACTGTGTCAGGGTGCTCATCAAACTCACTAAACCAATAAGGAATATAAGGGCGAATAACTTTACGGGGTAGCTCAGGGAGGTAAGCTTTAGCCATTGTAGGCATGTTTCGCATAAAATAATCACCTGCCCCATCGCGTGTGGCCTTATTTTTTGAAAGCATACCGTCAATTACTCGAGCAAGCTCCATAGGTAAATTCAGGCTTGTAGCCGGAATAACCGCCGCACCAAATCTACAAGATTGTGCAGAGGCCAGTGCATAAAGGGTTGATGCGACACCTTGTTCATCAAATCGTGGCGATGACTGCCCACCCGACATTTGCTCATCACCAATAAAGTACACATCACCCATACGTGCATTGGTGGTGCTAATATCAGCAGACATAAGATCCATAAAATTGCTGGCAACCGGATTACCATCAGCATCTATTTGTGCATAAACAGAGCTGCCCCAATCAACCAATGACAATTTATTGGTTTGTTCATCATAAACAATGTTCGAGGGCTTGATATCGCCATGCACAATTGGCTGTGGGCTTAAGCCATTTTTATGTTCACGTAAATCTACCAGTACATTACGTAGCCTAAGAGCCAGCGCCATAACTTTTGCTGCACTAAAACGCCCCTGTTTGATGGAGATTTTTTCTAAATCTTCACCTAGAGCGCGCTCCATCATTAAAATGCCTTGCTTTTTAATACGTTCAAAGGCATAAAATTTTGGTACGAGTGGGTTTTTAACTTGCGAGAGCATGTATGCTTCGTCTTCTAAACGGTCACGTACACTTTGTGCAAGGGTTATACGTGAAAACTTAAATACCCAAGGTAAGTCTTCATCATCAACACCGGCAAAAACAAATCCAAACGCACCAGAACCAATTAATTCAACGTCACTGTATCCAAGCAAGCTAAGTTGTTTAATACATATGTTAAGCCATTGACGGTGCTTTTTAGCATCATGGTGAGACAGCAAATAAACAGACTGTTCTTCATTGATATAAAAATTGCGGATTTGTTTGGGATTCACTGCATCTCTCAAAGTTAAGCGGCTTTTACCGCTCAATTATTGAATGCTAGACAGTTAATTACAAGGCTTTTGCTCTTCGATGATCCAGCCATGATCTTTCATAACCAGCTCTGATATTGCAAAGGTTAAGCAACAAAAGATAACCAACTCTAACAAGGTAAGAATATCGGCAGCAAAACACCAGCCTAACACCCCTGCTAATAAAAAGGGAATTGCTTTTAAATACCAAGCAATTTTTTGGGTTTTACCGTATGTGAGTTGGTAACTGTGAACTAGCTTGCTCTCACATTCTAATGAAATTACAGAAGAAAACTTCCTAAATAAAGTTACTGAAATCGTTAATTGGCAGGCTTTACCATCCATATTAAATTCATGAACAGATTTTGTTTTAAAGTTACGTGATTCTGCTATTAATTCACCGTCTACTTTCAGAACTTCTTTACCTGAGTAAGCAGAACCCCAGTATTCAATTAAATGTTCACCCAGTTTGAAGTTAGCTTTAATTCCCTTGCTCATTGATACTGTAATGCCATCAGTGTTCATAAAAAATCTCCTTATAATTATGAAGTTAAGATACTTTAAAAATAAAAAAACGGCAAGCTAGGCTTACCGTTTTGGTACTTTCAATGGGTAAAGGGTTACCATTTAAAATTAAAGGCGAATACCGCCATCAATTTCAACAACACGACCTGTAAAAAAGTCATTCTCTACAATGTATTGTGCTGTTTGAGCAATTTCTTCTGCTTCACCAAAACGACCCACTGGCGTTACCGCCATCATGCGTTGTTTTGCTTCTGGTTTCATTGCATCTGTCATTGCTGTGCGAATAACACCTGGTGCAATTGCACCAACACGGATACCAAAGCGACCTAATTCTTTCGCCCAACCCGTTGTCATCGCAACAACACCGGCTTTAGACGCTGCATAGTTTGTTTGGCCAATGTTACCAGCACGAGCAACACTCGACATATTAACAATTACACCGCCTTTGCCAGACTCAATCATGTGGCTCGCAGCTTCACGACCAGCTAAGAATACACCGGTCAGGTTCACATCAATCACAGATTGAAATTGAGCCAACGACATTTTATCAACTACTTTGCCTTCTTTTGCTTTGATAAACATACCATCGCGTAAGATACCCGCGTTGTTAATTAGCACACCGATATGGCCAAAGTCTTTGTTAATTGTGTTGAACGTTGCTACTACAGCATCTTCATCTGTGACATTGGCAGCATACGCCATGACTTTTGTACCATGCTTTGCAAGCGCTGATACTGCAGTATCAAGTACGTCTTGTTGCATATCGATAAGAGCGATGTTCGCGCCAAGTGATGCAAATTTCTCGGCCATCGCAAAGCCTAAACCTTGCGCACCACCGGTAATTACGATGTTGTTGTTTTTAATTTCCACAACAATCTCCTACTTCGAGAATAATTTAAAAATAGCGCTAAAATCATAACTACCTGCACCTTGATGCTGAAGCATAGTGTATAGATTCTTCGCCATTGACCCCATTGGGGTAGATGAATTACTTTGCTGGGCCGCTTCCATAGCTAGACCTAAATCTTTCGCCATTAAATCAACCATAAAGCCCGGTTTATAATCATTACTTGCTGGTGCTGTTTCCATTACACCAGGGCATGGGTTATAAAGCTCAAGTGTCCAGTTACGGCCAGAGCTTGCAGTCATGATGTCACTTAACACTTTTGGGTCGAGCCCATTGTTTATGCCCATTTGTAGTGCTTCGCTAGTGCCAGCCATTAAAATGCTGAGCAGCATGTTGTTACAGATTTTTGCGACTTGGCCTGCACCAATATCACCAGCATGGAAGATATTTTTTCCCATATCCACTAAAGCCAGCTTGGCTTTTTCAAAGTGACTTTGCTCACCACCGACGATAAAGGTTAAAGTGCCCGCTGTTGCTCCTGCAACACCACCTGATACCGGTGCATCAACAAAATCAATGCCTTTTTGAGCAAGTTCGCTACCCACTTGACGCGCTGATTCGGCATCAATGGTTGAGCAGTCAATCACTAAAGTTTTGCTATCAAGTAAGTTGATAAGACCTGTTTCGCCTAAGTAAAGCGACTTAACGTGTTTGCTTGCTGGTAGCATACTGATAAAAATATCAGCGCCAATGGCACACTCAGCTGCATCGTTAGCAGCAATTGCGCCTTTATCGGCAAGCTCACTGACCGCCGCTTTATTTAAGTCAAACACACGTACCGTATGACCTGCATTGACAAGGTTTGCCGCCATTGGGCCACCCATGTTGCCTAAACCAATAAATCCTATTGTTAATTTAGCCATTTGTTTACCCCTTGGACTTAAGATGACGTTAATGAGTTAAGTGGGTGAGATTGCTCATCCCAGCGTGCTGTAAAGAAGCTATCTACAACTGCATTGTCGATATCGCTAAGCGATTTAAACTGCCATTTAGGTGCACCGTCTTTGTCAATTAATAGCGCACGAACGCCCTCTTGGAACTCACCTACTTCGCCACAACGAACTGACATGCCTAGCTCCATTTTAAAACACTGTGCTAACGTCATCTCTTTTGAATTTGCTAATTGACGTTCAACAAGCGCACAACTAAGCGGACAACCATGCGCTAATGACTTTTGCGCGCGGGTAAGCCATTTATCTTCGGTTTCTAAAGCTTGAATGTAGTCAATTTTACCCTGCAGTGAGTCAAATTCAGCCAGCTTTTGTATAACCGCTAAGTTATCTTTTACATTGCCTTTAGGAACACGGCCTGAAATATTATCAATCGAGATTAAAATGTTCGTCAGCTTTTCGTGGTTTAAAGAGGCTGTTTTGCCCCACTTTTCAGCGGTGATGGCTGTTAAAATAGCGTCATATTTATCTGCTGTTGCATAGTGATCAGCAAGATTAACAAACAAGGCATCTTCAGCATTGATAGACGCCGCAGTTAACCCTAAAAATAAACCGACTTGCTCTGGCATTTTATGTAAGAAATAACTGCCGCCCACATCAGGATATAAACCAATAGTTAGCTCAGGCATTGCGATACGTGATGTCTCTGTTACCACTCGGTGACTTGCACCTGCCATTAAACCAAGGCCGCCACCCATAACAATGCCATTACCCCAAAGTAATATTGGCTTTTCATAGCAGTGAATTAGGTAGTCTAATTTGTACTCAAGGGTAAAAAAGTCTTCAATGTAATTAGCTGGCTCACCTGTGCTCATTGCTTTATGTAGGCTTACTACATCGCCACCAGCACAAAATGCTTTTTCGCCAGCCCCTTTTAGAATGACCATGGCAACTGCGTCATCGTTAGCCCATTTTCTAAGCTGCGGCTCAAGCAATTGGATCATGTCGTAATTTAAGGCATTTAATGACTTAGGCGCATTGAGTGTCGCAATTGCAATAAGGCCGCTCTCGGCCTCTGCAATTTCAAACACCACAGGCGCATCTTGATGATTTAGTAGTGTTACGTTAGTCATTAGCCGTTTACCCAATTAGCTTTACGCTTTTCTAAGAACGCATTCACGCCTTCTTTTTGGTCTTGCGTATCAAATAATTGTACAAATAACTCACGCTCTAGTGGCAATGCATGAGCCATAGGTTGAGTGCGACCTTTTTGAATAAGTTCTTTACATGCAGTCACAGCAACCGGGCTTTGTTCGCCAACTTGGTTAGCCAGTTTCATTGCCGCAGCTAAGCTTTCACCAGTACCAACCACTTCTTCAACAAGGCCAATTTCACGTGCTTTGTCTGCTTTTAAGCGTTCACCACATAAAATCATGCGTTTTGCCCAGCCTTCACCTACAAGCCATGCAAGGTTTTGCGTACCACCAGCACAAGGCAACAAGCCAACTTTCGCTTCAGGAAGTGCCATTTGAGCTTGCTCTTCAGCAATGCGAATATCACACGCGAGAGCCACTTCCAGACCACCGCCCATGGCATAACCATTAATTGCTGCGATTGATACACCACGGAAATTGGTTAGTGCCTCAAATGCATCACCAAACACTTTTGACATAGTGGCAGCAACGCCTTTATCACCACTGGCAAATACGTTCAGATCGGCACCAGCACTAAAGAACTTTTCACCTTGACCTGTAATCACTAATGCATAGACATTTTTGTTAGCATTTAGCTCAGTTACAGTGTCTTTTAATGCAGTTAATGTATCTTGTGTCCAGGTATTCGCTGGCGGGTTATTCATGGTTAAAACCGCTACGTTACCTTCAATATTTAAATCAATCGATGGATTAGACATAGTATGCTCCTTATAGAATGTCGCCAGCTGACTCAGCTAAGATACGACGTGCGATAATCACACGCATGATTTCGTTAGTGCCTTCAAGAATTTGATGCACACGTACGTCTCTGAAATGACGCTCTAATGGGTATTCTTTGATGTAACCGTAACCACCGTGAATTTGAAGTGCGTCGTCACAGACTTTAAAACCAACATCTGTAGCAAAACGTTTAGCCATCGCACAGTAAGTGGTTTTTTCGCTGTCACCCGTATCTAGTTTAAATGCGGCTAAGCGCACCATTTGACGAGCAGCAACAAGCTCTGTGTTCATATCGGCAATCTTAAATTGTAGTGCTTGGAAAGCTGCTAATGGCTTACCAAATTGCTCACGTTCTTTTAGGTATTCGCGAGCAGTATTAAGAGCTGCTTGTGCTGTACCTAATGAACAAGTTGCAATATTAATACGACCACCGTCTAAGCCTTGCATTGCAAACTTAAAGCCTTCGCCTTCTTGACCTAGTAAGTTAGCGGCAGGGATTCTGACACCTTCAAAGCTAATTAAACGTGTAGGCTGTGCATTCCAGCCCATTTTTTCTTCAGCTTTACCGTATTCAATACCTGCTGCGTCAGCAGGCACAACAAATGCCGAAATACCGGCTGCGCCTTCACCACCAGTGCGCGCCATAACTACAAGTAAATCAGTTTCACCAGCACCTGAGATAAACATTTTAGAGCCTGAGATCACATACTCATCGCCCTCTTTTACCGCTTTGGTTTTTAGTGATGCGGCATCAGAGCCAGAGCCAGGCTCTGTTAAACAGTAAGACGCAAGTAACTCACCCATTACTAATTGTTCACAGTACTGGGCTTTAACGTCTTCAGTACCAAAGCTTGCAATCATCCACGTTGCCATATTATGAATGGTCAACATAGCGGTTGTTGCGGTACAACCCATTGCAAGCTGTTCGAAAATAATGCTTGAATCTAGGCGAGATAAACCTAAGCCACCCGCTTCTTCAGGGGTATATAAACCACAAAAGCCAAGCTCACCGGCTGCTTTAATGGTGTCTTTAGGGAAAATATGTTCTTGGTCCCACTTAGCTGCATTAGGCGCAAGTTCTGACTCTGCAAACTGACGGGCTGTTTCAGCAAACGCTTGCTGATCTTCGGTTAAATTAAAGTCCATAGTAGACCTCTATTTTGTTGTCTTATTCTTGTGTGAATAACGATTGTTGTCGTTTAAATGTGTGTTCTTTGAGCGAGCGTGTGCTCGCTCAGCAGTAAATTAATTACGGCTTATTTAAGGTTGATACTCATGTTAGGACCTGAGGCGATATCATCCTCGAACCAACGTGAAGTAATTGTTTTCGTTTCTGTGTAAAAACGAATACCTTGCTTACCATAGGTGTGTTGGTCGCCGTAGAATGAGCCTTTCCAACCTGTGAAAGAGAAAAACGGTAGTGGCACAGGAATTGGCACGTTGATACCAACTTGACCTACTTCGATTTCATGTTGGAATTTACGTGCAGCAGCACCGCTTGATGTGAATAACGAAGTACCGTTACCGTAAGGCGAGTTATTGATAAGCTCAATCGCCTCTTCAAGAGTATCTACAAACATACAAGCCAATACAGGACCAAAGATCTCTTCTTTGTATAAATCCATCTCGGTGGTTACATCAGTAAATAGCGTTGGACCAACCCAGTTACCTTGCTCGTAACCTTCAACAGTAAAGTCAGAGCCATCAATTAAGCACGTTGCACCTTGCTCTTTACCACTTGCGATAAGCGATAAGATACGGTCTTTAGCAGCTTTTGATGTTTGTGGGCCGTAAGCCGCGTTGGTATCATCCCATACACCTGGGCGTACGTTTTCAAAGCCTGCTTTAATTTCATCAACCCAGTCTTTTGCTTGACCAACGAAGACAGCAACCGAAATACCCATACAGCGCTGACCCGCAGCACCTACAGACGCACCTACTAAGTTGTTTACAACATGCGATTTACTTGCATCTGGCATAATAACCATGTGGTTTTTTGCACCCACACACGCTTGCACACGCTTAAGGTTTGCTGTGCCTTTTGAATAGATGTATTCACCTACGCCACACGAACCAACAAATGAAATAGCACGTACTGCTGGGTCTTCTAATAAACGGTCAACTTGTGGTTTTGTACCATGAACAACTTGTAACACCCCTTTTGGTGCACCCGCTTCAACAAATAGTTCAGCTAAACGCATTGGTGTTAGTGGATCTTGCTCAGAAGGTTTAAGAATAAAGGTGTTACCACACACAATAGCCAGTGGGAACATCCATAATGGGATCATCGCAGGGAAATTAAATGGCGTAATACCCGCACATACACCCAGTGGCTGCATGTAAGAGTAAGTATCGATTTTACGCGCTACGTTTTCCATTGTTTCGCCCATCATTAGTGATGGTGCATTGGCTGCTTGCTCAACAACTTCAATACCACGCCAAACATCGCCTTTGGCATCTTCAAATGTTTTACCCAGCTCATGACAAATAATCGTCGCAAGCTCGTCATGGTTTTCTTTTAGTAGTGCAGCGTATTTCATCATAATGCGAGCACGCTCAGAAATTGGCACTTCTTTCCATGTTTTAAATGTTTCTTTTGCAGAGGCAATGGCTGCATCCATTTCAGCATCCGTTGCACAAGGAACTTGAGCTAACACTTCTTGGTTTGCAGGATTGATAACATCAATCAACTGCGTTGAACTTGATTGGGTAAATTCGCCGTTGATAAATAAAGGTACTTGGTGCATGAGGCACTCCTCCCCAGTGGGTATAAAGAGGCCGCAACATGATAGTTTTTAAAATACGTTGCGGCTGTGAGAGATTAAAATTCTAAAGTGATTAAATAGCTTCAATTGCCATAGCAACAGCTTCACCACCACCGATACACAGTGAGGCAACACCTTTGCTAAGACCACGATTCTTTAATGCATGAATTAAAGTAACTAAGATACGCGCGCCGCTTGCACCAATTGGGTGACCAAGTGCACAGGCACCGCCATTGACGTTTACTTTGCTTTCATCAAGTTTTAACTCGTTAATTGCAAGCATAGTCACCATGGCAAACGCTTCGTTGATTTCCCATAAATCAACATCATTCACAGACCAACCGGCTTTTTCTAAAAGCGATTGCATCGCGCCAACCGGTGCTAAAGTAAATTCGCTCGGTGCTTGAGAATGTGTGCTGTGAGCAACGATACGACACAGTGGTGTTAAACCTTGTGCTTTAGCATCTGATTCACGCATTAACACAAGCGCTGCTGCACCATCAGAAATTGATGACGAGTTTGCAGCCGTAATCGTGCCGTCTTTTTTGAATGCAGGACGTAAACCTGGGATTTTATCAGGACGTGCATTGCCTGGTTGCTCATCAATCGCAACGGTCACATCACCTTTGCGTGTAGAAATAGTGTGGGCGGCAATCTCGTTTGCAAATGCACCTGTTTCAATCGCGCTGTTTGCTTTAGTCAGTGAGCTAAGTGCAAAGTTATCCATTTGTTCACGACCAATTGAATATTGATCGGCAGTATCTTGTGCAAAACAACCCATTGCTTTGTTATCGTAAGCATCTTCAAGACCATCACACATCATGTGATCTTTTACTTCGCCATGACCCATACGCATACCTGAACGTGCATTCGGTAACATATAAGGCGCATTACTCATGCTTTCCATGCCACCAGCAACCGCTGAGTTAATAGAGCCTGATTTAATTAAGTCATGAGCAAACATGGCTGCTTTTAAGCCAGAGCCACATACTTTGTTGATTGTTGTAGCGCCAGTACCTTGATTAAGGCCCGCTTTTAACATTGCTTGGCGTGCAGGTGCTTGACCAAGACCCGCTGGTAATACACAGCCCATGATCACTTCGTCAATCTTATCGGCAGATAAACCGGCTTGCTCTAAGCTACTTTTAATAGCTGTAGCACCTAAATCAGTTGCGTGTGCACCACTTAGTGCGCCCATAAAACCACCCATAGGGGTACGTTTCGCGGCAACAATAACAACGGCTTCAGTAGTCATAATTGGCTCCATGTAAGTGGTTATCATCATGTGTTCAAATCATGTGTAACCAAACAGTTAATTTGTTATAGTTTAATTTCGATTTAATTCAGCATACATAATATTTACGTTTACGCCAACGTAAATCTAAAATCAACATTTTTGCGGCCGGTAAAACTGTAAACTTATCTGTATTTTGTTGTATGAAAAATCGAACATCTGCTTACAAGGCTAGATAAATAAGGCTTTTCAACAAATCCAACCAGTTATCTTTATAAGTCTAAAGTATAACTCCCAAATCACCCTTTACCTTTACGTAAACTTCACTTATATTGGTGTTATTCGAATGAGGTAAATAAATCATGAAACAAGACAATCAAACAAACTTTGAAAGCGCAGCAGTTGAACCTGCTAGCAATGAGCAAACGTTTAGTATCAGCGAACTAGCAAAAGAATTTGATATTACAACTCGCTCTATCCGCTTTTATGAAGACCAAGGTCTGATCTCACCTGATCGCAATGGTCAAACCCGTATTTATTCAAAACGCGACAAAGTAAGACTAAAACTTATTCTACGCGGTAAACGCTTAGGTTTTACCTTGGCCGAAACGGGCCGTTTGTTTGAACTGTACGACGCAGATAAATCAAGCGCTAAGCAGCTAGTGACTATGCTTGACCTTATCGCAGAGAAAAAGGCAGACCTAAGCCAACAGATGGACGACATTAAAGTTGTACTGATGGAATTGGTGACAGCAGAACGCCGCTGTCGTGAAACCCTTAATAATTTAGACGAATAACCTGACAACAATCTCGTCAACAGACTCTCACAGGAACACACATTATGAGCACTATTTCACTTTATAAAGAAATGAACTTCGGACTTGGCGAAACAGCAGACATGATCCGCGATCACGTTAATAGCTTTGCTAGCCAAGAAATTGCCCCACTTGCAGAACAAACAGATGTAGACAATGCCTTCCCTAATCAACTTTGGCCACAGCTCGGCGAAATGGGTTTATTAGGTATGACAGTGCCTGAAGAATTTGGCGGTGCGGGCCTTGGTTACCTTGAGCATGTAATCGCAATGGAAGAAATTAGCCGTGCAAGCGCATCGATTGGTTTAAGTTATGGTGCTCATTCAAACCTATGTGTTAACCAAATCAACCGTAATGGGTCACAGGCTCAAAAAGAAAAATACCTGCCTAAGCTTATCAGCGGTGAGCACATTGGTGCCCTTGCGATGAGTGAGCCAAATGCGGGTTCTGACGTTGTATCAATGAAATTAAAAGCTGAGAAAAAAGGCGATGTGTTTGTACTTAACGGTAACAAGATGTGGATCACCAATGGTCCAGATGCCGATACCTTTGTTATCTACGCAAAAACAGATTTAAATGCCGGCCCTAAAGGGATCACAGCGTTCATCGTTGAACGTAACACACCAGGATTTTCTACTGCGCAAAAGCTAGACAAACTTGGTATGCGTGGCTCTAACACATGTGAATTAGTGTTCGAGAACTGCGAAGTACCAGCAGAAAACATTCTAGGTAACTTAAACGAAGGCGTAAAAGTACTTATGAGTGGCCTTGATTATGAGCGTGTTGTTTTAGCAGCAGGCCCGCTTGGCATTATGCAAGCATGTATGGACATTGTGGTTCCTTATATTCATGAGCGTAAACAATTTGATAGCCCAATTGGTCAGTTCCAGCTTATTCAAGGCAAAATCGCTGATATGTACACGCAAATGAATGCTGCTCGTTCATACGTTTACACGGTAGCTCGTGCATGTGATCGCGGCGAAACAACGCGTAAAGATGCCGCTGGTGCGATTTTATATGCAGCAGAGCTTGCGACTAAAATGGCCCTTGATGCTATCCAAATTTTAGGTGGTAATGGTTATATCAACGAATATGCGACAGGTCGTTTATTACGTGATGCAAAACTATATGAAATTGGCGCAGGTACATCTGAAATCCGCCGCATGCTAATTGGTCGCGAATTATTCACTGAAAGCCGATAGGACCTTGTTATGACGATTTTAAAATCGAGTGTAAATCCACACGATCCGCAATTTTTGCAAAATCACGACAACATGGCCGCTCTCGTAAGTGATTTACGTGAAAAAGTAGCGGATATCCGTTTAGGCGGTGGCCCTGCTCTGATTGAGCGCCATCAAGGCCGTGGTAAGTTGTTTGTTCGTGACCGTATTGAAACGCTACTTGATGAAGGCTCGCCATTTTTAGAGATTTCTCAATTTGCAGCCTTTGGCGTGTACGAACAAGCTATTCCTTGTGCGGGTGTTGTTGCTGGTATTGGTCGTGTGAAAGGCGTTGAATGTATGATCATCGCCAATGATGCAACTGTAAAAGGCGGTACATACTTTCCACTAACGGTGAAAAAACATCTACGCGCTCAAGATATTGCAGAACGTTGTCATTTACCGTGTATTTATTTAGTTGATTCAGGCGGTGCAAACCTGCCTGAACAAGATGATGTATTTCCAGATAAATTACACTTTGGCCGTATTTTCTATAATCAGGCTCGTATGTCTGGTAAAGGCATTCCACAAATTGCAGTCGTAATGGGTTTATGTACCGCAGGTGGTGCTTATGTACCAGCAATGGCTGATGAAAGTATTATCGTAAAAGAGCAAGGTACAATTTTCTTAGCAGGTCCGCCACTGGTTAAAGCAGCTACGGGTGAAGAAGTGAGTGCTGAAGAGCTTGGTGGTGCCGATGTTCACTGTAAAACATCCGGTGTTGCCGACCACTATGCTGAAAACGATGCCCATGCACTTTCTATCGCTCGCCAATGTATTGAACGAATTAATTATCAGCGCCCTACTGCACCGTTACTAGATGATGTTAAACCACCGCGTTACGACATTAACGAAATATACGGCATTGTGGGTACCGACCTTAAAAAACCATTTGATGTACGTGAAGTAATTGCCCGTGTTGTTGATGATTCATCGTTTGATGAATTTAAACGCTACTTTGGCGAAACCTTAGTAACCGGCTTTGCCAAAATCTTTGGTCACCCTGTCGGTATTGTTGCTAACAACGGCATTTTATTTAGTGAATCAGCCCAAAAAGGCGCGCACTTTATTCAACTGTGTGCACAACGCAAAATCCCATTGGTGTTTTTACAAAACATTACTGGCTTTATGGTTGGTAAAAAATACGAAGCTGAAGGTATCGCAAAACATGGTGCGAAAATGGTAACTGCTGTGTCATGTGCTGATGTACCAAAATTCACCGTATTAATTGGTGGCTCGTATGGAGCAGGTAACTACGGTATGTGTGGCCGCGCGTTTGAACCTACCATGATGTGGATGTGGCCAAATGCTCGTATCTCTGTAATGGGTGGTGAACAAGCAGCAGGCGTTCTTGCACAAGTCAAACAAGACGGTTTAGCCCGTAAAGGCGAAAGCATGACTGATGAGCAAGTCAGTGAGTTTAAAAAGCCAATTATCGATCAATACGAAAAACAAGGTCATCCATATTACGCCAGTGCCCGCCTTTGGGATGATGGCATTATCGATCCTGCTGATACCCGCAATGTATTAGGGCTTGCCTTAAGTGCAGCTAAAAATGCACCTGAGCGCGATTCGCAGTTCGGCGTATTTAGAATGTAATGGAGGCCTTATGTCAGTAACACTCGAAATAACAAAATCAAATGTGGCTGTACTGGTACTAAGTCGCCCTGAAAAACACAATGCATTTAACGAAGAAGTCATCAGTGAGCTGATCCGTTTAATTGAACACGCAAATACCTGTGATGTGCGCGCACTGGTTTTAAGAACCGAAGGTAAGCACTTCTCTGCTGGCGCTGATTTAAACTGGATGAAGTCGATGGCTGGCAATGACTTTGCAGAAAACTTAGCTGACTCTATGCAGCTAGCAAAGCTTATGAAAGTCCTTGCTACAAGCCCACATCCAACAATTTGTGCCGTTCAAGGTGCTGCATTTGGCGGTGCCTTAGGCTTGATTGCGTGTTGTGATATCTCAATTTGCCAAGACGATGCACAGTTTTGCTTAAGTGAAGTAAAGCTGGGTCTTATTCCTGCGGTTATCAGCCCTTATGTCATTAAAGCTATTGGTGAGCGCGCTGCACGTCGTTATTTTTTAACGGCTGAGATTTTTGACGCGCATACAGCCAAGCAACTGGGTTTAATTCACCAGATCACCGGCGATTTACAAACAGCGCTCGACAAACACTTACAAAACCTTGTGAACAATGGCCCTATTGCCGTTAAAGCAGCAAAGCAGCTAATCAATGATGTCGCTGGCAATGTAATTGATGATGCACTGATTGAGTTAACCGCAGAACGTATTGCACGCATTCGTGTATCTGAAGAAGGCCAAGAAGGCCTAACTGCTTTTTTGAAAAACGTGCCCCTAACTGGCAGAAATAGGAACCATTATGACAACAAAATCATTGAAAAAAATTCTCGTTGCCAACCGTGGTGAAATTGCCTGCCGAGTTATGCGTACAGCAAAGCAAATGGGCTTAACAACGGTTGCAGTGTACTCAGATGCTGATAAACATGCTCAGCACGTAAAGCTTGCTGATGAGGCGTATCATATTGGTCCTGCGCCAAGTAAAGACTCTTACTTAGTGGCAGACAAAATTATCGATGTGGCAAAACAAGCAGGTGTTGATTGTATTCACCCAGGTTATGGTTTTTTATCTGAGAACTGTGACTTTGCGCTCGCGTGTGAGAAAAATGATATCGCCTTTATTGGCCCGCCAGCATCAAGTATTGAAGCCATGGGTTCAAAAACCCGCGCTAAAGAAATTATGCACCAAGCAAATGTACCTTTAGTGCCTGGTTATTATGGTGACAACCAAGATACAGAGTTCTTACAAGCAGAAGCTGAAAAAATTGGTTATCCCGTTCTGATTAAAGCGGCCTTTGGTGGCGGTGGTAAAGGGATGCGAGTTGTTGAAAACGCAAAAGATTTTATCAGTGCTCTTGAAGGCGCAAAACGTGAAGCAAAAGCCGGCTTTGGTAACGATTTAGTACTGTTAGAGCGCTATGTCACTAAACCTCGCCATGTTGAAGTACAAGTTTTTGCCGATAGTCATGGTAATTGTGTGTACTTAGGCGATCGTGACTGCTCATTACAGCGTCGTCACCAAAAAGTAATTGAAGAAGCCCCTGCTCCGGGTTTATCTGATGCACTTCGTAAAGAAATGGGTGAAGCTGCGGTACGCTGTGCCCAAGCGATTAACTATCGCGGTGCAGGTACGGTTGAGTTTTTATTATGCGGTGATGAATTCTTCTTCATGGAAATGAACACCCGTTTACAAGTAGAGCACCCAGTAACAGAAATGGTAACCGGTGTTGATTTGGTGAATTGGCAAATCAACATTGCGGCAGGTGAAGAACTGCCACTTAGCCAAGCAAATATTCAGCTACAAGGTCACAGCTTTGAAGCACGTATTTATGCAGAAGATCCAAGTAATGACTTTATTCCGTGTTCTGGTCACATTGATGCCCTATTTACACCGAACGAATCTGAATTTGTACGTATAGATACAGGGATTGCCGCGGGTGATGAAATTAGCCCGTTCTACGACCCTATGATTGCTAAGTTAATTGTTCATGACGATACCCGTGAGGCAGCGCTTGGGCGTTTATCAAAAGCACTAGAGCAATTCCACCTAGCAGGCTTTAGCTGTAACGTTAATTTCTTACATAACCTTGCTAACCACCCTACTTTTCAAGCTGGTGCACCTGATACACACTTTATTGAAGACCAAGGTGAGCGCCTTGTTGCTAAAAACGAGCAACAGTCTGTTATTTCAACTGTTGTGGCAGCCTATGCGTATGCACATCAACTAAAAGGTGCAAGCAGCAGCCCATGGCAACAATTAACAGGCTTTATGCTAAACAGTGACGCTAAGACAACGATACCGTTTGTTGATTTAAACGTTCATGCTGTTAAGGCCTCAGAAGACTTTAAAATCAACTTAGATGGAGTTGACTATACAACTTCGGGTAGTGTTGAAAATGGCCTTGCAAACCTAGTCGTTAATGGCGAAAAAGTTGTGGCTCATATTAATCAAACAGACTCTCACATCACAGTGATGTACAAAGCACAGCAAACGGTGCTAGAGCTGATTGATAAACACTATATTAGTGAGCACGAAAGTGATGCATTGCCACTTGCTGCACCACTCAATGGTACTGTTGTTAAACATTTAGTTGAGGTGGGTAGTACGGTTACTAAAGGTGACGCGGTTATCATCATCGAAGCGATGAAAATGGAATACACCCTTAATGCCCCGCATGATGGTGTATTAACGAGCTACTGCTTTGCTGAAGGTGAACTGGTGAGTCATGGTGATATGCTCGCGATTGTTGAAGAGCCGGAGGCGTAATGGCACAGTTTCCTGATTTTGTTCGCATTGTAGAAGTTGGCGCCAGAGACGGTTTGCAAAATGAAGCCGCCGTTAGCACGCAAGATAAAGTCGCGCTTATCAACGCACTAGCAGATGCTGGGCTTAAAGATATTGAAGCAGGCGCCTTTGTGTCACCTAAATGGGTGCCACAAATGGCTGACTCTGGCGATGTAATAAGCGCGTTAAGTTTGCCAGACGTTAATTTAAGTGCCCTTACCCCAAATTTACGGGGTGCAGAGGCAGCAAAACAAGTCGGCATACAAGAATTTGCTATCTTTACAGCGGCAAGTGAAGCGTTCTGTCAAAAAAACATTAACTGCTCTATTGACGAAAGTATTGATCGCTTTAAAGATGTTATGGCTTTTGCCAAAGCGAATAACATTCGCGTTAGAGGCTATGTTAGCTGCGTCATGGGTTGCCCCTATCAAGGTGATGTCGACTACAATGATGTATTAAAAGTATCAGAGCGATTACTCGAGCTTGGTTGTTACGAAATTAGCCTAGGCGACACCATTGGTGTGGGAACGGCGAGAAAAGTCGATGAGTTATTAGATTTACTCTTGCAACATATTGATAAATCAAAACTCGCTGTACATTTTCACGACACTTACGGACAAGCGCTTACAAATATTTACACCGCCCTAAGCCGCGGTATAGCAACGGTTGACAGTGCTGTTGCAGGCCTTGGTGGTTGCCCTTATGCCAAAGGCGCGTCAGGAAATGTTGCCACTGAAGATGTAGTTTACTTACTGCAAGGGCTTGGCATAGAGCATGGAATTGATTTAGAAAGACTGGCGAAAGCTGGTTGGGCTATTTGCAGTGCACTAAATAAACAACCTGTCAGCAAGGTATCACTTGCTCTAAAGAACACTCAGAATAATTAAGGAGTAGGCTCATGGCCGGTTTCGATAAAGTGGTTTCAAGTTATGAAGCTGCAATGGAAGGTTTAAAAGATGGCGATACTATTATCGCTGGTGGCTTTGGCTTGTGTGGTATTCCTGAGGGACTTATCAGTGAAATTAAGCGTAAACAGACTAAAAATCTAACCGTTGTTTCAAACAACTGCGGTGTTGATGATTTCGGCTTAGGTATTTTACTTCACGATAAGCAAATTAAAAAAATCATCGCGTCTTATGTAGGTGAAAATGCGCTTTTCGAAAAACAACTACTCGATGGCGAAATTGATGTGGTTTTAACACCACAAGGTACACTCGCAGAGAAGATGCGTGCCGGTGGTGCGGGTATTCCTGCGTTTTATACTGCTACAGGGTACGGCACTCCGGTTGCAGAAGGTAAAGAAGTTAAAGAATTTGATGGTCGCCCGTATATCTTAGAAGAGTCGATTACGGGTGAGTTTGCGATTGTTAAAGCATGGAAAGCCGACCGCTACGGTAATCTTGTATTTCGCCACACAGCTATGAATTTCAATCCGATGGCCGCGACAGCAGGTAAAATTACCGTTGCTGAAGTTGAAGAGATTGTTGAGCCAGGTGAACTTGAGCCAAGCCAAATTCATACCCCAGGTATTTATGTTAATCGCGTGATCAAAGGTGACTTTGAAAAACGCATTGAACGTGTAACAACTCGCGATTAAGGAGCAATAAAATGGCATTATCACGTGAACAAGTTGCAATGCGTGTTGCACAAGAGCTGCAAGATGGCTATTACGTAAACCTAGGTATTGGTATCCCTACTCTCGTTGCTAACTATGTACCTGAGGGTATCGAAGTTATGCTGCAGTCTGAAAATGGCTTATTAGGTATGGGTGCGTACCCAACCAAAGACCAAGTTGATGCAGATATGATCAACGCGGGTAAAGAAACCGTGACAGCAGCCACAGGTGCAGCAATATTTAATAGTGCAGATAGTTTTGCCATGATACGGGGTGGTCATGTAGACTTAACAGTCTTAGGTGCATTTGAAGTAGACCAGAACGGTAACATCGCATCGTGGATGATCCCAAAAAAGCTAATTAAAGGCATGGGTGGCGCGATGGACCTCGTTGCTGGCGCGAAGAATATTATTGTTACGATGACTCATGCAAGCAAGCATGGCGACTCTAAGTTATTAGAAAGTTGCACTTTACCGCTAACTGGGGTTAACTGTGTAAAGAAAATCGTAACTGATTTAGCCGTACTAGAAGTTAAAGACGGCGCATTTCATCTAATCGAACGCGCTCCGGGTGTGTCAGTAGATGAAATAATTAGCAAAACGGCAGGCAAATTGCTTGTTGAAGGTGATGTTCCAGAGATGGTTTTTTAAACCACTCACATCCCATGTACCGACCTCATTCCCAGTGCCAATGGCGCTGAGTTACCCAAAATCCCTCGCAAGAGGGATTTTTTTATCTAACGTTCACGTTCCGCCGCACCATTTTGTCACATAAATAGTATAAAATGCCCTGCTTTAGTGAATTGGCAGTATCTAATACTGAGACTATGACCTAATAGCTAAAACTGCTAAGATCACTTTTTTGCTAAACATTTGCCTAAACATAGATTAAACGAGCGATTCAAGGCTGTTTTTTATACAATATGGCAAGAGTTAGCTATATTCATTCTTTAATCTCTATTTTTTTACATTTTGGGATAATAATTGCTTAGCAGTTAATTAACTAACAAGCGCTTTTGGGACTTACTGAAATTAACTATGCAAACACCTATTCGTGGCCTACGCTCATTTTGTTTTGCTGCACGCACCCTTAGCTTTAAAGATGCAGCAAACCAACTTTACCTTACACCGTCTGCCGTAAGCCATCAGATCAAACAATTAGAAGAACAATTGGGTATTGAACTGTTTGAACGTCAAACCCGCTCTATTCGCCTAACAGCTGCAGGGAAGAATTTTTATGACTCTGTATCACCGCTTATTAAAGCGCTAGAAAAAACCATCAATGAGTTTAGTCAGTTACAAGAAAATGTAACTATTAGTATTACGCTACCTGAGTTTTTTGCCAGTGAGCTTTTAATGCCAAAACTGAGCGAATGGACAAGCGATCATCCAAATACAAACTTACAGCTTAATACCTTAAAAACGCGTAAAGAGCTGACTAAACAAAGTGACTTGTCGATTGTATTGTCTTCGTCTAAACCGCATGAAGGCGTTGTTCATGAGCTGTTTTCACTCTCGTACACACCAGCTTGCAACAAAGAAAACTGGCAAGCATGGCAAGAAAACCCGTTTCAGGCTTTAAATGAAGTGCCACTCATTCTTCACAAAGCACGCCCTTGGGCTTGGCACCAATGGGCAGAGCATGCTGGCGTTGAAGACTTTGCACCAAAGCAAATTATTCAGGTTGATAGTATGTTTGGTGTGGCACGTGCGGCGCAACAGGGTATGGGTATTGCCCTAATCCCTTTGCCTATTAGTCAAACTTGGTTTGATGAGCAATGGCTATTTAATTTCACAGAAATGCCATTAAAAACAAAAGATAAATATTACTTAGTGCAACACGATCCTAGTGAAACCAATGCACAATTAGAGTTATTTATTAAATGGATGCTTGATACCTTTAAACATCTTAAGTGATAAATCGTAAAGACCCTCAATTTCATTGAGGGTCTTTATTGAAAATTTAGCTTTTAGACTTGCTAACTAAGATACTCACTTTGTTTTCACCAATTTCGAAAGACGCCTTTTTACCATACTCCACAATAAAAGAAGGAGTAAAATAGCTGCCAGCGAGTGTGATTGATGTTTCTACAGCTGCCGTATTATTTTGTTGTGGTATCACTGTAACTTCATAGCTAAACCCCTCACCTATAGAGATGGTCGCAGGCTGTTTTTCTTCCACCAGTATTACTGGCGATGCTAATAGCTCATTCGCTTTATAAACAGATGTTTCAACTTGAAAGCTATCAGCTGCGAAACAGCTCGTTGATACTAGCAATGCCCCAGCTATTAAACCTAATTGTTTGTTCATATTAATTTCCTTATCTCAATTATAGGGTTTATCCGTAATCAATATCAGTTACTAGGTTTATTTGATACAAGAAATTTCAGAATGTTAACTATCACAATCAAAGCTCTCGATAATAAACATCAATGCTATGTGAGATGGCTTCATAACGGTTATTTTCATGTTTAAAACAGGCTTTACGCAGTTCCTTCTCTTCGTAGTTTTTACCTGCTACGACGACTTGATCTAAAGTTTGTGAATTTGCACAGAATTGATTTGATGAAATTGTTTTTACTTTGACTGATTCAGCTTTTGAACGCGGTAATGAACTAGGCTTAGGATTTTGCTTCATGCTTTCAAGTAACTGCGCTTTAGTAACAGGCACAGTATCTGACCCTACGCCTGGAATATGCAATGTTTGTTTAATCGTATAGTTTTTACTTAATAAGGGTGCAAACAAAGATACATCATTGCTCAAATAAGCCTGCTCAAAATTAAGATAAACAGCGACTTTATCTTCAGCAGCATTGGCAATGACTGGGCATAGTAATAAACACGCAAGTTTAAGCTTCATAGTCTTCTTTTTATTAATTTAACAACTATATATCACCTTAAAGTACCGATTTAGCCATTAATAAACAACTATTTGTTTGTTTTACCTACTCTGCCCCTTTATTGTTCTTTATCGTAAACTTTAGCTATTTAAACCCCGAGTCTACTTTATCGGGGTCAGATCAGACGGCTGACGGCTGACGGCTGACGGCTGACGGCTGACGGCTGACGGCTGACGGCTGACGGCTGACGGCTGACGGCTGACGGCTTAAAACTAATTCATTACATTAGACTAAAGTCTATAGGTTAAATTTCTTCATCTATTAGGTCATTTTTTATCGTTTGTTGAATTTGCACTGTTCAATTAAAGTTCACTTGTCGGCGGTTGATACCGATTTAAATAGAGGAAATGATTATGTTTAGTACACTTATGAAACGCGTTGCACTTAGCTCTTTATTAACTTGTTCAGCTATGGCAGTGGCTGATCAGAGTGACTACAAATTGATGGTAATTGACCAATCTACACAAGCATCAGTAGAGACTAACCGTCAATACGAATTAGCATTTAACCAATGTGCGTTAAGTGTTCAAGCAAAGAATTTTACAGAAGCTGAAGCACTTTGTTCAAAAGCAATTAGTTTACTTAGCACAAGCAAAGTACCAGCTTATAAGCGTCGTGAATTAACGTCATTTGCGTTAAGCAACCGCGGTGTAGCTCGCATCATGTCGGAAAACGACACGGCTGCATTGTCTGACTTTTACGAAGCAGTACAAATTTCAGGTAACGAGTTAGTAGAACACAACTTAACTCGTGCGAAAAAGAACTTAGCGTTATAAGTTCTCACAGAATTGTGTTGTCTCAAAATCCAGCCTCGGCTGGGTTTTGTCGTTTATGTACCGATCATTTTTTGCTTCTTGCAAATTCGAGGAGCAATCTAGAAATTAAGCTAACGAAGCTTACCTTAAGCTTCAGACAATGCTTGTTTGTAACTTAAATCAAAATGTTTGAGCAACTGATTCAGGTAGTTCAGATTTATCTGGTTAGGTTTAAAGCTTTGTCCCTTCTCAATATTAGCTATGTGTTGTTTTAGTTTTGCTTTGTCTTTATTCCAAAAAGCGATGTTTCCTAACACAAAGTCATTCCAATACATTTTTGAACCACTTAGCTCTTCATCGGGATCCAATACTTTTTTTGCGTGAAAAACGGCTTGTTGATAATCACCAGCTAGCCCTTCCATTTGCGCTAAATGCCACGTTAATGAGCTTTCTTTTGAATTATTGTGAGAGATAAAACGTTTTATCAGAATTGCGGCTTCAGTATGGCAACCTAATTTTTCTAACAATCTAAACCCAGCATCGTATGTCTGATCAAATTGTTGGTATGTGAGGTTCAAATCGTCTTTTAACCTTTCTTCAAGTGCTATTTTACAATCAGCAAAAGCAAGATTTGATGTAAATAATAACCCGATTGATAAAAGTCCTGTTTTCATAATTTTGTCCTTAAAAAGTATAAGCTCCAAGTTAAAATTTACTTTAAAGCATACCAATAAGTAAAAATAAGATTAAAATCTTAACTCATTTTTTCTGTATTAAAATGAATTGTATGTATCCCAAAAACCTTTCTTCGAAGATTCAATATCTTTACTAAGCAAAACATCTTTTACGACCAATTTGTCTGGTTCGCCATTTTTTGAAAAAAGATGAAGATAAATTCCATACAATATTTGATTTCACTGGAATTCTTTGACTTATCGTAAAGTTCACTTTTCTCGATTGGTTTAAAGGAGTTTGCATGTATAAACACCACATTCAAAGTTGTGCCTTCGTTTTTATGGATTTGAGCATCAATTTGAACAAATTTAACCGCAACATTTTTTAGTTCAGGCTTCTCACGCAATAAAAATGTTCTTGCTTTATCTTCGATTAATTCTCTCTTAATTGATGCTAAATCCCCCCAATGCATAACTTGACCAGGTGCAGAAAATGTAATCATACTAACAAGCATTAAACTTGAAATAATTAATTTATTCATCGTGGATCAAACCTTTGAACAACATTTTAATTGCTTTAGCTAAACACCGCAGATTTGGTATACAAGACTGATTTGCTCCCACTCAGGATCGTTTTCAACCTGCAGGTGTATAGGTAATTTTGGAAACTCAGATAAGGCCGTATTGATTCTAAGCCCGACTTCGTCAACACGATTAATATAGTAATGCCATTCACGGCTTCCATTACAAGTCAGTACAAACGCTAAGACAGCTAAACGATCTGAATCAAGAGTCTCAACTAAAGCGTCTTCAAAACTTTTCATCGTTTCACTTTGCTCAGTTGATGGCATTCCATTAAGGTTATCTGCATCATACTCCCAAATGATAACTAATCTTTGAGGATAATCACTGCTTGCGATAAAAGGTGCCAGATCAGTTCGATAACGAATTAGTCTTGGCATACTGCCATTATCACTTTCTGCTATATTCCATGGTGCTGAATTTGCTGCTGCGATTTTCATTGATGAATTCCTTTTTATAGAAGTTTATGTGCAAATCTATATTTCAATAATTTCGAGTAAAATACATCCTAAACAGAATAAAGCAATTAATCAGGCTTAATCGAGATAGGTTTTGTTTGAGTGCATGTCTAAATAGCCATAACCACTAATTGTCTCGATTTGAGAAGGCAGGCCATAGATAGGCTCTGAAACAGCTTGAATTGGAAAGTTTAGCTTTGGTAAATCAATTGTATTGGGTGTTGATATGCCAAACCAAAAGCTAACAGGTTCATCATCAACAAACATACATGGTTGTGTATACTCAACCCCAGCTAAGCCAACCTTAATGTAACCCAAGAATTTGTTGCCAATAGCATCAGTAAACAGGGATTTTACGAGTAACTGATTATTCGGGTCTAATGTATCAGCTTCAGTTGCTGGTGTTACAATCGATTCATCAACAGAATCGTCCTTACAATACTTAAAAAGCCAAACAGCATGTTCATTAAGATCTTGAACAGTAATTTCCCAACAAAATTTATCCATGACTTCCCTTATCTACTCTAATGTCTATTTATTATTACACTGCAGAGAACACTGACACTTAAAGTTAGCAACAAACTATAACTACCTGATTTTATATAATTTCGAAATTGTTGTTACTTTTCTAGGTCATGGTAAACATTTGGATTCCAAATTTGCATAAACATCTCCGGATTTTCAATTGGTTGAAAACCATATTGCGCGTACAAACCATGCGCATCTCTTGTTGCCAATACCATAAGCCTTAAACCTTGAAGCTCAGGGTGAGAGACTATGCTCTCAACAAGCCACTTGCTTAATCCTTTTCCTCGATGGTTCTCTACTATGAATACATCAGCAAGATAGGCAAATGTTGCTTTGTCTGTTATGAGACGGGCAAAACCTATTTGATAATCATGGCTATCATAGACACCAAAGCAAAATGAGTTTGAAATGGCTGTTTCTAGCGTCTGCCTTGGTATTCCGGACGCCCAATAGCTTTTTGAAATAAGACCGTAAATTACTTCAAAATCGAGGTCAGTTTTATCTGTGCTGATTTTATATCCTTGCACCAGAATTCCTTTGTGATGTTAGCACCTGTTATTCAAAAGGTTTATTTTTAACAAAGTTACTAACCGATTGCTACATATATAATTAAAACGCTTTTTTAACAGGATATAGCCTACTGACACAAACACTACCACAACGTAAAACCATTACATTGCTATTAAATTTATCAATAATAGATTTGCAGGTTGTTTATAAGGGGCTTTAATACGCCCCTATTTTTAATGAATTCTTACAAACGCTTTATGAGTTGATCTACTTTTGCCACAACAGGCCATGCTGATGATTGAAAATTACCCAAAACAACTAAAATATAGCCTTTTTCTTGATACATATTTAACCTTGCTGTCATGCCTAAATGGGACCCATTATGACCAACAGTTGTATTCCCTGCTGAACTTCTCACAGAGAAACCATATCCCCAGTTTGGTGCATTTAGCTCAGGTTTTGCTGATAAGGCTTTATTAGAGAGTTCACGACTTACTAGTTGAGCATTTTTCATTGCCATGGCGAATTTGTGTAAATCGCCAACCGTTGAATAACCTCCGCCTGCAGGTCCCCCTTTTACCGATTGAAACATCAAATTTTCAGTTACTTGACCAGTTTCGACAGAAAACCAATAATTACGGGCAGTATTTTTGACAGGCACATCTAAGTCATAACTTCCGCTTTGTTGCATGTTAGCTTTTTTATATACATTTTCATTAATGTAATCATAGTAATTTTCACCAGTTACATTCTCAATCACCTGACCAAGTAGAACCATACCCGTATTGCTGTAACGCCATTCAGTTCCGGGTTCAAATGTAGCGTCAATTGAACTGTATAAATGTTGAATATCTTTAAGAGAGCGCACCTTATTTTGTATCTCGTCATAGCCAGAAATATTACCAATCCCTGATGTATGGCTTAATAAGTGTCGAATCTTAATTTTGCTAAAATCACCTTTCCCTAAAATGCTTTTATCAATAAATTTAGTGAGCGGATCATCAAGCGATACTTTGCCAGCTTCTATTAGCTGTAAGATAGCGACGCTAGTAAACATTTTATTCATTGAGCCAATTTGAAACTTCGTTTCTAAGTTATTTTTCACATCATAGCGACGTGAAGCAAAGCCATATGCAGCGCTAAACAAAATGTCATTATTTTTAGCAAGTAATACCGTGCCAGAGAAACTACCTCTTTGCGCCAGTTTATCAGTATAAATTTTGATCTCTTCAATAAATTGTGACTCAGTTAAAGAGCCTTTTGAACCTTGGTTTTGTGGAGTTTCTTCAATAGACCACCCTGTTATTGCTTGAAATTTGTCATCATTAAAAAATAACACTACTTGATGCTGCATATCTGTATTCTTTGAATAAACTTTACTTATATGACGGATGCGATTAGTTGACGTATCAAGTTCTGTAGAAATAACACTCAACCCTCCATGAAAAAGCGCAACATTCATCGAATACCCAACATAACGGTCTTTACCTTTACCCTCCCAGCGTGCAAGAGAATTTGGCGAGAAGTTATTTACTACAAATTTTTCGATCTCATCTAAATCTTTAGTGTTTAAAACCGTAATAAATTGACTTGCCAATTTGTTATAGTCTACCTCTTTCATTGCATGTGCTTTATGGCTAATAAAACACATAAAAAATATGAGCATTAGTAAATATCGCTTCACTTTACATTCCTTTTATTGTTTATTGAATAATATGGCGCTTGGCCTTTAGATACTTTTACTTTTGCGAATAACAAAAAGCGATGAAGTAGTGATTAAGAAAAGCTTAAGAAAACATTAAGCTGAAAATAATTAATAATAACAAATGGATAACTATCAACTTGAGTGAAAGTAAATTATCAAAACAATTTTTTCTTAATGACTCTTTAGTTAATTTTGAGACTGGCGAAATTCAAACAGATGGTAAAGTTGTTGTTTTAGAGCCTAAGGTGATGGCACTTCTTGAAGTATTTTCGCAAAAACCATATCAAGTGTTATCTGCCGAAATGCTTTTTGCTAATGTTTGGCCACAAGCTATTTTCAGTCCTAATTCAGTTCGCAGAAATATTGCTTTGTTAAGACAAGCGTTATCCGATGAAGAAAAGCACATTATAAAAACACACCCAAAACGGGGCTATAGTCTCGAGGCTGAAATACGTTTTCCTGATGAAAAAACGAGCACTCCATTAACAAAAATACATCAGATAAAAAATACAAAACTAGTACTCTTAATTATCCCTGCTTTGTTTATCATTATCTTCCTTTTCAATTTCCTTAACGAAGATAAACAGATTTCTTTAGAAGATCTTAAGCCTATTACTGCAAGCAATGAAAAAGAGCGTTACCTACAAGTTAGTCCTGATGGGCGTTTTATGGCTTACATACAAAATACCAATCGTCCTAATAAGCGAAGGCTTTTAATCAAAGATTTACGATTAAATTCATATAAAGAATTAAGTACAGACTTAAAAGCGTATACCTACCTTGCATGGGATACAGATACAAATACGATTGTATATTCGTTTCAAGATGAAGGGAGTATTTCATTCAATCGACTGCAACTAGATACAGAAGCGAACGTGATCAGCGAAGAAAAACTCTTTTCTCGTACAGATATAACCTGGAACAGCTTGTTTTTTATAGATGAACAAGAAAACCTTTTCTATTTAGCAAATCAAAACAGTTCCGAACACAGCCGTAATGTAAGCCTATATCGACATAACTTGATTACTGGCCATTTTTACGAAATTCTTCAACCAAGTGATGATTTCAAGCCCTACAAGCTCGCTTTATCACCTAACCAGAAACAATTAGCGATAATTGGCTTCAATGAAGATGCAATCTCGGAGGTAAAACTATTAAATTTATCGAGTTTTAACCTTGAATCAGTCGGTGAAATTGATCATAACTGGCACTTTATGACTTGGTTTAACGATGGTGAGTCTTTGTTATTGAGTAATGGCAGTGAGTTAAAACAACTTGAATTAAACGGCCAATTAACGACTCTTAATTTTAAAAGCTATAACTTTTTGATTTATCCACAAATCGTTAAGGACAAACTGTATTTTATTGAGGCTAAGTCTGATCAAGATATTTTGATTAGCGCTTTAGATTCACTCTCTACTCCTATAAAAATCGTAAACTCTAATACCATTGATAAAGAAGCTGCACTTTCACCTGATGAAAAACTCATCGCCTACATGTCAATGAAAAATGGACTTCCACAACTTTTTATTAAACATATTGAGACTGAAGAAGAACAATTATTGTTCATTAACATTGAGCAAGAATATGCTTTATCAAAACCAATATGGGACCCCTCTGGAACACGTATCGCAAGCAGTATAAATAACAAACCATTTCTTATTAAGCTAGAGGAAGACCAGTTCGCAATCGAATGGTTAAATGGAATCATTGGGTATCCAATCGGGTGGTATAAACAGTCAGATGCTATTTTGTTTGCTGATAAGAGCACTCACAATGATGAAATAGTTAAATTTGATTTAGTTACTGACGAAATAGTGTCATTAAAAACGCAATTGAAAGATAAAGATATTTTTTTAAATCATAACGACGAATTACTGAGTTTTTCAAGTGGCCAAGTAATGACTGCTTCTGGTACCAATCTATTTGATAATACGTATTTTATTTCAAGCATTTACCCTATTAAAAATGGCTTCTATTTTCAATACAAAGAAAACGACTCAAGGACAATGAATTTTTACGATTATGAACTAGGTGTTCAAAATTTAAGTATTGATTTTGAAAAGTTTTGTGCGGATTTCTGTAGTCAAATAACTGCTATAAGCGGTAACACTATCTTACTCAAAGAACAAACTGATACAGCAGATATTTTAGTTTTGAATATTACTTTAAATAAATAGCTTCAATCGTAACTAGCTGATCTAGAGTAAGTGTTTTCAACCAAACTGATAACATCAATACAAAAATAGCATTCACAAAACAAAGCTTATTGTGTTTGATAGTAATTTTCAGACACTCTCCTCTCTAATTTTTCCTACTAAATCGCTGAGACTTGAGTAATTACTCTATAGATTAAATTTCTTCATCTATCAGTTTTAATTTAATCGTTTGTTTAGCTTATAGGAATATTTTAAAGTTCACTCGTTGGCAAGAAACACCAACTTATTCAGAGGAAAACTATCATGTTAAAAACACTTGTAAAAACTATTGCACTTAGCTCTTTATTAACTTGCTCAGCGATGGCAGTAGCCGACCAAGCTGATTATAAACTGATGGTTATTGAGCAAGCTCAAACTAATGACAATGCAACTAGCCAATACGAAACAGCCTTCAACCGCTGTGCATTAAGCGTTAAAGAAAAGAATTTTTCAGAAGCGGAAAGCCTGTGTACACAAGCAATTTCACTTCTAAGTACAAGTAAAGTACCTGGTTACAAACGCCGCGAATTAACATCGTTTGCGCTTAGTAACCGTGGTGTTGCACGCATCATGTCTGAAAACGATACTGCTGCACTTTCTGACTTTTATGAAGCAGTGCAAATTTCAAAAAATGAACTTGTTAATCACAACTTAAGCCGCGCAAAACAAAACTTAGCGCTGTAAAAGTTCCCCCAACCAAATTGTTGTCGAAAGCCCGGTTCTTGTGTGTTCTGACCGGGCTTTTTTTCGTCTAAAATATCTGCGTTATAGAATACTTTTCTTCACCTAATGGGTGCGATTATATCGTTTGTCAGTTTTCTACCCTGTTTTCTAACTTTATAGAGTAAGCACATCGCTTACGCTAACAAGGAGAAAACAATGTTTAAATTAAATCTTAAACCCTGCCTATGGTTAATATTATTTGTTTGTTCAAATTTTGTATTCGCCAACAACAACGACTTTAAACTCATGGTTGTTGACGATAACGCAAGCTCAAAAGCAATTATGCAAGGTAACTTTGCTAATTCTTTAGAGACAATGAACGATGCTAACAACTATATCGTGCCATTTAATCGTTGCGTTGTGAGTGTGAAACTAAAACAGTTTGATAAAGCTGATCAAGATTGCTCACAAGCAATCGCGATGCTAAAAAAGGTCAATGCTCCACACTATAAGCGTAATGAACTAACGTCTTATGCATTAAGTAATAGAGGTATTGCCCGACTAATGGCAAAAAATGATACCGCGGCCATTGCTGATTTTTATGAGGCTGTGCAGCTCAATAATAACGAGTTGGTGTCGTTTAACTTAAACCTCGCGAAACAGGAATTAAAATTGTGGTAATAAGTCATCAGGCTAAAAGAAAACCAGCCATGTCGGCTGGTTTTCTTACATCAATTACCTTTTAAGATTTATCTCTTGGCACAAAATCAAGCACGGTAGCATTAATACAGTATCTATCTTTACCTCTTGGCCCTTCTCCAGGGAATAAATGCCCTAAATGAATACCCGAGCTTTTTGATTTAAGCTCAATACGCTGCATGCCATAACTGTTGTCTTCATGCATAGTTACACTGTCTTTTACAGGGTGAGTAAAAGAAAGCCAGCCGGTGCCTGAATTAAATCGATCTCGGGTATCAAAAAGTGGCACTCCACTTAACTTATCAATAAAAATCCCATCAGGTGTATTTTTAAAGATATCGTATTGTTTACAAAATGGACTATCTGTTCTGGCATGAAATGCCACTCTAAAGGCTTCACTGTCCCCCAGTTTAAATGCACCTAAGGCTTTGTAAAATTCATCTCTACTAACATAACCTTGTTTCCCATACACTTCTTCGCCATTTTCAATAAATAAGAGTGTGGGTGTCGCCCATGTTGGGGTTTTAATTGTTAAACCATCGAGCTGATCAGCATGTCGAAAGTTCATAGGAATTGTTCCCATGTACTCATTCGCGACGTCTTTTTTAAACTTCTCACAATAAGGACAATAGCCTTTAGCATCAATCACAACAATTTGCTTGCCGGCCAATAAGGCTGTGTTATCAACCTGCTGTTTTTTTACTGGTGTGAATACAACGCCCGTTGAATGATCCGGGCAATAACCATTAGGGTTTTTCTTTAAATAATCTTGATGGTAATCCTCTGCAGCATAAAACGCATCAAGTGGTTTTATCACAGTTACAATCTTGCCATACCCTGCTGCCGTTAATTTGCTTTGGTATTCACCTTTAAGTTTATTGGCAATCTCGAGTTGCTCGTTATTACTAACCAAAATTGTTGAGCGGTATTGAGTACCAATATCATTACCTTGGCGATTTAGCTGTGTTGGATCATGATTTTCAAAATAATGCTTTAAAAGTGATTGTGTTGTTAACTCGTTACTGTTGTATGTGACTTTAACAACTTCTGCATAATTGTTTTCATCAAAGCGTCGTGAGCTACGAGTTATATTCTTGTAGGTCGCTTTAAATCCATGTCCATCGGCATAACCTGATACAGCATCTAACACGCCATCCAGTGCTTCGTATCGTTTTTCTGCTCCCCAAAAGCAACCAGAGCCAAGCACAATCGATTCAATATGCCCTGTTGCGTTATCTGGCATTGTGTCAGCTTTAATTGGGCTGGTGGTAAAAATGGCACTGCAAGTAAATAGTGTCAGTAACATCGACTTAATTGTCATACTAATTTCCTCTTAAAAGCCTGTATTTAAAGGAGACCGAGCATAAGCATTAATAATTTCAGCTTAAACGCATGCAAACAGCTATTCACCGCTAACAATTTAACTCTTAACCTTATTTACGGTAAAACACAGCTTTTTAACATTGGGATATTAAAAATGAAAATTGCACACAGCTTGTCTGCTATTGCATTAGGGTTAACACTTGCTACGCAAGTGAATGCCGCAGAGTTCACTTTTGCAAAGTCAATTAAGCCAAACGACAACACGTTAGTTTTATTTTTAGACACTGAAAGTCAAGTTGCTAACTTTAATTATTTAAAGCCAGAAACCCAAACTCACCTAAATAAGGTCATTGAGTTCAGCGATTTTAAAGCAGGTTATGGCAAAACATTAGAAGTCATCGCTCCTAATGGCAGCGACCACCAGCGCATCTTACTTGTTGGCTTAGGAGAACAGCCAAAACTAGATGCAGCAAAAATGGCAAAACTCGGTGGTAATGTTCACGCTAAATTACAGTCTGCGAAACAAGGAACCGTAAGCCTCGATTTTTCAGAGCTAAAAGACAGTGCAATCAATGCTAAATACGCAGCTGAATTTGCACATGGTGCGAATTTACGTGACCACCGTTTTGAGCAGTACAAAAAAGAACAAGACAGCCATGTTGTAAACTACACTGTCGACGTTGAAAATTTAGACCAAGCAGTCAAAACCCATAAATTACTACAACACATTGAACAAGGTGTATTTTTAGCACGTGATTTAACCTCTGAAGTTGCAACAGAAATGACGCCAGCTGATTTTGCTAAAGCGGCAAAAGAACTTAAGAAGCTGGGTGTTAAAATTACTGTTTTAGAACCTAAGCAAATTAAAAAGCTAGGCATGGGTGCACTTGAAGCAGTTGGCCGTGGTAGCGAAGAAGGTTCACGTTTAGTTGTTGCACATTATCAAGGGAATAAAAACACCCCTATCGCATTAATAGGTAAAGGTATTACGTTTGATTCAGGTGGCTACAGCCTTAAAACTGGTGCTTCAATTGCCCGCATGAAATCAGACATGGCAGGTGCAGCTGCAGTACTGGGTACAGTTAAAGCAATGGCACTGGCTAAAGCAGACACAAACGTTGTTGCTGTCATGGGCATGGCTGCCAACATGGTATCGCAATTTGCTGTCGCGCCGGGTGATGTTGTAAGAACAGCCGAAGGTTTAAGTGTTGAGATTGTAAATACGGATGCCGAAGGCCGCTTAGTACTGAGTGATGCAATGTGGTATGCCCGCGATAAATTTAAACCAAGTATTATGGTTGATGTTGCAACACTAACGGGTTCTAAGATTGGTGCTGTAGGTAATGACTATGCAGCAGTATTCTCAGCTGATGATACCCTTGTTGAGCAACTAACTGTTGCGGGTAAGCAAGTAAACGAAAACCTTTGGCGTTTACCGCTCGGTTACGAAGATGCATTAAAGTCTGATATTGCTGATCTTAAAAACATCGGTTCACATGGTCCAGGTGCAACCACAGCTGCAAGTTTCCTACAAAACTTTGCTGGTGACACGCGTTGGGTTCACATTGATATTGCTGGTAACGCGCTAAACTCAAAAGCGAAAGATGAACTTGCTGAAGGTGGTACAGGTTACGGCGTACGTTTATTGTCTAATTGGTTATTAAATAACGCAAATTAACCAAGTTAGTCATCGGCCAAGCGGTTATAACCGCTTGGCTATCTTGATTTTTTCTAATTAACGCTAAAGACGCATTTACATCATCAACATCCAGCCTATATGCTAATAAGCATCAAGGGATAATAATAAGATTGATACGCAATGACGACCGATAGAACACCCAAGATTATGGCGCTCACGACACATAGCATCTTTTTTGATGCCTATGAAACAGGCAGCGACACACTAACAACCCAAAAGAAAATATGGGCTTTAGCACAGTACTGTCAAAGCAGTGATGACTTTGTTGATATAGTCCCCGCCAATAATAACTTAACGCTTTACCTTAAAGAGCCCGCCCAACTTGCTGGCTGGCTGCCACGATTACTAGATCAATGGCATGAACTTAAAGCCAGTGACTTCAATTCGCGTCATCATAAACTCGCGACACGTTATGGTGGTGAATATGGACCAGATATCGCCCATGTTGCTAAACATCATAATCTGTCTGTCGATGAAGTTGCTCAAATGCACAGTAATGCCAAATACCATGTGTTGTTTCTTGGTTTCAAACCCGGTTTTGCTTATTTAGACGGACTAGACCCACAATTATTTACCCCTCGTCATGCTGAACCAAGGCTCTCGGTTCCAAAAGGGTCTGTTGCTATTGGCGGCGAACAAACCGGCATTTACCCAGAAAGCTCTCCTGGTGGCTGGCAAATTATTGGTCATACAGATTTTCGGCTATTTGATATTAATGCAGACTCGCCCTGTGCGATAGAACCCGGTGATACTTTAGAGTTTGTTATTCAGGAGGTGTTAAAATGATCACCATCATCAAACCTGGCATGCAAATGTCTATACAAGATCAAGGCCGTACTGGTTCTCGCCATTTAGGTATTGGTCATTCTGGTTGCATTGACCCTTACGCGCAGATTATTACAAACCGTTTAGTCGGCAATGATGATAACAACCCCGTTATTGAAATTACTTTAGGGCTTGCCGAAATTCAGTTCGATAACGATTACTACATCGCACTGCACGGCACAGATATGAAAGCCACCGTGAATGGCAATGCTGTTGAGCCTGGTTGGAGCTTTTACATCAAAAAAGGCGATGTACTAAAACTCAATGCTGCGCGCCATGGTTTTCGAAGTTATCTTGCTATTGGCGGCGACTGGCATTTACCAGACCCAATATTGAATTCTTACTCAACTGATATTTCAGCGGGATTTGGTGGCTTGACTGGTCAAGCTTTACAAACTGGCGATAGTTTTGAGGTTACCCCTAAGTACAATACTAAAGTTGGCTTAGGCGCTATGCTACCGCCAAAGAGTACGCAAATACGTATTCATGCGGGACCTCATGCAGCACTGTTACCAAAAGACACTATCGTTAACTTTATTAATCATTCATGGCATGTATCGCCAAATAGTAACCGCATGGGCACAAGGCTATTAAGTGATGAATGCGACATTCGTCACACTGTTTCATTACCCTCTATGGCCGTTGCGCCGGGCTGTATTCAATTACCGCCAAATGGTGAACCCATCGTGTTATTAAATGATGCGCAAACGACAGGTGGTTACCCATTACTAGGCACAGTGATCGAAGCAGATCTTCGTCATTTTGCACAATTAAAACCTGGAGACTTCTTGCACTTTAAGTTTGTCACACTTAAAGAGGCCCATACAGCACAAGAAAAGCTCACTGCGCACTTAAATCAACTAGCGATAGCACTAAACTATATTAATAAGTAAGCCTAAATACTTTTTAAAAATAGCGAGCAAAGAAAACCTTTGCTCGCGTTGCCTTCACCACTTGTCTATACATTTAAATAATAAAAAATTCACATAACCCTTTGCACCAAACTTGTGCAGTGTTGATGGTAATAATAGCCTTTGTTACGGGTTCTATATCAGCCTATTTGTGTAAATCAAGCATTTAAACTGCTCATGCTTTAAACAATTACCCCATACTGGTGCAAAGCCGCCGCTTAAGGTGCATATTTTATTCTTAATTAATTAAAAAACCTGTGTGACTTAGGTAATTATTTCTGTTAAAACAAACATTCGCAGTTATATAAATTCTGTTAACTGCGCACATATTTGGAATGAGGAGTCACTATGTGTTCAATTTTTGGGGTATTAGATATTAAATCTGATCCCGTCCAATTGCGAAGTCAAGCAATTGAGATGTCAAAACTTTTAAGACACCGCGGGCCAGATTGGTCAGGGGTATATTCATCAGATAAAGCTATTTTAGTGCACGAACGTCTAGCGATTGTTGGCGTATCAAGTGGTGCACAACCTTTGTACAACCCAGAGCGTACAAATATTCTTGCGGTTAACGGTGAAATTTATAACCACAAAGAGTTAGCAGCTAACTTAGAAACAGATTTTACTTTCCAAACTCAGTCTGACTGTGAAGTTATCTTAGCTTTATACAAGCAAAAAGGCCCTGAGTTTTTAGACGATTTAAATGGTATTTTCGCCTTTTGTTTATATGACGAAGAGCAAGATGCCTACTTAATTGGTCGTGACCATATCGGTATTATTCCGCTTTATACGGGTCACGATGAACACGGTAACTTTTATGTTGCCTCAGAATTAAAAGCATTATCGCCAATTTGTAAACATATTGAAGAATTCCCGCCGGGTCATTTCTTATGGAGCAAAGATGGTCAACTTCGTAAGTACTACAGCCGTGATTGGCAAAGCTTTGATGCTGTTAAAGACAACGAAGCTAAAGCAAGCGATGTAAAAGAAGGCCTAGAGGCAGCTGTTAAACGTCAATTAATGTGTGACGTTCCATATGGCGTTCTATTATCTGGTGGTTTAGATTCATCTGTTATTTCAGCTATCACACAGCGTTTTGCTGCAAAACGTATCGAAGATAACGATGAGTCTGATGCTTGGTGGCCAAAACTGCATTCATTTTCTGTGGGTCTTGAAGGTTCACCCGATTTAGCTGCTGCACAAAAAGTAGCTGATATGATTGGTACGGTTCACCACCCTATTCACTTTACTATTCAAGAAGGCATTGATGCCCTTCGTGAAGTGATTTACCACATCGAAACCTACGATGTAACAACCATTCGTGCCTCAACGCCTATGTATTTAATGGCACGTCAGATCAAAGCCATGGGTATTAAAATGGTGTTGTCTGGTGAAGGTGCTGATGAATTGTTTGGTGGTTACCTTTATTTCCATAAAGCACCAAATGCACAAGAGTTCCATGAAGAGCTTAACCGTAAAGTGTCTAAACTACATATGTTTGACTGTTTACGTGCCAATAAATCAATGGCAGCTTGGGGCGTGGAAGCACGTGTACCATTCTTAGATAAAGAATTTGTAGACGTAGCAATGCGCATCAACCCTGAAGCGAAAATGTGTAAAGACGGTAAAATCGAAAAGCACATTATTCGTGAAGCATTCGACGGCTATCTACCAGAAGAAGTGCTATGGCGTCAAAAAGAGCAGTTCTCTGATGGCGTAGGCTATAACTGGATTGATACGTTGAAAGAGTACGTGAGCGAGCAAGTAAGCGAGCAAGACCTTGCTAATGCTAAATACAAATACCCGATCAATACGCCAGATTCTAAAGAAGCGTATTTCTATCGTAGTATTTTCGAAGAACACTTCCCTGGCGATGCAGCAGCTAAATGTGTTCCGCACGGCAAATCGGTTGCTTGCTCAACACCTGAAGCACTGGCTTGGGATGAGTCATTCCAGAACAATGCTGACCCTTCAGGTCGTGCTGCGGGCGTTCATAACGACGCGTATAAGAAGTAATGTTTTTGTGCTGCAAATCTTGTGTTTGCAGCACTTTCCTCTGAATTAAAATAATTTGATTTGAAATAATACTGTAATCAAATAATTATCCTCACCTGCAAAATCGTTCACAAATCCGTCAAAAACACATAAATATGGCTTTTATTCGCCTATTTAGTGCTTAAACCATTTACATTTATTTTCGAACTCCTACACTAAAGACTAATATTTGGTACAAATTTATTTCGTCTACGAACTATTTTTAGTGTTCATACGTATAACTTGCAATGAAATAAATAGGTAGCAACCGGCCGTTTAGCTCTCTGCTAAACATAATCACAACAAGAGGTATTCATGAGCGAACATCATGACAAGTACAGTATCGATAATACCGACTACACTGTCGGTCAGGACAATGTACAAAAATGGGGTTTTGATGTGCACAACCCTGTCTTTGGCATCAGTGCGGGTTTAATCGCCCTATTTTTAGTGGCAACACTTGTTTCAGATGCTGAAACAGCAAAAACAACCCTAAATGGCATTAAGAATGACATTATTAATAACTTTGATGGCTTTTTTATGTGGTCAGCAAACTTATTCGTATTGTTTTGCCTTGCGTTAATTGTTTCACCCTACGGTAATATTCGCTTAGGTGGTAAAGAAGCGCGTCCAACTCACTCTCGTATTTCTTGGTTAGCAATGTTATTTGCTGCAGGTATGGGTATAGGCTTAATGTTCTGGGGCGTAGCAGAACCTGTAGCTTACTTTACAGGCTGGTACGAAACACCTCTCGGCGTTGAAGCAAATACGCCAGAAGCTGCCAAAATGGCAATGGGTGCAACTATGTTCCATTGGGGTTTACACCCTTGGGCAATCTACGCCGTTGTTTCACTATCATTGGCATTCTTTTGCTATAACAAAGGCTTGCCGTTATCAATTCGTTCAATTTTTTATCCTATTTTAGGTGACAAAGCGTGGGGCTGGCCTGGCCACCTTATTGATATTCTCGCTGTACTTGCCACCCTATTTGGCCTTGCAACGTCTCTTGGTTTAGGAGCGCAACAAGCTGCTGCAGGTATTAATCACGTATTTGGTACTGACAGCGGAATTGGCTTACAAATTGGCGTTATTGTGGGTGTAACGTTACTTGCTGTGATTTCTGTTGTTCGCGGTATTGATGGCGGTGTAAAACTGCTTAGTAACGTAAACATGCTTATTGCTTTTGTATTACTTGTATTTGTTGCACTTGTTGGTTTTTCTGCAGCATTTGGTAACCTTCCAAATACTGTAATGGGTTATGTTGAGAACATTATTCCATTAAGTAACCCACATGGCCGTGAAGATGAAACATGGATGCATGGCTGGACTGTATTCTACTGGGCTTGGTGGATTTCATGGTCACCGTTTGTAGGTATGTTCATTGCGCGCGTATCTGAGGGCCGCACAATCCGTGAGTTCTTAATTGCTGTATTACTGGTTCCTACTGTTGTGACTATCTTCTGGATGTCAATTTATGGTGGTATCGCGATTGAACAAGTTATTGATAAAGTTGGAGTACTAGGTGAAAAAGGTTTAACTGATGTACCACTTGCTATGTTCCAAATGTTTGAAGCTCTACCAATGTCACAAGTGCTTTCATTCATTGCAATTGTGCTAGTACTCGTATTCTTTATTACTTCATCAGACTCAGGGTCATTAGTAATCGACTCTATCACTGCAGGTGGTAAAGTTGATGCACCAGTACCACAACGTATCTTTTGGGCAACAATCGAGGGCGCTATTGCAGCTGCACTTGTTTGGATTGGTGGCACACAAGCTATCGAAGCATTACAAGCAGGCGCCGTATCTACGGGCTTACCGTTTACCTTTGTATTGCTATTAATGTGTGTGAGTTTAATCCTTGGCTTACGAACAGAACCAAGAAACTAAACTTGCCGTTAAATAATAAAAAACGCCGCTTTTGCGGCGTTTTTTATTTATAAGCTTTGCTTAATTAATTTAAATACCCGACAAAAAGTCGGTTCTACAGGCGCTATATGAGTAATTCGCTTAGCGGTGTATCTTGGCGGTAGTGGTAAGCTATTTGCGCTTGTAGCAGCTCTGCGGTGGCTGTGGCATCATTCAGTGCGTTGTGGTTTTGATACGCAGGTAACGAATAACGAATACGAGAGTCTGCTAAGCGCACAGAATCAAGCTTAGAGTTAAATAATCGCCCTAGTAACCCTTGCTTTGCTCTAAGAGCACGAGTTTCCAGATCTAATGTGTCTATAACGGCAAATTCAAGCCCTTCGCCTAAGCGTGCTTGCAACGCTTGATATAAAAAATGCCTTTCAATGGGTGCAAAATGCACCACAATAATTTTGCCTTTTAATGCTGCTAACAATGGCTCCATAATTGTTGAAAAGTCTGGTGCATCACTCACTTCTGAGTGAGTTATACCATGAATAACAATCGACTCTTCAGCGAGCTTACGCCTTGGTTGAACAATCCAATGTTGGCTATCTTTACAAAAAATACGCCTAGTATTGAATGGGATTAAACCAACACTGACGATATCGTCATCTTGATAATTTAGACCGGTTGTCTCAAAATCAAGTGCAACGAAGGGAACATCGCTAATAGGCATGTTTAAATCACAAAGAGCTGATTCATAAAATGCTTTAATTAGTGGCTGTTTGCTCTGTGCTAATAACTGTTGATAGCGAGTGGGCCAATCAAGTTTCGCGCCTTGTTTTGCCATTACTTCATCCCAGTGTTGGCAGAATATCTGAATTTAAGGAAATTCTGCGCTTTATCTAAAATCGCAAATGCCTCTTTGAGATTACGCTGCTCAAAAGGAGAAAGTAAATGAGGCTCTAAGTCGTTATCAGGCGTTTCATCAAGCTTTTCTATTTGCCATGCTTGGTGTCTTATTCTGATCATGGCAATGTACTCTAGAGCATCACGTAAATCCTGCGCTTTACCCTCAGGAAGTAATTTGGCATCAATAATATCTTCTAGACGCTCAAATGAATTCTGTTTACGGCTACCGATAGCTAATGCATGCACACGTATTACATCAGACAAAGGCGCTGTGCCACGGCGTTTTAAGTTCATAGAACGCTTGTGTTGCCCATTATGCTCTAACACAAAGTCTTTAAAGAAACCTAGAGGCGGTGTTCTGTTGCGCGCATTCGCAGCAAGGTTTGCCAAGAAACGTTTATTCTTGCGCCCTTCTGTTGCGATAAAGCGCTTGAGCTCATCAGCCCATTTGTTTTTACCGTACACACCGTCTAAATCAAAAAAATCGAGCTATGTAATAAAGCCTGCGGTTTAGGTTCTGCCATCCAACCAGCAAACTGCTCTTGCCATTGCTCGCGAGTTAAACGCCATTTTTTGAATGACGCCATAATTTCACCTTCACAGTACTTATAGCCACACTCAGCTAAACCATCGCAAACAAAGTCAGCTAAGTTTTGAAAGTATTCGTCATGTAATTCCTCGTTAAAACCATTATCGAGGATAATGGCGTTATCTTGATCGGTAACGATTAACTGCTCATCACGAGCCATAGAGCCTAAAGCAATAAAACAGTATGGCACCGGTGGCGGGCCAAACTTTTCTTCGGCTAAATCGAGTAAGCGTTGTTTAAATGTACGACCTATAACGGCCATAGCCGTACCTATCATGTGGGAGTTAGCATCTTCGTTCACCATGCGTACAAAGACATTAGGCAACTGCCTTGCATAGTGAGCTAAATCTTCAACAGACTGCTGCGCTAAAATACCCCGCACTAGCAATAAACTGCTTTGTGATTCGTAGCGTAAGATGTCTGATTGCGAAATAACGCCAATAGGCTTTTTCTTCACAACAACTGGCAGGTGGTGAATATTGTCTCTGAGCATTGCAAGTACTGCTTCAAACACATAGGCATTGCTATCAAGCAAAACTAAATCGGTTTGCATAATTTGCTCTGCTGGAGCTTCATAGCTTAAGCCATTTGCAATCACACTGGTACGTAAATCACGGTCGGTAATTATACCGACGACTTGCCCGTCATCATCATCAGGATCATCACTGATCGGTTTATCTGCATCAGTGACTAATACCGATGAAACTGACTCTTGTGTCATCAACTGTGCAACCATTTGCACAGACGCATCTTTTGCGACAGTAACAACATCTCGATGAAGAAGTGACTTGACCTTAGCAGTTGTTAAATCGTTGCTATCTGCTTGTTCTACAACAGCTTGATGAAGCCTAACATTACCATCGGCTTCAAAAAAATCAGCAAACACGTCGTATTCATCACAATATTGGTTAAATAACTGAACATTAATGCAATACACTAAGGTATCTTCAAGCGCCTTTGCCGGGAAGCGCACTTTGCGGTTCATCAGCAAACCCATCTGCCCGAATATCCCCCCTACCGTTAAGCGGTTGTATAACTCACCATCACGGCGATACATTTCAACAGCACCGGTGCGTATAACATATAGATCAGCGATATCTTCGCCGTAATTTAATATTTGTGTACCCGCACGAAAATAAGCGATTTCGACTTGTGAGGCGAGTTTATTGACGGCCTCTTCAGGAAGATCATCAAACGGTGCATGATCAGAAAGAAATTGGGCAATATCGACATGTTCGGCTTGCATACGCGTACCTAGTTTATAGCATTTGTATTAATTGTGAGGGTAATTGGCTATTTTTTCAAAGAAAAATAGCCAATTCAATAGGATTAAGCCTTTTCTAACTCTTCAGCCAGAAGTTTCGACTCATCACCTCTTGGTTTAGTAAAGCGAGCTAATCCAAGGTATATGACAGGCGTTAGATACAGAGTAAATAACACCGCAAGTGCTAAACCGCCAAATACCACCCAACCAATCGCGTTACGAGCCTCAGCCCCCGCGCCGGTAGATAAAATAAGTGGTAATGCACCCAATAAAGTTGAAACTAGCGTCATCGCGATTGGGCGAAGACGAACTAGTGCAGCCTCTTCT
Source organism: Pseudoalteromonas sp. Hal040 (assembly GCF_037162425.1). Lineage (NCBI taxonomy): Bacteria > Pseudomonadati > Pseudomonadota > Gammaproteobacteria > Alteromonadales > Pseudoalteromonadaceae > Pseudoalteromonas > Pseudoalteromonas sp. Hal040. The sequence goes on along the minus strand of NZ_JARLUU010000001.1, from coordinate 1,638,108 downwards.
ACCGCAACTCTTACCGAGCGGCCTTGATCACGTAATTGGTCGGCAAATTCCACCAGCAATATGGCATTTTTAGCAATCAAACCAATCAGCATCACTAAACCAATTTGCGAGTAAATGTTTAATGATGTACCCGTTAGATACAGTGCCAAAATCGCTGATGTAATACCAAACGGTACGGTGATCATCACCACAATTGCACTATTTACACTTTCAAATTGCGCTGCCAATACCAGAAGAACAATTAAAAAGGCCAGAACATAGGTCATTAATACTTCATTGGCGGTTTCTTCAAAGGTTAATGCCTCACCTTTAAACGCTAAACTGATGCCAGCAGGCAGAGATTGCTCTGAAATATCACGGATTTTTGTAACCAGCTCAGCAATGGTAACGCCTTCTGGCATTTCCATACTTAGTTCAATAGCACGGCGTCGCGCATGACGCTCAAGCTCAGCTGCAACACCTTCTTCAGTAATCGTTGCCACACTACTTAATGGCACTAACTGACCATTACGGCCACCAACATACAAGTTAGCTAAGTCGCTTGGGTTAGTGATAGTTTGATTTTGTGCTTGCAGCATAATCGGAATTGATTGGTCACCAATGTTTAAATCGGCGATATCATCACCATTAATTGCTGCGCGTAGTGTCACAGAGATATCACTAAGCGATACGCCAAGCTCTTCAGCACGACGTCTATCAATATTAACCCGTAATTGTGGCTGTGACGGCTGATACGAAATACGCACAGGCGCCACTTCTGGCACTGCTTTTTCAATTTCAGCAGAGAACTCTTGCGCGGCTTTAAATATCTCGAGGTAATCTTGCCCTAATAAAGCAAGCTCAATACCACCGCCTTGACCACGTAAGTTCAAACTATTTGAGCCACCTGGGTAACCAGCCGCACCAGGAATATTCCCTAAAGGTTCACGTATTTTATTGATAATTTCTTGCTGACTAAAATGACGTTCGTCCCAATGTTTTAACGGCACAGTGATAAATACAATATTTGGATCCCATTGCCCAACCACAGTGTAAATAGACTCAATATCACCACTTTCAACATAAGGCAGTAGGATATCTTCCATTTGCACCGCTTGCCTGTCCATAAAGTTCAGGCCAACACCATCAGGACCTCGGGCAAATATACGGATTTTACCGCGATCTTCTGTTGGTAATAACTCGTTATCTAGGTTGAAATAAAGTGCCCCAGAGCATGCTGCAACCAACAAACATACAAAAAAGGTAAGCCATGCATGCTCAAGCACACCATGTATTGTGCGCTTATAAACGGCGGCTAAACCATGGCCAACTTTAGCAAATGGATGAAAACCACCCTGCTTTAATTTAAGTTTTGATGTCAACGCAGGTACCAAAGACAGCGCTACAAAGCTTGAAATGATCACAGCGCCAGCTAATACACCACCAAACTCTCTAAATAGGCGTCCAGCTGTTGAGGGTAAAAAGGCAATAGGCACAAACACCGCAGCTAATACGGCGGTTGTTGCCACAACAGCAAAGAATACTTCACGCGTACCAACCACTGCAGCTGCACGACGACCAAGACCTAAGCCCCGCTGACGTTGAATGTTTTCACTTACCACAATGGCATCATCTACAATTAGGCCAGTAGCTAATACGAGTGCAAGCAAGGTAAGAATATTAATCGAGAAACCAAGCGCCCAAATAAGCGCTAAAGAGCCAATTAATGCCACAGGTATCGCAAATGCAGGAACCAGCGTTGCGCGCCATGAGCCAATAAACACCCACAGTGTGATCACCACAAGTAGCACGGTTAGTAACAAGGAGTTAATGACTTCATCAACTGAGCTTCTGATGAACTGCGCATCGTCAGAGGTTAAAGTAAATTCCATTTCAGGAAAACGCACTCGCATACGCTCGATTAAAGTTAGCACTTCATCTGAAATTTCAATGGTATTAGATTGCGCCTGACGAATAATTTCCATGCCAATGACAGGTGTACCATTAAGCCTTACGAATGAGCGCGGATCAGCTGGGCCAAAGTAAACAGCTGCAACATCGCCAATACGGGTATCATCACGTACAATAATGTCAGCCACTTGTTCAGCAGAAATTGACGTTGCATCAGCACGAACAATCACCTGTTGATCGCTTGATTTTAAACTACCTGCTGGCACATCAAAGGGAGCTTGTCTAAGTACATCGGCAATATCTGGTACGGTAAGGTTAAAGCTGCTTAGCTTAAGTGGGTCGATACGCACTCTAAGCACCCGTTCACGGTCGCCATTTAAGCGTACATCGGCAACTCCAGGAATGGTCAAAAACTGCGGGGCTAAGTCAACATCAACACGCTCTGTCAGTGCCTCAAGGGATAAGCTATCACTTGATACCGTTAACGATACTACCGCTTCGGCATCGTTATCGGCCTTGATAATTGATACCCGTTCTACCTCTTCGGGTAGTTCCCGCTGAACACGGGCCACCGATTCGCGAGTTTCGTTTGCTGCATCATCTAGATTAACACCGGGGCGAAACTCAACCACGATACGAGCGTTGTTTTCTTCACTTTGCGCACGAATCGACTTTACACCACTTACTCTGGCAACGGCCCCTTCGAGCTTGCTAGTTACTTCGGTATCTACAGTTTCTGGTGAGCCACCCGGAAAAGAGGCTGATACGGTAATACGAGGTCTATCAACGTCAGGAAGCTCACGTACTTCAACCCCTGCTATTGCAGCAATACCGGCGATAATAATGAGTAAGTTAAGTACCACAATTAAAACAGGACGACGTATCGCCATTGATGGTAAGTCTTCCATCATAGGTTGCTGTTTCATCATTACTCCTTGGCTAGCTGCACGTCATTGATGAAATTAAGCTCTTGATTAGGTCTTAGGCGCTGAACTCCTTCTGTCACCAATAAGTCGCCTTCGTTTAAGCCACCAGAAACTAACAAACGCCCTGCTAAACGCTGCTCAATTTTTACATCAACACGAGTTGCTTTTTTATCGACACTCTTCCATACGTAAGGGCCTGCTGCCCCCCACATCATCGCAGCTTCAGGTACTACGGCAAGCTCTTCACCTAGAATATTTATGTGTACACGAAAGCTCATACCCGGCATAAATTGCTGGGCATTATTATCAAGTTTGGCTTTTGTTCTAAGAGTGCGGGTTTGGGCATTGATACGCGAATCAAGCTCTGCCACTTCAGCCGTGTAAGCTTTATCGCCTAACCAAGGAACCACTTCGACCGAAGATTTTTGTTTAAGCACTAAGATAGCGGCCTCTGGGGCATTAAAATTGATATAAAGCTCAGAAATATCATCAATGGTAGCAATGGCTGTTTGGGTTGTGATCCTGTCGCCCACTTCAACGTCAGTTAAACCCATAACACCACTAAAAGGAGCACGAACTTCGCGGTCTTCACGCTCTGTTTTCGCTTGCATTAACTGGACTTTTGCAAGCTCATAAAGCGTTTTCGCATCATCTAAATCACTTTGTGGCACCGCACCACGAGCATGACTTTCTTCAAGCCTTTTCATGGTGCGCTCAGCATCTTTTAATGTAATTTCAGCTTCGATCAACGCTGCTTTTTGTCTACGTGAATCAAGCTCTAATAGTAAGTCACCTTTGGCAACGTTATCGCCTGGTTTAAAGTAAACAGCGGTGACTCTGTCCCCAACGGCTGGGTAAAGAGTGACTGAGTGAATCGCTTCTGCATTACCCACTGCTTTTATCTGTTGTTTAGACTTTTCAACAGACACTGATTCTACAACTACATTAGCCGCCTCAGCGACACAAACACAACTAATACAAGCAATTAAAGTCCATGTATGTAACTTGCCTATTGTCAAAATTTCACCTAAATAAGAATCGTTTTAATTGTTACGAAGTGTAACAGCTTTGTGATCAATAAAAAGCTGACTTCGTTTAATAAACAATTAGCCAAGGTGAAATAAACGCATACATCGCCTGTGTTTTCTAATTAGAAACGACAATGTGATGAATCGACCTCTCTTAAGTGTGCTTCGCTTGCTATGGTTACCTCTACACAATCAGATTGATCAGTTATTTGTTCCTTTTGAATTAGCGTAAAACTACCTTCTTGCTCTGATCTTAATGAATACTCAAAGGCATCATTACTACCTTCTGATATAGCAGTTACTAGGCCGCCAACAAGTGCCCCTGCAATTGCCCCTGCAATCATATCTTCGTGGTTGCCATCTAGCTGATCAACAAGACCAATTGTAGAGCCTGCTGCTATACCCGTTTTAACGTTTGATGATAACCTAACCGGATGAACCGATGTCACTTTTGCATAAAAGCGTTTAATCATCACATTTTGGTCGGCTCTATCAACGCCTTGTGTCGCGCAGCCACCTAAAAATAGTAAACCTAGCAGTAATTTATTCATTCTATTCTCATCCCATCAGTATAAAAGCTTAAGTTAGATAGTATTCCTAACATCAGTTAGAGACTGTTTAAGATGTGTAAAAAACTGTATGTAGCTAAAACGAACAGGTATAAAAAAACCCCAGACTATGCTGGGGTTTCTATCAATTTATAAAGCTAACAATTACTGTTGGCGCTGTGCTTCTTTTTGCGCTTTTTTAGCTTCTTTACGCTTACGAAGAACTTCTTGCGCTTCATTACCGATGTGACCTTCGCCACGCGCCTGTGCTAATTCGATTTGCTTTTGACGCTCAGCAAAACGTGCACGTTGCTCTTCTGTTAGGCTGTCGTGACAGTGATGACACGAAACACCTTCCATGTATTCTGGCTTTTGCTTTTCTTCTTCAGTGATAGGCATACGACACGCATGACATTGGTCGTAAGAACCTTTTTGCAAGTCATGATTTACCGCAACACGGTTATCGAATACAAAACACTCACCTTCCCACATGGTTTCTTCTTTTGGTACTTCTTCTAAGTACTTAAGAATACCGCCTTCAAGGTGGAATACTTCGTCAAAGCCTTGCTCTTTCATGTACGCCGTTGATTTTTCACAGCGAATACCACCAGTACAGAACATAGCGACTTTCTTGTGCTTTTCTGGGTCTAGGTTTTCTTTCGCCCACGCAGGAAATTCACGGAATGTTTTAGTGTTTGGATCAACCGCATTTTGGAAAGTACCAATTTCGATTTCGTAATCGTTACGCGTATCGATAAGAATCACTTCAGGGTCTGAAATTAACGCATTCCAGTCAGCTGGTTTTACGTATGTACCCACAACTTCACGTGGGTCGATACCTTCAACACCCATAGTTACGATTTCTTTTTTCAGTTTTACCTTAGTACGGTAGAACGGGCATTCGTCATCGTATGACTCTTTAGTCACAATGTTATCTAGGTTTGGTTGTGCATCTAACCATGCAAGTAGGTTATCGATACCTTCACGTTTAGCTGAAACAGTACCGTTAATACCTTCAGCCGCAAGTAACAAAGTACCGCGTACTTCATTGTCTTCCATTACTTTAAGTAATGGTTGGCGAATCGCTTCAAAATTAGGAAGGGCTACAAATTTGTAAAGTGCGCAAACAACAAAGTGCTCGCTAGTTACATTGTCTTTATGAACAGCAGTCATGGTTTTACCTTTTGCTTTAAATGCCCATGTGGGGCGTTAACCGAATCGCAAATCCGGCGCATTGAGGGCGCGTATTTTACGCGAATTAGCGATAATTGCAAAAACTGATGCGAAATAGCTGTGTTTTTACTGTCTCCTAGTAAGGCAAGTGCGTTATAATGAACAAGATTTACTAAATTTTGCTCATCGGAGATTACGCATTGCATTTTACTGAACTTGGGATTGATACACGCCTCGAAAAACAACTTGCGCATCAAGGCATCACCCAGCCCACTGACATTCAAGCTCACGCGGTACCTACAGCTATCGCAGGCCATGATATTTTTGCACAGTCAAAAACAGGATCGGGCAAAACGCTGGCGTTTTTATTACCTGCTGTACAGCGCGTAATGAAACAAAAAGCTCTCAGTAAACGCGACCCACGCGTTTTAATCGTTGCGCCTACCCGCGAATTAGCAACCCAAGTATACAGCCAATTAAGGTTATTAATTGCTGGCACAAATATTAGTGCGGTAAAAATACTGGGTGGTGAAAACTTTAATGACCAAATTAAAGCACTTCGTAAAGACCCTCATTTTGTAGTGGCAACTCCGGGGCGTTTAGCTGACCATTTAAGTCAACGCTCATTACAGCTTTCAGGCTTAGAGCTTTTAATTTTTGATGAAGCCGACCGTATTTTAGATTTAGGCTTTACCGAGCAAGTTAAAATGATCAACGACCTTGCTGATCACCGCTTGCGTCAAACGTTATTGTTTTCAGCAACTCTAGACCATGCACAAGTTGATGCCCTGTCACGTAACTTATTACGTTCACCAAAACAAATACTGTTAAGTGCCTCTAACGAGCAGCATAGTGACATTACCCAGCAGCTTTATTTAGCTGATCATCTAGATCACAAAGAAGCCCTACTTGAGCACTTTGTAAAACAAGACAATGTTGGCCAATGCATTATTTTCACTGCAACACGTGCCGATACTCAGCGTTTAAGTCAGCTATTAAATGATAAAGGCTTTAAAGCACAAGCACTTGCGGGTGACTTAACACAGGCTAAGCGCCTTGAAATTATGGATGCCTTTAGCCGTGAAAACTTTAAAATCTTAATCACCACTGATGTTGCATCACGTGGTCTTGATTTATTAAGCGTGACTCACGTTATTAACTTTGACCTGCCAAAACATGCTGAAGAGTATGTGCACCGTATTGGTCGTACTGGTCGCGCAGGCTTTAAAGGAACTGCTATTTCGTTAGTGGGCCCGAAAGATTGGCCTAGCTACAAAGCAATTAAAGCATTTTTAAATGATGAATTAAGCTTTTTCACCGTTGACGGCCTTGTTGGTAAATTTAAAGGTCTGCGTGAGAAAAAACCAAACACAGTTTGGAATAAAGCAGAGAAAAAAGTGGCTGCAAAACCTGCTAAACCAAAACGCAAAGCAGCCCCTAAAAAGCCTAAAGCCCCTATTCAAGCACCAATTGATGTAGATGGTTTTGCTCCAATGCGCCGTAAGAAAAAGCCAGAACAGGAATAACAATGAGTATTTTAGGAACCACACAAACCCTTTTCGTTAACGAAATGTCTAACGAAGGTGCTTATTTAGATGGCCGTGATTTAGGCGAAGTATTCTTACCAAGCAAAGAAATTGATTACGAACTAGAAGCTGGCGACAGCGTTCAAGTATTCATTTACTTAGATCACGCAGGTCACCCAACCGGCACTACAAAAAAACCTTTAGCTGAAGTAGGCGAATTTGCCCTACTACGCGTTAAAGCAATCAATAGCACCGGTGCGTTTATGGATTGGGGCCTCGAAAAAGACGTACTAGCGCCATACAACGAACAAAAGCCAAAAATGAAAGACGGCTTTTCGTATCTTGTACGTTTATACCTAGATAATGCTAGCCAACGTATTTGCGCATCAAGCAACTTTAATAAGTTTTTATCGAAAGAAGAACCAACTTACGCAACGATGGAAGAAGTTGACTTAATCGTTGCCGGTAAAACAGACCTTGGCTACAAAGTACTCGTGAACGAAGCCCACATTGGTGTTGTTTACTACAACACGGTATTTAAAAAGCTATTTGTTGGTCAGCGCTTAAAAGGCTTTATTCAAAAAGTACGTGAGGACGGCAAAATCGACGTACTACTTGAAAAGCCAGGTATGGGCAAAGTAAACGACTTAGGCGAAAAAATCTTAGCTAAATTAAAAGCCGAAGGCGGCGTACTTCACTTAGGTGATAAATCAGACCCAGAAGCAATTAAAAAGACTTTCTCAACCAGTAAAGCAAACTACAAAAAAGCCATTGGCGGTTTGTTTAAGCAAGGTTTAATCGAGATTGAAGCAACGTCGATTAGATTGAAGTAAGTTGCGAGTTGCGAGTTGCGAGTTGCGAGTTGCGAGTTGCGAGTTGCGAGTTGCGAGTTGCGAGTTGCGAGTTGCGAGTTGCGAGTTGCGAGTTGCGAGTTGCGAGTTGCGAGTTGCGAGTTGCGAGTTGCGAGTTGCGAGTTGCGAGTTGCGAGTCAACAAGATATTGAATTATCTGAAAGAGTAAAGTGAACGCTTTACTCTTTTTTTATTTTTATTGGTTTATAGCTTTAACGTACGGGTGCTATAAGTTTTCTAACGTTATTTTGAGTATTATTCATTTAAAAGTGAAAGTCGGTATTGTTCCATAACCTGCTTCTTGGTTTAACTCATTCTTGCCCCAAAATAAGTTAGGTTAAATGCTCTAACTGCTGCTTTGAGCAATCAAGAAACGGTCCAAGCCCTACACATTGAATGATAAGTTAACGCATCTTTAATTATAGCTAGAAAATTTTGCTTAATGGGCTTACAACACCGTTTGCTCCTTGTTGTAAAACATGGGTGTAAATCTGTGTGGTTTTGACATCAGAATGGCCCAATTGTGCTTGAACGGTGCGAATATCGGCGCCACTTTGCAATAGCTGCGTTGCAAATGAATGGCGCAAGGTATGAGGCGTAATAACCTTTGTAATATTGGTTTGCTTTAATGCTTTTTTAATCGCTTTTCTAACACATGTAGGGTGGAAATGGTGGCGACGTATCTCGCCAGTTTCTGGGTCATCACTTAATTTGTAGGAAGGAAATAAGTATTGCCACGCTAGTGATTTATTAGCTGAGGGATATTTACGAGTTAAAGCGTTGGGCATCCACACACCTGCGTATCGCTCGTTTTGTAAATCTAATCTTAAATATTCTTCAACTTGCAAAATTTGATTTCTAAGTAATGGGATCAACTCCGTTGCAAGAGTAACTATACGATGCTTGTTGCCTTTTCCATTCCAAATTTGAATGCATTTGTAATCAAAATCAATGTCCTTTACTCGCTATTGCACCGCTTCCATCACACGCAAACCACTTCCATACATTAACCCCGTGATTAAGTAATATCGCTTGGAAAGATGACTCATCAATTGCTTTACTTCATCAGGCGTCATCACTACAGGCAGCTTGGGTTGTCGATTACTTCGTGCAAAATTCAAGTTTAAAGAAAGCTCATTTTTGACAATATGTTTATATAAAAAAGCCAGCGCATTTAAAGCTGCACTTTGTGTTCTAGGTGACATATTACGTTTTAATACAATATGGTCTAAAAACGCTTTGACTTCTGCATCTCCCATTGAGCTTGGGTGACGTTTGTTGTGAAAGTGAATAAATTTTGCGATCCAACCTAAATAAGCATTAATTGTTCTTAATGAATACTGACGAGTGAGCATATAGTCTGCAATGTAGTTTAAATAAGGAGAGCGAGTTTTCATTCCTTTGAAATGAGGCTGTATATATATACAGTTTTAGCTCAGTCGCTCGTATAGTCAAGAAAACGACCCAATCGCTCGTTTTTATCCTGAGGTAAAAGCGAGAACTCCTAAATTTTAATAACACTGGTAATTAGTTAACAAGTTTGTTAAAAATAATCTAATAAGAAAAACGAGGGATTAGCTCGCTATAAACATGTTATAAGCCAAAGGAAGTTCGGTGATGAAATCGATAATTGGAAAACTTGATGTGTTAAGCGTATTTTTGGCTTGGGCACTTTTGCTAGTTTTCTTTGTATCATTGGCTTATGGGAAAATGTTTTCTGAACCTGAAGCAAGTGCCAGCCATTTGGTTTATTTGTTCAGCGCATTTCTTTGCGCAGTTTTAATTCATATTGTTTTGGCATTTTTTAACCGATGCCCACATTGCAATAAATGCTTAACTGTTCAAGGTTTTCAAAAGCCACATCCAGCATCAAGTGGTAGCTGGGATAAAGTAGTCTGGCGCTGGTTTTCGGGTTCAATTGTTTGTATTCATTGCGGGCAAAGAGTGGCAACTAATGGCTTATAACAAGTTGCTCAAGTTCGTTCGTAAACTCACTGGGACAATTAACAGTTGGCTTTGCGCTTCGCGCAAGTATAGCCAACAGTAAATTGCCCTTTAGCAAAGCGTTAGGTGCCGAATAGGTCTGAGTCCAATAATCAAAATGTGAGAGGGAATTTGAAATGACGCCATATAGAAACATCAATGGAAACTCTAATGTCGAAGCGTATGAAATCGATGGTGACTCAATTACAGTAAGGTTTATGTCGGGTAGATGGCGTAACTATCTATATACTAGCCGTAGACCGGGAGCTGCTGTCGTAGAAAGAATGAAGGCATTAGCAATACAAGGTCACGGTCTTAATTCGTACATTTCCACGACAGTTCGCTCTAATTTTGAACGAAAATGGTAATACACCTAACAAGCGCGTCCACATGACCTTCAGCAACTGTCACCGCTTTTGCTTGCGCAAAAGCACCGCCAGTTCCCACGGCCTGTGACGCGGGCGTTATGTCTCTCGGAGTTCTCTTGCATGGATTTGCGACCAACACCACAAGAAGAAGCTTTTTTAAGTCTTGCTTACAACAGGTTTTACGACCTCTCAGACGAAATTATTAAAGACTCGTTTTGGGATAAAGACGATTGGTATCGATTTAGTATAGTAAATAGTTTGTTTTCTGTTTACGCAGAATTGCTAGCGTACGAGCCTTTTAAATATGTTTTAGAAGAGATCAAAAAACAAAGACCACCTATGGAGTCTGAAATTGGTGGGCCATTGTTTAAATTTGTTAGAAATATATTTGCTCACTTTCCTCTGTTCGAGAGTTGGAATGACGTTTGGTTAACTAAAGACTTAGTCAATTGGCATAAAGAAGGTTTAACCATTGACCGCTTCCTGAAGAAATACGCAGGGCATCAGGAAATAAAGTATAGGTTTTGGGAGGCCGAGAAAAAGCAAATGACATATATGAGCATAAATTTTCCAAAACTATATGCAGACAATAAGATCTACTTAAATGATATTCTTTCAGAAAAGGACGGTGTTAAATTTTCGTTGATAATGATGCGAAAAATATTGAATACTAAAGTAGAGTCGATAGAAAACGAGACATAACAAGTTACTCAAAAGGACGCAAAACGCTTGGCTTACGCTCATTCTTCGCTAATTGTAGCCAAGCATTTTTACGCCCATTATTGAGGTGTTATGTTTTCTTCAATTCTTGGCATCTAAATTTACGAATAGCTAAATGAGGTTATATGGACATTGCAGAGTTTAATTATGCGGAATCTTTGTTCTGGTTTATTATCGCCTTATGCCTATTGGTGCATGCTTTTAAGCTAGGTAAATCAGATGCTAATTTTAGAACGAGCCTTATAGCATCAATTGCATTTGTAGCTTTCGGTGTATCCGACATTATTGAGGCGCAAACAGGTGCATGGTGGCGCCCATTTAGCTTATTGGTTTTCAAAATTGGTTGTATTGTTGCGTTTTTAGTTTGTTTTATTAAATACAAAAAGATAGAGAGCAACAGGAAAACATAACAAGCCAATTAATCAGATTCACCAAGGCATGTCATGCCATTTGCTGAGCAAATCGCCCGCCAGCACTTGGTTCACTTATTATTGGGGCGTTATAAGTAGCTCAAAATTTAGAGCTAGGTTCGATAAAAGGATTTTCAAATTGAATTATAGAAAAAGATTAGTAGAAGCACTCGATAGAACTGAAAAACTTGGTCTAAAATTAGATTTCTCTCCACTTCCACTAACAGCTGATTTGCCTATTGATGTTAAACAGAACATTTTTCAGTTGTGTGCAGAAGCTTTGAATCATTATGGTTACGTTACATCTTCAGACCTAGCTAGTAAATGTACTCCCGTACACTTAATGCTTCAAAGCCACCTAAAATCCGACTTAAATATAGATAGCTATATCACAATAGGTGATCGGTATTGGGATGATTACATCTATTGTGAAATGTCAGATGAAAGTATTAATAAAGAGCTAGAAAGTCCCAATATTCACGAACCAATTAAAGCCCATGTTTGGTTAACTCTTTCTGACGGTACTATTTTGGATTGCACAGCTGAGGCTCATGCAGATTTATTATTTAAACGCGGAGAGCACCCAGCCCATAAATGCATAATGTTAGTCGATCCAAAGCAGCCAGAAGATGCTAAAACAGGGTATCACAGACCATTTATTTTAGGCTCAGCTTTCCTAAAAAAGACAGGAATGGTTCAGTTAGGCTACTTATAACATGTTACTCAAAAGGACGCAAAACGCTTGGCTTGTGCTCCTTCGTCGCTAATTTTAGTCAAGCATTTATGCGCCCATTAGTAAGGCGTTATACGTTCTTGCGGCTATGGATCATCAGGTAGAATTAAAATGAATGAAGAAATGATGGAATACGTCGAAAAAGAGAAACGTGATCGCATGATGAAAGAAAGGGCAATATACTCTGAACTCCAAGAACGGGAGACTGAGCTTTCAAACTATAGGGAGATGTTGAGGGCAAGAGAGCATGAGCTAGAGGAATATAAAAATCGCCTGAAAGAAGAGCAGATTGAAAGAGAGAAATATTTTAGAAAAGAACTCAGCGAAAGGGATCAGCTTATTGAAAATCGGGAGAGAGAGTTGTATGCCCGGCAAAAGGATATGGAGCGCCAATTCGCTAGGCGATTCGAAGAAACAGAAGAAATGCGAGAATCGCTGCAGAAAGAGCTTCTTCAGAAAGAAACAGAGCTTAAAAATCTTCTTATTGAGGCCGAGCGCGAAAAAGAGCGGTATCGTGAGGAAAGCCGAAAATCTATCGAATCAAAATCACAAAAATTCGTAGATTCAGCACTTCAGCTACTTAGTAAAAAGGAATCAAAATTCCATGATGTTTCTAGAAATTGGGCGATATTAGGGGCTTTCTCCATTGTTTTCGCGATTGGCTTTGCAATTTATACAATGGTAACAAGTGCAGATTTATTTCATCAGGCATCAAACAGTAGCCTTTCGTACTACCTGTATTCTCTTTTCCGTGGTCTTATTGTTGTAAGCCTTTTTGGGGCGCTTTCAAGATATGCATTTATCCTTAGCAACTCGTTTATGCATGAATCTCTGAAAAGTGGCGAAAGGTTGCATGCCATTAAATTTGGAGAATTTTACCTAGATGCATATGGAGCAGATGCAGAGTGGGAACAACTAAAAGAAGCCTTTGAAAACTGGAATATCAGTGGAAGCAGCGCATTTTCAAGAAAAGATATGGAGTCTAATAGCGGCAACCTTGCCGATACAATAACTGATAGCCTTGAAAAGGCCGTAAAAATAGCCACGGAAAAGAATTCAAAGTGAACGTATAACAAGCGCAAGTTGGCGGACTGGTTTTCCGCCGCGCTCCAAACCAGCCGCAAATGCGGGCGTTACTGATTAAATACTCTAACTCATTTTTGTCCAAAAACGAGTTTGATTAGCTAATTCTCAAATGCAGATAACCTAGGGAAATTGCCACAAACAAAAAGAGCATTGTATATAGCGCGATATAAACCGTGCCTACAATGCTCGATAGAGACTATTTTAAATAACGAGGTTATTTTAGTGAGTCGTTAATTTCTTTTAGTGTCGCAACTGGGTCTGCCGATTGAGTGATTGGGCGGCCTACAACTAAATAGTCGCTGCCATCTTCAACGGCTTGTTTTGGTGTCATGATGCGCTTTTGGTCGCCGGCATCGCTGCCTGCTGGGCGAATACCTGGAGTAACCAGTTTGAAGTCTGCGCCTAGTTCTGCTTTTAGCTTTTTCGCTTCTTGTGCTGAGCACACTACCCCATCAAGGCCTGATTCTTTGGCAAGCTTTGCTAAGTAAATTACTTGCTCTTCTGGCGTTTTATCTACACCTAAACGAGTTAGCTCTGCGGCATCCATACTGGTTAGTACAGTTACTGCAATCAGTAATGGAGCATCATCACCAAACTGCTCTAAAGCTTGTTTTGCTTTAGTCATCATTTCAACGCCGCCAGAGGCATGTACGTTAACCATCCACACACCCATTTTTGCAGCAGCTGTTACAGCTTTAGCCACTGTGTTTGGAATATCGTGAAATTTTAGGTCTAAGAATACATCAAAACCTAAGTCGATTAGTTCCTTAACAAAGCTAGGACCAAAATACGTGAACATTTCTTTGCCTACTTTAAGGCGACACGTATCAGGCGATAATTGCTTTACAAACGCAAGAGCTGTTTGTTGATCATCATAATCAAGGGCAATTAATACTTTTTTTGAATCTTCGACAGACATAACTTTCCTAAAAACTAATGGACTAATATGAATTAAAAACCGTCTATGCCACGGCTTGGAACAATTGTTTCCCAGTGCTTACAAGATGGACATACCCAATAAATGGTATGACTGGTAAAGCCACAGTGTTGGCACTGAAAATCGGGTTTGGTTGCGATATAAGACGTTACTAACTTATCAATTTGATCGAGTACATCTTTAATATCGTTGTTTTGTTTGGCAAGTAGCTGTAATAAAAAGCTAAAGCCACGAATAGTCGGATGACGCTTTAAACTATCCGTTAAAAATTTAATTGCTTGCTCTATGTGACCTTGCTCAAGTAAGGCTTGGCAGTGTTTTATTTTTATTAATACGCCACCTTTATCGAGTAATTCATTAAGTAATTCGTAAAACTGATGTGTTAAATTGAGCTTTTGATAACTCAGTGCTAATTCTTCAATAAATACTGGCGCAAAAAACGTGAACTGGCTAATCAGCTCACGCCAATAGTAAATTGCTTTTACATAATCTTCTTTAGTAAAAGCACTGTGACCAAGCTCATACAACGGGCGAATAGCTTTGTGGTTTAAGCTAATAGCTTTACGCATAATTTGCGTATCGTTATCTTGTAAGGCTGCTTCACAATAAAAATTTGCAATCGCTTTTACATGCTGAGGTTTAGTGAACAACTCACTGTGGGCCTCGTACATGTTAATGCCCTTTTCCCATTCACGGGTTTGTGAATAAAGATTAATAATAGGCTCTAACGCTTCTTTATAGCCTGCCTTAACAAGCCATACTAAATGCTCTTCTGCACCATCTAACAAGCCTGCCATAATGTAATCTTCAGCAAGTTCTAAGCGGCTGGTTGCAGCTTGTTGCTCATCAAGACTTGGGTGTTTTAATAGCAGCTCATGAATTTTAATAGCACGGTCAAGTTCGCCACGGCGGCGGAACATAGTGGCTAGCGTTGAATAGTGTTCAACAGAATCAGCAGCAACTTCGAGTAGATTAATAAGGTGTTCTAAGCCTTGGTCTTCTTCTCTGTCTAAGAGAAATTTAAGGCCTTTAGAATATTCAGAGGTAATTTGGCGATTAAGCTGATGAGCTTGGTTTTTAGCGCTGTTTTTACCCATTATCCAACCGTAACCGGCTGCAACGGGTAAAAGTAAAAACAGAAGCTCAATCATGATTAGGTGTCTTTATTAGCAACAAGCTTTTTATTGTTTTTTTCAGGCGCTAATTTCTTTTTTAAACGATAATTTTGCCACTTTAACTGAGAAAACAGTGTAAAGCTTATAAAACAACCAATTGCGACACCTAAAATAAAGCAGATACTTATTACAACAGCTAGGGGCAATGTATTACTCGCGATTAAATAATTGATTTGCACCAATTGTGGATTCTGTGAACCAAGTACAAACGCAACAAATAAACACAGCGCAATCAATACGATTTTTAATACCCTAAACAAGTAACTACTCCTGTATAAAACTAGGCAATACTCGCATTTACGCGGTCACGTAATTCTTTACCTGGTTTAAAATGTGGTACGTGCTTACCGTCTAACTCAACTGTTTCGCCAGTCTTTGGATTACGACCTGTGCGAGGAGAACGATAATGCAATGAGAAACTTCCAAAGCCACGGATCTCGATGCGATCTGAGCTAGATAATGAGCCGGCCATTTGTTCAAGAATTTCTTTAACGGCATTTTCAACATCTTTCACAGGGATGTGTGCGTGTTGCTCGGCAAGTTGTTCTATCAATTCTGACTTAGTCATAGCGTTTCCTTAAAGAGTGGTAAAGGAAGGGCAAAACTGCCCTTCCAATTTTAAAAGACTAGATATTAGTCTTTTTGAGCATTTTTGAATGCTGCAGCCATAGCGTTTTCGAACGCTGGCTCTTCTTTCTTAAGCTTCTCTAGTACTTCTTTCTCTTCTGCTTCGAAAAGAGCTTTAACAGATAAGCTTAAAGTGCGGTTCTTACGATCAACACCAACGTATTTCGCTTCGATTTCGTCGCCTACAGAAACTACAGTAGTAGCATCTTCAACGCGCTCTTGAGCGATATCAGCTACACGGATGTAACCTTCAACGCCTTCGATTAGCTCAACAGTTGCGCCTTTCGCATCAACTTCAGTCACTTTACCTTTAACAATAGCACCTTTTTTGTTTGCGTCCAGGTAGTTATTGAATGGGTCAGCTTCGATTTGTTTAACGCCTAGAGAGATACGCTCACGCTCTGGGTCAACTTGTAATACGATAGCAGTGATTTCGTCGCCTTTCTTGAATTCACGTACAGCTTCTTCGCCTGGCGTGTTCCAAGAAATGTCTGAAAGGTGAACAAGACCGTCAATACCGCCTTCAAGACCGATGAAGATACCGAAGTCAGTGATTGATTTGATCTTACCAGTAACTTGGTCGCCTTTGTTTTGTAGACGAGCAAATTCTTGCCATGGGTTAGCAATACATTGCTTAAGACCAAGAGAAATACGACGACGCTCTTCGTCGATTTCAAGAACCATAACTTCAACAGTGTCACCTAGTGAAACAACTTTTGAAGGGTGGATGTTCTTGTTAGTCCAATCCATTTCAGAAACGTGTACTAGACCTTCTACGCCTTCTTCGATTTCAACGAAACAACCGTAGTCAGTAAGGTTAGTTACACGACCAGAAAGCTTAGAACCTTCTGGGTAACGACCAGCGATAGCTGCCCATGGATCTTCGCCAAGTTGTTTAAGACCTAGAGATACACGAGTTTTATCTTTGTCGAATTTAAGAACTTTAACTGCGATTTCGTCGCCAACATTAACGATTTCTGAAGGGTGCTTAACACGCTTCCACGCCATGTCTGTGATGTGTAGTAGACCGTCAACACCACCAAGGTCAACGAACGCACCGTAGTCAGTAAGGTTCTTAACGATACCTTTAACTTCTTGACCTTCAACAAGGTTAGCAAGAAGCTCTTCACGCTCTTGTGAGTTTTCTGATTCGATAACTGCACGGCGAGAAACAACAACGTTGTTACGTTTTTGGTCAAGCTTGATTACTTTGAACTCAAGCTCTTTACCTTCAAGGTGAGTTGTGTCACGTACTGGACGAACATCAACAAGTGAACCAGGTAAGAATGCACGGATTGAATCAACTTCAACAGTGAAACCGCCTTTAACTTTACCGTTGATAACACCAGTAACAGTCTCTTGCTCTTCACATGCTTTTTCTAAGCGGATCCACGCTTCGTGACGCTTCGCTTTCTCACGAGAAAGGATAGTTTCACCGAAACCGTCTTCGATTGCGTCTAAAGCTACATCTACTTCGTCGCCAACAGCAACTTCTAGTTCACCAGCAGCATTTTTGAATTGCTCAGCAGGGATTGCACTCTCAGATTTAAGACCAGCATCAACAAGTACGATGTTGTTCTCGATTGAGATAACTGTACCTTTAACGATAGAGCCTTGCTCTGCTTCAAAACCCTTTAGGCTTTCTTCAAATAACTGCGCAAAATTTTCTGACATTATACGTCTCTAAATAATTAAATAACCAATTAGCAACCATGCTGCATGGGGTTGTTAAAATAGCACTGGCTTCCTGCCGGCACCTTAATAAATTACTTTTTAGCTTTTGGAAGCTTACCTGCAAGTACGGCTTCGTCGATTAAAGTTACAACTTTATCAAACACTTGCAATGCATTGAACTCGCTAGTATCGATTTCAATGGCGTCTTCTGCAGGAACAAGCGGCGCAACTTCACGTGTCATATCACGGTGATCGCGAGCTTTTATGTCCTCTAGTAGACCACTTAGTGTAACATCAAGACCGCGTTCGTTCAACTCAGCAAAGCGACGACGAGCACGCTCTTCAGCCGTTGCGGTTAAATAAATCTTTAATGGTGCATCTGGGAACACAACCGTGCCCATATCACGACCATCGGCAATTAGGCCGCTCTCAGTACGAAACGCACGTTGACGACGTAATAATGCTTCTCTCACCCGTGGTAATGCAGCAATTTTAGATGCCGCAGCACCGACTTCTTCATTACGAATTGTGGTTGTGACGTCTTCGCCTTCCAAGACAATTTTAGATGTGTGCGTTTGGCTATCGACCAAAAACTGTACATCTAAGTTTGCAGCTAGCGGCACTAGCGCATCTTCATTATCTAATTCAATTTGATGATGAAGCGCTGCAAGTGACAGCACACGATAAATCGCACCGCTGTCTAATACATCCCAACCTAATTTCTCGGCTAACAAGCGACAAACAGTTCCTTTACCTGAACCACTTGGGCCATCGATGGTGATTACGGGCATTGATAACGCCTGCATTTATAACCTCCTGCAATGCACACCAAAATAAAACCGCGACATTATACGCCAGTTCTTGCAATAGATCCGCATTTAGAATGTAACTTTTTATATTTTCTTCTGTTTTATTGACTTGAGACAGACTCTAGTACTTTGAAAAACGTTGGAAAAGTTTTGTATGTACACTTAGGATCGTTAATGGTTATTGGCTTTCCGCCAACGGCAACCATTGCAAAACACATGGCAATGCGGTGATCGTTATAGGTGTCAATCGCGACATCGTTGAATGTCTCAGGTGGTGTAATTTCGATGAAATCTTCCCCTTCAACAACCTCTGCGCCGACTTTGCGAAGCTCAGTCGCCATGGCATACAAGCGATCTGTTTCTTTTACGCGCCAGTTATAAATGTTACGAATTGCTGTTTTACCTTTTGCGAATAACGCAACAGTGGCCAGCGTCATTGCCGCATCAGGAATTGCATTAGCATCAATATCCACTGCGTTCAGCTCGCCTTTACGAACCACCAGCTTTTCATCGTACCAATCAATTTTAGCGCCCACTTGCTCCATCACTTTGGCAAAACCAATGTCACCTTGAACTGATGCCGCACCTACCCCATTAATTTCTATTTCGCCGCCCGCTATTGCAGCCGCCGCAACAAAATAAGAGGCACTTGAAGCATCGCCTTCAACCATAATACGCTCAAGTGCTTGGTACTGCTGACAGCCTTTAACGTAAAATGTTTGGTAGTTATCATGGCTTACAGTCACACCAAAACGCTTCATTACATCAAGGGTAATATCAATGTAAGGCTTTGATACCAGCGTGCCTTTAATGGTAATTTCTGTGTCACCATTAAATAATGGCGCTGCCATTAATAGTGCAGTTAAGAACTGACTTGAAATACTGCCATCAATTTCAACTTGTCCACCATTGATTTTGCCACCTTTAATGGCCAGTGGTGGATAGTCTTTATGTTTAAGGTATTCAACATCACCGCCAAGTGCTTGCAGAGCATCAACCAAATGGCCGATTGGGCGCTCTTCCATACGTGGCTCACCCACTAGCTGGTATTCGCCTTCTACCGCCGCTAACACCGCAGTAAGAGGACGATAAGCCGTGCCAGCATTACCTAAGAACAGTGGCTCACTTGGCGTTTTGAATTGACCAGCAACACCTTCTACAGTTGCCACTGTTTTGTCTTCATTTAACGTAACATTCACACCTAGCAGTTTTAACGCACCTAGCATGTGGCGAATATCATCACTGTCTAGTAGGTTTTCAACAACTGTTGTGCCCTCTGCCAGTGCAGCGAGTAACAAGATACGGTTTGATAAGCTTTTTGAGCCAGGCAGTGTCACACTGCCATTTACTTTAGAGATAGGTTCAAGACGAAGCTGTTCCATAATTAGCTGTTCTCCTTGGCGAATTTATCCATAAAATCAACCAACGCTTGAACACCTTCAAGCGGCATCGCATTGTAGATACTCGCGCGCATGCCACCAACAATGCGGTGGCCTTCAAGGGCTAATAGGCCAGCTTCTTTTGATTCACTGATAAATTTATCATTCAGTGATTCATCATTTAGCCAAAACGGCACGTTCATACGTGAACGGCAATGTTTAGCAACTTTATTGCTATAAAACGCTGAACTATCAATAAAGTTATAAAGTAGTTCTGCTTTTGCGATGTTTTGCTCTTCCATCGCTTTAACGCCACCGTTTGCTTCAAGCCATTCGAACACTTCAGCAGCTAAGTACCACGCAAATGTCGGTGGTGTGTTATACATGCTGCCTTGTTTTGCTTCTAAGGCGTAATCAAGGATGCCTGGCTTTGCAAGACCTTCACGCTCAAGGAGCGTTTTACGAACAATAACAATCGATAAACCAGACGGGCCGATATTCTTTTGTGCGCCGGCGTAAATAAGATCAAACTGATTTACGTCAAACTCGCGCGATAAAATAGTCGAAGACATATCAGCGACAATCGGTGCAGATGGGTGTTTAGGTACTTCAAAAATTTCTATGCCGTCGACGGTTTCATTCGGGCAATAGTGAATGTATGACGCATCTGCAGGTAATTCCCAGCTGCTCGCTGGTTTAATAGAAAACTGGCCATTTTGCTGTTCATCATCACGTACATTAATGCTTTGCACAGTGGTGAATTTTGCAGCTTCTTCAGTAGCACCTTTAGACCATACACCGTTTTCACAGTACACAGCAGGCTTACCATCAAGGTGAAGGTTCAAAGGAACCGCACTAAATTGACCACGGCCACCACCGTGCATAAATAACACTTCAAACTCATCGCTAATATTCATTAAGCGGCGTAAGCTTGCTTCACATTTGGCGGTTAGCGCTAAAAAGTCACTGCTGCGATGGCTGATTTCCATCACAGAAACACCTAAACCTTGCCAATCAATAAACTCTTTTTGTGCTTTTTGCATAACTGCCGGCGGTAACATTGCCGGTCCTGCACAAAAATTATATTTAGTCATTACTTTGCCTCATTCCAGTAATTATAGTGCGGATAAAAAAAGCGGCCGAAGCCGCTTTTTAAATCAATGTTATTCTGAAGGTGGGTTATCACCCGTTTCTTCAGTATTTGTATCGACTACTTCAACGGCCTCGCCTTCGATGGCTTCTAGCTCATCAACTTCGATTTCTTCGATACGTTGTAAACCAACTACTTGCTCTTCGTCAATAGTTCGTATCAAAATAACGCCCTGAGTATTACGACCAACCGTAGAAACCTCGTTTACACGCGTACGTACAAGTGTACCGCGATTAGAGATGATCATGATTTCGTCGTTTTCGTCAACTTGTACTGCACCAACCACAGCGCCATTTCGCTCGCTTACTTTGATTGATACAACACCTTGTGTTGCACGGCTCTTCGATGGGTAATCTTCAAGTGCAGTACGCTTACCATAACCGTTTTCTGTCACAGTTAAGATTGCGCCATCTGACTTAGGTACGATTAACGACACAACACGTTGGTCGTCAGCCATCTTAATACCACGAACACCTGTTGCTGTTCGACCCATTGGACGTACACCTTTGAAGCGGATTTCCGGGTTACCATTTTCATCTAGAACTGGGTTACCGTTTTCATCAACAACTTCTGACTCTTCTGCTTCTTTAAAGCGAACAACTTTACCAGCATCAGTGAATAGCATGATTTCATTCGTGCCATCAGTGATATCAACACCAATTAGGCTATCGCCTTCATTTAGGTTAACCGCGATGATACCGCTTGCACGTTGACGGCTATACGCAGTCAGTGGTGTTTTCTTAACTGTACCAAACGCTGTTGCCATGAAGATGTATTTATCTTCTTCGTACTCGCGTACTGGTAAGATAGCAGTGATACGCTCATCAGCTTCAAGTGGTAATAAGTTAACAATTGGCTTACCACGCGCTGCACGGCTCGCTAATGGTAATTGATATACTTTCAACCAATATAGACGACCTGCCGTTGAGAAACACAGGATTGTATCGTGTGTGTTAGCAACTAATAGACGTTCGATGAAGTCTTCATCTTTCATCTTCGTTGCTGATTTACCTTTACCACCACGACGCTGTGCTTCGTAGTCAGATAATGGTTGATACTTAACGTAACCTTCGTGAGAAAGCGTTACAACAACGTCTTCTTCATTGATTAGGTCTTCAAGGCTAATATCGTGAGCAGCTGCACTGATTTCAGTACGGCGTTCATCACCATATTGCTCTTTGATTTCTACAAGCTCGTCGCGGATAACTTCCATTAAACGCTCTGGGCTTGAAAGAATGTGTAAAAGCTCAGCAATTAGATCTAGAAGTGTTTGGTACTCGTCTAAGATCTTCTCGTGCTCAAGACCCGTTAATTTGTGTAAACGTAGGTCTAGAATAGCTTGTGCTTGTTGCTCAGATAAATAGTACTGACCGTCACGGATACCTAAATCAGCGGCTAACCAATCAGGACGTGCTACGTTATCTTCACCTGCTTTTTCAAGCATTGCTTTAACAGTACCTAGTTCCCAAGAACGTGCTGTTAATGCAGCTTTTGCTTCTGCTGGTGTTGGTGACTTACGAATAAGTTCGATAATAGGATCGATATTCGCAAGGGCAATTGCTAAGCCTTCAAGCGTGTGAGCGCGGTCACGGGCTTTACGCAAATCAAATACTGTACGACGTGTTACCACTTCGCGGCGGTGAATGATAAACGCTTCAAGCATTTCTTTTAAGTTGAAACACTTAGGTTGGTTATTATCAAGTGCAACCATGTTCATACCAAACACAGTTTGTAACTGAGTTTGTGCATATAGGTTGTTTAAGATTACTTCACCAACATCACCACGTTTGATTTCGATAACGATACGCATACCGTCTTTATCTGATTCGTCACGTAGTGCGCTAATACCTTCAATTTTCTTATCTTTAACAAGCTCTGCGATCTTTTCGATAAGGCGTGCTTTGTTAACTTGATAAGGGATTTCGTGAACGATGATTGTTTCACGACCGGTTTTTTCGTCAACTTCGATTTCAGCACGAGCACGGATATATACCTTACCACGACCGGTTAAGTACGCTTGCTCAATGCCTTTTTTACCATTGATAATCGCCGCAGTCGGGAAATCCGGACCTGGGATATATTCAATAAGGTCAGCAATTGTCAAATCTGGGTTTTGAATAAGCGCTAAACAGCCATTGATAACTTCTGTTAAGTTATGAGGCGGAATGTTTGTTGCCATACCAACCGCGATACCTGAAGAACCGTTCACTAATAAGTTAGGTACTTTTGTAGGTAATACGTCAGGAATTTGCTCAGTACCGTCGTAGTTAGGTACGTAATCAACCGTTTCTTTTTCTAAGTCAGCTAATAATTCATGTGACATTTTCGCCATACGGACTTCCGTATAACGCATTGCTGCCGCAGAGTCACCGTCAACAGAACCAAAGTTACCTTGGCCGTCAACAAGCATATAGCGTAATGAGAAAGGCTGCGCCATACGAACGATGGTGTCATATACCGCGCTGTCGCCATGTGGGTGGTACTTACCGATTACATCACCAACAACACGTGCTGATTTCTTGTAAGGTTTATTCCAATCATTATTGAGTTCGTTCATTGCAAATAGAACGCGGCGGTGAACTGGCTTTAAGCCGTCACGTACGTCTGGCAATGCACGTCCTACGATTACACTCATTGCATAATCTAGGTAGGAGTTTTTTAATTCATCTTCAATATTGACTGGCAGAATTTCATTGGCGAGATCAGTCATTTGATTTCACATTCCTTCAGTATTGACTCATTAAGGGGCAAACCGCCGTCTTAAGAGCTTTAGTTATTATTTCCAGACCATGCTATCACAATTTATTTAGATTTACAGGCGCTAAATCTTTGCGATTTATTAATTTCCCCCTATATAATGGCCTCAGATTAACGAGGAAGTTTTTTATGACCGAGCATCAAAATGTAGATAATGCAGAAATTGCAAAGTTTGAAGCCATCGCAGAACGTTGGTGGGACCGCGACGGAGAGTTCAAACCCCTTCATGAAATAAATCCTCTACGTTTGGATTTTGTCGCTGATAAAGTGGGCGGCTTATTTGATAAGGAAACTTTAGATGTTGGCTGTGGTGGCGGCATTTTGAGTGAAAGTATGGCGCGTATGGGCGCAAAAGTAACCGGCATCGATATGGGACAAGAGCCTTTAACCGTTGCTAAATTGCATAGTTTAGAAACGGGCGTACCTGTTGACTATATAAAGGTACCTGCAGAACAGTTTGCTGCTGAGCACCCTGCTCGCTTTGATGTTGTGACCTGTATGGAAATGCTTGAGCATGTTCCAGATCCCGCATCTATTATACGCGCTGTTGCTGAGCTTGCTAAACCGGGCGCCGATGTGTTCTTCTCAACACTAAATAAAACACCTAAAGCCTATTTGTTTGCTATCGTAGGTGCTGAAAAGCTATTAAAAATGGTGCCTGAAGGTACCCATGACCACAAAAAGTTTATCAAACCTGCACAACTTATTGCGTGGGCTGAAGAAGCGGGTCTAAAAGTAAGAGCCAGTACTGGCCTTAACTACAACCCATTTTCAAAGCAATACAGCTTAAATGATGATGTAAGTGTTAATTACATCCTGCACTTTGAGAAACTAGCCTAATGAGTGGTGTGCAAACACCCTCTATCGATTTTGATGCCTTTATCTTTGATTTAGATGGCACACTACTCGATACCGCAGATGATTTAGGTGGCGCATTAAACCGTGTGTTAGCAGATGCCAATGTGGCCCCTGTTGCTGAACATATATACCGCCCTGCTGCTTCTAATGGCGCTAATGCATTATTAGAAGCCGGCTTTGGTGATAAATGGCCTGAACTTGAACAACTTGCTTTACGCCAACAGCTTCTGGATTACTATGCTGAAGATATTGCTGTACACAGTAAATGCTTCACTGGCATCGAGCAGCTTTTAATTGCGCTTAAGCAAAACAATATTAAGTGGGGCATTATGACCAATAAGCCCGGCTTTTTAACTGAACCTTTAGTGCAAGCGATCCCATCATTAAGTAATGCCCAGGCTGTTGTCAGTGGTGATACATTATCAGTGGCAAAACCATCGCCAGATCCACTTCTCCATACCGCTGAGATCTTAGAGGTTGATCCGAGCCGTTGTTTATATATCGGTGATGCTGAGCGTGATATTCAAGCTGCAAAGGCTGCAAATATGTACAGCGCCACGGCGTTATGGGGTTACATACCCAGTGTCGACGCCGCGCTTGGCTGGCAAGCGGATTTTAATTGGCACTCGCCAATTGATGGCTTTAACCATATATAGTGTTATTTGATATCTAAAACACCATATATTGTGATCTGATTTACTTTTGAACATTCTTTGATGATAAAAAAAACAGTCAAAATTTATTTTTAATTACGGTAAATTTTCTGGATCTTTTGTTGATTTCTACAAATTTCGTCGTCTATGAATGTTCAAAGGTTAATGGTTACTAACACAAAGCGTTTATCCAATAGTTATCCACAAAATGGGGCAATTCTATCCCTTGCAAAACAGCGCAGACCACACTATCTTGTGATCTGCAATTTAAACAACACCAGATATTGTGGCTAAATGTTATTCAATTAGTTCTCTGGTGTTTAATAATAATAATTACATAAAGAATACCTTTGTCTTTACAACTATAATTTCCCAAGGAATACAGGCAAAACTATGAACCAACAGCTATCTGTAAGCAAACGTGACGGCCGTAAAGAGTCACTTGATCTCGATAAGATCCATCGCGTGATCGCTTGGGCCGCAGAAGGTCTTGATAATGTGTCTGTCTCACAAGTTGAATTAAAATCTCATATTCAATTTTATGACGGCATTCGCACCGACGACATTCATGAAACAATCATCAAAGCTGCAGCAGATCAGATCTCTAAAGATACGCCTGATTACCAGTACCTTGCTGCTCGCTTAGCTGTATTCCATTTACGTAAAAAAGCATATGGCCAATTTGAGCCACCACGCTTATACGATCACATCACGAAATTAGTTGAAGACAAGCGTTATGATCAACACCTATTAGTTGATTATACCGAGCAAGAAATTGACGAGTTAGATGCTTACATCGATCACAACCGTGACTTAAACTTCAGCTACGCTGCTGTTAAGCAACTTGAAGGTAAGTATTTAGTTCAAAACCGTGTTACTGGCGAAATTTACGAAAGTGCACAGTTTTTATATATCTTAGTGGCTGCAAGCTTATTCTCTGATTATCCAAAAGAGACACGTCTTGATTACATCAAACGTTTTTACGACGCAGTATCTACATTCAAGATTTCATTACCAACACCAATTATGGCAGGTGTGCGTACACCAACACGTCAGTTCAGTTCATGTGTATTAATTGAATGCGGTGATAGCCTAGATTCTATCAATGCAACATCGTCTGCGATTGTTAAGTATGTTTCACAACGTGCAGGTATTGGTATTAATGCCGGTCGCATTCGTGCGCTAGGTAGCCCAATTCGTAACGGCGAAGCGTACCACACTGGCTGTATCCCGTTTTATAAACACTTCCAAACAGCAGTTAAAAGCTGTTCTCAAGGTGGTGTACGTGGCGGCGCAGCAACCCTATTCTACCCACTATGGCACTTAGAAGTTGAAAACTTACTTGTGCTTAAGAACAACCGTGGTGTTGAAGACAACCGTGTTCGTCACCTTGACTACGGTGTACAGTTCAACAAATTAATGTATAGCCGTTTAATCAAAGACGATTACATCACATTATTTAGCCCGTCAGATGTACCGGGTTTATACGATGCGTTCTTTGAAGATCAAGCCAAATTTGATGAGCTATATGTTAAGTACGAACAAGATGAGTCTATTCGTAAAAAACGTATTAAAGCGATTGAGTTATTCTCAATGTTTGCACAAGAGCGTGCGAGCACAGGTCGTATCTACTTACAAAACGTTGACCACTGTAATACGCACAGCCCATTCATCTCGACTGTGGCGCCAATTCGTCAATCTAACTTATGTTTAGAGATTGCATTACCGACTAAGCCGCTAAGCAATGTAATGGATGAAGAAGGTGAAATTGCACTTTGTACGCTTTCAGCGTTTAACTTAGGTGCTATTGAGTCATTAGATGAATTAGAAGAGCTTGCTGAACTTGCTGTTCGTGCCCTTGATAACTTACTTGATTTCCAAGACTACCCAGTTCCTGCAGCTAAAAACGCAACGATGGGTCGTCGTACACTAGGTATCGGTGTAATCAACTTTGCTTACTACTTAGCGAAGAATGGTAAGCGTTACTCAGATGGCAGCGCAAACGCGCTAACTCACAAAACATTTGAAGCAATTCAATATTATCTAATGAAAGCATCAAATGAGTTAGCAAAAGAGCGCGGTGCGTGTCCTAAATTTAACGAGACAACGTATTCTCAAGGCATTATGCCAACAGATACTTACAAACGTGACCTAGATCAGTTCTGTAATGAACCACTTCACTTAGATTGGGATTCATTACGTGCAAGCATTCAAGAGCACGGTATGCGTAACTCAACGCTATCTGCCCTTATGCCTTCAGAGACATCATCACAAATCTCTAACGCAACAAATGGTATTGAACCACCACGTGGTCATATCAGCGTTAAAGCAAGTAAAGATGGTATCTTAAAGCAAGTAGTGCCAGATTATGAAAACCTGAAAGATAACTACGAGCTACTGTGGGATATTCCTTCAAACGATGGTTACCTACAACTTGTTGGTATTATGCAAAAGTTCGTTGACCAAACGATTTCTGCTAACACTAACTATGATCCATCTAAGTACGAAGGCGGTAAAGTACCTATGAAGGTGCTATTAAAAGACCTACTGACTGCGTACAAACTTGGTGTTAAAACCCTGTACTATCACAACACGCGTGACGGTGCATCGGATGCTCAAGATGAGCTAACACCAGAGGTGGAAGATGATGGTTGTGCAGGCGGCGCTTGTAAAATCTAATTAAATTAATAACATAACAAAAGCGGGCTCATTAGCCCGCTTTGTCCTGACTGTTTTTTGAGTAATCACTATGTCATATACAACTTTTAGCCGAAATCATAATAACCAATTACAAGAACCGATGTTTTTCGGCCAAACGGTAAACGTGTCACGTTACGACCAACAAAAGTACCCTATCTTCGAGAAGCTAATTGAAAAACAATTATCGTTCTTTTGGCGTCCTGAAGAGGTTGACGTAAGTAAAGACCGTCTTGACTTCCAAGCGTTACCAGAGCACGAAAAACACATCTTTTTAAGTAACTTAAAATATCAAACATTACTTGATAGTGTACAAGGTCGCTCGCCTAACGTTGCGTTACTACCAATTGTGTCTATCCCTGAGCTTGAAACATGGATTGAAACATGGGCATTCAGTGAAACCATTCACAGCCGTTCATACACGCACATTATTCGTAACGTGACGCAATCGCCAGAGCTTATCTTTGATGACATCGTAAGTAACGAGAAAATCAGTGAGCGTGCGGATGCCGTAACTAAATACTATGATGACTTAATCAACATGATTTCTGTTTACAACCTGTACGGTGAAGGTAAACATGTGATCAACGGTGAAGAAGTTAAGGTCAACCTTTTTGATCTTAAAAAGCAACTTTACCTTGCGATGATGTCGGTTAACATTCTTGAAGCGATTCGCTTCTACGTTAGTTTTGCTTGTTCATTTGCGTTCGCAGAACGTGAATTAATGGAAGGTAATGCAAAAATCATCAAGCTAATCGCTCGTGATGAAGCATTGCACTTATCTGGTACGCAACACATCTTAAACATCATGCAAGAAGGTAAAGACGACCCAGAAATGGCAATCGTTGCTGCACAATGCCGTGAAGAAGCGATCCAGATGTTTAAAGAGGCCGCTGAACAAGAAAAAGATTGGGCTGAGTATCTATTTAAAGATGGTTCAATGATCGGTCTTAACAAAGATATCTTATGTCAATACGTTGAATACATTACAAATGCACGTATGACTGCGGTAGGTTTGCCAGCTCAATTTGAAAGTAAGAGTAACCCTATTCCTTGGATCAACTCATGGTTAGTATCTGACAATGTTCAGGTTGCGCCGCAAGAAGCTGAAATCAGCTCTTACCTGGTTGGCCAAATTGATTCACAAGTTGATGCATCAGATTTTGGTGACTTCGACCTGTAATGAGCGCGAATACCACTGCACAGGTTATCCTTGCAGGAACAGACAGCCAGGATCTTGATTTTGATTCTGGCTGTTCATCTCTCCTTGAATGCCTAGAACAACACAAAATAGATGTCCCCTACCAATGCCGTGAAGGTTATTGTGGCGCATGCCGTGCAAAATTAGTTGAAGGTGACGTGAGCTACAACCAAGAGCCACTTGCGTTTGTTCGAACAGGCGAAGTGTTACTGTGCTGTAGTAAGCCCAATGGTAAGGTGAAAATAGAGCTTTAATGCCACACAAGTTCATTTGTTTGGTAGAAGTTTTCTTTGTCTGACACACTCACTGTTTGTTGATCTATCGTTACATCCCACTGTAAGTTCTTCGTTAAATGACTCGCCAATTGCTCAATAAAGTTGTCATCAAAAGCAATTAAATGGCTATTATTTATCAGCTCTAGTTGATGCTCATACTCTTGTAACCACTCATGGTTTAGCGTCGTGACAACCCATAATTCATCCACGCGTTTCGCTATTTTATTGAGCTGCACAATATCGGGTTGGTCAACAGCTAGCCACGTTTGATAATGATCATCCAGCGCTTTTATTGACACATCAGGCTCAGAATGGCTATGACTTGTATTCAAGATGGCCGATTCATTATGAGAAAATAAGCAATAACTTAAAAGTTTAAGTACAAAATGCTGATAGCTTTCACGACGACCACAGGCCGTAGTAAACACCTCTTTGTGATTACGATGTGCTCTTAAATCAGCAATCGTAAAATTTGCTTTAAACACCCTATTTTTATCAGACATAAGAGTTAGCCATCTCACTGTAACAGTCTAAGTATAGTGTATGGTGTTAAAATCGCGACATAAGGTAAAGTTATAGTATAACGTTATTGCAGTTAAAAAATTGCGGTGTTATATTATATCACAACACTCAACAACAAACTTAGAAGTAGTAATGATAAAGCAACTTTCAATTCTTTCTAGTGCTGTTGCCGTCGCGCTGTTTTCCCAATCAACAATGGCTGCTGTGATCACAGGTCAAGTATTAGATAAAAACCAACAACCTATCAGTAATGCAGAAATACACGTACACGGTAAATCTCAATCTGTTGTCACCGATAAACAAGGTCAATTTAAAATTGATGTAGACAACAAAGGTCAGCTACACATTAGTAAAGACAATTACATTGATAAACGCGTTGCTATCAACGGTGAAGATCAAAACCTGGTTGTTACACTTATCCCAACCTCAGTTGAGACTGTGGTTGTTTATGCCTCTGCACTTCATAAAAATAGCCTTGAAATGATTTCACCTGTGAATGTTTTAGCCGGTGATGAACTAAAAGATAAGGCAAAACCAACTCTAGGCGAAACACTTAAAGGATTACCAGGCGTTAATGCCAGTTACTTTGGCCCAGTATCTTCGAGCCCTATTATTCGTGGCTTAGATGGTCCACGTGTTAAAATCACTCAAAATGGTCTTGATAGCAGCGATGCATCTCGTATTGGTCCAGATCACGCAACATCGAATGACAGCTTAGCAGCTGAGCAAATCGAAGTACTTCGCGGCCCAGCTACCCTACTTTATGGCTCTGGCGCAATTGGTGGTGTGGTTAACGTAGTTGATAACCGTATTCCAACCGATAACATTGATACTTTAACCGGTGCTGCTCAGTACACTCACGATACAGTATCAAATACCAACACCTATGCTGCAAAACTTGAAACCGGTAACGATGGCTTCAACTTCCATTTTGATGGTACTAAGCGTAAAGGCCATAACTACAAAACACCAACATTCGAGCTTCCCGAGGAACACGACGAACATGAAGGTGAAGATCATGAAGAGCACGAAACAGCTAACAGTGTTGAAAACACCTTTATCGATAGCCAAAATGTGAACTTCGGTACCAGCTATGTGGGTGAACACCTGACCTTAGGTGTATCTTATGGTCGTATCGAAACTGACTATGGTATTCCAGCACATGAACACCACCATCATGAAGAAGAAGCGGCTGATCATGATGAAGAAGAACATGAAGAGTCTGTTTTTGCACAATTAGAGCAAGATCGTTGGCAAGGTTACATGAGCTATGCGCTGCATGATAATTGGATTGAAAATATCTCATTACGTGTTGGTTACACTGACTATAAACATGCTGAAATTGAAGATGGTGCTGTTGGTACTGTGTTTTCAAACAAAACCACAGAAGCACGTGCCACTGTTGAGCATAAATTAGGTCTTTGGCACGGTATGGCAGGTTATCACTACACTGAATCTGACTATGATGCAGATGGTGAAGAAGCCTTTACACCTGCAAGTGTGACTAAATCAAATGCATTATTCATGCTTGAAGAGCGTCAATTTGGTGATGTTACCGTTGAATTAGGCGCACGTCTTGAAGATTACCAAATCGACTCTGCAGTTAGCATGGCTGAACATCATCATGATCATGAAGCAGAAGAAGATCACGATGAAGAAGAAGCAGAAATCATTAACTACAGTGAAGATTTCACTAACCTTAGCTTATCTGCAGGCGCGATTTGGCAGTATCAAGAAGGCCAAAGTGTTGCTTTAAGTGTATCTCGTTCTGAGCGTGCGCCGCTAAGTGCTGAATTACTATCAAATGGTGTTCATATTGCAACAGGCACTTATGAACTAGGTCTTGGCTATCATATCGAAGACGGTGAAATTCATTTTGAACCTGAAGATATCAAGCAAGAAACATCAACCAACTTTGATTTAAGTTTCCGTCGTTTTATTGGTGACTTTGGTTATACCGTTAACTTTTTCTATAACGATATTGAAAACTACTATTACCAGCAAAATACGGGCTTAGCATTCGATGAAGATAATGGCTTAACCAGTCAAACTGATGCTGATGAAGATGCGATGGCGGTTTATCAGTTTACTAGTAAAGACGCAAAACTATACGGTATTGAATTTGATGTGCACTATCAAGTCACACCAAGTGCCTTAGTAAAAGTATTTGGCGATTCAACAACTGCTAAGCTAAAAGATGATGAAGGTTACTTACCGCGTATTCCAGCTAATAAACTAGGCTCAGAATTACAGTACACACTAGCTGATTGGCAATTTAGCCTAACAGGCACTCATTACTTTGAGCAAGCTGACATCACTGCGTATGAAACAAAAACAGATGGTTACACATTGTTTGATGCATCAGCTAACTACCAACTTGATTTAGGCCCCGTTGATACACAGCTTTATATTAATGTTGACAACTTAACCGATGAATTAGGTTTCGTACACAGTTCATTTATTAAAGAAAAAGCACCATTACCTGGTCGTAACTTCAGCTTGGGTATTCGCGGTTATTTCTAATCGCTTTTAATGGTTATAAAAAAACCCTTTCACTTTAAAAGTGAAAGGGTTTTTTATTAAGTTTAGAAACTTAATAGATTAGCTATTAGCCTTTTTGTTCAATCTTCGCCCATGAATCACGAAGACCCACAGTTTGATTGAATACTAATGAGTCGGCTTTGTTATCACGACAGAAGTAACCCATACGTTCAAACTGGAAGCCCTGCTCTGCTTGTGCATTAACAAGTGACGGTTCAAGTTTCGCGTTAGCAAGAACCACAAGTGATTCAGGGTTTAACGTTGCATTGAAGTCTTCAGCAGCAGCTGGGTTTGGTACGTTGAATAAGCGGTCGTATAAACGAACTTCTGCAGTAATTGACTCACTCGCTGAAACCCAGTGAATAACACCTTTAACTTTACGACCATCGCTCGGGTTTTTACCCAGTGTTTCTGGATCATATGAGCAGAAAATAGTCGTGATTTCGCCGTTTTCGTCTTTTTCAACACGCTCAGCTTTAATTACATAAGCACCACGTAAACGTACTTCT
Organism: Pseudoalteromonas sp. Hal040; assembly: GCF_037162425.1. Taxonomy (NCBI): domain Bacteria; kingdom Pseudomonadati; phylum Pseudomonadota; class Gammaproteobacteria; order Alteromonadales; family Pseudoalteromonadaceae; genus Pseudoalteromonas; species Pseudoalteromonas sp. Hal040. The sequence goes on along the minus strand of NZ_JARLUU010000001.1, from coordinate 1,605,102 downwards.
TTATCAAGCACTAAACGTTTGAACTTGTTGTTTGCCTCTTCACGGAAATCTTCACGCTCGATATACAGTTCACGAGTGAAAGGCACATCACGGCGACCCATTTCTTCTTTATTCGGGTGGTTTGCTACAGATAAAGTTTCTACTTTATCTGCATCATAGTTTTCGATAACAATCTTCACCGGATCAAGAACAGCCATTGCACGCGGTGCATGCTCATTAAGATCTTCACGGATACACGCTTCAAGCATACCCATTTCAACCATGTTTTCTTGCTTGGTGATACCGATGCGAGAACAGAATTCACGTACTGATGCAGGTGTATAACCGCGACGACGCAAACCAGCAATCGTTGGCATACGCGGATCGTCCCAGCCTTCAACATGACCATTAACCACTAAGTCGTTTAATTTACGCTTTGACATAATCGTGTATTCAAGGTTTAAACGTGAAAACTCGATTTGTTGAGGATGACATTCAAGGCTGATGTTATCTAATACCCAATCGTATAAACGACGGTTATCTTGGAACTCAAGAGTACATAATGAATGTGTGATACCTTCTAACGCATCAGAGATACAGTGCGTGAAGTCATACATTGGGTAGATGCACCACTTGTCACCCGTTTGGTGATGATGTGCAAAACGTACACGGTATAAAATCGGGTCACGTAAAACGATAAACGAGCTAGCCATATCGATTTTTGCACGCAGTACACACTCGCCTTCTTTGAATTCACCATTACGCATTTTTTCAAAAAGCGCTAAGTTTTCTTCAATCGGTGTATCACGGTAAGGGCTGTTTTTACCTGGCTCTTTTAATGTTCCACGGTATTCACGTGCTTGCTCTGGTGACAAGAAACACACATACGCAAGGCGTTTTTCGATTAGCTCAACAGCATAGCCGTATAACGCATCGAAATAGTTAGATGAATATTTGATTTCACCATCCCACTGGAAACCTAACCACTGCACATCTTCTTTAATTGAGTTTACGTAATTGATGTCTTCTTTTTCTGGGTTAGTATCATCAAAACGTAAATTACAAAGACCTTGATAATCTTTGGCAATACCAAAGTTTAAGCAAATCGACTTTGCATGACCAATGTGTAAGAAACCGTTTGGTTCTGGTGGAAAACGCGTGTGCGTAGTCGCATGCTTACCGCTTGCGAGATCTTCATCAATACGCGTTCTAATAAAGTTACTTGGGCGATTCTCAATTTCCGCCATAGGAGCATAATCCTCTGAATATTGCATGGTGACAAAACTACTGCATTATTACAAAAACAAACCCTAACATACAGTAGTTGAACCATGTTTATTGAAGATAATAAGTCGATTCTTGAATACATAGTTCACAGACTCGACAAAATCGGTAAAAAAATTGTTCTAACGCAATAAAATGATCATTGACTAGCGATATAGTGCCGTCAGTTTCATTACCAATAAGGAAAAAAGATGGCTTCGCTCAATCAACACCGAGTCTATATTCCAAGCTCAGCACGTGCAAACCAGTATGTGTTAGTTGAATTTAAACCTACTGATGAGTTTTTTGCCCAGTTTACTAATGTGAGCTGCGCTTATAAGCGTCTTGCAAGGGAATTATTTGCGCTATGTGATGAGTATGAATTGCATAACGTACATTTAATCGCAAACGATAAACTACCTGTGGTTCGTTACCATGATGAAGCATACAGTTTAGAAACCGCTAAGCAGATTTTATTTTTCTACAATCCGCAATACCATGAAGCACATAACGTTTTTGCCGATGGTGAAGTTAGATGCAAAAAAATACGTTTATTATTCTTAGCAACCGGTGAAGATATTCGTGCACATGCAGCAAGTTTTCATCATAATGTGCAAAGAGTGATTAACTCATTACAAGAAAAACTATTAAGCGGCCAACCACCGCTTAAAATTCGCGATCATCAACATCTAACTTATGATTTATTTGCCAAAGCAAAAGGTCACAAAGAAAGCTATGGCTATAAATTACGTAGCTTATACCCACGCTATCAGTCTCGCCAATGTCATTTACCAACAGAGCACAGCGAAATGACCTATGCAGGTTTTTCAATTCCTGTTACACGTGCCATTAAAACGCAATTTCAACATATGTTGAATGAAGAAAATTACACGCAGTTTTATCAATACATCTTTGATGCATTCAAACGTGCATGTGATAAACGCGCTTTAACCCTAGGCGCATTCATCGCAAATGGTACACGCCCGATTGTGCGTAATAGCAATATTGATAACGCACAAAGTAATAGTGAACTGCAAAAACTAACCTTTGATTGCAGTACTGAACAAGTACAGTTACAACAGTATTGGGATGCAAATCAACTTGTTGATGCGCTACATTTTGTGATTGCAGCAGCAGATAAAGACAAGCATGACATTGGTTATGGCAAGTTTATGAATCAAGTACAAAGTGCCATAAATGAAGTAACCGATGAACTGGCGTTTAATCCGACTCGCCAAGATTTACGTGTGCGTTTTTATCAGCACATAAATTATCAATATTAATGAATAACAATGAGGGGTGACGCGCTTGCGTCACCTTTTAATTAACGGTTTTTACTTAACTTAGTAAGGTCTAATCGCAATACCTTAGAACGTCGCTCATAGTTATAAAGCGCTTTTTTCTTAGCTGGCAACTCATCGACTGTTACCAATTCAAAACTCTGCTCTAAAAACCAGTGGATGCTGCGTGTTGTTAAGGCAAATAAATGCGAATAACCTGCACGTTTAGCCTTGTTAATAATAAACCTCAGTAGATAACTGCCGCGGTCGGCATCTCGGTACTGAGGGTGAACAGCCAAACTTGCAAATTCCCCTACTTGTTCATCTGCAAACGGATACAAAGCTGCACAAGCAATGATAAGGCCATCACGCTCAATTACTGTAAATTGCTCAATTTCGATTTCAAGTTGCTCACGCGAACGACGCACTAAATAGCCCTGCTCTTCAAGTGGCCTGATAAGGTTAATAATCCCCGTGATATCAGAGATACTTGCACTTCGTAATTGCTCAGAGCTTTGCGGCGCGATTTGCGTACCGATCCCATCTAAAGAGAACAACTCTTGAAGTAATGCGCCGTCTTCTTTGTAACTAACTAAGTGACAGCGATGTACACCACCACGACACGCATCAATCGCTGCTTGTAAGAACACGGTTGCACTTAAACATGAATCTGGTTGATTGCGATAATTCGCTAATACATGCTCTGCTTCATTGGGCATAAGCTCAGCGATTGCTTCGCCATTTTCATCCAAAATACCGGCCTCTTGACAAAAGCCTAGCATCTTATCGGCACGCAGTTTTAACGCTACTTGTGTGGCAATTTCTTCTGCTGTTAAGTTAAAGCTTTCACCTGTCACTGATGCTGCAATCGGACCGAGTAACACGATACCGTTGTTATTTAGCTGATGGCGAATGCCTGCAACGTCAATGCGTCTCACTCTTCCTGAGTGATGGTAATCGACACCTTCATCAACACCTAAGGGTTGGGCAATAACAAAATTACCGCTGACAACATTTAAGAAAGAACCCGACATTGGTGTACTACTCAAAGATGTCGATAAGCGTGCTGTGATGTCAAATTGCATTGCACCGGCGACTTTTTTTATTACATCAAACGTTTCGTTATCGGTCACACGTATCTCATTGTGAAACTGACTAGTTATGCCAACTTGCTCAAGCGCGGCATTAAACTGTGGGCGAGCACCAAACACTAAAACAATCTTAATACCAAGACTCGTTAAAAGCGCAATATCATTGATGATACTGCGACAACCAGACTGGTCAATCGCCTCACCACCAAGCATGACAACGAATGTTTTGCCTCTGTGAGCATTTACATAAGGGGTTGACTGGCGAAATCCATCTACCAATTCTGTGGTACGCACGTAATATTTACCTTATTAAAGTCGAATGTTTTAATAAAAACAACTATACAAGCCACAAGTGTAGAGAATTTATATTCACAAATAAAGCATTATTATTCTTAATTTGTAGGCGGAATTTTCGTGCGGGTTATAAGAAAGTGATAGATACAAAAAAGGCCCGCATAAGCGAGCCTTTTTTAAGAGTTCAGAACTGATTACCAGCCTGTTTTCTCTTTAAGTGCAGCACCGATATCAGCTAGTGAACGTACAGTTTTTACGCCAGCAGCTTCTAATGCAGCAAATTTCTCATCAGCAGTACCTTTACCGCCTGCGATGATTGCACCTGCGTGACCCATACGCTTACCTGGAGGTGCAGTAACACCCGCAATGTAAGAAACAACAGGTTTAGTCACGTTGTGCTTGATGTATTCTGCAGCTTCTTCTTCTGCAGTACCACCGATTTCACCGATCATAACGATAGCTTCAGTTTGCTCGTCTTTTTCGAACATTTCTAAAACGTCGATGAAGTTAGTACCAGGGATTGGGTCACCACCGATACCAACACATGTTGATTGGCCGAAACCAGCGTCAGTAGTTTGCTTAACCGCTTCGTAAGTTAAAGTACCAGAACGTGATACGATACCTACTTTACCAGGCTTGTGGATGTGACCAGGCATGATACCGATCTTAGTTTCACCCGGAGTGATAACACCTGGGCAGTTAGGACCGATCATACGAACACCAGTTTCTTCAAGCTTAACTTTAACGTCAACCATGTCTAGTGTTGGGATACCTTCAGTGATACAAACGATTAGCTCGATGCCAGCATCGATAGCTTCTAAGATTGCATCTTTACAGAAAGGTGCTGGTACGTAGATAACTGATGCAGTTGCGCCAGTTGCTTCAACAGCGTCACGTACTGTGTTGAATACTGGAAGACCAAGGTGCGTTTGACCGCCTTTACCTGGGCTTACACCACCAACCATTTGTGTACCGTACTCAAGCGCTTGCTCAGAGTGGAAAGTACCTTGACCACCTGTGAAACCTTGACAGATAACCTTTGTATCTTTATTGATTAATACAGACATTATTTGCCCTCCGCAGCAGCAACAACTTTCTCAGCTGCGTCTGTTAGTGATTCAGCAGCGATGATGTTAAGGTCAGACTTAGCAAGTACTTCACGACCTAGTTCAGCGTTAGTACCTTCTAAACGTACTACTACAGGAACGTTTACGCCTACTTCTTTAACTGCGCCAATGATACCTTCAGCGATCATGTCACAACGTACGATACCACCAAAGATGTTAACTAAAACTGCTTTAACGTTGTCGTCAGATAAGATGATCTTGAATGCTTCAGATACACGCTCTTTAGTAGCACCACCACCAACATCTAGGAAGTTAGCTGGCTTACCACCGTGTAGGTTTACGATGTCCATTGTACCCATCGCTAGGCCTGCACCGTTAACCATACAACCAACATTACCGTCTAGTGCAACGTAGTTAAGCTCGAAGCTTGCAGCGTGAGCTTCACGCGCGTCTTCTTGTGAAGGATCGTGCATTTCACGGATTTTAGGTTGACGGTAAAGCGCGTTACCATCTACACCGATTTTACCGTCTAGACAGTGAAGGTTACCTTCGTCTGTGATTACTAGCGGGTTGATTTCTAATAATGCGAAATCGAAATCGTTGAACATGTTTGCAAGACCCATGAAGATCTTAACGAACTGTTTCATTTGAGTAGGGTTTAAACCTAGTTTGAAACCTAATTCACGAGCTTGGTAAGCTTGAGGACCAACTAGCGGATCGATCTCAGCTTTGTGAATTAATTCTGGAGTTTCTTCTGCAACTTGCTCGATTTCAACACCACCTTCAGTAGATGCCATGAAAACAACTTTACGAGAAGCACGATCTACTACAGCGCCAAGGTATAATTCGTTAGCGATGTCAGTGCAGCTTTCAACAAGGATTTTAGCTACTGGCTGACCATTTTCGTCTGTTTGGTAAGTAACTAAGTTTTTACCTAACCAGTTCGCGACGAACTCTTTAACTTCGTCGATTGTTTTAACTAGCTTAACACCGCCAGCTTTACCACGGCCACCTGCGTGAACCTGTGTTTTAACAACCCACATATCACCGCCGATTTTCTCAGCAGCTGCTGCAGCTTCTTCAGGTGTATCGCAAGCGAAACCTTGAGAAACTGGTAAACCATATTCGGCAAAAAGTTGTTTTGCCTGATACTCATGCAAATTCATGATGCTTTATCCAATTTTTTATACTAAAAGAGCTGAATATTTATGCAAATAGCCAGCTATCCCAAATTGCGCACTTAGTATAAATCCCAAGGCTCCACATGAAAACCCCAGTTAGACCAAAGGCGCAAAAAAAGCTGTGAACGAGGTTCACAGCTTAGTTTTTATACAACCAGATTAAACATCTAGTAGTAAACGAGTTGGATCTTCAAGTAACTCTTTAATTGTTACTAGGAAGCCTACTGATTCTTTACCATCGATTTGACGGTGATCGTAAGATAACGCTAAATACATCATTGGTAAGATTTCAACTTTACCATTTACAGCCATTGGACGATCTTGGATTTTGTGCATACCTAAGATTGAAGACTGTGGTAAGTTGATAATTGGTGTAGATAGTAATGAACCGAACACACCACCGTTAGTAATTGTGAAGTTACCACCTGTCATATCTTCGATAGATAATTTACCGTCACGACCTTTAATCGCAAGCTCACGGATACCTTTTTCGATTTCAGCAACTGAAAGTTTGTCACAATCTTTAAGAACTGGTGTCACAAGACCACGAGGTGTAGAAACCGCGATGCTGATGTCGAAGTAGTTGTGATAAACAATATCATCACCGTCAATAGACGCATTAACTTCAGGGAAACGCTTAAGTGCTTCAGTTACAGCTTTCACGTAGAAAGACATGAAACCTAAACGGATACCGTGACGCTTTTCAAATACTTCTTGGTACTGCTTACGAAGATCCATGATTGGCTTCATATTAACTTCGTTGAACGTCGTTAACATTGCAGTTGAGTTTTTCGCTTCAAGAAGACGATTAGCAATTGTTTTACGTAAACGTGTCATAGGAACACGTTTTTGCGTACGGTCACCCATAGGTGCTGCTGGCGCTGCTGCTTCAGCTTTTGGTGCTGCTGCAGGTGCTTTTAAGAATGTATCAACATCTTCTTTAGTTACACGACCGTTTTTGCCTGTACCTTTGATTTTAGATGCATCAAGACCTTTCTCAGCAATTAAACGGCGTACTGACGGTGTTAAAACGTCAGAGCTGTCGCTTGAATCGCTTGCTGGTGCTGCTTCAGCTTTAGGAGCTGCTGCTGGTGCTGCACCCGCTTTAACTGTACCAATTACTTGCTCACCAAGTACTGTTTCGCCTTCAGCGTGAATGTGCTCACCCATGATACCGTCTTCTTGAGCAACAACTTCAAGAACAACTTTATCAGTTTCGATGTCAACTAGGTTTTGATCGCGAGTTACCGCTTCACCTGGTTGAACGTGCCAAGTAGCAATTGTCGCGTCTGCGACTGATTCTGGAAGTACAGGTACTTTAATGTCCACTTCTTTACCTTCTGATGCTGGTGCTGATTGCGCCGCTGGCGCGTCTTCTGATTTAGCTGGTGCACTATCACTTGCTGGTGCAGCATCTGCATCACCAAGTAATGCAATTACTTGTTCGCCAAGTACCGTTGCACCTTCTTCTTGTGAAATTTCAGTGATCACACCGTCATTTGGTGCAACAACTTCTAAAACAACTTTATCTGTTTCGATATCTACTAAGTTTTGGTCGCGGCTTACTTTGTCGCCAACACTTACGTGCCATGTTGCAACTGTAGCATCAGCAACCGACTCAGGAAGTACAGGAACTTTAATTTCTGTGCTCATTGCTTATCCTTTCTTTTCAATAGTAAGCGCATCAGCAACGAGCGCTTGTTGTTCTTTATTATGCACTGACATGTAACCACACGCCGGTGATGCTGATGCTTTACGACCTGCGTAAGTTAATTTAGCACCCGCTGGGATTGCATCAACAAAATGATGTTGAGAACAATACCATGCACCTTGGTTTTGTGGCTCTTCTTGACACCAAACAAAATCTTTTACGTGTTGGTAACGTTGCATGATTGTATCCATTTCAGCATGTGGGAATGGATATAATTGTTCTACACGAACAATAGCAATGTTATTTAATTCAAGCTTGCGACGCTCTTGCAGTAGCTCGTAATAAACTTTACCGCTACAGAATACAACGCGTTCTACTTTGTCTGCTGCAATATCATCGATTTCGTCGATCATGTTGTGGAACACACCTTCCGATAACTCTTCAAGTGTTGATGTTGCCAGCGGATGACGAAGTAATGACTTAGGTGTCATAACAATCAATGGACGACGAAGTGGACGTACAGATTGGCGACGTAGCATTGCATAAACTTGCGCAGGTGTTGAAGGCACACAAACTTGCATATTGTGATCAGCACACAATTGTAAGAAACGCTCAAGACGTGCCGAGCTATGCTCAGGACCTTGACCTTCATAACCATGTGGAAGTAAACATGTAAGACCACATAAACGGCCCCACTTCTGCTCACCTGAACTTAAGAATTGGTCGAAAACAACTTGTGCACCGTTAGCGAAGTCACCAAACTGCGCTTCCCACATAACAAGTGAAGTCGGTTCAGCTGTTGCGTAACCGTATTCAAATGCAAGTACCGCTTCTTCTGAAAGTACAGAGTCGAATACTTCAAACGCACCTTGCTTTTCGCTGATATTTTGCAGCGGCAAGTAAGTTGAAGCGTCTTTTTGGTTATGGATTACAGCATGACGGTGGAAGAATGTACCACGGCCTGAGTCTTGACCTGTTAAACGAATATCAGTACCTGCATCAACAAGTGTTGCATAAGCAAGTGTTTCGGCCATACCCCAATCAAGCGCTTTTTCGCCTGTTGCCATTAGCTTACGGTCATCGTAGATTTTCTTAACACGAGACTGAGCTTTGTGGCTTTCTGGGTAGTTTGCGACCTTTTCACCAAGTTCTTTTAACTTTTCAACAGACACTGTTGCATCGTACTCAACATCCCAATCGTGGCCAACAAATTTTGCCCAATCAGAAGAGTGTGATGTTTCTAGCTGAATTTCTTCAACAACACAGTTGCCTTTGTCTAAGCCATTACGGTAATCATCTGCTAGTGCTTTAATTTCATCTTCAGAGAATGAACCTTCAGCAACAAGTTGATCTGCGTAAATTAAACGAGGAACTGGGTGTTTTTTGATTTTTTGGTACATAAGTGGTTGAGTCGCATTCGGCTCATCCGCTTCGTTATGACCATGACGGCGATAACATACTAAATCAATCACTACATCACGTTTAAACTGATTTCTGAAATCAAGAGCGATTTGAGTTACAAATGCAACCGCTTCTGGGTCATCAGAGTTAACGTGGAAAATTGGTGCCTGAACCATTTTCGCAATATCAGTACAGTATGGTGTAGAACGTACATCAGACTGCTTAGACGTTGTGAAACCAACTTGGTTATTAACAACGATACGGATACTACCACCACAACTAAATGCATTAGTTTGCGATAAGTTAAATGTTTCTTGTACAACACCTTGACCTGCGATTGCAGAGTCACCGTGAATAGTAATTGGTAAAGCTTTAATACCTGACTTGTCACCTAGACGGTCTAAACGCGCACGTACCGAACCCATAACTACTGGGTTAACGATTTCTAAGTGAGAAGGGTTAAATGCAAGTGCCATGTGCACGTTGCCGCCCTTAGTTGCAAAGTCAGATGAATAACCCATGTGATATTTAACATCACCTGAGCTTAATGTGTCTTTGTGTTTACCAGCGAACTCATCGAATAATTCTGATGGGTTTTTACCTAATACGTTCACTAGTACGTTCAAGCGACCGCGGTGAGCCATACCAATAACAGCTTCTTTTTGTCCGCTTTCACCTGCACGATGAATAAGTTCTTTAAGCATTGGTACTAACGCATCACCACCTTCAAGTGAGAAACGTTTTGCACCAGGGAACTTAGCCCCTAGGTATTTTTCAAGGCCATCTGCAGCTGTTAATCCTTTAAGGATACGTAGCTTTTCTTCTTTTGAGAAGGTTGGACGTGATTGCACTGATTCTAAACGTTGTTGTAACCAACGCTTTTCTTCAGTTGAAGTGATGTGCATATATTCAGCACCAACCGACCCACAATAAGTCGTTTTAAGCGCTTGATATAGCTCACCTAATGGCATGGTTTCGCGACCGACAGCAAACGAACCCACATTGAATTCACGGTCAAAATCAGCTTCAGATAATTCGTGGTACTCTAATTCAAGATCACGAACACGTTCGCGTTGCCAAATCCCTAATGGATCTAGGTTGGCATTTTGGTGACCACGGAAACGGAAAGCATTAATCAGTTGTAGCACTTTGACCTGTTTAGGATCACCAGAGCCACCCTCTGCTACCACTACTTCTCTATGCTTGTTTTTAGCAAGCTGTGCAAATTGTGAACGAACTTCTGAATGTTTAACGTCAACATCCACACCATCAACTTTTGGTAATTGTTCGAACACTTCTCGCCATTCTTCTGGCACAGAAGTCGCATCATCTAAGTACGCTTCATAAAGCTCTTCTACGTAAGCAACGTTACCGCCGTTTAAGTGAGAAGATTCTAGCCATGCCTTCATCACACCTTCGTGCATTTATAAGCCCTTTTCTTTAGCGCAGAAATTAATTGTTGTAAAAACAAGGTGGTTAATCACTTAACCACCTTACATATTCAAGCTTTAAACAGCGCGGTTTAAAAGCATTGATTTGATTTGTCCAATTGCTTTGGTCGGGTTAAGACCTTTTGGACACACGCTAACACAGTTCATGATACTGTGACAACGGAACACGCTGAACGCATCGTCAAGGTCAGCAAGACGCTCTTCAGTTGCTGTATCGCGGCTATCAGCCAAGAAACGATACGCATGAAGAAGACCCGCAGGACCGATGAACTTGTCTGGATTCCACCAGAACGAAGGACACGATGTTGAACAACATGCACATAAGATACACTCATATAAGCCATCTAACTTATCACGTTCTTCGATTGACTGAAGACGCTCACCCGCCGCTGGAGTGTCGTTGATTAGGTAAGGCTTAACTTTTTCGTATTGAGTGTAGAACTGACTCATGTCAATAACAAGGTCACGTACCACAGGTAAACCTGGTAATGGGCGAATTACGATTTTACCTTTGCCACCTTTAAGTAGCGTTGATAAAGGCGTAATACACGCTAAACCATTTTTACCATTCATGTTGATACCGTCTGAACCACACACACCTTCACGGCATGAACGACGGAATGATAATGTTGGATCTTGCTCTTTCAATTGCATAAGCGCATCCAATACCATCATATCTTGGCCTTCTTGCGTTTCTAGCGAGAAGTCTTGCATACGTGGTGCATTATCAACATCTGGATTGTAACGATAAACCGAAAATTGTACTTGTGCCATCGTCTCGCTCCTAGTATGTACGTGCTTTAGGTGGGAAAGCTTCACGCAGTTTCGGCGCGTAGTTTACATCACGTTTGCTCATTTCTTCGGTCGTAGGATCGTAGATTGAGTGACATAACCAGTTTTCGTCATCACGATCTGGGTAGTCAAAACGAGAGTGAGCACCACGGCTTTCTGTACGGAAGTTAGCAGCTACTGCTGTTGAGTAAGCTGTTTCCATCAAGTTGTCTAGCTCTAAACATTCGATACGTGCAGTGTTGAACTCAGTTGACTTGTCGTCAAGACGAGCGTACTGAAGACGTTCACGAATTTCTTTAAGCTCTTTAAGACCTGTTGCCATTGCATCACCTTCACGGAATACCGAGAAGTTAAGTTGCATACACATTTGTAAGTCTTTCTTGATTTGAACTGGGTCTTCACCTTGGCCAACTTTAGAGCTTTCCCAACGGTTAAAGCGTGCAAGTGATGCTTCAAGGTCTGATTCAGACGCATCTTTACCTGCTTCAACACCGTTTAGGTATTTGCCTAGGAAGTTACCAGCCGCACGGCCAAATACAACTAAGTCAAGTAGCGAGTTACCACCTAGGCGGTTAGCACCGTGTACAGATACACACGCAATCTCACCAACAGCGAATAAACCTTCAACTACTTTTTCTTGACCATTTGCATCAACTTGTAATGCTTGACCATTCACGTTAGTTGGAACACCACCCATCATGTAGTGACATGTTGGGATAACTGGGATTGGCTCTTTTGCCGGATCAACGTGTGCGAATGTTTTCGCAAGGTCACATACGCCTGGAAGACGTAGGTTAAGTGTTTCTTCACCTAAGTGGTCAAGCTTAAGCTTGATGTGTGGACCGTAAGGACCATCGCAACCACGACCTTCACGGATCTCAGTCATCATTGAACGAGCAACAACGTCACGAGATGCTAAGTCTTTCGCGTTTGGTGCATAACGTTCCATGAAGCGTTCGCCGTCTTTATTTAGAAGATAACCACCTTCACCACGACAACCTTCAGTTACAAGTACACCAGCGCCGGCGATACCTGTTGGGTGGAACTGCCACATTTCCATATCTTGCATTGCAACACCAGCACGTGTTGCCATACCAACGCCGTCACCTGTATTGATGTGAGCATTTGTTGTTGATGCGAAGATACGACCTGCACCACCTGTTGCTAGTACAACAGCTTTAGATTTGAAATAAACAACTTCGCCAGACTCGATGTCGATTGCTGTACAACCTACAACGTGACCGTCGCTATTCTTAACTAAATCTAGTGCATACCACTCAGAGAATACGTTTGTTTTGTTTTTAACGTTTTGCTGGTAAAGACAGTGTAATAGCGCGTGACCTGTACGGTCAGCTGCTGCTGCAGTACGTGCAGCTTGTTCACCACCAAAGTTTTTCGACTGACCGCCGAAAGGACGTTGATAAACACGGCCATTTTCAAAACGAGAAAATGGTAAACCCATGTTTTCTAATTCAGTAATAGCTTCTGGACCTGTTTTACACATATATTCGATAGCGTCTTGGTCACCGATGAAATCGGAACCTTTAACCGTATCGTACATGTGCCATTCCCAGTTATCTTCATGTGAGTTACCCAGCGCAACCGTAATACCACCCTGTGCAGACACAGTGTGAGAACGTGTAGGGAAAACTTTTGAGATAAGTGCACAGGTTTTGCCTGATTCAGTGATAGCTAGTGCAGCGCGCATACCCGCACCACCGGCACCAATCACTACAGCGTCAAATTCACGAACAGAATAATTCACTTAAACACCCCATAAAACGATTAGACCAATTGCTACGTAAGCAACAGCCATAAGGTTTAATACAAAGCCTAAAACAGCACGTAATTTCGCGTTTTTAACATAGTCCGTAAGAACTTGCCAAAGACCGATACGGGTGTGAACCATGATGCAAACTAGGGTAATTAGTGTAAACCCTTTCATTGCTAGGTTAGAGAATAGGCCTTGCCAGGCTTCAAAAGTGACTTCTGGTGTACATAAAAAATAGCCAACAATAAAAATCGCGTAAGCGCTGATGATTAATGCTGTTGTACGTAGTGATACGAAATCTTGTACACCATCACGTTTAAGAGTTGCTTGATTTAAAACCATATCCACACTCCTGCTAGAATTGCAGCTACAACACCTAAAGCTAATGCAACTTTAGCGCTGAAGTTACCTGATTCAAGTTCTTCCCAGTGACCCATGTCCATAATGATGTGACGGATACCACCGATTAAGTGATACGCCAATACAGAAATGGTGCCCCATGCTATGAATTTGGCAATGAATCCGCTGAACAGACCCTTGACGAATTCAAAACCTTCCGCAGAAGAAAGAGACTCAGACCAAGCCCAAATGACAAACGTTAAAGCAAAAAATAATGCAACACCGGTGACGCGGTGAAAAATTGATGCTTTAGCCGTTGCCGGCATAGATATAGTTGTTAGATCTAGATTTACAGGTCTTTGCTTTTTCACAGTTACTTGCCCATCTTGCCCACTAAGGAGCTCATCTACTTGTTTTTCTAAAACCCATCAAAATGAATTTCGATGGAACTATCTAAGTAAACCGTGTTGATACACAAAAAGTTCACACTTATGCAAAACTCAAATGTAAAAATAAAGTTTACCTACAGACAATACGGTATAAAACCTTGGATAGTATATATAGCCCAAGGTCTTTTTACAATTCTTGTTTAGTAAGAGACGTTTGCGAATTAGCCAATGGTATAATATTTAATCCTGCTAGAATATTTATTATCCATTTGTGCATAATGTTTATAAAAATTGACTTTACACCCCTCTTTCACGTTAAAATGAAAAGAATGTGCTTAAACAGATTCAGAACATAACAATCAGAGTTGTTATCTTAATAGGAGATAAATAGATGGCGGATAAGAAAGCCACGGTCCATATTGATGGTCTTGATCCAATCGAACTTCCAATTTACCAAGGCACTGCTGGCCAAGACGTAATCGACGTACGTACGTTAGGTTCTCATGGCTATTTCACTTATGACCCAGGTTTCATGTCGACCGGTTCTTGTGAATCTTCAATCACTTACATCGATGGCGGCAAAGGTGTTTTATTACACCGTGGTTACCCAATCGAGCAATTAGCTGATGATTCAAACTACATCGAGCTTTGCTACTTACTATTAAACGGCGAATTACCGACTAAAGAACAATACGATGCGTTTGCACAAGAAATCACGCACAACACAATGCTTGATACTAAAATCGCAAACTTCTTCCAAGGTTTCCGCTTTGACGCTCACCCAATGGCAATGCTATGTGGTGTTGTAGGTGCTCTTTCTTCTTTCTACCACGAAGATTTAGACATCACTGATGCTACACAACGTAAAACAAGCGCAATCAAGCTAGTTGCTAAATTACCAACTATCGTCGCGATGGCTTACAAATACAACGTTGGTCAACCATTCGTATACCCACGTAACGATTTAAGCTTTGCTGAAAACTTCTTACACATGATGTTCTCAGTACCTGCTGAAGAATACAAAGTAAGCCCTGTTCTTGCTAAAGCAATGGACAAAATCTTCATGCTTCACGCTGACCACGAGCAAAACGCATCAACGTCAACAGTACGTTTAGCAGGTTCTTCAGGTGCTAACCCTTACGCGTGTATCGCGACGGGTATCGCATCTCTATGGGGTCCTGCACACGGTGGTGCTAACGAAGCATGTCTTAACATGTTAGAAGAAATCGGTTCTGTTGACCGCATCGATGAGTACGTTGCGAAAGCGAAAGACAAGTCTGATCCTTTCCGTCTTATGGGCTTCGGTCACCGTGTATACAAAAACTTCGACCCACGTGCGACAGTAATGCGTCAAACGTGTCACGAAGTACTTGCTGAGCTAAACATTCAAGATCCACTTCTTGATATCGCAATGAAGCTTGAGCAAATTGCACTTGAAGACCCATACTTCGTAGAGAAGAAACTTTACCCTAACGTAGATTTCTACTCAGGTATCATCTTAAAAGCAATCGGTATTCCAACAAGCATGTTCACTGTAATCTTTGCAATGTCACGTACTGTTGGTTGGATCTCTCACTGGGATGAGATGCTTTCTCAACCTGGTCACAAGATCAGCCGTCCTCGTCAGTTATACACTGGTGAAACTTCACGCGATTACGTTCCAGCTGACAAACGCTAGACTGTATTTATGTTTAAAAAAGGCCGCTATGCGGCCTTTTTTGTTGCCCTGCACTTGTCTATTTGTGCAAAGTAATTAAAATCGTCGCATTCTCGCTGTTAAGGGCCTTCCATGTTCGACATTGCTAAAATACGTGCTGACTTTCCACTGCTGAATGAAACGGTTAATGAGCAGCCTCTGGTATATTTAGACTCAGCGGCGACCTCTCAAAAGCCACAAGCGGTTATTGATGCCCTTGCACGCTTTTATAGCCATGAGAATGCAAATGTCCACCGTGGGCGTCATACCCTTAGTGAAAACGCGACACGCAACTATGAACATACCCGAACGCTACTTGCTGATTATTTTTCTGTAAAAAGTAATGAGATAGTGTGGACCAAAGGCGCAACTGAATCGATTAATTTAATCGCAAATGGTCTGGCTTCTAGGCTTAATCCTGGCGATAAGATTGCCCTATCAGCTATTGAGCATCACGCCAACATTGTTCCTTGGCAACAACTCGCTCAGCGTACCGGTGCACAAGTCATTATTTTGCCGGTAGAAAATGATTTAAGTATTAATAGCGAACACTGTAGTGAATTTATCACACAACAAAAGCCTAAAATTGTCGCCATTACCCATGCATCAAATACTTTAGGTAATATTACTGACTTAGCGCCTATCATTAGCGCATGTAAAGCCATTAATGCTATTTCGGTTGTAGATGGTGCGCAGGCGGCGATGCATTTGCGCCCTCATTTACCAGAAATGTCGTGTGACTTTTACGTGTTTTCTGCCCATAAAATGCTCGGCCCAACAGGTTTAGGTGGCTTATATGGACGTTATGAGCTGTTAAATTCGCTCGATGTTTATCAAACCGGTGGCGAAATGATAGAAACAGTTTCCTTAACTCAGAGCACTTTTCGTGATGCACCGGGCAAATTTGAAGCAGGAACACCTAATATTGCGGGTGTCATTGCCTTTGCAGAGGCAATTAATTATTTAACGTCTTTAGATTTTCAGCAAATGCGTCAACATGAGCATACAGTTTTCTCTTATGCGATAAACCAGTTAGCAGCTATTGATGGTATTAATATCTATTCAAACCAAACAGATAACATCGGTAACATTAGTTTTAATTATCGCGATGAGCACCCGTTTGATTTAGCCACCCTACTTGATGGTTTTGGTGTTGCGGTACGTAGTGGCCACCATTGTACGCAACCTATAATGAGCCATTTAGGTATACCTGGGACTGTACGCGCAAGTTTTGCGTTATACAACAATAAAGCTGATGTCGACGCATTTATCAGTGCCATTAAAAGTAGTATTGAGTTATTAGATTAATTTTGGATAAGATATGAATTCAACGTTTAAAGCCGTAACTAAAGACATTGAAATAGCGGCAGGTTGGCAACAAAAATACCGCCAAATTATGCTACTGGGTAAACAATTACCAGCAATGCCTGATGCATTAAAGGTCGATGATGCGCTTGTAAAAGGCTGCGAGAGTAAAGTGTGGCTTTATATTGAGTTTGACCACTCGGAAAATAGCCTTGTTTTAGCTGGCGATTCAGATACGCGTATCGTCAAAGGGTTACTGGCTTTGATTTTAGCCTTATACAATGGTCTAACACCGGAGCAAGCAGCGCAAATAAATGCCTATGATGAATTTGAACGACTTGGTCTAATTAACCATTTAAGCCCTTCTCGCGGCAATGGCATCAAAGCCATGGTCGATAAAATTCAAACCATGGCTGAACAAAAGCGCTAAGTTAAGCACTGCGCTGTTTTTTATCTAGGTATTTTCTAATCGCTTTGGCTGCAACAAAAAAGCCAAAGCTGCCTGTCACCATGGTTGCAGAGCCAAAACCATTATTACAGTCCATATTCATTGAACCATCTGCACCTTGTTTTGCTTGGCAAACCTCACCTTCTGAGGTTGGATATACAAGCTGCTCAGTTGAATAAACACAATCAACGTTAAATTTTCGCTTTGGATTGCTACTAAAGTTGTACTGTTTTCGCAAAATATAACGTACTTTTGCAAGTAATGGGTCATGTGTTGTCTTTGCAACATCACCAAAACTGATTTGACTAGGGTCAGTTTGCCCGCCTGCGCCACCTGTTGTTATGACAGGTAGTTTTATACGTTTACAATGTGCGATTAGCGCTGCTTTTTCTTTTACAGCATCGATACAATCAATTACATAGTCAAAGCCTTGAATATGTTCACGAATGTTATCAAGGGTAATAAAATCATCAATAACATTAATTTTGATATCTGGGTTTATCAACTCACAACGTGTTTTCATGGCTTCAACTTTTGCTTCACCAACAGTGCCCGTTAAAGCATGAATTTGACGATTTACATTGGTTGCACAAATATCATCAAGATCAATCAGCGTTAGTTGCCCTACACCCGTTCGAGCCAAGGCTTCAGCAGCCCAACTCCCTACGCCACCAATACCAATGACACAAAAATGTGCTTGTTGTAACCAATCAAATTGTTGATGACCATATAAACGTTTAATGCCACCAAAGCGGATATCTTGTGTTGTTTCTTTCATTTACCAATCCAACGTCCAAGGAGCGAACCACTCTTGGAATTCGTCTGCGTTAAAAACTTCGTTAAGATGCGAGCCAAAAGTGTAACCACATCGATATTCTTTAAGCTGCCCTTTATAGCTAAATTGTAGTGCATAGGCATGCAAATTAGTGCGTTCGTCTTTACTTCCTGCATAAGTGGAATCACCAAGAATTGGGGCGCCTAAGCTTTTCATCGCCACTCTAAGCTGATGTGTCTTACCTGAATAAGGTTTTAACAAATAAGTACGAAGCCCTGGGCGAATACTTGTGGAATAAAAACGAGTAATCGCTGGGTTTGTTTGCGTCTTTAAAAGCTTAAATGCACCACGACGACTTTTTTGCATATCCCCTTTTATCCAACCTTGTTTTTTTTCGGTTTGGCATCACTGACGGCTAGATAAAACTTATTTATTTTATGATCAGAAAATAGCGTGGTGAATTCGGCTGCGGCTTCTTTGTTACGAGCTAATATAATTAAACCTGATGTCACTTTATCTAGCCTATGAACCGGATAGAGCTTCTCGTTTACGAGCTTTTCAGCAAGTACGACAAAACCAGCACACTGTTCACTATGAAAGCTTACACCTGCTGGTTTATAAAAAACAAAAAAGTCATCCTCACTAGCATGAAGATGAACATTGTTTACATCGTACATGCGCTATTTGCCAAGTACAGCAATGACTCGCGCTAAATCTTCAGGTGTATCAACACCCGCCTGTGGCGCGCACACTGCTTTTGCGATTTTGATCTTATGACCATGATAAAGGACACGAAGCTGTTCTAAAGACTCAAGTACTTCTAAACGAGACTCAGGTAACTCGATGTAGTCCTTTATAAAACCTGCTCTATACGCATAAATACCAATATGGCGTGCAAAATCAGCAAGATTTAATTTTGCTTTATCGTCATTCATCATCGCATCACGATGATAAGGGATTGGCGCACGTGAAAAATACAACGCATTGTTATCTGCATCGTTAATAACTTTGACACAATTAGGATTAAAGATATCGTCAATCTCATCAATGCTTGTACTCAAAGTCGCCATTGGCGCATCTGAATCAGCAAGTAGCGTGGCAACTTGAGAAACATTTTCACTCGCCAATAAAGGCTCATCGCCTTGCACATTCACGACAATGATGTCACTTTCAAGCTTTAATTGCTCAACAACTTCAGCTAAACGCTCTGTACCAGATTGATGATCTTCACGCGTCATAAGCACGTTATCAGTAAACAGTTTTACTGCATCAAACACAGCTTGATGATCAGTGGCAACGTAAACTTGTGATGCACCTGAGGCAACGGCTTTTTCATAAACATGTTGGATCATGGGTTTACCACAGATATCAGCCAGTGGTTTACCCGGCAAACGTGTTGATGCGTAGCGTGCAGGAATAACGACTACGAATTCCACTTATCAACCTCTTCTTGGCTTAATTCACGGGCTTCATTTTCTAATAGCACCGGGATATCGTCTTTGATTGGGTACGCTAGTTTTGCAGCTGTGCTGATAAGTTCTTGATTTTCTTTATCAAGACGTAGTTTACCTTTGCAAACTGGGCAAGCGATAATTTCAAGTAATTTTGTATCAAAGGCCATTGAGGATCCCTTTTTGTTTTAATAATAAATTTAGTTTTTCGATAACTGCTGCTGTCGGCTTTGCATCAACAGGTAAATAATACCAATTAGGTTTAGCAAAACTAAAGCATTTAACTGCATCTTTTTCTGTCATAAACACTGCATCGTCGGCAAAATCGTTAAAGTCATTTGCTTGGTAGGCATAATGGTCACGAAAATGATGAGTCGATAATAACTTAATGCCCTGCTGCTCAAGACTATTTTCAAAGCGTTTAGGATTACCTATAGCACTAACCGCATGACCTTTATCTTGAACTGAATTAGCAAGCTTTGAATCACTCACGGTTCGAAATGGACTCGATGCCAAATCATAGCGACTCTGTGCGTTGCCACCATTTTCAATCACTAAATCAACCGACTTTAAACGCGCTTTTGTTTCGCGAAGTGGACCTGCTGGCATTAATAGACCATTACCAAATTGTCGCTCACTATCAACAATACAGCACTCGATATCACGCGCCATTTTATAATGCTGCATGCCATCATCAGAAATGATCACATCAATATCATGCGGCTCTAATGCCTTAATACTTGCTTGTCTGTTAGGACCAACCATAACAACACAGCCTAAACGACGTTGTATCAATACAGGTTCGTCACCCGCTTGCGTTGTACTCGTTTGTTCTGTCACTAACAGTGGATACGAATCTGACTCTCCACCGTAGCCACGGCTGATCACAGCCACTTTTAAACCTTGTTGCTGCAAGCACTCAGCAAGCCAAATAACAAATGGCGTTTTACCGTTGCCACCTACACTGATATTACCAACCACAATAACAGGAACATGCGCTTTAAAAGCCTTAAGTATATTAAGCTTATAAAACAAAGCGCGAAGCGTTGAGATAAACCAAAAAAGCAAACTCAAAGGCAAGAGTAAAATGTTTAGTAAACCAGGCTTTTTATACCAGCTTTTTTCAATAACACTCACTACTGCTCACCAAACTGCATCTTACATAAGGCTGAATAGGTACCGTCTTTTTCAAGCAGTTCGTTATGTGTGCCCTTTTCGATAACCTGTCCATGATCAATGACATAAATACAATCACTGTTTTCGATAGTCGATAAACGGTGCGCAATGACTATTGAAGTTTTCTCTTTCATTAAACTTTCAAGCGCTTGCTGGATCAGTTTTTCAGATTCAGTATCAAGTGCTGAGGTGGCTTCATCAAGGATCAAGATAGGTGCATCTTTTAATATTGCACGTGCAATAGCAATACGTTGACGTTGGCCGCCTGATAACATCACGCCGTTTTCACCCACCATGGTATCTAACCCTTCTGGTAAGTCTTTAACAAACTCCCAAACATGGGCTTGCTTGGCAACGGCCATTAATTCTTCGTTCGTTAATTCACGGCTTAGGCCGTAACAAATATTATTAGCAATGGTGTCGTTAAAGAGCACGACTTGCTGTGAAACCAGTGCAAATTGCTTCCGAAGGTCCGTTAGCTTGTAATCCGCGATATTTACACCATCGAGCAAAATTTCACTTTCACCTTCAAGTTCATAGTAACGCGGCAGTAAATTCGAGATGGTCGATTTGCCTGACCCAGAGCGCCCCACTAATGCAATGCTTTCACCAGCATTGATCGTGAGCGACAAGTTTTTCAAAACAGGCTCATCTTTAGTTGGGTATTTGAAGGTCACATTATTCACTTCAATACGACCAGTCACTTTATCAATGCTGTATGTGCCTGTGTCTTTTTCAACCTCTTCATCAAGCACTAAAAAGATACTTTGCGCAGCAGAAATACCACGTTGTAAATCGCTATTTACGTTTGAAAGTTGCTTAAGTGGACGCAACAACATCATCATTGATGAAATAAGCAATACGAAGTCGCCAGAGCTAATGGTGTCAATCATAGACGGCATCGACACAACCCATAAAATCACTGCCATAGCGCTTGCTGCCAATATTTGAATAACAGAAACACTTAACGCTTTGGTGGCATCCATTTTAATGCGCTGCTGGCGATTATGATTGTTAATTGCTGAAAACTGGGCAATTTCTTGTTGCTGACCGCCAAAACCATGAATCACTTTGTGACCAGAGAGCATTTGTTCTGAGCTACGCGTTACTTGCCCCATGGCTGACTGAATTTTTTTCGAAATCATACGAAAACGTTTTGAAACAAACGCGACAATCACAGCCACCAGCGGAATAATAACTAAAAATATTAAAGAAAGTTTCCAGCTGGTATAAAACATATTGAATAGCAAAAAGACTACAAAGGCCCCTTCTCTAACCACGATTAAAAGCGCTTTCGTGATAGC
The DNA here is from genome assembly GCF_037162425.1 of Pseudoalteromonas sp. Hal040. Classification (NCBI taxonomy): domain Bacteria; kingdom Pseudomonadati; phylum Pseudomonadota; class Gammaproteobacteria; order Alteromonadales; family Pseudoalteromonadaceae; genus Pseudoalteromonas; species Pseudoalteromonas sp. Hal040. Next base: position 1,582,998 of record NZ_JARLUU010000001.1, on the reverse strand, counting down.
TTGCTGTACTTGCTCAGTATCGAAGGTGATTTTTGAAATTAAATCACCATTTGAGTTTTTATCATGAAATGAAACAGGTAAATGTAAGATATGCTCAAACAATTGCTGACGTAAGCTTCTAACAACTTGCGAGCCAACATAACTTAAACAATACGACGACATATAGTTAAACATGCCTCGACCCAACACCAGCGCTATAACAACAAATGGCGCATAGGTTAAAACTTCAGTGTTACGGGCATTAAGACCTTCATCAATGAAGGGTTTCATTAAATTGATAAACAATGCATCCATAGCGGAATAACCAATCATGCCCACAATGGCGAAAAACGCGATTAACTTATAATCACCCACATAACTGATTAATCGCTTATAGATTTGGGATGTAGTTTGATCCATAACACTCTCTTATTCATAGACTTCGACTATTGTAGCCTCATGGGGTTAAAAACAAAACGTCAATCTTGTTCGAACCAATAACTTTCCTGCTCGCGGGCAAATTCTAAACGATAACTATCACGATAAAATAGAATACGAATGTGCCCCTGCTCGGCGGTAGAGAATTGAGGTATATGGCGTTGCTGATAGCGTTTTACAACCTCTGGGTGCGGAAAATGCCATTGACCTTGATAAGCCGATGAATGAATCACCATTTCTGGGTTTACAGCATCAATAAAACGAACACTCGATGATGTATTACTACCATGGTGAGGACTCAATAAAACAGTCGCGTGCAGGTCAACGCCCTTTTCAATCAGGGTTGCTTCTGCCAAAGCGGAGATATCACCTGTGAACAACACTGAATAATTTGTAGAACTAATTTTTAGTAAGCATGATTGGTCATTTCGATTATCACCATTCACATCAGCATGAAAGCTATTTATGTTTAGCCCTTCAAATGTCAAACGTTTACTATCACAAGGTTTTCTTAGCCCCTCAGGATGAAAGGTTGAGAATGTATCGCGGTACCCAGCACGGTACCAAGAACTTAAACCACCCGCATGATCATTATCTAAATGACTTATTAGTGTCGCCGAAACCGTTAATGCGTGTTTATTAATATTCCTAACTAACACCCTATTGATGTAATCATAGCGAGAAAAGTGCCTTGGCCCTAAATCATAAATTAGGGCATGCTCATGTGCACTTATCATCACCATAAGGCCATGGCCTACATCAAAGACATCCACTTGGAATTGAACCTGTGGCTGTAGCTTGCAATCAATGAAATAGATAAGAAGTGGAAGTACTGATAAGTACTTCTTTGGGCTAAACAGTAATATGAGTAAACTAAGATAACTAATGGTCAATAGTGAGGAATTAACCTCGGAGAAAGAAAACCAACGCCAATGCTTTGGAATACTAAGTAGTAATTGATAGCCAAAACTCAGAACACTATCGACTAGAGACAGTACACTTACCACATCGATAAAACTTGAAATCAGACTATAAAATATCAACAAAGGGAGTAACACCAAGCCAACAAGTGGCACGGCGATTAAATTGACTATAAGACCAATTACACTGGTACCGTCAAAATAAAATAATGACAATGGCAATAAGCCAAAGAACAAGGCCAACTGAACATACATAAGCTGGCTGATACGCTTTATCAAACCGAGTTTTATATCTAACGTCTGCTTCGTTAATAAGAAAATAATTGTCACCGCAGTAAAACTAAAATAAAGCCCCGGGTTTAAAAGCGCAAATGGGTCAATCAGCAGCACAAGTGTCAAAGCATACAGAATAGAGCGCCAGCGCGACGGGTTTTTACCTAACTGATATATGATCAAATAGCAGCCGAGCATAACAAGGGCACGCGTTGCTGAGACAATAAAGTCGCTCAAGTAAACATAAATAAGTGCACAGCTAAAGCCAAATAAAACAAAAACGTTGTTCAACTGAAATGCTTGATTTATTTGTAGCTTACTTATTTTTACCAGCCATTTGCTCGTATAGAAACCAATTGCGTAGATAAGTCCGATATGAAGTCCAGAAATCGCGAGCAAATGCGTTAGGCCTAACTCTCTTAATTGTGTGTTATCGTCATAGGAAATTTTGCTTCTATCACCTGTAAGTAAAGCATAGTAAAGCCATTGCAAATGTGTATTCTCAGTGATGCTGGAAATGTACTGCCGATACCGTACTCGAATATTATTTCCCTGTTGGTGACCATAAGAGCTAACTTCACCGACACTTCGACCTTTGTAAAATATCCGTTCTTTAAGCGCATTTCTTTCACTATCAAAACTGTCGAAATTTTTTATAGAACGATAACGCTTGAGTTTTACTTTGCCTTCTATTAACTCACCAGAGAGAAGTGGTTTATCTGATGTAATACTGAGCATGGCAAGTGGTGCAGGACGAATTATTCTTTCACAGGATTCTATATTTATTAATCGCGCTTTGATGTAAAAAGGACTCTTCGCACTAACGCTTTCAATTACCTCAAATTTGACAACTCTAGTGAGTTGGTAGTTTATTTTGCAATCACTCACGGAGTAAAAAATTAGGTAATGAAAAATCACTAAAAAAATAGCGCAAATAAACCCTGACAATAGAATCAAAAAAGGCTTAAAATAAGCACCTGCTAATAATATAGCAAAACTCATTATATAGAACGCCGCAGTGCCAAATGTATATAGGGTGATAAAACAGCCTATGACAAAACCGCTGCATAACCAAATTGATGTAAATGGTTGCTTTAAATGGCTAAAAAAACGATCCAACGGTTTTTACCTGATCATAACAAGGTAAGAGAACACAAGTATTTAAGAATTTTTGGTCGTTTATTGCATGATGCCAATTTGTGGCACTTAAATAGACGCTCTGCACGCGGTGCATTTGCGGTTGGTTTATTTTTCGCATTCATCCCTGTTCCTTTTCAAATGGTTCTTGCAGCCGCCTTGGCTATTCCATTTCGAGTGAATTTACCTATCTCTGTTGCGACAGTGTGGATCACAAACCCACTAACAATGCCTCCTATTTTCTATTGTTCATATATTGTTGGCACGATTGCCCTAGCCCAGCCACCTCAACATTTCCAATTTGAACCAAGCTGGCAATGGTTCATCGAAAGTCTGACAACTATCGGCCCTGCGTTTTTAGTTGGTTCACTTATTTGTGCAACGGCTGCAGCTATTATTGGTTATTTTGGTATCGACATGCTTTGGAAGCGCTCTGTGCGTAAAGCCTGGATACATCGCCATAAAAAATAATATTAGCAATTTATAACTTCAGTATAGACAAAAAACCCAGCTTGACGCTGGGTTTTTTAATATTGATTAGTAAGTCTCGATTACGAAACGATTACTTTTTAAAGAAGCGACGTGCTGCTGCAAATGGTACTAACAATAGTGCATACCAAGGGAAACTGGCAGATTGACGCTCATATTGTTCAATCTCTTCCGCTGGACACTCTTCTACACTGCCATCAATTGGCGTTAATTTAACAGCAACTGCAATACTTTCATATTCGATATTACCATCAACATCGACAACTACATTGCCAAATGAATCAGTCTTTTCGACTGTTTTAGTCGCAACACCGAAGATTTCATTATTGTTGTTTATTGATTTAGCTTCAGCAACCGTATACTTAAAGCGTGTCTCACCATCTTCTTCGTAACATGGTAATAAATCGTTTAAGTTAACAACTTTATCTTCACCAATGGTGTACATGAAACCTTCACGACGACGCGTAGAAGTATTATAAATGTCAGTTTCACCTTCACCAACAACGATCCCATTGTCATTAACATCATTTGCTAACGAGCTTGAGCTTGAGAAGTAATCCGTTGGGAAAACAACACTGTCACTTTTCTTATCGTAGTAGAAGAATTTTGTGCGCGTTGTACCATCAATACGCTTGCTCGCGTAACCAACAACAACATCGTCATTGTTTACTGCAAGTGGTTGACCCGAAATCCAATCGTCTTCTTGATCGATAAACTCTTTTACTTCACCATTTTCGAAGATAACAGGCATAGTGATGCGGGTGCTATTGCTTTTATAACGAACATCAGAAGTACCTACAACCAGACCATTTTCGTTGATGGCTAGAGCGTTACTACGAAAAGCAAAATCTTCATCATCTTCAGGTGTTAAACCTAAACCAAAAATTTCAGTGTTAGTGATATTAAGACTACTATCAAGCGTCCATTTCACAGCGCGTTTGTTATAGATACCAGTTGTATAAGTACGATTATAAGCTTCTACACAGTCTGAAACTGGCTCATCTTCACCATCACAGTTATCGGTAATATCATCAAGTGGGTCAACCGCGATATCCGTTGATACTGTACCTACAACTTCATAGCCATTAGCTGTTTTAATAATGTCATTTGCCGAGCTAATCCCGCCGTAATCATCAAACTCAGGTGCGAGTTCAACTTTCACTCCATCTTCTGAAATTACAATCGCACGACTAATAAAGTCTCTTAAGAAGTGTGTTTCTTCTTCGTCTTCATCTGTTTGTGTAAACGATGTTTTTTCGTAAGGTGCACTACCCCAACCAACCATCACACCGTCATCTGTTACTGCATTTAGTAAGTTAGACGTCGAACGTGTTAAGCCGTCAAAATCAAGCGATTGTTCATCAAATAATACTTGCTCAGTTGAACCTTCAGATGAAAATACCGTCGCTATAGCGCTTGATAGTTTTTGATATTCAGAATCAGTTGAACGACCTGTTAAAAAACTAACCATAAACGAATGTGCATCGGCATTGGTATTTACCGCATCGTTATTCGCAATATCATCAAGTGTGAAAGTAATTTCTTTATCAATGAGTTTATATTGCGCTTCTGCTGTATCGTAAGCTGATTCCAGAAGGCTATCATCAGTGAAATCTATATATGAGATATCAATAGGTAGCTTATAAAGACCGTTTGCTAAGCCTATGATGTGACCGTTTTCACTAACATCTGTTACGTAGTTAAATTTAGCGCCATCAACACCACCTAATTCTTCTAATTTATAGGTTGCGCTCATCGCTGAGGTACTTAGGGTGGCTAAAATACTGGCAGCGAGTAATTTGTATTTCATTTTAATCCTTACTACTGATTCTTTAAATCTTCGAGTTCTTCCCAGCGCTCAAAAGCGGCTTCAAGCTCAGACTCTAACTCGGCTAAATGGTTCAATGCTTCTGTCGTAATTGCAGCATCTTGCTTAAAAAAGTCTGGGTCATTAACCACAACTTGCTGAGCGTCTAACGCTTTTTCAAGTTGTTCCACTTTACTGGGTAATTCTTCTAATTCAAGTTTTAATTTGTAAGAGAGTTTATTACTTTTCTTTGGTGTTTTATCTTGGCTAACAACGGACGGCTTTTCTTGCTTAATTTGTTGCTGTTGTTGTTTTTCTTGCTCAGCTAAATGAGCAGCATATGCTTCATAGTCGCTATAGCCTCCGACAATGTCAGTGATCTTGCCGTTACCTTCAAATGCCCATACAGAATTACAAGTATTATCGATAAATTCACGGTCATGGCTTACAATCAGCACCGTGCCCTGATATTGGTTAATAATCTCTTCTAAAAGCTCTAAGGTTTCAATATCAAGGTCATTGGTTGGCTCATCGAGTACGATAATATTCGATGGCTTTAAAAATAACTTTGCTAACAATAAGCGGTTTTTCTCACCACCCGACAATGCTTTTACCGGTGTACGCGCTCTTGCCGGCGGAAATAAGAAGTCTTGTAAGTAACCTAAAACATGACGTGAGCGCCCGCCCATCATCACTTCTTGCTTACCTTCAGCTACATTGTCTTGCACTGTGGCTTCTTCATCGAGCTTTTGACGATACTGGTCAAAATAAGCAAACTCTAGGTTAACACCTTGCTTAACACTTCCGCTATCTGGCGTTAAGTCACCAAATAAAATTTTAAGCAGTGTTGTTTTACCAATACCATTGGGTCCGACCAGGCCAACGCGATCGCCACGCATAACAAGTGTTGAAAAGTCTTTTGCAATCACTTTATCTTTAAATGCATGACAAATGTTCTTCGCTTCGAATACTAACTTGCCAGAACGGTCCGCTGTTTCAATATTGAAATCAGTTTTACCAACTTGATCAACACGTTGCTTACGCTCTTTACGTAATTCTTTTAAAGCACGTACGCGCCCTTCGTTACGTGTTCTACGTGCTTTAATACCTTGGCGGATCCACGCTTCTTCTTCTGCTAAGCGTTTATCAAATAGTGCGTTTTGCGTTTCTTCGACTTTTAAATCATGTGCTTTTTGTTCAAGGTAAGTCGCGTAATCACCAGGATACGAAACCAGCTTACCACGGTCTAAATCAAGAATACGGGTTGCAACTGCTCGAATGAATGCACGGTCGTGAGAAATAAAGACGATACCGCCTTTAAACTCTTTTAAAAATTGCTCAAGCCAAATAACACTACTCATGTCTAAGTGGTTGGTAGGCTCATCAAGTAACAGTAAATCGGGTTCACTGACCAAGGCTCTCGCTAACGCAACTTTACGTAACCAACCACCCGATAATGATTCAAGCTTGGCTTCTGGGTCTAGCTCTAAACGAGATAAAACAAGCTGAATACGGGTATCAAAACGCCAGCCATCAACGGTTTCTAATTGATTAGATAAGCGTTCTAATTTGTTGAGCAATTTATCGTTATAGTCTGTTTGCATTTGATTACTAACTTGATGATATTCAATCAGTAAGTTAGCAATGTCAGGCATGCCCTGCGCTACATAATCAAATACTGAACCTGCGGCCCCTTTTGGTGGGTCTTGCTCTAAACGAGAAATACGGATACCACCTAATTGGTTGATTTCACCATCATCTAATGTCACTTGGCCATCAAGCACTTTTAGCAGTGTTGATTTACCTGCACCGTTTCGACCAACGATACATACGCGCTCACCTGACTCAATAACGGCATCGGCATCATCTAGTAGCGGATGCGTACCATAAGCGAGTTGAGCTTTGGCTATTCTGATTAAATCCATCGTGATTACTACTCTTATTCTTTCTTATCAGCAATAAATTGCGCTAATTGCTCTGCATCAAAAGGCCAAAATAATTTCTCGCCTTGATGAGATTCCACAACCGGAATACTGGTTTGGTATAGGTCAATCAGCTGCTCACTGTCCATAATGTCTTTTGCTACAAACGAAGCGTTTGCAGCAATTAATAATTCTTCGGCCATGTCACACAGATGACAGCCATCAGTGTGATACAGGGTAAAATTAGCCATGGGTAATAAGCCAGCTATTATGAATTTGCTTATTACGCTTAAAATCTGGTGATAAGGTCTTGTCAGAAATGTTTTCTGCTTTCAGGCCTAGGCCCATTAACCCGACTTCATCCATGCTAAAGCCACGCTTATTGTTTGAGAATATAAGCGTACCGTTCGGGCTTAAAATCTTCTTAACCCAAGTAAGTAGTTTGATATGGTCACGTTGTACATCAAATGCATCTTTCATACGCTTTGAATTTGAGAACGTCGGTGGATCTAAGAAGATTAAATCGTATTGACCTTGAGCATACTCAAGCCATTTCAAGCAATCAGCTTGTTCAAAACGATAACGCGTATTACTTATGTCATTAAGCACAAAGTTTTCTTGTGCCCACTTTAAATAAGTTTTTGACATATCAACCGTGGTAATCGCTTTAGCGCCACCAACAGCAGCATGTACAGATGCGCTGCCAGTATAGGCAAACAAGTTTAAGAAACGTTTACCTTGTGCGTTTTGTTGAATATAACGACGTGCCAAGCGGTGATCTAAAAATAAACCCGTATCTAGGTAATCAAATAGGTTCACTTTAAATTTCGCACCAAATTCTTCTACCACTTGTGTGCGATTTTGCTTTGATACCTTCGTATATTGCTCTTCACCTTTTTGCTTTTTACGCACTTTAACCGCAATATTTTCAGGGGCAATTTCTAACTGCTCAGCGGTCAGACTAATCACATCTTGTAGACGTTTTTGTGCTGTATCGTCATCAATTTCTTTTGGCGCAGCGTATTCAAAAATAACCGCTGAATCATCGTATACATCAACAGCTACGTTATATTCTGGAATATCCGCATCATAAACACGATAACAGCTTACTTCATTTTGCTTTAACCAGTTCTTTAAGTTTTGCTTGTTTTTCTTTAAACGATTTGCAAACGCTGTTGAACCTTCATAATTAAGAGCTGGTTTATCTTCTTTACTAAGTTCTACTTGTTTATCGTCTAATTGGTATAGATTTAGTACCACATCTAACGGGCCATTTTTAAACTTATAGCGTTTTAACTTAACTAACTTTAATAACTTAAATAAGCTTTCATCGGTGCCAAGCAAAGCAAGTTTCCAATGATTAAAGTGCTTTTTAAAGCCTACACCTAAGCTACGGTGTAAGTTCACCAGCTCCGCCATTGAACCTAATCGTTCACCATAAGGTAAGTTCGAAATCACTACACCAGGAAGTTTTGCAACAGACGTTAGTTTAGTCGCATCGCTTTGTTTAAATTTAATCACACTACCAAGGTCTGCGCGCTCTGCGTTTTCTTGCGCTTTTGCAATAACACTACCGTCAATATCATGACCAATAAGCCAAAGTTTAGGAGCAGTAATTTGTGCCGTTAATTCAGCTTTTAATTCTTTGTACTTTTGAATACGGAAACTTGGTAGACGCTCAAAGGCAAAACCTTCGCGGAATAAACCCGGCGCTTCATTGCGCGCCATGCTTGCAGCTTCAATTAAAATAGTACCTGAACCACAGCATGGATCGAACAAAGGTTGTTGTACGTTTTCAAGCCAGCCACTTCGTTTCACTAGTGCTGCTGCTAAGTGCTCTTTAATTGGCGCTTTACCTTGATCTTGACGATAACCACGCTCAGATAAACGCGGGCCAGAATAATCGATATAAAGCGCAACACCTTGACGGTTCAACCTTGCTACAACACGAACATTGGCATTGTATTTATCAACATCTGGGCGTTGTTCGAATAAATCTGTAAAATAATCAACAATCGCATCTTTTACAACAAGACCTGAAAATTGTGTATTTTTTAAATCGTTATTGGTGCCGCTAAAATCAACAGCGAAAGTTTGTTTAGGACCAAACCACTCTTGCCAAGGCTGCAGTCGCGCAAATTGATAAAGGCTGTCTTTGTCTTTTACGCCTTCCTTTTCTTCTATCAGCATCATGATACGAGTCGAAAAACGGCTCGATAAACAAATCTTTTGTGCTAATAAGCTATCTGCTTCAAAACGTACAGAGCCCACGGTTTGTTTAGAGACTTCTGCACCGAGTGTAGTAAGCTCATCAACAAGTAAATTTTCTATTCCGATAGAGGTAAGTGCGATAAATTGCAAAGTAAAAACCCTTAAATGCTAATTGCGCAGGATTATAGCATAGCTTGGCGAACAAAAACGCCAACATTTGCAGGGATATTAGGCAGATTTAAACTGTTTTTGTTGAATATAAACAGGATGGATACGGTTATTTAAAACCTTAATAGCCTCAAACTGTTCAAGAGAAAGGTTTTCGTCTAGTTGAAAGTGTTGGCTTAGGTTAATACAAACCGACGCTTCACTTGAATGATCAACAATTAAAAACTCACCTTCTTGTGCCTGTGAACACAATTTAACAACCGCTTCAACGCTCGGCTGGCTGCCATGATACTCATGAAAGAACCAACTTTTTGCAAGTACTGGTTTCAAATGAAATTTAACCGCTGTAGCGTTAAGGGCAATTTGACAAAGCTGTGCTGGGTTCCACAGTGAGAATGTTTCGAGGTATTGATGAACTTGCTGATAGAAAGCAGCATCTTCAAGGCTGAAGTTTGGTTGTTCTAATACTGCATCAGTGAGTTGGCGAAGTTTATAAGGTGTGCACAGTTGCATATCTTGGTCAAGGTCAACCAAAAGACGATTATTTTTCGCACAAGCAAGCCATTTCCATTGCTTAGATGCTTGTAACATGTCTCCTCCCTAACGAATAAATACTGTGCGCTTAATCATAAATTATAACTAAAGCAGACCATTAATAAAATGATTTCTTAGAACATTTTATTAATGATCAATTGCTTAGATAACTGATCCTTATAAGCTATTTAGGATCGTTTTTACCAATTCTGGGCCTTTATAAATGAAACCAGTGTAAACTTGTACAAGGTCTGCACCCGCTGCAAATTTCTCTTTTGCCGAATCAGCATCGTCAATGCCACCCACACCAATGATAGGTAGTTTACCTTCGGTTAAGCGCTTAAGTTCACTAACCACGTGGGTTGAACGCTGACGCACAGGCTGGCCTGATAAACCACCTGCTTCATTTGCGTATTGTTGACCTTGTACCATCGCGCGCTCAAGAGTGGTGTTTGTAGCAATAACACCATCGATCTTATTAGTGATCAATGAATCACTTACCTGGGCAATTTGCACTTCATCAAGATCAGGGGCGATCTTAACCAGCATTGGCACTTGTTTGTTGTGTTTAGCAATTAGATCAAGTTGCTCGTTCTTTAAGCTTTGTAATAAGTCATCCAGCGCCTCACCATATTGTAAGTCACGAAGGCCTGGGGTATTCGGTGAAGAAATATTTACTGTGATGTATGATGCATGCTCAAATACTTTGCGCATACAGTGGATGTAGTCATCTTTACCCTGCTCGTTTGGAGTATCTTTATTTTTACCAATATTAATACCTAGAATACCGTCGTATTTAGCCGCTTTAACGTTGTTAACTAAGTTATCAACGCCCTTATTATTAAAGCCCATACGGTTAATAATCGCATTTGACTCAGGTAAGCGGAAAATACGTGGTTTATCGTTACCTGCTTGCGGACGTGGCGTCACAGTACCTACTTCTACGAAACCAAAACCCATTTGCGAAAATGCATCAATACATTCAGCATTTTTATCTAAACCTGCCGCTAAACCGACTGGGTTTTTAAATTCTAAACCTAAAAAATTAACAGGTTTATTAGGGACAGTTTGTGACCATGCTGCACTCAATGGAGTATGAGCAAATCGGCGTAAATTATTAAGTGCAAATTCATGAGCCCACTCCGCATCACGGGTAAACATAAAACGGCGAGCTAGATCATAAAACATGGTTTGTTCCTTAGGTAAAAATAAACAAGGTAGCCGTTTATGAAACGGACCATTGCAAATTAAGGGCAAAAAAATACCCCAGCGAGCTGGGGTATGTATTTTAACGACTTTTCACTTATTTGGAAGTGTCACAGTTGTGGCTTAACAACATTAGTTCACGTAGTGCCACTGAGAACTTCGCGAAATCGTGACTTTGCGATGTTTTGAACTCAGATAACATTTGTTTCCAACGTTGTAGAAGTAGATCTTGGTTATCCATCCACTCATCAATTTGTGCATCAATGTCTTTGCTATCTGCTGCAAAGCTATTCAGTACCACAGCTGATAAGGTACGTTGTTGCCAATCAAGCTCTTCACGGTATGAAGCACGAGCAAGTGCTTGCCAGTGGTTTGCTACTGGTTGGTTAGTGATTTGGTCAAGGAACCAATGTAAGCCCATACGCGCACCTAACTTGAAGTAGGTATTAGAAACCATATCAATGCTACGCTCTGAATTGTTAGCAATTTCAGCTAAGTCCATTACAGAGAATAAGCTTGATAGTGAAACTATACGTGTCGCAAGTGCTTTTGGTACATTGCTGTCAATTAGCTTGTCAGCTGCTCTAACCAGACGCTCGCTTTCTTTTTCAACCATGTAACTGTTTAGGTTTTCACTTAAATCAGCAAATGTTGGTGCGAAGAATTCAATTGCTTGCTCAATAGTTTGTGCTTTATTGCGATGACGTAAGAACCAACGTGTTGCACGACGAACCGTACGACGTAGTTGATATAGCATTTCTGTTTGTACAGCTGCTGGGATCTTATTATCAAGTGCAACAATAGATGACCATGTTTGTGGCATCTCGAACACTTCTTTTGCGATTGAGTAGCAAAGAGCGATTTCAGCTTCGTTTGCACCTGTTTCTTCGTGCATACGAACCATAAAGTTAAGGCCCATATCATTGACGATATTATTCGCAAGTTTTGTTGCGATAATTTCTTTACGAAGTGGGTGGTTATCCATTGCATCGTTGAACTTCTCACGAAGTGGTACCGGGAATGAATTAACTAATAACTGACGGTAATAAGGGTTTTCTGTGATTTCATCAACCACTAGAGACTCTTTAAGAACCATTTTCGCGTAAGAAACAAGTACAGAAAGCTCTGGACGAGTTAAGTCTTTACCCGCTGCTGCGCGCTCTGCAAGTTCTTCATCTGTTGGGATGAACTCGATTGCACGGTTAAGCTTGCCGTCTTTTTCAAGGGCATGGATAAAGCGTACTTTTTCTTTAAGCGTAGATGTACCTTTTGATTGTGTAATCGATAAGGTATGTGTTTGACGATAACAGTCTTTTAATACTAACTCAGACACTTCATCAGTCATTGAATAAAGTAACTCATCACGTTGTTTACGCGTTAAATCACCTTCAGCAACTAGACCATTCAGTAAGATCTTAATGTTTACTTCGTTATCTGAACACGCAACACCACCTACGTTATCGATGAAGTCAGTGTTAACACGACCGCCTTTCGCAGCAAATTCGATACGACCAAGTTGCGTCGCACCTAAGTTACCACCTTCACCTAAGATCTTCGCACCTAGCTCAGAGCCATTAATACGAAGTGCATCATTCGCGCGGTCACCCACATCAGCATCTGTCTCTTTAGAGTTCTTGATGTAAGTACCGATACCACCATTCCAAAGTAAATCAAACTCCATCATCAGTGCAGCTTTGATTAACTCGTTAGGTGTCATGCTTGCTTTTTTAGTGCCAAGCATTTTCTTCATTTCAGGGCTTAAGCTAATTGATTTAGCCGCACGAGAGAATACACCACCGCCTTGTGAAATAAGGTCTTTGTTGTAATCTTCCCAAGAAGAACGCGGTAGATTGAATAAACGCTCACGCTCTGGGTAAGATGCCGCTGCATCTGGGTTTGGATCAACGAAGATATGCATGTGGTTAAATGCAACTTGTAAGCGAATGTGCTTAGAAAGCAACATACCGTTACCAAATACGTCACCTGCCATGTCACCGATAGCCACAACAGTGAAGTCTGTTGTTTGACAGTCAATATCCATTTCGCGGAAATGACGTTTAACAGATTCCCAACCACCTTTAGCAGTGATACCCATTTTCTTATGGTCATAACCAACTGAACCACCAGATGCGAATGCATCCCCTAGCCAGAAGTTATATTCATTTGCGATGCCGTTAGCGATATCAGAGAAAGTCGCAGTACCCTTATCGGCAGCAACTACTAAATACGGATCATCTTCATCATGACGAACAACATCAACTGGTGGCACAATCTCACCACGTTCGATGTTATCTGTGATATCTAATAAACCACGGATGAAGATTTTGTAACACTCTTGGCCTTCTTTAAAGAACGCTTCACGGTCTGTCGGTAGCTGTTTACATACGAAACCACCTTTAGAACCTACTGGCACGATAACCGTGTTTTTAACTTGCTGTGCTTTAACAAGACCCAGTACCTCAGTACGGAAGTCTTCACGACGGTCAGACCAACGAAGACCACCACGCGCAACTTTACCACCACGTAAATGCACACCTTCAACGCGCGGTGAGTATACGAAAATCTCAAACGCTGGAAGCGGTAATGGCATTTCTGGGATCATAGAAGGCTGAACCTTGAACGATACATATGACTTAAATTGGCCATCCGCTTCTTTTTGGAAGAAGTTCGTTCTTAGTGTCGCGATGATCATGTCTACGTATAAACGAATGATACGGTCATCATCCAGGTTCGCTACGTTTTCAAGTTCTAAATAAATTTGTGCGATTAGCTTTTCTAAAACTTTTTCACTGCCTGGGTTCTTAACTGAGAACTTTTTAGTGAATAAGTTTACGATTTGCGATGCAATGTGTGGGTAATTTGCAAATGTGCTTTCAATGTAAGTTTGTGAGAACGTTACACCAATTTGACGCATGTATTTTGCATAGGCACGAAGAATAGACGCTTCGCGACCCGTTAAACCACCCATTAATACTAAGCGGTTGAAACCATCGTTTTCTAAACGGTTATTCCACACATTTGTTAATGCAGCACGGAAACGCGCTGAAACTTTATCAAAGTCAGCAATGCCTTTGTTGTCAATTAGCATGGTGAAGTCCATGATCCAATTAACTTTACCGTCAGTTGTTTTAACTGAGTAAGGCGTTTCACCCACGACACGTAAACCAAAGTTTTCTAACATTGGCATGACGTCAGATAAGTGGATTGGCTCATCTTTATGGAATAAGCTTAAGCGAACTACATTGGTATTTGCTTCTTCTTGTGGACGATAGAACAACATTTCTAGTTTGTTTTCGTCATTCAGAAGTTCAAGTTTTTCAATATCAACAACCGCAGCACTTGGTAGAACCTGATCTTTGTACGCACTTGCAAACGCTTGCGCATATTTACGGTTTAATTCTTTACCACGTGCTTCACCTGCGCTTTCTAGAAGTGCAGATTGGAGTCTATCTTCCCATGTACGGGCAGCTTCAATTAGGTTGTTTTCGATGTCTTTCACGTTATATTCAATATTATTGTCAGTCACACGCACCGTGTAGTGTGTACGGGCTAATGTTGACTCAGAGAAGAAAGTAGTAAATTCGACTTTATCGTCAGAATTAAATGCATTGGCTAAGATACGTTGCGTTTCACGACGAAGGGCCGTGTTGTAGCGCTCACGCGGTACGTAAACCATGCAAGATAAGAAACGACCATAAGCGTCTTTACGAACGAACAAGCGACACATATCACGCTCTTGAACTTGCAATACACCCATCGCAACTTCAAGAAGCTCTGTTTCACGTGCTTGAACAAGCTCATCACGTGGATACGTTTCTAGAATATTCAATACCGCTTTGTATGCGTGTGTACCTTTTGCAAAATCACACATCTCCATAATGCGGTTAATTTTACTTTTTAGTACCGGTACATCAGCAGCGCTGTTGTTATAAAAGCTTGATGAGAATAAACCAATAAAACGGTCTTCACCAATTACATTGCCTTTGTCATCAAAACGCTTAATACCTACGTAATCGATATAAGCTGGGCGATGAACGCGAGATACTGAGTTAGTTTTAGTTAAGATCAGTAAGTTATTGCTACGTGCTTCTTGACGAGCAACTTCAGGTAATTCTGATAATAAACGGCTGTGCTCTTCATCTGAATTTTTCATCAGACCAAGGCTTGTGCCCTTTTTACCTTTTAATTGATAATCACCTTTAACCGCTGATAATTCGTACTCACGGTAACCCATTAAGGTAAAGTTATCTTTTGCTAACCAGTCTAAAAACTCAACGGTTTCAGCAACTTCACTATCGTTATTATTATGATGGCGTTTTGGTAGCTCTTTGGTTACCGCAATCAACTTGTCACGAATTGGCTGCCAATCTTCTACAGCAATCGATACATCAACAAGCACAGATTCAAGTTCTTCTTTGAAAGACTCAATCACTTTTGCATCTGTTTGACGGTCAATTTCGATAAAGAACACAGTTTTTGTCGACGTTGATTCTTGCTCAGCCTTTAAGCTTGAAATACCCGTGATTTTCGCGTTTTTATCACGTTGGATTTTCAGCGGAGAGTGAAGTAATAAGTGAGAAGCGATGTTTGCGCGAGTCATGGCCATACGCACAGAATCAACTAAGAAAGGCATGTCTTTCGCGATGATTTCAACAATAGTGTGCGATGACTGCCAGCCATCTTTTGCTACTTCTGGGTTGAAGACACGGACAACCGCGTCATCAGAATTATTTTTTTCTAGCGAGTTCCATAGGCTTAGTGCAGCGCCATATAAGTCACTATCGTTGCGATGTGCCAAATCCTCTTTAGACATATTGCTGTACAAGGCTTTGGCGAATTTCTCAACGAGTAACACATTATCAGCGTGAACTTTTTTCTGGATCAGCTTACAGACATTATCTAAGATAACCGAGGCTTGCCCTTCATTTCGTGTCATTGTATGTTCCTTAATCTATACTACTTATCGATTAGTAGAATATTTGTACAGCCATTTATTAGCGTGGAGTCAGGTAAATTCTAACTCTTTTACAGCTAATAAACAGCCTTTTCGATGAAATCATTTTAAGCTTTTCAGCTATTTGGTCATCTATTCACAAAATATAGATATAAATGGCCATTACTGGCCATATTGGAGCACAATTATTCACATTATTTTTTCTGGTCAGTCCAGAGGAAGCTACCAATTGCAGGTAAAAGTAGTACTGCACCCAACATGTTAACCAAGAACATGAAGGTCAAAAGTATACCCATATCTACTTGGAACTTCAGATCAGAGAAAATCCATGTGCTGACACCGATAGCTAAGGTAATACCCGTGAATAACACTGCGCTACCACGCTCTGCTAATGCATTGCGATAAGCCACTTCCAGTGCGACACCTTGTTTTAGCTGCCCCATCATTGATGACAGTATATAAATCCCATAATCAACACCAATACCAACACCTAAAGCGATAACTGGTAGTGTCGACACTGTTAAGCCAATTTCTAACTGTACCATCAACGCTTGCGCTAACGTCGATACGATGTACAGAGGTAATACTACGGCGATTGTGGCCTTCACACTTCTAAAGCTTATTAAGCATAGCAGGATTACGGCGCCGTAAACGTAAAGCATCATAGGTAGCTGCGCAGCTGATACTGATTCGTTCGTTGCAGCCATTACACCCACAGGCCCTGATGCAAGTTTAAACTTCAACGTGTCAGTTTCTTCGCCAGCAGCAAACTCTTTAACTTTAGCAACAACGTGGTCAATCGTTTCTGCTTTGTGGTCATTTAAGAAAATAATCACCGGCATGACAGAACAGTTTCCATCAAGTAAGCCTGAGCTTGTTTCAACACGCGATGTTGATTGCACTAAGCTCGCGGTGTTTCGCGGCAAGCTTTGCCATTTTAAGTTACCTTCGTTAAAGCCTGCATTCACAGATTGTGCAACTGAGCTTAAACTCACAGCCGATTGCACCCCTGCTACGTTTTCCATTTGCCATTGGAAACGACTAATACGTTCCATCACATCATGCTCAGTACATGCTGCAGGATAGGCTTCAACAATCACTTTTAGGATATCTGAAGATATGGTGTATTTATCTGATATTAAGAAAGTATCTTGGTTATAACGGGCATCTTGATGTAGTGATGGTGCACCAGCATGTAAATCACCGATACGCATCTTATCAGCTTGCCAATAGCCCACAGCGAATAACACGGCTGTCAGTGCAATGATGAACACAGCTGTTTTACGGTCTGTTGCTTTAACTAAAAGTTCACGTAGTTTATCTAAGAAATTCGGTTTGTCTGTATGTGTACCCGCTTGAATATGCACTGAACCTTCGAAGTGCATATACGAAGCCCAAACCGGCAATAAGATTAAGTTTGTGAAAATAATAACCGCAACACCTAAGCTCGCGGTAATAGCAAGCTCACGAATAATACCAATATCAATCGTCAGTAAAGTTAAAAAGCCCACGGTATCAGATAACAGAGCAATACCACCTGGAATAAGTAGTGCTCTAAAGCTTGCCTGACAGCACACTCTGGTTGAGCTGCCTGATGTGACTTTTTTACCGATATCATTAATCATTTGCACACCATGGCTTACACCAATGGCAAACACTAAAAACGGCACCAAAATTGACATAGGGTCTAAACCAAAGCCTAGGCTTGACAGCAAGCCTAACTGCCAAACAACAGCAATGATCGAACAAGCAATCGGCAAAATAGTCAGTTTTAAAGAATGGCAGAACAGCCAAACCATCACAAATGTGAAAGCAATAGCAATAGCAAAGAATAACAGTACGCCCTTAGCGCCCTCTGCGACATCCCCAGCCATTTTTGCAAAACCGATAATATGAATACTGACCTTGTCAGTACTTAGCGGTTCACGTACTTGTGTTTCTAACTTTTCAGCAAAGGCTAACGTGTCGAGTTTTTCTTGTGTTTGTGGATCAGTCTCGAGTAGCTGAGCAGTTACCATTGCACACGAGTAGTCGCTTGCAATCATGCGACCAACTACTTTTGCTTTTTCGATGTTTTCTTTTACAACCGCAAGACCACGTTTGTCTGCTGTAAAGTTTGCAGGAATAATGGGACCACCGGCGAAACCATCTTCAACCACTTCAACGAAACGCGCACTCGGTGCAAAAATTGAATTTACTAAGGGACGGTTTACCCCTGGAATAAAGTAAAGCTGGTCGTGAACTGCTTTCAGTTGAGTAAAAAATTCTTCATTAAAAATATCACCGTCTGCATCACAGACTGAAATTAAAATACTGTTAGCGCCACCAAACTGCTTTTCGTGTTTAGTGTAAACTTTCATGTAGTCATGATTGAGCGGAATATTTTTGTTAAACGACGCGTCTAATTGAATTTGCGTTGCTTTGAATAATAAAAAACAGGTGATCAAAGCAAAAGAAATAATTGCGAACAAGCGATGGCGAAACACCGCTCTTTCTAAGATATCTAAAAATCCACGCATTACGGATTCAACTCCTTCACTTTAATGCCATTTTCTGAAGCCATAATCAGTTTGTTTTGAAACACAACGCCATCGAGTAATGACTTACCATCTGCCATTTGTTCTTCTGAGAGTTGATCATTTTTGATATGGAAAATCACGCCACTGTTTGCAAATAATAGCCATTCATTATTGTAATTAATTACGCTATTCACGGTTGCATAATTGCTGTGCGGGATTTGCTGCCACTGTTCACTGTCGGCTTGACGAGTAAAAATATTGCCTCGAAGTCCTGCAACGATGTCTTCGCCTCCCTGATCTGCAGTTGACGCAAACGTAAAGAAAGAGCCCATATAGATCTCTTCGAGGCGTTGCCATGTTTGGCCATTGTCGACACTTTCTGCCATCAGACCCATTTCACCGGCTAAAATCAAACGCTCACCGGCTTTAACGATGCGATTAAAATGTGGCAGTATTGATGCTGTCTCGACTTCATAACCCTCAGGATCATTTTCTTTTAAGTCATTTAAATAATCACGGTCATCTTCAAACAGTAAACTATCTAAAAAGCGCTTTTGCCAATGCTCACCACCATCATTGGTTTCAAAAAACATGCCATAAGCGCCAACGGCATAACCGTGCTTTTCTGATGTAAATAAGATATCCAAACACGGTTTATCCATGTTTGGTAAAGATTGTTGTAACTGCCATGTTTTACCTGCATCCACTGTGTTAATGATGGTTGCATCATGACCACATGCCCAGCCTAAGTCGCTATTGTAAAAATCAACGGCTGTGAGTAGTACTTGTGTTGGGACACTCGCTTGTTGCCAAGATTGCGCATCTGAGCTTGTAATAACCACACCATGTTTACCTACAGCAACCAGCTGTGAACCTGCTAATTCAATGTCAGTAAGAAGAGTTTTGTTCGCATTAACAGCGCTAACGGCGTGTTGCGCTACTGGCATGTCTTGAGAAAAACATGAAGCACTATAAGCAAGACAGGCATAAAGCAAATACTTCATAAAGATAAATCGCCTTCGAAATGATAAAAAGAGAAGTCAAAAAAGCCACTGGGAAAACCAATTGCGTGTCCTGATGACTTACGCGAATTGCAAAAGGCACCTGTTAGCAGGTGCCTTATTTTGATTAACGACCTTCGCGACGTAATGCGCTTGAAGTAAACTCGTTATCGTTGAATGATTTAGAGAAATCATACATTTTTTCTTGGTTATCTAAACCAATTGCTAAATAACGACGTGAGTTAAGATCATGGTAAACTTCTAACGTACTCCAATGAGTTGGTACTTCATAGTAGTTAAGACCATGTGCCATCGCTACACGATACATTTGATCACGGTTATCGTAGATATCCGTTACATGTACTTGCCAGCTATCTTCATCAATATAGAAAACACGTTTCTTATAAATGTGACGCGTGCCCTCTTTTAGATTCGCTTCTACAACCCAAACACGGTGTTTTTCATAACGAACATGCTCAGGGTTGATATGACCAGCTTGTAAAATGTCATCATAGCTCAGTTTGTCACTGTGTAGCTTGTAGCTGTTATAAGGAATATAAAGCTCTTGCTTACCTTTTAATGTCCAGTTGTAACGGTTCGGTGAACCATTGAACATATCAAAGTCATCAGTTGTACGTAAGCTGTCAGCCGCTGTTCCTGGTGCATCATAAGCAACATTAGGTGCGCGACGAACACGGCGTTGACCTGAGTTGTATGTCCAAGCTTGGCGTGGCGTTAAGATTTGGTCCATGGTTTCATGAACTAATAACGCAGTACCAGCAAGACGCGCAGGCTCAGTTACTTTTTGCTTAAACTTAAACAAGATATTTGATTCTTGTAGTTTTTCAGGTGTCGCTTCAGGAGATGAATACTCAACTAACAATTGCTCTTCAAAACCAACGTAGTTATAAGAGCCTGATGCTGTTGGTGCTGCTTGACCACCAGAGCGCTCGATTGATAAACCACGGAAACGTAATAAGTGGTTCCAAATAGCTTCTAAACCATCTTTAGGAATTGGAAACGGCACACCTACAGCGGTATTTTTAATACCATTACCACCTTCCACTAATTCCGCTGTCGTTGCATATTTTTTCGTTGCATCATATACAAACTGCGGATAAGACGCGCTACGACGGGTTGGATAGATGTTCATTTTGAATGTGTCAGGATAGGTATTGAATAATTCAATTTGACCTGGGCTCAAGTAATCTTTGTACTCGGCAACATTCGATTTATCAATCGTGAATAAAATTTTATCATCTGCATACGGATCAGGATGATGCATACCTGGCTTATAACTAGCCGGTGGCGTTGTAATGCCGCCAGTCCAAGCTGGAATTGAGCCGTCTTTATTCGCTGCTTTTTCTGCACCAATTGGCGTTAAATCATTACCTAAACGTGCCGCTTCATCAGCGGTAATTTTTGCAAGTACATTCGAGCTTGCGAAAATGCCACAAAATGCTGCAGCAATGAGGGTAGGTTTTCTAATAATCATAATTTACCCTTAGATTGAATATTTAATATTGAAAGAAACATAATCGCGGTCAGAGAAAGTATTCGTTGCACCACCACCCCAGAAAGAGTTGTAGCTAAAGTCGAACGACCACGCATTTTGATAGTTGAAGTTCATAGTAACACCGAGCGATTTACGGTCTTCAACAAATAAGAACATTGGATCTGGTGTAATACCATTCACGTCATGTGAGAACACAAAACGTGGCGAGAAGTTAACACCATTAAAAATGTTGTAGTAATCACCTTTCGCAATAAGACGATAACCCCAAGCCGATGCTGTTGGGAATGGGTTCGTCTCAGGACCATTAGACAGACCTAGGTGAAGTGTTGAGTAATCATCACTTAACGGGCCTTGCATGATACCGCTTCGACCAGTACCCGCTACGTTTAAACGAAGCTCGTCGTAGTCAGGCATATCGTTAATGCGTACACCACCAATTTCACCAACAACTGCCCAGCTATCAGCACCTAATGATGGGCCAAATAGATGTGTTGCTGTAAATTGTAACTGTGCTGTATTACGCAGGATGAAACCTTGTGCAACTTCACCAGGACCTACAACACTTGTCGCATCGCCAAGACTCATTTGCGAAATACCAGCAAAGTCAGGACGAATACCCGCAACAGCTAGTTGCTCAGGCATACCCGCATACAGTAACTCTACGTCATCAATTTGTAGAGGCTCATCTTGACGGAAGGCAAATTCACCGGCAAATGCTGTTTCACCTAGCGAGGTATTGAAGCTGATACCGTAAAGTTTAATATCTTCAGGGTATTCTAACTGGCCTTTAGTGAATGCTTGTAGGTTTGTTACGTTATCTTCAGTGATATCTGTTGTTAAAAGCATACCGATATCGGCAGCGATTGCTTCACTGGTAAAGTTTGAAACCTGACCAGAGATTACCGGGCGACGGCTATGATAGTTAATGTGATATAGCGCTAACTCAGTATCATTCAAATCAGGTAAGAACATACCTAAACGTAAACCGTATTGGCCACCGTCATCAGGTTCGTTTTTACCAGCACCACCTTTGCCTTTTAACGCCACTTTAGTTGGGTAAGCTAGGTACATTTGTGCCATCATTGCTCGGCCTTGTACTGATGTAGGATCAACACCTTGCGAGCGAACAATGTCATCTAAATTATTTAAGCTTTCAGTTAAGAATGCTAAGTCGATATCTGGGTTAGACGTGAAGCCTAATTGGATATTTTGTTGATAACCATTTTCAGATGCGAAATCGTTGGTCGAGAAGTACGTACCAGCCGCAGGAAGGCGCGTTTCATGCCATTGATATTGGTAAAAGCCTTCAAGGGTTACATTATCAGTAATACCTAAAGACGCCCAAAGCATACCAACTGGAATAAAGGCTTCTTTTAATTCAGCACCAGGGGCTTTTAAACGATCGATATCAACAGGGTTTACGTTAATACCGTGAGAAATTAAAGTACTCTCCCCCAGTTAACAACTTGTTGGCCTAAACGAATAGACAGCGGGTTACGACCTTCATTTAAATCAAAGTTTGCCCATACATAAGCATCTAATAAACGCAGATCAGCACACACTTGTTCTTTGGTGTCGTCATCATCACATGGGTCTACTTTTTTACCTGATGTTGGATTGCTATACGCAAAATCACCATCCATTAGGGCGAAGTCGTAGAAATACATGAAGCGAGTAAATAAACCAAAGTTATCTTTGCTGATTGATAGCTCATGGTTACCTTTTAATAATTTTGAAAATGAATCACCACTATCAAAATTAAGGTTACCTGCATCACCATTATTTGAGTAAGCACCCGGTTGGTTCCATACATCAGCAGAAGAATAAATTGGATTTAGCGCAGAGTGATAACCCGTCCAATCAAATGAAGGATTATTACTTTTACCAATATGTTGGAAATCACGGTCTTCAATTCGTATGCTTTGACCATAAGAAAAGTTAGAGTCAAATCGAACGTCGAAGCCACCTAACTCAAAATTTGCCGCATGCAAAGATGTGCTTGAGAGTCCGAGTGTAGCTGCAGCGAGTCCCAAAGCTATTTTGTTTTTAACAAAAAGCGATCGTTTTATCATTGTGTTCATCCCCCTGTAACGGGTTGTTTTGTGATCAAATTGTTGTTTTTAGTATCTTTCTAACGATAGAAGCGAAACGCTAAAATTACAATACGGAACGCGTTCAATCGGTTAATATTTATTTAAAAATGTGACGTTTACGTATTGGTAAGACGTCATACCAGATATTTTATACACGTAAATTAACAATAGAACAAATCGAATTAACAAAAATATAATAAATTTAGCGAATTGGGGACAGTGAAAATTAGCTTTTTAGGTGACAAAAAAGCAGCCGAAGCTGCTTTATTAACTGATTTTTTCGAGTTTTAAGAATTGATTATCTGCGGTTAACGTTAATCTAAAACGCCCTCTTATTCCTAACGATGAAATAAAAGGACGTAAATGACTGGCAGCAAATCGGAGTGTCTTGCCACCATCTTCTGTGACTTGTACCGATTTATATTTACCGTGGTAGTAATCAAGACATTCTGAGTAACTCAGATACAATGCAAAATAATATTCTGTCATTAACTTTCGAGTGCTTTCTCTACTTTTTCAAACAGATCATCACTGAGTCCATCTAAATCAGCTAAACGTTGTAGTTGTGCTTTCATTGCCGCAGAACGATTTTCATCATAGCGTTTCCATGACATAAATGGCGTCAGCATACGTGATGCATTTTGCGGATTAATATCATTAAGCTTCACTAATAAGTCACCCAACAGCTGGTATCCTTTACCATCTGCACGATGGAACTGAGTGATATTAAAGTGACTAAAGCTGCCAACTAAAGCACGCACGCGGTTAGGGTTACCAAAGTCAAAACTTGGGTGTTCATAGAGCGCTTTAATATCGTTGATACTCGTTGCAGAATCTTTCATTGCTTGCAACGCAAACCATTTATCCATAACGAGCACATCATGGCGCCACTTTGCATCAAACTCTGTTAGCAGCGTATCACATAGTGAATGGTTTGCTTTTACCACCGCACTCAATGCGGCAAGGGCATTGGTCATATTAATACTGTGTGCAGATTCTATGATGAGGCTATTAACGTCGCTATGATTCGTTTTCGCTAAATAATGTAAACAAAGTTGCTTAAGAGCACGTACGGCAACAGCTGTCGCAGATGTTGAACCATCGTCTTCTAGCGCGTTATAACAATTTACCAATGATTCTGTTAGGTGAGTTGCTATTTGTGATTCAAATGCATTTTGTACAGCAATAATGTCATCAACAGGGATAACTGCATATTCTGCTGCGAGGGTATCGTAGCTAGGCAGTTTTAAAAGCTCAGCAATTAGAGCAAGATCACCCTTTCGCTGATCAATTAATGCTTTTAATGCGAATAAAATGTCATCCGATAAACAGGCTTCACCACTGGCAATCGCCGCTTTCATTTCATTAGTAAATAAACGCTGCTGAGCATCCCAACGTGAAAAATCACTGCGAGCAAAACGGATGATATGTAATAGATCAGCAGCAGATGTATCTTGATTAACAATACACGGCGCAGAGAAATCTTCTAGTAGCACTGCTACAGGGCGCTGTTTAATGCCCTCGAAAACAAACTGCTGCGTTTTTTCAGTGACATTTAATACCGAACCTTGGACCTGATTATCAATTATAAGAGGTAGCGACTGCCCTTCACTATCTAATAGCTCAATAGCAAATGGAATATGTAATAAGGCATTGTTAGGCTGATTATCAGGTGCAAACTGCTCAATACTTAATGTAAAGGTCTGATTCTTTTCATCAAACTCTTGTTCTACACTGAGTTTAGGCGTTCCCGCTTGGCTATACCAGCGCTTAAATTGCGTTAAATCGATGCCTGAGGCATCACTCATTGCAGCTACAAAATCGTCACAAGTAACAGCTTGTCCGTCATGACGTTCGAAATATAATGCCATACCTTGCTGGAACTTTTCTTCGCCCAGTAAAGTATGCATCATGCGAATAACTTCAGCCCCTTTGTCATACACAGTCACCGTGTAAAAGTTATTCATTTCAATGACTTTTTCAGGGCGAATTGGGTGTGCCATCGGCCCTGCATCTTCACTAAATTGGTGAGTACGCATGACTTTAACTGCATCGATACGGTTAAGCGCACGAGAACCTAAATCGCTACTAAACTCTTGGTCGCGGAAAACCGTTAAGCCCTCTTTTAACGACAGCTGGAACCAGTCACGGCAAGTAACACGGTTGCCGGTCCAGTTATGGAAATACTCGTGCCCTACAATTGATTCAATCGTATGATAATCTTTGTCAGTGGCTGTTTCTTGATTCGCCAGAACACATTTAGAGTTAAAGATATTCAAACCTTTATTTTCCATTGCGCCCATGTTGAAGAAATCAACGGCAACAATCATGTAGATATCTAAATCGTATTCAAGGTTAAAGCGCTCTTCATCCCATTGCATTGATTTCTTTAAAGACGTCATAGCATGAGGCGTCTTAGATAAATTACCTTTATCAACAAACAAAGCTAATTCTACTTTTCGACCAGACTGCGTCGTGTAATGGTCACGAAATACGTCAAAGTCACCGGCGACTAATGCAAATAAGTAGCTAGGCTTTTTAAATGGGTCTTGCCATTTTACAAAATGACGACCGTCATCTAAGTTACCTGATTCAATTTGGTTACCATTAGACAGTAAATGAGTGTACTTTTTGTCGGCAATAATGGTTACATCAAAGCTGGCAAGTACGTCTGGGCGGTCAAGGTAATAGGTAATCTTTCTAAAGCCTTCAGCTTCACATTGCGTACAGTAAGCTCCACCCGACAAGTACAAACCTTCTAACGAAGTATTCGTTTGTGGATCAATATAGTTTTCAATTTTAAGAATAAAACTTGCAGGCAGGTTATGAATAATCAGCTTTTCATCTTCAAGCGTGTAATCATCATACGCTTGATCATCAACCATCACTGAGATAAGTGTTAAATCAACACCATCAAGCGCAAGATCAGCATTGCTCTCATCGGTACGGTTGATTGTCATTGTTGACTGTACTGATGTTTTTAAAGGGGCTAATTCGAAACGTAAATTGATGTGCTGGATTGAAAATTGTGGGGCTTGGTAATCTTTTAAATATTGAGCTTGAGGTTTAGTCATAGTAGACATAACTGACTCCAAATGGCCCTGCACTGCAGGGCCTATATAGTTTATTCAGCGTTAGCTTCTTGTTTAAGGTGCTTTGGGGTAATACGTAAAATTTTAATACCTAAATAAGCGTAAACAATCGCTAAAAGTGGATTAATTAAATTAAAGAATGCATACATGGCATAATCAAATGGATTGATTAATAAAACACTTTGCATGTAGGCACCACAGGTGTTCCATGGGATAAGTGGGCTGGTAATTGTGCCGCCATCTTCTAGTGTGCGAGATAAGTTAACCGGCTTTAAACCGCGTTTTTCGTATTCATCTTTAAACATACGACCAGGAACAACAATCGCGATATATTGATCCGCTGCAACTGCATTCGTACCAATACATGTTGCAATCGTAGCAGTGATAAGTGAGCCGGTGCTTTTAGCAATTTTTAAAATGCTTTTAACGAACATATCAAGTAAGCCGGTTTTTTCCATGATAGCGCCAAACATCAAGGCCGTCATGATCAACCACGTTGTTGTTAGCATGCCAGCCATGCCACCACCGCTTAATAATGAGTCCATTTTTTCATCGCCAGTATCAATGCTGAAACCGTCAAAGAACGTTGTCCAAACTAGTTTGAAGTAACCAATAGCATGACCTTGTGATGCATCAATTTGGCTATTGATTAAATCTGATTGAAATAACATAGCCCAAATTGCACCTAACACGGCACCAATCGAAATAGCAGGGAAAGCAGGCATCTTACGTATTGCTAAAAATAACAGCACCACCAGTGGCACTAGCATTTCAAAACCAATATTAAAATTTTGTTCTAGTAAATTCACGATTTCGTCAATACGACCTGCTTCTGCTGAACCGCCAGCATTAAAGCCCATAAATATGAAAATGATTAATGCGATAATGAAGCTTGGTACCGTTGTCCAAAGCATGTGATGAATATGGTCAAATAAATCAGCCCCTGCCACTGCCGGCGCTAAATTCGTTGTTTCAGAAAGCGGGCTTAATTTATCACCAAAGTAGGCACCTGAGATAACCGCACCCGCCGTGACAACTTGTTCAAGACCAAGACCAGTTGCAACACCTAATAACGCCACACCAATGGTTGCAGCCGTTGTCCAAGAGCTACCGATACTCATAGCGACAATGCCACAAATCAAGCAGCTAGCGGCATAGAACCAGCTAGGGTTGATAATTTGTAAGCCATAGTAAATTAGAGTAGGTACGGTGCCTGATAACAACCAAGTACCAATTAAGGCACCCACCATTAATAGAATAATGATTGCTCCCAGGGATAAGGTGATCCCCTCAATCATAGCTTGTTCTAGTTTCTTCCAGGTGTAACCATTTTTTAAGCCTATTAATGCCGCGGTAAATGTAGCGAATAATAAAGCGATTTGGTTAGGACCTGATGATGAATTATCACCGAATAAATAAACAGCAGCGCCTAATAGGCACACGAGCACAGTAATTGGGATTAAGGCATCTAAAAAACTGGCCTGTTTAATTGGCTTCTCTTCAATTGAATTCAAAAGATAGTCTCCTACACGTCTTATGTGGCGTGTTTAATTATTATTGTAAGCTTTGACGCAAAACTTCAGTGGCCTTATGCAGCCAAGTATTGTGATTATACCAATATGACCTGTTTTAGGTAGCAAAAAAGGCGCTGAGGCGCCTTTTTATTAATTTATATTGCTAATTAATTGCTAATTATTTCTTAGCGATACGACCATATTTTATATAATCTTGGGTGATTAATGCCGCTTCTTCTAAGAAAGGGTCTAGTTCATCAAGGCTATCTGGTAAATCATCAAGCTTCTCAACTGGCTTTTCACCTAAACGAACAAGTCGTTCATTAGCACGCTCTAAGGCACGCTCTTCACCTTCATCTTTCTCTTTTAGACGGGTCGCTTCAACCAATGAAATAGTCTTACGGTCTTTCTCTTCTTGGTAGCGCTTAATGTCATCAAACACATAGCCAAACTCAGGCTCACCGGCAATACGCGTATCATGAAGCTTATTAACGTAAGCAATCGCTGGTTTTAGGTTATCAACCGAATTGTACTTAGCACGGATGATGCTATCCCAAGGTAATGCGTTATCTTGCTGGCTTTCGCCCCACTCTGATGGGTCAATTGCCGATGGGAACGATACATCTGGGATCACGCCTTTGTGTTGTGTGCTGCCGCCGTTAATCCGGTAGAATTTTGCAATGGTATATTGCACGCTACCTAAAGGGTGATCGTATAAGTCATAAGCACGGCCAAGTGGTTTGTGCTGTTGAACGGTACCCTTACCAAAGGTTTGTTCACCAATCACAATTGCGCGGCCATAGTCTTGCATTGCAGCTGCAAAAATCTCTGATGCAGATGCACTGTAGCGATCAACTAACACTGTAAGTGGGCCATCATAAAAAGTGACACCGTCACGATCTTTTTGCTCTTCAATACGATTATTCAGGGTATGAATTTGTACAACTGGGCCTTGGTCGATGAACAAGCCAGATAACTGAGTCGCTTCGTAAAGTGAACCGCCCCCGTTTTGACGTAAATCGATGATGATGCCGTCTACTTTGGCTTCTTTTAATTTCGCAATTTCAACTTTAACGTCTTGCGATAAATTGTTATAAAAACCAGGGATTTCAATCACACCAATTTTGCTGGTTAAGTCTGAGTATTTTGCTTCAAATACTTCAGATTTTGCAGCGCGATCTTCTAAGCGAATTTTATCACGCGTAATCTCAACCACTTTCGGTGTGCCGTGAGCATCTGCCCCTTTAAGATATTGCAGACGAACTTTTGTGCCTTTAGGACCCTTGATCAAATCAACGACGTCATCTAAACGCCAGCCAATTACGTCAACAAAGTCTTCGCCTTCTTGAGCAACACCAATAATACGATCATCTGCTTTAATTTGTTCTGATTTATCAGCTGGGCCACCAGGCACTAAACTACGGATAACTGTGTAGTCTTCATCATAGCTAAGCACCGCACCAATACCTTCTAACTCAAGATCCATATCCATCTTGAACTGTTCAGCGCGTCGTGGTGATAAATAAGAGGTATGTGCTTCGATGCTTCGTGCGAATGAATTCATCACAATTTGAAACGCATCTTCACTGTTTGTCTGTACTAAACGTTTTTGCGCATTGTGGTAGCGTTTGGTCAGAACATCTTTGATGCCCTGCCAATCTTTACCGGTCATTTTTAAACGTAACGCATCATATTTAACGCGTTGACGCCAAAGTTCATCAAGCTCAGCTTGGCTTGTTGCCCAATCAGCGTCTTCACGATCAAATACGTACTCATCTTCATTATCGAACTTCATTTCATTTTCAAGTAGCGATAAAGAATAATCGTAACGTTCAAAACGACGTTTTAAGCTTAAGTTAAAAATATCAAAGGCAAAACCCAATTTACCTGTCGACAATGCATTATCAAACTGGTCTTTATATTGCTCAAACGAGGCAATGTCAGACGCTAAAAATACACTTTTGTTGTAGTCGAGAGATTCAATGTAGCGATCAAAAATCTGTTCAGATAATTCATCGTTAAATTTAATTGGTTTGTAGTGTGCACGAGTAAATAAGTTTGTCACCCGTTTGCTTGCTGTACTATGTTGGCTTTCTTGCTTGAGTACTGGCAAATCTTTTTCTGTCAGATTATCTGACGATGCCAATAATGAACCTGAAAACAGGGCAGCGACTAACGGAATGAGCGTAAACTTTTTACTCATACACAACTCCTTTATTTTTTACAGCTATTAAATGATATACAGGCTGTCTGCTTTGGTCTTAACTTGCATCCCAGTTACTAACTCAACGTGAACTTCATCTTTATTCACTTCAGTAATAACTGCGTTAACAAGTGCTTGGCCAAGTTTAACTTTAACTTTGCTATTTACCTTGACCTCAGAGGCAGGTAAAGGTTCAACTTTTCCTGAACGTTTTACAGGAGCAGCTTTAGCAGGCTTATTACTTACTTTAGCGCCTTTTTCGCCAGATTTAGCGTGATGACCTGTATTCTTTTTGTAAGATTTTGTGTCACCGTCTTTGCGTGGACGTTGTGGCTTTTTACGCTTCGCCATTTTAGCGCGGCTTTCTTCTAACGCTTTTTGCGCGTGTTCAATGTGCTCTTGTTCCACTTTTTCGTCTTGATTACCATCAAGGTCGATACGGAACTCAGACTTAGTCACGGCTTCTAAATAGCGCCAGTTTGAGGTGTATTTTCTTAGTGCTTGACGTACCTGAGTCTTACTTACTTTCTCAGAACCTTCAATGCGCTCAGCAATATCTTTAAAGATACCGACTTTAAGCGGTTGAATGCCGTCTTTTTGTTTAAAACATTGTGGAAATTCTTGGTATAAGAAATCCAGTACTTCATTAATATCTTTTAGCTTGTTTGTGGTTTCCATGTTAGAACCTTTTATTACATCTTTTCATCTAATGATGAATCGACATAGTGTGTTACCCAGTCGGTCAACTCTTCGAAGTCCGCTTCAATAAGCGCTAAATCACCACGAAGGTGTTCCCAAATACCATTTATAATTTCATCAATTGATTCACAGTCAAGGTCATCCGGTAGACGATCCCAAGCCATGTGAATCAAGTCGTTGAGCCTTTCGGCAACAACTTCTTCTTCCCCTTCCCAATCACCAACATCAGCAATTGCAAAGAGGTAATCTTGCACATTTAGCAGATCTTTCATTTTAGATTTGCCTCAAAGCATTTTACCAATGCTTCTAAACCAGCTTGATCATCAGCGTCGAATCGCGCAATGCTTGGGCTGTCGATATCAAGTACAGCAAATACTTTACCGTCTTTGAAAATCGGCACAACGACTTCAGAATTCGATGCAGCATCACAGGCAATGTGCCCAGCAAATGCATGAACGTCTTCAACGAGTTGTGTTTGTTGTGTTTGCGCGGCAGTTCCACATACCCCTTTACCTACTGGAATACGGATACATGCAGGATTACCTTGAAACGGCCCTAGCACTAATTCTTCAGGTGAATCCATTAAATAAAAGCCCGCCCAGTTTATATCCTCTAAAGAGGTAAATAACAGCGCACTAATATTTGCCATGTTGGCAATAACATTTGATTCACCAGTGATTAGCGACTCAGTTTGTTTAACTAATGACTGGTAAAAATCTTGCTTTTGCATACCAAACTACTTCTTATTAAACATACAGTAGCTAAAGGTACTCTTTGTAGACGACAAATGAAACCTTTTAAGGGCAAAAAAACATTTTGCCCTCAATTTCAGTCAGCTTGATTAAATATTCTGCTATTGATGAGAAGATTGTGTTGTAAGACCCTGTCTTAAACCAAATAAAAACAGACCCGCTGCAAGTGCAGACATCACAGCATTGACAACAAATGCCATGCCTGTTGTCGCACTTAATAGGTAACTAAAGATGGCACCACCTAATAGACCTAGCGTTAATACACCTGAATAATTTACCTTTGCATACTTATACATAAGCAAATATCCCGGTACTACAAAGGCTGCCATAGTTAACCCAACGATATGTGCATTGGCTATTGCGCTAACAAGAAGGTTAAAGAAAATGCTTAAGCCATTTCCCTCAAGTGTAAATGCATAATAAAGGCCTAAGATACAACCGATGATCACAGGCGATAATAAAGAAAGTCCTACACTCTTTGCTAAACGATGTTTCATAAATTCCCTAATTTCACAAAGATAATACGAGAAGTAATAAGCATGGACTAACTAGTTGAAATGCGAAATATCGACAATAGTCGTAATTTGAAGGCTGAAGAAAAAGCGCTAGAAACAAAAAAGCCGCTGAATAAATTCAGCGGCTTCAATGATGGTGGAGAGATAGGGATTTGAACCCTAGAGGGGCTACAAACCCCTGCCGGTTTTCAAGACCGGTGCATTCGACCACTCTGCCATCTCTCCGAATGCGAAACATACCGGCTTACGCCAGTAGTAAAAATAATGGTGGAGAGATAGGGATTTGAACCCTAGAGGGGCTACAAACCCCTGCCGGTTTTCAAGACCGGTGCATTCGACCACTCTGCCATCTCTCCGACGGCGTGCATAATAGATAAAGCGGCCGTGCTTGTGAAGCTTTTTTTTCAAAAAACTGTTTAAGTGATTAAAAAACAACTAAATCGTTCAGCATTAACACAATTAAAGTCAAAATATAATCGATTTGAACTTTTCAATTATTTATCCTGTCTATTGATCCACAATAGTTTGCCCAAATATATAACTCTTGATAGGCTTAGTTCAGTTTAACAATTGGAACTAACGAACGTATAAGTTCATTTAAAGGAGCTCTAACAATGGCGTTTAATCAATCGTACAATACTGCTAGACCAGTAATGTCGACTATTGAAACCAATAAAGTTTTAAAAAACACCTATTTTTTACTCGCAATGACACTTGCTTTTAGTGCAGTCACTGCCGGTATCTCTATGGTAATGAATCTACCTTATTTTATGGGGTTAGTATTCAGCTTGATTGCATTCGGCGTACTTTTTGTTGTTAATAAAAAGGCCGACAGTGCGTCAGGTGTTGCTTGGGTATTTGTTTTCACAGGTTTGATGGGCGCAGGGCTTGGTCCAATGCTTAACTACTACGCAGCAATGCCAAATGGCCCATTCCTTATTATGCAAGCGTTAGGTTCTACCGCGTTAATCTTCTTTGGTTTGTCGGCTTATGCGCTTACCACTAAAAAAGACTTCTCATTTATGGGCGGCTTTTTAACTGTTGGTTTAATCGTGGTTATTATTGCAAGCCTGGTTAACTTATTTATCGGCAGCTCAGTTACCTTTATGGTTATCAACGCCGCTGTTGTACTAATTATGTCTGGTTTCATCTTATTCGACACCAGCCGTATTATTAACGGCGGCGAAACCAATTACATCCGTGCAACGGTTGCTTTATACCTGAACATTTATAACTTATTCACATCACTTCTACACCTACTTGGTGCAAGTGATGACTAATTAAATAGTTCTGCTAAAATAGCCCCTTTCT
Organism: Pseudoalteromonas sp. Hal040; assembly: GCF_037162425.1. Taxonomy (NCBI): domain Bacteria; kingdom Pseudomonadati; phylum Pseudomonadota; class Gammaproteobacteria; order Alteromonadales; family Pseudoalteromonadaceae; genus Pseudoalteromonas; species Pseudoalteromonas sp. Hal040. The sequence goes on along the minus strand of NZ_JARLUU010000001.1, from coordinate 1,549,745 downwards.
AGGGGCTTTTTTATTGGATGCGTTTTGGCACAATTTGTACTTTCTCTTCATACCGCACCGACCGATCACGACACAACTCAACGGCTGATTAAATTTGCACAGGCTTGTCTTGATTCTGGTCACTCGATTGCAGCTATTTTTCTTTATCAAGCAGGTGTTTATCACGCAAGTAACCATTTAGAACTTGCCAGTGACGAGCTACCAATTAATCGCTTGTGGCAGTCGCTAGGTGAGCAAAACATCCCTCTACTGCTATGTGTAACGGCCGCTGAAAAGCGTGGCTTAGATACCGCTAATACAGGTGTGTTTACCGTCGCTGGACTCGCTGAATTTGCAATGCTTGTCAGTGAAGCAGATAAATGGGTGCAATTTAAATGAAAAACATTTTAGTAATAAGTCAACATGGCCCATTTGATGATCAGCATATTCGTGAATCACTCGATACCACACTGATTTTTGCCGCTATCGAACAGAACATTAGCTGGCTTCTGAGTGGTGAAGCTGTATTGGCTTTGAAAAAAAATCAACAACCAGAATTACTTGGTATTAAAAACTATTTTAAAACCATTAAAACCCTTGAGTTATACGATGTTGAAAACATTTATGTATGTGAAAAGTCGTTAATGGATTTTAACTTAACAAAAGACGTGTTAATGATTGATGTCAAAGTAGCTAACTTTGAACAACAGCGAGCGTTGATTGCACAGCAACATCAGGTGGTTACACTATGAGTACCTTGCATATTTTTTCAAAACCCTTATCGCATTACTGCAACAATATGCTCGCTAATTTGATTACTGCACAAGATTCTGTGCTACTTGTCAGTGACGCATGTTATAACAGCAGGCAATTTAAACAGTTTTCTTCTCCACTTTTTTTACTGAAAGAAGATGCAGAAGCGCGCGATATTTCATTTAGTCATAATGAATCAGCCTTAGACTACAGGCAATTTGTAGAATTGACTATAAACGCAAAGAACACGATTACTTGGTAAACCATGCTTGAATTTAATAACAAACAGATTGAAACAGATAAACAAGGCTATTTACTTGATTCAAATGATTGGAGTGAAGAGCTCGCACCTATTATTGCTGAACAAGAGAACATTACCTTAAGTGAACAGCACTGGGAAGTTGTCCATTTCGTGCGTGATTTTTACGTAGAGTATAACACCAGCCCTGCTATTCGCATGCTGGTCAAAGCCATGGCCCAAAAGCTAGGTGAAGAAAAAGGTAATAGTATGTATTTATACAAACTGTTTCCTAAAGGCCCCGCTAAGCAAGCGACTAAAATTGCTGGTTTACCTAAACCTGCTAGGTGCATTTAATGGTTAATAAAACCAATAGCAAACCACGTCGCAGTAGCGGTCGCACTTATTCAAGACCAACACAAAAACGTGAAGTTAAAAAAGCAGTTAGCCCTGAGCAGCGCAAAGTGGTGCTATTTAACAAACCATTTGATGTCCTTTGCCAATTCACCGATGATCAAAACCGCAAGACGTTGGCAGATTATATCACAATTAAAGACGTGTATGCAGCAGGACGCCTAGACAGAGACAGCGAAGGGCTTTTGTTACTTACTAACTGTGGAAAGTTGCAACACACCCTTACTGAGCCCAATAAGAAAACAGCTAAAACTTATTGGGTGCAAGTAGAAGGTAATGTCAGTGATGAGGCTATCTTTGCGCTTAACAAAGGCGTAGCACTGAAAGATGGCATGACCAAGCCAGCCAAGGTTAGACGTATTAATGAGCCATCCGTTTGGCCTCGTACCCCGCCCGTTCGCGAGCGTAAAAACATTCCAACCAGCTGGTTAGAAATCTCTATCACCGAAGGGCGCAATCGCCAAGTTCGCCGCATGACAGCACATGTTGGCTTCCCTACTTTGCGATTGATTCGTTACAGTATTAGTAACTATACCCTTGATGGCTTAGAGAGTGGTCAATTTAACGTAGTGAACAACCCAGATGCATAAACCGAATGTCACAGTGGCTGCTATCGTCACATGCCAAGACAAATTTTTACTTGTTAAAGAGCGCGATAAACACACAGGTGAGATTTGCTACAACCAGCCTGCCGGCCATTTGGAAGCCAATGAAACCTTAGCTGAAGCAGCTCATCGCGAACTTATTGAAGAAACGGGTATTAGCCTTCATGCCAGTCACCTTGTAGGCATTTATAATTTGCATGCCGCGAATGGTGTCCACTATATGCGTTTTAGCTTTGCTTTTAATTGCCCAGAGCCCGTTGAAACATCACCACAAGATAATGACATTTTAAGTGCAGATTGGTTTAGCCTTGCACAAATTAAAAGCATGCCACTGAGAAGCCCTCTGGTTTTAAAATGCATTGAAGATCATTTAGCTGGTAAAGCCTACCCACTTAGTTTGATTTACCAATAACCGCTGTGATTTTGGCTGGTTTGGGCGTCTAAAAGCATGCTATAATATCGGCCTTTCCATAGCAGTTAAAAAATGACAGCGAATATTATGAGCGAAAATAGTCACATTAAAGTCATCGTGGGCATGTCCGGCGGTGTTGATTCTTCAGTATCAGCGTATTTATTAAAGCAGCAAGGCTATCAAGTTGAAGGCCTGTTCATGAAAAACTGGGAAGAAGATGATAATGATGAATATTGCGCTGCAGCTGAAGACCTAAAAGACGCACAAGCAGTGTGCGACAAGCTAGGTATTGAGCTTCACACTGTAAATTTTGCAGCCGAATACTGGGACAACGTGTTTGAGTACTTTTTAGCAGAGTACAAAGCAGGCCGCACGCCCAACCCAGACATCATGTGTAATAAAGAAATCAAATTCAAAGCATTCTTAGAATTTGCAGCACAGGCACTGGGTGCTGATTATATTGCTACAGGTCACTATGTACGCCGCGAAAAACGCGGTGATAATTTTGTAATGTGTCGTGGCCTTGATGACAACAAAGATCAAAGCTATTTCTTATACACGCTAAGCCATGAGCACATTGCGCAAACGCTTTTCCCTGTTGGTGATATTGCTAAACCTGAAGTTCGTCGCATCGCTGAAGAGCAAGACTTAATTACCCATGATAAGAAAGACAGTACCGGTATTTGTTTTATCGGTGAGCGTAAATTTAAAGATTTCTTACAAAAATTCTTACCAGCACAGCCAGGTAAAATTGAAGATACCGATGGCAATGAAGTGGGCGAGCACGAAGGCTTAATGTACCACACGCTTGGTCAACGTAAAGGCCTGTTAATTGGCGGCATGAAAGAAGGCTCAGGTGAACCTTGGTACGTTGTAGATAAAGACGTTGAACGTAACGTGTTAGTCGTTGGTCAAGGTAAAGACCACCCTCGCCTATACAGTAATGGCTTAAATGCAAACCAGCTTCACTGGGTTGACCGTGAAGGCCCTAAAGGGACCACACGCTGTACTGTTAAAACTCGTTATCGCCAAGAAGATATCAGCTGTACTTTACTCGTTGGTGAAGATGGTATGGCACGCGTACTATTTGATGAGCCACAAAAAGCGGTTACACCGGGCCAATCAGCCGTATTTTACGCTGACGAAGTCTGTTTAGGTGGCGGTATTATTGATTCGGTGATCAAGTAATGACAGAGCACCAAGTCATGGCTTTAGCTGCCATGTGTCAAGTTGCTAAACAAGTACAAAAAGTTGCGCAATATGGCCAAGGCAGTGATCACGAATTAGAGAAATTACTAAACTGTATTGTCGAAACATCACCAAATAGCCCTGAAGACGTGTATCAAGGTAAGCATAATTTACGAGAAGGCTATCGCATTTTGATTGCACAGCTTTCAGCCGGCGCAGACAAAGACGTCGAAATCGTGAAGTATGTAGGTGGTTTAATGCAATTAGAACGTGCATTAAGCTCAAAACAAAACAGTTTAAATGAATTAGGTCGTCGCATTGATGATGTTAAACGTCGCCTCGACCATTTTGCTATCACAGATGATACTGTTGTAGCAGCGCTTGCTGATATTTACTCATCGGTGCTAAGCCCCTTGGGCATCGTATTCAAGTGTACGGCAAGCCAGAGTTATTAAAACAGCAGCTCACGCAAAACAAAATCCGCGCCCTATTATTGGCCGGAATTCGTAGTGCCGTGTTATGGCGACAAATGGGCGGTAAACGCCGTCACTTTTTCTTTGCAAAAAGAAAAATCCTCGCCATTGCTAAACAATCAATTTAATTATCGTTCAAACTAGACAATTTAGGAGTCATTATGGAGCTTTCAGCGTTAACCGCTATCTCTCCGGTAGATGGTCGCTATGGCAGCAAGACCACGGAACTACGCAGCATTTTCAGCGAATTTGGTTTAATCAAATACCGTGTAACTGTTGAAGTTCGTTGGTTACAAGCTTTGTCTGCAGCAAGCGCAATCGCAGAAGTACCGGCATTTAGCGACGAGGCTAATGCTTTACTTAATGCCATTGTTGATAACTTTAGCGAAGCGGATGCAGCACGCGTTAAAGAAATCGAGCGCACAACTAACCATGACGTAAAAGCGGTTGAATACCTACTTAAAGAAAAAGTAGCAGACAACGCAGAGCTTAACGCAGTAAACGAATTTATTCACTTTGCATGTACTTCAGAAGACATTAATAACCTATCTCACGGTTTAATGCTAACAGAAGCGCGTGACAAAGTTTTACTTCCATACTGTGACCAACTTCTAAATGCATTAAAAGAAAAAGCGGTTGAGTACAAGTCAGTTGCGATGATGACGCGTACCCACGGTCAACCTGCTACTCCTTCTACAATGGGTAAAGAATTTGCTAACGTATACATGCGCTTAAAGCGTCAACGTGACCAAATTGCTAACGTAGAAATGTTAGGTAAAATCAACGGTGCTGTAGGTAACTACAACGCTCACTTGAGCGCATACCCAGATTACGATTGGCACAGCCACGCTGAACAATTCGTAACAAGCCTTGGTTTAACATTTAACCCGTTCACAACTCAAATTGAGCCACACGATTACATTGCTGAGTTATTCGATGCGATTGCACGTTTCAACACTGTATTGCTTGATTTTGACCGTGACGTTTGGGGCTACATTGCGCTTAACCACTTCAAGCAAAAAACAATTGCAGGTGAAATTGGTTCTTCAACCATGCCTCACAAAGTAAACCCGATTGATTTTGAAAACTCTGAAGGTAACTTAGGTATTGCGAACGCAATTTTTGCACACCTTGCGCAAAAGCTACCTGTATCTCGCTGGCAACGTGACTTAACTGACTCAACAGTTTTACGTAACCTGGGTGTTGGTATGGGCTACACACTTATCGCTTACCAAGCGACATTAAAAGGTGTTAGCAAGCTTGAAGTAAACGAAGCGCGTTTACTCGAAGAGCTAGATCAAAACTGGGAATTACTAGCAGAGCCTATCCAAACGGTAATGCGTAAATATGGTATCGAAAAGCCATATGAAAAACTTAAAGACCTTACGCGTGGTAAACGTGTAAATCAAGAAATCATGGCTGATTTCATCGATGGTCTTGAGTTACCTGAAGAAGCAAAAGTAGAAATGAAAAAATTAACACCGGCTAATTACATTGGTCGTGCTGTTGAGTTCATCGACAACTTAGCTTAAATTCAAACTAAGATTTTAAAAAGCGAAAGGCCTTCCTTTCGCTTTTTTTATACCACTTCGTTTAGGTCATGTTATGTATCAATTAACTATAAACTCATTAACCCAAGAGCAGTTTTTAGCCGAGTACTGGCAAAAAAACCATTACTTATTAAGCAAGGCTTTAAGGATTTTTCTGATCCTATAGAGCCTGAAGAACTTGCCGGCCTTGCCATGGAAGAAAGTATTGAATCACGCATTGTCACCAATCACTCAGATGATTGGCAAGCATACCATGGCCCATTTGAAGACTTTAGTTTGCTAACTGAAAAGAACTCAACACTACTCGTACAAGCCGTTGACCATTGGCATAACGATGCTGCGCAATTACTGGAACCATTTCGTTTTATTCCAAACTGGCGTATCGATGACTTGATGATCAGCTACTCTACGCCGGGTGGTGGCGTGGGACCGCATTTAGATCAATACGATGTATTTATTATTCAAGGTGAAGGTAAACGCCATTGGCGCGTTGGTTTACCTGATGCGAACTTAAAACAATTCGCACAAAATAAAAGCCTATTACAAGTTGAGCAATTTCCTGCCGTGATCGATTGTGTGTTAGAGCCGGGTGATATTTTGTATATCCCACCTGGTTGTCCGCATGAAGGCTATGCCGTTGAAAACGCGCTTAATTACTCTGTGGGTTTTAGAGCGCCAAATCAACGCGATTTACTCTCTCAATTTGCCGATCACTTGATTGATACTGAGCTTGGCAATCAACGATATGGTGATGCAGAGCTTAAGTTGCGTACTTCTAAAGGTGAACTTAGCCAAGCTGAAGCTGAAAAAATAAAGCAGCTTATGATTGCTGCGATTAATGATGACGCAGTATTCAAGACTTGGCTTGGTAACAGTATGAGCCAGCCAAAGCATGAAATGGATTTAGCCCCGCTAGAAGACCCTTATTCATTAGATGATGTAATCGAGTTACTCAATGATGACGAGGTTGTTTTTGAGCGTTTAGGCGGTACGCGAGCTATCTACCAAGTTATTGACGATAAGATACTTTTAAGTATTAATGGCGTTAACTACATGCATGATTTAGATGAGCTTGAATTGATAACCAAGCTCACTGATCAAACTTGGCTGACCGCAGCTGACATAAATAGTTCAAAAAATAATCACATTTTCTTGAAAACCTTTACTACACTTTTAAATGAGGGTATTTGGTTTTGTTAGGAGCGTGCGTTTATGGGCTATCATATAGATGAAGTTGAATGGAGTATCGACAAGGAACTCTTACAACAAATCCGAGAACGGGTATTTGTATGCGAATTACATATCCCTAAACACATAGAGTTTGATCACCTAGATAAAACAGCACACCACGTACTCGTTACAGATGAGTGTAAATGCCCGGTTGCAACCGGGCGTTTATGTAGTGATGGCCTCATTGGCCGTATTGCCGTTTTACCTGAGCATCGCAATCGCTCAGTTTACAAATCATTACTGACATACTTAGTCAATATGGCAGAAAAACAAGGCTGCGACTGTGTCAGTATTAATTGTATTTTGAATGAAGTTGATCGATTTAAACGTAATGGCTTTTCAGCAGATGGCTTAGTATTTATGGAAGCCGGTATTCCAAGACAACGAATGCTGTGCCCTATCAAGCAATTTGATACTAGGCCGTTTACTTTAGTGCATTAAGCGAATTAGCATCAATAAAAAAGCTGAATAACATTATTCAGCTTTTTTCATAGAAATTATGCAAATTGAGTTATGCTGGCTCGTTTTGCCACATTTCGTCTTTTTCAAAAAGTTCATATAAGCCATGAGCACGATTGATGAGTAGATTTGCAAAATCAACTTTGGTTTTATCTACCGCACCTGACTGCATCAGCTGATCAGCTTTCAATTGCCATTGCATTGAGAAATAACGTAATACTTCACGCGCGTTGCTAGCTGCACCAGCCTCAGCATGATCGGTTGGTAAACGACCGGTGATCACCCAATAGCTTTTACCGTTTTGTGCTCTAAATTTCCAAATTGCTACTAAAGGCGCAATAAAACGGCTTTCTTTTTCTACAACAGTTTGCGGAATAACGCCTTTTTCTGCTAAATGCTTTTGTGCATTTTGGAAACATTCTCTTTGCCAAATAACACTTTGTTTTTGCGCTTCGGCTTGTTCTTCTGGTGTTAATGGTCTTGCTTGTTTTTGTTCCATGGTGGTTACTCTTTTACAACATTTATGACACTTTAAGGTTTAAAATGGCGCCGTGCAAGTGTTTACGGGCTATCAAAGAGCATTTTAAATTACTTGCCTACTATTCAATCAAATCAGAAAGAAGAGTTAGGCTCAGTTAAAAATTGCAGCTCTTCGGGAGTTGATTCACGGCCTAAAATCGCGTTTCGGTGTGGGTAACGACCAAACCTATCAATAATCACTTTATGCTTTAGTTCAAATTCATAATTACTCATGCCTTTAAACAATTGTTCAGCATGTTGATGAATGACTTTCGATTCACTGTGCATAAACGGCATATAAATAAACGCCGCTTGAGAGCTAGGTAATTTTTTATCAAAGCCAAGTTCAATTGCTCTTTGCGCTAAGCTTAGGGCTTGTGGATCTTGGCTAAAAGCCTGTGCAGTGTTTCGATAAATATTCCGTGAGAATTGATCTAACACAATAATTTCAGCTAAGGAGCCTTGGGCATCAAGTCGCCAGTCAGCATGCTCGCCAGCAATAACCTGCAAAAGACATTCTGAAAACTCACGTGTAATTAATGCATCAATGTCATCAGACTGTTTATACCAAGCTTCTGGGCCTAATTCATTAAACCAAAAATCGATAATCCTTTGCTTATTCATAAACTCTCCTTAATTACCCAGTACTTTTGCCGGATCTACCCTAGTGGCTTGCCACGCAGGATATAAGGTTGCCAAAATAGCGAGAACAAATGTAACAATCACCGTGATAACGATATCTTGCCAAACTAATTTACTGGGTAAAAACTCTATAAAATAAACACCTTGTAACGGGTTATCGCCAAATAAGTTACTTGCCCAAGTGAATAGTTCACTGATGTTTAACGCAAGCATTACGCCGATAATAGTGCCTAAGATCACACCAATTAAAGCTTGTGTAAAACCTTGCATTACGAAGGTTGCTAAAATGGTGCTATCTTGTGCGCCCATGGTTTTTAAAATCGCAATATTTGCTTGTTTTTCACGTACTTCCATCACTAATGAAGAAACGATATTAAAACTCGCTACGGCAATTATTAAAAACACCACGATATACACAATGGTGCGAACCATTTGAATATCTTGATATAAGCTACCCTGCGTTCTAAACCAACTCGAGACATAGACATAATCTGGTATAACTTGCCCCACACGCATCGCTGTTTGATGAGCCGCAAATACATCTTCTACTTGTAATCGTAATCCGGTTACTTGGTTTTCATCGAAACTCAGCACACTTTGCGCTTTATCAAGGCGAATGAAAGCAGCCGTTTCATCAATTGGGCCGCCCATTTTTATAATACCCGCAAGATTCAAGCTCACCCGCTTTGGTGCCAGTAAAGTGTTACTTTGCTGGTTTATCTGTGGGATTAATAAGGTAACTGGGTCGCCAATCTTAAGACCTAATCGGTTCACTATTTGCTGCCCTAACAGTACATCTTCTTGTTGTAACTGACTGACTAAGCGCCCTTCTGTGAATTGGTTTAATGCCGACACTTGGTTTTCAAATTCGGGGCTAACACCACGCACTTCAACCGCTTTTAGCTCGCTTTTATATTGTGCCATGCCGTTAACACTAATAAATGGCGCAGCACCTGTAACACCTGCTTGAGAACGCAATAAAGCAACTTTTGACTGCCAGTTATTGATTGGTTTGTTAGGGGCAACATATTCAACCTGTGGAACTACCGATAAAAGTCGATGAACTAATTGCTGCTCAAAGCCATTGATCACTGAAAGCGCAACAATTAATACGGCGACTCCCAAAAGTATGCCGATTGTCGATGCTTTAGCGATGAAGCTAACAAACCCGTTTTGTCCGTCTTTTTGGCCACTATGGGCACGAAATCGTTTTGAAATAAAGGCACTAAGCAACATGCTGAGACTCTTTAATAGCAAGCTTACCATCATCTAAATAGGCAATTTTGCCTAGTTTATCTGCAAGCTCTAAATCATGGGTTACCACAACAAAGCTGGTTTTTAAGCTGGTATTTAGCTCTTTAATTAAATCGTATATCTTAATAGCGTTTTGTTTATCTAGGTTACCCGTAGGTTCATCGGCTAGTACTAAAGCAGGTTCGGTTACTAATGCACGTGCTATTGCAACCCGCTGCCTCTCACCACCTGACAACGCCGATGGTTTATGTTCGCTACGATGAGATAGCCCTACTTTATTTAGCATGTTACGGGCTTTCTCTGTTGCCGCTTTTGCGCTTAAACCTTTAATTAAAAGTGGCATTGCAACATTTTCAATGGCAGTAAATTCCATTAATAAATGATGAAATTGATAAATGAAGCCCAAATTTTCATTTCGGAAACTGGCTTGTTGTTTACGGTTTAATTTAGCAACTTGTTGGCCTTTAATTTCAACTTTACCAGAGCTTGCATTATCCAAGGTGCCTAATATGTGCAATAAGGTACTTTTACCGGAGCCTGAGCTACCAACAACGGCTAACATCTCACCTTGTTTAAGCGCTAAATCAACCCCTTTTAAAACAGCAACTTCGTTATCACCATCTTGATATACTTTGTTAAGCTGCTGACAATTGATAACTAAATCACTCATAACGTAATACCTCTGCTGGATTCACTTTTGCAGCTTTTCTGGCAGGATACAAGGTAGCTAAAAAGCTCATTGCAATACTCCCTGCGGCAATTAAACTCAAACTCATCACATCAAATTTAACGGGTAAACTCACACCAGCTAATAAATTGATGCCTAACATATTCAATAATTCATTAATGTTGCTACTTAATACCACGCCAAGTAACGCACCAATGCTGGTACCGATTAGACCGTTGTATAAGCCTTGGATCATAAACACATGCTGTACTTGTAGTGGAGTTAAACCCAGTGTTTGTAAAATAGCGACTTCACTTTGTTTTTCACTGACCATCATGGTTAATGCTGACACGATATTAAACACCGCAACGAGCACGATTAAGCCAAGTAACATCGACATAATGCGCTTTTCCATTGCGACAGCAGCAAATAATGTGCCTTGGCTAGCTCGCCAATCAGTAACAGCGTAATCATTTAATATAGCTAATTGAGATTGCAATACTTGCTCAACGGCAAAAGGTTCATATAGCGACACACTCAAATTTGGCGCGACGGATTTTGGCAGCTTTAAAACCCGTCCTAACGAATAACCACTGGTAAATGCCAATGACATATCAATTTCTGACTGTGTTTCATACAGTGCAGCAACGGTAAACAAGCGCTGACTCGGTACTCGACCAAGTGGGGTGTACGAACTAGCATTAGGCATGATCACCCGTACTTTATCCCCAAGCGAAATACCCAATTTGCGGCTCAAATAGCGGCTAATCGCAATGTGATAGTTGCTATCCATTACTTGTGACCAATTGCCGGCAACAATTTTATCTTTTACGTTATAAAGGGAATTTCCTTCATCATAGAGCCCTTGTAACAACACACCATGCAAATCTTGGTTAGTTTGTAAAATGGCTTCACCATGACGATACAGGTTAACTTGTTTAATATCTTGAGAATTTTCTAGTTGCTGCTTTAACTGCAACATGGTTTCTTTCGAATTACCTTCAGCTGATACTTCAATATGAGGAATTAAACCGAGCATGTTGGTTTTAAGGTTATTCTCAAAACCATTCATAACCGAACTAACTGTAAACAAGGCCATTAAGCCGATAGCAATGCCCGCAATAGAAAAAAAGAGATGAATGAGATAAAGGCATTACCCTTTGAGGAGCGACTATATCTCAGCCCTATAAAAAGGCTAACAGGTTGAAACATAATGAGTTGTGGGTATTCCAAGGGCTAAATATGCGCCCATGTTAGCATACATTTAGCCAGCATGGGATGCGTGAAATTGTAAAAAATAATTATAAATCTGATACTTGAACACTAGCTACTAAATGGTCTAGCAATGCTTTTACATTGGTTGCTATAAATTGCCTTGGCGGGTATACCCCCATACTCCTTCAGGTTCAGGTGCAACATTCGAAAGTACAGCTGTCAAACGGCCATTGGCTAGATGTTCATTTACATAGTAATCCGGTAATTGCACGATGCCTAACCCTTTTATTGCAGCATCAACCAATGCCCAACCACTATTACAGGCTAAGCGCCCAGCCACTTTAATATGCTTATCTTGGCCCTGCTCTTTTACCCGCCAATAACTGTTATTACCGATAAGGCAATGATGTTGATGTAATTCACTGACACTGTGTGGTTGACCAAAATTATTAATGTATTCTGGACTACAGCATATAACGAGTCTGCGCTGACTAATACGGCGTGCTTTTAATGTTGAATCTTTTAAGTGACCAAGTCGAATTGCTAAGTCATACCCTTCTTCGAGTAAATTAACTTGCTCATTACTTAAATGACTGATCACTTCAATATCTGGGTGCTTTTGCATAAACGAGTGCACTGCTGGCATGATATAGCTTTCACCGTACATCACAGGAGCCGTTAATTTTATACTGCCTTTAGGTGTCAGTTGCTGCTCTGCAAGTAGTGCCGTGGCATCATCCATGGCATGCTGTAATTGTTTTGTTTGATGCGCAAACACTTGACCCTCTTGTGTTAGCACAACTTTACGCGTCGTTCGGGTTAGCAGCTGTGTGTTTAATCGCTCTTCCAATTGACTCACATACCGGCTTACATGCGCCACTGACATACCCAGTAGTTTACTTGCTTTTGTAAAACTGCCCGTCTCTGCTACCGCTAAAAACTCATCAATTCCGTGCCAACGATTCATTATTACAATACTGTAAAAGTGTTTTAATAAAACGGAGATTATCATTCATTGAGAAATAAATAAAATAGACTAGGTTTAATACTTACTTCCAACAACTATAAGGGAACGTTATGACTGATTTTATTAAATCAAAAGCGGCTATCGCTTGGGGTCCAAATCAACCACTATCAATTGAAGAAGTGGATGTAATGATGCCTAAAAAAGGCGAAGTGCTTGTAAAGATTGTTGCTACCGGTGTTTGTCACACAGATGCATTTACTTTATCTGGTGAAGACCCTGAAGGTATTTTCCCAGCAATCCTTGGCCATGAAGGTGGCGGTATCGTTGAAGCCATCGGTGAAGGCGTAACGCACGTTGAAGTAGGCGATCATGTTATTCCTCTTTACACTGCTGAATGTGGCGAGTGTAAGATGTGTAAATCGGGTAAAACAAACTTATGCTCTGCGGTACGTGAAACGCAAGGTAAAGGTTTAATGCCAGATGGCACAACGCGTTTCTATAAAGATGGCCAGCCAATTTATCACTACATGGGTTGCTCTACGTTCTCTGAGTACACTGTATTACCAGAGATTTCACTTGCTAAAGTAAGTAAAGAAGCGCCGCTTGAAGAAATTTGTTTACTTGGTTGTGGTGTAACAACCGGTATGGGTGCTGTTACTAAAACAGCAAAAGTTCAAAAAGGCGATACTGTCGCTATTTTTGGCTTAGGTGGTATCGGTTTATCAGCGATTATCGGGGCGAAAATGGCGGGTGCAAGCCGTATCATTGGTGTTGATATCAACACCAGTAAATTTGATCTTGCTACTAAATTAGGCGCAACTGATTTAATCAATCCAAATGACTTCGACAAACCAATCCAAGAAGTTATCGTTGAAATGACTGATGGCGGTGTTGATTTCTCATTTGAATGTATCGGTAACGTTAATGTAATGCGCTCTGCTCTTGAGTGTTGTCACAAAGGTTGGGGTGAATCGGTAATCATTGGTGTTGCAGGTGCAGGCCAAGAGATCTCTACTCGTCCATTCCAACTAGTTACGGGTCGTGTATGGCGCGGTAGTGCATTTGGTGGCGTTAAAGGTCGCTCTGAATTACCAGAGATTGTTGAGCGCTATATGAATGGTGAGTTTGCGTTAAATGATTTCATTACGCACACCATGAAACTTGAAGATATCAATGAAGCTTTCGACTTAATGCACGAAGGTAAGAGCATCCGCTCTGTAATTCATTATTAATCTTTTAATTTGGCGCTAGGTATCAACCTAGCGCCTTTGTTTCAAGGATGTGGTTATGCTAGAAAACATAAGCTCAACAAAAGTCAGTGGTGGCTGGCATAAACAATATACCCACCAAGCTAGCAGCACACATTGTGCTATGCGCTTTGCAATATTTTTACCACCTGGTGCCAGCGAAACCAATAAAGTACCCGTCATGTATTGGTTGTCAGGTTTAACCTGTACTGATGAAAACTTTATGCAAAAAGCCGGGGCATTTAAAAAAGCGGCTGAACTGGGTATTGCGATTGTCGCTCCAGATACTAGCCCGCGCGGTGAAAATGTTCCTGACGATGAAAATTACGATTTTGGTCAAGGTGCTGGCTTTTATGTCAATGCGACTCAAGCGCCTTACAATGTGCATTACAACATGTACGACTATGTGGTTTCTGAATTACCTGCACTTATCGAAGCACACTTCCCTGTGACGACCAAAAAAGCCATTGCTGGTCATTCTATGGGTGGTCACGGCGCACTGATGATTGCACTTAAAAACCCTAAACAATACGTCAGCGCCAGTGCTTTTAGCCCGATTGTGAACCCGATTAATTGCCCTTGGGGTGAAAAAGCATTTAGTAATTACCTAGGTGGGGATAAAGCAAGTTGGCTTGAATACGACAGCTGTGAATTAATGAAAAAAGCCATCGCTGAAGATTATTTACCCATGCGTATTGATCAAGGTGAGGCTGATAATTTCTTAGCTGAGCAACTCAAAACCGAGCACTTATTTGCTGTCGTAAACGAGAAAGATTACCCAGCCGAAATTAACATGCACGCGGGTTATGATCATAGTTACTTCTTTATCAGCAGCTTTATTGATGAACACCTAATGTTTCATAAAAAATATCTGTGATTAATATATCATTTTTAGTGTGAGGGCTTAGCTTCCTCACACTCTTTAATACTGCGTGTAATTTGCCTACAAACCAAATGTGGTTGTTGTTCTTCTGGTTTGAGAAAACCAATAACAGCGCTATCAATTTCAAAGCCTAACTTTGCAAATGAAAAGCCGTCGGCATCGGTTACAGTTCTGTTAGTTTGATTTGCATTTGTGGTTGCAAGGTTTGTTGGTTGTGAGTTTTTTGCATAGCCATCGACTAATGACCCTGCCACTGTACATCCAACTAATTGGTAACTAACCAAGAAAATAACAAGTTTTAGACTGTTACTCATCATTAAAACTATCCATTAATGTGGGCCTTTTTTTCGGCTCAGATTTAACCTCAACACATTCTTTTACTGCGCGACTAATTTGACGACATTTAAGCTCAACATCCTTATCTTTGCTGCCATTCTCTAAGCCTTCAATAATCGCTTTGTCGATTTCATAACCTAGCATTGTCATGGTCATACCATAGTTGACTCGGTCGGTATCTTTTTTGTCTGCATAGGCACTTGCAGGCTGTGCTTGGCTAGCGCGCCCACCAATACCATCAGCAACTAGGCCGATTGCAGTACAGCCACTGAGCAAACTAACAGAAAGTATAAGATACAGAGATTTAAGCATCGGTCCTCCAATACACTTAAGCTTATTTTGTAAGCATAATAACAAACGCGTAATTTAACTGTAAAAAACTGTAGATTAATCACAAATATCGCGAATAAACTCTTTTAAAAAACCGACTAACTGTAAAAGGAATATTAATAAAAAAGGTAAAGCACCTAAAATTGCAACGCTACGATTTAACGGCTCATCTTGTAACAGTAATAATGCAAAGCTGCATATGAATAATGCTAAACACCATGCGTAGAGTGTCACACGGTTATTTTGCTCAGAGCCAACCAGCTCTCTTATGACTAAAATTGCAGAGTCAGCGGATGTAGCAACAAATATCAATAGTAATAACAAACTTGCCCAAATAAACACGGTTCCTTGCCAGTCTAATTGATTAAAAAATACAAACAAGCCTTGGCTATAATCCTGTTTTATTGCGACTAAAATGCCCGCTTGATTGAGTCTATCCCATTCAATTGCTGCGCCAGAAAAGGCCGCAAACCAAATAATAGTGACTAAAGTTGGAATACACACAACCGCCAAAATAAATTGCCAAACCTTGCGCCCCTGACTAATTTTGGCTAGGAACACACCAACAAATGGCCCCCACGCTAACCACCAAAAGTAATAGTTATATGTCCAATGAGTGGCCCAGTCAGGCGTTTTTAATTGGCTATCAAATTGCCAAGTTCCGGTCGCCAGTAACTGTAAATAGTAGCCGGTTCCATCTAATGCAATTTTAATAATGGGCGCAATCGGCACAACAGTTAATAACCAGGTTAGTAAAGCAAAGGCCAAGACCACATTGAATATACTCAGTGACTGTACCCCGCGTCGTAATCCAAATTTAACCGACAGCGAATAAATAACGGCTAACAAACAAACGATTAATGAACCCACTAATAAAGTTGAAGTAACCCCCAACTCTATTTCAACACCTTTACTGATCAGTAAAGTGGAATTAGCTATGGTGCCGACGACACCAAAAAAAATAGCGATTACAGCAATTAACTTCACAATAAACGACACAGTAAATTTTGCAGACTTATCAATGCAATTACCAAGCGCCGTTAAAACAGGGGCACAAATATCTCCTGACTTCCCACTGTATTGCGTTAATCCGCCAAGCACTAGCGCAAAAACAGCATAAAGTGCCCAAGCATGGGCGCCCCAATTCACTAGGGTTAAAGCGAGGCTACTGGCTAGTCTATCTGGGTATAAGCTTTGTTTAAGCGGTGGGTCGAGAGAATGTAATGCAGGCTCTGCTACGCCCCAAAAAACCAAGCCAGACCCCATTCCCGCTGCAAACAACATAGCGAACCAGCCAAAATTAGAATACTCGACCACAGCCTGCTCGCCACCAACTTTACGGCTACCGAGTGGGCTAATGGCTAAAATAATGATGGCAAACAATAAAAAATTAACCAATAAGAAAAAACCACTACCAGTCCACTTTAAAATCATTTGTACAAACGGCTGAACTTGCTCAGTGATAACATCAGGCAAAATCACAGCAATCAATGCACCAAACATACATAGTGCAAGCGCGGTCTTTTCTAGAGAGGAGATGGAATATTTCAATGTGAAGCCTATTTAGTCAGCGTGTTTAGCATACTGTTAGCATGGCTAAAATTCAAACAGCCAAAAGGCTGAAAAAATGACATAGCACTGCGTAAAAATCGCAAATTATACCAAGCCCTCCTTTTTTAAACCCGGCTACATGTCCCTAGTTTCCTCATTTTATTCAATTTGTTGATCGGGTATTGAAATTGCAACGCAATCATAATCTAGATAGCAAGGAGCAAAGCATGGACTTTAATCTCGATTGGCATGAAATACTCGATAACTTAATTCATTTAGGAATTGCCTACTTACTTGCCCTCCCTATGGCATTTGATCGAGAAAAAACCAGTAATGGTGCAGGTCTTCGAACATTTCCTTTAGTTGCCGTTGCATCATGTGGTTATGCATTAGTTGGGATGTCTGTATTAACAAGCTCTGAAGCTGAATCAAAAGTGCTCGAAGGGATTATCACGGGTATTGGTTTTATTGGCGGTGGCGCCATTTTGAAGAATAAGAATTCAACGTATGGAACAGCCACAGCAGCCAGTATTTGGAACATGGGACTCATCGGCATTGCTGTGGCATTTAGTCGTTACGAAATCGCCTTTTTAATGGCACTGATTAACTTCGTAACGCTTAAGTATGTAAAACGCTTAAAGTAAGCAATTAACTGGCGTCAAATTTTGAGTTAACGATGGCATAACCAGTTTGTTTAACTTTAATCTCAGCTGGGTTTGCAGATTTAACTAATAAACCGCGACTGTCTGCTTTGCTCATCAATAACGTAGTTAACTGACTCACTTGCTTCAAGATCAACGACTTGATCAGCACAGCGGATCTGCAATTTAGAGACATCGCTCGCGCCTTCAATTTTGATTGAACCGCGAGATAAAGATAAATAAGACAGCTTATCTTTTGAAACATTAATTTGTGAATTGATCTGCGGTGTATGGGCTAATAAGTCATCAATTTGCTTGATGGTGGCAAGTTTGTTTTCTTCTGAAAACTCTTTTCCTTCAATATTATCCAATG
Source organism: Pseudoalteromonas sp. Hal040 (assembly GCF_037162425.1). Classification (NCBI taxonomy): domain Bacteria; kingdom Pseudomonadati; phylum Pseudomonadota; class Gammaproteobacteria; order Alteromonadales; family Pseudoalteromonadaceae; genus Pseudoalteromonas; species Pseudoalteromonas sp. Hal040. The sequence goes on along the minus strand of NZ_JARLUU010000001.1, from coordinate 1,531,819 downwards.
CATAAATTGCATTGTAAGCAAGGTTAAAATCGCCCTTAAAGCTGTACCATTGTAGAGCACTTTTAGCGACTAAATACTGTATATCAGTTGGCAGTTTTGCTCGCAGTAAATAGGCAACAGATAACTGTTCGTCAAAGCCAAACCATTGTTGTTGATGGTAATAATATTGGCTTTTCAACCAAGCAAATAATGCCTGCTCAGAGGTGTTTTTAGTATGATCTTTATATAACTCAGCCAATGCTAATTCAGCTTTTTTAAACTCTTTCGCTTGTAGCAATTTATTGATTTCATCGTATTCATTAATAAAACCACGGCTCGCTTTATCATTAGAGTACCCGTTAAAATACTTACCTACTTCAAATGAAAACAGGTAACCACCTTCAACTGTTTTGCCTTCTTTTGTCGCGGGGGCAAACTCTAAGTTTGTTAAATATTTCTCTGCGTTTTCTTCGCTACCGCGAGTATCAGATGCCATGATCACTTCAATGTCTTTTGCCTTACCTTGCGTATCAACCACATAAGACATTAATGCCCAGCCTTCTAAGCGAGAGCCATTGTAACTACCGGGATAACGGGGGTTTGTATTTTTAACGATATAGGCAGAGGTAGCAGCTTGAACATCAACGCCTAAGTCATTGACATCTCGAGCTAAAGCCTGAGTAGGTAATGCGATAAGTGAACAAAGTACAGCGAGTTTAGTTAATTTAATCATGAGTAATTGCTCCAATTCCCTTTGATAGGAACATTTATAGCACTAAAAAAGGCGCTTTAAAAGCGCCTTGCAATCAAGAATGTGCTTAAACATGCCTTGATCTTAAAACATATCCTGATAAGGATTTGATTTTGATAATAAAACTTTTTTATCAAAACCTGGGATTGTCATTGAATCTTCACTAATTTCAATGTCATTTTCGTCAATTAAGCCATCACCAAAGCGATAAATAAGTTCATAATGACCTAAATCAGCCTGATGTTGGTAGTCAGCTTGCGCTTGGGCTACCTGAGTGTGACGGTCTTGATATTGCGCCATAACCTCATCACCATGACGCTTTGCGAGCATCTTCAATGTAATTGCCGGTGATAACACAGTCGCTGTAGCATTGTTACCGCCAAACCCTTTGGAGTTAATGAATGCAATGTCCATTGCATCACATTGATAATGTTCTGTACGAATATCTAAATGTTGGCTGTACACATCATCTGCTACTTTATCGATTGTCGTAATACCCGGCATAATGTTGTGACTAAATACACCTAATGCCATAGCCAATTGATCACCACTGGCAGGCGCAATGGTATGGCCAACATACGCTTTAGGCGCAGCAACCTTCCAATTATCAATTGCAAATGTCTCTGCCACTTTATGATAGATAAGTGATTCTGTTACGCGGTTTTGCGGTGTACTTGAGCCGTGTGCCAAAATAAAGCTACGCTTTTGTACCGCCTCTTGACCAACAATACTGCTGGCTAGTGCAACAGATTTTGCCATCGTAATGTAGTTACCAGGGCCAGGTGCTGTAATTGATTTTTTAATACCATCAGCATTAACGAACACATCTGCAACGCTGCCTAACACATTTGCACCTAACTCTAATGCCAATGCATCATCCATTAATATAGCAACTTGTGCACCTTCACCAATTGTAAAGCCACAGTTTTCACCAAATGGACGGCTGGTACGGCGATGATCAACCACATCTGAATTATCAAGACGCTTTAAACCCTCTTCATTCGCAAGAGCGCTCATATTGCCAAAGCCTTCAACGATTTCAGGTGTAATTGCACACTCAACAGACGCCACAATAGCGACACGCGTACGTCCCGCTTGAATATCGTTTACTGCTGCACGTAAGTTATATAAAAACGTGGCACATGCCCCTGATGTGGTAAAGGTTGTACCCACATTACCTGTTACATAGGCATTGATAAAGTCAGTCGACATGGTGTTTAAGCCAAGTGCAAGTTGCTTTGTGCTCACACGGTCGCCCTGCTGACGCGCACGAATAAGTCCACCAAAGCCTTCATCATCAACTTGACCCGCCACAGAAGCTGAGTAAGTGCCAATTTGATCTGGCTCAACGCTGTTCATTACCTGCTGCCATGGCAGACCTGTCGAACGAATTGCATCGGTTGCGGCAAAGATAGTCGCTTGCAGGCCTCTTGGTTGATAACGGCTGTTATACATAGCCGAAGGTTCAAAACCTGTTGGTAATTGGCCTGCTGCTTTAATTGGATTATCACGGGTACTGTCATGCTTAATAGCAAGATCTGCACTAATTGTGACTTTCACTTTTTTATCGCTTAACTCTTCAACCTGCCAAGCACTTGGTACTGGGGTTGGTAAATCACGGCGGCGCGTTTCAAAAACAATCTGCTGCTCATCTGACGCTGTTAACGTCATTTTTTGCTGCCATGGCGTTGCATCCACATCGAAGTGATTTTTTTCAATTTTACGAATAAGTGTGCCAGCTAAAATTTGTTCACCGAACTTAGCTTCGATGTCTGATTCGGCAATGGTATTGCCTTGGGCATCTTTAAGTACACCTTCAGTAAGAGTGACTAAGTTCATTAAAGTCGCTAAGCCTAAAAATGTCTCCTGACGGGCTTTAGCGTCCAAGCTGTCTAACACGATACGACGATAACCTTGATGAAAAGAAGTGCGGCCTGCGGCATTAATACCACCCATACCAACAATAACGGGTAATGCTGTCATAAAAAACCTTGAGAAAACGTGTTATGAGAATTAAGCCAAGTTTAAATGGATTAATTAACACGCTTTATGCTTAAATAGCCAAATAACATGCACAATAGGCCAAAAACAACTGGTCGGAGCAATTTAAGTGACGAAACTTCAACAAGTAAAAGCCATTGAAATTAGTATTTTGGTTTATCCCCATTTACTAATAACCAGTTTAACCCTGCCTATTGAAATGCTCAGAGCTGGTGAGGCCTTTGCAAAAAGCCATCGTCAGCAGAACGAATTTAAACCTCTCAACATCAATTTAGTGGCAAGTAGTCTAAAAGCGATCCCTAATCGTACCGGGCTTTCAATTATGCCCGATTGCGAAACCGTCACAGCGCCTGCTAGTGACTTAATTATTGTGCCTGGGATTTGGCGAAACCCGCGTCCTGTGGTGAGCAAGCAGCAAAGTTTGGTGAATTGGCTTGGTGATTCTTGGCAGCAAGGCAGCCATATCATTGGGGTTGGCACAGGTAATTGTTTAGTTGCCGAAGCAGGGTTATTGGATGGCCACCCTGCTACCACTCACTGGCATTACGCAGAGCAATTTAAACGTGACTATCCTAAAGTGCAGCTTAAGCCTGACTTTTTCATCACGCAATCTGAGCGCATGTATACGGTTGCGAGTTTAAATGCCCTTGCCGATGTTATTGTGCATATTATTAGTCAATATTACGGGCGAGAAGCTGCACAACATGTTGAGCGCAATTTCTCCCATGAAATTCGTAAACCCTATGAAGAGCAGCGCTACCTTGAAGGTGCCGTTGATAAACACCCAGATGAGCTCATTGCACAAATTCAATTTTGGCTAAAAAACAATTTAACCTCCGAACTGGCCCTGCAAGAAATTGCGGCGCAATTTAGTTTAAGCTACCGCACTTTTACGCGCCGCTTTCGTCAAGCCACCAGCCAAACCCCTGTTGAGTATTGGCAACAGCTTCGAGTACAAACCGCAAAAGAGTTATTGGCGTCTTCAAATTTATCAATTCAAGAAGTTGCCCTAGAAGTAGGTTATAACGACCAAGGCCATTTAACTCGGGTATTTAAGAAAGTACTCTCACAAACACCCAGTGAATACCGTACAGTCGTTAGACGAAAACTATTTGGCTAACTCTAAATAGCAAGAAATGTTCTAAGTCTAAGTCAGATAAATCATATTTAAGTTGCTGAATTAAAAATTATTACTAAGCTTTTAGTTAGTTGTATTGGTATTTGTTTGAGAAAGAAAAAATGTATCAGCTTGATTATGATGAATTAGTGCAAAGTTGGAATAAAACGCTCGAAGTTTTAGCCTTGTTTGCCGATGTACCCGTCGCCTTAGTAATGAAGGTAGAAAATAATATTATTAGTGTTTTTTCTAAAAACGATAATCAAGCAAACCCCTATGAAATTGGTGATAATGAAGAGTTAGAAGATTCAGGTCTTTACTGTGAGCATGTAATAAAAACCCAGAACTTACTGAATATCCCCAACGCACTTATTGATGAGGACTGGAAAGAAAACCCAGATATCAAACTTAATATGATTTCTTATTTAGGTTTACCAATATGTGCTGGAGACACCACACCATTTGGCACTATTTGTATCCTTGATAGCAAACCCCATGAATACACAGAGCCTGTAATAAAACTACTCGAAACCATAAAGCAAAGCTTTGAAACGCAACTCAAATTGTTATACCAACAAAAGCAAGCGTTTGAACAACAACAATTTGTTGAACTAGCCACTTTAATTAGAGGGATTGCGCACGAGCTCAACACCCCACTCGGTAACTGTATTACCGCAGTAGATGTTACTCAACTTGCTGTCAAAGAAACACAAACCAGACTTATAAAAAAACGACTTAGCCAACAAGCACTGCAAAATACTTTAGAGACATTGATAAATACCAACGAATTACTCGACAGAAACTTAACAGCTTGCGCTTATAAAATACGTATTTTACAAGATTTACTTTATACCAAGTCGCAATCAAGTAAAACAATCATGACGTTAGCTCAGCTTTCGGAGTCACTGTACAAGCATTTAGAAGAGCAAATAAAACATCGTGGTATCAAATTAGATATTAATTATCAAAACCCTCACAGCCAATTCGAAGTTGAAATAGACTTGCTAAAACAAGTACTTTTTATTTTGCAGCAAAACTCAATTGAGCATGCGTTCAACAAAATCGATAACCCTGCTATAGAAATTGATATTTATGATTTTGATGAGGTATTAAAAGTTCACTACACCGATAATGGCACTGGTATCAGCATAAGTGAACAAAACTCCATTTTCACCCCATTTTATAAAGGTAAAAACAACCAATCAGGTATAGGGCTTGGCCTCAGCATTGCGAAGAAAATAGTTACTCAACAACTACAAGGTGAAATCTGTGTACAAGAAAGTAACAACGGCGCACACTTTTTAATCAGCTTACCGAAGTAAGTAAATTAGTTTAAATGTCTTTTGTAAATATAATCTTGCTAGTCTTTGAGCAGCCTCTGTCTTCATAACCCACTATTGCATAGTCATTTTTGATAAGCAGACTCAGCATTGCAGGAAAACGGTTCATCGACTTAACTTTTATAGCTAGATAACTGTGGGCTTTAATCCATGCTTCTTGCGCGTTTAATAAAGCCTGCGCAATGCCCTGCCCTCTACATTCTGGCGCAACCGCGCCAAGCCAACTATAAAAGGTGTTTGAATCTAACGCATAACCCAGTTTGTAGGCCACAGGCTTATTATCGATATAGGCAACTAAAGCTAGGTGCTCAACATCTGCACACTGTGCTTGTAATTTGCTAAGGGTATTTCGGCCATCAAACTCAGGAATTTGACTTTCAACAAGTAACAAATCGTCTAAACGAGCTGGCTTAATTATGTAACTTTTTTCCATTCGCTACTTTGATGTATGGGTGCTTGAATACATGATCAAATTTTGTTGCTCTATTTGTTTGTATAAAGCAACTCGCTTTTGGATTAATACAATTTCATCTTGTAAATTTTTTTGCAAGTGTTGATAAACGTCTTTGTTATGTTCTGTTTTCAATGCAATTTCAACTTTAGAAAGTTGTTCATTTAACTGAGTAATGTGCACTAGCGCTGATTGGTAATATTCAGTGTTTGGTACAATCGCATTAACCATAGAACTTATAACAAAACAGAATGGAATCAGAATAAACAAGAGTAATTTCATATATAAGTCCCTTTCTTTGTGCCTTTTGAGCTAAAAGTATATTATTACCAAAAGAATTTAAAGGCCTATGGTTAGAAACTCACTTCTAACTGCTAACTTCTAACCTCTATTACCTTCTAATTTCACTTTTCTTTTCGATAATACAACTTTGAATAGCGTTTTACACGGGCATGCACGCCGCGACCTAAACTCTTAAATTTAGCTTCAAGTACATCTACACCATATAAAATACCTACTACTAGCACAGATAGTTTTATTGCAGCTAGTAAGTTGTCGGTGGCAATGACAACACCAATTGATGCTAATACCCAGATCGTTGCAGCGGATGTTACACCAACTACCGCGCCATCTTTTGCAAGCATTACTCCGGCACCTAAAAAGCCAATACCGGTGATAATTTGGCCCACTACACGAGAATGGTCTATCACATCGCCATGCAACATAAATGCAGTAGCAAGAAATAAGTAGGTACCTAACACAATTAATGCGGAGGTACGAATACCAACAGGCTTACCGCGTAACTGACGCTCCATACCAATAATTGCGCCGCAAAATGCGGCGCTACCAATTGCTGACCAAGAATAAGGGGCAATATCAAATAAACTACTCAGAGTCACTGTACTTCCAAATCAAACTAACAATTAAAATTATAAATAAAAGGCCATCGCAGTGCTGAGTCTTGATGAACCAAAACTCGCCATTTTGTTAAAATCAGCTTTGGCTATTGGGACATGCTGACAATCAATCGCCAATTGTTTTTCGTTTTCACAAAACGGGTCATGCACGTACAAGCAATGCTCATCAATATGCGTTACACACACCCAGTGCGGTGACTTTTTACCATCAAACCGATAGGTGCTGATCAATAACACCACCGCTTTACCCTCAGCAAGCCAATCTTCAATGGAGACCAAGGTTAACTCTTGATACCTCACAGGCAGTTTTGCAGCGATTGCTTCAGCCACAAACTGATTGTGTACGGTATGCAAAATGGCTTTTTTCTTTTCGCTTCTTACCCCGTCAATAAACAAAGTATCACGGGTATTTAAAACTACATCAGCTTTAAAACCACGTTTCATTGCAGCAAGTGCTAACCCTAGAGGATGGCAACCGCCATGCCCTGAAGTCATGAAGATAGTCGTGGCTTCACGCCATATATCCAGCTCTTTGAGTTGGCTCATTGCGGTATCATTCAAGGATGACATTGCCATTAATAGCGCCGCAGGACCACAGGTAAACTCGGTTGTTTGCTGATACCAAGGCGTGTGCTTATCGGCATTAAATTCGATATTACGACGAATGTTTTTTTGCATTCGATGGGCATCACTATGGTCATCATAATAATCACTATAATGACCAAACACCTGGTAACCCAGTTTTTCATATAAACGAATTGCTGATTGGTTGTTTACCGCAACTTCTAAACGCATGTATAAACGACCCCGTTTAGCCGTTTCATTTTCAAGCGCAAGTAGTAACTTTGAAGCAATACCTTTACCTTGCTGAGATTGCAAAACCGCCAGTGAATATAACCGAGCAAGGCGCGTCCCTTTGTGGCACCACACTAAACCATAACCAACCAGTTGATTATCTACCTCAGCCACCATCAATAAGCCGTGGCTTGCGCTGATCCAGCGTTTTAAACTACGGCTACTTAATCTATCTTGGCTAAAGCTTTGCTCTTCAATGGCGACAAGAGCCGTCAAATCCGTTGCATTGGCAAAGCGGATTTGACAAACAGATGCGTTCATTAACCGCGGCCTCGTGCTTCAAGGCGTTGTTTAAACTCATCCATAATGATCATATAAAGCTCATCACCTAAATAGGCATCTTCGACTTTGTGGTCGATACTCGGGTTGTCATTCACTTCTAACACGTATGCTTTACCTTGATGCTCTTTAACATCAACACCATACAAACCTTTACCTACCGTTTTACAAGCTTTTAATGCTGCATCAAGTACCACTTTAGGTAGCTCAAACGTTGGCAAGGTTTCAAAACCACCTGAGAAAAAGCGTTTTGCATCATGGTTGTAAATTTGCCAGTGATTTCGAGCCATTAAATAACGACACGCATAAATTGCACGGCCATTTAACACCCCGACACGCCAGTCGTATTCGGTGTACATGTACTCTTGTGCAAGCACAAGTGCACTAAACTCAAACAGTTCTGTTAACTTAGCAACTAACTCATCACGATTAGCAACTTTAAATACGCCTTTTGAGAAAGAGCCTTCTGGCATTTTTAATACCAGTGGATAGCTGAAGTTTGCTTCTAAACTTTCAATTGTCTCTTTACTTGTATCAGCCACAACGTGAGTTTTTAAACTCGGCACTTTTTGATAATTAAAGGCATCGTGCAAATATACTTTATTACAACAGCGCAGTATTGACTCTGCATCATCAATCACCACTAAGCCTAAGCTTTGTGCTTTACTTGCTAAGCGATAAGTTGGATGGTCGATGGCCGTTGTTTGACGAATAAAAAGCGCATCAAATTGCGCAATACTGGTAATTTCATCAAATGTAAGAGCTTGAGCATAAATACCATGTTTAGCGGCAGCTTTAATAAATTTTGCAATAGCATCTTTATCACTTGGCGGCACTTTTTCTTGGTGATCAACCAATATAGCCATATCCCAACGGTAACGACGTTTTTTATCGTGAATGCGCCACACTGACTCGGTAAAGCTACTGAGTTGCTTTACAAACTCTGTAAAGGCAGTGTCATCTAATGATGCAATCGTACCTTGCTTCACAACTCCTTGCTCATCACACACCAAAATAGGCGCAGGATATTGTGAGAATAATACTTTGGTTGCTTTACTTTGCTGCTCTTGATCTGTGTGACCAAAAAAGACAGTGCCACCAGCGAGCTCTTTATGACGCGTGCTGTGCTCATCGCTACGGAGCGCATTAATTGTTTTTACACTCGGTAATACTTGATGCTTTCTCGCTTCAGCAAGCAAAGAACAATAATAACCTTTACTTAAATACTGCCCTGTATCACACAAGTTTAAAATGCGCGTTTTTGGCTCATTATGTTTTGGGTAATCACGTAAGTAGGTGTCAAAGGTAATGACATTTTCGAAATTTTGAGCAATACGTTGCTCATTGTTATCAACCACAATCAAGGTTTTAAACACGACTTTTCCTAAATTAAGTCTTATGAAAAAAATGAAAACACCCAACCAATTAAGTGAACGCATGAGGCTAAACTTCACTTAACTAGATGGGTGCTTATAAGCATTAAGCTTGATGTGATTTATAGAGGTTTTTTTACTTTGTGACCAACGAGATATTTTTTACCTTAAGATGAAATTTATTAATTAATAAACTTTCTATATCAGAGTATTTCACTCACGTTGTAAAACTGCTTATTTCCTGCAATAGTCAGTGTTACTTCATCATCAATTTGCTTGCCAATCAGTTGTTTACCTAACGGCGCTTCTCGGGTAACAACATAAATCGGTTGCTCTTTTACGGTGACCACTAAGCCACCAGCACTTGGGCCCATAAAGAACCACTTTGCGTTATCTTTCTCATCGATAAGACACACTAATGCACCTTCACGAACCTTATTAAATTCGCTTTCTTTAAACACCGTATTGAATGCCTGAATATCACGGTAGCACCCATTAACTCGCTCAGCTTGCCCTTGCGCTAAATAAGCGGCTTCTAAACCCAAGGTATCGTATTGAGTTTCAGCAACACTTTCTTCGTGAGTTGCTGCATCATGGGCCGCTTTTGCCGCTGCTTTAGCGTTTTGCAGTTGTGCCTCAAGCGCAAAGCGAAAATGTTCAATTACGTGTGTTTTATTCATATCAAAGCAGTTAAAACAGAAAAGCCGCTATTCTATGGAAAAATAGCGGCTGATGAAAGTAAGTTATAAAACTGACTTACGGCATCTCCATATAGGCTTTGGTTTTATCATCCAGTGTTTGGGTGTAATTTTCTGAACTTAACCCCAATAACTGCGGCAAGGTCGCGGCGATACAAATCGATGAGAATGTCCCCACCACAATGCCCACAAATAACGCGATAGCAAAACCCGTTAATGCAGCCCCTGCAAGCAGCCAAATACAGGCAATGGTCGCAAGTGTTGTGCCTGAGGTGATCAATGTACGCGTTAACGTAGAACCAATTGCATCATTAATCACAACATGGGTATTAATGCGTTGATTGTCAGGCTGAATACGTAAAAGCTCTCTGACTCTGTCGCCAACAATAATTGAGTCATTTAATGAATAACCAATAATAGCCAGTAAACTCGCCAGCACGGTTAAATTAAACTCAAGCCCTAGCAAGGAAAACAAACCAAGCACTAAGATTAAATCATGTAACAGTGCAACCACTGAACCTACTGCGAGTCGCCATTCAAAGCGCACGGCAAGATAAACCATAATTGCAATCAGCGCCGCAAATAAAGCTAAACAACCTTGTTCAAAAAGCTCATCACCCACTTGTGAGCCTAAAAATGAGCTAGATAATACGCTATACTCTACACCTTGCTCATTCAGCTCTGCTTGCCAAGTACTGGCTTTACTAGCCTCTGGTGTTTCTCTTAAAACAAAGTGATATTCTCCCGCTTTACTGATGGTTAATTTACTCGCAACCTCAGAGCTTAACTTTGCTTTTAAATCAGCAATTGACGTGACTGACGTTGTGTTAATTTCACTGATGTAGCCACCTGTAAAATCAAGGCCAAAATTTAGCCCTTTTACAGATAAAACACCTAAGCTCACGATGACTAAAACACAGCTTAGCAATAACCCTAAAACGCGTGCTTTACTCGCTGCTGTTAATGTTGACCAACTCATGCTTTAGCCCCCGTCAAATTGGTTAGTTTAATGTAGAGTGTTTGGCTAAGCGCTTTTGAAATATAAACGCCAGTAAAAACACTGGTTAATAGCCCAAGCGCTAACGTGATTGCAAAACCTTTCACCGGTCCATATCCAATGGCGTATAGGATAATTGCTGTGATCATGGTTGTTACATTGGCATCAAAAATGGTCGTAAATGCTTGGTTATAGCCTTGTTCAATCGCTTGATAAGTGTGTCGACCTTTGCGTTTTTCTTCTTTTATTCGCTCAAAGATAATTACATTTGTATCCACTGCCATACCTATCGTCAGTACTAGCCCTGCAATACCCGGCAATGTCAGCACAACACCCGGCAATAAAGACATTAAACCGACTAAAGCCGTTAAATTAAGCAGTAAAGCAATATTGGCAATCAGCCCTAAGCGACGATACCAAAGCGCCATAAAGGCAAGGGTAATACCGATACCCAACATTAATGCAGCTAAGCCGTGCTCAATGTTTTCACTGCCTAAGCTTGGGCCTATGGTTTGTTCTTGAACGATTGTCACTGGCGCTGTGAGCGACCCTGCGCGCAGTAAAAGCGCTAAATCGTAGGCTGCTTGCGGGCTTTTCATGTTAGTAATGCTAAAACGCGAGCTTAAATGCTGGGCAATGTTTGCCACATTGATCACTTCGCTTTTTTTCACAACGTCGCCATTTGCATCCCGTGAGTATTCAGAATACACCGTGGCCATAGGCTTACCTATGTTGTGCTTAGAAAAAGCAGACATCGCATCACCACCTTGCGAATCTAAACTAAGCTGAACTAAAGGCTTGCCCCATTCATCTTTGCCAACACTGGCATTATTGATGTGATCACCTGAAAAAATCGCAACAGGGTTTAAATTAACAACGCCACCGCCTTGTACATTAAACGCTTTACCACCTACTTCGACGACCTGGTAAAAATCGAGGGTCGCAGTTGCACCAATAATACGTTTCGCTTCTGATGGGTCTTGCACACCGGGTAACTCAATGCGAATGCGCTGCTTACCTTGTCTTTGCGTTACCGCTTCAGTGATACCAAGCTCTTCAATGCGACCACGCAGGGTTGTTATGCTTTGCGCCATAACTTGTTTATTGAATTCGCTTTGGCTTTGCTCATTAAAATGCAGTAATACCGTGGTTAGGTTATTCGTTGTTGATTTAGTTTGCATCAGGCCTTTGAATTGACCTTGTAACGTTGAAACGAGCCCTGCAAGTTGCCCCTCACCACTTGGTAAAATTTGTAGCTCAACCCCTTCTTTTACAACACTTGTCCGAATACCACGGATTTTGTCTTTGCGAAGCGTCAATTTAGTTTGTTGATACACGCTATTTAAGTGCTCTTGCATTGCCTTATCTAGGTCAACATCAAGCACAAATAACACCCCACCATTTAAGTCGAGTCCCAATTTAATCGGTGAAAGCCCAAGCTGCTGAAGCCATTGTGGGCTTGTTGCATGCTCAACAATTTTAGCCTCTAGCTGTGGATATTGCGTTTTAATAAAACTCAGCGCATTGGCACTTTGAGTCGGCTCAGCTAATAATATAGCCAGTTGTGCTTGGCTATCATTGGCTTCAGTCACTTCAAAACCATGTTGATTTAGTGACGTTGTCACACTTTGCAGCGTCACTGTTTGATCTGGCAAGCTAATGTGCAACCAAGATTTGTTAGGGTAAAGGTTAGGTAATGCGCTAACTGCTAATAAAATACACGCCGCTATCATAGCGACATAACTCATTTTTAGACGACGCCATAGCGCCGGCTTTGATTGATATGACATACATGACTTCCTTCCGGCATTGTCAGCCGGTAAAAATTAATTCCAAAAAATAAAAAGTAACGAAGGAAGTCGTTTAACTATGGTAGGTCGTATTGGCTTTGTACAAGAGATTAGCGTCTTTCCAGCCACTAATGCGGGATTTACGTTGAGTGGCTAACGCATACCACGGGAGCACACGCACAGCACCTGACGGCGCTAAAAAGTGCTCTTTTCCCCAATCTTCAGCAAAAAACTCGATTAATAGCTCGTAATCAGGATCAACCTGACTATGATAAAGAAATAATGATGAATTACTGGCAGTTAAACGCGGCACTAGGGTATCAAACCCCGATGGTTCTACCGGCTTAGGATGTTCGACTGTATGAGTTTGGGAAATAACTGGGGTTTTAGTCAGCTCGACTTGGAACAATTTAGTCGCAGCAAAGTGTGACTGAGTGTCAGGCATAGCCATACTCTGTGCACTAAAGAACACAGTAAATAGCAAGATAATGACTGAGAAAAACCGTAACAAGAACTGACCAATAAATTAAGTGGATAACATGACTATAATGAGGACAAAAAAATAAAACACAAGTTATTACTTAAATAAAAGTGACTAAAACAAAAGCGGGCCTAATTAAGCCCGCTTAGTAATTTAACTTTGTTAAACTTCTAATGATGACATGTCGATTACAAAGCGTGAGGCCATATCACCTTGCTTTAATTTATCGAATGCGTCATTAATTTGATCCATTTTGATCATTTCAACTTCAGGTAAAATATTATGTAACGCACAGAAATCTAAGATTTCTTGGGTTTGTGCAATACCACCAATCAATGAGCCTGCAACACGGCGACGCCCCATTAATAATGGCACTGAGTTAGACTCAGCAAGCTCACCTACTTGACCAACCAATACTTGCGTACCATCAATATCCAAAAGCGGAATATACGGCGTAAAGTCGTGTTTTACAGGAATAGTATTAATGATCACATCAAATTGATTAGCATGCGCTTGCATGGCAGCTTCATCGCTCGATACCAATAAATCTTTTGCGCCATAAGATAAAACCTGCTGTTTTTTCTTATCACTACGGCTAATTGCCGTAACATGTGCGCCCATTGCAGCTGCGATTTTAATTGCCATGTGGCCTAAACCACCAAGCCCAATCACACCAACACGGCTACCAGGGCCCACATTCCACGTGCGTAGTGGCGAATAGGTTGTGATACCAGCGCATAGAATTGGTGCACATTTAGCAAGGTCTAAGCCTTCTGGCACGCTCAATACAAACTCTTCACGCACCACAATGTGTTTTGAATAACCACCTTGAGTGAGCTCACCACTGATACGGTCTTGTCCTGAGTAGGTGCCTACCATCCCTTCGCGACAAAACTGCTCTTCACCGTGATGACACTGGTCACAGCTTAAACAGCTATCAACCATACACCCTACAGCAACATTATCGCCTACTTTATATTTTGTAACGCCACTGCCTACTTCAAGAACACGGCCAACAATTTCATGGCCTGGTACGACAGGATACTGAGTCCAGCCCCAATCGTTTTCTGCGGTGTGTAGGTCTGAATGGCACACGCCACAATACAGAATTTCAATTGATACATCTTCATCACGAAGTGCACGACGTTCAAAATGATACGGCTCTAATGGTTTTTCAGAATCATGTGCTGCATAACCGACGGTTTTCATGCTTACTCCTTAATTTTCTTCGTGTTTAACTCATGCATTTAACTAATTTGCTAATGCGCTGGTGTATACTGCACTCAGTATAGAGGTAAATTAGCAAATTACACTTGCCTAAAACACGAAAGCTTTTGCCTATTTTTATCAAATTGATTTAAAGAGAACCCCATGCGTGGAATGAGCCGCAAAGAACAGGTGACTCGATCGCCTGATGCAATGAACTTATCACAAAGCATCAAAACACTCTGGCCCTATTTAATGACCTTTAAAGGCCGCGTTATATTAGCCGTTTTAGCGCTTATTGCTGCAAAAGGCGCCACATTGCTGATGCCTTGGGCACTAAAAGAAATAATTGACGCGGTTGATGCGAGTATCAACCCGCTTTTAAGCGTTCCTATTGCCTTGCTGATCGCCTATGGTTTGCTGCGCTTTGCTAGTGTATTTTTTGGTGAAGTACGCGATGCATTATTTGGCCGTGTTACAGAGCATGCAATGCGCCATATTGGCTTAAAAGTTTTTAAACATTTGCATAATTTAGAGCTTGCCTTTCACCTTGATAGGCAAACAGGAGGTATCAGTCGCGATATAGAGCGTGGCACAAGTGGCCTCAGCTTTTTAATGCGCTTTTTGATGTTTAACATCGTGCCAACACTATTTGAAATAATCACTGTAGCGATTATTTTTGCGACCTTGTTTTCGCCTTGGTTTGCATTAGTCACCGTGATCGCAGTTGCTATTTACATTGCTTTTACTGTGATTGTAACGCAGTGGCGTAACCGATTTATTCGTGAAGCAAATGCTGCCGATAACAACTCAAACACCCGTGCAATCGACAGCTTACTAAATTACGAAACCGTTAAGTACTTCAACAATGAACACTATGAAGCGAGCACCTACGACGGCTTTTTAGCTAAATGGGAGCAAGCAAGGCTTAAAAATCGTTTATCGTTACTGGCACTTAATTCAGGGCAAGCACTTATTATTGCCGCGGCTATTACAGCACTAATGTGGCTAGGTGCCAGCTCAGTGGTCAATAAAGAGCTGACAATAGGTGAGCTTGTGATGATCAATGCTTATATGATCCAGTTATTTTTACCACTTAACTTTTTAGGTTTTGTTTATCGTGAGATACGCCGAGCGCTGACTGACCTTGAAAACATGCTGGGGCTGTTGAATCGAAAAGCCGCCATTAGCGATGACAAAGATGCAAAACCATTAAAAACAACCAAAGCAGCTATCCGATTTGAAAATGTGTCGTTTAGTTACGACAAACAAAGACCAATATTAAATAAATTAAGTTTTGAAGTTACTTCAGGTAGCAAAGTGGCGATTGTGGGTGCCAGTGGCGCAGGTAAAAGCACTCTAAGCCGCCTACTCTACCGCTTTTATGATGTTGATGCGGGTAAAATTTATATCGATGAGCAAGCAATCAACACAGTGACCCTTGAAAGTTTGCGCCAAGCTATTGCCATCGTACCGCAAGATACCGTGCTATTTAACACCAGCATTCGCGAAAACATCGCCTACGGAAATCCAACGGCAACCGAAGATGAAATTGATCAAGCCATAAGCCTTGCCCATTTAGATGGATTTATTGCCAGCCTAGATAAAGGCGATAAAACCCTTGTTGGTGAACGCGGTTTAAAAGTATCAGGCGGTGAAAAGCAACGCATTGCAATCGCCAGAGCCATTTTAAAAGGTTCACCCATTTTATTATTTGATGAGGCCACATCGGCGCTAGATTCGCATTCAGAGCAAGCTATTTTGAGTGCGATGCGTGAAGTCGCACAAAGACATACCAGCTTGGTTATTGCTCATCGTTTATCAACAATTACTGACGCAGACAAAATTATTGTTATGAAACAAGGACAGGTCGTTGAACAAGGTCAGCACCAACAGCTACTTGCGGCGAATGGTGAATACGCACGAATGTGGCAGTTACAGCAAAGCGATGAATAAACACTGTTAACTAGTAGGTTAAATGATTAGAATAACCGCTTTATTTTTATCTATAACAAAAAGGCAACACGCAGATGGGCAGAGCTTATCAAAACAAAAAAGACTCAATGGCAAAAACTGCGGGTGCAAAAACCAAAGTTTATTCAAAGTACGGAAAAGAAATTTATATCTGCGCTAAGAATGGTGGTGTTGATCCCGATGGCAACTTAGCGGCGCGTCGCTTAATCGATCGTGCTAAAAAAGACCAAGTACCTACGCATGTAATCGAGCGTGCAATCGATAAAGCCAAAGGTGGTGGCGGTGAAGATTACGTAGCAACTCGCTATGAAGGTTACGGCCCGGGTAACTGTATGATTATTGTTGACTGCTTAACCGACAACAACAAACGTACATTCGCTGACGTACGTGTTTGTTTTACTAAAGCGAATGCAAAAATTGGTGCGCAAAACTCAGTATCACACTTATTTGATCACCTTGCTATTTTTGTGTTTGATGGTGATGATGACGAAGCTGTTTTAGAAGCACTAATGATGGCTGATGTAGATGTAACTGATGTAGAAGTTGAAGACGGTAAAATTACCGTATTTGCTCCACACACTGAATACAACAACACCCGTACAGCACTTGAAGAAATGGGAATTACTGATTTCCACGAAGATCTAATTGCTTTTGTGCCGCAAGTAGAAGCACCCATTGAAGGTGAAGACGTTGAAGTCATGGAACGCTTTTTAGCCATGCTAGAAGACTGTGACGACGTACAAAACGTTTACCACAACGCACAGTTTTAATAAAAAAGGCCAACCAAGTTGGCCTTTACCTTTTAGCCCAAAGGAATCAACATTGAATACCCTCGAAGAGTTAAAAGCCGGTTCTCTACAAGGTTGTACACGGCTTCAGCTTGTTGCAAAACTAACCGAATTCCCAAAAGAAATTTATACCCTAGCCGATACGTTAGAAATCCTCGATTTATCTAATAATCAGCTAAGTGATTTACCTGACGATTTTTACAAACTAAAAAATCTCAAACGGCTGTTTTTATCATTTAATCAGTTTAAACATATTCCAGACGTACTAAGACAATGCCCAAACATAATCATGGTGGCATTTAAAGGTAATCAAATTACTGAATTTAAAGCGCACTGTTTGCCAACGCAGATTGAATGGTTGATCTTAACGGATAATCAAATTCCCGCTTTACCTGATTCATTTGGTCAGTATAGCAAGCTAAAAAAGCTCGCACTGGCAGGTAATCAGTTAACACATTTGCCAGGGTCAATGGCTAATTGTAAAGAGCTTGAGCTAATACGTTTAAGTGCCAATAAGCTTACACAAGTTGAAGATTGGCTTTTAGCTTTACCGAAACTTGCTTGGCTTGCCTTCTCTGGTAACGATTTAAATCGCTCAACTAGCTTGCACTGTGAGCTGTTTAGTCAAATCGCCCTGAATGAAATCGATGTTAAACAGCAGATTGGCCAAGGCGCATCTGGGGTTATTCATTTGGCCAATTGGCATCAACAGCCTGTTGCCCTTAAGTTATTTAAAGGCGACATCACCAGTGATGGCTATCCACTTGATGAGCTAAATTGCTGTTTAAAAGCCAGTGAGCATCCAAATCTCATTAAAGCATTGGGCTATGTTGATGAAGAGTCACAACTTGGATTAGTGATGGAGCTTATCAGTAAAGAGTTTAGTAATCTTGGTTTGCCACCTTCCCTTACAACTTGTACCCGTGACACATTCGAAGACAACTGCCAGTACGCGCCAGAAATGGTGCTAAAAATTGTTAAGCAAATGGCCAGTACCCTCGCTCATTTGCATCAAAAGCAAGTAAGCCATGGTGACATTTATGCCCATAACAGCATGATCAATTCACAGGGCGAGTTATTATTTGGTGACTTTGGTGCTGCAACAGACTTATCAATGCTGACGCCTGATCAACAGCGGCTATTAGAAGGCATTGAAGTGCGCGCCCTTGGTTATTTCATTGATGATCTACTGACTGTCGTGAGTGAAAAAAACGACATTACCAAGCTGCTTTCTGACATAGCTCAAGAGTGCTTGGTACTCAACTCAGACAAACGCCCTCGCCTTTCTGAGCTAGTTTCGCGATTATGAGTATAGGTAATAATAAATAAAGCCTCTATGAGGCTTTATTTTTGCTTTTTAAACGGGAACACCTGCTGCTTTAACATACCTTCGGGCATGTTATCGCCAACCACACCATATTTATCAGGCCACTCTGCTTGACCTTTGACAGCAGTGCCAAATAGATAATCTAAAAAAGAAAAATGCGCAGCATAGTTACGGTCAATGGCCGCTTTATCAGAGGAATGATGCCAATGATGAAACTGAGGCGTGACCAGCAAATACTTTAGCCAACCAAACTTCACCCGAACATTAGCGTGGTTAAACACGGCCTGAAAGCCAACAATAATGACATAGAGGCTAATAACATCCGATGGAAAGCCGAGCACAAAAATAGGCGTGAGCACTAAGCTGCGCGTCACGAGTATTTCTAAAATATGCTGACGAGAGCCTGCAAGCCAATCCATCTCTTTTGCACTATGATGCACGGCATGAAAACGCCAAAGCAGATGCACTTCGTGATAAGCCCTATGCACAAAATATTGCATTAAATCTGCTACTAAAATGATTAGAAATAGCTGCAGTAAAAATGGCAGTTGAATAATAAAGCCTTGTACTGTATCAGACACAGCCCAGCCAAATGCATGATGCACGAACTGATTGGTTGCCAGCAACACAAAACCAATAATTAAGTGATTAACAAAGAAATGATTTAAATCCCCCTGCCACTCTGAGCGGAGAATTTTTTGTTCTTTTCGGTGCGGCAGAAGCTTCTCAATTAGAATAAAAATCAGTGTGGAGCCAAGTAAGTCAAGGATGAACCAATCAAGCCCCAAGTACGGTGTATTATCTCTAAAATCGCCCACTTCAACATTCGGCCCACCAAATGCAATTGCCACAACTATAAATACCCAAGCCGTTGCACCCAGCCGTTTATTAGTATTACGAACAAAGTTCAACAACCCTAAACTACCTGAAATAATCAATGCCACAAACATCAGCTGGCGTAAAAACTCTACACTGTAGTTTTGCCTAAGCTCTGGGGTCGTTAAGTACTCTGGAAAATGAAAAGCTAATACCCCTAAACAGGATAAAACAGCTAAGAAACAAGCAATATAACCGCTAATATTGCCTTCACCCACTTGAAACTGCTCAGCTCTAAATAGCCGATAATATAGACGTGTCATGGTATAAAAATCCATTTATCAATTTTTTGCAGCATAACACAGAAGAATTTAGGAACAAATATGAACAGAACCATGATGATATTAGCTTTACTACAAAATTTTTTTATTTTTAAATTGCTATGTAATAAGGTAGGAACAGATTGCGCCATTGGAGGTTGCGGAAACCACAAAATTCTTCCGCAAAAATATCTAAGTTCTTGGTGAAGAGTTAATTTCTAAATCATCATTGATAAAACTAGAGTCACCGGGATCATTTGGATCAGCATTTCCCATAGCTGAAACACCTTGACCTTTTATAACCTCACCATCTAAAGTAAGTTGTATTCCCCAAATTCTAATTCCAGTTTGATTATCAAATACTACCCACAAATAACAGAGGTTACCCATCCATTTTTCTCCCCACTTAGCTGAAGTTGATTGCCCTCCAACATTATAAGTAGCTGATACGTTGTCAGAAAAAACTAACTGTCCTTGTGAACCAGTATTGTCATGAAAAACATAAACAGTTTTTCCTTTTAGTGAATTTGCCATTTAATTTTCCTTTAAGGTTAAATGTAATCATATATTCGTTACAGCACATACAGATTAGTTTGCTTATAGGGAAATTCAATGTGGAATTATATAAAAACCAAAAAAGCCACGATAAACGTGGCTTTGTTGGATAAAGCTTAAACTTTTACTGTTCTATTATAAGAACTGACCTAACGCTTTAACTTGGTCTAACATGCGGTTTGAGAACCCCCACTCGTTATCGTACCAAGCCATCACTTTAACAAGCTTACCATCTACTTTAGTTTGGGTAGAATCGAAGATTGAAGACGCTGGGTTGTGGTTAAAGTCGATAGAAACAAGCGGTAGTTCGTTGTATTCAAGAATACCTTGCATTGCACCTTCTGATGCTGCTTTAACGACTTCGTTGATTTCTGCAGCAGTTGTTTCACGCTTAGCAACGAACGTTAAGTCTACTAAAGAGACGTTGATTGTTGGAACGCGCACAGCCATGCCGTCAAGTTTACCCGCAAGTTCAGGAAGCACTAAGCCAACTGCTTTAGCCGCACCTGTTTTAGTTGGGATAATAGACTGAGTTGCGCTACGTGCACGGTATAAGTCTGGGTGATAAACGTCAGATAAGTTTTGATCGTTTGTGTAAGCATGAATTGTCGTCATGCTACCTTGCTCGATACCTACTGTGTCGTTGATTGCTTTTGCAATCGGTGCTAAACAGTTTGTTGTACATGATGCATTTGAAATGATGTTGCTGTCAGCGTTTAATACTTCGCTGTTAACACCGTGAACAACTGTTGCATCCATGTCAGTACCAGGCGCAGAAACGATTACTTTTTTAGCACCTGCTTCAATGTGTTTAGCCGCTGCTTCACGTGAAGTGAATAAACCAGTACATTCTAAAACGATATCGACGTTTAATGCTTTCCAAGGAAGGTTTGCAGGATCACGCTCTTGAGTAAGGGTAATTTCATCATTACCAATTAACATGGTGTTTTCAGCAAGTGTTACTTTTTGAGAAAATTGACCGTGTACAGAGTCAAATTGAGTTAAATGCGCGTTAACATTTGCTGGTGCTAAATCGTTGATAGCAACAATTTTGATTTCGTTGTTTTGAGCTGACTCATAAAGAGCACGTAATACGTTACGACCGATACGTCCATAGCCATTAATTGCAACATTAATCATTCTAATATCTCCCGTTAATTATTTTACTTCACTTGCTTGGCGAGCAAGCGCTTCAATGGCTTGCCAGTCTTTGTTTTCAATAAGTTGTTTATCTAACATCCAAGTACCACCTACACAGATTACGTTTTTAAGTGCCAGGTAGTTAGGTGCTGTTTCAAGGCTAATGCCGCCTGTTGGGCAAAATGTTACTTGTGGTAATGGGCCACCAATCGATTTAAGCATTGCAGTGCCACCCGCTGCTTCTGCAGGGAAAAACTTTAAAAACTTAAAGCCTTGGCTTGCTAATTTCATTACTTCACTTGGTGTCGCAGCACCTGGTAAAAATGGAATATCAGACTCTTTAGCCAGTGCTAATAATTCGTCGTTTACACCTGGGCTCACCATAAAGTCAGCACCGGCTTCAACAGATGCATTAAATGTCGCTTTATCAATAACAGTACCTGTGCCAACGTATGCTTCTGGTACAGCTTCTTTCATTAGCTTTACAGCTTCTGCCGCAATTGGCGTACGTAAAGTAATCTCTAATGCTTTTAAGCCACCGTTATAAAGCGCACGTGCAAGGGGTGCTGCATCTTCAAGTTTTTCGATAACAACAACCGGTACCACAGGTGCCGATGATAAAATTTTCTCAATGCTCATTGTATGTTCCTCATAGCCCAGTAACGGCGTATTATTATTCTAAACCGAAGGCGCTAGCGCCAAGGTCTGCACTACTTACTATATTTCTGAAACCTGCGAATAACTCTCGGCCTGTACCATATGTTTGACTTGGTTGGCTAAGTTGTAATTCACGTTTTGCTAATTCGTCATCGCTTACGTGTACTTTCAATACACCCGCTGGTGCGTCAAGTGTCACTAAATCACCTTCGTGAATTTTAGCGATTACACCACCTTCAACCGCTTCTGGTGCTAAGTGGATTGCAGCAGGCACTTTACCTGATGCACCCGACATACGACCGTCTGTCACAATCGCCACTTTGTAGCCTTGGTCTTGTAGTGTTGCCATTACTGGCGTCAACTTGTGAAGCTCAGGCATGCCTTTCGCTTTCGGACCTTGCTCTTTAATTACAGCGATAAAGTCTGTGTTTAATTCACCGCGGCTATATGCTTCTTGTAACTGACCTTGTGAGCTAAATACTTTAGCTGGTGCAGAAACAACTTGGTGAGACTCAGCCACTGCTGATACTTTAATAACTGCCTTACCAAGGTTACCTGTAAGAAGCTGTAAACCACCTTGCTTGCTAAACGGGTTATCAATTGGGCGTAAAACTTCTTCATCGTGTGACTTTTCAGGACATGCAACCCATTTAACTTTGCTTGGACCTGTGCTGTTAGTCATGATCACTGAAGTGTCTTTATCTAGCATTGGCTCTGTGGTGTATGCCTCTAGGCCATCACCTACAATCGTTTTCACGTCGTTGTGTAAGTAACCTTTGCTAAGCAGTTGCTTCATTAAGAAGCCCATACCGCCAGCTGCTTGGAAATGGTTCACATCAGCTGAGCCATTTGGATAGATACGCGTAAGAAGTGGCACAACTTCAGATAAGTCAGCCATGTCTTTCCACGTTAGGATCACACCTGCTGCTTTCGCAATAGCCACTAAGTGGATTGCGTGGTTTGTTGAGCCGCCTGTTGATAACAAGCCAACTAAACCATTAATAATTGTTTTTTCACTCACTACATCAGCAAGACAGTTAGCATCTTTTGTTTCGATTAGCTGCTTTAACATGGTTTCTACAGCATGACCTGTTAAACCATCACGTAGTTCTGTGTAAGGGTTAATGAAAGAGCTACCTGGTAAATGTAGACCCATGATTTCCATTAACATTTGATTCGAGTTTGCTGTGCCGTAGAAAGTACACGTACCCGCACTGTGATACGATGCGCTTTCTGCTTCTAAAAGCTCTTCGCGACTTACTAAGCCTTGTGCAAATTTTTGACGTACACGGGCTTTTTCTTTATTCGGGATACCCGATTGCATTGGACCTGCTGGTAAGAAATACGTTGGTAAATGACCAAATGATAAGGCACCAATTAAAAGTCCAGGGACAATCTTGTCGCATACGCCTAAACAGAAAACACCATCGAACACGTCGTGCGATAAAGAAACCGCTGTAGACATTGCAATCACATCACGAGAAAACAATGACAGTTCCATACCATCACGGCCTTGTGTCACACCGTCACACATTGCAGGTACGCCGCCAGCAACTTGTGCTGTTGCATCATACTTAGTTGCAAGGTTTTTGATAATTTCTGGATAGTCTTTGTAAGGCACATGCGCAGAAAGCATGTCGTTATATGAATTGATAATCGCTAGATTTGGTTGCTCGTCTGCTTTTAAACGAGCTTTGTCATCGCTGCTACAAGCAGCCATAACGTGTGCAATATTACCACAGCCTAAACCAGCACGAACTCTTGTTTGTTTTTTTGCGTGCGCGATTCGCTCTAAATAAGCTTGGCGGGTCTCTTTACTGCGTTCAATAACGCGTTCGGTGACTTCTTGGATACGAGGATGCAACATATAAATTCGACTCATCTCTATAGTTAGAGGATAAAGGCTCAGTAACAATTACAGACTCCACGAAAATAATTGTACTGAGCAACTTTGATTTACCCGTTCAAAGGTACGCTGACAGGCTGTCTCTCACAACCAACCTGACACCGGTGTCACTGTATTAACTCACGACTGTGACACCGGTGTCAACCTTATCTGTTAAATTTAGTTTAATTTTTTTAAATGACCAAATAATGAACAATTTTATTTTAGTAGAATATGAGTAGAATTCATGTGAAGTGCCACTATTAAAGGCCTATAGACAAGACAAGCTTTGGGGTTTATTTTATTTAAAAACAGAAACTTATAGCGTTTTTATGAAATTTTTAAGCCTGAAATAAAAAAGCCCGAGAACGCGTCACTCATTCTCGGGCTACTGTGAAAAAACAAGATGAAATTTATTTAATTGCAGCTGTCGACTCGCGAGTAATCAATTTTGCCTCAAGGGTTACTTGATAAGGAGACTCTTGTGGGTCGCTAATATGTGTGATCAGTTGCTTAACCGCTTGCTGGGTCATTTCTTCTACTGGTTGTGCAATGGTCGTTAACCCAGGCCAAATATGACGAGCAATAGGTGCGTTATCAAACCCAGCAATAGAGATATCATCAGGCACTCTTAATTGCATTTGCGTAGCAAGTTTTAGCACCGCCGCTGCCATGTAGTCATTTGAAGCAAATACTGCTGTTGGGCGAGGGTTTAAATCTAGAATAGTACGCGCACTATCAACACCAGAGTGATAACTAAAGTTACCTTCTTCAACTAAGCGTTCATCAAACTCAATACCATTTGAGGCAAGTGCTCTGCGGTAACCTTTAAAACGCTGCTCTGTCGCACTGTGATCAGGGTGACCTTTAATGAAAGCGATTTCTTTATGACCAAGCTTAATAAGATGCTCTGTTATTTCAAAAGCCCCCTGCTCGTCATTACTTCTTACCGAAATAGAGTCGTCTTCAAGTACCGCTGATGCGACACGAGCATACGGGATCTTTTTCGATTTTAAAAAGCTGACAAGTTCAGGAAAATCTGAAAATGGAGGGGTAAGTACAATACCGTCTAAGCGAGAAGTTTGAATTAAATGTTCAATGTTGCTAATTAATTCTTCGCCGCGTAACTCGCAAGGGTGGATCAATAAGTTGTAATTAAGCTCGTGACACGCAGCTAAAGCACCGGTTTGCACACGGGTAATATAGCTTTTACTCGGATTATCGTATAAGCAACCAATAATAAAACTACGGTTTTGAGCCAAACCTCGAGCGATTGGGTTTGGCGTGTAATCAAGCTCTTTAAATACCTTAAGTACTTTTTCGCGCGTTGCATCACTCACGTTAGGCTCATTGTTGAGTACGCGAGATACTGTTTTTTTCGATACACCGGCATAGCTGGCGACACTGTTGATGGTTACTTTCTTCATCCGCTCTACATCCAACTGCTAGTTACGCGTTACTATTTACATGTAAACACGCAGCAGCACCAATGAATGGAATGTTGTCTTGTGTTACAAGCGTAACGGGGATCTGTGAAGTATATTGCGACATAATGCCTTTGTCTGCAAATCGCTCAACAAATCGACTAGATAATAGACGTTGTTGCATGCGAGGTAAAATACCACCACCAATAAATACGCCACCTAAAGCACCGAATGTCAGGGCTAAGTCCCCTGCTACGCTGCCGATCCAATCACAAAATTGATTAAGTGTTGCATCACACACTTCGCATTGACCAGTGGTTGCAAGCTCGCTAATTTGTGCTGCATCTAAATTTTTTGCTTCAACACCTTTTACCGCTGCCATAGCACGATATAAATGTGCGATCCCTGGGCCCGAGAACACAGTCTCAACAGATACATGATTTAACTGTTTTTTAAGCTCAGTGATTAACAAGCGGTCTAATTCTGTCACTGCCGCAAGAGAAATATGCCCTGCTTCGCAGCTAAGAACAGCGCTGCCTTGTGATGTGCGAACTAAACACGCAGCACCAAAACCAGTGCCTGGTCCCATAACCGCAATGTTCGCATTTTCATCAGCCTGACCGGCTTTAACAGCCATATTTTGCGAATCATCTAAATACGGTGCCGCATAAGCAAATGCAGCAAAGTCGTTGATGACTTCAAGTTGCTCGAATGAGAATTCTGCTTTTAAATCCGCAACATTAAAGTGCCAACCTAAGTTTGTTAAGTGAACTTGACCTGCTTTAATTGGGCCTGCTACTGCTAAACATGCACGGCTTGGCTTTGGAGATGAAATTTGGCTGAAGTACTGGTTAATTGCACTTTCTAATGAGCCAAAATCAGCACTTGGGAATGTTAAATTGTGCTCGATAACAAACTGGTTAGTTTGTGCATTAAAGTCAGTGATTAAAGCGAAACGAGCGTTAGTGCCGCCGATATCGGCAACAAGAATAGGAGCAAATTCTGTGGTTGTCTGTGTGTTCATGATGTTTTCTCTATTTGTCTAAGCTAGTTGCCGCTTATTTTTCTAGTTTTCAATGGCAAAGCCACTGTGTCTGCTAAACTTTGGGTCATTGCCTCAAAGAAGCTATCTTTTGTATTAAAAAAATGCTGCCCAAATGAATGGGCAGCCAAATACGTTTTGACAACAAAATGATAAAACAGTGACATTATGACACCGGTGTCAGATTAGGATCAATAAAAATTTTCATTATTTGTGCATGCATACGTATTTATCGGAAAAACCTGCGTATTAAGTATCGAAAAAGCATTTATATACGCATAAAAAATACCTAGCTGTGTACAGAACAGCCACACACACGCCGCTTGTCACAAATAGCTTGAAAAAAATAATAAATAGCCGAAAATGGCAAATACTACTTCTGTTATTTGGTAACCATATGAAAGGTAAGGCGACATCTTTTGACATTGCACATTATGCGGGTGTGTCGCAGTCAACCGTGTCTCGCGCGTCGCGAAATAGCCCTTTGGTCAACGAAGAAACGCGTCGACGTGTTCATGAGGTAGCAAAGCAGCTCAACTATAAAGTTGATAAAAATGCCAGTAACTTAAGAACACAGCAAAGTAGCACCCTCGCCCTGTTATTATTTGAAGATCCCACTTCGGATGAATCACAAATAAACCCTTTCTTTTTAGCAATGCTTGGCAGTATTACTAGAGCCTGTGCAAAAGAAGGCTACGATTTACTGGTATCGTTTCAGTCGAGTAGCTCTGATTGGCAAGCCGATTACGAAGACAGCCACCGTGCAGATGGCTTAATTCTGCTCGGTTATGGTGATTACCTCGATTATCAACCTAAATTTAAAACCTTAATTGATCAACACACGAAATTTGTCTGCTGGGGTGCAAGTGTTGATAACCGCCCAGATTTAACGGTGAGTTGCGATAACTACGGCGGTGGTAAATTAGCTGCTGAACATTTACTTGCAACCGGTAGAACCGATTGTGCATTTATCGGCGATGCTTCTGATCATAGCCCGGAGTTTTTTGCCCGCTACCAAGGCTTTAAAGATGCATTTTTAGCAAAAGGCATCAAACTAAACGAACGTAAAATGGCGAATGCCATTTCGACAGAAGAATCAGGCTATCACGCTACTCGCTCACTCATAGCAAATAACATCCGCTTTAACTCATTGTTTGCCGCCAGCGACCTTATTGCTATTGGTGCTATTCGCGCGTTGAAAGAAGCAAAAATAAAGGTCCCTGATGATGTGCATGTTGTTGGCTTTGATAACATTGCGGTTGCCAGCTTTGTAAACCCACCACTCACCACTGTTCAACAAGACACCACCCTTGCCGGGCAAATGTTGGTCGATAACCTGCTCAAGCTTATTCGTGGTGAAGATGTAGAGAATACCCTTTTACCACCGCGTTTAATTATTCGCGGTTCGAGTGTTTAATTTTGTGGCGATAACAGCCTTGTTATCGCCTACTTCCTACTCAACCAGATACTGATTGCATTAAAATTAGTTTTTTTCGATTTACCCAAGACTATTACTTCGAAAAAGCAGATAATTACACCTATTATGATGAAAATGCTCATCTGGCATATAACGCTTTAGATGGCAACGCGCACAAAGGTGGAATTTTTTAATGGAAATTAAAGTTAATTTTCTCGACAACCTCAGACTTGAAGCCAAGTTTGATGATTTCTCTGTCATTGCAGACCAACCTATTCGCTATAAGGGTGATGGCACTGCACCAAGTCCATTCGATTACTTCTTAGCATCTTCTGCATTGTGTGCGGCTTACTTTATTAAAGTGTATTGTAATTCACGTGATATCCCGACTGACGGTATTCGTGTTGCGCAAAACAATATCGTTGACCCAGAAGACCGCTATAACCAAATTTTCCAAATTCAGGTTGAGTTACCAGAAAGCCTTTCAGAGAAAGATCGCACAGGTATTTTACGCTCTGTCGAGCGCTGTACAGTTAAACGTGTTATTCAAACTGGCCCAGAATTTAAAATCGATACTGTTGAAAGCATCGAAGCTGATGCGCAAGCAATGCTGATGGCAAAACCAGGTGATGACAGCAACACCTTTATTTTAGGTAAAGATTTACCACTTGAAGAAACCATCGCAAATATGACGGCCATCCTTGAAGAGTTAGGGATGAAAATCGAGATTTCTTCTTGGCGTAATATTGTGCCAAATGTATGGTCACTTCATATTCGTGATGCAGCTTCGCCTATGTGTTTTACTAATGGTAAAGGTGCAACTAAAGAAAGCGCACTATGCTCAGCTTTAGGTGAGTTTATTGAACGCTTAAACTGTAACTTCTTCTATAACGATCAGTTCTTAGGCGAAGACATTGCTAATAGCGAGTTTGTTCATTACCCAAATGAAAAGTGGTTTGCTCTGACTGACGATGACTCTCTACCAGAGGGCATTTTAGATGACTATACCCGTGAAATTTATAATCCAGACGGTGAGCTGTGTGGCTCACACCTAATTGATACCAACTCTGGCAATAAAGAACGTGGTATATGCTCTATTCCTTATGTTCGCCACTCAGACGGTGAAACTGTTTACTTCCCATCAAACCTAATTGAAAACTTATTCTTAAGTAATGGTATGAGCGCAGGTAACAATTTTGCTGAGGCAAAAGTACAATGTTTATCTGAAATTTTCGAGCGTGCCGTTAAGCGCCAGATCATTGAGCAAGAAATTGTTTTACCAGACGTACCAGAGGACGTTTTAAATAAATACCCAAGTATTGTTGCGGGTATTAATGGTCTTGAAGAACAAGGTTTCCCTGTTGTAGTAAAAGATGCCTCGCTAGGTGGTCAGTTCCCAGTGATGTGCGTAACACTCATGAACCCTAAAACAGGCGGTGTATTTGCTTCTTTTGGTGCGCACCCAAGCTTTGAAGTGGCGTTAGAGCGCAGCTTAACTGAGCTATTACAAGGTAGAAGCTTTGAAGGCTTAAACGATGTGCCTAAGCCGACGTTCAATAGCATGGCTGTGTCGGAGCCAGAAAACTTTGTAGAGCACTTTATTGATTCAACTGGCGTGATTTCATGGCGTTTCTTCAGCGCTAAACACGATTATGATTTTGTTGAGTGGGATTTCTCTGGTAGCAATGAGGAAGAAACAGCGAGCTTATTCGGTATATTAGAAAGCTTAGGTAAAGAAGCTTACATTGCTGAATTCTCAGATCTTGGTACTGCATGTCGCATTTTAGTGCCTGATTACTCAGAAGTGTATCCAGTAGAAGACTTAATTTGGGACAATACCAATAAAGCACTTAACTTCCGCGAAGATATCTTAAACCTGCATCGTTTATCAGAAGATCAACTTGCTGATCTCGTTGAACGTCTTGAACAAAGTGAACTTGATAACTACATTGATATCATCACCTTAATCGGCATTGAATTTGATGAAAACACTGTATGGGGTCAGTTAACGATTCTTGAGCTGAAGCTACTTATTTACCTAGCACTTGGTGATTTAGAAGCAGCAATGGAGCTTGTTGAAGCATTCTTACAGTATAACGACAATACCATTGTTGAGCGCGGCCTATTCTACCAAGCAATGCACGCAACGTTAGAAGTCGCACTTAGCGATGAACTTGAGATTGAAGATTACATTCATAGCTTCACCCGTATGTTTGGTCAAGAAACGATGGATGCAGTTGTTGGCTCAATCAACGGCGATGTAATGTTCTATGGTTTAACAGAAACTAGCATGAAGCTTGAGGGCTTAGATAGACACCTTCGTTTAATCGAAAGCTACAAAAAGCTACACACTGCTCGCGCTAAAAAAGCAGGGCTGTAATCAGGTAAATGAGCTGTAAGCAACCAACTTACAGCTCCACCCCTTTGTTTATTAAGGAAATTAATTTACATCTCAATAAAACACTTACATTTTTATGTATTTGCACTGTAAGCATCCCTACCTTGTCCAGTTCTGTTTATACTGATAAATTTCGCTCAAGTTTCACCCTATCGATTTTTTAAATGGACTTAAAAGGCTTCATTACAGCCCCTCTTATCCTGCTTGTACTGTTTTGTTCTCACCCTTGTTTTGCAAAAATAACAATTGGTGTATCAAGCGAAAATGGCGAATCATTAAAGTACTCACGTAAACACTTTCACGGTGAATTAAAATCGGCTTATAGCTGTGTGATCAATCACCTAGATACCGATTACGATGTTATCACTGTACCGCAAGCACGGCTTATCAAAATGTTGCAAAACAATGAAGTAGATATAGCCATGCCACTTTTATTGTTGCCACAGAGGGATATATTTGCGGTTCGCTCAGCAACAATTTATCAAGTTGGATATGAACTGATAAGCCAAAGTGCTGACTCAGATTTGAGAATCGAGAATTTACGCAGGCAGGCTAACTTGAACGGTATCGTGTATAAACGCGGTACAGGGGCACGTACCTTAATGCTTAAATATTTAGGCATTGATAAAAATGAATCGCTAAGCCATGAGCAGCAAGTCAGTACATGGCAGCAAGCCGTTGATTTTGTATGTAAGAATAGAGCTAGTATTACAGCCCTACCTAGTGTGATTGCAAAAGATATCGAACCTCACCACTTTAATGGCGTTACACGCATTAAAATGCCGGACCACCAATTAGGTCTTTACATGTCATCACATTTTGCCAAAAGCGCTGAAGCAACTACTATCAACGATGCATCAAAAACCTGTAAAGAAGTTAGATAAACGATAGATTATTTAGTTTTAAGCTCGGCTAAACGGCTTTCAACTTGTGAACGCTCTTGCACTGTTAGCTCGCCATAAAGCTTGGGGTATGGCCAGCCATAACCCCAACGAAAGCTGGTAGGTAAAAAAGGTGTACCACCCACTCTGACCCCAGCAAGCATCAATACTGCAATTTCTTGCTCACCTACTTTTGCAACACACTCTTTTAAATCTATATCAGCTTGCTCTCGCTGCTTGAAAGTACCGCCTTGCCAATATGCAAGGTCATGAGCTGTACAGCAAGCCAACCATAAGTTTTTATGTTCTAAGGTGCCATCAGGAAAAGAGCTGCAACCATCTGTAGTGAAGGGTTTAAGTTCAGCACTACTGGTAATAGAAACATGAAAAAGTAACATCAAACCTAGGATAACGTTAGGATAATTAGCCACGCTTCGGACCTTAAGTAACGACTTAATACTCAACTTGGTACGCAAACCCTTCACAACTCAGCGCTTTTTGGCAATCAGTATCTGCATGAGCACTGATATAACACTGTCCATATACAATCGCGTTGCCACCCCTTTGCTGTACTTTACTTTTAAGAGTATCTTGGAGTTGACTTCTAGAGCCATCAATATCATCAAACGGACCTGCTTGTGGTAAATGCATATCACTTTCTAATTGGCAATAATAGCTCGAAACCTGGCCAAGAAATGTTGCTCTATAGCTCACTAATTGGCGATCTGTAAATACTTCAACATTGTGACCTCGTACTGAAGTTTCAACATCACCAAGCACATATTCACCCACGTTTGTATTTATTGCACAAGAACACAATAAGCTAACACTCAATAAAGTAGATAAAACCCTATACATATTTGTAACTTCCCTGCATTGATTGATCGGCTTCTAACTCCGCCAAATAATAATGGCTTTTGTTAACTGAACTAAAGATAAGCAATCTTAACGTACCTATATAGGGAAATCACAATTAAATTGTAAAAAAGTGCAAAACAAAAAAACCGCCTAGATTAGTTCGGCGGCTTAATTATTTAAGTAGTTATTTAAAAGAAATCTACTTAGCTAATGTTTCGGCTGCTTTTTCTGCAAAAAGGTTACCTAGTTTTATATAGTAGTTACTTTTATAGTGCCATTTATCTTCAATGAATTCGACAGGCTCATCAAAGGCAACTAAATGAGCATTAGCATTTGATTTAACGAATTTTTTCTGAGCATCCCATACACTCTCAATATATGGCATCATGCGTGTTTCTGGTGTTTTACCAGAGTCTTCGATTCTGCCAAGGATGATTGGTAACTCTTTATTGCCAAATGTCATTTTCATATCATTCATTAGGTTTGTTAAATTAGCTAAATAAACCTTAGATGCTTGCTCATGATAGGCATCGGCCTCACCCTGCATCCAAATGATCCCTGCTGGAACTAAAGTGTCTGCTTCACCATCACCATCTATGTCATTGTTAGCTAACGCAGATCTTACTGTAGTTTGAAAGTTATCCCATTGGTTGATTTTGGTGTTGTCAGCATAGTTCTGTCCCCATGTACCAAAGCCAGATGCCCCAAGCGCAATAGATGAGCCACCACGCGCATATTTAATAATGGCTATTTTTTTACCCGTGAGCTCAGATAAACGTTTACCAAAACTCAATTCAGGACCAAACCTGTCAGATAAAATAATCGAATGCTCTGTCGATCTTGCGCCTGTACCAAAGCCCGGCATTAAATTAGTCCAAACACCTTTACCACCATTTAATGCATCATCAGCAACAGGGTTACCAAAAAAGAATAAGGTATTTTCAACTGGTTTCTTATACTGTGCAGGTAAGTCTTTATTAAAGCCAAACCCTTCCATATTTGATTGGCCGCCCATAAAGTAAAGCAAGTAATCATCCGCTTTACTTTGCGTACTCATTGCGAGTAAAGCACATAAGGCTAGTTTTTTTAACATCATTTTCCCTTGCTCCAAAAGCAACATGCCCAATAAATATTGGGCATGTCAATTACGTTTTTACTTCAATGCGTCTTCAACAACTGGGTAATGATCCCACACATGTTTATCGCTCACTGAACGGAGTAACTTGATGTATTCAGCATGAGTCCAAGCAAGTGGTGTGGCTGAATTTGTCCCCTCACCTAATTGATAGCCTGCTTTATTGTTACCTATGCCATCCCAAACTTGTTCAGGTAACATCATGCCTTCATTGGCAAATGCTTCCATACCTTTTACATAGGTGTCTTTAATCGCTTGTTGCTTCATCGCATCTAGGCTGTTGGTTGCGTTTGCAGCTGCGATTTCATAATGACCACGCTCACCTGTGAAAAACGGCCATACACGACCACGTTGACCAGGGGTGTTGTTACCACCTTCAGCGTAGTTGTTACCTGTCATTTGGTCTTCACCGTAACCATCGTTACCATAGCGGCGATAGCCTGGGAATGAGCCCGAGCCATCAGCAAAATTAAAGGTGTAACGTACTTGTAGGTTATCAACTAAGGTTTCATCATCATACTCTGGTAATGTTTTTACAATGCTTGGCGCAAGTGCATCACGTACACCATAACGTACAAGCTCTAAGAAACCACCATCAAGGATCTGCTTTTTATCAAAACCTTCACGGCCATTATTGGCATTAAGTGTGGTTGATGAGTTTGGATCTTTGTCTTGACCAATACGAATGAAATATTCACCATCGCTATTTTCAGACTTAAGGTTACCTTGAGTCGTAAACATCGTGCTTTCTATTTCACTGTTGTAAGTTTTAGCCGTTGCTAGGTAACGCTCTGCATTTTTAGTGTCACCAGCTTTTTTAGCAATATCAGCAGCCGTCACTAGGCCTGCAACAACCGCTGCAGTTGTTGATGGTGAGAAACCATTTTGTTCTTCCCAGCGCTCCTGTTGCGTTGCTGGCGGTGTGATTTGCATGTCATTCCAAAGAATTTTCGCAAGGCCACCATCAACCAAGAAATCAGCCGCTGGCTTTAACATTTTGCTATACCAATCTGTTAGCTCTTGATCGCTAAGTACGCCAGCTTGATGTAGTTTCCACGCTAACATAATTGGCATTGCTGTTTGGTCAAGCTGAACACCTACCCACTCAAGCTCACCATCAACGTGCGTCTTTTGTAAGAACCAACCCGTGTCACCACCATTGCCTGGCGTGTTAGCTGTTACTTGTACTTTTTCTAGATATTCAAATGCTGTTTTAGCGGTACGTGTATCACCCATGGCCATAAATGCCATCGCAACTTGATAGAAATCACGTACCCAAACCGCTTTATAGCCGGTAGAACCTGTTTTAGCTGATACTGTTTCACCCCAAGGGTTAGACAGTGACGCAATTAAAGCACCAGCATGCGTTTTATCTTCTTGCGCTTTCAACACCATGGCGCTGGTATAAAGCAACTTACCATTATCTGCGGTGCTGTTAGTTAATGTGCTCAAAGGTTCAAGGCTTGCTAAGTAGTCTTGCCAACCAATTGCAGCACCCTCACCGTTATATGCTGCAAGTACTTTTTGGAAACCTTGATTTAAACTTGCTTGACCTTCTTTTAAGCTTGCAGCTTCAGAGTTACCAAAACTTAACGCTAAATCAAAAGTGGTGTTTTTTGATACTTCGCCAAGCTCTGCAAGTAAGCTTACATTACCCGACTTATCACCGGTATTTTGGTAAGTCGTTGATAGTGATTGCGATGCTTTTAGCTCTTTTAAGCCATCACTCACACCTGTAAAGCCAACGCTTGCTTGCTTAAATGGTTGAGCGGCTTGTAAAGATAAAAAGTGATCATCTTGCCAAGCAACTAGACCCTTATCAGTCACTTTTGCAAAATCATCTAAGCCGTTGTTATCAATATAAGGGTTTACATTAACGTAGGCTTTCACACCTTCAAGATCGGTATTAAATATGCTACGAACAAACAATGTTTGGCCATTTGGATCTGTAAAAATATGCTTTTCTAAAGTGAAACGACCCTGCTTATCTTTACTTACTACTTTGTAAGCAAGCGATAATGGGCGACCCGCGTCGTCTTTGTATAAATAATCAATGCTTACATCGAGATCATCGTTCTCTGTAACGGTAAAGTCTTTACCAACTACAACAAACTGCATATCTTTGATTTGTGCTTGGTGAATTAAACCAAACATAGTTTCGGTGATCATGCCTTTTGCGATTGAAAACCAAACTTTTGATACTTTGCCAGTAGCAGCTGCATCGCTATAGTGGCCGTCTTGATATTGCTCGTAAGAGGTACCAATACCCGTTTTACCTGAGTAAGCCCAAAAAGGCTCAACACCCGGAGCACCTGGCGCAGACACCTGCTCAACTGCTGTATTAACTGATTGCTCTGAAGTACAAGCTGTTAAACCTAACGCTAACAAGCTTGCTGTAATGAGATTAAATTTTTTCATGGTGTGTCCTTATTATTGTTGCTTAACGCGCAGTACAGCGACCGCTGCTAGTACGAATGACACTGCACCTAGCACTAACGCATAAATCGGTTGATTATCAAAAAAGTGACGTAAAATTAGGCCTAATACGCTTGCCGCTAAAAGCTGCGGAATAACAATAAAGAAGTTAAAGATACCCATGTACACACCCATTTTCTTACTTGGTACTGAGGTACTTAACATTGCGTATGGCAAAGATAGAATTGACGCCCAAGCAAAACCTACCCCAATCATCGGCCAGATAAGTAAACTTGGATCTTTGATAATAATGAAGCTGACCAGACCCAATGCACCTAGCACTAGGTTGATAGCGTGGGCCATTTTTAGTCCCACCTTTTTAACGATAACCGGAATACACATTGCAGCAATGGCAGCAAAACCATTGTAAGCGGCAAATAACACACCAACCCAATCAGCGCCGTTGTTATAAGCAAGTGAGCTTGTGTCACTGCTGCCATAGTGGAAACTGGTTACTGCCGACGTGGTATAAATCCACATTGCAAACAATGAAAACCAGCTAAAAAATTGTACCCAAGCCAATTGCTTCATTGCCTCAGGCATTGTGAATACATCATTCACAACTTGGTAAAAACCACCATTGGTTGCGTTTTTAGCCTTTAAAGCCCCGGCAATAAATTGAATAACACCAAAACTAATCAAGCCGCCAGCAAGTAAATAAAGCTCTTTTTCAAGCGATAAACCTGTAACAATACCAAGCACGACAAGACCAAGAACCGTAAAGATTACCGCGCCTTTATTAAAGTCTACATCACTTTGAATATCACTTGCGTCATCACTTTGCTCTTGCTCATGAAAGCTTTCAAGCTCTTCTGGCGAATACTCTTTAGTAGTAAAAACGGTCCAAAGAACAGCAATAACTAGTACAACGGCACCAAAATAAAACGAGAATTTTACAGAATCTGGGATTTGCCCAGCAGGCGCTGTATTAGCAATATCGAACCAGTTAGTCATCATCCAAGGTAATGCAGAGGCGACAACCGCACCAACACCAATGAAGAAGCTTTGCATTGCATAACCAGTTGCACGTTGCTTTTTCGGTAGGTTATCACTTACAAGGGCACGGAATGGTTCCATAGTCACGTTAATTGACGCATCCATAATCCATAACATACCCGCCGCAATCCACAGGCTTGGTGAGTTAGGCATAATGAACAACGATAACGTCGTTAAAATAGCCCCATAGAAAAAGAACGGACGACGTCGACCTAGCTTATTCCATGTTTTATCACTCCAATAACCGATGATCGGTTGTACGATAAGACCAGTTAATGGTGCAGCAACCCAAAGGATTGGAATATCATCAACATTGGCACCTAGGGTTTGAAAAATACGGCTTACATTACCGTTTTGTAATGCAAAGCCAAATTGGATACCTAGGAATCCAAAACACATATTCCATATTTGCCAAAAGCTTAGCGTTGGTTTGTTATTATTCATAGTCAGCCTTTAAGGTAAATACTGCACTGCTCAAGCCGTTCAGTTGTAATTGAATTGGCGCCTTTGTTGAAGCCTCAGGAATCACAATGTCAGCATGATTTTCGAGGTTATCAGTTAACGTTAAACCACTGTGGTTAAGCTTAGGTAATAACGCTTGCTTAAGTGTTAGCTCAAAATTTTGTGGGTTTTCTGAAAAGTTACTTACTACAAGCACTAGTTGTTGACCTAGCTTGCGCGTAAAAGCAATAACTTGCTCTGAGCCTGTCAATTCAACCGCTTGCATATCGCCGCCAACAATGGCAGGAAGTGTGTTTAACGACATTAACTTCGTGTAGTAAGCGCGAAGATCAGCTTGCTGCTTTGAAAGCGCACCGCCATCGAATTTACCATTATTCATCCACGCTTGATGTGCAGGTACACCCATATAATCGAAGATACTGGTACGCGTTGGGTCACCAAAGCCACCGTCCTCAGAGCCATCTTCACCGACAGCTTGACCAAAATATAGTAAGGTTGGCGAGCGCGACATCAATGTAGACACCACCATTGCTGGCTTACCTTTTTCACTGCTACCGGCGAAATCTGGGCTAGCAATTCGTTGCTCATCATGGTTTTCTAAAAAGTGCAGCATGTGCTCTTCAATATCAGCCACTTGGCTTTGAATATCGAAAATAGTATCCGCTGATTGCTTGCCTTGCATCACTGCTTTAACTGTGTCGTAAAACCCGACTTTGTCGTACAGATAATCCATTTTACCTTGCTGAATATATGGGCGGTAAAGCGTTGGGTTATAAACCTCAGCCAAAATAAAGGCATCGCTTTTTTGCATCTTGATTGATGAGTTCAAAAAGCTCCAAAACTCAACAGGCACCATCTCGGCCATGTCATAACGAAAACCATCGACACCTTTATCTAACCAATAAAGCGCGATATCACGGAATTTATACCAGCTATTTGGCAGCTCTTTATCTTGCCAAAATGCGTAGTGCGCACGGTAATCTTTATCAGCGTAATCAGCGGGTAGCGTTGGGAAATCGTAGCTGCCATCTGGTTTCACACCGTAATTGATTTTAACTGTTTCGTACCAATCATTGATGTCAGGTTTAGCGGCACGGGCCCCATTACCCGTCCATTTTGCAGGGGTTTCGGCAAATTGATTATCTGCAAGAGGGTGCGGGTTACCACCTAACACTTGGTAGCTATCGCTGGTAGGTACTTGAAACGACTGCCCTGTTACATAGTAAAAGTTATTATCGCGAGCATAGGTTTTCGTCGTATCATCTTCAGCACCAAAATCTTTAACACCTTCAGGCTTGGCGACTGACTCGTAGTTACGCGCTACGTGATTTGGCACAATATCAATAACAACTTTCATACCGTGCTTATGAGTACGATTGATTAGCTCTACAAACTCTTCTAAGCGGCGCTCAGGGTTAATTGCTAAATCAGGATTAACATCGTAATAGTCTTTCACTGCATAAGGTGAGCCTGCACGGCCTTTTACAACATCAGGGTCATCTTGTGACAAACCGTATTCGGTATAGTCAGTTACTAAAGCATGACGCGGTACACCAGTGAACCAAACATGTGTTGTTCCTAGCGCTTTTATGCCTTGTAATGCTGCATCATTAAAATCAGCGAATTTACCTACCCCATTTTCTTCTAATGTGCCCCACGGTTTATTGGTGGTGTTAGTGTTACCAAATAATCGAGTGAATACTTGGTAAACCACAGGCTTAGAGATAGCTGCTTGGCTAGATTCTGATTGCTGCTGTTGCGTGTTCTGCTGTACTGGCGCATCGTTACCACAGGCAGTTAAACCTAAAACCGAAGCCACTACTAACGCAGTTAGTTTGTATGTTGTCATCATTACTTCATTTTTCTGTAAATATCAGTTCATACTAATGTTAAGGGCTGCATACGGACAGTAAATGCATACGTATTCAGCCTATTAGTTGCAATTATTCAAGCTCGATTAAGCGTGCTTGCATAGCTTTTATGCGGATTGGCGCTGCAAGATCAACGCGTTTTTCACTGATTAAATCGCGTCCTTTATTATTGCCTTTCAGCACTTCTTGCATGTAGCTTAAATCCCAATCAATGGTTTGTTGGTTTTTGTTAAGAACAACCAATACAGTTTGGCCATTGTGCTCCCTCACATAGCTGTAAACGCCTTGCTTGGGTGAAAAATGCATTAAACGACCTTCGCTTAACGCTGGTTTTTCTTGGCGCAGCTTAAGCAGTTTTTTCATGCTAGCTAACATCTCTTGCTGATCAGCTGAAAGCCCCTTACCTGTGAAGGCATTCGCATTTTGACCTTTAAACCCACCTGGGAAGTCAATACGAATATCACCGTGGTCATTGCTTGGCGTGTTATCGAGCAGCAGCTCAGTGCCATAATAAATTTGTGGAATACCACGAGTTGTTAAAAGCAACGTCATGGCTAATTTAGTTTTTGCGAGGTCTTGACCAAGTTCAGTGTAAACACGGCTCATGTCATGGTTATCTGCAAACACTAAAATGTTATCTGTATCAGCATACAAAAAGTCATTCGCCAGTGATTGATATACTTTTACCCACCCAGTATTCCAGCTTTCCTCTTCGTTAAGTGCTTGGATTAATGCCTCTTGTAATGAAAAGTCCATTACACTTGGTAAATCAGAGGTATAACCATCTTGATTAACTTTGCCGCGTTGCCAATAAGAAGCAATTGCCGGGTTGGTTGTCCACTCTTCACCAACAATATTAAAGTTTGGATACTCGGTCATAATCGCTTTAGTCCAATCGGCTAAAAATGCTTTATCTGAGTATGAATAGGTGTCTACACGAATGCCGCTTAAGTTGGCGTATTCAATCCACCAAATGGCATTCTGAATCAAATACGTTGATAGTAACGGCTGGCGCTGATTTAAATCAGGCATCGACTCAACAAACCAACCATCATTAAATTGACGTTTGTCGTATTGGCTCGCATGAGGGTCTTGAATTGTTTGTCTGGCGTGACTAGTGGCATTTTTACCGTTTTCAAACTTGCCATCAAAGTTAACCCAATCAGCTGTAGGCATGTCACTCATCCACTGATGCGATGACCCAAAGTGATTAAGTACCATGTCCATCACTAAGCCGATACCATGCTCTTTCGCTTCTGCAGATAAGGTTTTATAAAGCGAATTACTGCCCATACGCGGATCAACTTTGTAAAAGTCAGTAATAGCATAACCATGATATGAATAGTTTGGCATGTCATTTTCAAGCACCGGTGTTAACCAAAGTTGAGTCACGCCTAAGTTCTCAAGATAACCTAGGCTATTAATAACACCTTGAATGTCACCGCCATGACGGCCACCTTTAAAACTTGGGTTTGAAGCCTCCTTCATACCAGCAACGGTGTCATTGCTTGGATCACCATTTACAAAGCGATCAGGATTGATTAAATAAAGCGTATCTTTATTTGTAAAGCCATGACGATTGGCACTTTGCTTATTACGGGCATTTAATGGGTAAGTAAATTCTGTGCCATCTTTAGCTTTAAAAGTCAGTGTTCCCGCCTTTGCATTATCGCTAATGGTTAAATCTAAAAACGCGTAGTTAGGGTTATTCGTTGTAGTTACCCCTTTAAACTCAACACCTTTATAGGGCATCATTTGCCATGTTTTGTTAGCAATTTTGTTATCGTAAAGCATGACTTGTAACGAGTCATTTTGCATCCCTACCCACCAGTTTTCTGGTGACGCGGTAATTGCAAAACTTGCTGTCGAGTTGAAAAGCGTAAACGCGGTTGTAAGCGCTAAAAATGTCTTTGTTGTTTTCATAATTAATTTTGTACTTTTTCTAAGAATTGACTGTGACTCGGCAGCTGCTCGACAGTGCTATTAATCAAGGTTTTTAAATTGCTAAATAACTCATTTAATTGCTCATCTGATAACGCATCAGTTAATGGATGGTGATCTTCTGCAATAAGCCCTTGCCCTATCATCACTTGCTGCCATGCAACTTCGGCAAACAGTTCATCGTCTTCTCGGACAATTTTGCCGCTGGTTTTAAATAGCTCAATTTTCTTTTTAAGACTGCTTGGAATATCCATGCCTTTACAAAAACGCCAGAACGCACTGTCTTCACGCTCAGTAAGCTTGTAATGAAGAATAATAAAGTCACGAATTCGCTCAAATTCTGTTTTACTTTGTTTGTTAAATTCATTCACAAGGTTTTGCTTAATACCTTGATGAGGAAAAAACTTAATTAAACGAATGGCTGCACTTTGAATTAAATGAATACTGGTCGATTCTAATGGCTCTAAAAATCCGCTCGATAAGCCAACCGATACCACATTTTTATTCCATTGCTTTAAACGGCGACCTGTTTTAAATTTAATAACGCGGGGCTCTGTCAGTGGTTTAGCCGGTAAGTTATCCAAAAGCTGTTGCTTTGCCGCTTCGTCTGATAAGAAACGAGAAGAATATACAATGCCGTTTCCTACACGATGCTGTAATGGTATTTGCCACTGCCAGCCTGAGTCTCTTGCAATTGAACGTGTATAAGGAATTGCATCAGCAGGTGATTCACTTTGCACAGCAATCGCACTATCACATGGTAACCAATGTGACCAATCTTCAAAGCCAGTATTAAGAGTTTGTTCTATCAATAAAGCACGTAAACCGGTGCAATCAATAAATAAGTCGCCATCAATTTGCTCGCCATTTGTAAGCAGCAAAGAGCGAATATGCCCGCTCTGATGACATTGATTAACCGATTCAATTTTGCCTTCAATGCGTTTTACGCCCCGTGATTGCGCTAATTCTTTTAAGAATTCGCCATATCGAGTGGCATCAAAATGGTAAGCATAATGTAAGCCCGCTAACTGGGTGTTAGGAATGTGTTTAAGGTGGGCAAACTTATGTGCTTTGGCAGCTTGATAGTTAAGTGAAAAATCCCAAAA
Source organism: Pseudoalteromonas sp. Hal040 (assembly GCF_037162425.1). NCBI lineage: Bacteria > Pseudomonadati > Pseudomonadota > Gammaproteobacteria > Alteromonadales > Pseudoalteromonadaceae > Pseudoalteromonas > Pseudoalteromonas sp. Hal040. The sequence continues at coordinate 1,490,116 of NZ_JARLUU010000001.1, read as the reverse complement.
GTCAGGTGCATTGTTAGCTTGATGTGCTTTTAACCAAAAATGGTAAAATTCACAAAACGGAAAATCTTTACCTATCTCACCAAAGGCATGCATGTAGCGGTGGCCTTGGCTGCGCCAATTCTCAAACTCGATACCGAGCTTAATCGTTGCACCAGTAGCCTTAATAAATTCTTTTTCAGAAATGCCAAGCGCACCATTTAGATGCAAAATAGGTGGAATGCTCGCTTCACCTACACCAACAGTGCCAATTTCTGCTGACTCAACCAGGGTGATCTCAATCACTTTACCCAGCACTTTATTGAGTAACGCGGCGGTTATCCACCCTGCTGTGCCACCACCGGCAATCACGACCTTGGTTATTTTTTTGATTCCATAGTACACCTAACACTAAATTTAATTCATTGAGTGTAGCTCACTGATATAAAAAAGCCCTTGTAAAACAAATCACAAGGGCAATTTTCTATCACTGTTTTAGCTAATTACAGCTTGTAGCTGAAGCCTAACAGGAATGTACGACCGTAGTCTTGGTAGTCACGTACTTGAAGTGAGTTATCACCTTGTAGTGAAGTAAACGGCTCTTCTGTGATGTTCTGTACTTGGAAAGTTACAGATAAACCGTCAAGGCTTTCTACACCGCCTTCGCTAAAGTCATAACCAATTTGAGCATCCCAAATTGTTTCGCCTTTAATATCAACTTGTGTAGTCGCAAAACCTAAACCGTATACGTCACCTTTAAAGTCGCTACGTTTACGCATGCTTGTACGTGCTTGGAAACCGTTACGCTCAAAGTAAACTGTTAAGCTATCGATTTGGTCAGATAGACCAGGAAGCTCATAGTCGTTACCATTTTGGTCAGTAATATCTTGCTCAACAGCAGTGTGGCTCGCGATTAAACCAAAACCATCAAGTGATTCACTAAACATAGTGAATGGTAGTGTTAATGAAAGCTCATAACCCCATAGGTCACCAGAGCCACCATTTACTTTACCAGAACCTGTACCGGTTGAAGTTGCAGGGATCTCACCAGTCGATGGGTCAGCTACGCCGCTCATGTCGATTTCGTAAGAACCATCGAAAATCCACTGAGTGATATCTTTATAGAATACAGCTGCAGCGAAGTAACCTTCTTCATGGAAGTAGTTTTCGTAGCTTAAATCAAAACCTGTTGCTTCTTTAGGCTCAAGCTCTGGGTTACCGCCTGATACACTCCAGTAGTTACCATTGTTATCTGGTTGCTGATTGTAAGACGCATTAACTGACGCGTTCATTTCGTCTAAGCGAGCACGAGAAATCGTTTTCGCTGCACCAAAACGTACAGTTTGCTCTTCATCAATGGCAAACGATAAGTTGATGCTTGGTAAGAAATGGCTGTAGTCATGGCTTACATCTGTTGGAGATACAACAACTAAACCATCCACTGTGTTAGCAGCATAGCCCTGTGAAGACTGTTCAGTTTTCACATAACGCACACCAACGTTACCTGTTACAGGAATTGAACCGATTTCAGCATTAATATCAGCTTGCGCAAAGAACGCTGTCACTTCTTCTTGTACAGTCCAAGACTGTGTCTTGTGTTTTGAATCAGTTAAGCTTTCTTGAAGAAGGTTATAATAACCATCGTTTACTAGACCGTTTGTATCGTAAGCAACCATGTTGCCCATACCAATGAAGTCAAGGCTCGCTGACCCTAAACGGTATTGCTCAGGGATTGATAACATACCCGGGTTAGATAAAGAGAAATCTTTTAATGTCATGAAGTAACCTTCAGACACTTTGCTCTTCTCACGGTCACGGTAAGACATACCAAATGACACACGGCTGATATAGGCGTTATCAAGTACTTTGCTTGCAGCAAGTTTCAATGTACTTAGTTCATCATTGATTTCTGGTGCATTGATAAAGCCATCTTGTGCTGTGTTTTGATACTCAGTACCTGTTAAGCCGTATTTATCGTTAAGTGCAGCACTTGCACCCCATGATAATGGACCACCCAGTTGAATTAGGTCGTAATCACTGTAATCAAGATTGTGGCTGAATTGCGCACCTGTGTTACCACCGTCAAATTCATAACCAATTGTGTCTGCAACACCATTCGCATCACCACGGCCTGTACCTGAGTAGCTTTCGATACTCCAGATTTGACGTTCAACTTCAGAGCGACTTACATCAAATTCAACTGACCAATCATCGCTGATGTCATATTTTGCATTGAAACCAAACTGAGTTAGCTCAGCGTTGCGCTCTTCGTAGTCATTACGAACAACAACACGTTGTCCTTCTGTTACTGCGCTTGTGATAAAACCAGAATCTGCGTCAACAACAGCTGAACTTGGGTCAATTGAACCTTGGCCCCAAGCAAATGGTACTTCAATACCACGTAAAATCTTCTCATCAGAGAAATCTACATATAAGGCATCAAATGTCATGTTTAGACGGTCATTCGGCGCAGCTTCAATTACTAGCATTGCTGAATCACGCTCAAGAGTCGATGAACGAACGAATGGTTTAGCACCACCTAAAATTGAATAAGTATTACCGTCATCACCAGTAAACTCTGGATAGCCCCAAGAATTCCAACGTTTTTCTTGGTTTGGAGAGCTCATTGTGTTGTAAGCAAATGCAACACCGATTGTGTCATCAGCAAATTGATCAATGTATGAGAACGTACCACGGAAACCGCTATCGTCACCGTCTGGGTTTAATTTATCAAAACCCGTTTGCTCGTATTGACCGTTGAACATGATAACTTGTTCACCTTTACTTAAAGGTTTAACAGTTTGCATGTCGATAACACCCGCGATACCTTCAGCATCAATGCCTGCGCTCGGTGTTTTGTATACCGTTACGCCACTCATAATTTCTGATGGGTAAAGGTCAAATTCAACGCCACGGTTGTCGCCGATTGATACTTGCTCACGACCGTTGAATGTTGTTGCACTTTCGTTTTCGCTGAAACCACGAACACTTACACGACTAGCTCGACCGTCTAGACGTTGGGCTGTTAAACCAGGAAGGCGTGCGATTGATTCTGCAATTGATGAATCAGGTAATTTACCGATATCTTCTGCTGAGATTGATTCAACGACTTCAGGCGTGAAGCGTTTAGTATTAATAGATTCTACAACACTGCCACGAAAACCTTTTACTTCGATAACTTCAACGTTATCGTTTTTTGCTTTTTGGTCTTCTTCTGCAGCATACGCTACAAAGCTATTTAAACCTGCGGCTGTTAAAGCCAGAGTTAATATACTTGGTTTGAACATAGACATGATGTTTTCCCATTACCCAAATTGTAATGCCAACGTGTTGCAGTTATTCATTTACATAATAGCTGTAATTCGCTGACTGATTTTGTTGTCGAATTGAATATTAACGCTCTGATTATTTTCTTAACAAATTTATGCATACGTATTCAGCGTAGTCGAACATCACAAAAATTAACAACATCTTTACAAAAACACCAGCTAAGCAATTGAATATAAATAATTTATCAATTTTACAGTGTGAATTAATAGTAATGAAACATTTTCGCTATATTTTTGCCCCTATTTTGGCTACATAGATAGGTGCTAAGTCATTTATCTCGTTATATTGGCGACTTAACGCATCAACAATAGGTACAAGGCTATACCAATGATAATTGGTCTTACCAATAATAACGTTGCACCATTGTGGTGTAAGCCAGCTATATTATGCACCAAGCTGGCATTTTGCATTGTAATGCGACGGCTATATTACTAATTGGTAAATTTTAAGATGCTAAATTCGTGTTGTTTAATTTTAAATCAAGCTAATAAATTTTACTGAGGTCAACGATGAATTTGGCGTGCATACGTATGCAGAGTTTTTACAGTATCTCACCCTTCACGTATGCTTTTGACATTCCGGCAACATATACAGTAGTGGTTGCCTAACAGTTTACACACACTGAGTGTCACGATGGAGAAAAACATGGCTCAAAAGCAGTGGTATAAAGGTGCGGTTATTTATCAAGTTTATCCGCGCAGTTTCCAAGACACCAATGGCGATGGCATTGGTGATATCAAAGGTATCATTGATCGCATTGATTATATTAAAAGCCTAGGTGTTGATGCTATTTGGGTTTCACCTTTCTTTAAATCACCAATGAAAGACTTTGGTTATGACATCAGTGACTATCGTGATATCGACCCATTGTTTGGTAATCTTGATGATTTTGATGAACTTATCGTGCAAGCGCACCAACGTGATATTAAGATCATTATTGATCAGGTATTGAGCCATACCTCAGATCAACATCAATGGTTCCTTGACAGCCGTGAAGACAAAACCAACGACAAAGCCGATTGGTACGTGTGGGCAGATGCTAAACCAGACGGTACACAACCAAATAACTGGTTATCTATTTTTGGTGGCCCTGCATGGCAATGGGAGCCGCGCCGTGGTCAATATTACTTACATAACTTCTTTGCTGAGCAGCCAGATTTAAACTTCCATAATCCTGAAGTTCGTAAAGCTGTATTAGATAATGTTGAGTTTTGGCTTAAGAAAGGCGTTGATGGCTTCCGTTTAGATGCAATTAACTTTTGCTATCACGATGCTCAATTACGAGATAATCCTGCTAAGCCACCTGAAAAGCGTCAAGGCCGTGGCTTTAGCGAAGACAATCCATATGCGTTCCAGTATCACTACTACAATAATACGCAACCTGAGAACCTGAGTTTTATGCAGGACATTCGTGCCCTACTAAACAAGTACCCTGGCACAGTTGCATTAGGTGAGATTTCATCTGAAGACTCACTTGCAACCATGGCTGAGTACACATCAGGTGGTGACAAACTTCACATGGGTTATAGCTTCGAGCTACTGACTAACGACTATAGCGCTGAATATATTCGTACAACAGTTAGTACTCTTGAGCAACGCATGACTGAAGGCTGGCCATGTTGGGCATTCAGTAACCACGACGTAGAGCGTGTTGCTAGCCGCTGGAGTAAAGATAACACTATCAATCCGCAGCAATGTAAAATGCTTACAGCCCTGTTAGCGTCTTTACGTGGCAGCGTGTGTATGTACCAAGGTGAAGAGCTTGGTTTAGGTGAAGCTGAAGTCGCATTTGAAGACTTACAAGACCCATACGGCATTACATTCTGGCCAAACTTTAAAGGCCGTGACGGTTGTCGTACACCAATGCCATGGGATGCAACGGATCCTGAACAAGCAGGCTTCTCTACAGTAAAACCTTGGTTACCTGTAGGCGATGCACACAAAGCCGTTGCTGTTAGCGCACAAGATCAAGATAAAGATTCAATTTTGAATGCGTATCGTGAATTTATGGCATGGCGTAAAGATAAGAACGTATTGTTAGAAGGCGATATTGAATTTATCGAAACGCAAGAGCCAGTGCTTGCTTTTTATAGAACGCTTGACAGCGTTAAAATGCTTTGCGCTTTCAATTTAAGTGCTGATACTAGCGAGCTAACACTCTCTGATCCTGTGTCTTCACAGCATACTGAGATTTCTCATCACACAGCTGATTTAAACAATAATACAGTCACTCTGCCCGGGTTCGGTTGTTTTTATGCAACCCTGAATTAATCATCAGTTGTTAAACAACAAGCCCTGCAATTGCAGGGCTTTTTTATGACTAATCGTGGTGTTAGTGGTTCATGGTTTTACTATTAATGTAATCTGTTAGTGCAAATAACACACCCGACACCACAAATGTGACATGAATGAGTACCTTCCAGAGTAATTCATCCGTTGAATGACTGTTTGAGCTGATGAATACCTTCAAAAGCTCTACAGCAGAGATGGCAACAATGGCGCTTATTAACTTCATCTTAAGACCTGAGAAACCAACCTTCCCCATCCACACTGGTCTGTCTTCGTGATTTTCTATATTCAACTTTGAAACAAAGTTTTCGTAACCACTAAAAATAATGATCAGCAAGAGCCCTGCTAAAAGCGCAGTATCAACTAAAGTTAAAATTCCAACCAAAAGCTCTTGATTTGACGCTGTAAACGTATTTAAGGCCATACTGTACAAGTATTTAAAAAACTTTAGCAGCAGTAATACCACAGCGACTAATAAGCCAATAAAGAATGGTGCTAATAACCAACGCGAACGAAAAATAAAACTCTCAACAATTTGCTCTAGTTTGGTTGGTACTTTCTTTACTTTTGAATGAGTCACTTGTTCAGACATAACTAAAATCTCTTTCCTTTAAAATTAACGAGATAATACGTGGAAACAAAACGCTATTACCAGCATTGTAGGTTAAAACAACGCTGATTTTTTGCTTATCTTTACGATAAAAAAATTTCGTTATCTTTTTTAGAGATTTAGTTTATAAATTCACTCAAGCAAAGTGAGATACACATTGCGCACCATTACTGTGCAATTTAGCCGGTAATAATTAATTTTGTTGATTAGGAATAATTAAATGAAAAAAGCATTGCTAGCACTAATTTTGGCACCTGTTTTAAGTGTGTCTGCAACAAATGCAATCGCTAACGAAGCACCTGAAGCATCAGCTGAAATGATCAAAGAATACACTGAAATGTGTTTAAACTGGGCGAAAGATGATGACATCAGCAACGAAGAATTAAAGCCATATGTTTTAAAATGTGTAAACGATGAGCTTGAAGCTGAAGGCTATAAAAAAGTAACAGACGTACAAATCTAATTAGACGTTTGAAAGAATAAGAAAAAACCGGAATGACACAATGATGTGCGCTCCGGTTTTTTATTTTAATGGCTATTAAAATCTGCCACAGCACTTAATAAAAATAATAACGAACCTATCATGAATAACACCACACCGACTGTGGCGTACTCTATAAATGCAGGTAAAAATAAAGTACTGCCGAAGAAAAACGCACATGCTGATGTGATATTGACTAACGCGTTGACCTTAGGGGCAAGTGTAAACTTCATATTCATTTCCTATTCTGTTAATTCAGGGATAAAGTGAAACGCTTTAACTATACGATTCCAGCTGTTTATCTCTAATACAACCGTCGTTAGGGCCACGATATCTTTTTCGCTAAAGATAGCCGACACTTGATTGTACACATCATTTTCAACATGCTTATCAATGATATTTGTTAATGACTCAGCCCAGGCGAGTGCAGCTACTTCTTCTTGTGAGAATACTGGTACTTCTCGCCACGCTGCCAGTACATCTAGTCGCTGTTGACGTTCACCATGGCTTCTGAGCTCTGCTGAGTGCATATGCTGACAAAAACCACAGCCATTAATTTGCGATACTCTGAGTCTGACTAAATCAGCGAGCTTCGCGGTTATATTTGTACCTTCTGGCAGTGTGCTCAGCCCTGTTAAGTGTTTAACGAGGCCGGGGTTAAGTGAATATACTTGCTGTTGTGATAAACGTGTTTGCATTTTAAATCTCCTGTCTTGATGTTGATGACACAATAACAACAGCCTAAAAGCAAAGATTGGTAAAAAACGACATTCGCAGGAGATAAAAACAAAAAAGGGATTGCAACTGCAATCCCTTTCGATATGAAGGTAAATTTACTTCTTAGCCGGGGCTTTTTTCTTAGCTGGCGCTTTCTTTTTACTCTCTTCTACCCACTTACCACTTTGATAGTGAGCGGTCCAACCTGTCGCTTTGCCATCAACTTCACTCATTACATACTGCTCTTTATTTTTGCGGCTGTAACGAACAATTGATGGGTTGCCATCAGGATCTTGTGTTGGCGCATCAGCTAGATAATAAAACTTTTCAGAGATACGGTCTTTAAATCGCTTCAGCTCTTCCACTTTAGGTGCGCGTGTCTCACGTGATTTAGGGAAGGTATTTGCCGCTAAGAAAATACCTGACGCACCATCACGCAGTACAAAATATGCCTCTGACTTTTCACACTCAAGTTCTGGTAAATGAACTGGGTCTTCTTTTGGCGGCGCGGCTTCACCGTTTTTAAGTAATTTACGTGTATTTTTACATTCTTCATTACTACAGCCAAAGTACTTGCCAAAACGACCTGATTTTAACTGCATATCTGAGCCACATTTATCACATTCGATAATTGGACCATCGTAACCTTTAATTTTAAAGGTACCTTGTTCAACGATATAACCCTTACAAGCAGGGTTATTACCACACACATGCAATTTACGCGTTTCGTCAATTAAGTATGAATCCATTGCCGTTTCACAGATTGGGCAACGCTTCATTTGCATCAATGATTCTGTTTCAACATCTTCAACATCGGCAGCAATCGCTTCATCACCAGGCACCAAATTCATGGTTGTTGTACAACGCTCTTTAGGTGGTAAGTTATACCCCGTACAACCTAAGAACACACCCGTTGAGGCGGTACGAATACCCATTTTACGGCCACAGGTTGGACAATCGATATCTGTCTCAACCATTTGGTTTTGACGCATACCCCCTTGCTCTTCATCACCTGAAGCAATTTCCAACTGAGTTGAAAAGTCTGCATAAAATTTATCGAGTACTTGTGTCCATACGCGCTCACCTTCTGCGATATCATCCAGGCGACCTTCCATCTTAGCGGTAAAATCAAAGTTCATCAGATCTTCAAAGTTTTCGACTAAGCGGTCTGTAACAATTTCACCCATTTTTTCAGCGAAGAAACGGCGATTTTCAACGCGTACATAACCACGGTCTTGAATCGTTGAAATGATTGATGCATACGTAGAAGGGCGACCAATACCACGTTTTTCTAATTCTTTAACTAAGCTTGCTTCACTAAAACGTGCAGGTGGTTTTGTAAAGTGCTGTTTAGGGTCTAACTCCACTAATGTGAGTACTTCACCCTCTTTAACCGCAGGCAGCGACTGGTCTTCTTCATTCTTTTTACGAACAGCTGGCTGAACTTTTGTCCAACCATCAAAGCGAAGTACACGACCTTTTGCTTTTAACTGATAATCACCTGCGCCTACCGTTAATGTGGTTAGGTCATATTCAGCTGGTACCATTTGGCAAGCAACAAACTGACGCCAAATAAGTTCATACAGTTTTTTAGCATCCGCTTCAACGCCGTCTAAATGACCAGACAACACGGTAACGCTTGAAGGACGAATCGCTTCGTGCGCCTCTTGCGCATTGCCCTTAGAGCTATAACTAATTGGGGCTTTTGGTAAATACTTTTCACCAAATTGCTCTGTCACGTAATCACGACACATTTCAACAGCATCTTTCGATAGGTTTGTTGAGTCGGTACGCATATAAGTAATGTGACCCGCTTCATATAAGCGTTGTGCCAACATCATGGTCTTCTTAACACCATAACCTAGGCGTGTACTTGCTGCCTGTTGCATGGTTGAGGTAATAAATGGTGCACTTGGTTTACTTTTACTTGGCTTTTCTTCAACGCTAATGACCTTGTACTGGGCTTTTTCAAGTTCATTAACGGCAGACATTGCCTGTGCTTCATTTACAGGCTTAAAAGCCTTATCAGCGTGTTTAGTCACTTCTAAGCGAAGTGAAGCTTCGCTATTTTTTACATCGGCATGCACATCCCAAAACTCTTCTGGAATAAATGCTTTAATTTCGCGCTCACGCTCAACAAGCAAACGCACTGCTACCGATTGCACTCGACCTGCTGATAAACCACGAGCAACTTTAGCCCACAGCAATGGCGACACCATAAAGCCCACAACACGGTCAAGGAAACGTCGCGCTTGCTGCGCGTAGACCATGTCAGTGTTTAGCTCACCCGGTGTTTCGAATGCCTGTTGAATTGCATTTTTAGTTATTTCGTTAAAAACAACTCGCTTATACTTTTCAGGTTCGCCACCGATAATTTGTTCGAGGTGCCATGCAATCGCTTCCCCTTCTCTATCCAAATCGGTTGCGAGATAGATTTTATCGGCGTTTTCAGCAAGTTTTTTTAATTCTTGAACAACTTTTTCTTTGCCCGGTAAGACTTCGTAATGCGGTTCCCAACCTTTTTCAGGATCAATACCCATACGGGCAACAAGATTTTTATAATCGCGTTGCTTTTTATAGGCAGCTTTTTCTTCTGGTGACATTTTTCGAACTTCTGCAGGCGTTTTTGTTGCTGCAGTTTTCGTTTTGCCCGAACCTGAAGTTGGTAGATCACGCACATGTCCAACGCTGGACTTTACGATGAAATCGTTACCTAAGTATTTATTAATTGTTTTTGCCTTTGCTGGAGACTCTACAATTACAAGTGATTTGCCCATAGTTGCCTATTTCTGACCGAATATTTTAAAAGTTTTTTGCCCTTATAAATGTATATCCATCACATTAAACAAATAAGTATGATTTTTTAACATTGGAGCACGAATATTTATAGGTATATCTACAAACACCAATTGTTACAAGCTTTTAATCGAAACTTTTCTTCATTGAGTGAATAATTAAACAATTTTTGTTGCTAATTTAGTCAATGTGGTGTTTTGCGGTAATTTCAAGAGGAATATATAGAACAGCAACAAAAATGCCAACCTTCTGGTTGGCATTTTTTTAAATTTAAACAAATAACTACTTATTAGCCATCGTCACTAATTGCTATTGTAGCAGTTGAGACATTGTCTTTGCCTGTAGTGAATTCAACTGTTAAGAAACCATCTGTTTTATCATTTGGATCAGCTTCACGGCTGATAGTCAGTGAAATCCCTGTAGCCACAGTTTGACTTGAATTACCAATGTCAAAACCAGAGGTGCCACTGTAATCACCATTATCAGAACTTACAGCAACCGTTGTACCCGATGGCATTGGATTGTTATAAATATCAGAGAAATAAAGCTCAAAGCTCAGTGCTGCTAACTGATTACCCGAATCAGCAGTAGTAATGTTAATTGAGCCTAAATCACAGTAGTCAGTATTCGCTGTCGCTTCTAAACGAGCGATAATTGCACCTGACTGAGTATCTGCTTGTCGATAAATAGTACTACAGTTCTCAATATCCACAGCAAGTTGCATCGCATTATCTGTGAATACAGTTGGATCGTCCTCTGTTGTTTCAGCGAGTGCTTCAGCAAAGCGATTTCGAAGCTCATCTTTTGTTACCACGAAGCGACTGTATGCAAAGCTCCCTGACATAATGATCTCAAACGAATCACGAACATCAATTAGCTCTTTTGTACATAAGCTTTCAAATGTTGCATCTTCATCAGGTGTTGTCGCATCTTCAGAACACTCAAGGCCGTTATACTTGCCATCAGCAAGTGTATACATCTCATTTAAGTCAATATCGAAGTTCTCTTCAGTATGACCTGCATTTGTGTTCGTTGCGCTACATGGGTCGCTTGCATCACCTTCTTGGCAGTTTTCAGCAGCCTTTGTAATCGTAGCTGTAACAGGATCATAAATTGCCGCTAAGCCATCATAAACACCATTTTCATTATGATCGACAAAGGCTTCTGGTAAGTCATAACCACTATAATATTCGTTTTTATCAAAACGACCATTACCATTAATGTCGATAAATGACTCTTGACCTTTGGCTGTCACAAGCACTGTTGCACGGCCACCAAGCGGTACACCATCATCATCAAACGCGGCATTTAAAATGCCCGCCATACAAGGTGCTGCCACACCAAAATAAAGGTCGCAGTTAATTGCACTTGTTTTTGGATTAGTGCTATTAATTTTGTTGCCCCATTTATCCTCGCTAAATGGAATCGGATTTTGTGAACGCCACTGTGCAACGCACGCACCATCAACAGTATTACATTCAAGTTGAGGATTAAACTCCTCACCATCTAGTGTCCCTACAGCGCCACCTTCTGTCGTTAAATAAACCGACGTGCCATCTGGTACTGGGTTATTGAAGTGGTCTGCAACATAAACCGAAATATCTGTGGTATCACCAATATAATTTAATGCTTCAATGTTGATGACTTCTGGGCCAGCGGTAAAGCTATTACCATCTGGTAATCCAGAGCTGATAGAAACAAGATCTGAAACGCTGGTTACTTGCTCATCAAGTGCAACTAACGAAAGTTCCCCTGTCGGACATGATACATTGCTATCACGGTCTGCTTCATCTAGAAGACATTCATCATAAAGCTCTTTCCAACAGGTCACATTGTTGTTTTGATCCGTTGGGATTTGATCATCAGGAATATAACAAGCTTGTACACGCACTGCTTGCGGCACAAAACCAGAGTTAATTTGGATGCGCGCTAAGCCTTCTGAGTCAGTTGAGACACTAGCATGCGAGTAACCGCTTGCATCAGTTACTTCAGAGAGAGAAATACCACCATTGGTCGAACTTAAACGAAAATCTAAACGTTTTTGTTTTGCTACATTACCAATCGCATCAGTAAGTTTAAATGTAAGTTGACTTGTTTCCTGGCGTGACACACCACCCGTGCCTTTTAATGCAAGCACATTAGCAGACGCTTCAACAAATTCGATTGCGCTTACTTCAGCAGCCGATACTGGCACATTTACTGATACCACTTTTGGCGTACCACCAGTTAATACTGTCGCCGTTACTGTATCGCCCTGCGAAGTGTTACAGCCGTTGCTTCTGTAAGTTGCTGTTGCAATGCCGCTAATACTGGTTGCGGTTTCATCCATTACAGATAAATCTGACTCAACACACCCTGAAGTGAACTCAACATCAAGAGGCGAAACATATAAATCACCTGATGCATCGTAAATTGTAACCGTGATGACAGTTGTCGCACCTGCAGCAAGCGGCACAAATTCGTCATCAATAACATTACCTGAGTCATCTAGCTTGTTATACAGACCATTTGAAATTTCAACGCTCAACTCAGCTGTTGCAATTTCAAATGCTTTTGAAGAAGTCACAGACTTAGCAGTCACAGTAACCTCGCCCGCACCACTATTTGCGCCAGGCTGTAATTTTAAAATGGCAAAACCAAAGTTATCAGTTAGCGCTTTACCTGATTCTGGTAATAAACCACCAAGATCAGTCGAAAGCTCAGCAATAATACCGTCGATACCGTCACCCGAGCTTGTATCAGTTACTTTGACCATGACATCGATAAGTTCGTCAGATGAGAACTGATTTACAACCGTACAGCCTGACGTTAAGTAAGTCGTTTCAAGAGATGTTGTACTGCGATTAGCGTCCCAATCAGTCGCACAACCTTGAAGTAATTTAATATCAAGTTCAGCTTCAGCACTTTCGACAGGAGCATCATCACCATTTGAAATAAACCCAGCTACTTTTGTAATGCTGTTACCACTTTCATCTGTGTAAGTAGCCACAACTTGTCCTGCACCTTTAGAGTCGCCACTACTAAGTGTAACGTATGCCTCACCGTTTTCGTCCGTTAAAGCAGTGCCCAATACAGGCGTGATTTTACCTGTATAGTTCGTAGTAAATGAAATAAGTTGCCCATCCAGTGGCGTATCATCATCAAGTAAAGTCGCAGTAACCGTACCTTTGTTATCTTTGCTTACTGGGTTATCAAGGGAGAATGGCTGGCCTGAACTATCTACGATGTTCAAGCTAAGAGTCACACTACCACTGACACTTGAGTCATCGGTTTCAGAACCATCAGAAGTAAATCCAAAGGTATCAGTGTAGGTTTCACTGTCGATTACATATGTAGCAGTAACAATCCCCGCACCAGCAGTATCGCCCGCAGTTAACGTAATAGATGCCACACCGTCTGTATCGGTTAGGTCGGTACCAGAAACAGGATCTAGTAAACCGATATCGCCATTGAGGCTAAAGTTAATTACAGCACCAACTACGGCTTCATCATTGTTAGTGAGTGTTGCCGAAATGGTTAACGGTGCGTCTGCTGTAACTGCATTCGCTGTTTCCGTCGTTGATTGGCTGTAACCCTGAACAGACACAACATAGTTTGTCTCTACGGTTGTGCCATCATCTCCGTCTGATGAATCACTGTCTAATGATCCACCACCGCCACAGGCGGCTAACAATGAGATGAAAACTAAAACACTTAGCCATCGCAATAAAGGCATCGACCTCTCCCTAGTTAGCTATTTTTTACTTATTTGATTGTTTACCTAATATTAACCTAAAAATTAAACGAAGATCATAATTTTTTTCCTTTAAAGGCAACGAATTTATTTCACTATTTATCGAATTTTTCTGTATAAAAATCTTCATGCTGGTAGTCTATGACAAAATTTATAAAAAAATAGTCTGGGTGTATGTCAAAAGTACGATCTTTAAGCCTTACATCTCGTATCATGGTAGGTATGGTACTAGGTGTAATCGTTGGTTTTATCTTCCAAGCCATTTTAGCGGGTGAAGACGATTTCCTTATTCCACTAGGGTTATTCTCTTTACCAATTAAAGCATTTTTTGTTGATGGTATTTTCCATGTTGGTGGTCAAATTTTTATAGCAAGCTTAAAAATGCTTGTCGTGCCACTGGTTTTTGTATCATTAGTCTGTGGTACTTGTAGCTTAAGTGACCCTAAAAAATTAGGCCGTTTAGGTGGCAAGTCTATTTTGCTTTATTTAGCGACAACAGCAATCGCCATTACTGTTGCTATTACTTTAGCCTTATTAGTGAATCCTGGTGAGGGCATTAACTTACCTTCTGATGCTAACTACAGTGCAAAAGAAGCACCAACCCTTGCACAAGTCATTATTGGTATGTTCCCAACAAACCCTATTGACGCTATGGCAAGTGGTAACATGCTACAGGTTATTGTGTTTGCATTACTGTTTGGTGTTGCTATGGCCCTAAGTGGTAAAGCAGGTCAACGTGTTGCAAGTGTATTCGAAGACTTAAACACAGTAATCTTAAAACTTGTTACCCTGCTAATGAACATTGCACCTTATGGTGTTTTCTTCTTAATGGCTAAACTATTCACTACCATTGACTTAAAACTTATTAAAAGCCTTGCTTTATACTTTGGTGTAGTAGTATTCGCGTTGTTGTTCCACGGTTTTGTTAATTACAGTGTGCTGTTAAAAATGTTCACCGGTCTTAACCCTGTGATGTTCTTAAAGAAGATGAAAAACGCCTGTCTTTTTGCATTTAGTACATCTAGCTCAAGTGCAACTATGCCTATTACCCTTGAAACGGCAAGCAAGAAATTAGGCGCACATAATTCGGTTGCTTCGTTTACTGTACCTTTAGGCGCAACCATAAACATGGACGGCACAGCAATTATGCAAGGTGTTGCGACCGTGTTCATCGCACAAGTATTTTCAGTTGACTTAACAATTTCTGATTACTTAATGGTTATTTTAACTGCAACTCTTGCTTCTGTTGGTACTGCGGGTGTGCCAGGTGTTGGTCTTATTATGTTAGCCATGGTGTTAAACCAAGTAGGCTTGCCTGTAGAAGGTATTGCTATCATCATTGGTGTTGACCGCTTACTTGATATGACGCGAACCGCTGTGAACGTAACAGGTGACTGTATGGTGACCTGTGTGGTCGCAAAATCTGAAGGTGAGTTTGATGAAGACGTATTTAACGATCCAAATGCCGCCAAAGATTTAGAGGATTACCATAAGTCGATTAAGTAATGACTTATTTGTAGCCAATAAAAAACCCGCTAACTTAGCGGGTTTTTTATTGGCATTTTTCTTTTGCTCATTGGTTATGGGTTTAAGCCTTTTAAGCGAGACATTAAACTAACACCCGCTTTACTGACCCCTGAACTTAAACCAACGGCGAGCTTATCGCTTAAATTCTTCTTAATACGATACTTGACTTTATAGATTTGACGCTCTTTCGCTTGGCTCAATAAAATATCATCACTGGTATCAATCTTATCAACTAAGCCTTTATCAAACGCTTGGGTAGCAAACCAATGCTCACCGGTTGCAACAGTATCAATATCAAGAGACGGACGCTGCTCACTAACAAAGGTTTTAAATAAACCATGAGTTTGTTCAATTTCTTCTTTGAATTTTTCACGGCCTTTGTCGGTATTTTCACCAAAAATAGTTAACGTACGCTTGTACTCACCTGCTGTAATTTGCTCAAAGTCCACATCATTCTTTTTCAAAATTTTATGAAAGTTAGGAATTTGCGCAATAACGCCAATCGAGCCAACAATTGCAAAAGGTGCCGCCACTATCTCATTGGCAACACAGGCCATCATATAGCCACCACTTGCCGCAACCTTATCAATCGCAACAGTTAAATGAATTCCAGCATTGCGTATGCGTTGTAGTTGAGATGCAGCCAGACCATAGCCGTGAACCACACCGCCGCCGCTTTCAAGGCGTACCAGCACGCGATCTTTTTCTTTGTCAGCGATGGTTAAAATAGCGGTAATTTCTTCTCGTAGACTTTCTACTTCGTGGGCATCAACACTGCCATTAAAATCAATTACATATAAACGTGATTTAGGCTCGTCGTTTTGCTGTTTCTTTGCTTCAGATTTTTGCTGTTTTTGGTGAGCCTTGAGCTCTTTTTTGGATAAGGTATTTGCTATAAAACTTTGTTTTAAATCATCAAGTTGCTCACTCAAATCATCAATTGTTATCTCCCCTTTCTTCGCTTTGGGTTTTACTGCAGCGCCCATGATAATGGCGACAATCACCGCAAGTGCGATGACAAATGTGAGGGTCTTTGCAAAAAATAACCCGTATTCATATAAAAATTCCAATCAAACTCTCCATTTATTAATGCATCGGCACAATTTACCACGCTTTAAAGTAAAAAAAGCCACATAAAGTGGCTTTTTACTTAATTGGTTTTACTTAATTAGTAAGGTTTCGATTATTCTGTAACAACGTCTGGGTTAGTAATCTGAAGATATTGACCACGGCTTGCTAAGAACGTCGCGATTTGCAATTGCATTTCTGTAGTTGCTGCAGCACTTTCTTCAGCAGTCGCACCAGAATCAGCGGTTGCAACAGGTGTTAACACTGAGCTGTGATGGCCTTTAGTGAATTTAACCACATAGCTCATTGCATCAGCTGTCGGGCCTTGTGTTTCAGCAACAGTTGATAAACCCATTAGGTTAGCAAGAGGTAAGCTACCAGCAATTGGGTTGCTTGATACCGTTGGTGGAATAACCATATCAGCATTGTTGTTAGCACCATCACCTACTACAACACTCATGTACACTGGTGTGCCAAGCGCTGCAACAGATGCTGCATAGTTAGAAGGGTCACCACTATCAAGTGCTGTTTGCGCAGCAAAAGCAAACTGAGTGATCACACTTTGAATATTCGCTAGTTTTGCAGTTTCACCCGCAACCGTTAACGCACCAATATACTCTTTATAAGCACATGTAACGAAGGCTGTTTGATTAGCAGCAAGCGCACCACAGTTTGATAACGCTTCATTTTGAGTATAGGCACCAAACTCAGCTGACTCATCAATACCCGCAGCAAGTAATACAGAGCCTTGTACAAATGGACCAAATGTATTTGACTCAATTAAGAAGCTTGCGATACCACCGCCACCACTGGCAAGTGCCACACTTTTCACGTTAAACATTGGATCAACTTGGTCAGCAAGCGGTGCATTAGTCACAGCAACAAATGCTGGAGCAACTACCGAGCCCAATGAATGACCTAAGAATGATACATCTTGTGCATTTAAATCAGCAGCACCTGTAAAGTTAAGACCTAAGCGTAAGCCAAGTAAATCAGCAACTGACTGACGTAAGCTATCACGCGCTACTAATAACGACTGTAAATTCATATAGCTTAATACAGAACCTGTAGAAGCATTAAAATCATCAGTACCGTCACCATCTACATCAACACCACGCTCGCCATGCATAGGGTGATCAATTGCTGCTGTTGCAAAGCCTTGCAGTGTTAGCTGCGCTGTAATTGCTAACATATCTTCTTTTTTAGAAGTAATACCGTGCTGAAGAATAACAACAGGCCAGCCTGTCTCAGGCATGCTTAATGCGTCTAAGCCAAGCTGAGCTCGCACTGCATTGATCACAGGTAAAATTGGTTTAGTAATTTGCACTGGCACATTAGCGATACTTTGTGTTTTTGGAATTGTGTTGTACTTAGTTAGGTGTTTAGTTTGATCTAAGCCTAAATCTCGTAACTTGCCACCACTTAACGCCATACAAAGGCCATCAGTTTCGCTAATAGGGTCTGTTGGGAATGAATCACCCGCTGCTGCTGCATAACCTAATACAGCTACACCACTGTCACAGAGACCTTGCCAATACGTTGCAGATAAATCGGCAATCGTTTTGCCGGTTGGTGTGGCTAAATACATAGGTAACATCACGCTACCCTTTTGATATTGCACACCACCAAATACAGGTGACACACCGGTAATACCTTGCGATGCGAATACTTGCTCAACTGTAATAACTGGTTGCTCAGGAATTTGCACCATCGGCGTTGGTAGTGCATCTTGCGTTAAACTTGCGGCAAGAAGTTGCTTTACTGTGCCAAGCACTTGACCTGCAGATTGCATAGTCATCGCAGCAGAATAGATAATTTCATCTTTTGTGATGGCACCGCCCGATGTCACTGCATCTTCATAGCTATTGATAACTGCTTGAAGTGACTTTTGCGAATCAGTAATAAGGGTTGTCTCTTCGCTCACTAGCGCATATGTTGAAGATGGCTCAATTGAACGACCTTCTGAGTCCATTAATGACGTTGTCAAAACATTAATGTAAGTACTGCCAGCTTTAAATGGTTTAAGTGGGATCACAGCTACTGCATCACCAGAACCTTGAGTGACGAAGTCTACGCCAAAGGTTAATTCAGACACTAGTTTACAAGCAATACCTGCAGGAACTTGCGAGCAAGTTTCATCTGTTTGGCTTGCACCCATTACAACTTCAAAAATACGCACAGCGCCTGGTGAAGCAGCAGATGTCATATCAAGAGAGATTCCCGCAGGGAAAGTTAAATCGATTTTAAACGGAGTTTGTGTTGACCAGCCATCAAGCGCACCCAGTGCTAGTTGCGGATCAGCATAAGCTGCGCGTTCAACACTGAAATTGTTGTCGTCTAATTCACCCGGTATGTTTAAAGTACCATCAAGGGTACCACTCATCAGTAAATCATTCGGTACTGAGATTACACTGTTCGCTGGGTCAAATTTTACTGTCGCGGTTGGGAGAACAGGAGGATTATCATTTTTAACATCTTCTAATGTTTCTCCTCCACCACAGCCAGTAATGGCTGACGCAATGGCTAGTGAGAGTAGCAGTTTTTTCATAATTTCGCTCCGCGCAAATCTTATTGTTATTGTGTGTTCAGGGTTAAAAGTAGTTATTCTACTACCTTTATTCTAAGTTAATTTAATGTAATTAGATTATTAATAAGACATTAGACCAGTTAAAGTTAACGTAAAGTTTCAATTTTCGCCACCTTAATTTGCAATAAATTCGATAACTTGGCTTTTTGCTATGGTAAAATGATGAAAAATCTAATCGATGGTACGTTTATGCATACTTATACAGCCGCAGAGAATGCGCTAAAAGACAAAGTAATTTTAATAACAGGTGCTGGTGACGGCATTGGTCGTGTTGCCGCATTAACTTATGCAAAGCATGGTGCCACTGTTATTTTACTAGGAAAAACAACCAATAAACTTGAATGTGTTTATGACGAAATCGTAAACGCGGGCTACCCACAACCGGCCATCGTGCCGATGGATTTAAAAGGTGCCACTAAACAAAACTACCGTGATCTAGCTGCAACCATCGAAATGCAGTTTGGTAAGTTAGATGGATTACTTAATAACGCAGGTATCTTAGGTTCATTAGGTCCGCTTGAGCACTTCTGTGTATCAACATTTGAAAACATCATGAAAGTGAATGTAACCGCACAAGCTATGATCACTAAATTCATGTTTCCACTGCTTCGTAAATCAGATAGTGCATCTGTTATTTTTACTTCATCAGGTGTTGGTCGCAAAGGCCGCGAACACTGGGGTGCATATGCAATCTCAAAATTTGCTGTTGAAGGCATGATGCAAACTTGGGCTTGTGAAGTGGGTAAAACTAATATTCGCGTAAACTGTATTAACCCAGGTGCTACTCGCACATCGATGCGTTCATCAGCATACCCTGGTGAAGATAGAGATAAGTTAGCAACACCTGAAGATTTAATGCCGACTTATTTATACTTGATGAGCAACGACTCTAAAGAAGTGAACGGTCAGTCTTTAGATGCTCAACAGAAGTAAAGAAGATAGCTAACATCTAAATACAAAAAAAGCAGCTTTCGCTGCTTTTTTAATTTCCGATTAAATAAAACGTTTGATAATAAAATCAACTTTCACACGTTTAGCCTGCCCCAACAGCTTTTTAACCGGTGCAGGATAATCATCCATCGTTTCTAAGTCTTGTGGACCAGTTAAACGACGACAATGCTGTAAAATAGCCTGCTTCTCTTGTTCAATTTGCTCAAGAATGTGCTGCTTAGGGTCGTCAATTAAAATACCGTTTTCAATATCTAAGCCCCATGCACGCGGATTTAGATTATGGCCACTTAATAAATGCAAACGTTTATCAGCGCAAATCCCTTTTAAGTGAAAAGAATTACTTTCATGCTTCCAAAGATAAACATTCAAGTTACCATTATTGATATGGCGTTTCTGTGACTTTAAAAATTTATACAAAATCGTTTCGTATAAATAAGGTAATGCACCAATCTTACTAAATGGTTCACTTGGCGGCAGATAAAAATCGTTTGCTGTTTTATCCCCTACCACAATAGTTACCTGCTTACCCTGTTTTAATAAACGACGTAATGAGCGCATTAAAGGCGCTGGAAAGTTAAAGTAAGGGGTATAAAGAACAAGTTCTTGCTCTGTGGTATCAAATAACGATTTGATTAAACGATTCAGTTTATTACTTCGGCGACCTAAACCTAAAAATAAGCGCACACCCAGCTCACCAGCACTCGCTTCAGCAGCACTTTCATAACTTGCCGATTTTAATTCACGCATCAATTGTTTTTGGGCGACTTTAATATCATTAAATTTAATAAGTGGTCGCGTATCAATCCGTGGGACCGCCGCTGAACTTAAAAGATGGGTTTCGATAAAATCGATAACCGAGTTACATAAGCCTGCTTGATGAACTAAAAAATAACGGTCTAAGCGATAACGGTCATCTTGTTGAAGGTATACATTGTTTAAACTTGCGCCGCTGTATAATAATGTATCATCAATCACAAAGCCTTTTAGATGCAGTACCCCGAAAAGCTCTTTCGCTTTAACAGGAACACCATGTACTTTCACATTTGATTGATACTGCTCTTGAAAATCACAATACATGCTGGCATTGCCATCAGATTTTGCTGCGCCAATTAAACCACGTTGAGCACGGTGGAAATCGACCAGCACTTTAACTTCTAACTCAGGGTTAGCAAGCGAGGCTTGATGTAATGCAGTTAAAATTTCACGGCCAGCTTCATCATCTTGTAAATACAAAGCGGTAATATAAATTCTATTTTTTGCTGAACCAATTAGACGCAATAGTTCAGTGCGATACTCTTTTGCATTTGTTAAGACTTGAACGTCTTCTGTAGTCAGCCCAAAAGCGGGCTTTTCCTGCCAAAATACCATAATTGCCTGTTCGTTTAGTTAGCTCATACCGCGAGCTAATATCAAAATTAGCTAAAACATATCAAAAAATTATTGCTTGGTCATGAATTACCGTACTTAGATCACATAACAATTCACGAACAGCTCACTTTATAAGCAAAAAGAAGCATTTAAATTATAATCAGTAAGGATTATTTGACAGCTTAGCGATTTGACTAAAAAAATAATCAGCGCTTTTGTTTACATCCGCCTTGTTTTTCTTAGAATCGGGCGCATAGACATCGTATTGAAACGTTTTTAGGAAAAACCATGAGTGACGCAAAACACTGTAAACTATTAATCTTAGGTTCTGGCCCTGCGGGCTACACAGCGGCGGTATACGCAGCACGTGCCAACCTTAACCCGGTTCTTATTACTGGTATTCAACAAGGTGGTCAATTAACGACAACCACTGAAGTTGAAAACTGGCCAGGCGATGCGCATGGTTTAACTGGCCCTGCGTTAATGGAGCGTATGAAAGAACACGCTGAGCGTTTCGAAACAGAAATTGTTTTTGACCACATTAATAAAGTTGATGTAACAAAACGCCCTTTCACTTTAACAGGTGACTCTGGCACTTATACATGTGATGCATTAATTATCGCAACTGGCGCGTCTGCTAAATACTTAGGTTTAGAATCAGAGACTAACTTCCAAGGTCGTGGTGTTTCTGCTTGTGCAACCTGTGATGGTTTCTTCTACCGCGGTCAAAAAGTAGCCGTTGTAGGTGGTGGTAACACTGCTGTTGAAGAGGCTCTTTATTTATCAAACATTGCAGATGAAGTACATGTTATCCACCGTCGTGATAGCTTCCGCAGTGAAAAAATCTTAGCTGATCGTTTAAACGAAAAAGCGACAAACGGTAATGTTGTTCTACATTACAACCGTACTTTGGATGAAGTGCTTGGTGACGAAATGGGTGTAACAGGCATCCGTATCAAAGCAACTGATTCTGAAGAGACTGAAAACCTAGATCTTGCTGGTGTATTCATTGCAATCGGCCATAAGCCTAATACTGATATGTTTGAAGGCCAGCTTGAAATGAAAGATGGCTATTTAGTTGTTGAGTCTGGCTTAAACGGTAATGCCACACAAACAAGTGTACCTGGTGTGTTTGCTGCAGGTGATGTGTGTGATCACATCTACCGTCAAGCAATTACTTCTGCGGGTACGGGTTGTATGGCTGCACTTGATGCAGAACGTTTCTTAGATAACCTATAGTTAGTTGATCTAAAGCACTAAATACTAGGGGCTGTTGCAAAACAGCCCCTTTTTTATAGCTAAAATTTTGTTAAAATCAAAGCAAATAACAATGATACCGCTGATATGATCAAGCAACTTTACCAACTCTCGCCCGAGAGTGTTGATTTTCCAGACCCAGAACTCGCCCTTGATGAGCCCGATGGCCTGTTGGCAATTGGCGGAGATTTATCAGTAGAACGAATTAAAAATGCCTACCAAACCGGCGTGTTTCCTTGGTTTAGTGATTATGAGCCCATCATGTGGTGGTCACCGAGTATGCGCGGTATTATTGAACTCGATGAATTTCATGTCAGCCGCAGTTTAAAAAAGTATTTAAAGCGTTTTCCTGTGCGTGTCACCATAAATCACGCATTTGCCCACGTTATCAATGCGTGTCGTGAACAACGTATTGATGCTGAAGGGACGTGGATCACAGAGCAAATGATGCACGCCTACATCGAAGCACATCATCAAGGTGTCGCACACAGTCTTGAAATATGGCACGAAGATGAACTTGTTGCAGGCCTGTATGGCATCATGCAAAACGGTATATTTTGTGGTGAGTCAATGTTTCATAATATTAGTAACGGCTCAAAACTGGCGATGTGGGCGTTAGTCAATTGGCTAAAGAAACATCAAGCGTATTTTATTGATTGCCAACTAGAAAACCCATATTTAATCACTTTAGGTGCAAAAGTTATCCCACGCGGAGAATTTTTAACTAGACTTAAGTTAGCGCACAGTTTTGTGCCTAAAAAAGACATGTGGCAACCGCAAGAGTTGATTAATATTTATGACTGAGCACTTACCCGCTAGGCTTGGTTTAAGCCAGCAATTTGATTGCAGTTACTTACCCGATCGTCAGGAACAGCTACTTGTTATACTCGATCCAAGTTGCTATTGCCCTGATAAATTTGAGCAATTATTAGCGCTGGGTTTTAGACGCAGTGGCGACCAAATCTATCGTCCTCATTGCCCTATTTGTAATGCGTGTAATTCAGTGCGCGTATTAGCCCAACAATTTACTCCTTCTAAATCGCAAAAGCGCAAATTAAATAAAGCAAAAAAAGTTTTCACGGTTAGTTATAGTGAATACGAGCGCGCAGAATACTACCCGTTATACTGCAAATATATCACCCAAAGGCATCAAGATGGCTCAATGTTTCCACCCGATCAGAGCCAATACGAAAGTTTTTTGTTTTGCCAGTGGTTGCCTGTCACATTTATTGAGTTACGAGATGAAGATAAGTTAATCGCCGTTGCAGTAACCGATTGTATGCATAACGCTATCTCAGCGATTTACACATTTTTTGACCCCGATTATGAACACTACAGTATTGGTAGCATCATGATAATGGAGCAAATTCAGTTTGCTAAACAACAAGCAAAACAATTTGTCTATTTGGGATATCAAATCGACGAATGCAACAAAATGAAATATAAAACCCAATTTTTGCCTGCACAAAAGCATATTGGCGATGAGTGGTTGGCGATTTAATTTACAAAATTAAGCCCTGTAGCTTTACTTATTGCTGTATTTTCGGCAAAATCTGCAGCGTTTAACTATTAAAGAGGTGTTACGCTAAACATGGCGAAAGAAGACGTAATCGAAATGCAAGGTACGGTCCTTGATACTTTACCAAATACAATGTTCCGAGTTGAGCTAGAAAATGGTCACGTAGTTGTGGCTCATATCTCTGGTAAAATGCGCAAAAACTACATCCGCATCTTAACTGGCGACAAAGTAACCGTAGAAATGACTCCTTACGATTTATCGAAAGGTCGCATCGTATTCCGTGCTCGCTAAGTTAGTGCGTTAACGAGAGATTTAGCTTTTTGCTGCTTTGAATGAGCAGATGTGTTTATTACAAAGAGCTAAAAGCGTTTGTTAAATGGTGTTCAAACTAACTTAGTTTTAATTCCATTTAATAAACAAAAAGCCCAGCAATTGCTGGGCTTTTTGTTTTCCGTAAAAACAGCTTAAGCCGTTTCTAAGCTAGTCTCAAAATCAAAGTGAATTTTCTTATCTTTCACAGATACTTTAACCGAACCGCCATCAGCGAGTTCACCAAACAAGATTGCGTTTGCTAGTGGCTTTTTAAGCTCCTCTTGAATAACACGTGCCATAGGACGTGCACCCATTGCTTTATCATAGCCTTTATCTGCCAACCACTCTCTTGCTTTAGAAGTAAGCTCAAAGTTAACTGATTTCTTATCAAGTTGAGCTTGTAATTCAACAATGAATTTATCAACCACTTGCAAGATAACTTCTTTCTCAAGGTGGTTAAACCAAATGATGTTATCTAAGCGGTTTCTAAACTCTGGTGAAAACACTTTATTGATTTCACTCATCGCATCATGTGAATGGTCTTGCTCTGTAAATCCAATCGACTTACGAACCGTTTCTTGTACACCCGCATTTGTTGTCATCACTAATACCACATTTCTGAAATCAGCTTTCCGGCCATTATTATCAGTCAGTGTACCGTGATCCATTACTTGCAATAGGATGTTATAAATATCTGAATGCGCTTTTTCGATTTCGTCTAGTAGTACAACCGCATGCGGATTCTTAATTACCGCTTCAGTTAGTAAGCCACCTTGTTCAAAACCAACATAACCTGGAGGTGCACCAATTAAACGACTCACCGCATGGCGTTCAACATACTCAGACATATCAAAACGAATAAACTCAACACCCATACACTTAGCAAGTTGCTTAGTCACCTCTGTTTTACCAACCCCTGTTGGGCCCGCAAACAAGAATGAACCCACTGGCTTGTCTTCGTTAGCAAGGCCTGAGCGCGATAAACGAATTGCTGAGGTCAATGCATCTATTGATTGGTCTTGACCAAACACCAGCATTTTCAAGTTACGGTCAAGGTTTTTAAGTGTCTCTTTATCGCTCGATGAAACGCTTTGCTGAGGGATACGCGCCATTTTAGAGACGATCAGCTCTATATCAGCCACACCAATGGTTTTCTTACGTTTCGATGCTGGCTGTAAACGTTGATTCGCCCCAGCCTCATCGATGACATCAATTGCCTTGTCCGGTAAATGACGTTCATTGATATATTTTGCACTAAGTTCAGCAGCAGCCTTTAATGCTTTTTGAGTGTAACGAATACCATGGTGCTCTTCATAACGCTCTTTTAAGCCGTTAAGAATTTTCGTGGTATCAGCCACACTCGGCTCAAGTACATCAATTTTTTGGAAACGACGTACTAATGCACGGTCTTTTTCAAAGATATTCTTAAACTCATTGTAAGTAGTAGAGCCCATGCAACGTAACTTACCGCTTGAAAGTAGCGGTTTAATTAAGTTCGATGCATCCATTACGCCACCGGATGCCGCACCGGCACCAATGATGGTATGAATTTCATCAATAAATAAAATTGAACCTGGTTTAGCTTGCAACTCTTTAAGTAGCGATTTGAAACGTTTTTCAAAATCACCACGGTATTTAGTACCCGCCAATAATGCGCCCATGTCGAGTGAATAAACCACAGCATCGGCAATCACTTCAGGTACTTCTTTGTTTACAATTCGATAAGCAAGGCCTTCTGCAATCGCGGTTTTACCCACCCCTGCTTCACCAACCAAGAGCGGGTTATTTTTCTTACGACGACATAACACTTGTACAGTGCGTTCAACTTCGTTGTCGCGACCAACTAATGGGTCAATATTGCCATCAATGGCCTGTTGATTCAGGTTAGTCGTAAAGTTTTCAAGTTTAGTTGGCTCTTCGCCTTGTACTTCTTGCACTTCTTCATGAATGTCATCGTGGTCCTCACCGCCAATGTCATCATCTGCTTTTGAGATACCATGTGAAATAAAGTTAACAATATCTAAACGATTAACGTCTGATTTTTTAAGTAAATAAACAGCTTGGCTTTCTTGCTCAGAAAAAATAGCAACCAGTACATTTACGCCGGTTACTTCGTTTTTGCCCGATGATTGCACGTGAAATACTGCGCGCTGTAGTACACGCTGAAAGCCTAATGTTGGCTGAGTTTCCCTGTCTTCCTCAAGATCTGGAATAACAGGCGTTGTTTCATCAATAAAATCTGATAATTCGACTTTTAATGCGCTCATATCTACGCCACAGGCGTTTAGCGCTTCTCCAGCAGAAGGGTTATCGAGCAGTGCAAGTAAAAGATGCTCGACAGTCATAAATTCATGACGACGTGTTCTCGCTTCGCGAAACGCCGCATTCAAGGTTAGTTCTAAGTCTTTGTTTAGCATTGGCAACCCCTTACTGAGATAATATTTATATACCGTTGTGACGGGCTAATTGGTTCACCCTACCTTGGTATTTATTCCTGCTCACAACTACATAGCAGTGGATGCTCGTTGTCTCGCGCGTAACGATTAACTTGTTCAGCTTTGGTATGTGCTACATCAGCGCTGTAAACACCGCATATCGCTTTACCGTTATGATGAACTTGAAGCATCACATCTGTTGCTCTATCGCTATCCATATTAAAAAACGTCATTAGTACTTCTATCACAAAGTCCATAGGCGTGTAATCATCATTATTCAAAATGACTTTATATTTTCGCGGTGGTTGCAATTTTTGCTTTTCACTATCGCGAACCGTTTCAATAACACCAGAATCTTTCATGCCACTCATAATTAAATATAGTCTTGTCTTTAGAACTCAAGCAAACTTGAATAAAAAAATAAATAAATTGTTAAAAAATAGTCTAAAACACTTGACTGACTGGCTAAATAAACTACAGTCAAATATAGATTGATTAATCATTAGTCAGTCTAGCAAATTACACGGTTTAGAATAACTAAATTAGTCAACTTATAGAAGGATGTAGAAGTATGGCTTGTGGAAAAGTCAAATGGTTCAACAATGCCAAAGGTTTTGGCTTCATCGTAGAAGACGGCAGCGAGACTGATATATTCGCTCATTACTCAACGATTGTAATGGACGGTTATAAAACACTTAAAGCTGGTCAAGATGTAACATTCGAATTGCAACAAGGTCCAAAAGGGTTACACGCAACGAATATTGCGCCTAACGATGAAATCTCTTAGGTAAAACCTATTCGAGTATCAAGCGAGCGACCTTGTTAAGTTCCTCGCTTACTCTTCCCTCACTAAATATATCCTTATTATTCTCTTGAAATTCCATTTCTTTACCCCAATTGTTTAATTGTTATTAGCCCTTTAGAGCCAAGCTTGTTACACTCTTGTTGCTCAAATTTAGCTTTTTCGTCATTTTTTGACGTACGGCTTTTGGCTAATTTCTTAATTAGCTCAAATGAGCTATAAGAATTTTACAGTCTGTCAGCTGTGGTTATTTTAATACGACGTATTGAGTTGCAACAGCTAACAGACTGCTTGCTGTTGTTTTATCAAGGAGCTTAAACTTGGTAATTCAAAGCTATCTATTGCATTGTTGAATATGGCTAATTAAGGGTTACTGGTAGCAGTCATTACCAAACATTACGCCAACTATCTAGGAATGATGATGACATCAAAAATTATCTATACTAAAACAGATGAAGCGCCAGCTCTTGCGACGTATTCATTGTTACCAATCATCCAAGCGTACACTAACGTCGCGGGTGTTGAAGTTGAAACTCGCGACATTTCATTAGCGGGCCGTGTAATTGCGAACTTCCCTGAGTACCTAACTGAAGATCAACGTATTGATGATGCACTTGCTGAATTAGGTGAAATGGCTAAGACACCTGAAGCTAACATTATCAAATTACCTAACATCAGTGCTTCTATTCCTCAGTTACGTGCGGTAATTAAAGAGTTACAAGAAAAAGGTTACGCATTACCTGATTACCCATCAGAGCCAAAAACTGATGAAGAAAAGAAAGTTAAAGCAACTTACGACAAAATCAAAGGTTCTGCAGTAAACCCTGTACTTCGTGAAGGTAACTCAGACCGCCGTGCTCCTGGTTCAGTTAAAGAATATGCACGTAACAATCCACACTCAATGGGGGCATGGAGCAAAGATTCTCAGTCTTACGTTGCAAGCATGGAAGACGGTGACTTCTTCGGTTCTGAACAATCAGTAACGGTTGCAGAAGCAACTGACGTACGTATCGAGCATGTTGCTGAAAACGGTGATATCACTGTTCTTAAAGCAAGTACGCCATTACTAGCAGGTGAAGTAATTGACGCTTCGCGCATGAGCGCTGCTAAGCTGCAAGCTTTCCTTGCTCAAGAAATTCAAGCAGCGAAAGACAAAGGTGTGTTGTTCTCATTACATATGAAAGCAACCATGATGAAAGTGTCTGATCCAATCATCTTCGGTCACGCTGTAAAAGTATTCTTCAAAGACGTATTCACGAAACACGCTGATCTTTTCAAAGAACTAGATGTTGATGTAAACAACGGCTTTGGTGATGTATTTGCAAAAATTGAAAGCCTAGATGCAGCTAAAAAAGCTGAAATTGAAGCTGATATTCAAGCGGTATATGACAACAACCCTGCTATCGCAATGGTTGATTCTGACCGTGGTATCACCAACCTTCACGTACCAAGCGATGTGATCATTGATGCATCAATGCCTGCTGCAATCCGTTCTAGCGGTCAAATGTGGAATAGCGAAGGTAAATTACAAGACACGAGCTTTGTCATTCCAGATCGTTGTTACTCAGGCGTTTACCAAGCAACTATCGATTTCTGTAAAGAAAACGGTGCATTCGATCCAACAACTATGGGTAGCGTACCTAACGTTGGTCTTATGGCACAAAAAGCTGAAGAGTACGGTTCACACGACAAAACGTTTGAAGTAGCAGCTGCGGGTACTATCCGTGTAGTAGACACCGCTGGCACAACTCTACTTGAGCATGCTGTTGAGCAAGGTGATATCTGGCGTATGTGTCAGGTGAAAGACGCACCAATTCAAGATTGGGTTAAACTTGCTGTTAACCGCGCTCGCGCAACTGGCACGCCAGCAGTTTTCTGGTTAGACGAAAACCGTGCACACGATGCTGAGTTAATCAAAAAAGTAAACGCGTATTTACCACAGCATGATACTGACGGTCTTGAGATCCACATCTTAGCACCAATTGAAGCAACTAAATTCTCTTTAGAGCGCATCAAAGAAGGTAAAGACACAATTTCAGTAACGGGTAACGTTTTACGTGACTACTTAACTGACTTATTCCCAATCCTTGAGCTTGGTACAAGTGCTAAAATGCTTTCTATCGTACCACTTATGAATGGTGGTGGTTTATTCGAAACGGGTGCAGGTGGTTCAGCGCCTAAACACGTTCAACAATTCGAAAAAGAAAACCACTTACGTTGGGATTCATTAGGTGAATTCTTAGCACTAGCGGCTTCTTTAGAGCACCTAGCGGTTAATACTGGTAATAAGAAAGCACAAGTACTTGCTGATACACTTGATAAAGCAACAGGTACTTTCCTAGCTGAAAACAAATCACCTTCACGTAAAGTGAAAGAGATTGATAACCGTGGTTCACACTTCTTCCTTTCATTATTCTGGGCACA
This sequence comes from Pseudoalteromonas sp. Hal040, assembly GCF_037162425.1. Taxonomy (NCBI): domain Bacteria; kingdom Pseudomonadati; phylum Pseudomonadota; class Gammaproteobacteria; order Alteromonadales; family Pseudoalteromonadaceae; genus Pseudoalteromonas; species Pseudoalteromonas sp. Hal040. The sequence continues at coordinate 1,459,934 of NZ_JARLUU010000001.1, read as the reverse complement.
AGAACTTGCTGCACAAAATGATGATGCGGAATTAAAAGCACAATTCACACAAATCGCAGCTGATCTTGAGTCTCAAAAAGACCAAATCGTTACTGAATTAAACGATGCACAAGGTCCAGCTATGAGCGTTGGTGGTTATTACCAGCCAAATGATGAGTTAGCATTTAAAGCAATGCGCCCAAGCTCAACATTTAATGACATTCTAGCTAAGCTGGTTTAATTCCTTAAACCTAATTCATTAGCTAACAAAAGGGCTACCTCTACGTGTGTTGAACACGAAAGGGGTAGCTCTTTTTTTGCTTAAGCGATTCATGAATTGAATTTTATTATTCTAAATCAGAAGTTTTTAGCTTAAATAGCGACAGGTTTTATCTCTCAAAACGATTAAGTATCATTGAGAATTGCTAGCATACCTCTCACTTATGGCATTCATTTAAACACCACTTTAGTAAAGCCGTTTTCACGCATTGGTAATCAATCGGCTTAGCAACAAAATCATTCATTCCTGCTGCAAAACATCGCTGTTTATCCGCTTCAAGTACATTGGCTGTTAAGGCAATAATCGGGGTATCTTTATATGCTGGCATTTTTCTTATGCGTATGGTGGCTTGCGGGCCATCAAGTACCGGCATCTGCATATCCATAAAAATAATATCAAAGTTATTTTGCAGGTTTTTTTCCTCACTATGTTCCTTGCAAAGCGCAACGGCCTGCTCACCATCCCCTGCTATTTTTATTGAGCTTATACCAAACTCATTTAACATCGCTTCGATAACAACCTGATTAATATCATTGTCTTCGACGACCAGTACATTTAGTGATGAAAAGTCTAGTTGTTTCTCTTCGGTTTCTTGCTTATTTACGACTTCAAACTCAGATTGCTCAATAACCTGTGTTGTTTTTAATTCAAAATAAAAACGAGACCCCTGCCCAACCTCACTCTCAACTTGCAAAGGAGCGTCCATTAAATTTAGTAATTTACTTGAGATAGCAAGGCCAAGTCCTGTGCCACCGAAGCGCCGTGTAATTGAGGTATCTGCTTGAGAAAACGCTTCAAATAGCTTACCGAGATTTTCTTTTGCGATACCTATTCCTGTATCAATCACGCTAAATTTGATGCTCAGATTATCGCTACCAAGCTCGTTAATTTTTACGTTGAGCGTCACACTGCCTTTTTCAGTGAACTTTATTGCATTCCCTAACAGGTTGATAAGCACTTGTTTTAATCGAGTTTCATCGGCAAGAAAAATACAATGCAGCAATTCATCTGCAACAGAAATATGTAATTTGATATGCTTGCTTTTTGCTTGCTCTGCAAATAGATGCTTTAGCTCATCTAACAATGAATTTAAGTGAATTGGAATTGGTGCAAGCTCAATTTTAGATGCTTCAATTTTACTGATATCTAAAATGTCATTAATAATGACCAATAGTCCAGTCCCTGAAGATTGAATAATATTGAGCATCTTCATTTGTTCATGTGTCAGCTTGGTACGCCCAAGCTGCCTTGCCATTCCTAAAATGCCATTCATTGGAGTGCGAATTTCATGACTCATGTTTGCCAGAAATTCTGACTTAACTTTGGTGGTGTGTTCTGCCGTTTTCTTCGCTTGGGTAAGATCTTGGCTTAACACCCGAAATCTATCTGCTGCAGTTGCAAGCACACCAATTTCATCGTTGCGCTTTAAATCATAAATGGGTGCTGATAAATCACCAGCTAAGAAGTATTGAAAACTTGCAGTTAAACGTGTGATTGCTCGCGATATATGCAGGTGGAAAAAGATGGCAAGCGCGATAATATAAATAACCACGCCAACAGCAAGAAAACGCAGAGTTTGATCTGTTTTTATGACTGTTTCTTGCGCTTCCCTTTTAATCTTTTGTAATTTTGCTAAAGATTGCTCCCTGAGTTTATCGGCAAGGGTACTGAACTCAATGGCATCGCCAGCCATAACAACATTAACCAAACTTAAATAGTTTCGGTTAGCCTGCACGCCTTTCGAAAAAGCCTGCTGATATGTTTTTGCATAGTCACGGTTTTTGCTTAATTCTGTATTGGTTGACGTTTTATTTGATAAGATAGCTAGAGCCTTATTAACCGAAGCTCTTTTAGAATAATCCTTTTTGGCAAGAAACAAGGAAGCATCACGATGTAATTCATGCCATACATTGAGATGCTCGGTGATAACCAGTATTGCTTCAGTGTTAGTCGCCGTTAATTTAAGGCCATTTAATTCATTGATGGCAGCTAAATAGATTTGCGGTAACTCAACGTCAGTAAGTTCTGTTTTGATTTCATAACGCTTGGCAAGCACATCTAAATTTTCACCGTACCGTGAAATCAGTTGTGTCATTGAATTTAAATACACTTGGCTTTCAAGTTCATCACTTTGCAAATCAACACTTTCTAAGCGTGTTTTTATACTTTCAAAGTTCTCTATGATTTTACTAAATACCGTTTTACTACCTGAGAATCCATAAACAGAGATATCCCGCTGCATTTCAACGATATCTTTATTTATTCGAAGAATAGCCACAGCATAATTACTGATACGGCTTATATCGTTAAAGGATGCTTCAATTCTTTGCAATCGCTTGTTCAAGACAAAGTAGCTCGCCCCCATTGCAAGTAATACTAGCGTCAATGCTAATAACACCTTGGCCGCCAAAGACCTAGAAACAATTGTTAGCAAAGTAATTCCTTATGAGTTCAATAACTCATACCATTTATCTAAACTGTAATCATAGTTAGGCATTACCGTATTCCATACCGCTATATTCGAAAAACGCCTGATATAGCTGCCTCCATCACGGACTTGACCCGCTTGCACAGATATTTTGCCGTCTGTTCCGCGTAAATCGATGGATGCTTCTTGCCCTTCATACCAATATTGCCATTCAGCTTTTGACATAAGAGGCTGACTCCGCTCTGGGTTTGAAATGTAATAGCCTTGTCTTGCTATAAACGCGCCTGGATAGCCAGAAAGCCACCAATTCATGTATTCATATGCAGCATCTTTAACATGCCCCTGTGCATTAGCAGATAAGCACATAACCCCATGCCAAGCGCGATAGCCTTCTTTTGGAGAGGCATACACAACGGGTATTCCTTGCCCTTTGCAGGCGCTGACACCGGGCGAAAACATGCTTTGAATCGTGACGCGCTTCATTTTCATAAAGTCGACTGATTGCGGTACCGAAGTCCAAAAGCCAGCGAAGTGACCTTGCCTTTTCTTTTGCAGTAAAATTGCAAATAGCTGGTCAATTTCGCTAATACTCATATTGCCCATATCTTTAAATGTCATCAGCCCCTGCGCTTCGGCAGCCAGTGCAGCATCAAAAATACCGATTGTTGGCGCATTAACAAGGGCGACCTTGCCTTTATTCTTTTCATCGAGTAACCAAGACCAAGACTCAGTTTCGTAAGGAGTACCCTGTTTTATAAATTGTGTGTTGTAGCCAAACGAGTCAACATTGTGTACATAAGGCATAAAACTTATTGCATTGGTTGGTGTAGTCGCAAGCGAACCATCTGCTTGTACGTATAGAAGTTTGTTGGGTGAGTCACCAGCGCCTAATTTAGCATCGGGTACAATTTTTCCCGTTTTAGAAAGTGGATTAATTTCCTGCCAATAAGTAAGCCGATCTGTTTCGATAGGCTGAATTGCACCTGCTTGCCAGAGAATGTTAATTGAATCTGACCATTGCTCATATAAATCGAAACTACTTGGATCTGACGCTGCTTTTTGCAACACCGCGGCACTGCCCATGGGGGTAAATTCAATATTAATACCCAGCTCAAGCATCGCTTTTTGCCTGAGCTCTTCTTGTAGAGTTACGTGGGTCCCCATGACCCTAATTGTAGGCGTGTTCTTCGCGAACACATAAGGAGCCTTGAAAGCAAGTGTTGAAGCCACAGCACCAACGCCTAATGTCTTAAGAAAGTCACGGCGGTTATCAGAGTAGTCCATTTAGCAATCCAACATTTTAAACCCATTAAAAGTATAGGTTAAATTTCGAAATTGCCTAAATTAAGTACTAATTTACCTTGCTATAATTTTTCTATCCTGAGCAGCCATACAACACGAAGGCTTACATTGAAAAATGCTCTTTTGCAGTCGCTATTGCTTGTTCAATGGCCGTGTTTTTAACAGGCTTTGAAACAAATAAATCCATTCCAGCTTGTTTGCAGGCTGCCTTATCATCTGCAGAGGTGTTGGCTGTTAAAGCGATGATATAGGTTTTATCCGTTGGGCAGATTTGCTCGCCTCTTAAAATACGGGTTGCTTCAATACCATCCATTTCAGGCATTACACAATCCATAAAAATTAGATTGTAATTGTTTTGCTTACACTTATTTATCGCATCAATACCATCGCAGGCATAATCGGCCGTTAGACCTAATTTCTCAAGATGCGCTTTCAAAACAAATCGGTTTATTTGATTGTCATCAACAACCAGTATTGATAAAGGCAAGGTTGAAAAGTCGATATCACAGGCAAGTAGCGCATCATGTGATTGTGGCTGCCCGAGCTTTAGAGTTAGTTGAATATCAAAACAACTGCCTTTTTGATATTCGCTACTGACCTGTATTGTGCCACCCATATAATCAATCAGCTCTTTGACAATAGCGAGCCCAAGACCTGTTCCGCCTTGCTTACGCTCTTTTGTAACCTCTTGTGTAAATGGTGAAAATAGCGATTTCATAAAGCTCTCGGTCATCCCTATTCCTGTATCGCTAACCTGTAAATGAAGGCTCACATCACCATCATGATGTTTAGCAGATACCTTAAGCTTTATTTCACCCTGCTCAGTAAACTTTAACGAGTTACTCAGTAAGTTTGAGGCTATTTGAGTGAGTCGAGTATTGTCACAATAAATCCAACATTCATCACTAATATCAATGTCGACGTCAAAATTGAGGTTTTTTTCCTGATATAACGGTAAATATAATGACGCAAGATCAACAAATATTGTTTTTAGTAAAAAGTGACTAGGCTCTAATTTGAGTTCACCATGATTTATCTTAGAAAAGTCGAGCACTTCGTTGATGATGTTTAACAAAATATCAGCACTTCGTAGTGCAACTTTGAGTTTTTCTTCTCGCTTTTGCTCTGACTTTTCATAAAGTAAAGTAGTTAGCATGCCTGTAATACCATTTAACGGCGTGCGCAGCTCATGGCTAATTTTAGCCAGCAAGATACTGCGATCTTCAAGTGTACGTTCAGCATCCGCTTTTTGCTTTTTAAGCTCTTCACGAAGTAACACCTCTTTCGTGACATCTTGAAAAGTACCAATTAAACGAATGCATTGCCCGTTTTCAAATTCAGCTTCGCCATACGTTGAAACCCATACAGGATTCCCTTTCGCTGTAATGAGCTCAATTTCTATATTCCAATCTTTACCCTGCTCGATTGCTTCTTGGACTACGTGTTGTATTGCATCACGACTTTCACCTTCTTTATAAAACTCAATGGCCGTTTCAAGATTGGGGGAATAATCTGCAGGGACTTCGTGGATAGCTTTAGTTTGCTTGCTCCAGTACAATTTACTGGCCAACAAATCGAGTTCCCATGAACCAATTCGAGCGACCTCTTCCACTTGCGCCAGCATGTAGTTTTTTTTCAATAACCGTTCAGATGAAGCATTTCGTGCCAATTCATTCCCTAACCACTGAGCAAATAGCTCAACATAATCATGTGACTCTTCACTAAATGGCTCTGATACATTCGGGGCAGAGAAGTTAACTGTACCAAATACTTTTTTACCAACATAAATAGGTGCACCTATGTATGACTCAAGTTGGAAATTTACATAACAAGGGTGCTGTGCAATATGGCTTTTTGATGCATGATGAAACGACAAAGCCTTGTTCGCTTCAAGAGTATGAGTACAATAGGTTCCCTCAATATCAAACTGCGTTCCAACAGCAATCGCATCATCAGGTGCAACCACATGAATGACCGTATAGAGCTTGTTATCAACACGACTCACAATCGCAAAATCGAGTTCGAAAACATCTAAACCAAATTGCAGTAACTTGACTACTTTACTCGAAAAATCAATTTCTTGATTTGATACTATATCGTGAAATTGGCGCAGAAAGTTCAACCTAGCTCCCTAGTTATACGAATTTTATTTTGCTCTAAAGAAGCATACCAAGAATTTCAAATAACAACAGCAGTAATCATAATTTTAGATTGAATTTGTATTATTAATAATGATTTTAACCTATTAAAAAAGCCCCTTAAAAAGGGGCTTTTATTAGCTATTTTAAAGTCTGTAAACTCGCCTTCTATAAACGAAAGGTAACAGGGCAATTAGAAATACAAAAACGCCACCGCTACTAGACTCAGTTTTATCACCATTGCTACTAGTAGTTACATTTTTGACAGTAACATCTATTGATTGTTCTGTTGTTCCTTCTCCATCCGAAACGACTACTTTGAATCTGATTAACGAATCCACTGAGACAGTTGGAGATTTAAATTTCAACGTTTGAGAAGTAGATTGAAGAATATCAGCTTGAAGCCCTTGCGTTTGCGTCCAATTGTAAGTTAATGACTGTGATTCTTTATCTGTCGCAGAAACAGTAATCACACCTTCTGCATTCTCATTAACTGTATAACTATTAGCAAGTTCAATTGTTGGCAATTGGTTTACATGCATGAATAAAACAGATTGCTCATGAACAAATTCCTCGTAACCATCGTTAATGGTTAAAGAAATTGTTCCCTGCTTCGACTCTAAAAGCTCAGACACTTTCAAGATTGCTATACTTTCATTCTGGTTTTCGATAGTAACTTCGGGTATAGAAATAGCCCAGTGATACGTTAATTCATCTGCGTCACTATCTGATGTGCCTGACGCATCTAGAACGAAAGTATGCAGCTCTTCTATCGTTTCTGGAATAATAAGAGATAATGTTGGTGCGCTATTAAGACTTTCTTGTGCAAGTTTTGCGACAACCTCAACAAAACCATTTTTCACGCCGTCTAAGTCAAATTCACTACCATCTTCAATCCTAATCACTGAACAATTACTGCACTCAGAACTAAACTCGCTGCTTGCAATTATCTCTACCGATTTCCAACCACTTAACGTTAGTACGCGTGCTTGTAGCTCATCGCTCAATAAAGCGTTTTCAAGCATTGGTAAAGCAAGGTCTACTGACTCTGTGCGCTGAGCGAGCTCAACATTAATGTTTATCATGTCACTCTTCAATTGGAAGTGAGGATCTTCAACCCTCATCTGCGTGAAGGCATCAAGCAACATCTCTTCAGATACATTCATATTTTCTATGAAATGCTCACTGTGAGTGCGAATAACGTCACCTGCTCTGATGATATGAAAAACATTGTTCGTATATACATAAGAGTCAGATGCGAGTACCCCCTTCGAGGTGTTTGCTGAACTATCTAAGAAATCAACAATCCCATCACCATCACTGTCGCCTATCCACTCTATAATATCAGGAATATTATCACCATCGGTGTCCGCACTTTCATCATCAAAGATAACATTATTAATTAATGGCACAGTCTCAGTTTTAGTCAGAACCGACTCTCCATTTTGTAAAATGTCATACTGTAAGGTAATGTCTCCTTGCCAAGCATCTTCAATACCAAAATAGCCACTCCAAATTGATGTGTCATACATATACACGTCAACTTCATTGATGACTTGTTCAGCAGATAATAATGTTACTTTTAGCTCTAAACTTTCATAATTTGAAAAGCCATATACTTGTATATAAAGTTCGGCGCTATTCCCTTTGACCAAACTTGCCATTTTCTTACCATTTTGTTTATAAGTGGCGCTGATAGTACGTGGAGCATCTTCATCTAAATGAATTATTTCAGATTTACTAAACTCCCCTGTATAACCGCCGTCGTATACTTCAAGCTCAATTGAATCGATTGACGATTCCACGATACTTGGGAAGACTACTTTCTTGATCCCTTCAATACTGTAGTCACCAACATAATGGCTATAATTTCCAGCACTTAAATTTAACCCCAAGTAATCATATAGCGGTTTACCTCTTACATTAAGCGCAACGACGGTCAGAGCATTTCGATAAGCATAGGTATAAGGCTGAATATCAATACGAGGATTTATATGTAGGTTTATTGTGCCTGAGGCTTTATTACCAGCATTATCGCTTGCCGTAATATCTAAAGAGTAACGCCCTGATTCAAATTCTATATCTAGCCCTGATCCGACAGTTATTTCTTTGATGCCTGATACCCTATCAAAAACAATAAACTGCTCTAGCAAGGTTTCAAACAATTGTTCTTCAGTAAATTCACCGTTCATAGCGACGACATCATTTCGGATGGTTGGAGCAGTCGTATCAGTAACAAAGAATGTTTGCACAGCTCTTGCGCTATTCCCTGCAATATCTTCAGCGACCCAAGTTACTTGATTCTCGCCAAATACTAGCGTTCTAGATAAAGGGTATACCTCAACTGCTGCTCTATTGTTATCTGTAACCTCAGGATAAAAACTTCTAGGAATAGATGTGTTTTCATAGACACCTTCAATTGTCACAGGTGTCAGATCAGAGAAAACAGGCGGTAAATTTTCTCCTAAATTTGGATCATCTGGATGACTATCCTCACTATCAACCACACCATCTGAATCAGTATCTTCAGCTGTTGGGTTTGACCCTATTTCAAATTCGGTTATGTTAGCCAAACCATCTCTGTCTAAATCTTGACTTGCATCGAATGAGTCAAGGACATTTAAGCCAAATTGATACTCCCAGAAATCTGGAATGCCGTCATTGTCGGTATCTAAACGAGTATCAACCTCTGAAATCCACATGACTCTATCAATATAAAATGGTTCATAACGGTAAAAGTCTGCATCAGCTAGATTAATTTTAATGACGTTGAAGCCATCATTGACAGGTATAAGTAAACGAGATTCACTATATTGAACAAGGAGATTTTCGTTGTTCAGTTGAACTTGAAAGTGGTCATTTTTGTTAACTTTATAGTCAACGGTGATAAAACCCTGCTCAAACAAACCAGCAATAGCAAAACCTGCATTTACTTCTGTATAATCTTCGCCATCAAACTTAGGATTGAAAGAAAGGCTATTCACTCCGTTTGTAGACCAACTATCACTTGAAATCCAGTCAACATTATTTGCTGCTAACACCGTAAAGCGGTTTGGTAACCCACCATATTCAAAACTTTCGAAAAGGTTATTTATTGCTGAAGGTGTTGAAGCGTAATCTGATGGTGAGCTTTGTGCATAATACTCTTGTACGTCTGTATAACCATCTTCATCTAAATCAGCACCAGTAACATTTGCATTAATCGGTGAGGTCATAAGTATATTTACTTCATAACCGTCAGGAAGTTCATCTCCATCACTATCAGACTGTCTAGGATCTGTTCCAATACCATACTCTTGCAGAGCTGTTAATGCGTCATTATCGTAGTCAGAAGATGCATCATTAGCATCAGTTAAATTAAGCCCATTTTCAACTTCCCAAAAATCTGGCAGCCCATCACTATCTGTATCAGCATCGCTCGTTTTAGAAATAAACTTAAAATTATCTAGCCAAACAGCATCCTCTCCTGTAGATATTGAACCATCTTTTGAATATGAAAACTCAATAACGTTAACACCTTCAGGGATTTTAACAGTTACCGACCCTTCCTTCGTTCCAGCGATCCACTCAATATCACTATTTGAACCATTAATTCTCAGCGCAAAAGAATCGCAACATTCTTCAGATTCTATTTTATAGTCAAATACAAGGTATGCTTCTACGAAGACACCTGTAGCACTGAATGAGCTCATCTGACTATCTGAGATTTTACCAGAGCGAATGCTATGCGAACCATCGGTAGCAAAACTATTATCAATGTACCAATCTGCGTTGTTCTCTGATGAATGGTTAAACCATTGAGGTAGTTGAGAGTCTTCAAATGAACTAGTTAGATTCAATTGCTCTGGAAATGACTCCGCATCTTGTGGATCTGTTTGTAACTGAAACTCGGTGTAGTTACTAAATCCATCATTGTCACTATCAAGCATTGCATCAGTAGAGTCTGTTAAATTTAGACCATGCTCATATTCCCAGCCGTCTGGAATTTGGTCTCCATCTGTATCAAGGTTATTAGGATCGCCCTGATTTAAATACTCATTGAGGTTACTCAAACCGTCATTATCATTATCCAATGATGCATCGTCTGGATTCGAAGGATCTAGTCCGTGTGCAACTTCCCAAGAGTCGGGTATTGAATCACCATCATTATCAGCAAATTCATTACTGATATAAATGTTATCAATGAAAACTGTATCTAAGCCTGATGATACAGAACCATCTTTAATGTAAGCGAATTTAAGTGTATTTAAGCCTACAGGAATAACCTGCTCGAAAGAGCGCCAATCGGTGATACCAGAATCAATAACAATTAATTGCTCGTTTAGGTAAACATACAAATGATCAAAACCAGCTTCTGTAGAAAGTTTATAAATAAAGCTTAAATACTTAGTCTGGTCTGTTACAAAGCTGTATTCAAAACTAGTTGCTTGACTATCGTCAATGTCATTATTAGCCAAAGAGAAACTATAGTTTTCATCTATTTGTGAAGTTTCCCATGGCGTAGAAGGATCTGTAAAATTAAAACTCTCAGGAACAAGATTGTCATTAAAGTTATATGAGATTGTTGCAGGTATTGTTGGCGTAGAATCAGCATCACTTGGGTCTGAACCTAATAAAAATTCAATTAGGTTAGTGAAGCTATCATTATCTAAGTCACTTTGTGCATCTGAACTATCAAGTGGATCTAAGGCGAAATTGACTTCCCAACCATCCGTCATTTTATCGTTATCAGAATCAGGGTTAGTTAGGCTCGTTTGATACACATGATGTTCTTGGTAATCAGTTAGACCATCGTCATCTGAATCAGAATCATTTGGCAAAGAATTTAAACTGTATTCTTCTAGGTTGGTCAATCCATCTTCATCTAGATCACCTGAGGCATCTGTAGGGTCTGATGAATCGAGTGAATATAACAACTCCCAATTGTCATCCATTCCATCGTTATCATTATCAATGAATTGAATATTATTACATACAACACCTACCGTATTGAATGCATCAACAACATCATTTGCCGCATAACCTAAATCAATGGCACTGTTTATTGCACCACATGCACCATCGATAAAGTCCGTTGAATTTACCCAATAATTTTGGTTTGCGTAGAGCATAATTTGAAAAGCTTTACGTGGATCCCACTCTGGCTTATTTGCTAGTAAATAAAATGCTCTGTTGAATACACCACTACTGTAATGAACATCAATTCCAGAATAAAACTGTGATGCGTGGTCTATTGAAATACCATCATTTGACGGCGTTTCAAAATAACGCAATGCAGTTCTATTTTTTGTGATGTCGGCACCAGACAACCAATCTGTAGTGCCTCTGACAAAGTATTCAGCAGTTTCACCAGCCATGTCTGAGAAAGATTCATTGATCCCTCCCGATTGGTCATAATAAAATAAATTGGAATTTTGCTCAGTAACACCATGACTTACTTCATGAGATACGATATCTAAAGAAACTAGCGGGTAAAAACTATCAGCACCATCACCAAAGCTCATCGCAGAGCCATTCCAAGTCGCGTTTTCCCAACCATCACCTTGGTGAACACGCAACAATAACTTAAAAGTCAGTGGTGCCGTGTTATACCATTGCTCATACATATCAAACACTGAGGTACCAAATGCATGGGCATCGTTTAAAGGCGAATAGGCACCATTAACCTCTTTGTGAGTATTTCGAGCACATGGGAATGAAAACGCAGCTGAAGGCTCGCTCCCTGACTCCATCGAAACAGTTTTTACTTTATCATTTTCTAAAAAACATGTTTCTCCTACTTGGGAAACAGCAAATGCGGGATAATCATCGCCATATTCATAACGGCCAACTTTCTCATTACCACCAGGTCCCATCGCCTGTGTGTGCTTGATATTATTCCACGCTTTAAACACTTCATAAGTCTTTTCACTGATAATAGCTGAAGGCCTTGATTCATGTTTTGCATTTAAAATTTCAAGTTCAATTAAATATGCGTAATGAGCTTGATCGTTTTTAACATAAATGTAGCGCTCTGATTTTACGAGCTTATAAGAAGAATCTAGTGACAGTTTAGAGGCTTTAAGTACTGCTAAAACAGCAGTCTCTAATTCAAATTGATTATTCGCTCTTAATTGCAATTGTGTTTCATTGATATCAGTCGCAAAAAAGCCACTCATATGCTGTGACTGCGCTTGAACACGAATTTGTTGGCCCCAAATTGGAATGCCAGAATAATATTGCTGTAGAATTTTGTTTGATGAATTTTTTCTTACCGCACTCGTCGAGTTAAGGTGAGGCAAAGTTACCTCTTCAAAATAAGAACCTTTTTTTGATTATTTTGAAGATTCTGATTTATTAACAGCAGGTTTTGAAGTTGTGGTTGGTTGAGGGGACTTACCCTTTCGACTGTTGCAGCTTGAAGAGAGTATGCGTTAAACATACTAAAAACTGCAGCACCTGCAATTAATCCCTTATGCATAATAGTTCCTTAAATACATTATTTACTTATTATCGGGACTAAATTACCAAAAATAAACACAATCTGCACCAATTTGTTAAGCTCACATTAATAATTTAACCAAAATTTCGACTACATATCTTAAAACTCACACTGGAAAAATACTCAATACCCATCAATACTTTATTATTAATAACTGAAACAATCCCCTACTCATTCAATGTCGCTAAGAGCTAAATTTATCCTTCTGCTATCCACAATTTTTTGTGTGGTGGTAGCCAATACTTTCATTATCTATGCATTAGATAAACAAGGTCAGGCTAAGCTTGAAGCAGTGATCCATACTCATAATGTGCTCGATGAATCAGAAAAGTTCTACAATCAAATAACGAACGCCGAAACTGGACAACGGGGTTATTTATTAACGCAAGACCTCAACTATTTAGAACCCTATTACGCGGCTCTTGAACAAGTAAAACAACATTTTTTGGCCGTTAATAAACTAACGCTGAACAACTCCGAACAACAAAATACGCTTGCTTTAATTGATGAACTAGTTAACAAAAAATTAGCTGAATTGGCATTAACTGTGACACTCGTAATGCAAGGCACACCTTATGCCCTTGAAGAAGCTAAAGCGATTGTGTTAACTGATGAGGGAAAACAGTATATGGACCAAATCCGTTGGCATATTCTACAGTTTCAAAATACTGAGCAGGCCAAGCTAGAACAGCAAAATGCTGAGTACCAAAGAAATAGGTTATTTATTACCCGGTTCGTCACTTTGCAAATCCCATTAATTGTTATTTTATTAGTATTTTGTGCTTTTTATATCAATTCTAAACTTTTCAAGCCAATGAAAATATTAATAAAAAATACCAAACAGCTTGAAAAAGGCATGCCTGCAAAAATGATGACGATTAATTCTCATGATGAAATAGGTTACCTTTTCAAACGCTTCATACGTATGAGTAACATAATTAATAAGCGAACAAGTAAATTAAACTTTCAAGTAAGTCACGATCATTTGACTGGTGTTTTAAATCGAACGGAACTAGAGCCTGCATTAAAACACGCTACTAATCTTTGTTCTGAAGATAATAAACTGGCTGTAATCTTTATTGATATTAATAAATTCAAGCAACTCAACGATAACTACGGTCATTTAATCGGTGATCAAGTTCTTATTGAAACCGCAAAACGAATTACGTCATCAGTTAGAGCTGATGATGATGTCTACCGTTATGGAGGGGATGAATTCGTTATTGTTGCCCACAACATTGCAAAAAGTTGCTACATAAATGCCATGCTCAACCATCTAATTGAACGATTTGATAGCCCTTTTATATTCGAAAAACACACAGTTACGGTGTCACTTAGTATTGGTGTAGCCCTAGCACCTGATCACAGTCAAGATCCACAAAAACTGCTCAAGCTTGCTGATCAAGCAATGTACCAAACTAAACAAGCGTCAAAAAATGGTTATCATCTTTACCAGAATAGCACTCAAGAAGACTAATCTAAATTACTGCTTTATCCGTATATATTTGCAAAAACCCTCATCACTATGTATAAAATTTACACAGCACTTTTAACTTAAGGCAACACTATGCATATTTTATTGACAGGCGGAACGGGCCTTATTGGTAGGCATTTGTGTCCTTTTTTATTAAACCATCACAAGGTGACTGTACTTACACGAAACCCAATTCAAGCTGCTGTCATTCTGACTCATCAAGTACACACAGTTAAGTCACTCGATGAAGTCAATTTTGAAGAGGTTGACGCTGTCATTAATTTAGCAGGTGAACCAATAGTCAATAAACGCTGGAGCGAGTCGCAAAAGCGCACCTTACTGAATAGCCGGATTAATCTTACTTTACAGATATCTAAAGCCATTAGCCGCTGTGAATCGCCGCCTCATACCTTTATTTCTGGCAGTGCGATTGGCTTTTATGGCCGCCAAGAAAACCAGCCAATTGATGAAAGCTTTAATGATATTTATCCTGAATTTAGCCATGTTCTTTGCCGTGATTGGGAGCATGCAGCGACGAAAGCACAATCTGACCAAACTCGAGTATGCTTACTTCGTACAGGTATCGTATTAGCTAAGCAAGGTGGTGCTTTAGGTAAAATGCTGCCTGCTTTTAAATTTGGCTTGGGTGGACCAGTAGGCCATGGTCAACAAGGAATGTCTTGGATCCATATTGACGACATGATACAACTCATCCTTTTTGTGCTTTCACATCAAGAGATACACGGGCCTGTCAATGCCACTGCGCCAAACCCTGTCGATAATAATGAATTTAGCCAAACACTCGCAAGTGTTATCTCACGCCCAGCTATGCTACGCATGCCCAGCTGGGTATTAAAGTTGATGATGGGAGAGATGTCTGATCTTCTGCTTCATGGTCAATTTGTGCTTCCGAATAAACTACTTAGTCACAATTATCGGTTTCACTATCCAACATTAAAACCAGCATTAGAGAGTTTAAAATTATAGTTACAATGTACGGGTTGCTAATATCAAACTAATACATAATAATTAAATAGATTTTAGTCGAGTGATTCTTCAGGGAAAGTCATGATGCATTTACCCACCATAATCAGCATTTCAATTTTATTGAATGTGATTATTGGGTCGTTCTTATTGTCTTTGTATTTTTTAAGACAACAATCAAGTTATTTATATTGGGGTAGCTCGTGTCTAATATTTGTATGCGCCCAAATTGCAGCCTCTCTGCGTGTTTTTATCGACTTCCCTTTAATTACACATTACTTAGCTGATTTACTGATAATTTCAGCTCCCTTAGCAGCGATACTAGGTATTCATGCTTACAGTCAATCAGACAAAAAATGTCAAAATAAATGTGCGTATGTGTTAGTTGCATCTGCAGTAATATTACTCCCTGTTTATGATTCACCATTTAGCCAGTTATTCACAACAGCCATAATTGCAGCATGTTTTAGCTATGCAGCTTTCGCGCTAAGGAAGTTGCATGTTAAACGCATCATGCATTTAGTATTACTCAAGTTGTGTTTCGTCATTCACGCTTTGATTATGGTAACCCAATTTTCACTACTACTTAGTGATTACCTAGGTTTGTTGCAAACAGACTTGAAACAAATATTAGCTGTTATTCTCATAAGCCATATTGTTATTACCACACTAACCGCCATGATCTGGCCATTAATGATGTTCTTAGAGCATGAGCAGGTACTGAGTGACCTTGCTAATCGTGATTCGCTAACCGGTTTATTGAATCGTCGAGCGTTTATTAGCGTTAGTAACAATTATTTAGAACAAGCAAACAACAACCTAACAAAACTTTGCGCTTTGATGATAGATATCGATTTCTTCAAGAGAGTTAATGATCAGCATGGCCACGAAACGGGTGATGAAGCACTTAAGTGGGTTGCTAAAAAGATTAAAAGCCAGCTACGTGAGCACGATCTCGTGGCTAGGATTGGCGGTGAAGAGTTTGCAGTGATACTACCCAATACTAGCCAAGCTCAAGGGGAAATCTTATCAGAGCGAATTCGTTTAGCCATTCATAATGATAGCTTTGTGCACAATCACCATGAAATAAACCTGTCTATCAGTATCGGTATCATCACCCATAAGTCGGGCACAAATAATGTTAACGAGTTACTGGCAGAAGCCGACAAAGGCTTATACAAAGCAAAATTAAATGGCCGTAATCAGGTTGTGACCATGGCATTTTAACGCAACAACTTGTTAGTTTAATTTAAACTTTCATTTAGCTGACTCAA
This sequence comes from Pseudoalteromonas sp. Hal040, assembly GCF_037162425.1. Lineage (NCBI taxonomy): Bacteria > Pseudomonadati > Pseudomonadota > Gammaproteobacteria > Alteromonadales > Pseudoalteromonadaceae > Pseudoalteromonas > Pseudoalteromonas sp. Hal040. The sequence goes on along the minus strand of NZ_JARLUU010000001.1, from coordinate 1,443,594 downwards.
TTCATTTGTCACCCACTGTTTATCTAAGCATTGCTCTAAGTTAAGTTGGGCAAATTTTAAAAAGCTGCGCGCCGCATGTGACAAATGGCGATCGGTACGCACCACAAAATACCAATGACTGGCCAAATTCACATCTTCAACATTTAGCATGCAAAAACTCGTATCGTGAGGTGGCAAAACATGGCGCGAAACCACCCCCAGCCCCATTCCTGAGCCAACTGCAACACGTATTGCCTCGTTACTCGCCATTTGTACAGTGTTACTTAGCACAAAACCTCTGCTTTGCAGTTCACTTTCAAACAACATTCGCGTTGCAGAGCCAGGCTCTCGAAGCAAAAAACGTTCACTCACTAAGTCATGTAAAGTTACATGATTTTTACTCGCAAGCTTATGGTTATTTGGCGCAATAAACACCAAAGGATTTTGTAAAAACCGCCCCGCTTTTGCGTGTTCTAACGAAGGCGGATGACTAAATACATAAATATCGTCCTCGCCTCTTTCAAACCGGGCAAGCACCTCAGCACGATTGCCAATCTCTAGTGGCAATTCAACATGCGGATGTAAATTACTATACGGGCCAAGTAACTTAGGCAAAATATATTGTGCGGTGTTAACCATGGCTATTTTACAGCGCCCGCGCTCCCCGCCTCTAAGCTCAGCTAAATAATCTTGATAATCATCAAAATGACCAAACACCTGCTGACATGTTTGAAACAACGCAAACCCCGCTTCTGTAACATGAATACGCTGCTGATTAACCATCACTAATGGCTCATTCACTGTTTCTTGCAAGCGTTTAATTTGTTGTGAAACCGTTGGTTGCGTTAAATGTAATTGCCTTGCAGTCTCACTGATAGAGCGTGTTTTTACCACACACATAAACACTTCAAGTAAGCGAAAAGAAATATGCCTTAAGTCCATTAACATTAACCCATAGATAAAAACCTATAAGATACTATCATTTATTTAATTATTTACTATGTGATTTTTTATCTAGAATAGCGGCGCTTTTAACCAAGAGGAGAACAAAGTGCCTGATATTGTTGTAATGTTTTTTGTTTTAGGACTCACTGCTGGATTACTTCGCTCTGATCTTAAAATTCCGCAAGCAACCTATGAAACCCTTAGCCTATTGTTAATGCTCACCATTGGCTTAAAAGGCGGCATGGTGCTGCATGGCAATTTGCATTGGCAACTTCTACCCGAAATGGGTGCTGTGTTACTGCTTGGCGGCTTAATACCATTATTGCTTTACCCAGTTTTAAACAAACTGCTAAACCTCTCTGTTGCTAATAGCGCAAGTATTGCCGCTCATTACGGCTCTGTTAGCGCAGGCACATTTGCTGTTGCTTTAGCGTATGCCGAATCAAACTCACTTAATGTGGGTGCTGAAGTCACACTTTATTTAGTAATGCTTGAGTTACCGGCCATCATCGTTGGTTTATTACTATTCCGCCGTCTTGGAAATGGGTCTGGGCAAAACCTATCACTTAAAGCGCTATGGCATGAAACACTGACTAACAAAAGTGTGATCTTGCTTGTGGGTGGTGTGATTATCGGCATGATGTACGGCACACAACAAGGCAGCCAAGTAACCAGCCTTCTTACCAGCAGCTTTAAAGTTGTATTAGCGTTATTCTTACTAGAAATGGGTTTAATGGCCGCACAAACACTGCGCCCTATTCCATGGCATCATTGGCGTTTAGCGTTATTCGCTGTTATAACTCCAAATCTATTAGGTGCAATCGGCGTCTGTGTTGGTACTGCCCTTCAACTCGAGCTAGGCTCGGTAGTGATATTAGCAAGCCTAGTTGCAAGTGCCTCTTATATTGCAGCTCCAGCCGCTATAAAAGCAGCTATTCCTGATGCTGATATAGGCTTAGCCATGTTATGTTCTTTAGGCATAACCTTTCCTTTCAATGTATTACTAGGAATTGGCTTGTATCATCAAATAGCATTGTATATGAGTTAAAAAATTCGCTAACTATCACTTTATGCATGAGATTTTTTAAAAAGTCGTTTAATATAAATAAAAAAGCAGTGCAAGGACATGCGATGTTCAATCAAACGCTCAGCACCGAGCAACAGCATGTAAGTGATATTTTTATGCGCTTATGTACGCTTTGTCAGGTGCAAAATAATTTAGAATTAGAGCAACATTTATCATTACAACTTGGCTTTTGTGAGCAAAGTATTGAGCTTGCAACTGTGCCATATGAGTTAATTGATAAACTAGCTAAAGCTTCTGAGGTTAGTTTTGATTCACTACTTAATGGTAGTAACCAAACCACAGCTGCACTTGATGGTCCCGTATTACAAGCAGTCAGTAACGGTATTATTAAGAGTATAAAAAAGCTATCAATGGCGGGATTAATAAAGGGTGAAAACCAAACGCAAGAAGCACTTAGTCAACTTGCAGATATTCAGCTAAAACAAATAGCAAAAGAGCTCAAAATACAAAGCCAGGTTAAATAACCTGGCTTTTTACTAATTATTACCTTTGTACATTTTCTCGTAAATGTCAGATATATTGTTTTGCTTATCGTAGTATCGCTGCAGCTCCCCAAGCGATAAGTCCTTTATTTTATCGCTATCAAGCCCGGCAGGTTCTGCTAATTTAAAATGAGCAGTTTGCGGCGAGTTGATCATTAAGGTCGCAATTTCGCTCTTTAGTTGTTCAGCTTTATTGAATAGTTTAATTGCTTTGCTGATATCTGTTTCATGTTCGGCTTGTAACGTGCACCAAACCACCTCAACAGACTTAGATCTTATTTGATCTTCAAAGATATTTTTGCGCGCAATCAACCACGTACTTGCAATCAGCAATATGGCTAAAACGGCAATGGCTATGTAAATTAGTTCAAGCATTACGATCCCTCGGTAAACTAAATGTTACTATACACCCAAACTTGGTCCGTAATATATCAGGAAAAAGCATTATAAATGCTAGTATGAGACTGAAAATCATCTAATAATTAATGTTAAGTTTTTGTTCCAAACGGCCAGCTTGGACTAAGTAATAGTTTTAATTTGGTTTTCAAAAGACCCGGAAACAACATCACAACAGCAAGCACAATACTAATGTAGAGCACAATAAAGCTATACATGTAGTGTATATAGGCGTGTTCAGTTTGTATGTCTAACACAACAAACTTAAACCAAAGAATAAAGTGAGCTATAGAAAGGCCAACTGTTAGCTTAATAACACAAAAGAATAGCAAGCCAAATTTATAGCTGAATTTTGTATGCAATAGATAAAGAATGAAAATACTGACTAAGTTTATCAGACAAGCTACAAGATAAATATTTTGCGTATTTCCAATACTTTGATTTTCGGCAATAAAGATTAATACATATTCCATCAATAATGATGTTAATGCATATTTTGTGACAACTGTCGCAATTGATAAAAAATCACTAAATAGTTCTCTATTTCCGATAGCTCGGAACAACGATATAGCAAAAGCTAAAACATACATAGCTGCAATAATTGCTTGCATTGAAATCACTTGATGATTTTCTGTAGCAACCATTAACTCTCTATATAAATTTTGAATAGATTCAAACATTTCTTACCCTTACACGAAGCTATAAGGGTAAGATGTAATTAAGAAAAAACCAGCCAAATTGGCCTTTGATTTTTAATTTTCTTTCTTTTTCTCTCTTACAATTACAATTCCACCTGTACCGTTAAGTTGTTGCTCTTCTTTTTTCTTTTCACGAATAATAACAATCCCACCAGTACCTTGAAGTTTTGTAGTATCAAAGCTAGGAGCTGGTGCTGCGTCGAATGCTAAAGTAGATAGTAATAAAGCTGATAAAGTCATTTTTTTGTTCCTTCATTGTTAAAGATAGTTTTCGTTAGCAAATACCGAGCCACTAAAATACAAATTTGGGTAAAAACTAACGACTAGACCCTATATAAGCATAAAATTAAACCGTTAGGCCATTTTTTATACTAACCGTGTATGCAAAACGTACGCTGAACAGCATCAAACCGTTTAGCTCTATAAACTAGCTAGGCTCTATGCCATAATTCTGTTAATTCAAAAAATAAGTCAAAGCGGTCCTACGCTTAGCAAGGTTTAATGCATGGCATATCCAGAACAACAGCAACCAACAATTTATTGGCACGACTACGAAACATTTGGCGCAAGCCCTCAAAAGGACCGCCCGAGTCAATTTGCAGGTATTCGTACCGATCTCGATTTGAACATTATTGGTGAGCCGTTAATTGAGTATTGCAAGCCAGCTGCCGACTACTTACCACAACCTGAAGCGTGTTTAATAACGGGTATTACCCCGCAAGTTGCGATGCAAAAAGGGCTAGTTGAAGCTGAGTTTATGGCAAAGATCCATGCTGAATTTAGTCAACCTAATACCTGTGTTGCGGGCTATAACAGTATTCGTTTTGATGATGAAGTTACACGTTACAGCTTATACCGTAACTTTTATGACCCATACGAGCGTGAATACAAAAACAATAATAGCCGCTGGGATATTATTGATTTAGTGCGTGCCTGTTATGCACTGCGCCCAGAAGGCATTGAATGGCCGCTTAAAGAAGACGGTACGCCGAGCTTTAAACTCGAGCACTTAACCGTTGCCAATGACATTGAACACGCTGCTGCTCACGATGCTTTAAGTGATGTAACGGCAACCATAGCGTTGGCAAAACTAATAAAACAAAAACAACCTAAGTTGTATCAGTTTTTCTTTAGCTTACGCTCTAAAAAAGCACTGGCTGATTTAGTTGATGTGTTTAACATGACACCACTGGTGCACACCTCGTCACGAATTCCGGCAAGCCAAGGCTGCACCAGCTGGATTGCACCAATGAGCTTTCACCCAGTCAATAAAAACGCCATTATTTGCTTTAATTTAACTGAAGATCCGCAAGTGCTATTAGATTTGTCTGTTGAAGAGCTACGCACGCGTCTTTACACAAAACACAGCGACCTTGGTGAAGACGAAGCACCGGTTGGCTTAAAACTCGTGCATTTAAACAAGTGCCCTATTCTTGCACCAGCAAAAACCTTGTTACCAGAGAACGCAGCTCGATTAGGTATTGACCGCGAAAAATGCTTACAAAATCTCGCTGTTTTAAAAGCCAACACTGAGCTTCGCGACAAAGTAACCGAAGTGTTTAACGAGCAGCGTGATTATGGCGAAACCACTAACCCTGATTATCAACTTTATGATGGTTTTACCAGCCACGCTGATAAAGCTAAATTTGCCATTATTCGAGATGCAAGCCCTGAGCAACTAGCATCAATGCAGCTTGATTTTGATGATAAAAAGTTTTCAACCTTGTTATTTAGATACCGCGCTCGAAACTGGCCACACACACTAAGCCAAGATGAATTAGCAAAATGGCGCCAGTATTGCCAAAACAAGCTAATGCACGGTGAAGACAGCCCGTCGATCAGTGGCCAAGATTTCATGATCACCCTGGAAAATTTCGCTCATGAAAATGATGATAACGAGAAAAATCTGCATATATTAAAAGCGTTGTACAATTACGCACAAAGCATGTAATAAAAAACGCGACAATTATTGTCGCGTTTTTTAGGGATATTACTTTTTATGTAACGCTTCAATGCGCGCTAATAAACTAGAGGTGTCGTAACGGCCGCCACCTAAGGCTTGTACATCGGCGTAATATTGATCAACTGTTGCCGTCATCGGCAAAGTTGCGCCGTTTGCCTTTGCCTCATCCAAAGCGATGCCTAAATCTTTACGCATCCAGTCAACAGCAAAACCAAATTCGTATTCGCCAGCCCACATTGTTTTGTAGCGGTTTTCCATCTGCCATGAGCCTGCAGCGCCTTTAGAGATGGTTTCAATTACTTTTTCACCATCAAGGCCAGCTTGTTTTGCAAAGTGTAAACCCTCAGCCAAGCCTTGTACCACACCCGCAATACAAATTTGATTTACCATTTTACACAGTTGACCAGAGCCTACTTCACCTAATAATTGGCTAAAACGGCTAAAAGCAGCCATGACAGGTTGAACAACATTAAAATCAGCTTCGTCGCCACCAACCATCACGGTTAATACACCATTTTCTGCACCCGCTTGACCGCCAGAAACCGGCGCATCTAAAAATGCGATGCCTTGTAGTTTCGCTTGAGCACCCACTTCACGTGCCACTTCAGCCGACGTTGTAGTGTGGTCAACTAAATAGCTGCCCTCATGCATGCTTGCCAGCACACCCTGTTCACCATAAACAACTGAACGTAAATCATCATCATTGCCTACGCACATGAAAACGATATCAGCCCCTTTTGCTGCTTCACTTGGTGTTTCAGCGTATTCACCTTGATACTCAGAAACCCACTTTTGCGCTTTAGCCGTTGTGCGGTTGTAAACTGTCACACTGTGACCTGCGTTGGCAAGGTGACCCGCCATTGGGTAACCCATTACACCTAATCCGATGAAGGCGACTTTCATTGACATAAAACTGACCTATTTGAGTGATAAATTAGTAACAATTTCATTATCTCAACCGAATAACTAAAAAGCGAATGAAAAAAAGTTCATTTAAACCGTTTAAAAACACACAGGTAAAACATGGATAGTATATATCGTTTCAATGCCCAGCTTGCATCTGGTGAAAACTTCAGCCTTGAATCGCTACAAGGAAAAACAGCGCTTATTGTCAATATTGCCAGCAAATGTAATTTTTCAGTGCAAATGGCAAGCCTTGAAAAACTCTATCAAGAATATAAACAGCAAGGATTTACCGTACTCGGTTTTGCCTGCAATCAATTTGGCCACAATGAGCCACTTGAAGGCAATGAACTTAAAGCCTTTTATCAGCAGCACTTTGATGTCAGCTTTCCTATTTTTAACAAGGTGTTAGTCAACGGCCCAGACGCCCACCCATTATTTAATTATTTAAAGTGCCATACCCGTGGAATTGCGCAAAACCGCGCAATTAAATGGAATTTCACCAAATTTCTTATAAACTCAGAGGGTCAACTCGTTGCGCGATATGCCCCGCGCACCAAGCCCGAAACCCTCAAAATGGTGATAGAGAGTAATTTAAATGATGAAACTGGCCTTATTCAGTGCGCAAAAGTATGAGCAACCGTTTTTTGAAAGGAATCTAACTGAATACGCTGAGTCTGTTTCGCTCAGTTATTTTGAGCAATCCTTGAACAGCAATACCACACCCCTTTGCCAAGGTTTTGATGCCGTGTGCGTGTTTGTAAACGATACGGTCGACAAACACGTCATTGCCGATATGGCGGCTATCGGTATAAAGGCAATCTTATTACGCTGTGCAGGCTTTAATAATGTTGACCTTGATGCTGCCAAAGAGCATAACATCAAGGTTTGCCGCGTGCCCGCTTACAGCCCAGAAGCAGTAGCAGAGCATTGTATTGCACTCATGCTAACGCTCAACCGAAAAACCCATAAAGCCTTTAACCGCGTGCGTGAAGGTAATTTTGATTTAAACGGTTTACTTGGTTTTAATCTGTTTAAAAAAACTATTGGGATTATAGGCTGTGGCAAAATCGGTTTAGCACTGGTTAATATCTTAAATGGCTTTGGAGCTAAGGTGCTCGTGTGCGACCCAATGGCTGGTGAAGGCCCTTACACCCTATGCAATTTAGACACATTGCTTACCCAAAGTGATGTCATTTCATTGCACTGCCCGCTCAACGAGCACACCCATCATTTAATTGATGCTAGCGCATTTAAGAAAATGAAAGACGGTGTCATGCTGATTAACACCTCTCGTGGTGCACTTCTTGATAGCCAAGCATGTATTCAAGCACTTAAGTCTAAAAAGCTCGGACACCTAGGCCTTGATGTGTACGAGCAAGAGTCAGAGTTATTCTTTAAAGATCACCGTGAAGAAATCATGCAAGACGATATTTTTTCACGCCTTATTAGCTTTCCAAATGTGTTAGTGACAGGCCACCAAGGCTTCTTCACCCAAGAAGCACTTAGCGAAATAGCCTGCACCACATTGCAAAGTGCCAATGAAATAAGCCAAGGCTTACCATTAACTAACGAAGTTATTTAAAGCAAGCGCACCTTAAATTAAAAAAGGCATGAGGTTTAAACCCCACGCCTTTTACTTTTTTCTTTCACCTTGAAACTAGAAACTTGTAACTAGCAACTCGAGTTTCTATTTCAACAACGCCACGTTCACGAATACCGCCGTCATTAATAACGGGCAGACAAAGCGAATGTACTGGGCAAACCAATAATGAGGGCCGCTCGATACTTGATGCAATTTATTACCACGCTGCCATAACCAGCCAACAGTAATGAAATAAAACAGTCCCATTAAAGGTAATTGGTACTGTGTAAGTACCATAATGACTAAACCAAATAACCAGTCAAAGTTTAAGATAATCAGTGATGAGGCAATAAACACGATTAGGGTTACAAATAAGGTTGCTTTTTTGCGCCCTACACTGTGATTCTCAACCAAAAATGCCACTGGAATTTCAGTCGATGAAATAGTTGATGTCACTGAGGCAATCGACATTAATACAAAGAATAATAAGCCAACGAGTAAACCCACTTGACCCATCGTGCTAAACAGTTCAGGTAAAATCGCAAAGATTAACTGCCCTTCACCGACCAATTTACCGCCACTAAATACCTCTACACCGTTATGTTGAGCAACAAAAATAGCCGGAATAATCAATAAACCCGCTAAAAAGGCCACACCGGTATCAAGCAGTGCCACTGTGCCAGTTAGTTTAGGCAGGTTGGCATCTGGTTTTAAATATGAGCCGTAGACCATCATACAACCAACACCTAACGACAATGAAAAGAACGCTTGTCCCATTGCCGCAATAATTAAGTTGGCATCAAGAATTTGACTAAAATCTGGCACTAAGTAAGCTGCAAAACCATCCATCGCACCATCTAGGGTCGCGATATAAGCAATTAACGCCACTAATAATACTAGCAATAATGGCATTAAGCGGCGTGACCAAGTTTCAATACCTGATTTAACACCTTTTAAAATAATACTCGCAGTAAGAATAAGCATCAGTGGCGTAAACAAAAAATTGCGCGCCATCGAGTCACTGTGTAAAAAGTTACTTAACTCAGTAAAACCAAAGAAGCTTGCGACTGGCTCGAGCGCATAAGCGAGCATCCACCCTGCAACTATCGAATAAAAGCTCAGCATCACAATCGCACCAAAGAGGCCAATATAGCCAGCTGCGGCCCCCACTTTTGGCGCAGTGTCTTGCCATGCACTAGATAATGCTTTTACCGGATTAGCTTGCGCTTGGTGGCCTAAGTACAGCTCTGTATAAAGAGCTGGAAGCGCTAATAAGAAAATAACAATGAAATAAACAAGTAAAAATGCACCGCCGCCATGGTTTGCCGCTTGTGTTGGAAAGCCCCAAATATTACCTAAACCTACCGCCGCGCCAGAAGCTGCTAAAACGAAACCTAATCGGCTTTGAAAGCCGTCACGAACTTGTGCCATACATCTACAAATCTGTTATTATTTTTCCTCATTAAACCATAATTACAGTCAACTGCGTAAACTATTTGCGTTTGTTCATGCCTATAAAAGTGCATTTGCTGTAAAAATAAACAAAACTAAATTCAAGCCCCGTGTAAGCGTTAAACCATGAGCAGTCACTACTTTTCGAACACTCTTATCATCGAGCAGCAAAGCCAAACAACGGACAAAAAAATTATGCTGATGGATGCAGAACGTATTGATGTTGCAAGTTTACCCCTTAATAAATTACTCAGTGAGTTTGAATTAAGTGTGCTTGAAAAACGTAAAGTGCCTAGCGCCAAGCAGGAGTACTTAGCGACTCGCCTAACGTTAAAGTATTTGTATCAACATGCTTACCCTCATGACGATTTAGCCCTCAATGAAATATCGAGCCAGTTTGATGAAAAAGACAGTAAGCTCAAATTACATACAAAACGCAGAGAACCTGTGTGGGCCTGTTTGTCACATTCAAATGGTTTAATTGGCGCAGCCCTTAACCCTGAACAGCAGCTATTTGGTTTTGATATTGAACAAAGCAGTAAGCCTCGCCCTTTTATCAAACTCGCCAAGCATTTTTATCATCACGATGAAGTTGACTTAATTAGCCGTTTTGACGCATCCGATAAACAGGCACAGTGCTTTTTTAGAATTTGGACATTAAAAGAAGCGCTTGCCAAAGCAAGTGCTCAGCCGATTGCGAAACTACTTGCTCCTAATGTATTTGAAGAATTGAGCAAACATAATTTCAGCGCGAGTAGTAACTCTATTGAAGGGTTTGATATAAGTGTTGTGGCACAAAAAAGCACTGACTGGCAGTGCTCTTTTATTAACTTTAGTGACTTACGCCGCGACTTGGCTTTCTAATAGTCGGCTGTGGATAGCCTGAACTACATAATCTGACTCGCTTTGTTCAACTAAGAAGCACAGGTTATGTTTACTTGCACCGTGGCAAATTAAACGAATATTAAAATCGCTTAATACCTGCATTAAGTTCATTTCTTGCTGACGTAATTGAATTTCCGAACCAATTAAAGCCACCAGCGTTAAGTTATTTTCAACCGATACATGACAAAACTCAGAAAGCTTATCTAAACAGGCTTGATCAAGCTCTGGACGTGATGCATTCGGTGCGTTATCCAAAGTAATTGCAACACTGATCTCTGAGGTAGTAACTAAATCAACCGAAATATTAAATTCGCTTAAAATGGTGAATACACGGGCTAAGAAACCGCTCGCAAGGAGCATTTCTGGGCTTTTAACCGTTAATAGAATTTGGTTTTTACGCTGTGTTACCGCACGAATACCTGGTTGCTGAGACTTTTCTTTTTCAATCAATGTTCCACCTAATTGCGGCTCACGGCTTGAACCAACAAACACACTAATGTGACTACGGCTTGCCGGTAAAATAGTAGCAGGATGCAGTACTTTTGCACCAAACGTTGCCATTTCTGCCGCTTCATCAAAGCTTAAGCGTGCAATTGGGCTTGCTTTAGCGCATAAACGCGGATCAGTACTGAAAATACCGACTACATCGGTCCAAATATGCACGCTTTTTGCGTTAATTGCTTCAGCGAGTAATGCAGCACTGTAATCTGAACCACCACGGCCTAAAGTGGTCGTTTGATTGTGTTCATTGCTACCAATAAAGCCTTGGGTTACCACAACCTGATCATCAAGTAGCGGTACTAAATGCTCTTTAGCCGCTGCAGCGGTTGCTGCAACATTTGGGGTAGCTTTAGCAAATTGGTTATCTGTTTTCAGCACTTTGCGAACATCAAAACGCACCGCATTAAGACCTTGGCCACGTAACACTTGAGTAAACAAATACGATGATAAACGCTCTCCAAAGCTCAGTAGCTCATCTTGCTCTGCTACTGACTTTGCGCCTTCTGACGCTAGATTTTGAAAAGCCTTAAGCGTTTCATTAAAACCATGTGCTAAATCAGCATCAAGCGACAGCTCTGCCAAGATTGCTTCTTGAATGGCGACTACGCCAGTAATATGTTCATCACGCTCAGCCGCGCTCAAATCACGTTTACACAATGCAACTAAATGATTGGTCACGCCAGCACTGGCACTCACTGCAACAATACGTACTTGATTATCAGCACAAACGATTTCTGCACAGCGGCTCATAGCATCAAAGTTAGCTACACTGGTGCCACCAAATTTTGCAACAACGTAATCTGATTTTGTGTTGGCGGCTAATTGGGTATTCATGTCGTCTCCTTTTGTGGAAAACTATCCACAGTAAATCAAGAAGAACTCGGCAAGGGGGTGCTTTGAAAATAAAGAGTAGTCCATGCCAGAAGCTCTCCACCTAGTTTGGTGACAGTTTTGAGGATTCAGCCCCATAAACCGAAAAATAACCGTGACGTCCGATTAATTTTCTCGGCGAGTACTTCCCTCATTAATGGTCATCGGCGTTCGTCACCTCACATTAATTACCTAAGTATCGCACCTCTTCTGAATGTTAAGTTAACACCTGGTTAAAATAACAAAGCCTGCTGTTAAAAGCAGGCTTCGAAAGTTAACGTTTAGACGTCTAGCTGTCAAGTTGTTTTATGAAATTAAACTGCCCGCTAAGTGCGAACCGTAATAACCTACGGTGTAGGCAATTAATAAATAAACCGACATTCTAAGATAGCTCATAAAGGTCAGTGCTTTTACCTTACTCATGGCAATAATACCTGCCGCAGAGCCGATAATAAGCATTGAACCACCTACCCCAGTTGCGTAAGTAAACGACAGCCATTGCTGTGGACTCATTACAATATCTGCTTTTAATAGTGCTGCAGTGAGAGGTACGTTATCTACTGCCGCAGATAAAAGCCCCATTAAATAGTTGGCATATTCCGGTGCCATCAATTCATAAAGGTGAGTAAATTTAGCAAGCATACCGACTTCTTTTAATGCACCAACGAGTAATAATACACCGACGAAGAACAATAAAGTGTCGTATTCAATCTCACGTATGTAATCGATGATTTTTTTGTTGACGTCTTTTTTGCGCATTAAAAATTGTGCAACCAAAAACATCAGTGATAAACCAAATAAAAAGGTTAATAGCGGTGGTACACTGTAAAGTACGCTTAAAGTTAATGTGGCTATGATGGTAGAGAAGAAGATAACCGCAATGGTTATATCTGTTTTTTCAATTCGACGCGCGGTTTGTTTTTCAAATACTACATTACCCGACATACCCACCGATAGCATCGCTGCTAACAGTGCCACACTTGAAAGCGCAGGGACAATCAACAACAACAGGTGTCCTATCGTCACTTTTTCATCTAAGAAAATCATCAAGGTCGTAACATCACCGGTGATCAGCGATACCCCACCCGAGTTAACACTAAATACAATTAAGGTTGCATATTTTATTAATTTTTTAGGATCTAATTTCAGCGACATCACCACCGCAAGCGAGATTAAAGTCGCGGTTATGTTGTCTGATATTGATGAGAATAAAAATGCAAAGCCACCAATCAGAAACATCAGCTTTCGTTCACTGATTTGATTTGGCATAATTTTATGAACAATATTCTGGATAAAGCCTTTAGAGTTTAAATACGCTACAAAGGTCATTGCAGCCATTAAAAACAGCCACAAAGTCGCGATCTCTAAAATGTTGTGATCCAGTTGGTGTTGTATGGTTTCTGGGCTTTGCCCATGAATTGGAGAGATAAATAAGATAATCCAGCATAAAGTGCCAAAAAAAAGCGTCGTTTTGGCCTTGTTTACATGGATAATATCCTCTATAACGATAAGCAAAAATGCCACCGCTATCAGGGTTAGGATAAGTGGGGTTACCATGGTGTTTGAACAACCTTTATAAAAATGTAAAAATTGTAAGTCGAGTGTTTCGGCGCGGATTCTAGCAGCATAGAAAGCATAAAACTATTCTCAATTACATAATTTACTACTAATCGCTAACACCAAAGTCTGAATTTACTGGAGCCTTATGATCCCAGCTAAAAAGTTATTAAATACCCTTACTGAACATTGGGGGGTGTTAGAACTGCTATTTAAACGTTTTAAGATGGCTGATTTCAGCTTGAAAGACGTACAAAATGCGATAAAACAAAAACAACCTTCTTGGTCAAATGAACGCATTTATAAAGAAACAAATCGTTTATTGAATCAAGATATTATCATTCCACTGGCAAAATCATCGCAGTTAGAAATAAACCGTGCAATCGCCGATTTTGCAACTTTCTTACTACAAGAAGAACACCTAGGTCTTGCCCAAGAAATTAGTGTGCTTGTTGATGATTTAGCTCGCCTTGGTAATCGCCTTGCTAAAGCAGGTGAAATTGAAGATTACGATGAGCTTCGTCGCTTCAGCCGTATTATGGATGATCGGGTACGCAAAATAATGAAATTGTTTGCCCACAATGAAAACGCGATTTTAAATATTGTTGAGCAAGCGAAAGCTGACAACGCGGTACAATCACTGCAAAAACGCTATAAAGCAGTGATTGAAGCGTTTGATGAATACATCGAGCCTATGCTTGAAATGGTGGATATTCGTGGTGACTTCCACGCTTGCTTTAATACCATCGAAGAACAAATTAGCGCGCAAATAGAGCAAATTGATCGCCTAGGTAAGTCATATCAAGACAAGCGCATGCTTGAACAATTACGTACTCGTATTCTAGAAATGCATTTAGTTGGTCGTGAAAGCTTACGTAAAAGCGCCGATATGCTGATGCCGCTACGTGAAGAGTTACGCCGCAACAACCTAATTACTCGCCAAGCGGCTAAAGTGCTGGGTTTAGTGCGTAAAAATGGCGTCGATAACATGTTAAGTGCAGTACAGCCTAACTTTGTTTCAGACGCGCAACGTTTTTCACTTGGTCAGCAACGTCATATCGTGGCCTATATGGCAGGCTTAGTTGACTTTGAGCACGATGAATATCAGCTACCAGAACATGATGATGTGCCCGCCTATCAAAGCCCGCATATTCCTGATTACAACGATGTTAAAACACAATTTAGAAAACGCTTTAAAATAGCCAGCAAAAAAGCTCAGCCGCTGCTTAGTTTCTTAGATGAAAGCTACCCAGATCTAGAGGCTGACGAAATGCTGTTCTTATATCAAAAATTGATTAGCGATGGCGACCTTGAAATCAGCCAAAGCCAAGAGAAAGTAAAAATAAAAATTGCCCAGCAACACTTTTCTCTTTACCCATTTAACTCATCGATTGCTGACGATAAAAAAGCAACAGAGCAATAACCATGACAGATATTAATTTAGATGATTTAACGCATCTGCAAGCTATTAATAAAAAGCTCACATCAGGCTACCACATTAGCGAACAAGACACGCTGATGTGGCAAGAGCTTGATCAACACATTGATGCTTATCGCGCGTTATTTAACGCCCTAGGCCATGACCTACAACATGATAGCCGTGGCTTTTACTATTTTGGCAGCGACGAAAGCACCCCAAATATGGGTAAAATTTCGCGTGCCATCGCACTGACTATCTACATCTTGATTGAGCACTATGCCAATACTGGTAAAGATCCAATGCGGGCCTTGTTTGACGAAGTAAACGACCTTGAACTAATGCAAACCTTAGTGCAAATCAACAAGCACCTGTTTGATCAATTAGAAATCTTTTCAGGCTCAGATTTACGCAAAGACGTTTACCTTCGTATGGTACGTTTAGGTCTTGCTCGCGAAGTAGAAAATGGCTTTATGCTGCAAGCACCTATTTATCGTTATATCGATGCATTAATGGAAGTAAACGAAGAAACCTACCTAGGAGATGACGAATAATGCAAAGCCAAAGCCTATACGGACTCAGCAAACTTGCGCTTTTAAATACCGCTGGCTATGCAAAATGCGTGATCCCGCTGGATAAAAGTAGTTCAATCTGTGCACCTAATAATACCGGTAAAAGCTCGGTAATTAATGCCCTGCAATTTCCATTGATCAATGATTTACGTCTAACAGAATGGGATGGCCACGATTTAGACGAAACCCGAAAATTCTACTTTTCGTCAGATCAATCCTATATTTTACTCGAAGCTGACCTACCTAATGGCCCTGTGGTGATTGGTGTTGCTGGCCTTGGTAAAATTGCTGGTTACGCGCATCAGTTTTTTTGCTACCAAGGTAAGTTAAACCTTGATCACTACACTCAAGGCAAAACTATTGTAAAATTCACCAAGCTTTTTAATCACTTAAAAGAGCAAGGTTTCAATCCAATTGAATTAAAAGCGCAAGAGCTAAACGCCCTACTCACTGGCGGCGCAACCCCATTTGATGGCGATATCAACTTAAAGATGATCCCCCTCAATAACGTGCAAGACTCCGCGATTTATAAAGAAATTTTCCGCCGTATCCTTAACTTGCATAAGTTAGGTGCCAGTGATGTTAAACGCTTTATGCTACGCGTATTTGAGCGCCATATGTCAAACTCACGGGTTGATTTTTATGAAGTATGGCGACGTTCATTTGATAAAGTGAATCGCGCTAAACGTGAATTAAAAGCCCTTGAGTCAATGCAAGAGCCAATCGCAGCTCTTGAATCTATGCTTGAAAACCAAACAGTTTTAAAAGGTAAGCTTGCTGCCTATGCGCCAAAAATTGACCAAGCACTGATTGACTTTGAAACCTATCAACAAGAGCAACTCACTGAGCTAAATATTGCCCTTGAGGATATCGAACACGAAAAGCACGAGTTCGAACAAAAGCAGCAGCTGTATATTCAGCAATCCCGTGATATTGAGCGTAAACAAACTCAAATTGAACAATGGTTTTTAGATTATCGAGCGCTTAAATCTGAGTTTGAATTGGTTAATAAAGCCACCTTAAAAGTAAGCCTTACGCAGCTTAAACAAGATTATGAATCGCTATCGCATTCATTAAGCAGTGCCCAAGGGCAAAGCTTGCACACGCTTGATTACCGTATTAGCGAAACACAAAAGCAAATTAAGAGCCTAAAATTACAGCTGAAGAACCTTGAGTTCAATTTATTCACCCGTATGCGTGAAGATTTATCTTTAAAAGAAGTCGAAGAGATTTCGCGTATTCTAAACCCTGATATCTTATCGTTTGCCACCACCAGCAATGGTGATGTTGAGATCACAGACGAAGATGCCTTTGGTGAGTTCTTAGAGCAGTTATCAGCAAATGTGAAAGGCGGTGTACTAACTCTTCCTGGCGCGACGATTAAACTTAAAAAGCTAAGCCCAGTGCAAATGCAAACGGGCGAAAATAAAGAGCAATTAACCGCGCAACTCGCTGCCCTAGAAAACTCACTAAAAGAATTTAAACAACAGCGCGAAGTCGCTGCTAATGTCGCCGAAAAGCAAAAAGAAAAAGATGCCTTATATGATGAGCTAATGGCCTCAGAAGAAGCATTAAAACGCTTTGAACAATTTGAAGTGATGCAGCAATCTGTCGATGCACAAACCATGCTAAAAGAGCAATTAAATGCAGAGCGCGAACAAGTTGACGACTACCTGCAAGACATTCAAAAGAACAGCGGCTCAATCAGCGACCGTCGCTCAATTATCAAGTCGAAAAAAGATTTGCTTGCGCGCCAAGCTGACCGTTTACGCCAAGTTAAATCTGAACGTATCGATCACACCCTTGATGTTTATTCAGGTAAAGTGACTCCATACATGATTGAAATCACTATTGATTTTGATAACTTGAGCGATCTTATTCACCACTTCAATAAAGACTGCCAAGAGTTACGTAACTTTGATATCAACGTACGTAATACCTACCTGCATATTTACAATGCGGGTATTACTAAATTTGATAACGAGAACGATGAGTTTACTAAATACGAAAAGCTTATTAGCGCGTTTCATAACATTGATAACGAGCGCGATGCCGTTGAGCGTCAAGGCCGAGTTGCGTTAACCGAAGTAGCCGCCACCATTAAAGGCTTGCGCGAAGATCTAGACCGCCTACGCCGTGAAATGAATAGCTTTAATAAAGGAATTAGTCAGCATCGTATCTCTAATCTTCAAGCATTCAAAATTAATGTTATTCCGCGCAAGATGCTGGTTGATAGCATTGATACCATTATCAGTACCTCAAATCAGTTTGAGCAAGGCGATACCCTCGACTTATTGAGCCAAGAGCCTTATAGCGAGTCTGCGGTAAACGAGGCAAAAGATCATTTAATTAAGCTTGCCTCTGAAAAAGCTGGTTTAACATTGACCGACTTATTTGATATTCGGTTTGAAGTAGTAAACCGCGCTGGTGAAACTGAGCACTTCGAAAAAATTGACTCAGCCGGCTCTAACGGTACCCGTATCACCATTAAGCTACTTTGTGGCATGCTGTTTATTCGTTATTTATTAAGCGACCAAGAACAAAACTTGTATCGTATTCCGATTTATATCGATGAAGCAGCCGATATCGACCCACAAAACCAAAAAGCAATTATCGAAACCGCGCTTAGCTTTGGCTTTGTGCCGATTTTTGCCTCAGTTAAACCACAAGTTAGCTGTGATTACATCGTCCCTATTCGCACTGTTAAAGATGGCGCACAAAACTGGGTCGATGAAAAAGATTGGATAGAAGTGGAACACACTGCTTAATTACAAACTATTACAATACTTTTTTGTAAATGTGCCATAGTCTTTAAATAATCATTCGGTTGAGTGTTTTTTGTGTTATGTTATCAATCAAGTAGTGGAATTTTTGCCAAGGAGCAAACAATATGAAGAACTTATTAATCGCGACGGCTGTATTATTTTTAGCGGCTTGTGCTAAAACGCCTGATTGGGATTACGACAAATCAGCAGATTTTAGTAATTATAAAACCTTCTCTTGGGTACCTAATGCCAGCTTGACTAAAAACGTAGCGAACTACCAAATTAGTCCTTTAATGGAAAAACGCGTTCGTGAAGCTGTTAATGCTGAACTTGAAAAAAGCGGTATGAAGCTAGTTGATTTAGCACAAGCAGATGTACTAATTAACTATCATGCCTCAGTTGATACAAAAATTGATGTTGATACCTTTAACGTAGGTTACGGTGCACGCTGGAATTACTGGGGTATGGGTTATAACACGCAAACCACCACTCGCGAATATGAAGTGGGTACGTTAATCCTAGACGTAGTTGACCGCGCTTCTAACCAATTAGTTTGGCGTGGTGCTAAAGAAGGTCGTTTGCAAAAAAATCAATCACCTGAAAAGCGCACTGAAGTTATCAAAGAAACGGTTGCTAACATTCTAAGTAACTTCCCACCGCAATCTATTAATCAAAACTAAACACTATTTTAGTTAAAAGACCGCGCAATTAGCGCGGTTTTTTATTGCCTGCTGAAATCTGGTTGGAGTGGTATAACTCAGTGATTCAGATACAATACCCGCAATTTTCAGTGCGCCTAACTAGCCCACTACCCCAGATTAAACAAAATCAAGAGAGTTTTAGATGGTACGCGCAGTACAGCTTACACTTCCCGCATTATTCGTCACTTGCTCAGTGCTAGCAGAAGACACCAACAATATTGAACAAATCACCGTTGAAGTTTCAGCAACCGCAAATAAAGAACCGGTTGGTACCTTTGATGCGCCGGTATCAAACTTAGAATATGACCCACGTGTCGATTTGCAATCGCGTAATATGGCTGAAGCACAAGCTGATGTCACCATTCGTGGTGGTATCTTCGAAAATACTGGCTTTCGTGTTGGTAGCAGTACGTTATTCGATCCGCAATCTGGTCACTACTTTGCTGAAATTCCCATTGCGCCGCAGATGCTAACAGGCCCTTCAGTGCTTACAGGTGCTGATAATGCCCTTTATGGTATGAATAGCTCGGTTGGCACGGTTTCATTTGGCTGGCGCCCTATCACAAGCACTGGCAGCGTTTCACTTGGCGCAGGTACAAATGGCTTTAATTTACAAAGCATTCATGCTGCCCATAGCCAAACGCTTGATAGCAAACCTGATTGGCGATTAGGTTTTGAGGGTGAATACTCGCACTCAAAAAGTGATGGCTCAATTGATAATGGCGACCACGACTTTGAACGTGCTACAGCGCGTGTTCAACTTGCAAGCTCTACTTCGCAAACTGATTTAATGTTTGGACGCCAAGAGAAGTTTTTTGGTTGGCCAAACCTATACACGCCATTTAACTTTAACGAAACCGAAGACCTTGAAACCAAGCTTTTCATGCTCAATCACAAACAAGTGTATGGTGAGAGCAATACCTTTGAAGTGACTGGTTATTATCGTAAACATAACGACCATTACGTATTATCTCGTGAAAACCCAGCTATTTTTGAAGCGTTTCACGAAACCACGGTTAAGTCATTGGCACTCTCTGGACGTCACCGTTTAAATGATCACTATGCAATTAATTATGCTGGGCAATTTATTTCTGATGAAATTGAATCAACATCTCTTGAAAACAACTTTACATCACGTAATTACACTAAGCTAAGTATCCTGCCTGAGTACAAGACAGCCCTTGCAACAAACAAGGAACTTACTTTACGTGTTGGTGCTGCATTTGATGATACGAACCGTGATAGCTCAGCGACTTCCTTTATTGCTGATGCAAGTCTGAAAGTAGCTAATCAAAATGGCAGTGAGCATACTTGGTATGCGTCATACGCCGAAGCAACACAAGTTCCCGGTTATACCGCCATAGGCGGCAGCGAAACGGGCGGATTATTCAGAAGTAACTACAGCCTTGAGCGCGAAACAACCGATAACCTTGAGCTAGGTTTACTGATTGAACAGTCTTCGTGGCGTTTAGATTCAGCTATTTTCTACCGTAGAGATAAAAACCTGACAGATTGGACATATCGCTTTGATGCAACCTCAGCTCGTTTTGCAAACCCGGTTGATATAGACACCTTAGGTGTTGAATTTTTAGCGAATAAATCGTTCGAAAGCACTGAGTTGATTGCCAGCTACACCTATTTAGAAAAGTCAGAAGACTATGGCACTGCAGATATTGATGCGAGCTTTTATGCGCTTAACTACCCTGATCACCGTGTAACACTGGGTGCAGTATGGCAACCAATGGATGTGCTTGAGCTGCGTATTGATAACGAATGGCGTAAGCAACACAGTAACCGCCTACGTAGCTCTGATGATGAAGCCTTCTTTACTCAATTAACGCTAAAATTTACCCCAGCCCAGCTTGATAATGTATTTGTTACCTTTGCAGCTGACAACATTTGGGATGAATCATTCGAAGAAGTCCCGGGTACCCCTGGTCGCGGCGAGCAATATACTCTTAGCGCTACCTACACGTGGTAAGCAAAAACAACAATGCCAGTCAATTGACTGGCATTGTTGTGTCGCGTCCATTTCTGTGATTTTTAAAACACCTTAGTCGAAACAATTTTTAAATGCTCTGGTGAAACTTTAGCTATAAAACACAACTGATCCCAGCAACCGTTAAAAAGTGTTAAAGGTTTAATCTTTTTTAAGTCATCTGTTCAAGTTCAGTAATTAAATACAGTGCTTGTTCGTTAGTGGTGCCACACACATCAATAGTGGCAGAAAAGTCGCTACACACCTTAGGCCTTGATTCATCACCAAATAATTTACATAGGTTATTATCGTCAAGTTGAATACAGCGCTCTCCCGCCGCTTTCCCGTTTGGCATTCCTGGTATTGGTGAGCTAATACTGGGTGCAATACAACAGGCGCCACAGCCTAATCTACATGCCATTTTATCTGTCATTGAGTACCTCTTATAGAACCTTTGTAGCGTCTTTGTAATATGTGTAATGGTTTGTTACATCTTCAAACGCCTTGTAAACACTTTATTGCGTATGCTTAGCCTAACAAATTTATTTTTAATTACCGTCAACCGTGAGGGACTATCCCGTGGCTAGTAAAAAACAAATCATTCTCCCTATCGCCGTATTAGTCGGCGGACTTGGAATGGCATTCGCATTTGCCTCAATGAAGCAACCGCCAGTCGAAAAACCAGAACAAGATCTGCGACCGCTTGTATCAATTAAACCGTTAACCTTTGACGCCATTACCCTCGATGTAAAATCATACGGTATCGTTAAACCTAAAAACCAAACTGAGCTTGTTGCGCAAGTGAGCGGTCAGGTTGTGTCGTTATCAGAACAATTTGTACAAGGTGGATTTGTTAAGCAAGGCGACATTCTAGCACGAATTGATCCAAATGATTACGAAGCTGCACTCATTGAAGCAGAAGCGGGACTAGCGCAAGCAAGCTCAGCACTTGAGATTGAACGTGCTCAGGTGTCAGTTGCACAAGCCGAATGGGACCGCATCAAAGGTGACTCAAACCAAGTTATTCCATCTGAGCTTTATTTACGTAAACCACAACTTGCTGAAAAACTTGCAAGTTACCGTGCTGCACAAGCCAGTGTGAAACGCGCTAAACGTAATCTTGAGCGCACTTACATTAAAGCGCCTTATGATGCGATTATCGACGAGCGCTTAATTAGTTTAGGCAGTGTGGTAAACCCAGGTAACAGTTTTGGTAGCCTAAGCTCAACGTCACTGGCTGAAATTCGTTTACCTGTAGCAGATAAAGATCTGCAATACCTAAATAATCAAGGTATTGGCGCCAGCGTATCAATTAACGCTGAATTTGCGGGTAAACAAACTACATGGCAAGCGACTATTGTTCGTAGCGAAGGGGTTGTTGACCAACGCAGCCGCATGAATTATTTGGTAGCACAAGTGGCAACACCTTATGAGCAAAAACAACCACTACGTTTCGGTTCATACATTAATGCAACCATTCAAGGTCGTGCGCTGGACAACGCGATTGTGGTACCACATCACTTAGTAAAAGACAGCAAAGTCGCCGTGTTACAAGACGGTGAAATACTCTCGTTTAAAACACTCAATATAGTGCGTGAACAAAATGGCATGGTGATCGCCGACAATGGCCTTGCTAATGGTGAGCAACTGATTACCTCTGCACTTGAATACCCAACTGAAGGCATGGCAGTCAAGCTTGATAACGCAAAGCTTAATGCGCCAACAACGCAGTTAGCGTTAAAAGAGGAATAAGCCATGACCACGCACAGAGAAAAAGGGCTTATTGCCTGGTTTGCACGCAACCCGGTTGCTGCAAATTTGCTTATGATTTTTATCTTAGTGGGCGGTTTGTTAACGGCAATGTCTATCCGTAAACAAATGTTCCCGCAATTTGAGAGCAACTGGATCAGCATTCAAGCTGTTTATCCGGGTGCAGCGCCGCAAGAGGTTGAAGAAGGGATCACCATCAAAGTCGAAGAGTCTTTAGAGGGACTCGAAGGCATTAAACGCTTAATTACCTATTCAAACCGTGGTTTTTCACAAGCTTGGATCGAAATCGAAGAAAAGTACGACCCTCAAGAAGTACTTGATGAAATCAAGATGCAGGTTGATTCAATCAATACCTTCCCAGCTGAGATGGAACGCCCTATTGTACGTCGTGATAAGTACGAGCAAGAGGTAATGATCTTAGCCCTTTATGGCGATATGACAAATTACCAACTAAAAGAGCTTGGTAACGACATAAAAGATGAATTACAAGCCTTACCTCAAATCAACTTGGTTGAATTTCATAGTGGTTTAAATTATGAAATTGGCATCGAAATTAGCCCAGATAAACTTCGTGAGTATGGTTTAACCTTCCGTGATATTGCTACAGCCGTTCGTAGCTTCTCTGCCAATATGTCAGCAGGTCAAATTCGCTCTGAAAATGGCTACATTTCGATGCGTGTTGAAAACCAAGCATATCGTGGTAAAGAGTTCGAAAATCTACCTTTATTACACTTACCTGATGGCGCACAAGTGTTTTTAGGCGATGTGGCCACTGTGCATGATGGCTTTGAAGAAGGCCTGCAATATTCTAAATACAATGGTAAAAATTCACTAACATTTGAAGTTAATGCATCAAAAGATCAAGACATCACGAAAGTTGCAGGGGTATTAAAAAACTACCTAGCAGAAAAAGCACCGCAGTTACCAGCAGGTGTAAAACTATCACCGATTGTTGATTTAACTTACTACCTTGAAGGTCGTCTAAACATGATGATCGACAACATGGTATGGGGTGGAATTTTAGTCATGGTGGTACTGGCGCTATTCTTACCACTTCGTTTAGCATTTTGGGTGATGATGGGTTTACCTGTGTCATTCCTAGGTGCATTTTTAATGATGCCAATGGGCTTTTTAGATGTCACTATCAACTTAGCCTCGTTATTCGCATTTATTCTGGTACTCGGGATAGTCGTTGATGACGCTATCGTAGTGGGTGAGTCAGCCAGTTCTGAAATTGAAAAGCACGGTCATAGCCTTGATAACGTAGTACGCGGCGTAAAACGTGTTGCTATTCCTGCAACCTTTGGTGTGTTAACCACGATTGCCGCATTCTTGCCGCAAACACTGGCATCAGGCCCTGGTTCTGCGTTTTCGAAAGCCATAGGCGGTGTGATCATCTTATGTTTAGTGTTCTCATTGATCGAATCAAAACTAATCTTGCCTGCTCACTTAGCGGCAATGAAAAATAAACCAGCGAATCCTAAAAATCCTTTACATCGCTTACGCTTAGGAATGGATAAAGGACTTAAAAACTTTGTCGATAATTATTACACTCCATTCATTGGTCACTGTATTCACTATCGTTACACCGTTATTGTTGGTTTTATTTGTGTATTGATAGTCAGTGGCGGTATGTTCGCGGGTGGTTTAGTGAAGTTTGTTGCGAACCCTAAAATTCCACATGATTTCCCGCGTATCTCAATTGAAATGAATTTATCGTCATCTGAGCAAGCGACTCTTGAAACAGCGCAAACAATTGAGAAACTGATTCTAGATGTCGATAAACAACTTGAAGAGCAATATGGTCAACCGATGATCCGCGATTTATCGGTTAGTCTGCGCGGCAGAACGAGCGCACGTATCATGGCAATTTTAGTTGAACCCGATTTACGCCCTATTGATACATTCCAGTTAAGTGCTATGTGGCGTGAGCAAATGCCACCATTACCAGGTGTAAAAACGCTAAATATTGAAGACAGTATCATGAATGGGGGTCGCGATGACGGTGACGTAAGCTTCCGCCTTGAAGGTAAAGACATCAACAAACTTAAAGAAGTGGCTGCGCTATTAAAAGAGAAATTAAATAGCATGGAAGGTGTGGGTGATGTTAATGATTCACTCCAATCAGCAACCGATGAAGTACAACTTGAACTTAAACCGCTTGCTTACAGCTTAGGTTTAACCCTCTCGGATGTAGCATCACAAGTTAGCTTTAGTTACTACGGCCTAGAAGCACAACGTATTTTACGTGACGGTGAAGAAATTAAAGTAATGATCCGCTACCCTCGTGAATCGCGTAACGCGGTAAGTGACATCACAGATGCACGTATCATTACGCCAACAGGTGTTGAAGTGCCGTTGGCAGAAGTTGCTAAAGTAAATATTGTTGATGGTGTAAACCGTATTCGTCGTGAAAATGCTAAACGTACGGTAAATGTGTGGGCAGCCGTTAACACAGACCAAGCTGAACCATTTGCCATTGCAAAAGAAATCCGTGATGAGTATTTACCTAGCCTACTGAAAAGCTACCCAGGCGTAGAAAGTAATGTAGCGGGTCGTATTCAAGAAGAAATGGACAGTGTGGCAGAACAAGTGCGTGACTTTGCTCTATCAATGCTGATCATCTTTGCACTGTTAGCGATTCCACTTCGTTCATACTCACAGCCGTTTATTATTATGTCGGTTATTCCATTTGGTGTGATTGGTGCAATGTTCGGTCATATGATTTTAGGTATGACAATGAGCAGCCTGTCTGTATTTGGTATTATCGCGGTTGCTGGTGTTGTGGTAAATGACTCGCTAGTAATGGTCGACTTTGTTAATAAGGCCCGCGCAGAAGGTGTTGCAATTAAAGACGCTGTAATGCAAGCCGGTGGTCGTCGTTTTAGAGCTATCTTACTGACCTCTGTCACAACCTTTATTGGTGTGCTACCAATCATTATGGAAACAAGCTTACAAGCAAAAATTGTTATCCCTATGGCTGTATCACTGGCATTCGGGGTGTTATTTGCAACGGTCATTACGCTTATTTTAATCCCTTGTCAGTACGTCGCGTTAGAAGACTTTAAACGCTTAATTGGCAAGCTAAGAGGTAAAAAAGCAGCGCCAGAAGCAAAATTACAAACAACCAATCATTAAACTTCCTTTAAAATCCCAACCGATCGCTTGGCAAACTTATTTGCCAAGCGTTTTTATTTAAAAATATGTTCCTATAAATTGCATTGCTTTGCTAAGCTTAAATGAGCAAAAAAGAAACAATGTACGCAAATTAAAAAATACGTTATAAGGACATAGCTATGAAAATTCTTCGCTACACAGCTTTGGTGAGTTGTTTATCCATTTGCATGCCTGTGCTGGCTGAAAATCAATACTTACAACAACAGCTTGAGCCTATTCTAATTGGTGAATCGCACAGTATTGAAAAACAACAAATTCATTCCCCCGAAATGACCATTGCCACCTATAAAGCAAACGGCTTTGAACGGGTATGGGATGACAGTAAATATGCTAAACAAGCGCTCAACTTAATTGCCCAAGCAGAACTTGAAGGCCTCTCCCCTAATGACTATCACTTTGATACTTTAATGGCACTAGCCAGCGAGATAGATAAACGCGGAGCCGATGCCGTTGAAGCCCAGTTTGATGTACTGATGACAGATGCTGTCATGACCTATGCAAAACACCTAATACGCGGGAAAGTTAACCCGAAACAACTCGCAGCCACATGGAACTATGAACAATTTGATGTCAGCCCTGATGCCGCGGCCGCCTCATTACTTAAACATGTAAAATCAAAAAGCCTTGATAAGGGACTTGAAAACCTCAAGCCTGTTTTACCACATTATCAACGTCTTAAAGACGCCCTCGTGTTTTACCGAGAGCTTGATGCCACAGGTGAATTACCAGCCATCGCATTGCAAAACAATGTTTTAAAACCGGGGCAATCAGACCCAGCTGTGCCGCTTTTAAGGCAAAAGTTAAAGCAATTAAACTATTTTGAAGGCAGTGAAAGTGACGCCACAGATTATGACGATGAGTTGGTGGCAGCAGTTAAACGCTTTCAAAATGCGCATCAAGTTACTGATGATGGTGTGATTGGTAACGCGACGTTAAAACTACTCAACAAAGATTACAGCGAATACGTTAATGATATTTTAGTGAACCTAGAGCGTATTCGTTGGGTTGACAATACCCTTACAGAACGCTTCTTAGTGGTAAATATCGCAGGTTACCTGCTGTATTTATTTGAAGACAATAAATTAAAATGGCAAACCAATGTAGTTGTAGGCAGAAACTACACCAAAACGCCAATATTTAAAGGACAAATGAGCTATATCGTGATGAATCCAACATGGACAGTACCGCGGAGTATTTCAGGTGGCATCATCAAAAAAATGAAAGAAAACCCAAACTACTTAACCGAGAAAGACTTTGTTGTGGTTGATAGTCGCCGTAACCCAGTGGATAGTGAGAGTATTGATTGGGCAAATGCTAGTCGCAAAAACTTCCCGTATTGGTTTGTACAACAGCCTTCAGAGAATAACTCATTAGGGCAAATCAAGTTTATGTTCCCAAATAAATACTCAATCTATTTGCACGACACCCCTGCAAAAAGTTTATTCCAGCAAGACCAACGTGCATTTAGCCACGGCTGTGTAAGAGTTGATGATCCATTCACTTTAGCTGAGAAAATCTTAGAAACGTCAGATAATTGGAGTCGTAGCGAAATTGATGACACCATTGCGGCAAAAGAAACTAAAAAAGTCAGCTTGTCAAAACCGCTGGATGTACTTTTAATGTACTGGACCGTTGCAGGTAACGACGAGGGCTTGCAATTTTATACCGACGTTTATAATCGCGATGGCGCGTTATTAAAAGCACTCACCACGCCATTAGCAAACAATACAATTTAGAGGTCACTATGTATTTCAGCCGTATTATTTTAAGTGCGTGCTTAGCGTTAACTACATGCTCTGTTGCTGCCATTGAATTAACAGACTCGCTGCACAGCCTTGTATTTGATGCGAAACAAGTGCTAACACTTGATAACACGGCTGATTTTACAGCTACTACAGTATCAGATGTTGAGACAGAGCGATTAGGGCCAAATAGTATTGCCGTTTATGCCCCAGAAAATGCAGGGTTTTATAACCTAGTACTGAGTAACAATATTACCCGCAAACACTTACTCGTTATAGTGAAAACACCATTCAATACCAACAATAAGCAATTGAATAATTACCAAATCGGCCTCTACCCTGCACCGTATAAAAACTACCCACAGTACAGTGCGCCAAACGGATTTATTGAAGTAACACAGGAAGACTTAACTCGCCAACTGACTCCTCATGTGCAAATTAAAAATGTGATATGTAAACAAGTAAGTGGCTTTCCAAAGTATCTTTATGTCAACAACGATGGCTTGTTGATGCTCGAAGAACTGCTCACGTTTGTACAAAATGAAGGGATTAAAGTTAGCAAGTTTGCTTTTATTAGCGGCTATAGAACACCCCACTACAATCGCTCAATTGGTAATGGCAAACACAGCCGACACCAATATGGCGATGCCTTTGACTTATATATAGACGAAGATGGTGATGGCCGAATGGACGATTTAAATGGCGACGGCAAACTAACGATTGCTGATGTTGACGTGCTTTATAAAGTGTTTGAAAAATTCCAAAAACAGAGCCGCTATAATGGCGGTATTGGCCGCTATAAACCCGCCTCCCACCACGGTGGTTTTGTTCACATAGATAACCGAGGATTTACCGCAAGGTGGTAATACAATCCTCTTACAACCCTTGTTCAAATATTATCCGATTGCATTATTACTGCTTGATTGCTAAGTTATTGTGAAAAATGGGAATACTACAATAACAACAAAGGGAATTATGCGCTTTATCCTCTGCATTTTTTATATTTTAGTCCTCAGTGGTTGTCAGAGTTTTATTGCTTATCAAATCACTCAACCGGCACAAGAAGTATCATTTGACGGTATGGAAAACATGATCATATTTTCCGGAGCCCCAAGACACTCTTGTATCACCGATTTGCAATGCCTAGATTTTCGATTATTTTCACAAAGCGACTTAAATAAGCATTTTTTGGAAGTGGGCAATCTCAATTTAAGTTTAGTTTTAAAGAGTAACAATAAAACGGAAGAGTTTAAATCTGAACTGGATTTGAGTAATCAAGCAACCTCAAACTCCTCAAATGTAATTGTGCTATTCCCTGGTTACGGTGTAAATAGCATGGGTTACAGCTTTCAAGCCCGTTGGCTTAGCCATTTTACTGGCAAAGATGTCATCCTTATGCCTGCGAGCAATCAGTATAATGAATTCAAGTTTGGTCTAAATAGTCTAGATGTATTACAACATTATTTAAATAACAACCAATACCAACAAATTGATATTTTAAGTTATTCAATGGGCAGTATTGCTGCTATGCAATTTGCAAAGCAGATGTCTAATGTAAAGCAACAGATAATGGTTGCACCAATTGTGCATTTTGACACCGCATTAATGTCCGTAGCTAAAAATTATCACCCAACCTTAAGCTACTTTGTCAAAGATAATGATTTTAAAAACGCAGCAAAAAATGTAATTCAAAACAGTGGTATTGATGAAACACAGCTTGATTTAATCGCCCTACTGAACGGCAAACAATCAGCTAATAGAACCACACTCTATGTTAGTAACGCAGACCCAATAAGCCCTGCTGATTATTGGCAAGCACTTCAAAATAAGAGTGTATCTGTTGTGCATTATAGTAATTGGAACCACACCAGAATGGTCAGCCTTATCAATCAAGTCATGCGCAATGAGGTTTTACATAGACTAATGTAACCAACAAATAACAAGGACAGCAATGAACATATTCTTTAAGAATTTAAGACTACTTGTAGTTTTTTATCTACTGGCAATTTCAAGCCTCGCACACAGCCAAAACATGCAAGCAGAAATGGCTGACTTTATTAATGGCTTTCATAACTTTAAGCAGTTTAATGGCAATGTGTTAGTTGCAAAGGATGGAAAAGTACTGTTTGAACAAAGCGTTGGCTATGCCAACTTTGAATGGGATATAAAACATAGTAATAAAAGTAAATTTAGAATTGGTTCAATTACCAAACAATTTACTGCCATGTTAATTTTGCAATTGGCACAAGATGGAAAACTTAAACTCGATGATCACCTTGCAACATACCTCCCTGATTACAGACAAGATATAGCCACTAAAATCACCCTTCGCCAAATACTTAATCACACCTCTGGTCTTGGTAATTATACTCAAGCAAAATCGTTTCGTGATGAGTACAGTCGAAACCCCTACAGTGTTGATGAATTTATTCGCTTACTATGTAGTGATGATCTCGTGTTCGAGCCCGGCACTGACTTTCGTTATAGCAATTCTGGCTACTTTATTTTGGGTGCGGTAATCGAAAAGGTAACAGGTCAAAAATATCAAGACTTATTACAGAAGAATATTTTAGATCCACTCGATATGAAGGATACAGGCTATGACTCTCACAATAAAATCATTAAATTTCGCGTATCAGGTTACGACAATGGCCTAGCAGGCTATAGCAATACTGATTATTTAGATATGTCTATCCCGTATGCTGCTGGGTCTATGTATTCAACAGCACGAGATTTATTAAAATGGGATCACGCTCTCTACACGGATAAGTTATTGAACAACGACTATAAAAAGCAGATGTATCACGTTTCTGAGCAAAGAAATTATGCACTTGGTTGGGAAGTAACAAGCCTTGATGAAAGTACCTACGGAAAACCCCTGACCCGTATCCAACATGGCGGTGGTATTAATGGTTTTAATGCATTTATAAGTAGAATCATCGAAGACAAATTACTGGTTATTATTTTAAATAATACCGGTGGTGCGCCACTCACTCCCATGACTAATGGCTTACTTGCAATTTACTATGGCAAACCCTACGAAAAAGCGACAGAGCATGCAGATAGTAAACTTTTCAACGCATTTAAACGTGAAGGTATTGCAGGGTTAAAGAATACCTATCAGCAAATGGTGAGTGAGGGTAATACGCCGAGAGAAAGGTCGCTAAACTACTTTGGCTATGAATTAATGCAGATGGATGAGCTAGACGCCGCAATCACAGTGTTTGAACTCAACAATCAATCTTACCCGGATTCCGCAAATACGTTTGACAGTTTAGGTGAAGCATATTTAGCAGCTGGTGATAAACAAAAAGCATTAGCAAGTTACAAAAGTGCACTAAAACTTAATCCTGACAGTGAAAGTGCTAAACAAGCTATTGAGAAATTACAATAAATAAAGGCCACTAGAGTGGCCTTTATTTATTTACTTACGGCTTAACGCTTTTAACAAGCCTGTTTTTGCGTTGCTTGGAGGTAGGCAACTAAATCTTCAATCGATACAACAGGCATGTTGTGCTCATTGGCAAACTTGCTTACTTCAGGCAAGCGAGCCATTGAACCGTCTGGATTCGTTAATTCGCAAATAACACCAAACGGTGTTAAACCCGCTAACTGCATTAAATCAACCGATGCCTCAGTATGGCCACGGCGCACTAATACACCACCCGTTTGTGCTCGCAGTCCAAACACATGTCCTGGACGAGACAAATCTTCAGGCTTTGCATTGTCAGCTGTTGCCGCTTTAATGGTGGTTACACGATCAGCTGCTGAAACGCCGGTTGTCACACCCGTTTTAGCTTCAATGGTCACTGTATACGCTGTTTTGTTCTGACTGGTGTTATGCTCAACCATTTGTGGTAAATCAAGCTGTTTAACACGCTCATCGCCCATGCAAAGACACACAATACCGCTGCCTTCACGGATCATCATGGCCATTTGCTCTGTGGTCAGGTGCTGTGCTGAATACACAAAATCACCTTCGTTTTCACGGTTTTCGTCATCTACTACAAGCACGCCTTCACCCTGTTGCAAAGCAGCAATAGCACGTTCAACGCGTTCAAGTGGTTCGCCAAATTGGCTAAGTAAAGAAGACTGAATCATCATTT
Source organism: Pseudoalteromonas sp. Hal040 (assembly GCF_037162425.1). Lineage (NCBI taxonomy): Bacteria > Pseudomonadati > Pseudomonadota > Gammaproteobacteria > Alteromonadales > Pseudoalteromonadaceae > Pseudoalteromonas > Pseudoalteromonas sp. Hal040. The sequence continues at coordinate 1,412,063 of NZ_JARLUU010000001.1, read as the reverse complement.
TTAATACCTATTAAATTAAATATGAAAAGATTCAGGACATTGAAAGGCACAGCAAAAAAGACCACCCGCAGGCAGCCGATTACTGTTTTATAGATTAACTATATTCTCTTTCATCCGGACTATCACCGTCGGCTCTGGCCTCTCACCAGATCTGCTGACCTTTAACCAACGTTAAAGCGCTCGCGGGCTCACTTCAATTTAAAGTATACCGCCGGTGGGGAATTTCACCCCGCCCTGAGAATGTTGCTTAATCAATAAGATGAATAAGCCAAGCTATTCTATACCTAAAGTAATTAGTTATCGAGTACCCGCTTATCTAATATGCTTTTTTCAATCAGTTGATTGAGAATTGCCTTGGTTTTTGCTCGGCAAATATCACGCACTAGACGAACCGCGGGTGTAATGGATTGTCGACTTGGGCAAATTAACCAAAGCTCTGCACATAAATGAGGGTAATTTTGCATTACTGGCACTACCCGCCCGCTTAGCAAATCATCACTGATATCAATGCAAGATTTAACTGCTAGGCCTTTTCCAGCCACACACCAACGCCTTACCAAATCACCATCATTCGATGCTCGACGGCCTTGCATTTTTACCTTAAAACGCTCGGTTCCATCGGTAAATTCCCAAACATTATTGATAATATCTTGCAGTTGATAAAATAGGCCTTGATGCTGATTTAATTCATCGGGATGAGTCGGAGAGCCATACTCAGCAATATACTCTGGGGTTGCACATAACAGCCGCGGAACATTACAAATTTTAAAGCCATATAAATTTGAGTCGGATGGCGAGCCATACCTAAGCGCAAAATCAACGGAGTCTCGGTAAAAGTCGACATTACTATCGCTAATATGCGGGCGCATACTCAGCTTTGGATATTCATCAAGTAACTCATCTAACCAAGGAATAATAATATTGCGACCTAAGTCTGAAGATAATGCGACTCTTAGTTCTCCTTCGATTTCATCATGCTCACCTTTTAACGCGAGTGTCGCTTGCTCAAGCATGAGCACCGCTTGCTGACACTGAGGTAAAAAGCGCTCCCCTGCCGCAGATAAACGTAAATGGCGAGTAGTTCGAACAAATAACTCAGCACCCAGCGCTGCTTCAACACGTTTAATTGCCGCACTGGCGGTAGCGGCTCGCATGTCTAATTTGGCTGCCGCGGTTGTAATACTGCGAAACTCAGCCACCTTGAGGATTAATTTGAGATCTTCAACCAACATATTAACTAAAATTTTTTGATAATGTTTATTCGATTATGCGCTTTATCGTAAAGTATGCAAGGCGTAAACTGCACCTAATTGTTATACATGCGGGAGCAAACCATGACACACCCAATCATTTCTGACTTACAACGCCGTTACACAAGTAAACGTTACGACGCTTCAAAGCACATTAGCCAAGCAGACTTAGCTGTAATTTTAGAAGCATTACGCTTGTCGCCATCGTCTATTAATTCTCAACCATGGAAGTTTGTGGTCATTGAATCAGAGCAAGCGAAGCAACGTTTACATGATAGTTTTGCAAATAAGTTTCAATTTAACCAAGTACATGCAAAAGCGGCTTCGCACACTATTTTATTTGCTTATAACCCAAGCTATCAACGTGCTGATTATGAAAAAGTAATTGATGCGGATATTGCGAATGGCCGCACTAAGGCAGAAAACAAAGAGCAAGCATTTGGCGCATTCGCCTTCGTTGATTTAAATACTGACGAGCAAGGTGTTAACGCCGCTTGGACTAAAGCTCAAACCTACATTGCCTTAGGCAATACTATGCACACGGTAGCTCGTTTAGGTTTAGACTCAACACCGATGGAAGGTGTCGATAAAGACTTACTTGGTGAACTATTTGCCGATGAATTAGGCGGGTATGTTTGTGAAGTAGCACTCGCTATTGGTTATCACGAGCCAGAGCAAGATTATAATGCTGCATTACCAAAATCGCGTTTAGACAAAGACGCAGTAATTACTGTGGTTTAAACGCTTAGAAATTATGCAGGCTTGGCCTGCATAATTGTTATTTTAGGTCAGTCTTCATAACCACATTACTCGCCATTCCCTCACACAAATCTGCTGTTATTGTGGCAACAGCTCCATTTATTAGTGCTAAATTAGGGGCTACGTGGCCGATGTCAGCATCAACGATAACTGGGAACAAATTGCCATTAAATGCAAGTTCTATTGCTTGGTATTCATCGAAGTAGCAGTCGTTATTAATTGCAGGGCTGCGGCCAAATACCACCGCATTTACATCAGTAAAAACATCATTCAACTTTAACGATAACAAACAACGTGCAAGGGCCATTGGACTGAGCTCTGCATTTTCGAGGTATAAAATTAACCCCTCAGGCGCATACTGCTTTTTAAATTCATGCAATGCATAGTAATTTGAGGGTAACAACAAGCCTAGCGTATCTAAACAGCCACCAATTAATCGTCCAGATACTTCAATTTGGCGTTTATCTTTATAGTTAATACAGCGCCATTGGCTTGGAGCGGTATAGTCAAATTGAGCCTCAGGCTTAGCTTTATAATCAATAGGCTTTTGCTGATAAAAAGGCGACGCGACTTGATGCAGTTGCTGTTTTTCTTCAAGTGACATAGCACTGAATATATTTGCTAAATAAACATCGGGATCGTCAGGGTGAATTTGCATTAAATTTGCAGCGTGCAAGGTTGCCCAGCCACAACGAGTGGTTAATGCACATGCAAACGTGCTGATATCTGAAAAGCCAACCAACCATTTAGGCCTTGCTTTACTTATGGCATTGAAATCGAGAAGAGGTAAAATTTCCATAGTAAGATCACCGCCCCACGGAGGCATAATGGCTGCGATTGAATCATCAGTTAAAAACTGCATTAGCTCATCAGCACGTTGCTTTGCACTGTTGTGTGACTGACGTAAGCAGGCACCTTCAATTACGGTAAAACCTTTAGCAGTTAAGCCTCTAAGCACTGTGTCTAAACGTCTATGAAACGCTTTATCAACACCCGATGAAAAAGCACAAATAGCTATACTATCGCCTTTGGCAAGCGGCTTAGGATATTGAATTTTAGCCATTATTACTCCTTCATTATGATTGCTAAGCGCCCAACCTAGCGAATAATTCTCCCTCTGTAAACAGGCATAAAAAAACCGCAGTATAAAACTGCGGTTTTTATCAATGCTTGGTTAAGCTATTAAATATACTCAACTTCAATGATTTCGTACTCGACTTCACCGTTTGGTGTTTTAATGGTAACGGCATCATCTACCTCTTTACCAATTAAGCCACGTGCGATTGGCGAGTTAACAGAGATCAGGTTGTTTTTGATATCTGCTTCATCATCACCCACGATTTGGTAAGTTACCTCAGCGTCGGTTTCAACGTTAACGATAGTTACTGTTGTACCAAAAATAACTTTGCCAGTTTTTGGCATTTTCGTCACATCGATGATTTGTACATTTGAAAGTTTCGCTTCAATTTCTTGAATACGACCTTCACAGAAACCTTGTTGCTCACGAGCAGCATGGTATTCAGCGTTTTCTTTCAAATCACCGTGTTCACGCGCTTCAGCGATATCAGCGATAATTTTTGGACGTGTAACTGTTTTTAATTCGTTAAGTTCTTCGCGCAGTAATGCTGCACCACGAACCGTCATCGGAATTGATTGCATATTATTCTCACTTAATCCAAAGGGCGAATTGCTCGCCCCTGGCACATTTCCTTAGTTAATTCGCTGATGTAGTTCCTGAACTGACGTCACTTTGCTACGGTCGTCTGCTTGGTTAGCAGTACAGTTAGCAAATGCCGCGTTCAGCGTCGTTGTGTAGTTAGTCTTGTGCTGTAATGCACCACGACGTAACACCTTCGAATCTTCAATCGCTTGGCGACCTTCAGTAGTGTTTACAATGTAGCTGTATTCACCATTTTTAATTCTATCAAGAATATGAGGACGACCTTCGAATACTTTGTTTACGCGACGTACTGCAATGCCTGCTTCTTCAAGTGCTTTTGCAGTGCCACCTGTTGCATCTAGCTCAAAACCTAATTCAGTCATGGTTTTAGCTAGTTCAACAATACGTGGTTTGTCACTGTTGCGTACCGATAGTAACGCGCGACCACCGCGTGGTAAAGTGTTGCTTGCACCTAATTGTGCTTTGGCGAATGCTTCGGCGAAAGTTTCACCAACACCCATTACCTCACCCGTTGAACGCATTTCTGGGCCACGAATTGGGTCAACACCTTGGAACTTAGCAAAAGGAAGTACAACTTCTTTAACGCTGTAGTAAGGAGGAATTACTTCTTTTGTAATACCTTGGCTTGCCAGTGATTGACCCGCCATACAACGTGCCGCTACTTTAGCAAGTGCGATACCTGTTGCTTTAGAAACAAACGGTACTGTACGTGCAGCACGTGGGTTTACTTCGATTAAGTAAACTTGACCGTCTTTCACAGCAAACTGTGTATTCATCAGACCAATTACGCCAAGCTCTAGTGCCATATCTGTCACTTGCTTACGCATTACGTCTTGTACTTCAGCTGTTAATGAATGAGCTGGTAAAGAACATGCAGAGTCACCTGAGTGAACACCTGCTTGCTCGATGTGCTCCATGATACCACCGATGATTACTTGCTCACCGTCACAGATAGCGTCAACGTCAACTTCGATTGCGTTATCTAAGAAATGGTCAAGTAGTACTGGCGCTTCATTTGATGCAGATACCGCTTCAGTCATGTAACGACGTAAGTCGTCTTCATCGTATACGATTTCCATCGCACGACCACCCAGTACGTAAGAAGGACGTACAACCAGTGGGAAACCGATTTCAGCAGACTTAACAACCGCTTCTTCTAAAGAAGTCACTGTTGCATTTTCTGGCTGCAGAAGGTTTAGACGCTCAACGAGTTGTTGGAAACGCTCACGGTCTTCAGCACGGTCGATTGCATCTGGAGAAGTACCAATAACTGGCACGCCATTAGCTTCTAGTGCACGCGCAAGTTTAAGTGGCGTTTGACCACCGTACTGAACGATAACACCTTTAGGCTTTTCAACACGTACGATTTCTAATACGTCTTCTAGCGTGATTGGCTCGAAGAATAAGCGATCTGATGTGTCGTAGTCAGTCGAAACAGTTTCAGGGTTACAGTTAACCATGATTGTTTCGTAGCCGTCTTCACGTAAAGCTAATGCTGCGTGAACACAGCAGTAATCGAATTCGATACCTTGACCGATACGGTTAGGGCCACCACCGATTACCATGATTTTATCTTTGTCAGATGGGTTCGCTTCACACTCTTCATCATAAGTTGAGTACATGTAAGCTGTATCTGAACTAAACTCTGCAGCACACGTATCAACGCGCTTGTATACAGGCACGATATCTAACTGGTGACGCTTTTTACGAATTTCTGCTTCAGAAACACCGGCAATTTCAGCGATACGCGCATCAGCGAAACCTTTACGCTTAAGCTTGCGTAAGAACTCAGCATTTAAACCAGCCATACCTACTTCGCTGATTGTTGCTTCGTCTTTTAAGATGTCTTCGATTTGCACTAGGTACCAAGGGTCAATCTTAGTGAGTTCGAAAACGTCCTCTACGCTCATACCGTGACGCATTGCATCAGCAACGTACCAAATACGCTCTGCACCTGGCTCACGTAATTCACGGATGATTTTTTCTTTTGCTTTCGGATCATCAAGAGCAACAATTGGGTTAAAGCCCGTTGCGCCTACTTCAAGACCACGTAATGCTTTATGTAGTGACTCTTGTTGGTTACGACCAATCGCCATAACCTCACCCACAGACTTCATCTGTGTTGTAAGACGGTCGTTTGAACCTGCGAATTTTTCGAAGTTAAAACGTGGGATTTTAGTAACAACGTAGTCAATTGACGGCTCGAAAGACGCTGGTGTTTTACCGCCAGTGATGTCGTTTTGTAGCTCATCAAGGGTGTAACCTACAGCTAGTTTTGCAGCAATTTTCGCAATTGGGAAACCCGTTGCTTTTGATGCTAGAGCAGATGAACGCGATACACGCGGGTTCATCTCGATGATTACCATACGGCCATCAACTGGGTTCACACCAAATTGTACGTTTGAACCACCTGTTTCAACACCGATTTCACGAAGTACCGCCATCGATGCATTACGCATGATTTGGTATTCTTTATCCGTCAATGTTTGCGCTGGAGCAACCGTGATTGAGTCACCAGTGTGAACACCCATTGGGTCAAAGTTTTCGATAGAACATACGATGATACAGTTGTCGTTTTTGTCACGCACAACTTCCATTTCATATTCTTTCCAACCGATTAATGATTCGTCGATTAGAAGTTCATTTGTTGGTGATAAATCTAGACCACGCTCACAAATTTCATCAAATTCTTCTTGGTTGTATGCAACACCACCACCGGTACCACCCATCGTGAATGATGGACGAATGATACATGGGAAACCGATGCGGCTAAGTACATCGTGTGCTTCTTCCATTGAGTGAGCGATTTCTGCACGCGGACACTCAAGGCCAATGTTTTTCATTGCTAAGTCAAAACGCTCACGGTTTTCAGCTTTATCGATTGCATCAGCAGTTGCACCGATAAGTTCAACACCATGTTTAGCCAGTACGCCGTGCTTATCTAAATCAAGTGCACAGTTTAATGCTGTTTGACCACCCATAGTAGGCAGTACTGCATCAGGCTTTTCTTTTTCAATGATTTTCTCTACCACTTCCCAGTGAATTGGCTCGATGTACGTCGCATCCGCCATTTCAGGGTCAGTCATGATAGTTGCAGGGTTTGAGTTTACAAGAATTACTCGAAAGCCTTCTTCTCGTAGTGCTTTACACGCTTGTGCACCAGAGTAGTCAAATTCACAAGCTTGACCGATAACGATCGGGCCTGCGCCTAAGATAAGAATGCTTTTTATGTCGGTACGTTTTGGCATTGTTACTCCGGTTAAATTAGTTAGAACGTGCTTGCATCAAATCGATGAAGTGGTCAAATAATGGTGCCGCATCATGTGGACCTGGGCTTGCTTCTGGGTGACCTTGGAAGCTAAATGCAGGCTTATCTGTGCGGTGAATACCTTGTAGCGTGCCATCGAATAATGATACGTGAGTTGCACGTAAATTCGCTGGTAATGTTGCTTCGTCAGCTGCGAAACCGTGGTTTTGCGCTGTGATCATTACAACATTGCGGTCAAGATCTTTAACTGGGTGGTTACCACCGTGGTGACCAAACTTCATTTTCACCGTTTTAGCACCTGAGGCAAGCGCTAGTAATTGGTGACCTAAACAGATACCAAAGATTGGCGTGTCTGTTTCTAGGAAAGTTTTAATTGCTTCAATCGCGTATGTACACGGCTCAGGGTCGCCAGGGCCATTTGATAAGAAGATACCGTCTGGGTTTAATGCCAATACGTCTTCTGCAGATGTTTGTGCAGGAACAACGGTTAATTTACAACCGCGGTCAACTAACATACGTAAGATATTACGTTTAACACCGAAGTCATAAGCAACAACGTGGAACTTCTCGTCTGCTGCTTCTAGCGTTTTAAAACCTGAACCTAATGTCCAGCTTGAATCACGCCACTCAAAATTTTCCTTGGTTGAGACAACTTTTGCTAAATCCATGCCTTTTAAGCCAGGGAAGGCTTGCGCAGCTTCAAGCGCTTTATTCTCATCTAACTCGTCGCCTGCAATGATACAACCATTTTGAGCGCCTTTATCACGTAAGATACGTGTTAATTTACGAGTGTCGATGTCTGCAATACCTAAGATATTGCGTTCTTTTAAGTAATCACTTAACGATTGCTCGTTACGGAAATTACTTGCTAGCAGTGGCAAATCACGGATCACTAGGCCTTTAGCCCAGATTTGACCCGCTTCTTCGTCTTCGCTGTTAGTACCCGTATTACCGATATGTGGGTACGTCAAAGTTACGATTTGTTCCGCGTATGAAGGGTCAGTCAAAATTTCTTGATAACCAGTCATAGACGTATTGAATACTACTTCACCGACTGACATGCCGTCAGCGCCGATTGCAGTACCGCGAAACACTGTGCCGTCTTCTAGGACTAACAGAGCGGATTTAGTCAAGTTAACCTCCTAACAGTAAAAAACGGGAGTAAAGTCATTTGCTCTACTGCCCGTTTAAAGCGATTGGAAACACGCATTTATGAATTTTTGGCAAATTGGCGCTATTCTACAGTAATTTAGCTTTCAGATCTAATCTTAATTAATAAAATAGTAAAAATAAGCGTTATTATCGAAAAATTCACTGAAACTGCCAAAAAAGAGACTAAACTACTTCAAGTCAAGCACATCTTGCATGTCATAAAGTCCAGCAGGCTTATTTTTCAACCAGCCTGCAGCTCTTACAGCTCCTAACGCGAAGGTCATTCTTGAACTTGCTTTATGAGTTAATTCTAGCCTTTCGCCAGAAGTTGCGAAATATGCGGTGTGTTCACCTACAATATCTCCGCCTCTCATGACCGAATAACCGATTTCATTTTGCGATTTTGCGTGTTCGTCTTTGCTTCTATCAAAACGCGCGACTTCATCATGCTGCCAGCCTTTTGCCTCAGCAATTGCTTCACCAATTGCCAATGCAGTTCCCGATGGCGCATCGATTTTATGACGATGATGAGCTTCAAATATTTCGATATCCATGTCATCGCCAAACTTCACAGCCGCAGTCTGCACTAAGTTAAGCAGTAAATTCACACCTACGCTATAGTTGCGGGCAAAAACAATCGGAATGTGTTTCGCGGCTTCATTTAGGGCATCAAGATCATCTTGGTTAAGACCCGTAGTACCAATTACCATCGCGATATTTTTGTCGACCGCTGTTTTTAGGTGGTTGCGCATGCCTTGAGGTAAGGTGAAATCTATCAATACATCTGCATCTTTTACGTCTGTTTCTTTGCTAAATGATACATCTACTGATGCAGCGCTGTTTAATTGATTAACCGCTATATCTAAAAGTGGTGAGTTCTCGCGTACGTACGCGCCCGTTAATGTTGCGTCATCTTTTTTTGAGACTGCTTCTAAAAGGGCAAGTCCCATGCGGCCGTTTGCGCCGAATACACCTATGCGGTTCATATAGTTACCTTATCTATTCTTCTTAGCTGGCTGGATTTTATCGAAAACTCATGTAATAGTCAGGTTAGCTTATAAAAAATACAGAGCTAATTTTAGATTTATTAATAGAACAACAATAATAACAGATAGTCTTTGCATTTAGCCATCTATACATTTAAACTTCTTCCTTTGCGCCGATTTGGTCTTTGGCTTGCGGGCGCTGTTGTTGTCTTTCATTATTTAAGACAGCGACTAAATACAGCTAAAAGAAGTGTTTGGCTGTGTTATTGGTTATCTAACGAGGAATATGATGCAGCCATCATTTAATAAAACAAAAGCAAAACTTTCTTTGCTGCCGCTTTTGGTGTTTGTCGGCTTATTTTTAGGCGCTGGCTTATACTTACAGTCTCAAGGTGTCGATTACGCCTTCTATCAATTGCCTGCTCCTGTGGCAATTTTGCCAGCCATCATGTTGGCATTTATCTTAAATAAAAATACCATCAACCACAGTGTTGAAACCTTTATTAAAGGTGCTGGCCATAGCAACATCATCACTATGTGTTTGATTTATCTGCTTGCCGGTGCATTTTCTGCGGTTGCTGGCGCAACCGGTGGTGTTGATGCCGTTGTTAATGCCGGTTTATCACTTATTCCGCCGGCTCTGTTACTACCTGGATTATTTTTAATTGCTGCGGTTGTGTCGACTGCGATGGGCACTTCAATGGGTACTATCGGTGCGATTGGCCCGATTGCTTATGCCGTCGCCCAAAAAACAGGCATTGATCCATCTCTAATGGCTGGCACGATTGTATCGGGTGCCATGTTTGGTGATAACTTATCAATCATCTCTGACACAACAATTGCGGCAACTCGCACGCAAGGCTGTGAAATGAAAGATAAATTCCGTGAGAACTTAAAAATTGCCTTACCCGTCGCGGCATTAACTATCGGCTTGTTATTCTTCTTAACGCCTGCTGCAGAAGCTGTTGAAACGCAAGACTTTGATATTTTATTAGTATTACCTTATGCATTTATCTTAATACTCGCGGTAATGGGCTTTAATGTATTCGTAGTACTGTTTAGCGGTATTATCTTTGCTGCACTTATGGGCTTTACTGGCAGCTATGAAGGTGCAAGCTTTGTAAAAGATGTTTATAAAGGCTTTACTGATATGCAGGAAATTTTCTTGCTATCGATGTTTATTGGCGGTCTTTCAGAGTTTATCCGTATTAATGGTGGCCTTGATTATATTGCTAACAAAATTCAAGCAATTACAAAAATCATTGCAAAATGGCACCGTAAAGTTGCGGATCAATTAGGGATTGCCGCACTGGTTATGACCAGTAACTTATGTATCGCTAATAATACCGTGTCTATTATAGTTGCAGGCCCGATTGCTAAAAAATTAGCGGATGATGGTGAAATTACAGGAAAGCGTTCAGCAAGCTTACTTGATATTTTTGCTTGTGTTACGCAAGGCTCATTGCCGTATGGCGCACAAGCACTTCTACTGGGCGCAACGTTCAAAATTAGTCCGTGGGAAGTTTCTACCTCTTCTTACTACTGCTTTATTCTTGCCTTTACTGCCGTTGCAGTAATTTGCTTACGCCGAAATAAAGCATAAGTTAAATAATTTTTCTCTCGATACGCCCAAATATGGGCGTATCTGCTATAATCCACTCTTTGTATCCCCCTTTACACCATCAATATTGAGATATGAACTTGAAAAAGATCCTTTCTGTTGCTGCGCTTTGTGCAGTAAGTACTTCGAGCTATGCCGCTAATTGGAGCTCTACGCAATTACACGTTAATAACGGTGAACACAAAAATCCGTTTTCATTAACTAAGTCAAATACCACAGTTGTATCACTACAGCATGCGTCTGGTTATGACTATGGCGACAACTTCTTTTTTATTGATTACAGCAATGACGACCGTCAAGATGGCTATCAAGATAAAGACTTTTACGGTGAGTGGTATTCAACATTTAGCTTATCAAAAATCTCTGGCAGTGATTTCTCATACGGGGCTATTGCTGATGTAGGTTTAACTGCAGGTTTTAATGCTGCGGGTGATTCAAAAGTTCTTAAGTATTTACCAGGTGTAAAACTTAGCTGGCAAGCACCTGGCTTTAGCTTTTTATCAACTTTATTTACTGCTTACATCGATGACAATGAAGGGGTAGCACGTGGTGGTGCACCTACTGAAACAAACAGCTGGATGATTGATGTTGCTTGGGGCTACCCATTCACTATTGGTTCTCAAAAGTTCAACGTAACAGGCCATGTTGAATACATTGCTGAACGTGAAAATGAGTTTGGCGAAGATGTTAACGCATGGATTTTAGCGCAGCCAATCGTGACTTGGGACTTAGGTCATGCAATGAGCATGAAAGAAAATACCCTACTACTTGGCATTGAATGGCAATATTGGCACAACAAACTAGGTACAAACACAACTGAATCAGTACCACAACTTCACGTTGAGTGGACATTCTAATAAGCTGAAAGCTGAAAGCTGAAAAATTAAAGCCTGTAGTCATTACTGACTACAGGCTTTTTTAATTTTTAAAGATATTTTTACAGTTTACACTGTGGGGTTTTGCCTTTTTCTTTAGCGGCTTGTTGGGCTTTTAATGCATCCGACATGTGCTTTTGAAGCTCTTTGATGCGGTTACCCGGTGCTGGGTGAGTCGACATAAACTCTGGGGTACCGCTACTGCCAGCAGCACTCATATTTTGCCAAAGCGATACAGATTGCTCTGGGTTAAACCCTGCTTTTGCCATTAAATCTAAGCCAACAATATCCGCTTCTGATTCATGTGAGCGACTAAACGGTAAGACAACACCATACTGTGCGCCTAAGCCTAAAGCTTGCATAATTTCACCGCGGTATTGCACATTCCCCATATCTAGTGCGGCACCACCCACTTGCAGGCCTGTTTGTAAAAGTGCGTTTTGTGATACACGCTCATTAGAATGCTCTGCAATAACGTGTGCTACTTCATGACCTAGTACTGTTGCCAATTGATCTTGATTTACAGCAACTTTTAATAAACCTGTATGAACGCCAATATAGCCACCTGGTAATGCAAATGCGTTTGCTGAGTCTTCTTCAAACACAACAACTTCCCAAGATTGCTTTGCATACTCGTTAGGTAAAACGGCAATAACATCATCAGCAATACACTTCACATAAGCATTGACACCTGGATCAGTATTAACAGGTTGTGTTTTTTTCATTTCAGCAAAACTTGCTTGACCCATTTGGCTCATTTGCGAGTCTGAATAGAGTGCGATTTGTGTTCGCCCTGTTGGAGAGGTTTTACAACCCGCTAAAACTGCGGTTGCTAACACAGCCATCATTAACTTTTTCATACTAGTCCTTCAAATACTTAGTGCAATTGAGGCTAATATAGCAAAGCATTGCTTAATTTTATATGAAAATGAACAATCACCCACTCAGTTGTTATCATTTAGTTAATTCTTTTACTTAGCAGGCAAACTAAGTTCACCACAGTGATTCACACTGTTACAATAGTGACCTACTATTTGATGAATGAGTAAACAATGCCTTCCCCTGAGACTTTAAATAAACGCATTTTATTGCCTTTGCTGGCAAGTATTGTCGCGATTACGCCTTTGGCAATTGATTTATATTTACCCGCGATGTTGGTGATTGCCAACGACTTGCAAACAACCATGCCAAATGTGCAAATCTCGCTTAGCATTTATTTAGCAGGTTATGCCCTTGGTATGCTATTTTTTGGCCCCATTGCTGATGAGCTTGGTAGGCGATTACTCGCTAAAGTGGGCTTAGCATTGTTTGGGATTAGTTCGTTAGCGCTGGCGTTTTGTACTAACGTCGAATTATTTTGGTCTTTAAGAGCCGTGCAAGCATTCACTGGCGCTGCTGCAACCGTTGTAGTGCCAGGAATTATTCGCCACATTTATCGAGAAAACACCGCCAAAGGCATGTCTTATGTCTCGATGATTATGATGGTTGCCCCGCTAATTGCACCGACCCTTGGCTCATTGATCATGGGTATTTCAACATGGCAGGTTATTTTTATAGCATTAGCTGCCTACAGTTTTGCAATATTGGCGTTAGTGCAAATTCATTTAATTGATATCCCTATTTTTAAGAGCCAGCAACGTGGTTTAGCACTGTTTTTTAATAGTTATAAAACCGTATTTTCACGTCGTAGCGCCCTTGCTGATATTGGCAGCTCGATGTTTGCCTCGTTTGCATTCTTCTGTTTTTTAACATCCGTCCCTTATGTATATCTCGATTTTTTTAAAGTAGATGAGCAATTGTTCGGTGTGTTATTCGCTTTTAATGTATTAGCGTTGATGTTTGGTAACTTTATGAATACACGGTTAGTGCCACGCTTGGGTTCTCGTAAACTGTTATTTATTGGCCTTGGCATTGGCTTTGTGTCTGGCGGGGCATTGTTGTTATTCAGTGTGATGCATTTATCGCTGTATTTTATCGTAGCCGCTATCGCACCACTGATGATGAGCTTAGGTATTGTAGCGAGTAATGCAGACTCATTAATACTGATGCAATTTGAGGAAAAGTCAGGTACTGCAACAGCTGTTATTGGTACCTTGAGATTCGGCAGCGGTGCTTTGGTTGGGCCTATCCTTGCTTTTGTTCACCCGCAAAGTGCCATTCCATTTTCTGCGATGATGTTCAGCGCACTGATACTTATCTTACTCGTGCAGCTTTGGCATCGAAAATTGGACAAAAAAAATGCCTGTAATTAACAGGCATTTTTTATATCACTTTAAAGCTTATTCAGCTTCTTTTGATACCATAACCATTGCAGGGCGTAATAAACGTCCATTTAATGTATAACCTTTCTGCATTACTGCAAGAACAGTATTCGGCGCTACGTCATTGCTTGGTTGAATTGACATTGCTTGATGGAATTCTGGGTTAAATTGCTCACCTTGTGGGTTAACAATTTCAACACCAAACTTCGCTACTGCATCGTTAAAACTTTTCACAGTCATTTCGATACCTTCAAGCACAGGCTTAAGCTGCTCATTTTCTTTATCAGAAAACTCAATTGCACGCTCTAGGTTATCAATAACTGGAAGTAATTCGTTAGCAAACTTTTCAAGTGCAAACTTATGTGCTTTTTCTACATCTTGAGCGGCACGACGACGCATGTTCTCAACATCTGCAGCAGCACGAACAACACTGTCTTTTTGATCGTTAATCGTTTGTTTAGCTGCTTCTAGTTCGCTGTATAGTAATGCGATTTCAGCTTCTGGGCTTATTTCTTCGCCTTCCACTTGCTCAGCCGCTTTTTCTGCTGCTTCAACTTCAGCTTGCATTTGTTCAAATTCTTCGTTTAGTTCAACTTCTTGCTCTGGTGATTTTGTCTGCTCAGACATAGCTTACATGCTCCAATTCTTTACAACTGCGGTAATTATGGGGATTGAATTAAAAGATTCAAGAGGCTGATGAGCCGATTAACTCAAATTCTTGGATGATTGCTTCGATTTGCGCTGATTTTGGACAAATTATACAAAATCGACTTTGATATTCATGGTTATTAAAGTAAGGAACGCTGATCACCATTAACTCATTGCAATCAGTGAATGGTAACTGCTCTGTATTTAAAACCGATAAGCCATTTTTGAAAGCGAGTTTATCTTCTACAAAATTTAAAAACGATACACCTATATTCAAACTGGTTTGACAATCAACTTGACGATATAGGTAGTTTTCACCTACCACGATGCTGTTATCTGAACCAAGCTTTTGACTTAATTGCCGTGTCCATTGCGTTAGTGAATCATGGCAGTTATGCGGTGCAGTGCTTGCCATCGCATGCATGCGATATAAACCTTCCATCAAGGTTTGTTGACTAAAAACTGTATTAAGCCAAGTCGCAAACTGGTAACGCACTGCATCCGATGAATCTTCAGGTTTGCAGATGCAAATATTATGGCTTTGCCCTGCTCTATCAATTAACAATATAAGCCAATTACTACCATCAAAATCAAGTACCTCAACACGAAAAACCAGTTGAGAGCTAACTTGCGGCAAGCCCACACAACAACACACTTTATAGCGCTGGCTCAAACCGTGGGCAAGCTCGACCAATTGCGCTTGCTGTGGCTGCCAATATGTTGCGATTTCAGGCAATGCAAAAAATTCGCTTAGCCAATAATCAAACCCTGCATTGGTAGGTACGCGGCCAGCAGAAGTATGCGGCGAATAAAGTAAGCCTTCTTTTTCGAGCCGTGCCATTGCGTTACGTACTGTTGCCGAACATACCGCCATGCCTTTTTGTTTGGCAATGCGTGTAGATGCAACAGGCTGTCCTTCACCATTACAGTAAAGACTCATTACAGCTGAAAAAATTTGTTGGTCACGCGGATTTAATTTCATAATTTATACATCTTGCTTCTTGCCAGTGGATATTTGGGCGCAGCAAGTTTATTTCAAGTTATTTTCAAAGCATTAATTTTTAATGTAATCTAGCGATATGAAAGTTTAAGTGCAAATAACATGGATTCACCGTTTAAAACCATAGGTTTAATTGGCAAACCTAATCACAGTGCTGCGGCTGCTACACTTGGTCGTCTACACACATTTTTGCGCGCATTAGGTTTTGAAGTGCTAGTAGAACAACGAACTGGCCGCCAGCTTGATGAGGTTCCCGCAGAAAACTTAGTCAAACTCGTTGATTTAGGTGAACGAGCAGATTTAGCGATTGTCGTGGGCGGTGATGGTAACATGCTTGGTGCTGCACGAGTTTTGGCACGTTTTGATGTGGCAGTTATTGGTGTAAACCGTGGTAATTTAGGGTTTTTAACCGATTTAAACCCAGAAGGTTTTGAAGCCAGCTTGGAACAAGTCTTAAGTGGTCAATTCCTCGAAGAAAAACGCTTCTTGCTTGAAGTTGAAGTATATCGTCACGCCGAACTGAAAAGTGCAAACTTGGCAGTGAATGAAGCAGTACTTCATGCTGATAAAGTTGCCCACATGATTGAGTTTGAAGCCTTTATTAACAACGACTTTGTATTCTCTCAACGCTCTGATGGACTAATTGTCTCAACCCCAACAGGTTCAACTGCTTATTCATTATCTGGTGGTGGGCCGATTTTAACGCCAGAGCTCAATGCAATTTCATTAGTTCCTATGTTCCCGCATACATTATCAAGCCGCCCCCTTGTGGTTGATGCCGACAACGAAGTACGTTTAAAGCTCAGTCTTGAAAATACCGATAGCCTGCAAGTTAGTTGTGACAGCCATGTAGTTTTAGCTGTGTTACCTGGCGATGAAGTGGTGATAAAAAAGGCAGATAAACGCCTTCGCTTGATTCATCCGAAGGAGTACTCTTATTACAATGTATTAAGAAAAAATTAAACTGGGGAAGCCGCTTATTTTAAGCGGCTTTTTTATCTCAATTGATTGCCAAGACTCCTTGATTAGCGCAAAATAATCAAACTTAATGCTGTATTATTTTAAGGATTCTAAGCCGAAATGAGCTATATCGTTTTTCTTGCTCTATTATTACTCATTACCTTACTAGGTTGTTACTGGATGGTTGAGAGCAACCGTCGCAAAGCGATTGAAGCTGAAAAAAAGCGTTTTAATCAGCGAGTAAAAGAAATTAACAACGATTTTAAAGACAAACTAATCGACTTTAGTGAAGTTAAGCTTATTCGCCCGAAAAATATTTCGCGCTTAAGTATGATCACCAGTAATTACTTTGTTGTACAAGCCCATAACGAAGAAAACCTTACATACCTTGAATACATCAGTGACCTACTAATTAATACAATCATGATGGAAGCGAGTAAAGCACAAGGCCCAGAACAAATAGACCAACTAGCTGACCGACTTCAGTATTTTATGGCTGAATTACCTTACAATGGCATCGAATACAATAAAGCATTTTACCAAGAAGCTCTGCCTTCTCTGATTGAAGTGATTAAATATCAGCCCCCCAAGGATTTACAGGATGATCAGCCGCCAGCCCAGAGCACACCAGCGCCAAATGATTCATACCAAGAAAATCAGCTGTCAGAATTAAGCAAAGCATAAAAATTTAATTTGCAAAACCCGAAAACACTGTATAAATTAACAGTTAATTGACTGGATGGATAAACAGTATGTTAATCGGGTTAGAAATTAAAAACTTTGCCATTGTAAGTAATTTAAGTACTGAGTGGCACAATGGTATGACAGCCATTACAGGTGAAACAGGTGCGGGTAAATCAATTGCAATTGATGCCCTGTCATTATGTTTAGGCGAACGTGCTGATGCAGGTGCTGTTCGCCCTGGTACTGATCGTGCAGAAATATGCGCACAATTTGATATTAGCCAGCTCCCTCTTGCCCAACACTTTTTAGAGCAACATTTACTTTCAAGCACTGAAGGCGAATGTTTACTACGCCGTGTTATTTGCAAGAATGGTCGTAGCAAAAGTTATATTAATGGCAGCTCCGTCACCGCTGCACAGTTAAAAGAGTTAGGTCAGTATTTAATTTCGATTCATGGCCAACATGCTCACCAGCATTTATTAAAAGCTGAGCATCAATTACACCTACTCGATGCCTATGCAGGACACAATCAGCTATTAGCGGATGTAAAAGAGCGTTATAAAACCTACCAAGCATTACTCAAAGAGTTTAACCAGCTTGAACAGCAACAGCAGCAACAAGCAGCTCAAAAGCAATTACTTGAGTATCAAGTTGCTGAGCTTGATGAATTTGCGCTACAGCCGGGTGAATTTGAAGAGATTGAAGCTGAGCACCACAAATTAAGCCACAGCCAGACTATTTTAGAATCATGTCAGAGAGAGCTACAACACTTATATGAAAGTGATGAGCAAAGTGCATGTTCGTTATTACAACACAGTGCTCAGCAATTTGCTGAATTGGCAAGCTATGATGAAAGCCTTTCAAGCATTGCATCGTTATTAAGTGAAGCTGCCGTGCAAGTTGAAGAAGCAAGCCGTGAAATTCGCAGCTATGTTGATGTAACCGACTTAGATCCGGCACGATTAGACGAAGTTGAGACTCGTTTAACAGGTGCTATGGACCTTGCTCGTAAACATCACATAAAACCCGAAGAATTGGTTGAATTTCATCAGTCTATTGCCGAAGAGTTAGCATCGATTAGTTATAACAGCGACCGCCTTGTGGCACTTGAAAGCGAAATCAGCGATGCCCTTGAGCAATACAAACAAGCAGCTCAACTATTGAGTGAGAGCCGCCATAGTTATGCAGATACGCTTAATCAATTAATTAGTGATAGCATGGCGAACTTATCAATGGAAAACGGCAAGTTTGCGATTGATATCCAACAAACTAGCGATAAAGCACCAAGTGCGATGGGTTTTGATACTGTGTCGTTTTTAGTATCGACCAACCCGGGTCAACCAATGCAAGCACTGTCTAAAGTGGCTTCTGGCGGTGAGTTATCGCGCATTAGTTTAGCTATTCAGGTAATTATTGCTCAACGTGTTACTACCCCTACACTGATTTTCGATGAAGTTGATGTGGGTATTTCAGGCCCTACCGCTTCTGCAGTTGGCAAGCTATTACGCCAGCTAGGTAAATCGACCCAAGTTATTTGTGTAACTCACTTGCCACAAGTTGCAAGCTCTGGGCATCAGCAATTTTTTGTAGCCAAAGAAATTGCAAACGGCGAGACCTTTACGCAAATGAATAAACTTTCAAAAGATGGCCGTATCGATGAAATTGCCCGACTACTTGCTGGCGACAACATTAGTAAAATGGCACGAGCGAATGCCAAAGAACTTATTAGCGCTCATGCATAACTCAGTTTTAACTATAAAACTTAGCTTGTTAATGAATTTGATGGTGTAGAGTTTATAAATGAAAAATAAAAAAATACTTACAGCTTTGGGGCTTGCCTTAATAACGCTTAACTCAGGGCATTCGTTTGGCGCAGTGGTAGAGCCTCCCTATCAAGGTACGCAATTAGTCGTTACTTTATTTGAATGCTTTTTAATTGCCCTCCCTACTAGCGCATTATTTTTGATTGTTTGGAGTCGATGGAAACATTTACGTTTTAAGCAGTTATTACAAACAGTGTTAAATTCATCGTTGGTTGTAATGCTTATTAGCCTAATAATAGTCAATCAATTAGCACAGGGTATATCGTCTTGGTTAATTGTCTTAGCAATAAGCCATACTTTGCTTGTAAGCGTTAATTATTTAATGGTTAAACAGCACACGAATAGAGTAAAAAGTACCCTAACAGGCTGTTGGTAAACAAAATCATAGTTAAATATAAAAATCGCGAAGTAAAAATACTTCGCGATTTTTATATGATTATATATATTAAGCTTACTCAATTTCGCTGGCGAAATTAATTAAGTTCATAAATAAACGGTCTGTCATACTTGAAACACCTGTACCCTCAGTATAGTTACCAATTTTACCTTGATTGGTAAGCATCCCACTATCTGATAAAAGAATATCACCCGTTTCTGAATCAAGCACTATCGTTGGTAAGCCATCTTGGTTTACAGCTAACACTTGCGTACCCACTGGCATTTCAGAGAAGTATCCTTTAGCACCACCCGCTTGATAGAAACTAGTTACACCACCAAATGGGCCAGCAAAAATAGCCTGTTGAGCTTGAGTGCTTACGCCTTCAGGGTTTTGTGTATTTGGACCATCCACATAACCAACACGAGTAACCGTGTAGCCCCATTTCGCATACACTATTTCATTAGGCATGTCGGAATCAGCTGCAATAATAGTGACATTGCCTGGTTTTTTTGACCAGTTATAAAGCTCTTGGACTTCTGCTTGGGAGACCTCTGTATCATGGAAAGTTCCCATATAGAAGATATCTGTATCATAGCTATCGATAGCAGCTTCTGTAATAGAGTTTGCTGCAGCAAATTCGTGATTTATTGAGACTGTTTTATTAACAATTCCACCTTCGCCAAAATTTGTAGAGCTCATCAGTTTTGCGATTGGCTCATAAAATAACTTCCCATTCAAAGTATAATTTTGCCATGTCGCCTTTCGTTCTTTATCGATACTTGTGATAACAAACGACTCAGCACTTGTACTACAGGTTGGCTGGGTATAGCACGCAACCGGTTTTAATGTATTAAGTGCCAAATCGTTAATACGCATTGGGTAAGTACCCATTGCACATGTTTTCCCCGTTTCAATCGACGCTTTATACAGCTTAGTTACATTGTGATTACCTTGGTCATTTATTACTTCACGAGAAATAAGCAGCTCACCATTTTGATCAAGTGCAGCACCTGTTACCGTTGTTAAACCATGTTCAGACTTTTTCGATAACTCAAGTGTAGAAAGGTCCAAAGAGAAAATGCTTGTTGCAGAAATCAAATAGACTTCACCATTTTTAACAACCATATCACCACGGAAAATATCTAAGCTACTACCATAGCCTGTCATATTACCTACAAACTGGGTTTCACCAGAATCTGGATAAATAACATAGAACTTACTGCCTTTAGAGCCATAAATAACATCACGGCTTGGATCATACACCAAACGAGTCATTGGACTTGTTCTAGCAACTTCTGTATGTGTATTTGTTTCCATATCAACATAGGCTAATTTAGTATATTTATACTTTTCGCCTTTGATTGGTAAATCTTTTAATTCTTCATCTGATAAATTCAACGCACTTGGATCTAACTTGTACGTTAAAGCGCGTGGTGCTGAAACATAATATAAGCGATTACGAGTACTATCGAACGCCATTGCGGCTGAAGAAAACTTCGCTTTTGAATGAATAGCTGCTGTTTGTGCTTGTTCATCAAGCGAAAAAACAACGCCTAAATGGCCTCGGCCGGAGTTAATACCATAGAGCTCGCCGGTGCAGTTATTTGCCGCAGCATCAGCAGTAACTGCTCCGCATACCATCAGTACTGATAGAATAGATTTTTTCATTGTTTTTTCACCTGAATAATTAACCAAAACTTTATTATTAGCAAAAATGACAAATAAATTATTTATCATTAGACTAATTATGCATAAATTATGTTCAATTTAATTCTAGGCTTAAGTCGATTGAATACAATCAGAAATTTTTGATAATGAGTTGAAAAGGTTAAAAACAATAAAATATAGGGCTTAAATAAATAAAGACTAAAACTTTACTATTAAACAGCTATTAACTCACTTTAAAAGCGATGATTACGTGCTTCATATTTTGCACACATTTGCTGGTTAGTATTAGCACACATTAAGCTTATTCTAACTGCAAATGAAATACTCTTTACTTATCGTCGCGTATTTTCTGTCTTTTTCGTGTGTAGCAACCTCACTGCCAAGCTCTCTATTAAATCAAGTCACAGACCTTGAGAATCAAGGTAAGCTCAGTGAAGCTCTCTCTATTCTTGAGCAATACAAGGATAAAAATAACACGACATCAGGCCCTGATGTTGCCATGGCACAAGCGCCTCTTTTGCGTAAACAAGGACATTATAACGAGGCGATAGAACTGTTACTGCCATTACAGAAACTAGCTAGTCTGAGTAAAAAGGACCAATACCATATTCAAAAAGAGTTGGGGATCAACTACCGTCGCCAAGTAAAAACTATAGAAGCAAAAAATCATTATATGGCAGCCTTAGCGCTTGCCAACGAACTTGAAGACACAAACCTACAAGCCCAAAGCCATAGCAATTTAGGTTCGCTATATGACACACTGAATGACCTTGAACAATCAATGCATCATCAGGTAAAAGCACAAGGTTTATTAGAAAACAGCGTTAATTATGAACTGGTTGCCACTAACTTTTATAACCTAGCAAATCTTGCTCAAAGACTTGATGACCTCTCTCAATCTGAGTACTTCTATAAAAAAGCACTTGAGTTTGACATTAAAACCAAAAACCAAATGAATATTGCCGATACCAGCTTACAACTTGCCAAGCTGGTGTATAAACGGGGTGATTTGGAGCAAGCGCTCCCTTTATTAAATAATGCCTATACTCGTTTAGCTGACGTCAAGGCATATGAAAATATGGCTACAGCTAAACATACACTGATGCAATTGTATTTGAAGATAGACAACCAGCATATGGCGCTCAGCAGTGCAGAGTCTGGCCTCAATGCGGCACTTAAATCTGGCACAACGTTAAGCCAACTCTATTCTTACTTTAATTTAATTGAACTGCATTTAGCACTTAAAAACCCTGAGCTCATTGGTCTTTATTTAAGCCGCACAAAAGAGTTGTTAGTGGGTATTGATAATCGCTTATTGAATCAAAAACAGCATGGCTATACCGCAATTTATGCTGAACTTATCGGCGATTACAAACTAGCAGCTGAGCAGTTAAAGCTTGAAAATAAACTGGCCGAATCTTTGTTTGAAGAGCATTTAAATCAAGCTGTCGAAAAAAACAAAAAGCAACTAACAGCTATTGAGCAACAGCAACGCATTGATGATGAGATTCAAAAAAATAAACTCGCTACTGCACAAATGAATAACCAACGACTAGAAAAACAAATTTGGTTGCTAACTGCCGGTATTGTTTTGTTGTTTAGCACCCTTGCCTTAGTGCTCTATTACTTTAAACATCGAAAAGCATTATTTAAAGCAAAGCTTTATCAATACAACTTGATTGAAAAAGACAAAATGCTTGCTGATATTTCCCATGAATTACGCACCCCACTGAGCGTTTTAAAGCTGCATATAGAAGCGCTTGAGCTTGATATTCAAGAAAACCGCGATCTCGCCTACAGCAAGATTAATGGCAAAATAGCGCAACTAAATAACTTAATTTCAGATGTGTATCAGTTATCTCAAGCTGAAAATAAAACCCTGACATTGAATCTTCAACAATATAATGCCGCGCAGATTTTTGCTGAATACGAGCAAGACATGCGTCGTTATGTTTGCAGTCATCAGCTCACATTTTTTGCTGATATTGTTATTGCAGATGATGTTGCTATCACGGTAGATAAACAAAAATTGGACCAAATTCTCAACAATATTTTTACTAATGCATGCCTTTATACAGACAGCCCAGGCCATGTTCGCCTTAAAGTAAGAGCAAACAAGCAAGAGCTGTTTATTCAAGTCGATGATACCTCTCCAGGTGTCGGCAAAGCACACATTGGCAAGCTCTTTGACCGTTTATATCGTGTCGAAGAATCTCGAAGCCGCGCATCAGGAGGCTCAGGTTTAGGGCTGTCAATTTGTCAGAGCTTTGTTGAATTGATGTCTGGGAATATCAACGCATTACCAGGGAAGTCAGGGGGGTTATGTATCAGAATCTTGCTCCCTTTAAGCAGAAAATAAACCTCTCCATTTTTCCACCACATTTTATTGCTTAAATAGCACTATAAACTACTGTGGAATGGAACCATGTCAGAGTCATTAAAGCATGCTCAATGGGCTAAATCTGTTGAGCGTAAACACCGCCAAAGCCAAATTAAAACAACCAAGAAGTCCCCACTTCCTATTTACGCAGCTGTTTGCCAGCTTATTGATAAGTGCAGGTCTTTATTATGCTAGCTACGAAAAGCCAATGGAGTCCCCACCTCTCACTGAAGCTGCAAAACAGCGTATATCTCAGTTCTTTGCAAAGCAGTTTTTATTAGGACAATGGCGCTTAAATAAAATTAAGTACACAACTGATGCTATTCAAGTGTACGTACAAACACCCTCTGCGATTGCCCTTGAAGGTGAAGCACTAAGCCAATATTTACATTACGCTCTATGTCCAGTCCCAAGCAAACGCATTTGGCAAGATATTCAAGCAAGAGAGTTATCTGTGTATGTGTTCACCCATTCGATTCGAAAAGGTGAACGTACAGTGTGTAACTAATAGAAAAGCGATGAACGCCAAATCAATTGATTTGACGTTCATCATAGCGATAGCCTGCTCCATAAACGGAAGCGACTATCTTAGGAGAGAACTGTAAATTCTTCAGTTTTTTGCGAATATTTTTGATATGGCTGTCGATTACGCGGTCGGTAATATCGAAATTATTAGGTTGGATATGATCAAGTATCTGCTGCCTAGAAAAAACACGCTTTGGGGCTTTGTACAAAAGCATAAATACGTCAAATTCCACTTTAGTTAAACCCAAAGACACACCTTTTATTTCAACTTCTAAAGCGTCTTCGTTTAAGCAAATCGCAGCAGGTGAATTAATCGCTTCGCTGACAACCGGCGCTGGTGCACAGCGTCTTAAAATAGCTTTTACGCGCATCACCAGCTCTGCACCGCTAAAAGGTTTACAGACATAATCATCAGCGCCATGTTCAAGCCCTTTTAGTCTATCAGCCTCTTCAACTTTTGCGGTTACCATGATAATAGGTACCATAGAAAAAGCGCGGATCTGCTTCATGCACTCCACGCCATCTAAATTAGGTAACATCACATCTAAAATTATCGCATCTGGTTTATTTGCTTTAACCCATAAAACCACAGCACTGCCATCAGTGATGTGGTGAGTGGTAAAGCCAGATGCATTGAAGAACAACAGCACTTGCTCTGCAATATCTAAGTCGTCTTCGACGACTAATATCTGGGGCATTTTTATTTCCGTTTTATATTTTTTTATTGTTTTTAATTGTTGCTTCACCATCGCTTTAAGCGCATCTGATAAGGTTTCATCAAATAAAACCATGGTCAGAATATCGTGCAGGTCTTCACTGTTCATGACCTCATCAAGTAAATCATTTTCAGATTTTGAACTTGGCTGAAAAAAGCTTAACTGCTCGTTATTAGTGTGTTCGCAAAACATTTTCTTTTTATCCATGTTGTTAGCATCAAATATTCAGATGGGCTTCTGCCTCTGATAAACATTAAAACGCAACAATATGGAGCAAATATGGAGTTAGTACAAAATAATGAATTTTCTCTGTTCAACAGTAAAATTCATTCGAGAATTGTAGGTAATAAGCGCTATTTTTTCATTGTTTTTCTTAATCTTGATTAAATTCTCAAAATAGCTAAAAAGTAGGCAAAAAAAGCAAGCTAGGCAGCTTGCTTTTAAACATATGAAATGGCGACTTAGGATTAAACGCCTAAATAATCCATAATCCCTTCAGCGGCATTTCGGCCTTCGAAAATAGCCGTTACCACTAAGTCTGAGCCGCGGACAATATCGCCACCAGCAAAGATTTTAGGATTAGTTGTTTGGTGAGTAAACTCGCCTTTTTCTGGTGCATTGATACCGCCCCAATGATTGATTTCAACACCATACGGTTCTAACCAATCCATTTTATGAGGTTTAAAACCAAATGCCATGAGCACCTTGGTCGCTTCAATAATATGCTCAGAGCCGGCTACTTCTTCAGCACGGCGACGACCATTTTCATCCGGCTCACCGAGTTGTGTTTTAACCATTTTAACGCCAGCAACTTTGCCTTGCTCATCAACCACAATCCCTTTTGGCTGAACGTTAAAGGTAAACTCAACGCCCTCTTCACGGGCATTTTTAACTTCCCGTTTTGAGCCTGGCATGTTTTCTTCGTCTCGACGATACGCACAGGTAACCTGTGTAGCACCTTGACGAATAGAGGTTCTCACACAGTCCATCGCAGTATCACCACCGCCTAATACAACGACTTTTTCGTTCGCCATATCGATATAAGCTTGCTTGTCTTCTGCATAGCCCATAACACGGTTTGTGTTACCTATTAAGAATGGCAATGCATCAAACACACCGTCTGCATCTTCATTTTCAAGCCCTGCACGCATACTTTGATAAGTACCCACCCCTAAGAATACGGCATCATATTCAGCCAAAATTTCATCAAGGGTAATGTCAACACCAACTTCAGTGTTTAGCTTAAACTCGACACCCATTTCCGTGAAGATTTCGCGACGCTTTTGCATCACTTCTTTTTCAAGTTTGAATGATGGAATACCAAAAGTAAGAAGCCCGCCGATTTCTGGGTGGCGGTCAAACACCACAGGCTTCACACCGTTACGTACTAAAATATCCGCACAGCCTAAGCCAGCTGGGCCAGCACCAATGATAGCCACTTTTTTGTCAGACCAAACCACATATGACATATCTGGTTTCCAGCCCATCTTGAAGGCCGTATCTGTGATGTACTTTTCGATATTACCGATAGTGACAGCACCGAACTCTTCTTCTAGCGTACATGAGCCTTCACATAAGCGATCTTGTGGACAAACTCGGCCACACACCTCGGGTAAGCTGTTGGTACGGTGAGAAAGCTCTGCCGCTTCTAAAATACGGCCAGTACGAATTAACTTTAACCATTGTGGAATATAGTTATGTACTGGGCATTTCCATTCACAGTAAGGGTTACCACAATCTAAACAACGGTCCGCCTGTGAGTTAACTTGAGTCTCAGAGAACGGCTCATATATTTCTACGAAAGATTGCTTACGTGCTGAGATTGGCTTTTTACGCGGATCAACACGTTGTACATCGATAAACTGGTATACATTTTCGCTCATACTACCCCCTTACTGAGCCTGAACACGAAGCTCTGCGCTGCTGCGCGCTCGGTGTCCGAGTAAACTTTTTACATCACTAGATTTTGGCTTAACCAATTTAAACATCGGCATGTATAAATCAAAGTTAGCTAAAATCTGCTCAGCGCGGTTTGAGCCAGTCAGCTCTAAATGCTCAGCAATGAGACCGCGTAAATGCTCTTGATGAGAAGCTAAGCTCTCAAGCGTAACAATTTCAACAAGCTCTGGGTTAATGCGTTTTTCAAAGTCTTTGCCTTCATCAAGAATATAGGCAAAGCCACCTGTCATACCCGCACCAAAGTTGATACCGACTTTGCCAAGTACGCACACTACACCGCCAGTCATATATTCACAGCCGTTATCACCGACACCTTCTACAACTGCTTGTACGCCTGAGTTACGAACAGCAAAACGTTCACCTGCAGAGCCAGCAGCAAATAACTTACCACCCGTTGCCCCGTATAAACAGGTATTGCCAGCAA
The DNA here is from genome assembly GCF_037162425.1 of Pseudoalteromonas sp. Hal040. Lineage (NCBI taxonomy): Bacteria > Pseudomonadati > Pseudomonadota > Gammaproteobacteria > Alteromonadales > Pseudoalteromonadaceae > Pseudoalteromonas > Pseudoalteromonas sp. Hal040. Next base: position 1,385,044 of record NZ_JARLUU010000001.1, on the reverse strand, counting down.
TCGTTGCTTTGTGGCTTTCGAACGATGAACCAAGCGGCGGGCGAATTACCAGCTTACCGCCAGCCATGCCTTTACCAACATAGTCATTGGCATCACCAACAAGGGTCATTTCAAGACCACCCGCATTCCATACCCCAAATGATTGACCCGCTGTACCATGAAGCTCAATAGAGACAGGATCAGCAGCCATACCTTGGTTGCCATGTTTAGAGGCAATATAGCCCGATAACATCGCGCCCACAGAGCGGTCGGTATTACAAATACGGCTTACCAATGAGGTCCCCGATTTTTCGTCAATTGCTTGTTTTGCTTTTTCAAGCAAGGTTTCATTTAGCTGACCTAAGTAGTGTGAGCTATTTGGCGCACTACAATACAGTGTTTCACCTGTTGGGTTGTTCGGCACAGCAATCACAGACGAAAGATCCACTTTCTTTTGCTTCTCTGTATTACCTTCAATTGCTTCAAGTAAGTCCAAACGACCAATTAAATCTGTTAAACGAGTCACCCCTAAACTTGCCATAATTTGGCGTGCTTCTTGGGCAATAAACTTGAAGTAGTTCATCGCCATTTCAGGCAGACCATGATAATGCTTTTGACGCAGTGTATCGTCTTGCGTTGCAACACCGGTCGCACAGTTGTTTAAGTGACAAATACGCAGATACTTACAACCAAGAGCCACCATAGGACCAGTACCAAAGCCAAAGCTTTCAGCACCTAAAATAGCAGCTTTAATGATGTCTAGACCCGTTTTAAGACCACCATCGGTTTGTAAACGAATACGGTGACGTAAGCCATTTTCTACTAGCGCTTGTTGAGTTTCAGCAAGGCCAAGCTCCCATGGGCTACCTGCATATTTCACCGAAGTAAGCGGGCTTGCACCGGTACCACCGTCATAACCTGCAATCGTGATTAAATCGGCATACGCTTTGGCAACACCCGTTGCGATAGTACCGACACCCGGCTCAGAGACTAGTTTCACCGAAATCAGTGCTTCTGGGTTTACTTGTTTTAAATCGAAAATTAGCTGGGCTAAATCTTCAATCGAATAAATATCGTGATGCGGCGGTGGAGAAATCAAAGTCACACCTGGCACTGAGTAACGCAATTTTGCAATATACGGCGTCACTTTTTCACCTGGTAATTGACCACCCTCGCCTGGTTTTGCACCTTGCGCCACTTTAATCTGAATCACATCAGCGCTACGTAAGTAATGCGGTGTTACACCAAAGCGGCCAGAAGCAACCTGTTTAATACGTGAGTTTTTCTCTGTGCCGTAGCGAAGCTTGTCTTCACCACCCTCGCCAGAGTTTGAACAACCACCTAAACGATTCATCGCTATTGCTAACGCTTCATGCGCTTCTGGTGATAACGCACCAATACTCATTGCTGCTGAGTCAAAACGTTTGTATAGCTCAGTTGCAGGTTCTACGTCATCAATACTGATGCCTGCATCAGGTACTTTCAGTGCAAGCATGTCACGTAAGTTAGTGATCGGACGATTATTAACCAGATCAGCATACGCTACATAGTCACTATATTCCCCAGAACGCACAGCTTTTTGCAGTGTTTGAATAACGTCTGGGTTATAAGCATGGTATTCACCGCCATGAACATATTTTAATAAGCCGCCATGGCTTAATAGTTTACGTTTACTAAATGCCAACTTATGAAGCTTGCGTTGGTCATCATCAAAATCAGTGAAACAGGCCCCTTTAATACGGCTTGCAACGCCATTAAAACAAGTTTCTACAATCGCGTCAGACAAACCGACTGCTTCAAACAACATTGAGCAGCGATAAGATGCAACGGTACTGATACCCATTTTCGACATGATTTTATACAAGCCTTTATTTATCGCGTTACGATAGGCAAGTGTGACCTCACAATAGCTCTTGTTAAGAATCTTTTTGTCACTCATCGCAACTAAAGATTCATAAGCAAGGTACGGATAAATAGCCGTCGCGCCAAAACCAAGTAATACCGCAAACTGATGCGCATCACGGACACTACCCGATTCGATGATAATGTTTGATTCACAACGTAAGTTATTATCAACTAAACGCTTTTGAATAGAACCAACCGCCATTGCTGCCGGAATAGGTAACTGTATTTCACTGAAGTTACGGTCACTTAACACAAGCATTACGCAACCCGCTGCCGCTTTTTCTTGCGCTTCATCACATATACGCGTGATGGCGTTTTCAAGGCCCTCTTCTGCAGTGTAAGTAATATCGATTTTGCAATAGCTATAATGCGCTTGATCAGCACTTAAAAGCTGTTTCATGTCTGCATACATCAAAATAGGTGTATCAAACTGTAAGCGCTTTGCGTGACCAGTTGTTTCGTTAAATACGTTTTGCTCACTACCAATACAGGTTGCCAATGACATAACATGGTTTTCACGAAGCGGATCAATCGGTGGATTGGTTACTTGCGCAAATTTTTGTCTAAAGTAATCAAACAGCGAACGATGACCTTCTGACAGTACCGCAAATGGCGTGTCATCCCCCATTGAACCTGTTGCTTCTTGGCCATTTTCACCCATTACACGAATAACGCTATCAAGTTCTTCGTTGGTGTAGCCAAACATTTTTTGATACTTAAGCAATGTTTCATCATCAAATGAACGGTTACCTGCGTCTTTTTCTGCAAGCTGTTCAAATGGCGTTAAACGCTTAACGTTTGCTTCAAGCCATGCTTTATATGGATGACGTGACTTAAGGTCTTGGTCAATTTCATCTGAATGCCAAATTTTACCTTGGTGAGTATCAATAACTAACAGTTCACCCGGGCCCACACGGCCTTTCTCAACCACTTCATCAGGCGCGTAGTCCCAAATACCGACTTCTGAGGCAAGGGTAATAAAACCATCCTGAGTGATTACATAACGCGCTGGGCGTAAACCGTTACGGTCAAGGTTACAGGCTGCAAAACGGCCATCAGACATAACAATACCAGCCGGGCCATCCCATGGTTCCATATGCATTGAGTTAAAGTCATAGAATGCACGTAGGTCTTCATCCATAGCACGGTTTTTTTGCCATGCTGGCGGCACAAGCATACGCATTGCACGGAATAAATCCATGCCTCCCGCTAAGAACAACTCAAGCATATTATCTAAGCTTGAAGAGTCAGAGCCGCTTTCGTTAACGAATGGTGCAGCTGATTGCAAATCAGGAATAAGTGGTGAGGCAAACTTGTACGCACGGGCACGGGCCCACTGGCGGTTACCTTGAATCGTATTGATTTCACCATTATGCGCTAAATAACGGAATGGTTGTGCAAGTGGCCAACGAGGTTGTGTATTAGTAGAGAAACGTTGGTGAAATACACAAATCGCACTAGTCATGCGAATGTCAGCTAAATCTAAATAAAAGTTAGGCAAGTCTACAGGCATCATTAAGCCTTTATAGACAGTGACCAAACCAGATAAGCTGGCAATATAAAAATGTTCATCGTTTTCGAGGCGCTTTTCAGCACGACGACGCGCTACATATAAGCGACGTTCTAAATCTTTTGGACGCCAGCCTTCTGGTGCGCTAACAAAAATTTGTTCAAAGCCTGGTAGTTGTTTTTTTGCAATTGGCCCTAAACATGACGCATCGGTAGGTACTACGCGCCAGCCTTGAATGCTCAAGGTTTCTTTTTCGAGTTCTTCACTCAACACATCTTTAGCTGTTTGCGCAAGTACAGGATCGGCATTTAAAAATACCATGCCTACGGCGTAGTTCTTTCCTAGATGCCAATCATGTTCGCTGGCAATAGCACGAAAGAAACTATCAGGTTTTTGCATTAATAAACCACAACCATCACCGGTTTTACCATCGGCAGAAATACCCCCACGGTGCTCCATGCGATCTAAGCCAGTGATTGCTGTTCGAATCAAGCGATGGCTCGCCTGACCATTGACCTGGGCTATTAAGCCAAAGCCACAATTATCTTTTTCTAATTTTGAGTCGTATAACATAGACCCCTCCCCTTGCTACAACGACTAGCGGTTCAGTCTTTTGTGACAGTGCTAGCAGACGAACAAAACTATCGCCAAATATCCCATGAGTCAATAGAGTTTTGAATACATATTCATATTCATGAATATTTCTCACTTAAGGCACACTTTAAATTCTAAGCTAAATTTTTACATTTAGTCGTATTTTACCCGTTATTTTTTTATGACACTGGTGTCAAATTTAACAACTTGTAAAAAAACAATCTAAAAACCCGCACCTTTACGTTAACGTAAACTGCGCTCAATATTGAATAATTATTCACGCAATGAATATCAATGCAGTTTTTAATGGGCTCTAGTGCAGTACAGCTGCATCATTATTTACTCTTGGCTTTAGCATAGTTACAAACTATGTATCTGAGCAGCCGACCTTAGTCGCAATGTCTTAGTCTGTTTACCTATGCGTCAACAATCAGCAATTTAAAAGTGTCCGTCGCGGACACTTTTTCTGTCCGCGGACAGATAAAAAACCTGTAACAAAAACAAAACCAATTAAAAATCAACAAATTAAAAACTGGCACACTACTAGTATAGATAAGACATCAGCGAAATTGAGGATTTCAAAATGTTCACTATCAGTTTGTTTATGGCTTCTCCACTTACCATGCTTGCCGTTGGCTTCATGATCGTGTGTTTTGAGAATCGTAAGGAGTTAAAATGATTAAGGATACCAGTGCCCAAGATATTACCGTGGCGAAGAAAAACACCATAAAAAAACCACTTATAGTAGCAGCGGGTTTAATACTTGTTGGTGCGCTTGGCTTTCAAGCATTATTTGCAAGTAGCGATGGCAGCATTTCGGTAGATGCAGCGAGCTTACAAATTAGTGAAGTGACTCAAAAGACGCTCATCAGAGATGTGGCCGCGAGCGGTAAAATCGTTGCAGCTAATGCGCCGAAGGTTTATAGCCCTGAACGTGGTTTTGTCGATTTAAAAGTAAAAGCCGGTGACAGCGTTGAGATAAATGAAGTGATCGCAACCGTAACCAGCCCTGAGCTAACCAACGAGCTAAAGCAACAGCAATCGGTATTAGCACGATTGGAAGGCGAATTACAGCGCAAGCAACTTGAAGCGCGCAGACAAAAACTGAGCCTGACTAAAGCGCTCGATTTAGCGCAAGTTGAACTCAATGCCGCAGATAGAGAAAACCGCCGAGCTAAAATCTCTATCGAGAAACATTTAATTAGCCAAATAGATCTAGAAAAAGCGGTTGATGACTTAGCCCGTGCCAAGCTTTCTTATAAGCACGCCGAGCAAGAAGTTAATCTAGCCAAAGATACCCTCGCATTTGAGCTAAAGGCCGCAGAGCGTGATCTGGCTCGTCAGCAACTGATTGTTGACGACTTACTCAGACAAGTAAATGAACTTACTATCACTGCCAGTGTAAGCGGCATTGTGGGTAACTTATTAGTGCAACAAAAAGAAGCGGTCACACAAAGCCAACCATTAATGACATTGGTCGATTTAAGTAACTTTGAAACAGAACTGCAAGTACCAGAAAGCTACGCCAATGAGCTGGGTCTTGGTATGCAAGTTGAGCTTACTTTAGGTGCTCGTCATGTCACAGGCACGCTATCGGCTATATCACCTGAAGTAAATAATCGCGAAGTCACAACCCGCGTACGCTTTGACAATGAGATTTCTGGCATTCGCCAAAACCAACGCTTAACCGCACGTATTTTATTAGAGAATCGCGACGATGTATTACAAGTAAAACGCGGCGCATTCTTACAACAAGGTGGCACCCATGCCTATAAGGTTGACGGTGACATGGCTTATTTAATCGATATAAAAACCGGTGCAAGCAGTATTAATGCTGTCGAGATAATTGAAGGCGTAGAGCCTGGCGATAAGTTAATTATCTCGAACTACGATCGCTTTAAAAAAGCAACCACACTGGTTTTACGCTAACAAATAAGAGGAATAATCAACATGCTTACAATGAACAACATCAGCAAAGTGTATCAAACAGATATGGTACAAACACATGCCCTTCGTGACTTTAATCTACAAGTAGAAGAAGGTGAATTTATTGCCGTAACAGGGCCAAGTGGCTCAGGTAAAACCACATTTTTAAACATCGCCGGTATGTTAGAACCATTTAGCGAAGGCCAATACATGCTAGACGGTATTGATGTGGGTAAGCTCAACGACAACCAGCGTGCTGACTTACGTAATCAAAAAATTGGTTTTATTTTCCAAGGCTTCAACCTTATTCCAGATTTGAATCTCTATGAAAATATTGAAGTACCACTGCGTTATCGCGGTATCAAAGCCGCCGAGCGTAAACGCCGAATCGAGCAATGCCTAGAGCAAGTTGGTTTAGCATCACGCGCTAAACACTTACCGCAACAACTTTCTGGTGGTCAACAACAACGTGTGGCTATTGCCAGAGCTCTTGCAGGTGAACCGCGCTTTTTACTTGCCGATGAGCCAACCGGTAATTTAGATAGCTTAATGGCGCGTCAAGTAATGGAGTTACTTGAGCAAATCAACCGTGATGGCGCAACCATCATCATGGTTACTCATGATCCAGAGCTTGCTCGCAGAGCACCACGTAATATCCAAGTTGTTGACGGCCAATTAGCTGATTTCACCTTGTACCAAGGCACTCAAAATCTTAAAGCAGCTGGAGTGTAACCATGTTCCTTCATTATTTAGATTTAAGCTGGCGCAGCTTTAAGCGCACGCCACTTGTGAGCTTTTTAATGGTACTGGCCATTGCCATTGGTATTGGCGTAACCATGACAAGCTTATCTGTGTATCACATGATGTCAGCAGACCCTATTCCTGAAAAAAGTAGCGACCTTTATACTGTACAGCTACAAACTATGGATGAAGGCCGTACGTGGTGGACAGTCGATAACATGCCACTACAATTAACCTATCAAGATGCCGTTAACCTTAATCAAGCGAATGCGGGTGGTAAACGTGTCACTATGGTTAGAACGGGTTTTTCGGTTTATTTAGACTCAGATAAAGTTAAACCATTTATTGGACAAGCACGCCTAACCACGCCTGATTTTTTCGATATGTTTAACCTATCATTTATTTATGGTGGGGTTTGGAGCGCGCAACAAGAAGCCGATGCAGCCCCTGTTGTGGTGATCAATAAAGAATTAAACGACAAGCTATTCTCAGGTGAAAACCCTGTCGGCAAAATGGTGTACCTTGATGATGCCAGCTACGAAGTTATTGGCGTGATTGATGATTGGGATATCACCACCAAATATTATGATCTGAACAACGGTGCATTTAATAAGACCGAGCAACTATTTTTACCATTTAGCCTAATGAAAGCACGCCAGCTTGAAAACTGGGGTAATACAAATGGTTGGAAGCACGAAAAAACCAATACCTTTAACGATAAGCTCAATTCTGAAATGGTGTGGTTACAATTTTGGGTTGAACTAAAAACACCTGCAGAAAAGCAAGCTTACCAAGACTTTTTAATGGCCTATATGCAAGAGCAACAAAAGCTAGGTCGTTTTAACCGCGAAAAATTAACCGCCACTTTACGCGATGTAAATGAGTGGATGCAGTACAACAATGTCGTTAGCGAAGACAACGAAATTCTGGTTGGCCTAAGCTTTATGTTTTTAGCAGTATGCCTTGCCAACATTTTAGGTTTATTACTAGCGAAATTTTTACGCCGCGCTCCTGAGGTCGGTGTGCGCCGTGCATTAGGTGCCAGCAAACGCCAAATATTCTTTCAACATATTGTTGAGGTCGCGATGTTAGGTTTCTTAGGTGGCATCTTCGGAATTATTTTGGCGCAAGTGGGCTTATTAGGCGTACGTCAAAGCTATAGCTACTACCAAAGCTTAGCCACTATGGATTTGACCATGCTACTCAGCGCACCGGTGATTGCAATTAGCACCTGTGTGATAGCGGGTCTGTACCCTGCTTGGCTGGTATGTAAAACCAACCCTGCTATTTATCTTAAGAGCCAATAAGGAAGACACCCATGTTAGAAATTAAACCTATCTTTCACGCCTTATGCCGCTCAAAAGTTGGCGCTATATTATTACTGATCCAAATTGCCATCACCACTGCGATTGTCAGTAACGCGGCGTTTATTATTCAAGACAGAATTAGCTATTTAACTCAAGAGACTGGCTATCCTGAAAAAGACATTTTCGTTTTTAATGTCATGATGTTTGGCAAAGATGTGTCGCCGTCACAGCAATATGAGCTTGATGAAGCCATGCTTCGTCAAATACCTGGTGTAGTTGATGCTGCTTATTCGAGTAACACACCGCTTTCGGGCAGTGGCTCTTCGTCAGATTTTAGTTTAAAGCCAGCACCTGAAGAGAGTAAATCAGCGCGTAGCTCTTACATGTTTATCGATGAGCATGGCATTAATACTTATGGTGTAAAACTCATTGCTGGGCGTAACTACACCGAAGACGAAGTGATCGTCACCGATAACTATGATGAGCTTTCAAAAGTAACCGTTGTCACTAAAACCCTACTCGATGAGCTGTTCCCTGACGGCAATGGTTTAGGTCAAACTGTCTATTTTGGTGACATTCCAATGAAAGTAATTGGTGTTGTTGAACTGATGAAAGGCCCATGGCTTAAAGACAGCCGTCCAGATAACGTAGCACTGCTGCCTTTTATTAAGCCTGGTACAAATGCACGCTTTGTGGTTAGAACAGAGCCTAGTCAACGTCAATCAGTCATGAATCGTGTTGAAGAAGCCATGCTGAAAAACTACAACAAACGCGTTATTTCTCGCATTCGTGGCTTAGATGACGATAAAGAGTCATACATGGCTGAAGATACATTAATGATGCGCATGTTGATTGTACTTATTACTATTTTAGTGTTGGTGACGGCCCTGGGTATTTTCGGCCTAACGCTGTTCAATATTAGCAAGCGTACTAAACAAATAGGCACTCGCCGCGCTTTAGGCGCCAGAAAATCGGCCATCATCAGCTACTTCTTAGTTGAAAACGCCATGATATGTTTAGTTGGTTTAGTGATTGGTGTGATTGCTGCCGTGTATTTAGGCCAGTTGCTCATGCAGCACTTTTCAATAGCTCAGCTTGATATTAGCTACGTGCTTGCTACAGCGCTGGCAGTGTTCGTTATGAGTTTATTAGCAGTACTTGCCCCTGCAAGACGGGCGGCGAATATCTCACCGAGCATTGCAACTCGAACAATTTAGTTCTCCCAACCTATGCTACACTGGATTAACAGTGTAGCATTCATCTTGCACCCTTATTAGGAAAATAACTAAAACAAAAATATGGAAAAAATACTTATCGTCGACGATAACCCAGCCATTTTGGATGCATTGTCGTTATTACTCGAAATTCACGGTTTTGATGTTGTTACAGCAAGCAACCCGTTTGAGGCAATTCAAGCCGTACAATACCAACGCATAGCGCTTGTTATTCAAGACATGAACTTTACCGCCGACACCACTTCCGGCGAAGAAGGCAAAGAACTTTTTTATGCCTTACGAGACATTAATCCTCACCTACCGATTATTTTGATCACCGCATGGACAGAGCTTTCTACTGCCGTTGAACTAGTCAAAGCAGGGGCGGCTGATTATTTACCAAAACCATGGGACGATGCCAAGCTACTTACTTGTGTAAATAACCTAATCGAGCTGGGTAAAGCAAAACAACAAAACGAAACCTTTACCCGCCACCAGCAAGAACGTGACGCATCTGTGCAACAAGCAAATTTGGTGGGCTTGGTTTATAAAAGTACCGCTATGGAGCACATTGTTAATCTTGCGATTCAAGTGGCTAAATCGGATATTTCAGTGCTGATCACAGGCCCCAACGGCAGTGGTAAAGAACGCATTGCACAAATAATACAGGCTAATTCATTATTAGCAGATAAACCCTTTATCACTGTTAATGCCGGTGCTTTGCCAAGCGAGCTTATTGAGGCTGAGTTATTTGGTGCCGAAGCTGGCGCCTACACCGGTATTACTAAACAGCGCATTGGTCGTTTTGAAGCGGCCGATGGTGGCACCCTATTTTTAGACGAAATTGGTAACTTGCCACTTTCTGGACAAATGAAATTATTACGCATTTTACAAACCGGTGAATTTGAACGTTTAGGTTCAACACAAACTCGTAAAGTGAATGTGCGGGTGATTTCAGCAACCAATGAAGATTTAAACCATGCAATTAAAACAGGTCAATTTCGAGAAGACCTTTACTACCGCTTAAATGTGATTGAGTTAAATTTACCAAGCCTTGCCCATCGCCCAGATGATATTTTAGCTTTAGTCGCACATTTTTTACCTGAGCGCACACTGTCGCTAAGTACAGAAAAAGCCCTGCTCGCCCATTGCTGGCCGGGTAATGTTCGTGAGCTTGAAAATGCCTGTAAACGCGCTGGCGTTTTAAAACCCACAGGGGTGATTGAGCTTGCTGATTTTGGCTTACAAGTTGAAACAAACAGCCCAACACAAACAAGAGCAGAGCCTAACAAACAAGAGATTGAACTTGCCATGCGCGAATACAAAGGTGTGATTGCTAAAGTGGCTCGCCATTTTGGCTTAAGCCGCCAAGCACTCTATCGCAGGCTTGATAAATTTAAGATTGAGTACTAATGCGTTTTTCGTTTCGATATAAAATCATAACTTTGTGTATTGCTGCGTCTGCATTGCCGCTTATATTGGTGTGTTATTTTGCGGGCATAAGCTTGCTTTACAGCCTATTAGCCCTGCTCGCTTGCGCCTTGATCAGCGGATTTTTTGCCGCGCAATTATCAGCTCCGCTCATTGATGGTATGAACTCGCTCGAAACCGGACTGCTTAATTTTAAAGATGGTGAGCTGGCCACATTATTAGCCTATGATGGCAGCGATGAGCTTGGCGATTTATGCCGGCTTTATAACCAAACCGCAAAACAGCTTCGCCAAGAAAAACAATGGATTTATCAGCGTGAGTTGATGCTAGACAAAGTGCTGCAAAGCTCGCCACAAGCTGTGCTTTTGACTAACGACCAAGACTTTATTGTGTATAGCAACCATAGCGCTCGCAGCTTACTCGATGCTAAATCTGCCCTTGAAGGCGCCAAGCTTGAAAATTTATTAGATTCAAGCTGCGAGCAATTAACGCGTGCCATTCACAAAGGCGTTGATGGCTTATTTACCCTCGACAAAGCAGATCAAGAATCACAAACTTGGCATATGGCAACAGGTCGATTATTACTTAATAATCAGTTTCATCAACTGTATGTTTTTAAACAACTGACCCGTGAACTAAGCCGCCAAGAAGTAGAGGTTTGGAAAAAAGTTATTCGTATTATTAGCCATGAGCTTAACAACTCCCTTGGGCCAATGTCATCAATGCTTCATAGCGCGCAACTTTTAACAAAAGAAGTCGATGAACCACGCTTAAAACGGGTATTTACCACCATTGAAGACCGCATAAAACACCTTAATGAGTTTGTGCAAGGTTATGGTAAATTTGCCAAGTTACCCACCCCTCAACTATCAACGATTAACTGGCCTACGCTCATTGAGCAATTAAAAAGTCAGTGGCAGGTTGAAGTATCACTTGATGAGCGAGTGACAACTGACGCTGATCACACTCAGCTCGAACAGTTACTTATTAACCTATTAAAAAATGCCTATGAGTCAGGGTCAAACCCGGAAGATGTCAGCTTAACAGTGCAACAAGAAGCAAGTGGCACACACATCACGGTGAGTGATAAAGGCAAAGGCATGAGTGAAGCTGTAATGGCGAACGCACTTATTCCCTTTTACTCAACCAAAGCAACAGGCAGTGGCTTAGGGCTAGCACTTTGCAGAGAAATAGTTGAAGCACACCACGGGCAAATTAGCTTACATAACCGCGAGCAAGGTGGATTAAGCGTGCATGTTTTGCTGCCCGCCTAATACAACAGATATAAAAAAAGCCGCAATCAGCGGCTTCTTTCTACACTAAATATAATTATTCAGCGTCTTTTTCTTTGTACTTTGCAGCTGTTTCAGTGATTAGTGGCTGTAATTCACCACGTTGAAACATTTCGATGATAATGTCACAACCACCGATAAGCTCGCCTTCTACCCATAGTTGTGGGAATGTTGGCCAGTTTGCGTATGCAGGTAACTCTGCACGGATATCTGGGTTAAGTAGAATGTCAACGTAAGCAAACTGCTCACCACACGCCATAAGTGCTTGTGATGCTTGTGAAGAAAAACCACAGTTAGGTAACTTTGGTGATCCTTTCATGTAAAGAAGGATTGGATTTTCAGAAATTTGCTGTTTAATTTTATCGATGGTTTCCATTTACAACCTCAAAAAAGACATTGGCTTACTACATTGGCCTTGAAAAAGTTTCACTGTGGCCTCAGATATATAACTTAAAATCGGCATTCGTAGCCACAATTTTAAATAGTCTTTAGCAATAGCATTGCTGTTTGCTAAAACTTGAGTAAAATACTCAACAATTATAGTAACACTATAATACCACTTGGTATAGGGAAGTACGCTGTTTACCTTGCTATTACCTATAACTGAGTGGACTATCAACCAAGAAGATGGAGATAAAAAATGGCATTTGAACTACCGTCACTACCATACGCAATCGATGCATTAGAGCCACATATTTCAAAAGAGACTCTAGAGTTTCACCACGGTAAACACCACAACACTTACGTTGTGAAATTAAACGGTCTGATCCCAGGCACAGAATTCGAAAACAAATCTCTAGAAGAAATCGTATGTTCTTCAGAAGGTGGCGTATTTAACAATGCTGCACAAATCTGGAACCACACGTTCTACTGGAGCAGCCTATCTCCAAACGGCGGTGGCGAGCCTACAGGCGCAATCGCTGACGCGATCAACGCTAAATGGGGTTCTTTCGACGCATTCAAAGAAGCGTTAAACGACAAAGCAGTAAACAACTTCGGTTCAAGCTGGACTTGGTTAGTTAAACTAGCTGACGGCACACTTGATATCGTTAACACATCAAATGCTGCAACGCCATTAACTGATGAAGGTGTTACTCCAATCCTAACTGTGGATCTTTGGGAACACGCTTACTACATCGATTACCGTAACGTTCGTCCAGATTACCTAAAAGGTTTCTGGGCATTAGTTAACTGGGACTTCGCGAACGCTAACTTCGCTTAATCTTCTGTTACTAGCAGTAATCAAAAAAAGACGCTTCGGCGTCTTTTTTATTGCCAGTGCACGCCCCTTCTAAGTCGCAGCCAAGCCCTCAGCCAAAAAGCGTAATCAAGATGAGCTTTTTTCAATTAAATTCTTAATTTTCTTGCGCAAAAATTCAAAATCGTGACTAAGCTTTAATTAGCCTTTGCTTTTCTCTTAATCTAATTACACGTCATTTTAGCGGGTTTTCGGAGGTCTCTATGAGTATTTTTGAGCATTACCAATCACGATACGAAGCAGCGCAAGAAGAATACAGTATTGAGGAATTTCTCGAGATCTGTAAGAAGGATAAATCAGCTTATGCCAGCGCACCTGAGCGGCTATTAATGGCCATCGGTGAGCCGGAGATTATCGACACTTCAACCGATGCGCGCTTAAGCAGGCTGTTTTCTAATCGCGTAGTCGCACGCTACCCTGCATTTCACGATTTTTATGGTATGGAAGATGCCATTGAGCAAATCGTCTCTTATTTAAAACATGCTGCGCAAGGCTTAGAAGAATGTAAGCAAGTACTGTATTTACTTGGCCCGGTAGGTGGTGGTAAATCATCCATTGCTGAAAAGCTTAAATACTTAATGCAGCAGGTACCTATTTATTCGATTAAAGGCTCGCCTGTTAACGACCACCCTTTAGCGTTATTTGACCCAAATGAAGACGCTGAGCTTTTAGAAAAAGAATACGGCATTAAACCGCGTTATTTAAAAACGGTGATGTCACCGTGGGCTGCAAAACGCTTAAGTGAATTCAATGGTGATATTAGCCAATTTAGAGTGGTTAAGCGCTATCCATCTATTTTAAATCAAGTTGCGATTGCTAAAACTGAGCCAGGCGATGAAAACAACCAAGACATCTCAGCGCTAGTAGGTAAAGTCGATATTCGCCAGCTTGAACACTTTGCGCAAAATGACCCTGATGCGTATGCCTATTCAGGTGCGCTTTGTTTAGCAAATCAAGGCTTAATGGAGTTTGTGGAAATGTTTAAAGCGCCAATCAAGGTGCTACACCCACTACTTACAGCCACGCAAGAAGGTAACTACAACGGCACAGAAGGTATCAGTGCCCTGCCGTTTAGCGGCATGATTTTAGCTCACTCAAATGAATCTGAGTGGCAAACATTTAAAAACAACAAAAACAATGAAGCATTTTTAGACCGTGTTTACATCGTCAAAGTGCCTTACTGTTTACGTGTTTCTGAAGAAGTTAAGATTTACAATAAATTGCTTGAAAACAGTGAATTACATGACGCTCCTTGTGCACCGGGCACATTAAAAACACTGGCACAATTTACCACCCTTTCTCGTATGAAAGAGCCTGAAAACTCAAGTATTTATTCAAAAATGCGCGTCTATGATGGTGAAAGCTTAAAAGACACCGACCCGAAAGCGAAGTCGTATCAAGAGTACCGTGACTACGCGGGTGTTGATGAAGGCATGACCGGGCTCTCTACCCGCTTTGCCTTTAAAATTCTATCGCGGGTATTTAACTTCGATACCACTGAAGTGGCGGCCAACCCAGTGCACTTATTCTATGTTCTTGAGCAACAAATTGAGCGAGAGCAATTTACCGCCGACGTTGAAGAGCGTTACTTAAGTCACTTAAAAGGCTACCTCATCCCTCAGTACGTTGAGTTTATTGGTAAAGAGTTACAAACGGCCTACTTAGAATCGTACTCTGAATACGGGCAAAACATCTTTGACCGCTACGTGACGTATGCTGATTTCTGGATCCAAGATCAAGAATACCGCGACCCAGATACTGGCCAGCTATTTGACCGTGCTGCACTTAACGCAGAGCTTGAGAAGATTGAAAAACCTGCAGGTATTTCAAACCCTAAAGATTTCCGTAATGAAATAGTCAATTTCGTACTGCGTGCGCGTGCGCACAACCAAGGCAAGAATCCGCTTTGGACCAGCTACGAAAAACTTCGCACGGTTATTGAGAAGAAAATGTTCTCAAATACCGAAGATCTGCTGCCGGTTATTTCCTTCAATGCGAAAACCTCTGCTGAAGATCAGAAAAAACACGAAGACTTTGTCAATCGTATGGTTGAGAAAGGCTATACCCAAAAACAAGTACGTTTACTTTCTGAATGGTATTTACGCGTTAGAAAATCGCAGTAAAAAACGTTTGTTTTAAGGGGGTTGTTATGGCGCATTTTATTGACCGACGCCTGAATGGAAAAAACAAAAGTACCTTGAATCGTCAACGGTTCATCAGGCGTTATAAAAAACAGATTAAAGAAGCGGTATCTGATGCCATTAATAAGCGTAGCGTAACCGATACCACTAGCGGCGAGAGTATCTCGATTCCGCAACGTGATATCAGTGAGCCTATTTTTCATCAAGGACGTGGTGGCGACCGTGAACAGATCCACCCTGGTAATGACCAATTTTCTACGGGCGACAGAATCAAGCGCCCGCAAGGAGGCGGTCAAGGGGGAGGCAGTGGCGAAGGTGAAGCCAGTGACTCTGGTGAAGGACAAGACGACTTTGTATTCTCTATTTCAAAAGATGAATACCTAGACTTATTGTTCGAAGACCTTGAACTGCCTAATCTGCAACAAAACCAGCTCGATAAACTGGTGCAAATGAAAACCCATCGTGCTGGTTTTTGTAACGACGGCATGCCAAGTAATATTGATATTGTTCGTTCATTACAGGGTTCGCTTGCCCGCAGGGTGGCAATGACCGCAGGCAAAAAACGTCACCTTGCAGAGCTTGAAGGACAACTCGCGTTACTCAAAGCAGACGAGCAGCCTGATAAAGCGGCCATCGCTTTACTTGAACGCCAAATTGAGGAGCTGCAAAGTCGCATTAAAGCGGTGCCTTTTATTGATAATTACGACTTACGTTTTCGTAACTATGAAAAACGACCACACCCTACAAGCAAAGCCGTGATGTTTTGTTTAATGGATGTGTCAGGCTCGATGGATCAAGCCACCAAAGACATGGCAAAACGCTTTTATATTTTGCTGTATCAATTTTTAACCCGTAGCTACAAAAATATAGAGGTTGTCTACATTCGTCATCATACCCAAGCGAAAGAAGTTGATGAGCAAGAATTTTTCTATTCTCAAGAAACGGGTGGCACCATAGTATCTAGTGCATTGAAACTGATGAACGAAATCATCGTCGAGCGTTATAACCCTGAAGAGTGGAACATTTACGCAGCACAAGCCTCTGATGGCGATAACTGGGCCGATGACTCGCCAAACTGTGGCGAAATTCTACGTAATAAACTGTTAAAGGCGGTGCGCTATTACGCCTATATTGAAATTACCGCCCGTGCTCATCAAAGCTTATGGCGTGAGTATCAATCGATAGCACAAACCCACGACAATTTTGCCATGCAACACATTCGTGGCGTTGAGGACATTTACCCTATTTTCCGTGAATTATTTAAAAAGAATCGTCAGCAGCAAGGCGCCGCATAGCCTTGCGAGTGAGGTAAAGTATGGCCGATAAACGTATTAGCGACGGTCCTGATTGGACATTTGATTTATTAGCAGAGTATCAAACTGAGATTGAACGGGTAGCGAAAATTTATAAACTCGATACCTACCCAAATCAAATTGAGGTGATCACTGCTGAACAAATGATGGATGCCTATTCGAGTGTGGGTATGCCGATTGGCTATAGCCACTGGTCGTATGGTAAAAAATTCATTCAAACAGAACAAAACTATAAACGTGGGCAAATGGGTCTTGCTTATGAGATTGTGATTAACTCAGATCCGTGTATTGCTTATTTAATGGAAGAAAACACCCTGCCAATGCAAGCCTTGGTAATGGCGCACGCTTGCTATGGCCACAATTCATTTTTTAAAGGTAATTACCTTTTTAAAACTTGGACTGATGCCAGTTCAATCATCGATTACTTATTATTTGCCAAAAATTATATTGCTAAATGCGAAGAAAAATACGGCATCAATGAAGTTGAGAATCTCATCGACTCATGCCATGCGTTAATGAATTACGGTGTGGACCGCTACAAACGTCCGCAACGTATTTCACTGTACGAAGAGCAAAAGCGCCAACAAGAACGTGAAGATTACTTACAATCGCAAGTGAACGAGTTGTGGCGCACAATCCCTACTTCGCAGCAAGAATCAAAAAACGTGAACGCCGCTTCCCTGCTGAGCCACAAGAAAACATTTTATATTTCATCGAAAAAAATGCGCCGTTGCTTGAGTCATGGCAGCGTGAAGTAATTCGTATTGTGCGTAAAATTTCGCAATATTTTTACCCCCAAAAACAAACTCAAGTGATGAATGAAGGCTGGGCTACGTTTTGGCATTACACCATTTTGAACCACCTGTACGATGAAGGTAAGCTCACCGATGCCTTTATGCTCGAGTTTTTACAAAGCCACACCAACGTAGTGTATCAACCGCCCTACAACAGCAATTATTATTCAGGGATCAACCCTTATGCTCTTGGCTTTAATATGATGGTTGATATTCGCCGTATATGCGAAAACCCAACCGAAGAAGACAAGAAATGGTTTCCAGAGTATGCCGGCAGCGATTGGTTAGAAACATTACATTTTGCAATGCAAAACTTTAAAGACGAGAGTTTTATAAGCCAGTTTTTATCGCCAAAAATTATCCGTGATTTTAAGCTCTTTACCATTATTGATCATGAAAAAGAGCCAACCCTTAATGTCGGCGCTATTCATGATGAAATGGGCTATCACAAGGTTCGTGAAACGCTTTCTGCACAATATAACTTAAGTAATCACGAACCAAACATTCAAGTCTATAACGTTGATATTAGAGGAGATCGTTCACTTACCTTGCGTTATGTACCCCATAACAATATTCCATTAGCGAAATCAAAAGATGAAGTACTAAAACACCTTTACAGGCTATGGGGCTTTAAGGTAAAACTGGAACAAGAAACCTCAACAGGTGAAGTTTCATTATTGGGTGAATGCCCAAGCAGTGATACCCGACACACAACAGAGTAGGCAAAATGGATAAAAAAATACTGGTGATCATCGACTCGATAGCCGATGCTAAAACGTCAATATTACACGCAAAACAAAAAGCCAAAGGAGTGAAGCATATTGATATCGTCGCCTTTAGCTATGAAGACACCAACAGTATTTTATATTCTATTCCACCCGATGAAGCGCTCGCTATTCAAGATAAAGAGCTCGCAAAAGTTCGTAATGCGCTAAGCCCTCTTATTAGCGAGCACTTAGACGCTAGCAGCTATACGTTGCAAACTCTGTGGCATGAAAACCCAGTGCAGTGGCTAGCCAATGAACTTGATACGTCAGATTATGAAATGGTGATTAAAACTCGCCATATTGACGAACAAACGCAATTTACAGAGCTTGACTGGCAACTTATTCGCTTTAGCCCGTTACCACTTTATTTAGCTGCTGATAACAAATGGCGAAACAATACCAATGTGTTAGCTGCGCTTGATTTGGGCAGTGAAAAAGCAACCAAATACCGTTTAAACGAAGCGATTATTAAAGCGGGATTAGCCTATGCAAGTGATTACGACAGCGAATTTTATGCCTGTTATACCGTGCATGTATCGCCGTTTTTACGTGATTTGGGAATTGTATTTTCAGATGAGCAAGTCATTAATGCGTTCGAAAAGCTACCGATAGCGCAGCGTGCCTTAATTGAAGCACATGACTTAAAAGATAAACTAGAGATTAAAGCGGGTGTCGTTGAGCAAGTGATCCCAAGTATTGCTGCAAAATTAAATGCCGATTTAGTGATTATGGGTTCGGTGGGCAATACCGGTATTAAAGGTCATTTAATTGGTAATACCGCAGAAAAGGTTATGAAACTACTTAAAACAGATATTCTCGTTTTACCGCCGCTTGGTGTTTAACCCGGATAACTTAATAGAATTGTTATGAAAAAGGGGCTTATTAGCCCCTTCTTTATAAATCTGTATAAGCTGTCACCCGGTTACGGCCATTTTCTTTAGAGTGATACAAGGCTTTATCTGCCGCCTCAACCCATTTTTCGTAACGATCAAATTTCTCGTCAAAGCACGCAAAACCGATGCTAACCGTCAGTTGAATTTGTTTACCACCAAAGTAAATCGATGAATTCTCAATCAGCGTTCTTAATCGCTCAGCGAAGATATGCGCTCCTTCATGATCAGTATCGAGCAAGGTTACCGCAAACTCTTCCCCGCCGTAGCGACCTGCTAAGTCTGTTTCACGTAGAGTTTTACGAAGCAAGTCTGCAATATGACGCAACGCCTCATCCCCACCGCGGTGACCATGTTCATCATTGACCTTTTTAAAGTGATCAATATCGAACATCAATAAGGTGCTGCACCCGCCACTACGAACAATACGCATATATTCTTTGCGTAACTTTTCTTCCCAATAACCGCGATTGGTAAGCTTGGTAAGTGCATCAGTGCGGCTCATTTGTTCAAGCTTGCTATTGGCTTCTTCTAGCTCTTTTTTATTCACTGCTTCATCGGTCACATCATAAATAATGATACAAATATGCGACACTTCGCCTGTGGTCGTCGTCAGTGGTATAAAGGTGGCATTTTGATACATATGATCCGCTTTACCAGTAATTGGGCGGTAATTTTTAAAGCGGAAAATATACGGCTGCTGCTCCCAGATAGTAAACGAGCGATTATTTAGAATGAACACAGACTCTGATTTGCTGCGAAACCACTTTTCATCGATTGATGGAAATAAGTCGAACAGATCTTTGTCTTTCACCGCACTGGGTAGCAAGCCTGAATGGTTTTCCATAAACCCATTCCAGATGCATACTTTGTAGTCTCTATCGAGCACTACTAGGCCTACATCAACGGTATTAAACATATCCATTAACCAATGGAGTTCATTCATATTAAAATCGGCTGCAGGCATAGTCTAGTCTTCTAATAAATAAGCTACTTTGTACTTAAGGGTTTTTAATGAGTCCTCGGTGAACAGCAACATCAAATCACAGTTGATATTGTGATTTTCGATGCCATAGCTGATCTCAATCGCCAGCGTTCGTTGCCAGCGAGATTTATTGGCTTTTACTAAATCGGTCACATCACAATGCTGACCTAGTACCACAGGATGACCTTGGCTAAAACGCATATCGAGCTGTTTAGAAAGCCCTGATAAAATTGCACCGATCAAAATGTTGCTGACATCCATCAACAGCTCAAGCTCAACTTTATCGTTAAGCTCACCTTCGTAATTCATTAGTGATGCAATTTCTTTAAAGCTTGAATCATTTAGCAGTAATAAGGCTTCACCAGACACACCGCCGCCAATAAATCCTTGGCATACACCGGATGTCGTGGCATTCGCATCAATTGAGCGTAGAGCCATATCTAGCTCATTTACTTCTAATACATTTACATTAGGTATTGGAAGTTTTACAAATACATTAAGAAGACGCGCTAATAAGTCCCCTGCTTGCCCCATAGCCACGTTTGTGAGTTCTTGATAGATATCACGTACATCAGGGTCAACTTGCTCACCTAGCTTATTAGCAAGTCGTTCACGCATGGCTTTGTCTTTAATGCCATGATGCTCGATGATATTGGCAAGCTTTTCTGCAGAACACGGCTTTTGAATAAAATCGATAGCGCCTAACTCAAGCACACGTTGATGAGCATTAGGCTGGATATCACCAGAAACAACGACAGTAAGCACATGAAGGCCTTGATCTTGAATGGCTTGAAGTACTTCGTAACCATCCATTTCAGGCATGTTTAAATCTAGAAATAGAATTTCTGGCTGGAGTTTTTTGATTTGCTCAATACAGTGCACACCGTCTTCAGCAAACTCAACTTTAATATCCCAATCATCGGGTAAAGAGCGCGCTAATTGTCGACGAGCTAACTTTGAATCATCACAAACTAATACCGATGTTGACATACTCTCTCTCTAAATCCGTACTTTTTAACTAGACACAAATTCGACTAGCAACTTTATTCTTATTTTTATATATAAAAAATAGGGTCACGAACACATGTTAATCAAACTATTGGTTATTTACAATTTTAAATTGTACTAATCCTTGGACCAACTCCTTGAGTATAATACACTGATGTTAAATGCGTTAATTTGAAGGAATCTTATTATGTTACGTCCACTTATATTTGCACTTAGTGCAGTATGCACGTTTAGTTATGCGGGTGATTTATCAGAAAATAGTTTAGATGCTGGTAAGGTTTCTGCGCAGTCAAAGCCTGTCACTTTACTAGGACAAGGTGTTGAAGTTGGTCAAAATGCACCTAATTTTAAAGTAGTAGATGGTAGCTTTACACCCGTCACACTAGACAACTACCAAGGCCAAGCGGTGCTTTTAAGCGTAGTGCCAAGTTTAGACACCGGTGTATGCAGTATTCAAACCAAACACTTTAATGAAAAGGTAGCTTCAGAATACCCAAGTGTAGCGATGCTTACTCTAAGCGCTGACTTACCATTTGCTCAAAAGCGTTTTTGTAAAGCAGAGAATATCGACAAAGTGGTGACTTTATCGGATTCTGTATGGCATGACTTTGGTAAGAACTATGGTTTGATTATCAAGGATATGGGCCTGCTAACCCGTGCGGTATTTGTATTAGATAAAGAGCATAAAATAGTTTATAAACAGCTCGTTGATAACCTTTCAAAAGAGCCTGATTACGACAGTGCTATTGCTGCGTTGAAGAAACTGTAAAGCGCAATATCAACTTGCATAAAAAAACCGCCCATATGGCGGTTTTTTCATATCTGCAATTAAGCTATTAACCTAAAAGCTCACCAAGTTGTTGGCTAACAGCTTCAACAGCTTGTGTACCGTCTAACTTGTGGTACTGAGTGTTGCCTGCTTTTGCTTCAGCTTGGTAGTAATCAACTAATGGTTTAGTTTGGTCGTGGTAGATACCTAAACGCTTACGCACTGTTTCTTCAGTGTCGTCATCACGAATGATAAGGTCTTCACCTGTAATGTCATCTTTGCCATCAACTTTTGGTGGATTATAAACAACGTGATAAACACGACCAGAACCTGGGTGTACGCGACGGCCGCCCATACGCTCAACGATGATTTCGTCAGCAACGTCAAATTCGATAACGTGATCAACAACCACACCATTCTCTTTCATTGCATCAGCTTGAGGGATCGTACGTGGGAAACCATCTAGTAAGAAACCTTTTTCGCAATCTGGCTTAGCGATGCGCTCTTTAACTAGACCGATAATAATTTCGTCAGATACTAATTGACCTGCATCCATTACTTTTTTAGCTTCAAGACCAAGTGGTGTACCTTCTTTGATTGCTGCACGCAGCATATCGCCCGTAGAAATTTGTGGAATACCGTATTTGTCCATCAAAAACTGAGCTTGAGTACCTTTACCTGCACCCGGCGCGCCCAAAAGAATAATGCGCATATCATTGTCCTCTGTGTGATACTAATCTTAAAAATGGTCGATCAGTGGAGTTTTGTTTTTAGAGCCTGAATTCTTCCACAACTGAGGCTATACCTCAAGTAACTTATACCAATTGCCTATATTAGCAGCAATAAAAAAGGGAGCCTTGCTCCCTTTTTCAACTCATTCAGTTAAAACGCTTATTTGCTTAAATCTAGCATAAGTTTGTTCAAGCGAGTTACAAAGCCTGCAGGGTCTTTTAACGTACCGCGCTCGGCGAGTAATGCTTGGTCAAGAAGCACATGTGACCACTGGGCAAACTTCTCTTCATCTTGTTCAACGTTTAAGTGTTTAACAAGCTGATGCTCTGGGTTAAGCTCAAAAATTGGCTTTTGCTCAGGTACAGTTTGACCTACAGACTCCATTAGCTTTTGCATTTGCGAGCTCATATCATGCTCATCAGCAACAACACAAGCTGGTGAGTCTGTTAAACGATGCGTAAAGCGTACATCTTTAACATTATCACCTAACGCAGTTTTAATACGCTCAACTAGGCCAGCAACTTCTTTTTCTGACTCTTCTTGCGCTTTTTTCGTGTCTTCGTCATCCATGTTGCCTAAATCTAAGTCACCACGGGTGATTGACTGGAATGATTTTTCGTTGAACTCAGTTAAGTAGCTCATCATCCACTCATCAACACGGTCGCTTAGTAGCAATACTTCGATACCTTTCTTACGGAAGATCTCTAAATGTGGTGAGCTCTTCGCTGCTGCAAACGAATCTGCAACCACATAGTAGATTTTGTCTTGCTCTGGCTTCATACGCTCAATGTATTGCTCAAGCGATACATTTTGTGTGCTTTCGTCAGTGTGTGTAGAAGCAAAACGCAATAGCTTAGCAATGGCTTCTTTGTTTGCCATATCTTCAGCTGGACCTTCTTTTAACACCTGACCAAATTCATTCCAGAACGTTTGGTAATCTTCTTCACGGTTTTTCGCCATGCGCTCAAGCATTTTCAGTACACGCGATGTACAACCTTTACGGATTGCTTGCGTTACCTTGTTATCTTGTAAGATTTCACGCGACACGTTAAGTGGTAAGTCATTTGAATCAAGCAGACCTTTTACAAAGCGAAGGTAACTTGGCATAAATTGCTCTGCGTCATCCATAATGAAAACGCGTTGCACGTATAGTTTTAAACCCGTTTGGCGGTCACGGTTCCATAAATCAAAAGGCGCTTTTTTAGGAATGTATAACAGGCTCGTGTATTCAGTTTTACCTTCAACCTTGTTATGTGCCCAGCTTAGCGGCTCTTCCCAGTCATGGCCAATATGCTTATAAAACTCTTTGTACTCTTCGTCTGTGACTTCTGACTTATCACGAGTCCATAGTGCTGTAGCGCGGTTAATACCTTCCCACTCGCCTGGCTGTGCTGGAATTTTCTCGCCATCTGGACCTTCTGACTCAGGTACTTCTGCTTTATACATTTCAACTGGAATAGAAATATGATCTGAATATTTAGTTACGATGCTTCGTAAACGGAACTCATCAGCAAATTCTGTTTCGTCTTCACGAAGGTGAAGAATAATTTCGGTACCGCGTGTTGGTTTCTCAATCTCTTGTAAGGTGTAATCGCCTTCACCTGCAGATTGCCATTCGATACCTTGGCTTTCACCTGCTTTACGCGTACGCACGGTTACTTTATCAGCAACGATAAATGCTGAGTAAAAACCCACACCAAATTGACCAATCAATTGTGAATCTTTGCTTTGGTCGCCTGTTAGGTTCTGGAAAAATTCTGCGGTGCCTGATTTGGCAATCGTACCCAGTGAATTGATCACATCTTCACGGCTCATACCAATACCGTTATCAGTAATGGTGACCGTGTTTGCGTCTTTATCGGCGCTGATACGGACTTTCAAATCTGCATCGTTTTCGTATAAATCGCCATTAGAAAGCGCAAGGAAACGCAATTTATCTGCTGCATCTGACGCGTTTGATACAAGCTCACGTAGGAAAATCTCTTTATTAGAGTAAAGAGAGTGAATCATCAGGTTTAATAGTTGTTTGACTTCTGTTTGAAAGCCTAATGTTTCTTTTTGTGCTGCAGTCATTGTGTAAATCTCCAATTAACAAAGTGTCTAATCTGCACTATGACTCTTTATATGGGGCAGGCTTTTTGAACTTCAAGGCAAAAAATAAAATTTACGGCTAAATTGGGGGGCTACACACAAAAAAGCCTGCTTAAAGCAGGCTTTTGATACCATATCAGGTATTAGTTTTGGTTTACGGCGCGTCGTCCACTAAATGCGTGCATCAGTGTCATGCCATCAAGTAAGTCGAGCTCACCACCAACAGGCACACCGTGAGCAATACGAGATGCACTCACTTGGTACTTGTGGCAAAGCTCAGCAATATAATGAGCGGTGGTTTCACCCTCAACACTTGGATTGGTTGCGAGGATCACCTCATTAATACCGCCTTGTTTCAACTTACTTTCAAGGATATCAAGGCCAATTTCTTTTGGTCCTATGCCATCAATTGGCGACAAGTGACCCATTAAAACAAAGTAAAGCCCTTGATATTGACCAGTTTGCTCAATAGCGAGTACATCGGTTGGTGATTCAACCACACACAATAAACCACTATCTTGGCGTTTAACACTTGAACAAATATCGCATACAGCTTGCTCTGTAAAAGTACGACAAGATTGACAATGCCCTACTTCATCCATTGCCTTGGTTAATGCATGGCCAAGTTGTTTACCACCTTGACGGTCACGCTCAAGCAAATGAAAAGCAATGCGCTGTGCAGACTTAGGGCCAATACCTGGCTGGCATCGTAGCGCTTCAATTAGCTGTGTTAAACTAGGAGATAGTTGCATACAAAATCACTTAGAATGGCATTTTCATACCTGGTGGTAATTGCATACCGCCAGTTACTTTGCTCATGCGCTCTTGTGTTTCTTCAGCAACACGACGTACAGCATCGTTACACGCTGCCGCTAGTAAATCTTCGATCATGTCTTTGTCGTCTTCCATTAGGCTGTCATCTAATTCAACACGACGTACATTGTGGTTACCAAGCATAGTTACTTTAACTAGGCCTGCACCTGCTTCACCTACTACTTCAAGGTTTGCGATCTCTTCTTGGGCTTTTTGCATGCGCTCTTGCATTTGCTGCGCTTGCTTCATCATGTTACCCATTCCACCTTTAAACATAACTGTCTCTCTTTCTAAACTACTTTAATTGGCATGAAGATAAGGGCTATTGTAACTAATTACAATGCCTGAATACTGTTTTCATCGATTATCGCGCTAAATAACTTCTGAAATTGCACGATGTTTTCATCTGTATTTATTACATCAATCGCTTGTTGATGACGACCTGCATCGATTTTTTGTTGAATCAAATACGGTGAATCTATCACGCCATCAGCAAACTCGATATTAAGCTCTACATTATGACCGTAAATTTCACTTAATGCAGCATTGAGCTTTTGCCTTAGCACTGCGCTGTCTAAATGGCGGCGCGATGAATCAACTTCAATGTGCAGCTGATTATTCTGCTTGGTAAAGATTGAATGCAACGCAAATTGGCGCATGCGACCGCCCAGCCCCATACGTTTTATTAAATACGCCCATTCATCTTGCTCGTGTGCAAATTTAATACTGCTGATCGGGCTTTCAAAATCATCGGGTACCGGAATACAGGCTTCTTCAACGACTGGCTCTGGCGCTTTTTGCGGATTGATCTGCTCAAGCAGCTCTGGCGCTAAATTTTCGGTGATTGTTTGATGCTTTTCTCTAAAGTCGACTTTTTTTACTTTATTAGTGCTCTCCCCCGTTTGCTGGGGGATGGGCTTTTTACTTCAGCAGCCATTGCTTGCTGCTGAGGCTGAATATTGGTCGTGGTTTGGTTTTGTTGCCCGAGCGGCTCTACTACCGGCTTTGCTTCAGGCTGTGGCTCTGCTTTTACATCTGTTTGCGTCGCCGCACCACTTAAACGCCCGGCTCCTGAGATATTACGGTCTTGTAAAATACGTGCAATGGCCGATTGCGCTTGGCTTTGCTGCTGTTGCAATTGTGCAGTTTGCTGTTGCTGGGGCGCAGCTTCTTCATTTGCTGTAAAGCCCTGATCATAGGCGCTATTCATCACATCATCGTATTGCGCAGCAAGTGATGAATCCATTTCTGCATCATCATCCATGTAATCTTGCGAAGAGTACTCTGGTGTAGAGTAAGCTTGCGAAGAATCAGCAGCAGCAGGCATCTGTTCTGAATTACTTTGCTCTTGCTGTTGTGGCACTGGTTTAACGTCAGCGGCAATTGCAGTTTCAGCCGGTTGAGCAGACTGTTCTAAAGGCTTAGCTTCGACTTGCTGATCAGGCTCTTGGCTTTGTGCCGTTTCTACCCTAGCTGTTTGAATAGGTGCTGCTTGTGTTTGCTGAGCCTCTGAAGGCACAGGATTTGTATGCTCAGAGCTTTGCGTTACTGGTGCTTGAGCTGATGCAGCTTGTTCACGTTGCGCCGTTGATTTTTTTAAAATATCGCGCAGTGCACTGGCACCTGTTGGCTTAACCTGCTGCTGAGTATTCGCTGGAGTTTGGCTTTGTGCAAATTGCGTAGGTTGGAATGCGAGCAGTCGCAACATGATCATTTCAAAACCAAGTTTAGCATCGGGTGCCCATTGCAAATCCTTTTTACCATTTAATAGCAATTGGTAGTAAACCTGCATCTGCTGTGCATCAGTGGTTTGTGCCACCTGCTCAATAAAATCTCGGTTAGTATCATCAAGTGCCGCTGCACTAGGCACGAGTTGCACAAGTTGAATAAGATGCGTAAGTGCAATTAAATCGTCGAGCAAGGCTACAAAATTAGGGTTTCGGCTAACAACTGCTTTTACTTCTTGAAGTAATGCATCGCCATCTTGGCACAGTAACGCTGCTAACATGGTTTGGCTATATTGAGTATCCATCAAGCCAAGCATGGTTTGCACAGCCTGATGATTAATATTGCCATTGGTTTGCGCAATTGCTTGGTCTGTAAGGCTCAGTGCATCACGCATACTGCCGTCAGCTGCTTTCGCCAAAATAGACAGTGATTTATCGTCAAAACTTAGTTGTTCTTGATTAAGAACATGGGCAAGCTGATCATGAATCTCTGTTTGCGACAAAGCATTTAAATTAAACTGTAAGCAACGCGATAAAATCGTCACGGGCAGTTTTTGCGGATCGGTTGTCGCTAATAAAAACTTCACATGCTCTGGCGGCTCTTCCAATGTTTTAAGTAATGCATTGAAACTATGCTTTGACAGCATATGAACTTCATCGATTAGGTATACCTTGTAACGTCCACGTGTTGGAGCGTATTGAACGTTATCAAGGATTTCGCGGGTATCTTCTACTTTAGTACGCGATGCCGCATCGATTTCTAATAAATCAATATAACGACCTGCTTCGATGTCAGTACAACTTGAACATTGGCCGCATGGCTCAGCAGAGATACCCTTATCGCAGTTGAGGCTTTTTGCGAATATACGTGCGATGGTTGTTTTACCCACCCCACGGGTTCCAGTAAAGAGATAAGCATGATGGAGTCTATTTTGTGTTAATGCATTAACTAATGCTTGTTTAACATGAGACTGCCCCACTAACTCGTGAAAGGTTTGTGGTCGCCATTTCCTTGCTAGAACCTGATAACTCATTAATTATTCGCCTTCGAATTCAACCAACTTTAAGATTTTGATGCCCATATCAGCAACACGTTGTTCACCACCCAGTTCAGGTAAAGAAACAACAAATGCCGCATCAGTTGCGTTACCGCCTAGCTTAGCGACTAATTTTGCCGTTGCTTCGATTGTGCCACCTGTAGCCAGTAAGTCGTCTACTAATAACACTTTATCGCCAGGGACAATTGCATCTGTATGAAGCTCAAGAGTATCTTCACCATACTCTAATTGGTAGCTTTGTGAAATCACTTCGCGAGGAAGTTTGCCCGGTTTACGAACTGGAATGAACGGAACACCAAGTGCATATGAAAGTGGTGCACCAAAAATAAAGCCACGTGATTCAGTACCAATGATTTTTGTAAAACCTTGGTCTTTATATGCGGCAATAAAGCTGTCGATGGTTGCTTTAAATGCCTCAGCGTTAGCCATTAAAGTGGTTACATCGCGGAACATAATGCCCGGCTTAGGGTAATCAGCGATCGTTGCAATGCTCTGTTTGATGAGCGTTGAAGTTGCTTGAGTCATAATTATACTGCTCAAAAAGTTTATCTAACAAAGCTCGAGAGTATAACATCACCTTAGTAGAAAGTCGGTAGCAAGTTTCGAAATAATATAAGCAGCAATAAAAAAGGCTGCATAATGCAGCCTATTGTCTTAAATTTGCTTACGCAGATTAAGATAAAGAAGTGATCCAACCAAGGATAGCGTTAAGGCAGCCAATGCCACCGAATACAGCTAAAAACGCAATGAAATAAGTTGCATTGAACGGATCTTTAAAGTCTTTATCATTCGACATAGTTACTACCTTTATTTAAGCACGACAAAATAAGGCGGACATAATAGTCGAACTGCCCTCATCAATAAAGAGCTTTAGCCGATTTTTAAACCAATGTATTAGTCACCACAATGCCTCGTTCAGCCATGGCACTTAAGGTATTAAGCGCTCCTTGATAAAGCTGTTCTTGGCTAAACTGAGGTGCATGCTCTGCAACTACTTGGCACACATGGTTTAAATCGATACCTGGCTGAGATTCAATCATGTTTAGCAGTAACGCGGTCATCGCATTAGTTGATAAAAACTGCACTTCGTCATCGCTATCCCGATATACCACAAAATAGCTTGCCTCAGCTGCGGGCTCACTTGGTTGGTTATCCACACTGATGGTATGAACTGGAAAACGATAACTCAAATTGCAAGCAAGGGAGCTTAAATACAATGCAGAACTGGTGACTTGATGAGCCGATAAGTTCGTTTCGTTTTCCAGCTCCTTCGCAACCGACACATCGAGCTCAACCCACTCATAATGCGCCAGTTCTAATATGAACGCAGGATCATCACTTTGCATTTCATAGTCATTTGCAAGAAAGGCCAAAAACTCCCCGGCAATATCTAAAAAATAAGGCGATTTACAGTTATGCTGACTAAAAAACTGCCTAACGAGTCTGTGCCACGCTTGCTCTGAATATAAACTTTTTAGAACAGGATAGGCAGAACTGACAAACCCATCCACATTATTAAAAAATAAGTCGCGGTAAATCGCCATACGGCGCTCTTCAACATCGCTAGGCTTAGCATGTTGCTCAGGGTCGCGGATATGCGCCATAAATGCTTGCTGTACTTGCATAAAATGATTAGGCACTGTGTTTCACCGTTACTTGATTTTGCTTATTGGCTGTGTGCTGCAGTGTTTCAATTGTTTTAAGCTCTGCTAATAACTCACTCATCGGCGGAATATTAAAATCACGTTCTAATAAGGTGGGAAATACCCCATGCACGTCATAAGCTTTTTCAAGCAATCGCCAAACAGGGTCAATGACAGGCGCACCATGGGTATCAACCAATAAATCTTCGGCTTCAGTATAGTGACCCGCAACATGTCCATAGGCGATGCGCTTTGTTGGTAATGCAGCTAAAAACTGCTCAGCATCATAACCATGATTAATCGAATTAACGTAAATGTTATTCACATCAAGCAGTAATTGACAATCGGCTTCTTCTAACACTGCATTAGTGAACTCAAGTTCAGTCATTTGTTGGCCAGGCGCGCCATAGTAAGAAACATTTTCGATAGCAATTGGCTGCTCTAGAATATCTTGTACTTGCCTAATACGAGAGGCCACATGTTTAATAGCCTCTTCAGTAAACGGAATAGGCATTAAATCATACATATGCCCTTCACCGGAGCAGTAGCTTAAGTGCTCGCTGAATAAACGAATATTATGCTCTTTAAAGAAAGCTTTTAGCGATTGCACAAAGTCAATATCAAGCGCTGCTGGTGAGCCAATTGATAACGATAAGCCATGACAAACAAAGGCGTGCTGTTCAGTAAGCTGTTTAAATTGTTTACCAAAACGCCCCCAAGCTTTAGCCAATTTTCAGGCGCAACTTCTAAGAACTCAATGGGTTTAGGAACATCGATGAGCATTTCATCAAGCATTTCTCGGCGCAAACCTAATCCTATTTGCCCAAAATCTGCTGCTGATTTATTTAACATACTACCTCCTACTAAAAAGGGCCTTTACGGCCCTTTCAAAAGCTAAGTGAGCGTTTAGTGATTAGAACCACATTTACCTTCGCCACACTTACCTTCTTTAGCTGCTTTTTTGTCTGCGCCACATTTACCTTCGCCGCACTTACCTTCTTTAGCTGCTTTTTTGTCTGCGCCACATTTACCTTCGCCGCACTTGCCTTCTTTAGCTGCTTTTTTGTCTGCGCCACATTTACCTTCGCCGCACTTGCCTTCTTTAGCCGCTTTTTTGTCTGCGCCACATTTACCTTCGCCGCACTTACCTTCTTTAGCTGCTTTTTTGTCTGCGCCACATTTACCTTCGCCGCACTTGCCTTCTTTAGCTGCTTTTTTGTCTGCGCCACATTTACCTTCGCCGCACTTACCTTCTTTTTCAGCTTTCTTGTCTGCGCCACATTTACCTTCGCCGCACTTACCTTCTTTTTCAGCTTTCTTGTCTGCGCCGCATTTGCCTTCGCCACACTTACCTTCAGCGGCGTCTAGCTGATAACCAGCTTGCATTTGCTGAAATTCAAATGGGTTTGCACTGGCATCAGTCGCTACAAAACTTGATGCACCTACTACAACTGCACCTAATGTTAATGCAATTGAATTTTTCTTAACTGTGTTCATTCGATGACTCTCTTTTTTATAAAGGGTTATTTAACAAGACCCGAGAACTAAAAATTACTTTCAAATTTTTTATAATTATTTTCTGAAACTGCCTAGAATGCAAATTACGATTTATAAAACAATCAAGAACAGCTAGAATACGCGTCCTAATTTTTGATGAGTTAACAGGTATCATGCGACTAGTTTTAGCACCGATGGAAGGCGTTGTAGATTTTAAAATGCGACAACTCCTAACTGATTTAGGTGGATTCGATTTATGCGTAACTGAGTTTGTTCGTGTCGTTGAAGACACACTGCCCGAGCGCGTATTTCATCGCTATTGTCCTGAGTTAAAAACTGCTGGCTATACCCGTGCAGGCACCCCTGTGCGTATTCAGTTACTTGGTCAAGTAGCCAATGCGCTAGCTGAAAATGCAGTTAAAGCTATCAATTTAGGGTCTCATGGCATCGATTTAAACTTTGGTTGCCCGGCTAAAACGGTAAACAAAAGTAAAGGTGGTGCAGTACTTTTAAAAGACCCAGAACACATGTACGAAATTATTAAAGCCGTTCGTGATGCAGTCGATCCGTGTCATGAGGTGAGTGCAAAAATCAGACTTGGTTTTGATGACGACAGCAACAGTCAAGAAATTGTTGATGCAGTGGTGAGTGCAGGCGCATCAAGTCTTGCTATTCATGCCAGAACGAAAAGAGATGGTTACAACCCACCGGCATACTGGGAAAAAATTCCACCATTAATTGAAGGCAAAAACATTGCTGTGGTTGCCAACGGTGAAATCTGGCAAGTTGAGGATGCTATGTTGTGTCAAAAACGCAGCCATTGCCAAGACTTAATGCTAGGTCGTGGTGCGCTAGCAATGCCTGATTTAGCAAAACAAATAAAATCGCATGTAGAAAATGATCAGTACAGTCCGATGCTTTGGGAACATGTGATATACCACATCATCCATTCTTCGATGCATCAAGAAGAAAGTAAATGTGAGAAGTATTTTGCCTCTCGAACCAAGCAATGGCTTGGTTATTTAAAGCGCCAATACCCACAAGCCAACGCACTTTTTGATGAGATCAGACGTTTAAAAGCGAAAGATGAAGTCGCTGACGTACTAAGAAAGTACGCCAAAGCGCCGAGTATTGATACAAATCATAATTAGCTAACGATTTTTGTTTGATAATACCAGTATTGCCCACTTGGAAGAAACGCGATGAACAATACTGAAATTCAAACAAAGTTATCTGCGGAACTTGCGCAGGTTAGACAACGTTTACTGGATATGCTGGCTAAATCTGATCAAGGCTATCATCAGCAACTGCTATCGCAACTCAAGGATAATCCCCCTTCAGAGTGGTTAGAGCTGACAGCGAATAATCTTGGCCCTGAGTATCAACTATTAATTGCTCGCATAGAAAAATTAGAAGCTGCTCTATGCCAGATTGATATTGGGCAATATGGTTATTGTTGTGATTGTGAAGAAAAAATTGATGATGAACGTTTACTTGCAGATCCGGCAAGTCAGCGCTGCCGGCGATGCGCTCCTTAGAGCGCAGCATATTAATTTACAAACATAAAACTCATCGCAGGGTAAAGGACAATATCCTCAATTAACCAATCAGCTTGCTGCTGATCAACATTCAAACGCTTCATTAAGTTGACACGAGCTTGCTGTTCACTCCACGTGTGATAATGGATCCCCACATCAGTTTCCATCATTACTTGCCAAAAGTATTGCTCGCCTTCTGATAATTCACGTTTATTTTTCTGCGGATCAATGAATTCTAACTGCCAATCAAAGCCATCGTGCTGATGTTCTTGGGTAAAATAGCTCATTACTAATGGTTTTGTATGTGAATCAGTTAAAGGTAGTAAAAAATCAGCACTGTGAGGCTGCTTTAAAGCCAGTTGTATCTCGCTAAGCCAATCTAACGGTGGTTTAGTCACACCACTAAAGTAATTTAATTTACTCTGATACCAATCTTTCCCATTCGCCAAGCCAACCAACCCCAGTTTTGTGCGCGGCTTATATTGCGTTAAATATTGATTAAGTTTATTGAGCGCTGTTTGAACGTGGTTATCATTGTTATTTAAATGAGCTGTAACCATATTATGCAACAAGGTTAATTCGATTTTATTCAGTTTGAGATTACTTTGCTCAGCCGCGATTAAACGAGTTTCAACCAATTCTAACCAGGCAGCTAATCCCTGCTCACTGAAATCACCTTGTAGACGAGCGTTGCTAATAACATCACGTTGAATTGGCCATACAAAATAACGTTCAGGGTAACGCTCAGCAATGATCAGATAGTTCAATTGCGCTTGTTGAGAGTCAGTTAACTTTGTACCTTGTAGCCCTTTATAAGCTAGGTGTCGTGCCTGTAAATAGCTCTCAGAGAAAGGCCAACTTGTTACCTTGCTATGTTCATTTTGGTTAGATAATAAATTATTAATGTTACGAAGTTCTTGCTGTCCTTCGTGAACCGTGGTGAATTTTGTAGTTTGCTCAGAGCAAGCTATCAGCATCACACTGGCGACAAGTAATAATACGATCTGTCTTAGCATTATAAAATTCCATAAAAAAAGCCCCAAAGGGGCTTTTTAATTTAAAACAACATCAATTAGATTTTCACGCCATTACGGTTCGCTTTATCTTTGATGAAGGTTGACCAGCTCTTCGCGAATTTACGCGTACGCGGATCATCCATTGCTTTAGTGATAGCGTTGTAAGCTTGCTTATACTTCTCTTGGTAGTAGTAAGCTTCAGCTAAGTCAGAGTAGATAGTTCCTTTTTTATCAGAACCAAGCTCTAACGCCTTGTTCAAACGAACAACGGCTGCACTATAGTTTTGCGATTGTAAAAGTAATGAACCAGCTTTGCGGTAAAGCTCTGCATCGTCATCAAATTTAGCCGCTTCTTCATAGTATTTAGCTGCTTTTTCAATATCTTTTGAGCGGTGGTAGTTAGATGCCACTGCACTGATATTTTGCTTGTTACGCTTAACTTTGTTTTCGTTGATTGCCTTTTCAAGCACTACAGCTGCTTTGTAAGGAATATCGTTTAACGAATAAAAGTTAGAAAGTACTTTGTATTCAACTTCGTTTTCAAAATAGCCATTTTTATAGGCAACTTCCATGGTCGCAAGACCTTTCTTGAAGTCTTCGGTTTGTAGGTAATATTTACCTAAACCAACCCAGGCTTTTTTGTCTTCAGGCCAAACACGAACAATCTCTTCAGCTACTTCTACCATGTTTTTGTACTGTTTAAGTTCAAAATAGGCAGCTAGCTTTAATTGGTAAGAGGCTTTAGCAGGCTCTTTTGCCAATTCAATTGCTTTGTTTGCAGCAGGAAGTACGTCTTTATAAAGTTTTAACTCGTAGTTTGCTTGCGCAATACGTGTATAAACTTTGTCGTCTTCCTCACCTGTGAAGTCCATCCAAGCTGCATAAGCTTCTTTCGCTTTTGCATATTGCTCTGTACCTGCGTACATATCACCTAATAGTTTTAGGCCTTGCTCTTGGTCAGCAAAGTTTAAAACGTCAGGTTTAACAGCTGCTTGAACGTGCTTGATAGCTAACTGGTACTGCTCTTTTTGAGCGTACATTTGACCTAAATAACGGTCAACAGTCGCTTTGTCAAAGTCATCTGATGCATCAATTTCTTTAAGTAATGCAATCGCTTCGTCAAGCTTTTCTTCATTATACAAGTCAAACGCTTTAATTACTTTCTTACCAACGCGCTCACCCATAACTTTAGTTTTTGCTTTCTTACGCGCTTCAATCTTCGCGTAATCTGGCGCAGCTAAAGCAGGTGCAGTGAATGCCACACCTGATAGTGACATAAGAAGCGCAAGAGCAGTTACTTTAGATAAATTTCTCATTACTCGCCTCCTTAGTTGCCTTGGTTAAGTTTAAAGTCTAACTGAACCTGAAGACCCGGTTGTCTTTGTGGCTTACCATCAATAACTTTAGGACGGTATTTCCACTTAGATAACGCACGCTTAGCTTCACGGTCGAAGATACGTTTAGGATCAGCGTCGATCACTTGAATATCTTCTACACCACCAACTTCGTTGATAGTGAATGAAAGTTGTACCCAACCTTCTTTACCATCACGCGCTGCTTGCGTTGGGTATTTTGGTTCAATACGAACGATAGGTGTCGCGTCACCATCACGTCCAAATGCACCTGGACCACTTAGGCCACCAGCTGTGCTACCCACATCGATGCTTGGCATATTAAATGACAAACCACCAGTGTTCGGGTTGCTGTTTTCCGGCTGAGGCGGCTGCGGTTTAGGCGGCTGCTTTGGCGGTGGCGGAGGCGGAGGCGGAACACGCTTCCTCTCCTGCACCTTAGATTCAGGCGGATTCGTCATAATTTCGACTACGATCTGTTCTTTTTGTTCAGTCGCACGATCAGCTCCACCGGAGATGAGGTACGCCATGAAGTAGAACAAGCCGAAAGTAACTGCCCCACCTGCAATCAGTGAAAACAGAAAACGAATCATTACTGATCTCCAGCTATTGAAATTTTAAGGTTATCACCCGTCGCTTTGATCTGGTCCATAACTTTAACTACTACGCCGTGTTTTGCTTCTTTATCAGCTTGCAAAATTACAACTTCAGTAGGTTGTTCTGCTAATAAACTTTCAAGCTTAGCTGATACACGCTCAACGTCTACTTGTTGTTTATCAATCCAGATCGCACCGTCAGCACGGATAGCAACAAAAATGTTTGCATTTTTTTGCTTCGTAGCTGCAGCTGCTTTAGGTTTATTGACTTCGATACCAGCCTCTTTAACGAACGATGTAGTTACGATAAAGAAAATAAGCATGATAAATACGATGTCAAGCATTGGCGTCATGTCAACCGCTGCTTCTTCTTCTTCACGAAAACGTTGTTTACGTGCCATATTTAATTCTCTCTCTAGTGATGAGGCATGCTATCTACAAGTTTAGCTTTCGCCATTCTCGCTCTTGCCTCAAGGCGTGAGCTAAAGAATACTCCAGATAGTGCCGCAACCATTCCAGCCATTGTTGGGATTGTTGCCATTGAAATACCTGATGCCATTAAACGTGCGTTACCTGTACCTTGAGTAGCCATGGTTTCGAAAACCGCGATCATACCCGTTACAGTACCTAGTAAGCCGATTAAAGGACAAATAGCTACCAATGTCTTAATCAACAACATACGCTGATCTAATTTTTCAGACGCTTCAGAAATCCATGCTTCACGGATTCTGTGTGCGTACCAAGACGTAGTGTCTTGGCGGGCATCCCACTGAGCTACGATGTCCTTCGTCATACGAGGAAACTCAGCTAGTAGGAACCAATAGCGCTCAATCATTAAAACCCACATAAGAAAGAGTGCTATCGCGACCACGTATAAAACCTGGCCGCCTGTGCCAACAAAATCCCTGATAGATTCCCAGATCTCCATCAGGACTAGCATTAGGCTTTCTCCTTCTCCGCGTGAGCAGCGATGATACCTGCGCTTTGCTCATCAAGGACATGTAGAACCGACTTACTACGACCCGCAACGATTGAGTGAAGTAGGATAAGTGGTAGAGCTGCAATTAGACCTAACGCTGTAGTTACAAGTGCTAGAGAGATATTACCAGCCATGATCTTCGGATCACCTGTACCGAACAATGTGATTGTTTGGAACGTAAGGATCATACCGATTACCGTACCTAGTAGACCTAGTAATGGAGCGATTGCTGCCAAGATCTTGATAATGTTGATACCAGCTTCGATGCGAGGCGTTTCACGTAGGATTGCTTCGTCAAGTTTAAGCTCAAGGTTTTCAACGTCTTGATTCTTGTTGTCAGCGTAAACCTTAAGAATACGACCCAGTGGGTTGTTTGTATTCGGAGTAGAAAGGTTTTTAAGCTGGCTCTTAATCTTAGTGCTAGTAAGCGCAAGATCAATGAAACGAACGATGAAGATAAGTAGACCAACAACAAGTAATACTGTGATGATGTAACCTACTTCAGCACCTTGCTCGTAGTATTCCATTAACGATTTCTTCTGCGTGTTGATACGTAAGATCGCGCCACGAGTCGGGTCGATGTATACGCCAGCGTAGTTGTCTGCAGAAGTCTTTTCTAAATCGCTGATACCAGCTAGGATGTAGCTATCAGGTTGCTTACCTAGAGGTTGGATCGCTTTAGTTTCTGGAGAGTAGATTAAATAACCGTCGTCAGTTACTAAGTTGAAGTTACCGATACGCGTTACTTTCTTCACAGAAGATGAACCGTCAAGACCTGCAACTTCAGTTTCGAAAGTTGAAACTTTAGCTGATTCAGTCATTTCAGTTTGAAGAGAAATCCAAAGCTCTTCTAATTCACGTACAGTTGGAAGTTCTTTCGCTGCAGCTAGTGAACGAAGTACTTCAGCACGTCCTGGTTTTTCAGCAGAAACAAGTGATGCTTCGATTGAACCGATTGCATCAGCAGCTGCACGACGTACAACACCGAACATCTCACCTAACGTACCTTGAGCGTTTAAAAGAGCTTGCTCTTTTTCAGCTAAAGTATTTTCGTTTTGTGCATATTCTTTAGATAAACGATCACCACGTGCTTTTTCAGCAGCTAGGTCGCTTTTCGCTTTGTTAAGTAACGCTTGCTTGTCAGCACGAGCTGAAAGGAACTCTTGTTCACGTTGCTTGTTTAATTTGCCTTCAGAGATACGTTCTTGCTTAACTTGCTCAAGAATTTTGTCTAAAGCATCAGTGTTTGCGTGTGCATTAAGCGCGGTACCTGCAGAAACAGATAGTACTGCTGCAACAGCAAAACCTTTAAATAGTTTCTTCATTATTGATTACTCCGCGCCGAAGATTGGTAGTTTAACAAGTTCTAATGTCGCTTGTTTACGCGCCATACGGATAACTTCTTTAACAGGTTTTAGGTATTCTTCACCTAATTCTTTCCACTGCTTAGTGTTGTTATCCCACACCCACGCGTGCTTAAGGTCAAAAGACTGAGCTACGTAAGTGATACGACCTAAACGACCGAAGTCAACGTTGATGCTCTTACCATCGATCTCAAGAGTACCTTGAGAAGCAGTTACAGCTGAGCTGTATGCAGTTTCAACAGTGTAAGCTTCAAGAACTTGGCGGAATTTTTCAGATGTAGTAACTGATGCTGACGCCATGATGTCACGAAGTCTTTCAACACGTGTTAAACGGTTTTCAAGATTGAACGGAACGTCCGCTTTGATGAATTGCTCAAGCGTATCGATCATGCGATACATCAAAGGCACAACGTTTTGTTTCGTGTTATCGATAGTTGCGATTTGACGGTCAAACGATTCGATTGAAGCGTTTTGGTCAGCGACCAAACGTGCTACGTGATCGTTATAAACCTTCATTAGCTCAGTTTCGTCAACAACGCTACGGTACTCAGCGATTAGCTCTTGAGTTTGACCATATACATTGTCAATTTTAGTTTGAGACTTAACAGCAGCCTTTTGAATTTGTTGACCTGCATCTTGCACATCTTTCAAAGGATCTGCAATCACATTGCTGCTTGCAAATGCAAAAGCGCCAACCAACGCTGATGCTACAAGACTCTTTCTGATTTTAACAGACATAGTTCCCAACCAATTAAGTAATGTTACTTTTATAATTTAATTACCCTCCGAAGAGGACAACCCTGATATCTTTTAATAGATATCAACCCTCCAATAATGCTAAATGCATCAGAGTCTGTCAACTTGATGTTCGGCTTTCATCGGAAAAATTTGGTGACTCGTCGTTGAGATGAAAATAACCAAAACAACGAATTAACAAAAATATAACAGAGGTATTCAACTGCTACTTCTATAGCCCTTTACTGGCGAACATTGCATTCATGTTAGGTTCAAGCTTAAACATAAATGTAACATTTTATGAAAACAGAAAGAGCTTAAGAAAAATGAAAAAAAAATTCAGTTTATTCATCTAAAAAATCTATTTTGCAGAATTTTTATGCACCGAGCTTACATTACTGCTCAATATGCAGGCAAAACAGACATTAAACACAAGAATGAGAGAGTTGAATTCTCTCACCGCTATGGGTGAGAGAATTAAAATACAGCGCGGTCTTTTACCAGCTTTGCAAGTGAGATAATTGAATCAACTTCAAGCTTTTCAAATATTTTCGCTTTGTATGTACTTACCGTTTTGTTACTAATGAAAAGCTTTTCACCAATATCTTTGTTCGATAAGCCTTGGAGTAAATAATTCATCACCGCGAGCTCACGTTCTGTTAGTAACTCATCGATGTCTTTTTCAGAGGCAATAAGATGCTCTTGCGGAAAGAATGTATAACCACGCAAAATCATTTCAACAGCAGAAGAAATATCTTCAAGACTTTCAGCCTTATTAACAAATCCCTGTGCGCCTAGTTTCGCAGCTGTGCGGATGATGTGTTTGTCTTGCTTTGCAGATAAAAACAATACTTTGCCAGTAAAGCCACTACTGACTGCACGCTTATATAAGCTAAAGCCATCGGAGTCTTCTAACTCGATGTCTAAAATCGCTAGCGCTACATTATTACTTTTTATAAACTGCAATGCTTCCTTTTGACTTCCAACAGCTTGTACTTCATTCACCAGAGTAGACTTTGCAAGTACCATCTTAATTGCTGTTGCCACCATCGGGTGGTCGTCTACCAAAAGTATATTGTTTCCTATGCTCATCGATTAGCAAACCTTCATTATATTTCATCAAACAAGTATAAGTTACTCAGCATTTTTTCCACATGTGGATAGGTTAAGTTTAGCGGGTTATTTCTAGATTGGTGAAAAATAACTGTAAACTTTCCTTCGCGGTTAACTTTCATGTTTGATCAAAACTACTAACTAAACATAACAGCTGATGTCATGTTAAATAAAATCCCATCGGTACAGCATATAATACTTTAGTTATGGAGAGTAGCTTTTAGGGCATAGATCGTGAACTTCTAGCTTAAGGGCTGACTAAATTAGTCATTTTCAATGCCTTTGGAGGAATATAATTTCGGTACAATTAGAGTGATATATGGTGAAGGGTAAACGTGGGGTTGTTAGGTATTAAAATGAATTTTGGTGAAACAGAAACTGTTTCACCAAAATGCTAAGTTTCACATAAATAATTATGCTACTTCTACGTTCTCAGCTTCAGGGCCTTTTTGACCTTGTTTGATGCCGAAAGATACTTGCTGACCTTCGCTAAGAGTGCGGAAGCCTGTACCTGTGATAGCGCTGAAGTGTACGAATACGTCAGGGCCATTTTCTTGTTCAATAAAACCGAAACCTTTAGCTTCGTTGAAGAACTTAACTTTACCAGTAACCGTGTTTGACATACCAAATTTTCCTGTAAGTCAATTATTAAAATTCAGCCAATATGGCTCTATCCTCCCTGAGTGAATGCCCAATAAACTTGGGGTAAAGTACAGGAAGAACCAATAACCAAACCGGTAACCGTACAGCCGCACATTATCCGTAAATTCAATACGCAAAAACTCAAAGCAATTTAAGACTAACACATTAAATAGTTTTTAGCTCTAATAATCGAAAATAATTTTAAGGTCAACCGCCTAAACAAAAATATATGACAGTACTATTTATAAACAATTAATATTCAATGAAAAAAGCCCATCAAATTGATGGGCTTTTAATTCTAAATTTATCGCTTGCTAAAACTTATTTAACTTGCCAATCCATTTGCGCTTCAGCTTTGATTGGTACTACTTCTGAATCACCTAATTTATAGCTTGCAGGTACTGTCCAGCTCTCTTTTACCAGTGTGATCGTATCTTGGTTACGAGGCATTCCGTAAAAGTCTGGGCCA
Organism: Pseudoalteromonas sp. Hal040; assembly: GCF_037162425.1. Taxonomy (NCBI): domain Bacteria; kingdom Pseudomonadati; phylum Pseudomonadota; class Gammaproteobacteria; order Alteromonadales; family Pseudoalteromonadaceae; genus Pseudoalteromonas; species Pseudoalteromonas sp. Hal040. The sequence continues at coordinate 1,343,855 of NZ_JARLUU010000001.1, read as the reverse complement.
AAGTGGCTTGCGAAACCTTCAAGCTTATCTAAAGCACCGGCTTCTTCAAAAGCCTCTGCATAAAGTTCAATAGCTGCGTGAGCAGTATATGCACCAGCACAACCACAGGCCGCTTCTTTTTTGTCTTTATAATGCGGTGCAGAGTCAGTACCTAAGAAGAATTTTTTGCTACCGCTTGTTGCAGCACCAATTAGCGCTTGCTGATGAATGTTACGCTTTAGAATAGGCAAGCAGTAATAATGTGGGCGAATGCCCCCCGCCAACATATGATTGCGGTTATAAAGAAGGTGATGAGCTGTAATGGTCGCAGCTACATTCTCTGGTGCATTATTCACAAACTCAACCGCATCTTGTGTGGTGATGTGCTCAAGCACAATCTTAAGGCTAGGAAAGTCATTTACTACGTCCGCTAGAATTGTTTCTAGGAAGACTTTCTCACGGTCAAAAATATCGATTGATGAATCAGTTACTTCACCATGCACTAATAGCAACATACCCACTTCTTGCATTGCTTCAAGTACTGGGTAAATGTTTTTGATTGATGTCACACCTGAATCTGAATTGGTCGTCGCGCCAGCTGGGTACAACTTAGCAGCAACAATTTTACCTGTTGCTTTCGCTTTTTTGATTTCTTCTGGTGTTGTTTTATCTGTTAGGTATAGCACCATTAATGGCTCAAAGTTACCTTGCGGGCCCGCAGCTTTAATTCGCTCATAGTAAGATAACGCAGTGTCTGTACAGGTTGCCGGTGGAACAAGGTTAGGCATGATGATCGCGCGGCCCATGTATCGGCTTGCATCACGAACGGTATCAACGAGTTGCTCGCCATCACGTAAATGAATGTGCCAATCATCAGGGCGTGTAATTGTTAGAGTTTGCATCGAATTTAAATCTGACATTGCTGGTTTCCACGGCTAAAGTTAGGGGGATAGCGTAAACGTTGAGCAAATAACCTCGCTTATTCACTCAAGTCCATATTCAGGTGCCTAGTTTACACCAGTTCCAGTTTTTTTGAAAATAACTTTGTGGATAGTTTGATAGTAGGTTAACGTAATAAATTAATACAACATTTCGGTTACCTTTTAATCTATGCCTAAGAGTTTAGACGCTGCTTTTGCACTTGAGGTCAAAACAGACCAACTACATATTATTAATCAGTTTTCATCATCTGTGATGCAATTAGACACAGTTGAAGAATTGTTAGAATATGTCACGTCTGAAGTGGTAAGCCGCTTAGGCTTCATAGAGTGTGTCATTTACTTAGCAGACGATAAAACGCGTACCCTCAAAGAAATGGCGTCTATTGGCACAGCAAGCAGCCATGATACATATCATATTGACCGTACAGAAATCAGCTTTGATCAGGGTATTACTGGGTATGTCGCAAGCACTGGTAAGCCGTTAATGATTGGCGATGTCAGTCAAGATCCGCGTTATATCGCAGATTCTCGCCCTGCTCTTTCTGAGCTTTGCGTACCATTAGTTTACAAAGAAAAAGTTCTGGGTGTCATTGACTGTGAGCACCCACAAAAACATTATTACAATGATGCGCATTTAGAGATTTTATCAACAGTGGCGCATCTATTAAGTGCCAAGATAAATCAAGTTCGCACCGTAGAAGACTTACAGCAAACCGTGATGCAGTTAAACGACGCGCAAAAACTTGAACGCTGCATGCTGCAAATCGCTAACTTAACCTATCAATCAAGCGAGCTAGATAGCTTCTTTGAGTCTTTACATGGCATTATTACCTCTTTGCTGAGGGCAGATAACTTCTTTATTGGCCTATATGACAAGCAACTAGATGTGCTTGATTTAGTTTATATTATCGAAGAAGGCGTGCGTTCTAACGCGCATAAGAAAATATCGAAAGAACAACTAAAAGACACCGCATCTTATTATTTATTAAACATCGACCAATCCTTACTTTTTACGAAAGAAGAGTTTCAACAGCACATTGATGCAGGTCATTTTAAAATGGTTGGTCGTCAGGCCGAATCTTGGCTGGGTGTGCCATTTAAAGTAAATGAGCGTATTAGTGGTGTTATCGCTGTACAAAGTTATAGTAAAAGCTATCACTATGACGAACATGATCGTGCCTTACTTACGTATGTGAGCCGCCAAATTAGCATGGCGATAGACCGTCAATTATCAAGACAAGAGCTTGAGCACCGTGCTCTTCACGACGAATTAACCGGTCTTGCCAATCGCTCGTTGTTAATTGAGCGTATTAAACATGCCATTCTGCGTCTGGCAAGAGCAGATAAACGTCACCAACATGCCCTGCTCTATCTAGACTTTGACCGCTTTAAAAGTATCAATGATTCATTAGGTCATGAGGTTGGCGACCACTTTTTAGTAAAAATCTGTGAGTTGATCTTAGGTACCATTCGCAATACCGATACCTTTGCCCGTTTGGGGGGCGATGAATTTGCCATATTTATGGAAAACATCACCGATAAACAGCAAATTAATGATGCCCTTGAACGCATTCAACAGGTTCTCGCTGAGCCCCTCGATATTGATGGTCATTTATTGCAAGCATCAACCAGTATTGGTGTTGCGTTTTGTGAAAGCAGTCGCGATCAAGCTTATAAGCTATTGCAACATGCCGATGCAGCAATGTACGAGGCGAAGTCATCAGGTCGAGGCAAGGTTAAGTTTTTCAACAATACCATGCGTAAAAAACTTAAAAATCATGCTGATATAGAAAATGATTTACAACATGGTATTGAGCATAACGATTTTGAACTCTACTACCAGCCAATTTTTACCATTCAAGATGCACAGGTTGTTGGTTTTGAGGCGCTTGTGCGCTGGCATCACCCAAGTAAAGGCTTTGTCTCACCAAATGATTTTATTCCCGTTGCTGAAGACACAGGCCAGATTATTAATCTAGATTTACATTTGCTTGAGCTTGCTGCAAAGCAAATCGCAAAGTGGACGAGTGAAGGTAAAGCTTTCGGCAGAATTACCGTGAATGTATCATCACGTCATTTTGCAAGCCTCGACTTTGTGGCACAAATTCATGCCTTGTACTCTAAATACAGGCTTCCTTTGGGCTCGCTGTGCTTAGAAATTACCGAGTCAGGACTAATTGGTAATTTAGAGCTGGCTACAAAAATCATAAAAAGCCTTGAGCCTCTTGAAGTAAAACTATGTTTAGATGATTTTGGTACTGGCTACTCTGCGCTTGGTTACTTACACCAATTACCTATCCATATTTTAAAAATCGATAAAAGCTTTATCGATCATTTACATAAAGCACATAACCCCTTGGTTGATGCCATTTTATCGTTAGCCCAATCGTTAAAGCTCGATGTTGTTGCTGAAGGAATTGAAACAGAAAAACAATTAGCAATCTTAAAGCAAACTCAATGTAAGTTTGGTCAAGGCTTCTTAAAAGCGAAACCTATGCCAGCCAGCGAAGCAGAAAAAGTCATCACTCACGGATTGGTATAAGCTAATATAAAAAAGCCTTGCAAATGCAAGGCTTAGTTTATTTATACTTTACAATAAGTTACAGCTCGCCGGGAGCAAAGTTATCTACGGCTATTGCTTTTTTCCGTAGTTCATTGGCTTGATTCATACGCTCTGCAACGGTTTCGTTAATCAAGTTTTTCTCTTTTGCTTCGGCAATTGCGCCCTCAAGTTCAAGGTTTTTCGCAATAGTGCCTTCTTTTTGCCATTTACGAAGCTGCTTAAAGTCTTCATGAGTATCAATCATGGCTAAAAAGGCATTTTCCATGACACCCGTGCCTGCATTTTCATCGACATAACAAAGATGGGTTAATCTGTCTCTAAAGACCCCAGGTTTGCTCATGTGCTCACACATTGTTTGAGCTAACTCATCGCTTGGACGGTGGTAATGATTACCTAGTGGGAAGACAATACGTTTTAGTAAAAAATTAACCACAGGATTAGAGAAGTTTTTAAAGAAGCCATCGAATGCCTGACCAATGCAGAATAACGAATGCTCTACGGCATATTGCACAAAAGGTAGGTCCGCTTGCTGGCGTCCTTCATCTTCATAACGTTTCAGTACACATGAAGCAAGATATAAGTGGCTAAGCACATCACCTAAACGAGCCGAAATCATCTCTTTACGTTTTAACTCACCACCTAACACTAACATCGCAACGTCAGTACAAAACGCTAAACCACGGCTCATGCGGCTTAACTGTTTGTAGTAAACAGTGGTTGCGCCACATACAGGGGCTTTAGCGAAGTAACTGCGCGTTAAACCGTGCACAAATGCCATACCTGCATTACTACCTGCAAATAAAATATGTTGCAGCAGTAATGAGTCGAATTCTTTCAAGGCAACATCATGGTCTTCCATTGCAGCCGCTTCCATCTCTTTTAAAACAAACGGATGACAGCGAGTGGCGCCTTGACCAAATATCATCAAATTACGAGTCAGAATATTTGCACCTTCAACGGTAATCGAAACTGGGATCCCCATATAGCCATGGGCTAAATAGTTATTCGGCCCGACTTGAATACCTTTACCCGAATGAATATCCATAGCATCGTTCATAACTGTACGACCCATTTCAGTCATATGGTACTTAGCTATGGCGGTAACCACAGACGGACTGAGTTTTAAATCAATCGCCCCTGCAGTCATTAACCGTGTCGCTTCTAAGGTGTAAGTTAAACCACCTATGCGAGCAAGCGCCTCTTGAACACCCTCAAATTGGCCAATCGACACACCAAATTGTTGGCGTACGGTTGCATAGGCAGATGTCATTCTTGAAGCCAAGTGGCCAGTTGCTGTACTAAGTGCCGGTAACGAAATACCACGGCCAGCACTTAAACATTCAACTAACATACGCCAGCCTCGACCAGCGCCTTTTTCACCACCAATGATCCAATCAAGCGGAATAAACACATCTTTACCGTACGTTGTACCATTCATAAATGCCATATTTAAAGGGTAATGACGCTCACCTGTTTGAACACCTTCATGGTCTGTTGGAATAAGCGCACATGTAATACCAAGCTCTTTTTTATCACCTAATAAGCCCTCAGGATCGTACATTTTAAATGCAAGACCCAGCACGGTGGCAATTGGCGCAAGGGTTATGTAACGTTTTGACCAGTTAAGTTTTAAACCAATCACTTCTTCACCGTCATGCATGCCTTTACACACTACGCCTGTATCAGGAATACTGCCTGCATCAGACCCAGCCTCAGAGCCCGTTAATGCAAAACAAGGCACATCATCACCCTTAGCTAGGCTTGGCAACCAACGCTCTTGTTGCTCTTTAGTTCCATAATGAAGAAGTAATTCGCCAGGACCTAAGCTATTTGGTACCATTACGGTAACCGCGACGGTTAAACTCTTAGTGGCAATTTTCGATACGATGGTTGAATTTGCAATCGCCGAAAACTCGCGACCACCAAATTTTTCAGGAATGATTAACGCAAAGAACCCTTCTTTTTTTAGGTAGTCCCAGACTTCTTTTGGTAGGTCTTTATCTTTTTGCACGATTTGATAATCATCAAGCATGGCTAACAAGGTTTCGACTTGCTCGCCCATAAATGCGCGTTCTTTTTCGCTGAGTTCAGGTTTAGGAAAACGATGCAGTTTTTGCCAATCTGGGTTACCACTGAATAGTTCACCATCCCACCAAACATCACCCGCTTCCATAGCTTCACGTTCTGTTTGCGATAACGGCGGCAAAACTTTTTTAAACATACTAAACGTAGGTCGTGTGACAAGATTGATGCGAATGTCTTTCACCGCAAAAATTACAATCACAGCAACCAGTAACAGAATGATTACGGTCGTCATTGTGCAATCCTTTTATTTTAATTAACTGGTTCAAGTATGACTGATCGTGCCATAAATACAACGTAAGCGGCTCTTACCTAGGTTGTTTTTACCGATGCAGTTTGTTGTTTACTAAGACACTGCTATTATGCATGGGCAATAAATAACAATAAACTTCTAGGGAACGTTATGAAAAAGACTCCATTTAAGCTCAGCATGAGCGCACTTATGGTCGCAAGTGCACTAGCACTTACTGGCTGTAATGATGACAGTCGCGAGCACTAAAACAACGACTGCTGAAGTCAAATCAAGCCAAGTAACAGCACAAGATGCTGCTAAATTTATCACCGATACTGAAAAAGAATTAAGCGCGCTTTATTTAGAAGCAAGCCGTGCTGAATGGATTTATGCCAACTTCATCACCCATGATACTGCTGAACTATCTGCTGAAGTAAATCGCAAAATGACTGAAGCTGTTGTTCGCCTTGCTAATGAAGCCGCAAAATTCGATAGCTTAGAGCTTGATTACGATGCACGTCGTAAACTCGATAAACTTAAACTAGCGCTCACCTTACCTGCGCCACAAGATGCTGAAAAAACAGCTAAGCTCTCACAGTTAGTCGCTGAGCTTGGGGGTATTTACGGTAAAGGTAAATACTGTAAAGAAGATGGTAGCTGTTTAAGCCTTGGCGAGATGACTGCCAAAATGGCAACGAGCCGTGATTACAATGAATTGCTTGATTTATGGCAAGGCTGGCGTCAAGTTTCAAAACCTATGCGCCCGCTTTATGAGCAACAAGTTGCACTCACCAATGAAGGTGCAAAAGAGCTAGGTTATGCAGATACAGGTGCGATGTGGCGTAGTAAATACGACATGCCAGCCGATGATTTTGCGAAAGAACTCGACCGCATTTGGGGCCAAGTTAAACCACTTTATGATTCATTACATTGTCATGTTCGTGCCAAGCTAGGTGAAAAATATGGCGAAGATAAAGTACCACAAGACCAACCTATCCCAGCACACCTTTTAGGCAATATGTGGGCACAAACGTGGGGTAACATCTACGATGTTGTTGCGCCAGAAAATGCCGATCCTGGTTATGACGTAACTGAACTATTAGCTGAGCACGATTACGACGAACTTAAAATGGTACGTGGTGCAGAGAAGTTCTTTACATCAATGGGCTTTGCACCACTACCAGATACCTTCTATGAGCGCTCACTTTTCACTAAACCACAAGACCGTGATGTACAGTGTCATGCATCAGCATGGGATATCGATAGCAAAGATGACCTACGCATTAAAATGTGTATTCAACGTACAGGTGAAGAGTTCTCAGTTATTCACCACGAGCTAGGCCATAACTTCTATCAACGCGCATATAAAGATCAGCCTGTTTACTACCAAGAAAGTGCGAACGATGGTTTCCACGAAGCAATTGGTGACACCATTGCGCTTTCTGTTACACCGGGTTATTTAAAAGAAATTGGTTTATTAGACGAAGTGCCTGATGAGTCAAAAGATATTGGCCTGTTAATGAAAATGGCATTAGACAAAGTAGCATTTATTCCATTTGGTTTATTGGTAGACCAATGGCGCTGGAAAGTTTTCTCAGGTGAAGTAACGCCAGAGAACTACAACAAAGCGTGGTGGGAATTACGTGAAAAATATCAAGGTGTCCAAGCGCCTATCGCACGTAGCGAAGCAGACTTCGATCCAGGTGCCAAGTATCACGTACCAGGTAACACGCCTTACACACGTTATTTCTTAGCGCACATTTTACAATTCGACTTCCACAGAAGTTTATGTGAAATTGCCGGTAACAAAGAAGCGATTCACCGTTGTTCTGTATACAACTCTGCTGAGGCCGGTGAAAAACTAAATGCAATGTTAGAGATGGGCTCAAGCCGCCCATGGCAAGAAGCTCTTGCGACGATCACTGGTAAAGAAGAAATGGATGCAACAGCAATCTTAGATTACTTTGCACCGTTACAAAAATACCTTGATGAGCAAAATAAAGACCGCCAGTGCGGTTGGTAATGATAAAAACGAAAAAGCCCGCATTATGCGGGCTTTTTATACCATCAAATTAATGATTAAAACTGTAAGCTTACGTTTGCAAAGTATGCATCGTAATCTGAGTCATCCCAGTTGTTTGCATAACCAGCTTTTAAGCCTACGTTTTTGTTAAAGAAGTGCTGTGCACCAAAGCTGTAGTCATCTTCTTTATTAAACGTTACAAATGCTGACGTTGCTTTAGAGAAGTAGTAGTTAGAACCTAGTTCCCAAGAGCTACCGCTATCGTCTGTATCTGAGATTGTACCTTCAATTGTTAGGTAGTTACCTTGTTGAAGATCCATGAAGTATTTTGCATTTACTGCACGGTAATCAAACTCATCGTCAGCTGTGAATGTGAAGCCTAAGTAATCAGTGCTGTTAAGCTGGTGATTGTATTTAAGGTCGAACATTACAGTGTTGTCACCGTCTTCTACGTCGATAAATGTTGCTTTAAGAAGAAGGTTAGGATTAAAGAAGTAACCTGCAGATACATTGAATAAATCAGTATCTGAACCGTAATCGTAGTTGCTATAACCCGCACCAAATACAAAATCTTGTACGAAGTATTCACCACCGATGTTAGTTACATCACCAAAATCATCATCAGCGTACGAACCAAACACGTTGGTTGTTCTGTTGATGTATTCAAACTGGTCGTAAGGACCCATTGTTTTCTTTGGTGCGAAGTAATACGTTGAATCAACGCTTACTGTGTCGTTGCCATCGGTGTCCATGTACCCTAAATGGCTAATTGATTGGTAACTATCCGCAGCAGTCGCGGCAGTTGACAGAAGCATACTCGAAATAATAACTGCTAACTTTTTCATAAACAGATTTCCCTATTAACATTGTTTCATTGCTGTTGAAAACTAGCCTGATGGCTAAGTTGGGCACATGCTAACGCGAGAAAACTGAATGGAAACTTAACTAAGCGTTTGTTTTTACTTGATTAATTGTAATAAAGTGTCGGCAAATGTAAAGAAAAAGTTGGCCGAAACTTGCGTCTCTAAGCCAACTTTTAATAAAAAAATAAAGCTTGTCAGTACCTTATAAAGCGAATTGACTTATAATTCTATAAACCTCATTAATGTTATCTCCTGCTTTAAAGTCTTTGCTGATTGGCGTTGGATCTGAACCAACCCAAATTTTTAGTTCAGCATCCAGATCAAAATGCCCAGCACTTTCTTTACTAAACTTAGTAATTTTTGAGTAAGCAATACTCAGCATTTCAACTTTAGAGCCAGTAACACCTTGTTTATCAATAATAATTAATCTTTTATTGGTAAAGATGAACATATCACGAATGACTTTATAGGCTTTTTGTACTGTTTCACCATCAATCAGGGTATTAGCAAGCAGCTCTTCTAAATCATCATTATCGACTTCACTTGCGTTACCCATTAATCCGCTTAATAAACCCATAATTAGCTCTCCTTATTAAAAATTTGATTTTCGAGTGTGTGACCATTCACTAGTTGACGATACTGCCAACCTTGTTGATAACAAAAGTGTAGAAGATTGATATCAAAAGGCTCAGCGGTTTTTTCAAACTCGATCACATATTCTTTTGCTTGGCTCATATAAACATGATGTACATGGGCAAGGCTTGCAAGCTGTGCTTCTACATCATCATAGTTTTGATTTAACTGCAGTGTAATAAAGTGTTTATTATCTTGCGTGCTAGAACGGGCTTGATGCTCACTTAACACCCCTTTATCGAGGTGTAAAACCCCAGAGCATAAACGCTCAAGCTCAGTTAAGTCATGGGAGCTTAAAATAAATGTTGCTTCGTTACTTAAAGAACTTACCAGCTCCCTTACCTCACGAGCATGAATTGGATCAAGGCCTGCAGTTGCTTCATCAAGCATCACTATTTCAGGTGAACCAATTAATGCCTGTGCAATCGTCACTCGCTTACGCATACCATGAGAAAGGTCATCCGGTCGCTGCTTAGCCACTTCTGACAAACCAACCAGCTCTAAAACACGAGCCGTTTCTTTTTTACGAACTGCACCACTTAGCCCTTGTAATTGACCATAAAAGTTAAGTTGATGCGCAATACTAAAACGAGGATCAAGCTGAGCATCTTGCGGTAACGCGGTTAGCTTGCCAAATAACGCCGCGCTGCACGGGGTATGCCCCATTACCGATAGCTTTCCTGAACTTGGTAATATATAGCCACATAACAAACTGAATAACGTTGTTTTACCCGCACCATTAGGACCAACTAGCGCAACCGGTGCCCCTTTGTTTATCTCAAAGCTAACGTTATCGAGCGCTCGTTTAGCCCCGTAGTTTTTTGACAAGCCTTGTGCTTGAATTAAAACGGTCATAATGAGCTCCTCGCAAAAATTCGTTCACCAGCAACCAGTAGCACAGCCGTTTGTAAAACTGGTAAACCAAGAGCCAATGTGACACCTGCACGCTGACCTGCCATTAAATCAAGTTGATAGCCCGGAAATATGTAATTTAAAACCTCAAATGCAGGCCATTGCCATGTTAGTAAGCCAATCACAATATTACCGCCAGCAAAGAACAAAATAGCCAATACAAACGCAAGACGCGATGAACGGGCAAAGGTATTCAAAAAGCTCATCAAAGCAATAAATGGCATAACTGCAACAAGTAAATAAAATAACAACATAAAGCTTCGCGATAAGCCAGAAAGCAGCAAACTTGGATCACGATAGCCAAGCATTGCAACCGTTGCCATCAAGGTAACAAACAACAATGCTGCTAAAATGAGTAGCTGCCCTAAAAAGCGGCCAATGATGATTTCTGAACGAGTCGCTCTAAGTGATAAAAAGCGTAACGTACCTCGTTGTCTGTCGCCCACTGTTTGGTCACAACATAGAAACAAACAAAAGCTTGGGAAACTAAATAAAGCAATCAGCCAATAAACGGCAAGTTCAGATTCAGGCCAATCAAGTAATTTACTGATGCCAATGGCGCCAAATGCCTGCCTAGCAAAGTCGGCAAAATCAGGTGAGCTAATTAAGGTCACAGATTGGGCAATGGGATAACGTAAAATAAGTAGCCAACAAATGGCAAAAGCGGCAACCGCCAACAAACCACGTTTGGTTAGAAATAGTCGCACCAGCTCAAATTGGGCAATTTGTGCAAGACGTTTAGGATGTAACTGCGTCACTCATAATCCTTAATGAATTTTATTATTAGAATTACACTAAGTTGAAACAGCTTGAATTACCAGAAAAAAAGACCCGACAAGCGGGTCTTATGTAACAAAGTATAAACTTTTAATCTAGAGGTGGCTTTCGTACACTGCAAGCGCTTGGTCAAGATCGGCTAGTAAATCGGCCACATCTTCAAGGCCAATGTGAAGTCTTATTACTGGGCCTTGCGACCAACCTGTTTCAGAGCGAAGCCCTTTCATGCTCAGGTTTGCCGTGACTAAGCTCTCATACCCGCCCCATGAAAAGCCCATTTTAAAATGGTGCAAGCTATCTAAAAACGCATCAATCGCTTGTTGATTTCCCTGCTTCATTACAAATGAAAATAAGCCGTTGCTGCCATCAAAATCTCGTTTAAAGAACTCATGACCCGGGCACGTTGCAAAAGCCGGATGGCGAATATGATCAACCAATGGGTGTGTTTCAAGCCATTTAGCCACTTCGATAGCGGCTTGTTCATGCTGTTTTAAACGCACAGCCATAGTACGCAGACCACGTAGTGCTAAATAGGCATCATCCGCAGAGGTACATTGACCTAATAGGTATGAATTTTCGCGAAGGGTTGGCCAATACTTTTTATTGGCAACCGCCACCCCCATCATCACATCAGAGTGACCCACGATGTATTTTGTTGCAGCTTGAATACTAATATCAACGCCATGCTCAAGCGGTCTAAAATGCAGGCCATTACCCCAGGTGTTATCTAGCATGGTCATTACACCACGCTCATTTGCCTTAGCAACCATGGCTGGCACATCTTGCACTTCCATGGTGATTGAGCCAGGTGATTCTAAAAACAATACGCGAGTGTTATCTTTAATAAGCTCACTAATTCCTGCGCCAATTCCCGGCGGGTAATAGGTTGTTTCAATGCCTAATCCAGCCAGTATTTTGTCGCAAAAATCACGGGTCGGCTCGTAAGCAGTATCCACCATTAAAATATGATCGCCTGTTTTTACAAACGAGAGTAGCGCATTGCTGATTGCAGCCGCACCTGATGGATATAGCGCACAGCCTTCGCCGCCCTCAAGTTCAGCAATCGCTTCTTGCAGAGCAAAGTGTGTCGTCGTACCGCGGCGACCATAAAATAACGTTTTGTCACCTCGCTTCTTCGCCGCTGCTTTTAAATCAGCCACCGAGTCGAACACCACTGTTGATGCGCGTTGCACCACAGGGTTCACAACTCCTTGTGTATATGCTTTTTTACGCCCTGCAGAGACGATTTGGGTATTTTTATTTGTCTTTGTCATAATTTGTCCAAGCTGTGCTTTACAGGTTGCGCCAGTGCTCAACCAAAAATCGAGAAATAGAATCTTGTCGGGTTAGTTTAAGATGGCTGCCCTGCTCATGCCATTGGCCGAATTCATTAAGTTCAGCACGGCTAAACCATCTTGCATCGTCTAACTCATCTTTATCTACTTGAATATCTTCTGAAACCGCTGTGGCCATAAAGCCAAACATAATTGATGATGGAAATGGCCAAGGCTGTGACGCGATATATTGAATATCTGTCACTGCAACACCAGCTTCTTCCATAACTTCGCGGGCAACGGCCTGCTCTAGTGTTTCACCTGGGTCAACAAAACCAGCAAGAGTTGAAAAAACACCGTCAGGCCAGCTTGCCTGACGGCCTAGCAAGCAGCGTTCAACTCCGTCTGAAAAGGTTTTAGTAACGATCATTATCACGGCAGGATCGGTTCGCGGAAAAGTTTGATGCTGGCAAGTTTGGTTCTCACATAAACGTGAATGCCCTGCTTCAACCATGTTATTTTCATGACCACAACGACCACAAAAACGGTGCGTTGCGTGCCAAAAACACAAGCCCCTTGCCAGTGCGGCAATCGAACCTTGTTTTAGCTCAACTTGTGGGCCTAACTTGCGAATATCAACAAATTCAGCGCCATTGAGCATAGGGTCAATGAGCGAGTCTGAAACATGGCTGACATCTAAAGCAAAATGAGCCACATCATCGTCGTCTAAACCCAATAAAATGCCTTTTGATAAATCGAGATGATCCACTTGAGATAAGCGTAAATAACACACTTCAGGACTGTCTTTAACAAATAAACTTTGATTGTTATTGACCAATAACCAGCGACTCTGAGAATTCATTTGAGCCTTTAACCACTTTGGATCTTTACGGCGATTTGATGCACGGTCCAATGGCATTTGAGAGTAATTCAGCATGGCATTCCTTGAAAATAGTTTACTCGCTAAAACTACCATAAGCGGATGATAAACCCAATTTATTACAGGCATAAAAAAAGCCCAAACTGGGCTTTTTTATTCTCTCTCACAATTTTACAAGGTCGCTAGGTGCGCTTGTAGTTTTTGGTTCTCAGCTTCAATATGCTGATAGAACTCTAAATCTTCTAATTTACTTGCTGCAGCTTTATCAATGATGATCACCGCATCTTTATGAAGTTGCAGTGCTGAAGCTGGGCATTTAGCCATTAACGGGCCTTCCACCATGGCATGAACAGCATCCGCTTTACTTGCACCCGTTGCCAAAAGCACAACTTTCTTGGCTTCTAAAATAGTGCCAATACCCATCGTGATTGATAAATGTGGTTGATATTCGCCTTCATCAAAAAATCGCGCATTGTCTTCAATCGTCGCTTTCGTCAGTGTTTTTACACGGGTGCGTGATGTCAAACCTGATGAAGGTTCGTTAAAACCGATGTGACCATTACGGCCAATACCAAGTAGTTGTACGTCAACACCACCAGCGTCTGTGATTTTTTGCTCATATTCAGTACAAGCAACAAGCGGATTTACTGCATCACCCGGCGGTACATAAGTGTTTTGTTTGTCGATATCAACATGGTTAAACAGCTGCTCATTCATAAAGTAACGGTAACTTTGTGGATGCTCGCCTGTTAAGCCTAAGTATTCGTCTAAGTTAAATGTTGTCGCTTGGCTAAACGAAATATCGCCAGCTTTATTTTTTTCGATCAGTTGTTGATACAAAGCAACAGGTGTTGAACCTGTGGCAAGACCAAGAACCGAGGCTGGTTTTTTTAGTAATTGTTTCGCAAAGATGTTGGCACCATACGCTGCAACTTGGGCTGCATCATCAAGAATCACTATTTGCATATCGATTAGCTCTAATTATAAGTTGGAAAAAAATGGGACCTAAAACCCAACCCCACGTGCAATCGAGCTGGGTTTTAGATCAAACCACTGCCAGGATACGATGCAGTAGCTATAACCATTATGACAACGCTGTCATTATCACTTCTAGTTTTATCTTTGTAAAGTAAAAGTGAATAAAAAATTACTCTTTCTGTTAGTGTTTAATAATTATCAAACACTAACAAAGATCTTACGGCGATACATCCAATGCAATACAAGCATTTGTACTGCCAATAACGCAATGACCGCCATCAGGGGTTGCCACGCCTCTGGCACAGCTCGAACCACCCCACCAAATACGCTTTGGCTGACATAGCCCCAATTCACAAGACTTGACGCTAAATAAATAATAATCGAGTTTGCACCTATGATCACAAATGGATACGCGGCGCGTTGCCCCGGTAAAATATCAACCAGTGCATAAAAAACGGCGAGCAATATGGCACTCCAGCCAACGGTTACAAGCACAAATGAGCTGGTCCAAAGTTCTTTATTTACTGGGAACTGTAAATCCCATAACCAACCTAAGCATACACTAACCACACCTGCGGCGAACAATAAGGCGGTCATTTTCCACTCGCCAATTTGCTGAGCTCGAGCCACTAATTGACCTGCAAACACACCCATTAATGCATTGACTATCGCAGGGATATTCGACAACACACCTTCTGGGTCTACCACACGGTTTTGATAACTAATACCCGGTAGTAAGTGCGCATCAAACCATGCATTCCAACTTCCTGCCGCTGAAAGGTCGCCAGCACTGCCACCCGGCACTGGAACAAAACAAAGTAGTAGCCAGTAACCCACTAAAATAGCCAGCTGCGGTAATAATTTGTGTTCGTAAACTGGTATGCCAAACCAACATTGCACAGAAGAACCACGCAATAGCGATGCGGCCAAGCACACTGGCATAGCGAATTTCATCCAACGCCATTGGCATCCCTGTGCCCCAGCCGTGGTTATACAAAATACCTAATAAACACAATAGTAAAAGACGTTTACCCGCCTTACGGTAATACACTTTGCGCTCATCAAACGATAAATGGTCAATACGTTTTGGGGCTAACCCCATCGCCACACCAGATAGAAATATAAATAATGGGAAAATAAGATCGTAAAATGTGAAGCCATGCCAAACGCTGTGCACAGTGTGTGCTTCAAAAACTTTCCAGCCAGTCCAGCCAGTTAAAACGAAGAGCGGCGCGAATAGTGACTGTCCGCCTAATATCCAAAACATATCCATGCCGCGCAGTGCATCAAGCGATGCCAAACGTTTTCTTGTTGGTTGTGTTGTTGTCATTGTATTACCTTAAATAGAAAAAGCCCCGCGATACAACGGCGGGGTTTTTACCAGGGAAGCTTGTTATAGCGCTTTTCCAGCAATAAAGGTGGCTTGTACATTTTGCTGCGCGTCTAACACCACAAAGTCAGCGTCAAACCCGCTCAGTAAGCGACCTTTTTTATGTAAACCTAAATATTGTGCAGGATAAAGTGATGCCATACGTAAGCTCTCAGCAAGGCTAACATCCAATGTGTTCACTGTGTTGCGCACCGCACTTGCCATATCAAGTACGCTGCCTGCTAATTCACCGGTCGTTGAATTTAATCGATCGCCAGTACGAATAACTTTACGACCATCAAAGAAATCAAACTCCATGTCATCAGTCCCCACAGGTGGCATTGCATCTGTGACTAACATTATTTTTCCGCGCTGTTTGGTGCGAATTGCTAATTTTGCTGATGATGGGTGTACATGGTGACCATCAACAATTAAGCCGCACCAGCTGTTATCATCCCAAAGCGCAGCACCCACAACACCCGGCTCTCGTGATGTAAATGCTGACATGGCATTAAATAAGTGGGTAAAACCATCAGCCCCTGCAGCAAGTGCTGCATTGGTGGTCGCAAAGTCTGCATTGGTGTGGCCAATTGATACTTTTACACCACACTCAACCAAGCGCGCGATATCATCAGCACTGACATTTTCAGGCGCTAGGGTTACCATTTTAATCCCTAAGTCTTGGCGGGCATAAATTGCAAACTCTTGCTCTGTAATAGGTCGAATAAATTGCTCGCTGTGGGTGCCTTTTTTAGGTAATGAAAGGTGTGGCCCCTCGAAGTGCACACCCATTACGCCCGGAACACCTTCAGCAATTGCTTGTGCAGTGGCATCGGCCGCTTTTGCCATGACTTCGACTTGGTCAGTGATCAGGGTTGGCATAATCGCAGTTGAACCAAACTGACCATGTGCTTTGGCTATTCTATCTAAGCAATCTGGCGTTTGTTCAGCGTTAAAAAACGCCCCGCCACCGCCATTCACTTGTACATCAATAAAACCGGGGGCCACTAAACCCGTTAATGCAACGGCATTAGCATCTGCTTCAACACGCTTAAACACACCATTATCGACGCTAAAATACACATCAGATAAAAATTCGTCACCGGTAAACAATGAACTTGCATGATAAATCGTCATTACAAACTTACCTCTTGGTTTTGTTCAAGCACAGATTGCTGAGCAAAATACACAGCGCCCATTTCCGGTGGTTGAATAGGAGATTCAACGCGTTTCGCAATATCCTCTGCAAGCCACTTATTTAATGGCTCGGCTAAACCGCCAATCATAGATAACCGTGGCGGGTTATTCTCTAATAAACGCTGAGCTAATTTACTGACATAATCAGCACCCTCTTTAACAATCGAAACCGCAACTTTGTCATTGTTATTGGCTGCTTCAAATACATAGCGGGCTAATTTGGCAAAACTACTCGAAGGCTGACCAGACATTTGTTCAACAATCGCCATCGCATTGTCAGCTGCAAAATGCTCGGTGATCACGTTAGTTAGGTTTGTTGCTTCGCCTAGGCCATCAAGGTCTAACAAGGTCGCTTTTATTGCTTCAAGACCCATCCAGGCACCACTGCCTTTATCGCCTAGAGCAAAGCCATGACCGCCAAAGTTAGTTGTGCGACCATTTACACATGAGAAACCACATGAGCCAGTTCCTGTGATGATCACCGCACCATCACTCCCTTCGTGTGCGCCAATACAAGCTGTATGTAAGTCGGTGGTGAGGAACATTTGTTTGAATGGATGCTCCCATTCCATAATCTTGTCGTACAAACTTGGTAAGTTTACGCCAGCTAAACCTAAGCCGGCATAAAGCTGATGAACGGTTTCAAGCGGTAAACCCGCATCACGAAGTGCTAATTGTGTTGAGACCATAATTGATTCGAGAGTACGTTCCAAACCATGTAATGGATTTGCAGGACCACCTAGGCCAGTTCCTAATACACCTTGTTTAACAGAGTAGATAGTTGCTCGACATTTCGTTCCGCCACCATCGATACCAATAAACAATTGGTCCTCATTCACACTCTTCGCCATCATTTAACGACCCCTAGCCTTCGTTTAGTTTTTGTCTAAATCGCATTATTTTTCTTATCAGAATGCGAAATCATCTCAACCTTTGTTGATTTAATGTTACACAAGAAATGACAGCGTTGTCATTATATTTTTTATAAAAATTCGTATAACTTTCATATTTATTTTTAATTTATTGAATTAAAACGCTTTATTTAACAGACAAGAAAATTAGAAACCACATCAACAATGTCCTATAACACCTTTATTTATGCTTTTTTGCATAATTTAGTGCGTTGTGCGTGACTATTCCTTTATTTATCATCAAGTGTAGCTAATGTTAGCTTAGCCGAAATAATACTTTAGTTAAACATTTTATTTTTATAGGAATATTTTTTTACCTTGATAGTAGCAGTGAATCATCAATACAATGAAATTCAGCGGCAGCTTGCTTTAAAATATCAGCGGTAAGGTGCTCTGCTCCATAGACATCACACGGTAGCTGATACTTATTCGCTAAGTGACCAAGTAATAATGCAAAATCACCATCACCCGAAAGTAATACCATTTTATCGAGCTGCTTGGCATGCTCTAGCATATCAATGGTAATGCCAACATCCCAATCCCCTTTCGCACTGCCATCTTTACGCTGAATAAAAGGTTTTAGTTTTACCTCAAAGCCTATTGCGCGCAAAATATTTTGAAACTGCGATTGCTTTTCATCCCCTCGGTAAATTGCATACGCAATGGCGCAATCGATTTGGTAGTGTTCGCTCATTTGTGCCCAAAAGGCATTGTAATCAAAATTTTTCTTGTAGCTTTCTCTACAGGTGTAATAAATGTTTTGTACATCTACAAAAATACCGACTCTTGGCTTATCAACTGCTGACATAACTTTTCTGTTTTTAGTGATTTGTGTTCACTGTAGCATATCTAGGTTGATATTTACGAAAAAGTAACCTAAATTGGTTACATAAAACAAAGTAACCAAATTTGGTTACTTATCGCGATGTAACTAAATTAAGTTACTTAATCTAAGGGATCATAATGATTGCGGTGATCAGCGGTGATTTAATTAAATCACAAAAAATTCCACAGCAAGAATACGACGCCATGCTTTATCAGCTTGATCAAAGCTTGCGCTTTGTTGCAAAGCGCTTTAATGCAAGCTTTACCATTTACCGAGGTGATGCGTTGCAAATACAGCTAACAGAGCCAGAGCTTGTATGTCATGCAGCCATCTTGTTGTATTTGCAAATGAAAGCAGCCAATTACGAGCTGCGACAAAGCTTAGCCATTGGCTCACTCGACAACCCCCGCGCCGATATTAAAACAGCCACAGGCAGTGCTTATACCTTATCTGGCCGTGGTTTAGATAACATGAGCCAGCAACGCTTAGTGTTAAATATTGAAAATAACACCCTTGAAGAAGCCTTTGCGCTTAATATTGCGCTTGTCGAAGTCCTGCTTGAAAAAATGAGTCAAAAGCAGGCCAATGCCCTGTTTTATTATTTAACCGCCGAGAACAACAGCCATGCAGAGCTTGCCAAAGAGCTTAATACAAGCCGAGAGAATGTCACTAAGTTACTCAACCTAGCTCATTATCAACTTATCGAGCGCTTTATAAATTACAGCCAAACCACACTCAAAGGATTGTTATGACCAGTTTTGCTCTATTACTCACCGCATTAGTACTGGGCCACTTACTTGCAGACTTTTATTGGCAGCCGATGAGCTGGGTACAAGACAGAAACAACCGTCACTTTCGTGCTAGTAAACTCTATTTGCACGTATTAACACACGGCGTGACCTCTTTAGCTGTGCTCACACTGTGGGAATACACCTACGGCTGGCAAGAGCTCTCTCGTGTATTGTTAGCAACGGTTGGGATTATGCTAAGCCACTATGTTATCGACTTGGCAAAGTCATATTCAAGTAAAGGCGTAGTGCCGTTTTTACTCGACCAGTTGGCGCATCTTGTTGTGATTATAATGCTAAGCGTTTGGCTTAGTGATAAGAATGAATTTTATAGCTTAGCGTGGCAAAAGCTGATTGCCCTCGATACATTGTTTGTTATTGCAGCTTATATATTAGTGCTTAACCCAAGCTCTGTGTTTATTCGCATGATGCTAGAGAAAATCAATATTCAGATAAACAATGAAGGCAGTATTCCTGCCGCGGGACATTTTATTGGCTTGCTCGAGCGAGTGTTAATGTTGAGCTTTATCTTGTTAGGTGAATACGGCGGCGTGGGCTTTCTACTGGCGGCCAAATCTATCTTTCGATTCGGTGATTTAAAAGAAAGTAGCGAAAAACAACTTACTGAGTATGTCATGCTGGGCACTTTGTTAAGTGTCACCGTGACACTCTTTATTGGTGTCGCCACCTTATATTGCATTAAACTCGTTTAATCGCTTAGAAAAACAAAAAACGCGCAATTGCGCGTTTTTTGTTTTTACTGCTATTAACTATCCGCAGCAGGCTTACGTCTTGGGCGAGATGGCCCCGATACACGCTGACGATTACCCGCAGGTTTATTACCTGCTGGTTTGGTGTTATTTGATTTATTCCCGTTGTTAGCGCCTTTTTGGTTTTGGCTTTGCTCTTTACCCTTACCCTGCCACTTACCTTGTGAAGGACGCTTTTGCGATTTAGGTTTTGGCTTTTGTGCAGGTTTTGCTGCACCTTGACCATCTTGAGCTGGTGCTTTTGGCTTTTTCGGTTTCTTTGGCTTTTTCGGCTTGATTGGACGCGTATCTAGCGGCTTTTCAGCAACCGGTTTGCTTGGCTCAAAACCTGCTTCGGTTGCACGCGGAATAAGCTCACCAATAAAGCGCTCAATACCATATAAATCGTCGGCATCATCTACTGTTACAAACGAAATAGCATGACCTGATGCACCCGCTCGGCCTGTACGGCCAATACGGTGTACGTAATCTTCATAAATATTCGGTAGATCGTAGTTAACAACGTGAGGTAGCTCAACAATATCAAGACCACGGGCAACGATATCGGTTGCGACTAGTACGCGCACTTCACCCGATTTAAAGCCTTCGAGTGCTTTAACGCGAGCGCCTTGCGATTTATTCCCGTGAATGGCAGCGCCGACAATATCATCGCGTTCAAGCTGCTTAACTAAACGATTCGCACCATGCTTAGTACGGCAAAATACTAATACTTGCTGCCAATCGTTAGTACGGATCAGGTGGCTAAGCAATGCTGTTTTACGTGATTTATCTAGCGCATAAACAGATTGAGTAACCGTTTTAGCTGTGGTGTTTTTTGCCGCGACTGAAATTTCAACGGGGTCGTTAATGAGCCCTTTTGCAAGTTCACGAATTTCATCAGAGAACGTCGCTGAGAACATCAGGTTTTGACGTTTAGCAGGCAATTTAGCAATGATACGTTTGATGTCATGAATAAAGCCCATATCAAGCATACGGTCTGCTTCATCAAGGATCAGCACTTCTAAATCATCAAACTTAACAGCATTTTGATTGTGCAGGTCTAATAAACGACCCGGCGTGGCCACTAAAATATCAACACCTTTACGAAGGCGCATCATTTGTGGGTTAATTTTAACGCCACCATAAACAACAAATGAGCTAACATTTGAATGCTTAGCATATTGCTCAACATTTTCGCTTACTTGTAGAGCCAGCTCGCGAGTTGGAGCCAATACTAATGCGCGTACTTTGTTGCCACCCGCTTTAGGGCCCTTTGACAAACGCTCGATTAACGGCAGTGTAAAACCTGCTGTTTTACCTGTGCCAGTTTGCGTCGCGGCCATAACATCACGGCCTTCAATGATCGCAGGGATAGCTTGTGATTGAATAGGCGTAGGCGCTTCATAGCCCTTTTCTAAAACTGCATTTACTAAAGCTGGTGATAAACCTAACCCATCAAAACTCATACTATCTCTCTTTAAAAAATTCAGCCGATTCGGCGAAGTGCGCGCATTATACCTAGGATAGTCAATAATGCATGGAATTATTTGCAAACTAGTACTTAATAGTGAACTTAGCCGATTTATTTAAGGCATAAAAAAAGCGGCTCAAATGCCGCTTTATTCTTATAGCTAATCTTTACTTAACACCAAGTTCGCGTAAACGCTCTTGTAAGTAGCTGTCTGCTGTGTAGCGCTCAGAAAGCACAACATCAGGACGCGGGTGTAAGAATAGTGGTAACGAAATACGTGATTTTGTTGACGCTTTACCCGTTGGGTTGATCACGCGGTGAATCGTTGATGGGAAGTAACCACCTGACGCTTCTTGTAACATGTCACCAATATTGATGATCAGGTTACCAAAATCACATGGTACGTCTAACCAACCACCATCTGTTTTTTGTACTTGTAAACCAGGCTCATTTGCCGCAGGTAACACAGTTAGTAAGTTGATGTCACCATGCGCTGCTGCACGGATTGCACCTGGCTCTTCATCACCTGTCATTGGAGGGTAATGCAGAATACGCAGGAGTGTTTGCTCAGAGTTAGCAATCATATCTTTAAGGTCGATAGAGAACTTAGCACGCACCTCTTCTGGTGCTTCAGCTTGAACCCAGCTTAATAATGTTGCTGCAAACTCATTCGCTAAGCGGTAGTACTCACGAATTTCTTCTTCTAGCTGTGCTGGAACACGACCTTTTGGATAAACGTGGTAGTACTCTTTAATATCTTTAACGGTAAAGCCTTTTGCAACTTCTGACACTGATGGTGGGAAGTAACCATCTTGTGTTTCTTTTGAAAATAAAAACTCGTGCTTTTGCTCAGAATTAAAGAATTCTTGCCAATTTTTGTAAATAGACTCAACTAATGACTGAGGAATTGGGTGATTTTTTAATACACCGAAACCTGTGTTTCTTAGTGACTCAACAAATTGAGCGGCCGCATCGCTCGCTTTATAATCAACGGTAGGTAAATGTTGCATTTGTCTTTTCCAGTGAATAAGGTTCTAGAAGTCTGTGCTAAGCATAGCATTTCTTCATTATAGCGCTTCGCGAGGATAGAGAAACACAGGCAAAAACATAAGGACTTATGTCCGCCCTACCTTGCTTAGCTCCTTAACTTTGATGCAGATCAACTAAGCCTTTAAGTAGTATAATATGTACTATTAGCTAAACTTTGATATGGTTAGTTAGACACATTTCAACGCTAAAGGATCGCTAATGTTCAAAAGTCTGCAAATCTTACTTTTCAGTGCGCTCATATTCGTTACCAATCAGGCCATCTGTGCAGAACCAGCAAACTATAAAGTCGAAAATATTAAAGACAACGTATATCGCTTTAGTGCTGGCCATTACCACAGCGCTTTTATGATTGTTGATAACCTTGCCTTGGTGACTGTTCCTATTAATAGCGATGCCGCAAAATACTTAAAAAGCTATATCAAAAAAACCTTTAACGCCGATATCAAGTACATGTTGTACAGCCATAGCCATGTTGACCATGCAATGGGCGGTAATGAGCTAATCGATAACAACACAACGGTCGTCGCTCATCAATTTGCAGCTGAGGACCTTAAATTAAATAAAGTGCCTACTGCCCTGCCTGATCTTACATTTACCGATACACTCAAAGTCGATTTAGGTGATAGCTACGTGCAACTGAAATATTATGGGCCCAATAATGGCCGTGGTAATGTCAGTATGCGTTTTATGCCTGCCAATGTACTTTATGTTGTTGATTGGATTGTACTTGGCCGCATGCCATATAAAAATCTGATTGGTTACGATATTAACGGCATGCTGCATTCAACTAAAGCGGTGTTAAATGAACCCACATTTGCTGCATTTATAGGTGGCCATGCAGATACTGGCAACCGCGATGATGTTGTCTCGTACTTACACTATATTCAAGACTTACACACTACCGTGCGCGATGGCATGTTAAAAGGTAAGAACCTTGCGACCTTACAAAAAGAAATAAGCTTGCCACAATACAGCCA
The DNA here is from genome assembly GCF_037162425.1 of Pseudoalteromonas sp. Hal040. Classification (NCBI taxonomy): domain Bacteria; kingdom Pseudomonadati; phylum Pseudomonadota; class Gammaproteobacteria; order Alteromonadales; family Pseudoalteromonadaceae; genus Pseudoalteromonas; species Pseudoalteromonas sp. Hal040. Next base: position 1,320,380 of record NZ_JARLUU010000001.1, on the reverse strand, counting down.
TTTAAAAATGTACCAGCAATGGCTACCACTAAATATTGAGGGTGTGTATAACAACCTTGTCGAGATGGGCTATTTTAATTTTCGCACGGATATTAATGCCCAGTTTTAGCTGAGCATCAAAAGCGAGATAAAAACGCGTTAAGTTCTTTACTCATGCGTGCTACAAGCGCTTTTGGGCCACCATCATACATGTCGCTATGGCGCGAATCTTTAAGCTTAATTTGCGTCACTGGGTATACTGCGAGCTCTTGCGGCGTTAGCAATACGTTGTCATCTGCTGGAAAATCGCTACCGCGTAGTGTCAGTACAGCAATATTTTTGTTTCGCGGGATCAGCATACGGCGGTGATCAAGGGTGATCAGCCTAGCTACCTTAGCGGGATAAATAGCGGCATATAATGCTGCAATATCTCCCCCATTTGAGTGCCCAAATAAAGTGAGCTGATTAAAGTCATACGCAGGATAACGCTTTGCAAGTTCTACGGCTAAAAATTCAAGGGTTTGTACACCACGGTGCCAGTTTTCCATGCGTGTGGTCATGTAGGGTGGCTCAAGGTTTAAACTCGGATCACCTTTTAACTCATGAGCCACTTCAACCGTTAAATAACCATGCTGATGAAAGGCCTGCTGGGCAAATTGATAGTCTGTATGCGCCATGCCATAGCCTGCTCCAATAAACGCCACTGGGCATTTTTTCTTTATCGTGCATTCGCTATCGGCTACTGTAATGGTCATCGGAATATGGCGGGTGCGCTCAGTATCAAACAGTGTCTGTGTTTGATTTGCAAGGGCTGTTTGCCCGCTTAGAGTTAAAGCGAGCATTAGCGCCGCCTTTTTAATATCTATCATTTTATAACTGCGCTAATTTGAATTCTAGGCTACGTTTAACCATCGGCCACTCACCATCAATAATTGAAAACACCACAGTATCGCGGACGCATCCATCGGCCATAATTTGGTGATTACGAAGAACCCCATCTTGTTTCGCCCCTAAGCGAGCAATGGCATTGCGCGAAGCTTGATTATGCCAATGGGTACGAAACTCAACAGCAATCACATTAAGTGTTTCAAATGCATAACTCAGTAGCAGTTTTTTACACTCAGTATTAACCCCAGTTCGCTGAAAGCGCTTGGCATACCAGGTATAGCCAATTTCTAAACGGTGGTTTTTACTGTCGATATTACAAAAGCGAGTTGAGCCTATCACCTCATCGGTGTGTTTATCGATGACAGCAAATGGTAATGCGCGACCAAGTGACTGTTGTTCAAATGCCATACTTAAGTAATCGTCAACACGTTCTTCATTGGGCACCGAGGTAAACCACAGCTCCCAAAGCTTTCCATCTGAAGCAGCGTTTACTAAAGCATCACGATGTTCCAGCGTTAACGGTACTAATTTTACAAATTGACCTTCCAAAGAGATGGGACTTAAATCCATAACTTTCCTTAACCCTAATAAGCAAAAATAGTTAATCCACCAGCTCTATATCGAGCCCTGCTAATAAATCCAAAGCTGCATAACGTTCAAATTTGGCCTTGCTGATATTGTTTACTGTTACATCAATGGCGAAATGGCTGGCACCAATAAAATTAGCTTTACTGAGGTTGGTTTGTTGAAACAAGCTGTCACGAAAGTCCGTATCAGTAAAATCAGCAGATGATAAATCAGCATGTCTAAAATCAACATCTTTGGCTAAACAGCTACGCATTTTTAAACTCTTTAAACTAAGTTCAAAAAAGCTGCTGTGGCTAAGTTCACAGCCCACAAAACTCACTGGGGCACGGCTGGCGAGTAGCGGCCAATCAACATCAGTAAAGCGAACACTGGTTAATTTACACTGTTTAAAGCTTACTTCTTCAAGCGAGGTGTATCTAAGCCCAAGCGCAGCTAAATTACAGTTTTTAAACTCACACTCTATGAACCGACAGTTTTCAAACTGACTATTGCTAAAGTCACAGTCGATAAATTCACATTGCTCAAATTCACAATGCGAAAATGTTTGCCCTGCTAGGTTTACTTCAAAGGTGTGTTCAAAATAAAGCGAATGGCTTGCGATCACGCGGTGGTCTCAATATCTTTTTTAAGCGCAAGTACTGCAATAAAAATAAGACCAAACAATGGAATTAGCGCTAGTAACCCACCAATAACGGCCACCACGATTGGTGTTGAGGTTTTGCGCTTACCTAAGTAATAGCTAATAGCGGCAAACAGTGGGATTAAAATAACAATTATTTGCCCGATTAAAGTTCCACTAATATTCATTTTCTCTCCTTGAAGAACATACTAAATATTTATTTAAACACAAAAAAACCCTAAGGCATACACCTTAGGGTTATTATTCATTAAGTCTTATAATTCAGGTTATTATGAATTATTCAGCGTCTTTCGCTACAACATTAATTGCAAGCTCAGTTAATGCATCTGCATTTGCTTTGCTTGGTGCATCTGTTAATAAACATGATGCTTGAGTTGTTTTAGGGAAAGCAATAACGTCACGAATGTTATCAGTACCGCATAACAGCATAACTAAGCGATCAAGACCAAACGCAAGACCTGCATGCGGTGGTGTACCGTATTTAAGTGCGTCAAGTAAGAAACCAAACTTGTCTTGTTGCTCTTGCGATTCGATACCTAAGATTCTGAATGCTGTTTCTTGCATTTCTGCATTGTGAATACGTACCGAACCACCACCAACTTCGTAGCCGTTTAATACCATGTCGTATGCATCTGATAGTGCACCAGCTGGGTTTGCTTCAAGCTCTTGGGCAGAAATACCTTTCGGTGCAGTGAATGGGTGGTGAACCGCATGCAATGTACCTTCGTCGTCTTCTTCGAACATCGGGAAGTCAACAACCCATAATGGTTTCCAGCTATCTAGATCAGTAATGCCTAAATCAACACCAATCTTAAGACGTAACGCCCCCATTGCTTCGTTTACAACGTTGCGCTTGTCAGCACCAAATAAAATGATGTCGCCAGATTGTGCGTTAGTACGCTCAAGTAATTGGTTGATCACTTCTTCGTTTAAGAACTTAGCGATTGGTGATTGTACACCTTCAACGCCCGCAGCACGGTCGTTCACTTTCATCCATGCTAGGCCTTTCGCGCCATAGATACCGATGAATTTAGTGTAATCGTCGATTTGTTTACGAGAAAGCTCAGCACCGCCTGGTACAGTTAATACCGCAACACGGCCTTTTTCGTCATTAGCAGGACCAGAGAATACTTTAAACTCAACGTCTTTTACTAAATCAGCAACGTCAACAAGCTGCATTGGGTTACGTAGGTCTGGTTTATCAGAACCATATAAACGCATTGCTTCGCTGTAAGGCATTACTGGGAAGTCGCCTAAGTCAACGTCTAATAATGATTGCCACATTTCACGGATCATTTTTTCAGTCATTGCACGCACTTGATCAGAGCTCATGAATGACGTCTCTAAATCGATTTGTGTGAATTCAGGCTGACGGTCAGCACGTAAGTCTTCGTCACGGAAACATTTAACAATTTGATAGTAACGGTCAAAGCCCGACATCATTAATAATTGTTTAAATAACTGTGGTGACTGAGGTAAAGCGTAGAAGCTACCTTTATGAACACGGCTAGGTACTAAGTAGTCACGAGCACCTTCTGGTGTTGCTTTTGTTAATACCGGTGTTTCGATATCTAAGAAACCGTTGTCATCTAAGAAACGACGCACAAAGCTGCTCGCTTTTGCACGAAGTTTGATACGGTCGCTCATTTCAAGACGACGTAAATCTAGGTAACGGTATTTTAAGCGGCGCTCTTCAGAGTTTTGCTGATTAAAGTCAAGTGGTAATGGCTCTGAACGGTTGATGATAGTTAAGCTTGTGCCTAAAATTTCAACTTCACCTGTTGCCATGTCTTTATTTACTTGACTATCAGGGCGTGCGCGAACAACACCTTTTAACTGCACACAAAACTCTTGACGTAGTTTATTCGCAGTATCCATTAATCCTTCTACTTCAGGATCAAAAACAACTTGTACTAAACCTTCTCTGTCACGTAAATCGACGAAGATAAGGCCACCAAGGTCACGGCGTTTGTTGATCCAACCACATAGTTCAACTTCTTGATCTACGTGAGATTTATTTAGCTGTCCGCAATATATAGAGCGCATAGTATTCCTGTCAGTTAAAGACTTATAGCCGCCTGCTCTTAAGAGTTCGCTATTTTGAGAGCAAAAGCCACTATACAAAGTAATCATTTAAGGCAGAGCATTATACCCAAACCATCTCAAAATGCGAGTGCCAGCAGTGCCTGTCGGGGGCTAAATATATACCCCGACTTCTGAGCAAACATTTCTTTTGATACACTAGCTAAAGTTTAAATTTATTGGTTGATTTAATGCTGTATTTAGGTTGTCCGCAGTGGTCTAGCACCGCATGGAAAGGAAATTTACTCTCTAGTCACTGTAAAAGCGCCGACATGCTCAGTGAGTATGCGCAATGCTTTAACTCAGTCGAAGGCAACACCAGTTTTTATGCTGACCCAAGTCATGAGTCATTATTGCGCTGGCATGATGCGGTACCTGAAGACTTTAAATTTACTTTTAAGTTTCATCGGCGTTTTAGCCACGAATTACAACTGACGAATATAACTAGTGAGCTTAATGCATGGCTAAACTTATTTGAGCCAATTTTTGCTAAAACGGGGCAAATCATGTTACAGCTACCCCGCGCCTTTGGACCAGATGCCCTACCCCTTCTTGCTAATTTTATTGCACAACTCCCCAAACAACTTAGTTACGGTGTAGAAGTACGTCACCCCGGCTTTTTTAATAAAGATGATGCTGAGATTCGTTTAAATCAGCTGCTAATTGAAAATAATATAGATCGCATCAGCATGGATACCCGCGCTTTGTTTGCTGTTCCCGCCGATACCGATGCACTCATTGATGCGCAAAAGAAAAAACCTTATTTACCTGTGCATGCCATTGCAACAGGAAATCAGCCTATGCTGCGCTTTGTGATTGCCAGTCTTGAACATGAATACAAGTCGTATTACCAGCCATGGCTGAAAAAAGTAAAGCAATGGCTTGATGAAGGTAAATCACCCTATTTGTTTTTTCATACCGCAGATAATCGCCAGTCACCACTTTTAGCAAGACAGTTTTGCCAAGATTTAGGTTACAATCACCCCGTGCTTGCGCCTTTTATGGGTGAACGCGAAGCAAGCCAAAGCAGTTTATTTTAGCGCCCGATTTATCAGAGAAAACATGAAAGATTACAGCCGTTATTTTCAAGGTTACCCGCCCCACATCATTGAGCAAGTGTTACAGTTATTTAATGGCGACAGGGCCGCAAAATACCTAAAGGGCAAATACCCTGATGCCCATAGCATTACCAGCGATAAAGCTTTATACAATTACGCCACTGAGCTGAAAAAGCGCTATCTTAAAAATGCCCTGCCATTTGGCCGTGCTGCATTCAAAAAACAAGGCGATATGGTCATGAATGCCTTAGGCACCCATACTTTCCGTATGCAAGGTAAAACCCGAAAACACGACCTTGCCATTAATAGCGACCTACTTCGCGCACCTGAGCCACTTCTCAAAGCACTCGTCGTACACGAGCTAGCTCATTTTAAAGAAAAAGACCACAACAAAGCGTTTTACCAATTATGCTGCCATATGGAGCCGCAATACCATCAACTAGAACTGGACTTAAGAATATTCAGTGTGTTGGTAGGTGAAGGGAAGAATCCGTATTAAATCTATCAGCTATCCAAAACATAAACCTGGGGAATGAATGTTAAGCTCTTGTTGTTCAAAACACTAATAACTATCCCCCATCTCGATCAGCTAAAAACTGACGGCTGAAAGCTGACAGCTAAACTTCTGAAACCTCAAACCTTCTTTGCCCTATCAGCTGCCCAGACTCGGTCACCACTTTAACGACCCATTTTCCTGCAGCATTAGCAGGGAAATTCGTTTTATGGCTCCACGCTCGATAGCCCTCTTTACGACCACCAGAAATATCCAAGGCTATGCGGTCAACTTCTTTTCGATTATGCACCCAGACGTGGAAGATTTTTTCATTTAAACCTCGCGGTGCTTTTACCGCACTAAAACTATATAGACCGTTTTCATGCAAGCTATGCTCAGTGAGTTCTGTTATTGGCGAAAGCGGTTTACGAGCTTGTTCATCAAGCTGATACGACATGCTCATATCGGTTAAACGCAGTGCCGCAGGTGGCACAAAGCTACGTAATTGCCAAAGCCCAGCACCTAATGCACAAAGCAATAACACCAACAGCGGGAAACGCCACCATTTTGCATTCGGCATCAAATTGCCAAGACTAGGGACCGTTAAAATAACAGCCGTGATCAGTGCAATTTCAAAACTTTGGCTGGTTGTTAACTTTAATAAAATAGGTAAGGTAACCGATAGCACGACAAACAAAGAAAAGCTATGAAACACACTAAACCAGACACTGTGCCTTGCAAGCTTTTTGTAATAGAGGGGTCAACAACAGAAACGAACGCACAAAGTATAATTAAGGCGGTAAACGCGGCCTGACCATGGTCCCAAGTAGTCACCGCCAAGAAAAATGGTAAAGCAAAAAACAAACTTTCTTGCTGCACAACTTGCAGCGCAAATCGCATCACGTTGGGCGACACCGCCACACCAAAACGCTCCTCTACTTTATCTCTTAGCCAGTTATCTATTAACAACCACAACCAAGTGACTAATAACAAAATAGAGATAAGCTGCGAAAACGATTCTTTTCTTTCAACAAAGACATAGCTTGCCACACCACTGCAAAAAGCTAACACCGCCATCAACCCCGGCCGCTTCTGCATCATGAAAACAAATTTAGTTATAAAGTTTTTTAAGTAATTCATGTAATCATCAAATCCATTTAAGGCTTTATGAGTAAAGCATAAATTGGATGAATGTAGGCTTTAAAACGAGCTTTAAGTTCAAAGCTTTAAACTGTAAGTTTTGAGCCAAGACTAGTTACTCAACTACATCGATTATGAAGGTTCGTAAATAACAATTTGACTCAACCACCAGTTAAGTTCATCGTCAATTTGCCATGCCTCACATGAATTCAGATGTTTTAAAATTACCAGCTTATCAGACTGACAACTAACTGCTTTTAATACAAGGTTACCATTTTCCCAAAGTGTTGCCCTTGCTATAAGGCCATTGCCCTTAATTTCAATGTATTGAGCTTTAGTTGGCTCACCCAATTGAGCAGAAAAAACCACCTTGAGATTTTCAATTGTCAAAATTTTAGATTTTGAATTTCTCCAATTTTCTAATTCTTGTAGCACTATTTTCCTCAACCTAAGAATGTAAGCAATTGCTACCAAGCACTATTTTTTATACCAAGGTAGCTTACAAGGCCCTTAACCTAATGAGTCAAAGCAAATTTCCGTGTAACTCTCATGTGAAATACCAAGGTTAAATTTTCCATACTCAGCTTGATTAGATTCGCTATCTTCAAGCCAAAGTTGTTTTGCCTCTAACAAATCAGAAATATTATCAATCTCTCGGACTCCATTAAGTACAACATGTAAAGTCTCCGATTGAGTTTGGAATGTCACAAACACTTGAAACTCACTCCCAGTGCGTTTTAACTTTACTTCATCGACTATAACATCTTGATATATTCTATTAAATTTCAATTCAACTGCCTATTGAGTTATTTCAATAAATTAATCTATGTATTACACACCAAAACATTAACTTAACGAAAGCTGCAAACCATATTTCAAACTTAGGGCTTAGTCCCCTCAATTGAATTTCAGCGTTGAAATAAACTCAACATAAAACACTAAGTTCTATAGCCTTTTAAAAACAAAAAAGCGCGGTCTGACCCGCGCCTCTGTTTTATCTGACGGCTGATAGCTGACAGCTCAAGTCGTTAGGTTACAAACCAAGCTCTGCCATAAAATCATCATCTGCATCGTCTGCTTGTGATGATGCTTTTTGCTTTTCAGCTTTTTGTTTGGCTTCGTTTTCGATGATGTCATCTGGGTCAACCGCTTCTGAAATATCAAAATCATGTAGTTTGATAAATTCAGTTTTATCCATTGCCAGTTCTAGATAGAAGATATTTTGCTTCGCTGTAGTGAAGGTCACACGGCGTGCTTGTGGTCTATCCATAGTGGTATCGACAGAGATTTGCACTTGCTTATTAATCGCCATCATCTTCGGTTGGTTTTGCGTGATTGAAGTATGCAGCTGGTCGCGTACTTTTGACGTAAAGTCACCAACGATTTGGTTCATCAGCTCGCCGAGTACGTTTGCCACATCATCTGATAAATGGCTTTGTGCAATTTCGTCCTCAGGCATACCCATGTTACGCATATAGTCATGGTAAATTTCCATGGCTGCTTGCGCTGTGAAGTTTGTTACCACAAGACCGGTAAAGCCACCATCGAACAATACAAAACAGCCAATATCTGGGCGCATACAGGTGCGGGTGATTTTTTGAACCATAGCAGAATAACTAATACTGTTACCGCTTGCTGAAGACAGAACTCCAGTCACTGAATGACACAGAGTTGATAAGATATCTTCTGTACTGATCACTTTGCTTTTTGTCATTAAACTTCTCTTTTTTGTACTTGTTATTGATAATTCTAGCCAAGCTACTGAATTTATCACTGACTATCCAGTTAAAAATGCTAAAATAGCGGTATTATTTTTTAAAGAGACTGTTCACGTGACGCAAAAAGACAGTATTTATGCCACTGAGCAAGCGGTTAAAGACTTTAGCTTTGACCAACATGTAGTAGAAGTTTTCCCTGATATGATCCAGCGCTCGGTGCCAGGTTATGCAACTATTGTTAGCACCATGGGTAAGCTGGCTGGTGAGTACGCGCAAAGCAATTCAAACCTATACGACTTAGGCTGTTCTCTTGGTGCTGTAACGTTAAGTATGCGCCGTAATATTCGCACTGATAACTGTAATATTATTGCCGTCGATAACTCAGAAGCGATGGTTGAGCGCTGTAAATTACATTTACAAGGTTTTCGCTCTGAAGTACCAGTCACAGTTACACTAGGTGATATCAACGATTTAGCTATCGAGAATGCCTCTGTGGTCGCGATGAACTTTACACTACAGTTTATTCCACCTGAAAAGCGCCAAGCGGTGCTTGAAAAGATTTACGCAAATTTAAAACCAGGCGGTGTTTTGCTGCTGAGCGAAAAAATTAGAGGTGAAAATGAGCAATGCGATAATTTGCTCATTGATTTACACCATGATTTTAAACGTCATAACGGCTATTCGGAGCTTGAGATCAGCCAAAAGCGTACGGCTATCGAAAATGTCATGCGCCCTGATCATTTATCTACCCACTTAAACCGATTAAGTGAAATTGGTTTTAGCCAAACACAAGTGTGGTATCAATGTTTTAACTTCTGCTCGATGATTGCAATCAAGTAATCATCACAACGATATAAAGAGTATTTCATGTCTCAATGGTTTAACCAATTTTACGTCGCGATTGCACAAAGCCCGCTTAGTCACTGGCTCGAAACTTTGCCTGGTCAATTAAAGCACTGGGAACTCGAAGCCAGCCACGGCGATTTACCAAAATGGCAAAAAGTGCTGAAAAACTTACCTGAAGTAAGCACAAACCATGTAAACCTTCAGGATAAAGTACAAATTGGCACCGGTGATGAGCTATCTGAAGGTCAGCAAAAACAGTTAACGCATTTATTAAAGCGCATGATGCCATGGCGTAAAGGGCCATTTAGCTTACACGGTATCGAAATTGATACTGAGTGGCGCAGTGATTGGAAATGGGATCGTTTACTGCCTCATATCGAACCCTTAAAAGGCCGCACAGTGCTTGATATTGGCTGTGGCTCGGGTTATCACTTATGGCGCATGCGCGGTGAAGGCGCTAATTTTGTAGTGGGCATTGATCCATCCGATTTGTTCTTATGCCAATTCCAAGCGATAAAGCATTATCACCAAGATGAAAACGTGCATTTATTGCCGTTAGGTGTTGAAGCTCTGCCTGAGCTAAAAGCATTCGATACAGTATTTTCAATGGGTGTTTTATATCATCGTCGCTCACCTATCGACTTTTTAGCGCAATTAAAAGCACAGCTTCGCCCAGGGGGTGAGTTAGTCCTTGAAACACTGGTTGTTGAAGGTGATGAGCACACAGTTTTAGTGCCAACTGACCGCTATGCGAAAATGCGTAATGTATGGTTTATCCCAAGCACCGCGGCATTAAAACTATGGATGGAGCGCGTTGGCTTTAAAGATGTACAAGTTAAAGACTGTGCAATCACAACGCTTGAAGAGCAACGTAAAACCCAGTGGATGGAAAACGAATCACTGGTCGACTTTTTAGACCCAAATGACACCAGCAAAACCATTGAAGGTTACCCTGCCCCTCTTCGCGCTATTTTAACAGCGAAAGCCTAACAAATAGTAAGAAGTTTCTAGTTACAAGGTAGAAGGGTCATTTGCTTGATACTTTTGCCTTGTTACTTGAAAGCAAAAAAACCGGACAACTGTCCTTGTCAAGTCGGTTAAAGTGATTTTTCAACTAGCCGCGCCAGTGCAATTGTTGTAAAATACGCGCGTTTCTAAGCAACCCACATGCAACTTTTTTGAGGAAAACCTGTGAGCGAACAAAAACAGTCTCTTAGCTATAAAGACGCGGGCGTAGATATCGATGCCGGTAATGCACTTGTTGAGCGTATTAAAGGCGTAGTTAAAAAAACCAGACGTCCTGAAGTAATGGGCGGTATCGGTGGTTTTGGCGCACTTTGCGAACTACCAACTGGCTATAAAGAGCCTGTACTGGTTGCTGGCACTGACGGTGTTGGTACAAAACTACGTTTAGCAATCGATCTTAAAAAGCACGACACAGTGGGTATCGACCTTGTTGCTATGTGTGTAAACGACCTTATTGTACAAGGTGCAGAGCCACTATTTTTCCTTGATTACTATGCAACGGGTAAATTAGACGTAGATACTGCGGCTGATGTTGTAACAGGTATTGGTAAAGGCTGTGAGCTTTCTGGCTGTGCATTAATCGGTGGTGAAACTGCTGAAATGCCAGGTATGTACGACGGCGAAGACTACGACATGGCTGGTTTCTGTACTGGTGTTGTAGAAAAATCAAAAATTATCGACGGTACTAAAGTTGCTGCAGGCGACCAATTAATCGCTCTTGCATCAAGTGGTCCTCATTCAAACGGCTTCTCATTAATTCGTAAAGTTCTTGAAGTATCTGGCGCAGACACGAGCGCTGAGCTTGAAGGCAAAACACTTGGCGATCACCTTTTAGAGCCAACTCGCATCTACGTTAAACAACTACTTGAGCTATTCAAGCAGGTTGACGTACACGCGTTATCTCACATCACGGGTGGTGGTTTCTGGGAAAACATCCCGCGCGTACTTCCTGAGTCTGCAAAAGCAGTGATCAAAGGTGACAGCTGGGAATGGCCTGTAGTTTTCAACTGGTTACAAGAAAACGGCAACATCACAACACACGAAATGTACCGTACATTCAACTGTGGTGTTGGTATGATTTTAGTTGTTCCAGCAGACAAACTTGAGCAAAGCTTAACAATTCTTAAAGATCTTGGCGAAAATGCATGGCATATCGGTGAGATCCAAGATGCGAAAGCAGGCGAAGAGCAAGTAGAAATTTTAGGTGGTCGTGACTAATGACCCCTTGTCGTCTTGTTGTATTAATTTCTGGTAGCGGTTCTAATCTTCAAGCCATCATCGACGCGTGTGCGCGTGGTGAAATAAAGGCCGAAATCGCCGCTGTAATTAGTAATAAAGCCGACGCCTATGGCCTTGAGCGAGCAAAAAATGCAGGTATACAAACACGTGTACTTAGCCATAAAGATTTTGACTCGCGCGAGGCCTATGATGCTGAGTTAATGGACATTATTGACAATTTTGAACCAAATCTAGTTGTATTAGCTGGTTTTATGCGTATTCTTACACCTAGCTTAGTGCAAAAATTTAAGGGAAAAATGTTGAACATTCATCCTTCTTTGTTGCCTAAGTACCAAGGGCTGAATACCCACCAACGAGCGATAGATGCAAACGATGACGTTCATGGTGTTAGTGTTCACTTTGTCACAGAAGAACTAGACGGCGGTCCCGTTGTTCTTCAAGCCAAAGTGCCGGTACTCGAAAACGATACCGCAGAGACACTCGCACAACGTGTTCATCAGCAAGAACATATAATCTATCCATTGGTGGTCAAGTGGTTCAGTGAACAACGACTCAAGATGGAAGCAGATTATGCAGTTTTTGACGAAAAGAAACTTCCTGCACACGGCGCGCACTACCCAGAATAAAAATCTAAGTGCCCTACTCGCTTGTGTGGGCACTTTATTACTTCCTACCAGTGTTTTAGCTGGCGACCTCACTCAATATGAAGCCAAATACGATGTACTTCGTAAAGGCGAAACCCATGGTAAAGCAGTACGCGAGCTGAAAAAAGCCGCAGACGGTAACTACGTGATCACTTATCACAGTGAAATCGAATGGATGATTTTTTCAGACTCACGAAAAGAAACATCTAAATTTACGTACCATGATCAAAAAATTTCTCCACTAAGTTACACCATGGAACGTTCGGGCACCGGGCCTGATAAAGAATACAGCTTAAAATTTGATGCAGCGCAAAAGCAAGTTCAAAGCAGCGAAAGTAAATATCCATTGAAGCTGGATTGGTCAGATGATTTTCAAGATTCTCTGTCTTACCAAGTGCAAGTACGCGAAGAGCTAAAGCAAGGTAAAACACAATTATCGTATCCATTGATTGATAAAAAAGGCAACCTTCGCAATTACGACTTTGAAGTTATCGGCACAGAAATGATTTCGCTACCTGTTGGTAATGTAGAAGCAATTAAAGTTAAACGTTTATACGATAACGATAAACGTCAAGCACTTGCTTGGTTTGCCCCAGAAATGGACTACATGCTAGTTCGTATGTGGAAAGGTGAAAAAGGCGTAGAGCAATTTGAAGTGCAACTTAATTCATTTACCGTGACCACGCCAGTCGCCGTAACAAATGAAGTGAGTAACGAAGCGCCTGAGTAGCGCTTCATCTTTTATTTAAATCTTTTCGCCCATTTTAAAAAGTGAAAACTCACCGGGCTCCATTTTCTGCCAGCGTTCATCATTGGTGAGTGGCCTTGTTGCAATCACAGTAACCACATCGTTCGGTGTGGTTTCTTTTTGAAAATCAATCACCATGTCTGCATCAATTAATGTCGCTTTGCCAAACGGTGCACGGCGAGTGATCCAATGTAAGTTATTGGTGCAATAGGCTAAAACATAAACTCCATCAGTAAGCAGCATATTAAATACGCCTTTTTCACGCAGTGTGTGGGCAAGCTTGGCAGCATAACGAAATACAGACGCCATATTCGATGGGCGTTTAGGGTATTTTTCGCGAATTTTATCGAGCAGCCAACAAAACGCCAGCTCACTGTCGGTATTGCCAACAGGTCGATAGTAATCTGGTTTTAAATCATGATAATTCGATAGTTGCCCGTTGTGGGCATACGTAATCTCGCGTCCCCATAACTCACGAGTAAATGGGTGGGTGTTTTCAAGGCACACTCGACCACGGTTTCCTTGGCGAATATGGCTTATCACTGAAATACTTTTTATTGGATACGCTTTAACTAACTTGGCAATTTCTGATTGGCAACTTGGCTCTGGATCTTTAAATGTACGACAGCCTTTACCTTCGTAAAAAGTGATGCCCCAGCCATCTTTATGCGGGCCAGTATTACCACCGCGTTCTAATAATCCTGAAAAACTGAAACAAATATCCGTTGGTACATTGGCCGACATGCCAAGCAACTCACACATAGAACTCTTAACCTATAAAACTAATCGAAGGAAGGCATGATGGGCTGATCCCTGCCTGTGCTCATTGTTAAACATAGCGTTAAAGATGGCAACTGCTATGCTGAGATTTTCAGAACTATCTGAGCAATTCACAACTAATCGCCAGTATAACGGCGCTGATTATAAGTAATTACTCAACAATTCCTCACTCGCTGTAAATGTTTTTGCACTGATAGCCATTTTTAAATGAATAAAACTCGTTACACTGACTGTTTTAATCCCTGTTCCCCTCTTGATAATTCGCTTTTCAAGCGCTACTCTAAAAGAGGTGGTCTGACCTCTATTAAGGAATAATCAATGACTCTCATATTTTTACTTGGTTTACTCGTGCTGCTTAGTATTGCGAGTTACCACAGAGCAAGCTGGAATACCTGCTTAGGTATTGCCGTTGCGACTTTACTTGTTGGCACATTTGCTGGCGCGTTTGGCGCAATTAGTTGGCTACTATTCTTACTTATCGCTGTGCCACTTTCTGTGACTGGCGTTCGTCAACAATACATCATCAAACCTATCTTCGCTGCTTTCAAAAAAGTAACCCCGACGATGTCGGAAACTGAAAAATCAGCAATCGATGCCGGTACTACGTGGTGGGAAGCGGATCTATTTTGCGGTCGTCCTGACTGGAACAAATTACACCAATACCCAGCACCTAAACTGACTATCGAAGAGCAAGCGTTTATTGATGGTCCAGTTGAAGAAGTGTGTAGCATGCTAGATGACTGGCACGCAACTCACGAACTAACTGATTTACCGCAAGATGTTTGGCAATATCTAAAAGATAATAAATTCTTTGCCATGATCATCAAAAAAGAATACGGCGGTTTAGAGTTTTCTGCTTATGCACAATCGTGTGTACTACAAAAACTAACAAGTAAATCAACGTTACTTTCATCTATCGTAGGTGTACCTAACTCATTAGGTCCGGGCGAATTACTTCAGCACTATGGTACTAAAGAGCAAAAAGATCATTACTTACCGCGCTTAGCAAGTGGTCAAGAAATTCCATGTTTTGCTTTAACATCACCAGAAGCCGGTTCTGACGCAAGTGCAATTCCTGATTACGGTGTTGTTTGTAAAGGTCAGTGGAATGGTGAAGAAGTTGTCGGTATTAGCCTAACATGGAACAAGCGTTACATTACTCTAGCTCCAGTTGCGACTGTACTTGGTCTTGCATTTAAACTACAAGATCCTGACGGTTTACTAGGTGATGACAAAGAGCCTGGTATTACCTGTGCGCTGATCCCTACAGATACTCCTGGAGTAGAAATTGGCCGTCGTCACTTCCCGCTAAACGTTCCATTCCAAAATGGTCCTACTCGCGGCAAAGACATCTTCGTACCACTTGATTACATCATTGGTGGCCCGAAAATGGCTGGTCAAGGCTGGCGTATGCTTGTTGAATGTTTATCTGTTGGTCGTGCAATCACCTTGCCGTCTAACTCAACAGGTGGCATTAAAACAATTGCGCTTGCAACAGGCTCTTACAGCCGTATTCGTCGTCAATTCCGTTTACCAATTGGTCAAATGGAAGGTGTTGAAGAATCAATGGCAAAACTTGCAGGTTACGCATATAGCTCTGATGCTGCTGTTAGCATGTCTACAGGGGCTGTTGACCTTGGTGAAAAACCATCGGTTGTATCTGCGATTATCAAATACCACTTAACTGAGCAAATGCGTGAAGCGACTATTCACGGCATGGATGTTCATGGTGGTAAAGGCATCATGCTTGGTCCAAACAACTACTTAGGCCGTGGCTACCAAGGTGCGCCAATTGCTATTACCGTTGAAGGTGCAAACATCTTAACACGTAACATGATCATTTATGGTCAAGGTGCAATTCGTTGTCATCCATTCGTGTTAACTGAGCTAGGTGCTTGTGCAATTGAAGACCGTGAAGAAGCGCTTGCAGTATTCGATAAGGCGTTAATGGGTCACGTTGGCTTTACTATTTCGAATCTTGTTCGTACTAAGTGGTTAGCACTAACGAATGCTCGCTTCACAAGTACACCATACAAAGACGAAACCGCTGAGTTTTATCGCGTTGCGTCACGTTTCAGTGCATCATTAGCATTAATGTCAGATATCAGCATGGCGGTATTTGGTGGTTCACTAAAACGTAAAGAGCGTATCTCTGCACGTTTAGGTGACTTACTAAGCTACTTATACCTTGTATCTGCAACACTTAAACGTTACAACGACGAAGGCCGTAAAAAAGAAGATTTTGCGCTTGTTCAATGGAGCTGCCAAGATCACCTTTACCACTGCCAACGTGCACTCGCTGACTTAATCAATAACATGCCATCTGCACCACTACGTGCAATGCTAAAAATCATGTTATTCCCATTCGGTCGTCCAGTTCGTAAGCCTACTGATAAGCTTGAGCATAAACTTGCTCACTTATTACAAGTACCGAGCGAAACTCGTAATCGTTTAGCTAACTACATTTACCTTAAAAACGAGCCGCTTAACTTAGTTGGTCGTCAAGAGCAAACGCTGAAAGACATTCTTGAAGTTGAGCCTCTGTTTGACAAGGTATGCCGTGAAAAAGGCGTGAAACTGCCTTTCTTCCAGCTTGATAAAGTAGCGCAAATGGGCCTAGAGGCAGGTATTTTAAGCCAAGCTGAAGCCGACAAACTAGCTGCTGTTGAAAAAGCCCGTCTTGACGTTATTAACGTTGACGACTTTGACCCAGCAGACTTAGTTGCAGGTAAAGTAGCCCGCGGCGAGAGCAATAAAAAAGCTGACGCCGCTTAAGATAGCAAAACAATTCCAATTGTTATGAAAAACCAAACCAGCGCAAATTGCGCTGGTTTTTTTGTTTATAAACCCTCTAGCGCATTCCTTGTCCCTAATTAGTTACATGATTTGTAACAAATATCGAACTGGTAAAACTTGCGTTTATATAATGAACAGGCAAGACTCTATAGCGAAAAATAGATAAGGAATAATTACAATGAAACCGAGTTTTCAACTAGCAGCCGTGGCATGTGCACTCAGCCTTGCACTTGCAGGATGTTCACAATCAACCCAATCAACTAGCACCACCGAAAGCGTGCAACAAAGCCAAACTGTTAAACAGTATGATGCTGAAACCTTTTTTGATACAACCTCAATTATGGGCAGTAGTTTTTCACCAAAAGGCGACAAAATACTCGTTAGCAGTGATGAAAGCGGCATTTATAGCCTGTATGAAGTAGATATAAAAACCGCCAAAAAAACCCGCTTAACAGACTTTGAAGACAGTACTTATGCAGTGGCTTATTTCCCTAAAGATGAGCGCGTACTATTTACTAAAGACTCTGGCGGTAACGAGCGTTATCACATCTACGTTCGCGAAACAGACGGCACAGTTAAAGATCTTACGCCAGGTGAAGAAACCCGTGCAGGATTTGCAGGCTTTACTGAAGATGCGAAACACTTTTTTATAACCAGCAATCAGCGTGATGCTAAGTTTATGGACCTATATCGTGTTGATGCTAACAGCTATGAAGTAACGCCTGTTTATCAAAATACTATGGGGCTAGATGTCGGCGCAATCAGCCCTGACGGCCGCTTTATTGCTTTATCGAAAAACAATTCGAACAAAGACAGCGATGTGTTCATTCTCGATACGCGTAAGAAAACACTGAAACCAGAGCTTATTACCCGTCATGACGATGACGCTAAGTATGGCCCAGAAACCTTCTCAAGAGACAGTAAATCATTATATTACTCAACCGATGCCAAAGGTGAATTTGCAGAGGTGTGGCGCTATGACTTAACGACCGGCGAGCACAGCCCTGCCCTCAAAGATGAGTGGGATGTGAGTTTTATTTACTTCTCTAAATCTGGCCGTTATCAAGTAAGCGGTGTTAATGCTGACGCAAGCACTAAAGTGTCGATAATTGATACCACCACAGGTAAAGGTATTGCCATGCCATCGCTGCCTGCTGGTAACTTACGTGGTGTGAACTTTTCAGCTGATGAAAAGACCATGGCGTTTTATTTAAATTCAGATACCTCGCCAAGTAACCTATTTGTGTGGCAACTCGGTGAATCAAAAGCTAAACAATTAACCAACACATTAAGTGATGCAATTGATCAAAATGACTTGGTTAAAAGCACTATTGTGCGCTTTAAAAGCTTTGATGGTTTAGAAATCCCTGGGGTTTTATATAAGCCTAAGCAAGCTAATAGCAACAACAAAGTACCAGCTTTAGTTTGGGTGCACGGCGGCCCTGGAGGCCAAAGTCGCACAGGATATAGTGCAATGCAGCAGCATCTAGTCAATCATGGTTATGCCATTTTTGCAGTTAATAACCGTGGCAGCTCAGGCTATGGTAAAACCTTCTTCCATTTAGATGATAAAAAACATGGCACTGATGATTTACAAGATATCGTATACGGCAAAAAGCATCTACAAAGCCTCGATTGGGTCGATGCTGACAAAATTGGCATCATAGGGGGTAGTTACGGTGGCTTTATGACCGCCGCCGCACTTGCCTTTGAACCTGAAGAGTTCAAAGTAGGTATCAACATCTTTGGTGTAACAAACTGGGTTAGAACCTTAAACTCGATTCCACCATGGTGGGAAAGCTTTAAAAAGGCGCTGTATGACGAAATGGGCGACCCTGCTACAGACGGTGAACGTCACCGTGCAATTTCGCCACTATTTCATGCTAAAAACATCACCAAGCCATTAATGGTGATCCAAGGTGCTAACGACCCTCGCGTTTTACAAGTTGAAAGCGATGAGCTCGTTGCCGCAGTGAAAGCAAATGGTGTGCCTGTCGAATATGTATTATTTGATGATGAAGGCCATGGTTTTACTAAAAAGGAAAACCGCATAAAAGCTTCAAACGCATATCTTGAGTTTTTAAATACTTATTTAGATAAGTAGCAAGATTGCAAAGATAAAGAGCCGGTATTTATACCGGCTTTTTTATGCAAAACACTTGTATAGAAGAAAAATGTAGCGTCTTATACAGTACTGTACAAAACACTGTATGAGTTAGATGCTAAATTTTTTAGCTTTTTCATTCTGCAATCCAAAACCATAACTAAATGTTTAATAAGAACTAAATTATTTTAATTAAAATAAAACTGAATCATTGGTTAAAAAATAGCAAAAAAGTACTTGCGCAAAAACACTGTATAAACTACTGTATACACATACTGTATAAACAACCAGTGAGTGAAAGTTATGTTACAGCCAATTACCTTAAGAACAGTTAAAAGCTACCAACAAGATAACGACAAAGCGTCTGTTAATTTAATTCAAATTGAAGACGAAATATCAGCAACCTTTGAGCTATTAAAAGTATTACATCATTACAATAGCCAAAATGCATGGACACTATTAATTGCCCCTGATCATGTTCCTAGCAAAGCATTATTAGATTCGTGTTCAATTGATACCAGCAAACTACTTGTGATCAGACAAAAGCATTTAGTAAACCTTGAGTACGTACTTAGCTCAGCATTACATAACGGTAACTTTGCTGCTGTGATCACATGGACAGATATTGTAAACAATCATCAACTTGATTCGATGAACTTAAACCTTGATCAGGCATCAGCTAAGTTTTATTGCTTTACAAAAAGCGCTCAATTAAACAATTTAGTACCGCAGCCACAATAGGCTTGTTAAAATAACAATTTACATTTTTAGGTAAGTTGTTATGACATCACTCACACACTCCCTTTGTCCTTGTGGCAGCGAATCGACTTACGAGCTTTGCTGCCAGCCTTTTCATACCGGTGCAAGCCAAGCTGATACCCCAGAGCAACTTATGCGTTCTCGTTTTAGTGCATACGCGCTAAAAGATGCAAAATATGTATTTAGTACTTATGCACAAAGCCAACAAGCCGCGAACCCGGTTCGCGAAATTAAAGATTTTGCTAATAGCTGCCGTTTTACCAAACTCAGTGTTTTAGAGACTGAACATAACGAGCAAGAAGGCTTTGTAGAATTTAAAGCAAATTACTTTTACCAAAACTTGTATTGTGAGTTACACGAAAAGTCGCGTTTTATTAAAGAAGATGGCTTATGGCGTTACCTAGATGGCGATATAACACCAGTTGCAGATATTAAAATTGGCCGTAATGATGAATGCCCTTGTGGTAGCGGCAAAAAATATAAAAAGTGTCACGCTCTTTAATTGCTCTTATACCAATCCGCTTACTTAAGTATTATTGCGGGTTGGTATTAGTCTGGTAAATCCAGTCTAAGGCTTGGGTAATCGTTGTTGGGAATGCAGTTGCATGGCGTGCCTGAGGGATAACAAATAAATTCGTTGTAACCAGCGCGCCACTTTGTTTATTAATTTTAGCTGCTAATTGCCTTGCGCCCGACACCATTTGTTCACCTTCGCTTTCTTCAAGTTCACCCACTGCGATGTAAACTTTTGTTGTGATGGCAGCTGGTTTTACAGCCATAGCTAATATTGAGTTTTCTTTAAACCACACAGAAGGACTGCCGATAATATAATTTGAAAAAAGCGAAGGCTCAGTAAATAAAGTATAGGCTGCAAATAAACCGCCAAGCGAGTTACCGACTAACGTGCTTTTTTGGGTTGTTCTGAAGTCAGCCTCAATATAAGGTAATACGGTATGTTTTAGGTAATTTAGATACTGACTTGCTCCGCCAGTTTTACGTTGCCAATTTTTATCTTCAAATGGCGTGTAGTCATAAATACGGCTATTAAGCCCCGGCACACCTTTTTGATACCCTACTGCTACGATAATCACTTCTTCCATCACCCCCGAATTCATCATGAAGCGACTGACGCCAGAGGCAATTGGCATACTGTAGTTTGCATCTAACAGGTAAACAACGGGGTAGCGCTTCTGGTTTTGCTTTTGGTAGCTGCGTGGCAATTTAATCGTAATAGGGTATTCGTTTTCGGTATGTTTATCTTTAAGTAACACAGTATTAGTACGTGGCAAAGTAAACGGCTCAGCATGACTTACAGAACTCACGCTCAAAACACTGATCACAAAAACGAGCAATATATAAGGCATAGTTAATCCTTTAGCCACTTCTTAATTGGTAACAGCCACTCATCTTTTGGTTTATAAAATGCGCCATGGGAGAGCCCTGTATTAATGCTTATTTCTTCGAACTTAGTTACGTCACTTCTATCAATTAAAAATTGGCAAGAGCCAACCTGATCTGAGCGCTCAAAGATAGAATACACCTTGCCATAAGCCTTAACTGATGTGTGATCTTTTATAAGGCCTGCACAACCTGCCAATATAATTAAGTTGATATTTGTACGTTTAAGTTCATTGGCTGCTAGGATCGACAATGCCCCACCCCGTGAAAAACCGACCAAACTAATGTTCGACTCAGCAACACCGGCACTGATCAATGCTACAACATCTGCAGCGAGCTTTTTCGCAAACGTAAATGGCTCAGTGTCTTTTGGCCTGTGATAGGCAATTAAATGATAGCTCTCATCTGCCAGTGCTTCTTTTACTGCAATAAAGTCATAAACACCAAAGGTTTTGTGAACAGGCTTAGGGTTTGTCCCTTCAACAATAAAACCATGTGAATAAAAAACATAGTGACCATGCGGGTCAATCTCTGTTGGAAACTGACTGTAAATAGTACCCGCAAAAGCAGGAAAAACCCAACAAGCCCAGAGTAAAAGTACAGTTCGTAACACAAGCATCCCTTTAAAAAATCACAATACACTCATTAGAAGATACTAACATGTTAAAAAATAATACCTTAGTGAAAAGTCAGCCCTATTTTTAGTCATTAGAATCCAGGATTAAATTAATGACCAGATGCTTTAAAACATTTAAAACAGCAAGTTTCAACTTGAGGTAAATTCATGGAATTTCAAAATCAACCTGCAAATATTTTTATGACAACGCTGTCAATTAATTATAAAAGGGCGTATTGTAAAAAAGAAGATAAAATAACCATCACTTTTAGACGTCTAGACGTTGAAAAAACAAATTCTAAGGCGTAGTATGTTCGTAATCTGAGTTGGACTCACATTTTTCATGAGATTTTTTAAAGATGATTGATATAAAGCACCTAAAAACCATAGCGACCCTCAAAGAAACAGGCTCTTTAGTCAATACCGCCCGTGAGTTATTTTTAACTCAATCGGCTTTATCGCATCAAATTAAAGATCTTGAGAATAAGTTAGATTGCCAACTGTTCGAACGTAAGACACAGCCTGTGCGTTTTACTCCGCAAGGTATGCTACTTCTTGAGCTCGCCAATGAGGTGTTGCCACGAGTTGAAGCGACAAAGTGTCGTTTAAAAGAAAGCCTTAACCAACCAATTTCAAATTTACGTTTAAGTGTTGAGTGTCATGCCTGCTTTCATTGGTTGCTACCAACCATAAAAGAATTTAATAACTTTTGGCCTGATATTAAAATTGATTATGAGCGCGGCTTTAGTTATGACGCCATTCCAGATTTAATTAATGATGAGTTAGATCTTGTGCTGACTTCCGATATTCGTGAACCCGATCAGCTTGAGTATGCTCACCTATTTGATTTTAAATTAAAACTAATCGTTGCACCGGATCATGAATTGGCAAAAAAAGCCTATGTCACCGCCCTTGATTTAAAGAACGAAACAATTATTTCGTACCCTATTCCGCGTGAGCGCCAAGATATATTCAAACATTTTATTCAAAATGCACGCTTTGATGGCACGCTTAAAACGGTTGACCAAGGCTTATTGATATTCCAATTAGTGAGTGCAGGTATGGGGGTTGCAGCATTACCAGACTGGCTAGTCACTCCTTATGAAAGCCAAGGACTCATTAAGTCTATTCCGTTAGGTGCGCTAGGCCTTACTCGCCCTATGTATTTAGCGATGAAAAAGAATATGAAAGATAACCCTGTTTATCGTCACTTTTTAAATACGTGTAAGCAAAATAACGGTCGCTAAAACAAGGCAAAATAACTAACATAGCTGCATCTATTACAAACAATAATGTTGATACATGTTTGAAATTAAAAAGATCATTGGCTCTTTATTAATGCCCTTGCCGTTGCTCGGGCTGCTTACTTTAGTGATGGTATTTTTAGCCATTGCCCATAAACGCAAAGCACTCTATTTTGGCTTTGTTAGCATTTTAACTTTAATGCTGGTAAGCACGCCATTTATTGGCCAGTCACTGATAGCTGCAAGCAATAACCCTGCATGGCAATTTAACCAAGCAAAACACCCTAAACTTGATAATATAGTGGTACTTGGCTGCTCTATAATGCCCAACTCGCGCCTTCAAGCAAACCACCAGTTAGGCGATTGTGCGCTTGCTCGATTACTTGAAGGTGTTAAACTTGCCCACCACTACCCAAATGCCACCCTCTATGTATCAGGAGGCGGCTTTGCTAATGCCACCAATAGCCAGCTCATGTTTGAGACAGCAAAAGCGCTTGGTATATCAGCAACTAGAATTAAACAAAACCCTCTCGCCATGGACACCGCAGAAGAGGCGAAGCGACTTGCCATTTATTTAGTCGATAGAAAAACAGCGCTTGTCACCTCAGCCAGCCACATGCCGCGAGCGAAAGACTTATTTAATGCACAAGGTGTTGACGTAATCCCAGCGGCAACCGACTTTCAAGATTTTAGTCAGTATCCAACATATAAGCAGTTTATACCTGATGACAATGTACTTGTTGCCGTTACCAGAGTCGCTCATGAAAAAATTGGCAGTGCTTGGGTGAGTGTGCGCCGCTGGATTGATCCAGAGGCGCTGTAGACTTAATCAGACTGGATTGTCGATATCGATAAACGTTACATCAAAACCATGCTGTTCAGCTAAAAGCTCGCCTAAGGCTTTAATGCCATACCGCTCAGTCGCATGGTGCCCTGCTGCAAAAAAATCGATACCTTGCTCGCGTGAGCTATGAATTGTTTGTTCAGAAGCCTCACCAGTGAGATAAGCATCAATCCCTTGGGCTGCCGCTAAATCAATATACCCTTGTCCGCCACCGGTGCACCAAGCGATGGTGTCGATTTTCTCTTTTCTTACCAAGCTTGTTAATGGTGCACGATTAAGTACTTGGGTAATTTTGTTGGCAAACTCTTCACCACTTAATGGGGTTTTTAAGCGCCCTTTTACCGGCACACTATTTGGACCTGATTCAAGCCCAGCAGTGAATTCAATATCAAGTAACTTTGCCAGTTGCGCGTTATTACCAATTTCAGGGTGTATATCTAACGGTAAATGATAGCCATATAAGTTAATATCATTATTTAAAAGCGCAGCAATGCGGCGCTTTTTCATCCCCGTGATTGGCTGCGACTCGCCTTTCCAGAAATAGCCATGATGCACCAGAATTGTATCTGCATTTTCTGCAATCGCAGCATCAATCAATGCTTGGCTTGCTGTGACACCTGTCACTATTTTTTTTACTTCACTCGCCCCTTCAACTTGTAATCCGTTTGGACAAAAATCAGCGATTGAATCAGGTTTAAGAATGTCGTTTAATAATTGAGTAAATTGTTTGCGTTGCATATGGAAATCGTCCTTCAACCCTTTATTTTGTGCAAATTTTGGCGTTTATGGGTGAAAAATGGAAGGAAAATCGCAAAAAATTGAAAAGTAAGCTGAAAATAGGTATAAATATATATTCTTAATCTGTGTTTACAACGTATAGGGTCTCTGATGAGCAAACTAGACAAAACAGAAGTGTTAAATGCCTTCGAAGCAGCATACGAAGCAGCGAATGGTAAGAAACCTGAAATCACTACAAAACCTGGTTGGTATAGCATCGATGGTGGCAAAAACTTGCGCCTTGCTGATGTTGCAGCGCTGACTGAAGAGCTCACTTCTGGTAAAACAGCTGAGCCTAAAGCAGAAGAAGCACCAAAAGCACCAGCGAAAAAAACCAAAACTAAAACCGCTGCACCAGCTAAAACAGCTAAGAAAGCACCGTTTACTGTTGTTACAGCAAACGATGATGGTTACAAAGCTGAAGAGCTTTGGATTGTTAACCTAGCTGAAAAAGACCACGATTGTCGTTTACCGCGTGGTGTTGTGTAATTTAATTACACTCATTCATTTTAAAAAACCGCTACTCGTTAGCGGTTTTTTTATGGCTGTTCACTTGGCTCGTTATAATCCATTGACTAAAGCTGCCAAACAACACAATAAATACCGTTCCAATTAATACGGGCATCACTAAAAAATCCCAGCTTTGCATAGATTGCATTATCAAAATTGGGTTTGCGCCTGCCGCTGGATGTACGGTATCTGTCAACATCATTAGGCTAATTGCCAGTCCTGTTGCTATAGCAATTTCAACAGGCCCTACACCGACATAATTTACAAATACAACACCGATTAATGCAGTCAAAAGATGCCCACCAATAACATTTTTCGCTTTCGCAAGCGGACTGTGTGGCACACCAAATACCAACACGGCAGTTGCACCAAACGGTGCCATCAACCACACACCGTAATGTCCTAGTTGCTGTAAATAGGCCAACACAAAAATTGCCATACAAGCAAATACACCCGCGATTGCCGCTTTAGTTACTTTATTATCCATTACACCCCCAAAGTAGACCGATCTGTCTACCTTGCAAATGGTAGATAATTCGGTCTACTTCTGTCAAGCTATCATTAGTCACCCAATGAGGCCTTGTTATGGATAAACGAACACATATTATTATGACCGCCCTGTCACTTTTTTATCAAAAAGGCATTCATAGTGTGGGAATAAACGAAATTATTAGTGTGGCCGGTGTCGCTAAAAAAACCATGTACCACCATTTCGCAAGTAAAGATGAATTGATACTCGCGTGCCTTAGTGAGCGACATACCCGATTTTTAAATTGGTTAACGCATGCCACCAGCAAGCTAACCACTGTTGAAGCATTTAAAGTAGCGTTGATAAGCTGCCATGAAGCTTGGTTTAACTCTGAAGTAACTGAATTAGGTGATTTCAATGGCTGTTTATTTATTAACACTGCTGCTGAGTTTGCTGATCTGGCCAGCCCAATTAACCAAGCCTGCAAAGAGCATAAAATGGCAGTCCAGCAGTTAATTAAACAGCGTTTATCAAACTGTAATAACATGGAAAGTTCGCAGCTAGACTCGCACAGCCACTATTTGATGACGCTTGTAGAGGGCATGATCTGCCAAGCAAAGCTAGTTGGAATTAAACATTTTCCTCATTTAAAACAATAAATTAACAATAAAAAAGCGGCACAATGGCCGCTTTCAGTTTAGATTTACGCTATGTTAGATTTTTTCAAAATATAACTTTTCGCGTTTTTTCTCACCCACTTCGTTCATGGTGGCAGCATCAAATAGACGACCATTGATCATGGTGTAATCGATTTTATCTGTATCACGAATGTTAGTTAGCGGGTTACCGTCAATAACGATTAAATCGGCAAGTTTACCCGGTTCAAGAGAACCGATGTTGTTATCAAGACCAATGTATTTAGCAGGATCTAACGTTGCTGCACGAATTGCTTGAAGTGGTGTCATACCACCTTGCGCAAACATCCAAATTTCCCAATGTGCCGCTAAACCCTCACGTTGACCATGAGCACCTAGGTTTACTAAAACACCTAAGTCTTGCAGCTCTTTGGCAACACGCGCATTGTTAAAGTGGTTATAGTGATGATCGGGCGCCTTAACACGACGCATTGAACGAGGTAAAAGCTGATTCTTTGGTACAAACTTACTTAAGCGTGGGTGATTCCACACATCCGTCTTGTCGTACCAATAATTTTCACCCCAAATACCACCGTATGCAACACCCAGTGTCGGCGTGTAACCTACATCACTTTGTGACCAAAGCTGGCGAATATCATCGTAAATATTGGCAACAGGAATTGAGTGTTCAATACCCGTATGACCATCAACGACCATAGTTAAGTTGTGTTGCAGTAATGAACCGCCTTCTGGCACAACCATCATTTCAAGTTCACGACCTGCTTCAATAACTTGCTGGCGCTGTTCACGGCGTGGTTGGTTATAGGATTTAACGCTAAACGCGCCCACTTTCTTTAAGCGCTCAAGATGGAACTTAGCATCTTCTAACGAATCAATATGCGACGTGTAACCTGGCATATTCGCACCATATAAAATGGTACCCGTTGAGAAAATACGAGGAGCGACAATCATGCCCGCTTTTTGCATTTCGCTTGCAGCAAAAATCTCAGTGGTGTCGTTTGATGGATCGTGAATCGTTGTCACGCCTAACGCTAAGCCCGCTAAGTTCTTCCAGTTTTGCTGTGGAATAATCTCATCGCTACCTTGCGAGCCGTGAGCATGCGCATCAACAATACCCGGCATAATCGTCTTACCAGTTACATCAATTACTTCTGCACCTTTAGGAATAGCAACACTGTCTTTACTACCAACCGCTTTAATATGCTTACCATCAGTAACAATAACGCCGTTTTCAATAACCTGCTCACCGTTCATGGTGATAATGCGTGCGCCAGTTAATGCAAATACTGATTTAGGCTCCGCCATGGTTTTTGTAAAACCAATGTTATCGCCACTTTTAACTTTAAAATCAGTCTCAGCATTTTGGTTAATATCAAATAAACCCGCTAGGCTTGCATGATATAACTCAGGGCCTAAGCTCCAATAAAGTTTATCGCTTGTGCCACTCCAGCTGATATTTTCACCCGCACGAACAGAGAGCTGCTCAATTGGGAATTGGCTATCTTTCGGGCCAATATTAATGGTTTTACCACGCTCAACAAATGGCGTAACAAATACTTTGAAACGCTCTGCAAACGCTAAGTACTCACCATCTGGTGATACTCTAAACTCTGTTGCATGCTCTGACTCATAAAGTTTGCGAACTTGTTTTGATTCAAGCTCAACAACGCTCAATGTTGGTTTTGGCCAAGGGCTCATCACATAAATACGGTCGTTTGCTGCACCAAATTGCGGCTGATAACCTGATTTAGTGATAAGTGTTGAATCACCGCCTATGGCACTTACTGAGTAAATACCCGGCTCTAATGACCATGTTGGGTTAAGAATACTGCCGCCGGATGCTTTACGATAAACAACTGTTTTACCATCTGGGCTAAATGTTGGCTCTACGTATTTACCCGGCTCTTTGGTAAGGGTATCGCCACGGCCACCGCGTGAAGACACAACACGTACAGAGCCCTGTTCGTTATCATCCCATGTGGTGTAAACAATCTTCTTACCATCTCGAGAGAACTGCGGGAATAATTCAAAGTGGTCGTCTTGCTTAGTCAGACGCTTTACTTTGCCAGACTCTAAATCACGCTTATAGATATGACCAAGCGCTTCAAAAATAGCCGTTTCACCATCAGGTGAAATTTGTACATTACGCAGCATTTTCACATCAAAATTATCGCTGTCGATGTTTTGTGTAAAACGCACGGCTTTTTGAATTTGCTTATTAGTTTCAACTTTAAATGGAATAGTCGAGACAGACTTATCATCCACATCTAGCTTATGAATTGACCCACCCGCCCAAAAGACCAGTTGTTCGTTATCTGGTGTCCAAGCAATTGTTGGGTATACACCATGAATAGCCCATGTCTCTTGCATATCGCGCTCAAGCTCGCCATACAGCTTGGTATGCTCACCAGTGTGAAGATCATATAAGTACAAGCTTGTTTGGAAATCATCGCGCTTGATATACGCAAGTTTTTTACCATCTGGTGAAGGTGTCGGTCGAATAGCCCCACCCATGCCATCAATAATTGTTTCAATCTCGCCGGTTTCACGGTCGTAGCGTTTAATTTTATAAATGCCCGCTACAGAATCTTTAGAGTAATGGAATGTTTTACCCGGCGTTGCATCATGCGAGAAATAAACATAACGACCATCAGGTGAGAACATCGGCTCGCCTAAGTCTTTTTGGTCGTTTTCACGTGCAGTTAGCTGTACACCTTTACCACCCGCTTTGTGGTAAAGCCATACTTCACCAGCACCTAAAGAGCGGCTTGCAGTAAAGTGCTTACGTGCTACTAAGTAGTCGCCATCAGGGCTCCAAGCAGGACTATTTAACAAACGAAATGTTTCGTTCGTGACTGCTTTTTGGTTTTCACCGTTTAAATCCATAACCCAAATGTTGTCGCCGCCACCTTGGTCTGAAGTGAATGCAATGTGCTTACCATCTGGGCTAAAGCGTGGTTGCATTTGCCATGCAATATCACTGGTTAATTGCGTTGCAGTGCCACCTGACATTGGCATTGTATAAATATCGCCAAGTAGGTCAAACACCACTGTTTTACCATCAGGGCTAATATCTACGTTCATCCACGTGCCCTGCTCAACACTAATTTTAGCGTCTAGGAATTGGCCTTTTGGTGCGTCCACCTGCCATTTGTCATCATTTGCTTGCTCTGCTACTACTTGCCCTGTAAGAGCAAGTGAAATCGATACAGCCAGCACTGTATGAAGCATTTTCTTCATTGAAATCTCACTTATTATTGTTTTGCTTATATGCACACTTTTAGGATTGCACCAAATAGCATAGCAAGATTCCAGCAATTCGTGTTAAACAAACGTAAATAGTCGACTAATGCCACGCAATTGGATCAAACTGATAAAAGCCAACCAGTAAATGATAAATTTCAGGGTCAAACTGCCTGAGTTCGGCGGGTTTTTCTAAAAAGGTTTCGGTAATAACAGCAAAAAACTCTGCTTCGTTTGTCGCACCATAGCTATGAATAACATGAGGCATACCATAAGCTAAATGGGTTTTGAGTTGATTAAAGGCACGGCTAAATACTTTCGCCCACTTTTGGTAATCTTCGTTACTCGAAAGTAATGGCGTGCCCGTGGTTTTGCCGGTTTCTTGGTCGAGCTGATGGGCAAATTCATGAAATACCAAATTATGACCATCACTTGGTAAGCGGTTTCCCTCAAGTACATCATGCCAGCTCAATACCAAGGTTCCGCCTGGCCATGATTCACCTTGGCGAACGGTATTGTGATAACTGACAAGCCCAGCATTATCACGGGAGGTTTGCGGGGCATAATACGCACTGGGGTATAAAAGGATCTCTTTTACATTACGATACAATGGCCACGGTTTATTGAGCACTAAAACACAGGCATCGGCTGCTACAATCAACTTCATTGCATCATTAAGCTTAAGGCCATCACAACCAATAAAGCGTTTTTCATTTAAAAACCAAACGATATGACGTTCTAGCTTTTCGCGGTCGGCATCCGTCATCTTTCGATAGATGGGCATATAGTTTAACAGCAAATTTTTTTGCTGAGCATTGAGGGTATTATTGAGGTATTTTTTCTGCCAAAAGTGATTACGGATGTCGTCCCAGCGCCAGTAACACACAACAAAAATTATTAAAAAAAGTATCAAAACCAGGTTAAGCATTACTATCGCCTAAAAAAACAATCTTGATACTTTAATGTGTGCAAACAAAAAAAGATCAATTGTTTACACACATTTTTATTTTAACGCTGATTATTCAAGCGCAATACAGCCTTGATTATAAATAAAAATTTGGTTTCGACCGTTATTCTTCGCATTGTATAAAGCGTTGTCAGCATGTGATAGCAAGCGGTCATAATCAGCAACTTGCGTATTATCCGCTACACCAAAACTCACCGTCACAGAGAGTCCTTGCGCTAATTCGGAGAAATCGTAACCCGCTATCTCTAAACGGATAATTTCGCACAGTCTTGCGGCTTCTTCAGCGTTTTTGTAAGGGAACAACAGGGTAAATTCTTCACCGCCCCAACGCGCCGCATAGCCTTCATCAGGGAAATTCATACGCAGCAAACGAGCGATTTCACAAATCACTTTATCACCAATCAAGTGCGAGAAATTGTCATTAATCAGTTTGAAGTGATCAATATCCATAATCGCAATACTGAGTGTTTTATTATCACGTTGGAACTGATTAAAGTTTTCAGACAACCACATATCAAAAGCACGTCTGTTCGGTAATTGCGTTAATTGGTCATGATTCGCTAAATGAGCAAAGGCATCGGCTTGCGTTTGCAAATCATGCATTTGCTGTTCAACTTTTTCAGTTAACTCAATTTCAATGCGCTTGTAATGATATAAGCGGTATTTATAAATCACATAAGCAGTAAAGAGCACAGCAATTAATATAAATAACTTAAAGCTGGTTTTTTGCCAAAAATAAGGGGCAATTTTAAAACGCAGTACTTGCTCATTATTTTGCCAATCACTATTTGGGTACCCTGCGCGCACTTTAAAGGTATAGTCACCCGGCGGTAAATTGGTGTATTCGGTAATGGCCAAACGTCCCCTGTCTACCCATTGTTGATTGTAACCACTTAATTGAGTTTGGTAGTTTAACCGCCCCGGCATGATAAAACTAAGCCCTGCGTAATTAAACGAAACTCGAGAAACACCAGCAGGTAAGCTCAATACTTCATTGCCAACGGGTAAAGTCATAGGTTTGCCATCGACTTCGAAGCTTTCAATAACCGTCGATAAGCGTCGTCTACTAGCTTCTTTTAAGCGCTCTGGTGTCGCAATAGCGACACCTTTGGCTGTAGCAACCCATACTTGTCCATCTGAATGAAGTACAGCAGCAGGGTTTGAACCGCCATTCGCTTGCGCGCTTAGCATGCCATCGCCTTCATCATAAAGCTGCATCGAAACACTCATTGGCTTAATTTTTTCAGGGTTATCTAATAGTGCAACCAGCTGAGCTTTGTTCACTTGAATTACACCACGGTTACTGGTTAGCCACAATGAATCACCTTGCTCAATAACTTGGAACAGCTTATCAACCGGTAAACCTTGGTCTCGACCAAACAAGCTCATTTTATCTGTACTGAGATTGTAACGAACAAGGCCTCTATCGGTTGCAAGCCACATTTTATCGCCATCTAAGTAAAAGCCGAATGCATACTCAGTGCTGAACTGCTTTGGAAACTCAAGAGTTTTAAATTGCTTAGTAGCCGGGTCATAAATGGACACACCCACTCCCGTGCCGACCCACAACCTGCCATGGTCATCCTCGACAAGGGCCATAATAAAATCACCAATTAAGCCATCTTCTGTGGTGAATAATTCAGTTTGCC
This sequence comes from Pseudoalteromonas sp. Hal040, assembly GCF_037162425.1. Lineage (NCBI taxonomy): Bacteria > Pseudomonadati > Pseudomonadota > Gammaproteobacteria > Alteromonadales > Pseudoalteromonadaceae > Pseudoalteromonas > Pseudoalteromonas sp. Hal040. The sequence goes on along the minus strand of NZ_JARLUU010000001.1, from coordinate 1,288,479 downwards.
CAGCAGGGTCAATTTTGGTTAAACCACCGGCCGTGCCTATCCATAAGTTATCCGCTTTATCAAAAAACACAGCGCGAACTTCGTTGCTGATCAGTCCATTACTGCGGTTTTTTACTGGGTAAATTTGTCCATTAACCACTTTCATTAAACCCGCAGTGTAAGTACCTACCCATACTCCGCCCTGCTTATCTTCAGTTAAACTTAATACGGATAGCGGATCTTTTTCATAGGCTTGAATAAGGGTGGTGAGCTTGCCATTTTCAATACGATTTAAGCCATTACTACTGCCCACCCATAAGCTGCCATCAGAATGTGATAACACGGTACGCACATAGTCAGATGCAAGCCCACGGCTTTGACTCCAGTTTGTAAATGGCGCTTCACGCAAGCGAAATAATCCCGCATTTGTACCAACCCAAATACTTTTTTCGCGGTCTTGCAGTAATGATAAAATACGGTTGTTGGGTAAGCCATCATCTGCCGCTAAGTTTTCAAGGCCTAAACTGCTGAGTCTGAACACCCCTTTATTGATGGTGCCAAACCACAAATCGCCCTGCGCATCTTCCAGTAAGCTGGCAATTGATTCGTTGTTAAGGACGGGGTTAATAGCAACAAACTTATCGTTTTGCTTTTGCCATGCCCCTTTTTCAGTGCCGACAATTAAAGTGCCTGACTCAGTTAGTAATAAGGTAAACACAGAGGCATTTGGAAGCCCAGAGTATTCACTGACCTTACTAACTTGCTTATTCTTTATTCGATAAAGACCATCACTGGTTGCAGCCCAAATCACGCCAGTGTTGTCTTGTAAAAGACGATAGGCGCTTAGCTTATCAAGCAGTTTTTGCTCAGTGGCAGTTTCAGAGGCTCGATACACAATACCTTGTCCTTCAAGTGCCAGCCATAGCTCACCTTGTTCAGTAACGAGCGCGTGATTAACCATGGCTGATGAACTTGGTAATGCTCGCCACCCCCTTGTGAACGAAGCGCAATACCGCCACGAGCACCCACGATATATAAATCGCCATTCTCCATCGGGATCAGGCTACGTAAGCCAGAATCAGGTAAGCCAGGAATTTCTGTTCGAGTAAAAAGTTTAAACTCACGACCATTAAAACGGGCAAGCCCTTCCCAGGTCGCTATCCAAATGTAACCATCTTTGGTTTGCGTAACGCCATTAATGCTATTGTGAGGAAGGCCAGCGCGCGTACTCCAAGTCTCGGTAAAATAATCACTTAAAGAAAGGCGTGCAGAATCAGCAAAAGCGCTGAAACACAAGAAAAGAAAAATACAACTAACTACCCGCACCATAAAACTAAAACCCTGATATTTATTATCGTTCTATTCAGTGATGTAGCTCTGTGAAGCCAAAGTCATCCCTAACTTCAGATAATACTACATTAGTTGCAATTCTTACTCACTTTAATGACATTTAGCAACAATCAATTACAAAAATTCGCAATTTTTTCTTGCAAAATTTTCACAAATCTCGCTACATGTAAACCATCCATTAAAGCATGATGCACATCAATTGAAAGCGGCACTTTGCCAGTTTGTGAGTCATACTGACCAAACACAAACTTAGGAATACCAAGGCCATGCCCCTCACTCACCGCATGGGTAAACCCAGTAAAGTTTAACCATGGAAGTACTGAGATATGAATAAGATCAGGCTGTCCTTCTGTTGCAGCAAATGCATCAGAGAAAAATGGTTTTGCTTTACTTGTTTTACCCACAGCAATCGCGTGTTTAGAAAAATCTTCCATCGACGCCTGTTTTTCAAAATAACTAAAGCGAAATGTTTCATCTTCTGCAAGCTCTACCACACTGCCTCTTACAGATGACAGTTGTACCGGCAACGAATCAATTATACGTTGGCGCATTGGTGCATAGTCATGACATGCTTCAAGCGTTAGGTAAACATAGCTGTGAAAGAACGAATACGGTTCTGCTTTGCACTTGTTGTAAAGAGCCGCCATGTCGAGTGAAACACATACATTAAAATATGGCAGAGAAAATTCTTTGAAAAAAGCGAAATGCTGTTTACGAGGCCAAGTATCAAGATTGATTGGGGTTATTTCACAAGGCTGAGTTTTCATTAGGCGTCCTCGAGATTTAAAAACCGAGTGTACCGAGATAGTGAGCCTTCGTCATTTTGTTGCGATAAATAACAGAGACAAAAAAAGGTGCGATCTGCGCACCTTTTTTAACTGTAAATTTAGCTGGTTTACTAAATTATAAGCCGTTTTCGATGATTTCTAATGCTAGTTCATCGGCAATTAAATGCGTCGATTTTTGTTCTTTTTCAGAACGTGCGAAGATTTCAGTTAACGTATCGTAGATACCTTCAACGTGCTTAGTTGATGCTTCTGCACTATAACCTTCTGGTGCTGTTTCGTAGTAAACGTTGATGATACCACCTGCGTTAATTACGTAATCTGGTGCGTATAAGATACCTTTTTCGCGGATGATCTCACCGTGACGAGACTCTGCTAATTGGTTATTCGCACAACCAGCGATAATTGTTGCTTTTAGACGCGGGATAGTCGTGTCGTTTACCGTTGCGCCAAGAGCACAAGGTGCATACACATCAACGTCTAAGTCGTAAATTTCATCAATACCCACAGCCGTTGCATTGAAATCATTTACAACGCGCTCAACAGCTTGCTCGTTGATATCTGTCACAAATAATGTTGCGCCCGCTTCATGTAGGTGTTTACAAAGGCCGTATGCCACTGCACCTAAACCTTGCACAGCTACTTTGATACCAGCAAGGTCTTGATGACCACGTTGATGTTGTAAAGCTGCTTTAATACCTAAAAATGTACCATACGCTGTAAATGGTGAAGGGTTACCACTTTTACCTTCAAGACCTAGCACATAGTTCGTTTCTTTATTCATGATAGCAACATCATCACAGGTGATGTTTACGTCTTCAGCTGAATAGTAGCTACCGCTTAAACGCTCTAATTGACGACCAAATGCACGGAAAAGTTGCTCTGATTTAATTTCTTTTGCATTACCGATGATCACTGACTTACCACCACCAAATGGTAAACGTGCCACAGCATTTTTGTAGGTCATACCTTTTGATAAACGAAGTGCATCAGTAACAGCATCTTCATCAGTTGTGTAGTCCCACATTCTGCAGCCACCAACCGCTGGACCTAACTTGGTATTGTGAACCGCGATAATAGCTTTTAGGCCTGATTCTTTATCTGAACAAAACACCACTTGTTCGTGGTTATCAAAGTCGACTTTATTAAATACAGCCACAGTTAAATACTCCGAAATTTTCTTACCCTAAGGGGTGTGAGCGCTGAAAGTGCCGAGACTTTATCACTTCGCATGCTCGCTTGCTACTAAATGAGATGATAAAACTAAGCAAAGTTCTCAGGCCGAAATAACAACTCAAAAACCAACACTTTATGGAAAAAATATACCAGTCAATGTACGCATTAAGCATTGTTAATTCAAAACAAAATATTAACACCACAAACTTTATTACGTGAACGTAAAGGTAAAGTATAGCGTAAAGAAAAAGTGACAAGAAAAATGTGCCGAGAAAGCCAAGTAAAATCGGCTTTTAAAGAGATGTTGGAGAAATAGCTGAGACTGGTCAGATCAGAAAAAAACGGCGCAGTTGCGCCGTTTTTTATTAAAAGACTTACAAAATGGTTATTTTAATTTGCCATCAAGTTCTTCGATTTTTGCTTTCCAAATAGCTGGGCCTTGCGTATGCGCATTTGCACCTTCACTATCAACAGCAACCGTTACTGGCATATCTTCTACTTCAAACTCGTAGATTGCTTCCATACCTAAATCTTCGAATGCGACAACGCGTGCTTTCTTGATTGCTTTAGATACAAGGTAAGCTGCACCACCTACCGCCATTAAGTAAATAGACTTATTGTTCTTGATTGATTCTACTGTAGCAGGACCACGCTCAGCCTTACCAATCATACCGATGATGCCCGTTTTTTCTAACATCATATCAGTGAATTTATCCATACGCGTTGCAGTTGTAGGGCCAGCAGGACCTACCGCTTCATCACCCACTGCATCTACAGGGCCAACGTAGTAGATAAACTTGTTATCAAAATCAACGCCTTCAGGTAAACCTTCACCTGATTGAATCATATCTTGTAAACGTTTATGTGCGGCATCACGACCCGTTAAAATAGTACCAGACAGAAGAACCGTTTCACCCATCTTCCATTCTTGCGTGTCTTCTTTAGTCAGTGTGTTTAAATCAACGCGACGTGTACCTTCACCTACTTCAAATGTAACTTCTGGCCAATCTTCTAGTTTAGGCGCTTTAAGATCAGCAGGGCCTGAACCATCTAACGTGAAGTGTACGTGACGAGTTGCTGCACAGTTCGGGATCATTACCACTGGTTTTGATGCTGCGTGAGTTGGTGCCGTTTTGATTTTCACATCAACTACGGTTGTTAAACCACCAAGACCTTGAGCACCAATACCTAACTTATTAGCACGTTCGAAGATATCGATACGCATTTTTTCTTCAGTTGTTTCAGCGCCACGCTCAATCAGCTCGTGAATATCAACCGGATCCATTAATGATTCTTTCGCTAGTACCGCGGCTTTTTCTGCAGTACCACCAATACCTATACCTAGCATGCCAGGTGGACACCAGCCCGCACCCATCGTTGGTAATGTTTTCTCAACCCATGCAGCCACATCATCAGATGGGTTAAGCATAACCATTTTCGTTTTATTTTCTGAGCCGCCGCCCTTCGCTGCAACCATTACCTCAACTTCGCCACCTGGCACTAAGTCGATATGAACAACTGAAGGTGTATTGTCTTTGGTGTTTTTACGCGTACCAGCTGGGTCTGCAACAATTGATGCGCGTAACGGGTTATCTGGGTTTAAGTATGCGCGACGTGTACCTTCATCAACCATTTGCTGTACAGTCATGTCTGTTTTATCCCACTTAACATCCATACCTACTTTTACGAAACAGGTAATGATACCTGTATCTTGACATAGCGGACGTTTACCTTCAGCAGACATACGAGAGTTAATTAAAATTTGCGCAATGGCATCTTTTGCCGCTTTGCTTTGCTCTTTGTTGTAAGCTTTTTCTAAGGCTTGTACGAAATCGAGAGGGTGATAAAAAGAAATGTATTGCAATGCATCTTCAATGCTATCAATGAAGTCTTGCTGACGAATTGTACTCATTACGGGTTCCTTAAGTTTTTATCGCGTAGCGCTGTACGTGATCCTGAGTAAACCGGTGACGAAGATTTACTCTACGGGTTAGTCATGGCATCACTATAAAGGAAATCATAACGCTGCCAATCAAATTTAACTTATGATACCCTCCTCGCCCGTTTCGGGCTAGTTATTCAGGGCAATGTAGATGATAAACGATGAAAATTTGTGCATTAAATTAGATTTAAGCGGTGATTGTATCGCGCTATTTAGTCATTTTGCTCATTTACCCCATGCTGTGTTGCTCGATTCAGCCAATAGCGAGCATGTAAATAGCCGCTTCGATATCATTGCCATTGCGCCATTAAAGCGATTAGAAGTGCGTGAAAATACATGCTTTGTCGACGGCAAGGCGCAATCAAGTGATTGTTTTAGCTTGATGAAAGCAGGTCTTCAGGAATTTAATCACACAGCAAACCCTAACAGTCTGCCTTTTACAGGTGGTTGGCTTGGCTATTTTGGTTATGACTTAGGCCGCGTGATTGAAACTATGCCAAATCATGCCGAAAACGACATTAACATGCCGCAAATGGCTGTTGGACTTTATCCTGATGCTCTTATTTTTGATAAGCAACAGCAAAGCTGGTTTTACGTTTGTCAGCCAAATCAAAATCGCTTAGCGCTATACCAGCAGCACCTAAACGAAACGCCAGCAAGTGCAGAGTTCGCGCTACAAAGCGACTGGCAGTCAAATATGAGCAAAGCCAGCTACAGCGAAAAATTCGAGAAAATTCAAGCTTATTTAAAAAGTGGTGACTGTTACCAGATCAACCTTGCGCGACGATTTAAAGCCGAATTTTCAGGTTCAACATGGCAAGCCTATAAACAACTTCGAGAAGCGAATAAAGCCCCATTTTCAAGCTATATAAATCACCCAAATGGCGCTATTTTATCTATCTCCCCTGAGCGCTTTATTTCTATAAATCAAGGTCAAATAGAAACCAAGCCCATTAAAGGAACACTCCCTCGTTTGGCTGACCCTGAACAAGACCAAGCACAAGCAACCCGTTTACAACAATCTGAAAAAGACCGCGCAGAAAATGTCATGATTGTTGATCTGCTGCGCAACGATTTAGGCAAAGTGGCTCGTCCAGGTAGTGTCACCGTACCCTCGCTATTTGCCATTGAAAGCTTTCCAGCTGTACATCATTTAGTAAGTACTGTGCGCGCAGAATTAGCGGATGGCAAAGATTCCGTTGACCAAATTCATGCCGCTTTCCCGGGTGGTTCAATTACCGGAGCACCGAAAATTCGCGCTATGGAAATTATTGAAGAACTCGAACCACATCGCCGTAGTGTGTACTGCGGCTCAATTGGCTATTTGAGTGCCTGTGGCAACATGGATACCAGTATCACAATTCGTACTTTAGTGTGTCATCAAGGTGCAATTTATTGCTGGGCTGGCGGTGGCATTGTGGCTGATTCAAAGGTCGACTTGGAGTACCAAGAAACTTACGATAAAGTAAATAAAATACTGCCTTTATTAAAGTAAAAGTTGAAGTCACAACCTTGAATAGCCAGCAAATAATTGCCCGTTTTAGTTTAAGTCAAACCACAGAGCCCCCAGCGACCATTCGCTTTAATGCCGAAAAGCGTGCCAGTGCCGTGATGTTACCTTTGCTAGATATTAATGACGAAGCGCATTTGTTGCTGTGCAAACGACCAAGTTATTTACTTCATCACCCTGGGGAAATTTGCTTACCAGGTGGAAAGTATGAAGAGCAAGATGACACGTTAATGCACACAGCCCTTCGAGAGCTCAATGAAGAGCTTAATATTGGCACACATCAAGTGACTGTCCACGGTAAATTACACCAGTACGCGACCCTGACTGGTTTCACTATTGAGCCTTTTGTGTGTACCCTCAGCAAAGGGACAACATGGCAAGCAGATCCCAACGAAGTTGCTGCCAGCTTTTTACTGCCTTTATCTTATTTGAGTAACCAACAAAATTGGCAGCCCCTTCCCTTTGAGCGAAATGGTAAAACCATTACATTGCAAGGTTTGATGACCCCCCATGGCCTGCTTTGGGGAGCAACAGCGAGCATTATTAATAACTTTATAAAACAGCTCGCCCTACCAGTTTAATTATCCTGCTTTTAGGGTTACACAGACACGTTTAAACGTTATTATGTGGCACCGTTCAAAGGCAGGTAGTATGCCGTTAAAGGAAAATGAGTAGCAAATTATGATCAGTGCATTCGATATGTTTAGTATTGGTATTGGCCCATCGTCATCTCACACTGTTGGCCCAATGCGCGCTTCGCGTTTATTTGTAAACGAATTAGAAGAAAAAAACTTACTTGCAAACGTCACCGATATTAAAGTTGAGCTGTTTGGCTCACTCGGTCAAACAGGTATTGGCCACGGCTCAGGTAAAGCCGTGATCTTAGGCCTTGCCGGCTATGATCCAGAAACCATTGATGCTGATTTAGTTGACGATATTCTGGCAAAAATCGAAAAAGAACAGGTTATTTACTTAAACCAAAGCCATAAAGCCAATTTCCCTAAGCAAGGTGCGATTGTATTCCATCGTCGTAAAACACTACCAAAGCACTCAAATGCGATGGAAATCATTGCGAGTCAAAATGGCGAAAAGCTATTCAGTAAAGTGTATTACTCAATCGGCGGCGGATTTATCGTAACTGACGAAGAATTCGAGAACGAAAAACAAAAAGCACTCGAAATACGCGAGGAAAATCCTGCACCTTATCCGTTTAACACAGCTAAAGAGTTATTAGAGCTATGTCGTGAATCAGGGTTTAGTGTATCAACACTTATGATGCACAACGAAAAAACCCTGCGCGGCGAGAAAGACATCAAAGATGAGCTGTTTAATATTTGGCAAGTAATGAAAGCCTGTATTGAACGTGGCATGCGCACAGAAGGGATTTTACCTGGTGGTTTAAAAGTAAAACGCCGTGCACCTAGCCTCCACCTTAAATTAAATATTGAGGTAAACAATGACCCACTACGTGCGATGGACTGGGTTGATTTGTTTGCCCTTGCAGTAAACGAAGAGAACGCGGCCGGTGGCCGTGTAGTTACCGCACCAACCAATGGTGCTGCGGGCATTTTACCTGCGGTATTAATGTATTATCACACTTTCATAAAAGAAGTAGACCGTGATATTGCGACCCGTTACTTATTAACAGCTGCAGCCATTGGTATTTTATATAAAAAGAATGCGTCAATTTCTGGTGCTGAAGTAGGTTGCCAAGGTGAAGTGGGCGTTGCTTGCTCAATGGCAGCGGGCGCCCTAACTGAAATCATGGGTGGTAATGTTGTGCAGGTTGAAAACGCCGCTGAGATTGGTATGGAGCACAATCTAGGTCTAACCTGTGACCCAGTAGGTGGCCTTGTGCAAGTACCATGTATTGAACGTAATGCGATGGGCGCTATTAAAGCAATCAATGCATCACGCCTTGCAATGCGTGGTTCTGGCGAGCAAAAAGTGACCCTTGATAAGGTAATTAAAACCATGCTCGACACTGGTAATGATATGAAAACAAAATACAAAGAAACCGCTCGCGGTGGCTTAGCAGTTAATATCATCGAGTGTTAATTTTCCGCACAATAAAAAGCCGCTTTAAAGCGGCTTTTTTATTTCTATTTTACTGGTAACTCTATGTTTTCGAAGAGCTTATCAACATCTTCTTGGTTGCGTAATAAGCTTGCTCGCTCAACCAGCTCTTTGGTTAAGTGTGGTGCAAATCGTTCAATAAAATCATACATATAGCTACGTAAAAAGCTGCCTTTTCTAAAGCCAATCTTGGTTGTGCTCGCTTCAAATAAATGGCTTGCATCTATACACACTAAATCAGTGTCTGTTACTTGGTCTATTGCCATCGATGCGACAACGCCCACACCTAGGCCTAAACGCACATAGGTTTTGATTACATCAGCATCCGTTGCAGTAAATACGATATGTGGCTCAAGCCCATGAGCATTGAAAGCTTTATCTAATTCAGAGCGGCCAGTAAAACCAAACACATATGTTATCAGCGGGTATTTAGCCACATCGGCAACCGTTAAGTTATCAGCCTTTTGCGCAAGTGGGTGTGTTTTTGCCACTACGATACTGCGATTCCAGTGATAGCACGGCAACATAACTAAATCAGAGTATAAATGCAGTGCCTCAGTCGCAATGGCAAAATCAGCGTCGCCTCGTGCTGCTGCATCAGAAATCTGCTGTGGCGTACCTTGATGCATATGCAAAGACACTGCCGGGTACTTTTTCATAAAGCCTTGAATAACATTAGGTAATGCATAGCGTGCTTGTGTGTGCGTGGTCGCGATATTTAGTTTACCTTGATCCGGTAAGGTATGTTCATTGGCAACCGCTTTGATACCCTCAACCTTTGATAGTATCTCCCGAGAAATATTAATGATTTCGTTACCAGCACTAGTTACATGCGTTAAGTGTTTGCCACTACGACCAAAGATCTGCACACCAAGTTCATCTTCAAGCATACGAACTTGTTTCGAGATCCCCGGTTGCGAGGTAAATAAACTTTCTGCTGTTGCAGAGACATTCAATTTATGATTTTGGACTTCGACTATATATCTGAGTTGTTGTAGTTTCATGGCTGCATTGTAAACGTTGTTATTGTTTATTTATAAAGGCTGCAAAGCACAATGCCAAGTGATATTTCATCGCGCTATACATTTATATCGATTGTTTCTAAGGCTAACACATTAAATTACGGCTCGGTAGCCGTGTTTACACGCAAAATATTCAATAAAGGTGCTAGTTTAGCGCTATACTCATTATAAAGTAGTAACCATCGGAAGTTTATTCTAGATAACTAACCGCAAAGCTGTTCAGATCTAATCTTTTTAATGTAATATAAAAAAATTAGATAGTTAAAACTGAGATTTAGTAATGATTGTTTCTATCATCATCATGCTCATTGTTGCATTAATCGTCATTGCACTGTGGGTAAGTGCGGTGCAACAACATAAAGAAAAGCAAGAAGCAGAGCGCCGTAAAGAGTTAACAAAGTTAAAGAAAATCATTGAAGAAGCAGAAGATGTTTTGCTTAACAGTGCTAATATTCCTATGTCTGAAAACATCCTGCGTATTCTCCAGCGTCGTATTTATGATGCTCTAGCAGGTATGGTCGAACTTTCTCCAAGCTCAAAAGAGTTAAAAAATCGCTTAAAAGAATCTAAAGAACGTTTAACCTCGCCAATAGAAGCAAATAACAGTGAGGCACTGGTGTTACCGGATAACGACAAGCAACTGATCGCCTTAATCCAAGGTATTAAAAAATTACGAGCAGTACTTCGCTCAGAGCATGGTAAAGGTAAAGTTGATAGCCAAGTATTTGTTGCAGAAGATAAACGCCTTGAAAAATTGCAGTTAAGGATCAATGTAGAAAGCCAAATCAAACGTGGTTTATCTGCTCGATCGGCAAACATGGTGGGATCAGCTAGACAATATTTTGAAAAGGCGCTTGCTACCCTATCGGGTGTAAGCTACAGCGATGAATATGTGAGTGCGAAACGACAAGAAGTTGAAAATTACTTAGAAGCGATTAGCTCTGAATTGAAAGCATCTAATGCAACGTCATTGAAGAAAAAAGCAGAACAAGAGCAAGACGATTTAGACGTGTTATTCGCACCAAAGAAAAAGTGGTAAACCACTTTTTCTTTGCTTTGAGCTGATTAAGATAAAAACGCAAACTTAACGATAAATAATGCTGTTAATACCCACACACTTATACTGATTTCATCTTTTTTACCACATACCAACTTCACCGCAGTATACGAAATAAAACCCAGTGCAATACCGTGCGCAATCGAGAACGTTAACGGTGTCATCAATAATACCACACTCACCGGAATGGCATCTGTCATATCATCCCAATTGACCAGCTTTAAGTTTTGCATCATTAAAACCGCAACATACAAAATCGCACCTGCCGTTGCATAAGCTGGGATCATACCGGCTAGTGGTGCAAAGAACATCATTAACAAGAAACAAATGCCTACAACCACCGCGGTAAGACCTGTACGGCCGCCCACAGATACGCCTGCTACTGATTCAATGTACGACGTCGTTGTTGACGTACCAAGCATTGAGCCTGCAATGGTTGCTGTGCTGTCTGCACTTAATGCACGACCTAAGCGAGGCATTTTACCTTGCTCATCAGCAAGCCCTGCTTTTTGCGTAACAGCAACTAAAGTGCCTGAGGTATCAAACAAATCAACAAATAAGAAAGCAAAAATCACTGTTAGCATTGAGATTTCTAATGCTGATGCAAAATCTAATTGCATAAAGGTTGGCGCAATTGAAGGTGGCATTGACATAATACCTTGGTATTGCACAAGGTCTAAACCAAGGGCGATAGCCGTTACCAATAAAATACTAATTAGCACGCCACTTTTCATGTCGCGATATAAAAGAGCCGCAATCACAAAAAAGCTAAAAATGGCGAGTAAAGGACCCGGCGCTGTGATGTCGCCTAACTGCACTAGCGTTGCAGGGCTTGCTACGATAATCCCCGCATTTTTCAATGCAATAAGCGCTAAGAAAGCACCGATACCTGTGGCAATGGCACGCTTTAATACCAGTGGAATGGCATCAATGATCCACTCTCGCACCTTAAATAGGCTTAAACATAAAAAGATACAGCCAGACATAAATACTGCGCCAAGGGCAGCTTGCCAAGTGTGGCCCATCCCAAGCACGACACCATAGGTAAAGAAAGCGTTTAAGCCCATACCTGGCGCCAATGCTAATGGGTAGTTAGCCCATAAACCCATGATAAAACAGCCGATTGCAGCTGCAATACAGGTTGCAACAAATGCCGCACCTTGATCCATTCCTGCTTCTGCTAACATGGCTGGGTTAACAAATACAATGTAAACCATGGTAATGAATGTTGTAATACCAGCAATAGTCTCGCGGCGCACAGAGGTGTTGTTTTCAGTGATTTTGAAAAGTCTTTCGAACATGTTGAACTTTAAGTTGAGATTAATTGGCTAATTTTATCATATTTTATCTCAATAAGAGGACATTTTACCTTGCAATGTTCTAAACTAATAAGGTCTTTTATTTCAAGAAAATAACTAAACTATGTCTGATAATTCGCCAGTAGGCTTAGATTTAGAGCAACAGCTTGATAATGTACTTGCCTTTATTACCCAACCCGATAAAGGGTCGGCGCCAGATAAAAGTACTCAATCTGTTGAAAACGTACTAAACAAAGCTTTATATTATTTAAAAAATGAACAGCCTCCCCTTGCTGCGAAATGGATGCGCCTCGCTGCTATGGCAGGTAACCATAGAGCACAATTTTATATGGGACTGTTTTTCATCAAAGGGCAAGGTGTTCCACACAGTGTTTTTCATGGCGCGGTGTGGCTAAGTCTGGCAAGTAGCCAAGGTTATGAACCTGCAACCGCTGCACTTGATGACCTGAGAAAACACATCAGTACGCGCAGATTACATGATGCGCAAAGCTATGCAGCGACCTTATACGAACAAATCCACCAGCAACAGTTTGCGCATTTAATTCCTCGCGATCCTGACGCCAGCTAACACGCGTCAGGTTCTACAACTCATTAATGCTGTCTTGTCAGTTTACTCTCAAATGTGATGAGCCCTGCACCAACTACAAGCAATAAGATACCTATAAACTCAAGCCATACATGGCCTTTATGAGGCTTGATAACGGGTGTTTTTGAAGTCAGGCTATACAAACGCCTTCCTTGCTCGTCAGATTCTACAAACGAAAAACCTTTATAATCCGCTGAGATAATAAATTTAAAATCATGCCTGCTAATCATTTCTCGGCGTTTTGCATCTATTTTCTCGCTGCTTTGTTCTACGAGTAGCGTTCGCCAATCATGAAAAATGCCATCTGGTTCATTATCTTTCACTACACCATATGATTTGTACTCATAGAACTTTGTATTGAATAGCTTTTCTTGATGCCCTAAATAAAACATGGCACAGCCTAGCGCACTTAATAGTATGGCAATATAGATCAATGAGCGCTGTTTAATGAATTGCTTATTACTTTGTTGCTTATACCAAGCTTCAATGTCAGGCACATTAATCAATCTCGCTTTATCTACAGAATGTTTTAATGGCTCCATAAAGTCGCAAATTGTTAGATTGAGCGCCGTTAATATTGAACGAAATGTGTCATTAGAAGGCACTGATTTATCGTTCTCAAGTTTTGAAAGGTAACTTTGCTCTATTCCAACTTGCTCTGCAAATTCTGGTTGGCTTAGTTTCAGCTCACTGCGATAGTGTCTTAGTTGTGTTCCGAATGTACTCATAACGCATTTCCTTTTTGTTGTGGAGCCGCCATTCTTTGCTATTCATTCAGATATAAAAAGCTGAATAAATAGGAATAATGAAGAATATTAGCAAGATAGGATGAAAGATACGAGATACGAGATACGAGATACGAGATACGAGATACGAGATACGAATAAGAAAATAGTAAGGTGTAATGTAAAGACTTATCTAATCATTTGCTTGAGGAAAACAAATGGCGGAGTGGACGGGACTCGAACCCGCGACCCCCGGCGTGACAGGCCGGTATTCTAACCAACTGAACTACCACTCCGCAGTGGTATGTGCATGGGGTAATGCACTTAATTTGTTTATGATATCAAATGGCGGAGTGGACGGGACTCGAACCCGCGACCCCCGGCGTGACAGGCCGGTATTCTAACCAACTGAACTACCACTCCGCAGAGATATCATTGTTATTACTTAATTTGTTGGCGGAGTGGACGGGACTCGAACCCGCGACCCCCGGCGTGACAGGCCGGTATTCTAACCAACTGAACTACCACTCCGCGATACAAATTTTGTAATAAAATAGCGCTTAAATAGTGGCGGAGTGGACGGGACTCGAACCCGCGACCCCCGGCGTGACAGGCCGGTATTCTAACCAACTGAACTACCACTCCGCAGTATCTAATGCTATTTATTTTTCCTATTGGCGGAGTGGACGGGACTCGAACCCGCGACCCCCGGCGTGACAGGCCGGTATTCTAACCAACTGAACTACCACTCCGCAAAGGAAAATGTTTTACAACCATAAGTTGTGCAAGTAATTGGCGGAGTGGACGGGACTCGAACCCGCGACCCCCGGCGTGACAGGCCGGTATTCTAACCAACTGAACTACCACTCCAGCGCATACTTACAAATTGTCGAAAATTGGCGGAGTGGACGGGACTCGAACCCGCGACCCCCGGCGTGACAGGCCGGTATTCTAACCAACTGAACTACCACTCCGCATTTTCGTTGCTGACTGAGTCTCCCCTGACAGCGGCGTGAATAATACGAATCACCCTCTAGTTCGTCAAGGGGTTTTTTGTATTTTTACAGGTTTTTTAGTCATCTGACATCGAAAGGTTTAAAATTTCACCTGATTTGTCATTTTTTGAGCCGTTTTTGCCAACTTCATTTTCATTCGTTGCTTGCTCATCATTTTCGGTTTGATTTTTTTCTTTAAAAACGGTAAAGAGATTTTAAATTTCAGTGGTTTCTTCTGAACAAAAATTCTAATTGCCAGCCAACCCAATAAAAGTACGGTTAAATTTCCAACAACAATTAAGATCACCATGAGCATGGTGGACGCTTTTTGTTCTTCTTCAATAATTCGTTGTTGCTCCGCTTGCGCTTCTAAATCGATTTCAGGGCGAACAATTTCTGGTACAGCTTCAATTGGTCGCTCAATTTCAAATTTATACGTCGGTAACGTAGCCATAAATTCACGGTCATTTATATTGCTACCAAATACAGAAAGCTCAACACTGTATCGTCCCCAATCATAGTTTTTAATAGCAAGCTCTCGTGTTTGCGATTTATCTGCATCTAAAGAGAACATTTGCTCTTCATTATTGGGGTAATAAATTTTCCCTTGAATGAGCACGGTTTCTGGTTTGACGATTTCAGGGTTCAGCGAGATTGTTAAAATATGATCATCGTCATCTTGCTCAGCAAGTGCTATTTCATAATCAAAAGGCGGCTCATGCACCACAATTGGCTTTTGTACTACGGTACGCTTTAATATAGGCGTTTCTATATAAAGCTCTGGCTGCCACTCCCCTGCCGGAAAGACCAGCTTAAATTCACCAGTAAACACCCCATCAAGCGGACGCTCATCAAAGCCACGGCCATCATCTTTAAAGTCAGTGACACTTTGCGTACCGGCACCAAAGTTTGCGAAATCACTGTTATTAGTGCTGACAAAATCAACATGCAAACTGATTACATCACGAAACTGGCCAACTTTAATCGGTTCACCGTCATTTAATACACGGCCCGTCAGTTTTATAGTCTCACCACGAAACAGCATAGGCGGGAGTGGATCAACATTAAGCTCTATTTCACCCAGCACCATAATACGGCTATCTGGTAAGATACTGCCGACCACTTGCCAAGGGCCAGGCATAGGATTGCTAATGGTGATCAAGTCATAGCTCAGTTCATCATGCCAATCGAGGTCATTATTTTTAACTGAGTCAGTCGCGTAATACTTAGTACCATCAGGGCGAACTAACACCACAGCAGGGGCACCGCGCTTACGAAAGAAGAGTAAGGTAACTTTATCGATTTTATGATCGATACGAAAACGGTTCTCTAGCAGGGGAATTTCATTTTGCACTCCATCACGTTCTAATGGGGTTATTTTATCTTGCTCGTTGGCAAATCCCGTGAAGGGAATTAAACACACTAATCCTGCTAGCAGCTGTTTTCTCATTTTATTACCTTATTCTGCACGCCATAGGCATTAGCCACCCTTTGCAACCAAGTCTAAACGCTCTTCGTGAGCGGCGTGCTCTTGTTCTGTTGCTCTTAATACCACAAGCGGTGCTCTATCTGCACTTAGTCGGCGAATACCACCCAGTTGTTGAGTTGAGCCTTCATCTTTATTTTGATTAAGATTCAGCTTTACTTGCCCACCGGTCATTGACAGGTAAACATCAGCTAGGATCTCGGAATCCAGTAATGCGCCGTGTAAAGTACGCTTTGAGTTATCAATATCGTAACGGCGGCAAAGCGCATCAAGGTTATTCTTTTGACCAGGGTGCAAGTCACGCGCCATTTTTAATGTATCAAGTACACTACATACATCGGCAGTATTCGGAAAACCTTGATTTAACAATGCAAACTCATTGTCCATGTGGCCGATATCGAACAGCCGCGTTATGAATAACAAGCTCTGCACCACGAATATACTCTAAAAACTCATGGGCAATTTGGTGGTACAAAGGTTTATCACGCAAAAATTCATTGGTGATACCATGTACGTCTATTGCTTCTTCTTCTATTTCACGTTGCGGATTGATATACACATGAAAGTTGTTGCCAGTTAGACGGCGATTTACAAGTTCAACACAACCGATCTCAATGATGCGGTGGCCTTGCTTTGGGTCAATACCCGTGGTTTCTGTATCTAAAACTATTTGTCTATGTGCCATATCGTCTTAAGCCTGACTCTGGTATCTTTCTATATTCACTTTATTGTACACAATATCAAGGTAAAACAGTGCAGAAAACCGTAGAGATTTACACCGATGGATCATGTTTAGGAAATCCAGGGCCTGGAGGGTATGGCATCGTGATGCGATACAACGGCCACGAGAAGCAATTAAGTCAAGGCTATACCCTAACAACAAATAATCGGATGGAAATGCTCGGAGCTATCGTTGCACTAGAAACCCTCACCCGCTCTTGTCACGTCATTCTGACGACCGATAGCCAATATGTGAAACAAGGTATTGAGTCATGGGTTGAAAATTGGAAAAAACGCGGCTGGAAAACTGCGGCTAAAAAACCAGTTAAGAATGTCGATTTATGGAAACGACTCGATGTTGCCTGCCAACAACACAGCGTAGAATGGCGCTGGGTAAAAGGCCATAGCGGTAATAAATACAATGAGATTGTTGACGATCTTGCCCGTGAAGCAGCTGGCAGCGATCAATTACTTGAAGACACAGGTTACGACGGTAATTAAAAGTACCTTGAAATAAACTTGGCGCAGGCCGTTTTATATTTTTGTTATATGCTATAAGATTTGGCTATAACGAAATATAAAGGATTCATTATGGCTCTGCGCATTCACTCTTTTTTTCATCAACAAAGCGCCACACTCTGCTACTTAGTATGTTGCGAAAGCACTAAAAATTGCTTATTGATTGATGCGCCAGCTGATTTTGATATGCCAAGTGGTGAGTTAAGTTTTACCACCGCCAATGAGATCATCAGCTATATAAAGACCGAGCAGCTGACATTGCAATGGCTCCTTGAAACCCATGCCCATGCTGACCATATCACCGCAGCAAGTTATATAAAGCAGCAATTACAAGACACACATCCTTGTAAGCTCGGCACGGGTGAAGGCATCACTCAAGTGCAACAGCACTTTAGCCAGCTTTATAATCTTGATATGCCATGTAATGGTGAACCTTTTGATGCTTTATTTGCTGATAAAGCACAATTTCAGTTAGGTGATTACACAGTAGATGTGATTGCCACACCGGGCCATACCCCTGACAGCGTGTGTTTTCACATTGATGGCAATGTATTTGTTGGTGACACCTTCTTTATGCCAGACAGTGGCACAGCCCGTTGTGATTTCCCCGGCGGTAGCGCGAGCGAGCTATATGATTCACTACAACGAATTTTAGCGTTTCCTGACGATACGCTACTTTGGATGTGTCATGACTACCAACCTGATGGGCGCCCGCTGGCGAACAAAACCACGGTTAAAGAGCAGCGCGAGCAAAACATTCATTTAAAAGGCGATAAGCAACGTTTTATTGAAACTCGGGAAGGCCGCGATGCAACCTTAGCAGTACCAAAGCTGTTGCACCCTTCTATTCAATTAAATATTCGTGCAGGCCAGTACCCAAGCAAAACAGATACGCAACAACACTATTTAGCCATCCCGCTCACAGTGCTGCTTTGATGTTTGCCTGAGCCCAGCTCCTTTTACCGGCGAAAATTGCGGCCTTGCATGCCATTTAGGTTTAATTGGTGTAAGCGGGGCCACACGTTTTCGAGCCACCAGCAAATACACACTGCCCATTGGCTTTAAATATTGTTGACCAAAACTGCGCCACGCAGCAAAACGCGATAAACGGTTACCTCTTGCAAGCGATGAATGGATAAATCGCTCATCCGAAATAATTTCAAAACCCAATAGATTCAACCAATCTTTTACTCGCGATGGTGTGAAAAAGCGCCCTGTCCACGGTAGCTTTTGGCGGCTAAAAGGTAATAATTGCGCCAATCCACATAAGCTAAACGGATTAAAGCCTGTGATCACGATGTAACCACCGGGGATCAAAGTACGATGCGCTTCGCGTAAGATATGGTGCGGATCAGAATGATATTCTAAGCAATGCGATAATATGCAAGCATCAACACTGTGCTCATAAAAAGGCAGCTCATCGACATCCGCAATTACACCGGTAAATAACCCCTGCTCTGCGACACAAACTTGATGCTTAATAGGACTTTCACTGGTGGCCAGCTCGCCACTTAAATTACCAAGTTTAAGCATGTGATAGCCAAACATACGTGGCAGCCATGGCGTTAGCTTACGTTCAATTTCAGCACGTAAATAGTCACCATGAGGGAACTGCTGCCAAGAGTATGGCTTAGGACCTTCTTGAAAACTAAGGGCTGGTTTCATTTTCTGAGCTCGTTATACTGTGTGTTAACTGTCACTTTATAGAGCAATTAAACATGGTGCAAGTTAAAGCAATTAAAGCCTTTTCTGATAATTACATTTGGTGCATCAGCAATGAAGCTGAGCAAACAGCCTGGGTCGTTGACCCCGGTCAAGCTGAACCCGTTTTAAATTATCTAAGCGAACATAACTTAACACTTCGCGGTATTTTGATAACCCATTATCACTATGATCACACTGATGGCGTGGCTGCACTGGTAAAAGCATTTCGTGACGTTCCCGTTTACGGACCAAGACACAGCCCTTTTAAAGGCATTACTTATGGTGTATCCGAGGCGGATAAAGTCACTGTGTATGATTACACCTTTACCGTGCTTGCGACACCTGGCCATACCCTAGACCATGTTTGTTACATTAATGACGAATTAAGCTTTACTGGCGATACCTTATTTAGTGCTGGCTGCGGACGATTATTTGAAGGCAGCGCTGAGCAAATGTGGCACTCGCTCTGTAAATTAAGAGCTCTGCCCGATGAGTGTAAAATCTACTGCACTCATGAATACACGCAGGCTAACTTAGCTTTTGCAAAGGCCGTTGAACCAAATAACGAATACCTTCTCAGCTACAGTGATAAAGTAGATAGACTGCGAGAAAGCGGCAAAATAAGCTTGCCAACTCAATTAGGTGTTGAAAAACAAATAAATCCATTTTTGCGCAGCAACGTAGTAACGATTACTGATGAGCTACCAAATGAGTTAAAAATTAGTTTGGATCTGAATGAACCTTGGCAACGCTTTGCAGGTCTCAGAGCCTGGAAAGATAAGTTTTAAAAAAACGTAAATGTCAGCAGTTACAATTTTGTATATTTAGATCAGCATCTTGCAATAATAAGCTGACATAAACTGGTCATAAAGTGGCAATATGTTCTCAGAGCAGGTAATATTCGCCGAGTTTTTTTACCTGATGTATGGGTATATATGTATAAGTCTCCTTTAGTTTTATCACTTGCGCTGATTTTAAGTGGCTGTCAATTAACAGCTTCTGATTCAGCAAGTACAGATGTTGCAAGCAATAATGTTGAGCAACAATTAGACGGCGCAAGTCCGAGCGACATCAATGATGCATTGATGATCAACGCTCAATATCAACAATTAACCGATATTGATGAGCCGCCTCCTGTATTTGATGATGTATGGGAACGTATTCGTTATCAGCTTTCGATTGATGTGCCACAAAACCGCCCGGTTGTTGCTGAGCGTAACTATTATGCGCGTCATCAGGCCTATTTAGATCGCATCTCTAAGCGTGCTGAGCCTTACTTATACTTTATTGTAGAAGAAGTCGAAAAGCGTCAAATGCCTATCGAAATTGCGCTTTTACCTATTGTTGAAAGTGCGTTTGACCCATTTGGTTATTCACACCGCAGTGCCTCTGGTATTTGGCAATTTATGCCACAAACCGGTGAACGTTTCGATTTAAAGCAAAACTGGTGGTATGACGGTCGCCGTGACATTGTGCAATCAACCCGTGCAGCGCTTGATTACTTATCATATTTACACAAAACCTTAGAAGGCGATTGGTTAAATGCCATTGCGGCCTATAACTCAGGTGAAGGTCGTTTACTGCGTGCGATTAAAAAGAACCGTAAAAAGCATTTACCTACGGATTTTTGGTCACTTGATTTACCAAAAGAAACAACCTCATATGTACCTAAACTGTTAGCCCTGTCTGATCTAGTTAAACGCGACGATGAGTTTGGTGTAAAGTGGCAACCAATTATTAATGCTCAAGTTGTTGAAGCGGTTAATGTAGGAAGCCAAATAGACTTAGCACTTGCCGCTGATATGGCAGATATTAGCTTAACAGAGCTTTATCGTTTAAACCCTGGTTTTAATCGCTGGGCGACAGATCCGAATGGCCCACACTTTTTATTATTACCGTCTGATAAAGTTGAAGCGTTTTCTGACAAACTAGCTAAAACCGAGCAAAAAGACCGCCTACGCTGGCAGCAATATGTGGTCGCTCGCGGCGACAGTTTATCTGTGATTGCGAAGAAGTTTTCGACAAGTACAAACGCGATTAAAACCCTGAATAAGCTTTCATCGAATACTATTCGTGTTGGTCAGCAATTACTTGTGCCATTAAGCGACGGTGAGATAAATAGCCAGCATTTACCAAAATCAGTGCGTATAGCGGCTAATAAAGCAACACGTAAAAAACTTAGCCATAAAGTGGCAAGTGGTGATACATTGTGGGATATCAGCCGTGAGTACGATGTGACCATAGCTGAACTTGCAACATGGAATAAGCTGAAAAAAGACGCTGTACTGCGTGTTGGTCAAAAGCTAACTGTGTACAAAGAAGAAAAGTCACAACTTGCTGCTACACAAATCAAAGAGCGCACCATTACTTATAAGGTTCGCCAAGGTGACTCATTAGCACGCATTGCCGCTAAGTTTAATGTGTCTGTAGAAGATATAATTAAATGGAATTCATTAGCTGGGCAAAAATACATTCAACCTGGGCAAAAACTGAAGTTAAAGGTTGATGTACGAAGCGCATAATTGCTTCATCCAATATCAAAAAAAGAGCGCCTAATGGCGCTCTTTGTCTCTCTCATTTAGTATTTATGCTTCAATGCCCATAAGTGTAATAACTCATTAGCAATGGTCGCTGCAGCAATCGCTGTTAGTTCACTTTGATCATAAGATGGTGATACCTCAACTACATCCATACCGACCATATTAATGCCCTTCAATGCACGAAGAACTTTGAGTACTTTATCGCTGGTTAAGCCACCACACACTGGTGTGCCTGTCCCTGGAGCGAATGCTGGATCAAGGCAGTCAATATCAAAGGTTAGATACACAGGTAAGTCACCCACGCGCGCTTTGATTTGCTCAGCGATATCTTGTGCAGGTAAATCATTTGCAGCCATTGCGTCAATCACTGCAAACTCATGTTTGCTCTGATCAAAGTCAGTACGAATACCGATTTGAATACTGTGATCAACATCAATCAGCCCTTCCATCGGCGCATGATAAAACATGGTACCGTGATCATAGCGCGAGCCATTGCTATAAGTATCTGTGTGGGCATCAAAATGAACTAATGCCATTTTACCGTGTTGCTTAGCATGGGCACGCAGTAGTGGTAAAGTCACAAAGTGGTCACCACCTAAGCCCAATAATGTTTTACCTTGACGAAGAATTTGCTCAGCGGCTAATTCTAACTGCGCGGTAAAATATTCTGGGTCACCTACTGGGTAAGTAAAATCACCTGCATCAGCTAATTTTAAACGCTCAAACAACGGAAACGTCCACGGGTACTTGGTTTCTTCCCATGCTAGGTGCACTGAGGCACGACGAATTGCGTCAGGGCCTAAACGTGCACCAGGACGACCTGAGGTCGCCAAATCAAAGGGTAAACCTAACACCACTACATCGGCATCGATTGCTGTGATGTTCTGCACCATCGGCTGACGTAAAAACGTCATTCCGTTTGAATATAATGAATGATCTGTGTGGTCAAACAATGTCGACATTGCTTATAACTCTTCTAAATAAGTGTAACCATTTAAGCCAGTTTGCAGCTCATCTAATACGCTTTGCTGTTCAGTTTCTGGCAGTTTTGCCGCCACCAGCTGGGCGTAAGACTGCTGGAAGCTTTCTACATCTAAATGTACGTAACGCATCATGTCAGCAACGGTATCACCTTCGTTGATTTCGGTGATTTGCGCTTGACCTTGCTCATCCATTTTCACAATTGCACTGTGCGTGTCGCCAAATAGGTTGTGCATATCACCTAAAATTTCTTGGTACGCACCGACTAAGAAAAAGCCCATTAAATACGGTTTTTCTTCGCTAAATGCTGGCACAGGTAATGTGCTTTCAATACCTTGACCGTCAACATAGTGCTCCATCGCACCGTCTGAATCGCACGTAATATCAAGTAAAACGGCACGCTTTTGTGGTGCTTCTGTTAAGCCACTTAACGGTAAAACAGGAAACACTTGGTCAATACCCCATGCATCCGGTAATGACTGAAACAATGAAAAGTTCACAAAAAACTTATCGGCTAAACGTGCATTTAATTCATCAATAATCGGGCGATGAAAACGGTTTTTGTTATCCATATGTTTGTTAAGTTCATAACATACACGTAAGTTAACTTGCTCCGCCCATGCTCGCTCTGTTAAATCTAACAAACCAAGTGCAAATTGATTATGTGCCTCAGCTAAATCGCCTTGGCTATCATGATAAATTTCGATTAATGCACGGTCGTCATTGTCATCACTTAACTGCTGCCATGATGTCCACATGTTTTTTAATAATAGTGGTGCATCAGCGGCTGGTGCTTGAATGTCTTCTGGTACATAGCTTTCGGTGCCAATAACATTCGAAATCAATACAGCATGGTGCGCTGTTAACGCACGACCTGACTCAGAAATAATGCGCGGCATTGGCTGCTCATATAACTTACAGGTATCACCAATGGTGTATACGATGTTATTAGCGTATTCACTTAGGCTGTAGTTCATTGAGTTATGTGACTGGCTACGAGTGCCGTCATAATCTACCGCTAAACCGCCACCCACATCTAAGCAATCAATTTGTGCACCTAACTTGCGTAACTCACAGTAAAAACGCGCAGCTTCACTCACACCTAAACGAACATCGCGGATGTTTGCCATTTGCGAGCCTAAGTGAAAGTGTACAAGTTGGATCAGATCAAGTTGATCAGACGCTTTAAGGCGATTAACCACACTGAGTACTTGCGATGCCGACAAACCAAATTTTGATTTTTCGCCACCACTTGCTTGCCACTTGCCCTTACCTTGCGACGCTAAACGTACGCGAATACCAATACGCGGCTTTACGTTTAACTCTTTAGCTTGGCTAAGCACCATGTCTAGCTCAGACAGTTTTTCAAGAACAATGTAAACCTTGTGACCTAGCTTTTCACCAATCAGTGCTAAACGAATGTATTCTTGGTCTTTGTAGCCATTACACACAAT
The DNA here is from genome assembly GCF_037162425.1 of Pseudoalteromonas sp. Hal040. Classification (NCBI taxonomy): domain Bacteria; kingdom Pseudomonadati; phylum Pseudomonadota; class Gammaproteobacteria; order Alteromonadales; family Pseudoalteromonadaceae; genus Pseudoalteromonas; species Pseudoalteromonas sp. Hal040. The sequence continues at coordinate 1,264,553 of NZ_JARLUU010000001.1, read as the reverse complement.
GACAGCACTGGTTTTTTCTGCCATTGCTAGTACAGTCAATAGCTCAGGTTTACTGCCCGCTTCTAGACCCAATTGCTTCTTTTCAATATCAGCTTGGCTTGCAACAATTTCTTCAACAACTTCACGCTGTTGGTTTACTTTAATTGGGTATACAAGCAAATAGTCTTTCGGATAACCATAATTTTCAATCGCCGTGTTAAATGCCTGACATAAGCTATGTACACGATGATGTAAAATTTGTGGAAAACGAACCAACGCAGGCAAGCTTAAGCCTTTGTCTTGTAATTGCTGTGCGATATCGATTAGTGCAATGGTTTGCTCTGGGGCATGGGCCTTTGGCGCAACATACACATCACCTTGATCATTAATACCAAAGAAACCTTGGCTCCAATGACGAACATTGTAACTCGTGCGAGCTTGTTCTAGTGATGTTGTCTCTTTCATCTATCTTTCTCTTTTATTTTAGTAGTGCCGAATTCGGCAAGGGTTGTTGCCGCGCATTAAAAGGAAAATAGTGATTCAAGTCCAACAAGAATTTTTACTCGTAACGAGTGATTTTTGATGTGAAAAACTAATCGATAAACCCCCAATTTTATTAGGGTTTAATTTAGTTGTTAGATTTTAAAATTCCTCTAGATGGACAGGCACTTAATATGGCAAATGAGCAATTTTTTAAAGGACAGTCACTGTAAAAATATATGTTAGTGAAATCCATCTTCATTTCAGTGGACTGCATTTCAGTGGACAGGCACTATTTTTGTGATTTCATCAGCCTTTGAAGAGTTTGACCCTAGTTGCCTCCACGCTTCATATTGCTCATTGTCATGCCACGTAATACCGATGTACTCTTGCCAATTTTCGAAGTCTGTTGTGCGGTATTTTTCAACACCACAGCCTCCTGCGCCAAAAGCAGTACGGCAAATTTTTACTGTAAGATAAGTACCGTCAAAATTCAGCTGTGATTGCTTATTGTTGCAAACACTCAAGGGACGTGTAGGAAATATAAAAATTACTTTTGTTTTGATGGTTCCATTATGATTCAAGACACCATTGACGGAATGACATGAGTTTAAGTAGAGCTTAGTACTACCAACCGTAAGGTCGGCTTGCTTATGCTGAGTAGTAATGGATTCCTGTGATTTATCACCACAAGCAGCAATCAACAAAGCAGTAGCAAAGCATATGATTTGTAAGGAGTATTTAAAAATTATGATGTCCTCACTAAAACATGGCTTAGTAGCTATATTACTGGTTAAGCCCTAACTCCATGAATAAGCTTTGTGGGTTTTCGCTGTAATTACCAAACGGACCACAACGATTGAAACCTAAGTTTTCGTATAAGCTGATTGATTCTGTTTGCTTAGGACCTGTTTCTAATCGGATTAACGGAATTTGCTGCTCACCAGCGTGATGCAAGAGTATTTGCATAATTCTACGTGATAACCCTTTACCACGGTAACTTGGTTTTACATATAGACGGCGGATTTCACCGTATGGAGGATTGCCTTCTTGCATCACGATAGCGCCACAAGCAACAATACCATCTTCATTTTTCAAGCCAATAGCATATACATTGGGTTCAGCAAGTTCTTCAACACTTAAGGATTGAGCGGTGGCAACAGGATATAATGAGTTTATGAGTCGGTCTATATCAGAAAACACGTGTACTACTTCTGGATCATGTGGATTTAAATCGACTAACTGCATAAAACTCCCATTTTTATATGTCGCTTTTGTTAATGATGTTAACAATAATATAGGATCTTAGTCTGATCCTCTACTGTTGTTTTCAATATTCATTTTTATAGGTACTTTCAGACCGCCATACTATCGCTTAGTTCAACGCTATGTAACTGAAAAAACGCCCAGTTGATAAAAATTAAAGTCCAACCTACACCATCCTATTGAGGATTAATGCTTTCTCCTGATAAATTTTATCAGGACAGTCATTTAAATTTTTAAGGTAACTAAAAAGGACAGGCACTTAAAAATAAAAGCCTTAGAGTTGAAATGAAGTTCATCTAAATTTCAGTTGAAAGTGACTTTGCAGAACCGCTTATTTAGAAAGTAATGATTTATTCTAAAACTTTAGGACATATTCCAATATGTATTAGCAATTCTAGACATACCAAAGCGGTGAACTTCAATCCACCTTACAAAAACGACATAGAAATTAGCTAGCAAACAATAATCGACTATTTGTACAATTACTTCGTCGCTTACGAGCAGTTTTACTGCAATAACGTTCAATAGCCCCGACTCGACCTGCAGCTCCATGAAATAAATTTTCAAACTGAGTTGTGAGCGTTAACCATTTTTCAGATTCGAAATTCAGCCTTTCAAGGATAGGAGGTAAATTGTGTTCAATATATCCAGGCTTATCCATGCTAATACAACGCCCTGTTTGCTCCACGAGTAACAGGTATGACTTTAACTCAAAAGGTATTCCCTTTGATTTATACTTACTCATACCACCAATAAAACGAGCTAGTAATTTAGGTTGCTTTGACTCCTTCGCGCTCTGGCATCGCTTTTTAAAGCTGGTATAGTCAGATTGTTCTGGGGTGCTCGCAGCTTTAGCACGAACAGGGTTTAAATCAACATAAGCCATGCAGGCTAAAAGCGCCGACTCATCAAGTAATGCTTGGCTCTTAAATCGCCCTTCCCAGAAATGACCTGTACACTCGTCTTCTTTATTCGCACGCCTGGCAATATATTCATTAAGCATTCGCATGAACCAACTAATGCTCGAAAGACGCGCTCTGTATTCTGCAACCTCTTTCTTTAAGAAGACTTGTTGGCCGTCACTTAACGGTTGACCATAGAGGAATTTTCGACCTAAAGGCGTTGCTTTATTGAGCTTAAACCAACGCAAAAGAATGGCCTTATCAGATAACCTATTTGCTTTTTTATCATCAACATAAAGCACAACATGAGTATGATTGCTCATCACCGCATAAGCACATACATCTATACAAAATACCTTCGCAAGAAAAAGTAGTCGCTCTTCGACCCATCCTCGGCGGTGTTCATATGATTTACCTGTGAGTGCGTCTTCCCCACAAAGATAAGCGCGTCTAACGCAACGGGAAACACAATGGTAATACTTGGTGTTCGACAAACAGATTTGCCGCTTCCTTGCTAAAGCCATCGTCCACTCCTTGAACTGATAATTTGAAATGCATTAGCTGTAACTAAAGTGTAGACAAAAAATTTTGTGCTGCAAGGGCACTTAAATCTAGAGACTATCTATTTAAATTTACTGCAAGAACACTTAAATATAGTGGCTGTCCATTTAAATTTACTCCACTAGATTTCAACTGAGAACTGGGCTTAAAGTGACTGTCCATGTAAAGAGTTAAACACTTTGTTACGGAAAAAAGCTGTTCAAATATCGTCAAAACCCTATACTGCGAACAACAAGAAAAAAGATGAGGTTTTCTCGTGCAGTTCACTCAAGGTATGGAATACTTCTTTTCTGGCTTTAAATTAATTAGCCAAAAGGGGTTGAAACGTTTTGTACTTATTCCTTTAACAATCAATGTCCTGCTTTTTGGTAGTTCGCTGTTCTTTTTGTATGGCTGGCTCACCGATGGCTTTGCTTACATGAACTCGTTATTACCCGAATGGCTTAGCTGGCTCGAATGGTTAATGTGGCCGATTGCCGTGTTGGTAATTTTATTCAGTTACAGCATGCTCTTTACGGTTATAACGAATTTTATTGCGGCCCCATTCAACGGCCTGCTCAGTGAAAAAGTCGAGCTTTACTTAACTGGGCAAAAAATTAATGACGACAGCCTTTTCGATACAATGAAAGATGTGCCACGTATGCTCGGCCGTGAGTGGACAAAACTGTGCTATTACCTGCCACGTGCCATAGGCTTTTTTATTTTACTGTGGATTTTACCTGTGATCGGGCAAGTTTTATGGGTGCTATTCACCTGTTGGATGTATGCGGTGCAATACGAAGACTATGCGTTCGATAACCATAAAATTAGCTTTAATGAAATGAAAGACGACTTAAAGCAAAAGCAAACACTTTCTTATGGTTTTGGTTTAGCTGTCATGATTTTAACTGCTATCCCATTCGTAAACCTAATTGTTATGCCCGTTGCTGTTTGCGGTGGCACACGATTATGGGTCGATAATTACCGTAGTAAATACCGCTCGTAAATTCGCTGTTTAGATACCTAATAAAAAGGCCAATAGCTCACACTATTGGCCTTTTTAATTTTGAACTAATGTTAACTGTAAAGGCTCTGTGGGACCTTAGTTACATTTAAATGTACCGTGACTTCTTCACGGTCATGGTATAAATGTTTGGCTTGTAATTCGTAACTTACACCATACTTTTCAAGCTCTTCTTTAATCATTTTTAAACACTCATAAACACTATCAAAGCGCTTTTTCATCGGTAATTTAAGATTAAAAATAAGCTCTTTAGCGAAAGCGTTCACCGCCCAATCAATCATTAAGTTTGTCACTTTTGCCGGCTTTTCCACCATGTCACAGACTAACCAATGAATATTGCGCTTTTCTGGGCGATATTTAAAACCATCTACCCTAAAGTGTTTAACCTGCCCTGTTTCCATCAAGTCATCATTCATTGGGCCATTGTCAATTGCACTTACAAACATGCCACGGCGCACCAGTTGATAAGTCCAGCCACCTGGGCAAGCACCTAAATCAACCCCTCGCATTCCTGGTTGCACACGGTCTTCAACTTCATGGGGTGGAATAAATACGTTAAAGGCTTCATCAAGTTTTAGCGTCGAGCGGCTCGGCGCATCACTCGGCATACGTAAACGCGGAATACCCATAAAAAATGGCGAGTTATTAAATGTATACGAGTAGCCAACATAAGCACTGTCGTTTGCTAAAAATAACACATGCATAACAGGCTTTTTCTCAGCAATTTCGCGTGTCACTTTAGAGCGTTTTTCAAGTGACTTTTTCAGTGGCGTTGAAATCTTTTTACAAAACTTACTCAGCTCTTTACCTTCGTTGGTATCGGGTGTTTCTACACGTAAGTCGCCACACACAGGAAAGTCGACGGCAGCATCAACAATGGAACTAACGCGGTCTTCAAGTGGCATGTTATCGACTAAGGTGCCAGTAAACCATTGGCGCGCAAATACCATATTTTTGAAATCTACTTTTTTGATGATTTCATCGCCGTGACTCGCATCAAAGCATTCGTAAACAACAATACCCGTATTTGGTTTTGTTTTTACGTAACCTGCAAATCCTTGTTCAGCAGCCTGAAAAGTAATTTCAGCAGCGGCATCATTTTCAAAACCACTGCGACAATAAATAACTACACTCGACATAGATAACCCTTAAAACTTATATCGTGCGGCTTGAACTAATAAAATAGCCCAACCAATAATAAAACAAACGCCGCCAATTGGGGTGATAGGCCCAAGCCATTTCATGCCCGTTAATGCGAGTAAATACAAACTACCGCTAAATAACACGGTACCCGCGATAAAAAAACCACCAGCCCAATTTAAGTTCATGCCCCACTTAATTAAGATAGCAATTGCTATCAATGCAAGGCCATGCACCATTTGGTACTCAGCGGCGGTTTTAAAAATTCCAATCGCATACTCAGAAACACGGCTTTTTAAACCATGAGCAGCAAAGGCGCCAAGCATCACCGAAAGCATGCAAAATAAGCTGCCAATCATTAAATATAGTTTGATCATTGTGCATCTCCAGCCACTAAATTCATAATAAACTGCGCAGTATAATCCGCAGCTTGCTGTAAGTTTTCTTGCTCTGTAATGCCACTTTTTTTACGTGGTTTTAATGAGTGGTCACCATCTTTGAGAAATTTAATCTCTGGCGGGTTAACCATTTCAAGGTCAGCCAGTTCTTGCTGAGAGCCAAATGTATCGCGTTCACCTTGCAGAACTAAAAATGGGCATGGCATATCAACAAAATGCTCTATGCGCAGTTTTTCGGGTTTACCTGGTGGATGAAACGGATAGCCAAAAGCCACAACACCAGTAATATTAGCCAAACCCTGTTCAGTACAAAGCATTGAAGCCATACGTCCACCCATAGATTTACCACCTATAAATAGCGGTAGCTCTGGTTGGCATTCAGCTAAAACCTCTGCAAAGTAGGCAAGTAGTTTAGGAGCGCGCTCGGGTGGTCTACGCTTGCCTGTTTCTTTTGCAATTTGCATATACTGAAAATCAAACAGCGCTACATCAATATCATGCAGACTAATCAAGTTAGCCATTGTTTGCATAAACTCAGAATCACTGCCTGCCCCTGCACCATGGGCAAATATAAACTGTGCACGCGCCTTGCCCGTTGCACTTTTAAACCACTGTAACATGTTAATACTCTTGTTCTTGCTCTACTAAGCTCAACATCCAGTCTTTGAAAGACACTATTTTGCCAAGCTCTGTTTGCGATTCGCGGATCACTAAATAGTACGCATTTTTACTTTCTAACGAGTGATTAAATGGAATGACGAGTCGACCCGCATCAATATCTGGTTTTGCTAAAACGCTATTACCAATCGCAACACCCTGCCCATGCACCGCAGCTTGTAATACCATCGATGAGTGACTAAAAATTGGCCCTTGGTTAACTTGTACATTGCGCACACCTGCTGTTTTCATCCACGTTTTCCAATTTTTACGGGTGGTATCATGCAACAAGGTATGATTTGCCAAATCGCTGGGTTGATTAAGCGGCTTAGGGCCTGTTAACAACAATGGGCTACATAATGGCACTAAGTATTCAGTGTGCAGCTTATAAGTCTGCACGCCACTCCAGTGGCCACGGCCATAATAGATAGCAATATCTACATCGTCAGAAAGTGAATTTTCATCCTGATCTTGTGCTTTAATTCGCACGTCGATTTCTGGGTGTAATTCATTAAATAAACTAAGCCTGGGTACTAACCATTGAATTGCAAAACTTGGCGTTAAACTTACCGTGAGTGACCCTTTCGCACCTCGGGCTAGTAGTTTTTCTGTGGCATCAATCAGCTGAGTAAAAATTTCTTTTATATCTAAAAAGTAGCCTTGGCCCTCTTCGGTTAAAAGCAAAGAACGATTCTTACGTAAAAACAGCTTTAAACCTAAATGCTCTTCAAGGGTTTTAATTTGGTGGCTCACCGCGGCCTGCGTTACATATAGCTCTTCTGCCGCTTTGGTAAAGCTCAAATGGCGGGCAGCGGCTTCGAATGCTTTTAATGCATTTAAAGGAGGTAAACGACGAGACATAAACACCAAGCTTAGAATTAGTTTTTCTTATGCGTCGATTATAGCGATACAAATAAAAAAAGGCGACCATGGTCGCCTTTTTCATACTTAAATACTTATATCATAAATCGCTTGCTCTGGTATCGAGTGGTGCAAAGCTCTTAACTAAGTCATCAACCGCTTTCATTTGCGATAAATAACCTTCTAGCTTGCTTAGTGCTAGTGCACATGGACCGTCACATTTTGCTTCATTCGGATTAGGGTGCGCTTCAATAAATAAACCTGCAATGCCTAATGCCATACCACTGCGAGCAAGTTCTGCAGCTTGTGCACGGCGACCATCTGCAGAGTCAGCACGGCCTCCTGGGCGTTGTAATGCATGCGTTGCATCAAAGATAACCGGCGCCATAGGCTTCATGTCATCCATACCAAGCATATCAACCACAAGGTTGTTATAACCAAAGCTCGTACCACGCTCACACAGTGCAACATTGTTGTTGCCCGCTTCATTAAACTTCTTAATGATATGACGCATTTCGTGTGGTGCTAAAAACTGTGGTTTTTTCACATTGATGATGGCACCCGTTTTTGCCATAGCAACAACTAGGTCAGTTTGACGAGCAAGGAATGCCGGTAACTGAATCACATCAACCACTTCAGCTACAGGAGCAGCTTGATGCGGCTCATGTACATCAGTGATCAGTGGCACATTGAAAGTAGATTTAATTTCTTCAAATATTTTTAAACCTTCTTCCATACCCGGACCACGGTATGAATTAATTGAAGAGCGATTCGCTTTATCAAAAGACGCTTTAAACACGTATGGAATGTTTAGCTTTGATGTTACTTCTACGTAATGCTCAGCAATACGCATCGCTAAATCACGTGATTCAAGTACGTTCATACCGCCAAACAAGACAAATGGTTTATCGTTGGCTAATTCAATCTCGTTAATTTTAATTAACTGGTTGTTCATTTCTATTCCTTAAGGTGCAACAGCTTGTAGCATTAATCCACAAATATAAGCCATATAGGTACCAACACCATAGCCCAAAACAGCCAGTAATACACCTACTGGCGCAAGAGACGGATGGAATGCTGATGCAACAACAGGTGCTGATGCTGCGCCGCCTACATTTGCTTGAGAGCCTACTGCCATATAAAACAGCGGTGCTTTAATTAGTTTCGCGACGATTAACATTAGGCTTGCATGGGTAATCATCCAAATCAGACCCAGTACAAAGTACATTGGTGAATCAAAAATCGCAGTGATATTCATGTGTAAACCAATTGAAGCAACAAGAATATATAAAAAGCTTGATGCTACTTTTGACGCGCCAAAGGCTTCAATATGGCGAACTTTAGTAAACGATAAACTAATACCAATTGTGGTTGAGATAACGATTAACCAAAAGAATTTACTGTTTAAACTATACTCTTGTGCCCAAGGGAAGTTAGCCCCAAAAAACGGACCTAAAAAGTCGGCACAAAAGTGCGCAAGACCCGTAATACCAAAAGCAATCGCGATAATCGTCATGTAGTCATTCAAGGTTGGCATACGCGCATGCTCAGCATGATATTTTTCTACGCGTTCTTTAAGCTCTTCAATGGCACGCGTATCTGCGCCCGTTTTTGCATCAATCGCTTTATGGTTTGCAGCCATTAATAACAATACGGCCATCCATAAATTCGCCACAATTACATCAACGGTGACCATTGCAGAGAAAATATCACCGCCTACTTCAAACATTTCTTTCATTGATGCTTGGTTTGCACCGCCACCAATCCAACTACCAGCAATAGTCGTCATACCGCGCCAAACCGCATCAGGGCCATGCCCACCCACCGCTTCTGGGTAAACGGCACTCATCACTAAAATAGCAAGAGGTCCACCAATAACGATACCCATGGTACCCGTTAAAAACATGATTAATGCTTTTGGACCCAGATTAAGAATCGCTTTTAAATCAATACTGATGGTAAGCAATATTAAGCAAGCTGGCAGTAAATAGCGCGACGCCACAAAATAAACATTTGAAGAGTGACCATCAACAATACCAAAGGTATTGAGTAACGAAGGTAAAAAATAGCAAAGCAATAACGCTGGTACATATTTATAAAATTTTTGGAACGCAGCATTATTACTGTGAGAGGTTTTAAAAATAAACCCCAAAATAACGGCAAGCAAACCAAGTACGACTGCGTCATTGGTAATTAGCGCACTGTGGGCGTCAGTCATAAATGTTCCTTTAAATTAGTGGTGTGTATTATTGTTGTCTTCAATTTCAGCAATTTGATGCTGAATAATCTCAATTGCGGGATCATCTGGGCACTCATTAACAAAGTACTGCAGATCATCACGCGCCATTTTTGGGCAATCTAACTGATTAAGTAAATAGCCTCGGTCACGACGTTCGTACGGATCGTCACCTAACAATTCCATCAGCATTTCAACGCAATGCAACGCATGGCCAAATTTGCTTTCGCTGATAAACGACCATTTTTGCTGAGCTAAATACAGTTTATACAGCTCTTCATCAAAAATAAGTTCTAACGGCTCTTGCTCATCACCATTTTCTTCACAGGCATTCTCTGGCGTTATGTACCAACTCTGCTGACCTGTGCTTGGCTCAATTAAGTAGCCTTCTTCATCACTCATACCAACATGCACATGCACTTCGCCTTGGCTAAGCGTGACAGTGGCATCCAATTCAGCATGCTGTAATAAATGACACAGTAAAATCGCCAGCGTGGTTTGCGTACCGCCGCGCATGGTAATGGTGTAGCTAAAGCTATTTAATGTGTACTCAGGCACTTTTAAGCTAGATGAGCTAAACAGCCATTGCTGGTAAAAGGTATCAAGTAAATTATCGAGACGCTCATGGGGTTCTTTAAATTCAGCACAAAGGGCTGTTACCCTGTTCTCAAGCTCATAAAGCGTGTCATAACAGGCTGTTAAATCAGCTTGTTGATCCCACTTTAATTCTGCGTCGATACAACGATAAAGCACTTTAGAAGAAAATGTGTCAAAGGCCTCTTCTTGATAGGGTTCATTTTGATCTTCAAACCAAGGGGTGGTCATTTATACTGCTACATCTCTTTCAAAAACGAACAGCTAGTTTACCTACTTTTGCCCTAAGTTACCAATACTGAGCGATGAGATATAAAAAAGCGGTACGACAGCACAGGCCATCAAATACCGCTGAGGGATTCTTATAAAAGAAGTGCAGTTTTAGCAGACGCTAAATAACCAATTGCTAATAAAATAAGGGTGGTTATAGCAAGTAGTACTACTTTCGCGGTTTGTGCGCTCTGCTTAGCTGCAACAATGCCCAGCACAATATAAGCAATAACTAAGATTATCTTTTCTAATAACCAAGATTGCTCAAGTGGGTTAAACCCTGCCATCACAATCAATACAACTGCCGATACTAGCAATAAAGTGTCGATACTGTGACTACCAATAAACACCACTTTATTTTTTGCCAGAGCGCCCGTCTTTAAACGTGAAAATGAACGAACGTAAAATAAGATAATACTCAACACGGCAAATAACATGTGAGTATGTTTTACTGCTAAATAATCCATATGCCCCTAATTTTATTTTAATTAATCTGGATAACGTACAAGTACGTCTTCTATTTCTTTCACGCGCTGATTAAACACGTCAATCAGCTTAGGATCAAATTGTTTGCCCTGTTGTGAGTTAATTTCTTTTACTACATCATCAAGAGACCATGGTTCTTTGTAGCAGCGCTTATGACGTAGTGCGTCAAACACATCGGCTAAAGCCACAATACGACCCGCAATAGGAATATCCTCGCCTTTTAGACCTTTCGGATAGCCTGAACCGTCCCAACGCTCATGGTGCGATAATGCAATAATAGCCCCAGTATTAACGATGTCACGATTTGAGTCTTTTAAAATTAAATGACCTTTTTCAGCATGCTGTTGCATGATAGCCCATTCTTCACCAGTCAGTGGCCCAGGCTTATTTAAAATGGCATCCGGAATACCTACCTTGCCAACATCATGCAGTGGCGCTGCCAAGCGAATAAGTTCGGCTTCGCGTTTAGTTAAGCCATAACCCATCGCCAGCTCGTAACAAATATGCGAAACGCGTTTTACATGGTTACCTGTTTCTGTTGAGCGTTGCTCCAGCGCTTCGCTCAGTCTAAAAACTAATTCTTGTTGTGTTGCTTCTATTTCAGATTGTAGCTGCACATTTTCATAGGCCAACTGTACATTTTGCGAGAAAATTTCAATTAAATGGCGCTGAGTATCGGTCAAATGCTTCGGAATACCTGAAATAAATAACATCGAGTTGTGGTTACATTCACTACAGCAATAAGCAAATAAATAGTTTTCACGATAAACAATGGTTTTTTCGCTCAGTGCTTGTTGGCAAGCTTGCAGCTGCTCGTCGCTAAGTACTTCTTCAATTGCTTTACCTTCACTGCGCTCAAACTCACCACTACCCGAAAACACGACAAGCTTTTTTTGGTTATCCAACGGATTACTCGCAACTAAGCTTGTTGCATACATGGCCTGATCGACAGTACCCAGTAATGAGGTGAGTTGTTGCATCACCCCTTCAATAAAGCTTTCAAGTGAATGGGTCGAGAAAATATCGCGCGATGCTTTAATAATTTTTTCAAGGCCTTGGCGAGATTGTTCAATCGATAAAATATCGCGATAAGAACGTAAGCTCGACATCACCACAGTGAACAGTTTTTGTGCTGTCAGTTCAGTTTTTGATTTGTAGTCATTGATATCGTAATTAACGATAACTTGACGCTCTGGCGCTTGCCCAGGCTGGCCTGTACGAAGAATGATACGAATGTGATTATTTTTTGCGGTTTCGCGAATAAACTTAGCGACTTTGAGGCCTGCATCGTCGGTTTCCATAACCACATCGAGTAGTACGATAGCAGCATCTGGATGCTGTTGAATAACCTGCTTAGCTTCTTCACCTGAATAAGCACTAATAAACTCTAAACGTTTATCTTGAAATTCAAAGTCACTCAACGCAAGCTTTGTTACGGCATGTACTTCTGGCTCGTCATCGACGACGATGACTTTCCAACTACCCTGAACCACCTCATTTACTTCATCAAGTGCTTCATCCGAAAACAAAAAATCATCCATTGTATGGGATCCTCAAAGGCTATGTACGCACAGTGCACTTCATTATTATTTAAGCCATTGTGCTAACGTTACACGGTCATTACCGCCAAGATCTTTAATTGTAAGTATATGGCTATACGACATTTGTGCAAAAAAATCTTGAACCTTCACACTTTGTTTGTAGCCATGTTCAATTAAAAGATAGCCATTTGTTGCTAAATAGTCACGCGCGATAGTAATAATTTGTTTAATATCAGCCATACCGTCGTCATCTGCAACTAATGCAGAGAGCGGTTCAAAGCGCACATCACCTTGGTTTAAGTGCTCATCATCCTGTTCTATATACGGTGGATTGCTGACAATTAAGTTAAACTTTTGCGTATTTACGGCGCTAAACCAATTACTCAAGGCAAAATTAGCATTGTTGATTGCAAGTCGCTGTTTATTTTCTTTAGCTAATTCGACAGCATCAGCCACCCTATCAACCCCTGTCACCTGCCAATTTGGCATTTCACTGGCCAATGCCAAGGCAATTGCCCCTGTCCCGGTGCCCAAATCAAGCACGTTTGCATCAGCAGGTAATTCAAGACCTAAAGCATATTCAACTAACGTTTCGGTATCGGGTCTTGGAATTAAAGTCGTTGGGTTGACCTTTAAAGGAAGGCTCCAAAATTCACGAAAACCCACAATATGCGCGACAGGTTCACCATTTAAACGGCGCTGGCATGCTTGCTCAAAATCGAGCTGTTGCTGTTCGGTGAGTTGTTTTTCTGGCCAGGTAAATAAGTAACTGCGAGGTTTATCTAGAATGGATAATAACAGGACTTGTGCGTCTAGTTTTGCACTGTCGCTGCTTGACGTTAGTAACGCCGTCGCAGCAACAATGGCTTGTTCGATGCTTTGTGGCACGATTATTCATCGCCCATCGCAGCAAGTAAGTCAGCTTGGTGTTCTTGCATCAGTGGTTCAATTACACAGCCTAAATCACCCGCTACCACTTCATTTAAGCGATAAATGGTTAAATTAATACGGTGATCGGTGATACGACCTTGCGGGTAATTGTATGTACGAATACGCTCAGAACGGTCACCACTCCCTACGAGGTTACGACGCTCTGATGCTTCAGCCGCTTGGCGCTTTTCATCTTCAGCTTGTTGTAAACGTGCACCAAGTACAGACATCGCTTTAGCACGGTTTTTATGCTGTGAACGCTCGTCCTGACACTCAACAACCACACCTGTTGGGATGTGAGTAATACGAATTGCCGAGTCCGTTTTATTCACGTGCTGACCACCGGCACCCGATGCACGGAACGTATCGACTTTAATATCCGCTGGGTTAATCTCAATTGCTTCTGCTTCAGGAATTTCAGCCATAACTGCAACTGTACAGGCTGATGTATGTACACGGCCTTGCGACTCAGTCTCTGGTACACGTTGTACACGGTGCGCGCCCGATTCAAACTTCAAACGACCATACACACCTTCACCTGAGATATGTGCAATCACTTCTTTGTAACCGCCGTGTTCACCTTCGTTAGTACTCACTACCTCTACTTTCCACTTTTTAGTTTCTGCGTAGCGGCTGTACATACGGAATAAATCACCTGCGAAGATAGCGGCTTCATCACCACCGGTACCCGCACGAACCTCTAAATAGACGTTATTATTGTCTTTAGGATCTTTTGGCAGCATTAGAATTTGGATTTCGTCTTCTAAAGCGGTAATTTGTGCTTTTGCTTCTTTATATTCTTCTTGCGCCATTTCACGCATGTCAGGATCAGAGTCTTTTAGCATTTCTTCAGCCGTAGCAACATCATCTTGTGCTTGTTGGTAAGCTAAAAATGCTTTTACGATTTCTTCTAATTCTGAGTATTCTTTAGATAAGGCACGAAAGCGATTTTGGTCGCTGATCACAGAGGGTCGCTTAGCAGCGCTTGCACTTCCTCATAACGCTCTACTAAGGTTTCTAACTTTCTATAAACAGACTCTTTCATTTAACGACTATTCCTGATCAATACCTAACATTTTCTTTAATTGGCTTAACTCGGCTGCTTCACCTTTTTTAGCAGCATCTTGAATGGCACGGGTAGGTGCGTGCATCAAGCGGTTGGTCAGTTTATTTGCCAACTCGAGTATAACTTTCTCTGCCTCTTTACCTGCTTGTAGCTGGCCAAGGGCTTTTTCGACAAGTTCTGACTTAATATCTTGTACATCGTTGCGATAATGGCGAATTAAATCCACCGAATCGAGTGAACGCAACCACATAGCAAATTCATCGGTACGTGAGCGAATAATAGCTTGCGCTTGCTCAGCAGCCTGCTCACGGGCGGCGATATTCTCGCTTACTATGGCTTGTAAGTCATCAACTGAATACAAATAGGCGGCATCTAGTTCGCCTACTTGGCTTTCGATATCACGCGGTACCGCAATATCAATAAATAACATTGGCTTGTGGCGGCGCTTTTTCAGCGCTTGTTCTACCACCCCTTTACCAATGATTGGCAAAGTACTAGCGGTTGAACTAATAACAATATCAGCGTCGTGTAAACGCTCAGGTAGCTGTGCAAGTGCAATAACATCCGCATTAACGTCGCTTGCTAGGGTTTTAGCGCGTTCAATGGTGCGGTTTGCCACCGTTATTTTTTGTGGATCGTTTTGGTATAAATGCTTAGCAACCAATTCTATGGTCTCACCCGCACCAATCAGCAGAACATTGGTTTTATCCAACTTGCCATAAATGTGCTTAGCAAGATTAACCGCAGCATAAGCAACCGATACAGCACTGGCTCCTATGTCGGTTTCGGTACGCACTTGTTTTGCCACTGAAAAGGTTTTTTGGAACAAGCGATCAAAGGTCACACCAATGGCATCGTGAGTTTTGGCATTATGGTAGGCTTGTTTTATTTGCCCCAAAATTTGCGGCTCGCCGAGTACTAACGAATCAAGCCCACATGACACCCGCATTAAATGGTTAATTGCTTCATTACCTTCATGGTAATAGGTGTTACTGCTCAGTTCTTGTTCATCCAAACCATGGAAACTGGCTAACCAGTGCAACAGGGTTTGGGAATTACGCTCGGCAAGGCTACAATAGATTTCAGTTCGGTTGCAGGTCGAAACAATAACCGCTTCATTAAAATGCGCGTGACCGCTTAATTGCTGTAACGCCTCAGACATTTGCTCAGGCGAAAACGCGACTTTTTCGCGTAATTCTACGGATGCGGTTTTGTGATTTATACCAAGTGCTACGATGGTCATATGTACCAAATATTGCTAAGCCCAGCTGTAAAGGCATTAATTTTACCAAAAATCAGCGGAATATGGAAAGTAAGGAACGACATTTGATTAAACAATATTTGATTTTATTCATGTTTTTTTATTTATTGGTGGTTGTGCGCAAAAAATTTCAACCGTTGATTACATTTATCCTGACTGGAAAAGCCGATTAGAACAACATGCACAGTGGCAAGTACAAGGAAAAATGGCGTTTATTAGTACCGAACAACGTCAATCGGCCAACCTAAACTGGCAGCATGATGAACAACAAAGTGACATGGTGCTTACCAGCTTTATTGGCACCCGTATTTTATCTTTAAAACAAAATGCCAACGGTGCCGAGCTTGAATATGACGGCGATGTGTATACCGATCGCGATGCCTCAATGTTGTTATATCGGTTAACCGGTTTTTCAATTCCTCTAGATAATGCCGCAAAATGGCTAAAAGGCACCGTCGAAAACGACCAAGCCAGCTATGATGAGCAAGGTCGATTAAAAAGCCTTATTTGGCAAGCTCACAATGGTCAAAAGTGGCAAATCACCTACTCAGATTACATTAAGCAAGATGGCTATTGGCTTCCTGTTAAGCTCAGCCTCAAAAACCAAAAAATCCGTATTAAAATTCAACTTAATGATTGGCAGTTAAATTAACCATGACGCACGTATCAACCGCTCCGCTAACATTAATAGCACCAGCAAAACTAAATTTATTTCTTCATATTAATGGTCGCCGTGAAGATGGCTATCATGAACTTGAAACCCTGTTCACTTTTTTAGAGTATGGTGACGAGCTTACATTTACTGTCACTAACGACTCAGAAATTAAAGTAACAGGTGATACAAACGGCATTGAGCTTGAAGATAACCTTATATATAAAGCCGCTCGTTTATTACAACAGTACGGTGATTGTAAACACGGCGTGCGTATCGAATTATTAAAGCGCTTGCCGATGGGCGGTGGTGTTGGCGGTGGCTCATCCGATGCAGCAACAACCCTCCTTGCCCTAAATAAGCTATGGGGCTGTGATTTAACGCTGACAGAATTAGCAGAACTTGGGGTGAAATTAGGCGCTGATGTGCCGGTATTTATTAATGGCCACACTGCCATAGCCCACGGTATTGGTGAGCAACTCGAAAATGTTGAGTTACCACCAAGCTGGTTTTGTGTCATTCATCCTGGGGAGCATGTTAGCACCGCAAAAATTTTCACCCACCCTGATCTAAAACGCGATACACCTAAGCTAAAAGCAGACTGGCAAACAGAAAATTTAGGCAATGATTGTGAGGCTTTGGTTAAAAAGCTCTGCCCCGAGGTTGAAAAAGCCCTGCAGTGGTTGCTAAAATACGCCCCGTCAAAGATGACTGGTACAGGCGCTTGCTGCTTTGCTGAGTTTTCAACCGAGGCACAAGCACAACAAGTTTTAGCTCAGTTACCAGAAAAATGGACAGGTTTTGTTGCAAGTAGTGCTACACTTTCACCTGCTCATACAGCATTAAATGCTCACTTTGAAATGAAGTAACGTACAAGTAAATGTTAACCTGCTTTGGTGCCTACCATAGCCTGTTAGTCCCAAAATTCAGTGCCTGAGGAACCCTACCGTGCCTGACATGAAGCTCTTCGCTGGTAACGCAACACCTGAGCTAGCTCAAAAAGTTGCAAAACGTTTGTATATTGAATTAGGCGATGCTGTTGTTGGCCGTTTTAGTGACGGTGAGATCAGTGTTCAAATTAATGAAAATGTTCGTGGCTCTGACGTTTTCATCATTCAATCAACCTGTAACCCTACTAACGATAACTTAATGGAGCTTATCGTTATGGTTGATGCCCTACGTCGTGCATCTGCTGGACGTATTACCGCAGTTATCCCTTATTTTGGTTACTCACGTCAAGACCGCCGCGTGCGTTCTGCGCGTGTACCAATTACAGCTAAAGTAGTTGCAGATTTCCTTTCAAGTGTTGGTGTTGACCGCGTTCTTACGGTTGATTTACACGCAGAACAAATCCAAGGTTTCTTCGACGTACCAGTTGATAACGTATTCGGTAGCCCAGTACTACTAGAAGATATGAAAGAGCGCGACTTCGAAGACGTAGTTGTTGTTTCTCCTGATATCGGTGGTGTTGTTCGTGCTCGTGCAATCGCTAAGCTATTAAACGACACTGACCTAGCAATTATCGACAAGCGTCGTCCACAAGCAAACGTTTCACAAGTAATGCACATTATTGGTGACGTTGAAGGTCGTGACTGTATCATCGTTGATGACATGATCGATACCGGTGGTACTTTATGTAAAGCAGCAGCGGCGCTTAAAGAGCATGGTGCAAAACGCGTATTTGCTTACGCTACTCACCCAGTACTTTCAGGCAATGCAGCTGAGAACATCCGTAATTCAGTGATTGACGAAGTTATCGTGACTGACTCAATTACACTGTCTGATGAGCTTAAAGCAATTGATAAAATCAAAGTGCTTACGCTTGCAGATATGCTTGCTGAAACAATCCGTCGTATCAGCAACGAAGAATCTATTTCAGCGATGTTTGAACACTAATCAACATCACTGTGATACTGAAAAAGCACCGCCTAGGTGCTTTTTTTGTAGTCGTTATTTATTTTCCCCGAAAGGGGTGGTATGATAGCGCGCCTTTTGGCTAGGGACCTTGGTCGCAAAGGCCCTAAGACTATTAATTATTGGAGACATTATGTCAACTTACACATACAATGCAGAATTACGTACAGAAACAGGTACTGGTGCGAGCCGCCGCCTACGCCGTGAAGATAAAGTTCCTGCAATCCTTTACGGTGCTGACAAAGAAGCTGCATCAATCGTTCTTGCACACAAAGATATGATCAAAGCGCAAGAAGACGAAGGTTTCTACACGCACATCCTTACTTTAAACATCGGTGGCGAGTCAGTTGAAGCTATCCTTAAAGATATTCAACGTCACCCGTTCAAGCCTAAGATCACTCACTTAGACTTCCAACGTGTAGATGCTTCTCACAAACTTCATACTAAAGTGCCAGTACACTTCATCGGTGAAGAGAAAGTAACTAAAGCAGGTAACACTGTTGTTCACCAATTAACTGAAATCGAAATCACGTGTCTTCCTAAAGCACTTCCTGAGTTCGTTGAAGTTAACGTTTCAGGTTTAGTAGCTGGTGATTCAATCCACCTTTCTGACCTTAAACTTCCTTCAGGTGTTTCATCTGTTGAGCTAGCTAAAGGCGCTGATCACGATCAGTCTATTGTTACTGTTAAAGCTAACAAAGCTGCTCCTGCTGAAGAATCTTCAGAAGACGCTGCAGAATAATTTTTAAGGTGTAAACACCTTGAATTCTATTCAAATGCTTGTGGGCCTGGCTAATCCAGGCCCCGAATACGCAAACACACGCCATAATGCAGGTGCTTGGTTCATTGAAGAACTGGCTGCACGCTATAACTGCACACTCAAACATGATCCTAAATATCACGGCCTCACCGGCAAAGTGATTATTCAAGGCCAAGAATTTAAATTACTGATCCCTACAACTTATATGAATTTAAGTGGTAAGGCGGTGAGTAGTCTCGCAAATTTCTTTAAAATCCCTGTAGAAAACATTCTCGTTGCTCATGACGAAATGGATCTTGAACCTGGGGTTGCAAAACTTAAAAAAGGTGGCGGCCACGGCGGTCACAATGGTTTAAAAGATATTATTGCGAAAATGGCAAACCAAAAAGATTTCATGCGCCTTCGCATTGGCATTGGTCATCCAGGTCACCGAGAAATGGTAACCGGTTGGGTACTTGGTAAAGCTGCGAAAGATGATCAAGAAAAAATGGACGCCGCCGTTGACGAAGCAGTTCGTTGTATGGAAATACTTGCAAAAGATGGTGTGTTAAAAGCACAAAACAGACTACATTCATTTAAACCTTAATCCGTTTTAATGAAATTACACAAGGTATCTTACTATGGGTTTTAAATGTGGCATCGTTGGCTTGCCAAACGTTGGTAAATCAACACTATTTAATGCACTAACTCAAGCGGGTATTGAAGCCGCTAACTTCCCTTTCTGTACCATTGAACCAAATACAGGTGTGGTACCGGTTCCTGATGCGCGCCTAAATGACTTAGCCGCTATCGTAAATCCTCAGCGTATTTTACCAACGACAATGGAATTCGTTGATATTGCCGGTCTAGTAAAAGGCGCATCTAAAGGTGAAGGTTTAGGTAACCAGTTCCTAGCAAATATTCGTGAAACAGATGCAATTGGTCACGTGGTTCGTTGTTTTGAAGACGAAAACATTGTTCACGTTGCTGGCACAATTGACCCTGCTGATGATATCGATGTAATTAACACCGAATTAGTTCTTGCTGATATGGACAGTGCTGATAAAGCACTCGTGCGTAACGCTAAAAAAGCGAAAGGTGGCGACAAAGACGCTAAAGAACAAAATGCAGTGTTAGAAAAAGTAAAAGCGCACCTAGATGAAGGTTTAACGTTACGTTCATTAGCACTAACAAAAGAAGAAAAAGCGGCGATTAAGTCTCTTAACTTCTTAACGATTAAGCCGACGATGTACATTGCTAACGTGGCAGAAGATGGGTTTGAGAATAACCCTTACCTAGATAAAGTACGTGAAATTGCCGCTGCTGAAGATGCCGTTGTTATTCCAGTATGTGCTGCGATTGAATCTGAGCTGTCTGAGCTTGAAGAAGAAGATAAATTAGAATTTATGGCTGACTTAGGCTTAGAAGAGCCAGGTCTTAACTTAGTGATCCGTGGTGGTTACGAGTTACTTAAATTACAAACTTACTTCACTGCTGGCGTTAAAGAAGTACGTGCATGGACAATCCCAGTCGGTGCGACTGCGCCACAAGCCGCTGGTAAAATCCACACTGACTTTGAGCGCGGCTTTATCCGTGCACAAACAATTGCTTTTGACGACTATGTCGCGTTTAAAGGTGAAAGTGGTGCAAAAGAAGCGGGTAAAATGCGTCAAGAAGGTAAAGAGTACATCGTTAAAGACGGCGATGTGATGAACTTCTTATTTAACGTATAAGCCATTCGCTTATTCGATTTTAAAAGGCTCGTTTTTACGGGCCTTTTTTATTGCCTAAATATTCCCTAAAGCTCCCTAAAACATGATGGGCGATGCCTCCTTGCCTCCAAACGCTCTCTTTCATGATGCAGCGTGAATTTATGCAAAACTGTAAATCGTATTTTTAAACAGCCTAAAGAATAATGAGTGATCACGACAGTTAATAGAGGATAGTTTTCAAAGCTCACAACCCATTTTGCAAACTGCTAACTGCTCGATTAGCAAATTGTGGGTATTTTAGAAGTAAAAACTAGGCCGATTAATCGCAAATTTGCCTGTATAAAATCATTCGCTTTTCATTTTTTGCAGTTAAACACGTTAAAAAAACACACTTACTAATTTTGAAACTTGATTTTTGTATGAGAATCAAGCAACTTTAAATGTGCGTTTTAAAACTCTTATTATGCATTTGGGAATTAAACTCATAAATTGCAGTCAAAAAAACAGCAATTTAAATGAAATTTAGCCACTTAGCTTAATTTTAATGCAAACAAACACTGATAAGCATTTTTTTGCAAAAAAGGTGTTGACGGATTTAGGTCATATCAGCATAATACGCCCCGCACTCAGCGATGAAGTGCTAACAAAAAAGATGGCTAAGTAGCTCAGTTGGTTAGAGCACATCACTCATAATGATGGGGTCACAGGTTCAAATCCCGTCTTAGCCACCATTCTTTTTGTTGCTCAATGAAGAGTTTAAAATAACTACCAGTACTTTTAGTACGAATGATGCGGGAGTGGCGGAATTGGTAGACGCGCTGGATTTAGGTTCCAGTAACTTCGGTTGTGAGAGTTCAAGTCTCTCCTTCCGCACCATGTTCTTGATGAGAACTAAAACTATCAAGCTTTTGTTGGGATATCGCCAAGCGGTAAGGCAGCAGGTTTTGATCCTGCCATTCCCAGGTTCAAATCCTGGTATCCCAGCCACGATGGCTAAGTAGCTCAGTTGGTTAGAGCACATCACTCATAATGATGGGGTCACAGGTTCAAATCCCGTCTTAGCCACCATTCTTCTTTTAGAATGGCTCTGCAGGAGTTAAAGCTGCGCTCAATGAAGAGTTTAAAATAACTACCAGTACTTTTAGTACGAATAATGCGGGAGTGGCGGAATTGGTAGACGCGCTGGATTTAGGTTCCAGTAACTTCGGTTGTGAGAGTTCAAGTCTCTCCTTCCGCACCATGTTCTTGATAAGAACCAAAACTATCAACTTATTCTTTGTTGGGATATCGCCAAGCGGTAAGGCAGCAGGTTTTGATCCTGCCATTCCCAGGTTCAAATCCTGGTATCCCAGCCACTTTCTTAAAGTGATAAAGAATGCTCAATGAAGAGTCTAAAATAACTACCAGTACTTTTAGTACGAATGATGCGGGAGTGGCGGAATTGGTAGACGCGCTGGATTTAGGTTCCAGTAACTTCGGTTGTGAGAGTTCAAGTCTCTCCTTCCGCACCATGTTCTTGATAAGAACCAAAACTATCAAATTATTCTTTGTTGGGATATCGCCAAGCGGTAAGGCAGCAGGTTTTGATCCTGCCATTCCCAGGTTCAAATCCTGGTATCCCAGCCACTTTCTCTACCAAGAAAGTGAATAAGAAAGCTCAGGCTAAGAGTTAAAATTAGCAAACCCTATGATGCGGGAGTGGCGGAATTGGTAGACGCGCTGGATTTAGGTTCCAGTAACTTCGGTTGTGAGAGTTCAAGTCTCTCCTTCCGCACCATGTTCTTAAGTAGAACTAAAACTCTTCAAGTTTAGCGTTGGGATATCGCCAAGCGGTAAGGCAGCAGGTTTTGATCCTGCCATTCCCAGGTTCAAATCCTGGTATCCCAGCCAACTACTTACTTCCCTTTCAAGTTTCAAGTTTCAAGTTTCAAGTTTCAAGTTTCAAGTTTCAAGTTTCAAGTTTCAAGTTTCAAGTTTCAAGTTTCAAGTTTCTCAAAGTATATTCGATAGTTTTTAGCATAAAAAAAACGGGCTAATTTTCATTACCCCGCTTCTTTGTCTTTTGTACGATTAATTTTTTACGATTAACTTAATGTTCCGCTGATCGCATACTTTAAAACCCAATTTTTTGCAGGGCCTGTGTTATTAGCAAGCTTTAGAAACTTACTGCGAACCCAACTTAATGGCTTTATCTCGTTTGAAAAACCAAAATAACACGCATCCATCATGCTCATCATTAGTAAATTAGCGTGACGGCGTTTTTTCTCGTAGCGTTTTAATAACGCTTGCAGACCAGCATCAGGTTGATCTACCAAAATATCTGCCAGTGCTACAACATCTTGAAAGCCTAAGTTCACACCTTGCCCAGCAAGCGGGTTAATTGTGTGCGCTGAATCACCCACTAAAACTAAACGTCCGTGCGAATAATCATTGGCGTGTTGGCGTGCAAGTGGAAAAACAGCATGCTCAAGCAGTTCAAAGTCGCCCGGTAGTTCAGGAAAATGCGCAATGAGGTTTGCTTTGAGTTGCTCATTCGACAATGTTTGCCACTGCTTTAAAACCGCAGCATCGTGATAACAAATTAAATTAGCATAAGGCGCTTGCATCGGTAGAAACGCTACGGGTCCGGTTGGCGTAAATTGTTGCCACGTTTTTACTTGCTGCGTGGCATCTAACTTAATTAATACGCCCATGCAGTGCTGACCATATTGCCACCCCGTCACACCTAAGCCAGCTTTGCTTCGCAATTGTGACTGTCCACCGTCTGCTGCAACAACTAAATCGGCGGAATATTGAGTATCGCCATAATGTAAGGTGATTGAATCAGCCGTTTGTGTAATATCCGTGATGGCTGACGTTTGCTCTATCACTTCGATGTTGTATTTTGAAAATTGCTGCCAGAGACTTGCTTGAATTAAATTATTTTCGATTAAATGACCTAAGTGCGTTTCGCCAATTTCATGGCAATCAAACAATAAATTCTCACCTTGTTGTTGGTAGGCTTCAAGTTGTTGATAAGGCGCAATGCGATTTTGTCTTAGCAATGGCATGGCACCAAGGTCATCGAGTAAATTTTCTGAAAAACGATTAATAGCCGAAATGCGAATATCTACCTTATCTGAGCTAAGAATATGATCGGCATCGATAAGGTGCTTTTCAATTACGGTGACATCCCTACCCTGTTTTGCCAGTTTTACCGCTGTAGCAGCACCGACCATGCCACCACCGACAACAATTACCTTATTTTTATTCATTTAATATTCGCTCATTTGGCTATTTAAATACGCGACAAATTGTAACGTAATTCAATAATCAGTGTCAGTGCATTTACTGCTTAAGAATTTCAAAACAGTGACTTGTTTGATTTCACACCACAAAGATAAAAACTATACTTGGATCTGTGCGGGTATCCAGCTAAAATACGCGTCCTTTAAGTCGGCATACTTGCCACTTAATCCTGTTTCTAACACATTTTTGTGTCACTACCGAATTGAAAACGAGGCTATATTTCAATGAGTAAAAAGCTGCATATTAAAACCTGGGGTTGTCAGATGAACGAGTACGACTCTCAGAAAATGGCTGATCTACTAGATGCGACTAACGGCTATCAGTTAACTGAAGAAGCTGAAGACGCTGACGTGATCCTACTCAATACCTGTTCAATCCGTGAAAAGGCACAAGAGAAAGTATTCCATCAGCTAGGCCGTTGGAAACTATTAAAAGACGACAAACCAGAGTTAATCATTGGTGTTGGTGGCTGTGTTGCATCGCAAGAAGGTGACTCAATTCGTCAACGTGCGCCGTTTGTTGATGTAATCTTTGGCCCGCAAACATTACACCGCTTACCTGAAATGATTAAGCAAGTACAAAGTGGCGATAGCACATCGGTCGTTGACGTTTCATTCCCAGAAATCGAAAAATTCGACCGCCTTCCTGAGCCAAAAGCTGAAGGTCCTTCTGCATTTGTATCAATTATGGAAGGTTGCTCTAAATACTGTACATTCTGCGTGGTACCTTACACTCGTGGTGAAGAAGTAAGTCGTCCACTTGATGACGTTTTACTTGAAGTCGCACAACTTGCAGAGCAAGGTGTACGTGAAGTAAACCTACTTGGCCAAAACGTAAATGCGTATCGTGGTGAAACACACGACGGCGAAATTTGTTACTTCTCTGACTTATTACGTTATGTAGCAGCGATTGACGGTATTGACCGTATTCGTTACACCACTTCACACCCTGTAGAATTTACACCAGATATCATCGATGCTTATGCTGATGTGCCTGAGCTTGTTGATCACCTACACTTACCAGTGCAAAGTGGTTCAGACCGTATTCTTAACCTTATGAAACGTGGTCATACTGCAATAGAGTACAAATCGACAATTCGTAAGTTACGTAAAATTCGCCCTAACCTAAGCATGTCATCAGATTTCATCATTGGTTTCCCTGGCGAAAGTAAAGCTGACTTTGAAGCAACTATGAACCTTATCAATGATATCGGTTTTGATATGAGCTTTAGTTTCATCTACAGTGCGCGACCTGGTACGCCTGCTGCTGATTTACCAGATGACGTAACAGAGCAAGAGAAAAAAGAGCGTTTATACGTATTACAAAACCGCATCACGCAAATGGCGCAGCAAATTAGCCGCCAAATGTTTGGTACTGAGCAACGTATCCTAGTTGAAGGTCCTTCTAAGAAGAACCCAATGGAATTACGTGGCCGTACTGAGAACAACCGCGTAGTTAACTTTGAAGGCCCTCATTCAGTGATCGGTCAATTCGTTGATGTTCGTATCACTGAAGCGCTGCCAAACTCTTTACGTGGTGAATTAATTCGTACAGAATCAGAAATGAACTTACGTCGCGATGTGGCACCTTCAGCAATTCTAAGTAAAGCAGCTGAAGCAGAGGCCGTCGCGGCCCCTAACGAAATTGGCGTTGCTACTTTCGTACCTTAGGGTGACACTTGGTGCAGGCACCGCCTGCACCCATCAATAGGAAGCAATTTTGAGCAATCAGTTAAAAACATTAGAGATTTATTTAGAACCCGCCGACAACAAACGCCTTTCATCTTTATGTGGTCCGTTTGACGAGAACATTAAGCAAATTGAGCGCCGCATCGGTGTCGAGATTGCTCACCGTGATAATTTCTTCAGAGTAACCGGTAAACTGCACCTTGCAGCAGCGGCTGTTGAGATACTAAAAAACCTCTATATTGACACTCAACCGATTCGCGGCCTGATTGGCGAAATTGAACCTGAAGCAGTGCATTTGGCTATTAGCGAGTCAAATGCCTTAGAACAAGATGAAAACCCAGGTGTATACGGTAAAGACATCGTCATCAAAACTCGCCGTGGTGTAATTAAACCACGTAACGACAACCAAGGCGTGTATGTCGCGAATATACTTCATCACGATATAACATTTGGAATTGGCCCTGCTGGTACAGGTAAAACCTATTTAGCGGTTGCTGCGGCAGTTGATGCCTTAGAGCGTCAAGAAATTCGCCGTATTCTACTCACCCGTCCGGCGGTTGAAGCAGGTGAAAAGCTAGGCTTCTTACCGGGTGACTTAAGTCAAAAAATCGACCCGTATTTACGCCCTTTATACGATGCATTATTTGAAATGCTGGGTTTTGAGCGAGTCGAAAAACTGATTGAGAAAAACGTGATTGAAGTAGCGCCCCTTGCCTACATGCGTGGTCGTACACTCAATGATGCGTTTATCATTCTTGATGAAAGCCAAAATACCACTGCTGAACAAATGAAAATGTTCTTAACCCGTATCGGTTTTAATTCAAAAGCAGTGATCACCGGCGATATCACGCAAGTCGACTTACCGCGCGGTGCTCGCTCTGGCCTTCGTCATGCTATCGAAGTATTAAACGGTGTGGATGAAATTAGCTTTAATTTCTTCCAATCACACGATGTCGTGCGTCACCCGGTTGTTGCCCGTATCGTTGAAGCGTACGAGCGCAATGATGAAGCAGAACGATTAAAGCGCGCTGAAAAGCAACGTGTTAAAGAAGCACAAGCAAACCAACAAGAAGCAAACTCGTGACTGAATTAGATTTACAAATAGCCTGTGAGTTTGACAACTTACCAAGCTTTGAACAATTTCAACTTTGGGCTGATAAAGCCCTCAGTCATTATCGTGAAGACGCGGAACTGACTATTGTGATCAGCGATGAAGCACAAAGTCAGCAGCTCAATAATGATTACCGTGGCAAAGATAAACCGACTAATGTCTTATCTTTTCCATTTGAAGCACCACCGGGTATTGAGTTACCTTTAGTGGGTGATTTAATCATTTGTCCGGCCATTGTTTTAGCCGAGTCAATTGAGCAAGAAAAGACCTTTCACGACCATTTTGCCCATATGGTTATTCATGGATGCTTGCATTTACTTGGATTTGACCATATAAAGGACGAAGATGCACTCGAAATGGAAAGCATAGAAAAGCAATTACTTGCCGATCTGAACATCGCTGACCCATATCGAGACGATATTTAAATTTACGGAGCAATTAGACGCAATGAGCGACGACAACTCGCAAACTAGCCAGGGTTCTTCTGGCAAAACGTGGCTGGGCCGCATAGCCCAAATGTTGCAAGGGGAACCCCAGAATAGAGAAGAGCTGGTAGAAGTAATTGCCGATGCGCAAGAACGCGACCTTATCGACCCTGAAACCAAAGAAATGATTGAAGGGGTACTAGGTGTATCAGAGCTAAAAGTGCGGGATATCATGATCCCTCGCTCACAAATGGTAACCTTAGAGGTTGATACACCTTTAGAAGAGCTATTACCTATGATGGTTGACTCAACACACTCACGCTTTCCTGTGGTGTGTGAAGACAAAGACCATGTAGAAGGTATTCTCCTAGCAAAAGATTTATTACCGCTTATCTTAAACAAAGATGAGCAGTTACCTTCATTACGTGGCTTTCTACGCCCAGCTGTCGTTGTGCCTGAAAGTAAACGTGTAGACACGCTGCTTAATGAGTTCCGTCAACAGCGTTACCATATGGCTATCGTTATTGATGAGTATGGTGGTGTGTCTGGCCTTGTGACCATCGAAGATATTCTCGAAATCATCGTGGGTGAAATCGAAGACGAACACGACGAAAGCGAAGAACAACAAGATATTCGCCAAGTTGCTAAACACGTTTATGCGGTGCAAGCACTAACAGAAGTTGACGACTTCAATGAATATTTTAAAACCGGTTACAGCACTTCAGATGCTGACACCATAGGGGGTATTGTTTTACACGCATTTGGTCATATGCCAAGCCGTGGTGAAACAATCGAGGTAGAAGGCTTACAGTTTAAAGTCACTAACTCTGATAACCGCCGCATCTTACAATTGCAAGTCACCATTCCAAAGGCTGATGATAACGACAGTGAAGAAACTGCTAACTAACCTAAGCCACCTTGCAAAAGATAAAAAAGCCTGGCTCGCACTTGTTGCGGGCCTCTTTTTAACCTTAAGTTACGCTCCCTATAACCTTTGGTTTTTAACCTTTCTATCTCTTGGTGCTCTACTCTACTGTATTAATCCACTGGCAAACGGTAAATTAGCCGCAAAACAAAGTGCTAAATATGGCTTTTTATTTGGTTTAGGCTGGTTTGGTGCGGGTATTAGTTGGGTGCATGTCTCTATAGCAACCTTTGGTGGCATGCCATTAATCGCATCGATGTCGTTAATGGTGTTGCTATGTGCTTATTTAGCTCTGTATCCTGCATTAGCCGCTTGGCTGACTACACGTCTTGCTAAAGGCCCATACAGCTTTATCTGTTGGTTACTTGCCTCTGTAGCCACTACAGAGTACTTACGTGGCACATTGCTGACAGGCTTCCCATGGTTGAGCTTTGGTTACACACAAACCGATAGCCCACTCAATTTTTTAGCCCCAGTAATTGGCGAGTTTGGTATTACGCTGGTATGCGTGCTTATTGCTTTTGCTTTATATCGCCTAGCTAATAAAGATGGCAAACCTCTTATCGCCTCTGTAGTCCTCCTAGCAGGCTTATATGCGATTGCAAGCAGCACTCAGCTACATCACCAAGACAAAACCATAAAAACTGTACTGGTGCAGGGTAATATTAAACAGCATCTTCGCTTTGAGCCGTCTGAGTTTTGGACGACGATGAGCAAATACCAAGATATGACTCGCCTGCATTGGAATGCTGATTTAATTGTCTGGCCAGAAGCTGCGGTTCCAGAACTTGAAGCATTATCAACCGAGTATTTAACCGGCCTTGATAGTGCTGCCACGTTTAATAACACCGCACTTATTACCGGCATTGTTGACTATCAATACGACACGCGTAACATTTTTAATACACTAATCGTGCTGGGTAAAAAAGAGCATGATGACAGTGAAGGCCACTATCAATATTTAGGTAAAAACCGCTATCAAAAGCATCAGTTATTACCCATTGGTGAGTTTGTGCCATTCCAAGACTTCTTACGCCCTATCGCACCACTGTTTGATTTGCCTATGTCATCCTTCACTCGAGGTGATGAAGTGCAAAACAATTTACGCGCAAATGGCCTAAATATCTTACCGGCTATTTGCTATGAAATTGCCTTTGCTGATTTAGTTCGTGGTAATTATCGCAGTGACTCCGACATCTTATTCACGGTGAGTAACGATGCATGGTTTGGTGACTCGCATGGCCCGCATCAACATATGCAAATAGCGCGTATGCGCGCCCTAGAGTTACAGCGCCCGCTAATTCGCGTGACGAATAATGGTATTAGTGCCGTTTACGACCCCATCACTAAATCACAATTGGCTATGTCGCAATTTAAAGCGGATGTACTCGAAGCCAATATCTCGTTAATTAAAGGCGATAGCATTTATAGCCAATATGGCAATTGGCCGGTATGGATTGTAGTGATATTACTCGGTGCTGTTGGTGTGCTTGTTAGGGTTAAAAACAACAAATAAAAGTTTAGACGACAGTTAAAGTGTGGTAACTCCACTCTTTAACTTATAACGCTAGCATTGATAAGTGTATATTTTGTTATTTCCCTTCGTTTTGGTTTCCACAACTCGGCAACTAACTCCCCCTCTAGTGAACTGGAGTATCTTTCAAACTTGGCGTGTTCATTTCTTTCGCTCTCATTTTTATCTTCGCTCTTAGCATTGGCAAATATAAAATCATGACCACTAATTTCGTCGTGGTTCAAAGGAATTGAGTTTTTAAATCCATCTCGCCCACCTAAAATATTAAATGACTTAATTACTGGATTTAGTGTTACGCTAATAAAGCCATTTAGGCTTTTAGCAAAATCATCACTATAAAAGTTTATACGAACATATAGCTTTAACTTATTCATATTTGGAAACTTAATTGTTCCCTTAGTTGGTAATAAAATTTTTGCTAAAGCTGATGTCTCACCCGCAAAATAAAAGTCATAAACATCATTTCTAAAATAACTGGCAAGCAAAAAGTCATAGGGACTTCCCTTGACTTCAATCTCCTTTCCTAACGGGGAATTATCATTTGCATTGGTATTAGTTTGTTTAGGGGTTGATATATTACGTTGAGAACTTTGCCCATTTTTAAGCATACTCTTTTCAGAAGCACGCGTTATTACACGTACTAACTCTTTGCGGTATTCATAGAGAAGGTCTAAATCAAAAAGTTCATCATTACTAAGCTCAGACAAAGAAACATTAACTATTGGCTCATCATACCGATCTTCAATGTAGTGAGTATCATATTTTAATGCTGTCTCATTAATCATATCGACTACAATAACAGCTTTAGTATCAGAGTTAACGATTAGCCTTGCAATCTTGTCTGTTTGATGTTGAGAGCAATTATTGCAGATTTCAACTTCTGCCTGACCAAAAGCAGACAAAGATATTCCCGAAAAAATAATAGACAATAATATTAGTTTGTACATTCAAAAATCCTTTTATTAATGCAACTTTAAAATAACTAATTAAAAGAAATAACCTCATTTTCAGAAGGTTTTCTAAGGGCTATAGGAGTTCATTTTAAAAAATGAGATGAGGCTTTACTACTTCAACATAAACGAAAAACCCAAGAAAGGTACATTTAAGTTTGTACAGCTATTGAACAATTTTGTCAACGCAAGATTAGCTAGCTATTACACTGCAACGTGCATGTTCGAAAGAGCAAATTACTTTAAAAGTTTCAGCACTTTACCTTCAATAATGTTTGCGTTGAGGTTAATCTGTTCAACTACTTTAGCAGGCAATTAAAAAAGGCTTCATGATGAAGCCTTTTTTACATTTTAAGATTCTATCTTTATCAGCTCTACATCAAATATCAGTAGCGAGCCTGCTGGAATGCTGCCTGCACGTTTACGGCCATATGCAAGCTGTGGCGGGATATAAAAGGTAAACTTATCCCCTTCGCTCATAAGTTGTAAGCCTTCGGTCCAGCCTGCAATCACTTGATTTAAACCAAAGCTAATTGGCGAATTTCTTACCACTGAGCTGTCGAAAACACTGCCATCCATAAGCGTGCCATGATAGTGAACCTTTACTTTACTGGTTGCACTTGGCTTTGCGTCATTACCTGAACTTTGCTCAATTTTGTATTGCAGCCCAGATGCGGTT
This sequence comes from Pseudoalteromonas sp. Hal040, assembly GCF_037162425.1. Lineage (NCBI taxonomy): Bacteria > Pseudomonadati > Pseudomonadota > Gammaproteobacteria > Alteromonadales > Pseudoalteromonadaceae > Pseudoalteromonas > Pseudoalteromonas sp. Hal040. The sequence goes on along the minus strand of NZ_JARLUU010000001.1, from coordinate 1,233,305 downwards.
TCATGAACATCATCGGCTTTGCCATTATTCGCTAAAAAATCCGCGGCAAGCTTCTCATTTTCAAGCGCTTGAAGCTTCGCTTTTTTACTATTTTTAAAAATTAAAAAGCAAAAAATACCAATGATCAGTAAAAGTATTAAATTAATCATTCTGCGTCCTTCTCATCATCATTATCGCCATTTACGATATCCGCAATATTGGCAAGCCTTGCTAACGCAAGTGCATTAATAGAGCCTTCTGGATAACCTTCTGCGGTCATTTCGCCTGCATCTTTATCCATTAATAAACTCAGTGCTTGATCAACGGTTTCAACGGCATAAATGTTAAAGCGCCCTTTTTCAACGGCATCAATCACTTCATCATCAAGCACTAAATTAACTTGATTTGACTTAGGAATAATCACCCCTTGCTCGCCGGTTAGGCCACGCATTTTACAAAGCTTAAAGAAGCCTTCTATTTTCTCGTTGACGCCACCAATTGATTGCACATCACCATGCTGGTTAATTGAACCAGTCAGTGCAATAGATTGGCTAATAGGTAAGTTCGTAATAGCTGATATCAGCGCGCATAGCTCTGCTAATGAAGCACTATCTCCATCAATATAGCCATAGCTTTGTTCTATCGCGATATTGGCACTGAGCGTTAGACTAAATTGCTGAGCATATTTATTGCCTAAGTAACCGGTTAATAGCATCACCCCTTTTGAGTGAATGGCTTTACCCAGTTCAGCTTCTCGTTCAACGTCAATTACGCCATCTGCACCTGCGTACACAGTGGCGGTAATACGTGCAGGGGTACCAAATGAAGTATCACCAATGTGCAGCACAGTTAAACCATTTACTTTCCCCACTGCATGTCCTTCGGTTGCAATTAAAATTTGCCCCTCTTTGATATCACTCAGCATGGTTTCTGAAATTTGTCCGGTGCGGTATTGCTTGCCTACAATGGCTTCATCTATGTGATGAGCATCAATCATAGTTTGCCCATCTTGCTTGGCATAAAAACTCGCTTCTGCCACTAATTCCAATACATCAGCAAAACGAGCTGAGAGCTTATTGTGATGCTCAGCTTGGCGGTAACTAAACTTCAATAGTCTTGCCATCGCTGCTTCATTTGCAGTGCAATTAAGGGTTTGCTGGCAATATTCAGTCACCTTGGTAATGAACTGATATTGCAGTTTATCGCTACTTGGCAAGTAGTAATCAAAGTCAGCAAGGACACGGAATAACTCAGCAAACTCTTCGTCATATTCACCTATCGTGTAATAAAGGTCGCGAGAGCCTAGCAGCACTATTTTTACATCAAGAGGTATAAGCTGCGGACGTAGCGTAAAACTACTTCCTACAGAGCTGTCTTGATAGGGTAAGTCGTTTTTAATTTGATGCGTTTTTAAAGACAGTTTTAGGCCATCCCACACTTGTGGGTTCGCCATGACTTTCTCGGCATCCATAATCAAATAGCCACCATTGGCACGATGCAGTGCTCCAGGCTGAATTGAGCGGTAACTGGTAATAAGCGAGCCTTGCGAAGTCGCATATTCAATTTTACCGAAAATGTTACCAAAGGTTGGGTTCGGCTCATACACCACAGGGGCTGCATCGCCCTCTTTGTATTCCACGAGAATATTTGGCGCGAAGAAGTCCGTTAGCATTCCTTTACGGTCAAAATCTTCTTTGTTTTCGTCGTTGTCATCGTCGTCAAGCCACTCAAGAACTGCATCAATAATTTCTTCGCGGATGTCTTTTAAGTAACGTAATACACCAATATGCGTGGCGTATTTATGCTCAAGGGCTTTAATAAGTGGTTTCGTAGCAAGCTCTGCGGTAGATTTTTTAAGATTACGCAGTTTTTCAGATGATTCACGTTTCCAACGAGGTAGCTCTATCAATGCTTCGATTAATGCGTCTTCAAGTTTTTCAATAACCTCATAAAACTCAATACGTAGAGGCTCTTCTAGGGCTGAAAATTCATTGTCGCTCAGTTGTTTACCATTAACTAAAGGCGCAAATCCAACAACACCGTTTTCTTCAATCAGCGCAACACTTTGCTCAAGAGCAGCAATTTCAACAGCAGTAATTGCCGCATCATAGGTATCGTTAAACTCACGGTCGATTGATTTTTTCTTGCGCTGATAACCCGGGTTATCAAAAGCTGCTGGGAATGTATCGAGTACTTCGTCGATAAAAGAGTCTATATCGTCAGCTAATTGCTTCGATTGACCGGCTTGCATAAATAACGCGATTGGCTCACGGTGGTCGTCATAGTTATTTACATATAACCACTCACTAGGCGTTGGTCGGTCTTTTGAATGGGCGGTCAGTTTGTCTTTTACTAAAGTGTATCGACCGTGAGCAGCTTCACCCATCACATAAACATTATAACCAGGTAACTCCATGCCCAGTGAAAAGTCGAGGGCACTTTGCGCACGTTGCTGGCCAATAAATGGCAACGCTTCTGGATATGGGTTTTGCATACACGTGGCAACATGACTCGCCGCAATCTCAGGTGCTAACGCAGAAACAGGTAGTGGGATTAGTTTTTTTGTCATTCTAACTTCTTATTTCCCAGTCTTGACTGGGCATTATAGGTAACGCCCAGCACAAGCTTGCGTCACTGATTAAGGTTGTAATGCCTTACGGCGAAAATAAATACCGCCACATTCAGTACAAGGAGTAATTTGCGTAGCATGGTAAACATCGTAACTATGTTGACAATTTTTACATACTAATGTGCCCATGGCTATCCATTCTCCTTCCTGATAAACACCATTGTGTTGAAAATCTTGGTTTAAGGCTTGCCATTCGAGCTGAGTTTTATCTTCAATGTGCGATAACTCGTACCAAAGCGACTCTTTAAGCTCGAGCCATGCGAGTGAATCATAGTGACTGTCGTTTTCTTTGATGTGGTCGATATCGCGTTGTAAATAGTCACGATACTGATTTAATTTTTCTTGCCCTAAATCTTTAAGTGCCTGCTCTGATTCAACAAATTTCTCCATTGCATCCTTGAGCTCATGATCTTTTACGTCTTTAAGCCAAGCACTCAAATCACTCAGCCAAGATTTATAATCTGCCATCGTTTACTCCTTCAAAAGTGATGAAAAATCAACCGTTATTCTAGTTGAGTATAGGTTAACCTGCCCTGAAAATATATTTCCTTGGAAAATTAACAAAAGCGCCTATTTGCCGCTGTGATTAGCATGTATTTTGGGTTATCCTTATCGACAATTTTTTATTAATTTGCAAGAAGTCTGGAATCGTAGATGCAAGAGCAATATAACCCGCAAGACATTGAGTCAAAAGTACAAGCCTACTGGGAAGAAAACCAAGTATTTAAAGTCACTGAAGATGAGAGCAAAGAAAAGTATTACTGTCTATCTATGTTCCCATACCCAAGCGGCCGACTCCACATGGGTCACGTTCGTAACTACACCATTGGTGACGTAGTATCACGCTTCCAACGCTTGCAAGGCAAAAACGTAATGCAACCTATGGGTTGGGATGCGTTTGGTCTACCAGCTGAAAATGCTGCAATCAAAAACAACACGGCCCCTGCTAAGTGGACTTACGAAAACATCGATTACATGCGTAACCAGTTAAAGCAACTAGGTTTTGGTTACGACTGGGATCGTGAAATCGCAACATGTCACCCAGAATACTACAAGTGGGAACAATGGTTCTTCACTAAGCTTTACGAAAAAGGCTTAGTTTACAAAAAGATGTCAACAGTTAACTGGGATCCAGTTGACCAAACAGTACTTGCTAACGAGCAAGTAATTGATGGTCGTGGTTGGCGTTCAGGTGCGATTGTTGAGCAAAAAGAAATTCCACAATGGTTCATCAAAATCACTGATTACGCACAAGAGCTATTAGACGATTTAGATAAGCTTGATCACTGGCCTGAGCAAGTTAAAACCATGCAGCGTAACTGGATTGGTCGTTCTGAAGGTTTAGAAATCGAATTTAAGCGTGCTGATAACGAAGACACATTCAGTGTTTATACAACGCGTCCAGATACCTTCATGGGTGTGACGTATGTAGCGGTTGCTGCCGGTCACCCGATTGCACAAGAAGCCGCTAAAAACAGCGACGCTGTAGCAATGTTTGTTGATGAGTGTAAAAACACGAAAATCGCAGAAGCAGACATGGCGACCATGGACAAAAAAGGCATTGCAACAGGCTTTTATGCAATTCATCCATTAACAGGTAAGCAAGTACCAATTTGGGTCGCTAACTTCGTATTAATGGATTACGGCTCAGGCGCTGTTATGGCTGTTCCGGCGCACGACCAACGTGACTACGAGTTCGCAACAGCGTATGGCCTTGAGATTGCTCAAGTTATTGCGCCAGCTGAAGGTTCAGAAGAAAGCGTTGATTTAGACAACCAAGCATTCACTGAAAAAGGCGTGTTAGTTAACTCTGGTGAGTTCGACGGCCTTGAGTTTGAAGCAGCGTTTAATGCCGTTGCAGACAAACTAGAAGCATTGGGTGTAGGTGAGCGTAAAGTGAACTTCCGTCTACGTGACTGGGGTGTTAGCCGTCAGCGTTACTGGGGCTCTCCAATCCCAATGTTAAGCGACGAAAATGGTAATGAGCTTGCTGCAACAGAAGACATGCTACCCGTTCGCTTACCAGAAGACGTGGTAATGAATGGTGTTACTTCACCAATCAAAGCTGATCCTGAGTGGGCTAAAACAACTGTAAATGGCGCGCCGGCATTCCACGAAACAGATACCTTCGATACCTTCATGGAATCGTCTTGGTACTACGCTCGTTACTGTAGCCCACGTTTTGACGAAGGCATGATTGAACCAGGTGCAGCAAATTACTGGTTACCAGTAAACCAATACATCGGTGGTATTGAGCATGCGATCTTGCACTTACTTTACTCGCGTTTCTTCCACAAATTATTACGTGACTTTGGTTTAGTAACCTCTGATGAGCCATTTGAGCGCTTACTATGTCAAGGCATGGTATTGGCAGATACTTTCTATCGTAAAGATGAGAAAGGCGGTGATATCTGGATTTCACCAACAGACGTACAAACTGAAACAGACGACAAAGGTCGTGTTGTTAAAGCGTGGCACAAAGAAGATGGCGAGCCAGTATTCTCTGCAGGCATGAGCAAAATGTCGAAATCGAAAAATAACGGTATCGACCCACAACAAGTTATCGCCCAGTACGGTGCAGATACAGTGCGTTTATTCATGATGTTTACAGCGCCACCAGAGCAAACTCTTGAATGGTCTGATTCAGGTGTTGAAGGTGCAATGCGTTTCTTAAAACGTATTTGGAAATACGCTGTTGATGTTGAAACAGTAGGTTATCAAGTGCTTGATAAATCAGCGTTAAATAACGACCAAAAAGTACTTCGCCGTGAACTTCATAAAGCAATTGCAAAAGTGACTGATGACGTTGAGCGTCGTCAAACATTCAACACTGCAATCGCTGCAATCATGGAAATTTCGAACAAGTTACTTAAAGCACCACTTACAGATAAGCAAGATGTAGCAATTGCTAACGAAGCACTTGAAGCATTACTTATCATGCTTGCGCCTATCACACCGCACATGTGTCACCAATTATGGCAAGACCTTGGCAAAGAAGGCGATATCTTAGATGCAGCATGGCCAGCAGTTGATGAATCAGCACTTGTTGAAGATGAAAAGCTAATCATCGTACAAGTTAACGGTAAGCTACGTGCTAAGCTAACAGTGCCTGCAGATGCAACTAAAGAGCAAGTTGAAGCATTAGCATTTGCTGAAGAAAACGTGACTAAGTTCACTGATGGCGCGACTATCCGTAAAGTAATTTACGTACCAGGCAAACTACTTAACGTGGTTGCTAACTAAGATGGCAGCGCTTCACGCACTGAAAAACGGACTAGCCCTTGCGCTAGTCTGTTTACTGCTGACAAGTTGTGGCTTTCATTTAAAGAAAGCCTCTAACTTGCCTGACGACTTAAAAGTCATCACCCTTGTTGGCGATGATGAAAAGTCAGCGCTTTTCGAATTAGTTGAAAAAGAGCTTATTGCGAGCAAAGTTGAACTTAACCAAGGTGGTAAACACCCTGAGTTAAAGATCCACAAAGACCGTTTAGAGCGTCAAATTTTGTCATTATTTGATAATGGTCAGGTTGCTGAGTATGAACTTGCCTACAGTGTAAGCTATACCTTGAAGCGCCCAGGACAAAAAGCCATTAATCAAAGCTTTGAATTGTATCGTAACTACCAAGACGACCCAGACAATGCCCTTGCCAAAGCAAAAGAGCTTGATTTGCTATTAAGCGAAATTCGTAAGCAAGCAAGTCGTCGTATCGTTCGTGAGTTATCACAACTGTAATGCGTTGTTATGCAAACCAGCTTCCTAGCCAGTTAAAAAAAGGCTTAGCGCCTTTTTATATGGTATTTGGTGAAGAGCCTTATCAAATTGCGCAGTGCGTCATGCAAATACGCCAAGCAGCTAAACAACAAGGCTTTGACGAAGTCATTAAATTTACCTTAATGCCGGGTTTTGACTGGCAAGAAATTGTTGCTCAATACCAAAGTATGTCACTATTCAGCGCTCGTACCTTAATCGAGTTTGATTTAAACGAACAAAAACCAGGTACGCAAGGCAGTCAAATCTTTAAGCAACTTGTTGAGCTTGCTAATCCCGATACTATTTTGGTTTTAAAAGGTGCCAAAGCCAGTCAAGATATACAACGCGCCGCTTGGTTCAAAGCCTTAGATAAACAAGGTTTATTTGTTCCGTGTTATCCGCTTACGGGTAACCACCTAAGCCGTTGGTTAGATGAACAGTGTTATCGTCTAAACTTAAATCTTCACAACAACGCAAAACAAAGCTTACTTGATGCCACTGAAGGTAACTTACTTGCCTGCCACCAAGAATTAGAAAAACTGTCTTTGCTTTATGGTAGCGAACTGATTGACCAGCAAGCTGTGATGCAAGGACTACTTAACCAATCAAAGTTTGATATTTTTGATTTAAGCGATGCTTTATTGAGTGGTCATGCTGATCAAGCGGTTAAAGTGATGACAAAACTGGCTGCCGATAACACTGAAGCCATGAGTATTTTTTGGGCCATTAATAAAGAAGCTGCTAACTTACTGGCAATGCAACACGGCCGTTTAAACGGTGCCAATATGGCTGATTTATACAAGCAGTTTAATATTTGGAAAAACCAACAAGCCGCTGTGCAGCAAGCTTTAAATCGCTTAAATATTAATACCCTCGAACAAATAATAAAGCATTTAGCGCAGTTTGATGCGGCGTATAAGCAAGGTAATTTGGTTGCTCCTTATCAAGCATTAATGCAAATATGCTTAGTGTTTTGCCAACCTGTGGCAATGCCATTACCTTGTCATCCGAACCTTGATTAAGAGTAACCATTGATGATTGCTATTTTCGGTGGCACCTTTGATCCAATTCACTTAGGTCATATTAATATGGCCGAGCAATGTGTTCAGCAGTGTCAACTCGATACCCTTTATTTTATGCCTTGCGCTATTCCTGCCCATAAAGCAAAACCTGGGATCAGTGATGAGCACCGTATTAACATGCTAAAGCTCGCCATTGAAAACAATCCACACTTTGCCATCGATTACCGTGAGCTAAACCGAGAAGGTGCGTCGTACTCGCTATTAAGCCTTGAAGAACTGCGCGCAGAAAACCCATCAGCACCGATTATGTTTTTAATTGGTATGGACTCATTCAATACCCTAGATAAATGGTTTAAATGGCAAGAAATTGTCAAGCTTTGTCACCTTGTGGTGTACCAGCGTCCGGGGCAACACTGCCAAGTAGATGGTGAACTCGCTGCCTATAAAGCTCATGCCTTTACGGAGCAGCTCAGTCAACTACAACACGCCCCTGCTGGTAAGTTATTCTTTTTAAATGGCTTACAAGTAAATGCTGCGTCTAGTGAAATCAGAAAAAAGTTACAATTAAATGCTACCGCAGCGGAACTTTTACCTACTGCTGTCAGTCAATACATTGCGCAGCATCATCTTTACCAAACAGATGAATAAATACTGCCTACGTGATAAAATAACAAATTACGATTATTTATTTTTGAGAAAACACTTTGGATTCTAAACAACTACTCGCATTTGCCCTTGATAAAGTCGACGATATGAAAGCCCGTGATGTGGTTCAGCTTGATGTTCGTGGTAAATCTGACATTACCGATTACATGTTAGTATGCTCTGGTAACTCTAAACGTCACGTGCAATCAATTGCAGCTCACGTTGCTAAAGAAGCACGCCATGCAGGTGAAGAACCTCTCGGTTACGAAGGCCAAAACGAAGGTGAATGGGTGCTTGTAGACCTAGGTGATGTGGTTGTGCATGTTATGCAAGACCAAACTCGCGACTTCTATGATCTAGAGAAACTTTGGGGTTAACCCTTAGCAAGGACATAGGTAACCATTTTGAAAATACAATTGATTGCTGTTGGCACCAAAATGCCAGCATGGGTTGAAACCGGATTCACTGAATATCAACGCCGTTTTCCGCGTGATATGCCTCTTGAACTAATTGAAATCCCCGCAGGTAAACGTGGTAAAAATGCGGATATCAAACGTATTTTACAACTTGAAGGCGAAAAGACCCTTGCTGCTATCCCTAAAGGCAACCGCATTGTAACGCTAGAGGTAACCGGTAAACCAATGGATACCCATCAGCTGGCAAAAAGTATGGAAAAATGGCAACTTGATGGCCGTGATGTCAGCTTGCTGATCGGCGGCCCTGAAGGCTTAGCGCCTGAGTGTATCGCAGCCTCAGAGCAAAAGTGGTCATTATCCAACCTAACACTACCGCACCCTTTAGTGCGTATTATTGTTGCTGAAAGCCTATACCGTGGCTGGAGCTTGAATAACAACCACCCTTATCATCGCGAGTAGTAAAGCCAATGCGAAAACACAGACCCACAATTCGAGATCACTCGGCTGAAGCTAATTTATTTGCCCGCCGAGCATTTGTGGGTTTTGTGTTTGTTACACTGTTAATTGGCGTGTTGCTATCAAATTTATACAACATCCAAGTTATTGAGCATCAAGATTATCAAACCCGCTCGAATGATAACCGAATCAAAGTCATTCCTATCGCCCCTAACCGTGGCCTTATCTATGACAGAAATGGCGTGTTATTGGCAGAGAACAAGCCGGTTTATAATTTAGAAGTGATACCCGAAGAGGTTGATAACCTAGAACAGGCACTGAGCGAAGTTGAAAAGGTTATTGAAATTAGTGAGCAGCAAAAAGCTGACTTTTTAGATGACATTAAGCACAACCGCCGCTTTAAAAGCCAAGTATTAAAAGCCCGTTTAGATGAAACCGAAGTTGCAAAATTTTCGGTTAATCAGCATAAGTTTCCAGGCTTTAGTATCGAAGCGCGTCTAGCTCGCTATTACCCATATGGTGATACCCTCACCCATGCCTTAGGTTATGTGGCCAAACTCAACAAAAAAGAGCTCACCAAACTGGAAGCAGAAGACCAAGCAACCAACTACCGCGCAACGCACGACATTGGTAAGCTAGGTATCGAAAAATATTACGAAGAACTCCTTCATGGTGTGGTTGGCTCACAGCGCGTTGAAGTTAATAATCGCGGTCGAGTAATTCGTACTTTAAGCCTCACTCCTCCAGAGCCAGGTCACGACTTAGTACTAACTCTGGATATTGGCCTACAGCAAATTGCTCAGCACGCATTGAAGGATATGCGTGGCGCCATCGTGGTACTAGACGCTAAAGATGGTGGTGTTTTAGCCATGTATTCCAACCCAAGTTATGACCCTAACTTATTTGTGCATGGCATCAGCAGTAAAGATTATAAAGAGTTATTAAATCCTGACCGACCACTTATCAACCGGACTACCCAAGGTCGCTATGCCCCAGCCTCAACGGTTAAGCCTCATATGTCAATTCTTGCCCTTGAAGAAGGATTGGTAACCGAGCAAACACAAATATGGGATCCGGGCTTTTTCCAAATTCCCAACGTAGAGCACAAATGGCGTGACTGGAAACGTTGGGGGCATGGTCATGTTGATGTTTATCGTGCCATTGAAGAATCATGCGATACCTATTTTTATGATGTAGCTTATCGACTTGGTATTACAAAAATCAGCGACTTTATGTCGCAGTTTGGCTTTGGCGAGCTATCGGGTATTGATATTCATGAAGAAACTGCCGCCATTATGCCTTCTAGAGAATGGAAAGAAGCACGTTTTAGAGAATCATGGTGGCGCGGTGATACGATTTCAGTGGGTATCGGCCAAGGCTATTGGACCGCCACACCGATGCAAATTGCTAATGCTACCAACATCTTAGTGAATCGAGGTTTAGATCACCCACCACATCTTGTGCAGGTAGCGAAAAAAGAAGACGAAGTAACACAGATCAACAATGATGAGAAACCACCTTTGGTACTCAAAAACCCTCATCATTGGCAAATTGCACTAGATGCCATGCACAACACCGTGCATAAAGTCACCGGCACCGCCCATAAAGCATTTAAAGGAGCAAATTACGACCCAGCAGGTAAAACGGGTACTGCTCAGGTTGTAAGTATTGCTCAAGGTGAGCGTTATGATGCTAAGTCACTTAAAGAGCGTCAGCGAGATAACGCTATCTACGTTGGCTTTGCTCCTTATAAAGACCCACAAATTGTGGTCTCTGTGGTGGTTGAAAACACCGGTGGTGGTAGTACGGTTGGTGCGCCAATTGCGCGTCAATTGATGGATTACTACTTTTCAGCTAACCCAATACAAATTGCCCAGAGTGATGCGCCATGATCCCATTAAATAAAAAGCGTTCAATATGGCAGCGCCTACACCTAGACTTACCGCTACTTCTAGCTCTGATGACGATGATGGTAGCCAGCCTTGCCATTGTATACAGTGCCAGCGGCCAAGACTCAGCGATGATGATACGCCACTCAACACGTATGTTTGGCGCTATCCTAGGCATGTTTATACTCGCGCAATTTTCACCTAATACATTAAAAAGCATGGTTATCCCTCTTTATTGCATCGGCCTTTTGATGCTCGTAGGGGTGTTGTTATTCGGGGTAAGTTCAAAAGGTGCTCAGCGCTGGCTTGATTTAGGTGTGACCCGTTTCCAGCCCTCAGAATTAATGAAAATTGCCGTGCCTATGATGGTTGCTTGGTATATTGGTCGCAACCATTTACCGCCTCGACCGCTGCACTTAATTATTGGTTTTGTGATTGTGATGGTGCCCACCATTTTAATTAAAGAGCAACCCGACTTAGGTACATCTATCTTGATTGCCAGTTCAGGTATTTTTGTATTGTTTTTATCTGGTCTTAGTTGGCGCTTGATTGGCTTTTTATCAGCCACAGTGGCATTAGCAGCTTGGCCGTTTTGGCATTACGTGATGCTTGATTATCAAAAGCAACGAGTATTGACCTTTTTAGATCCTGAAAGCGATCCGCTTGGCTCTGGTTACCACATTATTCAATCGAAAATTGCAATTGGCTCGGGAGGAATTGAAGGGAAAGGCTGGCTGCAAGGTACGCAATCGCAACTAGAGTTTTTACCTGAGCGTCATACCGATTTTATCTTTTCTGTACTAAGCGAAGAGTTTGGCCTGTTTGGGGTCTGTTTATTATTGTGTATGTACTTATTTATCATTGGTCGTGGGTTGTATATCGCAGTGAACGCTCAAGATGCGTTTGGTAAACTACTTGCTGGCGCATTAACACTGACCTTCTTTGTTTATGTATTTGTTAATATTGGCATGGTATCGGGTTTACTACCGGTTGTTGGTGTTCCGTTACCTCTGATAAGTTATGGTGGCACCTCAATGGTGACCTTAATGGCCGGATTTGGCATTATCATGTCAATCGCCACCGATAAAAGGATGCTTTTAAAATAATGACACAGCGAGTCAACTTCTTACTTATTGCGTTATTTTCTGTGCTGCTAGCAGCATGTAGTTCATCTTCGCAACAAGGCCGTTATGCCATGGAGCATGATGCAGCCCCGCTTCGAAAACCGACCGAGTTGGAAATGCAAGATGCGATTGTCACTGCGGTTGTTAAAAGTGCAAGCGCTAGCCGTCCTTACGAGGTTCGCGGTAAACGCTACACGCCGATGCTAGATGAAACTGGCTATGCAGAAGAAGGCATTGCTTCGTGGTATGGTCGAAAGTTTCACAATTATCACACCTCAAACGGCGAAGTGTACGATATGTTTGCGATGACAGCCGCCCATAAAACGCTGCCGCTACCAAGCTTTGCCAGAGTAACAAATTTAGATAATGGAAAATCAGTGATTGTTCGCGTCAATGACCGGGGCCCATTTCATGATGACCGTATTATCGATTTATCTTATTCTGCGGCCTATAAATTAGGTTATTACCGACAAGGTACAGCCCGTGTTAAGGTTGAGGCTGTTACCCTTGCCAGTTCTGCCCCTCGTTTAAGCTACATACAGGTTGCAGCGGGAAGTACTCTTGCTAATGTTGAGGCGCTCGCGTTTCAACTTCGTCAGCAATATCATGTGCCAACAAACATTGTTGAAAAAGACGGGATCTATCGATTACGTCTCGGTCCAATAAAAGATGCCGCAGAAGCACAAGCAGTTTTAGAGAAGCTAAAACAAAACCAATTTCAGAACGCGTTCTTGCTTTACAGTGAGTAAGGCCTTTAGAATAGGTCAACGCGACATGTTTAACTTTAACCATTAATGAGTACGATGAAATCTATAAAATATAAAATCTTAAGTGGCGTTTGTGGCCTTGTTTGCACTGCTAGCGTATTTTCAGCAACAGCCCAAATCATCCCTGCCCCACCTCAAGTTAATGCGAAAGGTTACTTCCTGGTTGATTTCACCACAGGTAAAGTGATTGCCGAAGGCGAAGCAGATACCAAATTAGCACCGGCTAGTTTAACCAAAATGATGACCAGTTATGTAATTGGTACAGAAATCAAAGCAGGCAATATTGCGCCAACTGATATGGTTACTGTAAGCGAAAAAGCGTGGGCAAAAAATTTCCCTGAGTCATCAAAAATGTTTATCGAAGTGGGTAAGCAGATCAGTGTTGATGACCTTAACCACGGTATTATTATTCAATCAGGTAACGATGCTTGTGTCGCAATGGCTGAGCACATTGCTGGAAGTGAAAGTGCATTTGCTGATTTAATGAATGCCCATGCAGAAAAGCTTGGTATGACGAATAGTCACTTTATTAACAGCCACGGCTTAGATACTAACGAGCACTACACAACACCACGCGATATGGCAACATTAGGTGCGGCTCTTATTCGTGATGTTCCAGATGAATATGAAGTATACGCACAAAAATCATTTACGTTTAATGGCATCAAGCAATACAACCGCAACTCATTGTTGTGGGATGAAAGCATGAATGTTGATGGTATTAAAACAGGCCATACATCAGAAGCAGGCTACAGCTTAGTTAGCTCAGCAACAAAAGATGACATGCGTTTAATCGCGGTAGTGATGGGCACAGAAAGCGAGCGTGCACGTAAAGTTGAAAGCAAAAAGCTATTAAACTACGGTTTCCGCTTTTTCGAAACAATCACACCATACAAAGCAGGCGACAGCTTTGCTGAGCAACGTATTTGGATGGGTAACAAAGAAAACGTATCGCTAGGTATCCTAGAAGATACGCCAATTACTATTCCACGTGGCCAACGTAAAAACTTAAAAGCGAACTTCGAGCTTGATAAAACATTAGAAGCACCGCTTGCTAAAGGCACGAAAGTAGGCACGCTTTTCTTACAACTTGAAGGTGAAGAAATTGCACAATATCCACTAGTTACACTAGAAGAAGTGGAAGAAGGCAGCTTCTTTAGCAAGATTTACGATTACCTACGTTTACAAATTCAGTAATCAGGTCATAAAGTTTATAAACGCCTTGCATCGCAAGGCGTTTTTTTTGTCTGAAAAATGATAGAATGCGCCCCATATCAGTCGCGCTGGGTCGAGTGCGTCGTAATCTAAGTTTGCTTAATATCAAGAAATGGTAGAGATCACTTCTATTAAGCACACGCATTGTTTGAGGAGTCACCGTCGTGGTTCAACCTGTAAAGAATACTAAGTTTGACGAGTATTTAGATTTCCCTTGCCCATTCACATTTAAAATCATGGGCTTAGCAAACGTAAATCTGACGGATCAGATCCTAGAAAAGCTGCAACCAATTGCACCGGGCGACTATGCGCCAAAGGTTAAACCAAGCAGCAAGGGTAATTACGAATCTGTAACGCTTGTAGCAACTGTTACAAGTAAAGAGCACATTGAAGAAATTTATAACGTGATCAGCAACATCGATGACGTACGTCACATGCTATAGGCCGATTACGGAGTAACTCGTGAGCGAAAGAGAATTAATCGTTCGTCAATTAGGGCGTCAGCGTTACATGCCAATTTGGCAAAAAATGCAATCTTTTACTGACACCCGTGATGAGCACACTGCCGATGAAATTTGGCTTGTAGAGCACGAGCCTGTATTTACGCAAGGCCAAGCTGGTAAAGCTGAGCACTTATTAAATACTGGTGATATCGAAGTCATCCAAGTAGACCGTGGGGGTCAAGTAACCTACCACGGACCGGGTCAGCAAATGATGTATGTGCTGTTCAACTTACGCCGTTTAAACATTGGTGTAAGAGAGCTGGTAACCTGGCTTGAAGAGTGCATTATCGACACGTTAAAAGACTATGACATTGATGCCTACGCAAAAGCAGATGCACCGGGTGTTTACGTTAACGATAGCAAAGTTGCTTCATTAGGTCTTCGCGTTCGCCGCGGTTGCTCTTTCCACGGTTTAGCACTTAATGTAAACATGGATCTAAGTCCATTTTTACGTATTAATCCATGCGGCTATGCTGGCATGAACATGGTGCAAACAACAGACCTTAGCGGTCCGCAAAACCTCGAGCAAGCAGGTGCAGGGCTTGTAAAACACATGATTAAAAAGCTTAATGCTACTGTGGTTAAGCACACTGAAGGGTTTGAAAACGAATGAATAAACCAGTCAAAATGGAACCGGGCGTAAAGCTGCGTGATGCAGAAAAAATGGCGCTGATCCCAGTTAAAGTTTTACCGACTGAAAAGAACGAAATGCTGCGTAAGCCAGAGTGGCTAAAAATTCGCTTACCAAAATCAACCGAGCGTATTGATGGTATTAAACAAGCGATGCGTAAACATGGTTTGCACTCAGTGTGTGAAGAGGCATCATGCCCTAACCTATCTGAATGTTTCAACCACGGTACAGCGACTTTCATGATTTTAGGTGCAATTTGTACTCGTCGTTGCCCGTTCTGTGATGTTGCCCACGGCCGTCCATTAAAGCCAGATGCAGCTGAGCCTGAAAAGCTTGCACTGACTATTAAAGACATGAAGCTGAGCTATGTTGTAATCACGTCAGTAGACCGTGATGACTTACGTGATGGCGGTGCACAGCATTTTGCTGATTGTATTCGTGAAATTCGTAAGCATAATCCAAATATCACAATTGAAATCTTAGTACCTGATTTCCGTGGTCGTATGGACAGAGCCCTTGATATCTTAATTGAGACGCCACCAGATGTATTTAACCACAACCTAGAAACAGCACCGCGTTTATACAAATTAGCGCGTCCAGGTGCTGATTATAAGTGGTCACTTGAGCTATTACGTCGTTTTAAAGAAGCGCACCCAAATGTGAAAACGAAGTCTGGCTTGATGGTGGGTCTTGGTGAAGAGATCAGTGAAATCGAAGAAGTGTTACGCGATTTACGCGCACACAACGTTGATATGCTTACCGTAGGTCAATACTTACAACCTTCTAAGCACCACTTGCCGGTTAAACGCTACGTGCCGCCAGCAGAGTTTGATGGACTAAAAGAGTATGCAGATGAAATTGGCTTTACACATGCAGCTTGTGGCCCATTTGTTCGCTCAAGCTACCATGCTGACCAACAAGCAGCTGGTAAAGAAGTGAAATAAGCCTTCTTACAGATGTCAAAAAGCCCGCATTAAGCGGGCTTTTTTATGTTCCAAAATATCAGCGCCCATAACGCGCTAAGAACATTTTCACGGTTTCGCTTATCACTTTGTTGTCTGAGTCACCTTCTTGGCGCTCAAAGCCATACAACAACGGATAAAAGATCAGCGACTTTAACTGATAAACAAACTGTTTTGCCGCAAACTCAACATCATCAATCGTTAACACCTGCGCTTGCACACCCGCTTCTAAAAACGCCACCAGATCTTGCATACAGCCCATGTTATTACTGGCTAATGATTTTGCTAAATCAGGTTGCTGTAACATTTGCATAAAAGCGACTTTCGCTACTTTTAAAAACTCTTCAGAGGTGAGTAACGCGACTTCTTGTTCAGCAATGCGTGTTAATTGCTCAGCAATTGGCAAAGCAGCATCAAACACCACCGCTTGCTCTTGGCGAACTTTTTCAAACATAAACACTAGAATAGCTTGAAACAACACATCTTTATTTTCAAAGTGATTGTATACGGTGCGCTTTGAGGCACCCGCTAAGCTTGCAACCTGATCCATACTTGTATGCTCAACACCCTGCTGAAAAAACAATGTTTCAGCTGCATTCAAAATATCTAATCGTTTTCTCTGTGATAATTTCATGGACCCCTCCGGTAAGGGTTACTAGTGTAACGCAAAAATAAAAAATGCACTAGATAGTTTACTTTTATAGCAAACCATGAAAAACTACACCGTGTAGTTTACTTATGGTGACGATATGAAATTTCTAAAATGGCTCGCAATCGCCACTCTATGCATCGTGATAGGAGTGTTTATTATGAATAATCAATTAGCCGCTGAAGGCGTGAGTGATAACAGCCACTCTGCGCAATTATCTGATGGCAAGTTCCACAATAGTGCTGAAGTAGAAAGACCAAGCTTTAAGAAAACGCTAGGTATCTTCAAACGCTTTATTACTGAAAAGAAAATTGATGCAGAGCCAAAGGGCGAGCTGCCTATGCATTCTATTTCTCACGCTCAGCTTGAGCGTTTATCAAATGACACAGTGCATTTTGTAAAGCTAGGTCACTCCTCTATTTTAGCGAAAGTGTATGGCGAATACTGGCTATTTGATCCAGTATTTTCAGAGCGCGCTTCGCCTTTCTCATTCATGGGTCCAAAGCGCTTTCAGCCAACACCTATCAGCATTGCAGAGTTACCTAATATTGCCAAGGTGTTTATTTCACACAACCATTATGACCACTTAGATAAAGCAGCAATTAAACAGCTTGTTGATAAAACAGATTCTTTTTATGTGCCTTTAGGAGTCGAAAACGACCTGAAAAAATGGGGCGTTGATGAACAAAAAGTGCATAGTTTTGATTGGTGGCAAGAGCAAAATATGGCTAATAGCCAAATTGTATTTACACCAACCCAGCACTTCTCTGGCCGAGGTTTAACAGACGGCAATAAAACCCTTTGGGGCTCTTGGGCTATTAAAGTAAATGACAAGCGCTTTTATTTTAGCGGTGACTCTGGCTATTTTGCTGGCTTTAAAGAAATTGGTCATCGTTATGGGCCATTTGATATCACCTTTATTGAAACCGGCGCTTACGACAAAGATTGGGCTGACATTCATATGACACCAGAACAATCAGTGCAAGCCCATCTCGATTTACAAGGTGATGTGATGGTGCCAGTGCATAATGGAACATTTGATCTCGCCTTTCATGCTTGGTATGACCCACTTAAACGTGTCGCTAAAAAAGCAGGACAGGAGCAAGTATCGCTGAGTACTCCGCTAGTTGGGGAGGTTTTTAAGATTCAAGATACCGCGATTGATAAAGCGTGGTGGTAAAATTGTCAGGGTGAAAGGTGCATTATTATCCTTTCATCCTGAATAATTAGTTATTTGTAGACTCTTTCTGGACAGCCCCCTTCTCGTCCCATATAGTGAAACCCTGTGCAATCAACCAGAAAAACTATGACAACTCACCTTAAGTATGCAAGTTTAGCACTTGCAGTTGGTTTATTCGGTTGCTCTGAGCAACCAACATCAAGCGCTGATGCAACAAGCGCAAGCAGCCATGAAACCGTTAACATTGCCAATGTACGCTCACATATTAAAACCCTCGCCTCTGATGAATTCTTAGGCCGCGGCCCTTTAACTGAAGGCGAAACACTAACCATTAATTATTTAGCCGACGAGTATAAAAAACTCGGCTTAAGCGGCAGTTTTAATGGCGAGTTTTTACAGCCAGTTACTATGGCAAAACTCACTCCAGATCAAAACATGACCTTAAAAGTAGGTGATTTAAGTTTTAATGCTGGCAGTGATTTTACCGCCCGTACGCAGCAAATTAACCCTGAGATCAATATCGATGGCTCTGATGTTGTGTTTGTTGGCTACGGTATTAATGCACCTGAATATAACTGGGATGACTTTGCAGATATTGATGTAAAAGACAAAACAATCATTGTACTTGTTAATGATCCAGGTTTTGCCACCCAAGACGACGCGCTTTTCACTGGTAACGCTATGACCTATTACGGTCGTTGGACTTACAAATATGAAGAAGGTGCACGACAAGGTGCAAAAGCGGTATTTATCGTTCACGAAACAGCTCCTGCCGCATACCCTTGGGGTGTTGTAGAAAGCTCAAACACAGGTAGTAAATATACCTTAATCGACCAAGATAAAAATGCTTCTGACATCCCTGTAATGGGCTGGATTGATGAGCAGGCGGCAAATGAAATTTTTGCTCAAGCGGGTCTTGATTATCAAACCGAAAAAGCCAACGCACTAAAAGCTGACTTTAAACCTGTCGACTTAAAAGCCAAAGCAGCCCTAACACTGAAAAGCGATATCTCTCAAGCGCAATCGCATAATGTTGTTGCAACGCTTAAAGGTAGCGAAACCCCTGATGAGTACATTGTGATTGGTGCACACTGGGATCATTTTGGTACCAAGCAAACTGATGAAGGCGTGAAAATCTACAATGGTGCTGTTGATAACGCATCAGGTAGCGCAGCAACGGTAGAAATAGCCCGTATTCTTACTGAAATGCATAAGAAAAAACCATTTAAACGCTCGATTATCTTTGCCAACTTTACGGCTGAAGAAACTGGGCTTATTGGTTCTGAGCAATTCGCTACTGGCGAAATTGTACCAACCAAGCAAATGGTCGCACTGCTTAATATTGATGGTATGAACGTACTTGATGGCGTTGACTACATATTACAATACGGTAAAGGCATGTCTGAAATGGAAGACTACCTTGCAGATGCAGCGAAAGCACAAGGTCGTCATGTAAAAATGGACCCTCGTCCTCAAAATGGTTTGTTCTTCCGCTCTGATCACTTCTCTCTAGCTAAGCAAGGCGTGCCTAGCTTACTATTTATGAGCTTAGGTGATACAGATCCTGATTACATCGCCCATAAATATCATAAAGAAGCTGACGACTATTCAGCAGATTGGTCTATGGGCGGTGTTGAGCAAGATATTGAACTGATTGTTGATATTGCTGCCAAACTTGCTAATAACGGCGATTGGCCTAAGTGGAAAGCCGAGTCGGATTTCAAAACTCGTCGCTTACAAGACAAGCAATAATATTCGCTTAGATATAAAAAACCGAGCTAGATGCTCGGTTTTTTATTGGTTAGTTTTACTTATTACTCGTTAATTTTAGCTTTAAGTGATTGTGCTTCTTCTTGCACTTCCTCTGGGCCATTGGCAATAACATCTTCAATGGCTTGCAGTGCTGCATCAAAGTCATCTATTTCGATATATGCTCGTGCTAAATCCAGTTTTGCTGAGTAACCACCACTTTCGGCATCAACATCAGTTGGGTTATCGCCGGCAAGTAAATCATTAAAATCACTTAACCCTACATCCATATCAATATCATCATAAGGTTCATGGTCGAGTGCTTCATCATCACTTTGCTCAAGTAGCGAGTCGATATCGACAAACTCATCATCAGTAGGTTGTTGCGCTTGTTGCGCCTCTTCTATGTGCTCTACTTCAGGTTCAACTGGCTGCTCGCTTTCACCCTGTAAATCTTCATTTAACAGCGCATTAAAATCAACATCGAACTCACTGGCATCACTGATATCAGCTTCGTCTGGCTCTGCTAATTCATTTAACAGCGCATCAAAGTCGGTTTGAGTTAAGTCAGCCATAAAATCATCATCGATTTCATCGTCTGACATTTCACTCAAGTCAGTCTCATCGGCTAAATTTGACTCTAAATCAGCAATTGTTTGCTCAGCTGCTGTCGTATCATCAAGCTCAATATCGTCTAATTCGAATTCTGGGAAATCCTCTAATTCGTCTTGACTATCAGCCACTTCAGCATCAATCGGCTCTTCAGTCTGTTGTACTGATGGCGCTTCGTTTTCTGTAGAAGAGAGTAAATCATCTTCAGGATCAAGCATATCTTGTTCTGTGAATTCATTATCAAGCAAGATCTCATCATCAAAATCATCGTCTAGCTGATCAAGCTCATTACCCGTTGCTAATGAATTAGCAAGGTCTTGCTCTGCCTGACTTAACTGTAATGGTGCATCTTCATCTAACTCACTAGAAGTGGCTTCATCAGACTCATCCAATTCAAAACCAGCTTCATCTAGCTCAAGCTCTGGGTACTCTTCTAACTCTTGGCTAGGCGTTACCATATCTTGTTGCAGAGGCTCCTCTTCGCCTGCTAAATCAAACTCATCCGTTAAGTCTTCATCGGCTAGCGGATCATCGCCTAAATCAATTTCAACCTCTTCAATATCTTGTTCAGGCTCATCAATTGACCAATCTGGTGCTGCGACATAATCGTCTTCTTCACCGATTTCACTTAATAACTCATCGACGCTTTTCAGTGATGGATCATCAAATTCATCAAGACTGTCATCTTCATCTAATAGCTCGTCGCTATCTTCGTTAAATTCATGATTTAGTGCCTCATCAATATCAACTTCGTCAGTATCATCTGCTTCATCAACTAACTCTGAGGCAACTGATTCAACATTTAAGTCATCAATTGCTTGATCTGCGTCGGCTAAATCTTCAAGAGACTCTTGCAGGTTTTCATCATGCTCAGTATTGATGTTCTGCTCGTGGCTTAAATCAGAAATTTGCGCTTCGGTATCTTGTTTCAGCTCATTTGTTTGTTGAATAAGCTCTTCAAGCTCGTCATCAGAGTCTGAATCGTGTTCATCAATAGAATCTTCTTCTAATAATGAATCAATATCAGTCACATCTAATTCATCATCTTGCTCAAGCATGTCTTGAATATCATTGTCATCAACATCTAAGCCATCTTCATCCAAAAGTTCAGGCTCTTGCGGCTCTGCACCAACATCGTCAAGAAGTGAGTCGATATCCTTGGTATCGAAATCATCACTTAGCTCATCTTCGTCGATTAAATCGTCTGCGCTTGGCTCTTCTGCTAATTCTTCAGTTAATTCTTCAACAACCTCTTCAGGTTCTTGTATTTCTTCAGGCTGATGCTCTTCTTGTGCTTCATCTAAGAGTGAATCAATGTCATCTGCATCAAGCTCGTCTTCGTCGATTAAATCGTCTGCGCTTGGTTCTTCTGTTAACGCTTCAAAAAGCTCTTCAGGTTCTTGTATCTCTTCAGGCTGATGCTCTTCTTGCGCTTCATCTAAGAGTGAATCAATGTCATCAACATCAAGGGCATCATCAAGCTCGTCTTCGTCGATTAAATCGTCTGCGCTTGGTTCTTCTGTTAACGCTTCAACAAGCTCCTCAGATTCTTGTATTTCTTCGGGCTGTTGCTCTTCTTGCGCCTCATCTAATAATGAATCAATGTCATCAACATCAAGGGCATCATCAAGCTCGTCTTCGTCGATTAACTCATCTGCATTTGGTTCTTCGACTGATGCTTGTTCTTCTTGAACGTCATCTAATAACGAGTCAATGTCATCAACATCCAGTGCATCATCAAGATCATCATTTTCTAATGCATCGTTCTCTTCAGCTGCTGGCTCTGCTACTTGCGCTTCATCAATTAAGCTATCGATATCAAGATCATCTTCATCAATGAGCTGATCTGCACTTGGTTCTTCGACTGATGCTTGTTCTTCTTGAACGTCATCTAATAACGAGTCAATGTCATCAACATCCAGCGCATCATCAAGATCATCATTTTCTAATGCATCGTTCTCTTCAGCTGCTGGCTCTGCTACTTGCGCTTCATCAATTAAGCTATCGATATCAAGATCATCTTCATCAATGAGCTGATCTGCACTTGGTTCTTCGACTGATGCTTGTTCTTCTTGAGCTTCATCTAATAACGAGTCAATGTCATCAACATCCAGCGCATCGTCAAGATCATCATTTTCTAATGCATCGTTCTCTTCAGCTGCTGGCTCTGCTACTTGCGCTTCATCAATTAAGCTGTCGATATCAAGATCATCTTCATCAATGAGTTGATCTGCACTTGGTGCTTCGGCTGATGCTTGTTCTACTTGAACGTCATCTAATAACGAGTCAATGTCATCAACATCCAGCGCATCATCAAGATCATCATTTTCTAATGCATCATTAAGATCTGAGGATGGCTCTTCGGTTTGCGCTTCATCAATTAAGGTGTCGATATCGAAATCATCTTCGTCAATAAGTTCAGCTTCAACGTTCGTGGCTGATGCGTCATTATTTTCATCAAGTAAATCATCGATATCGTCTAGATTAACGTCTTGATTAGAATCAGTATTGTTTTGCTCATCAATTAAGCTATCAATGTCAAAATCATCTTCCACATCATCTTCTGCCAGCTCTTCACTAAGCGCTGCCATTTCATCATTAGCGTTATCTAACGAGTCATCGTCAGTATCAAAAAGGTCGTCAATGTCATCAGCACTTAAAATATCACCAGACAAATCTGCCTGTGGCTGTTCAACATCTAGGTCTATTTCATCACCTAAACTGTCATCATCAGTTTGATCGAAATCTTGCTGTAAAAATGCATCTAAATCATCATCGTCGCCAGCCGTAGTTGATGATTCATCATTAAATTCGATGTCATCACTTAATAAACCCTCTAACTCATCTTGGTTTAAAATACTGTCATCTTCATCAAAGCTATCATCAATGCTGTCATCGAAAATAATGTCGTCATCTGGCAGCATATCTTGATCTAAGTCGTCATCTAAACGCACACTTAAATCATCGTGGTCTTCAATTGGTTCAGGTACTAGAGGGTCGGTTTCGACCATAGGTTCTAAATCGTCATTAGCCTTAAACGTTGGGCTTTGAGGTAAAAACTCATCGTCATCGCTGGCACTCGTATCATCACTAGAGCTATTGCGTTTTTTCAAAAACATTACAACGGCAGCAATGATCAGTAATGCAGGAATAAACATTAATGCACCGAGAACAAATGGGTTGCTCAGTAAACTCGAAATGCTAAACCCACTGTCCTCTTCAATCTTTTTTGCTTTTTGCTGCTCGATAATTTCATTTTGTTTAGTGATCAGCTCTTTCAGTTGCTTTTGAATTTCACTGTCTTGACCAAGTTGGTCTCGAACAGTTTCAAGCTCTTTAGAAATACCGGTAAGTTGCTTTTTTAGCTTGTTGTTCTCAGCTAAGATTTCTTCAACGTTTTCAACCGATGATTTAAACTGCTTTTGAAGCTCTACTAGTTGCGTGCCCTGCTCTGTTTTAATGGTGTTGATTTCTTGTTTAAGCTCTTGTTTTGCTTCGTCTACATCAACTTTGCGAGCTTGAGTTACTTTCTTTTGCGATTCATTAATTTCAGCAGTGGTCAGTGTGCCGTTTTTCTTTTTCTCCCATAGCTCATCATCTTGTTCAGAACGTGCTTTTGCTAGCGTCGGATTGACCGCTCGAATCTCGGAAATAGTTGGGATTTTTAGGTATGCGCCATCACGCATGTGATTCAAGTTTTGGTCTAAAAATGACGATGGGTTTTTTTCATACAGAGCTTGCATGACCTGATAAATACTGACAGAGTTGTCTGGGCGAATTTTAGCGGCAATGCGCCATAGTGTATCGGTCGGCTTAATTGGACCAATTGAGCGCCCCTGCGCACCGTAATCGACACCTTTAGGGCCTTTAAGTGTGGAGCCTTCATCAGAGTATGTCGGTGTTACCACCAATGCAGACGCTAATATGAAGAGTGTTGCTAAACCGCGCATGCTGATCCTTTATGTTTTAAATGTTAACGCAGCAACCTTGGTTGCTTAAACATCAAGTAATTCTTGCAGAATTGATTCTTAATTATGCTTTCTTGCAAGCTCTATTCCAGCTGCAAACTATAACTTAGTTGCCTTGCAATATCTATTGCAACACCTTGATAGTAAATAGCTTAAATATTAGCGGCTGAGAGACTTTTTTATTGTTATCGTTAAGTTTATACGCTTTTACAACGTATGCGGCAATAATTTGGCAGTGAATTCACAAAAAAAGCGGCAAATTGCCGCTTTCTGTCAAAATTAGCTCAGCCTAAATCATCAGATTTATAAATAATTTGCGATTAGCTCTTCAGCAATCTGCACACTATTTGTAGCTGCACCTTTGCGCGTATTATCACTTACAACCCACATATTTAAACCATGTGGATGCGAAATATCAGCACGTAAACGACCTACGTATACAGTATCGTTACCACTTGCATCTGACACAGCCGTTGGGTAATCCGCTAAGTCTTCGATAAACTCTACACCAGGTGCATCGTTTAATAACTGTTTAACATGTTCGATATCTACTGGCATACGCGTTTCAATATTAATCGCTTCACTGTGACCAAAGAACACGGGAACACGAACACAGGTAGGGTTAACCACAACACTGTTATCACCTAAGATTTTTTGTGTTTCATTAACCATTTTCATTTCTTCGCGGGTATAACCGTTATCTTCAAAGCTGTCGATTTGTGGGATCACGTTAAAAGCAATTTGTTTAGGGAAAACGGCATTATCCATTGGGCGCGCATTCATTAAGTTTGCTGTTTGCTTGGCTAGTTCATCAACCGCTTCTTTACCCGCACCCGATACGGCCTGATATGTTGATACGTTAATACGGTCAATGCCATAAGCATCATAAATTGGTTTTAACGCCACCAGCATTTGAATCGTTGAACAGTTAGGGTTTGCAATGATGTTGCGATTTCTGAAATCCGCCAAGCTTGATGCATTCACTTCAGGAATAATGAGTGGCACATCGTAGTCATTACGAAAGTGTGAGGTATTATCAATGACTACACAGCCGGCTTCAGCCGCAATCGGTGCGTATTTTTCAGAGACACTGCCGCCCGCTGAAAATAAACCAATGTGAGCTTGGCTAAAATCAAAACCTTCAACATCGATTACTTCAATGCTCTCACCGCGAAATTGAATTTCTTCACCAGCACTACGGCTGCTTGCAAGTAAAAATAATTGGTCTACCGGAAACTTACGATCTTCTAAAGTTTCGATAATTTGACGACCCACTAAACCTGTGGCACCTAATACGGCTACATTAAATTTTTGCGACATGTGTTTTCCTCTTTTGAATAAAGCAAATGGCTTTATTCGTTAATTCTAAATCCCAGTGCAGCTAATGCGCCTTCACATGCACTGTTGGCAGCCACCGACAACGTACTAAACTCGCGTCGTGGCGGGTAATTCTTACGTAAACTATCAAAGCCTTCGCTTGCTAATTTACTTCGTAAAATGCCATCGTCGCGACGCACATCATAAATCAAGTGCACTAAGCGACCTATATCGTTTAGGTTAAAGGTTTCACCTAACGTGACAGAGTGGCTAATTGGCTCAGGCAAAAAGTCGTCCAGAGACTTAAGCGCCGCGATACCTTCAAGCTCACACACTTGCTGATACAGTATTTGTGTACCGCGGGCTTTGCCTTCAAGTGTATGCCCTGCAATATGCACACTGGCATAACGTACATAATCAAGCAGAGGTGTCAGTATATTGGGTTCGTTTTCCC
Source organism: Pseudoalteromonas sp. Hal040 (assembly GCF_037162425.1). Taxonomy (NCBI): domain Bacteria; kingdom Pseudomonadati; phylum Pseudomonadota; class Gammaproteobacteria; order Alteromonadales; family Pseudoalteromonadaceae; genus Pseudoalteromonas; species Pseudoalteromonas sp. Hal040. The sequence goes on along the minus strand of NZ_JARLUU010000001.1, from coordinate 1,207,387 downwards.
AAACATCAAGCACGCAGTCTAATTTTGCGCCTTGTTTAAACAATGCAAGCAATGCTTGGTTATCAATCACATCTCCACGGCTTGCATTGATAATCGTCATGCCCTGCTTAAGCGCTTTTAAGCGCGTTTCGTCGAGCATGTGCAAGGTTTTATGCGGCCCTTGCTTAACTAATGGGACGTGAAAAGTCACAATATCAGCTTGAGCTAGTAATGTGTCTAACTCAATATGCTCTGCAAGCTCACCGGCTTCATATTTGGGTGGATCACACAACAGTACATTCATGCCAAGCAAGCTTAACTTATCACGTAAACAGCTACCAATACTGCCAACGCCCACTATGCCGATGGTTTTGCCTTGTAATGAATTGGCGTTTTCTTGGCTCAAGGCATATAAGCTACTAATTACATATTCCGCTACCGCCACAGCATTACACCCTGGGGCGCTGCTAAATGCGATATTTCGCTCAGCAAGTAACTCGGTATCAATGTGATCAACACCTATGGTTGCTGTGCCCACAAATTTTAATTTATCTGCTTGAGTGAGTAAGGCTTTATCTACATTGGTAACAGAGCGGGTTAACAAAATATCGACCCCGACTAGCTGCTCGGGTTGAAGATTACGGCCATCAAATCGCTCAACATCACCAAAATCGGCAAAGTACTGCTCAACCAATGGCATATTTTGATCTGCAAGAATTTTCATTTGTGTGTCCGAGAGGCAGAAAGTGGCGCTATTGTAGCGAATTTATCAGTATTCGGATAGGTAACAACTAAGACGATTTTGGGGTAATTTATAACAAATGAAAAAGCCGAGCTATTGCTCGGCTTTAAGCAAATACTGGAGAGGTTTAACCTTTATATTTGCTCATTACTAATGTGGCGTTAGTGCCACCGAAACCGAAGCTGTTAGACATAACTGTATTTAGTTCAACGTCTTTACGCTCAGTTACGATATTTAGACCTGCAGCTTGCTCATCTAGTTCATCAATGTTGATAGATGGAGCAACAAAGTTATGCTCAAGCATTAATAGCGAGAAGATTGCTTCGTGAACACCTGCTGCACCTAAAGCGTGACCTGTCATCGCTTTGGTTGCACTGATCATTGGCGAGTTACCACCAAATACTTCTTGAATAGCACCTAGCTCTTTCACATCACCAACAGGTGTTGAAGTACCGTGAGTATTTAAGTAATCAATGCCGCCTTCAAGACCTTGCATTGCTTGCTTCATACAACGTACAGCGCCTTCACCTGATGGAGCTACCATGTCGTAGCCGTCAGATGTTGCACCGTAACCTGTGATTTCTGCATAGATGTGCGCGCCACGAGCAAGTGCATGCTCAAGTTCTTCAACAACAACAATACCGCCACCAGCAGAGATAACAAAACCATCACGGTTTGCATCATAGGTACGTGATGCTTTCTCAGGTGTTTCATTGTACTTAGTAGACAATGCACCCATTGCATCGAATTCCATTGCGAGTGTCCAGTGAAGCTCTTCACCACCACCTGCAAAGATGACGTCTTGCTTACCTAGTTGAATTTGCTCAACCGCATGACCGATACAGTGTGCAGATGTTGCACATGCAGAACTTAGCGAGTAGTTAACACCTTTGATTTTGAATGGTGTTGCAAGGCACGCCGAAGTCGTGCTCGCCATAGTACGTGGTACCATGTAAGGACCAACACGTTTTACGCCTTTTTCACGTAAAATGTCAGCGGCTTCAACTTGCCACTTAGATGAACCACCACCTGAACCCACTAATAAACCAGTGCGCTCGTTTGAAACTTGATCTTCACTAAGGCCTGCATCTGCAATCGCTTGTGCCATAGAGATATAAGCGTATGCCGCTGCATCGCCCATAAAGCGCATAGCTTTACGATCAACAAACTCTTTAACATCAATATCGATTTTGCCAGATACGTTACTACGTAGGTTGTAGTCAGCAAACTCTTGGTTGAACGCGATACCACTACGGCCTTGTTTTAATGATTCTAATACTTCTTCTTTGTTGTTACCGATGCTTGAAACAACACCGATGCCCGTAATAACGGCTCTTCTCATGGGTAATTACCTTAGCTCTATACTAAATTGTGTTCTATTTTACGCTGAAATTACTCTCGAAGTGGTCAGCTTTCTAGCGTACACATGTACTCTGAATGTCTAGCTTATAAATAACGCCAGACTATTTCAAAGAAAACACGTAAAATAATGAAAAAAAGTTTGTAGTTAATTAGTTAAACCATGATCAAAAACGCACATATTCATTTTAATCACCTTGGTACCCCTGTCGCCGATCAGTTTGACGATGTTTATTTCTCTAATGATGATGGCTTAGCCGAATCACATTATGTGTTTTATCAACAAAACCATATCCCGCAACGATTACAAAATCATGACCGTAACCACTTTGCAATTGCTGAAACAGGCTTTGGTACCGGGCTTAACTTTTTAAATACATGGCAACACTTTGCAGCTCACCTTGATAGGCAGCATGCAGAGCAAAAAGTTCAAAATCAACACGACCATAGTGGTAAAAAAAGTGTTACCCGCCTGCACTTTATCTCTTTTGAAAAGTTCCCTATTAAGCGTGATGACCTAGCTCAAGCACTCAAAGCCTGGCCTAATTTAACTGAATATAGTGAGCAACTAATTGCTCAATACCCAATTAATTTGGCCGGCTGCCATCGCCTTGAATTTGCAGGTGGCAAACTAATACTCGACCTTTACTTTGGTGACGTGCAAGACAGCATTGATGCCATGAGCTACCCAAGCGAAGGGGTTGTTGATGCGTGGTATTTAGATGGCTTTGCACCAAGTAAAAACCCAGATATGTGGCAACAGAGTTTGTTCAACAAGATGCGTGCTATCTCAAGAGAAAATGCCACACTCGCCACTTTTACGGCCGCAGGCTTTGTCAGAAGAGGACTCATCGAAGCAGGCTTTAGCATGAGTAAAGCTAAAGGCTATGGTAAAAAACGCGAAATGCTGATTGGCGAGCTAACTGAGCCTAATGAGCAACAATCAGGGCCTGCCTATTTTGCTCATCAGCAAAGTGAATTGAGTAATGTGGCTGTTATTGGCGGTGGTATTGCCAGTAGCAGTGTACTGTATTCACTGGCAAAAAGAGGCCTAAAAGCCACGCTTTTTTGCCAAGATGAAGCGCTTGCCATGGGCGCTTCTCACAATGTACAAGGGGCTGTTTATCCACATTTGCAAGCGAAGAACTCACCGCACAGTGAAATGTTCGCTCATAGTTTTTTATATGCGATGCGTCTATACCAACAATTACTTGATGATGGTTTTGACTACCCTCACCAGTGGTGTGGTGTATTACAACATGCGGTTAAACAAGGCCTAGCTGATAAACATCAAAACCTTGCCGATAAAGAACTTTGGCCAGCTGAATTATTGCGTAATGTAAGCGCCGAAGAAGGCGACGAAATTGCCGGCGTGGATACGGGCTACTCAGGGGTATTCTTTGCAAAAGGCGGCTGGGTAAATCCACCAGCCCTGGTTACTGCACTATTTAATGCGGCAAATTCGTTAACTGCGACTACCAATAATAAAATGGACAGTCACTTTAATTGCCATATTGAAAAGCTCGAGAAAACCGCTGATGGCTGGTTATTACACACAAAAGAGCAAACATTCGGACCATTTAGTGATGTGATTAATTGCACAGGTGAACACAGTGACCAGTTTAGCCAAACTCACGCACTGCCTGTTGTTGGTGTGCGCGGCCAAGTCTCGCATGTGCAAGCAAGCGAGCAGTCAAAACGCCTAAAGACCGTGCTTTGCCATAAGGGCTATTTTACTCCTGAATATCAGGGCCATCATTGCATGGGCGCAACCTTTGAAAAAAACTCAAAAAGCCGTGAAGTTAAAGAGCAAGACAACCACACCAATCGCGAACAACTATTAAGTTTTTACACAGACAGCGAGTTTGCAACGACCTTAGGTGAAATAACAGCGGCAAAAGCAGCTGTAAGATGTACCTTCATCGACCATCTACCTATGGCTGGTGAGTGGGCTGAACAAAGTGATTATGTAAGTGCGTTTGCTAATTTAAGATTAGGTAAGCGATATCAGTACCAAGCGTTATCGAAACCTCAGCAAGGCTTGCATCTTCTCACTGGCTTTGGCGCAAGAGGCCTGTGCAGTGCCCCTCTATGTGCTGAGCATTTAATTGCTTGTTTAAACAATGAACCAAGACCATTTAGCGAACGCGTGAACCAAGCTATCCACCCCGGCCGTTTTATTGTTCGCGACCTAATTCGCAATAAAGTTTAAGGATTGGATGGGGCTTTAATTAGCCCCGTTATTTTTCTTGATTACAATTTCGTTTTTAGTTTCCCCTTTAAAAATAAATTCACACCCCAAGGTCTTTAGTAACACAGCAATTAGAAGGAGTTTGATATGAAGACCTTAATCATTGGCGCAACGGGCCAAATAGGTAAAATGACCACCGAAAAAATGCTGGCAAGCGGTCATGATGTAGTGGCTCTGGTTCGAGATAAAAGCAAACTGAGTACACTTGAAAGTAATAATTTAACGATTGTAGAGCAAGACCTCGAAAACGATTTTAGTCGAGCTTTCGAGGGTGTTGAACAAGTGATTTTTAGCGCGGGTTCTGGCGGCGCTACAGGTGCAGATAAAACCTTACTGATTGATTTATGGGCTGCAGTCAAAGCGATTAATTATGCGGTAGATGCCAAGGTTAAGCACTTTATTATGGTCAGCTCTATTGGTGCTGATGCCCCAGATAATATTGAAAGCAGTATAAAACCGTATTTAGTTGCTAAGCACATGGCTGACCAACATTTAATCAATAGCGAATTAAATTACAGCATTGTCAGACCGGGCACGCTATTAAATGATGCAGCCACGGGGCTATTAACCACCACGCGCCCTGCAACGCGCCAAGATGCGGTGATCAACCGTGAAGATGTAGCAGATACCCTGCTATACCTTGCTGAACATACACCGAAAAAACCACAAGTGTTTGAATTGTTTAATGGTGATAAGTCAATCGACAGCCTGCTAAGCGATTAATTAGGTATGAATACGTATGCATAAGAAATAAGATTGAGAAAGCGCGTAAAGCACTTTAGTTTATTGTTTACATAATAATAACAAAGGTGCTTTATGCGTCATTTTGCTTTTCTTTTTTGCTTTGCTTTTACGTCGGCTTGTTTTGCCGCGCCGGTAAAAGTTCAAAGCTACAGTGGCGATACCTCCCTTCCCCACAAATTATTGATCAGCGCCATTGAACGGGCTGACTTAGAGTATGTTCACCCTTACGAAACCAATAAAGATATCTCTAACGCACGTATCTTAAACGATGTAAAAAACAACCAGCTGGATGTGATGTGGAGCATGACATCAACTCAGTTAGAGCAAGATTATAAAGCCGTTTATATACCTTTGTTTCGTGGCTTACTTGGCATGCGAGTCGCGATTGTGAAAGCACAAAATCGCGAACTGTTTAGCTCGGTAACTAGCTTACAAGATTTAAAACGTTTTACCGCTGGGCAAGGTAAAACCTGGCCAGACACTAAAATATTAAAAGCAAATCAACTACCCGTTGTTACCACATTAAAATACCCTAATTTGTTCCCAATGCTTGAAGGCGAGCGCTTTGATTACTTCCCACGCGGTGTTAATGAACCTTGGGATGAAATTGCCAATCACTCAGAGCTTAATCTCACTGTTGAGCCGCACTTGGTGATTAAGTACACCGCACCACTTTACTTTTTCGTCAACAAAAACAACCACACGCTACATAAAAAGCTAAATGATGCCCTAAACGAGATGATTGCTGATGGCACATTTAACGCCATGTTTTTGGCAGACAGCCAAGTACAAACGGTTTTATCAAAAGCCAACTTAAGCTCGCGTCGCGTAATTGAGCTAGATAACCCAACGTTATCGTCGAACACACCTAATAAAAATAGCCCTTTGTGGTTTAACCCATTTCAATGAGCGCACAATGAAATCATTAAAATATAAAATGACCTTGGCACTGTCTTTGTGCCTTTTACTGAGCGTGATCTTCGTGATCAGTGCAAACTACCTGCTCGCAAAGTCGAGTCAAACAGAACAATGGCAAGACGACATCAAGGCCCTTAATGAGCAAATGCAGGTTATTTTAGCCGAGCCGGTATTCTCTTATGATGAGCAGTTAATCAATCAGATTATTAAAGCCTTTTCGCAAAACAAACATGTACATAGCATTTCAGTGACAGATCATCGCAATAAGCCACTGGCCGCTATTACAAAACAAAGCAATAACGCATCGGTTAGCAAAACTATTGATTTGCACTATTTAGATAATTTAATTGGTCACATAAAAATTGGTTACTCACAGCAAGCACTGCATAGCACCATTGCTGAGTCGACACGCACCATGTTTATTACCTTGCTGATCTCTTTTATCGCCTTGGGTGCGGTGATTATTTATATCGTGCGACTGTTGGTGATAAAACCAATCGATAGCGTAAATAGCCTTGTTGATGAAATTGTCAAAGGTGAAGGCGACCTTACAAAACGTATTAGCTACCAATCTAATGATGAAATTGGCTATTTAGTTGATGGGTTCAATCGATTCATAGCGCAAGTACAAGAAATCATCACTGAGCTAGGCAGTACAGCCAGCGAGCTTGAAATGATAGCCAGTACAGTAAACGAAGCATCTGTGCGCTCTAAAAACGAAGCGGAGCTTGAATATAACCGCACTGATTCAGCAACCAATGCGCTTAGTCAGTTGAGTGAAGCAACCAAAGAGATTGCGCAAGGAGCCAATCAAACTGCGCAGCAAACCACCGACGTTCATCGCTTATGCCAACAGGGCGAACAAAATATGAATGCAAATGGCAACATGGTTGACGAATTAGCTGCACAACTCGACCATACATCAAACGTAGTTAAACAATTAAATGCCAGCAGTAATGAAATTAGCCAAGTGCTCGATGTTATAAAAAGTATTGCTGAGCAAACCAATTTACTGGCTCTAAATGCTGCTATTGAAGCGGCTCGTGCTGGTGAATCCGGCCGTGGCTTTGCTGTAGTAGCCGATGAAGTAAGAGCGCTTGCTAGTAAAACCTATGATTCAACGTCTGAGATCGAGTCGATTATTGTATCGCTACACAATAATACCTCTGATTGTGTAACCGCAACGGAGCAAAGTAAGTCACTCAGCGATAAAGTGAGCCAAGCGAATCAAAAAAGCCAAGCGGTGTTTAAAGATATTGCTAAACAAATCAATACCATTAATCAAATGAACGAGAGCGTTGCAGCAAGTTCTGAAGAGCAAACCAGTGTTACCGCTGATATCTTAAATACTATGCAGCTTATTAACCAAGGCGCTAAGAGCCTATCGCAGGAAGCTCAGCACCTTGATAACACCATAGGCCAACTCAATGAATTAGAACGCGGCATTGTTGCCAAACTGGGGTTGTTTAAATACTAAAAGTCATGACTCCCTGCCACGCAAGTTGCAGGGAAAGCACCGTTAACACTAAACGAAAAATCTTTTTAAATTTATCTGACGAAATGCGGTGCAATAACTTAAGGCCAAGCCATGTACCTATAGCACCGCTCAATATCATGAGCATAACCAGTGGCAACCACTGCCAAAATGCAAAGCCCACAGCCCCATATAAAATTGCTTTTAAGGTATGTTGTACTGTCATGCAGCTTGAAAAAGTGGCGGTAAATTTAAGCTTATTATAATTATTGACATATAAGCAGCTGCCAACCAAAGGTCCACTTGCCCCTACAAACATCGATATAAACGTAGTCCAAAGCCCTGCGAGAACGCGCCATAACTTTGAGGTTTCTCTGAGCTTTGGCGTTACACCCCAAAGTAAATAGAGCACAAAGGCAGCGACCACTATTTTCATTAATTCAAGGGGAATTGATGTGACAATCGTTGAGGCAACCAGCGCACCTATGACTCCTCCTAAAGAGAAGTACACGAACATAGCACCATCAATATGTTTAAACGTAAACAAAAAGCGGTTTGCATTAGAGCCTAGCTGCACTAACCCATGAACAGGAATAACCACACTCATAGGAAGCATAGATGCCATGATCACCAGCAGCATTAATCCGCCACCCGCACCAAAAGCTGCTGAAATCATTGATGTAAAGCCCGCAACCACAATGAGCATGATTGCGCTGATCGGACTTAATAAATCTCCACCCAAAAACTGCCAACTGATCAAATCCATTGTTACGCTTAAAATAGTGTGTTTGAGCTAACGCTATCATGGCTCGCCACTATTAGCGACAATTCGAAAAGCCCTTTCGACTAAAAGACCATATCAACCAAAAGAGAAGTGCCCCTAAATTTACAACTGGTCAGACTTGTGGTTTATTTTGTTAAACCTATGGGTTATAACTATGCCCACAACACAATAAAATTGAAGGCACAGCATGACACTGATGAATGTAAGTACACAAGGATCTGTTGCTATCTTAACTATGACAACAGCTGAAAATCGCCATAATCCTGCTTTTGCAGAGGCTTTTTTAACTTGCCTTGACGAAATCGAACGTAATCCTGAACACAAAGCACTCGTGATCACTTCAAGCAGCGAAAAATCATGGAGTTTGGGCATAGATACAGATTGGCTTATGCCGGCATTAAAAACACAAAAATTTGCAGAAGTAAGTGGCTTTATGCACTCGATGGATGCGGTATTTAAACGCTTATTACTGTTCCCAATGCCAGTAATCGCGGCGATAAATGGCCACGCATTTGGTAATGGCGCCATTTTATCGTGCGCTTGCGATTTTAGGTTTATGCAAAGCGATCGTGGTTTCTTCTGCTTCCCAGAAGTCGACTTATCAATCCCGTTTTTACCAGGTATGCTCGCCTTTATTAAAAAAGCCATTCCAGACTATCGTTTTAACGAGATGATGCTAACAGGCCGCCGCGTTACCGCAGGCGAACTTGCCACGGATCATGTAATTGAACAAGCTTGCCCAAACAACGAGGCTTTATTTAATACCGCCCTCGAATTTGCCAGCCAGTTCGATAAAAAACGCGCTATTTTCGCAGAGCACAAAAAGCGCCTACACAAACACATCATCGACACCATTGATACCGAAAACAAACCGATTATTGATGCCGTTCAGTTGATTGTTTGATAAATAAAAAACCCTTAAGTTACAACTTAAGGGCTCTTATCTTAACCTATTATATTAAGTTACTTTTTAAGGCCTAAGTAATATTTAGCCTTTATCATGTTGCTTAAGTTTGAGCCTCGAATACGAGACTACTAAAATAGCTAAAGTAAACGTAATAACAACAAAAAAATAAAACAGCGAAATATCTAACACAGGGCTGACTTCCAGATAGTCAAGATCATAAGAACAGGCCTTTTCATTATATCTTTCGGCTAAAATAACTAGGAATTTGTGCCCATCAATCAATGCTGTATAGTTGCCCACACAAAAAGCTAAATAACCGATTACAATTGCTATTGGCTCTGTGATTGTTCGAGTCGCTTTCTCGTTACCTATAGTAAATCCTGCAACAGCTAGACTAACGATCCCAAAGTAGTTCCATAATTTATCAACTTGAGAGTATTGGGCCTGAAACATTTGGAAAATTTCTACCATATTAACTGAATTATCCATTTATAACCCCTTAAGCAACACGCGTTACTTTAAGTTGAATACTTCCTTGGTTATTAAGGTACAGAGACCAAACATCATTTGGAAAAGCATAAAAATACCCTGAAGATTCAACTTTTAAAGCGTTAGGTTTATTTTGATGCCTAGGAAGCGCAACATACTGATGCGGATGAGGACTACCATCATTTGGTACTGCTTTTTCTTGGTTTGAATCATTAGAAATACAGCCCACAGCTATAAACCAAGGCATATGCTCTACACGCTTGGTTCCCCAAAAATCTGTAGATTCTATTTTCTGTTGCTTGCTTAAATTTGCGCTCTGTCATCCCCCAAATAGACGATGCAAATCTAATAATATCGCCAGCTGTTAACTTGCCATCTTCTGTCCCTAACCAGTCGCACACATCTTTGCTATCTTGCCAACATCCTTCAGATTCAAATATATATTGCTGCCCTTTTTCCATATAAATATAGGTAGGAGTCCAATGCTGTTTTGCAAAGATATTTACTTGTGAAGATTCATTTTTTGCTAATTTTATTGTTGGCCAATATTCAGGATGCTCTATAGGCGAGACTGCTTGTCGTTGAAACACACTTTCATGGAAGTACGCTTGGTTTTCAGCAACAACACAGTCTATATTTCGAGGTCTTGATCTAAACTTAGCAAAAATGCCTTTATAAGAGTTGTGTAGCACACCTGCGGGATTTGGCTTCAATTGCTCAAATATGCCGTCTCTAAAAACTAATCCAGCTTCGGCTGCTTCGGTTAACATCCATTCAAGTGTTATATCTGATAAGTCAGTATTGCTGTATCCACCACCCACATCAGAGTGCACGCCCGGAAACCATTTTTCTTTAACGTCACGATCACTTGCATACTCAGTCCAGCGAGTAACACAAAAGCTACTCCTTTTTTCATCCATAGCCATTGCATGCCTTGCAATATTTATATGTTCGCCAAGCGTAGTATCGTGGAAACGCCATGAGGCCGGATTATCTAATAAGTTAAAAAGTTCCATATCATTAGGAATACCTAGCGCCCCTACGGTATCCCATACACCCATAAAATGAATCGGTAGAGCAGCTTTCTGATTTAAAAACTGGCTGGGTTTAATAGTTTCAACACCTGATTTATAGTTATCAAAATGCTTATGAACATACTCCCATTGTTCCTCACTTTTTTTGATTTTGCTAAAATCAAGCAAGCCTTTGTTAAGTAGCCCACCTAAACTTCTTGCTGTAAATGCGCCGCGACTAAAACCAAATATATAAACCTTATCACCATCGCAATAGTTATTTGCCAACCAGTAATAAGCACTACAAATATGGCGTTTAATGCTTTTTCCTAACGCTCCATCAATAATCGAATCTTTTAAGCCGCTCTCTTCACCACCAAGCCCTGGGTGGTAATATGTTTTTTGTGAATCCCCCATGCCATCTTCTTTTGCTAGAGCATGGTAAAGCTTTACAACATTTGTAGGTGCGGGTATGCCGTTATCTTCTTGGCGAGGGTTATTCCAAGTTCCATCACAACAAATAATTAAATTAGCCATCAGTACATCCTTGTATGTTCATTTGTCTAACTTATCTAGGCAACGGCCTCTATAAAGTCAAAATTTAACCACTTCAATAATGTAATTTAGGAATTTTCTGAGAAGGTACTTTTATGAGGAAACAGTTTCACATTCTTAGTTCAACTGTTGTAACCGGTTGTTTTTTTGGAATAAAAAAGGCTGCTCTGAGAGCAGCCTTTTTCATATGCTGGGGTCATCCAAACCAACAACATAAACCATTAACTTAAATGATTTTTTATTTATAGATAAATAAAGTGTTACTTAGGGTGGTACATTAACTACGTTAAAGCCGTAAAGTTGTATTTAAAACTATTCAGAATCTACGCATTTAAATGTTAATTCAGCATTCAATGGCGTCCATCCTCTAGCCCCATGTGTTTCCCAACTTATTTCTTCCATAGTTTTACTAGTAGATGCGCAATACTCTATTGCCTTTTTAATTGATAACTCCTTTACATCAGACCAGCTTGGGAATTGCCCTCCCATTTCCGAACTAACTCTAAATTGATTTTTACCAACAGGAAGCACATTACTAACTGAAGAACAACCTACAACTGTCAGTAAACAAAAGATAGCCATTGAGAGTCTCATATTTTTTCCTTTTTAAAAGCAGTATCCATAATTCTCACATATTATCCAATAAAGACCTTTTATTAAAGTCATCAAAAAACCATGAAAACTATTCACAATAGTTCATATCCTGTCTTTTATCTGTCTTTTACTGAATTTAAAGAACGTTATTATTTATTTAAATCTTAACCGACTCGTTCCATAATTTTTAGTCTGACTAGGTTTATACCCCTTACCTCTTGTCTTTGCCAAGTAGGAAATACGCCACACAGCGAGTTGAATAGATGTATTACAATCTCGCTTTAAATTGTAGTAACAGCGCTTAGGCGTGTATTCAGAGCCTTGTAAATTGGTTTCCCATACGTCTTTCACTTTAATGAGTATATCGTGAGGGTGACGCACTTTGTGACCATCTAGCATAAGGGCATAGTGATAATGTTGCTGCTTTGCGGTTTCCATTTCACGACACCAAACAAAGCCAACACGTTTAAGATTATATTTACGCTTTAGCCACTTAAATAATATCCGATTGAATTTGCTCACAACCTCATTATTGTCAGTGTATTTGTATAATCGGAGATCAAAACGAATTAAATGTACTTTGCTGTGGTAGTTGAGCATAGCATTTACTTGCCCAATCATCCGTTTTGCCATGTGTGAATATATTCCACTATGTTTACCATTGACCCAAAACACTCTTTTATTCACTTCAAGGTAACGGGTATTCATTATGTAAGGCATGGGCTTCACTAAAGGATATTATTAATTACCTAGTGGCAAGTTAGTTAACACTATCATGTTAAGTAAGGCTATTTGTTAGGATTAATTGAGTAGCTTTCATTATTCTTGGGTAAAAATCCTAGAAATGACGTTTTATAAAAGCTTTTTAATATTAAACCTAATACCTTATTGAAAGTGCTTACTAACATTGTTGTTAGGCTGGGTAATAGCGTTTATGATAAAAAAGCTGGTGGCGCAATGTCGAAGTTAAGCCACCAGCTGGATTAAGAGAGTCGCTTAGAAATTAATTTTCTTGGTGGCTTCTTTCATTTTTATAAGCTTCAATTTGCTCATAGCTCATAGATAAAATATCCACGGGGTGAGAAGGTATTTTACCTGTAAATGGACAAGGTACTCGGCCATGTTCTAACGTAAATTTATACCCTTTATACTTGAGTGTTGAAATAAGGCTGTGTAGGTTGTGAATACCAACATATCTCGCTAAACGCGTATTTAGCTTTATGCCTTGAGTTATTACACATAACACATAACTTAGCTGATTGTGATAGCTTTCAGGTGCTGGTAAACCAAGCTCAATACATTTATCGGCATGTATCATCATAGTAACCTCCTAAAATTTCACTGAGCGATTGGCAACGAGGTCATGAACCAAGTCTTTTAGTTGCTGTTCAGAGTAACCAGCAATCATAGCTTGTATGATCTTGTTACATTCGCTTTCAACAAATCCTACTGTTCGTGAACCAAGGCTAATTGGTGAAGGGAATAAGCCTTCATTTAGGCGGTTGTAAAGTGTAGATTTAGACCAACCCGTCTTATTCAATACTTCTGGACGACGAATAATTTTAAAAAGTAATTTGTGCTCATTTGGGTATTCCTATGTTTATTGAACCCCTACAGAATATCCCTGAGCTTAATTAGAAGGGTGGCTAGCCAATTATTTGTTTGGCTAGCCATTCTTAGATTTTATATTTTTTTATCAAGTGCCTGTATGCTGTTGTGATATCTCTATCTAAATTACTAATAAGCAATTTGTTCTCATTTTGATCAATACCTAAATCATCAACCAAAGTCTGTATAGCTTCTTTGATTTGATAAGAGTTTGGTTTATTAGCTCTTTCATATATTGTAGATTTTTTAGAGAGTAGTAAGGCCATAAGTCCAAGCGAATCAATTAGTGATTGCTCTGGGGTTCTGAGCTTAAGTTCTACCGATTGCTCTGATTCATCTTTATCACCCACCTCCAAAGAACTTAAAAACCTGTTAATCTCTGATGTTCTAAAAACAAAATCATAATCGTGTTCATCTAACCCTCCTGATGGATAATAGTTTGATTTAGCAAACTGATCTCGGGATAAGAACTTTCTTCGCTTTTCTTTTAAATCGTTTCTAAAATCATCTATTTCATCAGACGTCATATTGGATTTATCTAATGAGTCTTCAGCCTTTTGACAATATATTTTAGAACCTTCCATGTATTCGTTTAAATCAAAGCTAGTATGTAGTTGAGCGAGGACACCATTTTTTTCAAGGTAAACACCTTCCAAACCGACTAAAGTAACCTCTAACCCAGACGTCATTTTTTGACAATAAAACTCTAAGTCGATAGCTTCAGAGCCGGCTAATGTTAAATCCCACACACCGCTAATATTTTGTATTTTTGTGTTATCTATCTTTATAAACTTGTCATCTTCAAAGTAACTTTCCCCATTTTCTGGAGCAATATATGGCTGCTCTAGCTCTTCACCAATTATATCTTTTGTGAAAGTAATCAAAGATATGTCTGCTTTACTGATAAATTTACCCAAACAAGCTTGTGCCCCATTTACTAAGTTGACAGAAATTACAATATGCTTATCTAAAGCCAACCGAAAGAGGTCAGGAATGGTAACAGGTTCATTTAGTGATTTTGAAATATAGTCAACAGTCTCGTTCAACGTTAGCCATTCCTTTAACTTAAATAACTTACTCATTAAAATTCATCACCTTGTGATCGTTATAATAGTTTTTTACACTAAAACCAGCTTTATGTGATATGTGGTTACTCCACCACTCCATCATTACACGCCTGCGCTCTAAATAATCAGCACGGTTATAAGCTCGCCTAACTTCATTTTTATCAATATGGGCAAGTGCGGCTTCTACCACATCAGTATCAAAGCCATGTTGATTTAGTGTAGTGCTGGCTAATGCCCTTAATCCATGCGCCACCAGCCGCTTTTCATACCCCATTCGATTAAGCGCCATATTCGCTGTTTGCTCGTTTATATGGCTACGTGGGTTTCTATCTGCTGGAAATAAGTATTCTCTATGGCCGCTTAATGGCTTTAATCGCTCTAAAATCTCTAAAGTTTGCTCAGTAAGTGGTACTAAGTGTTCACGTTTTTTCTTCATCCGTTCGGCTGGGATTGTCCAAAGCTTGTTATCAAGATCTATTTCAGACCGTTTAGCGCCTGCTGCCTCGCTTGGGCGCACCATGGTATGTAGTTGCCATTCAATTAGGTAACGAGTCACAAGCTTAATACTGGCATAGCTAATATCTTTCATTAACTGTGGCAATTCTTCAGGCGTAATCGTTGGCATGTATTGTTTTTGGGGCTTTTGAAAAGCAGAGCGTATACCTGCCAAAGGATTCGCATGTATAAGCCCCGTATTAACCGCAAAAGTCATTATTTCGTTAAGCCTTTGGCTTAACAGTCTCTAAGCTACCCTTGGCGGCTATGGGCTTTAATACCTCTTATTATCCTTTGCCTTTGCTTGCTTTACTTGCGTATCCGTTAGCGGTGTGACTATTTTTGGCATCTTTGTACCACCAATTTTGATTTAAAAGCCCTTGTGGTACTTCCGATGGTACATAAAGTTGTGGATTTTATAAACTGTTAAAAACCCTTACTGGAACTACATGTAGGCTATACAGTTGATTATCAGTGAATTTTAGGCAAAAAAAAGACGCCTAAAAGGCGTCTTAGTTCTTTGAAATGGTGGAGCTGGGGGGATTTGAACCCCCGTCCGAAAAGCCTCGACCTTTGGTACTACATGCTTAGTATCGTCTTTTAGTTAACCTTATACAGCTCGGACGAACACGATCTGCAAAGGCGAGGCCGCTTTGTTTTAGCCCTTCAACCCCGGCCAGGGTTTCCGTAGCGAGTCCGTGTAGGGTGACACTTCAGAACCGGGTCCACAGACATACACCGGAGAAGTGCTAGCGGGCTATTATGCCGCTAGAGCGTAGTTATCGTCGTTTGCGATTACTTTAAATTGCGGCTTTTTTACGAGGCCAACCGCACCTCGACATGCACCTCGGGCGTCTTGAATTCCGTCGAATCCTAATCAGCCCCTGAATTTGGTATCTCATTCAGAGTGTTCGTGCAGTATAACTGAGTAGCCTATTCAGACTCAAGGCATTAATCAGGAAATTTTTGCTAAGTGCCTTTGAATGCTGAATTTTCAAGCAAGAAAAATCAGTTTTTATACATATTTTTACATTTAATGCATACATTATCTTAACATAGTACAAAAGTTGTGCTGAAATAGGAAACGTTGTTACCCTTCTTCAAAAATAACCTGTAACAACACATAACTATAATAACAGGCAGTTTTTTACAGGGCTTTTCAGATGTCGATGTTTTCATTCGATGAACAAAGTGGCTATGTCTCTTTGTGTGAGCATCCTCGGGATGCGGGTTTTCCTACTACGAGTTCTCAGTTAATTGAACTACTTGAGCAGTCTCCTTATGCCTGCTACGAATATATTGATGCCAATATCGGTAAGTTATTTATACCTAGCAGCCAATATCAAAGCCAATCTTTAGTGGTTGCTAAAGCGGTTGATGCTCACCTCGAAGTAAAGGTCGATGCTAAAAACATGGTGGTTGAAGCAAGCCTAACAACAGCCCGTGGCGGTAAGATTGTCAGCATGGATATGGCGCAAGAGGTGCTTGCACAGGCGGGGGTGATTAAAGGCATTAGTTTACGTGCACTCGATACCTTTTTAGGCCAACAATTTAAGCAACCACCCGGCGCCCATTACACCGCAATTGTTGCCCATGGCAGAATGCCTAAAGAAGGCACTGACGCTAAATTCGTGCGCTTATGCTCAACAGCACAAGACCGCGTTCTTAGCCCGCAAGCGACCTCTGGCGGTAAAGTCGACATGCGTAATTTAGGTGCCATTATTACCGTTAAACCTGGCACGCCATTAATGCAACGAGTCCCTGCAACACCCGGAGAAGATGGTTTTACGGTGTTTGGTGATGTGATGGCTGCTAAGCCTGGTAAAGACTTACCTCTTGAGCCATTCGAAGGAACGCGCATTGATCCAAATAATAGCGATATGTTGATTGCCGATGCTAAGGGCGTGCCTGTTGCCCTACCCCGCGGTATGCGCGTGGACGACGTATTGTGTTTTCATCATGTAGATGTGAGTACGGGCCATGTCGAATTTGATGGCAGTGTTATTATTAGTGGTGATGTAAAAGATGGTATGCGCGTCAAAGCAACGGGTGATATCACGGTATTAGGCTTTGTTGAATCAGCCACAATTGAAAGTAAAAGTGAAGTCACCGTTATGCTTGGGGCTGTTGGCAGAAAACGTGAAAACGTCGAAAACTTTACCTGTAACATCACGGCTTCGCGCACTATTTCAGTGGGTTATGCTCAATACTGCCATATAAAAACAGAGCAAGATCTATTCATTGAACGCCAAGCTTTGCATTGTGATTTAAGTGCTCGCCGCCTTATTCGAGTTGGTAAAGCCAATAATCCACGGGGCAAAATCATTGGTGGTAATATTTTAGATGCGATGCGAATTGAAACCGGTGAGCTCGGTGCGCCATCAGGCACTAAAACACGGGTTTTCATTGCTCAGTACTGGCATGATTTACGCCAAAAGCAGCAGCAAATTAATGACTTTGAAAAGTTGTTAGCGACAAAAGCAGCAGCTCTACAACAAGCTCGCAAAAAGGCCAATAAAATACCTGACCCAGCCCAGCGTGCGCATTATATTAAAAAGATAACTGCCAGCGAACAGCAGATTAAAATTAAAACAGCCAGCACGAAGAAAAAGAAACACTTAGTTAAAATTAAGATTGCGCGCTTATTAGCAACAAGCCGCTTAAAAGTGAATGAATTAATGCATCCAGGGGTGGAGCTTAAGATAGCACAAGAGAGTAAACAGTTTTCACGTATTTACCCTCCTAACATGGTGCGTTTTTTTGAAGGTAAGATCACTCAGTCGTTTTAGCGGCTGAGTCTTGCTCTTCTTCACTTGCTTCAGTTTCAGGCAATGGCCAACCGCCGAGTTGTTGCCAGCGATTAACGATTAAACAAAACAGTTCTGCTGTGCGCTCGGTATCATAAAGTGCTGAGTGAGCTTGCTTATTGTCAAACTCAATACCGGCTGTTCTACATGCTTTAGCTAGCACTGTTTGTCCTAGTGCAAGACCCGCCAATGATGTGGTATCAAAGCTAACAAATGGATGAAATGGCGTGCGTTTAATTTTACAACGCTCAATGGCGGCATTTAAAAAGCCGTGATCAAACGCGGCATTATGTGCTACAACCACTGCACGCTGACAACCTGCTGCTTTTTGTGCCTTGCGCACGACTTTACAGATTTCTTTAATCGCTTCTTCTTCAGGCACTGCACCACGCGCCGCAGAGAATGGATCAATACCATTAAACTCAATGGCCGCTTGTTCGATATTCGCGCCTTCAAATGGCTCGACATGAAAATGCACTGTATGATCAATACTTAACACGCCGTCGTCATCCATTTTAAGGACAGATGCAGCAATTTCTAATAACGCATCGGTCTCTTTATTAAAACCTGCGGTTTCAACATCAATCACAACAGGAAAAAAGCCACGAAAGCGTTTTGCGAAAAGAGTTTGTTCAGTATTTTCCATAGTCTTCTTGGTTTGCCAGTGTAAGCTGGCTATTATGTCAAAAACCACGGCTACTCTGCTAGAGTAAATAGTGTGAAATCGCAGATTCTTACTGAGTTTTTAGGCACATTACTTGCTTTATATTAATCAGCTAGCCCTGTGTTTGGTATGCTGATGCAATTAAACACAAAAATTGCCAATTATTTGGCATTGATGATTTGTTGGAGAATTACCGTGATGAAGCTTTCATTACTTCCTTTAAGCCTAGGCCTATTAACCTCAGTTGCAAGTATAAATGCGCATGCAGCCATGCGTGAGTATACTGCTAATGCTGATATGTCGAACTGGCAAATGGTTAAAACATCTCGCTTAGAATGCCAATTAAATCATGAAGTTCCTTACTATGGTGAAGCAATTTTCAGCACCACTGCCAGTAAAAATAAAGACGTAAACTTTAACCTTGATATGGTTGTACGCCCAGACAACTACAGTATTGCTGGTCTAAAAGCCGTACCACCTAGTTGGCGTGCTGGTATGCCTGCTCGAGACTTAGCGAATATGAAACTATTACGCAAGTTTGACGGCGAGCTTGGCAACAAAACTGCTTGGGAAATGCTGACCGAACTTGAAAAAGGTTACCAACCGACATTTTATTACCAAGACTGGCAAAACAGTGCCGATAAAATTGCCGTTGGTTTATCGAGTGTCAACTTTAAGCAAGCCTATTGGGCGTTTTTACAGTGCCGAGATGCAATGCTGCCTTACAGCTTTGAAGATATTTCGTTCACAGTGATGAACTATGAGCCTAATACCAGCAAACTGACTAAATCATCACAAAAACGCTTAGATAAAATTGGCGAATACTTAAAGTACGACACCAACATCGAATCTATTTCAATATCATCTTACACCGACAGCTACGGTGGTCGCTGGAACAACCTCGAATTATCAAAAAAACGCGCTAAAGCGATTAAGGATTACATTGTTAGCTTAGGGGTTGATGAAAGCAAAGTAGATACCGATGGTTACGGTGAAAAGCGCCATGTTGCCAGCAACGACAACATTTTAGACAGAAACAAAAACCGTCGTTTAGTCATACAAATTGCAAAAATGTAGCCGCTGCAGCGGCTACTAACCTTAACTCATTTCTACCGACTTCACGCCTTTAAAGCGCTTAAGCCACTTATCGCCGAACTGAAAAAACGCGAGGCTAATCATAATGATGGTCGCGCCAACAATCAGAGCTTGGTCAATGGGCTCATCATTAAACAAACCACCTAAAGCAATTGCAAAACTTGGTGTGATCAAGGTTGTTAATGCGACCGTGCTCGCGTTCAATTTCTGCAATACATGAAAATACGCCAGCGCACCAATTAATGAACCAAACACGCCTAAGTAAACAATTGAGTACAGTGATTTTGCACTCCACATCTGGCTATTTAGTTGGCCATCTACAAGCAACCAAGTAATAAAAAACAGTGGGGTTACAAAAACCAACGCACCAAATGTGGTGGCCATTGGATGAATAGCAATTCTTACCCGTTTGATCATCACACCGCTCAAACTAAAAAAGCACACCGCCATAAATACATATAACAGACCACTAAGCTGCTCTACCCCACCTTGAATATGGCGTTGGCTTACTAAAAATAAACCGATTAAAGCACAGCCAAGTGCGCCAAGCTTAATGGCGCTAAACTTAGGTTCATTCAAGATCTTTTGCGCAAGTAAGCCCGATAAAATTGGCGCAAGGCCAAACATCAGTGATATTAACCCTGAAGGCACTGTTTTAGCAGCCATGTAGCTTAATAACATGCCGCCAAAAATACCTATGCTTGAATAGCCATAAAGGAATAAAGCACGGCGATGCCAAGGCACTCGGATATTGGCAACAGCAACGACAAACGAAGCCAACACCAGCCCCACCAGCATGCGTAAAAACACAGCCAGAGTCGGCGCTACCGTTTCACTACTCCAAACAATACCCAGTGGGGTTGTTGACCAAATCACCACCATTAAAAAATATGAGGCTTTAACAGGCACAAGCTTATTCCTTTAAAAAGGCGAAAAAAGCGGAAGAGAATTTAAAAGGGAAATAACCAACCGCTTAGAACGCGGTTAGTAAAACTTACTTAATTAACCGCAGCACATAACAGACCATACGACTGATGAGGTCAGGCGCATACAATTGTTTGTTGGTCGTTGGTTTAGCTGCATCATGGCATTTAATAAAGTAAGTTGAAGAAGCTTAAGAATCCGCCTAAATGATGATTTTGTCAACACGAATACCCATGCTATTTGGCAAAAAATTTTTTGCTGATTTCAACAGCCTGTTTGCACATGTAAATCATAGGTTACATTTAATTTCTTTGATTTATAACAAAACTATTTAAGTTTTGTTAAACAAGTTATATCTTGCTTGCCTCTCACGAAGTTTAAGGGGCAAAAAGTGCTTAAAAATAAAACAATAGGTAGCATGTTAATTGTTGCTGGCACCACCATAGGTGCAGGGATGCTGGCATTGCCTATCGCCTCCGCAGGGCTTGGTTTCACAACAGCGATATCACTTATCTTACTTACATGGGTTTTAATGACCTACACAGCATTACTGATGTTAGAGCTACATCAATATGCCGACAGAGATGCAACCCTCAATACGTTAGCTAAATCATGGTTAGGTAAACGTGGGCAATGGGTCGCTAACTTTTCAGTAATGTTTTTATTTTACGCATTATGCGCTCGCGTATATCGCAGGTGGCGGTGCGCAATTACAAGAAAAGCTCAACAATGGTTTATCGCTTTCTTTAGCGCCGCAAGTTGGTTCAATTATTCTGGCTATTGTGATTGGTACTGTGGTGACACTTGGAACCAGCAAAGTCGATAAACTTAACCGCGTACTGTTCACGATTAAAGTGTGCGTATTAGCCAGCTTATTTTATATGCTGACACCTTATGTGCATGGCCAACACTTACTTGAAATGCCGATTGAACAAGGTCTAATTTTATCTGCAATCCCAGTGGTGTTTACCTCGTTTGGTTTTCATGGCTCTATTCCGTCGATTGTGAAATACGTGGGTTTAGATATCAAAACACTTCGTAAAGTAATGGTAGCAGGTGCGGCGCTGCCTTTAGTAATTTACATTTTTTGGCAATTACTTAGCCAAGGTATGATGAGTCAAAGTGACTTACTACAAAGCCAAGGGTTACCCGGTTTTGTAAGCAGTGTTGCTAGCATTGCTCACAGCCCACACGTTGCCACTGCTGTGAACATTTTTGCTGATTTAGCATTAGCCACGTCTTTCTTAGGGGTGAGTTTAGGTTTATTCGACTTTTTTGCTGATGCATTTAAAAAAGGTGATGGCAGTAAAGATCGTATCAAAACAGCCTTGATCACCTTTATTCCACCGCTAGGCTTTGCGCTATTCTATCCACAAGGGTTTATTATGGCACTTGGCTACGCCGCCATTGCGCTGGTTATTTTAGCGGTGTTTTTACCGGTTGCTATGGTCTATAAGCAACGAAGCAGCAAACCTGATGCGGGTTACCAAGTTAAAGGCGGTAATATTGGCTTAGCACTGGCCGCCCTGTTTGGTGTGCTTATTATTAGTGCTCAAGGTTTACAAATGGCGGGGCTTATTCCAGCGATTGGTTAAACAGCTCATCAAAAAAAGCACCCGAGGGTGCTTTTTTTGTGTCTGGTTTAAAGCTTAATTAAAACACCATCGCCTTACCACGGCCAGATGCTTCAGAGGCCGCATCTAACTTACCGTCTTTATTGATGATCACATGCATATCACCAAAATGGCGTTCATCAAGTGTATAACCCATCTTCTCAAGCGCTTTAACAACCTTTGGTTCAAGACCTGTGTGGTATCTAATCACATTTTTAGGCCATAACTGGTGATGAAAACGTGGGCTGTCTACCACTTGTTCTGCAGTCATATCAAATTCAACCGCATTTAAAATAGACTCATACACAGAGCTAATAATCGTGGTGCCACCCGGAGAGCCAGTTACCATTTTAACTTTATTATCTTGAAGTAGAATGGTCGGTGTCATTGAGCTTAACATACGTTTATGTGGCTGAATTTCGTTAGCTTTGCCACCAATTGCACCAAATACATTCATCACACCCGGCTTGGCACTAAAGTCATCCATTTCATCATTCAAAATAAATCCTGCGCCCGATACAACCACGCCGCTACCAAAACTTAAGTTGATGGTCGTGGTATTCGCTACAGCATTGCCCCACTTATCTAGAATAGAAAAATGCGTTGTTTGCTCACTTTCGTGTAAACCTGGTTTGATGTTCTCAGTTGTCGAAATGGCATCTGGGCGAATTGTACTTGCACGATTGCTAAGATAATCATCTGCAAGTAGAGCTATTTTTGGCACCTCATAAAAATCTGGGTCACCTAAATATTCAGCTCTGTCGGCAAATACGCGTTTACCTACTTCAGCCAAAATATGAACATAGGTGGTCGAGTTGTGCTCAAGTGTTCCTTTCGGCTTTGCCAAGTCATACATTTTTAGCCATTGTAAAATAGCAATACCACCTGAACTTGGCGGTGGCGATGTGAGCACTTCGTAACCGCGCCAATTACCTTTAATCGGTGTACGCGATTTAGCTTGATAAGCTTTTAAGTCTTGCTCAGTAATAATACCGCCGTGTTGCTTCATAAACGTCGCAATGATCTTCGCTGTCTCACCTTCGTAGAAACCTGCTTTACCTTGATCACGAATACGTTTCAGTGTGGCGGCAAGTTCCGGCTGTTTAAATACCTTATTTGCTTTGGCATCAGCAAAGTAATCGGCAAAGTTAATGTTTACCGATTTTTTGGCCATTCGCGTAATGTAACGCTCGATACTCGCAGCTAGCTTAGGATGCACAATAAAGCCCTGCTCGGCTAATTTAACCGCAGGCTCTAGCAGGGTCTTCCACTCTAAACTGCCGTGCTTTTGATGTGCAAGCCACATACCAGCAACACTGCCCGGTACACCACTTGCGTGAATACCGTACACTGACATGTTATCAATAACATCGCCTTTATCATCAAGGTACATATCGCGATGAGCGGCTGTTGGCGCCGTTTCGCGGTAATCTATAAAATCACCTTTGCCATCTTTTTGGATCAGCATAAAGCCACCGCCACCGATATTTCCGGCTTCTGGTAAAGTAACCGCTAATACAAACTGTGCCGCTATTGCCGCATCAACGGCGTTACCGCCTTGCTCTAAAATAGCCCGTGCCGTATCACTGCTGTAGCTATCTGGCATAGCGACGGCCGCTTGTTTTGCAAAGCTTGCCGGATGAAAGAATATTGCGGTTACGATCAACAGATGTGCCGCGTATTTGACTAAATTTGCCATGGTACTTCCTTTTTCTTGATGTTATTTTGACCATTTAGACATGTGTAACCCTTAAGGTCAATTAGTTACGATTAACTTAGCTAAGCTGCTCTTTAGGGCATGAATAAAGTACTGCAGGTAATTCACCATGCTCATCTTTATGGTTGTAGTTTTTTACAAACTTAAGCCCCAGCTTTTCCATCACCTTTATTGAGCCCAGGTTATCTTTAAGTGCTGTGGCACTGAGCGACTTTACTTCCTCTGGCTCGCTAACTGCTTTGGCAATGGCAAGTGCGGCCTCTGAAGCATAACCTTTACCCCAGCTCATTTGTTTAAAGCGCCAGCCAATTTCTAAATCACTAAAATCAGGCTGTTCAAAAAAGCCCATGGGCCTGACTAATACCCAGCCTATAAAAGTATTGCTCTCGATGATATTTACTTGCCAAAGCCCCCAGCCTTTTTGCTCATTTCGATACGCATTCAAGCGTGGAATAAACACCTCTTTAATGCTCTGCATAGTGGATACTTTGCCGCGAGTGAGATGTTTCATAACTTCAGGGTCGTTATCGAGCTCATAAAGTAGCTCGGCATCATTTTCATCCATTAACCGAAAACTTAATCGTGCTGTTCTAGCTATATTCATTTTTTATTGCTTATACTGCTTAAGAGTTGATTAACCATTAGAGAAAAATATGAACAAATTAGCAAGCTTAGTTTTATTAGGCTGTATTGCCTTAACAGGTTGTGATGACGCAGAGCAAGCCAAAAAAGATGCCAGCGAAGCAAAAGAGGAAGTAAAGCAAGCCCTAAATGATGCTTGGAGCGACGTAAAAGACGCCACCAATGAGTTTAATGACGACTCACTGCAAGAGTTACTCGAAGAGAGTAAAAAGATGGGCTTAAGCATGTATGATGATGGTAAAGAAATTGCCTTAGATGCATGGATTGAGAGTAAAGAAGCGGCTGGTGAGCTTTCTGAAAAAACCAAGCAAAAAGCAAAAGAACTGGCTGAAGAATTAAGAGAAGCGCGCGAAAAACGCGAGCAAGAGAAAAACAATTAAAAAGAAGGGCAAGTATTTACTTGCCCTTTTTTGTTAGTGATTAAAGCTCAAATTCTTTTTGAATTTTAAGCCAAATTCACTACGGTCATTGCTGCGCATTACGCCAACAAAACCTGATTGTTGTAAACGACCAACATCGTATACTTCGTTTAACACGTTCTCACCGTAAAGAGTCACTTCAAAGTCACCGTTCGGGTTTAAGTAAGAGATGTTGAAACCCACTAATTCACGCGAGTCAATATGTTCACTTTGGTTGTAAACTGATTGACCTTGCATATCGTCGCGGTATGAGTAGTTAGCGTTTACTGCCACTGTGCCACCGTTACTTAAATCAATGAAATAAGAAGGTGCGACCATCACAGTCCAACGTGGTGTTAGTGCTGGTGAATCACCTTTACCAATACCTAATACGCCGTCATCTACTTCTGTGATTTCTGAATCTAAATAACCAATTGCGCTACGTAGCGTAAAGTCATCTGTAAACGCAATCGTTGTCTCAAGCTCGATACCTTGTGCTTTAGACTCACCCGCATTTTCTACGATAGTAACGAAACCGCCACCTGCAGTTGGATCTGAGAATGGTAATGCCAGGTCTGTGTAGTCAGTAACAAACACCGCAAGCATCATAGATACATCTTCATGTACCTGACCTTTAAGGCCTAGCTCATAGTTAATAGCTTTTGTTTCATCGAAAGAAACAAATTGATCAGGACCACCAAATGGACGCGGTGGGAAACCGCCTGTTTGATACCCTTTTTGGATTTGGCCATACACGTTCATGTTATTGCTAAGCTGGTACGATGCATTTAAATCCCATGTTACCGCATCAAAATCAGCACTTACGTATTTACGTGTCGCAAACGTTGGGAATAAGGCATCGGCCTCTTTTTTATCTTTCGAATAACGTAGACCACCGCCCACAGTTAAATCGTCGCTTAGGTCATAGCTTGCATTGATGTAAGCCGCGTATGAGTTAGTCTCTTGGTTGATATCAAAGTAACCGTAATCACCAAAAGACGCAGTAGTACCGTCATTCAAAAGGCCATCTGGTGTGTTGAATGGGCTAAATACAAACGGACCAGAACTTGTGAAGCCATCTTCATTAAAGAAGTATAAGCCAGACACAAAGTCCATGTTATCGAAGCTACCATTTAACTGGATTTCGAATGAATATTGATCTGCACCGCCTTCTTCTGGGAATTCAGATAAGTTAAGGGCAACA
This sequence comes from Pseudoalteromonas sp. Hal040, assembly GCF_037162425.1. Lineage (NCBI taxonomy): Bacteria > Pseudomonadati > Pseudomonadota > Gammaproteobacteria > Alteromonadales > Pseudoalteromonadaceae > Pseudoalteromonas > Pseudoalteromonas sp. Hal040. The sequence goes on along the minus strand of NZ_JARLUU010000001.1, from coordinate 1,181,344 downwards.
GCGTCATCATCAAGACCCCCTTCATATTCTGAACTACGGTAGCTAGTGATGAACTTAGCTGTATAGGTGTTATTGATATCCCAATCAGCGGTTAAAGACGTACCCCAGCCTGAATAAGCCGTCGACTCAATACCCTCTACTGTTGTTGCTAAATCATCAGGATCGCTTGGTAACATGTTTTCTGTAAGTAATGGGAAATCACCATTGAATGGGTCATTCGGGTCAAGTGGCGCTGTTAGTTCAATTGTGTATGGTGATTGGCCTGATTCGTTATCAACTCCATCAATTGAAAACACAAAAGATAAATCGCTGCTTGCTTGCCATTTAAGCGCCATACGACCGCTTAACTCTTGCTCTTCACCAATTTCTTTTTCTGGATTAGCAAGGTTAATCGCTTCACCTACACCATCGCGTTGCTTATATGACACGCTAGCCGACATGCTTACAGTGTCGGTAAGGCTGTTATTAAAGTAAACGTCACCGGCTAAACGACCACGGCTACCTACTTTCGCCGTTGTCGTTACAATGCCTTCGTCACCAGGTTGCTTAGTAATAATATTTACTGCGCCACCTAAAGTGTTACGACCATACAAGGTACCTTGTGGACCACGTAACACCTCTACACGCTCAACATTTGGTAATGATAAGTTTGAGCCCATTTGACGACCAAGGTATACACCGTCTAAGTAAACACCTACACCCGGATCTGTTGTTATCACATGGTCTTGTAAACCAATACCACGAATAAATACTGATGCATGAGCCGCATTACCTACACCATAACGGGTGATGTTTAGATTAGGTACGTATTTACCGATGTCTTCTAGGTTGCTCATGTTTGCTTTATCAATCAGGTTTTCACCGATTGATGTCACCGCTGTTGGCGACTCAAAAATGCTTTCTGTACGCTTGCGCGCTGTTACTTCGATTTTTTCGAAAGCATCTTGTTTAGCAGAGGTTTTTTCTTGCTCAGCAAAGGCTGAAGTAGATAATGCAGCAACAATAGCTACAGTTAACTGTGAGAGATGACGTAATTTCAATTAAAACTCCAAAGGATACCGTGTGTGTGTATTTTTACCCGTAAATTTCAGGCATAAAAAAAGACGCTTAGGTATAAGCATCTTTCCTCTGGAGGGGTATTATATGTCAGTTTTGTGAAAATATGTATAATTATTTTAATTTTTATCAAAAACTGTATAAATAAACCACATCACCTCCGTATTTTCGAATTATAAGCTACTAAATCCTTTGCAAATTAGTAAATAAAAATAAATGTTTAGCTCTGTATTACCGCTATAAACTTACTTGTTAACACAATTAAAATGAACAAAAAGTGAACGTTATTTTTGTTGTTTTACAATAAAGTAGAAACAAATTTCAGAAATTTCTCAGCTTCCAAAGAGTACCTACCTCAGGTAATGTTTAATATCGTGCTGCCAAGTTAGCAAAAGCTAACTAAACAAAAATGTGCGCAAAATTTTCCTCTGTTGGAATTTCATTTTTTAAACGTAATAATCAGCAACACAATTTACTTGTTATCATTTACCGATAGTTTTTGGCGTGAATATGGATTTTCTTTTTAATAAAAACGCGGCTGATTCTCTGTCATCAGCTTCAATTCTTCCTTACTGTATTGCGAATGATGAGAGAACATTGTTGCTCAATTACGACTCTTTAGACACACTGACCAATCGCGAATTAATTAGTGAGTTTATGAAAACCCATGGTTACCACCACCTCGTTATTTTTAATATGCCTCATAGAGCCGATGTGCTGCCCTTAAAAGATTGGCCCAAACTAAAAGGGTTATTTTTTAAAAACACCAAAACAGATATTTTTGAACAAGGGCTGCAAGAAATTAAAAAGGGGTCACTATGGTTTCCAAGAACGGTGAGCGATAAATGGATGAGAGAAATGCTCGAAACTGAGCAAAAAAATCAAATTCAATCAAACAACTTAACGTTTAAAGAATCTAAAGTACTGCACTTGCTTTCTTCTGGCGCGACCTGCCCTCAAATCGCCGATACTTTATTTATTAGCGAAGCGACGGTGCGAGTTCATTTGCACAAGATTTACCAGAAGATTAATGTCAAAAACAAACAAAAAGCCTTACAGTGGTGCGAAAGAAATATAGATAAACTCAATAAGCTTGCGGGCTAAATTGCAATTAAGTTGTAACTTGGTACAGCCTCATAATTCTGTTTCCATCCTTGCTCCTAAGTTACTCTATACAGCATTGCTTAAAGCTTTAAGTATTTTTGCAAAATAAATTTTAACTCTTAGCCTTTTGAGATAATAGTTTTTGATTGAATAATAAATAATGGTCTATGCTTTTATTTGACCCCATTTTGCAAGGAGCAAACTTTGAAATTACTCACCCCCTTACGTGCTGCAATTTTAATGGCAGTCACAGCGGTCTCATTGACTGGTTGCCAGCTTACCTCAAGTGAACTACCTGCTATCAGTAATTCAGGAACAAAAAACTCAGGCCACGTTGTGTGGCATGATTTGATCACACCTAATTTGGCACAATCTCAAGCATTTTATAGCAGCGTGTTTGGTTGGCAATTTCAAGCCATTAACGACAGCTACACGCTAGCATCATTAGACGGAAAATTAATTGCTGGTATGGCAGAACTTGATAATAAACAAAATGCCAGCCATTGGCTGAGCCTTATCAGTAGCAAAGATATCGCTGCTGTCAGTGAAAAAACTATCAAAGCCGGAGGTAAAGTATTAGTAAGCAGTACCGAAATTAAAGGGCGTGGCACTATTGCTGTATTAGAAGACCCACAAGGGGCTGTGTTTTCACTGATCAATACTGTAAATGGTGACCCTGAAACCGAGCAAACTGATAACGGCTGGATTTGGCAAGAAGTATGGAGTGATAACCCAGAGCAAAGCAAAGCCTTTTACCAATCACTTGGTAATTATTCTGCACAAAGTAAACCGCTAAATAATGGCAATTACAGTTACCTAGCCTTAAATGGCACACCTGCGATTGGCTTTGTAAAAAAACCAGATGCCGAGATTGGTAACACATGGGTGAATTACATTAAAGTAGCCGATGTTGATGCAACCCTATTAAAAGTAACCGCCGCAGGCGGCATAGTCCTAATGGCACCAAATGACAAAATAAGAAGTGGCAGCGTCGCCATTATTCGTGATCCAGCAGGTGCTGGTATTGTAATTCAGGAGCAAATGTAATGAATAAAAAAATGATTCGCTTAGCTGCTCTTGCGGCTGCAATGTTAGCTTTAAATGCCTGCACTCCCTATGCAAGCCTTGATATTAATGCGCCGTTTAAAGTGGGCCCTGTGTACGTTAACCCAAGTATAGGCATTGGCGGTACACTCTAATCAATTTCAGGGCGCTGGGTTTTAAGCAAAGCGCCCTATTCATTAGTGTTTTAATTTTAAGCGCTGTACCTGAGTCAGCACATCTTCAGCCTTGGCACCTAGATATACATAGATTGCAAGAGCAACTAATAAACCAACAACAGCAAACATCATTAATACAGCAGGTATAACGTACTCAGTTTGCCCGAGCGCTGCTTTAAACATGGTTAGTAAGGCTTCTATCGATACTGCAATCAAAATTGTTGAGATAAAGCGTGTGATCGTACGTCTCGTTGAGCTGTGGCGAAAAATATCCTTATGCATGAGAATTTCTTCTTCTAGAATAGTTTTGCCTAAATCGAAAATGGCCAACGCTAACGTAACAAAAATAATAATGGTAAAAGGTTTAAGCGGATCAGCCTGAGTATCTTCGCTTAAGACTAAGTCCACCATTCCAGCAAATACTTTATATAACAAATAGAACACCAAACAGAATAAGCAACCAACAATCAAGCCATAACCTACCTTAAAGTACGGTGTCATTCGTGCTCGCTTTATGTCCCCCATAATAAATTCAATCAGTTCAGTTAGACACACATCGATGACTAAGAACTGCTGCTGATTATTACCTGCAGGAATTGTTTTAATAACTGAAATACACAGGTGCTTTGTCGCCGTGGAAATATACGGCGATGTAAAATGTGGTTCCGGCGTAGCAGAAGCGAGTAAAAAATAAGGTCGAGCGCTTAAATCCTGCCCTGCACCAATATGACTGAGTTTCTTTTTATATTGACGTTTAAAGCAAACATTATCACCTTGTTGAATACCTTGTTCGTTTAAACAATATTGTAATTCGAGAAATGGATATTGATTGACTAACTGTTGATATTCTTGCTTATTAGTTAAAGACGCTTGAACACTGGCGAGTATAGAAAGCAGTAAATTATGAATAAGCACTTGTTGCTCTTCATAGCGTTCTATAGCACTTAAATAACTCATTCTGGCCATTTTGCTTCCTTAAAGTAATGGGATACCAACTCAAGTTAAGCAAGGAAGACTCCAAGTTTGATTTTCAATATAAATCAACAACTTGAATTCAGGCAGGCAAATAAAATTAGAATAAAAGCACTATAAAGGTGCGTATTGCATTTTATATGGCACTAAAACGAAAAAAGCCGTAACTCACTGAGTTACGGCTTTTTAATTTTGGTGCGGATGGGGGGACTTGAACCCCCACGGCCGAAGCCACCACCCCCTCAAGATGGCGTGTCTACCAATTCCACCACATCCGCATACAATTCTGTATGTTGTTAAGCTTATCGTTTACCTGAGGAGTGAAAACTGCTTAACAGTAATTAGCAAAGCTAATTACTTAGGTACGTCAGACGCTTTTTCTTCTGTTGCAGGCACATCAGTTTGTGCTGGCGTTACAGATTCAACAGCTGGCGCAGCTTCTAGGTTTTCCCACTCATCAGTCTTTTTAATTTGACCTGCTGTAAGGTTACCTAGAACAATACTTAGTACGAAGAAGATCGTTGCTAAGATTGTTGTTGTTTTAGTCATGAAGTTACCAGCACCCGATGAGCCAAACACTGTTGCAGAAGCACCTGCACCAAATGATGAACCCATATCTGCGCCTTTACCTTGTTGGATTAAAACCATACCAACTAATGCTAAAGCAACGATTAAATAAACTACTAATAAAATTTCGTACATCTTATACGGTCCCTTTTGCACTTTCACAGATAGCAGTAAATGAATCTGCTTTAAGACTTGCGCCACCAATAAGGCCGCCGTCTATATCTGGTTGTGCAAATAATAATTCGCTATTTTTTTCATTCACGCTACCACCATATAAGATGGTTAGTTGCTGTGCTATATCGCTATCCACAGAAGCAATTTTCTCACGGATAAACTTATGTACAGCTTGCGCTTGCTCAGGAGAGGCAGTCTTACCTGTGCCAATGGCCCAAACGGGCTCGTATGCTACCACAGAATTCTTCAGTGCTGCTACACCTAATTTGCTAATTACAGCATCAATTTGTGCTGCAACCACTAATTCAGTTTCATTTGCTTCACGTTGCTGTTCACTTTCACCCACACAAAGAATAGGAGTTAAGCCAACTTGCTGCGCTCGAGCAAATTTATCTGCAACAACCTCATCTGATTCACCGTAAATGCTACGACGTTCAGAATGTCCCACTAACGTATAAGTTGCGCCTAAGTCTTTTACTAACTGAGCATCTACTTCACCCGTAAATGCACCGGCTTGATTTTCAGAGACTGTTTGCGAACCAAACGTAACGTTTTGCTGCTGCAAAGAACTCAACAATGGGAATGGTGGAAACACCACTATATCCAGTTCATCCGATTGAACATTTTTGATAGCAGTTGATAACTGTCCAACAAGCTCTAAAGAGCCGTTCATTTTCCAATTACCTGCAACCATCGGCTTACGTGTTGCCATAATTCCACTCCACATTAGAAAGCGGGCAAGATACTAACTCGACTTGCCCTAAGTTACAAGAGGTTATTGTTATACCTGAGTTTGTTTGCTCACAGTTTCGACAACTTCGGCTATTTTACGTGCGCTATCAAGAACGACTTTCTCCTGTTCAGCTTCAACCATTACTCGCACAACAGGTTCTGTACCTGATTTACGAAGTAATACACGACCTGTATCACCTAGCTGCTCTTCAACGTGCGCTACCATATCGATAACGGCTTGGTCTTGCGTTGGATCAGTCCCTTGAGGGTAGCGCACATTAATCATTTTCATTGGGTACTTTGTAAAACCAGCCCCGAGGTCTTGCAACGTTTTATTTTGTGCAACCATCGCAGCTAACACTTGTAAGCTTGAGATAATGCCATCACCGGTGCTGATCAAATCAAGGTTTAACACGTGACCTGAGCTCTCACCGCCGATTTTCCAGCCTTTTTCTTGCAGTAGCTCCATCACGTAGCGGTCACCGACCTTACTACGAGCAAATTCAATTCCTCGGGCTTTTAAGGCATTTTCAAGGCCCATGTTTGACATTACCGTACCAACGACACCACCCCCTAACATATCGTCATTTGCAGCTTGGCAAGCAATGATATAAACAATGTCATCACCATCAAATACACGGCCATTATGGTCAACCATCATTACGCGGTCACCATCACCGTCATAAGCAATACCGACATCCGCATTGTGTTCTAATACCTTACGCTTAAGGGTTTCAACGTGGGTTGCGCCACACTCAAGGTTAATATTTACCCCGTTTGGCTCGCAGGCATGACAGATAACATCTGCGCCAAGCTCACGCATTACAGAAGGTGCGATGTTATAAGTGGCACCATTTGCACAATCGAGCACAATTTTTAAGCCCTCAAGCGATAAGCCTTGTGGGAACTGGCTTTTACAAAACTCAATGTAGCGGCCATCTGCTGTCTCTAATCGACGAGCTTTACCAAGCTTATCAGAAGCTACACAGGTCATTGGCTCATCCATCATAGCTTCAATTTCAAGCTCGACTTCATCTGCAAGCTTTAAACCTCGACCACTAAAAAACTTGATACCATTATCATGGTAAGGATTATGAGATGCACTGATAACAATGCCTGCTTCAGCACGGAACGTTTGCGTAAGGTAAGCCACTGCCGGTGTCGGCATAGGGCCTAATAATACAACATCAATACCCGCGACGATTAAACCTGCTTCAAGTGATGTTTCGAGCATATAGCCAGAGATACGAGTATCTTTACCAATAATGACTTTTTTGGTACCAATTTTTGATAAAACACGGCCTGCAGCCCAACCTAGCTTTAGAGCAAATTCAGGAGTGATTGGGAACTCCCCCACCATGCCACGCACACCATCTGTGCCAAAATACTTTCTTGTGTTACTCATTTGAAATTCCTCGTTCACATGCTTGCCAAACCGCTAGCACGTCAGCTGTTTCTTGTACGTCATGAACACGAATGATTTTTGCACCATTTTGTGCTGCAATCAGTGCACCAGCAAGGCTTCCTGCTAAGCGTTCATTCGTGTCTCTATTTAATAAATTACCGATCATTGATTTACGAGAAAGACCTGCTAAAACTGGTAAATTGAACTCATTAAATAGATTAAATTCTTTAAGTATTTGATAATTATGAGCCAAAGTTTTACCAAAACCAAAACCTGGGTCTAAAATAATACGTTGTTGCTGAATACCCGCTTGCTCACACGCGGCTAAACGCTCGGCGAAGAACTCATTAATATCAGCAAACAAATCATCATAGTGTGGATTACTTTGCATCGTACGGGGCTGACCTTGCATATGCATTAAGCAAATTGTTACCTCTGGGTATTGGGCCAATACCTCAATCGCCCCTGGTTCTTGCATTGCTCTAACATCATTGATGATATCAGCTCCTGCAATAATCGCTTGGCGCATCACTTCGCTTTTGCTGGTATCAATAGAAATAATACAATCGCTGGTTGCTCTAAGGGCTTTAACTAATGGAATAACGCGTTCGAGCTCATCTTCAAGAGATACATCAGGTGCTCCAGGGCGGGTTGACTCACCACCTATATCAATTATTTTTGCGCCTTGATTTAATAACGTTTGAGCTTGTTTGACAGCGCTGTCTAGTTGGCAATAACTACCACCATCAGAAAAAGAGTCTGGAGTGACATTTAAAATCCCCATCACGACTGGGGAGTCGAGGTGTAATGTACGACCTCGAGGTAAGTTAAGAACGGTCATTGAACACCTATGCTATTAATTAGCGTCAATTGCGCATTTATTATTCTAGATAACAGTTTGAAAATTGCGCATTTTTATGTAATAAAAAAGCCCCGACTAGCGGGGCCTTTCTGTGTCTAATTGTACCGACTATTCGGCTTTGTCATCAACATTTGTTTTTGTTTCTGACGTTTGTTCTGACTCTTTTGCCTCACTTTCCACTACTTTAGAAGTAGATGTGGTTGGCTTTTTATCATCAGAACGACGATCATGAACATCACGTGGCTCACGTACAGGCTGACGTGCCATTAAGTCATCAATTTGACCCGCATCAATCGTCTCGTACTTCATCAGTGCATCTTTCATCGCATGTAAGATATCAATGTTATCTTTAAGGATTTGCTCTGCACGTTGATAGTTACGGTCTGAGAATAAGCGAACTTCACTATCGATTACTTTTGCAGTTTCATCAGACATGCTCATAGCACGGCTACCGCCGCCACCCATGTACATTTCGTTTTGATCTTCAGCGTAAAGTAATGGACCTAGTTTTTCACTTAGACCCCACTGAGTAACCATTTTACGAGCAATATCTGTTGCACGTTCAATATCGTTACTTGCACCTGTGGTAACTTTATCATCACCGTAGATAAGAGCTTCAGCAATACGACCACCGTAAAGGCTAGAAATCATTGACTCTAAAAGCTCTTTAGAGTGGCTCACACGGTCTTGCTCAGGCAAGTACATAGTTACACCAAGTGCACGACCTCGAGGAATGATAGACACTTTATAAACTGGATCATGTTCAGGCACCATGCGACCAACAATCGCGTGACCAGCTTCATGGTAGGCAGTCATTTCTTTTTCTTGCTCACTCATCACCATGGTCTTGCGCTCTGCGCCCATCATGATTTTATCTTTTGCAGCATCAAACTCAGCCATGCTTACAACGCGTTTGTTACCACGTGCTGCGTACAAAGCGGCTTCATTTACTAAGTTTGCAAGATCAGCACCAGAGAAACCTGGCGTACCACGTGCAATTACCGCTGCTTCTACATTGTCGCCTAACGGCACTTTACGCATATGAACTTTAAGAATTTGTTCACGACCACGGATATCAGGAAGACCAACAACAACTTGACGGTCAAAACGACCTGGTCGTAATAACGCAGGGTCTAATACATCTGGGCGGTTCGTTGCAGCAATTACGATAATACCTTCATTACCTTCAAAACCGTCCATTTCAACAAGCATTTGGTTAAGTGTTTGCTCACGCTCATCATGACCACCACCCATGCCTGCGCCACGTTTGCGGCCTACTGCATCGATTTCATCGATAAAGATGATACAAGGTGCTGCTTTTTTAGCTTGTTCGAACATGTCACGTACGCGTGATGCACCGACACCAACGAACATTTCTACGAAATCTGAACCAGAGATTGTGAAAAACGGCACTTTTGCTTCACCGGCTACCGCTTTAGCAAGCAAGGTTTTACCGGTACCAGGAGGACCTACCATTAACACGCCTTTCGGAATGCTACCACCCAGCTTCTGGAACTTAGATGGGTCACGTAAGAAGTCAACCAGTTCAGTTACATCTTCTTTCGCTTCATCACAACCCGCTACGTCAGCAAAAGTCGTTTTAACTTGGTCTTCGCTCATCAGGCGCGCTTTACTCTTACCGAAAGACATCGCACCTTTACCGCCACCGCCTTGCATTTGACGCATGAAGAAAATCCATACACCAATAAGCAGTAACATTGGGAACCAAGAGATTAAAATGCTGGCAAGGAAAGACTGCTCTTCAGGCTTAACACCTTTAACATTTACATTGCTTTTTAAAAGATCATTCAAGATGTCTTTGTCATACATTGGCATGATAGTTTGAAAGCGCTCACCATTTGTTTTGGTACCCGAAATCGTACCTGTGGTGCTCTCAATAGAAACTTCTTGAATAGCGCCACTACGAGCGTCGCTAACAAATTGAGTGTAACTTGTTTGGCGATCAGCTTGATCACCACCGTTAAAGCTCTGAAACACTGACATTAGCACTACTGCAATGACCAGCCAGAGTATTAGATTTTTCGCCATATCGCTCAAGGAGTTAACCTCTTGTATCCAATTAATTTAAATTCTACTTAACGCAGCACAACTGTACTACAGTTTGTAGCCTGTCGCCACTATATAAACTTCGCGAGAACGGGCACGCGATGCATCAGGCTTTCTAATTTTGACCGCTTTGAAGCTATTACGTACTTCTTGCAAGTATTGATCAAATCCTTCGCCTTGGAAGACTTTGACACAAAATGCACCATTTTTCTTTAGAACTTGGTGGCACATGTCTAATGCCAATTCAACTAAATACATGCTACCCGCTTGGTCTACCGATGTATTACCGCTCATATTCGGTGCCATATCTGAAAAAACTACATCAACATTTTTCCCATCGATGCGGGTTAAAAGTGCATCAAGCACAGCTTCTTCACGAAAGTCACCTTGTAGGAAATCAACACCTGCGAGTGAGTCCATAGGTAAAATATCACAAGCAATAACTTGGCCTTTATCACCAACCTTTTCAGCTAAATACTGTGACCAACTTCCCGGCGCAGCACCTAAATCAACCACTGTCATCAATGGTTTGATTAATTTATCTTTGTTTTGAATTTCGTCTAATTTGAATACCGCACGAGAACGCCAACCTTTCTTTTGCGCTTCGTGAACATAAGGATCGTCGAAATGTTCCTTCAGCCAACGCTTAGAACTGGCTGAATGTTTTTTATTTGCCATAAAATTAATACGTAACTAATTAGTAATATTCTCTAGATGGCGTTAGAATACCCTTAATTCAAGCCATATTCAGCAAAATTTGTAACATCATGAAATTATCGAACAAACAAAAGCAGTTTTTAAAAGGTCAAGCACACAGTTTAAAACCTGTTGTTTTACTTGGTGCAAACGGTTTAACCGAAGGCGTTTTAGTTGAAATTGAAAACGCGTTAAATATCCACGAGCTAATCAAAGTAAAAGTACCTACTGACGAGCGCGAAACTAAAGCATTGATTTTTGATGCGATTGTTCGCGAAACTGGCGCAACTAAATTACAAACAATTGGTCACACAATTGTATTGTATCGCCAAAGCGAAGAGAAAAAGATTCAATTACCACGCGGTTAACTTTCGCCTGAGTAATCCCTAATCATAAAAAAGCCAGCTAAAATGCTGGCTTTTTTATTGGCAAAAATAATTTTGCACGAATTTGTAACTAAACGTTTTGACTCGCACTATTTTTGTTCTCGGGTGTACTTAAGTACCCGGTTGATAAACTCGGTAGTTAATTCATTGATCAAACCCGTTTCTGCATTTAGCACTAAGCTAAAACCTATATTCAGATGCGGAAATACCACAATATCGTCGCGATACCCCTGTACCCAACCACTATGGTAATACAGCACTTCATCATCATAGTTATATACACGCCAGCCTAGCCCGTAATAAGCATCTTTAACATGTTCACGCCAAACTCTACGACGAGTCTCTTTTTTAGTGTGGGTATAAGGACGTGTTTGTTTAATTAATGCTTCTAACGGTAATACATCTGGGTACTGCCCTAACTGCGCATTCAACCAGATAGCCATATCATTTGCGCTAGCATTCACTCCCGCAGCTGCGGGGACTTTGTAATAGTTCTTCTTTAATCGTGATGTATACCAACGTTTTCGGCCGCGTACATGAGGGTGTGCGTAGTTATCGTCTTTAACCATCTCATCAAAGCCTACACTGGCATCGACCATTTTCAATGGCGCAAAAATATATTCAGAAATCCAATGTGAGTAATCCATCTGAGTTGATTGAAAAATGACAGAGTCAATCAAACTGAACATCACATTTTGATACCCATAGCATTCGCTCGGTTTACAGATAGGCTCGACGGTTAATAGTTGCGCAACGATATCTGGGTAACTCATCCGCGATTCGATTAAGTTATCGTACGCATTAGGGACCAAGCCACTAGAATGACTGAGTATATGGTAAATTTTTAAATCATCTTTATAAGCAGTGTTAGCAAAAGCGGGAATAAACTTACTAATAGGATCATCAATATTAAATTCCCCTTGTGCAGCCAGCTTTGCAGTTAAAGAACCCGCAAAGGTTTTTGAAACTGACGCTAACCGAAACCGGGTATGCTTATCAACATTGCGACCATTTTCAATTTTTGTTCGCCCGATGCCACGAATAAAATCATCCTGACCAATATTAACAATTGCCAGAGATCCGCCCGGAATTCCTTTACTGCGTAGTTTACGGGTAAGGTGTTTATTGTAATCAGCAACGAAAGTTTGCCATTGTTTATCACTCGAAGCAGCTTCACTACTCATTGAGAGCAGTAATAAAGAACAAAGGAAAAAAGGTATTAAAGATAAGCTGTACTTCATTATTTATTTTTTTAAGTCTGATTAGGAAGTTTCTGATCACATATTATCATGAACTTTTGTCTCGACTAACGTACAATACGCTTAATCTTAAATATTTATGGGTAGATTAATCTTTATGCGCTTATTTGTAGTTTTGTTTTTTACTTTAATTTCAGCTGGTTGTGCTCTAAAACCTGAACCTGCGCCATTACTTGCTATGCCAAAAAAACCTAGCTTACAGAGCCAACGTTTTCAAGTTGAGTATCAAACAGAGCATGCGGCGCCTAAAGTAAAGTCAGTACAATTACCTGCACATGCTGTAAGTAAAAACCAAACTGTGAGCATCGTTGCTGATAAAACCAGTGTCACTGATACACTTTATTCGCAAATCACTGAAGCACTGACAGCAAAGCAATTAAAGGTTGTCGCTGAAGGCGTACAAGCTGACTATACCCTATCAATTCATCAGTTAGACCTTGAGCTCATTGAAGACACAGAATACAAATTGGTGAAACCCGAAAAACCATTGCCTTTATTCGAGGAAGTGGCAAAACAGTTCCCTGTTCAGCAATGTGCAACGATTTTAGGTCAGGTAAGCATGCGCCTTACCCACAAAAAAACCGGTGACGTTGTTTGGTTTGCAAAATCATCAATAGATAGCGCAAGCTTTCACCGTGAACCGTTAATTTATAGCTTTGAACAACAGCAACTAATAAAGAATGAATTAGAAGTTGCGAGTTTTGTGCACGAGCAAAACTCTGAACAAGCTCGTATGGCGCGTGTTAATCAAGACGTAACGATTCCAGCTTACCAAACGATTACACGAATGAACGCCTTTAAAAAAGAGCAAGGTCCCTGTAACCGAACAGAAATTAGTGCACTTACACCTATGATGCAGTATTACTTGAGCAGCATTTTAATCGATAAAATAAAAGTTCAGTAGTTTGAATACGCTGTTTGTCTGCCCATAGGCAAGCAGCGCCCCTCTTTGAATTCGTAACACTTTCTTACACTTCCAATTTCTGCCACTACATTTTTTTACAGATTACAGGAACTCCTTAACAATATACTATAAGCTATTACCCTTTCTCACAGACAAGGATGCAACGTTGCGAGTTTACAGTGCCCTATTATTGACGTGTTTAACCCTGCTTAGCGCTACAAGCCAAGCAAGTAACCGCTATTATGCAGACAATACTTTAGAACCAAGCCAAGGCTTTGCATGGGACTGGGGCATAGGTTTAGGGTACTACATTGAAGATTCTTACCTTGTAGGCATGGACTCTTACAATGATGGCATAGAGCCAGACGTTCACCTCGCCGTTTCTTACGACAGCTTTTACCTCGATTACGATCAAAGCCAACTCAGTGGTGGTTTAACCTTAGGTTACAGCGTTATCGATAAATTTGAATGGGGCTTAGATATTGTCGGTACTAATATTCAATCAGGCTTTGATGAAACAGGCTTAAACATTTACGGCAATGATGTCATTAAAGAACTCGAAGGTATTAGAACGCGCGACTACGATTTTGATGTAGGTCTTCGTTTATCGCGCCGTTTTGAAAACTCGCAAATTTCATTTGAGTACTTACATGACGTGTCGGGGGCACACAATGGCTGGGTAATGAATTCGTTTTTTAGCCAGATTATCCCTTGGCGGAATTGGGAGTTTCGCTCTGGCGTTGGTTTAAGTGCCTACTCAGAAGACTTTACAAATTACTACTTTGGCATTTCAGACTCTGAAGCCTTGGCCACTCGCCCTGTATATAGCCCAGATACCTCTTACAGTCTTATTTTTGAATTTCATGCAGAGTACCCAATTAACAGACATTGGGTGTTTTTAACTGGTTGGTTATCGACTTGGTTTTCAAACGATATTCACCAAAGCCCTATTATCTCTCAAGAGTATCAGCATAAAGCCAAGGTAGGCGTGCGTTATGTTTTCTAAGTATTACTTGTGCTTTACCTTATTACTGTCAGGGCCATTGCTAGCAGGGCAACAGCCAGAAGGTGAGAAAAAAGCTGAAAATGCACTCATTGCCCTGCCCGATACGTGCGTTGCACTACGAGAGGGCAGAAATTGCTATGCTGAGGTTGATATAACTTGGCATCAGCAACAAATTGGCAATTACTGCTTACGCAACGCACAGAGCAAGCACATAATGCAATGTTGGTTGATGCAACAAAAAGGCTTATTTAGATACCAATTTGATTCAGCAGAAACCATAGGTTTTGAACTTATAAGCAGTGATAACGGTAAGGTTGTCGCAAGCACTGAAATACAATTACAGTGGGTCTATAAAAATCGTCAGAAGAAACGTCGTTGGCGACTGTTCTAAGCAGGAGTAAATAATGGAACATTACGGAACTATCTTATTAGTTGAAGATGATATCTCCCTCGCCAATTGGGTTGCGGAATATTTAATTGAACAAGGCTACCAAACAACAATATGCCAACGTGGCGACCAAGTCGTTGAGCAGGTACGTAAAACAAACCCTGACTTAGTGTTGTTAGATATTATGCTTCCGGGTCAAGACGGTATAAGTGTGTGCCGTGATTTAAGACAGTTTTATCAGGCCCCGATTATTATGCTCACCGCACGTGATGATGAAATGGATGAAGTAATTGGCCTTGAAGTAGGTGCTAGTGATTACATGATGAAGCCCGTTCGCCCTCGCGCTTTATTAGCACGTATAAAAGCAGCTCTTCGCTCTAAGTCAGATACACACGAATCAAGCACAAACTCTGAGCTTATCAATGTAGGTAAGTTATCAATCAATACGGAGTCACGCACAGTTTACCTAGCAGACGAAGAGGTCCATATTTCAAGCGCTGAGTACCTTTTACTCCACTATTTAGCAAGTAATGCAGGACAAGTGGTTTCTCGTGATGCGGTATTTAAGGCAACCAAAGGGCGTGAATATGATGGCTTGGACAGAAGTGTTGATGTGCTGATTTCATCATTACGAAAGAAGTTTAATGATGATCCACAGCACCCTGAAAAAATTAAGACCATTTGGGGCAAAGGCTATTTACTTGTTGCCACCGCTTGGCAATAACGACGCGCGCCTGTGAAAAAATTTTATATTTCGCTACTCGGTAGTGCTTTGCTTTCAATCATCGTGTTGGGTTGGCTAATTGATGCTTTTAGCCAACAAACCCAAACACCTCAAGATGTGTTTTCTAGCGAAACACAAATGATTAAAGGGTTTGCAAAACAACTCGCTAAGCTTGACGCTAAACAGCGCGAGCAAGCTATCACGGATATTAATCAAGACTTTGCAGTGCAACTTGAATATCGTCCGACACAATCGCTTGCACTTCCCCATTCACTATTATCACAAATAACCCAACCGAGCGGTCTTATCCTCGAAGATCAACAAGGCTACTATTTACTTTACAGTGATGCAGCACTTAATACGCACCATCTAAAAATGCGTTTAGATAAAGATTTAACGCATGAGCAAGGCAACGATGTTTTACTGACATTGTTGTTCTATGCAGGGTTATGCATATTTATGGGCTTTATTATTGCGCCACTCGCCAAGCGTTTAACCGTTTTGAATGAAGCAGCAAAGCGCTTTGCTAAAGGTGATTTAAAAAGTCGTATTCACGTATCTCACTTTACCTATATCAAAGATGTTGAGCTGACATTTAACCGCATGGCGAGTCAAATTGAAAAACTTCTTGATGAGAATAAGTTGATGGCATCGAGTTTATCTCACGATATCCGCACACCTATCGCTTGTTTACGGTTTGGCCTAGAGGCAGCGCAAGATTGTAGCAATGACGAAAAGCGCCTTGAGTATCTTGCACGAATGGAAAACGACTTAGATCAAATGGAGTCAATGCTAAAAAGCTATCTAGCATTTGCAACCCTTGAGCAAAAAGCGAATCAGCTGACCTTTAATCATTCTGATCTAGAAACCTATATTTTGACTTTAATCCATCAGATTGAGCCTAAGCTTGAGCAACAGGGCTTGCGTATTAATCACCACGTTGAAGGCGGTGATATTTGTGCTGATTTGCACTGGTTAGCTCGCGCCATTGTTAACTTATTAAGTAATGCTTGCGACTTTGCTGAATCAGAAATTTTACTCAGTACTACGATTACCAGTGGGTCCGTTATGATTAAAATTGAAGATGACGGCCCGGGTGTCAGCGAAGAGAACTGGCAAAAAGTATTTAGTCCATTTTTCCAAGAACAAACGCATCGCAATCGAGATGGCGAAAGCTACGGGCTCGGGCTTGCTATCGTTGCGAAAGTGGTTGATTGGCATCATGGTACGGTGGAAGTATCAAAAAGTAAGCAGCTAGGTGGCGCGTGTTTTAGCATAACAATCCAAAATAAAAGCCACTAAAGCGGTTTCAATTGTGTTAATTGTTTCGTATTGTAATGCGCAATTGCACGAATTCTACGCTGACAACTCGCACATAACGAAGAACAACGAAAATGCGGATGATTAACCCTTTTTATTTAGTGTTAATTCAAGTAGATTGTCAGCGCCGTCACAAATAGAGAAGTAACAATAATATGAGCGCATCACGTGGGGAGTTCAGCTCCCGCTTTGGATTTATTATGGCTGCAGCAGGCTCTGCTGTTGGCTTAGGAAATATTTGGGGTTTCCCAACGCAAACTGCAAGTAATGGCGGTGCCGCATTTTTAGTGGCTTATTTAGTGTTAGCATTTTGTCTTGCTTATCCTGCTTTAATGGCTGAGTTAGTAATTGGTCGTCATGGTCAAGCTAATGCCGTCACTTCACTTCGAAAAGTAACAAATCAAGCATGGCAAAAGAAGTTTGCCTTCATGGTAGGTTTTGGCGGTATTATTTGTGCGGGTTTAATTTTAAGCTTCTATGCTATCGTCGCAGGCTGGATGCTGAGTGCGACACTCGAACCCGTTGCGCAATTAGCGGGGCAAGAGCAAGCTGGCACTTGGCTTAGTGAGCAGTCACTATCAAGAAATCTAATATTTACTGCCGCATTTATTATTTTAACCGTTGCAATTATCTCTAAAGGCGTCGAAAACGGCATTGAAAAATGGTCTAAGCGCTTAATGCCTGCCCTGTTAGGCATTTTATTTATGCTAATCATCTATGTAATGACTCAAGATGGCGCAATGGAAGGCTTAAAAGCGTATTTAGTGCCAGACTTTTCATCGATTTTAAACCCTGAGTTATTAGTGAATGCGTTAGGACAAGCATTTTTCTCATTATCGCTTGGTACTAGCGTAATGATCATCTACGGCTCATACATTAGCAAAAAAGAAAACCTAGTATCACTAGGTGCTTATGTGACTTTAATCGATGTGTTCATTGCCTTTGTAGCCGGTTTACTTATTATTCCTGCAATGTATGTAGCACAGGCACAAGGCGTACAAATTTTTTCCGCCGAGGGTGCACTACTTTCTGAAGATACGCTTGTATTCCAAGTACTACCGGCGCTTTTCACTAGCATGGGCAATGTTGGTATTTTTGTTGGTTTTGCTTTTTTCGCGTTAATGAGTATTGCAGCGTTAACCTCATCAATTTCGATGCTAGAAGCACCCGTTTCTTATGCTGTTGAGCGTTTTGCGCTAAAGCGTGTACAAGCGACTTGGATCATTGGCGGTATTATTGCCCTGATTAGTTTTACAATTGTCTTTAACTTAGGCACGCTATTTGGTTTTGTGATCACTTTAACTACTAAGATTGGACAACCTGTTCTTGGCTTGATGTGCTGTATTTTCGTTGGTTGGATTTGGCATCGCGCGTCGTTACTAAAAGAAATTCAACAAGGATGCCCGGAAGCTGCAAATAGTTTCTTCTGGAAAGTATGGCCATGGTATATCAAGTTTATTTGCCCACTAGCCATTTCGCTCGTATTTGCTAACTCTCTGTTAAGCTAAAAAATGTTTATGTTTGAAGTGGCCATTTAGGCTACTTCAAACACATATCTTGATGTGGAATGCCATCTTCTAGGTAATCATCGCCCACATTTTCAAAACCAAATTGCTGATAAAACCCTGTTAAATAACACTGAGCACCAATCATAATCGCTTTGTCAGGCCAATGCTCTTTACATGTATCTATCGCGGTTTGCACCAGCTTGGTTGCGAGTCCTTCACCACGAAATTGCTCTGCAACCAACACTCGACCAAATGCGCTAAATTGCTCATTCTTTTTATAACATCGTGCATAGACTGCCACCTGCTGACCTTTAAACAAGAACACGTGTTGGGTCTGCGCATTGTTATCCACTTCGTCAATTTCTGGGTAAGGGCAAGTTTGCTCTACCACAAATACATCAACCCGCACTCGTAAAATGGCAAATAACTCATCTTTACTGAGTTCGTTATAACTTTTAATAGAAAACATAATGCTCCTTAATGAAGACAAAAAACCCAGCCGTAGCTGGGTTTTAACTCGCTATTCAGTCGTTAGCCTTTAAGCAAATAATCGTTCTAGCTGATCACACAGCTGCGATAGATTTACATGATCATGCTCAATGGTTAAATCGACGTAACCATCCCCTCTAAAGGCACGATCAAGCTCAATGAGTACATGGGTTTTATGCGCTTCAGGCACAAACGACAACTCTATCTCTTGTAAGCCAAACAGGCTTCGGCTATTTGGACGATACTCAAGCTCTTGATAACAACCCGAATGTGACTGGAATGTCGGCGCTCTTAAGAAGCCTTTTTCAACATCCGCTTTGACTAAGCTAAAGCCAAGTCTATCCATCGCTTCCATTAACGTGCTCACGGCATCATTAGGATAAATGTGAAGTGCATCACGATCAGTGGGATCAAGGGCTAAATCAATATCTAGGCCTGTTTCAAGCCACACATGTGATTGGTTATAACCAGCGTTAATTTCGGTGATCGGTGTTTCTGAATGCAGTCGCGCTTCAAATGGAATATGTTTTTCAGCACCTGCTGCAATCGTGCCGATATCTGTAATTCGCCACTTCTCAATCACATGGTTTGTAAAGTACTCACCATCTTCACTTTCAACTTTAACACGCGTCATCAGTGCTAAGTCTAAACCCGATATGTCTTGATCAACATCGCCGCCTTTAATAACAATAACGGCATTAAATTTTTGACCCGGTTGTAAATGCTCTGTCTCAAGTACAGTGTCAACTTTTGCTGCACCAATACCTACTGATGCAAGGATTTTCTTAAACATCTTTTCTCCTTAAGCCAGCTTCTAACCTATGGCTTAAATTCCTTTGTTAATGCATCTTAACCACAATTAAAAGCTAATGTCAGCGAAAAAATGATGCTTTTGGTGGATTAATCAATAAATCATGTATAAGTGCTTATTTTTTGAACTCTTACTGTCTGATATTGTTTTCCAACAACAAATATTTCGCTACACTTCTAGCAAATGAAGTCAAAAGAAAAACTATGGAACTAATTTACTTTGCTACCGCGTTCGTTTGTGGTTTTGCTGTTTACCAGCTAAAGCTGCCTCCTCTTATCGGCTTTTTATTAGCAGGTTTTGCACTCAACCTATATGGATATAAGACAACCGAGCTGCTAAATACGTTGGCAAGCTTGGGTGTTACTTTGTTATTGTTCAGCATTGGTCTTAAGCTCAAAGTATCTAATTTAATGAAACCACAAGTTTGGGCGCCCGCCTCAATGCATATTGTTTTAAGCAGTACGCTCTTTAGTGGTTTTATGTTGTTGCTAGGAGCCCTTGCACTGCCTTTATTTAACGAACTTAGTTGGCAAAGTGCATTGTTAGTCGGTTTTGCATTTAGCTTCTCAAGCACCGTTTTTGCTGTAAAAGTACTTGAAGAACGCGGTGAAATGGCAAGCCTCCATGGTAAAATCGCCATTGGTATCTTAGTTATGCAAGATATCTTTGCCGTCATATTCCTAGCCATCAGTACTGGTAAAGCCCCGAACATTTGGGCTTTGGCATTATTGGTTGGTTTACCTATTTTACGCCCTGTGATGTTTTGGGTATTAAATCGCTCAAAGCACGGTGAGTTATTGCCCCTGTTTGGCTTTTTCTTTGCGCTAATTATTGGTTATCAAGCCTTCGAGTTTGCAGGCCTTAAAGGTGATTTAGGTGCGTTGATCATCGGTATGATGTTCGCGTCGCATAAAAAAGCCGGTGAGCTATCAAAATCACTGCTTAATTTAAAAGACGTATTACTTGTTGGTTTTTTCTTAAATATTGGTTTGAATGCAGAGCTGACCAGCAACGCTGTGATTGTTGCACTCATCGTAATTTTAGTCTTGCCATTAAAAGTTGCACTTTATTATGTGCTGACAAACGCTTTCAAATTGCGTGCTCGTACTTCACTATTAAGCGCGTTTAGCTTAGCTAATTACAGTGAATTTGGCTTGATTGTCTGCGCTGTTGCAGCCACTAGCAATCTAATCACGTCTGAATGGCTCGCTGTTATGGCTATCGCTGTGTCAATCACCTTTATACTCGCATCACCTTTAAATAAACGCTCGAATGAAGTGTATGTAAAAATTGAACATTGGTTGCTTAAATTTGAAAGTAACAGCCGTCTTGCAGAAGAGCTGCCGGTAAATCTAAATGACACTAAAATCGTTATATTTGGTATGGGCCGCATTGGTACGGGTGCCTATGAAACAATCAGTCAAACACACCCAAATCTCGTTGCGGGCATTGATATCAAGCCAGATGTGGTTGAAAAACACATAAAACGTGGCCGCCGAGTGTTACTAGCCGATGCCACTGACCCAGACTTTTGGCAGCGAGTGAATCACTCCCATGTGGGTATGGTGATGCTTGCTATGCCAAAGCATATGCAAAATATATTTGCGTTGGAACAACTTCGAGCTTCAGGCTATCAAGGTCAGGTTACAGCTATTGCAAACTACCCAGATCAGCAAAAAGAACTAGAAGATATGGGGGTTGATTCCACATATAACTTCTATTTAGAAGCTGGTAGCGGCTTCGCAGAGCATGTAAAACAAAAACTTTTCTCTTAATGTAAAAAATAATTCTCGGTACCTTTTCATGGTACTGAGAATTATTTTCACTGTATTCAGTTAGTTGGCTAACTTGTTTTCTTAGCAAATCAAATCAGTCCCTCTATTGGGTCAAGCTTATTTACAAAGCTTTACATCCAGATTAGCAATCAGGCTAAAAAAAGAGTAGAATTAATTTCAAGATGCTTAGCTAAGTATCTATTTTTAACACAAAAAAGTTTAACAGTGTTGTTGTACCGCTGTTTATTTCACAGCACTTGTTAGATGGATTGAGGTTGTTTAAATGAAAAATAAGTTTACCAACGAGTTTTTAGCAAACACGGATGATGCACGTACCGGGAAACTTTCAGATATTCAGCAGCAACTTGATGAGTTACAAAAGAATGGCATGACTGCAATGGATATCAGAACGGTGCTGTTCAACAAGATGCTCGATGTATATCAAGTACCAAGTGATCATTTTCTTCGTGACAGTGAAACACCTGAGCGAATTGACGACCCGACTATCGTCGTTAAGCTAAAACAGCTTGGCTTTACGAAAAAGCGTCGTTACCAACTACACTAAACTGCTGTAATCGATTTAGTGGTTGTAATTTAGAGGGCCTACATCCCTCACTAAATAGGCTGTTTCTTGCCCGTCACAGCCTATTTTCTCTCCCCTTTTACCGTATTATCTGACTTTAAAATTTCTTTGAGATAAAGATGGATACAGCTCAACTCAAACGCGCCATAAATACCAAGATGCCATTTGGAAAATACGCTGGTCGCCCTTTATTGTTGCTCCCTGAACCTTATTTAGTGTGGTTTAAACAACAAGGATTTCCTGATTCTCAGTTAGGTGCACAACTGGCGATGATGTATGAAGTGAAGCTCAACGGTCTCGAAAAAATGCTGATGCCATTATTAGATGAAAAATAATTAAACTTTTTTCGAACTTTTATATTTAAGTGCGGTCTATTACTTTGCTACTTGTTTATTTTTGGTTTTAATCTTTAAAAAGCGCCCTAGGCGCTTTTTTTATGCCTGCAATTTATAGCGAGTTACTTTTAAACAAATGAATAGTAAATTTAGCTCCACCTAATGGTGAGTCACACACCTCAGACTGCCCTTGATGCCAGCTAACAATTTTAGCGACAATGGCAAGCCCTAATCCAAAGCCGCCGGTTTTCTTATCACGACTTTTATCTAGGCGAGTGAATGGCTTAAAAATACTTTGCCACTCAGATTTCGCGATCCCAGGACCATCGTCTTCAACACTTATTTGTATCGAATCACCCAACTCTTCAAGGCTAACATTAATTTTATGATTTGCGTATTTTTGTGCATTACCTAATAGGTTTTGAATACAACGCGCCATAAAATGCTCGTCACACTCGTAGTAAAGCTGCTTAGGAGCACTCACTGCGACCTCTATATCTGTAGCAAACTCAAGTTTATTAACCACACTGTTAATAAGCGCTGTCAGGTCACAGGAACGGGGCTTTAAGCTTGGTTGGTGTGAATCAAGTCGCGCGTATTCAAGCATTTCTGACACCAGTGCTTCAAGCTCTGCAATATCTGCCTGCATGTTATCAATGTAAGTGTAGGATTTTTCATTCTCGATTTGCTCTTCAAGCATCGCAACAGCGAACTTTAAACGCGCAAGGGGTTCTAAATTCATGCGAAACGGAAGAAGTCAGCTCTTGCTGCGCTGCCAGAAGGTATTGAATGCGCTCTTGCATCGCGTTGAGTGTATCCGTAATCGGCAGAAAAAATGATTTAGAGGCATCGTGAAGTTCAAAGTCTTGTGCCCCTCCTACTGCCTCACAAGCAAGAGTAAGTTTATTAAAATCGCGCCACAGCAATAGGCTCCACAGCCCAATTGGCACGCCAATCACGGTCAATAACAAGAAGTAGGGCCAAACAGAGCTAAAATTAGGATTGGCTACAGACAAAGGGCCTACATGTAAAAGCTGAGTGTCATTAAGAGCTATGTACCAAACCACTTTTTGCTCTTGATTAAACAAATACAGGTAATGGTCATTGTTGAGCTGTGTTTTTAGGTCATCAGGGAGTGCTAGATCAGTGAGATTTATGATCTCACTTGCAAATTCTTGCTGAAGTTTTGCTAAGCCATTTTCAGTTTGGCTTAATAACCACAGAGATTTACCAAATTCTTGGTCAAGGGCTATTTGTTGTTGGGTTTCTTCGTAGGGCCATAACTGCTCTATGACCCCACTAACAAGAAACAGAGAAACTATTATATAAAGATATAAGCTAGCAAATAGTTTCCCCATTAATAATTACATATCCCAAGCGTCAGATACGAAAAGGTAACCTTGTCCCCAAACTGTTTTAATTCGATATGGCTTATCACTGTTATCACCTAATTTCTTACGGATACGTGATACACGTACGTCAACGGTTCGGTCTAAACCATCATACTGACGACCAATCATATGTTGATGAACATGCTCACGACTTAACACTTCACCTGCATTTGACGCAAGCAACCAAAGCAGCTCAAACTCATGAGAAGTCAGTGTAATTTCATTACCTTTAAGTGTAACAATGCGGCTGGTTTTATCAATGCTTAAATCACCAAAGCTCAGCTCTTCAGGTGCTTTAGTGCTAGCCTGTCCACGGCGTAACAACGCATTAATGCGCGCTAATAAAACGCGTGGTTCAGCAGGCTTAATAACATAATCATCTGCTCCGAGTTCTAGGCCAATCACTTGGTCAAAGTCCTCACCTTTGGCTGTCAGCATTAAGATAGGTAAGCTAAATTTGTCACGTACCTGACGGCAAACACTAAAGCCATCTTTACCCGGTAACATGACATCTAAAATCATTAAATCAACTGGGTTGTTTTCTAGGTATTCAAATACTTCGTCGCCGCGTTCAAGGACCGCAACATCCAACCCATTATGTTGAAGGTAATCACGTGTTAACTGCTGTAAGCCGAGATCATCTTCAACAAGTAAAATCTTTGCCATTGGTTGCTCCTGAATTAAAAAAAGCTCCACGGTGAGCGTAACCTACGCCTCGTTGTTTTTGCTTCGGTGCTTTGCACTTCGACTTTTGCGGTCGCAATTTTGCTCCCCGTGTGCGGATTGACTAAGGAGTATATTGTTTCAACCTGAACCCGCGCTTTATGGCTGTATAGCCCTTTTTTGCTGTCGTTCCAGCATTGAATTTGTTGGTTATTTTGAAACAAACACACATCTTGAGGCAGCTGTGATTGCCAGCTGATTTTTAACTCAAGATCACAAAATTCGTGCTGTTGTAATACAACACACACTTTTGGCGTGATATCAAACTGAGTCGCTTGCGCATGGCTTGGGGTAGCCCAAATAACAGCAGCAAACACACACAGACTAAAAACAAAATACTTCATATTAAAAAATATGATTGAATCCTATAAATGCAGTCATCGAGTACGTGTGTTCAAAAAGCGGACTGTCATCCACGGCTGAGTAGTCATAATATGCTAAATGAAAACGAAGAGAATTAGCCTCACTCAGGGGCCAACGGGCGTCGATTTTAGCATAAGGTTGCCAGCTACTGCCAACATCTATTTCCCCATATGAGGACTCTTTAGCCGATAAACCATAAAAATAATCATTTAGTCTGGCTGATTTGTACCAAACCCCTAGGCTAGGTGCGACAGATAGGTTTCCTATTCGATGATGTGACTGCCATTGTAAGGCACTACGAAGACCTTTATAAACGCCCGAAACATCGGCTAATGCCTGTAAAGAGATCACATGATTATTATGAATATAGTGATAGCTTAAGCCAGCATCTAATGCCCAGCGCCTTTTTTTAATATCGTTCGTCGATACCGACTTTTCTGCCAGTTCATTACTGGTGGTCGATTCAACAATAAAGCTATTCGATGTTTGCAGTGCAAAAACATTGCTTGGGTGAAAATCAATAAAGAAGCGAGTCTCAGGGTTGAACTCGGTAACGAAATTAACAACATGAGTATCACTTTCTTGGAATGAATAGCCTAAACGGCCATTATCAAAGAACCATTTTTCACCATAAAAAGCGATTTCAGGCAGTACGATTAAAGGTAAGTTATCACCTCCATGAAGGGGATTCGTGATCACCCCTGCTCCCGTATTAATACTTAGGTGCCACTGCTGGGTATCAATCTGTTGATTTGCCACACGGCTTTCACGTTCAGTGCGCGTTGAATCATCAGCGCTTGCTTGACTCAATAGCATGCCAAACAAGGCATACACCACTACGCACATCCTGATCGTTTGAGATTTCATTGTTATTGTACGACCAAAGAGATTTCTGCAATAAGAACATAATACCAAGATGTGAACAAACTGTCGTTGCAAGGTTACAACTATTCACAAATTTGATACATATATCGATTAAGTTTGTTACTCTTCGACGATTTCTATGCGATTTCTGCCATGCTCTTTGGCTAAATAGAGCGCTTTATCAGCTTTTGCTATGAGTTGTTCTGGGTTACTATTTTTAGCTTTTATCGCAATACCAAAACTGGCAGTTACTTGGCTTAACACCTTGTTAGATTTAGGATCTTTGATTTGTAATTTGGTTACAGCTTGACGTAGTTGTTGAGTGAAGTTGGTCATATCACTGATGCTTGCAAACTGCGCGGTGAAGCAAAACTCTTCCCCCCATAACGATAAGCTTGACCGACACTTGAGACATGTTTAAGGAGTTTTGCAGACACTGCACGCAAAACTTGGTCTCCTTTTTGATGGCCAAATGTATCGTTAAATTGTTTAAAATGATCGATATCAACCATAGTAAGGACAGCGACTTCAGCTAAGTCATTGGTTTGGCAAAACCGCGTGATATCTTCATCAAATTTACCGCGGTTATAAAGCCCTGTCAGAGGGTCTTTTTCTGCCTTACTTCGTGACCTAACAAGCTCTTGTTTTAGTTCTGTAATTTCAGAGTAAGCCATCGCAAGCTGATTTTGAAAATCCTGAGCTCGACTTTGCAGTGCCGCCGATTCATCGCTTAAGCGCTCAACACAATCCAGCACATCATCAAAACCACTCTCTTGGCTGATGTCTGCTTTATTTAACGTTTCACGGCACTCTTGTAGAGCCTGATTAAATTCAGCGGAATAAGCTAGCGCCTCATTGATATCTTGGTGCACTTTACCCACCACATCGTTAAAACCGCTAGAGAGTTGATAAAACAGATTTAGATCGTCTTTGGAAAGGTATTTATTGAAAAGTCGCTTCGCTTGCTCATGATCACAAGTTTTATATTTTTTAATAATACTATCAAGCTCTTTATTTAAGTCTTGATTTTTTTCACTCACATAGCAATACCAAAGCGCGTAATTGAGCGGTGTAATTGGCATTTTGTACTTTACCATTAGAGGAATTGCGAGCTTCAAACAATGGCTCGAGTAGCTTAAAGAATGGTCGGCTTGCGCTGTGAGTATCATGAGTCTAGGCCATGAAAATTTTATTATTTTAAAATACGGTATCAACCCCTTTAAAAAAATCAATGAAAAAGGATTTTGCAAATGCAAAACCAGCAAAAACCACGAACTTTTTTTACAAAAACCAATACTAAATACCTAAACGGAATTAGGATATTTGTATCAATATAATATTGTTCACAATAAAGTAGTGGTTACGAGAAAGTAAGTTAAATCGCTTGCTGAGTAAGCGATTGAGCAATACTCCAAATTGCATTGAGTGCCGGATCGTGGCGCTCTTTATTAAGAACAGCGAGGCCAATTTCGAAACCCGTAATCGTCTGCTCTGCATCACTGACTATTTGTACTTTATCTTTAAGTGGGCTGTTATCCAGTACAATTTTTGGCACCATGGCAATACCTAAGCCCAAGCTCACCATAGAAACCATGGCTTCATGGCCTGCAACCTGTGCGTAAATTCGACCGTGAATATTTTTTTTACGCCACCATTGCTCAAGCCGCTGCCTTGATAAACCTTGCTCTGCAACAATAAATTCTAAATCTGACCAATCAATTGGCTCACTTGCTGAAAGCTTATCGCTAATTGGGCAAGCAATTTTGGGTGCAATCAAAACCAAAGGCGAATAGCCAATACTGGTGAACGCTATTTGCCCAGGTAACTTAATAGGTTTTGCGGCAATCGCCATCGCTTCATGACCATCTAATACGCGGTTTATGGCAAGAGCAGGATCACCGGTATTGAGGGTAATCTCTATATGTGGGTGCTGCATTCGCAGTTGCTCGAGTATTTGATGCAAAAAGCTATATGAGGCTGTCACGGAGCAATAAATACTGACATTGCCATAAATATGTTGTTGCGGCTCTTGTACATTTGCTTTGAAACGATGCCAGTTAGCGAGCGTCGCATTGGCGTATTCAATAAATGACTCTCCCTCACGAGTTAATTTAACCGTACGATTATCACGATTGAACAGTACTACCCCAACCTCTTCTTCGAGTTGTTTGATGTTACGGCTCAAGGTTGGCGCACTGATATGGCAAAGCTCACTCGCTCTGGCAAAGTGCGGCGTCTTAGCTAATGCTAAAAAATAATTAAGATGTTTATGATCCATTTGGCCACCATTTCACTTTATGAAATACTTTAATTCAAATATATCATTTTACGCAAGGTTAAAAATTGCATAGTGTTAACACATACAAAGAACACTACGTCGGTTCTTTGATTTTCTAACAAACTTGTATTTATAGGACACTAACAATGGCGAATTATTTTAATACTCTTCCTTTAAGAGAGCAGTTAGCGCAATTAGCGCAATGTGAATTCATGGACCCATCAGAATTTGCTGATGGCGTAGATGCTTTAAAAGGGAAAAAACTCGTTATTGTCGGTTGTGGCGCACAAGGCCTTAACCAAGGTTTAAATTTACGTGACTCAGGCTTAGATGTTTCTTACACATTACGTGAATCAGCGATTGCTGAGCGTCGTCAATCTTTCTTAAACGCATCTGAAAATGGTTTTACCGTAGGCACTTATGAAGAGCTTATCCCAACAGCAGATGTAGTATTAAACCTAACACCTGATAAACAACATACGGCTGTTGTTAATGCTATCATGCCGTTAATGAAACAAGGCGCAACACTTGCTTATTCGCACGGTTTCAACATTGTTGAAGAAGGCATGCAGATCCGTGAAGACTTAACAGTGATCATGGTTGCACCTAAGTGCCCTGGTTCAGAAGTACGTGAAGAATACAAACGTGGCTTTGGTGTACCAACATTAATTGCTGTTCACCCAGAAAACGACCCTCAAGGTCATGGTTTAGCGCAAGCGAAAGCATATGCAGCAGGTACCGGTGGCCATCGTGCGGGTGTACTAAAATCATCATTTATTGCAGAAGTTAAATCTGACTTAATGGGTGAGCAAACGATTCTATGTGGCATGTTACAAACAGGCTCACTACTTTGCTTTGATAAAATGGTCGAAAAAGGCATTGATGCAAGTTACGCGTCAAAACTAATCCAATATGGTTGGGAAGTGATCACTGAAGCACTTAAGTACGGTGGTGTAACTAACATGCTTGACCGTTTATCAAACCCAGCAAAAGTGAAAGCATTTGAATTAAGTGAAGAGCTTAAAACAATAATGCGCCCACTTTATAACAAGCATATGGACGATATCATCAGCGGCGAATTCTCACGCGGTATGATGGCTGACTGGGCTGAAGATGACGCAAAATTACTAGCATGGCGCGCAGAAACAGCTGAAACTGCATTCGAAAAGCAACAAAATACTGACCAAGAAATCAGCGAGCAAGCATTCTTCGACCAAGGTATTTTAATGGTTGCCATGGTTAAAGCAGGTGTTGAACTTGCATTCGAAACCATGACTGCAGCAGGTATCATCGCTGAATCTGCTTACTATGAATCACTTCACGAAACGCCGCTTATCGCAAACACTATTGCGCGTAAGAAGCTTTTCGAAATGAACCGAACTATTTCAGATACTGCAGAGTATGGCTGTTACTTATACAACCACGCGTGTTTACCGCTTCTACAAGACTTTATGAAAGACATCGACACTGATGTGATTGGTAAAGGCCTCGATAGTGCTAGCAACCAAGTTGATAACCAAACCTTGATTGCCGTGAATAAAGCACTACGCGAGCACCCGGTTGAAATCATTGGTAGCAAGCTACGTGGTTACATGTCAGCAATGAAGAAAATTGTTTAACCCTGGAAAGTAAGTTTCGCTTGTTAGAAACCAAGCCCAATTGCTTATATGCTTTGGGCTTTTTTTTGTCCCTACATTGATTCGTCATCTATAAAGTGTATGCTAAAATTACTGACTTAAATGTTGTAAACTAAGACACTTTCATGGCGTTAAATCAACTCACCATTACTAAAAAAATTACACTGCTTGGCAGTTCAATTGCGCTCATTGTTGCTGCGTTAATCGGCGCAACAGCGATATACAGTGCAAAACAAATCATCGAACAACGAATGATTGAATCTGAGCTACCTAGCAAACTTCAAGCAATTGTTAACTATATTACTCACGATATAAATCAAATGATCAGTGCAGCTGAGCAACTCTCTAGTAACGAATTTGTATTAGAGTGGGCGCGTTCAGGCAATAATGATGATAAAACACTGCTAAAAGAGCTTAACCGACTTGTTAAGCAATACGATTTAGCAACTGCTTCGTGGGCTAATCGTGAAACGGCACAATATTGGAACCAAGACGGCTTCTTACGTGTTTTAACGCAAGAGCAAGATGGCTGGTTTTTTGCGTTTACCAAAACTGCGCAGCCTTTTTCTATCAGTATTTATCAAGAATCACCCACTGATGTAAAAATGTTTGTTAACCACCAGCAAACTAACGGCATTGGTTTAGCAGGTCTTGCTAAAAGCATTGACGATATGCAGGCCATGCTAAAACGCTTTCAAATTGAAAAAACAGGCTTTGTATTTGTTGCAGACAAAAACGGGCTAATTCAACTTCATAAAGACGAGAACAAAGTCGCTAAAGCTAAATTGGATGACGTTTATAAAACAGGCATCACGCGTACACTGCTAACGCAAAGCGACTTCAATTTACAAGAAATTGATCTTAATGGTGAAGCAACCTTAGTGGCAGCAAGCCCAATTCAAAACACTGATTTATTTGTTATTGCCCAAGTACCTAAGCATGAAGTGTTTTCGAGTATCCAAGTTTTACAATGGCAAATTATTAGCTTTGCAATCGTCATTGCGCTGATCGCAAGCTTTGCCGGTTTAGTGCTTGCACGCACGCTTTCATCGCCACTGTCGAAAATGGCTGAGTTATTTACGCGTTTAGGTTCAGGTGATGCAAACTTAGCATATCGTTTACCTGCTTCCGAGCAGCCTGAACTTGCTAACTTATCTGCAGGCTTTAACCAATTTATCTCTAAGATTGAAACTGCAATCAGCCAAGTTGCCCAAGAAAGTAGTGAAATCCGACAAAGTGCAGCGCATGTATTTAAACAAGCACAGAAGAACTCTGAAGCGCTAGATAATCAAAAAGAGCAAACTATCTCGGTTGCCGCGGCGATTAATGAAATGGGTGCGACAGTGCAAGAAATTGCCTCAAGCGCGACGAACACGGCTAAACTCACGGAGAATAGTAAGCAGAACACTGAACAAAGCCATACTCAGGTAACGCAAAGTAAAGAAGCAATTATTGAGCTGGCATGTGATATCGATAATATCACCGAGCAAGTAAACGAGCTGGCAAACAAAACGCAAGCTATTGCTAGTATCGTTGACTCTATCCGAGGGATTTCTGAGCAAACTAATCTATTAGCACTTAATGCGGCGATTGAGTCTGCTCGTGCCGGTGAGCATGGTCGAGGCTTTGCTGTTGTCGCAGATGAAGTAAGAGCACTTGCAAATCGCACGTCACAGTCAACAACTGAAATTCAAACCATGATCAGTGAGCTAACGAACACGTCTGATTTAGTGGTTAATCACATCAACCACTCGAAATCGCAAGCTCAATTGAGTGTTGATGCAATGCAAAGTTCAGTTGAATTGCTCAATGCCATCAACGATGCTGCTAATGAAATAAACGATATGGCGACATTAATAGCAACTGCTACCGAAGAGCAAAGTAACGTAGTGGCAGATGTGGGCCGTAACATTGAGCAAATAAGTGATATTAGTGACAATGTTATGCGTGAACAAATCGACAGTGAACAAGCAATCAAAGACTTAGCGAACAGTGCGCAAACCCTTGACGACCTTGTTGCTACCTTCGATAAACGCTGACACGTTTTGTAACAGTTAACACTGACCCTTTTGCATTCACGGCCTATACTTAAAAGGTATTAGGCCAAGAATTAAGAGGGTCAGATGAAATCATTTACCATCGTTTTAGTATCAAGCTTTTGCTTATTAACCGCGTGTAGTAGCACAGAAAATAAATCAGCACCTCCCCCACTAGCTTTAACGCAAAGTACTGAATTCAGTCCAATTGAGGTTGAAACTCAAGAAGAGATCTTTGCTCTGAGCGAACATGTTCGGACACAACTTGATAGTGCCTTTCCAAAAGACAGTCGGTCATTGCAAAGCACTAAGCGTTTGCTGAAGTTCCTGTTGCAAAATGGTGATGCTTCGTTGTCTTATCAATCTGGTGCTACCTTAACCGCTAGTCAAGCCTACTCAAATTTAAACGCCAATTGTTTATCGTTATCGATTTTAGCCTATAGCCTTGCTGACTACCTCGGCCTTGAAGGACAGTTTCAAAAAGTGCATATCCCAGAATATTGGGCACTTGATAATGGTTTTAATTTACTCACAGGCCATATCAACTTAAAAGTAAGTGAGGCTCAAAAGCTCGTGGTAAATAGAAAAGTCATTTACCCAGAAGAACGTTCTTTAGTGATAGACTTTGACCCTAACAGCCGCCAAGAAGCGTTTAAAACCAGCAACATCAATAAAGCCCGCATCACAGCAATGTTTTATAACAATAAAGGCGCAGCTGCGATGCTAAAACATGATTATGATACTGCTTTTAGCTATTACAAAGCGGCAGTTGATATTGATAGCAACTATTCAGGTGCATGGGGCAACCTTGGGGTATTATTCAGATTAACGAGTGACTATGAAAATGCTGAAACGGCCTACCAATACGCGATTAGTTTAGATCCAGATAACAACACCGCATTAGGCAATTTAGCAAGGCTCTATAACCTCACTGATCGCCAAGATCTCGGCCAAGCAATATTAGCCAAGCTTGATAAAAAGCGCCAAGCAAACCCCTATTATCATATTTCTTTAGGTAATGACGCCTATACAACGGCCCGTTATCAAGATGCCATTAAGCACTACAAAAAAGCCCGTGACTTAAACCCTACTCTGCATGATACTGATTTTGGTTTAGCACGTACCTATTACCAATTAGGTGACCTAAAGCTTGCTAAAAAGCACTTAACATTAGCAAACGACAAAGCAGACTTTGATCATGATAAACAGCGTTATGAAGGTAAATTACAAGCGCTTCGCTCGCATACAGCTAAGCTTACTCATTACCAGTAGTGCCCTGCTGCTTCACTGCGGGCAAGCTTTTGCCAATACAAACTTAGAGCAAGACGTCGTCACGCTAACATCAGCTCAATTTGCAGGGCGAAAAACGGCGACTCAAGGCGCTCAGTTAGCCGCTGAGTTTATTTCTGAGCGCTTTATTTCACTTGGTTACACTGTTGATGAGCAAACATTTGCTTATCAGTCAGGGCTCTTTGGCAAGGCTTTTGGGCGGAATGTTGTTGCGACCAAAAGTAGTCATTGCGAGAAGTGTGAAAAAATCATTTTTACAGCCCATTATGATCACTTAGGGCAAAAAGGAAGTCGGCTTTACCCGGGCGCCAATGACAATGCCAGCGGTGTTGCTGCTTTATTGTATTTAGCCAGTTACTTTGCAGAAAAGCCTAAGCAATATCAGTTAGTTTTTGTAGCAACCGACGCAGAAGAAAATGGCCTGCACGGTAGCGAATATTTAGTATCAACGCTTAATAAAGACGAGATAAAACTTAATATCAATTTAGATATGCTCGTTGTGAACCCACGAAAACCGCGTATTTATGCGTTTTTAGATAATCAATCATTAGCGCAATATCAAACTGACATTAAAACCCTATCGGATAAACAAATAACCTTTATGGCAACAAGTTCATCTGCAAGACTAAATCGGTTATTTGACCTCAATGTCG
This sequence comes from Pseudoalteromonas sp. Hal040, assembly GCF_037162425.1. Classification (NCBI taxonomy): domain Bacteria; kingdom Pseudomonadati; phylum Pseudomonadota; class Gammaproteobacteria; order Alteromonadales; family Pseudoalteromonadaceae; genus Pseudoalteromonas; species Pseudoalteromonas sp. Hal040. The sequence goes on along the minus strand of NZ_JARLUU010000001.1, from coordinate 1,147,766 downwards.
ATTGGCGCAGAGCAAGTGATCATTATTCATTCGCTAAGGTGGGGATCCCTTACATTTACTTTGGCATAGGGCATGACAAACACCACCACCAAAGTACCGACACTACGGCGCACATGGACTTTACTTTATTTGAATCTGCAATGAAAAAAATAGCTGAATTTGTCGAAAAACTACCTAGCTAGTTACTTCGGTAGTTCAGATGTTAAAACGAACTGCTTCTTTTGCGCTTTATTGAGCTTTTTTACACTAATTTCTAATCTAGTTGCTTCACTTCGGTTGCCCACTTGTTGTTGATAGACAAGTGTTAAAGGCCCTTTTCCCTTTAAATTTTTAGCTCCTTTCCCTGCTTGATGCTGCATAAAACGCTTTTCAACATTGGTGCTGATCCCAGTGTACCAATGACCTAAACGTGTTTGCACTATATACAAATGCCACAGAGTCTCTGAATTATCGTTGTTTTTTATAGGCTGCTGTAAACTTTCTGGGTTTGTTGTGGTCAAATCTGTGCCTCGTGATTGTTAATCGCATTTCAGTAAAAACAATTACTGAAAAGGGTTTTACCTTCTGTGACTAATCGGTATCATGCAGTGTATAAAAAATAAGGATTCAAACAAATAATGCAGTCGTTTAAAACTTTTTCTTTTTGGTTAGTACTTACCCTTACTTTAAGTGCTACAGCAGGGTGTTCAAGCTGGGTTTACCGTATCAACATTCCACAAGGTAACTTCTTAGAGCAATCAGATGTAGATAAGCTACGTGTTAATATGACTCGCGAGCAAGTTCTTTACGTACTAGGAAAGCCTGTCGCTGAAGACTCTTTCGATAACAATACTTGGCATTACCTGTATGTATTTAATATCGACCGTAGTAACGAACAGCGTAAATCGCTCGTTATTAACTTTGAAAATGATAAGCTTGTTTCATTATCGGGTGATTATGAGCAACCTAGCGAATTTAATACACCGTTAGAACAAGAGTAATATTAATTCGAATTAATTAAGGGTAGCCTAAGCTACCCTTTTTTATGCCTTATTAAGTGGGCGCCCGCCTGTAATTTTATTAGCTCGGCCTTCTTCTTTTGCTTTTTCTGCTCGGCGTCTACGTGCATCCTTCGGATCCGCAATAAGAGGTCGATAAATCTCAATACGATCCCCTTGCTTCACTTCTTGATTAAGCTTACATGTGCGATTCCAAATACCCAGAGTTAAATCATTTGCATCAATTTCAGGGCACTTCTCGATAATACCAGACTTAATAACCGCCTGCTCAGCGGTAGTACCTACTGGCACTTCTACTAATAAACTGGTTGCTGTTGTTGGTAAAGCAAACACTACTTCTACCGTTATCATGGGCGAACTCCGTATACCGTTTTAGCGCGTTGTGTAAATGCATTAACCATGTTCTTAGCCACTTCGTTAAACACTTTGCCAAACGCAAGCTCAATGAGTTTACTGGCAAATTCAAACTCTAGGTGAAGCTGCACTTTACATGCTTTATCGTCCAGCGGTAAAAAGTGCCATTTACCCTGCAACTTTTTAAAAGGGCCATCAACTAAGCGAAGGGCAACCGTTTGTTCGTCAATAAAAGTATTTTCCGTCGTGAACCACTTTTTTAAACCCGCTTTTGAGATCTCCAAACTGGCCGTCATGCCACTGGCTTGCTGAGTAATGATTTTTGCATCTGAACAATGTGGTAAAAACTCAGGATAAGCATCAACATCATTCACTAAATCAAACATTTCTTTGCTGCTATACATTACCAGCGCACTTTTTTCTATCTGCGGCATATCCACTCCCAACTTTGTCGGCGAATTTTAGCAAGCTTTAGCTATTTCCCCAAATTTTAGTGACGCGAAAATTTCTGCAAAGCCTTAAAAAAGCGATGTAAAAACGCTGCTTTTACGTATAATATGAGCCACTATGGCTAAGAAAAAATCATCTAAATCGACAAGTAATACCATCGCGCTTAACAAAAAAGCGCGTCATGAGTATTTTTTACACGATAAGTTCGAAGCAGGGGTTGAACTACAGGGCTGGGAAGTAAAAAGTATCCGAGCTGGTAAAGTAAACATCTCTGAGACTTATATTCACATTAAAAACGGCGAAGCATTTTTACTTGGCAGTCAAATTCAGCCTCTCAACAGTGCTTCTACTCATGTAATCTGCGATCCACTTCGTTATCGTAAGTTACTTTTAAATAAGCGTGAAATCGATCGTCTTATCGGTGCAACAGAACGCGACGGATTTTCATTAATCGCGACTGCAATGTACTGGAAAAAATGCTGGGTGAAGTTGGAGTTCCACCTTGCTAAAGGTAAAAAGATGCACGACAAACGTGAAGACGGAAAAAATAAAGATTGGGCGCGTGAAAAAGAACGCCTAATGAAGCATAAAGCTTAAAACAAAAAACCCGCCAATTGGCGGGTTTTTTAATTCTTTAACTTAGGCCTAAATTATAGGTCGCCTTCGTTTTCAGAAAGGAATTTAGCAACACCTGCAGGGCTTGCGTCCATACCTTTTTTACCTTCAGTCCAACCAGCTGGACATACTTCACCGTGCTCGCTGTGGAACGCTAGTGCGTCAACCATGCGAAGCATTTCGTCGATGTTACGGCCTAGAGGAAGGTCGTTAACTACTTGGTGACGTACGTTACCTTCTTCGTCGATTAGGAAAGAACCACGGAAAGCAACACCAGCTTCTGGGTGCTCAACGTCGTATGCTTGACAGATTTCGTGTTTAACGTCTGCAACTAGTGCATATTTAACTTGGCCAATACCACCGTCAGCAACGGCAGTGTTACGCCATGCGTTGTGTGAGAATTGTGAATCGATAGAAACACCGATTACTTCAACGCCACGCTTTTGGAACTCTTCAAAACGTTTGTCAAAAGCGATTAGCTCAGAAGGACATACGAAAGTGAAGTCTAACGGGTAAAAGAAGATAACTGCTTTTTTACCTTTGATAGTTTCTTTTAGGTTGAAGTTTTCAACGATTTCACCGTTACCAAGAACAGCTGCTGCAGTAAAGTCTGGTGCCTGACGGCCAACTAATACACCCATTTTTATCTCCAAATATTTGAGTTTATTTCCAATTGCCTATGCAATACTCACTTAGATATGGTTACTAAATAGCAAAAACCAAGAGTAAGCATTGATAATTTGCAAGATAGTTTAATGAGGTTACAGACAAATGAACAATCGAAAAAAGCGATATGCTCAATCGGAAAAATTGATTCGTAACCATATTGAGCGATTCCCAAAATAGAACAGTAGCCAATAGCTGCAAAATCAGCGGCTAAGATCTGATAAAATATGCATGACGCGAATAACTAGGTAGAAAAATGAAAATCCTGATCACAGGTTCAGCAGGTCGTGTTGGACGTGCAATCTATATTAAGTTAATGACAAATTATGATGTGGTTGGTTTAGATAAAACCCCCTGCTCCACTGCTGATTATGTGGGGGATATACGTGATCATGATTTAATTAAACAAGCGCTAGATGGCGTAGATGTGATAATACACACAGCTGCTTTACATGCCCCACATGTTGGCTTGCACTCTGATGATAATTTTTACACTATAAATGTGGACGCGACCGAACAACTTGCACTGTTAGGAATAGAAGCTGGTGTAAAACAGTTTATTTTTACCAGCACCACAGCGCTTTATGGTTCAGCATCCACACCATTAGATAAAACAGGCTGGATAACCGAACAGGTTATACCAAAGCCAAAATCTATTTATCATAAAACTAAAATTGCCGCAGAAGCCAAACTTGAGGCGATTTCAATAAAGCACACATTGCCTATCACGGTTTTACAAATGTCTCGCTGCTTTCCTGAAGCTGCTGATATTATGGCGCTATTTCGCAATAGTAGAGGTATAGACGCGCGTGATGTTGCTCATGCACATTTATGTGCGATTGAGAAAAAACTCAATGGTTTTAATCGCTTCATCATTTCCGGTGTTACGCCCTATTCAAAAGAAGATTGCCAGCAATTATATAGGCAAGCAGATAAACTCATTGCAGAACGGATCCCTACTTTAGCAGATGCTTTCAAGCAGCGAGGCTGGCCATTACCAACTTGTTTGGACCGAGTATACGATTCAACTAAAGCGCAGCAGCAACTAGGCTGGTACCCCAAACATGATTTTAACAGTGTTTTAGCGATGCTTGATGATGAAAGCGCTGAAGTACTTCCGGTGCTTAAAAATAACTAAAACAAAAAACCCAGCTTTCGCTGGGTTCTTAAAATGATAGATCAATATTAGATACTTAGTCCATGATATCTTCAGGCATGTCACCACGGATCTGCTGCCAGATTTCACCTGTTTGATGACCGTATTTACGCATCATAGAAATCGCACCGTCATGTTCACGACGCTCTGCCAATTCGGTTAAATCTTTATAAAACTGACGTGCTAATTCACGTGTACGTGAATCAGAGAAGTAATGACAGCCAATTTTTGAATAGAAGCCTTTAAAGCCATTTAAGATAAGCACGTAAATGCGGTTATTACCTGCGACAGCCAGTTCGTGATGAACTTTATAATCGTAATCAGCAAATGCTTGAGCACTGTCTTCAAGCTCTTCACTTTGCGATAAAATTTCAATAACGCGCTCTGGCGCTAGCTTGATTGCTGCACGAGTGTAAATCGCGCTGATATTCGTACGTGCCGAAAGTAATTGATCAGTTAGCTCTGGCATTTTGTCTTCATCTAGACGTGCTAGCGTTTCTAGAATGTTAAGACCTGAAGTTTCCCAGAAGTTATTTACCCGAGTTGGTTTACCATGTTGGATTGTTAACCAACCGTCACGGGCTAGACGCTGAAGTACTTCACGTAACGTTGTACGTGTTACACCAATCAGTTCTGACAATTCACGTTCAGCAGGAAGAATTGAGCCAGGCGGAAAGTCACCATTCCAAATAGATTCAACAATGTATTCTTCAGCAAAACCTGCTGGGCTTTTCGCTTTAAAAATTCTCATTCAATTTCCACTTGAGTTAGCAACTACTTTTACCGCCTTTGGCGATCAACCCACTGATTGTACCAGATGATCAGCAACTAACAAGTAAACTAACTCTGGTGTGCATAAAAATCTAGAAGATCTAGGTAAATAAATGACCTTTTGGCTTAAAAGCGCACCAAACCACAATACTTTAGATATACTAAAATATTAAACAGTATCTATTTACAGCTAGAAACATCTGCATTAATTTAGCATTAATAATAAAGCTCAACCTTGGGGTACATCAATGCAACAAAGCATTTTGACAGCAATATTTAAGAATTTTTTGGGTACAGCGCCACAATGGTATAAATACACCATTGTGGCTTTTTTACTGATTAACCCTATTTTATTTCAACTTAATCCCTATGTTGCTGGCTGGGTGCTAGTTTTAGAGTTTATATTCACATTAGCAATGGCACTGAAATGCTACCCTCTCCAACCAGGAGGCTTGTTAGCAATAGAGGCGTTGTTTATTGGGATGACGACCGCCGGCCAAGTTGAACATGAAATAGTTCAAAATATCGATGTAATACTGCTACTTATCTTTATGGTTGCAGGCATTTACTTTATGAAAGATTTACTCTTGTATATCTTTACAAAGCTTGTTGTCTCGGTGCGTAGTAAAACCGTGTTATCGCTGTCGTTCACCATTTCAGCCGCATTTTTATCTGCTTTCTTAGATGCGTTAACTGTAATGGCTGTGGTCATTGCGGTCGCAATGGGTTTTTACAGCATTTATCATAAGGTGGCATCTGGTAAAGACTCAAACAGTGAGCATGATATTAATGATGACAACCAAGTGCGCCCTGTAAACCGTCAAGAACTTGAAGAGTTCCGTGCTTTTCTACGTAATTTATTAATGCATGCATCAATCGGTACAGCTTTAGGTGGTGTATGTACTATGGTGGGTGAGCCACAAAATTTAATCATTGCTGAGCGAGCTGGCTGGTTATTCGGCGAATTTTTCTTCCGTATGCTGCCAATCACATTGCCTGTGATGATTGCCGGTATTGCTACAACCTTTTTACTCGAAAAGACTAAAGCATTTGGTTATGGTGCAAAACTACCTGCACCAATTCACACGATTTTAGCTGATCACGCTAAAAAGCTTGAGAAAAAACGCACTACACGCGATAAAGTGAACTTAGCTATTCAAGCTTTTATTGCTGTTTGGTTGATCATTGGTCTGGCCCTTCACTTGGCAACAGTTGGTTTAATTGGTTTATCTGTAATTATTTTTGCAACAGCCAGTGCAGGTATCATTGAAGAGCATCAGCTTGGTAAAGCATTTGAAGAAGCCTTGCCATTCACAGCCTTACTGTGCGTATTCTTCTCGATTGTTGCGGTGATTATCGACCAACATTTATTCACGCCTGTAATATCTTGGGTTCTGACCTTTGAGGGTCAGCTACAACTGGTGATGTTCTTTATAGCCAACGGTATTCTGTCGATGGTCAGCGATAACGTTTTCGTCGGCACAGTGTATATCAATGAAGTGGCTGCTGCATTACAGGCAGGTCAAATTACCCGTGATCAGTTTGATTTGTTAGCTGTAGCAATCAATACCGGTACCAACCTGCCAAGTGTTGCCACCCCAAATGGACAAGCTGCGTTCTTATTCTTGCTTACATCAACGTTAGCCCCTGTGTTAAGGCTATCTTATGGCCGCATGGTTTACATGGCGCTACCTTATACCATCGTGTTGACGATAGTAGGTCTAAGCATGACCTTATTCAGCCTATCTGATATGACTGACTTACTGTATCAATGGGGCTTAATTAACCACCACACAGGTGCGTTACCCGGCTCAGTAAGTGGACACTAGATTGGTGAGACTTAAGAGAATTTGAAATTATAAAAAGCCCGCTTAGTTGCGGGCTTTTTTATCGATTAGCACTATTTAATCGAGTACCTTTGCGTCATTTGCTTTGTTGAGTAAGCTGCGGCTTTGCGTTAAGAAATGTGCTGTCGCATCTGAGAAGTATTCTTTCGCATCAGCAAAGGCTGCAATCAATGATGCTTTATCCCCTGCTTTAAGCTTTTCGAGCGTTTCAGCAAAGGTTTCTTGGTAATTAGCCAACAGTGACTCTACATCATCGAATTGTGCCAGCATAATGTCAGAGTAAAGCTCAGGTGACTGGGCAAATAAGCGCCCTACCATCATTAACTCGAGCTGATATATAGGTGATGAACAGCTACGAAGCTCTGCGAGTGTATGACTTTGCTTTGCAAGAAACTGCCCGTATACAAAAGTCGTTAAGTGGCGCATTACCTGAATGATCTGCATTGCTTCATCATGTTTTTTAGCATCCATTTCAACAACTTGACAGCCCCACACCTGTAATTGTGCCAATAAACCTTGCGCTACTTCATGATTGCGTCCCTCACAGACAACGACCGTTTGCTTAACCCAATGCGAAATATCTGGACCAAACATGGGGTGTAATCCCACAACAGGACCGTTATGAGCTGCCATAAGTGCTTTTAAAGGCTTTTGTTTAACCGAGGTAATATCAACTAACAAACAATCATCATCAAGCGTCGGTAATGCTGCAACAACTTGCTCAAGCGCATTAATTGGCACACTAACAAGAACCAATTTAGCCCCTTTTAATATCGCTTCACTTTGTGCTTGTTGTGCTTTATCTAAAATACGAACTTCATAACCAGAACGTGTAAACTGCTGAGCAAACAACTGGCCCATTGCCCCTTCACCACCAACAATCACTATCGGCGATAGCTGAGGTGCAGCACAAGCAAGGCTACCTTGCTGATTTTGATATGCTTCACGCATCATACGGCGAAGTATATCTTCCACTAACTCAGGATTAACCCCTTGAGCGACGGCTTCTTGTCGACGAGCTGCAAGTAAATCTGCCTCACGATCAGGCGCATGTAATGGTGCGCCAATTTGTTGTTTAATTGCCCCAATTTTTTCTGTTATACCATTACGTTTAGCCAGTAATGCCACCAATTGCGCATCACATTCATCTATTCCAGCTCTTAAATCAGCTAGCTCATTCACTGTTACCACGTTATTACACCTCAACCCCTAAAACGTAAATTTATATATACAAAAAAGTAAAGCTTTCAATACGAATTATAGTAACAGGATAAAGACTGAAGTACAAAGGGGTAGCAAGATACAACACTAATGTACCGGCTGCTAATCAATAACAAAATGATTTATATAGAATGCTGCAAAAGACGAAGTGTTTACAGAGATGCTATAGAGAAGGGAGTGATGAGAAATTTTCGCTTTAAAAACCAAAACGGGTTGCAACCAGAAGCTGCAACCCGTTTTATTTTGCGTAGTAAAAACGCGCGTATTAGTTAAGTTTCTCTTTAATACGTGCAGATTTACCAGAACGCTCACGTAGATAGTAAAGTTTCGCACGGCGAACAGCACCGCGACGTTTAACTGAGATACTATCGATAAGAGGGCTGTGCGTTTGGAATACACGCTCAACACCTTCACCGCTCGAAATTTTACGAACTGTGAATGCTGAGTGAAGACCACGATTACGCTTAGCGATTACAACACCTTCAAAGGCCTGTAGACGCTCTTTCTCGCCTTCTTTAACACGTACCTGTACAACTACTGTATCACCAGCGCCGAATGCTGGTACGTCTGATTTAAGCTGCTCTTCTTCAAGCGCTTTAATAATGTTTTGGTTTACTTTTGCCATTATATTTCTCACTTTCCTAGGTGTAACTGTCTTCTAGCCACAAGCTTGTTGGTACTCTTGCTTGAATTCTGCAAGTAGTGCCGCTTGCTCCTCAGTCAGAGCTAGGTTATGCAACAAGTCAGGACGACGAAGCCAAGTTCGACCAAGTGATTGCTTTAAGCGCCACTTAGCGATTTCTTGGTGGTTTCCACTGAGTAATACAGCAGGCACCTGTTTATCATCCAATGTCTCTGGCCGTGTATAGTGTGGACAATCAAGCAATCCATCCGAAAATGAATCTTGCTCTGCTGACTGATTGTGACCTAACACACCTGGAACTAATCGTGCTACTGCATCAATTAGCGTCATAGCGGGTAATTCACCACCACTCAGAATAAAATCTCCAATTGACCATTCTTCGTCAACGTATGATTCTATGATTCTCTCATCTATACCTTCATAGCGACCGGCAATTAGAATCAACTTTTCTGATTGTGCAAGCTCAGTTGCACCTTGCTGATCTAATTTGCGCCCTTGCGGGGACATATAAATTACTTTAGCGCCATCACCTGCCGCCTTTTTAGCGTCAAGGATAGCTTGTTTCAATGGTTCTACCATCATTAACATACCAGGACCGCCCCCGTAAGGACGATCGTCCACAGTTCTATGCTTATCAGTCGCATAGTCACGTGGATTCCAGCAATTAAAGTCGATTAGACCATTTTTAACTGCGCGACCAGTAACACCTTGGGTGGTAATCGCATCAAACATGTCCGGGAAAAGGCTAATAACCCCAACCCATAGTGAACTCGTTTGTGACATTAAAACCCTGGGTCCCAGTCTACGGTAATTTCTCTCGCATCATGCTTAACTTCTTTGATAACAGAATCTGTTAAGAAAGGAATTAAACGTTCTGCTTGGCCAAATGCATCTTTTTTGTTTGCTTTCACAACCAAAACGTCATTTGACCCTGTCTCCATTAGGTCATCAACAATACCTAAGTCATAACCTTTATCGGTTACAACAGACATGCCGATGAGATCTCGCCAATAGAATTCACCTTGCGGTAATTCTGGTAGCTGCGCTGCATCTACTGAGATTTCTACATTGGTCAAAGCCATTGCTTCGTCTCGGTCGTTTACTTGCGCAACTTTAGCGATAAAGCCTTTGTTGTGGCGACGCCAGTCGACCACTTCTAAGGTCTGCCATTTACCTTGTTGCCCTATCAACCATGGGCTGAAATCGAAGATCCCTTCGGGATCATCAGTAAATGAATGCACCTTAAGCCAGCCCTTTATACCATATGGGGCACCGAGCTTTCCTACTGTAATAATAGAGGTGTTCTCTTGACTCATGGTTACACTTACGCCTATTAAGCCGCTTTACGAGCGTCTTTAACTAACTTAGCTACGCGATCTGTAAGAGATGCGCCTTGACCTACCCAGTGATCAACACGAGATAAATCTAAACGTACTTTTTCTTCCTGACCTGCAGCGATAGGGTTAAAGAAACCTAATTTCTCGATGAAGCGACCGTCACGCGAGAAACGGCTATCCGCAACCACAATTTGATAGAAAGGGCGTTTTTTAGCGCCACCACGTTGCAAACGAATAGTTACCATACCGTCCTCTACATAGATTGACTGTTTTCATTAATAAGATTTACTTCCCAATATGGGAAGCCGGGGAATTGTACGAGTTTTTTGTAATATTGCAAGTAAGAACTGCGGCAAAATGTAAGTTAAGTTGATTAAACACTGATCTGAGCGTTAGATATTACATCAGCGTAACAATTATGCATAATTTATCCATTGAAAAAGGAGCGATTTGCTCCTTTTTAATGAAAGTATGGATGCTTAGAACTTAGGACCGCCGCCTAACATTCCCGGCGGAAGCATTCCTTTCATGCCGCGCATCATTTTCATCATGCCGCCTTTACCTTTCATCTTCTTCATCATCTTCTGCATTTGCGTAAACTGTTTAAGCAGTTTATTGATTTCTTGCACCTGAGTACCAGAACCTGCAGCAATACGTTTTTTACGAGAACCTTTGATGATTTCAGGACGTGCACGCTCTTTAGGTGTCATAGAGCTAATGATTGCTTCCATTTGTACAAAGGTCTTATCGCTCATCTGGCCTTTAACAGCATCAGGCAGGTTTTGCATGCCCGGTAACTTATCAAGCATCGACATCATACCGCCCATATTTTTCATCTGACGAAGTTGCTCAGCAAAATCTTCTAATGTAAAACCATCACCTTTAAATACTTTCTCTGCAACTTTAGCCGCTTTCTCTTTATCGACTTTCATTTCGACTTCTTCGATTAATGAAAGTACGTCACCCATGCCTAGGATCCGCGAAGCGATACGGTCTGGATGGAATGGTTCAAGTGCATCAGTGCGCTCACCCACACCCATAAATTTAATTGGCTTACCAGTAATGTGACGAATTGATAATGCAGCACCACCACGGGCGTCACCATCAGTCTTGGTTAAGATCACACCACTTAGCGGCAGCGCTTCGTCAAATGCTTTTGCAGTGTTTGCAGCATCTTGACCTGTCATCGCATCAACGACGAATAAAGTTTCGATTGGATTAATTGCACTATGTAGTGCTTTAATTTCATCCATCATGTCGCTATCAACGTGTAAGCGACCTGCGGTATCGACTAGCACTACATCAATAAATTTCTTCTTCGCATGTGAAATAGCATTCGTCGCAATATCAACCGGCTTTTGTGAAATGTCACTTGGGAAGAACTCAACACCCACTTCATCAGCAAGTGTTTCAAGCTGCTTGATTGCTGCCGGACGATAAACGTCGGCACTCACAACTAATACAGATTTCTTTTTACGCTCTTTTAAGAATTTAGCTAGTTTACCAACACTGGTGGTTTTACCCGCACCTTGTAAACCCGCCATCATCACGACCGCTGGCGGCTGTGCATTAAGGCTCAGTTCTTCGTTAGCTTCACCCATGGCTTTTTCAAGTTCTTCACGAACAATCTTAATAAAGACTTGGCCTGGGCTTAAGCTTTTTGTTACTTCAACACCTACGGCGCGTTCTTTAACTTGCTTAACGAATTCACGAACAACAGGTAATGCTACGTCCGCTTCCAAAAATGCCATGCGGACTTCGCGTAATGTATCTTTTATATTGTCTTCAGTTAGGCGTCCGCGGCCACTGATATTTTTTAAGGTTTTACCTAAGCGTTCTTGGAGATTCTCAAACATGTAAAGGTTCCGATAAAACGTGTTGCACCTGCAATGTACATAAATCAAACAAGTTTGGCGACAATACAGGCAATATTAAAATTTAATTCCTAGCAGTATACCGTAAATGGTGGTCGACAATACAGTGTTCAAGTGTGCAGTTTGAGTTTCTTTTTACAAACTCTATGCTTTTTCCTTGCTATAAAATACAATGGCATCAAAGAGACAAGGATTTATCGATATAAATTAAGTGGCCAAAACACGATGATTATTAGTTTAACTATTATTGCTAGTTTGTTTTATGTGTTAGCAACGTCGCATGTGCTTTCACGTCTTTTCCACAAACAAGGTCCAAGCCAAAAACTCACGGTGATACTCAGCACTGTGGCTATCCTTGCTCATATGTTATTGCTGGTTAATTCTGTATTTCGTGCTGACGGACAAGATTTGAGTATCGTCAACGTTGCACTATTAACCTGTTGGGTCATTGTGGTATCCGTGACGGCAGTATCCCTTAAATTCCCTGCTACATTATTATTGCCCGTAGTTTATGGCTTTGCAGCCATACTAACTTTAGCCAGTTTATTTATACCGCATCATGTGATTTTACATTCAATCGATGTCGAACTTGGCTTAGTCACTCACATTTCGTTATCGCTGTTGGCCTATTGTGTGCTGATCATATCAACACTCTACGCTGTGCAGTTCTACTTTATTGATAAGCGTTTAAAACGCAAAGACTTGGCAATTGTACACAGCCACTTACCTCCATTAATGGTGGTTGAGCGTCAGCTTTATCAATTACTCACACTCGGCACTATCTTGCTCACTTTTGCACTTCTTTCTGGATTTATCTTTTTAGAAGGTATGTTTGCGAGTGAATTTATTCATAAGACTGTTTTATCGTTAATTGCATGGCTGATTTTCACGGTTGTTACTGTGGGACATTTGCGTCAAGGCTGGCGTGGTAAGCCTGTGGTGTTTTCGATCATGATAGCCGCTTTTATCTTATCACTTGCTTATTTTGGCAGCCGTTTCATCCAAGAAGTGATTCTAAATAAGTTTTAACTTGACTCAGCAAGCTGTCTCTAGCTTAATATGCACTGATTTATAAAAAAAGGATCCATCGTTGGACGACATATCGACTAGTTCCCTGTTTATTATACTGGGATTATTGATACTTATTTCTGCTTATTTTTCTGGTTCTGAAACTGGAATTATGTCAATTAACCGTATTCGCTTGCGCCATCTTGCTAAAGAAGATCATCGTGCCGCGAAACGTGTCAGCAAACTTTTAAGTCGCCCTGACAGACTCATTGGTCTGATCTTGATTGGTAACAACTTAGTTAATATCGCTGCAGCACAGGTTGCGACGATTATTGGTATTCGCCTATATGGTGATCTCGGTATTGCCATTGCAACCGGCGCACTTACCTTAGTGGTTTTAATCTTTGCCGAAGTAACGCCAAAGACACTGGCAGCGCTTTATCCAGAAAAGGTCGCTTTCCCAAGCTCAATTGTATTAAAAGGCCTTTTGAAAATTCTTTTCCCATTTGTGCTTGTCGTAAACTGGATGACCAACGGCATGTTACGCTTGTTTGGTATCACAACAGCACAAATTGAAGAGCACAGCTTAAGTAAAGAAGAATTAAAAACCGTGGTAAATGAATCAGGTGCACTATTACCTGCTCGCCACCAAAGCATGCTGACTTCAATTTTAGATTTAGAACAAGTCACCGTTGAAGATATCATGATCCCGCGTAACGAAATTGTTGCTATTGATATCAATGATGATTGGAAACTTATTAGCCGTCAGCTTACACATGCACAGCATACTCGCGTACTATTGTATCGAGACCAAATAGATGATGCTGTTGGCTTTATTCACTCACGTGATGCACTGCGCCTATTAACGAAAGAGCAGTTCGATAAACCATCACTGTTACGTGCTGTTCGTGAAATTTACTTTATTCCTGAAGGCACATCATTAAACACGCAATTACTTAAGTTCCAGCAATCGAAAGAACGAATTGGCTTAGTGGTTGATGAATATGGTGATATTCAAGGTCTGGTAACGCTTGAAGATATTCTTGAAGAAGTAGTGGGCGATTTCACAACAACGCAAACGCGTACACCGAGTGAAGAAGTAACAGAGCAAGATGATGGCTCAGTACTTGTTGATGGCGGTGCTAATATTCGTGATTTAAATAAAGAAATGGGTTGGGAGCTACCGATTGATGGTCCGAAAACGCTAAGTGGTTTAATTGTTGAATACTTAGAGGACATCCCAGACTCAAACCTAAGTTTGCGTATTGCCGGCTACCCTATTGAAGTTATCGAGGTAAAAGAAAATATGGTGAAGTTAGTTAAAGTTATTCCAAGTAAACGTACTGAATAGTTTTCAACTTAACCTAAACAAAAGGAGTAGCTAGCTACTCCTTTTTTGTTACTTATAGCTGAATTACCTCTGAAGATTCACATTTTATTAGCTATCCCGCACAACCAAACACGAATTCCTCTACTATTATTTTCTTTTGCATATATTGATATAAAAGGGAAAATAATGGACGAAATATCAATCGAAAAAATCTATAACCAAGCTATCGAATTGCTCATGCTTTACGGGCCAAAGTTTATCCTCGCAATCCTAGTTTTAATTATAGGTTGGTGGTTAATTGGTAGAATTGCCAATATGGCCGAAAAATCAATGAATAAGGTCAAGTTCGAAGTTGGCCTTACGCACTTTTTAGTCTCCTTTATCTCAGTCATTCTAAAAGTACTATTACTGATATCTGTCGCGTCGATGATTGGTATAGAAACAACCTCATTTATAGCTATGCTGGGTGCAGCAGGCCTAGCAGTGGGCATGGCATTACAAGGCAGCTTAGCTAACTTTGCAGGTGGCGTGCTTATATTGTTCTTTAAGCCTTTTAAAGTCGGCGATGTTATCGAAGCACAAGGCTACATGGGTAAAGTGGTTGAGATTCAAATTTTTGTCACTGTTTTACTCACCTACGACAACGAAAAAATTATTATCCCAAATGGCACGCTATCAAATGGCTGCGTTAAAAATAAGTTTGCAGAGCCCACTCACCGCGTTGCTATCGAATTTGGTATCAGTTACGGCGATGATGTGCATAAAGCCCGTGACGTGCTAATGAGCGTGCTTGATGATTATGATTTGGTATTAAAAGACATTGAAGATAAAAAACCAACAGTCCATGTTAGTCAACATGGTGAAAGCCATATTGGTATGTTGGTATGGGCGTGGGTTGAGTCAGATAACTACTGGCCGGTGTATTTTGGCTTGTACGAACGCGTTAAAATTGCCTTTGACGCCGCTGATATCACGATTCCATTCCCGCAAAGGGATGTTCATATTCACCAGTTCCCTGGTAAATAGCTAGTAAAAAGCCCGCTAATTGAAGCGGGCTTTCTACTTAGGCATTAACTAAACAAACGCTGGAACCAGTTTTTATCTAAATCGGCTTCACACTTTTTAAGTTGTGCACCATAACGACTAGCTCGATGCTTTACTTTATTTGCCACATTCATCAGCCATTTTTTGCTTTTATAGGTACCCCGTTTATAGCCGCCCCACCCTTCATGGTAGTTTAGGTACTGAGCGTAGGCATCCCATTTAGATACCCCATTTACTTTATGTGTTTTGTAAACAAACCACGCCATAAAGTCGATAGCATCGTCAAAATCGTCCCTATCCGCACCACTGTTACCTGTTTCACGGATGTAATCTGACCACGTTGGTGTTTTTGCTTGTGAATAACCATAGGCAGAGCTTGCACGACCGATTGGGATAACCCATAAGAAATATTCCATTGGCGGCGCTGCATCATGACGAAATGAGCTTTCTTGATACATCATGCTCATAAGCACATGTTTAGGTGAGCCCCACTTTTCTTGTGCATCACGTGCATCGTAATACCAATCAGGCTTTTCTTCAAAAATCTTACATATATCATGAGGTTGCTCTGGCGGAGCGGTTGCACAACCAGCCAGTGATGCGGCCAGCGATAAAATAATTATACTTTTTTTCATTTTTTTATGGATCTCGCTGAACTTTTTCTTATCAGGTCAGTCTGAACTTATGAATGCAGCAGTATAGCATTGTTTCATCCCTGAAGAATCTTTGACGCAGCCTCCTTAGGCTGCGTTTTTTTATGCCTCACCTTACTAAGCTTTAGCAAAATAGTCATCTAAAAATGCAGTAAAAGACACACTGTCAGCCGCTTTCACTTCACGTTCTTTAAGTACAGAGTCAGATGCCTGTTTGGTTAAAAAAGCATGATCATAAAATTGATATTCAGCATCAAGATGATTTTGTTTATATTGCTCTGCAAGTGCTAACGCGAAATGCCCATTATCTTGATTTTTGCTTGCCAGTGCTCCGACATATCTGCCAGAGAAGGTTTTAGTAGGGCTGTTCACCCAGGTTGCAAGCTCAGCAATGGTTTCGCTGTAATAATTCACGCCGTATGCACTATCCATGTAACGCGCAACGGCTGTTAAATCATTAAAAATTGCCCCAGCCCAGTCCGTCAAACGAACCATACTGCCTTGTTTGTTGAGGGTTAGCTCTGGGTCTCGACCTTCATTAACAACGGCATCAAGGTTAGTTGTGCTTAACTTTTGTTCTTGCCAATCCATTTCTGGAGAGTCGTTCAATAAGCAATATGTTAAGAATACATCTAAGAAGCGAATTTGCTGTAAATCGATACCGGTTTCACTGAATGGGTTTACATCAAGCGCACGAACTTCAATGTACTCTATACCGCCACGCAGTAATGCATCTGTCGGGGTTTCGCCCGATGCAGCATTTCGTTTAGGACGAATTGGAGAATAAAATTCGTTTTCGATTTGCAGAATATTTTTGTTTAACTGTTTTGGCTCTGCGCTCGTGTAATCGTCAATATGGCTGTAGATATCAGATGAGGTATGAATCGCTTCTTTTAAACCTGCTACGTATTCTTCTAATGAATTATACATAACACGTAAAGACGATTGTGCGCTGTTGGTATAGCCTAAATTACCAAGACGAAGTGCAGTCCCTACTTCTAAATAAAGCGTACCTTTACCTAGCTTTTTAAAAGGTAAGTCAGTTTCACGGCCTTGCAAGAAAGAGTTACACAATGCTGGCGATGCACCAAACAAAAAGCTGATCAACCAAAGTTCGCGCTTAAAATTGCGGATAAGGCCCAAATAGCCACTTGAAATAGAATCAGCGAGTGTTCCTTCACTCCCATTTAAGCTATACAGGCTTTGCCATAAGCTCTCAGGAAATGAAATATTAAAATGCACACCGGCAATCGCTTGCATCATGCTGCCATAGCGATTTTTCAAACCTTCACGGTAAAGTGTTTTCATGCGGCCGATATTTGAATCACCAAATTGCGCCAATACAATATCATCTTGATGTTCAATAAAGCATGGCATACTGATAGGCCATAGCAGCTCATCGCCCATATGAGAAAGCGTGAACTTTTGCAGGTCTTTAAGCTGAGCGAGGGTTTGCTCTGCTGAGGTACTAACTGGTGTAATAAATTCTAAAAGCGATTCAGAAAAATCGGTGGTGACGTGATCATTTGTTAAAGCACTACCCACGCCTTGTGGATGGCCTTGTTGTGAAATAACACCACTTGGTTTGATCCTTAAAGCTTCTCGCTCGATACCACGTTTAATCCCATTAATTGCGTTAGGAAATTGTGCCGTTAACGCTTCTAGCGTTTTATTTAAATCATGTTTTATCAAAAATGCTTCCTCGAGCCGCGTGGCTGTAATCCTAAGTGTATGGGGGCAAAAAATAATTACTCAAGAGCGAAAAATCAGTTTCATTCAGTACCTATACACTTGAAGCTCAATCTTGCCATTGTGGATGCTATTATACAATTGCTTTGGTGGCACTTCATTGATGCTAAAATCATGAAAAATACAATTTAGGCTTATTTCTTGAGGATATTAGACCTTTTAACTAATATAAAAGACTGAGGCTAAACATAATAATTCAGGCAAGATATTGTTTTAGATCAAAGGGAAGATGAAATTATTAAAAGTTTCACCGTTAACCATATGTTCCCCCTTCCCTTACATTTTTCTGAGACTATAATCCGCACACCATAAAAAAGTATATTTCGAGGACTCATATGCGTCGTGGGCAAGAAATCATCAATCAAGAAGTGACATACTCCGAAAAACAGGAGTTGGTCTCTACCACAGATTTACGCGGTGTAATCACATACGTAAATAAGGAATTTTGTACTATTGCAGGTTATACCGAAGAAGAGCTACTCGGAAAAAATCATAATATTGTACGCCATCCAGATATGCCTAAAGCGGCATTTAAAGAGATGTGGGATAAATTAAAGCAGGGTCACTCATGGCGTGGCATGGTAAAAAACCTCTGTAAAGATGGTCGCTACTATTGGGTCGATGCGTTCGTTACGCCTATTTATGAACATGGCCAATTAGTTGGCTATCAATCAGTGCGTACCAAGCCATCTGAGCAATTAAAAACCCGTGCGATGGCACTGTACACTAAAATTAATGATGGAAAATCTATCTCATCATTTCGTGAGAATATCTCGCTCAGACAAATATTGTCTGCGATTTTATTGGTTGCTGGCGTGGTTGGATTAGCGCTGACTACCTCGTGGATGGTTACCTTAGCTAGCTGTGCCCTTGTCGTCCTGCTTTTTGCTTTAAATTATGACGAACTCGTTGTTACACCAAGCCATTTAAAGCAGCAACGTGCTGAATTTGATTCTGTCTCACGTTACGTCTATTGCGGTTCACACCCTTTCAGTATTGCTGCCTACAATCAGCAAATGCTGTTTGCTAAGCTCAGAACTGTATTAGGTCGTGTGAAAGACTCTACGTACTCGTTTAAAGATATCGCCACTAACTTAGACAAACAATCGTCATTGACCGAACAAGGTATTGCGGCACAAGGACAACGCTTGAGTGACATTGCTACAGCAATGACACAAATGAGTGCAACTATTGGTGAGATTTCGGCCAATACACATCACACTGCTGATAAGGTTAAAACGACTTACCAAAGCTGTAACGATATCAAACTGCATATTGAAGATAATAGCAGCATGGTGACTGATCTAGCTAACCAGGTAGAGCAAGCAGCCACTACCGCGAACTCTCTTGCTAGTGAAGCTGACAAAATAGGTCAAGTAATGAGTGAGATTGAAGGCATTGCTGAACAAACAAACTTATTAGCACTGAATGCCGCCATTGAAGCAGCACGTGCAGGTGAGCATGGCCGTGGTTTTGCGGTTGTAGCAGATGAAGTACGCGCACTTTCTTCACGTACTCAAAATGCGACAGCACAAATTCACAGCTCAATTAAAGAGATTCAAGATACATTATTTAGCTGGTCTAAAGTGATGCAATCAACAAAAGAGCAAGCAGACTCGTGTGTTGATACCACCGCCCATACACAAACTGAGCTTGCGAGCATTTTTGCACAGATCAATGAAATATCAGGTCTTGCCACTGAGATCTCAACAGCCGCTGAAGAACAACAAGTTGTCAGCGCCGATATTCGTGAAAATGTTGAAAGTATCAGAGGTCATAGCGAAGAAAACTTAAAGCATAGTTACAACGTAGCGAAAGATGCAGCGGGACTTGTTGAAGGCTCACGCAAAGTAAACGATATGCTATTAACCTTTAAAGTTTAAAGCTGATTAATACAAAAAAGCCGCATCATTTTCGATGCGGCTTTTTGTTTTTAATGCTAATTATCGACTAGAGAAAACGAGACCATTCTCGTCAGCATCAATATGGATGATAGCACCCGGTTGATAATCCCCACCTAGTAAGCGCTGTGCTAATGGGTTTTCAATGGTATGTTGAATAGCACGTTTTAAAGGCCTTGCCCCATAGACTGGATCAAAACCACTTTCAGCGATGCGATTTAGCGCTGCATCCGTTACTTCAAGAATGTAGCCTTTTTCTGTTAATCGCTCACGTAACTTACTTAACTGAATATCAGCAATTTCTTTAATGTGCTCGTTAGCAAGCGGATGGAATACCACGGTTTCGTCGATGCGGTTAATAAACTCAGGGCGGAACTGGCTCACCAATACACCCATCACTTTTTCTTTTAACCCAGCATAATCATTTGAACCCGCTTGTTCTTGGATAATATCTGAACCCAAGTTAGAGGTCATAATGATCACCGTATTTTTAAAATCAACGGTACGGCCCTGACCATCCGTTAAGCGGCCATCATCAAGAACTTGCAGTAAGATGTTAAATACATCAGGGTGCGCTTTTTCGACCTCATCCAATAAAATAACTGAATACGGACGACGGCGAACCGCTTCTGTTAAATAGCCACCCTCTTCATAGCCAACATAACCCGGAGGTGCACCCACTAAACGTGCCACCGAGTGTTTCTCCATAAACTCCGACATATCAATGCGCACCATGGCATCTTCAGTGTCAAACATGAAGCTGGCCAGTGCTTTGGTCAGCTCAGTTTTACCTACCCCTGTCGGGCCTAAGAATAAGAATGAACCGATTGGGCGATTTGGATCAGCAAGCCCTGCTCGAGAGCGACGAATTGCATTCGCAACAGCTACAACGGCTTCATCTTGACCAATCACTTTATGGTGTAATTGATCTTCCATTTGCAGTAGCTTCTCACGTTCACCTTGCAGCATTTTCGATACAGGAATACCTGTCCAACGCGATAAAATCTCTGCGATTTCGTCTTCACCAACTTGGTTTTTAAGCAAGCTCATTTCTTGCATTTCTGCTTGTGAAGCAAGGTCGAGTTTGCGCTCAAGTTCAGGGATACGACCATATTGCAGTTCAGACATGCGCTGTAAATCGCTGGCACGGCGCGCCACGTCTAAATCTAAGCGTGCCTGCTCAAGCTCAGCTTTAATAACTTGCGTGCCTTGTAATGAGGCCTTCTCGGCATTCCACACTTCGTCTAACTCGCGGTATTGGGCTTCAAGTTCAGTGATCAGCTCTTGCATTTCGGTGCGGCGCTTTTGACTCGCTTCGTCTTTTTCTTTCGCCAACGCGTTATCTTCCAGTTTTAACTGAATAATACGACGCTCTAGCTTATCTAATGACTCTGGTTTTGAGTCAATTTGCAAACGAATCGAAGAACCCGCTTCGTCAATTAAATCAATTGCCTTATCTGGTAATTGACGGTCGCTGATGTAACGATGCGACAGCTGCGCCGCAGCAACAATGGCCGGATCGGTAATATCAACTGAGTGATGTAGCTCATAACGCTCTTTTAAACCACGTAAAATCGCAATGGTGTCTTCAACCGATGGTTCATCAACAAACACCTTTTGGAAACGACGCTCAAGTGCAGCATCTTTTTCGATGTATTGACGATACTCATCAAGGGTTGTAGCACCGACGCAGTGTAACTCACCACGGGCAAGTGCAGGCTTTAACATATTGCCCGCATCCATTGCGCCGTCTGTTTTTCCTGCGCCTACCATAGTATGAATTTCATCTATAAAGAGGATGACTTGGCCTTCTTCTTTGGCAAGTTCATTCAATACTGATTTTAAACGCTCTTCAAATTCGCCACGGTATTTAGCGCCAGCAACCAACGCACCTAAATCAAGCGATAATACTCGCTTGCTTTTTAAGCCTTCAGGTACTTCACCATTGATAATGCGTTGTGCAAGGCCCTCGGCAATCGCTGTTTTACCTACACCCGGCTCACCAATTAACACCGGATTATTTTTAGTTCGGCGTTGTAAAACTTGGATAGTACGACGAATTTCGTCATCACGGCCAATTACAGGGTCAAGCTTACCTTGCTCTGCACGCTCTGTTAAATCGATAGTGAATTTTTTTAATGCCTGACGAGTTTCTTCTGCATTTGGGTCGTCAACCTTCTGGCCACCACGAATCGCCTCAATAGCCGCTTCAATTTTGCTAGAAGTAATATTCAGCGCTTTAAAAATATCGCCTAATGGACCTTTATCGTCACACGCTGCAAGGACAAATAACTCACTCGAAATGAATTTATCTTTTCGCTTTTGAGCATATTTATCGCATAAGTTAATTAATGAAATCAGGTTATTTGACAGCTGAACATCGCCACCAATGCCTTCAACTTTAAACAGTTTTTCGATTTCTTGGGATAACTTGGTATTTAACTCATCAGCACTCACACCTGCTTGTGCAAGTAGCGCACGCACGCTTGAACCATTTTGCTGAAGCAATGAATACATTAAATGCACAGGCTCAATAAATTGATGATCGCGCCCAAGTGCTAATGACTGCGCATCTGAAAGCGCAGATTGAAATTTACTTGTAAATCTATCTAAACGCATAAGGGTTTACCTATTAAAAAATCTAATTGCTTAATTAATGGGTATGCTTAGTGATTTGTTCAAGTAAAAGAAGAAAATTTAATCGCAAAAAAGGCGTATTAATTGCGCCAGATCAAGCTCGCCATACGACCTGTTTGCCCGTCGCGGCGATAAGAGAAAAACTGTGATTTATCAGAGACAGTACAGTGATCTCCACCATAAATATTGAACACGCCTAATTGTGCCAATTGCTGGCGTGCTAGTAAGTAGATATCAGCCATGTATTTTTCATGTTTAGCTATAAAGGCTTGTTGATGCAGCGGGTTTTGCGAACAAAAACAGTCTTTTACTTCTTGCCCGACTTCAAATTGCGAAGGACCAATAGCAGGGCCTAACCAAGCAATAATATCGCTCGCTGGCGCTTGAAAATGCGAAACGGTGTTTGCCACTATACCTTGTGCTAAACCACGCCAGCCACCATGTACAGCGGCGACTTCATCGCCTGAACTCGAACAAAGTAGTACCGGCAAACAGTCTGCAGTCATTATAGCAAGCGGCTGCTTTACTAAACGGGTGTAGAGCGCATCAGCAGAGCGCACTTGTCTTAAATCAGACTCTTCATCAATCACGACTACATCGCTGCTATGTGTTTGGTTTAACCACACAGCAGGGTTTGGCATTTGATTTGTAAGTAACGCGCGATTTGCAAGCACGGCTTGCTCATCATCACCAACATGTAAACCCACATTAAAACTATCAAAGGGTGCAACTGATACACCGCCCTCTCGGGTCGTACTCAGTGCACTAACAGTGTTTGGGGCAGTCCATGCTGGTGTGATCATAACGCTTAAAACTCAATATTTGGGTTTGCTTTTGTATCAGCGCGTAATGCTTCTGTCATAGCTGCCATATCATCTGGAATTGGCGCTTGCCAGGTCATTAACTCACCAGTGATTGGGTGCGCAATTGATAACTTAACAGCATGTAATGCTTGGCGTTTAAAGTCGCGTAGCATTTGAAACAGCTCTGGTGTCGCGCCTTTTGGCGGACGCGGACGACCACCATAGAGTTGATCGCCAACTAATGGATGGTTTAAATAAGCCATGTGTACACGAATTTGGTGAGTACGACCTGTTTCTAAGCGTAAACGTAAACGAGTATGTGCACGGAACTTTTCTGCAACACGATAATGCGTAACTGCTGGTTTGCCCATTTCGTGCACGGCCATGTGAGTACGTTTTGTTGCATGGCGACCAATTGGTTTTTCAACCATGCCACCTGCTGTCATTGTGCCATTACAAATTGCTTCGTATTCACGGGTGAAGTTTTCACGCTTTTGTAATGCAGATACTAGATGTGTTTGTGCCGGAATTGTTTTCGCCACCACCATTAAACCTGTGGTGTCTTTATCTAGACGATGCACAATACCTGCACGAGGCACATTAATGATGTCAGGGTAATGATGTAGCAAAGCATTTAATACCGTGCCATCTGGGTTACCCGCCCCTGGATGTACTACTAATCCCATAGGTTTATTGATCACCAAAATATCATCGTCTTCATAAACGATGTTTAATTTGATATTTTGTGCCTCGTATTCACGAGGGGCTTCGATGGTTGTTTCAACACTCACCGTTTCGCCACCGAGTAATTTTTCGCGCGGTGTGTTTAATATTTCGCCGTTTACTGTGATTTTATCATCCAAAATCCACGTTTTTATGCGTGAACGAGAATAATCAGGGAACAATTGCGCTAATACTTGGTCTAGACGTTTACCGCCAAGGTCAATTGGAACCTCGGCTTGGAGAGAAATTTGCTCTGACATTAGTAACTTTACCCAATTTACCAGTGCAAGCTGTGCTCGACTGGGTTAGAATCGCTTTAATATAATACGTATAGTTTACTCGGTTTTCCTCACTTGGCCTAGCCGAAGACATCGAAGGTAAGAAATAAAATGATAAATAAAATAGGGAAACGTGCGTTCGCCATAGTTTTTTCAGTATCTGTACTTGGCTTAGGTGCCTGTTCATCAGCACCGGATCAAGAAGATATCCAACGCGTTCCTAATAAATCTGCGCAAGCTTTATATGAAGATGCAAAACAAACATTAGATTCTGGCTTATATGCCCGTGCAATTGAGCTATTAAGCGCTATTGATTCTCGCTACCCTTTTGGTCCTTTATCAAAACAAGTACAAATGGACTTAGTGTATGCGCATTATCAAGCAGGTAATACTGAGCAAGCACTTGCAACAATCGACCGTTTCATTCGCTTAAACCCAAACCATAAAGATTTAGACTACATGTACTACATGCGTGGCTTGGTGAACATTAAAGCGGATGAAAACGCTTTCCAAGAATATTTTGGTGTAGACCGTGCCGACAGAGACGCAAATCGTACTCGTGTCGCATTTACAGACTTATCAACGCTATTAAAACGTTTTCCCAACAGTGCTTATGCGCCAGAAGCGAAAAAACGTTTAGTATGGTTACTGAACAAAATGGCTCGCTATGAGTTAAAAGTTGCTGAATACTACTATGAGCGTGAGGCATACCTTGCTGCAGCAAACCGTGGTAAATACGTGGTTGAGCACTACTCACAAAGCAGCTACCTTGATCAAGCACTCGAGATAATGGAAAAAAGCTACAACAAGCTTGGTTTGCCTGAACTAAGTGAACACGCTAAAGCAACACGTGAAGCTAATAAGCGTTAAAATAGACTAAAAGCAAAAAGGCGCCAGAGGCGCCTTTTTTAATGTTTGCGGATTAGTATTAAATCGCGTCTTCATCTTCTTCAGCGGTACGAATACGTACGACACGCTCAACGTCAGTGACAAAGATTTTACCGTCACCAATTTTACCTGTTTGCGATGTTTTAACGATAACATCAATAGCACGGTCAACATCTTCATCGCTTAACACGATATCTAATTTTACCTTAGGTAAAAAGTCCACCATGTA
The DNA here is from genome assembly GCF_037162425.1 of Pseudoalteromonas sp. Hal040. Classification (NCBI taxonomy): domain Bacteria; kingdom Pseudomonadati; phylum Pseudomonadota; class Gammaproteobacteria; order Alteromonadales; family Pseudoalteromonadaceae; genus Pseudoalteromonas; species Pseudoalteromonas sp. Hal040. The sequence continues at coordinate 1,122,591 of NZ_JARLUU010000001.1, read as the reverse complement.
CTCAGCACCACGATAAAGCTCGGTGTGCCCTTTTTGACGGCCAAAGCCTTTTACTTCGCTTACCGTCATACCTGTGATACCGACATCTGACAATGCTTCTCGCACATCATCAAGCTTAAATGGTTTAATAATTGCTTCGATTTTTTTCATTTTCGGGTTACTTATTATTTCTCGATTGCCTCGATTTTAGACAATCCCATTGCTGATGGCAAACAAAGCTATGAATTACGGTGATTAAACCAGCAATCATGATATTATTAAATAAAGTGATTCAAAATAGAGACAACAATGAAATCATTACAACGGGGTTTTACATTATTGGAGCTGATGGTCACGCTTGCCATTGTTGGTATAGTTGCCGTTATCGCTCTTTGGGATAGCTCTGACATGCTTGAAAATGATCGAGCTGAGAGCTACTTATTAGAATTAAAACGTACTTTAAGTTTTGCAAGGGCAAAGGCGACGAGTAGTGACGAATTAGTTATAGTGTGCGCAGGTGATACAAAAGCAATTGAACAAAATAAATATGTATTTTGTTCAAGGGACTGGAGTCAAGGAAGTGTTTTTGTGTTTGTAGATAAGAGCCCAAATGGTACTTTTAATCCTGGCAGAGGAGATATCATTTTGCGCGTAATGGCAGAGATACCTGAAAACAGCTCACTTCGTTTTTCTGAATCTAGAGTTATAAGATTTGAAACTAGCGGTATGATTAGGACTGACCCAGGCACATTTGTTTATTGCCCTTCAAAGAGTAGCAATGATAACAATAAAGCCTTATCTATTTCAAAATCTGGCACCGCAATGTATGAAGGAACAACAACAAAAACATGTAATTAGTCCTATCTAATTGACAAATACCGAGCACCTATTACAGTTTAATTAATAGTCGCAATTTTGGAGTCTTCAAGGATGAAGGCACTTACAACTCTGCGCAGCTTCAACGGAGCAACGTTAATTGAAAGCCTAGTAGTGTTATCAATTTTATCTCTCCTGCTGCATTTCGCCTTGTTTGAATATAAGCCTCTTTTGGCCAAAAACCGTTTAGATAGCAACATGCATACGGTAAAAAGAGCACTACAATTTACTCGCCTCAAGGCGCAAACAAATGATGCCTATGTAACCTTTTGCGCGTTAAAAAATAATCGTTGCAACAAGGAAGTATGGCATAAATCGTTAACCGTTTTTGTAGACAAAGGCGAGCTAGGTGTATTTGAAAGTAGCGATACCAAGTTAATGGAAATCGAAGCGATTAATAAATTTGATATGCTGACTTATCCACGTCATTCAGTCACATTTAGCCCATCAGGCATGCCGATGGGGCTAGGTAACGGGAAATTTATCTACTGCCCAGAATATAGTAAAGCAAGCCTCAAAGGGCTTGCTATAAGTGTTAGTCCAATTGGACGGGTCAGGTTAATTGATACTGATAAATGTCAAACTGATAATTGATAAAGCTTATTTACCCCAACACGTGCTTGAATCAGCAGACCCTGTTGATGTTTTTAAACCCGTATCAGATATAGATAATGTTTTACACTCGGTATCTTGTAACGGTGGGCCTGATTTAGGTGTTGCTTTAAATGCAAATGTACCCGCACTATTGTCTACTTCTACAGTGATCGTATAAAAGTTACTTTCTGTAGAGCTAGAAACACCTAAATCAGCAATTGTGCTTGTATATTCACGATTATCGACAAAGTATTGCTCTTGTTTATTAGCTGCATCTAATAACGAAGTAATTGCCTCTGTTCGCGCTGTACGTTTTACGTGCTCAAAATAACTAGGAATAGCAATACTCGCGATGATCCCCAAGATAGCTACAGTAATCATCAGCTCGATTAGCGTAAAACCATTATGACTCTTTGTTCTTATAAAGTTCATTTTTTAAAACCTATACAATTGTTTTTTAGAGGAATTACCTCTATTTCTACTTATCTTAGATGGCTAACAATAATTATGCAATTAAGGCTAGTATTCAAATAGCTACCACATGCTCTGCCTTAACATGTAAGGCAGAGCAATCGCTTAGTGCTTTATTGGCTATTATCGTTTCGCTCTTGCTTATAGATGAAGGTTTGCTGTGTTTTAAAACCAAAGCCAATAGGCACTGCATCACTTACAAGTTTAATTTTACCATCTTCGATAACTAAACCTGGACCTTGGATCTCTTGTACTTTCAGTGGATTTTGCTCACCTTTGATACCTGGACCAATGGTTAAAAACTGGCTTTGCTCTTTAACCTTTTCATCTGTGTTGTCATCACAGTAACCATCGCTATTACCATCAACACAGCTGTCACCTACACCAAAATAAAGTTGAGGCGTATCTGGCACATCATTCGAGGTGGTAAATTTTAAGCTGTCATACACCTTTGTACCGTAATGTAAGTGGAAAGCATATAAACTTCCTGAGCCGCCCGTCAGTGAGCACTGATTAGCCGTTTCTGTCGCTGAAGCAGGCGTATACGTGGTGAAATAAGCAACACCGCCAATCACAGTGCTTGCTGCAAGGGATTTTTCACCAGCAGAAGATAAGTTGTAATACCAACCATGATACTCACCTAACTCAATTTCTAAGTCAGTAAATTTATCCACGTCGTCTAGTGCATTGCCAAATGGATCTGAATCCATATTCATCAAGTCAGCTTGTGTAATGGTTGCTGGTACATCATTACCTAAAAAAGGCTGAGTAACTGTATTGATATCACGGATCATGAACAGCTGATCATTAGTGACTGTACCCGTTGGTTTAGAACGGTTACCACTGCCTATCAGCACAGCATCAAATGGTGTATCAATACGGGTAGTTACTGTTTCACCATTGACAGATGTTTCTGATACTTTGCTAAACATGGTTCTAGCAATCAAAGGCTTATAGAAGAAACGGCGATCTTGCGTTGAAAGCGCACTCCCTAAACTTGCTAATTTAAAATGTGTCCATGGGTTTTCTGAATCTGTTGGGCTATCAGAAGGCATATCAACACGCCACACATCACCGCCCGTATCCGTTGCATATAGCCTATCAATGTAACCATCATAGTCAGAATCTAAGATACTGATATCTGATGCAATACTATGTTTTCCTAAAAAGCCATTCTCACTCGGCGTTAATGCCCACACTTTTTTGCCTGTTTGCGCATCAACAATAAAAATACCACGTCCATGGGTATCATCTGTACGAATAACATTGTCTTTGTTTGTATCATAACCCGCACCAAAAATAAGCACTGGTCTGTCTTTATAACCATCTAGATTCACATAAGTAACTGAAGGTTTAGACCAGGTTTGCCCTAATTCTTTATAGTCACCTGTGCCACCTACAATTGGCTGATCCCACAGCAGACTTGGTGAATCTGGGTTAGTTATATCGAGTCCGTAGTAGTAATTACCACCGCGTCTTAGGCCAAAGAATGCCCAAACACGGTCTGATCCATTTACGATGCCATCACTATTTTTATCATCAAAAAATACAGAGATTGGCCCGTCAACACCATAAACCTTGGTATCTGCTTGGTTATCACGAAGTGGCTTTATTATTTTATACAAGCTTCGAGGGATAAACGCCCAGCTTTCGCTCAGTACATCGTTTTTATCTTGGAACATATGCAAGTATCCTGCATTAGTACCAATTAAAACTCGGATATCGTCATTACCATAGTCAATTGTTACAGGTTTTGAATGTAGTGGATCACCGAAGATGTCTTTACGCGAATCCGTTTTCGATCCATCTTTGTCTTCATCATCAATATCTAGGCCTCTTGACCAGTTAATAAGGTCTTCAACTTCATCCGGATCAGCTTCAAAATCAACGGCAGCCTTGTCTATAGTCCCATAATGGAATACAACCCGATAACGGGTAAAGTTAAGCATGCGGCCGTTGACATTTGTTAGTACTTTGCGTCCTTCATTTGGCACGCTCGAAGAGTTAGTTAAATACAGATTTACACCACCTAACTCAACTGAATTACCATCAGCGCTCTCACCGCTAGGCAGCCAAAAAGTTTTTGCATCTTTATCAATTAAACCATCTTCATTGAGAGCTTGCTTACCATCTCTATCGGTAATTTGGTCGCCGGATACTTTTAGCTTTTTCAGATTTCCACGCCAACGAGCACCTGTTTTAGGGTAAAACATCGCATAATAAATCGATTCGCGACTACGAGTTTGGTCAACATTGTTACTTGCAATTGATGGTGCCGTGAACGTATCGTTCACTTCTCGAATTTGAGTAATGGTATTTTTAAGGGCCTCAGAAAGTTGTTCTGCAGTATTAGCATGAAGGTACTTACCACCACCCTCTGACGCCGTTTCAGATAGTAAGCGCTTACCATTATCACTCATACCACTACCAAAACCTATGGTATAAACTCGTCCTGTTTCGTGAATGTCAGTCGTCGTTGGCCTTAAATCCACCTCTACATCATCAGTACCGTGAATAACTTTTGCGAGCTTGTGTAAATACACACCAGCAATTTTATCATCATCACTTAAATAGCTACCAAAGTACGACTTGTGTAATGCACTAATATTAGAGTCCTGTTCATTATCAGAGCCAGCCGACGGATCACCATCAGTCATATAGATAATGTTAACCGAGTTATCACAGCGTTTTACTTCTTCTGAATTATCAAATGGTGAAATATAGGAATAGGTATACTCAATACGTGGCTCGTACCAACAAACTTTACTCCAACCTTTACCAGAGCAGACTCGCACTGATGTTGTATAAGGCGTGCCTCTTTCTATTGTAGTATCACGAAGAGCAGCATTAACCTTTTCGCCGTAGAAGAGACTTTGCCCTGTTATATAAAGATAAGCTTCCCATAGCGTTTCGGTCAGTGGTGTCCCGCCATCGGCAGGAAGACCCGCAATTGTGGTTTTCAAGGCCGATATTTGTGAACCAATGCCAGCTAGCACATAGCCACCATTAGTGCTATTAAAACGCATTAAGCCAAAATCGATGTCATCGTTACCATCAACCAATTTAGTAATAGCGTCTTGTGCAACCCCAAGGCGACTATCTGAACATGGGATATATAAACCATTTGAGAAGCCACAGCTGTTACCAGAGCTGGTTGAAAATGCCATACTACCTGAGGTATCGAAAACTATAAGAACTCGGGGTTTTTCGTCCAAGTTAACATTGTGGTTTACATATAACTCAATATCTTCGGCGTGGCCCAAAAAACTAATGACTGCTAATGAAGATAGCAGTATTCGTTGAGTAATTTTTTCTATATTCATCACTTTCTCCACTAACCGCCCGTATTTAGGCTAGCCATTTCTTGGGCAACACCTGTGCTGATCGTTAAGGTATGTTTACTCTTAGTGCCATAAGTAATCGTTGTATCGACTTGGACCATGTTACAAGACACACCAGCAGTGAAGTTAAATTTACGTGGGCAAGGTAAATCTAGCGCACCATTATTTAAATTTGTCATAGTGTTAGATGCGCCATCCATATCCCCCATGCCATAACCGCCTTCAGGTATTTCAGATGCTTTCATTAAAAAAGCACTGTTGCCACCTGCTGCAGCTTCATTAGCGATAACTTTTTGCACCGTACCAATTAAGCTATTTTCTGCCGTTTCACGCTCTTGCGCTGAGTTCGTTATTTTAATATCTACACTGCTGCTGTTCATTAAGGTCACTGCAATACCAGTCACCGCAACAACCATTATTAGTGCAATAATCAAAACAACACCTTTTTGTTTGTGCATACTTGAAACACTGTGTTTTACATTTTGATTAATTTGATAGTTTTCCATAGCAAACCTTCGCGTGATATTTCATCTACATTTCGCCTAGTAATAATTTAAGTCAGCATAAAAAGACAGGTAAAAAGTGTTTTTAAATTTAAAACATACAACCAATTCAGGCTAACTAATAAGTATTATAATAAATATACAATATCATTCCACTTATTTATTAAAATATCTACCAATTAAAAACAAGAAACCAGATAAGAATGAAGAAATAAAAGCCATTAAAAATCAAATGATTAACAGCATGGAAAAGAGAGGCGTAAAAAGCGATTTATATACAATAAGTTAATTGTAAATATTTCAAGACAACATTATAAAAAATATTATAAATAAAGGCAGCGCACAGTAAAAAGAATTAAAAATATCAACCCAGAAAAACTGGGTTGACAAAGATGGATTCAGTTAAAATTAAAATAAAACAATAAATCAGTTAATCACTGGCTATTATCATTTAGTTCTTGCTTATAAATATAACTTTGATGAACTTCTAATTTAAGTGGCTCCTCATCATAAAGCTGAACATTGCCATTTTCGTCAACGCTAGGAGTTGGCCCATTAACTACTTTAGCCTCAATTTTCTCACAGTTTTCAGTACAATTTGGGTCTTTATTTGGTAATGGAAATATATACACATCACCATTTTCAACATACATAGTTGGTGTATCTGGTAGTTCTGACGCTGTTGGGGTTCTTAACCAATCATACACTTTGGATCCATAGTGAAGATGAAATGCATAAAGATAACCTTGCCCTTCAGCAATTGAGCACTCTAAATCCGATGAAGAACTGGTATCTGGTTTATATGTAGTAAAGTAAGCAACGCCTCCTAACACGGTAGCCTTCGAAGTTGCCTTTTCACCCCACCCTAAATTATAAAACCAACCATCTTTTTCAGCTAAATCAGCTTCTAATTCAACAAAGTCTTCCAAACTGTCAATAACTTTGGCAAATGGGTCACTATTTACATTCATTAAATCTGATTGCCAAATTAAATCAGGTATTTCTTCCTCTTCAAAGCTTCGAGTTACTGTATTTACATCTCGAATCATATAGAGCTTATCAGCAACTTTTAAATTCAATGGATCTGTGCGATCACCACTACCAATCAGTACTGCATCAAATGGGGTATCAATTCTTGAGTAAGTTGTTTCATCATCAAGTGTTGTTTCTGTTACTTTACTGAACAGAGTTCTTGAAACATATGGCTCATAAAAAAAGCGGCGGTTATTATTACCTAATTTTGCAAGTTGAAAGTACGTCCAATTTTTTTGTTGTTTGTTGCTAAGTCAACTCGCCAGATCCCACCGCCAGTATCACTTGCATACAATCTGTCAGTGTAACCATCGTAATCAGAATCAAGTAAATGTATGTCTGACGCTATACTGTGCTGCCCTTTAAAGCCACCTTCTGAGTTTGTTAACGCCCAAACTTGTTTTCCAGTTTCTGCATCAACAATGTATAAGCCTCGCCCTTTAGAATCTGTTGAGATTGAATTATCTTTATTCGTGTCGTAGCCAGCACCAAAAACCAATAGCGGTCTATCTTCATAGCCTTTAAGGTTGATAAATGTAATTTGAGGTTTAGACCATGTTTGTGCTAGTTCTAAAAATTTTCCATCACCACTTTTTAATGGCCCTCCCCACATCAGAGAAGGTGAATTAGGGTTAGTTATATCTAAACCGTAATAGCTACTACCACCTCGACGTAATCCGAAAAATGCCCATACCCTGTCATCATTATTAACGATGCCGTCTTCGTTTTTATCATCAAAATAAACGGTTATTGGCCCATCCACTCCATACACTTTTGTGTGTAACTTTTTATCGCGTAATGGCTTAATAATTGAGTACAGTTCCGCAGGCATAAATGCCCAGCTTTCGCTTAAAACATCGTTCTTGTCCTGAAACATATGTAAATAGCCCGCATTAGTACCAATAAGAATACGAACATCATTGTAGCCGTAATCTATCGTAACAGGCTTAGAGTGCAGTACATCACCAAAAATATCATGGCGAGAATCGTCTGTTGAACCGTCCTGATCTTCATCATCAACATCAAGTCCACGAGACCAATTAATAAGATCAAATACTTCATCTGGGTCTGCTTTAAAATCATCGGCAGCCTTAAATCGATTTACATAATGGAAAATAACTCTATAAACCGTAAAATTGAGCATTCGACCGCCCGATAAATTTGTGATTACTTTTCGGCCATTATTAGGGATACTCGATTGTTCAGCTAAATAAGCGTTTACGCCTCCTTTTGCAACGGAACCACCATCAGCAATGAGGTTGCTATTAGATTGCCAATATGTTTTTGCTGTTGATAAAATCGCCCCATCATTATCAAGGGCAGAGTCAAGGTTAGCATCAACTACGACACCATTAGATACTTTTAGCTTTTTAAGGTTCCCTCGCCATCGAGCATCGTTTGAAGGTAAAAACATAGGAAAATAAACTGCATCACGATGCGATAATTTATCCGAATTATTTGATGCTACCGCTGGCGAAGAAAAAGTTGAGTTAACCTTTCTTATATTGTCGACAACATAATCAAATGCCTTACTTAACTCTTCTGGAGACTCTGCGAAAATATACTCACCGCCACCATTATCAGCAGTTGCCTGTAAAATATCTCCTGCTTTTTTAGCTAAGCCTTTACCAAAACCTATTGTGTAAACATTTGCGCCATCTACAACACTTGTTTCAGGGTATATATCCCTATTTTCATTCTTTTTACCATGAAGAATTGTTGCCATTGACGGTAAATGACTCTTACCAACTGCTTCAGGTTTAGTACCATAAATACTTTTGTACAAGCGTTTAATATAGTCATCTTGATCAACATCCCAATAAGGCTCACCGTCTGTCATCAATATGATATTAACGCTATTATCACAACGAATTGGATCACCTGAGTACTGCTTGAATGGAGAAATATACTTACCACTTTGTTCTATAGAAGTATCACGTTCAACGGGGTCTACTAAATTAGCATAGGATATTTCATCGCCCGTTAGGTATCGCCATGCTTCTGTAATGGTTTCAACAAGGGGGTCCCTGCCTGTAACGACGTTACATCCCAGTTTCTTATGGTATTTTTAATCGTTTTATGACTTGTACCAATCCCATGAATAACATATCCACCTGTGCCTTTAATGAGCCGCATTAAACCAAATTCAATATCACTATTGTTATTAATTAATTTAATCATCGCCTCTTGTGCGACTTCTAAACGACTTCCTTCAGGACATAGTATTAGCTTTCCTTGATTTCTACAGACTTTGCCCGTTTCTATAGAGAATGCCATGCTATTTGATGTATCAAAAACAAGTAAAACTCGTAATTTTTCGTCTTCCGCTACTTCATAATTTACATATAGATCAATATCTTCAGCATAAAGGCTTTGGCAGAATACACATGCAAAAATAAAAAATAGGCTGTTTAACTTCATTTTCATACTCGCCTTACTCCATTAATTTCCACTATTTAAGCTCAGCATTTCTTGAGCGATCCCTGTTGTAATAGTGAGGTTGTGCTTACTTTTAGAGCCATATTCAATCACTGAATTTATTTCAACCATATTGCATCTTAAACCTGCAGTATCATCAAAACGTCTTGGGCATCTCAAAGCCAAAGGGCCTTCATTTTTGTTAAACATGGTGTTCGATGTGTCATTTGTATTGCCAAGATCAAGACCAGTTTCAGGAACTTGCCCTCGACTAAAGAAAAACCGACTGTTACCCAATTTTTTTGCTTCATTAGCAATGACGTTTTGTACATCACCAATTAATTCATTCTCTGCCGCTTCTCTCTCTTGAGCGGCATTTGTGATTTTAATATCTACACTACTGCTACTCATCAAAGTCACAGCAATACCGGTTATCGCAATAACCATGATCAAAGCAACGATTAATACAACACCTTGTTGCTTATGCATCAAAGTTAAATGCGCCACAAGTTTGCCCCAACATTGTTCAAGCGGATAGTGGTCGTAAATAGTGCGCGTCGGTAGTTATCGTCAAATGTAAGAACGCGGCTATTCGCATCTTCACCCAATGTATAAGTTTGATTTTTTAACTTAAGGTTTGAATCTGGTAAAAGCGATCTCACAAGTAAGAATACTTGCACTGTCAAAATACCACGGCGATTTTCCCAATCAGTGTTGGTCATCTGGCTGATACTTTTGTATGTATCAACACGACTGTTATTAGTGGTATCTAAGCCAAACACAAAGTGCATATTTTCTACCCCTTCCATAACCGTTTCAGTTGTCATGCCCCCATTCGGAGTTAAGCGTTTACGTCGAAGTAGAGGAACAGACACTCTTTGGTCATTAATGGTGTAAGTTTGCTTGGCGATGTAATAAACATGATGTCGATAGCGCCAAATCGTGGCATTGCCATTTACAGCCGCTGCCGCGATTGGGCCGCGCTGAAACTCAGCAAGCTCTTGCTCGGCGATGAAATAGTAATAGCTATCGCTAGTATTAGCAGGTTGAATTTGTAAGCCCTCTAAAAACTTAATTTGCAGTACATCTGTATTTTTCTCAACATTGTTAATACAGCCAAGTGCTGAGTTACCGGTTGTTTGCACTGCGTAAACCGAGCGAAAGTTACTGGTTGCAGCTGTATCAGGAAAGCTGCCATTATTAAGGCCTTCTGAACAATCATTACCAGGATTTCCTAAACTGTTTGTATTTGCACCTGAGAAAGAGTCTTCATAAAACGTGCCCCAAAAACCAATTTGTTCAATATCACGTTGCATGATATTCATTGCTAATCTGCCAGTTTCTTGCAGCTCACCGATTGTCATCGTGTCACGAGTTGTTGATTTCATGCTTATATAGGTAAACATCACTCCGCCGAGCACTACACCTCCGATGAATAAAGCAACCATCATCTCGACAAGAGTAAATCCATTATGCTTTTTCATATCAAGACCTTAAATAAATATAGCTTTGTAGAACAATCAAACGTCGCTTATCGCTTTTAGAACCACAATCAATTGCAGCGGTATCTTTATTAGCACTAAGCTCTTGACGGCCTTGCCAACTGATCACAACCTCAATATTAAATTCACTGGCATTGCCTGCAGCGACGGGAGTACTATTAATACATACAGTTGCATCGTCTAAAGCACCGGTGTTTTCACGAGCCTGAATTGCACGCACCCACTGTTGTTTGTCTAAAGCTGCTAATTGTTGAGCACTACATGCTGAGTTATAGCAACTCAAACTTGTGTTTAGAGCTGTATCACTATCGAAAGTGCCATTATATAACGCAGCAAAGCCAGGTGAGTCGTTCGCTCGCATACGCTGAATAATGTCATTACCCAGTGCTACAGCAGCTGCACGCTGCATAGAATCAAAGCTTGCCTGCTTGGCTTTTGCTTGTAAGGCAACCGCGCCTAATAAGCCAAAACTTAAAATAACAAAGGCAATAAGTACTTCAATAAGCGTAAAGCCTTGCTGCTCAGAATGTCTAATCATGGTGAAGTTCATGGATACTTTTACATACAGTAAGAGTATTACGACACAAATAAATAACAATCTGTATATGGACGAGCGGTCAAAATGCGCGATAAACGGTACTTAACCTTGCTCAAAGTTAGATAGTGGCTACTAAAGAAAGAGGATATTGAAGCTAAGATGCTGCAATGAAGGTTTTTATTATTTACCCATCACAGCTTTAACATTTTTTAGCTCTCGGCGACTAACTGCCAAAGGCTCTTCAAGCAGCTTCATCGTGACTGTATGCCCACCTGATGGCGGACTATTAAGGCTTACAATATGTTGCTTATTGACAAGGGTATTTCGGTGAATTCTAAGTAGCTGCAGCGAATAGCTGTGCTCTAGTTGTTTTAAACTTTGCTCAACAAGCGCCTCGCCTTTAAAAAATACGACCCGCGTGTATTTCTGTTCTGCGATACAGCAAACCACTTCATCTATATTGACTCGTCGAATTACACCTGCAAGTTGATAGCTAATGTAATTATTTTCAGGGAGGCTTATCTGAGTACGATTTAATTTACTAAGTTGTGCCATTGCTTTAGCTAATGCTTGCTCAGACACAGGTTTAACTAAATAGCCATCAACAGCGAGCTCAAAAGCCGTTAATGCGTGCTCTGAATGGGCAGTTAAAAACATAACTGCAGGCGGGATCGAAAACTGTTTTAGCTCTGCAGCCACCTCAAGGCCAGACTGCTTAGGCATATTGATATCGAGCATCACTAAATCGGGCTGGAGCTGCTTACAAAGCGCTATTGCTTGCTCACCATTACTTGCTTCACCAACGACAATGTAATCTTCATTTGCAGCTAATAAGCGTTTTATTCGTGCCCTTGCTAGTGGTTCATCATCAGCAATCAAAATTTTTATCATGCATCCCTCTGCTTTGGTATTACCAGCTTCACTCTAAATACATCATCACGAATTGTGGTCGTCAGCTGTGCTTTTTGATGATAGAAAAGTGCCAAGCGCTGGCGAATATTATCCAGTGCCATCCCATTCCCTGTTCGTGAGTTATTCACCTCTGCAGCTACAGGATTAGTTATAATGAAGGTATAAGCTTTATCCGATTGATGCATCTCGACAGAAATATTGCCCTGCTCTGCTGGCTCGACGCCATAAAATACCGCATTTTCAATAATCGGCTGTATTGTTAAACACGGAATATCAATCTCTGGCAACTCGTCAGGCAATTTCCAGCTTAATGCTAGGCGTTCGCCATAGCGCCAACGTTCAAGAGCCACATACTGCTGGCATAAAGTGATTTCATCAGCAAGCTTTATGGCTTTACCGTCGCGCATAGCGGCCTGTGAAAGTGCCGCTAGCGCCAAAATTGCTTGTTCAGCCGCCTCAGCATCATAATGTGTCAGCTCAGCAGCAGTGTTTAAACTATTAAACAAAAAGTGGGGGCGTATTCTGGCTTGTAATGCATCAAGTTCAGCCTGCGCTAACGCTTTCGTTTGTTGCTCTTTTTGATTATGAATAAGCAGGAATTGGCTGAACAACGCGGTGACCAAAAATATGATCAGTAAATTACTCACAATAAAGTTAGCTCTCGACTCCATAGCGAACACATCTGAAAACACGGACAAAAACAGCCAGCTAAAAACAGACGTTAATGCCAGTAAAGTAGATATCAAAATGAATAGCTGTTTAGGGTGCGACAGTTTTGTGAGTAAAGCTCTGCACATATACAGCAACGATAAACTTGAAAGAAAGATAAGATGTAAAAAGCAGCTAAATATAGCTAAGCGTAACCAAACATCCCCTAAACTCATGGGTGAAAAAGCGAGTAAAATTGCTATGACTTGGCTGACGATCAGTGTGGCAAGGACACCACGAGATTGAAAAAGAGCCGCAATCAGCAAGCCGTTTGAATTTGGCTGTTTGCTCATGGGCTCCTCTTTTAACTGTTGACTACTATTTGCTTAGATTAGCGTAGCTCAACAGGAACGGCAAATACTATGTTCTCTTCTTCACCAGGATTTTCAACAACTTGATTACCACCCAATTCTTTTAGACGAGTAATAACCTGTTGAACTAAAACTTCTGGTGCAGATGCACCTGCAGTTACACCCACGGCATTTACACTGTTAAACCAACCCGCTTCAACATTACTTGCATCATCAATCAAATAAGCAGTGGTGCCCATTTTATCAGCAAGCTCACGTAAACGGTTTGAGTTAGAGCTATTTTTAGCCCCAACAACAAGCAGTACATCCACTTTATCTGCTAAATCACGCACAGCATCTTGACGGTTCTGCGTAGCATAACAAATGTCATCTTTACGCGGGCCATCAATCGCCGGAAACTTAGTACGAAGTGCATCAATCACATCTGCCGTATCATCTACAGATAACGTTGTTTGGCTACAGTAAAACAGGTTTTCTGGGTTTTTAACCGTTAAGCCTGCAACATCTTCGGGAGTTTCTACTAAGTAAATACCACCCGCTTCGTTGTCGTACTGCCCCATTGTGCCTTCTACTTCAGGATGGCCATGGTGGCCAATTAACACGCACTCAGTGCCTTTACGGCTTGCGCGTGTTACTTCCATATGCACTTTTGTTACCAGTGGGCACGTGGCATCGAACACTTTTAGGTCTCGTCGCTTTGCTTCACTACGAACAGCTTGAGAAACACCATGTGCGCTGAAGATAACGATGCTATCGTCAGGAACCTGATCTAGCTCTTCAACAAACACAGCACCACGATTTTTTAAGCCATCAACAACATATCGATTGTGAACGACTTCATGGCGCACATAGATTGGCTTTTCAAAGATATCGAGTGCGCGCTCCACAATACTAATTGCACGGTCAACGCCAGCACAAAAGCCGCGTGGATTCGCTAATAAAATATCCATTAACCTGTTACCTCTAAAATATCAACTTCAAAGGTTAAGCGCTGCCCTGCAAGTGGGTGGTTAAAGTCGATCGTGACTGACTCACCTTGAACTTCACGAACAAGACCTGGTAACTCTGTGCCATCAGGTTGAGTAAAGGCAATAATATTACCTACTTCAGCTGGGGTCTCAGCACCAAACTTGCTGCGGTCAACATAATAAATGTTATCTGGATTTGGTTGACCAAATGCATCTTCAGGCTCTAATGCAAATGACTTGCTGTCACCAGCCGATAACCCGAGTAAACACTTTTCAAAATTTTCTGTCAGGCTACCATCACCCATTCGCAATTTTGCAGGTTTATTATGTACCTTCGTTGAATCGGCTGCTGAGCCATCTTCTAACTTAATTGAGAAATGAAAGATCACTTCAGAGTTTTCACCAATTACAGCTTGGCTCATGCTTGTTGCTCCTTAGGACTTTCGCCTGTGAAGGCATCAAATAAAAGTAATGCGGCACCGATACAAATCGCACAATCGGCAATATTAAAAACAGGAAAGTGCCAGTTTTCGTAATATACATGCAGGAAGTCAATGACATAGCCATAAGCGATACGGTCATATAAATTGCCAATCGCACCAGCTAATACTAACGCATAAGCAGAACATAATACTTTGTTAGACGCTGGCAAGCGTTTCAGCCACCACACTAAAAGCACACTGATCGACACTGCAATCAAACTAAAGAACCAGCGCTGCCAGCCACCTGAATCACTTAAAAAGCTAAAGGCCGCACCATAGTTATGTACATAAGTGAAATTAAAAAACGGCAGAATATCAATCGACTCTTCGTAGGCCATGGTACTAACGACAAGTGTTTTTGTCGCATGGTCTACTACTAAAAGTAGTAGACTCAGCCATAACCAAACCAAGCCACTTTTTCCGGCTAGTTTGCTCACAAACAACTCCTATGCGAACTGACGCTGTTCACCATCGCCGTCAACATTGCTTACACAACGGCCACAGATTTCAGGGTGAGCAGGATCAGCACCTACATCATCACAGTAGTGCCAACAACGCTCACACTTTTCAGCGGTTGTTGCAGCAACTTTAATGAATAAGCCATCAATCTCTGTCGATTGAGTACCTTCAGGCTGTGCTGTCACAGTTTCAACTGTCACACCTGACGTTAATAGTACAAAGCGCAATTCATCACCTAATGCAGCTAGTTTCGCGCTTAGCTCTTCACCTGCGTAAATGCTTACGTTTGCTTGTAGAGTTGCACCAATAACTTCTTCTTTACGAGCGGCTTCTAGCACACGGTTTACTTCATCACGCACGTTTAGGATTGTTAACCAATCATCGTTGCTGAACTTACCTTGTGAAGAAGCTTGTAAGCCATCGTACCACACTGAAGTGAATACAAACTTGTCACGCTCACCTGGTAATGCTTCCCAGATTTCTTGCGCAGTGAAGCTTAAAATCGGCGCCATCCAACGCGTCATTGCTTCAGCAATATGGTAAAGCGCAGTTTGACATGAACGACGCGCATGGCTGTCGCTTTTCGCTGTGTACTGACGGTCTTTAATAACGTCTAGGTAGAACGAACCAAGCTCACCAGTACAGAAGTTCATTAGCTTTTGCGTCACAAGCAACATTTGATACTTATCGTAAGCTGCTAAAATTTCATCTTGAAGTTCAGCTGCACGGCCCACAATCCAACGGTCAAGCTCAACCATGTCTTCAATAGCAACTTGATCCGTTTTAGGATCAAAACCATTTAAGTTCGCAAGTAAGTAACGGCTTGTGTTACGAATACGGCGGTAACGGTCTGCAGAACGTTTAAAGATTTCATCAGATACAGTCATTTCAGCTGTAAAGTCAGTTGATGCAACCCATAAACGTAAGATGTCAGCACCTAGTTTGTTCATCACGTTTTGTGGAGAAATGACGTTGCCAAGTGATTTAGACATCTTGCGGCCGTTTTCATCAACCGTGAAACCATGTGTTAACACTTGCTTATATGGCGCATGACCATTGATAGCAACCGATGTCATCATTGACGACATGAACCAACCACGGTGTTGATCTGAACCTTCTAAGTAAAGATCAGCAGGACCGGTTAAATCGTCACGTGCATCAACCACACATGCGTGTGTTACACCTGAGTCAAACCATACATCCAACGTATCTTGTACTTTCATGTACTGCTCAGCATCATCGCCAAGTAAAGCTGCTGGCTCTAAGTCATACCACGCTTGAATACCTGATTTTTCAACCAGTTTTGCAGCTTCTTCGATAAGCTCTTGTGTATTCGGATGAAGTGCACCCGTGTCTTTATCAACGAATAATGCAATTGGCACACCCCATGTACGTTGACGTGAAATACACCAATCAGGGCGGCCTTCAACCATGTTTGCAATGCGGCTCTCGCCCCACTCAGGTAACCACTCAGTCTTTTTGATTTCTCTTAATGAATCTTGACGAAGGTTAGCTTGATCCATACTTACGAACCACTGTGGCGTCGCACGGAAGATAATTGGCGTTTTGTGACGCCAACAATGTGGGTAGCTATGTGTAAGCGCATGGTGATGTAATAACGCATTGTTTTCCGTTAATACGTCAATAACGCTCGCATTTGCTTTAAATACGTGCTGACCAGCAAACATTGGTGTGTCAGGTAAGTAAACACCGTTAGCACCAACTGGGTTAGCCACTTCTAAACCATAAGCAAGACCTGCCGCGAAATCCTCTTGACCGTGACCAGGTGCAGTATGAACAACACCAGTACCAGAATCAGTCGTAACGTGATCAGCAACAATCACAGGCACTGTGAAGTCATAGAATGGGTGAGCAACCTGTAAGTTCTCAAGTGCCGCACCTTTCACATAACCTAGTACGTGGTAATGCTTAAAGCCATAACGGTCCATAGCATCTTTAACTAGCTCAGAACCTAAGATTAAACGCTGCTGTGCACCTTCATCGTCAACTTGAACAAGGGCATATTCAAGCTTTTCGTGAACTGCTACTGCACGGTTAGCAGGTAGTGTCCAAGGTGTTGTCGTCCAGATAACAGTACTCACTGCACCAGTACCTGTATGGCCTTCAGCTAGTTCAAACGCATTGATTACAGCATCTTGATCAGCAAATTCGAAGCGTACATCGATTGCTGGAGACTGTTTATCTTGATATTCAACTTCCGCTTCAGCAAGTGCTGAACCACAATCTGTACACCAGTGAACAGGCTTAGCACCTTTGTGTAAGTGACCATTTTTAATGATACGACCAAGAACACGAATCGCATTCGCTTCAAAGTCAAAGTTCATTGTTAAGTAAGGCTTGTCCCAATCACCAAATACACCTAAACGTTTAAAGTCTGTTTTTTGACCTTCAACTTGCTTTTTAGCGTATTCACGGCACTTTTCACGGAACTCAGCAGCAGACACTTTCACGCCCGGCTTGCCTACTTTCTTTTCAACCATTAATTCAATTGGTAAACCGTGACAGTCCCAACCAGGCACGTAAGGTGCATCGAAGTCAGACAGGGTTTTTGACTTAACAATAATATCTTTAAGAATTTTGTTTACCGAGTGGCCTAAATGGATATCACCGTTTGCATACGGAGGGCCGTCATGCAAAATGAAGGTTTTTTTACCTTTTTTAGCGCCGCGAATTTGACCGTAAAGATCGTCTTCATACCATGTTTTAAGCATGTTTGGCTCACGTTGTGCCAAATTGCCGCGCATTGGAAACGCTGTTTCCGGTAAATTCAAAGTATGTTTGTAGTCGCTCATTAATCCTACTTTCCGTATCGGCTACCTAATTTAAACCAAAACACTGTTTAGCGGCGGTTACATCATCTGCAATCTGCGCCGTCAATTGTGTTAATGTCTCGAATTTTTTCTCATCGCGAAGCTTCTTGATTAGCTCCACGTGCATAAATTGTCCATAAATATCTTGCGCAAAGTCGAAAAGATGAACCTCTAACAATGCGCGTGTTCCATTAAATGTGGGTTTGTTGCCAATATTTGCAACCCCAAATAATTCTTTTTCACCAACGGTTGCTCGCACTGCAAATACGCCATTTACAGGGCATACTTGGCGCTTCAACGCAATATTGGCTGTTCTGAACCCTAATTCACGACCTTTTGCCCAGCCATGAATAACACGTCCAGAAATTGCATAACCATGGCCTAACATGGTTTTTGCATCTTCTAATTGCCCTGCAGCAAGCGCATGGCGAATAAGGGTACTGCTCACTCTATCATTGAGTCTACGAAAACTTGCAGTACTTTTCACATCCATATTTAGCTCAGCGCCCATTGTTTTTAATAGCGCAAAATCACCACGACGACGTTTCCCAAAGCAAAAGTCATCGCCTACTGTCAGCGCTTTAACGCCTAACTTTTCAACCAAAACTTGGCTGACAAACTGCTCTGCTTCCATATTGGCAAATTGCTGATTGAAGCTAATGCAAATCACCCGCTCCACGCCTAATTTAGCAAGCAAACTGAGCTTATCACGTAGTCGAGTTAAACGCGCGGGGGCATTATCTTTAGCAAAAAATTCTTGTGGCTGAGGCTCAAATAACATCACGGTACTTGGTAGTTGATGCTTTTCTGCGTCTTGCAGCAAGCCTTTAATCACTTCTGCATGACCTAAGTGCACGCCATCAAAATTACCAATGGTCAACACACAGCCATAATGCTGCGCGCGAATATTGTGAATACCTCTAATTAACTCCATGCCACCTTTTTGCCTTTATCAGCGAGCCCAAAACATTGATATCGGGCTTGAAGCGCCGATTATAATCTTTTTTTAGTTTGATTCAGTAGTTGCAACACTTTTTATCGTATTTAGTCGCACACCTAAAATGAACAAGGCTGCAAAGTACACAAAAGCAGCAAGTGCCAATAACCCCGTCAATAGCACTACCTGCTCACTAAAGTGCCATGTTTGCCACGTAAATTGCTGGCCAACATACCACACCGACGCAGCCATTAATAAACTTGAAAACAAACACTTAAAGGTAAAGCTTAGGCTCATCGCAGAAAACTGATAGACGCCTTCTTTACGTAATTGATGATACAACAAATAGGCATTACAACTGGCCGACATCGCGGTTGCTAACGCTAACCCCAAATAGCCAATAAAGGGGGCCAACATAATGTTAAACACCATATTTAACACCAGTGTTTTAATACCTATTTTCACAGGGGTTTTAGTATCTTGGCGTGAATAAAAACCCGGTGCTAACACCTTGATTAGCATAAAGCTAACCAATCCTACTGAGTAGGCCATCACTCCGTAACTGACCGCTTTCACATGATCAATTTCACCGTCCTGAAACGCGCCATGGTCAAATAAAACCGTAATTATGAGCGGGCTAATCACCATTAATCCAAACATGGCAGGCAAGCCTAAGAAAATAACAAAGCGCACACCCCAATCAAGGGTTAGCTGAAAATCTTTTGTGCTATTGGTGCTATGTAACTTAGACAGTGCGGGCAAAATGACTGTCGCGATACCAATACCAAATAAGCCAAGAGGAAACTCAATTAAACGGTCTGAGTAGTAAAGCCACGCGATAGAGCCGGTCATCAACATTGAGGCAATCATGGTGTCGAGCAACAGGTTTATTTGACTGATAGACACACCAAACAAGGCAGGTAGCATGAGCTTTCGAACTTTCTTAACGTTTTCATCTTGCCAGCCCCATTTAGGGCGGCTCAACATACGGGCACGATACAAAAATGGCAACTGGAACAATAACTGTACTAAGCCCCCTACAAACACGCCGATGGCAAGCGCATATGCTCCCACCGAAAATTTATCGTGTAGAAAAACAGCACACGTGATAATTGACACATTCAACAGCACTGGCGTAAATGCAGCCACAGCAAAGCGATTATATACGTTCATAACCGCGCCACTCAGGGCAACCAGGCTCACAAAAAATAAATAAGGGAAAGTCAGTTTTAACAGCGCACTGGCAAGTACGAACTTTTCGCCGTTTTCGCCTCCTTGCCACCAATCGATAAACCAGCCAGTTCCGAATAAGGCCGCTATCACAGGGGAAGCAATCACCCCAAACAGGGTGACAATCAATAAAATGGTGCCTAAGGTGCCGGCTGCTTGAGCCACAAACAACTTCACCTTATCGTCACCTTGTTGCTCTTTTATCTCAGATAAAACCGGTACAAAAGCTTGGGCAAAAGCTCCTTCAGCAAACAAACGTCTTAAAAAGTTAGGAATTCGATTGGCAAATAAAAACACATCGGCTGCGGCACTGGCCCCAAGCAGATTAGCCACAACAGCATCTCGTACTAACCCTAAAACACGTGAAATCATTGTCATTGCACTGACAATCATTCCAGAACGAAATAATCCTTTTGCCACCTTAAACCCATTATCAAAAAACCTTTAAGATGGGCGATTATGCCTAAAATATCTTTAAAGCACTAGGCTCGAACCCGACCCTTTGTTACAATGGCGATATTAACTGCTAAAGCGGCAAATTGATGTTCGTTATAAGGAGCAGTTTTTCTTGAGATGTCAAAATTTTGTTGACATTCATGATAAAAACAGGCATATTCCACGGCCTTTAAATTAAGCTTATTTTAAGATTGTTAGGAGCAAACCTTGGCTAACATCAAGTCTGCAAAAAAACGCGCTATTACGAGCGAAAAAAATCGTCAACATAACGCAAGCCGTCGTTCAATGATGCGTACTTACTTCAAAAAAGTAGTTGCTGCAATTGAAGCGGGCGACAAAGAAGCTGCACAAGCAGCATTCGCTGTTGCAACACCTATCCTAGACCGTTACGCAACTAAAGGTCTTATCCACAAGAACAAAGCAGCTCGTCATAAGAGCCGTTTAGCAGCTAAAATCAAAGCGCTATAATTTGTTTTTGATGAATATAAAAAAACCGGCTTATGCCGGTTTTTTTATCTGTAATTTAACAAGGCACGTTTTAACTATGCCTCATTAAACCAGTTAGCTAGACAATTTCGAGTTCTGGGTAGAACTTTTTCAGCATAGCGGCAATTTTCTTAGGTGTGAAAGGTTTTACTACAAACCCTTTAGCGCCCTTCTCAATCGCTTCTTTAACGTTTTCGACCGTTGAATGAGCCGAAACCATCACAACATTCGCTTCAGGCGAAATTTCGTTGATTTGCGAGATAATCTCTTTGCCGTCACCATCGGGTAATTCAATATCTAAAAAGATAATATTGAACTCTTTTTCTTTACATGCGCTTAAACACTGCGCGGCCGTAGATGCCTCACGCACATTATCGATACCTAGGTGCATCAATGTTTGATTTAAAAAACTGCGAACTGTGCCTACGTCGTCCACAATAAGAATTGAAAGCTGCGTATCCATACTATTCCTCTTAAACTATGAAGATAAACACTCATTGCACTGTAGAGTGTAACGCATTTAAGCTATAAGTGATTTGAATTTGACTATTATATCAAAAACTTCGTTATAATCTCATTATAGAGACCTATGTTTAAAAGGCCAGATAAGCTTTATGTCTAACAAAATAAAAAAACAATCTTTACTTGGTAAAGCACCTGCACGAAAGAAACCAACGCAAGCAAAACGCCAAAGACCCTTAAATCAACAACAAGCGCGCGCACAAGCTGGGCAACAAGCCGCACCTGAAGTCGAACTAAAAAAAGCAAAACACGTTGGTATACACTTGCCGCGGTTGTATTAATTCTACTAATTACGCCAAAGCCCGTGCTAATCACTTATGAAAAGCTTGGCATGGTCTCACAAAGTGTATTTTGGCCTGGCGTATTTGGCTATGGTGCAAACTTATTTGATTCAACCCTAAACCCCCGCGCAGACCTTAGCCGCAACGTTATTTACCTATGCCAAGATAAGCGTAACCCAGATACCTGTCAGAAGTATCGTGTGACAGAACAAAGTGGATTTTTTGCTGCCATGAAAAAACTGATAATGGATTAAAAAATCTAATCCGAAAATTAAAAATTACTTGGTTGAAAGCTGTGTAAAAGATCACCATAATGGCGCTCCTTTTTCAACACAGACACGATCAGATACGACCATGCTAAACGAGCTAGATTGGCTTTTAAACTTAACGTTACTTGCACTAGGATTAGGTGCATTTTTTATTAACCAGCTTACATTACTGCGTTTTGCAGCAATCAGCGCGTGTAGTTTATTATTTTTATCGTTTAGTCTAGATCTGATGTCATCAAGCGTTATCTCAAATATGAGCTTGGTGTTGATCAACACATTTTATTTATTCAAGGTCTACACATTTGGCCAGTTGAATATCAATCAAGGTTAATCTTCTCCTAAGATAAATTGATAGAATAGGCTATCCCATCTATCAGCTTTTATGCCCGAGCAGCCCTCTGCTTGGGCTTTTTTTTACTTACAAAATGATTGAACTGAGATACCATAAACGGCGTATATATACCCAAGCCACCTCAAGATGCAGAATTCAGCGTTTCACAGGTGCTTAATATCAAGGCGTTACTTTGCAAGAATGGTGGTCCCTTTTAAGAAGTAACAACGATGAGAGTAAGTGCCTGTGAAACGCCCAGAGGGTTGGTTTAAAAGCGATTTATACTGCGTTATTGATTTTAACAATAGAACCACTATTATTTGCAATCAATGCCTTGCCTAAATCGCTTTTAATTCCAACTGAAACTCGCACCTTGAGGTGGTTTGGGTATAGATAATTTGGAGGAACCTTATGTCATTAAACGACTTCGACTTATTTCTTTCATCAATGGAAGACGTAAAACCTCTCAAACATGACACTGTTCAATTTGATTCTACAAAACTAGGCCCTTCTTTAGCCCAGCAAGAAAAACGCAAAGCAGCTGAGTGTGATTTAGCAATTGACGAGAATTATTTACGCAGTGAATTCGTTGAGCTATTAGATCCCCATGCAATACTGGCATTTAAAAAAGATGGCGTACAAGGCCAAGTATACAAAAACCTTCGTTTAGCTAAGTATCAACTCGACGCCACACTTGATTTGCATGGTCAACCTCTCAATCGAGCTCGCAGTACGTTATTTAATTTTATTGATGACTGCCACAAACGAAATATTCGTGTCGTGCTTATTCGTCATGGGATTGGCATCAAAAACAAATCTCAACCGGGCATATTAAAGAGCTACACCAATAAGTGGCTGCAAGAAATACCAGCGGTTTTAGCCTTTCATACTGCCCTTAAGCACCATGGTGGTGGCGGTGCAACGTATGTGATGATTAAAAAGTCAGACGAGAAGAAACACGAGAACAGAGAAATCCATTCAAAAAGAAGTTAGTTGAATAAGCAATTGAAGTGCAGCATTTAAACATGCTGCACACACGATGATAAGTTGGTTATGATTGGCTAGTTATGATTGGCTAATTACGTTCTTTTGAACTGGTAACTCCGATGCATTCGCTTGATTAAACCATGCAGAAACACCAAGAACGATAACTGACACTACGACTAGACTAAATTTAGCTCCACCTTGATTAGATTTCATAACGCCTCTTTTTTATTATTGTTTTTTTATTGAGCAACACCAGAATAGCAAAGTTACAGATGTTAACAAGGTGTTTATTAAACTAATTTACAATGCCTCAATAACCTTTTGTTCTATCAACCTGATTTATTAGATTTTTACCTTCAATTAATCTTTTGACATTACCCGCAATTTGCAAAGTTACAGTCTCTAAATCTGACAATGCAGCACAGTGAGGTGTTAAGGTCACCTTTTCATGAGACCAATAAGGATGCGTTTTAGGTAAGGGCTCTTCGCTGAACACATCAAGGGTAGCGCCACGTATTTGTCCACTATCAAGTGCCTCGAGCAAGTCTTCATCGACAACATGTTTACCTCTGGCAACATTAATAAGCACCGCATGATTTTGCAATTTACTTAGCAGTGATTTGTTAATGATACCCTGAGTGTGTTGGTTAAGTGGCAGCAAGCACACGAGATAATCAATTTGACCAAGCATGTCATCTAACCCCTGCTGTGTGTAATAGGTACTTACTTCAGCATCGTGTTTTTCACTATTAGACCAAGCACTCACTCTAAAGCCATTTGCGAGTAAACGCTTTGCACAGGCTTTACCTAGTTCGCCATAACCTAAGATACCCACATGTTGATGTGAATACGCTCGCTTTGGCTTCCAAGTACTGGCTGATTGTTTTAAATAATATTCTTTAAGTCTAAGCTTGTGTGCTAATACATGGCTCAACACATACTCTGCCATATCATTAGCAAGGTTATCATCAACAATTCTAACAACGGGAACACGCGCTTCTACCTTCGTTAAGTCGATGCTATCAACGCCTGCACCAAATGAAGAAACCGCTTTTAAATTTACCAGCTTAGGCCATAAATCAGCGGGGGCATTCCAAGCCAGTACAAACTCAACAGCTTGGTAATCAGTACACTCGGACCAAAGCTGCACGTCAACCTCTGGTAATAACGCTTGTAATCGAGCAATTAATTGGCTGCAATCTCGACCTGTTACAGCTACAAGTAAAATCATTGTCTTCTCCATTTTGCCCCGTACTCGAAGCGCTCTTTAAAAAGTCACACAACTGCAACCTAACTGTCACAGCGAACTCTTACCCTAACCTCATCGCTGAATGCGTTTATGTTTGAGGTTTGTATGATCAGTGTTGATAAAGTAATAGAAGCAAATTTACCACAGTTAGAAAATTCACCAAAAGTAAAAGGCTTAGTAAAGAAAGGCCTTGGTTATTTATTACATGAGCAAGAATTTGTTGCCTTTGGTGATGCATACCCACACTTACAAGGACTTGAATTTGTAGAGCAAGTACTTGATGAGCTAGACTTTGACACGCGCTACAAGCCAAAGCAAATGGAACATATCCCTAGTGAAGGCAATATCGTCATCGTGGCTAACCACCCTATTGGTTCACTCGATGCATTAGCACTAATCAAAGTCTTATCAAGTGTACGCCCTGATTTAAAAGTCGTTGCAAACCGCATGCTGATGTCTATCACTCCGATGCACTCGTTACTCCTTCCCGTAGATAACCTATCTGGAACAAGTAAAAAGAAAGAACTGGCTAATATCCAACAGCACTTAAAATCAGACGGTGCGTTATTAATTTTCCCCGCAGGTGAGGTATCCCGCTTAAGTCCAACGGGAATTAAAGACTGTAAATGGAACAGTGGCTTTTTACGTATGGCAAAAAAAGCCAATGCCCCCATCTTGCCTATATACATCAAAGCGAAAAACAGTCCGCTATTTTACGGCACCTCAATGATCTATAAACCATTAGCCAGTTTGCTATTAGTCAAAGAGATGTTTAAACAACGACAAAAATCATTAGAGTTTGAAATTGGCGCATCTATCCCACCTGAGTCATATTTAATCGAGAATTTAAAAGATAAAGAGATAGCTCAGCTGATAAGAAAACAGTTGTATCGACTTATCACTAAAAAACCTCTGCCATTAAAAACGCAAACTCCCATTGCCAGTCCAGAAGCAACGAAAGACCTTAAAAAAGCCATTGAAGAGTGTGAACTATTAGGTGAAACCTCTGATGGTATGAAAATTTACTTATACCAATACTGTGGTAGCTCACCGATTTTCCGTGAGCTAGGACGACTTCGTGAAATTGCGTTTCGTGCAGTCGGTGAAGGCAGTGGTAAACGCCGTGATATCGATAAATACGACATGGATTATCAACACCTTGTATTGTGGGATGCTAAACAACTTGAACTAGTTGGCGCATACCGACTTGCCTGCGCACAAGACATTATAGAAAAACATGGCCGCAAAGGTTTATACACCGATAGCCTATTTAGCTACAGTGATGATATGACTCCGTATTTTGAAAAAGGTATTGAGCTTGGTCGCAGTTTTGTGCAACCCAAATACTGGGGTAGAAAAAGCCTAGATTATTTATGGTTTGGCATCGGCGCATTTGTTAACCGATACCCGCAATACCGCTATTTGTTTGGCGCAGTCAGCGTGTCTAACGCACTCCCTGAGCAAGCAAAATCACTCCTCGTTCATTATTACCAACATTATTATGGTGCTAAACAAGTGTTAGCTATCCCCAATAATGAATATCGCCATACCGAATCACAAAAAGAGCAATGTGCTCAGTTATTTGCTGGGGATGACATTAAAGAAGACTTTGTTGAACTTAAGCATGTACTTGCCAATATTGGCGCGCAAGTCCCTACCTTATTCAAACAATACACGGAGCTTTGCGAACCTGGTGGCGTACAGTTTTTAAGTTTTAGCATCGACCCTGAGTTTAATAACTGCATTGATGGATTAGTGCTTGTCGACTTAGATAAAGTAAAAGCGAGTAAGGCCAAACGGTACTTAGGACAGGCACGCGAATAGTCGTTATAAAATAACTAAAAGGAAAAAGTCGGCATATTCGCCGACTTTTTCATTTTTAACTAAATATATTTCTAAGCGCAGCTGAATATATTTGCTCAATGGTGATTAAGTCTGCGATTGGGACATGCTCATTAACTTGATGAATGGTATGGTTTCTCACGCCACATTCAATCACCTGAGTGTGCTCATTAGCAAAAAAGCGGCCATCAGATGTGCCACCACTAGTACTAAGCATCGGAAAGCTGCCAGTGATTTCATGCACGGCTTGTTCAAGCTGCTGCAACAAGCAATTGCTGGCTTGATGCAGGGTATAAAATGATTCGCACGGGCGCTCCCAAACAAGCGTTAGCTGGGATGCTAAATCTGCCAACGCAAACTGAATTTCTTCTTTAACGTCTTTACTTTTGTAGCCATGGCTATAACGCACGTTAAACGTTAGCTCACACTGAGCAGGAACAAGATTATCCACCACATTGGCTATATTAATGCCGGTTACTTGTAGTGTTGTTGCCGAACCGGCTTCATCTTTGTGCCAGCTAATTGCCGTTAAGCGCTTTACAACCTCTGCACTTAAATGCGCCGCGTTTATGGTGTTTTCTGGATAAGCAACATGGCCAGCTTTACCTTGAATAGATAATCGAGCCGACAACGCACCGCGTCTACCATTTTTAATGGTATCACCAACCTGCAAATGACTCGTCGGCTCGCCTACTAGGCAACCATCAAGCACAACACCTTGTTTGGCTAAACGCTCAGCAATCAGTAAAGAACCGTATTCAGCCTCGCCCTCTTCATCAGAGGTAATTAACCAGTAAAATGTGCCGCGTTTATTGCTCTTTTGCGCTAGAAAACGTTTTGTTGCGCAAAGCATAGCAGCAACGCCGCCTTTCATATCTGCTGCGCCGCGGCCATAGACATTGCCATCAACTATCTCGCCACTAAAAGGATCAACTCGCCAATCACCCTGCGCGGCGGGTACTACATCAATATGGCCAGAAAAAGCAACGATAGGGCCTTCACCAAAAGTGATTTTAGCAATTAAATTAGTAACATGATTAAAGCTAAATACCTCACAATCAAAGCCGAGCTGGCTTAAATTACTTTCAAGCCAATCAATTGCACCAGCTTGAGCAGGTGTGACCGATTTAAATCGGAGCAAGGTTTGTAATGTTTCAACTACCTCAGATTGCACCGACTGATGCATTGCTAACTCTGCATTTGATATCAAACTCATAATAACCCTAGTCATTTAGAAAGCTTGGGTTATTACAACGAGAGTTTATTACCGCAGTGTGAAACTTAAATTAATGATTTCCTTCTTCAATAAGGGTTTCTTGGGTCACCTTGGCTATGTCTTTATCTTCTTTGGTTAATTGTGTTCGTTGCCAACGACCTGCTGCGAACCAAAGATAAGTAATGATCGCCACAAGTACATTGGTGATAGCAAAGGAATACCATATGCCCTGTGGTCCCAGTGAAGTATGCTTAGACAAAATATACGCGGCAGGAAATTGAATAACACATTGCGAAAGCAGTGACACAACCATCGCATTTAGTATGTTTCCTGAAGCCCTAAATGCAGCGACTACGCAAAGCTGCACGCCTATCCCGCCCCAAGTTAAGCACATGACGCGAATAAACTCTGCACCACCAGCAATCACAGACTCATCATCAGGAATGAAAAAAGCCACCAAGTATTCAGCAAACAAATAAGCAATCACGCCCACGGATGTCAGGCCTAGTAACCCCCAAAGCGAGGCTAAGCGTGTTATTTGTGCCGCACGTCGCGGGTTTCCTGCTCCCATGTTTTGACCAACCAAGGTCGAAACAGCCATTGAAAGGCCCATTGCAGGGATCATCACCATTTGCAAAATATTAGAGCCAACACCATAAGAAGCAATGGTGTGCGTACCAAAGCTGGCAACCAAAAACGACATTATGATTAAACCAAATGCTCTCGTTGAAAGTTCAACCGAGCCAGGTGCCCCTAAAAAGAAGGCTTGTTTCATATATTGCCAGTCTGGTTTAAAGCTTGAGAGTTTTAGTTGAATTCCATGACGCCCCCGTAAAAATACCCAGACACCAATGACAGCCGCTAAGCTTTGAGTGATAAGTGTGGCTAATGCAGCGCCCATTACGCCAAAACCAGAGAAATCACCAAACCCAAAAATCAGTAAAGGGTCAAGCACAAAATTGAGTAATACAGTACCGCTTACTATATACAGTGGCACCTTGGTTTGCCCGATACCACGCATTAAGGCTTGGAACATGGCATAAATAAACACAAACACAACGCCAATAAAAGATACATGCATAAATTTAAGGGCATCACCAAACACTTGCTCTTCAACGCCTAACAAAGTCAAAAAGTATGGCGATAGCACATAACCCGTTAAACCAAGCATCGAGGCTGTTAGCGTCACCATTAACATGGTTTGCGCAGCAACATGATTAACTTTATCTTGCTGGCCAGCTCCCATGTACTGAGCAGATAGAATAGCCCCCGCCATCGCTAAACCGGAACCAATTGCAATCACTAAAAAGGTAACTGGCATACTGACAGAAACGGCCGCTACTTGCTCCGCCCCTAAGCGCCCTACCCAAAATGCATCTGTTAATTGATAAGCAGACTGCAAAATATTGATTAAGATGATCGGGATACCTAATTTAAGTAACGCTTTTGAAATCGAGCCATGAAGAAATAAATGCTGAGGATCAGCCATGTAAAACACCTAATAAGCAAACAACCCCTTTAGTTTAACAGCCGTAACTGAATATAGAGTCAATAACAGTCAATCTTTTTTTCGCCGTACCTGTTTAAAAACTTAATCTAAATCAATAAATGACTTCACTGTGTTCAAACATTTTTGAAACTTTGATCTAGAACAGGTTTTGTCCGCTGCAACTTGGTAATAATAGCCTCAACCAAATCAGACAAGTAGTTCGCGGAGAACAACATGAAAACTAAATTAAGCATTGCATTACTTACTTCACTATTAGCACTCTCTCCTGTTGCAAACGCAAACTTAAGCGTGAACGTAGGTGCAATTAATGTAAACCCTGATAACGACAGCTCAAAAATCAATGAAGCGCCAACGTTAGGCCTACGTGCAGATGATGATACTCAGCTAGGTATTACTGTAGATTACGCGCTTGATGACAATTGGGTAATTGAATTAGTAGCAGCAACACCATTTAGTCATGATGTTCAAGGTGCAGGTGGTTTAGCTGGTAACAAAATCGCGACTATCAAGCATTTACCACCAACACTTTTAGCGCAATACCACTTTTTAGACTCAACGTATAAGTTCCGTCCATTTGTGGGTGTAGGTCTTAACTATACAACTTTCTTTGATGAGCAACCTTCTGCGGCTTTAAAAGCAACACTAGGTACTGACGATGTAGAAGTTAAACTAGATGACTCTTTCGGCATTGCAGCTCAAGCAGGTTTTAACTACATGATGAGTGAAAACTGGGGTCTACATGGCATGGTTTCACTTATTGATATCGAAACTGACGCAACTGTTTATGCAGACGGTGCAAAAGCGCTAACTTCAACAGTAAAAATTGACCCAGTTGTTGCTATGTTTGGTGTGAAATACAAATTCTAACTTTCATTTTGTGAAAGCCCATACGCACAAAAAGGCCATTTATTGGCCTTTTTTATTTTCGCTCGCTTCCTAGTACCAAATTGCTATTTATCTAAATTCTAAGACAAATTCCTCCAACCAATAAAATTGAACTACACTTACTTACTAAGCTACACCTTTATCATTGGTTATTAAGTCGCCAGTACAAAATATCGTCGAAATCATGCCGAAGAGCAGGCAATATCTGAATTTTCAGAGCTGGTCAATTGTTGTACCTATTAGCCAGCAATTATAAAATAACCATAATAATTTTGACGTATAGAATGTAAATTGCGTGATAACGAGGGGCGTTAGTTGAAAATATTTTTTAATTCTTTAGTTCTGCTTACGTGTCTTAATTTAACAGCATGTAAGGTAAAAGACCCGAACGAAGATAAACCAGATGAGCAAACGCAGGTCGCAATCAGCGATCGCGAAAAGCTGCTTGCGGGTAGTGCAAATATTTCTTTTACGATCACCGATGAAAATCAAACACCTCTTAGCAATATCAGTGTTACCTTAGCAGAGCAAACCTATCAGTCTGATAGCGATGGTACAATAAGTATTCGTAACCTTGCTTATGGCAATCATGCGATTATGGTTGAGCAAGCGGGATATTTTCCGCGAGCAAGTATTGTCGTTAATCAACCTGACTCATCAACAAAGACAGTTCAACTCCAAACTAAAGCATCGAGTAGTAAAAGCCTTTTATTTGCTGGCGATACCATGTTTGGCCGTCGTTATTTAGATCCCAATTTAAAAACCATGGGCACGTCTATTCCCGACGTAACTGATGCCTTGATCCACCCAGATACAGCAGGGGCAGACAGCATTGCAATTACTGCGGATGTCGCGACGTTATTTCAAAATGCTGACTTTGCGTCTGTTAATTTAGAGTCGCCAGTGACGACTAATCCTATAACTGTACATCCAACCAAAGAGTTTAGCTTTTTTAGTCTACCAGACTCACTACAAGGGCTCACTGAGATAGGCATAGATTATGTAGGTCTTGGTAATAACCATATCTACGATTACTTGCAATCCGGCTTAGAAGATACCCTCATTGAAGTAAGCAATGCAGGTTTACTTCATAGCGGTGCAGGTCTTGATGAGAGTCAAGCAATGACTACCGTCAGTAAAACGCTCGATGATGTAACTCTGGTGTTATTTGCCGCTACCTCGATTACAGGTGAAGAACATGAATATAGTTATATTGCTGATTTAACGAAAGGCGGGGCTGCAAATTTAACCAACTCGGATACCGTTAAATCATCATTAGAAGAACAAGATTCTTCGCAATTTATCATTGCCCAAATGCACGGTGGAGATGAATACACCTATTCTCCTTCAAGCTATATTGGCAGCCGCTTTGAAGCATTATCAAAACAAAATACAGATCTCCTTATTGCCCACCACCCTCATGTGGCACAAGGTTTTGCTGTTTATAACGATATTCCAGCAGTGCTGGGGTTGGGTAACTTTGTCTTTGATCAACCACGCCTTGATACCTTACTCGGTGTTGCAGTAATGATCGATTTAAATACCGATACGCAAACCGTCAATCGGGCTTTTGCTTATCCTATTTTTGTCGAAGATTATAAACCACGGTTCACAACAGGATTTTTAACTCACTACTTATTAAGACGTCTTGCTGAGTTTTCTGATGACAATATCACGCTAATTCCTCGTGATAATTATGGTGAAGTCTATTTCAGCCAAAACCAAGCAACAAAGAGCACAACCGACGTTACGATTGAGGTAGATAGCAGCAACGACATTATTGACTTACGACAATACAGCCCTTCATCGGCGGCATTTTTATCAGCAATCAAAGTAACCAGCGGCGAGCTCAGCAGTGTGGTATTTGGACGCGATATAATGGTGTTTGGTGATTTTGAAGATTGGGATAACGACAGCGAAGCATTTGAAGTGAGCCGTTGGGATCATACCAGTGACAGCGTATTTCCATGTACAGATAAACCATATGCGGGTACTCAAGCACTGTGCTCTAGTAGAGATGAGTTCGATAATACGCCATCGATAATACCGTTTAGACACACAATGCGAGTGATGGAACTCACTGATGAAAATGGCGATCCACTACTGAGTAAAGACTTCTCTTTTTATGGTTATTTACAAGCAGAAAACGGTGGAAAAATTGATGCGCTTTTGAGTTATACAACCGAAATTGACGACCTTACTTTTTCACAGCATAAAATTGATGTAAGTGAAGGGGTGATCAAGCATGGCACGCTTTTAGCCATGACTTTAGTTTACCGTCAGATGAATTCACTATAGGACCAAAAGAACTTCCACCAAGGGGCGTAAAACTACAATTTAGGCATTACGCACCAAGTAACGGTGAAGCAATATCTCGCTTAGATAATGTTGCACTAATTAGCTGGCAAGATGCTATCAGCTTAGATAATGGACTATGGCAAACCGAGAAAATGCACGGTTTTGACTTTTTAAAAATCTCAGCAAGTAATGATACGAATGTAAAACTTACATTCACAATACTTGATTAAGGAGGAGATGTGTCTGCTGTTCAACAATTGTTGCGTTTAAAAAACGTGCGCGCTTTTTGGCTTACTTTAAGCTTATTTAGTGTTGTCTTGTTAAGCAATGTGTTCAACCTTTTTCAGGCGAGCAATGCTTTTTTCTATCAAAATTTAGAGTCACTAAGTCACACTCAGCAAACCAATGTAGTCCTGATCAGCAGCGCAAGTTTAACTGATAATCACCAGCAACTCGTTGAAAAATTAGTTGAATATAAGCCGCGTGCGATTGTAGTGCTGGCTGATGAACCTTTAGTTGCAGCACAACAAAAAAATGTTTATTACCCTTACGCAGGGAGCGAATTTTGCGTACCAAAAATTGATAATTGGGCTACTTATCAAATGCGCATTCCGCAATCAAATGAGCTTGAATGCAAAAGTATTTGGCAGCAGATATTTAATTATGATGCAGAACACGTACAACTTATCGACTTTGATTTAGCTGTCACTGCGCTGCCAAAATTTAGTGCTGAACGAGTGCTCGATGTAGACGTAATGAGTGAGCAACTTGAAAATAAAATCATTATCGTTGGCCAAAAAACGGCCGCTTTTAATGTCTTCATTCATGCCCCAAAACTCGACGGCCTAAATGATCCTTTATTACTGATAGCCTACCTCGCTGACAGTATTGATAAACAAACGACTGTAAAACAGTTAAATAGCTTACTGACTATTTTCGTTGAGCTTGCGCTTGTTCTTGTACTGCTTTTTAGCTTTCAAAAGCTGTCGCTTATTTACTCTTTTATTATTGCCTTAAACAGCGTATTGCTATGGTGCTTAATAGGTTATGTATTCATTGAGATGAACCAACTTTTCATCCCTATCGGGCAATATATCGTACTGACGTTTATCACTTTATTTTGGGTGATTATTGTTAGAAAGATGTCTGAAGATAATGAACTGAACACCGTTGTAAACAATATTCAGCAAAAAATGATGGGTCGTTTTATACCACAAAGCTTTATTGAGCAAGCTTCGCCATGGGACCCAATCATTCAATTAATTAGCCAACAATTAGACTTAGAAAAATCAATTTTCCTTGCTCGAAAAGAAGATGATCATCGCGTTGTTGAAATTCGTGCGATTAATTGTAATTTAGATGATATTCAAGAAATGCGCCGTGATTACAAGCGCACACCTTACAGCAAGGCTCTAAAATCATTAGGGGTTGTACAAATTACCCGCCCCTTCTTTACACATATTAAAGAAGGTGAAATCGAATTTATGGCGCCCTTAGTTTATGCCGGTGACGTACGTGGTTTTTGGGCATTATCTGTTATCCCCAACCAATACTTCAACCAGCAAGCGTTTGAAAAAAACGTCAATAAATTCGTCGCGCAAGTTGCTGAATTACTTTTCCATTATCATATATTTAAAACGACTCAAGCGAGTAACAATAGCTTATTAAATCAGTTACTAACCTTAAAGCTTCATGAGCCGATTAGTGAGCAGGTTAAACAATCTATTAATGAAATGGAGCAAAAGCTAACAACCTTAGAAATGGTGTTTAATCACACCCGCTCTGCAACCGTGCTATTTAATTTGTTTGGTCAAGTGATTCAAACAAACGCATCACTTGAGCAATTTGCCAAACAGCACCAACTCGCCATTTTTGAAATGACAGCACTGGATTTACTTTGCAAAAGCTGTGACTTAGATGCTGAAATTGCTAAGGGCAAATTACGTTATATCACTCTAAACAAAGCAGAAGTAGCGTTACCCTCAAAGTTGGGAGAACAAAGTTACACCTTAAATATTAAAGCCCTTCATGCTGATGGCTCGCAAGCAGCTTCCGGTGAGCCTTTCCAAGTATCAGGTATTTTATTCGAGTTTATCGAAAACCATGTAGCTCGCAATGAGGGGCAAGCTTAATGGACTTTGTGTTAGCACTCTTCCCTGCGGGCAGTGGCCTTGGTCAATCTGTTATTACAACAGTTTGGGTAGGTACCGCAGTGGTATGCTTGCTCAACTTGCGCTTCGGTTTTCCATTAACAGGTCTTGTTGTACCAGGTTATATAGTCCCCTTGCTTATCATCAGCCCGACCTCAGCAGCAGTTATTATCATTGAAGCTATTGTTGTCTATGCCTTAATGCGTTTCAGCGCACACTATATGATGGAAAAGTTTGGCTACAGTCAAATGTTTGGCCGTGACCGTTTTTTTGCCATCATATTGTTAAGTATTCTAGTCCGTGTCTGTATGGACACTTTATTTTGGCCAGTGATTGCTAATCAGTTAAGTCGCTGGGATATCACCTTTGATTATGCTTCACAGCTCTATTCGCTTGGTCTTATCATTATCGCCTTAACAGCAAATGTAATGTGGAACGGAGGCTTTAAATATGGCTTAAAAGTAACCTTTATTCAGTTACTTATTACATTTATTCTCGTACGTTTTGTACTTATGCCTTTTACAAACTTTAGTATTGCTAATTTGGGTATTATGTACGAAGCCGTCGTCGCGTCCATCATTGCCGCCCCAAAAGCCTATATCATTCTTGTCATTACTGCTTTTCTAGCCTCTCGCGCAAATATTAAATATGGCTGGGAGTTCAACGGAATTATGTTGCCAGCTCTGTTGGCACTGCAACTAACTCAACCTAGTAAATTACTGACTTCATTTGCTGAAACCGCCATAATTTTAGCAATCGGTGGCTCGCTTATTCACTTTACCAGACTTAAACACGCCAATATTGAAGGTGCCAGATTATTAATGCTGTTCTTCACTATCGGCTTTATTTATAAACTAATCCTTAACTACATTGTGGTTTGGTATTTTCCTACCATAAAAGTGACTGATACCTTTGCGTTTGGCTATATGTTAGCAACGTTACTGGCATTAAAGATCTATCAAAAGAATGCGTTAGGTCTTGTTGTCAGAGCAACATTGCAAACCTCTATCGTGGGCGGGTTACTTGCGATTATTGTTGGTTTTATCGTTATGCTTCTACCCTCGATGCTCTCTGGGCCGAGTCTTAAACCAGAAACTGAACAGATGCATGTCATTACGCTAAATCAGCAAGTTAGCCAATACAAGAGTTACCTATATACAAGCCGAAGTAATAAAGTAAGCGTCAGTAGCTATAAAGCGAATCAAACGGTTTCTGAGTTTAAATATGCTGTGTATAAACTTGATCAGGCAATCATTGAGCAGCAAGGTATTGCTGATCTCACGCCTTTATTTACAAGCATAGGCTTTTTACTACAAAGTGACAAAAACTATATTTATCTGATTGATACAATTGAAGATAGGCAGCGAGGACTGTTTGTTTTAAACAAACATCCTAAAACCCCTTTATTGGTCACCGTGCCATTTCCGATTACTGAAAGTTTAGCCAGTGACTCTGCAGGTCTTATTTTCGAACAACTGCAAAGTAAGGCCTTGGTATTCGGCACAAGTAAAACACCATTAAAAACCTTGGCAAAAGAAAACCAACAAAGCCCATTTTATCAGGCTTTTATTTCTGCATTAGAAGGTACGGAAATACTACAAATTAGAGAGGCTAACCGCCATACCTCAGCGTTGTTTTCAGATGCTGCCACACAAGCAAGCAGTCAATATTGGATTTACAACCAATTACCTCATTCCGTTAGTCAGCGCGAGCTACACGACTTTGTAGGTAGTGAAACAACCTTCTTTGGTACGGCAACCAGTAGCAGCCTGCCTTCTTCAAATTTTTCTGGCTCAATGTTTGAAATGTTTCTAGATGGCGATAATTACACCAACATTTTGGCCAGTATTTACCGTGAGAATTTCCATTACAGCAACCTACAACTCAATGAATTAAATGAAGAAATCAATCAAATAGTAGATGAATTTTCTGCCCATATAAGCAAAAAAGGCAGTTTTGACTATCAACCACTTTCTAAAAGTCAGGTAGCGCTTTGGGAGTTCGAGGTCTTAACACCACTTTATAAGCTAATTGATCGCATCGGAAATGATGCGCTGAATGAAGATATGCTAAATCAGCTAAAACAAATTAATGGCACCGCACAGCTTTTAAGCTATCAATTGAGGCTTGTGAAAAACAACAGTGGACGTTATTTACTATTGAGCCCGCTAGATACTCCTGTAGCATTACAACAAGGCCAAGGGATTTTCTTGTTTAATTTAACCGAGCACGAAGCAATTACCTTAAGTGTCCCTAGACCCTTGTTTGAAAGTAATACGTTAAGCTTTGCGAGTGAGTTATTTGCCAGAGCGAATGCTGCAAACTTACTCGTCGCAGGTGCGCACCCTTATGCTCATCCACAAGCAAATGTATTAGCTGCAGATAATGTTGACTCTTTATTCAATATCATTCACCAAAGCTTCTTACGTTTTACTCAAAATCAGCCTAGTTTGAATGTTCAAATTCGCAGTCATAGTGCACCTTCATGGATTCGCCCAAATGCGATTGCATTCTCAACAACACAAATATGTGATACTGCGATTCCTTTAATGAAGCAGCTTGATAATGAGCTCATCGCTTTAGGTGTCAATTATCAAACAGTCATGGGACAACAAGCCACACGAGGCCTTGAGATTGGCAGTTCACCGCAATCTGGCTATCAGCAATTTAATGCTAACAGTGAGCTGGCAACCTTGTGGCTTGCTTCTGATTTTAAACAACAGTTTTCGATGGATCAAAGTAGCGTGTTGCAGCGTTTATTAGCCATATCTAGTAACTCTAAGGTCAAGGTAATCAACCTTGCTACTTTATCGCCTTATAACTGGCAACCATTGGACGATAATAAAAACCAACAGCTACAAACACTTGTAAATAACTATGTCGCTAATCAACGCCTCACATCATTGCGAGATCTTTGTCACCAAATAACCGCGTGTAGTTTACAAACCATCAAACTGGAACACCTTGATAAATTCGCGCTAATGATAAAGCAAAACAATAGCATTCTTGCCATCTACAACCCGACGAATAATCAACTAATTGATGTTCATGTATTTAATCAGCTAATGGGAGGAGGTCAACGTGTATTTAATTAAACGTTTATTCGCCCTAATGCTTATTTTGTTATTACTTTTCACATTGTTGTTTGCAGGGCGTAGCTTTTTAGTGTGGTTAGACTCAGCGGAACCCGTGGATGCGCGTAGCAATACGGAAACACGTTCTAATGTACAGTGGTTAAGCAGCGAAAAACCACTGCGTTTTACATTTTCTAACCAGCGTACTCATTCATTACGAATTCTATCGAATGCCGTGTTTGACCAATCTGTGTTTCTTGAATTACCGGTAAATTACGCAATTAAATACGTTCTTTATGACGATAAAGGTAATGTGATTTTAGATAAAATTTACCATCACGCTTCAAAGCTAGTTAACAATAGTGAAGAGCAACAGATCAAACAAATTATTGAGAATAGGCAATCGCTTAATGTTGCTTCTGGACAATCTTTTTATCTGCCAATTACTCATTACCCCAATGCAAAAACTTTAGATTTAACACTAATCCCAGAAGAAAAATCACTACAAGGTGTGGTTGTTCGTGTTCATGCCAAAACGCCTGAACAAAGTATCGATCCTCTCAATAGCTGGCTTAAACGCCCTTTAGAAAGAAGAAGACGCGCCACTGATTATCTTACTATGGGCGAAAACACACTTACCAACGCCGAAATTAGTAATGCAATGGCATTTTGGTGGCAAAAAATTGCACCTCAAGGGATCCCTGGGATCGACTTTAAATC
The DNA here is from genome assembly GCF_037162425.1 of Pseudoalteromonas sp. Hal040. Taxonomy (NCBI): domain Bacteria; kingdom Pseudomonadati; phylum Pseudomonadota; class Gammaproteobacteria; order Alteromonadales; family Pseudoalteromonadaceae; genus Pseudoalteromonas; species Pseudoalteromonas sp. Hal040. The sequence goes on along the minus strand of NZ_JARLUU010000001.1, from coordinate 1,084,223 downwards.
TGACATTTTGTATGAAACTCTGCCATACAATGTCACGACCTATGACTTTAGTATGCAGCAGCACGACTTAGGTGCCTATTACACGGAACTTGGTCTATGCGCCAGCATTAGCCTAGATGTCACTGATAGCCTTATTTTCACAGTCAATTCAAATCAGTATTTACCATCGCTAACTTGGCACGATAAGCATCAATTTAAAGCGCCAACACCGATTAGTTTCGCGGTAACTGATAACAACAATAATTATAAAACAGAACTGATTGATGCTGGGCTAGTCACTATTTGCAGTGAAGAGCCATTACTAACTAGTTGGCGAACCGCATCAGGCAGCGCAATTTTAACAAGTTATGCAGGCAGCTATTTGGTGAATGAATTTGCCAGTGTAAATTTTGATATAGAGCCAAGTAGCAATCTCAATATTGATGTTCGTGCCTTACAAACGAATCAGCTCAGCGTGATCATTTATGATGAACATAACCTGGCGATTGAGCACTATAGTGTCACTTTAAAAGGCGACGTATCCGATTTTGATCGCGTGATCAACGATAATACACAAAGGCAGCGTGTTGGTATGCTCAACAGCTACTATTTACGTACCCCTGATAATGCGCATCACCTGAAAATTAGTGCCGAGAAAGATGTCTACGTTCGATTAAAATCTCGATTTGCTGATTTTAATTATCAACGAGCAATTTCTCATCAATTTTTACCTGAACCGATAAATGGCTTTTACGATATTGCCGCTTGGTATGAGCAACGAGCTGCAAATCATTATGAGTTAACGCAGTTAGCACACTTTACTAATATTCGTACTTTTACTCCGCCAAAAGAGCCGGAGTTAGTGACAACTTTTTATCAATCTAAAGAGCTATTTGACAAACTGCCTCTGTCAAATGTCGCTTTAGTATTAAGTCCTGATCGCTATTTTATGCCCAAGTTGCCACCACAAGTATTTAACTATGGTTTATACAAAAAAAATAACTACTCACCTTATAACGATTCTGAGGACAACAACTTAGTTTATCGCTTATCTAACAACAGCAGTAAAGAAGTCACAGTGTCTGAGTTATCGGTGGAGACATTGCAGCAATTGCAATCACAGGCGAAAACGATCTATCAAAACTGGTATGGAGAACGCCCTTGGATTAAGCAACGTATTTACCAGCTTGATAAAAGTGCGCCTTTGACACTTGAGTTTACAGCACAACAGCGCCCTATGAGCGTAGTATTTAAAGTGTTTCGTACAAATAGCAGCGAACCGGTTGAGTTATCGCTCACACAAAATGCTGACTACAAGTCAGGGCTCACCAGTGAATACAGCATCGCCAAGCAACGTTTTATGCTGCACCAATCTGCATTACTCGATGCATTTTTAATTCACCCAAAAAATAGCCAATTAACAAGTTATCCGAGTATTACTCAAACAATCACTAATGACATTGCTGAATTACATTCACTAACACTACAAGCAACTGACACAGTGTGGATTTCTGTACTTGAGGAATACCCTCTGCAAGAGCAAAAGGTAAGGTGGTGGAACCATGAAAACTAAAATGATGCTGATTGCAGTGTGGTTGTTTGTATCCGCATGCCACGCAACACCTAGTTTGAATGAACTAACCTTGAACTTAAAGTTATGGCTTGCTGAACAGCAATATCCTCTTGCGCACTTCACTACCAAACAAGGTGCTCTAGTTGCTAATGAATCTTTAAATTCGGGCGGCGAAATTCATTATAGACAGCAAGGTGAACAATGTATTGCTTATGCACCTCATCGCTTCTATGACAAACATACTCATACTATTGCAAAGGCACTATTTAATCACTGCCAAGTTTTTTTAAGCAACACAAAACACCGTAACACCCGTGATGAACATGGAGAACTTATTGACTTTGGAAAGTATAAACAAAGCGCGAGTAATGCCTTTATTCTTGCCTACGCTGAACATGTTGAATCATTCTCTATTTATCAAATACATGGTTTTGCTAAAGAAAACAGAAAAACGCCTGAGGGTAAAAAGGCAGATGCCATTATCAGTAATGGTCATGTAATACCTAGCACACGGACGATTGCAATAACAGCCTGTCTGAACGAGCAGCTAAAGATCACTGCGATGGTTTACGGCCTTGATGTTAAAGAACTCGGAGGTACGACAAATATTCTTGCATCACTGGCCCCAAAGAACAGCCAATTTTTTCATATCGAGTTAAGTCGCCAGTTGCGTGAGCGATTAGTTTCTAATAACCAGCTATTAAAGTTGTTTAACCAATGCCTTATTTCATAATTGCTATCATTTTACTGCTGCTTTCAATGCAGCCTACATACGCTGTTGATATTAATAGAGGTGTTCTTGAGCCTACAATCTGGCTGCAAACTTCGCCTAAGCTCGCTCCCTTTACCACCAGCCAAGATATGCGTTTTAATGCCAAACAGCATCACTACCTTTGGCTTCCTAAAGGGCATTGGCTAGACATTGCTCCTGAGCACCTTAATAAATTTATTATTAGTGCGGGGAATACACAATACATACAACAACGCTTGCAAGTGCATCGTGACTTACTTTGCGATACGAAACGCTGCCAATTGCCAGCTATGGGCCATAACCGAATAGTCGCCATCCAAAATCATCTGGATGAAGATGCTACATTCACAGCCATGGTTGGTCATATACCACAAAATGTAGATAGCTTTAGACGTGCTTTATCGCTTGCTAAGCCCTCCGTTGTAACTAAAAATCGCCGAGGTAGTGAGCGTTATTATCAACTAAACAAAGATGACAAAGTTACCTTGTTTTTCTCTGCGGCGAAAAAACTTAAATTATCTGTTCGTCAAAATATGCAACAACCTGATGAAAAAGGTGTTGTTTATGCGTATGTCGATAAACAATTGGTCGCCAAAATAAATACCATTAACAGCCAAGCCTTAGAATATAAAGAGCAGTCGCTTGGCCTTGAAAATACAGAGTATCTTGCAATCGCTGCAGGGCAATACTTAACGATAAAAAGTAAAACCGATGCTTTTATCAAACTAGAGCAAAGTCATCGTGCGATTTATGATGATAATGTTGCTGAAAAAGAACAAGAAAAACACTTGCTACCTTATTGGTACCAAGTCGCAAATGATGCCATTTCAGCGGTTTATAACGACCACTCATTACACGTATTTAGTGATGATGTATTTACAGCAAATAACCCTCTTGCCACTAAACGTCACAATAACTTGCTATCAATGATGACTGGGCAATCTCAACTTTGGGGTAGTTACCGCACTTTTAGCGCAGTGGAGACTAAAAGTCGTATGGTTTCAGAACTCGTTGAACAACGCTTAGTTGACGATCAGTTTTATCCACGTATAAATCAACAGCTTCGCCTCATTTCCACTTTAAATCAGTCAGCACAGCTATTTGATTTATCAAGCAAAAAACGTGCAACACCTTGGCTAACCTTAATTGCTAAAAGCACTAAAGATAGCCAGTTAAAGCTGTCTTCAGGTGAAAATAGCTGGTTAGTAAACCTAAAAGCAACAGAAGATTTTCAATCATTAATAATTTCAGTGCCGCTTAACAGCCAATCTTTGACTATTCAAAGCCTAAGTAGTCAGTCGAATCAAATTGAATTTGCGCTCTATGCAAGAACACTGACCGATCTGCCTAGTGATGAAGTGATATATCAACAAGCAGTCAATACTAAGAATCTACGCCCAGCGATATCAAAATTGATTGCAGATGACCTGCACAAACAACATGCCGATTATTTAGCGGCCATCGAGCCCTATGCGCCAGCACGTAAAAACGTCACGGCCTTTAATGCCGAACAATCATTGCTCACAGCCAAAGACTTAGCAACTAGCGCCCCACTCGATGCCTTAGCATTTTTAAAGCCTCTGACACAAAATGCTGATACAGCAATTGCAGAACAGGCTTGGCAACTTCGAGTAGCAATTTTACGTGAACAAAAGCAATTTCATTTAGCGAATAGTTATTTAGAAGGGCTATACAAAAGTACACAGCAACTACAACTGAAACAATTTGCCGCACAAGCCTTAATAGATAGTTATCAAACAGAACATCAAGATATTAAGCTATTTGCACTGTGTGCAGGTAACTTAACAACTATAAAAGAGTGCCAGCCTATCTTGATTAATTTAGCTGTAAAACAGCAAAAGCATCGTTTGGCTGCGTGGCTTGCTTACTCATCAACTGTGCCAACTAAAGTCTCTGAAAGTTTTAAAGCCCTGAACTATCAGACTTTAAGTGCACACCCCTTTGTTGATGAAGCTCGATATCAGCTAAAAGCGGGCTCGCAAGAAACCTTTATTAACAGCCAAGGTAAATTGCAAAATACCGTCATCACAGAAGCAATGCCGTGGTCTTTTAATGCCCAAACGCCTATTAATTTAGTTATTAAAGCACGCACATCAGCCAAGCAAAACGGTGAGTACCAAACGGCTTGGCTTATGGCACAGAGCCAATATCAGCATAAACTCATGCCAATTTTTAGCGATATACCGGCAACCACCTTATTTGTTAAAAACCAACAAGCAGCCTCAGTGGCAGCCACTCTGGTAGTACGCCTTCAAGCTGGAGAAGCGCTAACAATAACAGCTGACCATACGAGTTATCTTGATGTCAGTTTCATTCCTGAGTCTTTATTTAACCAGTTCGATTATGTATCTGATGCAGCAAATAAATCTACATCAAACGATATTATGTCGCTCATTTACTCGGCTGACGCAACACAAGCAGACCTGCTACTAAATGGGCTTTACCTACTCAGTAAAAAACGCCTTACCAATAACCAATACACACAACTTCTACAGCGCTTAGAAACCTTAGATGCGGATGCTAAGTCAACCTTTTTACAAAATAGAATAGAAAGTTATGGTCAATGGCAGCCATTAGATAGTTTGCTCGACTTTGCTGGTACGCGATTATTTGATATGCAAAGTACTGCGCAAAGCAGTTTTGCCGATCGTTTTACACTGCTTAATACACAGGCAGGTTCCAATGAAGGCATTCTACTGCGCCCTTTCCACACATTAAACATTGATTTAGCACAAACTGAAGGGCAACAGATCCGTTTTAAATTTAACTTCTCTACTGCTGAGTTGGCGCGTGAAAATGTTGCTAACCTGTCATTGCAATTAGCAAATGTTCAAAAGATTTGGTCAGTCACTGAACAGCAAAGCATTCCTTTCACATTTAACAAACGTGAATTGGATAACAATATCATTTCGCTCAGGTGGTTGAACCCATATCTATCGCAGCATCTAACAATTGAGGCTGAGCAATATATTGCGGGTCGCTGGCAACACTTGGCACTGCCAACAACGTTACTCTTTTACACTGTGACACCTGATACGCCATTAATGGCCAAGTTACCTGCTGACAGACTCATTAAGTTAGAAGAAATGGATGAATTTAAGCGCACAGAAAGGCGGTTCTTCCACCCTGCGGGTAAGGTTGAAGTCACTGCTGATACGTTGCAGTACGTACGCCTATATAGCTGGCAGCTGAGTGAGCAAAGCAATAAAATCTCGCCTTATTCACAAGCAAAAACCTTGTTGCCTGAACTAATCACTTATCAAGCCCCAGAGCAGCCATCTATCATCAATGAGCAGGTAAACTTGCATAGTGATGAATTAAATTGGCAGGGATTTATTCGCTACGATCAGCAAACTATTTTCCAAAGTGCCGAAGATATTCCTGCCCGTGAAGAAATAGATATAGGTGCCCGCTTACGACTCAATGATGATAACCACTGGTATCAATTAGAAGGCTATTACTCACTGAGCGATACTCAAGCTGATATTTTTGCCCTAAATGGATACCACTCTTGGCAAGATGAAAGCAGCCCATGGTATATCGACACGCAAATCAACTCACGTTGGCAACCTAGTCATGACAGTTTTGATCTACAGTATGCATTAGATGCAAGTATCAGTATTGGTCAGTCTTGGCAGCGCGATACCGTGCACCGTCACCAATGGCAAGTAACACCTTATATTCGCTATAGCAGCGCAGATTTAGATGATTACCTAGCAGATGAGCAACTCAACTCGAGCATTTTCAACTTCTACCGTGAAAATCATGCATCTGGCTGGTTGAGTTATTACCAGTACCGTTATCAACCTTGGGTTGATAACTACCTTAATTTTGGCGTCTCTTCTGGTTCTAATGATGATTGGTTAAGTCTCGATTACTTAAAATTCAACTCAAGTTGGAATCAATATTATCATGGCCACATTTTTCAAGTTGGCCTTGATAGCTACTATCGCTTTGCTGACGATCATAGAGCAACTGCGACGTGGCAATACATCACTCGCTTTGCATGGCAAAAACAAGTTAATTTAGGCAGTTTCACAAATGGCTGGCTGAAACTTAGTTGGCAGCAAGACTGGGTCTGGAACAATCATAATATTAGTGTCGAGTTTTCATCAGGTAATAACCAGCACACCGGCTTTGCACCTTTTGCTCATGATGAAATTATTTTCCCTGCACTTCAACTTAACCATTTGCTAGAGCACAGTGATTATGAGCAGTAAACAACTTAAACAACGTCTAGAAACATTGCTTTTTGCGGATATTGCCAGTTTTTGGTTAGATTTATACCGTCAAAAATATCGTGAGCTGGTTGATGAATTGAGCCAATGGGAGCTGATACAAAACCAACCTGATGACGACGATGAAGATGATTGGCTTTTGCTGCAAGCAATTGCCTTTTTGACACACAAAATTGACACTTTACAGAATCAGCTGCTTAAACTTGATACCGATCATCGCCGTTTTGTAGAGCGCTTAAGCCATGCCGAGTTAAAGGCCGAGCGTGAGTTTCACATTCTTGATTACGCATATATTTTAGGTGCAGACCGTATACAGCTAAAAAAAGATCAAGAGGCTTTTCAGCGCTGGTTTGACGAAGGTGCAATGATTAATCGCTACCAAGATAAAACCTCCGAACTTGAACAATCACTGAAATTTTTAATCGGTAAACTCGGCGATTTAGCAAATCGATATTTGCGCATTCATGCTGACGAAATTGCACAGTCATGGCTGAACCTGAATTTAGAAAGCTTCTTCCTATCGTTATTAGAAAAAACGGACAATGAAGCAATTCGCAATTCAATTTTTCGCGCTTTGGCTAATCAAGTGCAACTACTCAGTGAATATGTGGATGATCCTGACTTTAATGCAGATTTAGTTGAAAACCTGCTGCGCTCTCTTGAAAAGCCTACTACGCCGCATGCAGCAAAGGTCGATATTTTAGAAATCTTAATTAATTTAAGGCCAACATTCACACGCTACTTTATGCGCTCTCATATCGATTTGGAGTTACCTGACAGCGCGCAAATTGACCGCAGGCAATTATTTTTACTCAGTGCCTTTGCTAGCATTATTAGCAAACAACTTAACCTCAGTGAGGTTAACGTTAAACTATTATTTTTACTTGCAAAACATCCATACCCAAGAGTAAGACAAAGTGTCTACGAGCAATGTGCAATATTACCTTGGTCATGCTCACAACAGCTTGTTTTAGAGGGTTTTCAACATGAAACACAGCAAGCTGTTAGATTAACGCTTATTAAACAATTAGCCGATCCACGGTTTAGTGAACATCGACAAGGGTTTCAAATTTGGCAGCAACAATTAAAAGCAACAGCTAGCTTTGCTGAAAAGCGTTTGTTACTCGAATTAAGCCCTCGCATCATGTTTAATCTGCAAGTGGATTGTCAAACAGAGCAGCAAACGAATAGCCTATTTAAATCGTTTGTGGAATTTTTAAATCAGCGCCTAGAAGATGAGCCGAACCTCGCTATTCGTCGAATTATCAGCCGAGTACGGGAACAACTTGTCAGCTTTATGCACCAGCAGCAAGTGGCTCAGTTGGAAGTCGACTTAAGCGCCCAAAATAATCTAAATTTAGCCGATTGGGATGAACAACTTCTTGGTCGGCTATTAAGCAATCAGGCACAAAGTTACGAAGCCTACAATGTCAATACGCATAAGAAATCATGGCAAGTGCAGCATGGCTACAAGCGTGGCTTTCGTTTTTGGCGACTATGGCATGAATTCAAAACATCCAGTACTGATAAACGCCAAAGCTACAATCACTTACAAGCAAGAAAACCGAGTGCATTTATGCATGTGCCTAGCAGTATAGTGGCTGAAATTAGTCAAACGGAAGTTCCTGGCGAACCACGTTTTGATGAACAACAATTTAGCGCTCGTGAACACTTGCCATTACTCGACTTTCTATTAAGTAGCCTCTCTCAAGACCACATAAAAACGTCGGCAAAAACTTATACCCCCGATGGTATTCTAATAGTCACGCCACCAAAGAGTCTATTTAAACGACTTTACTGCTATAGCTGGATATCGTTTAACTTTGAAAAATTAAACGAGTTGCGAAATGGCTCTGATGTTGAACAAAGACACTTTTTAGAAATACTACAAAATAAAGGGTTTAAGCTTGAATTTCAGCAATATGGCAGTGTGCTAGATGTCACCTTCCCCGTTGAAGCAAGCATCAGTAGTTTATACAACAAGCTCGCAATTACACCTTTTCTGGTTAATATTTGGTCTAGCTTTAAAGAGTATGCGTATTCGATTTACCAAAATAGCATAGGCCAGCTTATATTCTTTGTGCTTAGTTTTATAACCTACTTTTGGGCAAGACATGTGAAGATAAGCCGCCAAATCAAATCTGATAGAGCTCATATTCCTGTTTCAATTGGGGGTTGGGGTACACGAGGAAAATCAGGAACTGAGCGTTTAAAAGCAGCGTTATTTAGTAGCCTCACATTAAAAGTCGTTAGTAAAACGACGGGTTGCGAGGCAACCATGATCTATGCCAGAGCCAGTGGTGAACAGTTCGAAATTCCCCTGTTTAGACCTTTTGATAAAGCCAGTATTTGGGAGCAAAGTGATGTCTTACATTTTGCTAAAAATGTACAAGCTGATGTTTTTCTGTGGGAATGCATGGGCTTAACCCCACGCTATGTGAGAATTTTACGCAATTGGATGCAAGACAACTTTTCAACTATCACCAATGCATACCCAGATCATGAAGATATATTAGGGCCAACAGGTATTGATGTTGCCAATGAAACAAGCCATTTCATTGGGGAGAACAGTTTAGTATTCACTAGCGAACAGAATATGGCGCCGCTACTTGATACTAATGCAAAACAGAAGAATTCCAACCTAATTCAAGTACACTGGGCTGATGGTTTACAAATTACTGATGATATTCGGGCGCTTTATCCATACCAAGAGCATCCAGCAAATATTGCTTTAGTGTGCAAAATGGCCAAACACATTGGCCTCAGTAAAGACTATGTATTTAAAGAGACCTCTGCGCGAATTATTCCTGACATCGGCGTATTACAACACTTTCCTCGCGCCCCTATAAACACTTTAGAGCAGTCTTTTGTAAATAGTATGTCTGCTAATGAACGTTTGGCAACGCTCGAAAATTGGCGAAGACTTGGCCTTTATGGGCTCAATGATTGCCCCAAAACACAAGTCATTGCATTAATTAATAATCGTAATGACCGTGTAGCACGTTCAAAAGTATTCGCGAATATTTTGAGCCATGATTTACGTTTTGACCGAATTGTAGTGATTGGCAGCAACGTTGATGGCTTTTATAGTTATTTTATTCATGCCTTAACAGAGCGAATTGATAAACTTATTGAAAACAATGATATTGAAGAACTCGAAAACCTACAGGTGCAACTTAACTTACTCACAGCAGAGCAACTCCAGGCCCGTTTTGCGCATGCTTTTGGGCACGCTAATGCAGATAAATTAATGTCGTTGAGTGAAGGGACACTAAATAAAGCCTGTGTAAAAGAAATTTTGGGTGATATTTCAGACTCACAAATAAGTGTTATTTTGTGTAATTTTCGCCACCTGTTTCAACGAAACGCACTGACTACTTTGCAAGAAAATATGGCTGATAATGCAAATGAAATAAAAGGGCGCTTACTAACTATTACTAAATCTAAACTAACAGTACATGAAAACAGCAATTTATCTGCTGATGAACTAACAACTTCAATCGCTGATTTAGGTCTGCCAAATACGCATCAAGTTATTGTAGGCATGCAAAATATTAAAGGTGCGGGTTTAAACTACGTGTATGCATGGCAACAATGGCAGAAAATACATCAAACCATACGCCATTTATTTGATGAACGCTGCTCAGCTAAAGAATTTCGTACAGCACTCACCACGCTAAACATGATTGTTGCTTTCAACTTCATAGATATAGACTACATGAAGCAACAGTTAGCCGTTTTAAAGAAAACTCATCTTGCGCAAAATGAGTTTTGCCAGTGCAGAAATATCAAGCCTAATAGAAAAGCTAGAAGAAGATGAATCAAGTCAACAACAGGAGCAACAGCAATCATTACCTGTTAAATACTTTAATCAACTAATCGAATCATTTTTAGATGCTGGCGCTGCCGTTAAACGCAAAAAGCGCGCAAATCAAATTTATCGTGATATTGCAGATCAACGTATCACTTTAGAAAGAGCGATTAAGCTACTAGGTAAACTTAGTCGCAATCAAAAGTCTGGATGGTTCGCGAATAAGTCAAACCAGGACTAACTTTAGAATTAGAGCAAAAACCAAACCCTAACACTTAAGGGTTTGGTTTTTTTGAGCTATAAAAAAATCTTGAAAAATCAGAAATTTCCGATCAAAAAACAAGCTTTTACAAATCATAAAGTTAAACGATTAAACGTAAAATCACCGCAAATCCGGCTTGTTCCTTAATTGAACAAAAGCCATTTAAAGCAGTAAAATTATACTATTCAATATTAATTTTATGTTAATCACATAACGGAGAGTGTCATGAAAAGCTTGGTTACTAAACTAGCATTATTACCTTTAGCTATTGCGTCAGGTATTGCAATGGCAGGCACAAATTTAGTAGAAAACGGATCATTTGAAAATACAGATACAGTGACCGATCACAATGGTCAATGGCAGTTATTTGATGCAATTCCTGGTTGGACTCGTAGCGCTAACGCTAGATTTGAAATTCAAACCAATAAACTTGGGATTATTCCAGCACAAGATGGTGAGCAGCACATTGAGCTAGATTCAAGATCTAACTACAGCATCACACAAGCTCTTGCGACAACAGCTGGTAAAAAGTACGAATTGAGCTTCTATTACTCTGCGCGTGTAGTTGGTAATGAAGAAACAAACAAAGCAGAAGTTTTATGGAATGGTGAATCATTAGCCGTTGTCAACAGCAGCACAAAAGGCTGGACTAAATACAGCTTTACAGTTGAAGCTGACAGCGCAAGCTCAGTGTTGAGCTTTGCAGGCGCGGGTACATCTGATTCAGTAGGTGCATTCATCGATAACGTCGTAATGACTGAGGTACCTGAACCATGTGCAGTTGTAACCGGTTTATATGGTATTAATAACTTTGGTTCTGAGACTGAAGGCTATGTGTATCACTTTAACCCAGAATCAAGCGCTGTAACGGTTGTTGCAGGTCTTAACAATACAGCATCAAATATTGCTAGCAAAGACGGTATGCTGTACTTCATGGAGCAGCTTGATAGCAGCAACAAAGCGTCAAAAATCTATAGCTTAGATTTAGCTACCGACACGCAAGCTGAAGTTGCCGATGCGACATCATTCCCAATTTACCGCTCAACAGTGACTGCAGATGGCCTGTCATTACGTGCGACAAGCAAAACATACATGTATGATTTTGACCTAACTACAGGTGAGAAAACAGTATTAGGTAAGCTTTCTTATGACGGTGACACATTCTCTGATGGCGACATCGCTTATTCAAGTGACTACAACGTACTTTACGTGTTGACTGGTAAAGCGCTTTACACATTAGATGAAGGTAGCCTTGAATTAACCCAAATCGGTGAGCACGGTATCAACTGGGCGTCAGGCATTGCGATTGCAGATGACGGTACAATTTACATTTCAGGTAGAGAAAACGGCGAAAACGCTAAAATTTATACCTTAGATCAAAATACTGCTGAAGCGACATTCGTAATGGATGGCCCAGCACACGTAAACGACTTAACGTTTGTTAGTGAAGCAGTTTGCGCAGCAGAGTAAACTGTTTATAAAGCCATAAAATGCCAGCTTAGCTGGCATTTTTTTTAACTAACCTGAGGTATCACTTATTTGTGAGTTTCTTCTGTTCTAACATCTCTTTCCAGTGCATCACTTCTGCGGGCAAAATAGGTGCTACGCCACTAAAACCTGCAACTTCAAGCATCTCTTCAACGCTGACAACACCTTGTTTACGTTTAAATACACCGCGCACATAAGCAATCGCATGTAAGCCTCGTTCAGAGTGAAACTTTTGCTCAATGTAAAAGTATTTATGATCCCAACCAACCAAGCGTGTACTAACGGTGTACTTTTGCATTGGTTTAATATCACGAATGTAGGTAATAGCTGTCGCGTTAACGATTGGGAACCAGCGGCGCTTCATAATGTGCTTTAGCAAGCCCACTCGCTCAGTCATCCAAGTACGGGCAAGATCCATCATTGCTAAGTAGCGAGAATTGGTCAGATGAAAGTTAATATCGCAATCGGTCGGTAACGCTTTGAATTCAATATCAATCGTGTCTAATAATTGTTGATAATCACGATTACGTTTAATTTTAAAAAACAGCAGTATTAGTCGAAAATAGAGGTTCACAGTAAAGGTCTAACCAGTTGATAATGAACAAAGTGTATCACAGCATATTGCTAAGGCGAATTTTCTGCTCTAATCTGTGCATATATTAGTATAAAAAAAGAATAACCTAATGAAATTATTTAGTTTGGTAACTTTGTTCACTGCAAGTTTTTTCACCAGCTCAGCATTTGCTGACTTCAACTTTCCAGGTGACGGTACTTTAAAATACCCAACGGGTGTTGAAAAAGCCTTTAAATTTGGCTTTGCTTGGCAACAAGATGCTGAGAAGTTCACTATTGGTGATAAAAGTTATGATATGTCATTACCTGAGTCATACTCAGTGGCGATTACACTCAGCAAAGACGATCAACAAGTATGGATTCAGGAGTTCAACAATGGCTTTATTGAAGGCTTCAACTGGCAGATTGCTGATCACACCCTAAAACTCGAAAAGCGCAAATTCAGCGATTCAGTCAAAGGTGATTATGTTATCAGCCTTGATAATCGAGACTACTTTTTTGCCCGTAATAACATCAGTGTTGTTATTAAGTTCGACGATGAGGGTATAAAAAGCATCGCCATTGATGGTGTCACCAAAGACATGGGTACCAAACAATAGTTTTTAATCGAAAAGAAAAAGGCTTAGGTTTTACCTAAGCCTTTTTTTGCTTAATTAAACTATATAATTAAACCTTCACTGTCTTACGGTTAATGCCGTAATCGCGAAGCTTATTTGCCACTGCAGTGTGACTCAAACCTAATCGCTTAGCGAGCTGGCGAGAGCTTGGATAAGCGGGGTAAAGCTTGCGAAGTAAAGTCGCCTCAAAACGTTTTACCGCTTGGTCTAAGGTTCCTTCAAAGTCAGACTCAAGATAACCTAAATCATGGGTAAACGTTGGTAACTGCAAGTGCTCAATACGTAATTCGTTATCATCTAACAAAGATACCGCACGATAAATCGCGTTTTCTAATTGGCGCACGTTACCCGGCCATGGATAGTCTTGTAAAAAACGTAAACAATCTTCAGACATCACTGGCACAGAATGACCATTTTGCTGGGCATACTTTTGAATAAAGTGCTCTGCTAACGGACCAATGTCAGCTTTTCTATCACGTAATGGCGCAATTTCTAAGGTCAAAACATTAATTCGGTAATAGAGATCTTCTCTAAATGTCCCCTCTTGCACCATTGCGGGTAAGTCTTTTTGTGTTGCAGCTACGATACGCACATTTACTTTTACTTCGTTTTCATCACCCACTTTTCGGAAGGTACCGTCTTGTAAAAAACGCAGTAACTTAGTTTGCAACTGAGTCGACATTTCACCAACTTCGTCTAAAAACACAGTGCCACCATCAGCTTGCTCTAAAACGCCACGTTTTGGTGCCGCGTTTTCTTCATAGCCTGCATAACCAAATAACTCAGACTCAGCGACATCATCAGGCAATGAAGCACACGACAGAGCGATAAATGGTTTTACTGAGCGGTTTGATGCGTAATGACATGCACGAGCAAGTAACTCTTTACCAGTACCGGTTTCGCCAGTAATCAGTATCGGCGCTTCAAGCTGTGCCATTTTACGCGCTTCACGAACCACACGGCGCATTGCAGTACTAAAATTATGGATGGTTGCAAAGCTTTCTTGACCATAACGACGAAACGCACTGACTTGTTGACCTAGACGACTTTGTGATTTGATATTGATTACGGCGCCGGCTAACACATCCCCTTCAGCACCTTGTGGTACTGAAATAGGCAGAATATCGGCAATAAAGTCCTCACCTGCGACTTCAACTCGGGTAGTTTGGCCAAGCACTTCTTTGCCTTCAAGCCAACGCGTAAAGTTAAAACCTTTAAGCAAGTTATTGATGTTAGCGCCAATCACTTCGCTTTCAGATAATTGCAGATCACGACACGCAGCATCATTACATAAACGCACCCAGCCCTTAGCATCGATAGATATAACACCATCAGGTAAGGCACGCAGTAATGTATTTAACTCATTATGCTCTCGCTCAGAAGGTAAGAATGCAGTCGTACGAACGTCTTTCACACCATCTATCAGACGGATAGATGGCATGATTTTTTGGAATTGTTCAAATTCAATAGGCGGAAAGCTGACGTACATTCGACAATTAACCGAATCTACTTCGATGCCTTTTAAATCAACCTGGTAACTCACCAAGATATTGAGAATCTCTTGTGCGATACCTATTCGGTCAGCACAGTGGATATCTAAACGCATTACATCCTCAAAAAACGGGAACCTATAGTATGAGAATAATACGCTAACTCCCTGCAACTGGGTAGTCTATTGTAAACAATTTTGGACAAAAGAACTTAATTAGTCGGATACTTAGTCCATTCTCCCCCATCCAGCTGAATGTAAGGCTGCCCTTTTATGTACATCATAACCGTATCTTGATTCTCGGCGACCTTGGCTGAGGTCGGTAAATTATCAAGCACGCGATTAATGGGTACCGTCCCTGTGAACAAATCGAGCTTCATCGTGTTATTGATTAATTCTGAAAGAGAAAAATAGCTCATTGTCTCATCAACAACATTAAGCCCATTATGTTTAATGTCAGGCCCGATGAACTTTACAGCCGTAGGCACCGACACTATCGATGGACTCGGAATTTCACGTAATCCAGAAAATTGTAGTTTATCGCCTTGCAGTGCCGCACCATGCTCTGGCACAACCACCAACAGCACGTTGCGACCTTGCGCTTCTAACTCAGTTATAAACTTATCAATATCGCTAAATAACCGCTGCTGTCTAAGCGGATAACTTGCTAAGCTATTCATCCGTTCACGACCCGCAATTTGGTTGCCATCGTGTAAGCTAATGGTGTTGTAATAAAGAGCTCTAGGTTGCTCACTAGAACCCTGCTTTTTCAACCAATTAGTTAGGATATCTGCATCAGAATAAATCGGTTTGCCGTCAAAACCATATTGCGCGGCACTAAATTGACTAAAATCCAGTTTCGGCACAGAAACACCGCCGTACTGCCTGATCAAACCTATAAAGTCATCAAAATGACCATCGTGGTTTAGCGCCACACTGGTTTTATAGCCAAGTTCAGCAAGATTAGTAAATAGTTGGCATTGCTCATCAACAGGTTTGAATAATTGCTCTTGACTTGTCTGCCCACAACTTGCTCGCAATAAACGAATTGCCGCAGGACCACTGTACGATGTTGCTGAGTTAAATTGGCTAAACAAAATATCAAAATCAGCAAACAGGTTACGAGGTTCGACACCGATTGCGTTTAAATCTGCCGTCGCTAACGAGCAAATATTCAGTACAACGACATCAAATGGTTGACCATTAAATGCATTTGGGAACTGACTTTGTAATAAATTTTGCTGCTGGTAAAAGTCTTGTAACTGTTGATCCGGCGTCATTTGCGCTGCAGTGTCAGAGACTAAAACGGGAACTTGTTTTTGTACAACGTGGCTATTGGTTGCAACCTGAGGTGTAACCTCATTATCTGCAGCTGCCCCACCGAGCCAATACGCATAAAGAAAACCAATAATAGAAATACTGGTATAACGTAACCACTTTACAGTAAACCAATAAAAAACCACCAAAGCGAAAAGCGCAAAAATCAAATCAAAACTAATAACGCGCGACGTGATCTCAAAAAAATAGCCGATGCTAAAATCTTGTACATTGCCAGCTTGCTTGGTGAGCCGAGAAATCGGGGGCAACCATGAATCGTGATACAACAAGGCAGCACCAATTACCACACTCAGAATCTGCTTAATACGAGCCAACCAAATATGTTGAAAAGAGATAGCGAGAAAAGCAAAAAAAGCTAAGTTTGCAAATAAATCAAAAGAAATATCACCTCGGCTATACAGAACAAACTTAACTAAAAAATATAAATTCCAAAAACCTAATCCTGAAAGCCTCACTTGTTATCCTTTTTGTGTCGTCTTGGCGTATAGGGCGTTAATAATACATGCCTAAATGTTAGTTTTCGGTATAGCACGACTGCTTTTTTAAACAATATCTTACCTGTATTACTCAGCAGAATGCCGATTAACATTGCGATGATAAAAGTTATAAAAAACTGATTTAAGCTCATGATAATTCACCTTTTAAGGTCACTTTTACTGGCTCGGATATAGGTCGAATCACTTTTTTAAATTCCGGTGTTTCAGTGTTTAAACTTGCTATATCTGATGCTTTCGCGTCAAAAATATAGCTTACATTTTCTTGTAATTGCTGAGTAAAGTCTGTTATTTCAGTATTAGCAAAATGACGTTGCATGCGGCGACATTCTTGCTGAATATAAAAATGATCAGCAATGACATTTTTTGACATAAAGAAGTCACTCACCTGTAATTTAAATAAATGCTTAATTGCACTTTCAACATCGTGTTCTCGACAAGCATGTAGATAAAGATAAACCGTACCATCAGCAAAACTAAAAATATCCCCTTCGCGCTTTACATGGAATAAATGCAATGGGTGTATCGCATCAATACGTGGCAAAAGCTGCATCAAAACAAGTACGCCGCTTACGCCAAGGTTGGCAGCAGAATCACTATGCTTCGCAACCTGCTCTGCGAATTTAACAGGAGGTAAATACCCTTTAGCCAATACATTTTCACTGTATTTTAGAACATCATCAATCGATTTTGGTAGGGGTCTTGAAAACTGAAACCCTTGAATTGACTGAATTTGTGACAGTAATCGCGAAGGCTCAGAATAACTATATAAAATAAGATTAACCCCTAAAGTTAAAAATAGGCACTCATCTTGATGGCGAATAATGCCATCAACATTTTGAATAACCAATTTCAACCGACGACCACATTTTTTACGAAGAGAGAAGCAATCTTTGGCTAATGCTTTTAAATCAGTGTAGCGGCTAACGGCAAATACTAAGGTCGCTGACTTTTTAGTTAGCCCTTTAGAAAAAAGAGCATCATTGTCATCAATAATTTTATAAAAAACAGGGAGCTTTGTCCCCTCAGGCACAGCACTGCGAGTGAGCCATACTTCATCTTCATCAAAGTCTTGGGCCGTTGGCTGCGACTTTTCATCGGCTTCTTGCTCTTCTTCGATTAATGCAAGCTGACTATCATGAAGCTGCAAATTGACTGAGCGTCCAGCAATGACACCTTCTTTATGGCACCAATAATCATACTCAAGGGTGCGGATAGATGCTTCTTGAGTCATGTAAATTAAGCCGTCAAAGAAACGGTTTAAAGCTAACAACTGGCGCCTCAATTCACTGACATGGGCTCCTGACATTAAAAACACTAATGTGACATTTTTTGACTGTGACAAAGCCAGATAGAGCTTGAGTTTTTCACCAAGCTGTTGCTCATTCAAGGAAACTAACTGCTCTGAATCGACATGCACGATAACGGTGCTGTTTTTAAGTTGCTCATACTGTTTTATTTCGTTAATAACACCACGGGAAAATTGCAAACTTTTTGATACATTTTCATTATGATGTAAATGGAAAGGACGTAGTACCCCTTGTTCGAACAAAGTGAACAATAACTCGTTACCCTCTCCTTCAAAGAACAACTCGACTTGTTCAGAAAGCAAAAAAGCCGGGTCTTTATGATTGGTTAAAAGGTGCCTTGTTAACTCTAATAGCTGATTGTCTAACGGGGCAAGTAAAGCATAGTTTGCGCCTCGCTTAAGCTCAGAGAAAGCTACGTTTAGTCCTGTGATATTTAAATGAGGCACTAACAAACCCTTAAAAAAGATACTTTAGTACTAGTTTTAAACGCTATTCTATATATAATGCAAATTATGTCCATGGATCGTGAACATTTTTAAGCTAATTTTTCTCATTACGGTTTTTTAGATGAATGACTTTGCAGTAAAAAATTCACACACATTAACTCAATATGATATTGAGAAGTTATTACGTCAATTTGGCGGCAAAGAAACAGATTATGTTGAAATTGTTGATGTCGAAAAAAATCGCAAAACAATTGAAAAATACCCTTTGCTTAACGATATTGCATTAGCAACGACACAAACACAGAGCACTAAAAAAATTAACAAAAGCGCAATAAAGACTCATAAATGAAGCGAATTTTTTTAAAAGGAATTAAAGGCGGGACAGGTACAACATCGATTGTGGCCAACCTTGCTTGCGCCTTAAGAAAGTCAAATGTGCCTGTGTATGCCATCGATTTAGACCCTAAAGGCGACTTAGGCCTACACCTTGGACTTGCCTGGGAGCATCTGCTTGGCTGGAGCGATTACCCAGACTTCGCTTCAGCATGTGAGCAGTTCCACCAAGATAACGATGGTGTAAGGTTTTTACCTTATGGTAGCCGCTCGAACTTAGGCTTAGACTTTTCGAGCATTATCGAGAGCTGTCAGCAACTTAATGACAGCGATGACAGCTGGTTTTTGTTTGACTGCCCTGCCCATGTCGATGTGCATCGCTACCCGCTAAATGAAGACGATATATTCCTTGAGATTATTAATTGTGATGCTATTTGTCACAGCTTTGCTTTCAAGCGTTTAAACACACTTAAACAGGCAGAGTCATCATGGCAGCATTACTTTTTAACCAATAAATATAACTCTGCCTCTGAGCTTGAATCAGATCTATTGCAGCTTTGGCAAAGTGAACTGCCGTTAATTGCGCCCTTATATATCAACAAAGATGAAGTGATCAAAGAAGCCACCGCGTTTCGCAATGTGGCGATTAACTGTGCACCGTATAGCGTTGCTAATGACGATTTTGAAACGCTAGCAGGTTGGCTTGTAAG
Organism: Pseudoalteromonas sp. Hal040; assembly: GCF_037162425.1. NCBI lineage: Bacteria > Pseudomonadati > Pseudomonadota > Gammaproteobacteria > Alteromonadales > Pseudoalteromonadaceae > Pseudoalteromonas > Pseudoalteromonas sp. Hal040. The sequence continues at coordinate 1,064,790 of NZ_JARLUU010000001.1, read as the reverse complement.
CCGTGCGAGTCAGAATGAGCAATAAAATAAATTCTGTAAGTGTGCCGCAACGCTTATTAAAAGTGCTATTAAGCTTAGTTTTAACCAAGCCGCTTGTACGGTTTATATTTATTAAGTTTTATGGTTATTACAATCAACATAAAATGAGCTTGTTAGCTGCGTTTTTACTGCCTTTCTTTGTGCTTTTTTTGTCATTATTTATTAAATTAGATAACAACAAAAAACGAGAAATTAAACATAAATTACAGCGTTTATACCCCCATGTATCTCAACCTGTTTTGACACCGAGTAACTGTGTTCGAATTGTATTGCAAAGTATTTATCTTGCGCTGTTCAACACCACCACAACCTCACAGCAGCACATAACTATTGAGCAGCGTAAAACTTGGCGTACAGTAACACGTTCAGCTCGTTTATTAAGACTGGCAGACAACAAGCTTGTGCGCTCATTTAAAGTGCTTTGGTTAGCTGCAAGAAAACAAACCAAAACTAAATCGTATAAAGCGGTGAGTCGCTCATCCCTTTGGAAAAATAGCACCCTAAAAGTCGCGTTTTTAACCCTACTTATTTTTGCTGTAGCGATTTTTATCACCGTACCATTTAGTATTGAAGCACAAGCGGTGTTCATTAGTTTAATTTTGGTGGTTGCTTATTCACTCAGACGTGTTGAGGGACAAATAGCGACCATTGTGATGATCACCCTGTCTGTAACAACGTCGACACGTTATCTATGGTGGCGCTACACAGATACCCTGAACTGGGGTGACCCGTTAGCCCTTGCACTCGGGATTGGTTTATTGCTTGCTGAAAGTTACGCTTGGTTAGTTCTGATCTTAGGTTTCTTCCAAACTATCAATCCACTGCACCGTAAGCCCATCGCATTAGGAAAAGACACTGCAAATTGGCCAACGGTTGATATTTATATTCCGACTTATAATGAGCCATTAGAGGTAGTAAAGCCCACTACGATTGCTGCGCAAAGTATCGATTGGCCTGCAGATAAGCTAAATATTTATATTTTAGATGATGGTAAGCGCCCTGAGTTTGCAGAATTTGCAAAGCAAATTGATGTTGGTTATTTAACTCGTCCTGATAACAAACATGCCAAAGCCGGTAATATGAATCATGCGATGAAAGTAACGAATGGCGACTACATTGCTATTTTTGACTGTGATCACATACCTGCTCGCTCATTTTTACAGATGACAATGGGACAGTTCATCAATGACAGTAAAGTGTGTTTAGTACAAACACCTCACCACTTTTTTCTGCCGATCCATTTGAGCGCAACCTCAAAAACCATCGGAAAATCCCAAATGAAAATATGTTGTTCTATGGCTTAATTCAAGATGGCAATGATATGTGGGATGCAACCTTCTTCTGTGGTTCGTGTGCTGTGTTAAGGCGTAGTGCCCTTGAAGAAATTGGTGGTTTTGCGGTAGAAACCGTCACAGAAGACGCCCATACCGCGCTAAGAATGCAGCGCGCTGGCTATAAAACAACGTACATTAATATCCCGCAAGCTGCCGGCCTTGCCACTGACAGTTTATCCGCCCACGTTGGCCAGCGTATTCGTTGGGCACGCGGCATGGCACAAATATTCCGGTTAGATAACCCACTGTTTGGTAAGGGCTTAAATATTGCACAGCGATTGTGTTACTTAAACGCTATGTTGCACTTTTTATCGGGTATCCCGCGGATTGTGTTTTTAACCGCGCCGCTGGCATTAATTTATTTCAATGCGCAAATTATCTATGCACCGTTTGTTGCCATTTTTCTTTATATTGTGCCAACGCTGTTACAGGTAAAAATCACTAATTCCCGAATTCAGGGAAAATACCGCTATTCATTTTGGGGCGAAGTTTATGAATCAGTACTTGCTTGGTATATTTTAAAACCCACCACAGTTGCGCTTATCAACCCGAATAAGGGCAAATTTAACGTGACCGAAAAAGGTGGCTTAAACAAGCAAGATCACTACGACTGGACGATTTCAAAACCCTATATCATCTTGTTACTGGTTAACGTGTTAGGTATGACCTATGGCGTGTTCAGGTTGTTCTTTGGTGACAGCTCACAAATAGGTGTTTTACTTATCAGCATGTTATGGGCGAGCTACAACGTGGTAATTTTAGGTGCAGCGGTGGCCGTTGCCGCTGAAGCGAAACAAGTACGTAGCTCACATCGAATCAAAGCAAATTTCCCTGCGGCTATTCGCCTAGCCAATGGCCGTACCATTAAAGTGAAAATTACGGACTACTCAAATAATGGTGTTGGTCTTGAAACTGAGCACAATCATCTTTGCCGTGTAAACGATAAGGTAGAGCTGCTAATGAGTCGTGGCTTCAAACAGTTTTCATTCCCGACCTATATCTGTAACACCCGCGATAAACAGTTGGGTCTGACCCTCAGAGATTTAGATTTAGAAAAACAAAAAGCCTTTATTCAATGCACTTTCTCTCGTGCTGATGCTTGGCTAGATTGGCAAGAAAACTTTAAACATGACAAGCCTTCGTATAGCTTTTCTCACGTTTTTTATACCAGTCTTAAAGGCTTTAAGAACTTGATTTTCCATGCCCCAAATGAATTAAGACCCGCGATTGCGTTTGCATCAAGAGTCTTGTACTTTGTGGCGTCGTTATTACCCCAAAAACCAACAAAAGTACTAAAAACACCATGATAAGAACTTTTTTAACCTTGTTATTTGCTGTTATCACACTCAGCTTACCTGGCTGGGCGATAAGTGCTGAGCCTCTTTCTAATAAAGCGATTTTTGATGATGGTTACCCAGAGCAAGCGCCAATTGAAAGCATGACGCTAAGCTTTGAAAAGCTTGGATTAAGCAAGTTTAAACTTGATGGTGTGAGCAATAGTACCCGCGTTGATTTTACGAACCGTCTTGATAAGTTAGGTAAAAAACTAACCCTCGATTTTTCATATACCACGTCACCGTCACTGATAGGTCGTGTGTCACATTTAAAAATTTTCTTAAATGAAAATCTTGTCACTGTATTACCTATCGATGATAAGAACACGCCTATTGGCACTGTCGCTGAGCGTAGCATCGTGCTTAACCCTAAGTTAATTAAAGACTTTAACCAAATTCGTTTTGAGTTAGTGGGTTATTACGACATGGTTTGTCAGGATGATTATAGTAATGCAATTTGGGCTGAGCTGAGTAAAAGCAGCCGTATTTCTATTGACCGTCAAGCACTGGCACTTGAAAGCTTGCTAGAGTATTTCCCTGCACCATTTTTTGACTCTCGCGACTACAATAAGGTCACTTTGCCATTCGTTTTTGCATCACAACCCGATGAAAATACGTTAGAAGCTGCCACAACCTTATCAAGCTTCTTTGGCGCGCAAGCAAAATGGCGCAAAGCGCAATTCCCAGTGCAAATTAATGCAACACCAACAGAACATAGTGTCGTATTCGCAACAAATGACAATAAACCTGATTTTTTATTGAATTACCCTGATGTTGAAAAGCCTACCGTAGAAATCATCAGCAGCCCGACTCAGCGTTACGCAAAAATACTGCTTGTTTTAGGTAAAGACACCGCGCAATTGAAAGAAGCCGTTGTTGGTTTAGTCTTTGGCTATAAGGTAATGACAGGTCGCAGTGCAATCATCGAAGCAATTAGCAACTTACCACTTAGAAAAGCATACGATGCACCACTGTGGGTACGTTCTGATCGTCCGGTAAGCTTTGATGAGTTCATAGAATACCCAACCCAATTACAGTCAGAAGGCTATCGCGGTCTGCCAGTTCGTTTAGACTTACGTTTTGCACCCGATTTATTTACTTGGCGTGAAAATGGTATTCCGATTACCTTGAATTACCGCAACACACCTGTTGAACAAAACATGTTGTCGCGTTTGAACATGCTGATCAACGGTAAGTTTGTGGATGGTTTTATTCTTGATAACGAAGGCGGTAAAACAATAACAACCAATACGTTGTTGCCGCTTCTATCAGATTTTAATCCAACTCAAACTCGTCAAGACTTTGAATTAACAGGGTTAGATTTAACAACAAATAACCAACTGACTTATGACTTTAACTTTGCTGTTGTAAAAACCGGTGAGTGTAGTGCCATTCCAGCCGGTGGTGAATTTGGCGCTATTGACGGCAGCTCTACGATTGATGTGAGTGACTTCCATCACTATATTGCCATGCCAAACTTACGTGCCTTTGCAAGTGGTGGTTTTCCATTTACAAAATATGCCGATTTACACCAAAGTACTTTGGTGATGGAAGCTAACGCCTCAGTTAACGCGATTAGCTTATTACTTAATTTTGCTGGTCATTTAGGCGCTATTACCGGCTACCCTGCGCACCGTTTAGAGATTCAATTCCCAAGTAACCAATTAGCGCTAAACGATAAAGACATTATTATCATTGGTAAGGCTGATTCTTTCTTAACATCCCTTGCCAAAGACAGCGCCCTAAGTGTGCTTATCAACAACAACCAACGCATTGTTGATCAAGCTATCTACAATGGTGCATACGACACAAAAGGCGCTGAAAAAATTAAAGTAAACATCAGCAGCATTGGTCGTTTAGCCGTGATGTCAGGATTTCAGTCACCCTTCGATTCAGACCGTTCAGTGGTGTCTTTAATTGCCAGTAATGAAAGTGCATATGCGCTACTCACTGATGCCCTATTAAATGAAGATAAAACTGCTCAAATAATGGGAGGCTCCGCCATTATCAATAGCCAAGGCATCAAAACGATTAAAACCGATGAGCAGTATTTTGTCGGTCATGTGCCTATCCATACACTTATTTGGTTCCACTTTTCAGACCGCCCAGTATTGTTAGCGATTCTGTCGCTACTTACACTACTACTTATTTCATTTATGTTGTGGCGAGTGCTTGCGCTGCTGACCAAAAAACGTTTATCTGAAGGAGATCAGGCATAATGAAAACTATCGCTTCTTTACTATTCGTTTTTGTATTTTCAAGCAATGCCTTAGCTCAATTAAGCTGTAGCGCATGGCCGCAGTGGAATAACTTTAAAACCCACTTTATTACACCAGAAGGACGTGTAATTGATTTAGGCAGTGAATACAGCATCACCACCTCTGAAGGGCAATCTTATGCGTTATTCTTTGCTTTACTTGCCAATGATAAAGCCAGCTTCGATAAGTTACTTGAGTGGACTGAAGTACACCTTTCTGAAGGTGATTTAAGTACCCGTTTACCAGCATGGCAATGGGGCATTAAACAAAGCCAAGGGCAAATCCTTGATTCGAATCCAGCTTCTGATTCAGATTTATGGATTGCTTATACTCTGTCACAAGCGGCTATTTTATGGAATGAAAGACGCTATGCAGTGCTAAGCTCAGTGCTTGCTGAGCGCATTATTCGTGAAGAAACCGCACAAATACCAAACCTTGGCCTAACCTTGTTACCGGGGCCATCAGGCTTTGAAAAAGACAGTAGCTGGAAATTAAATCCAAGCTATGCACCGCTATTTATTTTTGCGCAATTTGCGCACCTATACCCGCACTCGCCTTGGCAAGCATTACACGATAACTCGGCGCAGTTGTTAATAGATACAGCACCAAAAGGCGTGAGCCCTGACTGGGTTAATTACAGCGTGGAAAAAGGCTTTTATCATGATAAAAGCACCCCTACAAAAGGTAGTTATAATGCAATCCGCGTCTATCTTTGGGCCAGCATGATGGCTGAAGATGCACCCTATAAAAAAGCTCTCACAGATCAGTTTAAACCTTTTGTTGATAGCATTGTTTCTTCAGGCAAAGTGCCATTAGAAACCAATGCAGTCACGGGCAAAACAGCCGGCAATGCCCCAAGTGGTTTTGTTGCAGCTTTATTACCACTGCTTGCTGAAGATAATGCATCACAAACTGTGACAGCTTTACAACAGCAAATTATGATGGATACCCGCTTTACCACCAGCCGCTATTACGACAGCGTGTTGTATTTATTTGGTAATAGCGCATTGAACAAACGTTTTAATATTGATAAAAACGGCGCCTTAACAACTAACTGGAGCAATGAATGCCGATAAAGTGGCTACTTGCTGCAGTTTTAGCAAGCTCCAGTGCATCCGCAGCAGTTAACAAGGACCTTGATAGTCAATCAATTGATTGGTTAATTAGCCAAGTGCAACTAGGTGAAATTGAGCGTGATAATCAATTGATGAGCGACAGCTTAGAAAAGCTGCAAAGCATTGCACCTAAAAACACCCAAGTGCAATGCGCAGAGGTGCGTGTTTTATATAGCCTAAAAGAAGTCGATAAAGCCAATGCACGTTTAGCAGAGCTCAGTAAGATGTCGCATCCGTGCGTAACAAGCTTAACTATGCTTGCACGAGTCAATAATCAAGACAAAGAAGTGGTTCAACAAGCCAGGCTTCGTGCCAGAGCTGGTCAGTACAGCGAAGCAGTGCAAATATACAACCGCCTATTTAAATCCGCTTACCCTAATATTGAATATGAGCTTGAGCACATCAACTGGCTTGCTCAAGATTCAAGTCAGTATCAACAAGCACTGCGCGGTTATCGTTCTTTAATGAAGCGCTACCCTCATAGTGGCCGTTTTGAGCTTGCCTATGCAAGGCATCTATTAAAACAGAACCCAACGAATAAAGAAGCCATTAAGCTACTTAGTCACTATGCACACAGCAATCAATATGGTGTCGAAGCCGAATTTGCTTGGCTTGCAGCGCTTGAAAACATGCCGCTTAATAAACACACTAAGCTTGCTTATCAAGACTACTTTGCTGCCTACCCTAAAAGCAGTAAAGGTCAGCTGCAATTTAGTGACTTTAAAAAAGCACATTTGGCTGAGCAAAAAAAGCAAGCGGATCCTGCTTATCAGGCATGGCTCAAAGGCAGTGTCGAACTTGAAAAACGTCACTTTGATACGGCAGAAAAGCTCTTCAATAAAGCTCTGCGAGGGCGTCCTCAAGATCCTGAAATATACAATAGCCTAGGTTTATTAAACTTAAGACAAGGCAGGAATGCCAATGCCTACCAGCACTTTAAAAAAGCACAACAATACAGCATAGATGCAAACCGCATAACGGTATTAAAAGGTCTCGCCAATACCGCACGTTTTTGGCAATACATAGATGAAGCTAAATCGGCCATTAGTAGCAATGAACTCAAACAGGCTGCACTTAAGCTTGATTTAGCAGATACGTTAAATGAAGACCCTAATACCGTGTTGTTTTACCGCGCTGAACTTGCCAAACAAGCTGGGCAATACCAAAACGCGATGAATCTCTATAAGCAAGTGCTAAATGACGATCCTCTGCAACAGGCAACTTTGCGTGCCATGCTTGAATTAACCGCCTCAGATGGCAATTATGCTCGTAGTCATCAATTTTATAATAGCTTAACTGGTCAGCAACAAGCGCTACTGACTGAAGATTACACCCTATTACAAACACAGCAACTGCGAGCCCGTGCAGATGAGCTTACTGCTGAAGGTAAACTTGATGAAGCAGTTGATGTGCTACTTATGGCAATCAAACAAAGCCCACGTCAAAGTTGGCTTTACTACGACCTTGCAAATTTATATCAACAACAAGGTTTAGTTGATCATGCCAAAGCACTTTATAAAAAAACCTTGTGGCAATTTCCGCTAGATGCAGATTTACGTTATAGCCATGCCCTATTTTTACGTTCGTTGAATGATTACCAAGGAGCACTGGCAACTTTAGATTACATTCCTAATAACGCGCGTACAGAACAAATTAATGTGCTTACAGAGCAGCTTAGCATTAATACCAAACTTGAAAGACTCTCTGCCAACAATACAGCTACGAATAAAGCCACGGTGATTTATAAGCTCACCGAGTTAGAGGCACAGCCATTAACACCTTTAATGCAAGCTGAGCTTGCCAGCCAATGGCAACAAATTAATGAGCAGCAGTATGCAATTAGACAACTGAAAAAAGCCCTTACTCGTGACCCAAGTTTGAGCCCTTATTGGCATATGACTTATGCTAATTGGCTAATTGAAAGCAACGATAAAAACGCTGCTGATAGCTGGTTTGCAGACTATCACCTGCCGAGTAACTCAAACGATGCAGAGCAATCACAATGGTTAGCACTGCAAGTAAACTACGTTAATCGCTTTAGTGATAGTAACCTTAGAGTTGCTAAGCTCTCAGAGCTTGCAACACGCTACCCTGATAACCCAGAGCTGTCAGAGTCGCTGATCAATGCTCATATCGAGCAAGGCAATAGTAACCAGGCTATTAGCCGCTTTGAGCAACACATCGCAAATGGGCAAACTGTCTCAACAGATACTGCTTTAGCTATTGCGACACTCGCTCGTCAGCAGCAAAGAGATGATTTAGCAGATCGCATCATTGCTGGACAAATTAATCAGGTTTCAAATGAACAAAGCTATCGTCAGCAGCAATTAATGACCGCACTTGAACAATTTGAAGATACGCAAAGTGCCATTAATCTAGCTGAACAATTACTGGCTAAATCAAACAATAACCAAGAACTCTATTATCAAGCGGCAGCGGTTGCACAAGCTAAGCAACAAACTACGCTTGCTCAAAACTGGTACCGCGCGGCAGTAGATCCAGATACTGCAACGAGCAACTTAAGCGATGAGCAGAACTATGAGCTGTATGCCCTTGATGAAAATGAAGCATGGTATGTCAATAATGCCAAGCGCCAATTACAAAGCATCGAGCGCGATGAACAAGCCTATATCACTGCCGCTATCAACTTAAGTAGCCAAACCAGCACGCAAAATGAGTCAACCCTCGGCGCTGGTGCAACACCTATCGAAGCCGGTTTTCCACTGTGGGGTGGCACTGGGATTGTGAAATTAGACCCAATGACGATATCGAGCCAAGAAACCCGCTTTGATGAAACCTTTGCTGGTAGCCGCTATGGTCAAGGGGCCCTTTGTATTTTTGACTGCCCACTTTTAAGCATAAAACCAAAGCAACAAGGTATGGATATTGGCCTTGCTTGGCAAAACGAGCAATGGCGCATTGATGTTGGTACCACTCCACTTGGCTTTTTAGTCGAAGATATCGTGTGGGGCGTTAATTACAAAGGTGATTTAGGCGACTTTGGTTATGGCGTCACGTTTAATAAACGCCCAGTCACTAGCTCTGTATTATCTTACGCCGGACTTGAAGATGTCTTTACTAACCAAGTATGGGGCGGTGTTAGAGCTACGCAATTACAACTTAGTCTATCTCATGACCTTGGCCTAGATTGGGGGTTTTGGGGCAGTACTAACTACCAAATCTTGCAAGGTAAAAACGTAAAAGACAATCAAAGCTACAGCCTAATGGGTGGCAGTTATTATCGTTATATTCGTGAAAGAAACACCGAATTAAGCCTAGGCCTTAACTTATTACACTGGTCGTATAAGTATAATTTAAGTGAAGAAACCTGGGGACATGGTGGCTATTACAGCCCACAAAACTACTTGGGCGCTGCATTACCTGTGATTTTTGATAAGCGAGTTGGTCATAATTTTGTATACCGACTGCGCGCTGGCGTATCTTGGTCAACCACCACCACTGACGACATTGCGTTTTTCCCGAACGACCCTATTTTGCAAGGCCAAGCAGAGGCTCAAACAGCTGTAACGGGTGTTGTGCCTTACTTTGAGGGCGATACCAGCAGTGGCTTATCGTATAACTTAGGGGCAAGTTTTGAGTACCGATTCACGCCTCATTGGTTCTTTGGTGGTTACGTCAACTTAGATAGAGCCGATTTTTACGAGCCGAATTATGCTCAGTTGTACTTCCGTTATTACTTTAATCCGGTGTATAGCGAGCTGGCATTCCCGGGGAAACCTGTTGTGCCTTATGCAAGCTACTAACCATCGCATCACAAGGGGCAAGTGTCGCAAGATCTTCCCCTCACCATAAGGTCTATGTATACTGTAGCGCACTTGTAGCTAGGATAAGGGTGTGTCTCTTACCTTCAAGTTTAAAACTTGAGCAACAAACCATTATCTTAGCTGCATCAATAAACATGGCCGCCCGTTCACTAAATAAATACATAGAACGACCAAAGCAAAAACAATAAGGCCTCAAATAAAAACTTAGAGTTAGGAAGTAAATATGAGTTCATTACCTAAAGCAGGTGACTTTTTAGGGCATCCTAAAGGGTTATTCCTGTTGTTCGGCACAGAAATGTGGGAACGATTCGGTTACTACGGCATGCGCGCCATTTTAGTTTTATATTTAGTAGCGCTTGTACAAGAAGGTGGTTTTGGTTGGTCAAATGCAGACGCATTAAGCCTTTATGGTACCTTCACTATGGCTGTATATATCACACCACTATTCGGTGGTTGGTTAGCCGATAACGTCTTAGGACAACGTAAAGCAATTATCCTTGGTGGTTTATTAATGGCTGCAGGCCATTTCACTATGGGTATTCCTCACAGCTATTTAGCTGGCCAAGAAGAAAACGTTTTCTATATTGGTTTAACACTACTTTGTTTAGGTAACGGTTTATTTAAACCTAATATCTCAACCATGGTAGGTGACCTTTATAAAGAAGGTGACCAACGTCGTGATGGTGCGTTCACTATCTTCTACATGGGTATCAACCTAGGTGGTGCATTAGGTCCTCTAGTTGCGGGTTATGCTGCTGCAGCAATGGGCTGGCAATGGGGTTTCATCGTAGCTGGTGTAGGTATGGTGATCTCAGTTCTTCTTCAACTTGCACTAAGTAATAAATACTTAGGCGAAATCGGTGTTGTTCCTTCGGCTAAGCTTTCTCAAGCACAGTCTGAATCAAATACTAAAGAGCCTTTAACGAAAGTCGAAACTGACCGTATTAAAGTTATTTTCACTATGAGTGTATTCAGCATCATCTTCTGGATGGGCTTTGAACAAGCGGGTGGTTTAATGAACCTTTTCGCTAACGATTACACTGACCGTATGCTATTTAACTTTGAAGTACCTGCTTCTTGGTTCCAATCTTTAAACTCAATTTTCATCATTGTATTTGCACCTTTAGTTGCCATCATTTGGTTGAAACTTGATAAACGTGAACCAAACTCTCCGGTTAAGTTTGCTATTGCACTTATTTTCTTAGCACTTGGTTTCATCACGATGATCCTAGCGCTAATGACACAAGGTCAAGGTGAGCACCTACAAATCAGCATGATGTGGTTAGTTTTATTCTACTTATTCCACACATTAGGTGAGTTATGTTTATCGCCGATTGGTTTATCTATGGTGAGTAAACTTGCACCTCTACGTTTAGCTTCAATGCTTATGGGTATCTGGTTCCTATGTACAGCGGTTGCAAACAAAATTGCAGGTTTCGTAGGTTCATTCCTAGGTGAAGGTGAAGAAGCGTTAGACAACGCGATGGGTATCTTCATTGGTTTAGGCGCAACGGCGGTTCTTTCTGCAGTGATCATGTACTTACTAAGCGACAAACTAGTCGCTTGGATGCACGGTGCTGAAGGCCAACACGAGCCACAAACGACTGAACACATCCTAGCTGAAGAGCTAGAAGTGTCTGCTGAAAAGCAATAATACTTATTCCCCGTAGCGCCCGGCGCGGGGAATTTCTCTCTCCCCTATTCCCTCTGCGTCCTTAAAACTGATACTATATTCTGATATTAATTTGGTTTGGCAAAGGAACTGAGTAAGTGCGCTTTAACACTCAACTACTGGTCATTATTCTGACTAGCTTATTACTGACAGCATGTGGTGGCGATAAAACAACAAAAGAAGTCGCAACTGTTCCTGATCAGTCTGGTTTAATTATTTCCGTTGAAAATGGTTTATCGGCTGAATTTGCACAGGGCGATGTCATACTTAATGCAATAAGTAACACGGTTACGACAGACACCACATTTACTTATACAGAGACAAGCGCTTCAAGCACGGATATCGAGCAAGGTATTGTCTCGAGTATTCATACCTTTCGCCCCAATAACCTGATATTTGCTGAACCATTAAGTTTAGCGATTAAGTTACCAGACGAACAAACCAACCTTGCCTTTAGCATAGTGCAGTTAGTTAATGAGCAGTGGCAAACTCTCAGTACTGAACAAAGCGATGATGGATTTGCAGTCAGCGCTATCACAGAGTTTGGTAGTTTTGCTTTAATGTCTCGCACCGTTCCTGCAGCCAGTAAAACCATTGGCGAGCAATGTAATGACACAGCCAGTAACCAAACAGTACGCTTTATTCATGTTGCTGATTTACACGCGCGCTTTGGCTTTAAAGAGCAGTTATTCAGCCGTATTCGCAGTTACTACGACAAGGCTAAACTTGAGAACCCTAACACCTTATTTACCAATGGCGGTGACGATTATGAAAAAGGCACCGTAGCTGAACAAACATCACAAGGGTTAGCCACTGTTGAAGCTATAAAAGCCATGGCCTTTGACGTACGTGTGATAGGTAACCACGATTATGCATGGGGACCTGAGCAATTGCTGGACTTTGCCGATGACGATAATGCCATCGTACTCTCAAGTAACACAGACTATGATGGTAGTAGTGATACGCCGTTTGCCGGTGTCGATTTTTCTGTTGTCCAAGTCGGTTGCCTTCGTATTGGCTTTTTTGGCATGACTTCAGTGCCTTGGAATGAACTTGATGAACCTATCGAAGACGAGCCAATTCCTGATTTTATCGCTAACTTCAAAATGAATTGGCAGTGGCAAGAAGTGGCTGAGCAGCTTGTAAACCAATACCGTCAAGATGTTGATTACATGGTCATGGTGAGTCACTTAGGTGAAGGCACTGACACCCGTATTGCACAAAATGTTGAAGGGATTGATTTAGTGCTTGGTGGGCATACTCATGGCGGTGAAAGTTATCAAACCTTAGATAACGGCAGCATTGTTATTCAGCCAAACTTTTTTGCACAAGGGCTAACTGATCTTACCTTAACCTTTAACCTTGAAGACAAAACTCTTGCAGATGTTGATTACAATACTGTCGCAACCACCAGCATTACGACCCAAGATGAAAGCACTAAAAACGCCATTGATGAAATCATGGGCCGCTATGCCCCAGATGCAAACACCGAAATTGCCGTTTCGGAAAATTACCCTTCTGCAGAAGAGCTCACCACGATTACAGCCAAAGCTGCTATGCAGCAGTTTCCCGAGATTGATGCCGTCTTGCTTGATGCAAGCCAAGTACAAGATCGCTGGCTACCGGGTACGTTAACCCAAGAAGACTTCCATGCTGCATTTAAGGTTGAACGCCAACCATCAAACACCCCAGGCTTTAATTCAATTTATCAAGTTTCGGTGACTGGCAGCCAGTTAAAAAGCATGCTCGAAAGCCAGCCAGAATGGGTCTCTTTAGTGCCAGGTAACATTGATAATGCAACCACTTACCACGTTGCTCTATTTAAAGGCCCAGCGCTAAATCGCGAGTTGTTCTTCCCTGCTCTGCCAAACTTAGAAGCGCACTTGGTCGCAGAGAGTTGGTGGCTGCTTGATAACTACGCGCGAGCACGCACCAGCCAATGTTTATATATCGATACCGATAACATGCTTAATGCCTGTAAAACAGATGATGCAGTCACAGTATGGAATTTTAACAATCCTGAGCAAGGCTTTAACAGTGACTTTGGCCCTGCAACACTCAACTTTTATGACCCTGAAGACAAAAACTGGGGGCCAGAAGATAGTCAATTTGCCACCACTACAGAGCTTGAAATTGCTGATTTACCAACGGGTGCCTCAGGCGTGCTCGCCTTTGCTCGCCATAGCCCAACGCAAGGCTTAACCTTAACGGCTAATAGTGCCGCAAACGGTGATTACCAAACAGAAGGCCTTATCGCTGATTACACCTTAGTGATGGATATTATGTGGCCAGAACAAAGCACCAATGAGTGGCGCTCTTTACTACAAACAGATCTTACCAACAGTAATGATGCAGACCTTTACGTCAGCCGAGATAACGCCATTGGTATTGCCACCAGTGACAGTGGTTACTTTGGCGAGCTTTTGGCAAACAGCTGGCATCGTATTGCCTTTGTGTTTTACGCTGCTCCAAACAATGGCGCACTGAAAATTTATCTTGATGGCGAGCTGATTGGTATTAAAGACGAAGGTGAAATCAATGAGCGCTGGGCAATCAACAATGCGGCCTTACTTTTAACCGATAATGACTACGAAACTAAGCCGGGTTACTTAAACGCCTTATTATTTGCTGGTCGTGCGATGACTGATGCTGAAATTGCTAATATGGGTGCTGCACAGCAGCAACTTAATTTTACGCAATCAACCCGTACCTTAAACCAACTAGTTGAGCGCCATTATCAAGCTGCACCACAAATTATGAATAACCCGTGGTTACAACAACGCAGCAAGTTTTTTAACAAAGCGCGCCAAACCGTAAACTAAACTATACAATAAACTTAATAAAAAAGGCCGTTTCAGGCCTTTTTTATTGCCTGAAAAAAACTAAAATTTATCATTAAATACATATAGATAGATATAAAAAAGGATGACATCTTTTAGTCAACCTAGTGACTTGCTCATTGCCATTGATAGTGCAATTGCTGAAATTAAAATCATTGTCCCATTTAATTTACAAAAGGGGCTTTGGCTAAATAGTGCGGGGATCTTCCCCTTATCAAGTTTCTGGTTAATCATCCGCTCATTACAGAACAATAATTCTTTTTTAGCGCAGTGCTTATAATTGCGGGAGTAATGACAATGAGCGAAGTAAATAATCCGTTAGGCCTAGTGGGCATTGAATTCACTGAATACGCAACACCTGATGCAGATTACATGGACAAAGTGTTTACTGATTTTGGCTTCTCAAAGCTAAAAAAATTCAAAGGTAAAGACATCGTTTACTATAACCAACATGACATTCATTTCTTACTAAACAATGAGCGTGATGGTTTCTCTGCTGAATTTGCTAAAAGCCACGGCCCAGCAATTTGTTCTATGGGTTGGCGTGTAGAGAATGCGCAAAAAGCATTCGAGGTTGCTGTTGAGCGCGGTGCAAAACCTGCGACAGATTCAACACATAAAGATCTACCTTACCCTGCTATTTACGGTATTGGCGACAGCTTAATCTATTTCATCGAGCAATTTGGCGACAAAGGTTCTATCTATGAGTCAGATTTTGAAGATTTAAGCGAGCAAAACATTGTTGAAGACAAAGGCTTCATCCGTATCGACCATTTAACCAATAACGTTTATAAAGGCACGATGGAAACATGGGCTAACTTCTATAAAGACGTATTTGGTTTTACTGAAGTTCGTTACTTCGACATTAAAGGTCAAAAAACAGCGTTATTATCTTACGCACTTAAATCTCCGTGCGGTACTTTCTCGATTCCAATCAACGAAGGTAAAGATAACAACAACAACCAAATCGATGAGTACTTAAATGAGTACAATGGTCCAGGTGTACAGCATTTAGCATTCCTTACCAATGACCTAGTAAGCTCACTTGATAAGCTTGACCAATCAACGATTGCCACGCTTGATATCATCCCTGAGTACTACGACACTATTTTTGACCGTGTGCCTTGGGTTAAAGAAGATAAAGAGAAGATCCGTGAGCATCAAATCCTAGTAGATAGCCAAAGCGAAAATTGTTACCTACTACAAATCTTCTCGAAGAACCTATTCGGTCCTATCTTTATCGAGATGATCCAACGTGTAGATGACGGCGGTTTCGGTGAAGGTAACTTCCAAGCCCTTTTCGAATCAATCGAACGTGATCAAGAGCGTCGTGGTGTAATCTAGTTCATCATGATGAATAAAAAGCAGCGTGTGGTTTGGGTAAATTCACACGCTGCTTTTTGTCGTTTTAAATTCTGTTTTAAACTAACTGTTTAAATTGCGTTGATTGCCTCCATATAGATAACTAATAAATCAGCGCGAACAAATAAGGAAAGAGTATGAGCCTAATTAACGAAACCCACGATATTAATCTAAAAAGCTGGGTTGCATCTGCTAACGAAGCGAACTGTGACTTCCCAATTCAAAACCTTCCTTTTGCAGAAGTACGTCGTAAAAATTCAGACGAAGCGTTCCGTGGCGCTGTAGCAATTGGTGATCAAGTTATCGATTTAGCGAAAGTAAATGAACTTGGTTTATTCTCTGGTGATGCACAGGTTGCCGTTAAAGCCGCAAGCCAAGCTACATTAAATGAATTTATGGGTCTTGGTCAGCAGTATTGGTCTGCACTTCGTCTTGCTCTATCAAAAGCACTCCGTGAAGGTGCCAGTGAGCAAGCACAATTAAGCGAAGCGCTTATCGCTCAAGCAGACATCGAATTTGCGCTGCCATGTCGTATTGGTGATTACACTGACTTTTATACGTCTATTTACCACGCAACAGCGGTAGGTAGTTTGTTCCGCCCAGATAACCCACTTCTACCTAACTACAAATGGGTACCAATCGGTTATCACGGCCGCTCTTCGTCAATTGATGTTTCTGGTCAAACGTTCCACCGCCCTAACGGTCAAACTAAAGCGCCAGATGCAGAAGTCCCTTCATTCGGCCCTTGTAAACGCCTAGACTACGAACTTGAGTTAGGTATTTACCTTGGTAAAGGTAATGAATTAGGCGATGCGATTGCCATTGAAAATGCTGAAAACCACGTATTTGGTTTCTGTGTATTTAATGACTGGTCTGCACGTGACTTACAAGCATGGGAATACCAACCGCTTGGTCCATTCCTTGCGAAGAACTTCGCTTCGACTGTATCTCCTTGGATTGTTACAACAGAAGCTCTGGCACCATTTAGAACAAACTGGACACGTGACGAAAACGATCCACAACCAATGGACTATTTAGAGTCAGCTCATAACCGTGAGTTTGGTGCATTCGATATCAAAATGGATGTACAAATCGAAACAGAAAAGATGCGTGCAGCTGGCGAAGCACCAACACAAGTATCTAAATCAAGCTTCAAGCACTCTTACTGGACCGTTGCGCAAATGGTCACTCACCACACTGTAAATGGCTGTAACTTCCAACCAGGCGACATGTTAGGTTCAGGTACGCAATCGGGCCCTGAGCACGAAGAAGCGGGTTCATTATTAGAACTTTCTCGCGGTGGTAAAGAAAAGATCACGCTAGCTAATGGCGAACAACGTACTTTCTTAGAAGACGGCGACAACGTAATCATGCGTGGTTGGTGTGAAAAAGACGGTTTTGCACGCATTGGTTTTGGTTCAGTCGAAGGTACAGTATTACCTGCCAAATAAAAATAACTCGCTATTTTTATTTCCAGAACAACGATTAAGGGCATTTTTTGCCCTTTTTTTGCATTTTTTTCAGTTGAGTTACAATTTTTTGCTGGCTTTTTTAAATGAGATTGCTATCTTAGCTCGGTTATTAGTCAAATTTTGTACGCCATGTTAGTTAAACTTAAGTCTTTTTATCGCACGTTTTTTCCAGCTCGTCAGCTGTTGATCCGTCAAAATGGCGAAGTAAAACACTTAGTATTAGCCCCTTGGGTGCAATTAACGACCTTACTAGTCATTTTAACCGCTCTTGTTTGGTTAAGTATTTCGACACTGCAAATCATTTCTCAAGCTGACAAGATCACTAGCATCGAACAAACTCAGCTAACAAAACAACAAGAATGGCAAAAACAGCATTATCAGCAACAAGCTGTTTATGAAAAACAGCTAGAGCAATTGGCAGTCCTTGAACAAAAACAAGCGCTATTGCAAAGCATGATTGAATCGCTTCCAGAATCAATGAACAAACCTGCACTGCCAACCGACGCAGAGCCATTACTTTTGCCTGTTCAGGAGCACGCTGAAGAGTTTCACGCACCTTTAGAAGATGAACAGCAACCTAAACAAGTAAAACGCTTAGAGAGTATTTCTGAGCGCTTAGCGCGTCTTGATGCTGCTTATAACAACAGTTTTATTGTATTAGATGAGCAAATTAAGCTTCGTCACCAAGAAATTGTTGCCATGTTAGAAGGTGCAGGCCTTGATAGTAGCCTTGCTGACGGTTCTGTTTTAGACGGTAGCGAAACGGCACAAGGTGGTCCATTAGATTTATTTGACGAATCAAAAATTCCCGCTGAGTTTTTAGCGATTGCCGACAAATTGCTGGCATTAAATAACCTTGAAAACTTACTCAGCGAATTACCACAAACACTTCCTGCTGCCGATTACTACATTTCAAGTAGTTATGGTCTTCGAAAAGATCCTATGAATGGCCGCCGTGCTTTTCACAAAGGCGTTGATTTAGCAGGTTGGCATAAAACCGAGATTTTTGCTCCCGCTGATGGCACCGTTTTACGTGCTGGTCGTAATGGCGGCTATGGCAACTTTATCGAACTACAACACAAAAATGGCTTCGTTACTCGCTTTGGTCATCTTAATAAAATTAAGGTTAAAAAAGGCCAAACAGTGACTAAAGACGATGTCATTGGTTTAATGGGTAGTACTGGCCGTAGTACCAGCACTCACCTACATTACGAAGTTTTAGTGAATGGCAAACATGTCAACCCGGTTAAAATAACAAAGGCGCTTTCTCGTGTTCGGTAAAAAAACAATCAGCAGCTAGCTCGTCTGGCTCATCTTTAAAAAGAACCAACCACACTCCTTCTATTATTTCTGAAGACGTTCGTTTAACTGGCGGCCTCAGCAGCCAAGGTGAAGTTCAGCTTGATGGGCGCATCGAAGGCGATTTACGTGTTAAACATTTAGTGATTGGCCACACAGGCATGATTGAAGGTGTCATTGAGGCTGATAGTGTTATCGTCAAAGGTAAAATTATCGGTTCACTGATTGCCAATAAAGTGACGATTGAAAGCACAGCACAAGTTCATGGTGATGTTTTTCATGACACACTGAGCATCGAAGCCGGCGCAATCATTGAAGGTAATTTAAAACATCGTCACGAAGAAGATAATGTGGCGCCAATTAAGCCTGAAGAACAAACAAGTTCTTCATTACTGGCTGATGACGACAACGACTTGTCGTTTGTTAACAAACAAGCCGCTGATAAGTCTTAACGTTTTTTAGCGGTTACATACATTGTGATATCCGCGGTGAAAACAAGTTCATCGCGGCTATTATAAACCTTGACGGGTACTAGCAAGTCCTGCTTTTCTAACCACTCACTCGGCACTTCTATTTCTGCAACAGCACGCATATCCGTGTCAATTTTCGCTAAATAACTCACGGTCATGCCTTTTGGGATCCAACGGTGCGTTTTTGCCGGCACAGTGGCATCAACCATTAAACCTGCACATAACTCAGCGACATTACACTGTGCAATTGCATGAATAGTCCCTATATGATTGTGGATTGCTCGGCGGTTTTTAACGGTTGCACTGCAATGCCCAGCAGTTAAATGTGTGATCAATGGCTTTATTGACCCAAAGTAAGGGGCTTTAAAACACACGGCTTTACTAAACAACCAGTTACCCTTTGGCAGTGACTGACATTTCGTCCAAATTTTTAATAATGATGATGGTGAGCTCACGACGTTTATCCATTATTTTTATGATGTGAGATAAAAAACTAACACATCAGACCAGATAGCGAAATGGAAAGTTTTTGTAAGCAGTTTTAATGATTACGTAAGTATACCCAAGCCTCCTCAAGATGCAGAATTCAGCGTTTCACAGGTGCTTAATATCAAGGCGTTACTTTGCAACAATGGCAGTCCCTTTTAAAAAGTAACAACGATGAGAGTAAGTGCCTGTGAAGCGCCCAAAGGGTTGGTTTAAAAGCGATTTATACTGCGTTATTGATTTTAACAATAGAACCACTATTACTTGCAATCAATGCCTTGCCTAAATCGCTTTTAATTCCAACTGAAACTCGCACCTTGAGGTGGTTTGGGTATATTTCACTTTTAGCAACCTGAACGCTTTTCTTTTCCTTTAGGGCCACATAAAATACCGTTTTAAAGGAGAGCGAATGCAGTCACGCCAGCACAAAAACCTCAGCTTACTATTTATTCTTGGCCTTCTGGTTATTTTTAGCCCGTTAGCAATTGATATTTACTTACCCGCATTTCCTACCATTGCAGAACAATTTCACGCTTCAGAAAAGCAAATTCAGCAAACCGTCGCTATTTTTATGCTTACCGTTGGGCTTGGACAGCTCATTGCAGGGCCATTAGCAGATAAGTTTGGTCGTAAGCCAGTGGCAATTACCGGTGTGACAATTTATGGTTTAGCGGCTTTTGGGGCGTATCTGGCACCTGATTTTGCAAGCCTGATGATGGCAAGAGCACTGCAAGGTTTGGGCGCCTGTGCCACGTTTGTCGTGGCGTTTGCGATTGTAAGAGATCGATTTGGTAGTGAACGCGGCGGTCAAATTATTACTTATCTCAATGGTATCGTCTGCTTTATCCCTGCCCTAGCGCCAATTTTAGGAGCTTGGCTCACAGTGCAGTTTGGTTGGCGCATGAACTTTTTATTCATGGCAGCATTTGCACTTATCGGTTTATTCATAACCTTGTTAATGTACAAAGAAACCCGCCCTGCCGATAGCGTCTATAGTGGTCATATTCTTGACCTACGCCGTTTTATGCCAATCATCAGCACGCCATTGTTTTTATTCCATAGCTTAATTTGCTTGGTAACTATGTCGGCTATTTTAGTCTTCGTTACGCTAGCGCCAGGCTGGCTTATTACTGAATTAGGTGGCAGTGTGACCGACTTTACTTTCTGGTTTACCTGTAATGCAGTATTGAGCATTGTCGCTAGCTTTATTATGCCACTGTACATCAAACGCCAACCAAAACGCGCGTTAAAAGCAGGACTCTTGTTACTTGTAATCGCAGGTGCCTTAATGTTGGCCTTTAGCCAACAACGTACTGCGCTTGCGTTGATGTTTCCGATGTTTATTGCTGCGTTTGGTTTTGCACTGACACTTGGCTCATCAGCAGGCCGTGCATTAAGTTTATTTCCTAAACAAGCTGGCACCGCTTCCGCACTTATTGGTTTGATGCAAATGAGTGGTGCAAGCTTATTAGTGTTTATAACGCAATTCTTAAATTTGACTACCCCGGTATTAATTGGCGTGCACTTTTTAATGCTCATCCCATTTACCTACTTATTGTTCAAACATAAGCACTTGTCATAAAAAAGTTTTATCATACTTTTCGTCATGACGGGTAAATGAGAATCGTTATACTCTATTTACCCGTTTAGACATCCTGTTATTTCCTACCGTTATAAAAAGTATCTTTCTAGAATAATTTGTTCCAGTTTTGTGGATTATTTTGCTTGTACCTATAGCGCCATTAAACTATTGTTTACTCACTTTAACATTTAGTTAACTCAACAACATGTTTGGGATACGAATTATGAAAAAGAATAAATTAGCATTAGCACTTATCATAAGTGGACTATGTGCTGCAGGAACTGCAAATGCAGCAAACGATCGTTACATCATCCAAGTAGACAACAACAATAAAGGCGTAGTTAAAGCACTCGCTAAAAAACTCGGTGGTGATATTAAAGTTGATGGTAATGGCTTTATCGCGACGCAATTTACAGGTTATGATCTTGCAAGTGTAAAAGGCTTACTGAACAACCCTCATATTAAACTAATTGAAGAAGATCAAAAGCGTGTACCAATGGCGCTGTATAACGATGACGCCGGTAATGCAATGCAGCAACAATTAACGCCGTATGCAGTTTATCAATCACAAGCAGATCAAGTTACCTTCGATGCGAACGCTGGCATGAAAGTCTGTGTAATTGACTCAGGTCTAGATGCAACAAACCCTGATTTCGTTTGGGGTAATATCACAGGTGATAACGACAGTGGCACTGGCAACTGGTACGACAATGGTGGCCCACACGGTACTCACGTAGCAGGTACAATTGGTGCGGCAGACAACAATGTTGGTGTGGTTGGTATGGCACCGGGTGTGGCAATGCACATCATCAAAGTATTTAATGCTGAAGGCTGGGGTTATTCTTCAGATTTAGCACACGCGACGGACTTATGCTCTCAAGCTGGTGCAAATATTATCAGCATGAGCCTAGGTGGCGGTGGTTCAAATAGCACCGAATCTAACGCGTTTGCTAATTTTACTAACGCCGGCGGTTTAGTGGTTGCTGCAGCGGGTAACGATGGTAACAGCGTGCGCTCATACCCTGCAGGTTATTCTTCAGTCATGATGGTTGGTGCAAATGATGCGAACAACCAAATTGCAGATTTTTCGCAATTCCCTAGCTGTACAACGGGTCGTGGTAAACGTGTAACTACCGATGAAACTATCTGTGTTGAAGTAACAGCAGGCGGTGTTGATACACTTTCGACTTACCCAGCAGGTATGGCAACGTCAGCTAGCTTAGCAGCTGATGGCACAGGCTTTGCTACTTCATCAATGGAAAACGCGGGTAATGCATCAGGCACGGCGTATTACATGGGTACTGCTGAAAGTGTTGATTCTGGCGCGACGGGCAAAATTTGTATGATTGACCGTGGTAATATCTCGTTCTACGACAAAGTAAATAACTGCGAGAACTCAGGCGGTATCGGCGCTGTTATCATCAATAACGAAGCAGGTATGCTATACGCTACATTAGGCGATACTAACGATACAACAATTCCTGCTGTCGGTGCGGCACTTGAAGACCGCTCAGCTCTACTTTCAAGTACAACAATTGATATCGCAATTGGTACCAGTGATTATGGTTTCATGAGCGGTACATCAATGGCAACGCCTGCTGTTTCAGGTATCGCGGCGCTAGTTTGGTCAAACCATCCTGAGTGTACAGGTACAGAAATTCGTGATGCGTTAAAAGCGACAGCACAAGACCAAGGTGCTTCTGGTCACGATGTTTACTTCGGTTACGGTATTGTTAAAGCAGCTGATGCAGATGCATACCTAACAGCCAATGGCTGTGCAGGTGGTGGCGATAATGGCGGCGGCACAACACCGGGTAGCGATGACATTAGCCTTTCTACTTCAGGTTATAAATCAAAAGGCACTGCGTATGTTGATTTAAGCTGGAGTGGCGCTGCTACAAGCACTGTTGATGTGTACCGTAATGGTAGCAAAGTAGGCTCAGTGGCAAACACTAACAGCTATACTGACACTATCACAACGAAAGGTGGTGGCACTTACACTTACCAAGTATGTGAAGCACAAAGCACAACTGTTTGTTCAAACAACAGCTCAGTGACATTCTAATACTTTCCCCAACCCAAATCAGCGGGCATTGATTGCCCGCTTTTTCTTTTTCTAGAAGCTTGTTAAAATCAACTACCTAGCTTTTTATCTTTGTGCCGATGATCAATCCAGAATCGTTGCTGTCGTTTTTAGGCGCCAGTTTTTTAATTGCCGTGGCTCCCGGCCCTTCTAATGCATTTTTAATGGCACAAACCTTTGCCAATGGCCGTAAAGCAGGAATGCAAAGTGCATTTGGTTTTGCCCTAGGTGGTGTGGTCCATACTTTTTTTGCGGTGGTGGGTTTAACTGCTATTTTAAAAGCATCCACAGTCGCGTATACCACAGTTCAGTATTTAGGTGCAGCGTACCTGTGCTATTTAGGCATAATGACCTTAAAAGACACCTTCACACAGCCTGAACCTGACTGTGATGAAAAGCCTCATGTAAGTACCAGTAAAAAGCAAAATGTGATGTTTCAAGCAATGATGACCGAGGTACTTAATCCAAAAGTCGCGCTATTCTTTATTGCATTTATTCCGCAGTTCGTCGATCCGAGCTTGTCTTCAACGACCTTTCAACTCGCTTTTTTTGGCTTACTTTACCCGCTTTTTGCTTTTCCAATCGACTGCACGTATATTTATTTCGGCGATAAGATAGCCAGTTATTTTCGTGATCACCCACAAACCCAAATTTGGATTGATCGGATCACGGGACTGGTGTTTATTGCATTAGCAATTAACCTATTGATATAAGAGCACTTATGGAACAAAAACAACAAGCCTTACCAGCCAAAAAGAATATTGCCCTCGTAGCCCATGATGGCAAAAAAGCAGCTCTTCAGACGTGGTGTGAAAAGCATCAAGCTATTTTAAGCAAGCACACGCTGTATGGTACGGGTACAACCGGTCATTTAATCGAGCGTACTACAGGGCTTGAAGTGATTAAGCTGCTAAGCGGCCCTATGGGTGGCGATCAGCAACTCGGTGCTAAAATTGCTGAACATGAAGTGCACATGTTAGTATTTTTCTGGGATCCACTTGCATCGCAGCCACACGACCCTGATGTAAAGGCATTACTACGTTTAGCTGCGGTTTGGAATATTCCTGTTGCTTGTAATGAAGTCAGTGCTGATATGCTATTAAGCTCACCTATGATGGAAACGACGCTTTGCCGCACGTTACCAGATTATGAAAAATACCTCGCAACGCGCCAAGTGACTCTTTAATTCTTAAAGTCAGTATCTCAAAGTGGGGGCGATTAGCTATAAAGCTTATGCGCCCACTTAGTTAAGCCAGCAGTTACACTTCCAAAGTGGTCCCCGTTCAGCATAGTAATATCCCCTAAATGGGCCTGTAACGCAGCCTTGATAAGCGGTGATTGCGCACTACCACCCGTTAAGTAAATGACATCTGGCGTTGTGCCTGCCTCTTTAATCGCTTGTTTCGCTAAGCCCACTATCTGGCTTATCGAGTCATCAACAGCTAAGGCTAAATCTTTCAACGTTAAACACTGTGTTAGTTCTGAATCTAAGAAATGCAAATCAGTAGTAAATTCATTCGCTGACGACAATGCAATTTTTGCCGCTTCACCTTGCTGCACTAATTGGTGACCTTGCTTATTTTGCTGCAATTGAATTAAGCGTTTAAATAGTCCTGGCTCTTTAACTTCACGCAGCTGGGTCAATAACTCTCGATGATGAGCATCACTATAAAACTGGCTTTGTAGGTTCACATCATTGATTTTACACGCTTGCCAAAACGGTTGATTCGGAAGTGGAAGACCCGATTTAAACTCTGTGCCTAAACCAAGCAATGGCATTAAACCATGAAAGCTCAGCGCAATATCTAAATCATTCCCTCCCACACGCTTACCACTGTGGGCTAAAAAGTCATTGTCACGGCACTGTTTTGCACGGAAGCTCGGCCCCATTTGTACAAATGAGCAATCGCTAGTACCCCCGCCAATATCGACAACTAACACTTTTTGGTCTTGCTGTAATGAGGTTTCATAATCAATTCCCGCCGCTAATGGCTCATACAAAAATGAGACCTCTTTAAAGCCTGCACGCTTTGCCGCTCGCTCTAATATGCCGAGCGCTTGTTGATTAGACTCTTCACCACCGACTGATTGAAAGTTTACCGGTCGCCCAATTACCGTTTCGGTTAATGACTCATGCAGTGAATGCTCGGCGCGTTGTTTTATTTTTAAGATCATCGCCGTCGCAATGTCTTCGAAGAAGTTAATTTGCCCTTGCTTTAAGCCCACGGCGCCAAAAAATGATTTAGGTGATTTTACAAAGTAACCTTCTTCAGGAAATTGCACGTATTCACTGATCGCTTCTCGCCCAATAAATAAGGTGTCATCACCAGCTTGAATATCTAAATCGGATTTAATGCGAGGGATGGTATTTAAAAGCGCTTGACGTTCAGTTTTAAAATCCTGCTCAAATGGACTGCCAGCAAGGTGTTTTGCTACAAAATCAACCACTAAAGCACTGTGATGAGTATAGAGTGTTGATGGTAAATATTGTTTGCCTTGCTCAAGGGGCACTAAAGACACTTGTTGCTCATTATCCATTACACCAATTGCACAATTTGAGCTACCGTAATCAAAGCCTGCAAACATTCTAACACCTATACATCAATAAAAAGGCCGCGAAATTTACCACAGTCGCAGCCATTTTTGAATGACACTATGGCCTTTCATGTAAAAAGCTTGCAAAGCGTGGCAAACCATTTTTAGTAAAACCATGATATTTATAGGTAATGGTACTTCCAATTGCGGGAGGTGATGTTCTTTGCTGATCGGTAAATCCCGAACCAATTTTAAATTCTAGCCCGTCACTGTTTCGAACTTTGAGTGCACCAAGCATATTTTTGTACTTTCCTTTTCCAGCGATGTAACCTACCACAACCGCTTCGGCATCAAGGTAGGGCTTTAATTTTAAAAGAGCATCACTGCGCCCTGCACTATGCTTAGCACTGGCTAGATGCAGCATTACACCTTCAGCACCTTGTGCGATTAGCTCATCCATAAATAAGCTTAGTTGCGTGTTCTCGTTAAAGTGCTTTTGCGCAACGGCTTTAATATGCTCGCTGTTAAGCTGACTGACTAACCTTGAGTAGTTTTCATAGCGCTGACTAAACGGCTTTGTGGCATCCGGCATATCAAATATCATGTAACTGACGGTTTGCCATTCAGACTCTACAGGTGTGACTTTACGAACGATACCGCTTAGGTTGGCAAAGTCTTGGCGCTTAGTCCAAAGTTCTCCATCAAGCCAAACCCCTGGCAGCGGCGCGGTAAACCATTTAGGTGCATAAATTGGGTTACCGTTTCGGGTTACTAATTGACTCCCCGTCCAAATAGCCCGAACGCCATCATATTTTTCACTAACTAAATAGTCGCTTACATTAACCTTTTCGGCTTCATAAACGTTCGCTAAGAGGACTGAAGGAGCTTGTTGTGCTTCGGCTGAAAAGCCGATAAATAAAGTGATTGCGCACAGCAGCGCGCGAGTGAGTATAACCATCATTGCTTCCTTGCAAATGTGTGAGTATGAGTTGGCAATTACTGCTTAGAATAGCCACTTAATTATAGTTTAGTTTGTAGCCATTTGAAAAACTCGCTCAAATCAGCAAACACACCTGAGGCTTTACTAAAATCATGCTCTAACGTGAAATGATTCGGCACCGCATACACAGCAACTCCAGCATTACTCGCAGCAGTGACACCGGTGAAAGTATCTTCGACTGCGACGGCTTCATTAGCCATGATATTTAATGTATCAAGCGCTAATTGGTATGGATCGCCAGCAGGTTTGGGGTTGTTAACATCATCTTTAGTAACGACACAATCAAACCAATCAAAAATGCCATAGCCTTTTAAAATAGGATAGGCTTCATCTTTTGCACTGCCTGTTACTAATGCCATTTTTAAACCACTGGCTTTGACTTGCTCTAGCACTGCTTTTGCGTGAGGCATGTAGGCGGGTAAATTAGTACTAACAAAACGCCCAAACGCGCCGTACTTATCATCCGTTAACTGCTCTGGGCTGATAGTAAGCCCATAATTTGTAACAACCTCTTTAGCGGCTTCAAGGGTGGGTCTACCAGAAAAGCGTTGGCAAAACGTGGCTTCATCATATTGCACGCCAAAAGGGGCTAATAAATCATTCCAAATATTAAAATGCACACTTTCAGAATCCACCAAGGTGCCATCCATATCAAACAATACTGCTTTTAAAGTCATCCTCATTCCTTCAAAGTAAAAAAGGTGCCAAAGGCACCTTTAATTATGATTATTCTGTTAAACCCGCAGGTGGCTCAGCAAATGCTTCTTCGCCGGTTTCAACATCAACCAGCTCGTAGCCACGTTGCTTTCTTACCACTTTTAAAATCGGCTTAGAAAACGCTGTTTTTAAACGATCTGCATCTGCTTCAAGTTCTTCGACTGTATTACCAAATGGTGCGGCACCGGTTTCTGACCAATTAGTCACTTTACCATTTAAGTTATATTCAACTTCGTGAATTTGATATTGTGCTGCTTCATCTTTTGTTGCTTCACAAAAAATTACACGGTAGTTCCAAAATCCAGCCATAGCTATTCTCTTTCTCTTAAATTAATCCTGCCACTTTAGCAGTTACCAACGCGATTATAAACGAAAAAACCCGCTATACAGCGGGTTTTAATAGTACTTATCTTTCAGCTTAGAAGAAGCTTACTTTGAACTCAGCACCGATGTAACGCTCTTCGTTCACCATTGCTGTGTTGTTATTGAAGTCGATAGCACCGATTGATTGCTGCTCGTCGAACATGTTACGTACGAATGCTGACACTTCATATTCGTAGTCACCTTCAGCCCAAGCATAACCTGCACGTAGACCTACTTCAGTTAATGGCTTGCCTTCAAACTCAACTGACTCGTATAAGAAGTAGTTGATTTCGCTACGATAAGACACGTCAGCGTAAGTGAAGAATTCACCGTCAGCAACTTCGCGGCTATAACGTAAAGTTAAGTTTGAGATCCACTCAGGTGCGTGCGGTAGGCTGTTACCATCAAGAACAGCTTGACCTGCGCTGTTTAATGAGTTTGTAACAGTACACTGTGCACATACGTCAACGGCTAAGTCTTTATCTTTAAGCTCAGTGTTGTTGTAGCTTAAGTTAAATGTAGCGTTTAGGTTGTCAGTTAATACCCACTCAGTGTCTAACTCAAAACCGTAACCAGTTGTCTTATCAGCATTAACTAAACGGTTGAAGTTTGCACCACCACCTACAGCTGTTAATTGTTGGTCATCCATTGTGTAGTAGAACACAGTTGCATTTACACGACCTTGGCCGTCAAGTACGTCTGATTTGATACCTGTTTCGAATGACGTCACAGTTTCAGACTCAGCAACAGTTACTTCGTCACCGAATAAGATACGACCTTGAATACTTGGTGCACGGAAGCTGTTAGCAACACGTGCGTACCAGTTTACGTCATCGTTAATCTTGTAGTTAGCAGATAAATCCCAGCTAACGTGGTCGTCACTTGGGTTTTCTGTAAGGTATAACGCACTACCACCAATTGGACTTAAAGTACGGTCTGCTGAGAACTCTTTCTCATCATCTGAGTAACGAAGACCCGCAGTGATTTTTAAGTCGTCAGTGATTGTGTAATCTAATGAACCGAATACCGCCCATGCTTTAGTATCTTGTTGCTGGATAACATAGCCGTTTAACTCACCTGGCGTTGAACCATAAGTGTCGTAGCTGAAGTTTTCGATTGTTAGCGCTTCGTCAAAGTAGAAAACACCTACTTGGAAGTTTACGTCGCCAGCATAGTTGCTAGATAAACGAAGTTCTTGCGTGTATTGGTCTTGATCTGGAATACCGTCAGCACTTTCAGAGTAGAACGGGATAAAACCTGGACCCATGTCTGGTAAGTAGCTTGCACCGTAACCACCGTCGATGTCAGCGCGAGAATAGATTTCAGCGCTTTCCCATGCAGAGATTGACGTAAGAGTTAAATCGTTGATATCCCACTCAAGCTTTAAGCTTGCGCCTTGAGATTCAACTTGCTGTGTCGCACGAGAAGCAGCATCGTGGTAAACCACATCATGCTCGTAGTTATCAGCTAAATCGTTTGTGCCTGCTTTGATAGCGTTACCACGGAATGCGATTGGCGTACCATCCATATCACGTACGTGGTAGTTGAAAAGACCTGTGAAATCGTCACCTTCATATAAGAACTGAACACGTGCCGCTTTTTCAGTGTAACCACCTAATACGTCGTCTTGTTCAAAACCAGGTGCACGGTTATCGATGTAATCGTCTTTTTCTTGCCAAAGTACAGAAACACGCGTTGATAAACGGTCTGTTAAGCCACCGCCAACAGCACCTTCAAAATCAACTGCGCCACGGCTACCGTAAGATACTGAGCCATAGCCTTCAAATTCTTGTGATGGTTTTACTGTATCAAATTTAACAAGGCCAGCCGGTGTGTTACGACCGAACAAAGTACCTTGTGGACCACGTAGAACTTCTACACGTGCAACGTCAAATACAGGGAAACCTTTTAAGATTGCGTTCTCTTGAACAACTTCATCTACAACTAGCGAAACTGGTTGAGAAGCATTTAGGTCAAAGTCAGTGTTACCTAGACCACGAACATAAAAGCGTGGGAAAGAACGACCAAACGAAGATTCGATTGATAAGCTAGGGATTTTCGCGTTCATGAAACGAATATCCATACCAGCTGAGCTGTAAGCATCTAAGCTGTCACCTTGTAATGCAGATACAGCTACAGGTACTTCCTGTGCGTTTTCTACACGTTTACGAGCGGTGATTTGAATAACTTCTAGTTGGTTGCTTTTTGCTGCTGGTGCTTCGTCTGCAGCAAGAGTTGAAAATGAAGTACCTGCTACGGCAGAGAACAACGTTGCATTGATAAGTGTTGCTAACGTAGATCTTTTCATTGCTTTCATGTCGGGTTTTAACCTTTTTTATGCACTCTTATTCAACGGTGATGATGTTGCGTCAATTCATTTGACGGGCTCGGCCAATTTTTCGCGCCTTGTAATAAGCTGCGCGGACCTCTAGTTCGAGAGTGCAAAACGAGATAAAGAGGCTGAACGAACGCTGACGATTATAACACTTTATGACACTTTTACTGCATTAAAAATTAGAAACATACAAATTTTTTACAACAATTAGCGGCAACATCGCCGCATTTAGAAGATTTTATGCAATTATTTTTCATCAAAGCGGACATATGTCCTGTTCATATAGTTACAACAATGTGTAGACATTATGTACACATGAGAGCCGCTTTCATTTACCCCTTTTTTAGCAACTAATCAGTCACACGTGCGAATTCTGGGTTAGCTAATTCACATTCATGCTCATTTAATAAGCCTAAGATTGCTAAGTTTAACTCTTCGATTACTTCCATATAAAAAGCAAAGTCGACAGTCTCTACGTAGCTTAGTACATCCACCTGTAAAGCCCAAGGTGTGAAGCCTTTAAAGCGAACACGACAAGGCTCAAAGGCGATGTGCTTATGTTGTTCTAAAAGCTCTCTTAGGGCTTGCATAAACGACATTAGGTTTTGTTGCTTAGTATTGGCACTGAGCATCAATTTAGGTCGATAAGAAATACGCTCTCGTTCCGAGACATTCTCAAGCTGCATATCAACAAACTTTGCATTCGCCACATAGATAACCGAGCGATCAAGGGTTCGAATTCGCGTTGCTCTTAGCCCTATTTCTTCTACCGTGCCTAACTGGCTGCCAAACTTACATAAGCTACCTATTTTTACTGGTGCAGAAATATATAGGGTGATTGCTGCAATGATATTCTCAACGGTTTTTTGCGCTGCAAGGGCAATTGCAAGGCCACCAATACCTAAACCAGCCAACAAAGTAGTGGCATTAAAGCCTAAGTTTTCAAACCACATGAATAGCAACGAAATGACAATCAGGGTTTTGGCTACATTACTTATAGGTCGTAATAAGAATACTGCTTGTGGCTTGTCTTGTTTGATAAAACGCTGACTTAATCTGTGCTTGGCAAGATCGACAGCCCTTAAACAAATCCAACCCCATGCAATTAATAATACAGTTGCACCATGAAATAGCGCCATCACTGCTATGGTGACATTAGATTGGTCGTTCAGTGAGCGCGCCATAAGCACTGCAAGCAACAGGCTGATCGGGCCATTAATAAAACCAATGACATCTTTTTCTACAGGTACTTTTAAGTGTGCAAGAATAAACGTAATTAAACGGGTAATAATAATCGCGATTGCCAAAAACAACACAAAAGAGAAGGCAAAATATATCCACTGCCAAAGCATCACACCTAAAAACTCAATATCGGGCAGATTATCGTACAGCCACTCACCGACTCGGTTATAACCATACTCTTTGGTGAGCAGAGGGATTTGACTCACCGTTGCATTCGATATCTTCCAGATCCGATTACCTGTTTTATCATCCGGCACGATTTGCAATAAAATTTGTACCTTACCTTGTGATGTACTGATTTCTCCAACTAGATCACGATAACTAGGTACGCTTTCTTTTTGTTTGCCTTTAGGCTTGTTACTCAAGCTATCAACATCAACCCATAAGGTACGGTCCAGCACCACAGATAAGTTTTCTGCAAGCTGAATTTTGCCAAGCGCCTCTACTTCTTTTGGTAAGTTACGGTAATCAAGGTATTGGCTGGCACGTTCAAAATCGCGAGCGCGGGTTGCTTTTAAGTAGCCTTGCATGGAGCTGCGAGGCGTAATACGGTCAAAGGCATCATAGGGTAAGTCATCTTCGAGAGGTTCCTGCACCTTTTCTGTTGCTGCAGATGTATTCGTTTCATGTTCTTGTTTGGCCGACTTTTGTTCCGCTTGCTCTTCCTTGTTATCTTTATCAATTAAGGATTTAACGGTCACTTCTGGGGTGGTTGTTGCCCATAAAGGCGCATTAAACAACAGTAAAAAACACACTACTAACGTGCTAAATTGCAATGAAAACTTAGTCGTACCACTGTTCACACTTAATTCCTTGTCCGAAAAAACTTTTTAATGCTGAAAAAATCATCTAATTAAATTAGAGCATGGTTTGTGTAACTGTACAAAAAATAATTAAAAATCTTTGCAAGTAAGCGCTGAAATGTTAGTTATAGAGAGACTTAAGCAAAGGATACTATTATGCAAATCTCAAGTTCACTGATCCCCCATTGGTCATCATTAATGATCCACGGTGCCATCGCCATCATTTTTGGCTTGTGTGGTTGGTTCGCCCCTGAAGCCTCATTAGCGATTCTGATGTTTATATTTGCTGCTTACTTTTTTGTCGATGGTGCCATTAGAACTTGGTTAGCTATTGCTTCAAAAAATGAAAATCCACTTTGGTGGATGCTATTAGTGGGTGGTTTAATCTCGATTGCCGCAGCCTTTGTTACGCTATTCGCCCCGAATGTAACGGCCATATTAATGCTTTACTTTATAGCCGCATGGGCCATTGCTATTGGGGTTATTGAAATTGTTATTGCCAGTAAACTACGAAAAGAAATCACTAATGAGTGGCTATTGATTGGCAGCGGTATTATTTCGATTATCTTTGGTGGTTATCTGATATTTAACCCTGGCGCGGGTATCATTACTCTACTGTGGCTGGTTGCAACCTATGCCATCGTATTTGGCATAATGATGGTGTTGCTTGCCTTAAAGCTGAAAAAGCTCAATGAACAAGCATAAAAAAAGCGGCTTAGCCGCTTTTTTTATTTTTGGCTGTTACGCCTTGTTAAAGCTATCTCACCATCGATATGAATATCGCGCTGTGGGAATGCAATAGTAATGTTATTTTCGGCAAATACCTTATAAATGCTAAAACGCAGCTCACTGCGCACTTGACGAAGCGGTGCTTCTGATTCAGCACACACCCAGAAAATAGCACTAAAAGTTAAAGAGCTGTCAGCAAAGTCATCAAATAACACAGATGATGCAGGTGTTTTTAAAATAGCAGGATGCTCATCTAGAATTTGCTTCATCAGCTTCTCAACAAGCACAACGTCTGAGCCATACGCAACACCAACATTTACAAACGAGCGGGCATTACGGTCAATTAAGGTCCAGTTAGTGACGGTATTTTCTAATAATTGGCTATTTGGTACCAGCATATGCACACCATCGTTACGACGGATACGCGTTGAACGGGTATTAATTGTCTCAACCACTCCTTTAGCTGTACCTACTTCTAAAAAGTCACCAATTCGAATTGGACGCTCCCACATTAATATCCAACCACTAATAAAGTTATTGATAATGTTTTGCGCACCAAAACCAACACCGATAGCAATGGCACCTGACACAAATGCAAACGCTGTTAGCGGAATGTTGAGTACCTCAAGCGAAGTAAACACAAGCACAGCGATGGTCACTACAAGGTAAATACGCGTGAATAAATGAACCGTATCTGGGCCTAGGTTTTTTGCCAGTAATGCTTTTTTTATTAATCGACCAATCCAGGTGACCACAAACCACATTAAAAACAGCACCAAAGGCACTTGAATTACTTTAAGTACGGTAATTTGCACATCGTTATAGGTGAACAATACAAACGATAATGCAGATTGCAGATCAGCAAGGGTCATAAATTAACATTCCTAGTAAAAAATGAGTTTGATTCAGTTGTGACTAAGTTTAGCACGGCATAATAGGTGAAAACTTGGTAAATACTAAGTTCTTTATGCGCAATATGCGCTAATTATTAACTGTTTTAGACCATAACTGCTATATACATAAAGAGAGCTTGAGGTTTCACAGGCTTTGAATAGCACGAGGAGAACACAATGTCACAAATGACACTCACACAAAAACTTGCAACTTTACAACCTTTGGTTGATCTTAACTTATTTGAATCAAGCTTAGAGTATCGTAACCGAATCCTAAATTTACTTACTGAGCAAGAGCACTCACTGACTTTAATTAACAAAGAGTTTGGTAACGCCATGCCAGAAAACTTTGGCTCAGAGAAAAAATTTGTATTGGGTTACAACTAACCTATGGTGATTTATTACCAGCAGGATTTAAATTGGCAGTGTGCGCCACTTTATTACTAAGCAAGCCATTGATACACAATTGATGGCTTTTTACACATTTTTATCCCTCAACAGCTTTATTTGCGTTCAAATTCCCCATTCAGACGACAAACTTGATTGTTTCTAGCCAAAAATTTGGTAAGTTAAAAAAGATTTATCCACTTTTTTGGAGCTCTCATGCGTAAGACCTTAGTAGCAACTACAATTGCTAGTGTGCTTTTATTATCTGCTTGTAGTTCGCAACAAGCTGACACTCAAACTCAAGTTGAAACTGCCGCTGAAACACAAACAGCCAATGTTGAAAACGTTCTTTTCAAGCCAAGCCCTTTACAATATATGGCTCCTGAGTTTGATAAAATTTCAACCAAAGACTACGAGCCAGCGTTTGAAGCAGGGATCGCTCAGCAAAAAGCTGAAATTGCAAAGATTGCAAACAACCCAGAACCAGCAACATTCGAAAATACCCTTGTTGCAATGGAATTATCGGGTGAGTTACTAGACCGTACTTCTGCAGCATTTTTTAATTTATCGGGTTTAATCTCTGACAACGAGTACCAACGTATCGCCGCAAAAATGGCACCCGTTATGTCTGCTCACACAGATGATATTTACTTAAACAAAGCATTATTTGCTCGCGTACAAAGCATTTACGACAACAAAGCGTCATTAAATGCTGAAGATCAACGCCTTGTTGATTATTACTACAAAAAGTTTGTTAATGCGGGTGCAAAACTAACTGAAGCTGAAAAAGCAAAAATGCGTGAAATCAACGCAGAGCTTGCCAAGCTTTCAACTGAGTTTTCACAAAACATCTTAAAGTCATTCAAAGAAGATGTGATTTTAGTTAAAGATAAAAGCGAGCTAGCGGGTTTATCTGAAGGCGAAATCGCAAGCCTTGCGGCCGCTGCAGAAAAAGCAGGCAAAGAAGGTTACATGATCACACTCGTGAACACGACTCGCCAACCTATCTTACAAAGCCTTGAAAACCGCAAGCTTCGTGAAAAAATTTGGACTACATCGGCAACACGTGCGCAAGCGACAAACGGTCCTATCATCATCAAAGAAACCAAGTTGCGCGCAGAAAAAGCAGCATTACTTGGCTACAAAGATTGGGCTTCATATGTAATGACTACACGTATGGCGCAAACAACTGATAACGTTTACGGTATTCTTGATGACTTAGCGCCAAAAGCGGTTGCTAAAGCAGAAGCAGAAGCAGAGCAAATTCAACAAGTAATCAAGAAATCAGGTAAAACGTTTGCGCTTCAACCTTGGGACTGGGCGTTTTACGCTGAAAAAGTTCGCCAAGAGAAGTACGACTTAGACCCAGCTTTAGTTAAGCCTTACTTTGAAATGCAGTCAGTGATCCACGACGGCCTATTCTTTGCGATGAATAAACTTTACGGCATTACCTTTAAAGAGCGTAAAGACCTACCGGTTTATCACGAAGACGTCATGGTATTTGAAGTATTTAACGAAGACGGTAGCGCTATCGGCCTATTCTACATGGACCCTTATGCACGTGAAGGTAAACGTGGTGGTGCGTGGATGAGTGCCTATGTTAGCCAAAGCGGTCTAAAAGACACGATGCCTGTGATCTACAATGCACAGAACATTCCTAAGCCAGCTGAAGGTCAGCCTACACTCATGACTTTCTCTGAAGTAACAACGATGTTCCATGAATTTGGTCATGCTGCGCACGGTTTATTCTCTGATGTTAAATACCCCAGCTTAGCAGGTACAGCAACTGCTCGTGACTTTGTTGAATTCCCTTCACAAGCAAACGAAGACTGGAATATAGAACCGACAGTACTTGCAAACTACGCCAAGCACTACAAAACAGGTGAACCAATTCCAAAAGCGTTACTTGCGAAAGTACTTGAATCACAAAAGTTCAACCAAGGCTTTGATACAACTGAGTACTTAGCGGCGGCACTGCTTGATATGGAATGGCATTCATTTGGTGTTGATGCTGATATCACAGACGTACAAAAGTTTGAACATGATGCATTAGACAAGCACGGTATCGCGTACTACCCAGTACCACCACGTTATAAGTCTTGCTACTTTAGCCACACTTTTGCTGGGGGTTACTCAGCGGGTTACTATGCTTATCTTTGGACTGAAGTATTCGCAGCAGATGCGTTTGCACACATGACTGAAGAAGGTGGTTTAACACGCGAAAATGGTGACAATTTCCGTAAAGAGATTTTATCTAAAGGTAACAGCCGCGACTTAATGCAAAGCTATATTGAGTTCCGTGGTCAAAAACCAACTACAGACGCACTATTAAAGCGTCGTGGTTTAGTTGAATAATCACACCGTTATTTAAAGTATGAGGGGTAACCCTCATACTTTTTAGTTGTTAATTTAATTTTCACCCCGCTTTTATTCCTATTCACCTCAAAGCAATTGTCAGTTAACTCGTTTTTGCTAATCTCAAAGAAAAACACGAGTTCACACATGAAAAACGCTTTACTTTTAGGACTTTGCTCAGCTTTAGCTGCATGTTCATCAACCCCAGATGAGCGCGCCGATATCGTGATAGAAAACGCCCAAATTATTGATATGCAAACTGGGGCTATCACAGCAAAGCAATCACTTGCCATTCGCGATGGGATCATCATCAAACGTAGTGATAAACCTTTAAGTAGCCAATATCAAAGCTCAACATTTATTGATGCAAAAGGTCAGTATGTCATGCCTGGTTTATGGGATATGCATGTCCATTTTGGCGGTGGTGATGAGCTTATTGAAGAGAATAAACAACTATTGCCACTGTATTTAGCCTACGGCGTAACGACTGTTCGTGATGCTGCAGCTGATTTGAGTGAATCTGTACTTAGCTGGCGTGAACAAGTAAAACAAGGTCAGTTAGTGGGCCCAACTATTTTTACCTCAGGCCCTAAATTAGAAGGTAAAGGGTCTATTTGGCCAGGTGATTTAGAAGTAGAGACAACTGAAGAAATGCATGCTGCAATGGATCTGTTAGACGGTTTGAATGTTGATTTTATCAAAATTACCGACAGCGCATTAACTCCCGAGCTTTACCTAAAAGCCGTGCATGAGGTTAAAAAGCGTGGCTATCAAATTTCGGGGCATATTCCATTTTCATTGTCTGTGACTGATGTCTCCAAGGCGGGTCTTGATGCTATTGAGCATATGACCTATATGCTTAAAGCTGCGGCTAAAAACGAAGCTGATATTTCCGCAAAGGTTGCCTCAAAAGAGCTGAGCTATCGCACTGCGCTGCCCATTATCACCGAGCAGTTTGATGAACCAACAGCCATTGAGAAGTTTACGGTTCTTGCTAACAACGACACCGCCGTGGTGCCAACCTTGATTGGTGGCAAAATAACGGCTTACATTGATGAAGACAATCATCAAGACGATGCCTATTTAGATTATTTAGGTAAAGGTTTAAAAGCGACGTATCAATGGCGAGTTGATAGAGCTAACAAAGACACCCCTGCACAAATCAAACAGCGCAAAGAGCGTTTTGTTAAAACCGCACAGTTACTCCCTATCGCCCAACAAGCAGGTGTGAGCATTATTGCAGGCACAGATGCAGGCTTTTTAAATTCGTATATTTATCCGGGGCTTTCTTTACACCAAGAACTGAGTATTTTTACTGAATATGGCCTAACACCACTGCAAACGCTGCAAGCTGCAACACTCGCGGGGCCTAAATTTTTAAATAAACAACAGCAATACGGTGCACTTAGTGAAGGCAAAGTAGCCGATCTCATTTTGCTTTCAGAAAACCCGCTTATTGATATTCGTAATACACTAACGCTAAAGGGTGTTGTCTCGCACAGCACGTTTTACGATAGCAACGCACTCGAGCTATTAAAGCAACAAGCAAAAGCCTTTGTTGCCAGCCAACCCTAACCCTCCATTGCCCATGACCGCGTATTATCCGTCATGGGCAATTTTAATTTTCAGCCATCTCATATACACTGCCCTTTTTTGCACATAACTCGAATAACATGACCTACTTATTTGCTGTAACCCTGCTTTGGGCCTTTTCGTTTAGTCTTATTGGTGTTTATTTAGCAGGCCAAGTGGATGCATGGTTTAGTGTGTTAATGCGCATTGGCTTGGCAACTTGCGTGTTTTTGCCCTTTTTACACTGGCGTAAAACGCCTAAAGGCTTAGCACTAAAGCTCATGGCAATAGGCGCAGTACAACTTGGTGTGATGTACAGCTTCTATTACCATTCGTTTTTGTACCTTAGCGTGCCCGAGGTACTGCTATTCACGGTAATGACGCCACTTTACATCACTTTGTTAAACGATTTGCTTGAAAAACGTTTTAATGCCAAGTTTTTATTCGCCGCTATGCTAGCTATTTTAGGCGCCGTTGCTATTCGCTATGAAGGTGTCGATGAAAACTATCTCATTGGTATGTTAATGGTGCAGGCTGCTAATATTTGCTTTGCCACTGGGCAAGTAACTTACAAACGTTTAATGCAAGATGAGCAACTCCCCCACTCTCGGGTGTTTGCTTGGTTCTTTATTGGTGCTTTAATTGTCGCACTGATTTGTTACGGTTTATTTGGTGATACCAGTAAGCTACCCACCACAACGACACAATGGGGCGTGTTAATTTACTTAGGCACAATTGCTTCAGGGCTTGGTTATTTTGCTTGGAATAAGGGCGCGACCATCGTCAATGTAGGTGCCTTGGCTGTCATGAATAACCTCCTGATCCCAGCAGGGATCATCGTTAACATTGTGATATGGAATCGTGATGCCGATATCATCAAGCTTGCCATCGGCGCGGCGATTATCTTATTAGCACTTATTATAAATCAGAAACTTAATAAAACTGCCATGGAGCAATGATAGGCTAAACTCTATTAGATTAGAGGAATGCTGTTATGCGCGCACTGGTTTTATGTTGTTTAGTTTTCATTATTCAAGGTTGTAAAAGTCTGCCTGAGGAGCAGGCAGTGCAAGTGGGTGCTAGGCCTTATTATTTAATCGACAAGATGACAGATGGACCTTTAAAGCAGCAACTTACGGCATGCGGTAATGGCCCTTTCTATAAAACTGATTTTGTAATTGGTCATCGTGGCGCCCCTATGCAGTTTCCTGAGCACAGCAAAGAGTCATATTTGGCTGCTGCAAGAATGGGCGCTGGCGTACTTGAATGTGACGTCGCCTTTACTAAAGACAAACAACTCGTGTGTCGACATTCACAGTGTGATTTACACACTACTACCAACATTTTAGCGATTCCTGAGCTCGCTGCAAAATGCAGCCAACCTTTTACCCCGGCCAAAGACGGCCAACCAGCTCAGGCTAAATGCTGCACCAGCGATATCACCCAAGCTGAGTTTTTAACCTTAAAAGCTAAAATGGATGGTGCCAATGCAAATGCCAAAACGGTCGCAGAATATATGCAAGGCACACCAAGCTGGCGCACTGACTTATACGCAAACAGTGGCACCGTAATGACCCACCAGCAAAGCATTGAGTTATTCAAATCACTGGGTGTAAAAATGACACCCGAGCTAAAAAGCCCAGAAGTTAGCATGCCATTTAACGGTTTTAGCCAGCAAGATTATGCACAAAAAATGCTAGATGAGTACCGAGCTTTAAGTGTGAATAGCCAAGATGTTTATCCACAATCATTTAATCTTGAAGATGTGAAGTATTGGCTAAACAATCACCCTGAATTTGCAAACAACAGTATTTATCTTGATGGCCGAGATGAGCAAGCAGACTTTGATGCCATGGATGACACCACCTGGCAGCCATCAATGCAAGCTCTATATAACGATGGAGTTCGCATTATCGCACCACCAATGTGGATGCTTTTAAGCCTTGATGAGTCAGGTGCAATCGTGCCTTCCCTTTATGCTATTAAAGCTAAACAAGCAGGGCTGAACATCATTACTTGGAGTTTAGAGCGCTCTGGTCCATTAACTAAGGGCGGTGGTTATTATTACCAGTCGATTGCCAGCGTGATTAAACAAGATGGGCAAATGATGAATGTGATAGACGTCCTTGCTAAGCAAGTGGGTGTGATGGCTATTTTCTCTGACTGGCCTGCTACCCTTACCTATTACGCAAGCTGTATGCAGTACCCAGCCTCAAATAATTAACTGAGCATCAATATATTTCAATGGCTTTGACTCGTCCAAAAGGTGGAGCTGAGGTATTATTAGCTAAACCGATTTTACAAGGATAAACATGATTATTCAGCACCATAGCCACGACATAGCGACCAACACAGGTGTAATGCGCACCAGTATTTATCGTCCTGTAGAAGAAGGTAAATACCCGTGTATTATCTTCTATTCTGAAATTTTCCAAGAAACAGCACCAATTGCACGCTCTGCGGCAATACTTGCTGGTCATGGTTTTGTCGTGTTAGTGCCAGAAGTTTTTCATGAGTTAAATCCTATTGGGACAGTACTTGCCTATGATGATGCTGGTAAAGACAAAGGCAATGCCGACAAATGGGCAAAACCGCTTGAGAGCCATGACTCAGATACTGACGCCTTAATTGCATTTGCACGTCAGCAAGATTACTGCACAGGAAATGTAGGTGCGATGGGCGTATGTATTGGTGGTCACCTTGCATACCGCGCTGCATTAAACCCAAGTATCAAAGCCGCTTTTTGTTTATACGCGACAGATATACACAGCGATACTTTACCAGCACAAGCAGGTAATAACTCATTTGAGCGCATGGCAGATATTAAAGGTGAGATCCACTTTGTTTGGGGTAAACAAGACCCACATGTACCAAAAGAAGGCCGCCTTAAAATTTACCAGCAAGCGGTGGCAACAGGCATTAATTACCAGTGGCAAGAAGTGAACGCCCAACATGCGTTTATGCGCGACGAAGGCGACCGATACGACCCAGCTCTTGCCATCAGCATGTATCAACAAGCAGTCGCTTTATTTAATCGCACACTTGTTTAAATCGTCATAGTGGCTACTTGATTAGTAAAATAATCCTTCAAGTAATCAAGTAAAACCCGCAGTTTTTTACTTCCCGCCGCCCCTGGCGGGAATACGCCATAAAGTTCAATATCGGCAGTTTTGTAATCATCTAATATTGTGCGTAACAATCCCGCTTTGATCCTGGGTAGTGCATCATAAACAGGGATTTTCGCTAAGCCATGCCCAGCTTCAACAAAGGCAGTTCGCGCAGCAGCGTTATTGGTACTTATGCCACCACTAACTGCCACCTCAAAGCGGCGTTTATCTTTTTCGAGCGTGACAACAGCACTACTTGGTTGATACACCACCCATGTATGCTCTGCTAAATCGGCGATGCTCTTTGGTATAGGGTGTTTTGTAAAGTAATCGACTGAGCCACATAAGCAAGTAGCCATACTTGCAAGTTTAGTGGCTTGTAAGTTTGAGTTTTCAAGGGCCACGCCTCTAATCGCTAAGTCGTAGCCCTCTTTGATGATATCAACCACATCATCGCTGAGCTGTAAATCGATATCTATTTTCGGATACAAACGCTTAAATTGAGCAAGTGCCGGTACAACTAGTTGCAAGCCTACATTCACCGGGCAACTCAATTTAATGACCCCAACCGGTTCACTCTTTAAGTTCTCAAGGTGTAAATTAGCAGCCTCAGCGTGCTCGGTGATAGCCTGACAACGTTCATAATAAGCCATACCCGCTTCGGTCAGGGTCATGGTACGCGTTGAGCGATTAAGTAACGTTAGCTTTAATTGCTGTTCTAATTTCTTTAAATGATAACTAACTACAGCCCTTGATAAACCAAGTTGTTGAGCCGCTTTAGTTAAGCTGCCTTGCTGCACAATGTGGGCAAACACCACCATACTTTTTAGCTGCTCAAACGATACTTTCATACAAACTCCTAATCTAACCTGAATCATTGTATCAATTATTAAACCAATGAAGTCAAATTTATCTGCGTTGTTTAACCCTATTTTCACCCCTATAGTGTTATCAACGATGTTTAATACACAAAAAGGGATTCACTATGTCAGCTAAGAAAATTTTAATGGTACTTACTTCACACGATGAGCTTGGCGATACAGGCCATAAAACAGGCTTTTGGGTTGAAGAATTTGCCGCGCCCTACTACGCCTTTATTGATGCTGGTGTAGAGGTAACTTTAGCTTCTGTTAAAGGTGGCCAACCTCCAGTTGATCCA
The DNA here is from genome assembly GCF_037162425.1 of Pseudoalteromonas sp. Hal040. NCBI lineage: Bacteria > Pseudomonadati > Pseudomonadota > Gammaproteobacteria > Alteromonadales > Pseudoalteromonadaceae > Pseudoalteromonas > Pseudoalteromonas sp. Hal040. The sequence goes on along the minus strand of NZ_JARLUU010000001.1, from coordinate 1,022,462 downwards.
AACAGTGCAGCTCCTGATGCAGCAACCGATGCCACAAAACGTTTTGAGCAAGACAGTGCGGCAAAAACTTTAATGGCTAACACTAAACCTCTGGCTGAAGTTAAAGCCGATGATTTTGATGCGGTATTTTACCCAGGCGGCCATGGTCCGTTATGGGACTTAGTTGATAACCAAGATTCAATTAGCTTAATTGAGCAATTTCTTAACTCAGATAAGCCAGTCGGTGCAGTGTGTCACGCCAGTGCAGTATTACTGAATGCGAAAAATGCAGCTGGTAAATCTGTGGTATTTGATAAAAAAGTAACCGGCTTTAGTAATTCAGAAGAAGATGCAGTACAGCTTACCAATGTTGTGCCATTACTTGTTGAAGATGAGTTAATCAAACAAGGTGGTCAGTATCAAAAAACCGATGATTGGGGCGAGCTTGCGATTGAAGATGGCCTACTAATCACGGGGCAAAACCCTGCAAGTTCTGAGCTTGCTGCGAAAAAACTATTAACCAAATTAGGTTAAAATAGGTCAACATGCCCTAGACCTTTAGTAAACACCTTGCATATCAAGGTGTTTACCTTCACTTTTAATAAGTTATACTCATTCGGTCACATTGATTTAAGAGCTTCTCATCATGACTGAAAAAAAGCTGTCAAAATTCCTCCTATCAGTAGTAAGCGATTCGCAATTTTAGGCATTATGCTAGTGTGCTTGGTACTGCAAATAATTAATACCCTACCCGGCATAAACTTAAACGGTTTAGGTATTTTGCCAAGACAAATGTCTGGTTTATCGGGGGTGTTTTTTGCGCCATTTTTACATGGTGGCTGGACGCACATTTTTAGTAACCTAGTGCCATTTGCTATTCTCGGCTGGCTAGTTTGCCAATTTAGCATAAAACGCTTTTGGCTGGTGTTTGCAGGAACAGCGCTCATTGGTGGATTACTAGTATGGCTATTTGGCCGCAGCAATATTCATGTAGGGCTAAGTGGTGTTATCTACGGTTTATGGGGCTACCTAATTAGCTACGGCATTATGCACCGCTCATTCAAAGCCATTTTAATCAGTATTGCGGTTGTTGTGTTATACAGCGGCCTGATTTGGGGTGTCTTCCCGCGACGCATTCATATTTCATTCGAAAGCCATTTATTCGGCGCAATTAGCGGCGCATTCATCGGCTATATTATGGCAAAGCGTGATAAACAAAAGAGCCCTAAGCTTTAAACTGAGAGCTTTGAAATAATAATGACCACACCTTCGATATTTAAAAAGCTCTTTCGATTTGAAAAAGGCCGGCAGCTTTCAGGCTACGACAAAATGCTAATTTGCACAGCTCGCTGGCCAATTAAATTTGATATGTATATTTTGCGTTTTCCTGAGGGCAGTGAAATAACGGCTCACACCGATAAAGTCGCTAATGGTAAACATTTCAGGCTAAATATTGTACTCAAAAAAGCGCGTTCGGGTGGGGAGTTTATCTGCTCTGCCCCACTCTACGAAAGCTCACGAATCAAATTATTTCGTCCTGATATCTGCGAACATCAGGTAACGCGGGTAACGTCTGGCAGCCGATATCTTTTAAGTATCGGCTGGGTAAAAAATTAACTGATTTTCAACTTGGAACTTACGACTTGCAGCTTAAAGCTATAAGTTAGTCTCTTAACTTCATTGTCACCATCACAACGCCATGATCGGTACTTTGATCATCATAGGCAAACTGTGGGTTGATTAAGTGCTGATCATAGGTGTGATAATCAACCACCTCAAAAAAGCTGCCCTGAAACCCGGCATCAAACTCACGGGATAACAAAATATAATCAAATACTGAGCTGCTACTGCCAAAATAGTGGGTGGCTTCTCTGTCGTTCTCGGTGACAACATGGCGCTGATAGAGTTGCCAACTATCTTGTAGTTTGAACTCTGAACGAGATGGGCTATTTTGCCTATAACCGCTAAAACGAAGGTGGTCAGCAATTAAATGGTTAAGCACACCATCGTGTAACTCATTATTAAAGTCCCCCATCACAATCACAGGGTTATTGGTGTGCGCTCTACGCTTAATGATTTCTACGAGTAACAGCGCTGCTTCACTGCCACGCTGCATGCTTGATGCCCAGCGTCCAAGAGCTTGCGATTTTAACTGCATAACTAAGTTTTGCTGTTCGCTGTGGCTTTCATCCTCTAGGTGATGGAGCATGCTGCGCTTTGATTTAAAATGCACTACATAGCAATCGACGTGTCCAAAGTGAGGTACTTCAAGTGTCGCGCGAATAATACTGCGGCTAAAGTTGAAACTATCGCTCAAGCCCATCGCTAAAATATCATCTTGCTCTGCCTCAACCTGACTGACAGCAACAACTTTATAGCGTGAGGCAATGGCCACAACCGGATCGCGATAAATAAAGTCATCAATCACCGTTGGCTCATCAACCACTGCAAAATAAGGGTAACCCTGTGCGTTAACTTGTTGTTTTAGTTCATTGATACTGAACACTTCTTGAAAGCCAATAATATCTGGCTGCTGATTTTTAAGGTAATCGGCCAACCAGCGCTGCTTTTTGGCCCACTGCTCAGCGCTATAAATGCGCTGAAAATCATAAAAGGCGTCAGGTGGCGCTAAATAATTATATAAATTAAACGTCGCCACCTTTAATTGACTGTTTTCTATCACTTAATTCCTTATTCGTGTAACCACTCAGTGGCAATAATCGGGTCTTCAAAGTATTTCACTTCGCCACTGATAAACCAGTTACCCACTTTACTTGCAACTTGTTGCCAGTTTTTGTTACCAAGTACTGCTATACGGCAAAATTCTTTATTGTGTTTAAGGCCTAGCTTAAAATCATCCCACGCCGCTTGTAACTCCCAGCCTTCTAACTCTGTAATATCAACATAGGCTCTTATTTTTGCACTCGGAACTGCCGCTACAGCATTATCGATAAGAGGGGTGAGAGTTTTGTAGTCGTCATGGGTGAGCTTCCCCACGATTTTCATTGTGAGATAAAAAGTCGTGCCAGTTCGCTCAAGGCCAATGGCTAAACCATGCTTTTTCATGTCATCCTCCTTGTTATTCATAATTAATAACTGTACTTCCCTTGCTCTATCTGATCAACTAGGATGGTAGTCTCGTAATGACATTCATTAAAGCACAATTTAGGAGTTTCAATGAGTAATACCGACAGTTATACGCCACCTAAAGTGTGGCAATGGGATGCAGAAAACGGTGGTGAATGGGCGAAGACAAATCGACCGGTCTCAGGTGCAACCCACGAGCAAGACTTGCCCGTTGGTAAACATGATCTTCAACTCTACTCGCTTGCTACACCAAACGGCCAAAAAGTAACTATAATGCTCGAAGAGCTATTAGAGCTTGGTATTGATGAAGCCGACTACGATGCATTTTTAATTAAAATTGGCGATGGTGACCAATTCTCTTCAGGGTTTGTAAGTGTTAACCCTAATTCAAAAATCCCAGCCTTAATGGACCACAGTACCACGCCTGTTACTCGCGTGTTTGAGTCAGGTGCAATTTTACAATACTTGGCTGAGAAATTTGATGCGCTGATCCCAAGCGATCACGCCAGTAAGACAGAATGTCGTAATTGGCTATTTTGGCAAATGGGCTCGGCCCCATACTTAGGCGGAGGCTTCGGTCACTTTTATAGTTATGCCCCTTTCAAAATGCAGTACCCAATTGATCGCTTCACCATGGAAGTAAAACGCCAGTTAGACGTATTAAACCGTCATTTAAGCGACCATGACTACATGGCTGGTAGCGAATATTCAATTGCCGATATCGCTATTTGGCCTTGGTATGGCAGCTTGGTACTTGGCAATTTATATGATGCAGCTGAATTCTTAGATGTTGAGTCATATAGCCATGTGATGCGCTGGGCAAAACAAATTGAGCGCCGCCCTGCAGTACAACGAGGTCGCAGAGTTAACAAAACATGGGGTGATGAAGCTGAGCAGTTAGCAGAGCGCCACTCTAAGGAAGATTTTTAAGGGCTTAAGTGCCCTTTTTCATAACCTCTAAACCCTATGAAAAAGCTCAGTAAAGAAGATATCTACCAACGCCTTAGTAACACCGAAGACGCCCGTGCCTGCAAAGCGATTGATGAAGCTGCTTGTAAAGTGGTGCCCGGCAATTTTCTTACCTTATTAGTAAGCCAACTATTTAGTAAGTTTGCAGATGCCCTGTTAAATCCTAAAGTGACCCTACCTTGGCTTTTACAAAGCATTAATGTACCAAGTAGTTTTATTGCTTGGCTTGTGCCTATTCGTGAGTCAGGCTCAATGCTGCCACAACTGGCCATCGCCAGTGCCATTCGCAAGCTCCCAGTCAGAAAGTGGGTTTGGGTGATTGGCGCAATTGTGCAAGCCTTGTGTATTGTTGGTATGCTGATTTGTGCTTTAACACTCCAAGGTGCAACTGCAGGGTTTGCTATCATCGCGATTTTGATTGTCTTTAGCCTAGCCCGTGGCTTTAATTCCATTGCTGCAAAAGATGTATTAGGCAAGGTTATTCCAAAACAGCAGCGTGGTAGCATTAGCGGTCTTGCTGCGAGTTTTGCCGGATTTGCAACGCTCACTTTTGGTCTTGGTTTATGGTATCTACAAAGCCTTGGCTATGAAAATGGGGTGTATGTTGCATTGATGCTGGCCGCTTTAATGTGGCTGTTTGCAGCACTCAGTTATAGCCGCATTCAAGAATACAAAGGCGCAACCGAAGGCGCTGAAAACGGCTTTTTACATGCTTTATCAAAATTAAAACTGCTTTACCAAGATAAGCAATTTGCTCATTTTATTATCACTCGTGCGTTGTTGCTATGTTCTGCTTTGAGCGCCCCGTTTTATATCGTTCTTGCTAGTGAACAGGCTTTCGACTTTTCACTACTTGCTACGTTTATGGCGCTTTCTGGGCTTGCCAGCTTAGTCTCTGCGCCGATCTGGGGTCGACTAAGTGACTTATCGAGCCGCAAAGTATTAGTATTTGCTGCAATGCTAGTCACCCTCAACGGTTTTGCCGTTTATTTAGTTGCTTACCTGAGCCCACAAACGCTCAATGAATTTTGGCTATTACCGCTCTGTTATTTTTTACTCACCGTAGCTCATCAAGGGGTTCGCCTTGGTCGTAAAACCTACCTTGTTGATATGGCTGAAGGAAACAAGCGCACAGACTATGTCTCTGTTAGCAATACGGTGATCGGGGTTATTTTATTACTGCTAGGTAGTGTTGGCTTACTAAATAGCTTTTTAACAACGGCTGAATTAATTTTTTTCTACAGTATCTTAGGCTTACTTGGTGCAATTAGTGCTTGGTTTTTAGAAGAAGCTCAATTAAAAAAGGCGACCTAGGTCGCCTTTTCCCTGCTAGTTTTTCAGGTTTTTATCGAAGAACTCTAAAAACGCTTTCAATGTTTTAATCCGATACGGCTGATACGATAAGTAATGATCGCCATCCTCAAGCTCAATATATGTAACATCTTTGCCTTCGTTTTTAAGTTCATCATCCATTTCACGGCTGTGATAGACAGGCACCACGTTATCATCTGAGCCATGGACCAATAACACCGGACGATTGATTTGCTTCGCAAAATTAACAGGTGACACCTTTGCTAGTTTATCGCTATCAGTACCTAATTGCTTACGCACAATTTCTTTATTAGTGAAATGTCGCGCCTTACTGACAATACGCTCCAGATCAGTAACACCGGCAAAGCTTGCTGCACATTTGAATGTTTCTGGGTGCTTAACCACCGCCATTAATGCGGCATAACCCCCATAACTTGCTCCACCAATGCAGATTTTATCTTCATTAGCGATACCTTCCTTAACAAGCCAATTAGCCGCATCTTGCAAATCATCCTGCATTTCTTTACCAAAACCTTGAACTGCAGCCATCTCAAATTCATGCCCATAGCCACTCGAACCACGAAAGTTTGGTTGCAATACTGCATAACCATTGTAGGCAAGTAATGCAGCCCAATAGTCAAAACCAGCATAATCACGAGCCATAGGGCCACCATGCGGGAACACAATAGTGGGTAATTTATCCCCTTCTTTGTAACCCACTGGTAAAGTTAAATATCCTTCAATAGTTAAGTCATCACGGGCTTTATAACTGATTTTCTTTTTACCACTATAAACTGTGTCATCGATATTCGGGAATGCCGATACAAACACTTTTATCTCGTTAGTATCACGGTTACCTAACATATAGGTTCCCGGAATTTGCTCACCTGTAATGTAAACCACATATTGACGCTGGTCTTTACTGGTATCAACAATATCAATATCAAACTTATCTGCTGGTAATATAAGTCGTAAGCTATTATAAAGATTGTTTAAATCTTCATCCCAGTAACGGATCCCCTCATCTAATTGTGAGTGAGTAAACCCTGCCACTTCACCTGTAAGAGATGAATAGAATATATGACCATCAAAATCATAGTTATCATCACTAAACACTAACTCTTTTTTTAATGTTGTTAGGTCCATTTTATAGAGCGCATCATAGCCATCTTTAAGTGCTTTGAAATAAAGAATATTAGGGTCTTTATCAAAGCCTAAAATAGTCACGACATCAGGACTAAATGCTTTATATTTGAATAACGTTTTACGTTTATCTCTATCTTCGTCATAAAGAATATATTCGAATTCGTCTTCATCCATTTTAAGAGCAATACGTACGTTACCTTGGCGATCGATAATCCAATCAGTAACCTTGTTGAATGAACGCTGCACTTTCTTTTTACGAAGTGTATTTAAATCAAGTTCATAAACACCAGGTGCATTAGCATAGTCAAAATCACCTTGAACTAAGACTTTATCTTTTTTATTCGGTAAAAAACTGATGACTTGATCGCCAAATTGCGGTTGGCGCTTGTCACGATTAATATCAACTTCATTGGCTGATCTAACTTTGCCTTTATCATTAATATTATAGGCATACATAAAAGTTGTTGAATACTTAGGGCTACCAAATTGACGTTGAGTACGGCGAGCACCAATTAACAAAACATCATCATTAGCCCATTCATACCAATCAAAGAAAATAGTGTGGTTATCTGAGCGAACCAGTGAATTAACTTCTTCTGTTTTACGATTATACAGCGTTAAAACCAGCTCTCCGTTTACATTTTGAATAAACGATAAGTGGGTACCATTTGGTGAGAGTTTTACTTGGTTAAAAGCCCGTAAAGAGGCAAATGATTCTACAGGGAGTTGGGGGTTTTCAGCAGCTCGAGGCATTAAGCTCAACACTATAAAAAGTGTAAGCAGTAAGTACTTCATAATAAAGTCCGTTTCTTTTTATTGTCCCGGTTAGAATAACATCAAATTACAAAAGAAAACCAGCTGGCAAATGAAGGTACTACCATTCGTGTAATAGTATTATCAATTTATTTTTGCTGATTATAACAACGGCTGAATTAATTTTTTTCTACAGTATCTTAGGCTTACTTGGTGCAATTAGTGCTTGGTTTTTACCTGATACCTAGACCCTACCTTAAAAAAAGCGCATAATCTTGCTGTTTTTTATTCCCAAAAAAGGACTTACTATGAAAAAGGCAGCTTTTGCACTTTTAACGCTACTTACACTTTCTGCTTGTAGCACCAGTGTGCCTATTCGTAACTTTGACGCAAACCCTGTACCGCAAATGGCATCTGGTAAACATGACCTTGAAAGTATCAAAACCAATATTTTAAAAGCATGTATGAAACTAGGTTGGACGTGTCGTTCAAACGCTGAAGGTCAAATCTTAGGTAAACTTGATATTCGTAAACATCAATTACGCGTTGATATTACGTTTAACGAGCAAGAATACTCGATTGAATACAAAGATTCGATAAACCTTGATTACAATGGCAAAAAAATCCACCGCCAATATATCAACTGGGTTACCAACTTAATGCGCAATATTGATGCTGAATTAGCTTATAAATAAAATTGACGCAGAATCAGGTATTAAAAAAGGCGACCTAGGTCGCCTTTTTCTTTGCTAATTTTTCAAGTTCTTATCGAAGAACTCTAAAAACGCTTTCAACGTTTTAATTCTATACGGCTGGTGCGATAAGTAATGGTCGCCATCTTCGAGCTCAATGTAAGTAACATCTTTGCCTTCGTCTTTAAGTTCATCATCCATTTCACGACTATGATAAACAGGCACTACATTATCATCAGAGCCATGAACCAATAGCACCGGACGATTAATTTGCTTTGCAAAATTAACAGGCGACACTTTTTCTAATTTATCGCCATCAGTTCCAAATTGCTTACGCACAATTTCTTTATTAGTGAAATGTCGCGCTTTACTAACAATACGCTCAAGGTCAGTAACACCAGCAAAGCTTGCTGCACATTTAAATGTTTCTGGGTGTTTAACCACCGCCATTAATGCAGCATAACCACCATAACTTGCCCCGCCAATACAGATTTTATCTTTATTTGCGATACCTTCTTCAACAAGCCAATTCGCCGCATCTTGCAAGTCATCTTGCATTTCATTACCATAACCTTGAACTGCAGCCATCTCAAATTCATGGCCATAGCCACTCGAACCACGGAAGTTTGGTTGTAGTACTGCATAGCCATTATAAGCAAGTAACGCAGTCCAATAGTCAAAACCAGCATAATCACGAGCCATAGGCCCGCCATGCGGGAACACAATAGTGGGTAATTTATCCCCTTCTTTGTAACCCACTGGTAAAGTTAAATACCCTTCAATAGTTAAGCCATCACGGGCTTTATAACTGATTCTCTTTTTACCAGTATAAACTGTGTCATCGATATCCGGGAATGCCGATGCAAATACTGTTAACTCGTTAGTATCACGATTCCCAAGCAGGTAAGTTCCTGTGCTGTCGTCGCTTGTCAAATAAACCACATATTGACGCTGATCTTTACTGGTATCAATAATATCAATATCAAACTTATCTGCTGGTAAAACACCACGTAATGCAGTGTATAGTTTATTCAAGTCATCATTCCAATAACGAATGCCATCTTCTAAATGCGAATGAGTAAAACCGGCTACTTCACCGGTAAGTGGCGAATAAAAAATAGAGCCGTCAAAATCATAGTTGTCATCGCTGAACACTAACTCTTTTTTCATGGTTGCTAGGTCCATTTTATAAAGCGCATCATAGCCATCTTTAAGTGCTTTGAAATAAAGAATATTTGGGTCTTTATCAAAGCCTAAAATTGTCACGACATCAGGACTAAATGCTTTATATTTAAATAACGTTTTACGATTATCTCTATCTTCATCGTAAAGAATATATTCAAATTCATCTTCATCCATTTTAAGGGCAATTCGTACATTGCCTTGGCGGTCTGCTGTCCAAGCAATGACTTTATTGCGTGAGCGCTGAATTTTTTTCTTACGAAGTGTATTTAAATCAAGTTCATACACGCCAGGCGCATTGGCAACATCAAAATCACCTTGTACTAAAATTTTATCTTTATCATTAGGTAAGAAACTAATGACCTGATCGCCAAATTGAGGTTGGCGTTCATCACGGTTATAGTTTGGTTCATTGGCTAGTTTCGCCTTGCCTTTATCGTTAATATTGTAGGCATACATGCGAGTCGATGAATATTTAGGACCGCCAAATTGACGTTGAATATAGCGCGCACCTAAAAGCAGCACTTCATCATTTGCCCATTCATACCAATCGAAGAAAATAGTGTGATTATCTGAACGGATAATAGAATCAGCTTGTTTAGTTTCACGGTTATAAACCATCAAAACTAACTCACCATTTACATTTCGAATAAACGATAAATTTTTACCATTTGGCGAAAATTTTACTTGGCTAAAAGCCCGTAAAGAGGCGAATGATTCGACAGGGAGTTGGGTGTTTTCAGCAGCACGGGGCATTAAGCTTAGTACTGCCAAAAGTATAAGCAGTAAGTACTTCATAATAAAGTCCATTTCTATTTTTATTGTGCCGGCAATAATAACATTAAATTATAAAAAAAGACCAGTTCGCGAATTCAGGTACATGGTTCATTCGTTTAAAGCGAACATAATACTCGATTAATAGCATTATTAATTTATTTTTTGCTAATTATAATGGCTGCACAACTTCAGTTTTCTTAGGTGACATGATGAAAAAGGTACTTGTGTTAAATTCATCTTTAAATGGTGAACAAGGTAATTCAACCAAACTTAGCCAACAATTTGTTGAGCAGCTTGCTAACAACCAACAAATTTCAGTAACAACTCGCGATTTAAGCGACAATGTGATTGCTCACTTAACGCAGACAGAAATGGCTGCTTGGATGACTGATGCAAACGAGCGCGGCGATGAGCAAAAAGCACTTGCTGCAATTTCTGACGATTTAATTGCTGAACTTAACGATAACGACCTGATTGTTATTGGTATGCCAATGTACAACTTTGGTATTCCATCAACATTCAAAGCTTGGATTGATCGTATTGCTCGTGCTGGTATTACATTTAAATACACTGAGCAAGGCCCAGTAGGTTTAATTACAGACAAAAAAGTAGTGGTACTTGCTGCACGTGGCGGTATGTATCAAGGCACAGAGATGGATACACAAACTAAATACTTAAAAGATGTACTTGGTTTTGTGGGTATGACTGATGTTAACTTTATCTATGCTGAAGGCCTTGCGATGCCGGGGGCAGAGCAAAGCTTAGAAGCAGCACAAAACGAAATAAAGGCTTTCACCGCGTCACTTTAATATGTGATTAATAAAGCTAGATATAAAAAAGCGGTCATCATGACCGCTTTGTGATTTACGCTGTGACCGATAACAGCGAATCACCTTCAGATAAACCAAACTTTTCTTGCACAGAGGCTAGAATCGCTTCTTTATCTTCTTCTCCCAGTTGATCAGAATATTGCGCTAACAACTCATCTAAATAACTGACAACTTCTTCAGTATCAACCTGCTCGAGTGAGTTACCACTTGGCGGTGGCGGACCAGGCGGACGCTCACCTTCAGGACGACCTAATTCACCGACTTCAGCGGCATCAAAGCCCGCTTCGGCCATAATTGCTTCCATTTCTTGACCCGGTTGAATACCTGCGTCCATAAATGTTTGCATAATAGATTGTGCATCTTCTGCAGTTAAGTTTTCAGGATCAAACTGAGCTAAGGTTTCATTCATTAACTCTGTTTGTTCACTGGTTATCGGCTCTGCTTGCGGTCGTTGCATGGGCTGAAAATTCGCACCCGATGAAACACTGTTGATCATCGTTGATTTTCCTTACGTTTTGGTGGTTTATGGTTGTTGAACTCGTCTTCAGTTACTTCACCATTTTGATCAGCATCCATGTCATTAAAAATGGTTTGCAGCATATCTTCTGGCATAGGCTGTTCACTAAACTCAGTAAAATCAATCACCCCATTGCCATCAATATCAATCGTCGTAAAGTCAGGTCGAGGAGGTGGACCGCCTTGATGGTCGCGAGCAAAGCTAGCGGGCGCTGTGGCTAACAACGAAATAGCTAAAACAGAAAGTGCAGATAAATGCTTCATAGCGAACCTCTAATGTCATTCAATTAACCGTAAGCATAATCTGAATACCATCCAAAAGTGTGTGGGCAATATGCTACAAATGTGGAAACTTTGTGGATTGCTTTAGCAATTAATCGAAGTTGTGACTTGTTACGTATAAAGAGCAAAGCAATTTTCCAACACAACGATTATGGCAGGCTCAAAAAAGCAAAAAGTGAATCTTGTTTGGTTTAAACGTGACCTAAGACTATCTGATCATCAACCACTTGCCAGTGCGATTGCATCAGACCTGCCTTGCATACTGATTTATAACTTTGAGCCCCTATTACTCGAAGATCCCCATTACAGCTTAAGGCACTGGCGTTTTGTTGCTCAGTCACTCAAAGACATCAACCAACAACTTGAAAAATACAACGCTGAAATTGCCATTTATAATCAAGAAATGATTACCTTGTTAGAAACCCTTAGTGAAGATTTTGATATTGCAGGGGTTTATAGTCATCAAGAAATAGGTCTATACAATACCTTTGAGCGAGACTGGTTGGTGAAGAGTTGGCTAAACAACAAAGCGATTCCATGGCACGAAACGCCACTTGGGGGCGTTAAACGCGCGCGACCAAAACACTTTGACTGGCAAACTTATTGGCATGGCGTGATGAACCAGCCACTTGTAACGCCAAATTGGCACGCTTTTAATGCAGTTCTGCCTAATAATTACCAAGCAGCGACCTGTGTTGATGATTTTCTAGAGCACGACCCGCAGTTTCAATATGGTGGCCCTCATGTAGCCAGAGCTTGCCTACAGAGCTTTGTAGAAAAACGAGCGAAAAGCTACCAAAGTGGCATTTCAAGCCCATCAAAAAGTAGAGATTCATGCTCTAGGCTTTCGCCTTACTTAGCCTTTGGTAACCTGAGCCTCAGACAAGTTTATCAAACTCTAAAATACTATTTAGCAAAGCAGCCTTTAAGCTGGCGTCGTTCATTACATGCTTTTGAATCTAGGCTTCACTGGCATTGTCATTTTATGCAAAAGTTCGAAACTCAATGCAGCATGGAGTTTGCACCGCAAAATGCTGGCTACCTACACTACCCTTATCGCGATGATGAACTCGTTGCAGAGCACTTAAAACGCTTTGAACAAGGTCAAACAGGCATTCCCATTATTGATGCGTGCATGCGCTGCCTCGCAGCAACGGGTTACATTAATTTTCGAATGCGCGCTATGTTAGTCAGCTTTATGACTCATCATATGAACATTCATTGGCAATCAGTCAGCTTTATTTTATCGCGTTATTTTTTAGATTTTGAACCGGGAATTCATTACCCACAAATTCAAATGCAAGCATCGGTCACAGGAACCAACACGATTCGATTATACAACCCAATCAAGCAATCTGAAGACAAAGACGCAGATGGCATGTTTATTAAAACATGGTGCCCTGAACTTAAAAATTTACCTATAGAAGATCTCCACCAGCCATGGCAACAGCCGCCAATGGAAGCCTTATTTAATAATTTTAAACTCGGTGAAGACTACCCAGAGCCCATGGTCGATATAGAACAGGCTGCCAAGCAAGCACGTGAGCGATTATGGTCATTTCGAGAACGTGATGATGTAAAGCAAGGTGCCAAGGTCGTGCTGCACCAGCATGTTACAAGCCTTAAAAAGCAACGACATGGCTCATAAAAAGCTTAATCTACCTAGTAAAACCTGCCCCGTTTGCGACAAGCCATTTATGTGGCGTAAGAAGTGGCAACGCGACTGGCAGCATGTTAAATACTGCTCAGAGCGTTGCAAGCGTGAAGCGAAGTTATTACAACAAAGTTTGTCTAGGCAATGAGCTTGTAACCGTTTCTTTTTCAATAACGCGGGCTGGTTGATTTTTAAGTTCATTCAACAAAGCCTCAAGACGTTCAGCATAGTCTGAATTAAATTCAGCCTGCACTTTATTTTGTTCGACTATTAACGAAAGTAAATCGCGATTATTTGATGCGGCTAATTGTTCAGACAACTGCCCTAATAACTCCGATTGTGAGCTGTTATCTGCAGACGCTTTGAGTGCAGCTAAAATTGCATGCAGCGAATCATCTTGCTGATTATCAGTAATGAGCTTTTCCAATTGCGCTGTGAAATGCTGAAGTTGTTGCTGTGACGCTGCCAATAGACTCATTTTTAACTCCTCAATCGCGACTTTAGGTGAATGAACTTCTAAAAGTTGCGCGATATGAGCTAACTGGTCTTGATGGCTTACTTGTTGAGTATGCAAATTCAAGGCATCTTGTAACCCAGCAAAACTTTGCTTAGTGTTATTTCCATTAATAGCTTTAGTAAGCTGCTCAGCCAAATCAGCAAGCTGACTCTGCGGGTTTGATTGTTTTACCACCTCGGTTAACTCCGTTAACTCATTGCGGCTATCAAGCTTGGCTAGCTGCTGTAAAATTGCATTTAATACAGCCCGATTATCGGTGTCTTTGACTGCTGACGTTAACTCTCCTAGCTGTGATTGACACTGGGTTTGCTTCAGCGTTTCAATTAGCTCTTGTAGTTCTTTACGGTTATCAAGCTGCCCGAATTGTTCTGCCAAAACAGCTAAAGGCTGTTGATAATTGTGGTTTTTTAATATCGCAATTAATTCATCAAACTGTTCAGTCGTATTGCTTGTTGCTAACAGCTGGTTTAACTGCTCAAAACTATCTTGATATGGCGCTTGCACAAAGCCCTGTTGAATCGTACTTTGCAATGAATGTAGAGCTGGTTTGGTATCTAATTCTTTTAAATTGATACCTAGGCTACTTAGTAATTCACTATAATCATGGCTCAAATTAGTCTTACTTAACTTGCTCGCAATGGTCTCTAAAGACTCGTTTAAAAATCCCATTTGCTCGACAGCCATCATGGCCGGACTACCAGCCCCATCTAACTTATTCAGACGACAAAAATCAGTTTTGATTTGAGTAAAACGAGTCTGCTCCTGCTCAGTTAATGTACCTCGTAATTCTCCTAATTTAAGCAGGTTCTCCTCAGAGCCCTTACTTAAGGTCTGAGCTTCACCACGGTAATGATCTCGGATCAGATTCTCAAGCTCTTCTTCATTCATGGCTGCAACGACTTTTTCAGCCATTTTATTCATGTTCCGATAACTACCCTGTAGTTTAAATGACGGTTCTGTTCGGTAGTTATTGTCTTGTGCAGCAGAAGCGATGTACTGAGCATTCACTTTCAATACGGTGTCGCGAACGGTCATCAAGCGAGTTAATACGGCCTTTATTTCATTCGCTTCAGCTTGTGAATAGCCGTACTCAAGTTCATTTAAAGCTATATCTTCACCTTGGCAGATACGAACCAACTTATACAAATCTTCCATATTACGATTTGCTAACGGAGCAAGAACGGCATTAGATGTTAACGCATTCTCAATAAAACTCATGGCAAACTCTTGCTCGCAACCTGCTAGCGTGTCGCCTAAGTTATAAATATCAGCACGGTTAGCTAACATATCTGGAATTTTGAAGCTTTCACCTGATTCTGTATATGGGTTACCTGCCATCACAACAGCAAACTTCTTACCTCTTAAATCATAGGTTTTACTTTTTCCATTCCAAACACCATCAATTCGGCGTGAACCATCACATAACGAAATAAACTTTTGTAAAAACTCAGGGTTTGTATGCTGAATATCATCAAGATAAAGCATGACGTTATTACCCATTTCAAAGCTTTGATTGATTTTTGCTATTTCTTTTTCAGCGGTTGCATTTATAGCTTGGGCAGGATCGAGCGATACTTGATCGTGTCCAATTGATGGGCAATTCACTTTTACAAACGTCAAGCCAAGACGGTTCGCAACATATTCAATCAGGGTTGTTTTACCATATCCTGGCGGCGAAATGAGTAATAGCATCCCCATTAAATCACTGCGCTTATCTTTACCTGCAGAGCCAATTTGCTTCGCTAAATTATCGCCAATAATTGGAAAGTACACTTTATTGATCAGTTGATTTCGAACAAATGAGCTTAATGGACGAGCTTTAAACTCGTCTAGCTGAAGACGCTCTTTTTGCTGATTTAAAATAGTATTTCTCAACTGGTGATACTGTTCAAATGCTGGAACTTGGCTGGTTATATAGTGGCGAGTTCGTGCATAAAACTCCGCATAATTAACGTCCATTGCTTGCTCAACAACGCGCTTATGTTGTCCCATTAAATCCGTAACAGCTGTATTAACCTGAATATCCAAAACCCTGTGCTTGATTGGCGTATTATCACTTAAGTGTAAATAGTTAGCGGCTTCTAACTGCACAGCCAATGGCATACTCGGTTGATGTTGGCAGTAAGCACTTATCCAGCTTAAAAATAACTGCGCACGGTCATTTAGATTACTTACATTCTCAGATGCTTGATTTAAATCAGCAAAGTACCCCTTCGCTTTTGCATCACTTGCAAACTGTTTAGCTAAGTTTAAAGCTTGCTGCGTTAGTACAAATTGAAGCTGTTCTGCGCTTTGTTGTTGCCCTAATTGCTTAACTAAATACTCAGCACTTAGTTCACATGAGAAATCCGTTAATTGTTGGCAAAAGCCTAACATTTGTTGACTAAATGCATCGATAAGTTTGCTTATTTTCATCATCAAGGTTTCAGCAAAATGTCCCGCATTAAAGTGCTTCTCCATCAGCATTGCATTACTTGCTTGATGGTAAAAAGTATTTACATCCTGTGTTGATAACTGCGCACAAAATAGTTGCGCCATCACCCGACAGCTAGCCGGATAGATAAGTAAATCGAGGGATGTTTTTTGCTGCAAAAGTGATTTAATAATTGCATGCGCGTCGTGGTCATGGATACCTTTTTCATAACCTTCTTGATAACGAGGCTCAGCAAACTTTTGTATCAGTTTAAGTAAAGAGCCATTTTGTTCAGCTTGTTGAAGCTCATCAAAACTCAATGGATGTTCAGCGTTTTCACAGGCTAGAATCATTTGCGCAGCAAGGTATTCAGCTCGATAGACAAGATCACTTTCAGATACGAGCGTTTGCTGCCACAGGTGCTGTGTTTTAGCTAAAACGTTAAGTGATTGCTCATCACTAATTGGTTCAAAATAGTCAGTCCCAGTTAAGTGCAACATCAGCTGCTCATCACGGGGCAACAAGGTTAAATCTAACTGTTGTTTATTAACACTAAATGCATGCTTACCAATACTTACTGTGCTACCACCGTCACTGTAAATATCTTGTTTATCGCGCAGTGCACGTATCCCTTGATCTTTACTGGCTTTAAGTTTTGCTTGAATATCATCAGCACGAACTTCATCACCAATGTCTTTAAGCTCATTACACAACGCTCTTAGTTTGCTGATCATAGGATCTGATGCAAAATAAGTATTCAGTTTATCTAACTCAGAAAAGCTCAGCGCACGGCGATTCACACCTTGTAAAATCCGCTCAGCCGCATTGGCTAAATTTAGTGCGCGTCGCTGTCTTGCATCAATAAGGCTTTGCTTGTGTGCCTCGAAGCTTTCGTAGACATCGTCTCGCTTAGCAATAATTTCCGCAAGGTACTCATCAAAGTCACTAAATTGTGATTCCAATTCTTCAAGCTGGATAAGCAAACGAGAAAGCTGCTCATCACACGCATCTGGTGTTTTCGCATTGTTTAGGGCATTCGTTATGCTTTGTGAGAACAATTTAAATCGAGCCGCAAACTCAGCTTTAGCTTCCACACTGCCCAAACTCTTCTGGCGAATTTCAATACTTGCTTTTGCACGGTTAACTAGCGCATATACCGCACTGATATCTTCAAGTATTTGTGTACGCACGCGACTATCAGCGATATCAAGATCAAGCATGGTGTGGTTAAGTAAATCAAGTTCGCTACTTTGAGTATCTAATTGCTCAACATACGATTTTAATTCTGTAACACTCTCACTTTTATTACTTAACGCTTCAAGTTCAGCCAGTGTTTTATGGTAAGGTTCAAGGGCGGTATCTTTTTGTAAAAATTCAGCAGTTGCTTGGCTTAGCTGTTCTAGCTTTTCATCCGTTTGCTGTTGTAGCTGAGACAACGCCTCAACATCAATGTATTTAACATCTTCAAGGCTGATTATTTGTCCCTTTAGAACCTTCAGCGCATCAATACCTTGGACAAATTCAGGTGCTAATTTGAAACTATCTGGCCTAATTTCACGGCTTACTTCTGTAAATTGCGAATTAATTTCAACTAAGGCTTGCTTGGCCTTATTTTGAATTTCAGTCACCTTTTCAAATTCGTCTAAAACTTGTTCAGCCGTTTCAAAAATTGAATGTAAAGAAGTAGCAATGTCTGCAAAATCAGTTTCATTCAACCAATGGTAGCGGTCGAAGATATTGCGGCTTAATGCAATCAGATCCTCATAATGATAAACATTAGGATTCTGCTCGTTTATAGACTTACAGACACTGTATAAATCAGAAATACCTCGAACTAATTCTGGGTTACCTATTTTGCCGAATAAGCTAGTTGCAGGCGGTGCATTTGCTGCAAATTCCGATGAAACAAAAGGACTTTGCCAAATTTGAATTGGATGAACACGTTCGGCTTCGTCTTTATCAGCCTTAAAAGTCAGTGTTAAACCGTTACCATAGATACCATAGCCGTGACAGTAGATTGGATTTTGTAGGTTTTTCTCAATAATGTTATAGGCAAATAGCGCATAGCGCCCTTCGCTTGGTTCATAAAACACATATAAAACGTCTTCACCATTGGGCGCTTTAACTTGACGATGAAAATCTAAGTCCTTAATTTGCTCTTCAAATGAACGAGCTTGGCCTGACTGTAAGTAATAACCGCCAGGAAAGATAATGCCATGATCCTCAGGTAAACTAACGCAGGCACTACCAATTGCATCTTGTCTTATCACTTGCTGAGTGCGCGTGTTAAAAATAAAGTATCGCCATTGTTTTTCACGATACGGAAGTATCTTTAATAAAATTAGCTCACCAACTTGCGCGTATTCAATATCACTATCAGCAAGTGACTGGTTCTTATCATCAACGGGCTCAAAGTAGATACCTTCTCCCGTATCCGTACTGTTTTCAACTTTGATGGTTAATGTGCCACCTAACGTTTCTACAAATACTTGATCATTGATATTAACGTGGGCGTGTCGTCCTTCAACGTGATGACTTCGGTCTGTTTTTAACCATTCAAAATCGTAGTCATGGGCATTTTGAATATCTCGTTCGCCGCGGTTATCGATGTAATTAATTGTGTTATCTGGGTGAATTTCCCAGCGAAATACCCTTACATCCGTTAACTTGTCACCAATTTGGAATAGTGCAAACAACTTACCATTTTGCTGGTAAAGGTGCTGAAGACTTGTTTGCTTGTAATAAGTATAGAGTTCCTCAAAATCGCGAATAAATCGCTTATCCGTTAAAAAGCGAGTGTGCTCAGGATAAGGTTCAACTTCATAATGTTCATCCTGCTCAATTAACTTATGGACACTGAAAACATCACTGATAGACGTTTCTTTTTTCAGACCAAGTGAAACGTTGTAAGCAAAAATAACTTTATCGCCAACAATCGCAATATCGCGTGGTGTACAGTTTTGTTCGGTGCGAACTCTTACCCGCCCTTTAACTTGTAACTCGGTGCTACCAAACTCCACAACTCGTTGTTTATTAACGTTATCGACTTGTGTTTTTAAGCTACTACCAAAATTATTTAAACGGCGTTTAATTAAATCGTACGAGCCCTGCTCTAATGCTTGTTGTGTTTGATCCGTCATGCAATCAGTCCTGATGTTTAAAAGAAGTTAGCCGCAGCAAATGCATGCTACGGCTAAAATAGGCTAGTCTTTAGACTCGAGTTCTGCTTTGGTGCCTAAATTACCTAACATGCTTAATAGCTGACTTTTTTCTGCAGCTGTTGTATTGCTCAATTGTTTAAGCAATTTACTCATGTTGTAGTTCTTTAGTGTTTCTGCCGAACCATTTGCCCCCGCTAACACCCCTTTTAAATCCTCAATTAAATTGCGGTCACCATTTAAATGATCTTTAAAGATAGTTTGTACCGTTTTACTTTCATCAACGATACCATCGATTGATTTACCTAAACTTATCGCACTCATGAACTGATTAAAGAACTGACCATCACCACCCATGATATTAATATCAGCATCACCTAACGCTTTAGCCATTACATGAGCTTGGTGCTCTGCAATGTCTTTGCTTGCTGATAGTTTTGCTAATACTAATTCTTTTTGTTGATTTAGCTGTAATGTAAAGCTCTCATAATCACGTGCATCTTGATTCATCGAGTTAAGTGCTTGTAGTTTCTCTTCAAGACCTTTCGCCTCTGCTTGCATCTTACGTTCAAGGTTAATTGCTTCAACTTCACCTTGCTTCTCATTAGCCTCAGCCATTGCACTTTGAACCTGTGCCTGTGCTAAGCCAACTTCACGGTTACCCTGTGCTTCAGCTTCAAGTTTTTGACGAAGAACTTTAGCGTCTGCCTCACCTTGCAGTGCATTCGCTTCAGCTTTTGCTTTTATAACATCAGCTTCAGCAAGCCCTTTCGCAGCAGCTTCAACTTGCTGGGCTTGAGCGAGAATTTTCTTCGACTCGGCTTGTTGATTAGCAATACGAAGCTCTGCATTGGCCATTGTTTCTAGCTCTTTTGCTTTAAACTCAGCCGCTTGCTCCTGCGCTTTTGCTGCTTCAATATCTTTCACCAAGGCTTCTTCGGCTTCTGCTTTCGCACGAATTATGATGGCTTCTTTAGAACGTTCCGCATCGGCGAGCACTTTAACGTCTTTAATACGCTCTTCTTCTTCAGCAACTGACTTTTCAACAATCACACGGTCACGAATAACATCGGCAATTTCTTTGCGCTCAACTTCCAGTGCTTTTTCTTTGTTGATCCGTAAGATTTCAGTCTCTCGTTCGCGCTCAATAACCTCGATTTCACGAGCTCGTGAAACTTTTTCTTCTTCAATAGCAA
Organism: Pseudoalteromonas sp. Hal040; assembly: GCF_037162425.1. NCBI lineage: Bacteria > Pseudomonadati > Pseudomonadota > Gammaproteobacteria > Alteromonadales > Pseudoalteromonadaceae > Pseudoalteromonas > Pseudoalteromonas sp. Hal040. The sequence continues at coordinate 1,002,000 of NZ_JARLUU010000001.1, read as the reverse complement.
GCACACGAAGACGATTTTGCTCTGCAATATCAAGCTCACGCTGTTTGTTTTGTTCGCTGATACCAATTGCTTCATCGGTTAGTAAACGTGCTTGTTCTGCTTTTAAGCGTTCTTCTTGACGAACTTTTTCAGCTTCTGACTCTTCACGAGCTTTAACGGTTTCAATTTCACGTCTTTGACGAGCAACGGCATCTTCACGTTGACGTTCAATCTCTAATGATTTTTCAGTTGCTTCTTGATTCTGAACTTCAATTTTTGCACGTTCATCACATTTCAATTGGTTGGTCGAAACATTTTGTATTGCAGTCATCTCAGTGATACGGCGAATACCTTCTGCATCGAGAATGTTTTGAGGATCAAGCTTTTCAATAGAGGTTTGTTCTAAGTAGTCGATAGCCACATCTTCAAGGGTATACCCTGATAAATCTTGGCCAATGACTTCTTTGATATTATCGCGAAACTCATTTCGGTGAGTGAAAAGCTCAACGAAATCCATTCGTTTGCCCACTGTTTTAAGCGCTTCTGAAAACTTAGCTTCAAATAACTCTTGCAATGTTTCATGCTCAGATGCCCTTGCACACCCCACTTGCTTAGCTACACGTAAAATATCTTCTTTGTTTTCATTTACACGAATATAAAACGTAATCGCGATATCAGCACGAATATTATCTTTACAGATTAAGCCGCCTTTATCTTTTCGCTCAAGAACCATACGCTTAGTCGAAATGTCCATTACTTCCATTTTATGGATGACTGGAAAAACGATGCCACCGGTTGTAGTTACATCGGGCTCGTTCTTCATTTTATTGATAATAAGCGCTTGACCTTGCTCTACTTTTCGGTAGAACTTACCGATGATTAATAGAATTGCGAAAATAACGACGATCGCTATCCCCACAAAAACCAATATTGGTATTAAGTTATCTAAATATTCCATGTTATGTCCTAACGTGATTATCGATTTTATTTTGTATTACTTCTTAAAGCCTAGGATCACCAAGGCTTTGCGGTAATGATGTAACAGTGTTTATCTTTGATGTGCTCAAGCAACACGGCAGTGTCACCAGAAGAGAATTGCTCATTATTTTCTGCGCGAACTTCAATCAATTGCTCTGTACCTTGGTACTTAACGCGCGCTTGACCAAATGAGTCAGTCACTTTACCTGTGGCAACAACACATTCTAAGCCGAGTAGATCTGAACTTTGTGATGCACTTTTACTCGCAAAAAAGCGTCTTAATGGGCGTAATAAAAGGGCAGAAGTAGGGATAGCGACCAAAAGGCTAATAAGTAACAACAAACCGCCAAGCACATAAAAAACAATGCCATTGCCAAGTACACTTGCAAAAAACTTGTGTGCATAAATGGTAATTAACCAGCTGGTCATCACCAACACACTTGCCGATACAGTAAGTGGTGCATCACCAAATCCTAATGTATGCCAAATGCTTCCTGAGCTTGCTTGTGATACATCACTATCGACATCGGACTCAAACATATCAATATCTGCGAATCCGAGCAGTGTGATAGCCCAAAATATAACTACAACAAAAAGTAGAGCGGATAAAATAACCGAAGGAAAACTAAAAGCGAGGTTCAAAAATTCCATATTACTGCATTCCATTTTTATAATTATTTAGCGCCAATCAAGACCCTTAAATAGGTAAATAATTATCACTGAATTGACTTCACCTATTCAAGTTTCATTTATATATACAACAAAATTCAGCAACTATTAAGCTTTTTCATACAGATTGGCGTTTAAGTTGCACTTATATCGTTAACTCACAGTTTTCGGCACAAAACCCTGAAAGCCTTTCACGGTCGTCGAAAAAATTTACAAAGGAGATGACGATGACGATTAAAAAATCTGCACATACGAGTTGGTCGGGTGATATTAAATCTGGCAAAGGCTACATTTCTAGTCAAAGTGGCGCGCTTGATAAACAGCCATTTGGCTTTAACACTCGCTTTGAAGATAAGCCAGGTACTAACCCTGAAGAACTCGTTGCAGCGGCACACAGTAGCTGTTTTAGCATGGCGCTATCGCTGGCACTAACAGAAGCTGGCTTTGTCGCTGATGACATAACGACCAAAGCAACAGTGAGCCTTGATGAAGTTGATGACGGCTTCGAAGTGAGCCACATTGCACTTGATGTTAGTGCAAAGATAAAAGAAATTTCGAGCGAAAAATTTGAGCAACTTTGTGAACAAACTAAACAAGGCTGCCCTATTTCTAAACTGATGAATGCCGAAATATCACTTACCACAACGCTTAATTAAGCTTTATGGGCCAAGCACTGCTTGGCCTTTTCACAAACTAACAGACCCACAACACTTTATTACAATGTAAGTACCTGCTTGTTGTATTATCTTTATGAAACAAAACCAAATACAACAAGGATATGTATGTTTAAACAACTAGCCCCTATTGCTCTGGCAACACTTGCTTATTCAAACTGCTCTATCGCAACAGAACAACAGGTGAGTAAACAATGGTTCAATAGTATCGACTATACGCACATAGAGAATCACAGATATAGTTTTAATGCTTACCAATTAGTGAGCCATTACTACTTTGAGGAGCAGCAAAGCTCTGGGGTACTTGATGATTATGGCTACCTAGATACAGATTCAAACATTCGAGTGAATTACTTTAATAGCGATTACACTGATTATCTCGGTATGTTTGGTGAAGGATTTTATAAAAACTGGTTTGTTACAGGTGAAATTTACGATGTTGATGATACTGATGACTATACCTTAGGAATAGGCTACTTATTTGCCGATGCCTTAAAAGTCTCTGTAAATAGGGATGTGGGTGAATATGGTGATGATTATTTCCGCTTGAAAGCGCAGTATAACCTCCAAATCAACGATAAGGATTACCTTGGTTTTAGCGCAGAAACAGATGATGAACTCGACGTTTGGAATGTCTCTGCCAGATACTTTAATCATTTAAGCGGCAGCCATTACATTACCGTCGATGTTGGCCACCAAGACAGCCTTTATGAATCAGCAAGTAATGCCATGATCAGCTACTACTTCGGCGATCACTATGCCATAGGTGCAGGGTTGGATGATTCTGAAATCGTTTTACAAGGTAAGTACTTTATTAACGATCGCTATTATTTAACCGCGAATTACACTGAAAGCGGCTCTGCTGAACTTTATAACCTTAAGTTTGTTGCCCAATTCTAAATAGGAATGAGTCACCAGTTTTAAACAAAAACGCCGCTATAAAGCGGCGTTTTCAGTTTATAGAATTACATATTACCTAGCTTCATCATCATTGCAGTGTACATTTTTAAGTTCAGTGCTAACTGCTCTTCAGTAATAAACTCATGCTCTGAGTGGCCTGTGTACTTTTTACCTGGCATTGATGGACCGAATGACACCGCATTATCAAATAGCTTAGCATTTGTGCCACCACCAATAGACACAAAGCCCGCGTCTTTATCGCCAGTAAAGTGCTTAAAGATATCGAGTAATGCTTCTGCATGAGGCGCACCATCTAAAAGCATTGGCGTACCAATTACCACTTTAGTGTCTTTTAAGGTGACATTATTAGTGGTTTGCCAAGCGCTAAGCGCTTCATTAATTTGCTGCTTAAGCACAGCTTCTTGTTTGCCTACCGGACGACGCATATTAATCGACAATTTAATGTCGTTACCGTCACGGCTTAATAAGGTTGGCGAAACAGTCATCGGGCCCATAAAGTCATGCTTGTAACCAATTTCACCGAATTGCGCGCCGTATAAATCAAGGCCGATTAGCTGATTGATAAACTCAATTGCTTGGCCATCGCTATTGTTCTCAAGATCAATATCTTTAAAGATTTCTGCAAGGTGCGCAATGGCATTTTCACCCGCTTCTGGCTCAGATGAATGCGCTGAAATCCCCTTCACTTGGACTAACAAGCCATTGTCTTGCTCTGTCATCGCCACTTTGACGTTTTTAAGCTGAGCAACATTGTCGTGTAATTTAGCCACTGTCGCCGCATCAGCGTTATGCACTAACACGCTGGCATCTTCAGGGATTTGGCTAACAAAGGCGCCGCCTTTTAAGTCACTAACATACAAGCCTGTTTGTGCTGAGGTCGCAGAGAAAGTCGGCGCAATTAAGCTCCAGCCTTTTTCTGCAACAACCACAGGGTATGAAGCATCAATAGTGACAGCATATTTAGGTTGCTGATAGGTTTTCATGAACTCTTCGAGTGGTGCCCAGTCAGATTCTTCTGCAAGGTAAACCATTAATTCAATACGGTTATTTAAAGTAATACCGTTATCTTTAATCGCCTTCATTGCATGCAGTGCAGTCGCAATTGCGCCTTTATCATCTTCTGTACCACGTGCAATTAGCTTTCCTGGCTCAGAGGTTTTATCCATTTTAAATGGGCTTTGCTGCCATTTACTGGCATCTGCAGGTTGCACATCACCATGGGTTACTATGGTTACTTTGTCAGCTTGGTTACCCATACCAATTAACACTGTGTAGCCTAAATCTTGATAATCAAAACCAAACTGCGCCGCTTTCATTTTTAAGAACGACTTAAAGCCAATGAAATCTGGGTTATCAGGAGTCGCTAGACCTTCTTTATTTACCGTTGGATACGAAACTAAATTCTCTAAGGTATGAATTTGCGCTTGTTGATATTGCTCTACCGCGTAGTTAGCCAGCTTTTCACTTTGCTCAGACACAGCTGCCTGACTAGAGAAAGCACTTAATAAAAATGCAGCAAGTAATGAATGTTTCAAGATAAGCTCCAGAGTTTAAGAAGGTTTTTAGAAAGTCACCTTGATTGTAACGCTTATAACGCCGACATAACATCTCTAATTCAAGCAAAATAGATCGCTTAAAAATACCAACAAGGTACAATAGCCACTCACCCTATTAATTCGTTTGTTAGACTCATGAACCGCAGAAAAAAGATCTTCACTAAACTTAAGCAAAAAGATAAGCGTGCCAATGCAAAATTGCATAAAAGCAATAAACCGGCCTACATCTCAAAGGCAGATCGCGAAAAATTAGCACAGCAAGAAGCTGAGCAGGAAAATTAAAATACCTAGCGGTCAGCGGTAAGGTTGTAGGCGTCAAGCTTGCTTGGCGCGTCTCAAACGCCACCACAAAACAAACACCCTCGCGCGAAATAAATTTCACGCCTACAACACCTCAATTCACATTTGTATCAGACACGTGATCTGACTCGCTAACTTTACTCTCGTAGCTAGATACTCTGGTTTTTAATCTGACAGCTAAAAGCTGACGGCTCGTCATTTTCTTTTCTTTGTGCAATCGGGTTTCGCACGTAGAAATTTCACGCCTAGCAACTCAGCTCTTTTCACACTCATTCACAAATTGTGCTTCACATAGTTCCGATTTTTAAGTATTTTAAAATTAATAAAATAACAACAATAAGATACAAGGGAATGAGACGTTTATTGCTGCTTAGCTGTGCGCTTTTGTTAAGTGCATGCGCATCTAAAGTTACCAACATAAAAGAAGACCGAGACACACTATCTAAAGCCGATGAAGGCTACCTACTGATTGGCATTGAAACTAACCGCAGTTTAAAAGCCATTTATATTGATGGTCCAAAGTCGCTTGTTCTTACGGCTAAGGACATTCGAAGTGGTAGCAATTATATTTTAGCGAATCTACCATTGGGTGATTACACCATCACACGCTTGAACTTAAGTCATTACTCATTTCTCAAATTTGATAACGATGAAGAAAGTTGGCAATTCACACTTGCCCCTAACAAAGTTAATTATGTTGGCCATTTAGACATAACAACTGTAGGTTACTGGAACACACGCTCTCATATTGTTTTAGAAAACCGTAGTTCTGAAGCACTGCAATACATGGAACAAAACTTCCCAACGATTTTGTCTGGTCGCTCGCTAAATTATGGCGGCCCTGGGGAAGACTCATTCTTTGATTATTTGGAACAAACATTTTCGCAGCAGGAAGCAAAATAATGAAAAAGCTACTTATCTTATTATTTTTTATTTTTCCCTTGCATGCTGAAATGTTATCGAGTGAAGACCTAATGTATTCGCCCGATCAAAGCCAAGTGAAGGTTTCGCCCAGTGGCCGTTGGATCAGCTTTTTAGAAGCGCAAGAAGATAAAACCAAAACTCTCAATATCATCGATATGGATTCGATGAAAATGTACTATATCGTCAAACTCGACGAGGATAATGATTTTTATAATTATCAATGGTTAACAGATGATGATATTTTTATCAGTGTAAAAAGTCGCGATAGTGACGATTTTGAAGTCGTCGTGAATGTTATTGAAGGCGAAAAAAAACCAAAAATTGAACAGCATAGAGTTAAAGCAAAAGGCTACATTGTAGATAGATTACTCAGTGATCCTGAACATATCTTATTTGCTAAACCAGATAAGAAAAACACACTGCTTTATCAAGTGCCCTTAAAAGCCTTATACAGTGATGATTACAGCACTTATACTCCCATCGAGAAAGGTTTAAAAGGTGCCTTTAGCTACTTCTTTGACGAGCACAAACAACAGCTTTTTACTGCGAAATTTGATGAAGACGAAAAGAGTTTACAGTTCTTCTATAAGGTTATTGGTGCTAATAAGTGGATCCCGATTTTTACTCTCACTGACGCAGATTATCAGTTTTTTCCAATTGGATTTACTGACCAAGATCACCTTGCCGTCATTACCAACAAAAATACCGATAAGAGCCAGGTGAGCCTTTTTAATATTAACACGCAAGAAATCACCGACACACTTTATCAACATCCAAAATATGACATTCAGTCCGCCGAACTTGATGATAATGGCAATCTTATTGCCGCCTCGTATATCAAGCATGGTAAATATACTACCGATTATTTTATTGACGCCTACGAGCAATTGCATAGCAAAGTTGCGGAAGCTTTAGGAGACGAACAGTTTTTTTGGGTTGATAGCTCTATCGATGGTAAAACACAAATTTTATTTAGTCACTCAGCCACAGTGCCTGGCAAATACTATTTATACCAATCAGAAACAAATCACATAGAGTTACTGTTTTCTGTCGCCAAAAATAAAGACGCAACGTACGCTAAAACAACGTTTTTTAACTTTAAAGCCTACGATGGAACTAGTCTTGAAGGTTACTTAACCAAACCTATTAACAACGATAAGCAGGTATTATTAGTGATGCCACATGGTGGCCCAATAGGTATTCGTGAAAGTGATGAGTTTAGCCCTGAAGTGCAATACCTTGCCTCTCGAGGCTTTACTATTTTACGTGTTAATTTCAGAGGCTCAGCAGGGTTTGGTAAAGAATTTTTAGAAAGCGGTGTTGGTCAATTTGGTAACCTTATCGAACAAGACATTTCTGCCGCAGTGGCTCATATTCGTTCACAATATAGCTTTAAACATACCTGCTCTATTGGCGCAAGCTATGGTGGTTATTCTGCGGTGATGCTGGCAATTAAACACCCTGATATTTATGAATGCGTGATTGCAAGTTTTGGTATTTATGACTTACCTCTACTTTATAACGCAAGTAATATCGCTTTAACTAAAGATTATCAAGAGCTTATAGAGCGCACGGTTGGTGAATATAGCCAAGATTTAAAAGATATTTCCCCCGTCTATCAGGCTACATCTCTAAAAGCCCCTGTTCTTATTATTGCTGGTAAACAAGATGAAATATCGGGCTTTGAGCAAAGTAATCGCTTGTACTATGTTTTAAAGCGTTTAGGTCATGATGTTGAAAAAGCGTTTTTCGAGCGCTCTGGGCATGGCCATCAGATTTGGTATTACGATCAAATAGAAGCAGCTTTAGCTAACGACTTTCTTGAAAGAAAACTTAATCTAAACAGTACATTGACTAATTATACTGAATCAGAAAAGAAAGCGGTTCAACGTGATGCCATATTGTTAGCAGATACTTTTGACAGTAAAACAATAGAAACTGATCGTAAAAAAGAAAGCTTTGACTACTACCAATTAGCTGCCAACTTAGATCATGACCGAGCAATGTTTAATGTCGGTAGTTATTATCATCGTGGTGATAATAGACCAATCGATATTAAAAAAGCTATTGAGTATTACACTCGAGCGGCAGAATTAGGCTATAAGCAAGCGCTGGAGCGTTTAGGCTATATATACTCTGTGAGTAAGCTAGTTAAACCGGATTATCATAAAGCAAAAGAGTTCTTTCAAACAGCCTTTGATAAAGAACATAGTATTGATAATGCATTTAACTTAGCCTCTATCTATTGTATCGCTGATAATGAAATCAGAGATGTAGATAAGTGTTTATCTATGCTTAATAGCTATGCAAATAAAGTTGATAATGAATCTCGCCAACATGTTCGAGAACAAATATCAATCATTATGCAAGAAGGAAACTACTCCGAGAATGAGCTAAAAGGTCTTCACAGTGTCTTAGCTAAGCTTTATGGCTTGAATTACCCGAATGCTATTTTGGAGTTAGAACGCAAAGGCTTATTTAAACTAGTACTTTCCGATAAGTTTAACGGTGAACCTGAAATAGAACAGCTATCAAAGCAATTAGATTTCATCTATAAACTCGATGATGAACAACGCTTTGGCATAGAGTTTTACATGAATCGTGATGGCCTCGATACTCGTAGAGATCGACTTGTTGTGTTTACCAAATGGCACTTCACTCCTGACGATAAAGCGCTCACTGATTTTGTTTACTATCAGACTCTGTGGGGCGACCCAATTACCGAATGGTCTACCTACCGCACTTTAGATGAAACATCGACGCCAGGTACGTGGACATTAAATGTAATGGGCGCAAACCAACAATTGCTCTATCAAAACACCTTTAAAGTGACTGCTATCAACTAAACTCAAAATGCGCAATTTCAATCAGGTAACGACTTAGGGGCCATGGCAAACTGGCCCCACTTCTGAAAAGCATTAACGAGTAACCATGAAAACGAAGCAACAACAACGCATTGAGCTGGTCTGTGACTACATTAGCCAGCATCTTGATGAACCTTTATCACTGGAGATACTCAGTGAGGTGGCATGTTGTTCGAAATATCATTTTCATCGTTTATTTGTCGCTGGAGTTGGCCTAAGCGTTACCAAATATGCGCAGCTTGCGCGTTTAAAGCGTGCCTCATTTCGACTTGCATTTGAGCATCAGCTTAAAATTATTGATGTTGCATTAGAAGCGCAATTTGATAGCCCAGAAGCATTTAGCCGTGCTTTTAAACGCACCTTTACGCAATCGCCAAGCGAATTCAGAAGCAAACCAAACTGGCCTAATTGGCACTCACAGTTTGAATTTTCATTACCTGACAAAAAGGTTTGCCCTATGAATGTAAACATTGTTGATTTTAAAGCACAGCCAGTAGCTTTATTAACCCACCACGGCGCTGCAAATACCCTGATGAATACCGCTGCACAATTTATTGAGTGGCGCAAAGAATCAGGCTTTTCACCTGTTAAAACCAGTAACACGTATGGGATCCCGTATAGCGATCCGGCCACCACTGAAGACCATGCGTTTCGTTTTGACTTTGCAGGCAGTATCACCTCACCGATTACTGAAAACCCGCAAGGTGTGCGAAATGGTGAAATTCCAGCAGGACAGCTGCGCCGTAGTTCGTCATAATGGCTCTCATGACACCATTAGCGATACAGTTTACTACTTATACCGTGAATGGCTGGTGCAAAGCGGCGAAGAAGTCCGAGACTTCCCTTGCTTCTTTCATTACCTCAACCTCATCCATGAAGTTGATGAATGTGACCTGCAAACGGATATATATTTGCCGATAAAATGATTGCGAGGTTCGAGGTTCGAGGTTCGAGGTTCGAGGTTCGAGGTTCGAGGTTCGAGGTTCGAGGTTCGAGGTTCGAGGTTCGAGACAAAGATTGTAGGCGTGATTTTACATCGCGCAATATAAAAAGATAACGCGCGAAATAAATTTCACGCCTACGACAGCTCATTTCACATTTGTATCGGACACGTGACCTGACTCGCTAACTTTACTCTCGTAACTAGAAACTCTGGTTTTAATCTGAAAGCTGACAGCTCTCTTTACTCTTTCCCTTAGCAACTTGCTAACTTTACTCTAGCAACTCGCTAACTCCCTTCCCTAAAACCTATAACTCACACTGGCATTATACGAGCGGCCTTGTCCGGCAAGTTGCTCAAAACCATTGCTCATATCTTGCTTGTAATTAGCAATGCTTACACCGCCAAGTGGCTGTTGGTAATATTCATCAAGTAAGTTGGTAATTGCTAACTTAAAGGTTAAATTTTGCCACGTTTTCTGGCTTGAGATAGCCAATAGCTGATAACTGTCGGTTTGGTTTTCTAAACGGCGCTCATCAACATGGGTTTTACTATCAACCCATTGCCAGCTCAGTGCGTTTTGCCAGCCTTTGTATTCGTGCTCTAGGCTCAGCTCAGTGTGCAGTGGCATAATTTGATATAAGTCTTCATTGCTATCATCACGTTCGCCATTTGTACTGGTTAGTGAGCCTTTTAGCTGCCACTTTCCTGCTTGCTTTGTGTTGTAAAGCTCTACCAAGCCCGCCAGTTTTGCACCGTAAAGTGTCGCATCTAGGTTCGTAAAAGTAAGAATATTACGCTTGGTATGCGCCATGTCAGTGCGATTAAAGCTCTTAGTCACTTCAGCATCAATATAATCATTTACTTGCGTGTACCAAACATTTGCCGTTACTTGCCAGCTATCGTCTTTGGCAAGTTTGGTGTAGCTAGAGCTCAACGTATGAGCTGTTTCTGCTTCTAAATCTGGGTTACCAATATAACCATTACCATCGCCAAACCAACCAATCATGGTGGTTGCCATCGTACCTACACCCCAGCTATAGCGCTCATATAAATTAGGTGCACGGTTTTTACGAGCTAAACCAAATTGCAGCTCATCGTTGTTCGATAATTGATAGCGAGCAAGTAAACTAATATCAACTAAGGTGTCGTCACGTTTACGGTCTAATTGGTTAAATTCCATCGCAGCTTGAGCGTCGGTTTTTGACATATCCATCATTGAGCCCATATTAGCCATACCGCTCATGCCACCTTCGTTATAAGCCTGCACTTCGCCAGTATCTGTGGTGACTTGCTCAACTCGAACACCTGCCGACACCCACCATGCTTGGTTTACTTGGTTTTGGTACTCAGCAAATGCAGCAAGGCGGTCACGTTTGCCATCGTTAATGTTTACGTATTCATTTGGGCCCATCATCATTGACCCTGCAACCGCCGGCCACCAATCATCAATTCGATAACCGTAATATTCTTGCCCTAGCATTAATGATGACTGTTTTGATAAATCAGTGCGCCAATAAACTTGATAACTGTAATCTTGTGCATCGGTATTCATTGGCATCATGCCGGTTTTCTCATTACTGAAAAAACCCATTTCGTGTTTTACATCATGCGCATTCACTTGCACCTGCAAATCACCATTTTCAAGCTCACGTTGATATTGAGCAACGAAACCATAGCTGGTGTTATCGGTCATATCCATGTATTGATTTGCAAAGCCTTGGTAAGGAATTTTTTGATGCGTCAGCTTAACTACAAGCTGTTGTTTCTCATCACGAATAGCGCCCGTTAAAGCATGATTTTGCACTCGATATAAGGTATCAAGTACACGCTCACCATGCCCATCATCATAGCTGTTAGCATCTTCAAAGCTGCCTTGGTAAGACAAGCTAAACTGTTTGCTCGCAAGGCTGGCACCTAGCGCGTATGCTTGGCTATCGTTAACGCTTTTGTACTGGGCGGTAACATAGCCTGCGCGCCAGTTCACTGAGTCTGAATCACTAAATTCAGGGGCAATCGTATTAACTCTAATAACGCCGGCAATATTATCACCGCCACTGCTTACCGGTGATACACCAGCAACAACACTGTAAGAGGCAATTTGGTTTGCCGACACATAAGAGAGTGGCGGGTTCATTTGGTTAGCACACGCTGCTGTAACATCAGCACCATCGACTAAAACTTTAACTCTATCGCCCATCATGCCGTTCATCACCGGCAAGTTAGACACCCCTCCGGCCGCTGAAAAATCAACACCTAAATCTTTCAGTAACGCGTCTGCTGAGCCAACTAATTGATGGTTATTTTGGGCATGACCTTGTACTTCTATCACTTCAATAGAATCATCAGCAAAGGCCGAAATACTTAAAACACAGCTAAGTGCTGCAGCAATTTTAGAAAATAAAAAACCAGGGCGAGAAGATTGCGTGTTCATAACTCTTTTAAAATCAAAGCAAATAATTAATGACGCCGATTATAAAACTCATTAATTAGTCTGAACACGTGACATATTGTCGCACCCTGTCACAGGTGAATAACTTAGCGCAGCACCACTAAAGGAATACGGCTATCTTCAAGCATTTTTAAGGTCGTGCTGCCTAAAAAGAACTGCCGCCATTTAGAGTGACCAAATGCGCCCATCACCATTAAGTCAACGGCGTGGTCACTTTTATATCGCCACAGCGCTTGGTAAACATCGCCATCGAGCATGCGCGCTCTCACATTAAAGCCGTTTTCAGCCAGCCTTGCTGAGGCAGTATCAAGTTTGTCTTGGCAGTGACCGTCTTGTTTGTCAACCATCACCAAGTGGCAATCTAAGCCGGATAAAATCCCGCCATTGATAATTTGTGTAATCGCTTTGTCGGTACTTTCGCTGCCATCATAAGCCAGCATAAAATTTGTAGGCTCATGAAATTGCGGCGGCACAATCGCAACCGGGGTATGCACCTGACGGATCAGCGTTTCAATATGCGAGCCCAGTACTTTAAAATCATCGTAATGGCCTTTACCAGAGCGGCCAATAATCATCACACGGGCATTGTCTTCATGTTCAAGTAAGGCATCAACAAGACTCATTGAAAGCTGCTGTTGCTCAATCTCGGTTAGGCCTGCATGCTCGGCTTTTTTCATTGCTTCATCTAGCAATAATTGACCGTGCTGCGACGCTACTTTGTTGCGCTCTTGTTCAAGTTTTGCCAATTGCTCTAACAATGAGGTTTGCGAACCTAAACCAATAATTGCAGTTAAATCATCACTGCCCTGCGGCAAAGGTGGCTCTAAAGCATGCAGAAAATTAATTGGATGGCTGGAGCGCTTAGAAATCCAAATAGCCGCTTCTGTCACCGCATCGGTCATGCATGAACCGTCGATACAAGCAAATATCTTTTTCATTACACTCTCCTTTAAACCAATTTAATTAACCAAGTATAGTTGGCTTTTTCTCTGTATTTATTTTGAACAGCAAAGACTTAAGAAGTTCAGGTTATTTTCTTATAGCAAACAAATATAGAACGTTCCAAAAAGTACTGTATCAACCCCATTAATTTGTATTACAATAGATCTGGGCACACATCTCTACTCCAGAACAAAGTATTTGTTGCTGGCACTTTCAATTATCAAAAATCTATTTTGTTTTTAAATTTATTTTAAAGGAATTACATGACTAACGTAGCCAACTCCCAAGGCAACGCAAGCACGTTTACCATTCTGATAGTATTAGCTTTAGGCACATTCATTTTAGGCCTATCAGAATTTTCTATGATGCCAATGTTGCCCCTGATCAGCGAAACATTTTCGTCTACGCCAGCGCAAAGTGGTTATGCCATTAGTGCTTACGCGATAGGCGTAGTCGTCGGTGCACCGCTATTTATGATCACAACCGCCAACATGCGTAAGCGCAATGCCCTGTTGATGTTTGTCAGTATGATGTTTTTATTCAATGGTTTAAGTGCTTTTGCAAACTCGCTTGAACAACTTATTTTATTTCGCTTTTTAAGTGGTTTACCACACGGTGCCTACTTTGCCGCTGCTATTTTATTGGCAGCCGACATTGCCCCTGCCGATAAACGCGCAAGCTTTATGTCAAAAGTATTTATGGGTTTAACCATTGCTACTATCGTTGGTGTGCCCATGGTCACCCTAGTGGGTCAAAACTTTAGCTGGCGTTATTGTTTAGCAGGTACCGCTGTACTTGCATTAGTTGCCTTGGTATTGATAGTGAAATACGTACCTAACGTAAAAAATACCGCGCCAACATCGATTCTCGATGAGCTAAGTGTATTAAAGAACAAGCTCGTATGGACTATTCTGGGTATCATCATTATTGGTTTTGCTGGTGTATTTTGTGTTTACACTTACATTGCCGACACTATTTTAGAAGTCACCCATACCCCTGCTTACACTATCTCTATTGCTATGATCATGTTTGGTATTGGCTGTACTTTAGGTAACTACGTATTAGGTAAAGCCGCCGACCACTCACCGCTGAAAACCACAGGCGCAGCTGCTGATTGGCGCGGTGGTATTTGCAGCCAGTTATGTAAGCGCAAGCCATAATATTTGGCTGTTATACGCGGTGATTTTCTTTATTGGTTTTAGTGTTGGTTTAGGTACCGTGATCCAATCGCTGTTAATGGATGTATCACCACAAGGGCATGCCATGATTGGTGCGCTAGTACAGTGTGCGTTTAATACAGCCAATGCGATTGGCCCTTGGCTTGGCGGCATGGCTATTGCCGAAGGTGCACTCCCTAGTCAAACAGGCTATGTTTCGGCGGCACTATTCTTAGGTGGTTTTTTAATGTGGTCGTTAAGTGCGATGCAGATGAAAAGACAAAGCTGTAAGCCTTAAGCTCTCAGTCTGATCGCTGAAGGCTGAAGGCTATCAGACTTACTCATCCTGAAATATCTCTTCGATACTCAGGTTAAATAAACGCGCGGCTTTAAATGCTAGTGGCAAACTTGGGTCAAATTTACCTTTTTCTATCGCATTAATAGTTTGCCTAGACACATCCAAAAGCTCTGCGAGTTTCGCTTGGGTGTAGTTGTGCTCAGCACGAAGCACTTTCAAGCGGTTTTTCATTCTTCGCCCTCGTCGTTTAACTGCTTATTCATCATTAAAAGACTCACTAAATAGGTTAAGCCCATAAAGAGCACGAGGTGTGAAATATCTTCTTTAAAGCTTATTAAACCGCTTGATTGCACCACCGAATAAGCCAAACCAAATACTAAGCTTGCACCCAAGGTAATGGCCATTGCATTAAGGTGCATACGCTGCTGCAGCTCATCCATTCCTTGTAGTTGTCGTTTGTTAGATAAAATCATCATGATACCAACTACTACATTAATTAAGATTGCTACAACACTAAAAACAGCCTGCTCTTGCCATAAAAAATGCGGCCCAAATGAGGCAATTGCTAAAGTAATCACCCATGCTGATGTCCATTTCGCGAGGTTTAGCGTGTTCTGCTTATTACGTTGTTTAAAGGTTAATCCTGTTTGATTCATTATTCTCACCTTAAAAGTAAAGTAAACTTGACTAAAGATTAACCTAGCAACACAAAAAGTCAAACAAACTTTACAAAAAGTTTTATATACACGACATCAATATGATTTTCTAATGTCAGAAAAGGCAAGGCGCTTGCTGTTAATCTCATAATATTGTATTAATCAAAGAATTCCGTAATCTAATATAAAATCGGTCCAATCGGACTGCGTTTCTAACAATAAAAATGAAGATAACACTATGAATACGGCACTGTTTTTCGTTGGCGAATGGCAAGTTACTCCGGCTACTAATTCAATCAGACGCGGTGAACAAACAAAGCATCTTGAACCCAAGGCGATGGATGTATTACTGCTGCTATGCGAAAAACAAGGTAAGCTACTAACAAGTGAAGAAATTATCAGCCATTGCTGGCCAAATGTAGCGCTGGGTGACAACCCTCTACATAAAGTGATCACCCAATTACGTAAAGCCTTTGACGATAAAGCAAGTGATCCGCATTACATAGAAACCATTCGTAAACGCGGTTATCGGGTTATTGCCGAAATCAACTTTCCACTCAACGAAGAACAAAAAGCCAGCCAAACCAGTTGGCAAGGTGATTCGCCCTTTGTTGGCTTAAGTGCGTTTGCACCTGAGCAAGCCGATGTGTTTTTTGGTCGTAACAAACAAATTGCTACCTTGTTACAGCGGGTATCGGCTCAAATAGAGTTTGGTCGCGCATTTTGCTTAATTTTGGGCGCCAGTGGTTCAGGTAAATCGTCGTTAGTTAACGCA
Source organism: Pseudoalteromonas sp. Hal040 (assembly GCF_037162425.1). Taxonomy (NCBI): domain Bacteria; kingdom Pseudomonadati; phylum Pseudomonadota; class Gammaproteobacteria; order Alteromonadales; family Pseudoalteromonadaceae; genus Pseudoalteromonas; species Pseudoalteromonas sp. Hal040. The sequence continues at coordinate 985,915 of NZ_JARLUU010000001.1, read as the reverse complement.
GGTGTATTGCCCGCTTTAATGTCGAGTAATGGCTACGATGGCATTAGAGTACACAGTTACTGCCAACTCGACTTTGCCGATGTCAGCAAAGAGCGCTTACTGCTTGATTTAGCCTCAACCTTGCTCGATTTAGAAATAAACGACGCACCTGTACTCAGCGATATAAGCGCCGATGCGTTGGCTGAATTGTTATTAAAAGACCCAGAACAGGTTATTTCTCGCTGTAAAGCAGCACTTGCAGCGCTAAATAAAGAGCGCACTACGCCCTATTTATTTTTATTTATCGACAGGCTCGAAGTGCTATTGTCATCGCCGCTATTTAGCGATGACGAGCGCAACCAGCTGTTAGCACTTATTGAGCGCTTAGCAACAAGTGGCTGCATGATCATTTTTAGTGCCTGTCGGAATGACTTTTACCCGCAAGTAGTGAGTCAACCAAGTTTAATGGCGGGCAAAGCCAATGGCGCACATTTTGACTTATTAGCGCCAACTCGCTCTGAGCTTAAGCAAATGATCCGTTTGCCAGCACTTGCAGCAGGCTTAAGTTGGCAACATCACCCAGAGCATCACACACCGCTTGATGAACAACTTTGTAACGACACTGCCAATAACCCAGATGCATTGCCAATGCTGCAATACACCTTGCAGCAGCTTTACTTGCAGCGCAGCCCAGACAACGAATTATTGTTTTCTGAATACCAAGCGCTTGGCACCATCGAAGGAGCCATCGGCCAAAAAGCCGAACAGGTATTTTGCCAATTACCCAAAGACCAACAAACTGAACTTGCCGCAGTCCTTTCTAAGCTGATCACTTTAAACCCAGATGGCGAAACGCTCACCAGCCGTGCAGCACGTTGGAGCGAATTAACCAGCCCTGCTGCGACCAAGCTTGTTCAGGCTATGGTCGATAGCCGCTTGTTTGTGTCGCACCTTAAAAATGAGCAAGCCTGCTTTAGCCTTGCCCACGAAGCGCTGCTGCGTCATTGGCAACGCGCCATAGATTGGGTGCAAGAACACCAACAAAGCTTAGCAATTCAAAGCCGTGTGCAACTAGCCACCGAGCGCTGGCTGCTTGAACACAAACACAGCGACTTTCTACTAGCCCAAGGCAAACCGCTGCAAGAAGCACAAAGCCTAGTTAAAAACCCTATGTTTAGCGTATCGAGCGACGAACAAGCGTTAATTAAAGCTTCTAACAATAAAGCCAAACGTAAAAAACGCATGTTACAAATAACGGCGGCTGCACTTGTTTGCTTAACCTTTATTGCCACATTTATGAGCGTGCGTAGCTACCATGCAGAGCAAGTAGCAAAACAAAAACGCCAAGAAGCTGAAAGTTTATTGGGCTTTATGGTTGGTGAATTTGCCGACAAACTCAGAAGCGTTAAGCGCATGGATTTACTGGATGGTATTAGCAACAAAGCCCTTGAATATTTTTCCAATCAAGACGAAGAAGCGGCCTCGTTGTTTGACTTTAGCGATAAACAAGACCAGTTTAATAACCGTTTTCAATACGCTCAAACCTTAGAGGCCATGGGCGAAGTAGCGTATTCGCGCGGCAAAACCGACGAGGCCTTCACCGCCTTTGAAAATGCGCGAACGCGCCTAGAATCTTTACTAAAAATTCAACCCAACAACCTTGATTTACTAATGCTCGCAGGGGCCAATGCTTTTTGGCTTGGTAATTTAACTTATGAGCAAAGTAATTATTTAGCGACTGAGCCAATGTTCAAACGTTACTTGGCTTACAGTGAAAAAATGTATCAGCTTGCCCCTAATGACTTTAATTCAATTATGGAGCTATCTTACTCACACAATTCACTTGGCTCGCTGTATTTAAAACAGTTTAATTACGCACTTGCAAAACAAAGCTTTACTGAGTCTTTAAAACTTAAAAACCAAGCCCTTGAGCTTAAACCTAATAACAAAAATTTATTACGCGATAAAACAGACACCATTAGCTGGATTGCAAGCACAGAAGAAAGGCTAGGAAATTTAAGCGAAGCATTGACCATGCTTGAGCAAGCTATTAATCAATTAGATTCTGTCCTAAAAATAAGACCTGATGATGCCAGTCTTCTTAGCGACATTTTTAATATTTATATGCAACAAAGCTACCTTTTAAGTTACTTTCCAGATAAACAAGATGCTTATAGAAAAGTAGAAAAAGCATTGTTTGCAATAAACAAAGCACGTTTACAAGATCCTGAAAATGAAAATTTCAAACGCAAATATTACAGGGCTCTTTCATTTCAATTAATGTTATCAAAAGAAAGTAAAACAAATATCGATGAAATAGTTAACTACACTGATAGCAATGGCTTTGAAAAATCTCAAATTATTGAAATCCAATTAAATATCATAAATTACTTAATAAACGTAAAAAACTTCTCCCTAGCAGAGAACCTCTTACTAAAACTTGAGAATAATACTGACTATAGGGAAAGAGAAAGTAATAAAGAAAAAATAGAAAGTAACATTGATTTTATAAAAGTAAGTTTAATAAAAGCAAAACTATCAAAAGATAAACTAGTTAAAAGTTCTATTTGCCGAGATATCATTACTTCAATAAATGAAAAACACTACCGCAGTAAAAGCATAAGAATAACTCACCCCCTTATACAAGCTTACACATGTTTGAATAAGGAAAGTGAAGTCAACACAATTAAAAGTAAACTAATAGAGTTAGGTATTACTAACTTTGATCTATAAAAAACAACTAGAAGGTAATAACAATGAGCGAAAGTCAAACTTACAACTTTACAGTGAATGTTACACTTAACACTGAAAATGAAGCTGTATTCACATACTTCCAAGACGGTCAGCAAGTTTCTGGTGGCGGTACTGTCAACGAAAGAAACAGCCTAGGTATTTATACACTTGATGACGCAACTGTTGATGCTGGCTTTCAATTTACAGGTGCTAAATTTGCAAACCTTGAAGGTGATTGCGAGCAAGACTTTAGCTTTAAAGTCACTAATGATGGTCAAACAATTGAAATAGCGGATACTGATGAAAATAGCGGCACTGCGTGTATGATTTTCATCGTTGAGTGCAATGGCACAAGCTATGAAAGTGCCGATCCGCAAGTAAAAAATGAAGACTAAAACTAAAAAACTTAATAAAAAGCTCCTTTCAAGGAGCTTTTTTACATTTAAAAACAAACAATTAAAACCAGAAGATTACCAGAAGGTTAATTTGCACTTTTTTAAGTAACTTTATAGACACCAAAATCGTTTGCATCGGCAAAAAGGAAACAAACGTGTCTACTAATAAAAATGAACAACCAAGCACTGCAAAACCAGAACCGAAAAACGCACTTACTCAGTCTATCAATTCAGAGCAACTTGCGCTGATTGCCCAAATGTTTCAGAACATTCCTGAAGGAGTGTTTATCATTAATGGTCAAGGCTCGTTTGAATTTGCAAACCCGATGGCGGCTCAGCTTTTAGGTGACAACCAAGAAGCGTTAATCGGGCAAAACATTTTACATTACCTACACGACACCGACCGTGATAAATACATGTATACCCTACTTAGTTGGTTAGACCATAAAGACTCGCCGATAAGTCTTGGGCCAAACGAAGTTAAAATAAACCGCGCCGATAGTAAAACCCTTGAGGCGGATTTATGTATATCGAGCCTACCAAAAAACATTGCCGTTGCAGAAAATTTATTTATTTGTGTATTACATGATTTATCATCACACAAAGAGCAATATAATCGCTTAATAAAACAGGCTACTACTGACCATTTAACTGGCCTTGCAAATAGATTAACTCTTGAAGAGTCATTAAAAGAGCATTGGCAAGAAAGCGTACAAACTAATCAAGCTATTAGCACTATATTAATCGACATTGATTACTTTAAATTATTCAATGACCGATTCGGTCATGTAAAAGGCGATAAATGCTTACAAAAAGTAGCAACTATAATCGCAGAATCACTCCCTTCTCGTGATTGTTTAGCAGCCCGTTATGGCGGTGAAGAATTCGCCATTATATTACCCCGCTGTCAAAAAGATACGGCCGCCGCCATTGCTAAACATATTCAAATAAAAGTAAATAACATGCCATTTACTGATATAGGTTTACCAAGTGATTTTAGAATAAGTGTAAGCCAAGGAATTGCCTGTGAGTTTAATAATCAATATCGTACTTCAGAGGCATTAATTTGTGCAGCAGATACTGCTTTATACCGAGCAAAAACAGAGGGTAGAAATAAAATAAGCATTAGCGCATAACAAAGTTAATATAATGTAAACACTGTGAGCTAAATAGCTTGTTTAGATAATCATATAGTATACTTTTATGTTATTTGTTTGTTCCTTTTTTATTGATAAACTGCGAAGCGAAATCAACGTCAGAAGGGATCCAATAATGACATTTTTTAAAAAAGTACCTTTGCAACTAGCAATTGCAAGTACACTCGCTACATCAGTGACTGCAATCGCTGCTGAGCAAACAACTGACAACACCGCTCAAGATGTTGAAGTTATTTCTGTTACTGGTACTCGCCGAAGCCTTCGTAGTATTTCTGAAAGTACCGTGCCTGTCGATTTATTAACAAGCCGCGATTTATCAAACACAGGCCAGCTTGATATGAGCCAAGTATTGGCATCACAATTACCAAGTTTTAACTACCCAAGTGCCACCATTGCTGATGGTACTGACCACGCAAAACCGGCTGTTTTACGTGGCCTTGCTCCGGATCACACATTAGTGCTGATTAATGGTAAACGTCGCCATGCCGGTGCATTATTAAACTTAAATGGTACGGTTGGCCGTGGTTCAACGGCTGTAGATTTAAATAATATTCCGACTTCTGCAATTAAACGTGTTGAAATTCTGCGTGATGGCGCTGCAGCTCAATACGGCTCTGACGCGATTGCCGGTGTGATCAATATTGTATTAAAAGATGCCGATGAAGGCGGTAGCGTGAGCTACACATACGGTGAATACGACACACAAATGGCTGGCTCTCCTCAGCTACTAAACACTACAACAGATAGCGAAGGCAACTTAAGCTTTGAAACTGGCAGCGACCGTGAAGTAAACGACGGCATTACGCGCACAGCAAGTGCTAATGCAGGTTTCGCACTAGGCGATAATGGTTTTATTAACGTGTCAATTGAGTCACGTAATAACGAGCCAACAAACCGCTCTGGCTTTGATGCACGTGAGCAGTATAGCCGTGATGAAAATGGCGATTTAGATTCGCGTGAATTTGACTTCGACCGCTATAACCACCGTTTTGGTAAAGCCGATATCGAAGACTTCGCGCTCTTTTATAACCTAGGTTACGAGTTTGATAACTCGCTATCGCTTTACTCATTTGCTAGTTACTCAAACCGTAAAGGTAACTCAGGTGGTTTTTATCGTCGTGCCAACGATTCACGTAACTTAACTGAAGTGTACCCTGACGGTTTCTTACCGCAAATTGATACCGATGTAGATGACTACTCATTTGCAATTGGCTTAAATGGCGAAACTAATGATTGGGCTTGGGATGTAAGCACCAATTATGGTCGTAACGATTTTGGTATTGGCGTAAGCAACAGCTTAAATACCTCGATGGGTGTTAGCAGCCCAACAGAATTTGATGATGGCTCGCTTGTGTATGAACAATACTTAGTAAACATGGATGCTAGCAACACACTAGATTTAGGTTTACCTGATGATGTGTTTGTTACTATTGGTGCTGAGTATCGTCACGAAAACTACCAAATCAAAGCAGGTGAAACAGCCTCTTACCTCACTGTATTAGATGACGATGGCAACCCAGTTGCTGCCGGTGGCGCGCAAGTGTTACCTGGTTTCTCACCAGAAAGTGCAACAGATAAAAGCCGTCATAACATTGCGGTATTTGCAGAGTTTGATACTTACCTAACTACAGATTGGAACCTTGTATTAGCAGGTCGTTTTGAAGATTACAGTGATTTTGGTAGTACTTTTACCTCTAAACTTGCTTCACGCTACAGCATTAACGAGTCGCTGTCGCTACGTGGTGCAATTAGCACAGGTTTTAGAGCGCCATCACTTGCCCAAACTTCATATAAATCAGTAAGCACTGTCTTTGAAAATGGTGTGCCAAATGAAGTGGGCTTATTCCCTGTTGATGAGCCAGCAGCGCAAGCTTTGGGTGCACGTGAACTTGAAGCAGAAGAATCAGTAAATATGACAGCGGGTTTCATCTTTACGCAAGGCGGTTTTAGCTTAACCCTAGATGCGTATCGCATTGAAATTGACGACCGTATCGTTTTGTCTGAAAACTTAAGTGGCTCAGAAGTTGAAGCGATTTTAGCCGAAGCGGGCGAAGTAAATACGCGACGCGTTCGTTACTTTACTAATGCCATTGATTCACGTACGCAAGGTGTTGATATTGTTGCGACCTACTCACTAGGCTTAGAAAACTATGGTGATTTACGCTTAAGTGCAGCGGTTAACTTTAACGACACTGAAGTAACACACGTTAAAGAAAATCCACCTGAATTAGAGGCGCTTGGCGATAGCTACGAGTATTTCTCTCGTCGCGAAATCACACGCTTTGAAAAAGGTACTCCAGCCGATAAATGGAACCTATCTGCAACATGGGATTATGAAAACTTCCAAACAACATTACGAGCAACTCGTTATGGTGAAGTAGTTGATACTGCAAGCAGTGAAGATGGTGATGAAGTACTTGATGCTAAATGGATTGCAGACTTAGAAGTGGCTTACCGCCATGATGAGCAGTGGAAGTTTGCATTAGGCGCCAATAACCTATTCGATCAGTACCCTCAAGATACTGTAAGTAATATTGGTTACAGCGATTTCAACCAAATTTTCCCTTATAGTGGCTTTGCGCCATACAGCTTAGATGGCCGTTTTATTTACGGTAACATCACTTATAGCTTCTAAAAAAATAGGGCGTGAAAGCAGTAATTGCTAACACGCCCTAACCTACAATGATGAGTGAATAAATTAACTAATTTGAATAGTGTGATACGCCAATAAAGTGCCATCACTATTTTGTGCTGTGTTTAAAATAAACTGCTCATAATCACTACCAAACACGTTATCGATGCTAGCAAGAGTTGTATCTTGTTCACCACGTGATTTGTAATCGCTGTGAGTGGTACAAATTTCTTTTGCAAACGCATCAGTAAAACAGAACTGGCTAATTACATAGTCGTTATTGTTGTTTGCTACTTTAAAGTGAATATGAATAGTACGGCCAGAATACCAACCAGGGAAATGCGTTTTAAAGTTCACACGGCCACTGCTATCTGTGATCAATGAACCACGGTACCAAGTACTTGCCTCAGCTTCGGCATCGCCATCTGTACAGAAGTCACCCGCAAAACGTGAGCTATCAGAACTACTGCTAGTATCGCCCGAGTAAATACCGCTGGTATCACAGTGCCAAACCGAGATTTCGTAATTTGCTAATGGGTTACAGTCGCTATCAATTAACTGTAAGCACAGCATCATAGGTAAACCGGTTAAACCATCCGAAATATCTTCGTCTGAATCAGCTTGGAAGTAACATGGGCCTTCGGTTGTTGCCTCAGTAAGTGCTAACACACATGCGGTTGATGTTTCAAAAATACTGTCATCAGGAAAGTCATCGGTAATAAGCGCTGTTGTGCCCGATACATAATCACTGTCGTTCGTGGTTGTTGTATCGCCTGTATCAGTGCTGGTGTCTGTGCCTGTTGAAGTGTCTGTATCTGATGTTGTATCTGTTGACGATACTGTATCTGAGTTACAGCCTAAAAATGCCAACATAGGCACAGCAGCAACTGAAACACCTAATGTTTTTAGCATTTTTCTACGAGTATAAAGTTCAGGTTTTAAAGTCATCTTGTGCCCCTTCGCTAACATGAGTAATTAACGTCGAGTATAAAGAACAAATGTAGAGACTTTGTGTAGAAAAAGTGGTGCTTTTATAGAGTGACTAGGATGCACATGCCAAAAAATAGACATTTATAGTATATTCAATATTGGCTATTACATTTTACTATTATATCTATGAAGTTAATTCACAAACTCTTAATTACTAATCTTATTATTACGTTATTACTGGTATTGACCATGTTTGGCCTGAATGCAATTACCAATAAGCGTATGCTCAATAATGTGTTTGAAGATATAGATAACGAAGCATTTAACCGTATAGCCACTGAAATTAGCCAGCAGTATCAGCAAACGGGTTCGATTGGCATGTTTATCGATTCTAAAGCGCTGTGGTATGAGCTAATTAACCGCAATTTTCATTCAAGCCGTTTATTATTTTCACCCAATAGCCCAAAGCTAAGAGAGCCCGGGCCTTTTACACAAGATGGCCCTCCCGAAAAGCATATGCAAAATGAGGTTATGCCACCCCCGGATGATTTTGGGAAGCCACCATCGTTCGATCAAGCACCTGAATTTGACCCATCAACTGAGTTTAACGAGCTTGCAAACTTTGCTGACATGCGTGAGCCACCGCCTCGCAATAAACCCATGGCTGATGACTTTATACCCTTTGAAAAACGCCTAAGTTTACTTGATGCAAAAGGCGAAATACTGATTGCTGGCAATACCGAAACTGAGGTCGTGAACGAGCAAGAAATCACTCACAATGGTGACGTTGTTGCAGTGCTTCAGCTGCATGCTAACCGCAGTCATGTTAGCGCACTGACTCAGCATTACCTTAATACCCAAATTAATATCAGTTTGTGGACAGCAGGGATTGGTTTATTAATTGCGTTATTGTTTAGTTACTTACTCGCACGTCATTTTACTAACCCAATTTCGCAGCTGAAAAAAGGCGCAAAAGCCCTTGCAGAACGAGAGTTTGAGACCCAAATAACTGTCAACAGCAGTGATGAATTTGCTACCTTAGCGGATGATTTTAATCGTATTGCCACAGAGCTCAGACGCTTTGAGTCGCAGCAAAGCCAATGGATCATGGATATTTCTCATGAGCTGCGCACGCCTTTAACTATTTTAGAGGGTGAACTAGAGGCTATTAACGATGGCATTATCGAACCAAACCAAAAAGCAATAAGCTCACTTCAAGAAGAAGTGGCGCTGTTAAGCCGACTTGTCAACGACTTACATAAAGTCAGTTCACTCGACAGACACAGCTTTAACTATCACATGGAAGCCATTGATTTTAATGCCTTAGTGGCCCTACAAGCGCATAAGTATGCGTTTAAATTTCAATCCAAAAACATCACGCTTAATGCCACCTTACCAGAGCAAACGGTAATGGTTTTGGCCGACCAAAATCGTATTACGCAAGTACTACAAAACATTTTAGAAAATAATTTACGCTATACAGATGAACAGCAAAAAGTCTGGTTAGATTTAACCGTGTCTAACCATCATGTATTTTTGTCGATAGAAGATTCAGGCCCCGGTGTTCCTGATGAAGCCCTTGAAAAACTATTTGATCGTTTATATCGCACCGATAGCTCTCGTAACAGAAAAACCGGCGGTTTTGGCTTAGGCTTGGCAATTTGCCAAACAATTGTTGAAGCCCACCAAGGAAAAATAAATGCAACTAAAAGCCGTTTAGGCGGTCTGTGTATAACGTTAAAACTCCCGCTTGCAGAGGCGCACTAATATGTCAGAAACCTTAGCTAAACAGCATATTCTCGTTATTGAAGATGAAGTTAAAATTGCCGAATTAATAGAAAAGTATTTATATCTTGAAGGGTTTAAAACAAGCCTAATTCACGATGGCAACTGCGCACTGGATGCTGTCAATGAGCTAAACCCTGATTTGATTATTCTCGATATCATGTTGCCAGGCACAAATGGCATCGAGTTGTGCAGCAAGATAAGACAATACAGTGATGTGCCTATTATTATGCTTACAGCACGGGTCGAAGAAATTGATCACTTAATTGGTTTTGATGTGGGTGCCGATGACTATGTTACTAAACCATTCAAACCAAAAGAGTTAATGGCGCGTGTGAAAGCCATTTTAAAACGACGCCGAATGCCAACTAACAAACCGAGTACATTCACAGCAGGCAATATTATTGTTGATCCGAGCGAGTATAAAGTACTGGTAAAAAATGAAGAACTGAAACTTACAATTAATGAATTTAGTTTATTAAAAATATTAATTGCCTCACCTAATAAAGTTTTTTCACGCCAAGATTTACTGACCATGACCCAAGGGAAGTACTTTGAGAGTTACGAGCGCAGTATTGATTCACACATTAAAAACTTGCGTAAAAAGCTGACTCAAGCCGACCCTGATAGCCATTACATTGAGTCAATTTATGGTGTGGGATATAAATTTAAAATTTAAACAACCTTTTTCACACTTGCGACGACTAACTAAATAACATAACCCATTAGGACATCATTATGAATTTAGTACGCATCAGCGCAAGTGCACTCTTAATCACAGCCACTACAGCGTGTATCGGCCTCTCAAATGCCAGTACAGCAAACAACCAAGGTGATTATCGTGTTATCACTTTTAAAGACTGTAAAAAGGTAAGCGAAAGTACCCTCAATAACGAACAGATTGCTGCATACCTAGAGCTTGAACGTGAGCAGGTAAAACTAGAAGCGCTAGAACAACCTATTAGTGACATTGAGCTACAAGTTACTGAGTACTCTGAGCAAATAGAAGCAATCACTGAAGAAGCAGTGATTGAAGACGAGAACCACTTGCGCATTAATAAAACCTTATTAAAAGAGCAAGATAAGTTGGCTAAAGAACTCAATAAACTTATGGCTGCTCATGATGCCGATTTTAAAGCACTGGAACAGCAAGCAAAGTTAATTGAACATGCTGCTAAGCAGTTTGATAAAACTATGAAGCCTTTGATGGAACAAGGTGAGTCAACCCATTTACAAATTTTAGCGCCGGGTGAAGACGAAAAACCAGGGTGTTTTTACACTATCTAAAGTACGTTACCAAGATGTGCATAAAGTTTCGCATGTGATTGACGAATGTCTTCTTTATGCACTTGCTTATACCATTTTAGAGCCTGCTCTGGCTTGCCTGCTTGCCAATTAATTTCAGCTAGGCGTAACGTATAAATGGCAATCACATGGCGATCTGAGTCTAAGTCCATGTACTTAAGAGACTGAGTATAAACAGCGTCAGCTTGCTCATAATTTGCCAGCAGTTGGTGGGTACGCGCTAAATTACCTAAAGCGACAGAGATTTTGCGATTATGGTTGGTTTTTAAAATCCAATCAGCGGCGATTTGTCGGCTTGCAAGTGCGCCATCTACATCACCTAATGAATGAAAAACATTGGCTTTATTCGAAGCCAGTTCAAAGTGAAAAATGGGATCTTTGCTTTTACCAAAGCGGCGCTCTGCCCTATCAAGTATATGCAGTGCCGTTTCTTTGTTGCCAAACACGTATTGCAAATTAGCCAATTCAACCATGCGCATAGGGTTACCAAAAGAGTCAAAGATTGCTTGCAGTTTTTCAAATGCTTTAGTGGCATATTTACGACCTGTTTCAAAGTCGCCTAAATAATGCATTGATTTAGCGTAATAAAAGTAAACTTGCACTTGAAAGACAACAGGCAATTCTTCACTTGAAATGAAGGGCTCAGTGCTATCTTTCAAGGTCTGAAATTCCATTTTGTCGTAGAAATAATCAAACTGATAAGATTTAATCTCATACCAACGCGCAGAGCCCAACTCACTGCTTGCAAGCTGCTGATTAATGTAATCTAAGCAACTAATTTGTGGTTGTTGCTCACAAAACATCTCATGATCACTAAAGTTTTCAGAGGCGCTGACATTAAGGCTAGATAATCCTAGTAATAACAAGGCTAACTTTTTTTCATTCACTATTTTCTCAGTGATAACTCACTCAGAAAACTAACAAAATTTAATGCTTTGTAACAGTATTTTTTAATTAAATTGATAAGTGTAACCCAGTACTAAATTTTGATCTGAGCCGTAATCACTGTCTTCTGTTGCAGCGAATAGCCTGAAACTTTGTTGTTTATCAAATTGATAACTTGCACCAATGGCTGCAAAATAACCTGAATAATCGTTTGACCCCACCGAATACGTCGCGGCAGTCATTAATGTCCATTTTTCGGATAATGGCTTTAAGGCAAATGCGCCTAAATAACCACCATCACTGCTATTTGGAATGAGCACCCAGCCCTCAGGGCCTGGGATCTCTGTTGTTAAACACGCTCCTTGTCCGGCTAAACAGGCAATTTCACCATTAACATGGCTATAACCACCCATAGCAAAAATTTGCCATCCATAAGGTGCAATATCAAAGTAACTCAGTGGCATAAAGGTGCCAACACTGTAGGTTGTACGCTCAGCTCCTTGATCATAACTTTGCTTACCAAAGTTAAAATTAACAATGCCAATATCAAATAGCCACGAGCCTCCAACACGCCACTCATCACCATTAGCACTCACACTAGCATTAAGCTTTTTTACAGCACCTAAACTCAGCGAACCGGTGATCCTTAATTCATCAGAATAACTGGCGCCAAACTGAGTGACGACCTTGGTGGGATCTTCACTCAGTTTAGTTTGTTCACCCGAAGCGGTTTGTGCCGCTGATGTGCTAAACACTGAAAATACTGATAAAGCAGCGAGTGCAGCTTTCTTACCTAATGCCATATTAACGTCCTTTTAGTTTGACTGAGTCACAATTCATAATAACTGTGTATTAGGTAAATAAAAGTGTTTATTTTTTGTTCTTTAACAATATTAGCTACAACGCAGCAATACACTCCACTTCAACCTTTGCGCCAAGTGCCAAGCCGCTGGCTGCAAAAGCACTTCTGGCGGGTAACTTAGTAAAAAATGGCGTGTAGGCTTGATTGGCTAAAGGCCAGTCTTTTATATCTGCCAACATAAGGGTGCATTTAACAACATCGTTAAAATCTAAATTGTGATCTTGCAAAACAAAGCCAATATTTTTCATTGCCTGCGTCATTTGGGTGCTGATGTCATTGCCAGCCAACGCCATGGTGGTTGGCAAGTTGCCTAATTGCCCCGATAAAAATAATAACCCAGCCGCTTCACGCGCCATCACAAACGGTAATTTATCATTATCACCCAAATGAATAAATTGGCCATTTTTAATTACATGAACAATGTTTTGGCTATTGGTGATTTCAATACTTGGATCACTGTTAAGTACCACAAGATTCGCCGTTTTACCTGCCCTTATTGAGCCTGTTTGCTTTTCAATGCCTATCACTTTTGCACCATTAATGGTTGCAGCCTGTAGAGCTTCTAAAGGTGTTAAACCTGCCCGTTCAACTAATAGCTTCATTTCATGGTGCACCATAGGCGTTACAGTATTAAACCTATCACTGGTCACATCGGTACCTGCTGCAATAGTTACACCGGCTTGATGAGCCAATTGTGTAAACAGCCCGCCCCACTCATTAAGCAATAACCCTTTTTCACCACGAGAGGCTTTGGTTTTATCAAAGACCGTTAAGGTTGAGTCTAGAATTGTGCCCTTATTTTTCATCTGTTTTATGAGTGTTTGATAAACTTCTAGTTGCTTTGCATCGCTTTTTTGCTGCTCTGTTAAGGCGACATTTTTACGACGCATATCATAGAAATTTTCAATTACTTGCGCGGCAAAATCGGCAGCATGTGAAATTGTTTCAACCCCACCATTAACCGCTTCAAGCGGTGTTGCTGGGCCAATAAAAGCATGCGACCACACCTTGAGATCATGTTTTTTAGCAGCTTGAGATAACTTTGCTACCACTGCTCCTGGCACATTTGCATAAATTTTGATGCCGGTTGCCCCCAGCCCTTTGCTACGCAGCATAATGGCATCAAAGTCACTGTGTTCATCAACGGCACGCATCCAGTCCACAGCACCCGGGATTTCACCTTTTGCAGAGGCGACTGTGCGGGGGTCAGAAAAGAACGCTTTACCACCAATAATCACAGAATAATAGATATCCGGTGATTGAATAATATCGTTATCGGCTCGTCTTTTAAGTGAACTCAAAGCACGGGTATCGCCGCCCATATCGCGCACACTTGTTACACCCCCTGTAAAAGCTGACGCAAGCGAATGCGTGTGATTTCATCGTTATCTGAATCATCAGGCGAAGTAGCATGGTGCACATGAGTATCGATTAAACCGGGTATTACATACTTACCTGCTAAATCGATTTTAATGACATCATCGGCAAAGCGACGAGAGTTTGCAGGAACAATTTGTTTGATTTTGTCATCTTCTATGATGATGGTTTGTGCTTTATTAACCGACAAGGCTTCGACGTCGATTAGGTTCACATTTTGTAATGCAATGGTTTGTGCCATCACCGACGACGATAAAGCCAATGCAATGCTGGCAAGTAATGTGTTGATGCCCGATTTCATAATCACCTCTTATTCTTGTTTTAACTCCCAACTTACACCTGAATTGCTTGGTTTTACATCTCACAAAAGTTTATAGTGTATAAACTTATAGTTTAAAAATAATAACAATGAACAAACTAGAAGCCGTTAGGGCCTTATGCTTAGTTGCTGAATATCAAAGCTTTACGCAAGCTGCTAAGCAGATGCAGTTGTCTACCACCATGGTTAGCCGCTACGTTAAACAGTTAGAGCAAAACTTAGGCTGCTTGCTGTTAAAACGAAACACCCGCAAAGTTTGCTTAACCGATGCAGGCCAAAACTATGTTCTGCAAATGAAGCCATTGCTGAATAAATTTAATGAAGTTGATGCAGAGCTAAGCGGGCTTAGCCAAACGCCTAGCGGCAAGCTGGCTATTTCAGCCAGTATTGAATTTGGTTGCCAATATTTAGCACCTTTGGTTAGTCAATATCAGCATGATTTCCCGGATGTGAAATTAGATATTGTATTGTCTAATACGCCTGTTGATTTATTTGATAGCCAAATTGATCTGGCATTTAGAGTTGCTCCTTCATTACCTGATGCCAGCCACATAGCGCAGACGGTTTGCCACTCATCATTATCTTTATGGGCCAGTCCTGCCTACTTAAAAAAACATGGTACGCCAACAGATATTGAGGCTTTATCTGAACATAGATTACTGTTTTTCAGTCATCATATTCGTCATGATCAATGGATTTTTTTGCTAGATGGTCAGCATGTTTGCCGCAAGTTTAACTGGGCAATGACCTCTAATAATGGCCGATTTTTAAATGAAGCAGCGGCAGCGGGTGATGGGATAATTCAAGCGCCTCGTTATTCAGTCGCCCCGTTTATAAAGTCAGGCGAATTAGTCGAGGTGTTAGCAGAGCACACCCTCAAACCATTAACGATTGCTGCGGTTTATCCGCATAGGTATGCGCTGTCAAATCGGGTCAAATCATTTGTTGAGCTGGCTAAACACTACTTTAGCCAGCATCCGATCCCTTAAAGAAGGAGTAAACTACCTAAACCTAGGAAGGTAACAAAACCGACGATATCGGTGACTGTGGTCAGAATAACTGAGCCTGAAAGGGCTGGATCGATTTTAAGCTTATCTAAAATCGATGGGATCACTACCCCTGATAATGAAGCAGCAACCAAGTTAAGTAAAATAGCGATAGTAATTGTTAGACTTAACATGCCATCGTTGAACCAAAAATAAGTAAGCACACCAATCACAAAGGCCCAAACACAGCCGTTTAACGCCCCTACTCTAAGCTCTTTTTTCAGCAGCGCTTTGCGGTTAGAGTCGGTAACCTGACCGAGTGCCAAACCGCGTACAATAACCGTTAACGTTTGACTACCTGCAATACCGCCCATAGAAGCGACAACCGGCATTAATACCGCAAGCGCAACCACTTGCTCGATAGTTGCCCCAAACAAACCGATAAACCAAGACGCTAAAAATGCTGTTGCGAGGTTAATACCAAGCCAAATACCGCGGTTTTTTGCCGACTTAGTGACGCTTGAGAACAGATCCTCGTCTTCACGTAGACCACCCGCTTTTGCAGCAGCTTCGTCGGTCACTTCTTGACGCAATTCATAAGCTGATGACACTGACAATCGGCCTAATAGTTTGTTGTCGGCATTCACAACTGGCATTGCCATTTGTTCACTGTGAATAACCACTTCAGCGGCTTCGTACAGGTCGTCATCAGCATGTAAAACCGACACATCTAGGTTTGCGTAATCCAGCAAGCTGTCGTTATCATTGGCTTTAAATAATGCATTAATTGCCACTTCACCAATTAATGTACCTTTGCGACTGACCAAATAAATCACTTCGGTGTATTGCGGTAAGCCTTTTTGAAAAATTTTACGCGCGCCAGCTACAGTGAGTTTTTCTGACACTTTTAGCGCATCAAAATCGAGCCAGTGACCTAACTGCTCTGGGTTATATTGTTGTGCTAGTTCGTATCGTTTAGTTTGAACTTCATCAAGCTGTCTGCGAGCATAATCAACAAAGCGCTCAGGAATAATTTCTTCAAGTTCAAGTAACTCTTCTACGCTCACTTCGTCAAGTAGCTTAAACCCTTCAGCTTCATCTAGGCTTTGCAATAACCAACGACAGCTATCGCCACCTAGGTTAATGAAGATTTCATGTTGTGTATCTTCATCAAGTAATTGCCATATTTCTAAACGCTGTTCTTTAGGTAACGCTTCGAACAATAACGATAAATGTTCAGTAGAAAGCTTTTCTTTAGCATCAGCAAGTAACTTATTTTTGCGTGTTGTGGTATCACACTGAAGCAAGTCATCAATTAACTGGGGAAGTTGGTCAACAGGATACTCAATCATTTGAGACCTCGGTTAATTACATCAATAACAATAGTCTAACGCAGCTGGCAAAAAATAACTGCTCTGAAAAGGTATATTTTTTTGAAACCAAGCAATTACCCCCTGCTCTAAAACATCGTTTTTAAATCACTGTTCAAGTTAGAGAACCACAGTTGCACAAAAAAGCACAATCAAACGCAATTAAGATCTATTATCATTCGCATTATAATGATAACATCTCAACCCTCCTTAACTTTCTCAATAATAAATACGGGTATCAGCATGAAAAACAGAATAAAGTATTTACCACTTGTGATTGCATTTGCTCTCACTGGATGCGGTGGTTCAGATAATAATGATGCACCTGAGTTCACCAGCAACTTAACATTCACATTAGATGAAGACACATCTATTACGGGCCAAGTTGTGGCAGCAGATGATGATGCTGTTAGCTATACCCTAGGCTCTGCAGCAAGTAACGGACTATTTGCTTTAAATGCTGATGGTACATTTACCTATACCCCAAAAGAAAATTTTGCAGGCCAAGACACAGTAACCGTTACCGCCACTGACGGCAGCTTAAGTACTGATGCAGTACTTACTTTTACGGTTAACAACGTTAACGATGCACCAACGCTTACAAGCCAGTCAATCACTGTAACCACCTCAACAACAACTGAAGGTTCATTAACTTTTAATGATGCCGACGGTGACACTGTAACTGTCTCTTTAGTAACGCCTCCTACCAACGGCGCACTTACTTTAGATGAACAAACGGGGGCATTTACATTTACCGCAGAAACGCTGTCAGAAATTAACGACAGTTTTGTTATTGAATTTACCGATGGCAATATTAGCTCGCCTATCAGCGCAACCATTGAATTAAAACCTTCGTATGTTACGAACGAAGATAAACTTAATTACTACTACAGCTCAGATAAGTCTCATTTAAAACAAGCCCAAGCGATTAGTGAAAATATCAATGACGATATTTACATGGACGAAGTAAACACACAATTAGCTATTGGTTACCTTATTGCAGGCTTTGCTGAGAAAGCAGACGAACACTTCAACAAAATTACAGCAATAGACACAAAAGCAAATGCCTATTTAGATGCAGCTAAATCTCTTGATTTAATAAATTTAAGTGAAAAAGCTTTAACGTTTAGACAAGATGCTGCAACTCTTTACAATCAATACCTTGCTGAAAAAGGACTGGATAATATCAGCAGCTCAGATCCGGGCTTTTATCTGACTTTAACGAATCAATACAACGCAGCTGGCCAAACTGAGGCCGCTCAAGCCATGTTAGACACACTAAAACTTTATGCAAGTGAGGTTTATACAGAAGAATATAATGCGACTTATATTAGGTTCATATCTGCAATCAAAAAAACCGTTGAATCTTCTAAAGAGCAATATGCTGCAACCCACAAAGAAACAGTAAGAAATGAAGGAGTAAAAGTCACTCAAGCCATGGCCGAATTAAGTGAAAAAATCGGTTACTTTATACAAAAGTCAGGTGACTACAAAGGCCAACCAACTGAGCGTATGCGGGCACTTTACATTGCATGGTCTGCTCAATCTTTTATACAACTCAATGAAGTTGATTTGGCAAAATATTATACGAACTTAGCGCTTTCATATTATGGTGTTGTTGGTTTTGATAATACATATAGCTTTACTGCAAGCCCATATGCAGAAGCAACTTTAGCTTCATACACCTATCCATTAGAAGTTTTAACAGCAAATATTAAAGCTTTATATGATGTAGAGCTTTCAAATAATCCCGCTTTTGCTTTACTCACAGATCAAGATGACAAAGATGATGCTGTTGAATTTTCTTTTGCTTATGAAGTAGCTAACAAGCTACAAGCAGGTATCACCATAGATGATGCAGTACAAAACGCGAAAGAATACTTTATGAGTGGCGAATCACCTAATGCAACAAGCTTCTATCAAACACTTATAACTTCATCAGGCCAACCTGGTGCAGCTGATATTCTTCGAGTTCGAGGTGAAAATGAACTTGGCCTAATTCTGGCGGATTACGCCGCAGATATACTATTTTCTGAAGACTATGTTTTAAGCCAGACTAGAATTACTTACATTACTGACCGGTATGGTTGTGCTGGTCTAGTCGATCTTGCAATAGCATTAGGTAATGAGCAACAAGCTAAAAATTACGCACAGCGCTGTTCAGATATTATAGATACTTACTTTATTGAAAATAATACTAACTTCACTACCGACGCAGCTGCTTATGCATTGAATCACCAGCTAGCTACTTTCGGGCTCGTATCTCAACCTGAATCAATAGCTATCACCGCAGAAAAACTTAACACTCTAATTAATTTGTTTGAAAAAAACAAACACAAATAGAATGGCGATTAAGTTCACTCGGATACCTAGTGCAAGCTGGGCTAATTGATATGGCGCTAAATTGGTTAGATATCAGCTTGACCACACTTCAATCAGAACAATCAAACCTTGATATTAATGACTATAAATCTCTACTTACTCAAGCACTTTACGCGACACTTAGCACTGGCAAAACAAGTGGTGGACTATTCGAAAGCTATTCCCTCACCTCATCATTAGCCAGATTTCAGGTAAATAACGAGCAATATGCCTCAGCTTATGCTGAAACAATTGAGATGTTAAAGCCATTTGTAGCCAATGCAAATACGTTTGTACTCTTACAAGACGATAAAGTTATACAAAGTAATCTTGAATCATTGCTTACTTTTCAGACCCTACTTGGCAATGATGCCGCGGTAAAAGAATTAATTGCTCACTCAGTCAATGCTGAGGCAGATAAGATATCACTTACAGCCCTTTATGCTAACTTAGTCGCTCAAAGAGATGATTTCCCTACATCTTCGATCGCAAGTATCGATACAGACCACGATGGCAAACCCAACTTCTTCTTATCAGGCGCATCAGAACAAGCAATTGCTGAATCGGGCTTAATTGCAGATACCGATGCTGACAATGATGGTATTGAAGACAGTATCGATGTGACTCCTTTAGGAGAATAACCCATTCATAATACGGCGAGGCATTTCAGCCTCGCCCGCCATGTTAAAACCCCAAAAAATTCAAAATATATACAAACAAAGGAATTTAATATTCCCTGCAAAGCTAAAAAACAACAAAATACAATTGAGATCTATTTCTATTCGTATTTTTAATTGATACAATCACCCACTCTTACCTTTATGCAAAATACGCAACAAATAAAGCAATTAATTTAATAAAGGTAATTAACTATTGCCAGCTCTTATGCGGCCTTCTCTTTAATCTAATTGGTACTATTTCAGGAGTTTTACCATGCAAATGCGCTACTTATCAGCGTGTTTGATGCTTTTACTTAATGCCCCTATACACGCTAATGAAGTAAAGCAGCAAGCAACAGATCCTCAATGTAACGATAAGAACAACAAGCAATGTACCGATAAAGAGATAGAGCGCATTACTGTTAAAGGGCAATACATCGGGATTGAAGTACCTGAGGTGATAGGTCGTGCCTATTTAGATAGAAACTTTATCGAAGCGACTCCAAAAGGTAATGGTGATATCAACGAATTGATTGCCTTACTGCCGGGCGTGCAATTAAGTGAAGACCACTACTCGATTGATAACCTTGCTGAAATTAGCGCCCCTGAAATAAGTATCTCGGGTGCAAAGCCTTGGCAAACAGTGTTTATGATTGATGGCATGAATTATAACAATCGTCTTGATCCTGCCAGTGCGAGCCGTATTGGTGCCTCTGAAAATGAGGTGTCAGGCGGTGTGCAGAGCATGAACATTAACAGTCAAATTGTTGAGTCGATTACTGTTTACGATCATAACATTCCTGCAGACTTTGGCGATTTTTCTGGTGGCGTGGTCGATGCCGAAACGATTTCACCTTTTTCTACAGATACTCGTGTGAGCTTTGGTATTCGTGGTAACCGCAGTGACTGGGGTGAATACCATATAATCGATAACGGTGAGTCTGATGACACCGCAGAGGGCAAAGACGACCTTGAGCCACCAATCTATGAAAAAACGAATATCGATTTTTCAATCCAAAAAAAGCTAAATGATAAACATGCTTTTTTGATGAGCGTGAGCTATTTAAAAAGTGATATTTCGGATATTTCGCTCTCAGCACAGAAGGTCGAAAGTAGAGAAAACATTAACGCCTTACTGAAATACAGCTATCGCGATGGCTGGGTTGATTCACTTGATTTAAGTGTTATGTATGCTCCTTATACTTCAGACTCGTACTTGAAAGACGTGCTCAATAGTGACTATCAAGTTGAGGGTGGCAGCATTGGTTTTACTGCAAATTTAGCTGAAGAAACCCGCTTTGGTCACTTCAGCAGCAAATTCAATATGAGTCAAAGTGATAATAACCGTACAGGGCCTGCGCACTTTTATACTTGGCTTCAAGCTAAAGGCAAAGAATGGGGTCAATTAGCCGATCAAAGCGTCGACTCAATTCCTGTTTCAGAGTACGGCGGCTATGGCAACCTTGATAACACGCAAACCACCTTTAATTGGCGAAATACCCTAACACTTGAGCGTAAAAAGTGGGGCAATACTGAACATGCAATTCGCGTGGGCACTGAACTCAACCATCAAAATTATGAGCGAACTCGCCAACAAAACTATTATAAGTATGACTCACCAATTCAATACTCATCAACCAACGCACAACTAAACTGTAGTGGCTATGCCCTTGATTGTGTTGAGCAAAGTTTTTATGTTGATTTAGATACCCTTGCCGAACAATTAGGTGGCAGTATCGATTTTAATAACCCAGAGCACTTACTTGCCTACTCTAATAACGTAGCAACAACAGCCCAGTATTTTAACTCCCGTCTTGTCACGCCACGTGAAAAAATCGATGTAAGCTTAAATAAAGCGGCACTGTATGCAACCGATGTGATCACTTGGAAGCAGTTTGATTTTCATTTAGGCGTTAGATACGACTACGATGATTTTTTCAAAAATCACAATATCGCGCCACGATTTTCAATGGGTTATGACGTATTTAACGATGGCAATACACTACTGACTGCGGGTTTAAACCGTTATTACGATGCAGGCCTACTTGGTTATAAAATTAAAGAGCAACAAAAGTTTGCTTACCGTGAGTACCGCCCTATTCAAAGTGGCTACTTACAAGCTTGGCTTCCTTCTTCTTACACAGGAAACTTTCGTTATATTTATGACGATGTGAAAAGCCCTTACGATGATGAAGTTGCGTTAGGTCTTCGCCATGCTACCGAGAGTTTCGGTAACTTTGCAGTGAAATACGTACATCGCGACAAAAAAGACCAGCTATCCAGAAATGAAGAAACCAACCTAAAAAACGACGGTTATCAATATATTACTATTTATAATAATGGTACTGGCGAAAGCGAGCGTTACTCGCTGTCTTGGGATGCCAAATTTGGCGACCATTCAATTTGGGCCAACGCATCTTATAGCCAAAATAGTGAAAGCAATAGCGACTACACCGCGACTCCTGACAACACCCCTATCGAGACACTGGTTTACTATGAAGGTGAGCTCATGAGCTTATCTGAGTTAGATACCCTCAAAGCGAATTTTGGTCGCCCAGTAACTGCTAACTTTGGTTGGAATACCAACTGGACTGATACGTTTTCAACTGGTTTAACAGCAACCTACAGCGGCAGTTACACAACTGCAATTAAGTCTAGCAGCGATCAACAAATTGGTATTGCTAGTGAGTGTACTACGTGTGAAGCAGTTGAAATATTTGTACCAAAATACGAAGCACATACCTTTGATTCTCGCATTATGTTTGCCTTAAGTAGTCGTTGGAATTATCAAATAAGTCAATCTCAATCTGTTGAGTTCCGTCTTGATGTCAGCAACTTACTCAACGCACGTAGCCATGCTATTACAGAAGGAAACTCAGGTATTGAACCCGGAAGAATGTTTTGGTTAGGGGTGTCTTATAACTATGAATAAGTGGTTACTTCTCTTTACGTGCAGCATTTTTACAGCGAGCGCCTTTGCGCAAGAGCAGTCATTACGAGAATTATACGCAAAGCCCCAGGATGAGTGGCCAGCGATTATTAGTAGTAAAGATGTGCCAGCTGCACCGCTTAAACCTTTAAAAG
Organism: Pseudoalteromonas sp. Hal040; assembly: GCF_037162425.1. Lineage (NCBI taxonomy): Bacteria > Pseudomonadati > Pseudomonadota > Gammaproteobacteria > Alteromonadales > Pseudoalteromonadaceae > Pseudoalteromonas > Pseudoalteromonas sp. Hal040. Next base: position 963,096 of record NZ_JARLUU010000001.1, on the reverse strand, counting down.
CCAAGCCGATTAAGCAAAGTGATGAGATCATCGCATTAGGTGAAAAACTATTTAACGATACCCGTTTGTCGCGAGATAACACGGTAAGCTGTGCAAGTTGTCATGAGTCTCGATTGGCGTTTTCAGATAGGCGTAAACTAGCAGTCGGCATTGACGGTCAAGTCGGCACACGAAACACCCAAGCCATTATTGGTATTGATCATTGGCAAAGCTTCTTTTGGGATGGCAGAGCTAAAACTGCAGCTCAGCAAGCATTAATGCCTATCGAAAACCCGATAGAAATGGGCAGTTCGGTTGAGCTTGTGCTTAACAAAGTAAACAGTGCTGAGGACTATAAAAACCCAATATTTAATGCCTTTGGCAAAGAAACGCTTAATAAAGAGCTATTGGCTCTTGCACTTGTTGCCTATGAACGCTCATTTGATATTCCTGAATCACTTTTCACGCGCTTTATCGATAAAGCACAAACAAACCCTAGTGAAGCTGTCGCACTTTTAGACGATCAACAACTTGAAGGATTACATCTATTTAGAACCAAAGCGAGATGTATGACTTGCCATGAAGGTGCTTTACTCAGTGACAATGAATTTCATGTTACGGGGCTGCATTATTATGGTCGAAAACTTCAAGATTTAGGGCGTTTTGATGCCACCCAAGACCCCGCTGATATAGGCAAGTTTAGAACCCCTTCTCTTTTAGCATTACAACAAAGTACGCCTTGGATGCACCATGGTGGCTTTCAAAGTTTGCTGGGGATAGTCAACTTTTATAATGCAGGTGGAGCAAGGCCAAAACCGAGCAAAAAATTTAAAGATGATCCAAACTACCCACAAACAACTGAGTTACTGCATAAGTTAGCACTCAGTAAAGATGAAAAAAATGCGCTTATCGCATTTTTAGAAACCCTTTAACTGCACGCTCGCTCTTAGCAATAAGATCGGGCTCTCTTACCCCTTTAATTGACTTGGCGTAAGCCCGGTCCAGCGTTTAAACGCTCGTCTGAAATTAGCAATATCATAAAATGATAAGCGCATGGCGACTTGCTCATTGCATTGCTCGCGCATGGCAAGTAAGTAAATCGCTTTGCGCTTACTTTGCTCATCATACAAGGTAGAAAACCGCACGCCATGAGCTTTTAGTTTACGCTTGAAGGTTGCAGGGCTCATGGCAAATTGGCTGGCTACTTGGTCTAAATTTAAGGCCGGAGTTTGATAGATTAATCGGCTTACAGCTTCCACAAAAGTGCTATTTGCTGAATTTAATGCCGCCAGTTGCGAGTTAATTTGTGAGAACCTAAAACTACTAAACGCGGGGTTAGTGAGCCTAAGCGCGTGTTTATTCAATACCCAACGGGTTATAGGCTTTTCAAAAGCGACTTTAAGGCCCAAGTGTTGTTCGTATTCTTGACTATGTCTGGCGCGTTTATAGGCAAACTCAAACTGACAAGGGACTCGCTCACCTGCCACTTTTTTTAGAACTTGGTAAAACGCGGCGCTGTAAATTTCCATTACGTACTGGCTTATTTCATCATCCAAGCCCACAGCATTTTGCAGCACAATGTAATACTGCTCGTTATGCACATAACTGTAACTAAATAACAAAGGTGCCAGTTGCATGCGCAAATTGTGTAACTGCTTTAAAGCTTGGCCGATGTGCGCTGCATGAAACACGCCTTGGGCGGCAACAGAGGTATCGTTCGCCAGCTGACTGCCTAATAAAAAGCCGCTGTCGGCAGATTTCATCAATTGCTTAAACTGCGTCAATAAGCGTACTTGCTGCGAAATACTAAACTGATGCTGCACACTCATTAAGTCTTGCTCAAACACCCCAGTGCCTCTGAGTAACTTATGCAGTGCAATGCCGCGGCTTAAGGCCAGCTCCACCAGCGTGGTGATCAGCCCCTGTGCGGTTAGGTATTTATCATCTTGGTTAAGATACGGCTTCACAATGGCTGACTCTTTGTTGTTTTTGTTGTTGTAACTTAGCGTGTAAACGCGTGCTTAAACTTTGTGGTGTATCGCCTTGCATACTACCCACTAAGGCCGCTGTTACATCTTGAAACTTTGCGTGTTTTTCGCCTTCGACCTTAAAAGCACAATGGCTCAGCGCAGAGGTAATTTGCGCCACCAGCTCTTTCGCTTGTACTGCGGTAGTGTTTGGCATTAGCACCATAAAGCAGTCTCCTGCATAGCGGCACACGACATCGCTAAGGCGGCAATTCATCAATAAAAGTTCGCTTACTTCACCCAGTAAGCGGTCGCCTTCGATAAAACCAAATTCAGCGTTAAAATCAGCAAAACCACGAATATCAATGGCGGCCAGTTGCAGAGGCTGTGGCTCACATAATTGATCTTTTAGCACTGCTTGTAAGTAATCAGCCTTATACAGCCCTGTTATTGAGCACACTAATTCATGCTCACGATGCTGTGCTTCACGGCGCTTTAACTGCCTGTTAAGTACGTATTGCTCTTGATGCCACTGATACAGCCCAAGGCTTGTGAAAATCATGCCAATCGGCGCAGGCAATGATTCAATCCAAGTAAGCCACGTGTTGGTTGGTTGATGTAACCACTCATCAAATAAATCAAGGGAAGCTGAAAACATAAAAAGCCCAAGCCCAAGCACTAAAAAGCTGGTAACTTTGCCGGGCGGCCTCGAAATAAGCAGCGCAGCTATCCAAGTCAGGGTCATTAGCACAATGCCCCCCTCGCCTAAAATATCTAACCATGCGATGTCAGCAAGAGGCTTTAACTCTCCTGCTTGCGCGCTTAGCAAAAAGGCAATCACAAACAAAGCAATAACGGCATTAGTTAAAAATCGATGATGAGTAAAAGGGTTATATCGCATTCTCAGTCCCTAACAATAATTCACGCTGCCATGCTAACTCGTTAGCGTTTAAAGCAGCAGGGTCATATTAGCTCAATGATGTGACAGCAAAACGACAGTCACACCTTGTTAAACCCTTTAAGTACTGTATTTACCTTAAAAAGATGGGGTTATTGCAGCTCAAAAGCACATTTAAAACCCGCTAATCACTTGTTTTTACTGGCTGTTAGCGATTTTCTGTCACATTTGCGTCATTTAAGCTGCGTACTTTGCTCGTCAAACCAAGGACAACCAGGAGCAACCCCATGAAACAATTTAAAACGAAGGCGTTAGTAAGCGCCCTCGCCTTATGCCAATTTGCCGCTTACGCACAAGACGAACAAAACAGCGATGAGAAAAAAGTAAAAGTCTCTGAAGAGCTTGTCGTCTATGGCGAGATTGGTTATCGCAACCGCTCACAAGAGCTGGCACCGACGCTTGAATACTCACAAGAATACTTTCAACGTTTTGAACCACTTACTGCTGGTGATGCATTAAAACGCGTACCGAGTGTGACGTTTTTATCGGATGTTTTAGAGTCTGATGGCGCGCGTATGCGTGGCTTAAGCCCGGCTTACACAAAGGTCCTTATTAACGGTGAAGAAGTACCAGGTGCAGGCGCAGACCGCTCATTCTTTGTTGACCGTATTCCTGCTGAGCTAATTGAGCGTGTAGAAATTATTCGTGCTTCAAGTGCAAACCGCTCTGCCGATGCCATTGCCGGTACGCTAAACATTGTATTGCGTGACGGTTACAGCCTAGATGGTGGTTACCTTCGTGCGGGTGGCCTGCGTTATGATGATGGCGAATTAAAAGAAAGCTTTGCCGGTGTTTACGGCACTGAGTTTGCTGGTGGCCGTTTATTACTTGGCGCTAACTTACAAGGCCGTTATAACCCAAAACAAAAATCAAGCCTACGCTATGGCGACAGCCCAGAGAATAACGCCAATTACAAAACCGAAGAATTCGATAACCGTGAAGACCAAACAGACACCCGCGATGGTGACGACACCTCACTAAATGCCAGCTACGAAATAGCCTTTGATAATGGCAGCAAGTTTGATATCAGCGCAATTTGGGTTGATACCGACCGAACTGAAGATGAGCGTTCATTCGAATATGACGACCCAACAGCAATCAATAATTCAATTGTTGAAGGCGGTAATCTTGAAACCGACAACGCCAATGTGTCTTACATTGATCAAACCAACTACAACATCAACTCGGGTTATGAGTTACCCCTTTTTGGTGGCACCAGTAAATTCAAGCTTGGTTATGCAAGCTTTGAAGAGTCTGTTTACGAGCAAGAAGTAGAAATCGATACCTCTGAGCTACCTATGGTGTTTGAGGAAGAAGAAGAAACCGTAGACCTTGATGACAAAGAATGGTCATTACAATGGCAACATAGCTTGTTTGCAGGCGAGAACAAAACGATTCAATTCGGTGCCTTTGTGCAAGGTAAAGAGCGCGATACTGCGGTTTATCAAGCCGAAGGTGAAAGCGAACAAAGCTTTACAAGCTGGGATCAGTTTAGCCAAACACCAATGTCACTGGCAGGCTTTAACAACGAATTTGAAGCAGCCGCTGGTGGCGTAAATAAACTCGAAGAAGACCGCCTAGATGTATTTGCACTAGTGAAGCACGAAGACCAAGACTTCTCGTGGGAGCTGGGTGTGCGCTACGAAACAACCGACTCAACTATTACAGACAAAGCAGAAGGTGTGAGCGCTAAAAACGATTATGACTTCTTCTTACCATCAGCACATTTACGCTACAACGTCTCTGAAAACGGCCGTGTTAGTGCCTCGGTTGCACGTAGCTTACGTCGCCCTGACTTTGACTACATCACCCCAGCTCTACTTGAAAAAGAATTAGGCGATAACGACTTTTTAGGTAACCCAGACTTACAACCAGAATCATCGTGGGGTATGGACTTAGGTTATGAATATCGCTTAGGTAAGAGTGGCGTCGTTGGACTCAACGTGTTCTATCGTGATGTCACTGACCTTATCGAAATAGCTAATACAGGCCAACAAGGCTCAGAAGGTGATGGTACTTACATATTGCAACCGCGTAACACAGGTGATGGCAATGTAAAAGGTATCGAGCTTGATTTATCAACGCCGCTAAGCGCCATTAGTATGCCAAACACCGGGGTATTCTTTAATTACTCATGGCTTGATTCAGAAGTAGATGACACTTTCGGTAGCCGTAAATTCAACGACCAATCTGACTACGTATTTAACATTGGTTTTATTCAAGACCTACCTGATTTAGGCGCTTCGTTCGGTGCAACTTACCGTAAACAAGGTGATGCGTATGGCCGTATCGTAGGTGAAGAAGTGACCACACACTACGGCGCAGACCTTGAAGTATTCGTAGAAAAACGCTGGCAAGACGTCACGCTTCGTTTAGTAGGCTCAAACCTACTTGATGCAAGCAAAGACGAAACCTTTAACAAATTCGACACGGTTGATGACCAAATCAACCGCGACTTTGACGAGTATGAATTGGAGTCTGAAGAAGCAGGCCCTGTTATTCAGTTAATGCTGCGCTACGCGTTTTAATACACATAAGAGTTATTAAGGCAGCGCATTGCTGCCTTGTTGTATATTTGGGGATCCCATGAATTTTAAAAAACCACTTAATCTTGTTGCCAGTGCAGTGATACTAAGCACCCTAACAGCGTGTAGCCAAACAACGGCAACCGAGGCACCTAGTAAAAACCAATTAACAGCCTTTGGCACAACTGAAAATATGCAAGGCTCACAAGCAGCAGCCGTTGCTGATGACGCTTGGCTCTTAAGTTCACAAAGCCAAGGTCTGCAACTTATTGACGCCACTGGTAAACAGCACGCATTACAAAAAGGTAATTTCGAAGCGCTATCTGTTAAGGCGATCAACACAAACAGCTACCTTGTTGCTAGCATCGACAACGAAGCCGACCAAGCGGTGATTTTTAGCTTACAAAAAGCAGCTAAATGGCAGCTAACTGAAATTAGCCGTATCAGCCCACCAAAAGCAAAGCCTGAGGCAGTGTGCTTATTTGCCAACCCGACCACTCAGGCTGTGTCGGCATTTGTGGCAGATGCTCGTGGTCTTATCCGCGAAACACTGGTGTTTGATATGGCAAACAAACGCGCGTTAAACCTTGAATTACGTGAGTTTGCCGGCGTAAGCGAAACATCAGGCTGTGCGGTTGATGATATCAGTAAAACCCTTTACTTAAGCGAAGGCGAAGTGGGCATTTGGCAAATTAACGCCGACGCTGAATCGCGCGCTGATAAAAAGCCCCTTGCTATGATGTCGCCATTTGGCAGCTTAGCGCTTGAAGTTGGTGGCTTAAGCACAACAGAAGATGGCAGCTTATGGTTTACCACTTCTGAAGATAACCAATTACATCGCTACGAAAATAACACAAAGCGTTTTAGTAGCTGGCAATTTGCAGGAGAACTAGCTATTGAATCTGGCGCAGTGCGCTTTAACAATAATCAAGCTGATATTGTGCTATACGATGATGAATCAGGTCATTACCTCAAAGGTCAAATCGAGGGGCAAGTTAAAGCACAAGCCAAGCAACAAAATAGCGCTAAAACAGCGGCTGTTACTTATATCAATGCACAAGCGCAAACCGATGCGGTACGTGCTTTTGGTGATGCCGCCGATGACCCTGCTATTTGGGTAAACCCTCACAATGCAGCAAAAAGCTTGATCTTAGGTACCGATAAACGCCGTGGTTTAATGGTGTATAACCTTGCTGGCAAAGAGCTACAAGCGCTAGAAACAGGCCGTTTAAATAATGTTGATGTGCGCCAACATGCAAGTATTAACAACGCAAGCAATACGTGGATCACCGCAAGTAATCGTACTCATAACAGTATCAGTGTTTACAGCGTCGATACTCACAATCAAGTGCAACATCTTGCTGAGCTGCCAACGACTCTAAACGAAATTTACGGTATGTGTATGTACTCATCAAACACAGGCAACTATGTGTTTATGAATGATAAATCAGGCCTATTTCAGCAATACAAACTAACTGGTAATAATGAGAGCGTATCAGCACAACTAGTACGCGAATTTAGTGTTCCGAGCCAACCAGAAGGTTGCAGTGCAGATGATAAAACCGCACAGCTATTTTTAGGTGAAGAGGACGAAGGTATTTGGTTTATTGGCGCTGAGCCAACAGCTGGAAATAAACCTGTAATGCTGCAAACTGTGAACGATTTACTCGTTGATGATGTAGAAGGCATGGAAATCTACCACGCAAAAGATGCCCGCTATTTAGTGGTTTCTAGCCAAGGTGATTACAGCTATGTGCTTTATAAAATTATTGATGGCAATACCCCTAGCCTTGAGTTTACGGGTAAGTTTGCAATCAGCAATAACCTTGAGTTAGCAATAGATGGCGTATCAGAAACCGATGGCCTAACGGTAACACCGGCTGCACTACCGGGCTACCCTGAAGGGGTGTTAATTGTGCAAGATGGTTACAACCGAATGCCACAAGCACCACAAAACTTTAAGATTATTGACTGGCGCGAAGTAAAAAAAGCCATTCAATAAATTACTCCGTAAAGGTGCTTGGTTTACCTGGGCACCTTTTTTATCTGCACATGTTTAATCAGTAAAATAGATAACTAAAACATCCTACAATTGCACCGTAAATCAGCATAGGCAAAAAGGTTTTCTTAAGCACGGGCCCTTCTTGATTATTCACTCCAACAATACTGGCTACAGCAATAATATTGCTAATGCAGATCATATTCCCCATCGCCGCCCCCGTTGATTGCAATGCAAGCACTAAGGTTTCTGATAAGCCCACTTGCTGTGCAATACCATATTGAATACCGCCAAAGGTAAGATTAGACACGGTTGCCGAACCTGAAAAGAAAGTGCCGAGTGCCCCCAAATACGAGGCAAATAACACCCAGTGCTCACCGCTTAAATCAGCAAAGGTGCTCGCCATATAAAATATGGGCGCATTATGGCCGCCTTGCATTAAAACATTCACCATCACCAGCGCCCCGATTAAAGCGATACATGGCATAGCGATACGGCCTAAGGTATCGGAGCACATTTGCTTTACTTGTGGCTTGCTCATTTTAAGTAACGGCACACAGATCAACACCACCAATACAAACGGGATCAACGCTGGTACAAACAAGGTTTTATACGACCATCCCACTGAGGTGCCAAATATCTCATGTAAAGATAAAATCAGCGCTTTGCTTAATTCAAATTGTGCAAAGCCCAAATGAATACTCAACCAGAGCGTTTCGTCATTAAGCAATGCTTTAATACCCAACTGATGAATACGGGTTATGACCAGCACAACAATCAAAAGTAATAACGGGAATAATGCTAAAAATAGCGCTTTGGGTGTGATTTTAAAGTCACTTTTCGAGCTTTGCATATTTGTAGCTGATTTATCTAAACCCACTCCCCGACTTGCTAAATAAATAGTGACTAAAAGCCCCACTGCACCACCTATCAACGATGGAAATTCATAATTCCACTGGGCAAACAACCAATAAGGCAAGACACATGAAAACACACTTAAATAAATGAATACGCTATTTTGACGCACCTTTTTTAGTGGCAGCACAAGGCACAGCGCAATCATAGGAATAACCAAAGCAGCAACAACATGACACAGCGCCGTCCATCTTGAGATAGCCAACACTTGCCCATCATCTAATTGTAGCGCCGAAAAGCCAAACCATGTTGGTGTGCCTACAGCACCAAAAGATACGGGAACCGAGTTTAAAATAAGAGTGAAAATAATCACTTTAAAAGGCGAGAAACCAAGCCCGACCAAAATAGGCGCGACGATGGCCGCAGGCGTGCCAAACCCCGATGCACCTTCGAGCATAAATGCAAATGCCCAACCTATGATCATCAACTGGGCAACCTGATTACTGCTAATAGATTCGAGCCAGTGTTTAATCGTGGTTTCTGCCCCAGATATTGCCAACATGCGGTTAAGTAAAATAGCCCCTGCAATAATCGAAATGGGGGTCATGACTGACAACACACCAGCAAACGAATTAGCAAGCAACAGCCTTAAATCAGCTTGAAAGTAAAACAGTTGCAATAAGGCTGCGAGTAGCGCTGTTATGGGTAAGGCAATATAAGAAGCAATGGGGCTGCGTTTTACCATCATCCAGATCAGCACCAAAATAGGCAGTGCAGCCACTAGGGTATTCATGGGTCATCCTGTTGTTTTATTTAGCGCTTTCCTTATTTCAAAGTATAGACAGAATAACCATAATCAGTATTTTTTATTTGTTAAATGAGTGTATTAAATGAGTGTACTGAGCCACCAAAGTAATAGTACTATCACAGAAATAGCCACTAAGGCCTTGGATTTGTGCTTTTGAATAATTCGCTCAGCCTGATTACCTGCGTAATAAACAACGGCAGCAAGGGCAAAGTACCGAATTGAGCGAGCAATGACCGTAGCCAGCAAAAAGAGAAAAATTGAATACTTAGTTGCCCCAGCGGCCAGCATGGCAATTTGAAATGGAATAGGCACAATACCGAGCGTCAATACAAACCAAAAGCCTTGTGCTTGCATGTTTTGTTTAACTTGCTCGAATTGCTCAGGGTTTGAGAAGGTATTAATCACCCAATCGCCCACTACATCAAACAGATAATAGCCCAGGGCATAACCAAAAATAGCACCGATAATACAGCCAATGGTCGCCATTAATGCAATTAACCAGAGCTTTTCGCGGCGTGCTTGCATTAACGGAATAAGCACAGCTTCAAGGGGAATGGGCACGATGGTTGACTCTAAAAATGATGCCACCGTAATCGATTTAAGCATATGTTTAGAGTCGATAAACTGCCGTGTTTTTTGCTTTATCTTTTTAGCAATTGCCATTGTTCATCCCTTGGAGTTTTGTTGCGCTTTAGGTTACATCAAAAATCCTTAACCGTCCCTTACGGTTTGTGAATATAACGGCTACGACCTTGGTTTTTGGCCAAATAAAGCGCTTGGTCGGCACGTTTCATGGTGTTGCTAAATGTCTCTGTGGCACGCTTAACCGCCGAACCAACACTCACGCTGAGCGTTTTACTTGGTGTCACCATCACATTATTGGCAAGGCTCAGCAGTTGCTCACAGGTAGCACGTAACTCATCAGCGTCGTCGGTGGCTACATACAGTGCAAACTCTTCACCGCCGATTCGTGCAAATAAAATGCTTTCATCTAACGCTTGATGGCATTGATATACAAAATCTATCAATACCTGATCGCCAACATCATGGCCATATTCATCATTAATCGCTTTAAAATGATCAATATCTGCAATCACTATACTGTGCGGCTTATTTTGGTTTTGCTGCACATAATGATAAAAATAACGACGATTGTACGCCTTTGTTAATACATCTGTTTTTAGCTCTTCTTCAAGCTGCTCGCGGGTTTTCGCTAAATCAGTCAGGGCAAGATAAAGACCAAACCCCGTTACTAGCATCCCTAAAGTGCGGGTAATATCTTCGATATAAATACCAACCCAAATTGGTTGAAATACCAGCTCGTCTAAAAAATCAAAAGTCAGCCCAACGCTCCAAAGGAAGATACCCACACTTAAAAATAAGTAACTGCGCTTAGCAACCACTGAGGTTTGCACAAAGGCAAAAATACAAATCAAAATAAGCAAATTGATGGCATCACTTAGCACACCATTTAAGTAGATATCATTTTCGAGTCGATTAAAGTAATACAGATAGGTGATCACTATCAGCAACAAAAAGACAATAAAAAAACTAATAAAGAACTGCTTTATTATGAGTGGCACTGAGTTTAACTCAGCCTTTATTTCTGGAGGAGAAGACTGTTTATTCATAACTAATCACGACAACATACTGCAATGACTTAAACATTAGCAAAGCAAATTTAAAAGTGCATGATAAAGCCGTTTTAAAGGGCAAAAACCAGCGTTTTTACTGGAGTAAAAAGTCTAAAAATAAGCCGTTTTAGTCAGTAAAAAAGTCTAAGTTCATGCTATTTGCCACTAACGGTCGCAATTCTGCTGTGTTTTTTTATCATCGCTGACAATTTAAATGACACAGCAAGAATCAATGAGCGACGCACGATTTATTCCATTTCGAAAACACGACATCATCAACCTTTGCCAAGCCTATTTAGGTGAACCGCAATCAGGTTCGTTTTTGGAGTTTGCTACACTTTTGCAAAGCGTGACCCATTATCAATATCACGAGCTTCTGGAGTCATTAAAAAACAACTATGCGCCATTTGATCCAAATAGCGACACCTGCACTCTAACACCGATTACTAACGAGCAACGTGCCAGCTACCAGTCGGCCTTTGCAAAAGACTTTGCCACCGTACTCAATGCTGCCAATTTTGAAACCATTACCAATCAAGACTTACAAGATGCGCTCAATGAAGAGTCTTTATTTAAAGTGCGTTTAGCCGTTGAGTTTGATGACTTTGCAGAAGTGGTCTTTTACCGTCGCGGCGAATCGCAAAAAACCGAGACACTACGCAGCTTTTGGGGCCTTAAGAAAAAGCAGATTCAATTTACTAACTATGATCGCGTTGCCATTTTCATCCGCTTTAAAGACGAGCAGTACTTTTTAGAAAAAGGCAAAATGCCAGTGGGCTTTGAGCCAAACTCTACCATCGTCAAATTATTCCAGAATGTGCCAAAAGCCGATTTAGAAATGCTGTTTCCGAATAGCGAAGTAAAAATGCGTCCAATAGATAAACTGATTATTGGTTCATCAGCACTGATTGGTGGTGCTGTGGTATTGGTAACTAAATTAGGCGCATCAATTTTACTCCTGATTGCCATGCTTGCCTTTTGGGGTGGTTGGCGCAGTGAAGAAGTGCACATGAGTCAGCAGCACTTTATTACCTTTGCAATTGGCATGGGGGTGTTTGGCAGCTTTATTTTTAAAGAATGGAGCAAGTTTAAAAATCGTAAAATTCGCTTTATGAAAGCACTGGCCGACAACTTATATTTTAAAAACCTCGATAACAATGCGGGGGTTTTTCACACTCTCGTTGATGCAGCTGAAGAAGAAGATGTTAAAGAGGCGCTGCTCGCCTACACCTTTTTACTAAAAAGCGAGTCTGCGATGACTGCACAGCAATTAGATAGTCAAATTGAACAGTGGTTTAACGAGCAACATAATTGCCAGCTCGACTTTGAAATTGATGATGCTTTAGACAAACTCATCAAGCTTGAGCTAGTTAATCAGCAAAATGATCTTTATTCGGCGGTTGATTTAGCTAAGGCCAAACAGCGCTTAGATAGTCGTTGGGATGACTATTTTAAGTTTGCCTAAGCCTTTAAAATCAGGTACTAGCCAGCATAAATCGAGTTTGAGTCAATTTAACTCTCGTTACGGCTTTTTGGTCTCAATGTGCTTGCGCAGTAAATGGTCTGCTTTTAGGATAAAATTTTACGGCTAAAAAAAGACCATTCCATGCAATTAAAAAAAACAATCCTTATTGGAGCTAGTTTGCTGTGCGCAGCAACGACTGCTCAGGTATATGCTAGCGACAAGTTTGTCTCTGAAGATATTTTTCAACTTGAATACGCAGGCGACCCACAAATAAGCCCAGACGGTAAAAAAATCGTTTATGTTCGCGACGGCTACGACATCATGAAAGATGGCAACAAACGTAGCTTTTGGCTGTACGATTTAAAGTCTGGTCAACACACGCCACTGTTTTCTGATGAGCATAACTACAGTCAACCAACCTGGTCTCCAGATAGCCAAAAAATTGCCTTTACCAGCAACTCAAGCGGCTCAAATCAGCTTCACGTTTATTGGTTAGCGCAAGACAAACAAGCACTTTTAACGCAACTACCAAAATCAGTCGGCAACTTAACGTGGTCGAATGACTCAGAGCAAATTGCCTTTACGATGAGTATTCCTGAAGGTAAATCTGCGTTCGCAAAATCTGTAAAGCTGCCAAAAAAACCAAAAGGTGCTGAGTGGTCAAAACCTGTTAAGGTTATTGAGAAAGCGCGTTATCAAGCTGATGGTGCAGGTTTCTTAGAACCTTCATATCGTCACGTTTTCGTTATCCCCGTTTCGGGTGGCACGCCGCGTCAGCTAACCTCAGGTGATTTCCAGCACTATGGCCCACTGGCTTGGAACGCGAACAATAGCAAGCTTGCTTTCTCTGCTGATCGCAATACTGATTGGGAATACCGTACAACAGAGTCTGATCTTTATGAAATCAATGTAAAATCAGGTGAGCTTACGCAACTAACTGATTTACCAGGTAGAGAAAGTAACCCGCATTACGCTAAAGACGGTGATGAACTTGCCTTCATTGCTCGTGATAACGCCCCTGTGCCTTATATCAACTCAACCTTGTCGTTACTTGATCTAGATAACAAATCAGTCAAGCATATTACTGAAAAGCTAGACCGCTCTGTGGCTGATTATAAATGGTCAGGCGATGGCGACTTTGTTATTCAATACGATGATTTTGGTAAGCGTAAGCTCGCTAAAGTAACAAGCCGCGGTAAGGTCACTGATTTAACTGATACCGTGTCGGGCACTTCTATTGGTCGCCCATATGTCAGTGGTAGTTTTAGTATGGCCAATAATGGCGCGATTGCTTACACCACAGGCAGTGAATACCGCCCAGCTGATTTAGGCTACCTATACAAGGGTAAAAGTAAAACACTGACTTCATTAAATGAAGATGTATTAGGCCATAAAAAGCTTGGTAAAGTGCACGAGCTGAATGTTAAGTCGCAGTTTGACGGCCAAGCCATTCAAGGTTGGTACATCACGCCGCCTGATTTTGATGAAAACAAGCAATACCCATTAATGGTTGAAATTCACGGTGGCCCACACCTAGCCTATGGCCCAAGCTTTACTGCTGAATTACAACGTTATGCAACCGAAGGTTATGTGGTTGTGTATGTGAATTACCGTGGTTCAACAAGTTACGGTAAAGACTTTGCATTACTGCTAGATGGTAAATACAGCTCTGAAGAAGACTTTGCTGATCATAACTCAGCGGTTGATGCGATGATTGCTAAAGGCTTTATCGATAAAGATAACTTGTTTATTGCTGGTGGTTCAGCAGGTGGTATTGCAACGGCTTATGCGGTTGGTTTAACAAACCGCTTCAACGCTGCAGCAATTACCAAGCCGGTGATCAACTGGTTAAGTAAAACACTGACTGCCGACAGCTACATTGGTCAAATTCGTAACCAGTTCCCTGGTATGCCATGGGATAATGTTGAGCACTACTGGAAACGTTCGCCGCTTTCATTAGTGGGTAACGTAACCACGCCATCATTGATCATGACAGGTGAAGAAGACCGCCGTACGCCGATTTCAGAATCAGAGCAGTTCTATCAAGCATTAAAACTGCAAAAAGTCGATACAGTGCTTATTCGCGTACCGGGCTCACCACATGGTATTGCGGGTCGTCCATCACGTATGATTTCGAAAATTGAATACACGCTTGCGTGGTTCAAACAATATCAGAAGTAATGAATTAAGCAGGATTGAGGCACTCACTCCTGCTTAAAAGTAATGATGACTAAGCGCAAGTTGAGCAGATCCTATCGACTGCGCTTTTTCCCCGCACACGCCTAAACTCACTTCACAGCTACGTAGTCCACGACTATCTAAACGTGCAAATGCTGCAATTGATAACTGCTTGAGCTGTTCAAGCGCTTTACTCGGTAACGGCGAATCAATAATCACAGCTTGCATATCTAATAAACTTAAACTGTTATGCATGGCAATACTGATAGTGTCAGCAGCTTTTTCAAGCCAAGGCTGAACTAGCCGTTTATGATCTGAAAACTGACTGTCGGTAAGCTCATACACAGATATACAAAGTTGCTGCTTATCAAACTCGCTTTGCAATGATAGTAATGAACATTGGCTAAGTAACTGCTCCCGATCAGCGTTTAGCATTGAGCCTATAGCACCGGCATTACCACTTTTACCTTCGAGAAGTTGGTGGTTAATCACCACAGCCCCGCCTAAAAAAGCCCCCAAATAAACATACAAAAAATCGCTGTAGTTATTAGGGTTACCAAGGCTTAATTCTGCACAGCAGGCAGCGTTATTATCGTTACTAATATAGACTGGTAAATTAAACTGAGTTTCTAAGTAACCTTTTAAGTCGAAGTTTTGCCATTGGCTAAGGATATTTGTTGCAGAGTCTGAAGCGGCTTGCCATTGCCAAATATCAAACGGCATAGCGACCCCAAGCCCACACACATGTGAGCGCAGTTCAGGCTCTAATTCACTGATTAACTGTGGAATATGTTTTTCTAAGAATGATTTGAGCTCATCAACCGATGCTTCATTCACCTCAACAGATACCGATGTTCTTTGCGTGCTTTGTAAATCAACGAGTATCAGGTCGAAGCGTCGTCGCCCGATTTTCAAACCAAAGCTAAACGCGCCATCTGGATTGAGCCTGAATGGCACGCTTGGTTGCCCTACTCGTCCTTTTATAGGTGCATCACGAAGCAATAGCTTATCTTCTTCGAGCTTGTTGATGTTCACTGTTGCAGCTTGAGCAGACAAGGCTAACGCTTTTGCTATTTGTGCTTTAGGCATGCTTTGCTGTTGCCTAATTAAACTTAAAATTGCGCGCTCGTTCTTGCTTCTTGGTGCTCGCGATAAACTGCTCTTCATAACATCCTTCTTGGTACAAGCTTGATAAGCGGCCTATTAGACCTTTTTAGAGTACTATCTACCAGTTAAAATAATAAATCAACTTGGTTGATTTATTATTTATAGTCGTGAATACTGTCGGCCACAACAATATGAACACATAAATCTGGTGAACTATGCAAACACAGTCCGCTATTGTATCGCGCCAAATGCTTTGGCCTTTTATTCTGCTTACAATTTGCTTTGCTGCTTGGGGTACTGCGGCGAATATGACAGACCCATTAGTGAAAGTTTTTAGCAAAACATTTTCGATGAGTGCGTTGCAATCAGCACTAGTGCAGTTTAGTTATTACGGCGCATATTTTTGCTTAGCTTTACCGGCAGCCATGATCAATAGACGATTTAATTATAAAACGGGGCTGTTAGTGGGTTTAGCCATGGCCGCCTGTGGTGCGTTATTGTTTTACCCTGCTAGCCAAACCATGCTCTATAGCCACTTTTTATTGGCCCTGTTTATTCTTGCAGGTGGCTTGTCTATTTTAGAAACCTCTGCCAACCCCTATGTCATGCAGTTAGGATGCGAGCAAACAGCCACCCGTAGACTCAACCTAGCACAAGCTTTTAACCCTGTTGGTACTAATATTGGTGTGTTTTTAGCGGCGACGTTGATTTTACCGAACTTAAATCAAGCTGATAGCGCAAGCCGTGCCCTGATGAGTGAAGCGCAACTAAAAACCGTTGTGAGTGCAGAACTAGATGCTGTGATGGTGCCGTATGTGGGTATGGCCTGTTGCTTAATCTTGCTATGGCTATGTATCTTTTTTAGTCGCTCTCCTGCCACAGCAACAAAAGCCGCCACGCAGCCGCGTAAACTTAAAAAGACCTTTCAACATTTGTATCAAAATAAGCACTACCGATTTGGCGTGCTGGCACAGTTTTTTAATGTTGGCGCCCAAACCTGTGTATGGACCTACACCATTGGCTACACCATGGAAGCACTTAACACAACAGAAGTTACCGGCGGCCAAGTCTTACAATATTCTATGCTGGTGTTTTTAGTATCTCGTTTCATTATGACTTGGCTAATGCGCTTTATTAGCGGCGCTAAATTACTGCGTTTTATGGCTTTAGTTGCAGCCGTGCTTTGTTTTATTGTTACCACCCAAGTTAATTTAGTGGGCGTAGTCGCACTTGTTGCTATTTCAAGCTGTCTATCTTTGATGTTTCCAACCATTTACGGCACAGCACTTGAAGGCCTCGGCGAAGATGCAAAAGTGGGTGCGGCAGGTTTAGTAATGGCAATTTTAGGGGGCGCATTTTTACCTCTGATCCAAGCTGCAACCATAGATGCCTTTAACACTGCGGTTTCGTTTGTTGTACCACTGGTTTGCTTTTTAATTGTTGCTTTATATGGCCACCATACCAAAGTAGCAGCAATACCTGCCAGCGCGCAGTTGCAGGACTAAACGCATCAATGAGATAATGCACCTCGTTTACCTACTTAAGCGAGGTGTATCGTCAATTAATGGCACATATTACGTTTTTCATGGTCAAGTTTTTGGCCTTTTCTGCTGGCTGTTTTGCCTGTTTTTTACTTCATGATCAAGCCCATGTTGCCCTTGTATTATCTGCCGCTGTTACCGGGTTAGTTGGCACATTTATTCCTTTTCCTGCTCGTTTTGGTAACCACCCTTATGCAGCCATTTACGCTGGCAGCTTTGCTGGTATGTGCTCATCAAGTTTAATCAACAGCTACTGGGAGCTGAGCTTTATCTCTTTAATTGGTGCCAGCCTTTACGTATTAACTATGAATCTATTTGCAGGTTTTGGTGGTCGTCTTGGTAGTGTTGCTTTTGCCAGTGTGGCGCTTTACATGCTTGCAAAAGGAGTCTTTTAATGGATTTGTTTATTGCTATTACCGCTTTACTAGGCGCCTACTCTACTTACTTTTTAGCGCATCATAATCACTTTGATGGCATTCGCGCCTCAGCCGCCACCAGCATTATTGCATTTGCGATTTTAAGCCTACTCCCTATTGATGTAGAAC
The DNA here is from genome assembly GCF_037162425.1 of Pseudoalteromonas sp. Hal040. Classification (NCBI taxonomy): domain Bacteria; kingdom Pseudomonadati; phylum Pseudomonadota; class Gammaproteobacteria; order Alteromonadales; family Pseudoalteromonadaceae; genus Pseudoalteromonas; species Pseudoalteromonas sp. Hal040. The sequence continues at coordinate 945,535 of NZ_JARLUU010000001.1, read as the reverse complement.
TTTACAGCGTGGCGTTTTTTGGGGGGACTTTCATTGGCATGAGCGCACCAAAACGCTTTGGCATTTTTACATTAGCCATTGCTTCAATATTGTTTGCTTTGCTGTTTGAATACCTTGTGCCGCGCTTGCATGGCTATGGCGGTGCACTGGGCTTAAGTGCTTTTCTATCTGTCTGTGTTTGCCATATCGGTATCTTGCTAGGGGCACCCGCAGTAAAAAAAGCAACTAAATCTGACTTGGCAATTAAAAACCTATACCTTTTCATTAAGATTCTTTAGTATGTTAATTACTTGTTTAAGGATAAAGGATCTTTATGCTGTTTCGCTCATTACTGATTGCTACCCTGCTTTGTTTCATCAGTTGTGCAACGGCTGCGAAAACACTGACCTTTATTGCTGAAGATCTCCCTCCTTACCATTTTAAAAACCAACAAGGCGAAGCCGATGGTGCGCTTGTTGAAGTAGTAAAAACCGCCTTAACACACGCAAACATCCCCAGCGAATTCGAAATTATGCCTATGGCGCGTGCTTTTCATGAGCTCGAAAACAATCCAAACATGTTAATGATTTCGCTACTAAAAAACCCAGCTCGTGAGAGTCGCTTTCAGTGGTTAGCACAAACCTATTTTTCAGACGCGTACCTTGTTGACCTTACCAGCAAAAGCCACAATATAATTAGCTTAAAGCAAGCTCAGCAATACCGTGTCGCGACTATTCGAGGCTATTCAAGTGAGCATTATTTGAAGCAAGCTGGATTTAATGAAGATAAAAACTTGGTGCTAGTCAGTCATTACCATCAACTTTGGCAATTGCTTGAAAAAGAGCGCATCGACTTTGTACTGACCAACACCCTGACCTTGCAAAACGAACTGGCATTATCTGGGGTTGATCCGAGTGATATTCATAAAAGCCTGCACTTAGATGACTTTCCTTCTGGTCTTTATTTAGCTGCAAATCTTAATTTAGATAAACAACTCGCGACGCAATTAAGTAACGCGATTGAAGCGTTGAAGCAAAGTGGTCAATACCAAGTAATTTTACAAAAATGGCAGTTGCCTTTACCCAAATAAAAAATGAAAAATACTCCATTATTTTACAAAAGCTTAGCTTTAGCTTGTGCACTTAGCTGTTTATCGCTCAGCGCCTTTGCAATAACCTCTGAACAAGCGTTAGAAAAGCTAAACGAAGCACAATCATTACGTAACAGTAACCCAAACCAAGCCACTGAAATATTTGAGCAGTTAACTAACGATTCAACCCTTGTCAATGAGTCTAACATCATACAAGAAGCGCTTGAATCGCTGGCATTTCTGAATGTCAGCAGTGGTGATTATGACCAAGCACTGAACTATGCAGAGCAGCTGCTGGAGTACGGACAAAAGCAAAATAATCAGGCTATCACAGTACGAGCAATGCTTATTCAGGGCTACGCACAAGGTAGAAAAAGTAACTTTCTAACAGCAGAGCAGCACTACCGAGATGCATTATCTATTGCCAAGCAGATAAAAGATTCTGTGCTGATTGCCCAATCCTATGAGCGATTAGCAGCCATTTTGCGTTGGCAAGATAAATACATAGCCGCCCTTAATGAGGCACAAAAATCTGTTAATATCTTACATGAATTTGATGATGACAAATCGTATGCATCGGCATTACTAAATCTAGGAATAATCGAAGCCATTATTGGCGATCACAATGCGGCGCTCGCAAGTTTAACTCAATCATTTTCTTTGCATCAAAAGCTTGATGACAAAAAAGGCATTGCCGATTCGCTTTACGAAATTGGCGAAGTTTATCGCCGTATGGGCGACAGCGCTCAATCGTTAAAGCACTTTAAAATGTCTCACGTGTTAGATTTAGAAATTGGCTCTAAAGTCGACATCGGTAACAGTGCCATGAAAGTTGGCTATGCTGCGCTAAAACAAGGTGAACTTGCTACAGCCACAGACTACGCAGAAAAGTCGATTAGCTATTATCAGCAATCATCTTCAAACACAGGGCTATGTCGCTCGTATAATTTAATGGCATTAATTGCTTTAAAACAAGACAACATCAGCGAAGCGCAAGCCTATATCAACCGCGCTTTAGCAATCGCTACTGACTATAATTTTCGCTCCCATTTAGTCTCTTTAGGGATCACCCAAACACGTATCAATCAAGCCCTAGATGATCACGCTGAAGCAATTAAAACCGCAGAGCAGGCTTTACAACAGGCTGACGAACTGCAAGATGTTGAAGATCAAATTACCTTAAATAAGCTACTCACTGACTCATACCTTGCATTACAACTGTATAAACAAGCATTTGAGTCGCAAAGCCACTATCAAACCCTTGAAGATAGTACTGGTAAAAATCAGCACGACTTAACTGTGGCCGCGATGCAAAGCCAAGTGGCTTTTATGCGAAATCAGCAAGAAATCAATCAATTGAGTGCTGATAAGCAAATTCAAGCGGCCCAACTAAGCGAAAGTGAATGGCAATTTAAAGCGTCGTTATTGGGCCTAAGCTGCGTGATTTTACTGATATCTGGCTTTGGTTACCGCTCATTTAAAAAGCGTAAACTTGCCAGCGAACGAGCACAGCTACTCCAAGAAGTCGTTGATAAAAAGAACCGCTTACTAGCCGATGTATCTCATGAAATTCGCACGCCACTCACTGCACTGCAATTGCAAGTTGAAGCATTGCAATACAATATCGCCAAAGACGTAGATGCCTCTTACGATGCCATTAATCGAAAACTTACCGATATCAATGTACTGATCCGTGATATCCATCAACTAGCACAAGCAGATTCAGATAGCCTATACCTGAACTTAAAACCCTATTTACTTGCTGATGTATTATCCGTTTGGCAGCAAGACTTTACTGCTTTTGTAGAAAACAAAGGCTTTGAATTTACCAGTAACATTCGCGTTGCTGCTGATATCAAAGTGACATGGGATATCGATAAAATTAAGCAAGTACTGACGAACCTTTTATCAAACAGTACTTTTTATACTGATAAACCCGGCAAAATTAAATTTATAGCAACGGCCTCAGAGCAGAGTATTACTTTTAGTATTGAAGATACCCCACCCGGCGTTACCAATAATCAGTTAGTTGAAATATTCGAACGCTTATACCGCGTTGACAAATCGCGCAGCCGTCAAACAGGCGGCTCAGGCCTTGGACTGGCGATTTGTAAAAGCCTGATTGAAACACACAAAGGCACTATAAAAGCTGAGCATAGTGAGCTAGGTGGCGTTAAAATCTTCATTTGCTTACCGCTTATTAGTGAACAACAGGTTTAATTAGCATCACGATTCCCTAAAATCGCCCCTAAACAGGGCAATTTCACTACATTTAGCTCAATTAATGCCGACCAAGGTCGCATATTATTTAATCAAAAAAACACCTACATTTTTTAGGGTCTCTCACTAAAAAGTATAGGAGCCTCACAATGGCGGGCGAATATCAACAACAATACCAACAGTTCCAGCGCGATCCGGGTCAGTTTTGGCTTGAGCAAAGTAAACGAATTCCTTGGTTTAAAGAGCCAAGTGCCCCTTACCAATATGACGATAATGATTTTTACCATTGGTTTGCCGATGGTCAGTTAAACACTTGTTACCTAGCCCTCGACCAACATGTCGAAGCAGGCTATGGCGACCAAACAGCACTGATTTACGACTCCCCTGTTACCAATACCAAACAACAATACACTTATGGCGAGTTACAAACTCAAGTTGCTAAATTTGCAGGACTCATGCAATCCCTTGGCGTAAGCAAAGGTGACCGCGTAGTCATTTATATGCCAATGATCCCACAAGCGGTTATTGGTATGCTGGCGTGTGCGCGCCTTGGTGCCATTCACTCCGTTGTATTTGGTGGTTTTGCACCGCACGAACTCGCTGTGCGTATTGATGATGCAAAGCCTAAGCTTGTGCTTACTGCGTCTTGCGGGGTCGAGATCAATCATGTCATTGAATATAAGCCACTGCTTGATGAAGCACTCGAAACTGCAAAGCATGCTGTTGAACACTGTATTGTATTTCAGCGTGAACAAGCCATTGCCGACATGCAAGATGGCCGAGACATCGATTGGCAATCAGCCTCTGATGCAGCAAGTGCAGTTGATGCAGTGCCTGTTGCAGGCGACGACCCGCTTTATATTCTTTACACATCAGGCACCACAGGCACACCTAAGGGGGTGGTTCGAGAAAACGGTGGTCACGCAGTTGCAATGCATTACAGCATGGAAACCGTGTATGGCATGAAGCCCGGCGAGGTATTTTGGGCTGCCTCTGATATTGGCTGGGTGGTTGGTCACTCATACATTGTATATGCACCGCTCATATATCGCTGTGCCAGTGTACTTTATGAAGGCAAACCCATTAGAACCCCAGATGCCAGTGCGTTTTGGCGAGTTGTAGAAGATTATAAAGTCACTGCTTTATTCAGTGCTCCAACTGCGTTTCGCGCAATTAAAAAAGAAGACCCTACCGCCGAAGGCTTTAAACAATACGATACCTCAAGTTTAAAACGTTTATTCTTGGCCGGCGAACGCCTGGATCCACCCACTTATGAATGGCTGAAAGACAACACCGGCTTGCCTGTACTCGACCACTGGTGGCAAACAGAAACAGGTTGGGCAATTGCGTGTAATCCAATTGGTATTGAACAACTTGCTACTAAGCCGGGTAGTTCGACGGTGCCAACACCGGGATTTGATGTACAAATTCTTGATATGAATGGTGAGCAGTGCGCAGCAAACGAAAGTGGCGCTGTGGTTATTAAACTACCTTTACCTCCTGGCTGTTTACCAACAATTTGGCAAAACAATGAACGCTTTCAAGCGGGCTACTTAAGCGAGTACCCGGGTTATTACCTCTCTGGTGATGGCGGCTATATTGATGACGATGGTTATCTATTTATTATGGGTCGTACCGACGATGTAATTAACGTTGCGGGTCATCGCTTATCAACCGGTGAAATGGAAGAAATTGTAGCAGCCCACCCTGCTGTTGCTGAATGCGCAGTATTTGGTGTTAACGATGCACTTAAAGGGCAATTACCTATGGCGATGATAGTGCTCAAAGACGATTACCTTGGCGATAGCAAAGAAGTCGAGCAACAGTTGGTTCACTCGGTAAGAAATCAAATTGGCGCCATTGCCTGCTTAAAGAATATTTTGCATGTTGAGCGCTTACCAAAAACCCGCTCAGGGAAAATACTCAGAAAGAACTTACGTCAATTGGTCGATGGTGAAGAACTACAAATTCCATCCACCATTGATGATGCAAGTATTTTTGATGAAATCAACCAACAACTTAACAATCGCTGATCAGCTTTTGTAATGTTACCCAAAGGCCTTGTTTAAGGCCTTTATTCGTTTTGGCCTATGGCTTGCAACTTTACATGTAAGTTAGCAAACGAAAAGGTGGTTAACATGGCTGTTATCGCAGGTTATATCCAATTCAATGAATTAGGCAAAACAGAATTTCATTATATTAATCAACTAGCTGATGTATTTAATCGCTATAAAAAAGCAGATGTTCAGCGCTTTGATTGTGATAATGGAGCTATTTTTCATTATGACTTTGATGCTTACCAACAAGCGAGTTGGTTGCAAACTGAGTCGCAAATTGCAACGCTGATTGGTCACCCTTTACTCAGCAGCTCGCGCAGTGATGATTTAAAAGCCATGGCCAATACAGCTTCGCTCAACACCTGCTTACAGCAATGTGAAGGGGTATTTAGCTTTTGCCAGTTTAATAGCCAATTAGGCAGCTTAGTACTTGCCACCGACCCACTTGGCTTAAAACCATTTTACACCTTAAAAACGGCGCAAGGCTTACTGTTTTCAACCAACTTGGGGATATTTAAACAGCTGAGTATTGAGCTTGAAAGCGATGCCGAAGCACTCACAGAGCTTGCTGTGCTTGGTTACCCGCTATTAGATCACACGCCTTACAAAAATATTAAATGCTCATACCCAGGCGAAATATTACGTTTTGATGCCAGTCATGGCGTGGTAAAACAACGTTACTTTGATTGGGTCGCCCTTGCCAAACAAAACCGAGAGGTGACCGATGCAATTGAAGGCGTTACTCGGGCTTTTCGCAGTGTGGTAACAAAAGCGATGCACACCGATAAAAAAGTGCTGAGCACTCTGTCAGGTGGCCTTGATTCACGGTTAATTAACTGCGAGCTATTACGCCAAGGTGTTGAGCTTAAGTCGTTTAATTTTTCGCAATCAGATAGCCAAGATCTCTACTGCGCAAAACAATATGCTTCGCAAAATGCCCTTAAACTTGAAGTTGTACAAGTACGCGACACGCAAAAGCTCTCTGTTGAACAGCGCCTTGGCAAATACTGGCGAAAAGCACATCATAATGAATATAAAACCGTTTCAAGACCACAAATTAGTTGGTCTGGTAATGGAGGCAGTGTTGGTTTAGGAGCCGTGTTTTATGGCGACGCTATTTATGAGGCGGCAAAAGAAAACAATCTTGATAAGCTCATTCAAGCTTATTTAGATCAGCAGTACGCTTATTTGCCAAAGTCAGTGGTTCATAATGCGTCTATGCTGCAACAAAAACTAATTGATAACCTAAAACTTAGTTTTAAACCCTTGGCTGAATTACCACTGGAAAAAGCATTTCAATTGTTTTTACTACTCAATGATCAACACCATCATTTGAGCATTCCGAACGAGCACGTATGCGAATTTAAAATGGAGTTCTTCCATCCGTTTTATTCGTGGAAAGTACTGCAATATCCTCTAGCGGTCCCTGTTGAATATGTACGTAAACACCGCTTTTATCAGCGCTGGCTGAAAACCAGTTACCCACGAGCTATGCTTGCACCATGGCAAGCTTATCCGGGTCATATGCCTTGCCCTATCAAGGTAAATTACCAATCACAGTGGCAATTTAATAATAACAATCTGATGCGTTTTGGCGAGCTATTTAAGCTGTGGTACGAGATCATGCGCTTTGACCGCCATCAATTGATAAAACGCAGTCACTTTACCGCGTTATGCTTATTACAGTTAGCTCACTTAAAGAATGCCCAGCCAAATATTCGCATTGCTCAGCGGTTCTGTCAGTGGTAATTGATAGTCATAATGCCCTCATCTGAGGGCATTATTATGAAATATAAAAACAACTTTCTAAAACATAATATTACAGGCTAGAATCAAGTTAGTTATTAATAATTTAAGCTGAGACTTTAATGAGAAAATGGACACTTCCTCTACTGCCATTAATCGTATTAGCAGGCTGTACCTCAGTCAGTAAAGATGAATGTTTACAAGCCAATTGGCATGGTATTGGTTATAAACATGGTGCAGATGGCACTGAGTATCGTGATGGCATAGATGCCTTATCACAATGTGGCGAGTATGGCGTAAGTGCCGATATTGCAGAATATAAAGTGGGATACGATCAAGGTCTGGCAGTGTATTGTGAGCCCGAAAATGGCTTTACTCTTGGCATGCAAGGCGCATCTTACAATGGCGTTTGTAATAGCACAGCGTTTCGTAAAGCATGGCAAGAAGGTAACGACAGATATCAAGTGCAGCAAAGGCTGATATACATTGATGACCGAATTGACGACATAGACCATCGCCTAAAAGATATTCGTGCAGAGCTTAACAGCAATCAGCTTGATAATAGCCAGCAAAAAGCACTATATCGAGAGCGTAAAGATTTAGAAAACGAGCGCAAAGACTTACGCAAAGAGCGCGCCTTACTGCCGCTTTTAAATAAATTGCCGAGTGTCGAAATATCAACCGAGTGGTGATGCTTTATGTTTAAGCTTCATCTTATACATTTGCTCGTCAGCTGTGGCGAGTAACTCTTTGGCGTTTTTACCATCTTCTGGGTAAAGCGCGATACCAAAACTAGCACTCACAGGCACTTTTGTTGCGTAGCGCTTTGCTGCGCCCTCAACCGCTTTTTGGCAGCGTCCAGCAATGTCTTGGCAAACAGAGAGTTTTGCTAACGTTGGCAACACAATCACAAATTCATCGCCACCAATGCGCGCTAATATGTCTTTATCACGCAGCTGAAGTGAAAGCTGCTCACTGATTTCAAGAAGTAGATTATCGCCCTGCTCGTGACCAAAGGTATCGTTCACCAGTTTAAAGTTATCAAGGTCAACATAAATCAGCGAAAACTGGTTACCTTCATTCGCAGCAAGATGAGAAAATGAATGTAACTGAATATCCAAACCTCGCCGATTTAACAGCTTCGTAAGAGGGTCTTGATTGACTAATTCGTCAAGCAGTTGGCGCTTTTCTACTGCCTGCGAAATATCATCAAATGCACCAATGTAATGACTCACTTGGCCATGTTCATCATACATGGCATCTATGGTTAACAACTCAGGAAAAACTTCACCGGTTTTGCGCTTGTTCCATATCTCCCCTTGCCAGCGACCATTGTGTATTAAACGCTCCCACATCAACTCAAAGAACTCTGTGGGTTGCTGCCTAGCTGAGAGTATAGATGGGTTTTTATCAAGCACTTCTGCCTTACTAAAGCCTGTAATTTGCTCAAAAGCAGGGTTAACATCCACAATTTTAGGCTCAGGGGTGGTTATTAATATACCGCGACTTGTTGTTGAGAAAACGGCTGTAAGCAGCTGTATTTTTTCGTTGCTTTTAACTTCTTCAGTGACATCTTCTGAATAACCATTCCACTCAACACTGCCATTAGCACAGGCTTTGGGTGAGGATTTTCCTTCAACCCAAATCATCCCTTTAGTTGGATGATTAACTCTATAAACCTCATGCCAATCGCATAATTCTACTCGCGATTTTTCAATGCTTTTAACAACTCGCTCTAAATCATCTGGATGAATCGTTTGCATGATTAAATCTGCAGAATTTTTTATATCCTCTGCTGTGCAGCCATAAATATTGAAGACTTTGGAGCTGGCAAAAGGAAAATATGCGGTGCCATCTTTTTCCACCACATACTGATAAACAAACCCCGGTAAGTTATCAGTAAATTTTTGCAACTTAGCATGTAAAAACTCAATTTCACGCTCTTTTAACCACTGTTCAGTAATATCGATATGAACGCCTAGCATCCACTCCGGGTTGCCATTTTCATCCCAACTTTGCACTTGGCCTTTATCGAGCACTTTAACCCAATGCCCTTGTTTATGCTTCATTCGCGCTTCGCAAATATAACGCTTAGAGTCACCTTTAAAGTGAGCGTTTAATAGCTGTTCCGATTTTGATAGGTCGTCAGGGTGAGCAAAACTCATCCACGTTTCAATTGAAACTGGCAATAATTCTTGCAGTGTGTAACCGATAATATCGGCCCACTTATCATTGAAAATGGTTTCGCCTGTTTGTACATTCCAAAGCCATACCCCCGCATCCCCACTGTCGAGAATTAGCTGAGCAATGTCTAAACCAAGCTGCGATTTAATCGCGTCATACCCTTCACTAAATGCCATAATTAGCCTTGTTAACTAGCTCACTCAGAACAAAAGTAAGCCTTAATCATTATTTTAGTTAACAAAATAAAAAAACACTAAAAATCCGTGAAGAATATTGATCTAACGCAGGCTATTACATTTTTGGCCAATCCACCTCATCAACACTGTCGATTGTGCTTACGATGGTTTGATCTCCTTGCCATTTTCGAATGTAACGCGCCAGAGGATCATAAAGCGCTGTTTGCTTATTAATATGAAAATGTCGCCCGCCTCTAGGATCAACGCCGACACCCGCTATATATTGCCAATTACCCCAGTTTGCAGCCACGTCATAATCAATGAGTTGCTGTTCGAAATACGCTGCACCATAGCGCCAATCAAGTTCAAGCTCGTTAACTAAACAACTTGCCGCAATTTGCCGCGAGCGGTTAGTAATATAGCCTGTCGCATTAAGCTCATGCATTATTGCATTAACCAAAGCAAACGGCGTGCAGCCTTGGCACCACGCATTAAAGCGCTGGCTGTTAAAAGTAGTCAGCGGTGCACTGTGCTTTTGCCCTTTAAACTGGAAGAGTGTTGCGCCAGAGCGCATTGCATGCCACTTAAAATATTCGCGCCACAGTAATTCAAACTTTATCCAATAGCTCGACTCATTCGCACCGTTTTGTAGCTCATACACTTCCACTTCTCGGTATAGCTGTTTTGCGCTAATTGTGCCACCAGCGAGCCATACACTGAACTTAGTACTGTTGCTAAAGCCGTCTAACTCATTGCGTGTTTCTTTATAACTGCTTGGCGCCTGAGATGAGAAGTACGCATTACAATGCTGCTGAGCTGCAAGTAAACCACCTTTAAAAACGCCCGATTGAGTTGCAACATCAGCAATAAGGTTGTCAGGGCATAGTTGTACAGGATGAGGTAAGTGGCTAACCGCTTGCTGTGGCGCGGCTATAAAGCTTGGCTCAGCTTCGACCAGTTTGCGAAAGGCTGTAAAGTTTTTAGGTAAGTTATCAAGCTGAAAAGGCAAGTCTGCTGCTTTAAACAAGGTATCTTGCTGATAGGTTTTTACCGTCACTTGTGGGCACAATGCGTTGATTTTTCTTAGCTGTTTTTGCTCATAAACGCCAACTTGCTCGGTACAAACCAATGTTTCAATATCATATTTTTGCAAACGCTGACTGATTACTTGCTCAGGCTCACCTGTAATCACATGAAGTGTTTGCCCGAGTTGCTCAACGGCTTGTGCAAATGCGGCGAGGCTCTCACGTAAAAAGTGGTATTTATGCGTCCCATACGGTTTTGATTGATAGTTAGTTTGCCTAAACCAGCGCGGCTCAATCACAAACACTAAATCAAGCTCGCCATCAAAATCAGCTAACTCAGATAGAATTTCATTGTCGACTAGGCGTAAATCATTTTGCAGCCAATATAAAACACGCTTTTTCATTATTTACTCTATTAGAAACCTTAAGAAATCATACGTAGGCCAGCTATTTTTCGATTAACTTCGCCACAGTTAGTTAGCATAACGTTTATTAATCATGAACTTACAATCTTCAATGAAGTTTAAGTTTTAGTTAAGTTTTTCTTAAGTTAGCGATTTTATGCTGATAACTGTAAAGAATTTAAAGGTTGATTAAGCCAAACACGCTGCATCTCCTTGGTATTTAGTAGGCATAATAATGATGAATAAAATAACACCAGTTTTATTAATAACATGCACTGCTACAGGGACTGTTTATGCAAACGAGCCTTTAAGCTTAGATGTGGTTTGTGAAGTAAAAAGCAAAGCCACTGCACAATTAAACGAAAACAAAGTAAGCGAAGACAAAGACATCACTGTTGATAAACTCAACATTGATACGCATACGATTTTCGATCCTAATGACCCTGAAACAACCGCCCTACATCGCTTTATCAACTGGCTGCACATTGATACCAAAAACAAAGTTGTTAGTGAGCAAATTACCTTCAAAGAGGGTGATCAAGTCAGTGAGCGTCAGCTACAAGAAGCTGAGCGTATTCTGCGCAGCAAAAAATACTTAAGAGATGCCAAGGTTAGCTATACAAAAGATTGCCTTGAAGATGAGCCCCGCGTGGTGCAAATCGATACTTGGGATACCTGGAGTTTATTGCCAACCATTAATTTTGGCCGTAGTAGCGGCAATAATAAATACAGCTTAGGTTTTAAAGAAGAAAACTTTTTAGGCTACGGTATTCGCGCATCATTAAAGTATAAATCAGATCATGAACGCTCAGGCTACCACTCAGTGCTGCAAATGCCAGTGCCTTGGCAGCCTCATGCAACCCTCACTTTACAAGCTGATGATTACGATGACGGGCAAGTCTTTTTAGTGGATTATCATCAGCCTTTTTATCAACGCAGCAGTGACGCACTTATGCGCTACTTTGCTAAATCACAAAAGCAAAAAAGTTATATCTATCAAAATGGCATGACTCGTTCAGAGTTTTTTACTGATGAATTAATCGCCCAGTTTGCTTACGGCGGAATTTTATCGCAAGACAGTCAGCAAACCTTTCACTGGCTTGCTGGGATTGATTACGAAGATGTCAGTTACCGCCCTTTTGAAACAGAGCCTTTGCTTTCAGGCCTGAACGATTACACCATTGCAGCGCCTTGGGTCGGATTACATTGGCTAGAAGACAATTACGCCGTATTGCACGATATTGACCTAATAAACCACAACGAAGACGTAAACCTCGGCTGGGAGCTAAATTCAAAGTTTGCCATCGATACCGTAAATTTTGGCCAAGGCTTTTTATTTGATACAAACCTTACCAAAGCGTGGTTTAACAATAACGCCTTGTATCGATTTGCCGCTGGAATCAAAGGCAATGTCGGAACTGAGCTTGATGACCGTTTAGCGCTTTATTCAAAAGCACAAATGAACTATCGCTGGTCAGACTCATTTGCCTTTTATGCGCATCTAAATGGTCATTGGCAAAACCATGAATTTGCTGACAAACCACTGGCTGTTGGTGGTGAAGAAGGTATGCGTGGCTTCCCAGAAAGTTACCAACATGGTACTTCAAGCGTACAAGCAACGGCGGAACTAAGAATGTACCCTAACATCAATCTGTATCAGTTTGTAGATGTAGGCTTTGTTGGCTTTGTTGATGTAGGCCAAGCTTTTGGCAGCACTGAAACTGCGAATATTTCAGATTCAATGCTAACCAGTGCAGGCGTTGGTATTCGCCTATATTCATCGCGCTCAAGTAACGACAATGTGATCCATATCGACTTTAGTACGCCTCTGGGCAGTTACCAAGACGTGGATTCTTGGCAAATAGGAATGTCGGTTGAAACAACTTTTTAGCTATCAGTGCTATTCTGGCAATGTTATTTGAACTGAACGGCCAGAGTCTAATCCGTCAACATGATAAGCAAATTGTAGTTTGTCGAGTATTCGCTCAACAATGATAAGCCCAATGCCAAAGCCAGTTTGAGTTTGCTGGCCTTTCAGCGGAGGCTCATTCTGATTGGTGATTGTAAAACTTCGCTCATTTATTGCTACAGTAACTTGTCCTTGCTCTGTATTTTGAAACGCATTACGGATTAGGTTATTGCAGGCAATTTGTAGTAGTGTTGGGTGACTTATGAAGCTCAAATCGCCCCCAACGATCACCACTTTAACTTGTTCATGATTTAAGTAAAGCTGATTTTCTTCCACTGATTTAGCAACAATTTTCTTTATGCTACACATTTCAGTGACAAGGTCTTTCTCTGTTTCCTTACTTAGCCATAGCAGCGCTTCTGTCTGATATTTCATATCTTCAATTGCACTTAACATACGGTTTAAAACTCTTCTTTCTTGTGGCTTTAAGTCATTCATTATCAACTCAAGTAACTCCATATTTGCAGATAAAACTGCTACTTGAGTCCGTAATTCGTGGCTGCTGAAACGCGCAAATGCGTGCTCTTTTTCTAGAATATGACTAAACGTATCTAAGCTTTTATTGATTGTTTTAGCTAAATAATTAATACCGCCAGATTTCATTTTAGGTGGGGCTATAGGTTTTCCAGCTGAGACAGTATCAGCCCAGTTAGCAAGTTCAAACACCATCGAACTAACACGACTTATTTGAAACAACTGAAAAATAAATAACGCAATTATCAATGCTGACGCTGTAATGATTGCTGGTTGCATCTTATCGGTCAGAAAGGTCTGTAATTCTAGGTCATTAAATCGAGTATTATTATGAAAATAAGCATAATAATCTTCCCCCTGATGGTGAATTCGATAAATTAAAATCACTTCAGAGACTGACCATAAACCACCAAATTGATTGATATAGAGGTTAACCTTACCAGTGTGAATGTTTTGTTCTATAGGGACATTATTAAGATGAGTACTTAATTGCTGATAACTGCTTACAAATTGCATTCGGTCATCGCCTAAAATAGTTGCATCATCGCCTTTATACAAGTTTGGGTTAGTCTGTAAGCGTGTCATAGAACGCTCAGCAAACCCCTGTAAAACATCTATTTTTCGAGTAATGTATTCTTTTTGATAACTGAAAGAGCTGTAACTTAAATATATGAAAATAAAAGCAAACAATAATAAAGCAACAATTAAGGTGGCCTTAAATTGCTTAAACTGTAATTGTGAAAAATCCATTAAGAATGGACTCGTTTTAATACCGCATTGCCATTCACCACATGCAGTAATGGTTCAGAAAACGGCTTATCAATTCGTTGTCTGAGACGATGAATATGTACCTTTAGGGCTTCACTGTCTGGTACATCATCTCCCCATATCGTGTGCTCAAGCATTTGCCTATCAACACAATTTGGGTAAGCTCGGGCAATGACTTCAAGTAACTTCCAGCTCGATGGTGTGAGTTTTAATAAAATACCCTCTCTGAAGGCTTGTCGCTCACCTAAGTTGAGTTCTAAACCTAACTCTTGAATAACAAGCTTTTGGGCATTACCACTTCGACGCTTAGATAGCGTTTTGATACGTGCAAGTAACTCTTTTAACTCAAAAGGTTTTGTGAGGTAGTCATCTGCACCGCAATCAAACCCTGCCAGTTTGTCATCTAAATCATGAAGCGCTGTTAGCATCAGTAAAGGTGTGTCTATGCCTTGCTGCCTGAGTTTCTGACACATACCTAGCCCGTCTAATTTTGGCATATTAATATCGCTAACAATCACATCGTATTGGTTTTTTTCAGCTAAAATGACACCTTGCAAACCGTTATCACAGTAATCACAAACGAGCCCCATTATTTCTAAAAATTCGATGACTGTTGCTGCAAAACGTTTGTCATCCTCAACATATAGAACTCGAATACTCATTGTGTTCACCTCTAACAAAACTACATACGTATGCAACAAAAAATCATCAAAAATGATTGGGGTTATTAATTAAGCCAGTTAACATACTGTACATAATTTAATTTTACTTTTGTATATATTTGTCATGATGAAATCGTACCTACTAGTTGTTTTTTCAATATTTTTTATTAGCGCGTGCGATTTCCATTATACCTTTTCAGAAACTCAATCAGTGCCGCTTTCACAGCAAGACTTTGTTAATAGCCCGGGTTTTAAGCTTGACTACGAGGTGCACATCCCTAACTCATTCACAAGCTGGAAACCGAGTCCTGAAAATCAACTTGTATACAACCCTAAGACCCAAAGCTACATATTGAAAAACCTAGACATCACAGGCCAACAAATAGATAGTTGGGGAGCACGGTTCAAAATTGCGAGCGCCGACTGGGCACATGAGTTTGCTTTTGCCAAAGCCCATGACACTCCCGAGCAATCTAAATTTGGCATCAAGCAGGATGGCAGTGTCGTGAAGTTGAAACAGATTTTTTATGCATCTGATATTTACTTTGAACTCCCCATCAACAGTCACGCTCAGTATTTACAAGTGGAGTTTAAAGTCACAAGTGACACTGAGCAGCCTGATGCCTTACTCTATATTTACTTTACTGATTCAATCATTTAAAGGCTCAATAATGATCGCTGCACCGCCTGCTGCTGCAAGCGTCAGATGAAGCCTAGTTTCGTTATCAACCATTTGCGTTACAACTTGATATGCTTCAGGATTGCTTAGCCAATCAGTGTCTTTCGCATCTTGATAAATTGTTGCTTGATACTGCGTATTCGCTGTTAAAAAATCGAGTTTAAAGCTAACTTCCCTCGCATCCTTATTCGTAGCGCTACCTATAAACCAACGCTGGTTAGCGCGTCGTGCCACCGTGATATACTGAGCGACTTCTGCATCAATAATTTTTGTATCATCGTAATCAACATCAAGCGCTTCGATGAATTTAAAAGCAGGATGACCTTGGTAATTCTCAATCATATCTGCAGCCATCTGCAGCGGGCTGTATAGCACCACCATGTTTGCCAATTGTCTGGCTAGTGTGGTGTGTACTCTGTAGCCAGCCTTTTGTTCTTGGCCCTGCCAGTCATAACGCTGACCATCGAAGCGACTAAAATCAACATCAAATATACCTGGGGTGTAATCCATTGGCCCTGCCAGCAAACGTGTAAATGGGAGCGTCATTGTGTAGTCTGCAGAATTTCCTTCACTCCAAGCATTGTACTCTCCTCCCTAGCCCCTTCGCGGGTCATCATGTTTGGCCATGTTCTGCGAATACCGGTATCTTTGATTGGTTCATGGGCATTCAACATAATTTTATATTTGGCAGCTAATTCAACAATTTTGCGATAATGATTAACACCAAATTGTCCTTGATGATGTTCACCATTACTAAAACCTTGCTCAGCCACATACCCCGTTTTAACCGTATTGATCCCCAGCTTGGAGTAAATAGAAAATATGTCTTCAACATGACTTTCATAGGCCGCAATATTCCCACCCGTTTCGTTGTGACCAATAATTGCAACCCCTTGCTGTTTCGCATAATTCGCGACTTGTTCTAGATCAAAATCATCACTTGGCACAAGGTAAGCTTCGCGTGTTCCCCATTGCTCCCAACCCTTATTCCAGCCTTCGAATAGCACACCTTGAATATTATGCTGTTTAGCAAAGTCAATGTATTGCATAGCACGTTCAGTGGTTGCGCCATGCCTTTCGCCTTCTTTCCATGTGTGAACACCTAAATGAATACCCCACCAAATACCAATATATTTCATTGGTTTTATCCAACTGGTGTCGGTTAACTTGCTTGGTTCATTTAAGTTTAATAACAAATCAGATGCCACTAATGACTTGGCATCATTCGCTATTTGCACTGTGCGCCATGGCGTTCTAAACGGTACCTTGGCTTTCACTTTAGAACCATCTTGCCAAGGCACGAGCTCGGCGGTCAGCTGACTACCAGTTTTATGCTTCAGGGTCATACTGGCATAATCAGTTAACGCAGCCTCATGAATACTTAGCAAAGTACCGTCTTGATTACGCACTGTAAAAGGGGTTTGTACTTGCTTTATTTCGGCAACCTGAGTTTGCTTATAAAGCTTTTCATAGCTGTCGTAATCAGCTTCTATCCACCAGCTCGTTGCGTTTTCAGCTAAGTTAAAATCTGTTTTTTCATCCATGATGACAAACCCATTTAATGCTTTTTGCTGGGGAAACTCAAAGCGAAACGCCACACCATCATCATATGCCCGCAGCCTTAAATTCATTTTTCGCTCACTGCGTAAATCCTTTAATGAGACGAATAATTCATTGTATTCATTGCGTATATTTTTACGTTCTCCCCAAGGAGCTTGCCACTGTTTTTTATACGATTTAACGTTGGCACTGAGCATTTCAAATTGCTCAAGTGGGGCTTG
Organism: Pseudoalteromonas sp. Hal040; assembly: GCF_037162425.1. NCBI lineage: Bacteria > Pseudomonadati > Pseudomonadota > Gammaproteobacteria > Alteromonadales > Pseudoalteromonadaceae > Pseudoalteromonas > Pseudoalteromonas sp. Hal040. The sequence goes on along the minus strand of NZ_JARLUU010000001.1, from coordinate 928,321 downwards.
CTTTTGCAACGTGAAGCCTAAATGAGAAGGTAAAATAAGTGGTTTTGTTTTATTGTTTACCGAATAACTTAGCTCACCACTTTTAGTTAATTGCACTAGCGCGTGCAATTGATTATTTGGAGAACTCACTTTACCAACCGAAAGCTCTGTAGCGCATGCCTGACAGAGCCAGACAAGTAAAATTAAGGCGAAAACTCGCATACTTATCCCTTAAAATAAAAAAAGAGCCAAAGTATGCAGCTGGGAAAACTGCATAACTTCAACTCTTCCGACAACTCGGTTTAGAATTTATAACTTGCTGATAGTAATAAACTACGACCATAAACTTGGTAATCACTTACCAGCGCTTTATTTTCAGCAACGTAGGCTTTGAATGGCTCATCCGTTAAGTTGTATGCTTGCAGCATGACCGTTAACCCTTGCAGTGATTCAATACCTGACTCTGAAAAGTCATAGCCAATTTGTGCATCAACAAGCGTGCTGCCCACTATCACTTTTGCCGCATTGTTGTACCCTAATGAATCTGGGTACTCATCACGTTTACGCATACTGGCTCTAATTTGCCAACCATTGCTTTCATAAAACGCGGTTAAATTAAAGATTGAATCAGAAAGACCCGGCATACGTACTTCGCCCTTTTCTTCCACCTCAACTTTTGCATCAAGGTAGGTTAGGCTTGCAACAATACCAAAGCCATCTAAAGCATCTGTTACAATATGCCCTGGTAGTGTCGCAGACAGCTCCACCCCATTAATTTGCCCATTACCAGTTTTGCCCCATTCGTATAAATAACCTTGGTTATAGTTAATAGTTTCATCTGGGCCGATATTGGCGTATTCACTGTACTCGCTGAAATCGATAGCTCGTGGCACAACTTCTTGCCAATTCGGCATATCTTTGTAGAAACCCGCAACAGAGATATAACCATCGGCAGCAAAGTAGTACTCGTACGATAGATCCCAGTTAATTGCTTCAAGTGGTTTTAACTTTGAAGTACCTGAATAAGCACTCCAAGGTGTTCTATCAAGGCTAAAACCTTCTTCACCTGGATCTTGGTTAACTGTGTTATTGAAATTGATCTCAAATGCTGGGCGAAGCCTATCCATTCGTGAGCGCGAAATTGTTTTGGCGACTGAAAAACGTAAGTAATGATCGTCATACATATTCAGGTTAGTGCTGAATGAAGGCAAAGTCTGACTATATGAAGCACTGTCGTTGATGGGATCACGCTTAACATAGCTATCAATAGGAAGGTCACCTTCATATGGCACAGTAGAGCCGATATAACTTAAGCCATCTTGCTCAGTTTTGATGTACTGCACACCCAAGTTACCATTCAAATAAATATTTGATGTAAGCTCTTGTTCAAAATTTGCTTTACCATAAAAGGTAAGAACTTGCTCACCGATAGTCCAACTATTGGTGGCGCGCGACATTTCAGTCAAGTCACTGACAAACTCATCATAATAGCCTTGATCGTATAGCCCTTTTGAGTCATAGCTAACCATGTTACCTAAGCCTAAAAAGTTCATAGAGGTCGGTGCCAGTAATAAATCGCTCGGGATATCAACCATATTTGGGTAATCTTTAAGAGTGAGATAACGACCAGTATCAAGCTTGGATTTTTCACGGTCGCTGTAATTCACACCAAAATCAATTTGAGTAATAAAGCCGCCTTCTAACACTTGCTTTGCATTGAGTCTTAACGTGGTTAGCTCATCATCAATTTCAATAATCGATAAAAAGCCGTCCTGATCATCACTTGCGGCATAAAGTGGATTACCACCACCCCAGCTTAATGGGCCACCCAATTTATAAATATCGGTATTGCTGTAATCTTGGTCTGAATCGAAGACAACACCTTCGTTTGAGTCTTTCATCCAAAACTCTATGTTTTCCATCGCACCAACACCATCACCACGACCTGCTCCAGCGTAGGTTTCTAGCTGCCACTTATCTCGCTTAACTTGTGAATAGCTGGCATCAAAGTTTAAAGAAAACGTATCAGTAACTTGAAAATCTATATTTAAACCGTATGCCTGCAATTTTGATTCTTCAGATTGGTAATCTCCATGCAAAACCGATTGTGTATTGCCAATTATGCCGTGGCTGACAACCCCATTTTCAGTTTCTAGCACCTGCATATTGGCACCACTCCACGCGGCTGGTGTTTCAATGCCTCGTTGAATTTGCTCATCTTCAAAATCAATGTATAGAGCATCAGCAATAATATGGAAACGCTCTGTCGGAGTAAGCTCTAACACCCCCATTACTGTGTCACGGGTTTGTAAGGTAGAACGGACGCGTGGGTTTGCACCGCCTAAAATATAATTAGACTCACCGTCAACATCTGTGCTTGGCCACGCATCATCGCCCCACGCTAACCACTTTTGTTGCTGCGTAGGTGAAGTCATATGGTTAAATGAAAGCGCTAGGCCAACGGTGTCATCAGCATATTGATCAATATATGAAAAATTAAAGCGCTTACCCGTATCATCGCCATCTGGATTAAGGTTGCCGAGGGTGTTTTTCTCAAAGGTGGCGCCCACTTGAATATTTTGCTCGCCATATGCCAATGGCTTTACTGTTTGTAAGTCAACTACACCTGCAATACCTTGCGTCATTAAACTTGCATCAGCGGCTTTATGAACCACCACGCCAGACATTATTTCTGCGGGATAAATAGAAAAATCTACACCGCGATTATCATTTAAGGTAACTTGTTCACGCCCGTTAAGGGTGGTTGCTGAAAAGTCTTGGCTTAAACCACGAATTGATATCTCGCTTGCTTTACCATTAATACGCCTTGCTGCAATCCCTGGTAAACGCGTGATGGTTTCAGCAATACTTGGGTCTGGTAACTTACCAATATCTTCGGCTGTGATCGCTTCAATGATTGATGTGCTATCTTGTTTTACTGCTTGTGCTTTAATTAGGCTGCCGCGAAAACCTTTTACCTCAATAACTTCAACGTTATCTTGGTCGTTCTCTTGAGCTTGGGTTGCGTCTGCGGCATTCACGTTTACAGTAAATAAGCCTGCAGCTGCGAGTGCGAGTGTTAGCGAAGTCGGTTTAAAAGTTTGCATTGAATGCATCTCCAAAGTTTTTATTATTTAATTAAGTCGGTAACTTCTTAATGCCGTGATTTGCACTGTATTGCTTTGCAAGTTACAAAACGGTTACGTGCCCCAAAATATCTCAATCACTGCACCAAAATAGATAGCGAGTCTGTAAAAACAAACAAACTCGCTGTTAAAACAGTAAGTTAACTACTAAAACCCACTATTCCCGCTGACCTTAATTAAACTAAACTCAGGCCATACATTGACACCTGATGCACCATTTGTGACGGTAACATCTTCAAAGTACGCATTACCTTGTGCTTGAAACTCCATGCTAAAGTCACTCGCAGTGCCGTTAGCCTGAACCCCATCAATATGCACATTTTTAAATAACAAATTTTCGACACGCTTTTGCCAGCTCACTAATATCGCCTGATGAGTACTGTCGATAATATCGACATACGTCACTTCAATAGGCGCGGTGATATCGGCTGAGTCAGCATAAATCCAAATAGCACCTAATTGCGCTTGCCAATTTGGTTCATAGCCACCTGTACGAAGTAATGTCGTGTTTTCAACTCTAGTTACACCTGCAAGCGGCACAGGGTTAAAACGAGTGCCAATTGCAACCCCTGCTGAGCCCGTTAAAGTATCAGCAAATAAGTTATTTAAAACGGCATTGTCTGTACCACCGTAAATGCCGGCACCATTGCCAAGTAAAGGCACCTGTACAGTGTTGTGGATGAATGCGGCGCGTGTAACTGGTGAACCTGATGACCACATTGCTAAAGCATCATCACCAGTATTACGGATCATTGATTGCGTAATATGCGTATCTTTAATATCGGTGTGTAAATTCACACCATCTGCAAAGGTGTTACGGATCCTAAGACCAACGGCCAGTAATCCATCGGTTCCTGCCGATCCCCATAAACCAACCTTAGTATGTTCTACCCAGATATTTTGTAATAAAGAACCTTTGCCAAAATTACCCTCTAATGCTGCATGAAATGCCGCGTCGTCACGATAACGTACATCGCCATCAATCATTAAGTGAGCTATCGTGACATTGTCACCAGTCGCATAAAAGCCACCTTTACCATTAAGACCTGCGATCACCGAGTACCAAGGCCCAGCACCAATAACGCTAACATCAGATAGATTAAAGCGGTCACTAACGATAAAGCGCCCTTGTGGGATCCATACACCTGTTCCTTGTGCTTTAGCATCTGCAATAGCAGTTTGAATAGCATATAAGTCATCTTGACCATCGTCAGCGACAGCACCGAAATCTGTAATTGAAACAAAGCCAGTTGGCTTAGCTCTTGGCGCTTCAACAAGCTCAGTTTCAAGCAAATCAATGTCATAGTAATTTGCTGTTGAGTTAGCATCCTTTTCGAAACGCAGCACTGTGCCAACAGGCAATGTTTGCCCTAGCATCATGCGTGAACCATCAAAGAAACGTTGTGCAGAGCCTTGTGAGGGGTTATTACCGTATGGGTAACTGCCATATACCCAGCTGAATAAACTAGATACTTGATGATCAGCCAATTTAACACCATCGGCAAAAACGGCTAGTTGATTAATTTGGCCCGTACCGCTGCTGTTATCTGGAATTGAACTGCGTAGCACAAAAGCATTCGCAGCTTCAGTTAAAGTAAACTCTACAAAATCGCCAGTGTTGTTCAAACGAACGGCTTGACGGCCTGATGCTTCTGCCGCGACAGAATGAAACACGCGACTTGGTGCAAGAACTTGTGCATTTGTCTGTGCATTTTCAGCTTCATAGGCTTTATATGGGGCCGTGGCACCACGAGATTCTAATGGCAAACCTTGTTCTAAACTAACATTGTCAATTGCATACTCAGCTGATGAGTCACTATGCTGGGCAATAGTGAGTGTTCCCACCCCTTTATGTAAATTTAAATTGTAAGCTTTAGTTGTGAAACCCGTTGTAGGTTCAAAAGTCATTTCACCTGCATCGATACCATCAATAAACAAACGGGCCTTTTGTGTTATGCCTGAGCTATTGTTATATCTAAAACCAACTGTTTGCAGGCCAGTTTGACTTGCATTAACGGTGGCAATAATGCGTGATGAATTAGCCGTACTTTGCACTACTGCGCCTTCTCCTTGCGCACCTGTTAATGAAGTAGAAATATAAGCGCCACCGGCATAAAAGCCGTCTTCGGCTTCATAAGCATCACTATTTATTGGTGGCTCAACGGGGGGATCTGTCGGATCGGTTGGGTCGGTTGAAACCTGACTCAAAGCAACCGAATCTAAGTTAACATTACCACTATCATTATTACCGAAAAGATAATTTAACTGATGGGTGCCTTGGGTTAAATCAAAGGTGTGACTTACGCTTGCCCAGCTATCCCAATTATTTGTTGCTGGTAATGTAATAGTTTGAGTTGATTGCTCTGTATTAAAACTAATTGTGCGATCACTACCTGTACCATTAGCATAGCTGAGTGTTAGCTGATAACTACCCGCTTCGCTAATATCAACATTAAATGCACTACTTGCTTGGCCTTTATTACTATCAGTGAAGCCACCTACAAAGCCATTACCGCTAAAACCCGTGTGATTTGACTCTGCAACAGCACCGCCAGTTAATAATGCATCTTCGAGTTCAAGCTGTTGATTAACATTTAAAGCTGGCACAGTTTGCTGGTTTGGACTGGTAACAGTAAATGCATCGAGATTTATATTACCACTGTCTTGATTATCAAATCGTAGACTAATCGTATGACTGCCAGAGGTTAAGTTGATAGGGTTTGTTTGGCTAAGCCAATCAGCCCAGTGGCTACCAGAATTAAAATACACTTGCTGCACATACTGATTATCAATATATAAGCTAAGTGATTTAGCACTCCCTGTGCCATTGGCATAACGAGTCGCTAACGTATATTGCCCTGACTGGGGAACACTCGCCGAAAAACTAACCGCGGCACTTCCCTTATTACCATCAGTGAAACCGCCTAGATAACCCGTTCCGTAATAACCTGCATGTTCAGTTTCAAAAGCGGCCCCGCCACCCACATTTGCATTTTCGGCTTCTTGTTGACTAATAGTTTGCGCATAGGCTGGATTTATGAGTGTATTAAGTCCTATTGCCGAAGACATTAATACACAATATTTTAGGCTTACGAGTAAATGTTTTGCATTCATTGTTAAGCTCCTTTTTGTGTGTTTTAGGTTGTGTGCAAGCTATGCACACAACCAAGCTACATACATAAAAGTTACTTACTGGTTACAATTAATACTCAAAGCTAATTTACTCTGATAATTGCTCCGCTTTTGGCTGAGAGGCTAACTACTAACTTTTTATCTAAACCCGCATAATCAGCATCGCCGTACAGTAAATCAGGCTTTTTATTATTTAGATACGACAAGCTAATCTTTTGATTTTCTGTTGAGTTATTAAACAAAACCCAAAAGGTACCGGTATGATGCTGGCGCTCAAATACAAACACATTCTTCGTATCATCAGCGAGCATGGTTTTATAGCTACCAATACTCAACGCAGGGTTCGCATTTCGAATTGCTATTAATTGTTTGTAGGTCTGTTTTAGGGATGTGTTAACAGTTACTTCGTCAGGGCTACGCACTGAGCCATCAGGGTTGTAGCGCTCAGCTTGGTACTTAATATCTGGCCAAATCATTGGTTTACGACTATCAGGATCATTCGCTCCCCACATACCCACTTCGTCGCCATAATAAAGCATAGGCGCACCAACGTAAGTCATTTGTAATAAAGCAAATAATCGTTGCAGTTGTAAGTCATATGAGGTGGGTTTCGAGACCCTATAATCTGGGTTTATCACCGCTTGTGACGTAGTAAAGTAGTCTTGCCAATCACGAAAATTAGCAATACCACGATTGACAATATGTGAGCCAATGCGATTAGAGTCATGACTACCAAATAAGTTTTGTACCACATAGGCAACACCCTGAGGGTATAAGCTACGAAGCTCAGCTAGTTTGCTATCGAACTCGGTTGGTGAAATCGCCATCTTCTCAGGATTAAAGAAAAACTCAGCTGCAGTAAAAGCAAAGTTATAATTCATTTCACCATCGAATTCATCGCCTTGCATATAAGGCTTAACATTTTCAGGAGTATCAACAATTTCAGCGGTTAAGTAAGCTTCAGGATTAATTGATTTAACAAGCTGACGCCAATCTTTCCAAAAGCCGTGAGCAATGCAATAAGCAACATCTAATCGCCAACCATCAATACCATATTGACGACCTTTACCTTTTGGGTTCATCCAACGTTTTGTGGCAGCAAAAACATATTGCTTTGGTCCTGTGACTAACCCGTGTTCATCTTCTTTAAATTCAGGCAGTGACTTAACACCAAACCAACCTTGATAATCAAATTCAGTGCCTTGTCTTTCGTCTTTAAAACTGATCACTGTAAACCAGTTTTTATAGTCTGAATTTTCTTGGTTTTTTGCTAAGTCTTGAAATGCAAAGCTGTTAATCCCCATGTGATTAAACACCCCATCGAAGATTATACGGATGCCTTTTTGATGGGCTTTGTCTATAAGCTCTAAGGCTAACTCATCCGCTTTGGTCCAAATCCAAGTTTTTGGATCAAGTGGGTTCTCTTGTGCCATTAATTTTCGATCGCCTACAGGATCTGGGCCGAAGTTTGGGTCTATGTGGTGGTAACTTGCAGCGTCGTATTTATGTAACGATGGAGAATCGAAAACCGGATTCAAATAAATAGCATTAATACCTAAGTCTTTTAAATAGTCGAGTTTATCAATGACACCTTGTAAATCGCCCCCATATCGGCGACGTAGCAAATGAGTACTTATCTCATGCTCATCATTAGCGGCTTTATTTACACGTTCATAATCTTGCAGTTCATACCAATCACTGCCCCATGGATGAATACGCCACTGCACTGGCTGTTTAATTGGATCAGCCCCTTTAATATCATCTACTTTTGGATCATTGCTTGGATCACCGTTGCGAAATCGCTCTGGAAATATTTGATACCAAACAGCTTTCTTAGCCCACTGAGGTACAAATTCGTTTTTATTGTTATCTTGAGAATATGCTTGCGTAACAGCTATTGCATTGACAGATAAAGCCAGCAAGCTCATTTGGAAAAACCGTTTCATTGAAAACCTTAAAATCATCACACTATCTCAATTAGGGTAATGATTTTAAGGTTACAAAACGGTAACTATTGTTCGATAAGTATTTTAAATTGCCAAGGTTCAAGCATGACACGTTGCTGCTTTGAAATTGTTTCAGGCTTGCCGCTCAGTGCGTTTTTATAACGACCTGCTGCAAAGTCAGACTTAAGGGTAACAGCCTGTGTTTCGGCTGATAAATTAAACACAGCAAATACCTTATTATTTTTATTTTCTCTGATAAAACTAAGTACAGACTCACTTTGGCTATTCTTCACTTGCACCATGGGTGCGCCCCATTTACCGTTAAAAAGGGCTGAATTTGCTTTTTTTATCGCGAACAGCTGTTGATATAAATCGCCTATCGGGTGTGGTCGCCAATTAATGGGATCTCGTGAGAAAAACTTTAATCGCTTTTCGTTCCCAGCTTCTTGGCCATTGTAGATCATCGGAATACCGTCACTGACAACTGAAAGCGCGATTACTGCCTCAAGCGCATCGCCAAATGCTTCAAACTGAGTTGCTTCCCATGCATTTGCATCATGATTACTAACATAATTTAAGCGCATAGCATTTTCAGGGTAGTAGCCAGTATTCCATGAATAATACTCATAGAGTTTACCGAGTCCGGCTTTTCCTTTTGCAATATCGTGAACAGCCTTCCACCAACTCCAGGCATAACTGGCATCAAATGCCTGATAATGAAAATCTCTTCCTTCCCATTCTGCAAGCATAAAGACAGGTTTGATCTGTTCAAGTTCTTGTCTCACATCTTGCCAAAATTGTAATGGTACTAAGCCAGCGGCATCACAACGAAAGCCATCAATTCCTGCTTCTTTCACCCAAAACTGCATGGCTTTAGACATATATTTGCGAAGTTCAGGCTTTGAGAAATCTAAATCGATAATATCATCCCAATCAAACCAAGGTGTTGATGTGAAATTGCCCTCATGATCTTTCATGTACCACTGTGGGTGCTGCTCCTTAATTGGGTTATCCCATGCAGTATGGTTGGCTACCCAATCCAAAATGACATACATATTTTGCGCATGTGCCGCGTCGACAAACTCTTTAAGGTCAGCAAAAGAACCAAGCTCTTCACTCACCCCAAAATAATCTTTAATTGAGTAAGGGCTACCAAGCTCGCCTTTGCGATTTTGCTCTCCAATTGGATGGATTGGCATTAACCAAATAATGTCTATGCCTAATGTTTTTAATCTTGGCAACTGATCTTTAGCGGCTTTTAGTGTGCCTTGTGGCGTGAACTGTCGAGTATTAATTTGATAAATAGTGGCACTTTTAAGCCACTCAGGATTCTGAACAGTCACCAAGGAAGACACTTGATGAAGCTGCCTGTCCACGTTGCTAACATTGGATTGGCAGCCAACTATCAGTACTGCCAATGTAAAAATCAATACTCTAAAAGTCATTGTTCTCTCAGTCTTATTTTTATAAACCTTGTTGCAGTATATTTATAAGATTGAAGAAAACCGCATCCATTCGTATTCATTGATAAAACTGTGAAAACAGCGCTTTTTGTAACTGTTCAGTAACTTAGCGAGCAATAAAATTGTAATGGGCACATTGCTTTTTAAGCATCCTGCTCTTTACTCATGAGCTCTCCCATGCGCTCAATTAATTCTTGTTCAGTTAGGTCTTCTTTATGTGTCGCGATGTTCCATATATGGCCAAATGGGTCGGCTAACGTGCCCGACCTATCGCCATAAAATTGGTCGTGCACAGGGCGTAGCTCTTTCGCCCCAAGCGACAACGCTTTGGCAAAAACAGCATCGACATCTTCAACATACAGCATCATATTGACCGGTGTACCGCCAAGCTGCTGTGGAGATTTGTATTCCATTTCAGGGTAGGTGTCAGAAAGCATGATGTAGGAGTCGCCTATTTTTATCTCGCCGTGCGCCACCCCACCATCAGGCATTGGCATTTGCATTACAAGCTCGGCATTAAAAGCCTGCTTATAGAATTCGATAGCTTTTGTTGCGCCATCAATAATCAAATACGGGGTTACCGCATGGAAACCTTTTGGGATTGCAGAAACAGCCATGTTACACCTCAACGTTAAATGTGTGAGTTATAAAGGTAGCAGCTGTAGCTAATTTCACTAATCTAATGGTAAAAACGCCAGCGACATCTTTCGCTGGCGTTTTAGATATAAATACTAATCGACTTAACAAAGCGGTGTATTATTCAGGCCAACTTTCTGCCCCATCAATTGCAACCTCTGTTTGATTTAACGTGGTGCAATAACCTGTGGCAGATGATGCATAGTAAACATCACCTAATACCGTGTAGTTTTTTGCTTTAACCTGCTGTTTTGCTTTGTCTGACGTTGCCATGCCCCACATGCTGAAATAGTTGCTCAAATCGAGCTCGGTTGCTTCTGAAAGCGCGATTAATAGCCAATCATTGTTGCCTATGCTTTGCGCCTCCGACAAGCTGTAGCTTGAAAAGCCAAGTGCATCTTTTTGTGCCTGCCAATTAGACTCGCTGTTATCAGCTAGATTAAACGCACGCTCCAAAATGTGTAAGCGAGGGTATAAATGCCAGCCGTTTTCAAGCTTATTGTGTGCCTGTGCGGCCATCATTATTTGTAAATATATAGCGTGACTTTGCGACCACTGAGACATTGCTAAACCTTGCATATAAGCAAATGCATCTGCGCTTTGTTTACTGGCTTGTAAATGATCAAACAAGTTCTCGAATGGTAAGTTTTGGCACGATGCCGAAAAACCAGTTTCATCTTCAAACTTTGACTTACTGTAGTAGGAGTAAAAATTGGTATTTGAATGGCCACCAAATCCTTCGATACGAAAGCGCCCTTTTTCAAGTCCATGTCCTAATTCATGGATATCGCCATGCCCAGTTGGATTAAAATTCCAACCTACGTCATACGGATTACCAGAACAGCCCCAACCACAGGTCGGTTGGTCTGCATTCATATGTTTTACAATATCAATTGTTTGTACTTCGATATTGCGTGCACTCGCAAAGTCATGAATTTCGCTTACCACATCGATGCCCGGCCCTTTAAAACCAGCAAGTACATGCGGATAGTTATGAGTATAACGCTCTACTGCATGGGCGAAGTCAGACGCTACAGGCCAATAACCATCGTTAATTGAAATACGCATTTTCTCGAGCTTTGAATGCACTTCAAAGCCACCGGTTGCGACCTCAGCCCAATCATAATCGCCCTGTTCCAGCAGTGCAGCAAAGCGCTCATCGTCACTGCTGCTTCGCCAATAAGGGTGCTCACCTACATTGCTAAATTCAAAGCTGACATCTAAATCATTTTGATCAAACTCAATTTGAATTGGCCCACCATAAGGTGACGTAAAATAGACTGTTTCATTTGTCTCTATAGGCACATGAACCGACTGCAATTTAGCGGGTCGATTATAGCCATTGCTGCTCATGTAATGTGTTGCGCCATCGCGCAGAGTATTAACAAACACCTTGGTATTCACTGCTTGATTATCGGTGCGTTTGATAGCAAATGTTTGCCCCGGCAAGGCATACACACCCGTTGAGCGAAAATACGCCTTACTCTGCATATTCACGGTGACGGTTTTAGGTGTTACATGACTAAAATCACTACGGCTGAAATTACCCATATCAACTTGAAGTGGATTAACTTTACGTATATTTAATACCGCATGATCAGTAAACAGTCCGCGAAAGAAGCTTGTATTATCGGTGCTTAGCTTATCCATCGGGAAGCTCACAACTTGGCGATAATGATCTGCAAGCAGCACCAGTAACTGGTAAAAGCGATAGCCCTGCTCAGTAAAGATATCTGTTTTCGCTTGGTCAAAACCTCTAAAAACCGAATTAATGATAGTTGCCGCATCACTAAACTGTTGCTGATATTGGCTTTCAGCTGGGCAACTACGGTTATCACAAGCACTTAAATCAACACTAAATTCGCTGCTTTTAAAGCGACTAAGTAAGTCTTTAATAGTTTGCGCATCGGTTGGCAAGCTGTCGTTAATAGCAATTGGGTTCCAATTTGCCAGTTCTAATCGGTGCCAGTAGTTATCACCTGCAACGCTCACATGGAGTAATTCAAATAGCGCTCTACCTAGTGCAGTTTGGCTTCCATCACGCTGAATATAGATCACTGCTATATCATTTGCTTGCGCTTGCTTTACTGCAGCCACAACATTATCAATATTTAATCCTTCACGCTCATGCTGAGAGATAATCAGTACATCCGTGTCAGTTGTTAAGCACGCCGCTAAAGCGTCGTTGTCACAACTTGTATTGTCGTTATAGCTCACCATGCCTTCATATTGACTATCAAACCACTCTCGCGTTTTGATCCTATCTTGAAAGTAATAGCTTTGATCAAGTTGCGCTAATACAAGTTTGAGTGGCTGCTCTGCGGTTATTTCTCTACCAGCTAACCAGGTGGTGCTGTTTTTCAAAAACTGAGTCATTTGCTCGTTAATGGTATTTCTATAAGGGTTACTACCAAATACCAAGTAACGGCCCTGCTCACCATCACTAGTCCCGACTACAGCAAGATTTCTGATCTTTGCCTCGTAACCATCTTGCCAACTATTGTTGGTAAGTAGTACCGGCTCATTGAATGGATACGTAGCAGTTAATAGCGTTGCATCCCATGTTGGATACCAGCTTAATTCATCAAGGGCGGAGCTTGAGCCAAAAGCAAATAAGCTATTTTTAATGCTTTGAAAGCGCGCTTTGTGGCTATCAATTTCATTAAGCGCAGCATCAAGTAGCAATTCACTGTTTGGCACAACTAGCGCATTACCTGTTTCTAGTGCCTCAGCTACATAGCTTTGAGTAATGTTTAACACAAACTCGAAGCTTGCTTGTACACGTGAGTCAGAGGCTGTGATTGTGAATTTATGCTCACCAAGATCTTCATTACTCGCGGTGCCAGATAAGATGCTAGTTTGCTCATCAAAACTTAGCCACGTTGGCAACCCTGTTACGGTTAAGCTCACATCATCGTTGTCTGCATCGGTGCTGATTAACTGCACACTCAATGCCTGCTCAGCACGCGCTTCACTACTCAGTGGAGACACCACAGGCGCCGAGTTTGCTCTAGCAGAGATGTTAAATGTTTGCTCTGCCTGCTGCGTCACTTCGCCATCTGAATAACGAAAACGAATTTGCTGTTCGCCCGTATTCGCAAACAAGGGCGTGCCGCTAAAACGGAGGTTATTCGCATCAAAACTAAGCCAATCAGGTTTACTAACTTCACCTACTACAACAGTGTCATTTTGTGCATCAGTAAATGTTAACTGGTAAGTATAAGCTTGGCCTTCATTGCTATCCGATGGGGTGGACGTGAGCGTTGGCGGCGTATTTTCAATAAGTTTGGCTTCTACATTAATATCAATCAAAAGCTGGGCAGAGAGCTGACCATCAGTGACTGTAAACTCAATGTTGGCATACTTACCTGCTTGCTCTGGTGTGCCACTGATACTTGCTGAGGCTTCATTAAAACTTAGCCAACTTGGTAAGTTTGTTACAGACAAAGTAAGTGGGTCATTATCTGGATCAGAGACTTCAGGGCTAAAACTCAAGGTTTCACCAACCCGTAAAGTCTGTGATTGACCACTGATTTGCGGCGCTTGGTTTTGCGGTGCTTCAGTTACAGGCGGTGTTGTTGTTTGTTTTTCATTTGAGCCTGAGCCGCCACAAGCAGCAAGTGTTAGCAATACAGCCGAGCATAATAGCGAGCGTTTGCACAAAAAGTAGGGTGCGTTCATTGAGTTCTTATCGGTATGGTAAACAATTTTTTAACATTATAAGCCGATACTACAAACTAATATCTCGGAAAAAATACGTAAATTGATATCGCTGTCATTAATTGTTTAAACCATAAAAAGCCCCATGAAGGGGCTATTTAAAGGTTATGACGGGTTTGCAAAATCGGGTCTGGGTAACTTTTCGAGTATGGCGTATAAATAAATCACTACAAGGCAAAGGCCTCCCGTCGCGAAAAATAACGTTGGACCGTTGTAATAATCTAAAATTAAACCACCACCGAGTGGTGCTAAAGCAAACCCTAAATCATAAAACGAAGCCGCGCCAAAGTACGCACCACGAAGATGAGAAGGTGCGAGCCTATCAAGGTGTACGTTCATCGTCGGAAACAAAATAGTTTCGGCCAAACTCATCACCACTATCGCACCAATCCAGCCCCAGAATAAATCGATTGGATTAAGTGCTAGCCAAAACTGCGACACCATTAATAGTACCAAGCCAATTTGAATGCGCACCGTTAGGCTAAATCGCGCCATCATTTTTAACAGCAGAAATTGACTTGAAATGATCACTAACGCATTGGTAAAAATCAGTGCAGAAATCAATGCAAGTAGGTCGGGAGCCTCTGCCCGAGTTAGGTATTGTATGAGTGAACTATCCATTTGCGCATAAATAAACATGCACAAAATATTGGCTAAAATTAAACACTGCAGCAGCTTATCTGCAAATAGAATACGTAAGATTTGCTTGCCCTGTACAGCTGGTTTTTTCTCTTCTGGCTCATCAATCGTCGCGGTATTTTTTGCTGCTTTATCACTAAAATTAAAGCCCCAAACAAGCAGCACCAATAAAATAGCAAATGCCCCTGCGGTAATATAAAAGCTCGACTGCTCACCGGTTAAACCTAGCCATACCCCTGCTAATGGACCCACCGCACAGCCCACATTAACAATAAAGTACAGCGACTGCATGGCCAGCTCGCGAGTTTGTGAATCCTCAATAATATCGCCAATCGCCGCACTGGTTAATGGTCGCCAAAGTGCAGTCGCAATCGAGCATAAGGTCATTACAATCACATAACCGGCCACGGTTTCTACCTCAGCTAACAGCGAGAAAGAAATGATATACAGCACGCCGGTAATGTACATCAGCGTATGCCGGCCCACTTTATCGGATAGGCTGCTGCCAATAAAACTGGTGAACACTGAAATCACCGCGGCACTGGTAAGTACCAAACCGACCTCTGTCGCCGATAAAGCAAACTTTTCGTACAAGATCACCGCAAGAAATGGCCACACCATGTAATAGCTACCACGGGTAATAAATGAGCCAAATAGGAAGATCCACATAAGCACTGGAAACTGCTTAAAGCGCGCTAAAGAGATATCTGAATTCATTATTTTAATTTTTATGATGATGTTTAAAACACTATACAGGAACTGAATCTGCCTTGGGTATTTAATCTAAAACTTGTTTGTAACAGCCTATTAATTAGCTAAAAAGCAAACGCAACTTAATTGTGAATAGTTTAAGCCAACTTGAAAAAGATTAATCTAAATAAGAATAGTTATTGATCGTATTTTTCATTTCTGTAGTATACGCGACGTCCCTCAAAGGGATAACCTACAAAAAGAACTGGAAACCTACAATGAAATCAATAAAACCAAGCTTACTGGCACTTGCCATAGCAACACATTTTTCAGCCTTTGCTGATGACGCTAAGCCCAAACAAGATATGGAACGCTTAGTTATTACTGCAACAGGTTTTGAGCAAAAAGTTACCGAAGCACCTGCAAGTATTTCAATTATCACTAATGAAGATATTAAGTCTCATGCCTTCACCTCAGTACTTGATGCGGTGCAATATTTAGAAGGGATCGACATTGGCACAACTCGTGATAAAACTGGCCAAGGCAGTGTAAGTATGCGTGGTTTAACAGGTGAATACACCCTGTTACTCATTGATGGTAAACGTCAAAATAACCATGGTGACATATACCCAAACAATTTTGGTGGCAACGCGTTTAACCACGTACCACCGGTTGATGCCATTGAACGTGTTGAAGTAATTCGCGGCCCTGCATCAACGCTTTATGGTGCAGATGCATTGGGTGGTGTAATTAATATCATCACTAAAAAGCACACTGATAGTTGGAGCGGTGCAGTGTCTTTTAGCCGTTCATTACAGCAAAACGATGATTTTGGCGATGACATTACCACTGACTTTAGTGTGATGGGTCCACTTATTAAAGACGTATTAAGTTTAGGTGTGCGCGGCAGTGTTTACGAGCAACAAGCATCATCGCCAACATTTGAACCAGCAACCGATCCAAATGGTGTTGTTCATACTCGTTCATTAGGTTTTGGTAGTGGCGGTCGTACCGTTGATAACACAAACGAGCAGTATGGTTTTACTCTAACTTATACCCCGTTTGAGTCGCATCATTTACGTTTTGATTATGATAATTCAAGCCAAGTGTACGACAACACGCCAAGCTACGACATCGAATCAGGCACCATTACTTACCCGCTTGGCACTAAAGATAATATTGAATCAATTTGGCAAGACCGCCGCGGCCAAGTAAACCCGCGCGCAGGTTATGCTGCAGACCAAGAGTTTGACCGTGAGTGGTGGTCAATCAGCTACGATGGCGAGCTTGATTGGGCAACGCTGAAGGCTTCTGTTTCTTATGTTGATACGCAAAATAATGGCCGTACTCTACCGCTCAGTGTTAGCGAGCGCCTAGAGCTGCAAGCAATGTACGACGGTACTGGCGAATACGAAGGAATGGATGAGCAAGCACGTAAAGACTTAGCCGAAGAAACATTCCTACCGCGCCCTGCTCGCCCACTTGAAAGCAGTCAATATACCTACGACTTACGTTTTGATATTCCAATCACAGGTAGCTTTGGTAGCCATAACCTAGCAATTGGTGGCCAGCTTATCGACGGTGAATTAAAAGACGGTGTATTTGGTCTTGAAAGTGATCAAGCTGGCAAAGTACAAGAGCAAAACATGTACTCAATCTTTGCCGAAGATAACTGGATGGCAACGGACAACTTTACCTTCACATTAGGCGCTCGTTACGATGACCATGATGTATTTGGCAGCCAAGTATCTCCGCGCGTTTACGGTGTCTATAACCTCTCTGACACTTGGACGCTAAAAGGGGGTGTAAGTACGGGTTATAAAACACCACAAACCACAGACCTTTATGACGGTATTACCGGATTTGGCGGTCAAGGCACAAGCCCGTTTGCGGGTAACCCAGACTTACAACCAGAAACCAGTGTGAACTCTGAAATCGCCCTTTACTGGACTTCGCTTGATGGCGATCACAACATCAATGTGACTTACTACAACACCAAGTTTGAAGACAAAATTGCCAGCGGCGACACTATTTTAAGCTGTGAGCAAACTAACGATGTACGCCCTTGTGTGAACTTAGGTCAGTACGATCAACTTGGCTACGATAGCTATAGCCAAAAAATCAATATCGACGAAGTAGACCTACAAGGTGTTGAAATTGCAGGCCAATATACTATCAGCAAAACAGTGTCTGTTAACGGTAACTACACCTGGACTGATAGCGAACAAAAGAGCGGCCCTGAACAAGGTCAGCCACTAACGAACTCAGCTGAGCACATGGCAAACCTTACCCTAAACTGGGAAGCGACTGACTTTATGAACCTATACCTACAAGGTGTATATCGTTCAGACCGTTACCGCGGCTGGGATAACGTGCACGACAAAGCGCTGTACTACAAAAATTACAACCTACTTAATTTAGGTGCGCAGTTTTATGTAAATGAGTACGTGCAAATCAATGCCCGCGTAAACAACCTATTAGACGAAGATTTCACCTCGTATAGCACAAGCTATACCGACCTAAATGGCGATGGTGAGTATGAGTACCTAACAGGTCGCGGTGTAATTAGTGAAGTCACATTCACAGACGACTACAACGTTAAAGATAAAGGCCGTAACTTCTGGATTGGCGTTACCGCTTACTTCTAAGAAAACTCCCTGAAAATAGACAGCATGCAGTCATGTGCTGTCTATTTTTCTTGCTGTCACTAAACTGCCAACTTCACACACTAAGCTGATGATACCTGCGTAAGCTTATTTGTCAGTCTATGGAACATATCCTTACAGCCAGTGGTATCAGTATTAGTTATCAAGATGAAGGCGATGAAAATGCGCCTGTGATCATCTTGATTATTGGCTTAGGTGCTCAATTTACCGTTTGGCCAGAGTCGCTTTATTTTGGCTTAGTCGAAAAAGGTTTTCGGGTTATTCGTTTTGATAATCGTGATGCAGGGCTATCCTCATCGTTAGATGAGTTAGGCAAGCCGAGTCTTGTAAAGCATTGGCTTAGCCGTCGATTACCCATTCGTGCAAAACTGCCCTATTCGCTCGATGACATGGCTCGCGATGTAAAAGAATTAATGGATGCACTGGCTATCAAAAAAGCGCACTTAGTGGGGGCGTCGATGGGTGGCATGATTGCGCAAATTGCCGCGGCAAAGTATAAAAAACGTGTGCTGAGCTTAACTTCAATTATGTCGAGTAGCTCGCCGTTATCGTTTTCGGGGTCAAACATAAACCTATTAGTAAAGCTCGCTAAAATACGACCCCGGAGCAGTAATAAAGAAGCCGCGATTGATTACAATGTTAAGCTCAACCAACTCATTGGCAGCCCAGCCTATCCACAAGATGAACACGCTTTATACGCCAACGCACAGCGCTATATTGAGCGGGCCCACACAAATCAAACAGGCTTTAAACGTCAGCTTGCAGCCATTGCCGCAACGCCCTATCGTGAGCAACTTTTAAAGAAGATTAAAGCCCCCACCTTAGTGATCCACGGCAGTGCTGATCCTGTTATGCCACTGTCTGCGGGTATCAACACCGCAATCTTAATAAAGCGTAGTAAGCTAAAAGTTGTGCCCGGAATGGGCCATGATTTTCCACCCGCCTTAATGAAAAAAATGACTAAGTGGATTGCCAAACACGCCGCTAAAGTCAGCGCCAAAAAAGCCGCTAAAAAACCCTAAAAGCATGATAGAATTATCATACAATTTATAAGGTTAGCGTTTTATGTTGCGTGTATTTTTTAGTCTATTTTTAATCATCCCTTGGTTAAGCTTTGCCGGTGTGTCACTAAGCGAGCAGCGCATTATTTATCAGGGCGAAATTAGTGCCAAAAACAATCAACATGTTGCACAGCTTTTGGCTGAGCAGCCAAACATAAACAGCATACAAATCACCAGTGGTGGCGGAAACGTTGATTTAGGTATGGATCTCGCCGAATTAATTTTGGCGCATAATTTAAAGGTTCATGTAAAACAATTTTGCTTTTCGTCGTGTGCTAATTATGTATTGCTTGCAGGAAACCCTACTACCATAGCTAATAACGCCATTGTCGGTTGGCACGGCGATGCCGCTTCAGCTCGCTGGCGAGATAGCGATATTGATGCCATGGTAAGCCATTTAAAAGAGCCAGAAAAAACAACCAAGTGGCAGGCTTTACGCACTCAATACGACGAAATAATCGCAAAAGCCGTGGCACGTGAAAAAGCCTTTTATACAAAACGCGGTGTTAAGCATGAATTGCTAACCATTGGTTTATCTGAAGAGCTAAAACGTGCAGCTGTGGCACAAAAAGCCAGAGGCTGGAGCTACTCAAAAAAAGCACTCAATACACTGAATGTGAGTAATATTGAGTTTGCAGATTGGCAGCCCCGCTCGGCAAAGAACTTTCCGTTACTAATAATTGATGAATTAGAGTAAAGCTCTTTTATTTGTTAAACACTAAACTGATGCCATGGGCCTGTTATAGCAAGTGTTTTTGACGGTGAGTAAACGTTCACAAACAAAGTGCTACCATCTGGTGAAAAACAGGCACCTGCCAGCTCGGTTTGCGCCACTAAGCGGGCAAAATTATAAACTTGCCCTTGGGGTGTCACACCGCGAAGATGATTATCAACCACATCGGTGTATTGGTCTTCACAAACAATTAAATGACCATTAGGTGACACGGTAAGGTTATCGCCAAAGTTGTAAAAGGTTTTGCTGGTACTTTCTACAAACAACGAGATTTTACCAGGTTGCTGTGCTTCTTTATCTGTGCCCTCAAATTCTGATGGCTGATATTTCATAACCTGACCAAGTTGTTTTTTACCACCATTGGTACAGCAGAAATAAAGCTCTTTATCACCCCAGTGAATACCTTCACCGCGAGCAAACAATGCTGCGCCTTGTTTGTAGCCACGTAGGCGTAGGTCGTCTTTCGGGCTTTCAGGGTTATCTAGATTGACCCACTCAACCTCAAGCTCTTGATGTAGCCCCATGGCTTTATTATTCCAGTTACGGCTATCGAATTGTGGCTTACCTTTTACCACCATAGCTTGTAATTGCCCGCCTTTATGCAGCTTGCCATATTCATTTGGAATAAAGCGATAAAAGACGCTATCACCTTTGTCTTCTGTTAAATAAACAATGCCTGTGCGCGGATCAACGGCAGCCGCTTCGTGGTTAAATCGACCCATGGCTTTTAATGGCTCAGGTTTAATTAAGCCTTTGCTATTTGCGGGTACTTCAAAAATATAGCCGTGGTCTTGGTTAAATCCATCGGCTTTGGTATCTGTGGTTTCTTCGCACGTAAGCCAGGTGCCCCATGGCGTGATACCGCCAGAACAGTTACGAATAGTGCCGACCAATGACAAGTATTCTTGCTCTTTTTGATGGGTTTTTAAGTTATACACGATATGACTTGTGCCACCCGGTAACGCCACACCGTCACTGTTAGTATCAAAAGCCAGGGGCGTTTTATGGTTGGCAATACTTGCCTCAGCTTTCGCTAAATCTTTTGGTTTTAGCTCATGGTTTCGCACTAATGCAACGCGGTCATTACCAAGCGCTAGGCAACCCATGCCATCGGCTTTATCGGGTACCGTAAACCCATCAGACATTTTCTCACCTAGGCTTGAAACTACTTGATAACTAAAGCCCTCAGGTAAGTCGAGCAATTTATCTGTATCAGGAATTAACGGGCCAAAGCCGACAGCCGTTGTTTTTAAATCACCTAACGACACTTTACCTATGGCACTTTTTGATAATCCTAAAAAGGCCAATGTGCCCGCCCCTACTAAAAATTCTCGACGTGAAACCATGCTAACTCCAAGCTAAAAACCAGCTTTATCATACAAATAAAAAAGGCATTATAAAGCAATGAAACGATAAAAAGTTACATTATCACAATATTCACGAAATTGTCATAAAGCACTACTCTTTGATGATTGCTAGTTGCTCATTAGGTAGCAGCACAATTAAGTAACCACGCTGCTCTAAGTTACAAAAATCAAATTCAAAACCTGCAATTTGTAAGTCACTAGCGCAATGAGTTAGCGGTATATAAGCTGTTGCTGTTGCTTCAGTTAATTCACTATTAGCAAGTTTATAGCTGTAGTT
Source organism: Pseudoalteromonas sp. Hal040 (assembly GCF_037162425.1). Lineage (NCBI taxonomy): Bacteria > Pseudomonadati > Pseudomonadota > Gammaproteobacteria > Alteromonadales > Pseudoalteromonadaceae > Pseudoalteromonas > Pseudoalteromonas sp. Hal040. Next base: position 906,866 of record NZ_JARLUU010000001.1, on the reverse strand, counting down.
CGTATTGCCGATAAAACTAACCAGCCTAACCACAGGGTAATCACCACTATCTACAGCCTCAGTGCGTGCTAAAAAAGCCAGTTTCAGCGTTTCGCCATCCATATAACTGATCACATAATTAGCTATATCACTAACAACCCACTTTTGTAGATGAGCTTTTATTTCAGCATCATAAAAAGCTGCAAAGCCAACCTTTCCGACCACAGAACGCTTAAAGTTAAGCTTTTCAAAACCACCGTAGCCATCGATTGATTGTTGAAAGTTCTGCTCCTTATAAATTGCGCTTGTTGGTGTGTTGTTTCGTAGGTTCATCATATAAAAATCAACCGGGTACTCGCTAAAGTTATAAACATAATAGTCACTTTCATAGACACCTTGGTATAAATCGTCTTCGTCAAACACTTCTTCTTCAGCGCTATTGCAACCAGTTAGTAAGAGTAAAATGCATAATCTCAGTAGATAATTCATTGCTCATCCCTTTTTCTAAAAACGATAATTTATAGTTGCAGTGAATTGCTGCTTGGCAGTTTCTCCCACTAGCGGGCTTTTTTTGATAGTTGAGTCAAGTTGCTCATACCGCACGCTCGTAAAAACAGACCACTGCTTATTAAAAACATAAGTCAGGTTTAGCGAGGTGAATGGGTTAAGGGCTGCACTTGGCTGATATTCATATCTGCCAAACTCAGGGGCGATATTGCCATTAGCTATGCCATACAGGTATTGAGTGTATTTTTTATCTTGCCAATAAAAACCGAGATCAGCACTTAGCTGTAACCCTAATCCTTGGCCATAAATCTGTAGGTTATAGCGGGCAAGAAACGTAAGTCCATCGGAGTGATTCGAAATATCTTGCGCTAAACGAACAAAAAGCTGCTTATATTGCAGCTGGGTTCTGAAGGTTAGCTCACCTTTGCCGTCTTTATAGTCAGTGAAAACCTCATCATCCGACAACTCATCACTAAAGATTAAACTGCTATCGTAGGTTTCATCTCGGAAACTAAGCCCCATTGACGCTTCAAATTCTGCGCCTTGTAAAAAGGCATATTGCACTAAGCCATATTTAGGCCCAATGCGCCAGTTGCCTTTTCGGGCGTTGAAGTATGGCAAGACCATGGTTTGAATATCATAATCTCGCCATGCTGTATCAATGGCCAATTGTGCAGCACCGACCTCCATTTGCCATTGCTGTGATTGCTCATCGGCCTTGGCATCATCAACAAATAATGCAGCTAAACAATAAGCTGCTATCAACAGATAAGAAAAAGACTATTTCGCAGAAATTCATGTTTGGTCATGATAATGTCCCTATATTGGTGTTTTAATGCAGTTTAACGCCTCACCATTAGGGCTGACTTGCTGCAAATGTCACATATTTAATCGTGACATTTGTCATATACATAAACGAATAATTGCGGATTAAATTAAACGTATGAACAAACTATTGCAAACGTTGATACATCGAAGCGATTTCATACTCTCAGCAATCACCTGGGGGTTTGTGTTTATTTATACTCTGCACGCTTGGTCGCAAAGAGCAGAATCGGCGCAGCTAAGTTTTAGTACAATAAATACGGTTTTGATCAGTGTGTTATTTATAAGCTTTTTTGCTTTTTTAATTTATTTTGAGTTTTTTAGAATACGATTTAAGCACTATCAAACCCATATTTTGAACTTCACTATCGCTAATGTTGTGCTATTGATGTGGCTATTTAATATTGGCTTTGTTGCAATTCTATTGATCATCTTCTTAGTTAAATTCAGCGATTACGAGCCAAACAAAGCCAGCCTCTATTTACTCATTTGCCTGCCCTTTTTGATGGCGCTGACGCTTCACTATGGCTTTGATAAGCAATTTGTATTGCTCAACGGGTTGGCTTTCACTTTATACAATAGCTTTGCCTATCGCTTTGCTACTCGGCTTATTTCTGAGCGTAAAGCCAAAGAACAAGCAGCCCATTTATTACGTGAATTAAAAGCAACTCAAGCACTTTTAAACGACACCGCAACTCGCGATGAACGTATTCGTATTGCCAGAGATTTACATGATACCCTTGGCCACCACCTTACGGGACTAAGTATTCACCTAGAAGTCGCCAATCATTGTGCTAACCATGAAGCACCAAAACACATAACTAAAGCACAACAAATTACCCGCTTGTTATTAAATGATGTGCGTGACTCTGTCTCGTCAATGCGCGAAAACCAAACCATTGATTTACATGCATCGCTTAATTCACTGTGCAGCCATATTACAGGCTTAAATGTCACACTCAATTACGATGAAAATATAAAAATAAGTGATACGTTATTGGCACAAACGTTATTTCATACTGTGCAAGAAGCGATTACGAATTGTATTAAACACAGTGATGCGACCGAGCTGTCGGTAAGCTTAGACCTCCAAGCTGATTCAGTGCATCTCACTATTTATGATAACGGTGGCGAAATGCCCAAGCTGAACTTAGGCAATGGCTTAACAGGTATGCAAGAGCGCTTAGCTTTAGTGCGAGGAGCAATCGAGTTTGAACAAAATAATAATGGGTTTGCGATTGCTGCAACGCTACCTCATAAACTTAATCCACATACTTTGGCGTAAAAAATGATTAGGGTATTACTCGTTGATGACCAAACATTATTAAGAGAAGGCTTAAAAAGCTTACTCGCCCTTAAAGCAAATATTCAAGTCGTGGCTGAGGCTGACAATGGTCAAACGGCTCTTGAGATGCTCAAGCAACATTCTATTGATGTTGTACTCCTTGATATTCGCATGCCTATTCTAGATGGTATTGGCGTACTGAAAAGTATGCAAGCACAACAGCTGAGGCAACCAGTACTGGTACTCACGACCTTTGATGATAGTGAACAAGTGCTAGAATGTATTCGCTATGGTGCTAAGGGTTATGCGTTAAAAGATATTAATTTAGAGCGCTTGGTCAGCGCCATCGAAACACTTGCTAAAGGTGGCTCAGCGCTAGCTCCTGCGATCACCGAGCGAATTTTGAATAAGCCCACTAAAACAACCGATACTTATTTAGCAACTCCTGATAAATTAAGTAAAAGCGAGCTTAGAGTGCTCAATTTAATCGCTGCAGGCTATTCAAATAGTGAAATCGCCGAGGCACTTTATAAGTCTGAAGGGACTATCCGTAATCAAGTGTCTTTTATTCTCAGAAAGCTAGATGTACGTGATAGAACCCGTGCAGCATTAAAAGCAATTGATCTAGGTTTGATATAATTGCAAATCATTTTTAATCTCATTAAGCTTTTATCATACAAGTAAATCGCTTAAACTAAGGCTTAATTTTTTTAAAGAAGCAACCGCTATGTTCCTAAAATCAAAAACATTTATTGCATTTTCATTGGCGCTTTTAAGCTTTAGCCAACACGCCTTTAGCTTACAGTTTGGCAATCAAGTCGACAGTGACAAACTCATTAAAATTTCGACAGTTATGGCCTCACCAGACGATTACCTTGCAAGTCCAATTACCGTGGAAGGGACTATCACTGGGGTTTGCGAAAAACGTGGTTGCTGGATGACGCTTGCATCTGACAAACGCTTTGAAAACTTACGTATCAAAGTTGAAGATGGCGACATGGTATTCCCGATGACGGCTAAAGGCAGTAAAGCTATCGTAACTGGTAAGCTCGATAAAATTCAGCTTAGCCTTGGCCGCACTAAAGCGCTACTAGCTCACAAAGCACAGCAAGCTGGCGAAAGCTTTGATGCAAACTCAGTGACTGAAGCAATGGCTATTTATCAGCTCGTACCGAGCGGAGTTGAAATCATTGAGTAACAAATCAAGTATCAACTGGTTTAAGTTAAACAGAAACTTACACCGCGATATTGGTTATTTTTGTGTTGGTTTAGTAATTATCTTTGCGGTTTCTGGCATTGCAGTGAACCACAAAGATGATTGGAACCCAAACTACAAAGTAAGCCACCAGCAAATCAGTGTGAGCGATGAAACTTGGCAATTAGATAATGACGCGTTGCTGATTGAGCAAATTATCTCTCATGCTGATGTAAGCGAGCCGGTAAAGGCCTCTTATTGGGTGTCGCCGCAAGAGTTTAAGGTGTTTTTAAAAAACGGTAACAACCTCAGCCTTAAACTCAATCAAGATATCATAAACTATGAAGCCATTGAGCCTCGTCATGTATTTCAAGCATTTAACCGCTTACACTTGAACGAGACAAACGCTTCGTGGGTGATTTTTTCTGATATTTTTGCTGGGCTATTGCTGTTTTTAGCGATCAGCGGCTTATTTATGATCAAGGGTAAAAATAGCCCATGGGGTAGCCGCTCTGTATTAGTCATTAGCGGTATGCTACTCCCCGCTGCTTATGTGTTTTTATAACAATCATTACAAAAAAGGCACTAGCGATTGCTAATGCCTTTTTTCGAAAAGCCGAACCTAGAACCTAAATTCAACGTTTACATTTGCTGCAGTCTCGCTTTCACTGCGATCAAACCAATTCATCGATTTATAAACTGCTTCACCTGTAATAGCGAACCAATGTGTAAATGCATATTCAAGTGCGATGCTGACACCTGCATTATGACCGTCGTGATCAGCACTAAAATCAAGGCATTGCTCTGGCGTATCACTACATGCTCCCGATAAAAATACATCACCTTCCTCTGTACGGTAATACATCTGGGTATAATCAACATCAATAGAGCCTTTTTGATAAAAGACACTGCCGTATAGCAAGGCTTTTGAGCTTAAACGGTATCCTGAAATAAGTGCAATATCATAAGTATCGTGCGACAAATCCCAATCATAGGTATCGTCTTCATAATTACCCGCTAATAGTGGACCATACCCCGCATCTTCACTGCGAATATAGCCTAGGCTGACGGCCATAGAGAAGTTTTTCTCGGCGGCCGATTCTAAAGGGCTGCCATAAAACTGATGCTTAATAGCATATTTTTCATAATCATGATCGCCACCAATACCAGCCCCTAGGGTAAGCTCAGTCGAATAACCTAAGGTCATACTCATCGAAGTCGTTATCGCTGTACTCGTTGATGTACTCTCGCTGGTATCTTTCGCAATGATCTTGCTTGTATCTGTACCGACGGTTGCACGAAAATGAAAGGGATCACTGTTGATCTCTGGGCTCTCAAAGCGTGCCATCGATACACCTGTTTCGGTTGTAGATTGACAGCCAGCTAATAAACCTAAAGCTATAAACGCCAAAAAAGGTTTAAACGTTTTCACGTAATTTCCTTATATATTATTATTTTAACGCGAAGATTCTAGACTAAGGCCTTATAGCTCGCAATAAATTAATAACAAAAAAGGTACAACCTCTATTATTAAGCGCGTTCGTCCTTCGGTGATTCCATCACGACATGAGTTGTAATGGTTCGTACTTGTGGGATTGAGCCTAATACATCAGCATGAAACGCTTTATAGGACTTAAGATCCGCCGTCTCAACCCTCAGCAAATATTCGAACGAGCCAGTTACATTGTGGCACTCTTTTACTTCATCAATAAATTCAAGAGCATGTTCGAATGCTCGCTGAGAGACTGTTGAGTGCTCATTTAAACCAACCCCAACATAAGCGATAAACCCTAGGCCAACGGCCTGATTATTAATAACCGCCCGATACCCTGCAATAACCCCAAGCTTTTCTAGCTCTTGCACTCTACGAAGGCATGCCGATGGCGATAAACCCACTTTATCTGCCAGCTCGGCATTGGCAATTCGGCCATTGCGTTTAAGCTCATGCAATATTCTGTCGTTAATTTTATCTTTTTTCATTTTTGATTGTGAACTTTAAATATACAAAACAATATTAAGCGCAAAAATTGCGCGCATTACAACTTATAATTGCATATAAATTCAAATGGAGAGATAGCGATGAGTTTTGAAATTTTAACAGCCTTGGCATTATTTGCTTTGGTGTCATCAATTACCCCTGGACCAAATAACTTAATGTTGATGAGCTCTGGTGCTAACTTTGGCTTTAAAAGAACCACACCACACTTACTTGGCGTGACGCTTGGCTTTATGTTTATGCTGGTTTTGGTGGGCCTTGGCATCATGCAGCTATTTGACTTGTTCCCACCAAGCTATTTAATATTAAAAGTATTTTGCATTGCTTACTTACTCTATCTGGCATTTAAAATTGCCACAAGTAACGCACAACAAAAAGCCAGTAGTGAGAGTAAGCCGTTTACTTTTATTCAGGCTGCACTATTTCAATGGGTAAACCCAAAAGCGTGGGCAATGGCATTAAGCGCGGTAAGCTTATATGCCCCAGACAAAAACCTCACCTCAGTGTTAATCGTAAGCCTCGTATTTGGTTTAATTAACCTGCCATGTGTCAGCTCGTGGACACTACTTGGCGAAAAGCTACAACACTGGCTTGCCAGCCCAAAGCGCTTAAAAGTATTTAACTACCTAATGGCAATACTATTAATCGCTTCAGTGATGTTTAGTTTGTTTTAAATGATTATTAAGATTGAAATACCAATTCACTTGATTAAGTGAATTGGCTTGGAGCTAAACTACATAAATTCAAACTGCTCAACAGTTGCGAGCTTTAATTTGTCTATGTCTTTTTTGGCCGCTTTACAATGACGACGTAACTTTGAAGGAACATCTTTATCTGCAACAAGGTTTTTTAGCATAGCTTGGTAACGCATCGATTGTGCATTGGCAATAATTTTACAATAGTACGCGACACCATCTAGCATACGCCCATCGACAGTATATTTATTTTGCCATAGCTTATTCGCTAATGCGTCTAGGTATTGCTCTTTGTAAACACCGATATTATAAAATTTCTTACCAAGGATTTGAGTTTCGGTACCATCAGCTTGGTTCACTACATCAACAAACTGATAATGTTCTTGGCTATTAACATTATAAGTTAACTTTGAATAAAACTGCCCATCTGCAGGTGACTTAACCATTTGAACACTGCCAAGATCTGTAAAATGAAATATTTGCATTTCAGGCTGGTTATTAAAAAAGCCTTTTTCAACATAACGAATATGATCAGGCTCACCTAACTTCTTAATAATAGCTTCCGCGCTTAGCCCCTGTTCAAGAAAAAACAATGGGTTATCAAATGACTCTGTTGTAATAGCAACCTGCTTTTTAATAGTCGCTTGCGTTTTTGGCGGCTCGGGAAGTACAACTTTACCCTTAACTAATTTGGCGATTACAGCTTCACTCTTATCAGGATCCCCTTTTAAAACAACAGCATCAGATACTTGCTCACCAGCGCTATTTACAAGCCAAACAGAAGAAAAGTCACTACTCAAATACCCCTTAACTAAATAACTTTGCCCTGCTTCTGGAATAAAAGATACATCACCTGTAACAATGTAATTCGTTCCTGAGTTAAACATATAGTTAATAGGTGCGGCATGATGGACCTGCGCTACTAGTGTTAGTATCATTTCCTCTGCAGGTACTTTTCGACTAAACCCAACAGGTGACAGAACCATACCTTGTCCATAAGTAGCTTGGTTGGTTGCCCTAATAGCGTTATTGACATCTTTGCCATTCACTTTACTCAAGTAAAAAAACCGTCCTGTACTAGTTGCCATGGTTCTGAAGGTGTCATCTATAGTTGCAGTTTCGCCCTGATACCCTTTGGGAACTGGGTTATAAGTTGTCATACAAGCAGTTAAAGTTGATACAAAGAATAAAGTAGCAAAGATTTGTATTAATTTTTTCATATTTTTTAATTCTAATTATTTAATAGTAAATTCAATTTTTAAGAGCTTAAACTATGTGCATAGTGAGGCTTTAAGCATATTAAATACAAACAGAGGCATGATTCTATTTTTCTTAAAGAAAACGTGAGGGACTTAATGAAAAGTGGCACAAGTTGAAACATCCATGTTTTGCGAAACGTACTTTATCAGCTTTTAGCTGCTTGTTCATTAAAACCGTATAATCTAATAAACAAATCTAACTGTAATGAATTGAAGACTATTTTTCACACGGCACTAAAAAATCAACATGGTAATGCTCATCATGTCGCACCCAGGATGGTTTAGTCGAAAACTGAATATGCTCTTTTAAGTAGTCTGCATACTTGGTTTTATAAAGCCCAGCTTGCAGGCTTGGGTCAAAGATCACGCGCCAAAGATCGTAACCTTTTGCTGTTGCCGATTTATGTAGCTCAACAATATGAGCTGCTAAAGCGGTGTAATCAATCTTAAACTGTTCAAACCGGCCTGGTTTATCAAATTCAATATCGTAGCCAAAACGATTAAATACATGTGTTGGCAAATGAACTGATTGCCCCTTTTCGTTAACAACAGGTGTCATAAAATCAACCGACAAGCCATTTTGATGGGTTTTATGTGGGCTAAACTTCCCGCCATTTTCTAAGCCCGTTTCAGCGTATTTGTATCGTTTATCTGGATGGGATTTCTGGAGCGCTTGGTAGGCATCAACAATGATGTTTTTTACCTGCGAATGAACATACGTACGCCCTGCCAGCTCAGCCACTTTGCTGTAGCTGGTAAAGTTATCACCCTTGCTGGGTAGCTTTACTGCATTACGTACATAGCCATTGGCAGTCGTTCCACCACAAACGCTATTAGCCAAAACCGACCCAGAGCAAAATAATAAGGCTAAAACTAAACATGTTTTCATTGTAGTAGCTTCTTTAAAAATTTAAAGCTTAGCTATTAATAAATGAACTAATGATTAAAGCATTTTTGAATCACAGGTAGGATTTAAAGGTGAGTAATTTTTCCTGTGCTAAGCTTTATTTACCTAGAGCTTTTCAGTGCGACTCATGGCTAGTAACGTAGAGAATTACTTTTACCACGGCTTTTTTGTTTTCTTACTCATTACGGTAGTAACCTGTTCCATTATAGCCACGCGCCTGATGCGCAGTAGTTTTAATAACCGCTCGATTTGCTTATTTAACCTGTTTTTTTACCTCGGTGTCATTGGCTTTGCATGGCTGTGGATCCAAGACTTATTAGACCTTGAGCCAAGTTTTCGCTCTGGCGTGGTGATTTATATGATTTCCATGACGTTGCTACAATTATCCATTTATAACCACGACGAACCCAGCCGATTCAATAAGGTAATAATTGCACATGGTGCTATTTTTTCTGTGTTTGCTCTCCTCACTCAAAATATAAATCAACTTGCCCTTGTCGAAGCCTGCTTTACATTAAGCGTGTTACCCGCACTTATTTACTTCACTACTAAACGCGCTGTATGTGAAAAGAATATTGGCAACACTGTGTTGTCGATGGCGCAATGTATTTTACTATTAGTGCCCATTTCACAGCTAAGTATTATTACCCATGAACATAACTTAGCAACCTTGTATTCGCTGACCGTCATTGCCCATGCAACCGTGTTTGTTATGACTGGGCTAGGTCTCATCACCACCCTGTTGGTGGATGAAAAAAGCGTTATTTGGAATTGTCTCTAAAAGACCCGCTTACCGGGCTCTACAATCGCCGCGGGCTGCAATTCATTATTGAACAACAGCAGCTATTCAGCCCAAACCAAACATCTAGTTTATTTGCCTGCGTTGTTGATATTGATTACTTCAAACAAATTAATGATAGCTATGGTCACGATGGCGGTGACCTAGTCCTAGAAGTGTTCTCTGATCTAATGAAACACCATTTGAATAAAGGTGACTTATGTTGCCGCCTTGGTGGTGAAGAATTTTTACTGTTGTTCTTTGCTACCGACATCAGCTCGGCTAAGCAATTTTTAGAGGGCCTACGTAAAACATTTGAAACCAGTCAAATAGCTTATCGAGAACATCGTATATCGGTTACCGCTAGTTTTGGTTTAACCAATTGGCAACCAAATGATAGCTTTGAAAGCTTAGTAAACCGCGCAGACAAAGCTGTTTATGCAGCGAAAAATAATGGCCGTAATCGCATAGAAACCAACAGCCAAAACAAGGAATAAATAACTAGACAAACAAAGAAAACAAATACCTTTCTATCAATCTTGTAAATTCTAACTCTGTCACTATAATTAGCTCGTGCTTATACTTAACTTGCAATATGTTGTGCTATGTCTTTAAAAGTATTATTAAATTTTAAATTAAACTGGGTGTTTTTGTGCGCCAGTTTTTGGCTTTTTGCCCTGCCAATTCAGGCTAAATATGTGGTGGCTGTTGTGGGTAAAACTAAAAACGATAGCTTTTATCAGCAAGCCTTTAAAGGGTGTGAGCAATTTGCAAAACAGCATCTCGATTTTGAATGTATTTACGACGGCCCCAAAGATTTTCAAGATATACGCACGCAGGTATTGGTGATCACCGATCTTGTTCGCAGAAATAATATTAGCGGTTTATTAATCGCAACCACAGATTCCAATTACCTTGTTGAAAGAGCTTTAAAAAAGTTACACGACAACCAGATCCCAGTGATCACCTTTGACTCTGATCTACTCGAAGAAGATCAGCAGTACCGTTTAGCTTATGTGGGTACCAATAATTTTGATTATGGGGTGGCCTTGGGGAACGAATTAAAAAAATTCACCAACAAGGCAAATAATCAAGTTTGTATTCAATCAGGACATTCAACAACGCCTAATTTAAACAAGCGTATTGAAGGTGTTCGCTATGCCTTATCAGGGCAAACAGAAAAACGTTTAAGCGGTGAAAATGGCTGGAGTGAATTTGACCGTTGCCCTTTATATAGTTTAGGTAAGCGAGAGGTGTCACTCGGTCAACTCGACAAACTGCTTAACCTTGAAAATCCACCACTATTTCTAGCGGTAGCCGGTTTTGCTCAATTTAACCCTAACTATGCAAACGTGATTGCTAAACATAAACAACGTATTGCCAATCAAGAAGTGGTGATTGTTTCTGCCGATACTGAGCAAATGCAATTAGCAGTATTACAGCAAGGATTATCATCGGCCAATATTGGTCAAAACCCTTTTGAAATGGGCCGACTTTCTGCCGAGTTGATGTATCAATACCTCACTAAAGGTGAACGCCCAGCTAAGTCTCACTATTATTTAGACTTTCATTATTGTCAGCAAAGTAATGCAGGTACTTGCACAGTTAATCACTAAAACTTTGATCTCACTAAAGTGCAATTAACTCGATAAGCGCTAGACTTACCACAACTTGATTAATTGTAAGGATGTAGCCATGACACACCTAGTTAGTGATTTGATGACGCCAGACCCATTCGCCATTAACGCGCAAAATACCCTGCATGATGCTCATAATCTAATGAAAGAGAAAAATGTCCGTCATATCCCAGTGATTAATGAGCACGGTGGTTTGGTTGGCATGTTAACGCAAAAAATCATGATTGCTCAGGTAATGAATATCATGGCTAATTACAGCGCCAGCGCCCTTGAACGCAAAGAAAAGCAAACTAAAGTGGTTGATATTATGGCAACCGATTTTACCAGTATCTCCCCAAATCAACCGCTACACGAAGTTGCTAAGTTTTTTGTTGAAAACCGTCATGGCTGCATGCCGGTGGTTGATAAAGATAACAACCTAGTGGGAATTCTAACTTCATCAGACTTTGTTCGTTTAGCGGCGGCATTACTTTCTTAACTCGTAACTTTGTATCTGCACACTGAATTTTTTACAGAAGGTGTGCAGAGTTTTCATACTCCCTCATAACCACAACTACTCCAGCCCAAGACAAAATCAAATTAACCATTTATATTCAACACCTTATAGTTTTATGATTATCAGGCACAACGCTTGCTTCTATGTAATTACACATGCTTTTTAGATTAAAAGCGAAAGGAAATTTACAGATAATCTCGGAGGAGTAATGAGTAATTCATCATCAAAAGTCGCAGAATTTACAGCACCTGGTGTTAAAGACCAAGCTGCAGCGGACACGATTGCTATTCTAGACCAGCGCATGGTCGCTTTAATCGATTTACACCTCACTTTAAAACACATTCATTGGAATGTTGTTGGCCCTAATTTTATTGGTGTTCACGAAATGCTTGACCCACAAGTAAGCGCAGTGCAAGAGATGACTGACACGATTGCAGAGCGTATCGCAACCATGGGCGGCGTACCTGTTGGCACACCTCAATCAATTGTAGAACGCCGTACTTGGCAAGATTATTCAATTGGTAAAGGCTTAGTGACTGACCACCTAACAGCGCTTGATAAAGTGTACAACGGTGTTAATAAAGACCACCGTGCAGCTATCGATAAGCTTGGTGAGCTAGACCCAGTATCTGAAGATATGATCACCGGCCAACTGGCTGACTTAGAACAATTCCAATGGTTTGTTCGTGCACATATCGAATCGTCTACCGGCGAATTGAAAGGTTAAACCCCCTAGGTCTATCCGAAGACCCCTTGCCCAGCATTTGCTGGGCTTTTTTATGCTTTGTTACAACCAACCTTTATGTTTAAAGAACAAGTAAGGTGCAAAGCCAGACAGCAACATAATGCCAATTGCAAACGGGTAACCCCATGCCCATTGCAGTTCAGGCATGCTGTTAAAATTCATCCCATAGATACTGGCGACAACGGTCGGCGGTAAAAACACCACTGAGGCAATAGAGAAGGTTTTTATAATTTGGTTTTGTTCGATGTTAATAAAACCCTGAGTCGAGTCCATTAAAAAGTTAACTTTATCAAACAAAAATGTACAGTGAGACATAAGGGTATCAATATCGAGTACAATTTCACGTAGTGATTCGCGGTCTTCTGTCGGCGCTCCTAGGTGGCGCAGTAAAAACGAGATATTCCGGCGCGTATCCATCAAACATAAACGCACTTTACCGTTATTATCTTCAAGGCGCGAAATTCGACTAACAGCTTCTTCTAAGTCTGAGTCATCCTCTTCAAGTACATAGGCACTGAGTTTTTCTAATTGGTGATGCATGTCTTCAAGCATATCAGCATGGTTTTCGACTTTTTGGTCAAATAAAGTCACCAAAAGTTGCTTTGGATTATCACACGCTACCTGCCCTTTCCGAGCACGTAGTCGTAATAGACGAAAATCGGCTAATTCATCATCGCGGATTGTCAGCAAGCAGTTGTCTTGTAGCAAACAAGCTACGGTTACCGTGTTAAAGCGCCCTTCATTTGGAGACATGAAAAGCGCATGCACATGCAAGCCTTCATGGTCGATAAAACAACGGGAAGAGGCCTCGATTTCTTCAACATCATCAGCACCGGGTAAGGTGATATTAAGCGTGCTTGCCAGCGCTTGCCGTTCTTCTTCAGTCGGATTTATGGTATCAATCCAATGAGCATTTTTTATGGCGGTTGAAAGAGGCGTATCAGCAGCTGGCTCAGTTTCTGTGATCACACCTTTGTCTATAGAAAAAAATCGTAACATGCGCCCTACCCTGAATAATCAATGTATAGCAAATACTATAGCTGTTCACGTTAATGAACAATGACAATGCTACTAATTACCGGGTAAAGCAGAAAAATAATTTAAACCTAACATCAATTGCTTATTTCGCTTTTTTGAAGCGCACCACAAGCATACCTATCAAGATGATGCCAAGGCCTAATAAGCAGGGTACAAAAGCACTTTGCAGGGCAACATCAAACGCTAAAAAGTCGGGGTAACCGGTTTGCCAAAGCGTCCATTCATACCCGAGTTTTGATGCAATATGCTCACCGCCGCTACTAAGTACGATGATTGCATCATTGTTATCTGGGTTAATACGAAGCGTGCTATTTATTGCCGGTTCATTTGCGCCGTCATGGCCAAACACAAAATCTCCCGATGCTGTTGGCGCATAAAGCATGGTACCTAGCCCCCAAATTGGTGCGCCTAAGCTAATAGCTAATGGCTCTCGCATGGTACTGATCATTTGCGGGCTTAACTGCCCTGTTTGAGGTGATGTTAATGCTTGCACTAAAGCGATTAAGTCATGGCTACTTGCCAGTAAACCTGTTGCTGCTGCCGATGCGTATTGAAAATGCCCAGCAGCTTGCCCGCTTTTATCATAAGCAGGTGCGATATTGTCTAACTCAGTTAGTACATCGTAACTGGCATCCATCATATCGACTGGCTTAAAAACGTTATCAGCCATCCAAGTTGTAAAGCGTTGATTCGTTTTCTCTTCTACCAGCAGCTCAAGCATCAAATAGCCGCCCCCAGAATACTTAAAATCGCCCACAGGCTTGGTGACTTTTATTTCACGCACACCCGTTGATGATAGCGGCTTGTTGAGCGACTCAAGCAAGCTTGGTATGGTTTCATTTAGCTCAATATCAGCAAAGCCTAAGCCATCACCAAGCCCCGCAGTATGAGATAACAGATGAGCAAGGCTAACGGTTTGATTATCAAACTCTGAATCAGGTAACTGCCACCCCGTCAGTTGCTCATTAATCGCGTGATCTAAACGAATTTGTTGTTGCTCTGCCAGAGTCATCACGCCATAGGCAGTAATAAATTTACTGAGTGATGCCACTGGGAACAAAGTATTTGCGGTTATTTCATCTTTGCTTTTTGAGTAATCTTGAAAAACCACTTGGCCATTTTCAATCAAAACATAAGCGATGTTTGCTTGATTGTTGGCAATCAGCACCTGACTATTAGCAATAAACTGCTCAGTGTTGCCCGTTTCGGCAATAGGTTTTAAAAACCAGCCACTGACACCACCATATACGCAGGTAGCAGCCCACACAGATGACAAAAATAGCGTTAACAAAATCGTTTTAAACCAGCTCATACCCTATTCCTTGTATTACAACGCGTTGTTAAATCACTTCGATTTGTTCAGGCTTTTTGATAAAGAACACCATTAAAATTAATAATGCTGCTGGGAATAAAAACACATTTAAATAAGCAAAAATCACCGTTAACTGTAAGATGCACATTAGCAACAATAGGATAGAAAACACCGTTAGCAACGATGACATACCATGGCGTTTTGTTAGTAATAACGCGGCTGTTATCAAACCCACTAACGCATACAAGCCTAAACTCCCAGCAGAGACCACCATGGCAATAATTGAAATACTTTCTACTACATCACTCGATGCTTTATCACCTGCAACAGCAAGATAAACATCGCATAACACAGTGGCATGAAAAGCTAATACCAGCACCGCAAGCACACATAACAGTATGCGTACACCTTCAACATCGAACATATCTTTTAATGCCTTGCGTAAACTCAGATACACGTAAATTTCAAGTACACCGATGAGCACGAACACAAGGTCTGAAAAGTTTAAGCTTTGTAAATCAAGCTTAAGCGCCTCTCCTAAGCCATCAAGTGTTTCGCCAAAAACTGAAATCCAGTACATGGGAAAAATCACAGCAAGTAATCCTGCTGCTATGCCGGGTAGTAAATAGTCACGGTTGAGCATATGCCCTCCAAAATCCTGTTGCGTTGTAAAGTTATTCGCTATCGCGTTCGTACACCAAAATATCGCCGGGTTGGCAATTAAGCTCTTCACAAATAGCTTCAAGGGTACTAAAGCGGATCGCTTTCACTTTTCCGTTTTTTAGCAATGATAAATTGGTCATAGAAATATCAATGCGCTGAGATAGCTCTTTCAGCTGCATTTTGTTCTTTGCCAATTCTATATCTAGGTTGATTCGTATTTTCATAGTCTAAAAAGTACACAACAGATTTATGACTGTCAAACTTTACTTTACGATTATCATAAAATAAAGAATGAAAAACATAATAACTCAGTAAGTAATTAAACCCATATTTTGACCATTTCAGGCATAAAAAAAGCCAGTAAATACTGGCTTTTCGCTCTATTTATAAGTTAGACATTGGCTTGGTAAGCAGGGATAGCTATCGCCGCTACAATACCCAATAAAAACATGCCGCCTATGATCAACACGCCCCAAAATGACCATTGTTTTTGTACTCGTTGAAAATGCTCAACACTATCCCAACGTTTATTTTGCCATGCCATTTCTCGGCCTTTAAAGCCCAAATACACCGATACAATAAAACCAACATAAGGCACTAAAGCCAATAAGCCAATCCAAGTGCTGTTGCCAATTGCCCAAATCCAACTTAGCAAAAAAGCGCCCCAACTAAAGCCTTTAATGCCCTCGGGTAAATCGTCTACCTTCCCCTGCCCTGAGTTATTTTCAGATGCCATTTCAAGGCTTGCTTCAGGTGGAGTGTAATTATCTGCCATAAATTTTTCCTTATTATTAATCAAACAGAAACCCTAACTTATAGTACTGGGTGTATTTTAAGCAAGCTAAAGATAAGTACCTAAAGCAGATAATTGTTACCTGATGTGTTTTGTAACATTTATCTCGTTTCCTTTTGATTTTAAATCACCTAATCTGGGCACATAACTGCAAGGAGAGAACAATGAAAGACTTACAAAAATTAGTGGGTAATTTAAATAAATCAGGCGCGCTGAGTGGTTTTTTAGGGGGTGTTGCTGGGGGTGGACTAACAAGTTTAATGGGCGGAAAAAGTAAAAAGAGCAGTAAAAAAGTCGCTAAATATGGTGCGCTAGCTGCTGTCGGTGGCCTTGCTTGGAAAGCCTATAAACAATACTCAGATCAAAAAGCGGCTCCCGTACAGCAAACTAGTTCACGTGGTTTTGATTTTACCCCCGCCACGCTGCCCGAGCAGTCATTTAATGATGTAATCGACGATAATCATAGTGATGGGCAATTATTACTGATGCGCGCTATGATTGCAGCCGCCTATGCAGATGGCCATATTGATGAAACCGAAAGACAAAAAATCTTCGCACAAGTAGAAACAATGCAATTGTCTGTGCAAGAAAAGGCCATGCTGTTTGATGAGCTAAGAAAACCAATGCAACTGTCAGAGTTAGTTGCCGCTGTGCCTAACGCACAAATGGGCATTGAAGTATATGCAGCCAGTGCCAGCGCAATTGATTTAAACCAAGCAATTTCTAAACACTACTTAGACACGCTCGCTAACCAATTATGCATTCCAAGTGAACTGGTAATGAGCATTCACAGAGAACTTGCCGAATACCAATAAAAATGGGGCGTCTTTGCCCCATTTTTACAATTAAATCAGTGATAATTAATGCGGCTTTTTAGTGCCGTAACGCACCATATCTTTACCGTTTTCATACACTTCACTTGTCACGTAACGGCCAAGTAAAAGTTGATGTTTATCATCAAGAACCGCAATAAATGGGCGGCCATCACTATTATTGGTTGCAAGAGCAACACCGGTTACGTTCTCTAACCCTAAACCGCCAGTTTCAACTAGGCGTAAAAATGTTTCTAACTCGTCTAATGTTTCAATTACATCGTTATCGTTAATCATCTCAAATACTCTGTGATTGCTAATGGGCGTAGCATAGCAGGATTAAAAACAGGGTGCGAATAACAGCCCCTAAAGTAGCTTAGTTTTGGACTAAAAATTGACACAACGCTATTCAATTGATGATACTTTCACTATCGACAGAGGCAGTAAAGTTTAATGAGTAACCATTTAACGCTCGAATTAATGACTCCAGAGGGCAACCTTGCCGATAGCATACAAGCTATTTGGTATGCCTCAGCGCACACTCAAGGTGAACAATGGCTTGCCTGCGACGGTGCAACGGGGCTTGTGTTTCCTGTTACCGGTGACATTTTACTGGATGACAAGCCGCTTGCTGCCCCTTATGCAGTGCAAGAAACATCCACTCATGCATCTAAAATCACATTTTCACACGATGCACAGTTTTGTGGTATTCGCTTTAACCCAACGGTATTGTCTGAACTAAAGCGAAACGCTCACCCACTCCTTGCAGAGCAGTCCCTATGTGAAATTGCACAAGGTCTGCAAAATAATGCCAGCTTAGCCGCGTTTGTTACGCTTATTAGCCGCTACTTTACTGATAATAAAAACATTAACCACAGCAACAGGCACTCAAAGCACCTAATCCGTAATCTTATTGAGTTAACGCCACTCGAAACAGCTTACCAACTTGCCCCACTCAGTCAACGACAGCTCGAAAGGCAAGTTAAGGAGCAATGCGGTGTCACCCCTAAGTATTTTGAGCGTATCTACCGGGTAAAACTTGCTAAACAAGCAATTAAAGATAACCCTGAAATGAGCTTTGCAGATATTGCACTTGAATGTGGCTTTACCGATCAACCTCATTTAATTAAAGAATTCAAAGCGATAATGCACATCACCCCAGCAAAATACCGCAAGTTATTAAAAGACTCTCAAACTAAACAAACAAAGCTTATTTTGCGCTAATCCCCGAAATAACGAAGCCAATAATTAAAGTACCACTGGGCTGTTTAATTTTCTGTGCTAGACAGACTTGATACTGAGCGATTTTATTTGCGCTTGGCATTTATCCATAGGATAGTTAAGGCAAGCCTACTAAACGTGCTGTAACTAAATAGGATAATCATGAAAAAAGTTTTACTTGCCACCAGCTTAATTGCCTCGTCATTTACTGCATTTGCAGCCAATTTAACCGTTGAAGAACTGCGTATTGAAAAAGCCAGCAAAGCCATGCCAAAGGTGTTGAGTGCTTTTTCTGATGAAGTGAACCAATTTGAAAAACAGTGGCAAGCTGCCGCTAGTTATCAGCAAGCAAGTGACCTTATTGATGATTACGCTAAACAATTATGGCGCGATGCCAAAGCGCGTATAATTAAAACCAACAGCTTCGACGACCGAGAGCTGTATTGGGCGCGTTTACTTTCAAGCAAAATTATTCGTACCAGCAACCCCCAGTTTGCAATGACCGATAGTGAACAAACCGCGTTATTAACAATGCTTGAAAATGGCAGTCGTGGCCGCACCGACCTTGATTACAGTAAAAAAACCGACAAACGCATTTTAATTACAGGTTTTGATCCGTTCTTATTAGATAGAAATATTAATCAAAGTAACCCATCAGGTGTTGCGGCATTATTACTTGATGGCCAAGTGATTAATTACAATGGCATTAGCGCTGAGATCAATACGGTGATGGTGCCAGTACGCTACGAAGACTTTGACCAAGGTATTATCGAATCATTACTTGCGCCATATTACGCACTTAACAATGTCGATATGATTGCCACTATCAGTATGGGCAGCAAAGACTTTGATCTTGAACGCTTTCCGGGTAAACGCCGCAGTGTAACGGCGCCCGATAACGCCAATATTGTGTATGGCGGCACTGCCACTGCACCGAAAATTTCGAGCCTAAACGACCGCCCTCTTCCGGGCAATGAGTTTGTGACTTTCAGCTTACCAGTTAAGCAGATGCAACAAGCCAAAGGGCCATTCCCAATCAACGACAATCACAAAGTCGTTACGCTTGAAAAAGCATTTGAGCCACAATCACTTAAAGAATTAGAAGGTGCGATTGCAGTAAAAGGCGGTGGCGGCGGCTACTTATCAAATGAAATTTCGTATCGTAGTATTCGCCTACGTGATGAGCTTAATTCAGACATCCCTACAGGGCATATTCACACCCCACGTATTCAACAATTTGAGCCAGAAACAGAAGCAAAAATTGTTAAGCAAATTAAAGCAATGCTTGAGCAAAGCTTAGTTGCAATTTAAAGCGTTAAGCTCAGCTATAAAGTAATAGCTGAGCTTCACCCAACAACGCAGCAGTTGCGGCCTTGCTTTTTCGCTTTATAAAGCGCTTCATCTGCTATTTTAAACAAGCTATCTGAATCAAACGCCTCATTAGCAGCCTTACTGGCAACACCTATCGATAAAGTAACATAGCTTAAGTCTGTGCGACCATGGTGGGTAATGTGAGCTGATTCAACGGCGCTTCTTAGCGCTTCAGCCACTTTAAGTGCCTCCTGCTTATCGGTATTGCTGAGGACAATAACAAACTCTTCGCCGCCATACCGAGCAACAAAATGATTACTTGGTTGGGTATGTTCTTTAAGAAGATTGGCGACTTCACAAAGCGCTTTGTCACCTTGATCATGCCCATAATAGTCATTGTAGAGTTTAAAATGATCAATATCGGCGACAATCATTGAGATAGGCTGCGATGCTAACTCTGTATCGCTGGCAAGCTTTGCAAAATGTTTATCTAATGCCCGACGATTGGCAAGCATCGTCATTGAATCGGTGTTACTGATATGTTTTAACTTCTGGTGGCGCTCTAGTATTTCTGCGCGTTGGTTTTCTATCAAAGTAAATAGTTCATTCATACCTCGCCCGAGCTGGTGCAATTCGTTATTGCCAAAGTACTCATCCCGAGCGCTAAAATCGTTATTACTGATTGCTGAATTCACCAATGTATAAAGCTTTCTGAGTGGCCTTAAAACCTGTTGATTTATATATAAATAAAACAAAATAAACACAGATCCAGATATCAATAAACCGGTAATTAAAGAGCTATCAAACAAGCTTCGGTCGTAAGTCCGTTCACGGGATGCGATAGATAACACAAATAGTAAGTCTCCTGCTTGATCATTGACTCCTAAGTAAAGCCGTCGATTGTGTTGAGTCGTCTCGGCTGCACTCCTTTTTTCATCAAACACCCTAATTAGATGCTCCCTATATTTAGGTGCTTCATCAATGCCATAAAAGCTAATATCATTTGCTAACCCTGGTGTTAGATTTTCGACAAAGTCTTCATCAATAATGCTCCAAAGCAATAATGTCGCCACAAATTCACCAGTGCCATCGGACTTAGTTACATTGTAAGCGACGGTGACGGCAGGCGTTTTATCTATGGTAATAAACCGGACTTTATGAGTTAACTCAGATTGGCTATTGTCTATATCGCCAGATAAGATTATTAGGTTGTTTTCTATCAACAAATTTGGGGTTTCTAAAATCGTTGGTGAGTAAGGTTTATAATCATTATTAAAACTGCCACCGCCGATAATATTTGCCTGTGTATCATATAAATACCAGCCATTTACGTCTAATCGTTGTAATGCGTCTGCAATAACATAGTCACTATTAAACCACTGAGTATCACGTTGCTGTGCAGCTTCATACATGGTATCCCAAGCAGCGCTGTCAAAGACCATTTTTGACAGCGCATCAAGCTCTTGCTGAAGCTGTGACTCCACTCGCTGAATATCAATCCGATCATTTTGTTTTGTCATCGCTTCAAAAGTTGGCAATATCCAAAAATGCCTGATGATTGTTTGCGCCAATAAAATAGCAAAGCACGCCGCGGTGAAAGCAAGTAATAAGCGTTTTTTGAGCCTCGCACCAATCACCATAAAATACCAAACCAAGCAGAATAAAAAGTACATTAGTATTAAAAAGTATAACCACGTTTACTCAGTTTGCTTGCCAAGCTTTAATAAATCAGTCTCATAAAGGCAGAACCTCTACTAAAGTTGGTGACTGAGAAATTGTAAAATCCCTGTTTATATCTAAACTTTTAGTATGAAGTTTTGAAGGGCTATTGTATGAAAGGTATCGTCTTTACCGAGTTTTTAGAAATGGTCGAAAATGAGTTTTCTTATGTGGTCGCAGACAAAATCATTGAAGAAAACTCGCTTGCTTCAAATGGAGCCTATACCAGTGTTGGTAATTACGACAACGCTGAAATGATCATGCTTATTACTTCGTTAAGTAAGCACGTAAATATGCCTGCAGAACAATTAGCCACGCACTATGGTAAGTATTTGTTAAATCGTTTTTTTATCCTTTTTCCTCACTTTTTCACCAGTGTTTCAACTACGTTTGACTTTTTAGACACCATCGACCGCCATGTTCATGTAGAAGTTAAAAAGCTTTATAGCGATGCTGAGTTACCAAGCTTTGAAACAAAGCGTATTAGTGAGCGCAAAATGCAAATGTTCTATCGTTCTGGAAACCCATTCGCCTGTTTAGCTGGCGGATTAATTGAAGGTGCGTGTGAAAAGTTTAATGAAAAGATTACGATTCAAAAGGATATAAGCGCTGATCATATGTCGGCAACCTTTACCCTAACAAAAGAAGCTTAATGTGGATGAAGAACTCTACAAACGTAGAATAGAACGAGAGCGCCAGGCTCGAAAACAAGCCGAAGCGCTTTTAGAACAGAAGTCCTTAGAGTTATATGAAGCCAATATGACGCTAAAACATGCCGCCGAAAATCTAGAAAAAGAAGTTATCCTTCGCACCCAAGATTTGAATAAAGCAAAAGAGTTGGCCGATGCAGCCAATCAAGCTAAATCAATGTTTTTAGCCAATATGAGCCATGAAATCCGCACCCCTATGAATGCAATTTTAGGCATGGCACACCTCGCCCTCGATACTGAATTAACCGACAAGCAATATGATTACGTCGAGAAAATCCAACTGTCGGCCAAATCACTGCTTGGGATTATTAATGACATTCTCGATTTTTCTAAAATAGAGGCCAACAAGCTTGAACTTGAAAACAATGATTTTAACTTAAATGACTTTCTTGCGAACCTTGCTAATTTAGCCAGTAGCTTAATTGAGAAAAATAACATCGAAGTCATTTTTGAAATTGACGATGACATACCCGAGTTTTTAATCGGTGATGCACTTAGACTCAATCAAGTATTATTAAATTTACTAAGCAATGCGATTAAATTTTCGAACCAGCAAGATGTCACGCTAAAAGTAACAAGAACATCACAAACCGATACCTCTATTTGTATTAATTTTCAGGTCATTGACCAAGGCATTGGTATGTCTCAAGAGCAAGTTAATAGTGTGTTTAAGCCTTTTTCACAAGCCGATGTTTCAACAACTCGTAAATTTGGTGGCACGGGTCTTGGTCTTGTTATCAGTAAAAAAATTATCGAGCTTATGGGAGGTCATATTGAGGTTAAAAGCCAATTAAACAAAGGGAGTTGCTTCAGTTTTGATGTGTTATTTTCGATATCGGTTATGCAAAGCTGCCACGACACAGATATTTTCAAACATAAACGCGCTCTTATTATTGAGCAAAGCGACCAACCTGAAACTATTTTAAACACCATGCTCAATGCATTAAACATTAATGTGCAGACGATTGATTGCCAGGATGAAAAGCTTTCTAACGTTGATATTAGCCACAACTACGATTTTATTTTTTTAGACTGGCACGTACTAAACTGTGAACAAAATAACATTTTAGAGAACCTCAAAAAGCAGCTTTCTATCGGCATTAAAAATACCATTATCCTCGCTTCTTATGAAAACCAAGAAGTTAAAGATACCCTGAATACGCTTGATAAAACCGTTGAAGAAATATTACTAAAGCCGATTATTAAAGGAAACTTACTAAAAACCCTCGAGCATGTGATGGGTATTGCCACGAAAAAAGATAACAGTGTCGACAACACATGCTTTAAAAAGCTCGCTGGCTCAAAAATACTCCTTGTTGAAGACAACCCACTTAACCAACAAGTTGCATCGCAAATTCTACGCTCAAATGGCTTTGTGGTTGATATTGCCGAAGATGGCATTGCAGCGATTGAAGCTGTAGAAAAAGGCACATTCGATTGTATTTTGATGGACTGCCAAATGCCAAGAATGGATGGTTATACCGCGACGAATAAAATTAAACAGCAATCAAAGTTTGCCCATATTCCAATCATCGCCATGACCGCCAACACTATGGAAGCCGATCTAACTAAAGCGAAAGAATCAGGCATGCAAGGCTACATAGCCAAACCAATAGAAGTGCAAACCATGTTTGAGGTCATTGCTGAGCATTTAACGCAAAAGCCACTGTAATTTCTAGTCAGTGAACTCTATAATTTTTTGTTCAACTAATGAGTTACTCTGCTTACGAAACTCATTTGGGTTAACTCCAACAATGCTTTTAAAAACACGGTTAAAGGTAGCAAGCGAAGAGAAACCACTTTCCATTGCAATACTCAAAATACTCCAATGACTTGCTTCGTCTTTAAGTAACAGCCCTTGTGCATGCTTTACTCGGTACTGATTAATAAATAAATTAAAATTAGTTGCTTTAAAATGATAGCGAATAGCGCGGCTAATCTTATACTCAGGTACAGCTAATGCTTGTGCAAAGTCGGAAATTTTCAAATTAGTTTGCAAATAAACCTGCTTATTGATGAGTGCTTCTATGCCAGTAATAAGCTCAGCCTCTACCTCTTTATTTTCAGGTTGTTCAGCCTGATTGGTAGCTTTCACTACCTTTTCAGGGTTCAACACTTCAATATCAGCAGATTCAGGCACGCTGCTGTGGGCACGTTTTTGCAAAAACATCACGAACTGCATTGCAAGTACAATTAACAATGCAGATGAGGTAATTATAAGCGGTTCAAATTGTTGAAATTCGCTTTCACTGAATAAAAACTTAGGCAGAATGCTGGCATTAAATACCGCTAAAAAGTAGCAACTAGCAAAAATATTTGCCTGCAACTTTTGTGTTTGTGTTTTCTCTTTATAACCCCGTAATGCTTCCCAAAAAGACAGCACCAAAATACTAGACGATAGCAACACCGTTATTTCGGCCATACCTTGCTTTAAACGCCACATGAATTGGCTATCAGGGAAAACTTGCACATCAGCACTCACCAAATAATGCCAAGTTTGGTTGAACATAATTAAACCGGCAATAGTGCCTGCTACAGCAATATGTACCTTAGAAATAGGCTTATGCTTACGAAATAAAGTGCGTGATATAAGCCAAGACATATTACAGGTTGCGCAGGTAAATAAGCCAATTAAATAACTATAAACACCAATACTTGGTGCACTGATTTTTTGCACCCCAACCATGCAGAGCGAACCACAAAATACAGCAAACAGATAATGAATAAGCTGCTTCTCTTTTTTCATGCCATTTAGCAGCATTAGCCCCATACAAACAAAAACGAGTAAGTAATAAGGGGAAGTATTTTGCATAACCCGACATACCTTACATTGGGAGTGTGATGAATTATTTACCAATCTGGTAAGTTTACTTTTTCAAAATCAACATAGCAAAAAGAGTTTGTTAGTGAATGTGTCAAACCCTGTGTGAGTTCTCATAAATAAACACAACATTTCGTAGATCAAATTTCAAATCTGAGAAGAAATCTTGCTCTAGCCCTTTATATTAGCGGCATTAGAAAAATATAATGGAATTGATGATGTTTAACAAAAATAGCAAACTCACACCTTTTAAAGCGCTCGAATACAGTAAAAAGCTTTGGTTTATTAGCCTGCTAATGGCGCAAACTTGCTTTGTGATTTACCTCATTCTTGGTTATGGAATGACAGGGTTAACTACAGGTCTATCAGGTTGGAACCGACTTAATAACACCGCCTATGTTGCTAATGATGCCACGGGGAATTTTATGTATGCAGTGCATGTATTATTTGCGGTAGTGATGATCCTTGGCGGAAGCTTACAGCTGATTGAAAAATTGAGAACAAAATACAGCGCATTTCATCGCTACAATGGCCGCGTATTTGTTGTGTTAGCTTGCTGTATTTCATTTGCTGGCATGTATTTAATGATAGTAAGAGGCACCGTTGGTAATACCTTGATGCATTCACTGACAATGTTTGGCGGCTTAGTGGTTATTGTATCAAGTATATTTGCGGTGAAAACTGCAAGGGCTCGTAACTTCAATGCTCATCAAAGGTGGGCTATACGCTTATATCTTGCTGCTAATGGTGTGTTGTTTTTTAGATTAATGATATTTGCATGGTTTTTAGTATTTGGCACTTTAGGCGTTGATACCGCTACATTCACTGGGCCTGCCGTGCTTGCCGTTAGTCTTTGCTCATACTTAGTACCACTTTTAATAGCCGAACTTGTCCGCTATGCAGCTCGCACAAATATTACGCTTATCACTATCTTTACTGCCTGTTTAATGACGCTAATATCAATCGTGTTCTTAATCGGCTTAGCTGGGGTGACTTTAGCAAACTGGTACCCTGCAATTGTTGGCTAACTAACTCTCATACTATAAAGCCACCTGAGTTGGTGGCTTTATATATAAATTTTGCGTCACTATAAAATTAATACAGTTCAAATAGCGGACGACCATTTTCGTCGTACTTCACTTCCATAACACGAGCATGACGGTTTGGATCGTAAAGCGGATCTTTTACAATCTCTTCAAGTGGACGAGTGTCTGTTTTTGGCACCACACTGGGCTCACCTACTGCGTGCTCATAGTCACGAGCATGG
This sequence comes from Pseudoalteromonas sp. Hal040, assembly GCF_037162425.1. Taxonomy (NCBI): domain Bacteria; kingdom Pseudomonadati; phylum Pseudomonadota; class Gammaproteobacteria; order Alteromonadales; family Pseudoalteromonadaceae; genus Pseudoalteromonas; species Pseudoalteromonas sp. Hal040. The sequence continues at coordinate 880,895 of NZ_JARLUU010000001.1, read as the reverse complement.
TAAATACACAGTGGTGTTTCACCATCTTCAGCTACTGTAAAACAGTTATGACCTGGGCCGAAAATGTTCTTTTCAACGCTTGTTTCAAGCACAGGCATACGTGTTTTAGTCCACGAATTACGATCAAGTAAATCGCTATTTTCATCGGCTTCCATATAACCCATGCAGTAACATGCACCTGTTGCGCTTGCAGAGAAAGCAATGAAGATTTTACCGTTATTTTTAAGCACTGCCGGGCCTTCGTTTACCCAAAAGTCGACGCGCTCCCAATCGTAATCTGGTGTCGTCAGCATAAACTGTGCTGTTTTTAGCTTAATAGGTGATTCCATCTCAGCTAAATACAGGTTTGATGCAGCAAATTGGCCGCCAGTTTTCTCTGCCCAACAGAAGTAACGCTTACCGTTATTTTCAAAAATAGTGGCATCTAAAGAAAAATCGGTGAACGACTTTTCATCGCCCTCAGCGGCTTGCATCATGCCAAGTTCAACCCACTCATCATTTAGCGGATCTTGGCCTTTACACTCAAGCACATACGGGCGTAATGCCCAAATATCATCTTCTTCACTGGCTGCGAAGTAGATGTACCATTTGCCATCGAGGTAATGAATTTCAGGCGCCCAGATATGGCGACTCATTGGGCCGCTGTCATGTTTAAACCAAATATCAAAGGTTTCAGCGTCTTTTAAGCCCTCTAATGTCGCAGACTTACGAAGTTCAATGCGATCATAAGTTGGTACAGAACCTGTAAAATAATAAAAACCATCACTGTGCTTATGCACAAATGGATCGGCACGCTGCTCTACTAACGGACTATTTGTTTGTAATGTCATCTTGAAACCTGATCGTTAAATTTTAATTTGTATTATTTTATTACTTTTAAGCAAGAGCACAAATATAACATTATTTTTAACAGACAGTGAAAAGAAATGTAAGCTTGAGCTGTGAGTTTCAAGATATGCGCTCTGAGCAAAGGAGTTAAAGCTAGCTCGTTATCGAAAGCATTTGGAAAAAAGGGGGCTTCCCCCTTTGTTTGGGATCACTAAAACAAGCTTTATTTAAAGCCCCTCTTAGATTTTTTAGATAAAACGAGGTCAACTGGCATAACATCGCCCGATACCTTCTTCACAATTAAAGTATGTGAGCCAGCTGATAAGTCATGTTTTTCGAACACAATACTTTGTACTTGGCGATAATTATTACCATCGAAAATAGAGAATATGCCTTGTGACTTACCATCTAAGATAACTTCAACATCGCCATGGTTAACTCCTTTTGAAGTCGCAAAAACAATGCTTGAACCACTAAAGTCATAACTAAACGACGCACCATTAACGGTTGTCATGTGTAAATCTTGTTGGTATTCGCCAGTATTTGTGTGCTCAGACCTCATCCAGTTGCCATTTTCACTATATTGAATTCGAGGGTCATTATCGTTTACCAGCTCGAGGCCTGAATAGGTTATATCACTTGTTGTGCCGAGGGTATTACCGATAGTCTGAATTTGCACCAATCGATCGGCAATCCAGCTACCATCAGGGTTAATTGCCACATCTAATGTTATCAACCCACCTTCATCTGCAATTTGTTTTACCCTATTTGCTATATCTGTGTTCGAATATCTTAAGCTGCTCTTTAAGCCTCCCCATCCTCCGTCAGAAGTGTAGGTAAATCCATGCCACTGCACTTTTGTATCCAAAGCTGTTATGACTTTTTTAGAAGAAGGAGCCTTAGGTAACTCGTTAGTTTTACCTGATGTATATTGACTGTGTGGATCTTTGGGGATAAAGCTATGCTCGTCACCAGCATGAAAACTAATCGTCGCATTTGGGTTGCCACTTCGAGCAGACTGAGCAAGTTGGTCTGCAACAGGGTAAGCATTCTTTGCCTCGAGTTTTTGTTTCGATTCATCTGCTTTAAACCAATTATCAAACCACCAGCCAGCGATGTTAGCTCCCCAAGCCTGCGATCTTTCGCTGACAAAACCAGTTATAAACCAATCAGGGTAAGGTACTTTCTTTTTTGTGCCCGTCCATCTATCTCCTGAGTGCGAAGGTAGGTAAGCAATTAGCTTAATACCTTTTAGTTTAAGTGCTTTCGCTAAATCCAAAACAAGGTCACGGGTAGGCGTGTAATCAGCCTGATTTGAGTTAACTTGAGTAATACAACCTGGTGCAATCTGTTTGCTCGGACATGCCGGTGAGTGTAAATCGTAAATGTCACTCATCGTCGACAGGTAACCACGGTTTTGAGTAATGGTAAAAATTACATAAGCATAACCAAGCTTGGCTGCTTTATCCGCATAATCGTCAACATCAAAACCATTTACATAGTTATTCCACTCGTTATAGTCTGTGATTTGATACCATGCATTATCTAAAGTGCCACCAGCAAGATAGTGATGACTAATCCCCCACTTTGCATCTTGCATCCAATTAACTTCGCTTGCTCGCAGGAACACACTCGTGTGTAAAATAGTAATTGCTACTGTTATACCAGATACAATTTTATAGGGCCGACTTTTCAAAATAACCAAACCAGATGAAAGCTAAAACTTGTTACGAGTTTAACTATTTACATTTAATCAACAATAGGATTGCTCTGGGAAATCGTCATTAAACCCAACACACCACTCAACATAAAATGGTTAAATATATGAAATTTAAAAAATAAAAAAACTTTTACTATGTGAATTTTCTGATTCGCAAAGAAACAATATGTTAGCGCTTTATATAGAATATTGATTTAAATTCGTCTTAAAATTCGCCAATACGCTTTAGTTAATAGCTGAAGTTCTAAATAATTATGTTGTAGATGATGAACCTAAACCAAAGCCTCTTTCTGGATGCTTTTTTGGATTATAAAAAAAGCCGCTACAAATGTAGCGGCTTACGACTAAGCAAGTCTTATTTAATCAAAACTATGTTTAATTAAACGAGTGATGATGCCATCTCTTTTTAAACCATAAAACTGATTATTAACATCAAGTAAATGTCCGCTAGACTGAGAAGAGATACTGTCTTGCTCAACAAAATTAGCAAGGTTTAGACGAATGACTTTTGAGTCAGTTAAAACCAGCGCAAGATTTTTTGTTTCATCGAAAACAACTTCAATGATATCAGAATCTAACCCAGCAATAGCCATACCGTGGGTCATGTCGCTACTGTAAAACACATCACCGCCGCGACTTATGACGAACTCACCATTAGGTGTAACCCAAACACGGCCATTTATTTCATAGTCACCATGATAAGGGCTGTCTCCCAATGCTTCTATATCATCACTACTAATGTCAAACTTTTCAAAATCTGATGGGTATGATCCAGTATCGGCGGCGAAAACAGTATTACCCGTTGGGTGTAAATCTAAAACCCCTTTTTGGTAAATATCTGTGTAACTGAACACATTACCGTTAAGCCCGTTAAGTGCGTATATTCTAGTATGTTGCCCTGATCCTGATGAGACAATGAGTTTGTTTTGTTGATTAATAACAAGATCAAATGGGTCAGTTGGTACTGAATACACGTTTATTTTCGCTTGTTCAGCCAAGTCAAAAACAGCAATGTAACCACTTTGATCTTCTGTATACCAATACATGCTATGCTCTTGTTTAAGCAAAGATACATAAAGTCGCGAGCTATCTTGAGACACCGTCATATTTTCAGGCATAAAATCAAACTCAAAATACTTCTCAGTTTCGCCTGTTAATAAGTCAACTAAATACAGTCGCTTTGCTTGTTTATCTGTGACATATAACTTTTGTCTCACCGAATCAACAGCTGTATCTGTCACTCTAAATTGCAATTCAAAGGCCGTGCTATCAGTCACTTGTGTTCCATAGTCAGTGCCTTGAGCTACCTCAAGTGTGATCATTTTAATATTGGAAGCACCTGTAGAGTCTTTGACTTGCAGAGTAATATTTTTGCTACCAGAAAGAGTATACTTTTTGCTGATGAGGGGATCTGAGCTAAAGTCAGTATCCCATAGATTATCGCCGTCAAGATCCCAGCGATATTGTAAGTTTGCGCCATCTTCTGAATCGGTACTTACTGAAGCATTAAATTCATAGTTATCACTTGTTGTGCCATTTTCTGGTGTATAGGTAAAATCAGCAACAGGCGCCATGTTAGTGCCGCAGATGGTGCAAGGATGCTCAATCACAACCATAGTTGTTAATGCTGACTCTGCACTCAACACTATTACTTGGTCATCATTAACAATCACATCAAATGCATTTTCTACTTCAATACTGCCAGCTTTAAACCACGTAGACAGATTAAAATAAGACACTTCACCTTTATCTGTAACAATAAAAGCTAGATTCTGTTGAGAGTCAAAGCTCAGTGCTGAAATGAGCTCATCCCCTTCTTCAAAACCTTCTAGCGTTTGTACGTAAGTCAGATTGTCAGTGCGGAATACATGACCACCACGGCTGATTAGATAGTTACCATCAGGCGTTATCCAAACACGGCCTCCTATTGTGAAATCACCATGATATGGAGAGTCTCCAACAGAGGTGATGCCAGCTCCACTAATATCAAACTTTTCAAAATCAGATGGAATTAAGTCAGTATCTGCAGCAAATACATAATTACCCGATGGGTGTAATGTTAAACGTGCAGCCTGATAAATCGAAGCACTACCAAGAACATCACCATTTTCAGCGTCAAACGCATAAATGTTCGTCCATTGCCCTGAACCTGAAGATACAATAAGTTTGTTCTGATCATTTATGACTAGATCATACGGGTCAGTTTGTATTTCAAATAAATTAACTTGGCTTTGCTTTTCTAAATCAAAGACCGCAATGTAGCCATTTTGTTCTTCACTCCACCAATATGAACTGTGATCTTGAGTAAGAAGAGCAACATAAAGTAGCTTGCCATCAGGTGATAATGTCATTCGCTCCGGCATAAACTCAAATTCGAAGTACTTTTCAGTTTCACCATCCGCTATGTCTACAACATATAATCGCTTAGCTGATTTATCTGTCACATAAAGCTTTTGTCGAGGCACGTCGGTAATTTTTGCTGTTATATTAAATTGTAATTCGTACGCAGTGCCATCAGTTACGTCATTGCCCGCATCTTCCCCTTGTGAAACATTAATTTCAACTGTAACGCTGTCTACAGCACCAACTGTATCCATTACCTGTAGTGTTACGAAATGTGTCCCTGCAGTAATGAACTTATTACTTGTATCAGAGCTCGTCGTAAAATCAGTATCCCATTGACCGTCATCATCAAAGTCCCAGCGATATTGCAGCTCTGAACTCTGTGTGTCATAACTACTCGAAGCATCAAATTCATATATATCAGTTGTTAAACCAGTATCTGGTGTATAAGTAAATTGAGCTACAGGAGCAGTATTGTCGATACAATCAGCGCATAGATAAGGTGTTTTAATCACATAAAGAGTATTATCGTTTTCGGTTACTGAGTATGTGAATTGCTCAGCAAGAAACACCTGCTGAACATCACCAGGTTGAGTAACCGTTCTGAAAACTTCTAATGACTGGAGGTTTATTAAATATATATTTCCGTTTGAACTTGCAAAAGCAACCTTGTTCTTCTCATCAAACTGAATATCATCAATAGTAAACATCCCTAATACTTGTGAAACGTGAGTCATATCAGAGACTTTAAATATATTGCCCCAACGAGAAAATACATAATCTTCTGAAACCCAAATACGCCCTCCAATACTATAATCACCATGATACGGAGAGTCACCGCGTGAAATAATCCCTTCACCGGAAATATCAAACTTTTCAAAATCTGCTGGTGATAGATCTGTATTTGCAGCAAAAACATTATTTTGTGAAGGATCTAAGCTGAGGTAAGATTGGTGTCTGATCGACTCATTACCCGTTTGATACCCTGTTTCTGCATTGTATGAAAGGATTGAGGTCCATTGATTCGATCCCGATGAAACAATCACTTTTCCCGTATTTGTAGCAACAATATCAAATGGATCTACAGCAACGCTAAAACGTGTTTTTTGCTGGAATTTATTTTGCGATAAGTTGTAAATAACAACTTCGCCACTCCCCTCTATTTCTGAGTAATATTCAAAGTCTCGATCAAGTAGCGACACATAAAGGGTATTATTTGCAATTGACATTCTTCTTGGCATTTTTGCATATTGCAGGGTTTGGATAACCTTTCCTGTATCCGGGCTAACAATATACAAAGATTTATTAATTTGGTCGGTAATGAATACTCTATTTGTAACTTTATGATAGACCATATGAGTAATATTTTTGATCGATGAATCAAGTACATGACTCATACTCAACGTCGTATCATTAATATCATCTATACCATCGTTGTCATCATCAGAATCAGCATTATCGCCGATACCATCTAAATCAAAATCAGCGCTCTCGCTGTTATCCCATGGAAATAAATCATCCCCATCAGGAACACCATCATTATCATCATCTGTATCGGAAGCATTGCTGATGCCATCTCCATCTGAATCGATAACTTTAGATGTAGATAAAGTGTTTGAAAAGTGAGATATCGCAAATTCTTTCGTTACAAAATCAGTATCAGCAATAGATGAAAAAAGACCTTTTTGTATTAATAATTGAGCAAATTCCTCAGCTGGCAACGCTAGATCAGCATTTGAAATACCTGCGCTTTCTAGCTTTTGAACAAGGTCACTATCAAGGTTTATTGAATTTGATGGGTCTTTATCTTCATCTAAAGATTGCAACAATCTAATCGTATTAAGCACCATCGGGCTGTATAAGTTTTGGCTGTCTAGAATATCAAGGGGTGTGACTACGGCTGCAGCGGTAATTGCAGGAAACTCAATACCAGCAAGAGAAAACGTAACATTATCATTTTCTTTGTATTGATATTCACCAGCGCTATTTGTTACGCCAGATTCACCTGAACTTGTCGAATAGTTCAGGCCTGCAACAGCCGAATCTAAAAAAACGCCTGTCATTAGGACTGGATCTGGCGTTGTTGTTGGGTTTTCAGTTGTAGGTTGTTCTGATTTAGAGTCTCCACCACCGCCGCCACCGCATCCGGTAAGTAAAGCAACGGGGAAGATCAACGAAAAGAGTATTTTTGAACGAGTTCCATTCATAAAACGATTCCACTTTATATAATTATTATCGGCCAATTAGTATACATTTGTTCCTAATAAAACGATAGCAATTTAACATTCATTAACAGTAACGTTTCATTTTTCGCACAAGTCTTACTGTTAATTCTATTTCATTGAATAGTGAAGAGTTCTGAAAAACTATTTCAGATTATACCTATTCGCTTAATTAAGTGGCCCATTTTGAGGCAATAAAACCTTGTTGATAGCAAGGCAAAAATTTTGTTATTTAGTTGTGCTCGGCAATTGCTCCTGCATTGCTCTACCTTCTGCATCCATGCAGTCGTAAATCAGAAAATTTTAACGCAGTTAGTAATAGGTTTAATCCCTCAAAATGATTAAGTATTATTGCGGATTGGTATTACCTATCATCATTTGTGCATTATTAACTTCACGGCTTGTTTCAGAAAGCCCTACCTTTGTGGCACCACCCACTAGCCAAACTTGGCCGTTTAACGTGACGGCTCCTAAACCGTGACGAGGTGTTTGCCATTCGAAAGTTTTGTGCCATTGCTGTTTGGTTAAATCATAGCTAAAAACCTCACGGTCTACTCCCTTGCTATGTTCACCGCCAAACACATAGATAGCATTATTAATAACAGCTGCCGCATGCCCTGCTCGTGCTTTAGGGAGTGCAGCGTTCGCTTGCCAGGTGTTTGTATCGGGTAAGTATTCGAGCATGTCAGAGATAGGCTCGCCGCCAACCGTTCTGCCACCTAGCACAAACCAACGACCGTTTACTTGTGCACTCGCTGCACTGTTTCTCGCTGAAGGTAATGGCGCGGCTTCTGTAAATGTGAAGTTGTTAGGATCAAAAACTAAATGCGCACTCACATCTAAACTATGATGCCATTGCCCATTTTTTTCATTGTTTGGGCTGCGGCCACCAGCTAAATGCACTTTACCATTAAGCACTGCGCCCACCGTTTCACTCAACGCAAAAGGTAAACTCGCCACCTTTTGCCATGCGTCAGCGCCTTCATTGAGCATTAACACATCACGACTATTGGTCCATTGCCCTCGGCTATTAACAAAACCACCAAAGGCAAATAGTCTGTTTTCTACAGCAATTAAATACGTGTGATGACGTCCTTCAGGCAAACTCGGGGCTGATTGCCAACTTGCATACTCGGGTGACCAAAAATGGACTTTTGCGGTCATCTTACCCGCTGATGCTGGCAGCTCGGTAGAGATACCCCCTGCAACCCAAATCTGTTGATTCATGACTGTTGGGTAAATTTCTTGAATAGCCTCAGGGAGCTCAGGTGCTAGCACCTCCTCTGCCGATAACGTATAAGGCAAACACGCCATAAAAAGCGGCAACAGTTTGGTTAATCGCATATAAATCCTTAATAAGCAGTTGATTAGCTAAAGACTAAGCCAGCTGTACCTATTCGTACACTGCCAAATAGTCTTACTCGAACAACGATTACTATTCCTAAATGACACCAAATTGATATATTATAACAAAACATTTGGCGTATTTTGTTTAATCTTATTAAGGGTCACTACTATGAGCAAACTTCCCGTCACCGTGCTCTCTGGCTTTTTAGGTGCAGGTAAAACCACTGTGCTCAGCCATATTTTAAATAACCGTGAAGACAAAAAAGTAGCTGTAATCGTCAATGATATGAGCGAAATAAACATCGATGCAGCAACAGTTAAAAACGATGTTTCGCTTAGCCGCGGCGAAGAAAAACTAGTAGAAATGAGCAATGGCTGTATCTGCTGCACACTACGTGAAGACTTACTCATTGAAGTACGCGCTTTAGCGCAAACAGGCCAATTTGATTATTTAGTTATTGAATCAACGGGTATTTCAGAGCCCCTTCCTGTTGCCGAAACATTTACCTTTGCTGATGAAGATGGCGTGTCACTTTCTGATGTTGCAAGGCTTGATACCATGGTCACGGTCGTTGATGCCGTTAACTTTTTAAACGACTTTAACGAAGCCAAATTTTTACAAGAAACCAACGAGCATTTAGGCGATGAAGATGAGCGAAGCGTTGCCGACTTACTCATCGATCAAGTTGAGTTTGCCGATGTCATTTTAATTAGTAAAACAGACCTAATTAGCACCGATGAACTTGAGAGTTTAAAAGCCATTTTAAGCTCATTAAATACCTCTGCAGAGCTAATTGCTATTGAGAATGGCAAAGTTGATATCAACACAATTTTGGGCACGGGCCTGTTTAACTTTGAAAAAGCCCAGCAAGCACCTGGCTGGCTAAAAGAACTGCGCGGCGAGCATATCCCAGAAACCGAAGAGTACGGCATTAGCAGCTTTACTTACCAAGCCCGCCGCCCTTTTCATCCCGAGAAGTTTTATAACTTTATTCATAACAATCAACGCGAAGGCAAATTACTTCGCTCTAAAGGCTATTTTTGGTTAGCCTCTCGACCACAATTTGCTTGCCAATGGAATCAAGCTGGCGGCATAGCCCGCTATGGTTTTGGCGGGATATTTTGGAAAGCCTTACCGAAAGATCAGTGGCCAACAGATAGCGATTACTTAGATTCAATTAACCAAGTATGGCAAGAACCCTTTGGTGATATGCGCCAAGAGCTGGTTTTTATTGGTCAAAACCTCAATCAAGCAGCGATCATTCAAGCTCTCGATAACTGCTTACTCAGCGACGATGAACTTTTAGCAGGCAAAGCGCTTTGGCAAACCCTGCCCGATCCATTTCCTGTTTGGGAGGAAGCATAATGACCGCCTACGCATTAGAGCATGACACTGATAACCTACCAACAACAGTAGCAACGGCATTAAGCCCTGTGGTGTTTTCGCAAATTTATAAACCAGAGCATAACATTGCAATTTGGCAGCGCAGCTTATCAGAGCAGCTGCAAGCAGAGGTAGCCGAGAGTATTGCAGCCAATCCTGATCTCAGTATTAACGCGGTGATCAACGAAGATTCTATTCGAACTGACATTGATAAAGCCCTCGAAAAACTTCCATCAGCGCAGGAGTTAAAAGTTGATTTAGCAAAGTTAGTTGATATGTTTTGTTATTTATTTGAATTAAAGCGCACCGGATTACGCCTAAGAGTACTTGAACGCGCCATGTGCCCACGTTTTCATGTTGACAGAGTTCCTTGCCGTTTAATCAGCACATATTGTGGAAGTGGTTCACAGTGGTTGCAAAATGCAGGACTTGATCGCACTAAACTTGGCGCAGGGCATCAAGGATTAAGCGATGAAGAGTCTGGGTTAATGACAGCAAATACTAAAATCCACTCTCTTAATGTCGGTGACGTAGCACTGCTTAAAGGCGAAACTTGGCAAAATAACGAAGGCAAAGGCCTTGTGCATCGCTCACCAGCACTTGTTGCTGGCGAAAAACGGCTACTCGTAACCCTCGATTTTATTGCTTAGTGAATGGCAAGCAGCCGTTCAGGAATCAAGGGTTTTAAACAACAAGGAAGTTGTTGCAGTAATCAAAGCTTAGGTATAATTAGTTTTTCGACTCGATTTTGGTTTTTAAATGAAAAAGCTTTCTAAAGTACAATTAAAACAGCAAGCCCTTGTATTAAATGTTGCCGACGCCCTTGAAGAGCAAGGTCGCGCAGAACTTGAAGGCATGCTGCAATGCTGGTTTGATGTGGAATACCACTTATTCCCAGGCTCATTGCTTTTGTGTTTTCAATTTGAAAACCAACAATCACTCGATGCAGCGACCCCTGAGCTATTAAAATGGCAAAAACGCCTTAGTGGCGCAATGCTAAAAAAAGGCGTGATTTTAAAAGACATGCGCAGGCATTTAGTTTTTACCCTAAAAGGCCCAGACGATTAAATGGAAGAGAGTTGCAAGTTAGCAAGTTAGCAAGTTAGCAAGTTAGCAAGTTAGCAAGTTAGCAAGTTAGCAAGTTAGCAAGTTAGCAAGTTAGCAAGTTAGCAAGTTAGCAAGTTAGCAAGTTAGCAAGTTAGCAAGTTAGCAAGTTAGCAAGTTAGCAAGTTAGCAAGTTAAAAACACTAGAGTGCCTACCACTTGTGTCAAGTAACTAGCTAACTCGTTGAGTTTTAATCTGACTTCTAACGACTGATATCTAATAGCTCCATCTTTGTTCAGCGTTGAAACGTCTCGTCCCTCGAAACTCGCTAACTTGTTGGGTTTCACTCCGTTCTACCCAACCTACCAGCATATAGCTTAAAGCTGCTTTTCCACCCCTGCTTGCTTAACATGCTCAATCAGCTCAGGAAAAAACGCTAAAAACACCGCGTCTAATTGTTGGTAGTGACGAGCAATATCGTCAGCGGCCCCTGCAAAGTTGTTGGCAAAGCGAATACGCTTGGCGATGTTATCAAGGGCAAGGCCAACCCCATCGAGGGTTTCATATTCTTTAAACCAATCATTGTTGGTCATACTAGTCACAACTTGCTGCATGCGTGAAGGCATCATGGCTTGGCGTGCATTTAAAAGACCATAACTGTGCTGTTTGAAATCAGCCAATGGTTGGTCATTAAAGCGCTGCCAATGCTGAATAAGAAAATGATCGAATGCTACATCAATCGCGACACTTGCAAAGCGTTTACGTGCTGGTGAAAAGTACTGCTTAGCCTCTTTTACAAGGGGGTGTGAGTCGGTAAACCTATCAACCAGATAATGATTCTCAAGGCCATTTTTAACCGCGTCAGGTAACTGCCCTGAATACCGACGCCCACCAAAATCCCCCAACAGATTACCAAAATGTGAATCAGCCGTCGGTTGTGCTAAATAAAGGTGAGCCAAGTAATTCAACGCATTCTCTAAATTAAATCATTTTATGCATTGTAAAAGAATACAGGTGAAAGGGTCTAGGGGCACAAGGTGCTAGTTAGCAAGATTGTATATCGAGTAGGAATGAACAATTTAATCTGAGAACACGGGGTAAACCCGCTGCTACCAGTTCGGCGGTTAAAACGCCTCCTACAACTCGGATTCAAAGACCTGCACAATCAACTAAAAACTTACAGCTTAAAGCTTCTTACTCTTTCCCCAGCAACTCGCTAACTTAGGTATTTTCAATCTAACTTCTAACGACTGATATCTAATATCTTCTAACACCTCGTATCTCGTCCCTCGAAACTCGTACCTTTCCCCTTTACTCTTTAACCTTGAAACTCGCTAACTTGTTGGGTTTCGCTTCGCTCCACCCAACATACGATAAGAGCGACCCTTTACTCTCCCGCAAACTTCAACATTCGCGTTTGGTCGGTAAGCTCAATATCCACCAGCTCGAACGGGGCTTTGGCTACTTGAGTGACTGCAAAAGGCATGGTGAAGCTGCCGTAACTATCAATCTGTTTTGCTACTTCAACCGTTGCCAGTTTGATGCGCTCACCTTTATTACCTTTGCCAGTTAACGTAGCACGAATAGCGTAGCGGCCTGAGTCGGTCACTTGCACTGGCACCTTGGCTTGGTATTTGTTATTGCCAAGCGCAGTGACTTTGGCTTTATCCATACTAATGGTTTGTGAGCTATGTACAAATGGCATTTTTATAGAGCGTTTTACCGTTTGGCCATTCACTTTAGTGTCTATACTGGCCTCAAGCTCATAGTAACCATTTGCGGCACCCAAAGTTTCAAGCGGGTAATTGAATACCGCTTCACCATTTTCGTAACGTACATCTAGCTTTTCGCCATCAGGGCTTGAAAGCGTTAACTTCACATCACTATCTTTAAAGCGCTTTTTACCCATACTAAGCTGCATAGCGACACGTTGTTGCTGATCTTTAACTTTAAACTGCGATTTAGCATGTAAAGCATTGCTCGAGCCTTTTTCAATCACGTGCAGCAAGTAGGTGTCATTATCGTTAAGCGCTTGGCTTGTTCTTAACATTGCTTTGCCATTTACCTGACCAAGCGTCAATCCAACACTGCCATCGCTAAATCCTGCATTTTCCATTTGCTCACGTGCAACCATGGCTTGCATTGGCATTTGTCTAAAGTTGTCATCTCGCACCGACAGCTTATCAAGCTGTAAGCCATGAGGCTTAAATACTTCGCCACTATCAAAGCGTGCTTTTGGTGCAATGCGAATAAAGTTATCAGCTTGGTATACAAAAACAGGCACACCGCGCTTAAGCTCTTTACCCGAAACCTTCTGCCAATATTCAACACTGTCTTTTTCAAGTGTTTGCAGTTGAGCGCTCGATGCTGGTTGAACTTGAGGAAACTGATAAACCGTTTGCTCATTTGCTTTTGCTGCGTTGCTTATAAGCATTATTGCAGCTGCGAGTGTGGTTAACTTTTTAATCATAGCTAGCTCCTAAATTCGATTTTTAAGCATGTTTGGCAAGCCAAAGCAGTTGCGTCGACTTTGCTGATGACTCAAAGGCTCACCACCTTGGGTTCGTGATTTATCGGTAAACCACACCACCCCAGCTAACGACTGAGAACTGCAATTTAAAAAACCATCTGAACAGCTATCTAACCAGTTTTGTGTTACTTCAAGGCCAACTTGATTTTGATAACCGCCACAATAGCTGTCGCTATCCCATACTGCAGATTCAACATCACTGCCTATTACGGTTTCGAATCGAGACGGTAAGCTTGGGCGGTTCGGTGTGCCATATAGCCACTGTGCGTTATACGATTCCATCCAAGATACTTGCTGTTGTTTTACTGCATCGCTGCCGTAGCCTAAAAGCCAGCCTAAACTTTGCTCAAACGAATTACCCGCAATAACTGCATCAGCCAACGGCGTGCCACCACTTGAAGGAGCTAGAGCGATGGTACGCGTGACTTTGCTAATAATATTTGGATAACGGCTATCCCATGTTGGGTTAGATAAAATCCAACGCACCACATTGCCACCGTTAGAGTGAGTGATCAGAGTTAAATCTGTGATGTTTTTATTATTGATAAATGTAGTGAGCTGCCCAGCTAAACAGCCAGATGCCGCATCTGCCCACATGTATTGATCAAAGTCACAATTAATGACCGTGTAATTACTACTATTTGGCAAACCTTGGCGAACTGTGTCGACAAAGCTGCCTGTCCAATAGTCATTATACGCATCGCTTTGCTGGCCTGTACCGTGCACAAATGCGACTCCTTGCGCAGCAAAAGCACTGTGGCTGATACCCGCTGCCAACATTAAAGCTGGCACTAGTGAGAGTGTTTTTATTTTCATGTGTGTTCCTGTTGATTGTCATTTTATCTATCAGGTTGGAGGAGTGACCTCCGACCAAAAACATAGACCAAACAGGTACGAAAGCAAGAATAAATTTACATTAATTTAACTTATGTGCGTTTTTTAAGTACAAATTATTAGATTTTAGGAGAAAAAAGAGATGCGAGGTGCTAGGTGCTAGGTGCTAGGTGCTAGGTGCTAACAGCGTAGTGTTAGTTGCGCCTCCCCCATGACTTTTTTCGGCGTTAAAACACCTCCTACGTCTCGCATCTCGCCCCTCGTATCTCGCTAACTCGTTGGGTTTTTAATCTAACTTCTAACGACTGATATCTAATATCTCCTTTTTTTGTTCGGCGTTAAAACGCCTCCTACAACTTGTATTTCGCAAACATTCCCCTTTACTCTTGCTAACTTGCTAACTTGCTAACTTGCTAACTTTTCAATCTGATAGCTGACGGCTGAAAGCTGATAGCTCTTTTGTTCATCGCGCGAAATAAATTTCACGCCTACAGTGCTAGCAAAATATAACGGTACACATTGCACAATGCGAAATAGTATCGCTGCACGAAAGTACTATATCCAGCCCTGTTTAAATTTCATACGTTGTAAACCAAATGTTAAACAGGAGAACACACAATGAAACGCCTATTGACGATGATTGCGCTATGCGCAGGTATGAGCACAACTGCTTTTGCAGCATGTAGAGATAACGTTGTACTGGTACATGGTAATACCGCCTCCCCTTCGAGTTGGAATAACACACTCAACGAATTAAAACGAAATGGGTATGTCGACAGTGAAATTTTCACCCCAGATTGGGGCTCTAAATCTTGCGCGAGTTGCAACGATCATAACGGCAGTGAAGAAACGCCCGTACGTAACGCCATTCTTACTGCAATCAACCAATCTTGCACAGGTAAGATCGATATTATCGGCCATTCAATGGGAGTTACACTCGCAGCCCAGCAAATTTATAAGCTAGGCATGGCATCAGATGTCGATACCTTTGTTGGTGTTGCAGGTGCCGCGCGCGGCCTGCTTAGTTGTGGTGTTTACCCATACAATGTGTGGAATAACACATGTGGTTACTATGGTTTATCGGTTGGCAGCCCATTATTAAATAGTATTTATGGAGAAGCATTAGGCGACAAAGTGTATTCAATAAAAAGCTACTCTGATCAAATCGTCTGCTCAACTGGCACTTGCTATGTGTACGGCATTCACAGCAGCCGATTATGGAATGAAAATGCCACCTACACCTACGTTCTCGGCCACTTTGGTTTGCAAACCGATACGTATGTAAAACAAGTGAGTTTGATTCAGTAGCTGCAAGTTAGCGAGATTGTAGCAGCGATCTTATATCGCGTAGGAATACTTATAAGGGCTAGGTGCTAGGTGCTAGGTGCTAGGTGCTAGGTGCTAGTACTCTTTCACATATATTTTGATCAGTTGCCCCTACTTAAATTCAGGTAACTGATCTTTTTCAATCAATAATTCAATACTCCTGCTTTTTCCAGTAACTGATGTTATAAATTTCTTCTTCTTAAGAACTGAAATCATTGAATGAACACTTGAAGATGCGGTTCCAAAGTAGCGCTCAAAATCACTTTCAGCAGGCGCAACCCCATTCACTTTTGTGTAGTAAAAAATAAATGCTAAATACTGACCTTGCTTTGCTGTAAACCGTGGCGACTCTTCTTTATTCATAATGAACTTTTACCCTAATCAACGATCCTTTAACTCATATAAACTTACTTAATATTGTTATGAACCGAAAGTATATTGTTGAATTATCAGAAGAAGAAAAACAAGAATTAGTAGACTATTGCAAAAAAGGCATGGTCAATGTTCGCAAGTACAAGCGGGCTGCTATTTTGTTAAAAGCTGACCGTTGTAGATATACAACAGAGCAAATATGTGAAGCTGTTCAAGTAAGTTCTTCAACCGTATTTCGAGTCAAACGCCAGTTCGTTGAAGAGAATCTAGCGGCAGCTTTGAATGAAGGTGCACGAAGTGGTGCAATGAGAAAAACTTCTGCGAAAGATGAAGCAGCGTTAATCGCCAC
This sequence comes from Pseudoalteromonas sp. Hal040, assembly GCF_037162425.1. Taxonomy (NCBI): domain Bacteria; kingdom Pseudomonadati; phylum Pseudomonadota; class Gammaproteobacteria; order Alteromonadales; family Pseudoalteromonadaceae; genus Pseudoalteromonas; species Pseudoalteromonas sp. Hal040. The sequence goes on along the minus strand of NZ_JARLUU010000001.1, from coordinate 864,595 downwards.
AGCTTGCACTAAGCCACCAACAGGTCACGCTAGATGGACATTATCTTTACTTGGAGAGCAATTAGTTACGTTAACCGATTTAGATAGTATCTCGTATGAAACAATACGGAGGCGCCTTAAAGAGAATGCACTAAAACCATGGCAAAAAAAGATGTGGTGTGTGGCGACAATGGATGCTGAATATATCGCGCGGATGGAACATGTGCTCGAGTTGTATGCTGAGCCTGCAGATGAATTAAACCCTATAATTAACTTTGATGAGGCGATGAAACAACTGGTAGATGATACTCGACCAGCACAACCAATGAAGCCGGGGCAGACTAAGCGGTTAGATTATGAATATAAACGTGTAGGTGTGGCTAACTTATTTATCTTCTTCGATCGCCATCGAGGGTGGCGGCATGTTAAAGCAACAGAAAGAAAAACGAAAATTGACTTTGCTAATTGTATGAGGGATTTAGTTGATCTTCATTATCCACATGCGAACAAAATAAAAGTTGTGTTAGATAACTTATCAACTCATACAGAAGGAGCGTTATATAAAGCATTTTCTCCACAGGAAGCACGCCGGATTTTAAATAAACTAGAATTACATTACACACCAAAACACGCGAGTTGGTTGAATATGGTCGAGATAGAAATTGGTAATATGAATAAGCAATGTTTAGATAGACGTATAGCAAGTATGGAAGAACTAAAGACAGAACTCGCGGCCTGGGAATGGAGCCGGAATAAAGAAAGAACAAGTATAAACTGGATGTTTAATGTTGAATTAGCTCGTGAAAAACTTCAGAGGGCTTATGGTGCCCTCAACTAGTCAGAACTTGTGTGATGAAGTACTAGGTGCTAGGTGCTAGGTGCTAACAGCGTAGTGTTGGTTGTGCCTCCCCCATGACTTTTTTCGGCGTTAAAACGCCTCCTACAACTCGCATCTCGCAAACTTTCCCCTTTACTCTTTCTAACTCGCTAACTTTTCAATCTGAAAGATCTTATGCTCATCGCGCGAAATAAATTTCACGCCTACGAATGAGCATTTCAATTTAACTATGCACAGGCACAATCTAATCTAACTTCTAACGACTGATATCTAATATCTCCATTTCTGTTCGGCGTTAAAACGCCTCCTACAACTCGCATCTCGCAAACTTTCCCCTTTAGTCTTTCTAACTTGCTAACTTTCAATCTGATAGCTGACGGCTGAAAGCTGATAGCTCCTTTACCCTTTCCCCTTGTAACTTGCTAACTTGGGTATTTTAAATTTGAGAGCGCGGGGTAAACCCGCTGCTACCTGTTCGGCGTTAAAACGCTTCCAACAACTCGCCCCTCGTATCTCGTAACTCACTAACTTATGCTTTTATGAACCATACAGCGCTTTCATTAATTGACGCAGGTTCTTTTGATTAGTTTCCGTCTTAACAAGCGCTTTTAAACGGCTTTTAACCTCTGGTTTTGACTTCGCTTGTTGACTTAACGCCGATATAGCGGCACTGCGAATATCTTTCGGGTTACTAGCGTCAGCAAAGGCATAAATACTATCTACTTGCTTTGCGTCTAACTCATTATTACCCATTGCTTTTAAAATCGCCCCTTGCGTTTTACTATCAGTTTCTTGATTTAGTTGATTACTCAAGTAATTCAAACTGGTTTTACTTGGCATTTTTGCCAAGGCCTCTGCCGCATTTAGACGTAATCTTGGGCTGTCGCCAGCTAAATAATCACCAATAAGCTGTTGATGATCATAGTCTCCACTATTGCCCAGTGCGGTGATTAGGGCAGATGCTTTTTTATCTGTTGCACTCGAACTCAATGAATCAGCTAACTTTTGGGTTAACTGACTCGAAAACTCACTGCCCTGCTGATTTTTTGCTATAGCCCCCATTACCATTAAAGCACTGTGAGCCAGCTTAGAATTTTCTTCATCAAGACCATATGACATGGAATACTCAAAAATAGCCTCAACCTGCATATCCGTTAAAGGCTTTTCACTGTATTTTAGTGCCATTAAACTTCTAAAGCGCTGATTTGCTGAAAATAAACCAGGCTCAACAAATACCTCAGTTAGTAACTGTTTTGAATTAACTGAGTCATGTTTACCTAGGTACATAAACAATTTACTTTCTAGGGGATCAGCAATTGCCTTTGTTGAAATAAGCTCTTTTAAGCTCTGCAAATACTGATCATTGTCATAAAGAAATTGCAAAAGCGCTTTTCGATCTCCCTCTAGCCAATCCATACTTTTTAAAGCAGTGATAAACGCTTCTGTATTTTTTAAGGGTTGAGGCGGCGCTTTAGGGTAAACCCAATCTGTGCTTAAATTTTTCCATTGATTAGGGTCTTCGGGTAATTGTAGTAACCTTGCATCATCGGGTATCGATTGATTTGAACGATTTAAACTTAACGTTTGCAGTACTTCTATATTCATATTTCCATCACTACTACTGACTTGAATATGACTATTTCCGAGGGTTTTTGTTAACCAGCACTTATCGTTTTCAAAAGTAAACTCATCACTAATAATGTTCGCCGTTTCCAATTGCATTAGCTTTTTCGCAGCATTAGCGCTTTTTCTAGTGTCAGTTGGTTCTATATAGCTGAGTTTATTACGCTTTAGTTTGTTATCAGCTAAAACCGTGTAGAGTGATTTGTACTGACCAATATCATCACGTTCTTTAACCCAGTACTTATCACCCTGTAAATTTTCAGGGTGTTTTGCACGGTGAAAGGCACGGTATAAAGCAATCAGCTTCTGTTGATCGGCCGGTTTTAATTTAGCATTAAACCGATAATCTAAAACTTCACCTGAGTTATTGTTAATTTTCACGGCAAAAGGCACAGCATATTCATTGCTTGTACTTACCGTTTTATTTAACTTTGCTTGAGCTTGGTACAGCTCAAAACCCAACCAGTGAGATTTCTCTTCAACCAACAATGGCCGATAAATCAACCGCCCTTGCAAGTCAAACTGACTTTTTGAAGGGCTTTTCATCGAGATAATATTCGTATCTGCTTTTGATTGAAGTTCAGCCCAAACAGTACACTGAGGCACTGCATAAGCCGCCGAAGCATAGCCTAATAGAGTGCCAAATAATAAACTCATGTTAATTAAACGCATTATATCTTAGCCTTCAAACTAATAGTTTAAGGTTGCTGATTCGTCTAAAATTGTCCAACTTTTATCGTACAAAGTGCTGGTATCATAAATCGTTTGAGTTTTAGTTTTCGTCTTAACCGTACAACACCACTTATATTTAGGGTATTTAACATAGACATAAAATTCACCCGAAATTGCCTCAATATCATTTGTTACATCAATTCCTAAGGTTATTTTAGAATCAGTGATAGCTTTAGCTAAATCTGCATAAAGTGTGGCATTAAATGTATCTGCAATAATCAAGAAATCGATACCAACACCGCCACTTGCTATGCCTAGGTTTATTTCAGCTGTCGCATACGCATCCATGCTAGCAGTAACAATATCTCCCCCTAGGTCAATACGGCTATTGCTATAAGTTAAACCAACTCCTAAATCTAAACTTCCGCTAACACCTGCCTCAACAGTCACCGGAACAATCACAATGGTGAACGTCGTTTCAACCACTTTTTGCTCTTCGCTCCAGCTATATCCTAAAGATTTGTCTAAGGCCGATAACGTATCGCCCTCGTCAATTAACGTATCACCCAGCACACTAAAGTTTGCTGCATAAGTAATTTCACCATCACTTACATTGGCACTCGCTTCAGCACTAGCACTTACCAAACTTGCTGATTTATCAAATAAATAAAGGTCTAGATCTGCTTCAACTAACCCCTCAGCTGAACCACCATTACTAGAAGAAACATTCATATAGCTATAAAAAGAAGGGCTGATAGCCACAGCATCACTGTCACCATAGGTCGCACTCCAACTACCAACTTTAGCCAAGGTTGTTGCTGCTGCAGCTGTAGTCTGCATCGCTGATACTGAAGCTATTGTAGTTTTATTACTATTTAGTTCTGCCGATTCTGCGGTACTCACTTCATCATGATAAAGCGCATAAGGTACCTCAACGGTAATACTATTATTGTCACTGTGAGCTTCAATTTCTTCTGAGTTATCATGGAAGGTAAATGTCATGCTAAAGCTGTTTTCGCCACCATCGTGATCAAAATTATCGTGTATCGCTTTGAGCAATACACCATTCACAGCAACATCCCAAGGAAAGTAATGAGATTGCTCATGATCAGGAAACTTAATACGCATCGTCTCCATATAAGCTTGCGCTTGCTCATTCCATAAGTGAGCATGATAAGTGGTTTCGCCGATGGTTATCGTTGCACTGATGTCAGCCTCATTGACAGAATTGCCAAATTTGGTGGCATTAATAAAGCCGATTAAATCAGGTATTTTTTGCGTAGGTTCACCAGTTCCTGTGGTATCTCGTTTACCCGGACCAGGAAAAACAGCATAGCCGTCGCCAACTTTAAGTTTATCTAAAACAAAATCATGATAATGACCATCGCCAATGACTACCGAGCTATAGGTGCTTTCGTCACCAGACTCAATGCCCCGCGACTTATTATCTGTTACATCAACTTCATTTGAGATCACCCCGCTTGTGTCAACAAAAGCGGCAATGACAAATTCACCCGTAGCGAGATCTTCGTTTGGCAAAATTAATGTTGCACTATGGTTTTGCTCGCCTTCTTGTAACTGCTCGATATCAAACTCACCTAAATCGTAGCCATCTGGCTCATCTTCAGTTTCAAGCTCAGCGACTTTACTTCTTTCAATCAAAATAAAGGAAACACCTACATGCTCATTCGTTAATAAGGTTGTTTCTGTGCTGAAATCAACAGTAATCTGTTGCCCTGGTTGATAAACGTTATCAGACACTGGGGTCATCGATTTCAACGCTACATTAGCAACAGCTTCTTGTTCAGTAGAGTCATCATCAGAACACCCAACTAGTGAAAGTAGGGATAAAGCCAATACAGCACTAATCCTTTTAGACTGATTCATATCACGATTCCTAATTATTGATTGTAATTTCGACAAACTATTAATTAATAAAACTCATACTTCTACTCAAAATCCGACAGACTTATTTTCGAAACGGTTAAGCTTTAACCCACCCAAACTGGGGTACAAAAGGTTCATATTTCAAAGGGTAAATCACAATAATGGATGAATTATGGAGGGATGCAAAACAACCAAAATTATTAAATGCGAGGGACGAGGAAGGAGATATTAGATATCAGTCGTTAGAAGTCAGATTAGATTGTGCCCGCACATAGTTAAATTGAAATGCTCATCCGTAGGCGTGAAATTTATTTCGCGCGATAAACATAAGAGCTATCAGATTAAGAACAAAAGTTAGCGAGTTACAAGGGGAAAGTTTGCGAGTTCGGGGAACTTTCCCCTTTCTCCTTTCCCCTCGCTAACTTATCGAGTTTCGCAGTGCTCTACCTTACACGCTGTTATTAATACCCTTCAAACCTTGTTGCACAACCAATGCCTATGCACTCAACACCACTGTCGAGTTCTAACAGCTCTAAACTATAGCTTTTGCTAACATCTACCTTTTGTAGTGGATTATTAAAAAGACTGATATCTACTAAATTTTCATGCTCACGTAAATCAATGTTTTTTAACTTGTTATTCGGCAAAAAGAGCACTTGGAGCATGGGGTTTGCTGTTAAATCGATAGTGCTTAAGTGGTTATTACCGGCGTAAAGTGCAGTTAACTTTTTATTATGGCTTATGTCTAAAGCGCTAAGCTGGTTGGCATCTAGGTTTAGTTCGCTGAGCATCTTGAACTTGCTTAAATCTAGGTTTTTTAACTGATTATTTGCAAGCTCAAGGTTACGAATACCACTCGGTATATTTACTTTTGTGAGCTTATTGCCCGACAGATTAAGTTGATACAGTTCAGAATTAACAAGCGTCAATTCGCCTGTCAGCTTATTATCTTTAAGATCAAGCCATGTAAGTTTACTGTTAGTGCTTACATCAAGCTTTGAAAGCTTATTACCACTCAGCATTAAAGTCTCTAACTCTTCGTTGTTACTTACATCAATACTCGTAAGGCTGTTTTGGCTTAAATCAACACGGAAAAGCTGGCTGTTGTGACTTATGTCGATTTCGGTCAGCTGGTTTGGCACTTTCTTATCGGCAGGTCTACTTGTAATGCCACCAATTTCACCAACTATGAAGCTATCCCCTTCATTGCTGAGGTTGAGTTTTATTAAGTTACTAAAATACTCAAGCCCTTTGGCTGAGGTAATACCGCGATCTCTGCAATGTATTTTTGTCACCTCACCCACCGTTTTATAGCCACTTTCTTGTAAACACGCTAAGAAATTAGCATCAGCAACCACAGTCTCTATTGGTGTATCGTCATTAGCCGAAGCACCAGCAACCCCAAGGTTTAACACAAGCAAACCGGCTAAAGCCCTTTTAATGTGCACAAAGTTCCCTTTTAACATTATTTCACCTTAAATTTTCAACAACATAATCAGGTGGTTAAGTAAGAGGTTTCACCACCCAACAACAAAGCATGCATAATACAGGTTATTTGATTGTTGTACCCATATAAATACAAGAAAATATTCCTAAGTTGTCATTTAAGGCTTTTCGCGCGAAATAAATTTCACGCCTACGATACCGGGGTGAACCGTAATAATGTAAGGCACAATCTTACTTAAAACTTGTGGTTTAAAGCTCCTTTACTCTTCCCCCTCGAAGCTCGCTAGCTTGAGTATTTTTAATCTAACTTCTAACAACTTATATCTAATAACTCTTTGTTCGGCGTTAAAACCCCTCCTACAACTCGAAACTCGCTCCTCGTAACTTTACCCTAGTAACTCGCTAACTTGTTGGGTTTCGCTCCGCTCTACCCAACCTACAAGCTAATAGCCCCCTTTACTCTCGCTAACTTTTTCCAACAAAAAAGCCGTTACATTCCTGCAACGGCTTTTTGGCATTTGAATTTAATTGTCACACTCTAATAAAGCTTGTGACTAAGCAGATGCTACCAAAGGCTTTCAGAGCAACATTTTCGAATTAAGTTTGTGAGTTGGGGAGAATTTCTAAAATTGTATCTGAGCAAAGCTTAATAAAGTTTGTGACCAATACGATGTGATCGATAGCTGAAAGTTTACCTACTTTTCGTAATGCCCATGTTTAATATCCTTTGATATGTTCAACTTAATGCAAAAGGTAACTTGGTGGATTACATAAGTTTTGATTGTTTAATGGGCAGCTATGAGTGATTAGCAGACATTAACGTAACAATCCTAACCAAGTTATTTCGGGGTCTGAAGGTATTATCCCTGTAGGATTTATATGCCTATGAGATACATAATAATGTGTTTTCATGTAGTCTATATTAACGGTCTCACGAATACTCTTAAAGCTTACCAAGTCTAACATGTACCTATAGAGGTTTTTAAATGCCTGTAGGGGTTTTAGATTTGCTTTGAAATGAAGCTCATAAACAGCTTCCATTCGAACTAAGGTTGGTAATAAGTAAAAATCGGATAAAGTTATCTTGTCTCCAAATAGATATGATGATCTTCCTAATCTCTTATCCAAATCATCTAAAGCTTTAAAAAACTCAAAGTTAGCTAAATCATAATCCGATTGATTTGTTGCAAACCCAACGTGGTATACCTTTCGGTTAATATGACGATGTAACCAGATGTTCATTTCTCTAATCTCGCTTTCTAATGCTTCTGGCATTAAAGAAACTCTATTCTTGGCCAAAGATAGCCAGTTTGAAGCTATATTTTCTGCGATAAATGCGGAGTCAGTCTGGACTATTACGTTAGAACTCTTATCCCATAAAACAGGTACAGAAACTCTTCCTGAGTAATCACTTTTTGTTTCCAAGTACAGATCAGTCAAATGACTCTTTTCATTCAATGTGTCAGGAAAGTCTTCATTAAACAGCCAACCTTCGTCATAACGCTTAGGAGCAACTGAAGATAGAGAGATGGCATCATTAAGACCCAAATAATTTATAACTAACAAAGGACGATGAGCAAAAGGACATGCAAGCGACATGTACAGATGATACCTATCTTCTTTAGTAACTATTTCCGCTGATAAACTATCTTCAAAAGAAAGTTCAGTCGCATCTTTATTGTTTTTCCAGATACCTTTGTCTAAGACAGCCATAACATACTCCTATATATAATTTTATGAAAATCAAGCGGAAAGCATTGAGCGGAGCATCCAAGCTGTTTTCTCATGTTCTCGCATCCGATCCGAAACAAGTGACGCTGATGATTCATCTTCAGCACTTTGTGCTAGATTCAATGCAGTGCGGCAAGTTTTCACTAACTGTTCATGACCTAATGTTAAGATTCTGACCATATCATTAGCCTTTGGGATTTCTTCAAGTTCAGCAATAGAACTCAAATTAGCAAACGCTTTATATGATCCCGGAGCTATTTCACCAAGAGAACGTATGCGCTCTGCAATTTCGTCAACAGCTACCGCTAGTTCTGTATATTGCTCTTCAAACATTAAATGTAACTCCCTAAAATGCATTCCAGTTACATTCTAGTGAAAGTTGTGGGTTAGCAAATAAAGGGTGTATGAATCCGCTAGAAAATATTTAAGCGAATCAGCAGCTTATGCACATCTTTCTTCTTTAATTCCGATATCTATATTCATTTTCATTTCGCCATATTCAAGGTTGAAAGTATGAGTTAACTATAGAAATCTACTTAAGATAGATAAACAGTGGTTTAGTGATATAATTATTTACCAATGGTAAACAATGAGTGAGTTCAATGGATAAATTAAGGGCTATAGAGGTATTTAGGCGTGTAATAGAGCTTGGTAGTTTTAAAGCTGCCGCAGAGGACTTAAATTTATCCAAAGCTGCTATCAGTAAAAATATTAATGAATTAGAGGACTTTTTGAAAACAGCTCTAATCAATCGAACTACGCGAAAGCTTCATATTACTGAGAGTGGTCAGATCTATTACGATCAAGTTAAAACCATACTAGATAATTTAGCCAGTGCAGATTTGTCTATTATTGAGTCATCTGACGTACTTAGAGGCTCTCTTAAAATCAGTATTCCTATGACGTTAGGAGTACTGAAAATAAATCCAATCATTTGCGACTTTATGAAACAACACCCAGATGTTTCAATAGAAGTTGTTATGAGTGACAGCTATATAGACTTGGTAGAGCAAGGCATAGATATCGCAATTAGGGGTGGAGGATTACTTAAAAATTCAAGCCTAAAATCACGTAAGCTATTAGACATTGAAAGAGTACTATGTGCGGCCCCAGAGTATTTGAAAAATTCTCCTAAATTGGAGCTTCCAGAAGACATATCATTTCACAACTGCCTAATCTACACGCTTTCATCTTCTAAAAGTTGGAAATTTAATAAAGGTGAGGAGACGCAGATAATTGATATAAGTCCTAGCTCATACGCTGTAAATAATGGCTTGGGCTTAAAGCAGGCAATTATATCTGGATTAGGTATGACGCTAACTCCTAGGATGTTTGTAGCAGATGAGTTAAGTAATGGTGAAGTTGTAGCGTTACTACATGATTGGGAAGCAGAAACACATGCTCTTTATGCTGTCTATCCATTTCATAAAGAGCAGTCACCTAAAATAAGAACTTTTATTGATTTTTTGGTTGAACACTTATCTAACTAAAATGATTTGGCTTTCGCTGTACTAACTTTTTGTAAATAAATATAGGTTTTGTGATAACACCATTTACCAGTAGTAAACAAACAGCCATCATCTCGGTGAATAAAACTAAGCTTTTTTGATTTATATTTTATCATCAGTAAACTATAAGTTAACTAGGATCGGGTTTTTCTCTAGTTAGTCTGCTTCTAAACTGTTTCGTGTTAAATGAACCGCATCAAATTGATGCCATATCGGAGCAATTATTATGAAGAACTTATTGAACATGGTTTTTATAACCATACTTACAACCTTGAGTGTATCACCAGCATTTGCAAGTCAACCTTCAACTAAAGGTCAGTTAACCTTATCGTTTAGTGACGGCAGAGCTGATGTGAACGGTATTGAAGCCGTTAACCAACACCTTTTAAAAGTAGGGGTGAGAGTGAGTACTTTGCCGCTACCTAAAGAAGCAAAGCCAATTCTTAAAGCTTCAACTAAAAGAGCTGTAACTGAAGAGGAAAGTGAAAAACTATTATCTTTGTTTTCTCTTCATAGAGGCCAGTTATTAGATGAAATAAGAAAAGCAGGACGCAAGCCTGAAGTACACCGTGGCGGTTATTTGTCTACTTCAGAGATAGGCGTGGCACCGTACCCTAAAGTGTACGATATGAACGCTATGACAACTGATATTAAACAATACCTACAGAAAAAGTTTGGAAAACTTCACGTTAACAGTTCTAATTCTGGTGCTGGAATTGATGAGGTAATGACTATCGTTTCAGGTGGTTCTTGGACTTGGTTCTTTGTTTTACCTGATAATGTAGTAGGTAAGTTGACTCTTGGCTACGTGGGCTTGGATAGCAAAGCTTGGCGAATCAGCTACCCCGGCTTAGTCTCTCATGGTGGTTACTTAGACTCAGATTATGGGTTAGTAGTTGCGTACGCTCACGGACCAAAACACTTTGTCATGCGATATGAAGAACCGAGTATAGAAGGCACTGAGACACTAAATGATAATCCTTGGATCGATTTTTCAGGTGACAAACCTAAACTGCTAAATGTCGCTAAGTAATTTTCTGAATTTATTTAAAATAAAGCGGGTCGTCTAAAGACCCGTTTTTTTGTAAAAGCTTACAAGGTCCTCTATTGGCACATCAGAGCCACCCAGTAAACATCAATTTATCGATTAAAATTGCTCAGAAAGCAAAAAAGGTGGCAAAAACCACCTTTTTAAAATCTACCGCTCACAAACTTAATTCAATTCACAAACTCTATTAAATCGCTCACAAACTTCATTAAGCATCAACATTAATCAAACCTTAGTCACGGTATGTCTCAACCGCTGGGCATGAACAAACTAGGTTACGGTCGCCGTATACGTCATCGATACGGGTTACTGTAGGCCAGAATTTGTCTTTTGCTACGCTTGGTACTGGGAATGCTGCGTAGAAACGGTCGTATGCACGATCCCACTCATTGCCTAGTACGTCTGCTTGTGTGTGCGGTGCAAACACGAGCGGGTTGTTCTCAATTGACCATTCGCCAGATGCGATACGGTCGATTTCTGACTTGATTGACACCATTGCTTCGATGAAACGGTCGATCTCAACTTTAGACTCAGACTCAGTTGGCTCAATCATTAGTGTGCCAGCTACTGGGAATGACATAGTTGGTGAATGGAAGCCGTAATCTTGTAGACGTTTAGCTACGTCCATTTCTGTTACGCCTGTTTGCTCTTTGATTGGGCGTAGGTCAACAATACACTCGTGCGCAACGCGGTTGTTACGGCCACGGTATAATATTGGGTAGTGCTCGCTTAGCTTCTCAGATAAGTAGTTAGCGTTCACGATAGCCATTTCTGTTGCTTGTTTTAAGCCTTCAGAGCCCATCATGGCAATGTATGCCCACGAGATTGGTAAAATAGCTGCTGAGCCGTAAGGAGCAGCAGAAACAGCACCGTTACCGATGTTTGTGCCAGCAACATTAATTACGCTGTGGTTAGGCATAAATGGCGCTAGATGAGATTTAACACCGATAGGGCCAACACCTGGACCACCACCACCGTGTGGAATACAGAATGTTTTGTGTAGGTTAAGGTGCGATACGTCAGAACCGATTGAACCTGGGCTTGTAACACCTACTTGCGCGTTCATGTTTGCGCCGTCCATATACACTTGACCGCCGTGCTGGTGCACGATGTCACAGATTTCACGAATTGTTTCTTCGTAAACACCGTGTGTAGATGGGTATGTGATCATGATACAAGATAGGTTTTCAGATACCTCTTCGGCTTTCGCTTTAAGGTCTGCCATATCAACGTTACCGTTTTTATCACAGTCAACAACCACGATTTTCATGCTTGCCATTTGTGCAGACGCTGGGTTTGTACCGTGCGCTGAACTTGGGATCAAACATACGTTACGGTGACCTTCACCGCGTGACTCGTGGTATTTACGAATCGCGATTAAGCCTGCGTATTCACCTTGTGCACCTGAGTTAGGTTGTAGTGAAACTGCATCGTAACCTGTGATGTTTACTAACCAATCATGTAACTCAGTCATCATGATTTGGTAACCCGCTGCCTGATCAAGTGGGCAGAATGGGTGTAAGTTTGCAAACTCAGGCCAAGTGATTGGGATCATCTCAGCTGTCGCATTAAGTTTCATCGTACATGAACCTAATGAGATCATTGAGTGGTTAAGCGCTAAGTCTTTGTTCTCTAGGCGCTTGATGTAACGCAGCATTTCAGTCTCGCTGTGGTACGAGTTGAAGTTAGGGTGCGTTAAAATTTCGTCATCGCGTACTAGGCTTGCAGGAATAGAGTTGCTGCCGTTTACTTCGATTTCGTTTGCTAGTGCGTCAACGCTTAGGCCGTGGTCTTCACCTAAGATGATGTCGAATAACTCAGCTACGTCTGCACGGGTTGTTGTTTCTGATACAGAAATTGAGTATTCACCTGCGCGGTTAGACGCAAAGTTAACGCCGTTTGCTACTGCACGTGCAACGATTTCGTCTTTGTTATCAGCAACAACAGTCAGTGTATCGAACCATGTGTCGTGCTTAAGGTTTACGCCTTTCGCTTTTAAGCCTGCCGCTAAGATGTCTGCAAAACGGTGGATACGCTCAGCGATAGTTTTAAGGCCTTGTGGACCGTGGTAAACCGCGTAGAACGCTGCCATGTTCGCTAGTAGAACTTGCGCTGTACAGATGTTTGAGTTGGCTTTTTCACGACGAATGTGTTGTTCACGTGTTTGCATTGCCATACGTAGTGCGTCGTTACCTAAACGGTCTTTAGAAACACCAATAATACGACCTGGTAGTGAACGCTTGTACTTGTCGCGTGTTGCGAAGAATGCAGCGTGTGGACCACCGTAACCCATAGGTACACCAAAACGCTGTGCTGAACCAAGCACTACGTCTGCACCTAGTTTACCTGGTGCTTTAAGCAGTAATAAGCTCATGATGTCTGCAGCAACACAGGCAATTGCTTTTTTGCTTTGTACGCCAGCGATTAAATCAGTTACGTCAGTGATTTCACCGGTTGTTGATGGGTATTGGAATAACGCACCAAAAATGTCGTGGTCTAGTGCTTCTGCTGCTTTACCAACGATAACGTCAAAACCGAACTGCTCTGCACGAGTTGCAACAACGTCGATTGTTTGTGTGTGTACGTCTTCAGCGATGAAGAATGTGTTTGATTTAGACTTAGCAACACGCTTTGCAAGGCCCATTGCTTCTGCCGCAGCCGTTGACTCGTCAAGTAATGACGCGCTTGCTAGATCAAGACCTGTTAGGTCTAGGGTCATAGTCTGGAAGTTTAATAATGATTCTAAACGACCTTGTGCAATCTCTGGTTGGTATGGTGTATACGCAGTGTACCAGCCTGGATTCTCAAGTACGTTACGTAAAATTACGTGTGGTACGTGAGTTGGGTGGTAGCCTTGACCGATGTATGATTTGAACACTTTATTTTTGCTTGCTACTGATTTTAAGTAGCTTAGTGTTTCAACTTCAGTGCGGCTTTCGCCAATTGATAAACCTTGCTCTAAGCGAATGCTTGCAGGTACCGTTTGACCGATCAGCTCTTCAACACTCGATACTCCAAGAGCGCTCAGCATGTCGCTTACTTGCGCTGGGCTTGGCCCAATGTGACGGCGAATAAAATCTTGCTTTTGCTCTAATTGTTCAAGAGATTTGGCGTTTGACATTTGTCCAGATTCCTATGATCCAAAAAAGTGGTTACTGCCAATGGGTAACTGGCAATAACTTAAAAACGTGTTGATTTAGTAACTTACAGCGTATGGAAAGGTAAGCTATAAAATCATAAAAGCCCCTGTGAAACCCAAGCTACGCATTTAATTAGCTGGGGATCTAGACGGGGCTTTTAGTCGGCGTGACTAATTAATTAGTCTTCGTCGATTGTGTTAGCGTAGCCTTCAGCGTCTAACAGGTTATCAAGCTCTGATGTGTCAGATGCTTTGATACGGAATAACCAACCGTCAGTGTACGGGTCGTTATTTACTGTTTCAGGCGAATCTTCAAGATCTTCGTTGATTGCAACGATTTCACCGCCGATTGGTGCGTAGATGTCTGATGCTGCTTTTACAGACTCAGCTACTGCGCAGTCTTCACCCGCGTCAACTTCATCACCAACTTCTGGTAATTCAACGAATACCATGTCGCCAAGAAGTTCTTGTGCGTGCTCAGTGATACCTACAGTAAACGTACCGTCACCTTCGTCGCGAACCCACTCGTGTGAAGTAGCATATTTTAATTCGCTTGGGATATTGCTCATCTTTTTGTTCCTTTGGTTTATATTGGGTGATAACACCAAATTTTTTATAGTTTAGATAACTGATTTGCCGTTACGTACAAAGCAAGGTTTAACAACCTTAACGTTAACCAGTTTTTTACGCATCTCTACTTGGGCTGTTTCGCCAGTTGAACGCGGAACGCGTGCTAGCGCAACACTGTGACCAAGAGTTGGTGAGAATGTACCAGAGGTAATCACCCCTTCACCACCTTCAACGATGACTTTTAAACCGCTACGCAATACGCCTTTTTCTTCAAGCACTAAACCAACTAGTTTATCTGTGCTCTTGTCAGCGCGTTGCTGTTCTAATACTTCACGACCGATAAACTTACGATCTTCTGGCTCCCATGCGATTGTCCACGCCATGTTTGCAGCAAGTGGAGAAACACTTTCGTCCATATCTAGGCCGTAAAGGTTCATACCCGCTTCAAGACGTAACGTATCACGTGCACCTAGACCCGCTGGCGCTACGCCTGCGTCTAGAAGTTGTTGCCATAAATCAGCAGCTTGATCGTTAGGTACTACGATTTCATAACCATCTTCGCCAGTATAGCCTGTTGTCGCAATAAATAAATCACCTGCTTGCACACCAAAGAAAGGCTTCATACCTTCAACAGCAGCTTGTTGCTCTGCGTTAAGTACTGTTGCTGTTTTAGCACGTGCGTTAGGGCCTTGAACGGCAATCATTGCAAACTCAGGACGCTCAGTAACTGTTACTGCGAAATCAGCCGAAACGTTAGCTAAATGCGCTAAATCTTTTTCACGTGTCGCTGAGTTAACAACTAAACGGTAGTTTGTTTCTGAGAAGAAGTAGATGATAAGGTCGTCGATTACGCCGCCTTCTTCGTTAAGCATACCTGTGTAAAGTGCTTTACCCGGTACAGTTAACTTAGCAACGTCGTTTGCAACTAGCTTACGTAAGAACGCTTGTGCTTGCTCGCCTTGAACATCAACAATTGTCATGTGAGATACGTCAAACATACCTGCATCTGTGCGAACCGCATTATGCTCTTCGATTTGTGAGCCGTAGTTGATTGGCATTTCCCAGCCGTGGAAATCAACCATTTTTGCGCCAGCTTCAAGGTGCTTAGCATGTAAAACTGTTTTAGAAGTCATAATATTCCTTCACTTTTAAATTAACCCACAAGTTGTGGGGCGTGGCCTCAATTTAATGAGGGGGAATAACATGGGCGGCGATTATACATTAGTTGCACAGTTGTCACACCCAAATTGCGATTTTGTAACTAAAAAACAGCTAAACACTCAAGTGCGTAGCTGTTTTAAAAATTTTATGTTTTAAGCAACGTTGGCTAAGGCTAAATCAAAGCCGAGCTGCTGTAAGTGCGTTTGCCATTTATCAAGCTCTGCTTGGCGCGCCACCAGCTGAAATTGCTGTGTTGCTTGGTTATCTATGGCGGTAATAAATACCTCACCGCTTTGTGCACCATAGCAGCTGCGCATGTCTGATAAACGCAGTCCCGGCGTTAGCTTAAAGCTGTCGACCAAGGCGTCAAACGCTTGCTCACCACTTAGGGTTAGCGCGCTTAAATCGTCACGCATTACATAATCAATGTCGTAACGTAGTTGTTGCTCATTAATAAGCGACTGTAATTGCACGCTGGCATCTTTACCTAATACAAAACGAAATGCGGTTTCGTTAAAGTAGTACAGGGCATAAGCGTAGCCGCTTGTTAGGTCATCGTCTAATGAACTACGTAAGCCTAAACCGCTGGCGGTTAGCTTATTAATATCAAGACCTAAAATAGCCGTTAAAAATGGGATTGCTTCAGTGCCACTAAAATCCATAATGGCAGTATCGCTATTAGCTTGTAGCACGTTGTCTGCTGGGGTCTCAGCTTGGCTGTGGCGAGCAAACATTATTGGCGTAAAAGTCATATGTGACACCTATCAATCATTAATGGCTGAAGTATATTGCGCCGTGCTAGCAACAACAAATTGTAATTATTTATCAATTGATAAATAATGCTTATATATACAGCCCTATAAATAGAATTTTTTAATGAAAAACATTTCTACCGATAGTTTACGTACTTTAGTCACCGTTGTTGAAGTTGGTGGATTTGCCAAAGCGGGTGAATTATTAGGGCTATCGCAACCGGCTGTGAGCTTACAAATAAAGCGCCTTGAAGACATGCTGGGCCATAAGCTGTTTAAAAAGCAAGGTCAGCGCCAAGTGCTTAATCAATATGGCGAATTGCTTATGCCATTAGCAAAGCAAATGCTGCAACAAAACGATGCCATTTTGCAGCAGTTCACCAGCGAAAACGTGACCGGTAAAGTGCGCTTGGGGATCCCCAGTGAATTTGCTGCACGTATTTTACCGTCGATCATTGGTGACTTCGTGGCCCTCTACCCTGACGTATCGCTCGAAGTGCGTTCTCGTTTGAGTAAGCATTTATTGTCGGTCTCGCGCCAAGATCAATTCGACTTAGTGTTGGCATTAAACGAAGAGCTCGAATCAGC
Source organism: Pseudoalteromonas sp. Hal040 (assembly GCF_037162425.1). Classification (NCBI taxonomy): domain Bacteria; kingdom Pseudomonadati; phylum Pseudomonadota; class Gammaproteobacteria; order Alteromonadales; family Pseudoalteromonadaceae; genus Pseudoalteromonas; species Pseudoalteromonas sp. Hal040. The sequence continues at coordinate 847,653 of NZ_JARLUU010000001.1, read as the reverse complement.
CAAGTTCCCAATTTTTATGCAAGACCAACTAGTATGGGTGGGTGATTTAAACCTTGCACAAAACGATGTGGTAACGCTTGTAACCGCCCCAGAGGGATGTATTTATCGCCGCCGCGCAATCGAAGCACTACAAAGTGCGGGTATTAAATACCGCATTGCCTACAGTAATGCCGACTTAACCGGCCTAACTGCGGCATTAAAAGAAGGCTTAGGCATTACGGTACTCGCAAAAAGCACCGTACCGAATGAGCTTAACTACCAACTACAAACCAAAGACCTCCCCGAGCTTGGTCAAATCGGTATTAGTTTAATTAAACGCACCGACGACCCCGGCACTGCCGTAGACAAACTCGCTGAATTCATCGCCCTACGCTTGACGTAGGTGTGAGTTGCGAGTTAGCAAGTTAGCAAGTTAGCAAGTTAGCAAGTTAGCAAGTTAGCAAGTTAGCAAGTTAGCAAGTTAGCAAGTTAGCAAGTTAGCAAGTTAGCAAGATTATAACTGCGAATTTATATCCCGTGATTCAAGGAATAATCACAAAGAGGAAAAGAGACGCTACGCTTTAGAGGAAAGTAATTATTAGTTTTTTGGGTTACTCATTCACTTCTCATGGTCTTCTCTTTGTGCAAAAGAATACTGAACCACATAGAAGAACTGTAAATTACGCGGGGTAAACCCGCTGCTACCGGTTAGGCGTTAAAACGCCTCCTCCACCTCGGAACTCGTACCTTTACCCTTTACCCTTTACCCTTTACCCTTTACCCTTTACCCTTTACCCTTTACCCTTTACCCTTTACCCTTTACCCTTTACTCTTTCTAACTTGCTAACTTGCTAACTTGCTAACTTGCTAACTTGCTAACTTTTAATCTGATAGCTGACGGCTGAAAGCTCCAAGCGTTAAGTTTTACTTAACACCTTCCCAAATCCAATATCGTAATACAATACTACTGTATTTCTTATACCTTATTTAATTCAAAAGCTTACAGTTCAGACCTGTTTTAGTACAAATAGGATTGATTCGCATTATTTTACATGTTTAAATTGCGCCCGTTAAAAATATCTAAACACTACAGGACACACAATGACACCTAAGTTTATTGTTTCTACGCTTTCGACTGCGGTCGCTTTATCTCTAAGCGCTAATGCTTTTGCAAAAGATGTAACTAAAGAAGAGAAGAACTTCGAACAAATCACTGTAATTGGCTCTGCATCTGCAATTAACGATATTCCTGGCTCTGCTACTTTTATTGGTGAGCAAGAACTAGAAAAGTTTGAATATACTGATATCTCACGTGTTTTAAGTGCTGTACCGGGTGTATATGTACAAGAAGAAGACGGCTATGGCCTTCGTCCTAACATCGGTATGCGTGGTACGGGTACGGGTCGTAACGACAAAATCTCAGTAATGGAAGATGGTGTACTTGTAGCACCAGCACCGTACTCTGCGCCTTCTGCTTACTACTTCCCTACAATGGGTCGTATGGAGTCTATCGAAGTACTTAAAGGTGCGGCGTCTGTTAAGTATGGCCCACGTACAACAGGCGGTGTTTTAAACTTAGTTTCTCGTAGCTTACCGACTGAAGGTTCTAAAGGTTTACTTAACGCTGAACTTGGTAGCGACGGTTTCTATAAAGGTCATGCATACTTTGGTAAAAAGAAAAACAATGCTGCGGGCCTTGTAGAAGTATTCACTTACGGCGCAGATGGCTTTAAAGATTTACCAGTTGGTAGCGATAACACTGGCTTTGAAAAGAACGATTTCTTATTAAAGTTTGGTTTTGACTTTGGTGATAACGAAGCCCACAGCCTAGAAATGAAGTTAAAGTACTCAGATGAGCGCTCTGACGAAACGTACATGGGTTTAACAGATGCTGATTATCAAGCAAACCCATACCGTCGTTATGCGGCTTCGCAAAAAGACGAAATGAACACGCAGCACAATGCATATCAAATTAACTATGCATACCGCTTTGGTAAAGGTTACGAGTTACTTGCTACAGCTTACCTAAACGACTTCCACCGTAACTGGTATAAAGCAAGCAAAGTGGGTGTAAGCGATTTAGAAAAATACAGCGAGTTTGAAGCAAACCCAACGAGCGAAGGTATTGAAGGCGTTGCAGTAAAAGCAAACAACCGTGATTACCAAGCAAAAGGCTTACAAACTGAGTTCCATATTCCTGCTGGCGATCACTACATCACTGTGGGTGCACGTTACCATGAAGATGAAATGGACCGCTTCCAATGGCAAGACAAATACACGCTTAATCAAGACCTATCAATGACGCTAACTGAAAAAGGCGTACCGGGTTCTGATAGCAACCGTGTAGACAGTGCAGAAGCGACGACCCTATTCATTCAAGATGAGTGGACAATTGATGCGTTAGTTATTAGTGCAGGTCTTCGCTACGAAGACATCACAATCAAACGTGTTGAATGGGCAAAGTCTGATCCATCACGTGCTAACGGCTTAACAAAAGATATCAGCAACGACACTGAGATCTTAGTACCATCACTAGGTGCTACTTACACTGTAAGCGATAACCTAACGCTTCTTGCTGGTATTCAAAAAGGTTACGCACCAGCAGCCCCTGGTAATGCGGATCAAGAAGAAGAAGAGAGTGTTAACATTGAGCTTGGTGGTCGTTACGATTACGCGGGCATTCAAGGTGAAGTGATCTACTTTAACTCTGACTACACAAACATGCACGGTAACTGTACTGCCGCTGTTGGTTGTAACGACAACAACATTGGCGACCAATACAACTACGGTGAAGTATCTGTGTCTGGTTTTGAGCTAAGCGCAGGTAAAGTATTTGCTACTAACGCAGCTTCATTCCCAGTACGCTTAACTTACACTTACACTGATTCTCAGTTTGACAATGCGTTTGAATCAGATCTTTGGGGTAGCGTAGAAAAAGGCGATGCAATGCCATACGTGCCTGAAAACCAGTTAGCGCTTTCAGTGGGTGCTACGTTCTCAAGCTTCGTATTCGATACGCAAATGCGTTATGTGTCTGATGCACACGCAGATTTAACAGACTCAGGTCGCAATGCAATCGACAGCCGCGTGGTATGGGATTTAGCAGCTAAATACCTCATCGATGACAAACAAAAAGTATACCTAACAGTAGATAACCTGTTTGACAAAACCTACGTTGCAAACCGTGCAAACGGCGGTATTCAACCAGGTAAACCACGTACCCTACAACTAGGTTACAGCTACTCGTTCTAATAAAACGACTTAGCGAAATATCAAAAGCCGTGTGATGAAAATCCCACGGCTTTTTTGTGGGTGAGAGTTGCGAGTTTTCAAAATTGTAGCAGCGATTTTATATCGCGTAGGAATGGTTAAAGGTGCTAGGTGCTAGGTGCTAGGTGCTAGGTGCTAGGTGCTAGGTGCTAGGTGCTAACAGCATAGTGTTTTTTTTGGGGTTAGAATACCTCCCCCTTTGACTTTTTTCGGCGTTAAAACGCCTCCTACAACTCGCATCTCGTAAACTTTCCCCTTTACTCTTGCTAACTGGCTAACTTTTCAATCTGATAGCTGACGGCTGAAAGCTGATTGCTCTTATGTTCATCGCGCGAAATAAATTTCACGCCTACGGGTATGCATTTCACTGAGACTGCGTGCAGGCTGATCTGACTTATAGCTTAATGCATAAGGCTCTGTTGATTTAATCTAACTTCTAACCACTGATATCTAATATCTCTTTTTCGGCGTTAAAACGCCTCCTACAACTCGTATCTCGTCCCTCGAAACTCGCTAACTTGTTTATTTACACACAAAAAAGCCGCGGTGATGGGCGTACCGCGGCTTTGCCTAACTTGAAAAATTAGTTTGCAGGGTTATTTCCAACTTCTCATCTTATGGCCTTTTAAGGCGTAGAATAAAATGAATACATAACTTGGGATCATCACAATGTAAGCGCCTTGTGCGCCTAGGCCTGCTACGTTTCCTAAACCGATTAATAATGGGCCTAGTGCACCACCAGCAATACCCATGATCAATAAGCCTGATGCAGTGCCTGTTAAGCGACCTAAGCCAGCTAAAGCCAGTGGCCAAATTGCAGGCCAAACCATGGCATTAGCAAAGCCTAATAACGCAATGCATAACAATGGGTCTGGTAATTGTGGGCCACCAAATGGCACTAATAATAGGTTTGAAATAATGAACGAGTCATTGCTACCAAGTACCACTAACAACACGGTGATAATACCGGCAATACACGACATTAATAACGCCGTTTGTTGGCTCATAAAACGTGGAATAGTCAAAATACCAATCGCGTAACCAATCAACATACACGCCATGGTGTAAGAGGTCATAACTGAGTAATCAGCAACGCCAATTTGTAATGCGTACGAGCCAATGGTGTCTGCTGCAATAACTTCAACAGCAACATATAAAGCAATACCCACCACACCTAAAACTAAGTGAGGGTGCGCAAGGGCTTCTTTAATTTCGCCTTTACCGTTTGATGTTTCGTCTTCATCAAACACTAAGTCTGGTAATGGTGCAAATTTCGCAAACGCAGCAAATAACATGATTAAACCTGCAATCAATACATAAGGCATAATCAGGCTATTTGCCATCATGTCTTTTTGCTCTTGCGATAATTTACCTGCACCATCAACAACGCCGCTCACGACTACAGCAGCAAAAATAACAGGCACAATAACACCCGCAAATTTGTTTAATAAGCCCATGATACACACACGTACAGCGGCTGATTTCTCAGAGCCCATTTTCACCACGTATGGGTTAACAGCCGTTTGTAGCACGGTTTGTCCAACACCTATCATTAACTGTGCGAACAAGAAAATTTCGATCATTTGCAGTTTTGCAGCGGGAATATACATCAGCGCCGATAAAGCCATAATCGCACAGCCAATCGCCATGCCATTCTTATAACCAACGCGTTTGATCAGCATCGCCGATGGGATGCCTGCAACTGTTACTGCAATATAAAAAGAAGAGATGATAAACGAAGCTTGTAACGGCGAAAGCTCAAGCATTTGCTGCAAAAATGGTGTGATTGCACCATTAAGCCACGTTATACACCCTAAGATAAAAAACATTGAGCCGGCCAATACCATTGGCAGCCAGATGCTTTGTTTTGTGTTGTTGTCACACTCAACCGTTGCTTCCATAATTGTTCTCTTAGTTTAATTATTTTTATTTGGTTGGAGATTATAGCGCGATAAAGCTGCTTAATTTCCATACCAATCACAAAAATTTAATCATACACTAACAAAAATGACAGCGCTATCATTTTGCGTTCATATAAGTGCAAAAAAGCCGCAGCTAATTGCTTAGCTGCGGCTTAAACTAAATAGTAACAACTAGTTAGATGTTATTTACCAATCGCTTCTTTTGCGAACAAATGTTTAATTGGGCCAAGGTTATCAACTAGGCTTAAGCCAACGCCACGTACGAGTTTTTTCAGTGGGTTAGCGCCTGCAAATAGCTCTTTTAAGCCTTGCATCATGGCAATGTGTTTTTGCGCATCAAGCTTGCGAGTACGTTCATAATCACGCGACTGTGCGTGCACTAGCAAACTCACCTTGCTCATTACTTAATAGCTCAATCAAATAGGCGGCGTCTTTAAGGCCAAGGTTCATGCCTAAACCGGCTAATGGATGAATGGTATGCGCTGCATCGCCCATTAAAACCACTTTGCCCGACACCCACTGCTGGGCATAACGCATCTTAAGTGGAAACGCCATGCGCTCACTTTGCACTTCACATAAACCACATTGGCCATCGAGTGCTGCCATAACCGCTTTATTAAAGTGGCTATCATCAAGCGCTAAAAGTGTGTCGCAATGCTCTGGGCTTGTTGACCAAACAATTGAGTGCGTCTGTTTATCTGGCAAGGGTAAAAACGCCAGCGGCCCGGTTGGCAAAAACACTTGGCGTGCCGTGTTGTTATGCTCATCAGCGGTTTTGACCGTGGCAACAATGGCGTGATGGTCATAATCTTTAAAAGTAATTGGCATGTTGAATTGCTTGCGAATAGCCGAGTTAGCACCATCAGCCGCCACTAATAGTTTAGCAATCACAGGCTCGCCGCTTTCAAGGGTAATAAACACATCAGAGTCGGTTTGATGAATTTGCTGATAGCGGGTTTCGAACAATAAAGTGGCATTACTTTGCTTTTCAAGTTCGCTAATTAACGCGTAGCGAATAATGTCGTTTTCGACGATATGACCGAGCTGCGGTAAGTCGAGATCGTTATGATCAAAATGAATTTTGCCAAAGCTGTCTTGATCACGTACATCCATCGACGTATAGGGTGTAGCACGTTGTTTAATGATCTCTGGCCATACATTTAATGACTCAAATAAACCCTGACTAGCCAGGCTCAATGCGCTCACGCGAAGTGCATAATCATCACCCGGTAAGGTTTGATTTTTACTCGCATCAATCACCACAACGCTGATATCTGCTTTTGCTAACCCAAGTGCTAGCGTAAGGCCAACACAACCACCACCGACAATACAAACTTGTGCTTGTTTCATATCCGTTTACCTTGCTTAACCTGACCCATAAGCTGTTTTGCCAGCGGGGTTTTTAACGAGGAGAATAAATCCATTGAGAAAAGGCCAATGCTGCGACCCAGCGCGAGCAATCGCGATGAGTTTGAAAACAAACGCACTAGGCTGTCTGTGAGTGTCATCACGGTCGTAATATCTTTACTGCGAGTTTGGCTGTAATAACGGGTAAAGCCGTAATCACCAAGATCGCTTCTATTTGCCATATCACACAATAATTGCACATCACGCAGGCCTAAATTAAAGCCCTGCCCGGCAATTGGGTGAATAGCATGCCCTGCATTACCAATTAATACTGTACGATGGCTACTCAATGATTCGGCTTTACCATACACAAGCGGATAACTTGCACGCATACCCACTTTATTAAATGAACCGCCGCAGTAACCAAATGCTTTTTGCAACTCAGCTAAAAAGGCATCGTCTTCAAGTGCCATATGGTGCTCAATTTGCTCAGGTTCCATGCACCACACCAGTGAGTATCGGTTATTGCTCATTGGCAACAATGCCATTGGGCCGTGCTCAGTAAAACGCTCAAAGGCATGATGATGATGACCACCAGCCACTTCGATGTTGGCAATAATCGCCGCTTGCTGATATGCGCGGGTATTAAATTCAATATTAGCTAGTTTACGGCTTTGCGAATGAGCACCATCGGCAATCACCACAAGCTTTGCGCTTAACTGCTCGCCCGAGCTCAGCGTGATGTTGGCACAGTCGCTTTGGTATTCAAGCTTGGCAACCGTATCAGGGCAAAACAAACTAACATCAGTACGCGTAAGTTGCTGATGAAGGCTGCGCCCAAATGGGTTCACTTCGACCACATAACCAAGGGCATCATGACCGTATTCTTGGCAATCAATATGCGTTTTACCAAAATGACCACGATCAGATACAGTGACTTTTTTAATCGCTGCCGCAAATGGCGCTTGGCAATCAAACGCATTGATTGATTTTAAGTACTGAACAGACTGTTGAGCAAGCGCAATGCTTCTATCATCAAAGCTAGGGTGATAGTCTGCGCTTACTTCATTTGCCTCAATTACAGCGATTGATAACTGCTTATTGCTCTGTTTTAGGCCCAGTGCACAACTTGCACCCGCCATTCCACCGCCGATAATGACAACATCAAACTGCTTTGCCACGCTTGCTCCTAGCCTTTGTTTGCTTGCATCACTGCTTCAATGTCACTAATGGTTTTAGGAACCGAAATGGTCAGGTTTTCATGGCCATCTTGAGTGACAAGTAAGTTATCTTCAATACGAATACCGATGCCTTTATATTGCTCTGGTGCTTTTGCATCTTCGCTAATATATAAACCCGGTTCGATGGTGAGCACCATGCCCGGCTCAAATACTCGCTCTTTTTCATCAAGCTTGTATTCGCCAACATCATGTACGTCTAATCCTAACCAATGACCAAGACCATGCATGTAAAACGCTTTACATGCTTGGTTTGCCATAAGCTCATCAAGCTCGCCGGTTAAAATACCTAAATCAATAAGCCCTTGCGTTAATACCGTTGAAGCCAGTTCATTTGCTTTAGATAAACTACCGCCCGGCTTAACTTGGCTAAATGCTGCTTCTTGAGCTGCTAATACAATGTTGTAAAGCGCCGCTTGTGGTTCGCTAAACTTGCCATTGATTGGGAAAGTACGTGTAATATCTGCCGCATAACCTTCAAGTTCACAGCCAGAATCAATTAATACTAAATCGCCATCTTTTAGCTCAGCATCATTTTGTGTGTAGTGCAAAATATTGGCGTTATCGCCACTGCCGACAATCGTGCCATAAGCAGGATGACGAGCACCATTCATTGCATAATGATGATGAAGCTCTGCTTCTAATTGGTATTCAGTTGCACCAGGTTTGGCAAACTGCATAGCGCGAATATGGCCTTGTGCACTAATTTCGCACGCTGTACGCATAATGTTTAATTCTGCGTCAGATTTAAACAAACGCATCTCATGCACTAAACCACGAATATCTTTAATGGTATGTGGGGCTTTATAGCCTTTTTTAGGTGCGCCGCGAAGGGTACTTAATAAATCCCAAATTTTTGCATCAAAATTTGCGTAAGTGCCTTGTGCATAAAATAAAATCTGCTGGCCGTTCACCAAATCTAATAATTGTTCATCTAGTTCACTAAGTGGACAAGTTGCGTCGAATAAGTACTCAGATTTAGCTTTTTCGAAGCCAATTCTACGGCCATGCCAAATTTCAGCTAGTTTGTCTTTGTTACGGCAAATTAGGGTACTTGGTGTATCGCTCGACGGGCAAAGCACTAAAACCGCATCCGGTTCGTTAAAGCCTGTTAGGTAGAAAAAGTCACTGTCTTGGCGAAATGCATATTCAGTATCACGGCTACGTGTTACTTCTCCTGCCGCAGGAATAATAGCGACACTGTTTTTATCCATCATCGCAAGCAAGCGCTCGCGACGGGCTTTAAATTCAGCTTTATCGATTGCAATAGACGACATGCTAAACCTCTGTAATTTGATTAGTGAAGAGTCTTCTTAGGGTTTTTATCTGCTGGTTCTTTACCTAGCTCAGCAAAACACAACAGCGCAGAAACACGTACATACTCAATCACTTCGTGCAGTGCTTGGCTGTCTTCTTCGGTCTCTTCAAACATGGTATCTAGACGGGTAATTTCACTAAAATCGCTGATCACTTCTTTCACATCAGCTGATAACTTGCCGTAGTCTTTTTGCTTTAAACCAAAACCAAGCATAAAACCCGATACCCAAGATACTAAGCCATTGGCTTGATCAAGCAGTGTTTCATCATCGCTTGGTAAGAATAGGTCAAACTGAAATTCTTCATCACTAAAGCTGGCAACAACCTGAGAATACACGTTAGCAAAAAAGGCTTTTAAATCTTTACTGAAGGCAATGCCGTCGTTGAATACATCGCTTAATAAACCTAAGTATTCGTCGGCTTCAATATTGATGCCACAGGCTAATAAACCACTGATCACACCATGGGCTTCGGCTGGTGCGACAAAAATTTCATTCTTTTCTAATAACAATTGGGCTTGTTGGTAATCAGGTAACGTGCTCATAACTTTTTCTTTGTTCGGCTAAGTAACGTCATGCTACCACTCGATAAATCTCAACTCCAATTAATTGTATGATTGAGGTCAAAAAGCAATCTGAAAAGTAAATAAGCAGTTAAAGGTGGGGAAAAACTACGCGAACGATCCGCTTTTTTTGCTTATATGGTTTAAGGATTGAAACTTGTCTTATATACTGAAGGTGTTCCCTAGGGTGCAGGAGCTTGGTTAAGTCCCTGAGCCGATAAATTTTATGTTAGGGTTTCTGTTCGTTTGCTATTGTGCAGGCTCGGCATGTACCGAGAAGCCTACGGCATACCGCAGATTCCCGCCCTGAAACCTCAAGGTTTCAGGACTGACACCGGGCACCGCATACTTGGGGAACACCATTTCTATTTAGTTTCAAGTTTCAAGTTTCAAGTTTCAAGTTTCAAGTTTCAAGTTTCAAGTTTCAAGTTATCAATACTTTCCCTATATTTCACTTTTACAAGAAATTTTAGTTTTCGGCGTTGAAACGCCTCCTACATCTCGGCACTCGTTAACTTTACTCTTTCCCCTTGCTAACTCACTAACTTTATTCTTTTAAAACAAAAAACGCGGGATAAATCCGCTGCCACATCGTTACCTGTAGCAGCGGGTTTACCCCGCGTCCTAGAACCTAGCTCCTAGCGCCGAATCTCAACCAAGCGCTAACTGTTAACTTCGAACCCTACTTAAACCATCCCTGAAAGCGCTCCATTAATAGATAATTAACTGGCACTAATAGCAAGGTAATAAGCGTTGCGAAGATGATCCCAAAGCCCAGGCTTACGGCCATTGGAATAAGGAATTGTGCTTGCGTTGCTTTTTCAAATAACAGCGGCATTAAACCAATAAAGGTGGTTAAACTGGTTAGCATTACTGGACGAAAACGTGCCGCACCGGCAAGCTTAACGGTTTCAAGTAAATCGCCGCCCTCTTCGCGCTTCTTATTGATAAAATCGACCAATACTAGTGAGTCATTCACTACAACACCTATCAAGGCTAGCATGCCAAGTAGGCTCATAATGGTTAACTCCATGCCCATTACCCAGTGACCCATTACCGCACCTATCATGCCAAACGGAATAACACTCATCACAATTAATGGCTGCATATATGATTTAAACGGTATCGCTAATAACGCATAAATAATAAAGAATACAAACACCAAGCCCCAAGCGAGTGAACCAAATGATTCACGCTGCTCTTTAGCTTCACCTTCGAGCGAGTAATCAACACCTGGGTATTGCACCATTAGCTCATCTAAGTAGGTTTTTAAGTCTGCTTGCAGTACCGTCATATTGGTATTTGATTTTTCAACATCGGCTGTTACGTTCAATGTGCGATAGCGATCAATACGATAAATAGACGATGGACTTTGCCCCGGTACTAAGGTCGCCACATGCGACAATGGCACTGTGCCACCCGTTGGGGTTTTAATTAAAATATCAGTTAAATCAGCAACTGAACGACGCTCTTCAATTGGCAAACGCACCATTACACGCACATCATCGCGACCACGTTGAATACGTTGAACTTGCGCACCAAAGAACGAATTACGCACTTGCTGCGATACATCAACACGGTTTAAACCAAGTGCCAAACCTTGCTCTGTTAGCTCAATTTGCAGCTCGTCTTTACCATCGGACATGCTATCAGCAATTTCGTACACAGTTGGGTAAGTTGCTAAACGCTCTTTTACCTTTTCTGCCACAGCTTCAAGGGTGTCGATTGAGCTGCCGCTTAGCTGCACATCAATAGGGTCTGAACTGCGACCAAATTCAGCACGGAAAGTCACACTCTCTGCGCCCGGTATAATACCGATAAGGTCACGCCATTCACTGGCAAGCTCTCGAGAGCCAATATCTGATTCACGTTTTTCGGCTGGTGTAATTTCAAAGCGCACACTACCTGTATTTGACGAACCACCTCGGCCACCCGTGGTTGCCAAAATATTTAAAATCACGCTTTGGCCATCTTCATCACGATACTTGTCTTGTAGCTCTTTGGCCTTATCTGACATATCGATGATGTATTTGTTGGTCACTTCAAACGGTGTTCCAGCAGGGAATGTTAGCTCTGCGCGAACAGTTTCACTTGGAATACGCGGGAAGAATATAAACTTGGTCCAACCGCTGGTGATCAGGGTCAAAATGATAAAGAAAATACCGACGAACAAGCTGACCGTTGCTAATTTATTCTTTAGCGCAACATTTAGTAGCGGCTGATAATACTTCATAATGGCGTGTTCAAAGCCATCGGCAAAACGCTGCTGAAACTGCTGCAGTTTTGACGGATTTGCTTTTTCACTACGTAGTTTTAAGTACTTTAAGTGAGCCGGCAGAACAAATTTAGACTCAATTAAAGAGAACAGTAATACTGGAATAACGACAACAGGAATTTGCGCAAATAAGGCACCACGGTTACCTTCGATAAAAGCTAATGGTAAAAATGCGGCAACCGTTGTTAGTACACCAAAGGTAACGGGTGTCGCAACTTCTTGCGTACCACGAATAGCAGCTTGTTCACCATTTTCGGCTGTTTTTAGGTGGGTGTAGACGTTTTCACCGGTCACAATGGCATCATCAACAACAATACCGAGTACCAAAATAAAGCCGAATAAACTCATTACATTAAGCGTAATACCAAAAATTGGCATCGCTAAAAACGCGCCCATGAATGACACAGGGATACCAATAAACACCCAAAACGCAATGGCAGGACGCAAGAACAAGGTAAGTAATGCAAGAACTAAAATACCACCTTGAATAGCATTGGTTGTTAGCGTCGCAATACGGCTTTTCACGATTTCAGAGTCGTCATCCCAAAAGCTTAATTCAAACCCTTCAGGCAGCTGGCTTTGATGCTCGGTAATGTAATTTTTTACTGCATCAGCAACTTCAATCGCACTTTGCGGACCAATACGGTACACATCAATAAACGCCGCTTGCTTACCATTGAAGCGAGTACGAACTGGGGTTTCTTCGAAGTCATCGGTAATACGGGCAATGTCGCCTAAGCGAATAATGGTACCATCAGCTTGGTACTTCACCACAACTTGAGCAAACTCATCTTTACGATAGGCTTGGCCTTTTGAACGAATGAGTACATCACCCCCTTCCGTTTTTAAGTTACCTGCTGAAACATCGGTACTTGAATTACTAATTGCTGAAGAAATGTCCGATAAGCGTAAATCGTATTGGCGCAATGTATCTTGGCTTACTTCAATGGCAATTTCGTAATCTCGCACCCCACTTAGCTCTACCTGAGTGATTTCTGGCAAGCGTAATAAGTCATCACGTACATGCTCGGCATATTCTAAGGTTTCTTTTTCGCCGTATTCACTCGACACAGTAACCGCGATTACTTCACGAGTGCGGCTGCGCGAGTGCCACAACTGGTTTTTCGGCATCAACCGGAAAAGTATTGATGGCATCAACCCGGCTTTTAATATCGGCTAATAGCTCCCGTGGGTCATAGCCGGTATCGACTTCAATTGATACAGAGGCAGAACCTTCTGATGAGCGGCTAGTGATACGCTTGATCCCTTCGAGATCTTGCACCGCTTCTTCAATACGGATAGCGACACCTTTTTCAACATCTTCAGGTGTTGAGCCACGTAGGGTAACACTTACACTAATGCGGTCTGCTTCAAATGACGGGAACACTTCGAGTGGTATTTGCGTCGATACGCTAAATAGCCCCGCTAATAAAATGCTGATCAGCAATAAGTTTGCTGCAACATGATTTTTTGTAAACCAAGCTATCATTATTGCGCTCCTTGCTCACGAGCAGCGCGGCGTTGTTCAATTAGTTTTTCAACTGTAATACCTTGCTCTTTTGCTTGCTTTTCAAGCTCTTCACGGCTTGGACGCTGTGCTTTACCACGTGTAGCTTGATACGCTTCGCTTCCCATTACCGTCACTTGGGTACCTGAGCTAACTTGACCAAGCGGCGTAATCACTAAATGATCCCCTGCCGATAAGCCTTCGGCTACCATGGCATGATTAGCGTTTTGCCAAGCTAGTGAGATATTTTTACGACGCAGTACACCTTGCTCTTCAACATACACATAAGTGCCTTGGTAAATTGCGCTGTTTGGGATCACAATGGCATTTTCCACCGCCTTGCCGGTAATTTGCGCTTTGATGTACTGACCAATTTTAATTGGGTATTGATTCGCAGAAGTGGCTTTGTAAGGGTCATTAATTTGTGCAACCACGTAAAGCTGCTGTGCGCTTTCATCAATGGCCCCTTCGGTGCGAATAACTTGACCTTGCCATTGCTGTTTACCAACGAGATCTGAGCTAAATTTAACGAGTGAACCGGCACTATTTTTAGCACCATCACGAAATTGTTCTGGTAAGTTAATGAACGGCAGATCTTTATTTTTGATTGGTAAGCGAATTTCAACGCGGTCAATGGCATAAATGCTGGCAAGTTCCATGTTATTACTCACCACTTGCCCTAAATCTACGTCGCGGCTTAAAACTCGCCCCGCGTATGGAGCTGTAATTTTTGTACGCTCTAAATCAAGTTTCGCTTTTTCAAGCGTCGCTTGAGCTGACAATACACTTGCTTCGGCTGCTGCAAGTTGTGGCTTACGCAGTACCAGGCTACTTGCTTGTTCGCCCTTACCTAAGCGCTCCCAATCGGTAACTGCTTGGCGACCACGAGCTTGCTCTTCGAGTAGGCTTTGCTCAGCGGTTAATAAAGCCGCTTGTGCTGATTTTACTTCGGCGCGGTGATCTCTATCATCTAGTTGCAGCAACACATCGCCTTTTTCAAAAAAGCCACCTTCACGAAATTGCTCACTAATTTCGATAATTTGCCCTGAAGCCTGCGCGACTAACATACTTTGCGTACGTGGCTTTACGGTGCCAAAGCTATCAATCATCACCTGATAGGTTTCTGGTATTAGGGTTTTAACAGCCACATTCACTTTTGCTTTTGGCGGTGAAGAAAAGCGGTTTGCTTGAGGCGGGTTGCCTTTTATAAACATGATAAGCAGTACCGTCACAACGATCACTACCAATGGAATTAAAATTTTACGTGTCTTGCTATTCATGATTATTGCTCTGCTACTTCGCTGTTTGCTTCACTAAAATCACCACCAAGGGCAATATGTAAGTTGATTCTGTTGATAATTAATTGGTTTTTAATTTCAATTACCGAGCTTTGCGCATTAAACGAACGGTCTTGTGCATCGAGTACCGTGGTGTAGGTAACCAAACCACTTTGATATTGTTCAAACGCTAATGCCTCTGCGGTAATGGCATTTTCTTGCGCTTCTAAGGTTTTTTCGTAGCGGACTTTAAGCGCTTGCTCTTGGCTGATGGCTGTTTCAACATCGTTAAAGGCATCATAAAGTGTGGCAAGATAAGCCTGCTCTTGGCGCTTAACGTTTAGCCTTGCTTGTTCTTCATTGGCTTTTAAGCGGCCACCTTCAAAAAGCGGCATCGAAATGCTACCAATCAGCGACCACGCTAAGCTTGAAGGCGAAAATAAGTCGCTCACTCTATCTGTGCTATCACTCATTGATGCAGAAAGATTCAAGCTCGGAAAACGCTGTTTATGCGCATAAGCAAGACCAGCATCGGTGCTAAGTAATTGATACCAGCTTGCCATTAACTCAGGTTTGCGAGTAATAAGCTCTGAAGGTAAACCAAGCGGAATAGCACTATCGAGTAGTGGTAAATCTGCGCTAACGCTTAACGCGCCAGTTGGGTATTGGCCTGTTAAACGCTCTAAATCGCGAATCGATTTAGTTAACGTTGCTTGCTGCGCCGCAATGTTCGAGCGCTCAGTGTTTAGCTCATTACGAGCAAGGTAAACATCAAGCGCTTCATTTAAGCCTTGCCGATATCCTGACTCAATAATATCTAAATTTTTCTCAGCGTTTTGCTCACGCTGCTTATATAGCTCAAGTAATTTGTGGTTCGTAATAACATCAAACCAACCTGCTACCACATCAGCGACTAATTGTTGTTTGCTTTGTGCAAAGGTGGCTTTTTCAGCTAGGTATTCTAGATTTGCTTGTCGTTCTGAAGCTGATAATTTACCCCATAAATCAACTTCGTAGCTTAATTCTAGTGACGCTGAGCTGGCGTTGTTATAACTAACAGGGCGGTTATCTTTACTACGACTCGCACGTGTTGATAAATCAAGGCTTGGCCATAAATCTGCCCCAGCAGCAATAAGCTGCTGCTCTTTAATCGCAACATCGTAACCTGCTTGTAAAATAGCTTGATTATGGGCTAATGCTTGCTCAACTAAATTAAAAACTTGAGGGTCGTGCAATTGCTGCAACCAGTTATCTTCAACAGCAAGCGCCTTATCGCCCGAAGGGAGTTGCTGCCATGCACCCGGTACGGTCTTAAGTTCAGCAACTCGTTCATTGTGAGTCGGCTGGCTCGCACATGCACTTAGCAAAATTACACTTAAAGCCAATAAACTCGGCTTATATTGCCAATTCATTCTAAAAACCTGAAAAACATCTATTTATGAGTGTAATTCAAGCACCACGTTAAGTTTTGCTCAACTGACTTTACATAACATTACACTGCCTGACATTTGGGGACGATGAATGGTAGATAAATGGAGATAAGTTGCAAACTATCAGCTATCAGCTATCAGCTATCAGCTATCAGCTATCAGCTATCAGCTATCAGCTATCAGCTATCAGCTATCAGCTATCAGCTATCAGCTATCAGCTATCAGCTATCAGCTATCAGAACTTTGATCTAGCTTCTCTCTTTTACAAGAGTTTATTAGCGTGTAATAAATTTAAATATACGGATGAGCATTTATCTGAAACTGAGTGTAGGCACTTTTCAATCTGACTTCTGACTTAAGGCTTCTTTACTCTTTCCCCTTTCTAACTCGCTAACTTTTCAATCTGATAGCTGACGGCTGAAAGCTGATAGCTCTTTAAATTTCACGCCTACGGGAAGTAAAATCGTGATTTGGAGGGGACAGAAACAAAAAAGCCTCGCGATTGCGAGGCTTTGAATTAATGGTGCCCAGAGGCGGAATCGAACCACCGACACGAGGATTTTCAATCCTCTGCTCTACCGACTGAGCTATCTGGGCGATATGTAGTTTTATGCAGAATATCCACAAGGATTTTCAATGCAACTCCCGATGGCTCTACCAACTGAGCTATCTGGGAAAAACAATTAGCTAAATGCTAACTATTAAATAAATGGTGCCGACTATCCGAGTTGAACGGATGACCTACTGATTACAAGTCAGTTGCTCTACCAACTGAGCTAAGTCGGCACACTAGAGTCGTGTGCGTTTTGCACTTAATCACGTTGTGATTATAAATAATGGTGCCCAGAGGCGGAATCGAACCACCGACACGAGGATTTTCAATCCTCTGCTCTACCGACTGAGCTATCTGGGCATTTTAAACTTTCGTTTAAATATAAATGGTGCCGACTATCCGAGTTGAACGGATGACCTACTGATTACAAGTCAGTTGCTCTACCAACTGAGCTAAGTCGGCACACTAAAATCGTGTGCGTTGTGCACTATAATCACTTTAAAAGAGATTATCAAATAATGGTGCCCAGAGGCGGAATCGAACCACCGACACGAGGATTTTCAATCCTCTGCTCTACCGACTGAGCTATCTGGGCAATATTTAGTTTTATGCAGAATATCCATAAGGATTTTCAATGCAATTCCCGATGGCTCTACCGAGTGAGCTATTTGGGCATAACAAAAAGCTAGAAGCTTGATGTTTAAATAAATGGTGCCGACTATCCGAGTTGAACGGATGACCTACTGATTACAAGTCAGTTGCTCTACCAACTGAGCTAAGTCGGCACACTAAATCTGTGTGCTTGGCACTATACTGATGTTTAAATCATAAGTTAAACACCAATATACTAAATAATGGTGCCCAGAGGCGGAATCGAACCACCGACACGAGGATTTTCAATCCTCTGCTCTACCGACTGAGCTATCTGGGCAAATTTTAAACGCATTTATGAGCAACAAATTTGGTTGTCGCTGTCTGGGCGTGCGGCGTATTAAACGGGTTTTGCCCTCTCAAGTCAACTTTTTTTTGAGGATTCTAACTGTTTGCACAGTTTTCAATCAAGATTGCTGTTTTTAATAGTTTTTAGCTTATTTAATCTACAAATTTTGTACTTTTTGGTTGACCCTCATCATAAAAGAGTTACCTATGTTAAAAACGTGGTGAATTTTTCTTCATAGATGGTAGGATTGTCTAATAATCAAGAATATGCTTACTGTTGCTGTATAATTAGTTGGACTAAAGCCATGCCAAGTAAATCGAATTCACCTGTAAAAGGCCTATTACCGCTTTTTATAATCACGAATCTTGTCATCACCCTACTTGCGGTTGTTGCTTATTCTTTTTATCCAACGAGTGAATCGTCTCAGCAAGTTAGCAAACCAACCATCACAACACAGCAATTATCGAATCAGCTTTCCGCACCTCTAATTAGTGCGTTAACTATGCCTGGCCAAGACAAAGTAAAAGAAGTGCTCGATTTAAGTCAGCTACTTAATGATGGCTTTGATTACTATTTATATCGCTATGAATTTAACGGCGATGTATCGCTTGTATACGCTAGCAATAAAGAGCTAGTTGAAGCCAGTAAAGTTAATCAAAAACTAGAGCAAAACACCCTTATTCATACGGTGTTAGAGTTTAATGATCAACCTGTTGGTGAACTAATCATTAAACAACACCCGATTGTAGAGCCCATTGCGCAGTCGGCAGGTCTTGCATACGGTTTAGCCGCAATTACTTTAGTCGCACTGGCTATTTTGTCTTTTGCTTTAAGTATTTTTATTAATAAACGTTTTACGAAAAGCAGTGAGTCATTAAGCACAGAACTGATGGCTATCACTAACAATGCTGACTACCAAGCTCAAGTGAACGAAGGCCTAGATTTTGGTTTGGACTCAGTAGCAAAAAATATCAACTTGCTGCTAAATAAAGTGCAATCAGCCATAACAGAAAACAAAGCAGCACAAGCCGATTTACAAGCATTACAAAGTGGCTTAGAAACCGAAGTGCAAAATAGAACGTTGGCACTTGAGCAAGCAACTTTAAAAGCAGAACAAGCAAACGAAACCAAAACGACTTTCTTGGCAACCATGAGCCATGAAATTCGTACCCCAATGAATGGTGTTATTGGCACAATTGATTTACTTCGCCAAACAGAGCTTGATGGGGCGCAACATAGATTAAGTACAATTATTCGCGACTCTGCATTTTCGTTATTAGGGATATTAGATGACATTCTTGATTTCTCGAAAATCGAAGCGGGTAAACTGAATATTGATAACATTCCTTTTTCAGTATCAGACACCATTGAAGAAGTAGCTCGTGTTTTATCTTCAGTGGCCAAAAAGCGTGACCTTGAACTAGAGTTGGCTATTGCCCCGGATATTCCGACCAATTTGATTGGTGATACGGTGCGTGTTCGCCAAGTACTTTATAACCTATGTAGTAATGCAATTAAGTTCACCAGTACTGACGAAAAACACAAAGGCCATGTGAAAATTTCGGTAGAGGTAGCCCAAAACACCACTGATCACTATACCCTTCGTTTTAGCGTATTAGATAACGGTAAAGGTATGACCCAAGCGCAGCTTCGCGAAATCTTTAACCCGTTTATACAAGCTGAGGGCTCAATTACCCGCGAATACGGTGGGACGGGTTTAGGGTTATCGATTTGTAAGAGCTTAACGGAGCTAATGCTAGGAACGATTTCTGTTACCAGTGATTTAGGTATCGGCAGTGAGTTTGTTGTTGAACTCCCATTTAGTACTCAAGGCAAAGTTGAGTACGCACACAAACAAGTAATGAAAGACCAACGCGTTGTCGTTGTAACCAACCATGATGGTCGTAAAAAACTACTTACCCGCTATTTGTCATTTATGGGTGCTACGCCTGTCATTGCAGACAGCAGTGATAAAATCGAAGCTGAGCAAGATAAAAAAGATATTATTTGGATCCTCGATGGTATTGAAACCATGGAAGATATTAACTATATCTTACGCCGCCTACTATACACCCTAGAAGACAATAAACAGCAAGTTATTGTGTTAAGCAAACTCGATGAAGCCGCTGTTAATCATAAAAATATCTTTTACTTAAACGCTGCACCGCTATGTAAATCTAACTTTATGATGTCGTTACTTGTGGCAGCAGGTTTACATAAACCAAAACAGATTGCTTCTGCTAAGTCATTTAACGACTACCTGAGTGTTGATAAAGCCCGCGAAGAAAACAAACTTGTATTGCTTGTCGAAGATAACGTATTAAACCAGCAAGTGTTGACCGATCAGCTACATTTATTGGGTTATGGCGTCGAAATGGCTGAAAATGGTGAAAAAGGCCTCGAAGCATGGCGAGAAGGCAGGCACTCAATTATCTTGACCGATTTACACATGCCGAAAATGTCAGGCTACGATATGGTTGAAAAGATTCGTCATGAAGCATCGCAACTTGAAGATATCAATGCTCAACCATATGTGATTGCTATAACCGCCAATGCCCTTAAAGGGGAAAAAGAGCGCTGTTTAAACATAGGTATGAACGATTACATTACCAAACCTGTAGAACTAAATGTGCTGGAAGCAACGTTACATAAATGTGCTTACAAAACAAATCCAGAGGCTACCAAGCTCGAAGTTAAAAGACCCGCAGCCCCGATTGATATGACCATGCTGGCTAACTATGTAAACAATGATGAAGCTAAGAAACTACGCTTTTTCAAAATGTACTTAGAGCAAAGCAATCAACTGAGCAAAGAAGTTAACAGCGGTGTTATTGAACAAGACTTAGAGGCCATTAAATCAGCCTGTCATCAGCTCAAATCTATCTCAAAAACGATTGGGGCGATGAAAGTAGCAGAGCTTGCTGCTGAGTTTGAAGGGCGTTGTAAAGATAACGAACAACCACCTACAAGTGATGAATTAATTGCGCTAAGAGACAGCTACGAAATTGAATACTCTAAAGTGGCACAGTTCTTAAAAGAGCAAATTCAAAAAGCCGAACAAGAAACAACAAATTAAAAAAGGGCCGATTGGCCCTTTTTACATTTAATATCTTGGTTTATTTTTCTGGTGGACGGTAGCCTTCGATTTCTACCTCTTTACCTTCAAATAAGAAACCCACCATTTGCTCTTCTAAAAAAGCACGGTGCTCTGGGTCCATCATGTTTAGATGCTTTTCATTGATCAACATCGTTTGTTTATGTTGCCATTGGCCCCATGCTTCTTTACTAATGTTGTTGAAAATCTTTTCACCAAGCTCACCTGGGTATAGTTGGAAGCCTAAGCCTTCAGCTTCTTTTTGTAACTTTTGACAAAATACTGTGCGTGCCATAATTGCTCTCTACTCTTATTGCGTGATGCTATTGTAATCTATTGCGCTTAATTGTTTAACCAGCTTTTTCGTTGGCGCTGCAAGACCCACCTCGACAGACTCATCAAGCGGATACCAAACTAGTTGCCGTTCATTGATAAGATCTGGAATACTCGGCAAGGTTAAAACATATGGGTTGATAGTCAGCTCAAAATGCGAAAACACATGGGTAAAGGCCTCCAGTGCCAGCGTATTGCTAGATAAGCCATGCTGAGCTAAAAATGATTCGAGCTCAGTTAACTCGCTAAACTCAAAAAAGCCAAATAAACCACCCCATATCCCTGAGCTTGGGCGCTTTTCCATAAGTACTTTATTATCGCAAGCCAGAATAAGCTGATGACATGACTTTTTCGGCACTGCCTTTTTCGGCTTTGAATGCGGAAACTCTTTCACTTTACCTTCGTTATAAGCAAGGCATTTGCTATTTAATGGGCAAGGCTCACAGTCAAATTTACTACGTGAACAAAGGCTTGCACCTAAATCCATCATTGCCTGATTAAACTCAGTGACCGACTCTTTAGGCGTTAATTGCGATGATAATGACCAAAGCTGATTTTCGACCTTTTTCACGCCATACCAGCCTTCAACCATAAAAAAACGAGCTAATACGCGTTTAACATTACCGTCTAAAATTGGATGGTGTTGACCAAGCGATAAAGACAAGATAGCCCCTGCCGTTGAGCGACCAATACCCGGCAAGTCCATCACCTCTTCAAGCGTACTTGGAAACTCACCTCGGTATTTATCACGGACTATTTTTGCCGTTTTATGTAAGTTACGTGCACGGGCGTAGTAGCCAAGGCCAGTCCAGTGATGCAATACCTGATCTTCATCCGCATTGGCGAGCGCAATAATGTCAGGAAAGCTTTGCATAAACTTTTCGAAGTAAGGAATAACAGTGACGACTTGAGTCTGCTGTAGCATGACTTCAGAGATCCATACCTTATAAGGGGTTTTATTTAACTGCCATGGCAGCGTTTTACGGCCGTGAAGGTGATACCAGTCAACAACTTGGTTCGCAAACCAGGTTGACTCCTTATTACTTAAATTCAAAATAACATCTTTACTTACTGAAGCTCATTGCGGCCAAGTCTATTGCAGTTAGTTAGGCCAAGCAAGTCGAACGGGCTTTGCCATGCCCAAATAGCCAACGCACTGGCGCACAATTAAGCTAGAAAGATAAACCCTACTATTGTACTCAAGGCGCTGGTCAGGGATAATACGCAACCTTTTTCTATAGTCAGTGTTTTTTATCAGGCCAAATTATATGAGTGACTCAAGTAACCCAAACCTCGAGCAAGCAAAGCTAGAGGGTAAATATATCCGCACTATTCGTAGTTTCGTTAAGCGCGAAGGTCGCCTAACAAAAGGCCAAGCAGCTGCCATCGAAAAGTGTTGGCCGACCATGGGCCTTGAGCACAAAAATGGCTTGCTCGACCTAGCACAAGTGTTTGGTAACGATAACGATATCGTACTAGAAATCGGCTTTGGTATGGGTAAGTCGCTCGTTGAAATGGCTAAAAACGCACCTGAACTTAACTTTATTGGTATTGAAGTTCATCGCCCAGGTGTAGGTGCTTGTTTAATGGACGCCGATGAAGCTGGTATTACTAACCTACGTGTGTTCGAGCACGATGCTATTGAAGTACTTGCTGACTGTATTGCTGATGAAAGCTTATCTAAACTGCAATTATTCTTCCCTGATCCATGGCATAAAAAGCGTCACCACAAGCGTCGTATTGTGCAGCCTGAGTTTGCACAAAAATTACGTAGCAAATTAAAAATTGGCGGTGTTTTCCATATGGCGACTGACTGGGAAAACTATGCAGAGCATATGCTAGAAGTAATGCAAGTTGCTGAAGGTTACCAAAACCAGTCAGAAACTAACGATTACGTTCCTCGCCCAGATTCACGTCCATTGACGAAATTTGAGCAACGCGGTCACCGTTTAGGTCACGGCGTGTGGGATTTAATGTTTGAGCGTACAAAGTAAGATAAGGTAAAAGCAGCATGAGTAAGTTAACCAACCCAAGTTTATTATTACTTCGAAATGAAGACGAACTTGTTGGAAAATCAATTTTAGTGGTTAACTTTGAGCAAGATGGCTTTTTACGTGAACTTAAAACGCTTAACCCTGACGCAAAGATTATTGCGTTCAGTTATAACCACGCAAATGCCATGTATGCTAGCAAAATTGCTGGCGTACATGCTGTGGTTGATCACACCATCCCCCATGGTAACTACGATTTAGTAATCTACTATTATCCAAAAGCAAAGCCAGAAGCACTGATGTGCCTTGATAACATTCGTGCTGTTTGTCATCAAGATGCGCAACTTTTTGTGGTAGGTGAAAATAAAAGTGGTGTTAAATCAGCAGAGAAACAACTAAAAGACCACTGTGGCTTTAGTAACAAAATCGATAGTGCCAAGCACTGTATTTTGTATTTATTCTCTGAGCTTACGCTAAACGATAACTTTGCTATCAGCCGCTACCACAAACAATTCCAAGTGAAAGCCGGTGATATTGAATTTACTGCTATCAGTGTACCGGGCGTATTTAACCATGGTGCGCTTGATGTGGGCACTGCAGTACTACTTAATAATGCGCCGAGGATTAGCCAGGGTAAAGTACTCGACTTTGCATGTGGTGCAGGCATTATTGCTACTTACTTAGGTTTAAAAGCGCCTGAACTTGAATTTGTGTGTAGCGATGTAAGTGCCCTTGCAACTTACGCCACTGAGCAAACCCTTGCGCTCAATAACCTTAAAGGCGAAGCGGTATTAAGTGATGGTTTAGCAGATATTAGTGGTAAGTTTGATTTAATTATCAGTAACCCACCGTTCCATACGGGGATTGCCACAGATTACACCATTGCAGAAGCATTTCTTAGCTCAGCAAAACAGCATTTAAGTAAGCAAGGCAAGTTAACCATAGTCGCAAATAGCTTCTTGAAATACCCACCCATTTTAGAAGCGCAATTTGGTCAGTACAGCACCGACTTTAAAAACACTAAATTTGCCGTTTACTCAGCTAAGTAAAAGCTGAGTAAATAGCTTATTCGTTGCAAAAATATTTTTTAAAATATTTAGTTACTTTTTAATGTCTTTGCTAGACTAAACTCTTACTAATAACAAAAATTCTGGCCTACTATAGCGCATGTCAATATTCTCGACACAAACAAGTATTCGTAAAGCGTTGACTAACGCGGTAATGCTAGTCACTGCGTTATGCTTGTCTTTGTCTATTTCTATATCGACTTACCTAGATGTAAAAGAGCAAAAAGCGCTGATTGTCGATAAAATCTCTATCCTATCGAAAATAATCGCCTACAACGCCCAAATCACCGTGTTGTTTGACGATAACGAAACCGAATCCGAGCGCTTAAAGTCATTCGAATCTGTGCCCCTTATTAAAAATATCCACATCTATTCAATCGATGAGTTATCAAACGAGCCAGTGTTTTTTAGCAGCTTTAATGCCAATAGAACCCCGCCTGTGCCTATCAAAGTCAGTAGTATTGATAATTTATTAGAGCCACGCTTTAAAGATAAAGATATTGAGCTTATCACCCCGATTGTCTACGAAGGCAATACCATTGGTTATGTGTATGTTCGCGGTGGCTTAGACAGACTCAATCAATATATTAATCGTAAAATTATCATCGATATTTTACTTACCCTTTTCGTTTTAGTGTTGGTGTACTTTGTTGCTCGACGTATTCAAAAACGTATTGCAAACCCTATTGATGAATTAAGTAACTTGCTGCAAGACGTGTCGAAAAACCATAACTATGAAACCCGCGCGCAAAAAACCAATATCGATGAAATAAACCAGCTTGCAAGCAGCTTAAACATCATGCTTGCGCGTACTCAAAATCAAATTCAGCGTCACGAAAAAGACAAACAAGAAATTAAACAGCTCAACCAAAGCCTTGAAGAAAAAGTAAACCAGCGCACTATCGCCTTACGGGAAGCAAACCAAGAGCTACTTAATACCCTTGAGCGAATGCACCAATACCAAAACCAAATCGTCGAGAACGAAAAGATGGCATCATTAGGCCAAATGGTTGCCGGTGTTGCTCATGAGGTTAACACGCCTATTGGGTTAGGTATTACAGGCTCAACACTGTTACGTGACAAGCTGGCAGAAATACACGCACAATTTGAACAAAAAACCTTAACATCGACGCACTTAAAACGCTTTATAACGGATGGTATCGAAAACCTCGACCTAATCTATCGCAATCTAAATCGCGCCGCAGAGCTGGTATCTAGCTTTAAGAAAGTAGCCGTTAATCAAGATGTCGAGATCTCCACCAAAATCAACTTACATAACTTATTAAGTGATGTAGTCATGTCGATGCGCTCAGAAATTCAATACCGTAATCCTAAGGTCACGATTAACTGCAACAATGATGTCAGTATTGAAACCAAATCTGGACCGTTACAACAAGTGTTACAGCAGCTGTTAAGTAACTCTGTGATCCACGCATTTAGCGATGATCAAGATAACGAAATCACCTTCAATGTTGAGCGCAACGAAAGCAGTTTAATCATTCACTACTTCGATAACGGCAGTGGTGTAGACAAATCGATCCGCAAACGAATTTTCGATCCTTTCGTGACCACCAAACGGGGTGAAGGTGGCAGTGGTTTGGGCATGCACCTCGTTTATAATTTAGTGACCCAAGCACTTGGCGGTAGCATCATATTTGATGAGCTGGCTCAACAAGGCGCACATTTTATTATTACTCTGCCATTGCAAGAAGGTACAGCGTAATGAGATTTGTATGTTGTATCTTATTAGCTTTACTTGTCGTTTGCCCTGCATTTGCCAAATCACCAGACCAAGTTAAGTCAGCGTTTTTATATCAAATAGCGAAGTTCACAAAGTTTAATGATCAACTGGATCCACCTGCTATTACGTTTTGTTTTTATGATCTAGAAAAAGGTCCAGGCGCCTTCCTCAAAGATAGAAATGAACTGCAAATTAACAAAAAACCTATTCACGTTAAATTAGTGAAAAAAACCCAGCAAATTTCTGAACTTTCTCAAGTTTGTGATATCACATACATTGATGAAACATTAGAAAATGATATACTTCCACTTTGGACCGATACAATTTCATTGGATACTTTAACAATAGGTGAAAGTATCAGCTTTTTAGAAAATGGCGGTATAGCCTCACTGGTTCAAGAAGGAAATAAAATCCGACTGTATATCAATAAGCAGCACGTATTGCAGCATAACTTTAAAGTGCAATCTCGATTGTTAGCTATGGCTAAGTTTTATCCAAATTGATTTTACTTGTTAACAATTGGATCTAATCCTATAATCTCTAGTATTCGGTTTTGCTTGATAATACCGAATTTTTGTAAATAAAATTTCCGAAAAGGTTAATATACAATGCAAACGCCAGTCATTCTGATCGTAGAGGATGAAGACGTAACTCGACTAAACCTCGTTAGTTTATTTGAAGCTGAAGGTTACAAAGTTATTGAAGCCATTGATGGCGATGATATGCATGACAAGCTTACAAATAATGATGATGTGAACCTTGTAGTTATGGACATCAACCTGCCAGGTAAAAACGGGCTAATCTTAGCGCGTGAATTACGTCAAAAACGTAACGTTGGTTTAATATTCTTAACAGGTCGTGACAACGACGTTGATCGCATTTTAGGTCTTGAAATTGGTGCTGATGATTACATCACTAAACCATTCAACCCTCGCGAATTAACTATTCGTGCTCGTAACCTTATTTCGCGCACAGCCCTTGGTGGCGAAGAAGCGAATATCGAAACAAATGGTGTTATTACATTTAACGGTTGGGAACTTGATGAAAACAGCCGTTGTTTAACATCTCCAAGTGGCGACGCTAAACGTTTACCTAAAGGTGAATACCGTGCGCTACGCTTAATGCTTGACTCACCGGGCCGTATTTTCAGCCGTGAGCAATTAATCAAGCACATGACTGGCCGTGAGCTTCGCGCTAACGACCGTACTGTAGACGTAACAATTCGTCGTATCAGAAAACACTTTGAAAGCGATAACAGCACATCTGAGCTGATCAGCACCATCCATGGTGAAGGCTACCGCTTCATTGGTAAAATCGACAGCTAATTAGAATTAATCTTCTAACTGCTGTAAGAATAATTGGAGGGCGTCACGCCCTTCATTTATTTTCACTGCTAATTCATCCAGCCACTGCTGTAACTCTTCACTACTTTCTTCAAGCGCGCCGTGTTCCATCTTCTTAGCATGTAATTGCACATCGTTTAAACCTACAGAGCCAGCTGCACCTTTTAATTTGTGTGCCACCGATTTGTAGTCTTCTCTATCATCTGCCGCTAAGGCATCTGCAAGCTCAGTTTGATACTGAGGGTTTAACTTGCTAAATAACTCACAACTACGATTAAAGATCACCAGCCCCATTGAGCCTACAAAATCTTCGATAGTTTCAATATCAAGTAACTCAACACGAATACCCGATAAATCTTTTTCAGCTACCGCTTTTATTGGCTCTGGCTGACAGTTTTTCTGCTGTTTAATATCGAATAGCTCGCTGAGCATTTTATCGAGTTTAGTGGTGTTGATGGGCTTAGCGAGTGCACCTTGAATATTAATACCTGCAAGCTCTTCTTCGGCACTACGCACGTTGGCAGTCAAAGCAACGATTGGCAGGTTATCAAAATGCTCATCGTCACGAATTTGACGAGCCACTTCATCACCATTGATATCAGGTAACTGCATATCAAGCAGAACAAGGTCTAAGTCATCTTCTGTGTAGACAAACGACAGCGCATCTTCACCGGTTTCAGCCCAAATAACTTCGTAGCCACGCTGCTCAAGTAAGTTAGTAGCAATTTCGGCATTTAGCGGTACATCTTCAACTAACAGAATGTTTAAGCTGCGCACTGCATAATTTTGCTCTGTTGGCGCAATACAAAGCTTAAGCGGTATTTCAACAACAAAAACACTGCCCTCACCTTCCGTACTACTGACATGGATTTCACCTTTCATAGCACTAACAAGCGCTTTTGTTACCGCAAGGCCGATACCAGAGCCAATAGCATTGGTGCCGTTGATATCTGGCGCTTTGTAGTACATGTCAAAGATACGATGTAGCTGCTCTTGTGGAATACCTTGGCCCGTGTCGCTAACACGCATCACTAACCATGGACCATCAGGACGATTCTCACGACGACACTCAAGCTCTACATGACCTTGCTGAGTGAACTTAACGGCATTGTTAATCAGGTTCCAAACAACCTGACGTAAACGAGTCGGATCAAGGGACGCATATACATCTAGCGTTCCCTTACGTTTAATATTGAACTCTAGTCCCTTTTGTTCTGCAATTAAGCCAGCGAAGTTCACTACGTCATTAATGAAGTCAGCCACATTGACTGAGTCAGCAACAATATCGAGCTGCTCACGGTCAATTTTATCCAAGTCGATAATATCGTTAAAAATATTGCCAAGGGTTTCGGCGCTTGAAAATACCGTGTTACACCAGCTTCGTTGTTGTTTATCAAGTTCTGTATCAAGTAGCATGCGAGTTAGACCCACAATACCGTTAAGCGGTGTTCTTAATTCGTGGCTCAAGGTTGCAATGAACTTACCTTTATCTTTATAAGCTGCTTCAAGGGCTTGAGCCGCCTCTTTACGACTGGTGATATCACGGCCAAAGGCAAGCAAACCAATATACTCACCTTTTTCATTAATGAAGGGTAACTTACGCATTTCAAACCAGCGCTTTTCACCATCAACGGGGTATTCAACGTCGAGCGTCAAGGCTTGATGGGTTTGAGATACTTTTTTATCGGTGCGCAGCACTTCTGGCAAATAATCGCTTGGGTAGATGTCTTCGACACTCTTGCCAATTAGCTCATCACTGGTTTTTCCGATCACTTGTTCAAACATTTTATTACAGCCAGCAAACACGCCGTTGTTATCGCGGTAATAAAATAAATCGGGAGACGAGTCGACAATAGATCGCAATAACATGCCCTGTTGTGCAAGCTCTTGTTGGGTTTTCTTACGCTCGGCGATTTCGCGTCTGAGTTCTTCAATCGCTCTATGCTTGGCATGAAACGCCATTTTACGCTCATCAATCTCTTCGTTTAAGCGACTGATATTGTCTTTTAGTGTTTGGTTAAGCAGTTTTTCTTGTTTGGTTGCGCTATCTAAATAACTGTAAGAGGCTTCTAACTGACGAATCGAATTAAGCAGCACAGTAATTAAAATCGGTGATACTACTGCGGTAAAAAACATCACCGCCAAAACATCAACTAAAGTCACCGTACCAACCGCTACATAATAAAACATGCACGATAAGATCAGCGACATGACCAATAATAAGGCGTAACAGGCAGCGGCAGTTTTAAACTCACCGTATTTAGAAATAAAGCTTGAGAGTGTGCGAGCCCACGGACTCAAAGAAGAATCAATCATATATTAAAGCTTAGGCACATAATCGAAAAAAAACAGCATAGCTAATTTTATCACTATTCCTTTAGAAATATTCATATTGTGCGATAAACATAGAATTTTTTCATCAACGCCGCTTTTTTATATTTTTTCATGTAAAATACCGCGCTTTAATAATTGCAAAGAATGAGTATTACCATGCAAACCACAATGCCAGATATTGCTGATACGGCTCCCGCCTTACAAACAGGTAAATTAGACTGGGTTGGCATGGGCGAAATTGAACTTCCTTTCATTTTTGAAACTCGCAATATTGCCCCTGTAAATGTAATTGCCAAAGCGCGCGCTTTTGTAAACTTGCATAAAGAAGACGCCAAAGGCATTCATATGTCGCGTTTATTTCTAGCCCTTGATACCTTATCAACCGAGCAGCAAGTTAATCCGCAAACACTTGCGCAAGCACTTGATGCCTTTATTAGTAGCCATGATGATTTAAGCGACCAAGCGCAAATTGAATTTAAATTTGAGCTGCCATTACGTCGTAAATCGTTATTAAGCGGCAAAGTAGGCTGGAAAAACTACCCTATTCATCTGATCGCTAAAATCAATCAAGGCGTTTTAAGCTTTGAGCTGATGGTTGATGTAACCTACTCATCAACATGCCCATGCTCAGCGGCCCTTGCGCGTCAGTTAATTCAAAATGCATTTAGTGAAAAATTTGCAGAGCAACATGTTGATAAGCAAACTGTTCTAGAATGGCTAGGCACAACGGATGGGATTGTTGCTACACCACATTCACAGCGTTCAATTGCAAACGTGAAAGTAAAACTCGACAGCCAAATTGACAGTTTTGATGTGGTTGGCTTAATTGATGCTTTAGAAGCTGAGCTAAAGACGCCTGTTCAAGCGGCAGTTAAACGTGAAGATGAGCAAGAGTTTGCCCGCTTAAATGGTCAAAACCTCATGTTCTGTGAAGATGCTGCGCGTAAAATTAAAGGCTTACTTGAAGAGCAAAACTACGCAGATTACTGGCTGCAAATAAACCACTACGAATCACTTCATGCCCATGATGCCGTGGCAATCGCTGTTAAAGGTATCGCAGGCGGATACACAGCTTAAAAATTTCGGGTAACTTCTCACTTAGGCACGCTAATTGCTATTTATTTTCAGTGTCAATTTGTTGTTGTGGAGTTACCGTATGGAATTCGCTTTATTATCAATTTTAGTTTTAGTCGTAGTAGCCTCTGTTGTTGCGTCAAAGTTTACCGATGAAGGCGGAAACCCTTACCCTTTCACTCGTAAACAAACTGTTTTTACGCAAGTGGAGAGTGCATTTTTACATCTTCTTGAACGTGCTGTTGGCGATCAATATAAAATTGTTAGCCGCGTTAAACTCATTGATTTAATTGACTGTAAGCAAGGCTTATCTGTCAAAGCTAAGCGTGCAGCAATGGCAAAAGCCAAAAATAAACAGCTCGACTATGTGCTCATCGACAAAGACAAACTCACCATTGTTGCTGCTGTTGATTTAGTAAATAACACCAACCGCGACGGTCACAAGGCCCAGCGTGATTGGTTTGTAAGTGGCGCATTAGAAGCTGCCGGTATTCCGCATATTCGTATGAAAGTGAAATCTGGCTATCAACCAAGAGAAGTGCGTGATGCTATCATGTTTAAACTTGGTAAACCTGCAGCAGCACCAATTAGACCTTCGCGTAACCGCGTAACAAAACCAGCTGTATTATCACCATCTCAAGCAAAAGCACACTCAACGGCGCTTGCTGAAATATAGCCCGTCATAAATTTGGCAAAAGCAGACTTTAAGGTCTGCTTTTTTGTTTGTTTTAGACATTTTTAGGTATAATCACCCTATTCAACCTAAGGAATCAAATATTATGCACGTTGGTATTATTGGCGCGATGGAGCCAGAAGTAAAAATCTTACGCGAAGCGATGGTAAACCCAAGCATCATGACTAAAGCTGGTTTTACATTTTACACGGGTGAATTAGCAGGTAACAAAGTTACTTTAGTTCAATCTGGTATTGGTAAAGTAGCCTCTGCTGTTGCAACTACACTGCTAATCGATAACTTCAGCCCTGATTGTGTGATCAACACAGGTTCTGCAGGTGGTTTTGAGCCATCATTAAATGTGGGCGATGTCGTTATTTCTTCAGAAGTACGCCACCATGACGTAGACGTTACTGCATTCGGTTACGAAATCGGCCAAGTACCACAAATGCCAGCTGGCTTTGCTGCACACCCTAAACTGATTGAAGCAGCAGAGCAAAGTGTTAGCCAGATCAGTGATGTTAAAACCATGATTGGCCTTATTTGTACTGGTGATTCATTCATGTGTGACCCAGTACGAATTGAAAAAACACGCGCTGAATTCCCAACTATGCTTGCAGTAGAAATGGAAGGCGCAGCAATTGCACAGGCTTGTCACGTGCTAGAAACACCATTTGTTGTTATTCGTTCAATGTCTGACATTGCTGGCAAAGAGTCGCCGCAATCATTTGAAGAGTATATCGAAACTGCATCTATCAACTCATCTAAAATGGTTGTTGCTCTTTTAGAGAAACTGACGTCGGTGAGTTTATAAGGTGATTGCAAATATTGTTCAAAACCATTTGGACATTATTGTATTTTTTGTAGCGCTCTTTGCTGAGCGCTTTTTTCCTTTGGTAAGTTGGTATCATCCGAATACCTTTTTAAGCGTTATTTTCTCTGCCCTCGGCGAGCGTTTATACAGCCCCGCGAACCCCAAAAGTTATCAATATTTAGCCTCAACACTGGCTTTTAGCTTCACTGTTTTAGTTATAGTCACCTTGGTTGTGCTGTTTTTAGAGTTTGCCTTTTACCCCGAGTTATTAAATGGTTTAATTTTATATTTGTTACTCAGTAGCCGCGCTCAAGAGAAGAAATCATTACGTATTGCAAGGCTACTTAAGCTCAATCAAAAAGCCACCGCCAGAGAGCTAGTAGCTAGCCTTGTTGCCCGTGATGTATCGCGTTTATCTGCCCCAGGCATTTGTAAAGCAACCATGGAATCGCTGGTGCTACAAAGTGCGCGGCATTATTTTGCCGTTATATTCTTTTATCTGCTAGGCGGCGCTATCCTTGCTTTGGTTTATCGCTTACTCACATTAATGCATCAAGCATGGCGTAAGAATCGTAAGCCAAATAACCCGTTTTTAACGACCATTGCTAAGTTACTGTTTGTATTGGAGTGGTTACCCATTCGGTTAGTTGCATTAACTATTGCGGCAACCAATGCCAGCAAGCAGAGCATTCATTATATTAAGCACTATGGCAGACACTTTTATCAAACCAATACAGGGTGGCTGTTAAGTGTTACATCGGCTGCCTTGCAAGTGCAGTTAGGTGGCCCAGCCCTATACCAAGGTGAGCGCTTTAATAAAATGCGCGTCGGTACTGACCGCCTACCAAATGCCGATGATATTCCCGCTTTAGTGAATCGTTTAAATCAAGCGAAAGCATTTTGGTTACTGCTTATCATTGCCATTGAAGTCGCTACGCTGTTTATTAGCTGAGAAAAAGCACAAAAAAACCAGCCGCAGCTGGTTTTTTATACTAATTAACTTACTTAATTAAGCTAAGGTGATTTTAGCAAACTTACGTTTACCAACTTGGTAAATCTGTGTTGTGCCTTTAGCAACTTCAAGCTTAGTATCCGTTACTTTTTCTTCACCATTAATCTTTACAGCGCCTTGTTTAATCATACGCATAGCTTCTGATGTACTTGCTACAAGGTTAGCTTCTTTTAGTAAATTAGTGATGAACACAGTGTCTTCAGCAATAGTTACTGTTACTTCTGGGATCTCATCTGGCAATGCATTTTTTTGGAAACGCTTGATGAAATCTTGATGTGCACCTTCAGCAGCGTCTTCACTGTGGAAACGTGCAATCAGTTCTTTTGCTAATTCAATTTTAATGTCGCGCGGGTTTGCACCATCAGCAACACGTTGTTTAAGTGCAGCAATCTCTTCGATTGATAATGCACTTAATAAATCGTAGTAACGCCACATTAGCTCATCGCTGATAGACATAACTTTACCAAACATGTCGTTTGGCTCATCAGTAATACCAATGTAGTTACCTAATGACTTAGACATTTTTTGAACGCCGTCAGTACCTTCAAGCAGTGGCATCATGAGTACTGTTTGTGGCTTTTGGCCTTCGTCTTTTTGTAATTCACGACCCATTAATAGGTTAAAGCGTTGGTCTGTACCGCCAAGCTCAACATCAGCTTCTAATGCAACTGAGTCCCAACCTTGTACCAGTGGATATAAAAATTCGTGGATCGCAATTGATTGGCCGCCGGCATAACGCTTTTTAAAGTCATCACGTTCTAGCATACGTGCTACTGTTTGACGCGCAGCCAGTTTAATCATACCTGCTGCACCTAAGTTCTCCATCCACGTAGAGTTAAATGCAACAGTCGTTTTTGCAGGATCAAGAATTTTAAATACTTGCTCTTTATATGTTTCAGCGTTAGCTAATACATCTTCACGAGTTAATGGCTTACGTGTAACGTTTTTACCCGTTGGATCACCAATCATACCGGTGAAATCACCGATTAAGAAAATCACTTCATGACCTAGGTCTTGGAAGGTCTTCATTTTGTTGATAAGAACTGTGTGGCCTAAATGCAGATCAGGCGCAGTTGGATCGAAACCCGCTTTGATCTTAAGTTTCTTACCAGACTTTAGCTTTTCGACTAATTCGTCTTCAATTAATATCTCTTCTGCACCGCGTTTTATCTCAGCTAGAGCGGTTTGTAAATCCACTGTGTATTACTCCAAAAATTCAGCTACCGGGGCGTGGTGGCCTGTCAGGGTTATAAATATAGAGCTAAAAACTTTAAAATTTAGCTAGTTAGCACCAAAAAGCGACACTAGAAAAAAGCCTAACTTAAATAGTTTAAGAAACAGCCCTGAAGGCAGCGCGCATGATTGTTCTTTATACCGCGTTATTGCAATTTAATGAAGGTACTTTAGTTAACTAATGTTGATTTAGTTTAAGCCAAGGCATCTGCTGCAATTTTAACCAAAAAAGTTTAACGCGCAGGCCAATTCTAGCGTAAATTTACGCCAGTTTAAATCTACAAAACACTGGTATTTGCTCTATTTTAGGTATATCCTGCGATATTAGTATTTAAATTTCTTGACAGCAGAAAAGGCACGATATGGTTCACGTAGTGCACAAACTTCCCAAAAAACACAAACTGCTCATTCTCGGTTTGGTTTCTGCTATTGTCGGCTTGGCATTATTGCCTTCTGAAAAAGCCACCGCATCAAAGGATAACAGTGCTAACGCACTTGAAATTGGCAAACGCTACGAATTACAAGTTAAAGTTGATGATAACGAAAAACTAACTGAGCTGAATTCGGAGCAAGCAGCAGCAAAACTTCCAGAATACGAGCTTGTCGACCATGAAGTACGTAATGGCGATAATTTAGCACTTATCTTTAAACGTGCGGGTTTCTCAGCGCAAACATTACACAAATTAGTTAATACCAACGCTGAAACACGTAAGTTAACAAAAATTCACCCTGGCGAAATATTAAGCTTTGCAACCGCTGAAGATGGCTCTTTAGCGCAGCTTCGTTATGTGATTTCAAAAACAGATACCTTATACGTTACCTTAAATGACGAAGGGAACTACGACACCTCTATCGATAGCAAAGAGATTGAAACGCTGAGCAAATCTGCCGGTGGTGAGATCACAAATAGCTTTTGGACTTCGGGTATTGCCGCAGGTTTAAGCGAGCGTCAAATTATGAATTTTGCTGACATCTTTGGTTGGGATGTCGACTTTGCTAATGACATTCGTAAAGGTGACCAATTTGGTCTTATTTACGAAGCTCACTATGTTGATGGTGAATACATTGGCGACGGTAAAATTATTGCCGCAGAGTTTATTAACCAGGGTGAGCGTTACACTGCTATTCGTCATACCGATGGTAACTTCTATACGCCTGAAGGCCGCAGTATGAAAAAAGCTTTCTTACGTGCGCCAGTTAACTTTAAGTATATTAGTTCGAGCTTTAACCCTCGCCGTTTGCACCCAGTTACTAAAACAGTAAAACCTCACAACGGTATCGATTACGCAGCGCGTACAGGTACACCGGTTGTGTCATCGGGTAACGGTAAAGTAATTAAAGCAGGTTACAGCAAATACAATGGTAACTATGTATTTATTAGCCATGGCACTCAGTATGTAACTAAGTACTTACACTTAAATAAGAAAATGGTTAAAACTGGCCAGAAAGTAAAACAAGGTCAGAAGATTGGTACTGTTGGTGCGACAGGTCGAGTAACTGGCCCACACTTACATTATGAATTCTTAGTAAACGGTGTACACCGTAATCCGAAAACGGTCAAACTTCCTAAATCAGAGCCATTACCGCGCGATGAGTTAGCTAAGTTTAAACCGATTGCTGATAACTTCTTAGCGCAATTACAACGCAACCGCGAATTGCAATTAGCGTTAAATAAGTAAGCTTCTAATATAAAAAAGCCGCTCCAGGAAACTGCAGCGGCTTTTTTAATATCTTTAATTTTACTGCTTCCAAAGCAGTACATAGATAAGCTGTATAACTAACGAAATCATCACCAAGGGCCAAACATACTTGGCATATTTAGTTGCTTTATCAAGCCCCGTTCTAGCGCTGTACTTTTCAAGCAGTGGCACCAAAATCACTAACGCCACAAACAAACACAGCAAAATCACAAATACATTCACTAGGCTTCCTTTCTTGTAGAATTTTAAGGTTCACTATACCTAAATTGAAGGCAAAAAAAAGCGCAGTAAAATTACTGCGCCAGTCGGTTGGAAGTAAAACGACTTAATATACCCAAACCACCTCTAGGTGCGAGTTTCAGTTGGAATTAAAAGCGATTTAGGCAAGGCATTGATTGCAAGTAATAGTGGTTCTATTGTTAAAATCAATAACGCAGTATAAATCGCTTTTAAACCAACCCTTTAGGCGCTTCACAGGCACTTACTCTCATCGTTGTTACTTCTTAAAAGGGACTACCATTCTTGCAAAGTAACGCCTTGATATTAAGCACCTGTGAAACGCTGAATTCTGCATCTTGAGGCGGCTTGGGTATAATGTTGTTAGCCAACAATTGCTAACAAAATACCTGCTGCAACGGCACTTCCTAATACCCCTGCTACATTTGGTCCCATGGCATGCATCAACAAGAAGTTATGCGGGTTGCTCTCAAGGCCTACCTTATTAACCACCCGTGCGGCCATTGGTACCGCTGATACACCCGCTGCACCTACTAACGGGTTGATTGGCGATTTAGAGAATTTATTCAGGCCCTTCGCCATAAACACCCCTGATGCTGTACCAATTGCAAAGGCCAGTGCACCTAATACCAAAATACCAATCGTTTCTACGGTTAAGAACTTATCTGCCGCAAGCTTTGAGCCTACCGCTAAGCCTAAGAAAATAGTGGTAATGTTGATGATTTCGTTTTGTGCACTATTACTTAAACGATCAACCACGCCCGATTCACGCATCAAGTTACCTAAGCAGAACATACCTACCAGCGGTGTTGCTGCAGGTAAAAACAAGATGGTTAAACTAAGCACCATTAACGGAAAAACAATTTTCTCTTTTTTCGATACGGCACGAAGTTGCGGCATTTGAATTTCGCGCTCTTCTTGCGTTGTTAGTGCACGCATAATTGGCGGCTGAATAATTGGCACTAGCGCCATATAAGAATAAGCCGCTACAGCAATCGCCCCCAGTAAATCAGGTGCTAGCTTAGATGCTAAGAAAATAGCTGTTGGACCATCTGCCCCACCAATAATGGCAATTGCCGATGCGTCTTGTAGTGTAAATTCAAAGCCAGGAATATAGTTAAGTAGTATTGCACCAAATAAAGTTGCGAAAATACCAAATTGCGCAGCCGCGCCTAACAGCAACATACGCGGATTTGCTATCAGGGCACTAAAGTCTGTGAGTGCACCCACGCCCATAAAGATCAAAAGAGGGAATACCCCAGAGTCAATCCCGATATGGTACACGTAATACAAAAGACCACCCGGGTCAGATAACCCAGCAACTGGGATATTAGTTAAAATAGCCCCAAAACCAATAGGTAATAACAAAAGTGGCTCAAAGTTACGGGCGATTGCTAAATAGAGCAGCAAGCAACCAACCGCAATCATGATCAATGCCGGAAAAGTAAAGTTAGCAATACCCGTGGCATGCCAGAGGTTTAAAACACCATCCATCCTCTGTCTCCTATGCCAGCGCGATTAGCGCATCGCCAGTGGCAACAGAGTCGCCCTCTGCCACTAATACTTCTGCAACTGTGCCTGAGTGTGCGGCGCGAATTTCAGTTTCCATTTTCATCGCTTCCATAATGATAACTACATCACCTTCGTTGACGGTTTGACCTGGTTTCACTTTCACTTTGAAAATATTACCTGCCAACGGTGCATTGAGTGTTTCGCCCGCTGACGCTGACGCCGACTGTGGAATTAACTCACTGTCTTTTAGAGTTACTTCTTTAAGCTCACCACCTTGCGCTACGACGACATCGTAAACTTTACCATCAACTTTAACGCTGTACTGCTCTGCTTTTACAGGGCTTGAAACAGCAGGAGTTGCTTCAGGTTTAGCAACTTCACCCGTAGGAATTGCTTCAAATGCATCTGGGTTGTTGCGGTTTTTAATAAATTTAAGGCCTATTTGTGGGAACAATGCATAAGTAAGCACATCATCAATCACATCGTCAGCAAGCTCTAAGCCTTGCTCTTTGGCTTCGCTTAATAACTCTGCTTCTAGTTTCTCAAGCTCAGGCTCTAGCTTATCAGCAGGGCGGCACGTAATTGCTTCAGCACCCTCAAGTACTCGCTCTTGCAA
Organism: Pseudoalteromonas sp. Hal040; assembly: GCF_037162425.1. Lineage (NCBI taxonomy): Bacteria > Pseudomonadati > Pseudomonadota > Gammaproteobacteria > Alteromonadales > Pseudoalteromonadaceae > Pseudoalteromonas > Pseudoalteromonas sp. Hal040. Next base: position 809,262 of record NZ_JARLUU010000001.1, on the reverse strand, counting down.
CTCTTTATTCATAGGCGCTGGTGTTGCACCATATTCACCTTTCAGCACACCCGCTGTTTCTTTTGTGATGGTTTTGTAACGCTCGCCAGTTAGTACATTAAGTACCGCTTGAGTACCAACAATCTGTGAGGTCGGTGTAACGAGTGGAATATAACCTAAATCTTCACGAACACGTGGGATCTCAAGTAACACTTGGTCAAGCTTATCAGCTGCACCTTGCTCTTTAAGCTGGTTTTCCATGTTAGTTAACATGCCGCCCGGTACTTGCGCTAATAAGATACGACCATCAACGCCTTTGAGGCTACCTTCAAAAGCGGCATACTTTTTACGAACATCACGGAAATAAGCAGCAATTTCTTCCAATTGGTTTAAATCAAGACCAGTATCTCGCTCTGTGCCTTCAACAATTGAAACTATGGTTTCTGTGGCGCTATGACCATAAGTCATACTCATTGATGAAATAGCCGTATCAAGCATATCGATACCTGCATCGATTGCTTTTTGGTATGTTGCAGTGCTTAAACCTGTGGTCGCATGGCATTGCATCGCAATAGGAATAGACACAGTTTCTTTTAAGCCTTTGATCAACTGCTCACAATCGTATGGCTTTAGTAAACCCGCCATATCTTTGATACAAATTGAATGGCAACCAAGATCTTCTAGTTGCTTAGCAAGTTTCAGCCACATATCAAGTGTATGCACTGGGCTTACTGTGTATGAAATTGTACCTTGAGCGTGTGCACCTACTTTTACCGCTGCTTTAATCGCGGTTTCAAGGTTACGTACATCGTTCATCGCATCGAAAATACGGAATACATCAACACCGTTTTTATGAGCTCGCTCAACAAACTTTTCGACTACATCATCAGCATAATGGCGGTAGCCTAAAAGGTTTTGCCCGCGCAGTAACATTTGCTGCTTAGTGTTTGGCATTGCAGCTTTTAGCTCGCGAATACGTTGCCAAGGGTCTTCACCTAAATAACGGATACACGAGTCAAACGTTGCACCACCCCATGATTCAATAGACCAATAACCCGCATTATCGAGTTTTTCTGCCATGGGTAACATGTCGTCTAAGCGCATACGCGTTGCCAAAAGAGACTGGTGTGCGTCACGCAATACTAATTCGGTTAGTTTTAATTTAGCCATGTTTGAGCTGCCCCGTTATTTTTGTTTATTTCGAAATTGAGCAATTGCAGCGCTGATAGCTGCAATATGTGCCTGTGGCACACCCTGTTGAGGTTGAATTTTTGCTGTTCGCGTAGGTTCTGCAGTTGCAGGATCGTCGAATCGACCCACGACTTTCGACATTAAGATCACCGCAGAAATCAAAATGCTCAGAAAAACAAACACGCCAACCATGCCTGTCACCATCAAACTGGCCGCAGTGGTGAGTAATCCACCTATATCCATACGACTCCCCTCGCTTACCTATAATAAAAAGTCATTTTTGTTAAATAATTATGCACCAATGATAACAAAGAAAATCAATTTGTATAGCACCATTGTAAATTGGTAAAACCAATTAAATTTAAAATAACATGACACACATATAATTAACACCCCACTATTCACGAATTTAAAGCCCCGTTATAGATGATATAAATAGTCAATATAGCCAGACGTTATATGCTGAACTATTAATTAATAGCAACAAAATGACTAAAAACCACACACAACAAGGCGTTAGAGCAAACCATACAAAACAAAGTTAAATTGGTCTTACCATTTTTGGTGCTTTCTTTCATTTTTCTCATGCAGCTCAATATGAAAAAATATCACTATGAATAAGTTACATGCTTACTCGTAAAAGTTACCAAATGATGACCCCTACAAATAACAACAAAACACGTAAACAACTGAAATTTAAGAGATAAACCTTCTGGCACGGAACTCGCTTTAGATATACCGAACTTAAGAAAATTTAAATAGCCAAGGAGACCACTATGTTACGCTGGACAATTACTTTTTTAGTTATCGCGTTAATCGCAGCAGTGTTAGGTTTTGGCGGTATCGCAGGAGCCGCTGCAGGCATCGCTAAGATTATCTTTTTTATATTTTTAGTATTACTTGTTATTTCGCTGGTATCAGGAGCACTTAGAGGCAGTGTCCCTAAGTAGTTAAAAGCAGATAACCATTTACTTTATTTTAAATTTACAAGGAATTTCATTATGAAAAATTCAACTTTAAAAGCCGCAACTATCGCCCTAGTTTCAGGTTTATTTATTATGGGTTGTGAAGACAACACCGCTGAAGAAGCTGGCGAACGTATTGACGAAGCAATTACTGATACACAAAATGCAGTTGAAGATGCATGTGAAGAAGTAAAAGAAGGTGTTAACGCAAAAGAAACTAACTGCTAATAACACACCTTAATTAAGAAAAGCGGCCAAGTGCCGCTTTTTTGTGTATGCGAGTTAGCGAGTTAGCGAGTTAGCGAGTTAGCGAGTTAGCGACTCTAGGCTGTAAGCTGTTTGTGTCAAGCAGTTTGCTAACTTTACTATTTCCCCTTGAAACTCGCTAACTTGTTGGGTTTCGCTCCGCTCTAACCAACCTACAGGCTCTTTTTTTAATCTGATAGCTGACGGCTGAAAGCTGATGGCTCATTTCCCCTAGAAGCTCGCTAACTTTTGGGTTTAGCTCCGCTCTAACCAACCTACCGGCTCTTTTTTTAATCTGATAGCTGATGGCTCATTTCCCTATAAACTCGCAACTTTACTCTTTCCCCTTGAAGCTCGCTAACTTGTTGGGTTTCGCTCCGCTCTAACCAACCTACGATATTACTTACAACCCATTGTAAGAGGCTTGTTTGTCGTTACACTCGCTATATGCCACTGGCCGTCAATAAAACTCACCTTAGCTACATCGCTAACAGCAAAATCACCGGGGACATTTAAGCGCGTTAAGTTACTCGCTAACTGCTGCTGGCAATATGGGCCGGTATCGCCATGCATTACAAGTACAGGCTTATTGGTGTGCTTTGCGAAGTCGCTGATGGCATCTCGGTATATTTTAAATGCATCACAATTAGAACGTTGTGATTCACTGCAAGTGGGTTTACTGGTCGGGTGGTAAATATCAGCCTGAAAGCCAAACACATAGGCCTTAGCATCCTGATGAACAAGTGCTTGTTTCAACCAAATTAAGTTGTACTTATCACGTTTGTCAGCGGCATCAAGTGCTGCGTTTTTGTCACTTTTTAAAATTTGCGAGCGGCCGTTAAAAGTGCCCGGTATATGCAAAGTACGAAATTCAATGTCATCAAACTGCCAACGAGCATTTTCTAGCATTTCAGCCTGTGTGGCATAACCCTGTAGTTGCTGTGCTTTTTGTGTATAAGCATCGTCGAACATCAAGCCTTTAACAAAGCTTAGCCGTTCAAGCTCATCAAAACGCACCGATAGCTTTTCTCGATCGCAATCTGTCCATTCATTATCACCTGGGGTGTAAATAAAAGGCTCTGTAGTCAGCGATGTTAATAACGCTTTATTTGTTTGCAAAAGCTTATTGGTGCAAGCAAGTGCTCCCGATTTCATATCACCAAGATGCATTAAAAAGCCATGGGGTGTTGCTGCGATTGCTTTAGTAATTTTTCCATCTTTGGCGAGATTAATTTCATCAATCGGGGTGTATGGCATATCGCCCATAACTAAAAAAGTATTTGTGGTCATTGCAAGTGCTAATGACATTGAACTAACAAACATACAACTTACACCTAAAAAATACAGATACCTTAAGCTCTCATAATGACAACTAAATGAAAACCAACTGCGGCAGTTTTTTTCTATCAATGTTAAACTGCTGCCAGTCGATTAAGTGAGTCCCCGAATGACATTAAGTACAACTTACACACTAGATAAACCGTATTATTACGAATGCTTTGATGAGTCTTTACCTTATTCATCACAAGCTAAGCCTAAATACCCGCTGTTGGTGTTGTTAATAACCTTAGGCTTATTAGCCTTTTATCAATTAGAGAATCATTATTTAGGCAGCTTTATGATTATGCTTGCTGTCGTTGAGTGCTTATCGTTTTATTACAAGCGCCCATGGTGGGTCACAAGACAAATGCTAAGTCGTGCATCAGGTAGCGAAGTGACTATCGTGTTTGATGATGAAGGGGTGAAGGCCGAAAACCCGCATAAAAGTTACCAATTAAGCTGGCAACAGATTAGTGAGATTATTGAAACTGAGCGAGGTTTTATTTTAAAAGCACAGCGCGGTATGCAATATATTTCTAAACAAGCGCTAAATGATGAAATAGCAGCTGAACTAAATAAAAGAGCCACTCAGTGAGTGGCTCTTAAAAATATCTGTCGCTGATTAAACGTTGCCCGGATTTGGGTTAGATTTCTCTGCTTGGATTCGCATGTAGATTTCTTCACGATGTACTGATACATCTTTCGGTGCATTTACACCAATGCGAACTTGATTTCCTTTAACACCAAGAACAGTAACTGTTACTTCGTCACCGATCATAAGGGTTTCACCTACTCTACGAGTTAGTATTAGCATTCTATTGCTCCCATGTTCCAAAAAATTAAAAGATTCCGCGTCAAAAACATTCTAATGAAATCTAGACTTAAAAGTAAGTAAAAACTCTAGATCTTATTCATTTTCAGTTAAAAAAACTTTGTGTAGCGCACGTACAGCCAGTTCTAAATACTTTTCGTCAATTAAAACTGATATCTTTATTTCTGATGTCGATACAAGCATCACTTTGATGTTTTCATCGGCAAGGGCATTAAAAAATAAACTTGCCACACCAGAGTGAGATTTCATCCCTACACCTACTGCAGACACCTTGGCAACATTGCTTATCCCTTTAATAGATTCTGCGCTGATACCATCTTGGTTACTGGTCAAAATTTCAAGCGCTTGCTCAAAATCATTCGTGTGCACAGTAAAAGCATAGTCTATTTTTTCAAAGTTATGATTAACTTGATTAATCATATCTATTTCGATGCCGAATTCTGCAAAAAGTTTCAAAATTTTTGCAAGGTTTTCCGTTCCTTGGTGCACGCCATTGACGTAAATCAAACTTTCGTCACGATTAAAGGCGATACCCGACACAATGTTTGCTTGCACATCCGGCTCCTCAAAACTGATCAAGGTTCCTTGATCCGGGTTAAAACTCGATAACACTCTGAGCGGTATATTATATTTTCCTGCGGCTTCAACACTACGAATATGCAGAACCTTAGCCCCAAGACTTGCCATTTCGAGCATTTCTTCGAAAGTGACATGGCTCATACGTCGCGCATTTGGTTCAATACGCGGGTCGGTCGTGTATACCCCATCAACATCGGTGTAAATCTGACATTCATCCGCATTGATAGCACCTGCAATCTCAACCGCAGAAGTATCTGTACCACCGCGACCAAGCGTAGTGATATTGCCTTCAATATCGCGGCCCTGAAAGCCCGCTATAATAGCAATCCGGCTATGCTCGAGTTCATGCTTAAGGCGAGTCGCAGCAATCTCTTCAATACGTGCTTTGCCAAACATATTATCGGTGCGAATGTTGACCTGATCAGCAAGTAAGCTTACCGCTGAGTGACCACGTTTAATAATAGCCATTGCGAGTAAAGAGACTGACACTTGCTCACCGGTGGTTAGCAATACATCAAGCTCACGAGCACTGGGTCGAGAATCGATTTGTTTAGCGAGTTCAATTAGACGGTTAGTTTCTCCCGACATCGCCGAGAGCACCACCACAACTTGATGGCCTTGCTGCTTGGTTTTTACAACAAGGTCGGCGACGGCCTCAATTCGCTCTATTGAGCCAACTGAGGTGCCACCGAATTTTTGGACGATAAGTGCCACTAGTGATTAAGAACGCTCAGTTAACCAACCAGTTACACTTTCTAAGGCTGCTGCAAGGTTCTCTGGCTGAGTACCACCTGCTTGCGCCATATCAGGACGACCACCGCCCTTACCGCCTACTTGTGCAGCCATGTGATTTACAAGCTCACCGGCTTTCACTTTACCTGTTAGGTCTTTAGTTACACCTGCAATTAGGCTTACTTTATCGCCATTAGCTACACCAAGGGCAATAACACCTGAACCAATCTTCGTTTTCAGGTCATCAACCATGCCACGTAGTGCTTTAGACTCAGTACCTGCAACATCAGCAACCAGCAGTTTAATACCGTTCACTTCAACAACAGAGTCAAGTAACGATGCACCTGCCGCACTTGCTAGCTTGTCGTTAAGCTGTGCAATTTGCTTCTCAAGGCCTTTTGATTTCTCAAGTAACGCAGTTACTTTTTCAAGTACTGTGCTGCTATCACCTTTAACTAGCGCTGCAACATCATTTAACTGTTGCTCTTGCTCACTTACATAAGCAACTGCTTCAGCACCCGTTACCGCTTCAATACGGCGGATACCGGCAGCGATACCGCTTTCTGATACGATTTTAAATAAACCGATATCACCAGCACGCTTTACGTGAGTACCACCACATAGCTCGATTGAGTAATCACCAATGGTTACTACGCGCACTTCGTCATCGTATTTTTCACCGAATAATGCCATCGCGCCTTTTGCTTTTGCATCTTCGATAGCCATTAGCTCAGTTTCAAGCGCAAAGTTACGACGGATTTCATCGTTTACCGCGCGCTCGATTTGACGTAATTCGTCTTTTGTTACCGCTTCAAAGTGTGAGAAGTCAAAACGTAAACGTTCAGGGTCAACTAGTGAGCCTTTTTGACTTACGTGCTCACCTAAAATTTGGCGTAATGTTTCATGCAAGATATGCGTTGCAGTGTGGTTTTTCTTGATGCTATCGCGACGTGCCGCATCAATTGTAGCCTCTGCTTTGTCGTTTGTACCAATGCGACCTTGAACACGACCATGGTGTGCAAATGCATTACCAAGCTTAGTAGTGTTAGTCACTACAAACTCACCACCAGCGACTTTTAACACACCCGTGTCACCAACTTGACCACCAGATTCAGCATAGAACGGTGTGCGGTCTAAGATTGCGATACCTTCTTGACCATCTTCAAGTACAGAAACCGATTGACCTTCTGAGAAAAGCTCAACAACAGTACCTGTGTAATGCTCTGCATCGTAACCTTTAAAGTCTGTGTGTTTTTCAGACTTAAGTTGTTGGTTGTAATCTGCACCAAACTTACCCGCTTGCTGTGCTTGCTTACGCTGAACAGCCATACACTCTTGGAAGCCATGCTCATCAATCGTCATGAAACGCTCACGCGCCACGTCTGCCGTTAAGTCAGCTGGGAAACCGTAAGTGTCGTAAAGTTTGAATACTAAGTCACCTGGGATCACATCGCCTTCGATGTCAGTTAGGCTTTCTTCTAAAATAGCTAAACCACGCTCAAGAGTTTTACCAAACTGCTCTTCTTCAATACGCAGTACTTTTTCGATAATTTCTTGTTGCTTAGCAAGCTCTGGGTACGCTTGACCCATTTGCTCAATTAGCGCAGCAACTAGCTTATAGAAGAATGCACCTTTCGCGCCTAGCTTGTTACCGTGACGAACTGCACGACGAATAATACGACGTAGTACATAACCACGGCCTTCGTTTGATGGCATAACGCCGTCAGACACTAAGAACGCACACGAACGAATGTGGTCAGCCACAACGCGTAACGATTTATCATCTAAATCTTGTGCATTCGTTACTTTAGCCGCAGCTGCAATAAGTGCTTGGAATAAATCGATTTCGTAGTTTGAGTGAACGCCTTGTAAAATGGCAGAGATACGCTCAAGACCCATACCTGTATCAACAGACTGCTTAGGAAGCGGCTCCATTGTACCGTCGGCATGGCGATTAAACTGCATGAATACTAAGTTCCAGATCTCGATGAAACGATCACCGTCTTCTTCTGGTGAACCTGGAGGACCACCCCAAATGTGCTCACCATGATCGTAAAAGATTTCAGAACATGGACCACACGGACCTGTATCACCCATTGACCAGAAGTTATCGCTAGTTGCAATGCGAATAATGCGGTCTTCACTTAGACCCACTTCTTTATGCCAAATGTTGAAGGCATCTTCGTCATCATGGTAAATGGTTACCAGTAGCTTTTCTTGCGGTAGTTTCACTACTTCAGTTAAAAATTCCCACGCAAATTTAATTGCATCTTGCTTGAAGTAATCACCAAAGCTGAAGTTACCTAACATTTCGAAGAATGTATGGTGACGCGCTGTGTAACCTACGTTTTCAAGGTCGTTATGTTTACCGCCTGCACGTACACAACGTTGTGAACTGGTTGCACGCGAGTAAGGGCGGCTTTCCGCACCTAAAAATACATCTTTAAATTGCACCATACCGGCGTTATTGAATAATAACGTGGCATCGTTACCCGGGATCAGCGAGCTTGAAGGAACAATTTGGTGTTGTTTAGAGGCAAAAAAGTCTAAGAACTGTTGCCTGATCTGTGCGGTAGTCATATGCTGCATGTGAAAATCTCACCCGTTTATTGCTGTGCTTGCATTGCAAAATCAATTTGTTCGTAATTAAAGCCTCGATACATCAAGTAGCGTACACGTTTCGCTTTTTCTTTCTGGTCGAGTTCTTTACCTGAATTTGAAAACTTCTTTAAATATGCGTCCTTTGCGAGTTCAAACCAATCGATTTCGAACTCTTCGAGCGTCTTATCTAATAATGCTCGGTCTATCCCTTTTGCCATTGCTTCGCTTTGAATGCGTTTCGCACCATGATACTTAGCTAAATGGCGGCGTACAAACCCTTCGCAGTAACGCTGTTCGTTAATAAAGTTGTGTGATTCACACCAATCTAACAAGCGCTCTGTAAACTCAGGTGTCGCCTCTTTTTGCTGTAACTTTCGCGTTAAATCTCGACGCGAATAATCTTGTCGAGACAATAACCAAAGTACGTAATTCTTTAACTTTTGTTCTTTATCATCCATTACGCGTCAAAGCGTCCTGATTGTGACTGCGCTTCAGGTGCTTTTGTTTGGTCATCACCTTTTGGCACAACCGGCATAAAAATAGCCTGAAAAGACACGAAGAAGCTAATGTAACAAATTGGCATTAAAACCAATAGTGGAATAAACGATAAAGGAATACAGATCACCATTAAAACGGCGCAAATTAGGCCATAAACACTCAATGGTGCCATATTATGGTAAAACACCATGAATGAGGTTTTTAAAACCTGAAACATATTGCTTTGTTTTTGAAAATAAACCAAAGGCACTGCATAGGCAAAAGCGGTTAAATACACACAGATAGCTAATAGAAATACCGCAACTTGCCCCATTGAAATGGTTGCCAATAAATCTGCAATGTGTGATTGGTTTTGTGGATCGAAAGTCTGGCTCGCAATAACCGCGTAGGCATCCGCAAAAATGAAATTAGATAGCACAGCTAATAAAATACCTGCCGCCATCTGATACACGGCAACGCGCACTAAACCTATACGGTTTCCCTTATTACTAAACGGCTTAAAAATATCAGCCTGACTGATAGTCCCGCCTTGCTGTTTTGTTAATACGGCTTGATAAAAACCGGCCATCAAAAAAGGAGCAACAAATGCACCCACTACTTGTAATACAGGTAGCAATAAAGACAAAAAGCCAATAATACCAATTAACAGATGCATTAAAATAAAAGTGAAGGGTTGCAGCTTAAAGATTTCCCAGCCAGCTTTGAACCACTTTACGCCTGCATTGGCTTTAAAAACACGAACTTCGATCGACATAGTTTCTCATTCAATAACGACAAAACGCACCGAGTATAACTGGGTGCGTCGCTGGTTTATAGTCACCTGTTGTGAAATTTATTCAGGCTTTTTAATTTTTTTAATATCAAGCATGTGCGAGCCATGTTTGATTTTCGTTTCGAGGTAAGCTCGGTTACCTACCACACCCGCTTTAATGTGCGCATGAGTGCCAACCACCGAATCAACTTCAATCCCGGCATCACGCAGTGCTTTAAGCTTATTTGGATTGTTAGTCATTAACTTAACATGCTTTTGGTTGAGTGCTTCAAGCATTAACACCGCGTCTGAAAAGTCACGTAAATCATCAGCAAAGCCCAAGTGGTTATTCGCTTCGTAGGTATTCATGCCTTGCGACTGTAATACGTAAGCATCAATTTTATTGTATAAACCAATGCCACGACCCTCTTGGCGTAAATATAGTAAAATACCACCTTGTTGGTGCATCATCTCGATACACTCATTTAATTGCTCACCACAATCACAGCGTGATGAATGGAATACATCGCCCGTTAAACACTCTGAATGCATACGAATTAAAGGAACGTCTTGCTCTGTATCAGCTTGATTAAACACTAAAGCAACATGTTCTTGGCCATCATTTAAGCCACTGAAAGATACGATTTCTGCAGGGATATCACTGTTTTTGCCAACATTCAGCTGGACTCTTGCTCTTACTTGCGCCACGACAAATCCAAATTAAAAAATAAATGCGATACTGCAAATGTGATTACAACAACTTGAAGGTTGTAAGGATGCAACATACGACGAGTGATAACTAATATTGAGGCAGTTACCAGCAATTCAAGTATTATACACTCAAACCACCCCAAGATACGAGCTTTGCGCCTCGCTTTAGTGACGCTAACAAAACACCTTAAAAGCTCTGCTTTTTAAAGCTAGGCTATTGAATTAAAGTGAGTTACTTAATAGGCCTCTGCAGATATTCGAAAAAATAGATTAGTTTAATCTCAATAAACCGCAAAACCTTTATCAACCACCTATCAAAATAATAAAAATAACAGTGTAATGATGAGCCTCAGCGCTGATTAATAACGTATTAAAAGCGCTAAATAAAATAATTATGAGGAATAACCAAAAAGTGATGATTGAAGCTTAAACTGCTCTGCTAACTCATCAATTATAACCCTCTGACTAAGCTTCAAATATCTTGATCGTGGCCAAACAACATTGATTGGCATGACCGCACCTGAAAAGGTATCTAAAACACTAGTTAGTCTATTACTATCTAGCTGCTCTTGAATAAGCCATGTAGGTAATTGTGCAACACCTAAACCATTAAGTGCGGCATCTAGCATCGCATCTCCATCACTGAGCATATATCTGGCATTGATGAGCTGGTTAAATGACTGCTTTTTACTATCTTTGAACAACCACGTTGGCTGCGAAGAACGCTTACTGCCAATAATACAATCATGAGTGAGCAAATCCGCTGGAGTGTCTGGCACACCATGTTGGTCAAAATAATCTTGACTACCACACACTGTTAGCTTTTGATAACCCAACAATTTTGCTACCAGATCGGCATCATCTTCTAATGTGCCGATACGTACCACCAAATCAACATTTTCATTTATTAAATTGATACGACTTTCACTAAAGTGAACCGCAAGCTCTAGTTTAGGATACTTGTTTGCTAATTTAGAAAGTATTGGCATTACATACTTACGGCCGAACGCGGCAGGTAAGTGAAGCTTTACTTGCCCTGAAACATTATGGCTACCAGCAGTGACCGCTTGCTCTAGACTATCTATTTCAGCCAGTATTTTTACCCAGCCTTCAAAATAATGCTGCCCTTCAGGGGTTGCCATAATTTTACGAGTTGTTCGATGCAATAACTTCGTGCCTAACTTACTTTCAAGCCTAGTAACAGTTTTACCAACAGCGGAGCCTGTTAAACCTAACCGATTACCAGCTGCTGTGAATGTACCCATGCGTAGTGTTTCAACAAACTCTCGAATCCCAAAGAAAGGGCTATCTTCTGGTTTCATTATGGAATCTCAGGACAGAATAAATGGAATATTAGCTAGGTTATCATTTAAAAAGAAGATAATAAAATAGTGTTCACTTATTCAGCAATAGAGAAACATGATGAGCGAACGCAAACTTCTCGATTTACTCGAAAAAGAAGAGATCCGAACTCTTCGATTAAACTACAGTCAGCTTTTAGACTCTGGTCAAATTCATAAAATGGAAGAAGTATTTACTAGCAACGCACGAGTCGAAGTAACAGTGGGTGAAATGAATGGAATTGAACAGATAAAGCAAGGATTAAAAAATGCTTATGATGAATTCGATACCCACAATAGAAAGCACTTCCCTTTTGTTCATGCCGTGATGAACCATCAAATAGTGCTAACAGATAAAACGACAGCACAGGGTGAGTGCTATCTAATTGACTTTGTTACAAGTAGAGAGCAAAGCGAATCTCCGCTTTTATTAGTGGGCCGATACTTAGATCGCTATGAAAAAGTCAACGGTCAATGGCGCATTAGTCACTCTAAACTTGATGTTGTCTGGCCAGCGAATACGGGAGATCAGTAACATGAATAATCTACCAACTAGCTTTACAAATGTATTTGCCGACAACAAATTAACGCTGGGATTGCTCACTCCCCTTGAAACGTATCCTAGCAGCCCTTTCCCCACCCTCAATGCTGATATAGCAACTGCTAAGCAGGCTGAACAAGCAGGTATTGCCAGTATTTGGTTTAGGGATGTGCCTTTTTATGACCCTAATTTTGGTGATGCTGCGCAGATGCTTGATCCATTTACTTACGCAGGTTTCATTGCTGCGCATACAAATACAATTACTTTAGGCACCGCAGGGGCAGTTTTACCATTACGCGATCCTATCATGGTTGCCAAACAAGCAGCCTCAGTAGACCATCTAAGTAATGGTCGTTTTGTGTTAGGAGTTTCAACCGGAGACAGGCCAGTTGAATACCCAGCTTTTGGTGTCGATTTTAACGCGCGTGCTGAGCGCTACAGAGAGTCAGTTGAAATTATCAAAACATTACACCAACAAAGCTTTCCTAAACACATTAGCCAACATTACGGCGAGCTTGATGGTTCACTTGACCTTTATCCAAAACCAGTAAATCAGCAGATACCCGTTATGGCCGTTGGTCGCTCTAGGCAATCATTTGAGTGGTTGGCTAATAATGTTAATGCTTGGATTTGGGCTGTTGATAATGAACAAGCCATCAGTGAAATCATTAACAACCTATCAATTGCAAGCAATAGCAACACAAGCCCACATTACGGCTATGCCACATTTTTTGATTTAGATAAAAACCCAGATGCCCCGTATCAGCGTTTTTATAATGTTGTACGAATTGGTCGAAATGCCCTTATTGAGCGACTGTTAAAACACAGAGAGCTTGGCGTAAAACACATTGCGCTAAACTTAAAACCTTCTCGAAGGGCTGCCCAAGATGTAATTGATGAATTGGGTAGCTTTGTTATTCCTGCTCTTGAAAAAGAGCAAAGAGAGCCTACTGTATGAGTACTCAAGAACAGCTCGAAAACTTAATATCTCAGTTTAAAGATAGCTGGTTACGCTCTGATAAGCACTCGTTAGCAAAGCTGTTTAGCTCTGATATCGTTTTCAAAAGCCATCACCATGGCTCTGTTAATGGGCAAAAGCATGTATCAACAACCTTGAGTGAAGATTTCAAAAACTATGCAACGAATGCTGAATTTACAAATACGTTTACTGCACACCAAAAGGATTCTGCTGCAGCAAGCAGCTACGCATATGTAGATGTAAATCATGGGCAAAAACGCTTTTTATGTGGTTGTACGTTTATTTTTCATTTCGTTTATGAAAACCAGCAATGGCTTATTAACCACATTAAATTTCAGGTTAACTGGAATAAAGGACAGCAATCCTTGCTTCCAAACTGGAACATGCTTCCCGGAGTTCAGGGCTGGCAGCTAGTTGATGGCGAACCAACAATCGTGAGTGAATTACACTCTCCTTGGGCATTAATTCGCAACTTTAAAGCTGCAGAGCCAAAGCAAGCCCTCATTGATCTCTATAACAAGTATGCATTTGCTGTTGATAACTGTGATATTAATTTACTCATTGATTGCTACAGCCAAGATATACAAGGCAGCTTTCCTCCTTTAGGTGATTTATCTGGTAGAGAAAGTGTTATAGGGAGTTTAAAAAACTTTAGACTGCTTGCGCCATTTTGGCAGCACTTTGCAAAGTTGGTCAAAATGGAGATTAGCCAAGATAAAAAAGCAGCTCGATTTATCATTGCCCGAATCATTCCCGAAAACCCCGTGAATGATGGCAATCGAAAAATCTATGCTGCTCACTATCAGTTAGCAGCAAGATTAGAGTCAGATGATAATTGGCGACTTTACGAGTCTCATTACATACCGGGTTGGTTTGATGAACAGAATTTGCCCGAGTTTATAATCTAAAAATAAAGCGCTCAATGTGAGCGCTTTTTCATAAGTACCTGCGACCGGTTAAGCTTAACCACTGTTTTTACTTAAATTAAAAATAATGATACATTAAAAATCACTAGAGACCTTGTACCTAATGATGATAATAATTACCATCAACAAGTATTAGTTCCCTCTTCTCTGGGCAAAATAATAAGGAATATTATGAAAAAGAGCTCACTTGCCTTATGTGTTGCATTACTATTTAGTCAGCAAGGCATTGCCAATGAAACGACCACCCAAGAATTTAACGACACCTACCGCGCTTATGTCGCTGCTGTAGAAAATAAGCAAGACAGTAGTGAGCTTGCCAAAAAAGCGTTTGAGCTTGGCAAAGGAATTTATGGTGAAAGCGCCGACAACACCGCTAATCTTGCTGTTAACTATGCAAACAGCCTTGCTGAATACAAACAAGAGCAACGCTTTGAGCTATATCGTACAGCCTACGAAATACTAGAACAAAACCACGGCAAGCTAAGTGTGCAAGTATATGATTCATTAATCGGCATGGCAGAATCAACTCCCTCAGCTAAGCGCGCTGATACGTATCTTGATGATGTCATTGCTATTGCTGAAAAACAAAATTCTGCCAAGCTTGTTGCTGATGCCAAAATGACCGCAGCTCGTATCCTTGCTTATAAGGGCACTGGCGAGCGCTATTACACAGCAAAGGAATATCTTGAAGAAGCCGATAAGTACTACCAAGAAAACTTACCAAATAACGCTGTCGATCGTATTAGCGCTGACTTTTTAGTTGCCGCATTTGCAGAAAACCAACGTAAATACAGCACCGCTATTGAGCGATTGAATCACGTAGTTAGCGTATTTGATCAAGAGCTAGACTTTGATCATCAAACCGAATTAAACGCCCATTCGAAGTTGGTTCATCTATACGAAAAAACAGGTAAAAGCGACGAAGCAACCAAACATTGCTTAGCAATTGCGAAAATGGTGCCGTGGAAAGAAAGCCAAGAACAAGAGCCGTTATACCGCGTGCATCCTAAATATCCAATGTCAAAAGCACAACGTATGGAAGACGGCAGTGTCGTAATGGAGTTTGAAGTAACCCCGTCAGGCTTTGTAGACAATGTAACTGTGGTAGGTTCTGAGGGTGGCTCTGCATTTGAAAGAGAAGCGGTAAAAGCAGTAAAACAATGGCGTTATGCGCCTAAGTTTGAAAATGGTCAAGCTATTGCTGCGACTTCTCGGGTGCAATTAGATTTTAAAATCAACAACTAAATAACAGGGTCGCAGTGCGACCCTTTTTATAACTTGCTTAATAAGTTATCTGCTGCGTCCTCAATTAAGTCAAGTACCTTTTCGAAACCTTGATCACCACCATAATAGGGATCTGGGATCTCGCTCTCCCCTGCGTCACCATGAGTTAAAAATAGCGACAACTTATATTGTAAGTGCTCTGGGCACAGGGCTTGTAAATCAGCAAGGTTTTGCTTGTCGGCTGCGAGAATTAAATCAAACTCATGAAAATCTGATTGAGTCACAGGTCGCGAATAAATCCCTTTAAAACTATAACCGCGCTTTTCGGCTGCTGCTTTTGAGCGTGAGTCTGGTGGGTTACCTTGGTGATAACCAATGGTGCCAGCAGAATCAACTTTGACATTGACACCCAGCGCCTTGGCACGACTACGAAGTACCGCTTCTGCAGTAGGTGAACGACAAATATTGCCTAAGCAAACAATCAAAACCTTTTTCATTTTTCGTCCTTAAAATTGCTTTAAGATTGACTCATCATAACGTTCTGCATCAAGCGAGAGATTGTATTTATCTGCAACACTATCAAGCTCTGCCTGCTTAATTGCCAACTCATCCATAGTAATAGTGTTGTCATCAAGCTGCCATAACAAACGTGATCCCGCATAGCTGTAATGAATTGCTAATAAAGCATCTGCATTGCCCTCGCGCCCTGCTGCTTTTAACTTTGGCATTTTACGGGTGATTTTATTAAGCGCTTTTTTAAGCTCCCACACATAGACAATTTCAGTCATGTAATCATGATTGCGGTATTTATTAAGCATAAAGCCCACCAGCAAACTACACACAACAACACCTAGTAGGTTCCAATGAAAATGGCTACCGCTTGGGTCAGGAAATAACGCTATTAACGTTTGTGAAATGGCTAAACTACCAACGGCTAGACCAATTACACAAGCAATAATCACTTGGTTTAAATGTTTACGGTAACGGGCTTTATCTATTTGAATAAGTTTCATAACAACCTAAAAAACTTGTGAAAAATAAAAAGTGAAAAAATTTCACCCCTTTTTTATTTGCCAGCCGTTTTAGCTATGAAAGCAATTATCCAAAGAGGAACGGCTATGCATACTTTACCACTAAACTCAGCAAGCTTGAATAACAGCAATGCTGCTTTAAAAACAACCTCAGCAATTATTGGCGGCGGTATCATGACCTTTGCAGCATTTGCATTTATGCAGTACTTAATTTCTGCCGAGCAAAGAGCCGATGTAAAAACAGGCCCAGATATCACGGTTGAAATTTATGAAGTACCCAAAGACTCAAAAGTGCAAGTAAAGCAAACATTGCCGCCACCACCAGCTGTAAAAATGCCACCGAAAACGCCACCACGCCCAGCGATTGATAACCCTGATACAGTTGTGGTAGCAGATTTAACACCAACAATGACTTTCGATAACATTGGCGACACGCTTAGCAAAAGCATTAACCAACCAACGGGAGATGCGACACCAATTGTGCGTATAAATCCTAAATACCCACCCGTAGCAGCTCGCGATGGCATTGAAGGCTGGGTGCAAATTAGCTTTAGCATTTCACCGACTGGTGAAGTGATTGACCCTGTTATTATTGATGCTGAGCCTAAACGGGTATTTGACCGTGAAGCAATTCGCGCGATTAAACGTTGGAAATATCGCCCTAAAGTTGTTGAAGGTGTGGCACAATTACAAACAAACCAAAGCGTTCAACTTGATTTTAAAATAGATGGATAACTGCCTATGCTAATGAGCATCAAGACATGGTTATTTGACAAGCCAAACACAGATTGTTTGGCGCAGTATGCCAAAACGGGCGACAACCGTTACCTTAACCAACTCGTTGCTCAATACGGGAACGATCTTTATCACTACCTAGTCACCCAAAGTGATAAAGATCTGGCCCTTGATATATGCCAGCAAACCTGGTTAAAAGTCATTGATAAACGCGACTTTTACAATGATCAAAACAACCCAAAAGCGTGGCTTTTTCGGTTAGCACGTAATTTATTAATTGATGAATTTCGTAAGCTGCAAAAGTTCGTTGAATTAGAAGACAACCAACTATTTACTGAACCTCAGGATGCAAGTTATCACTACGACTATGAAGCCTTTGATAAAGCACTTATGGCGCTTAGCTTTGTACAACGTGAAGCGCTTACCTTACAACAAGAAGGCTTTAGTCTCGAAGACATTGTTGCAATCACACAAAGTAACCCAGAGACCATTAAAACTCGGCTGCGATATGCCCGTCAAAACCTGAAACAACAACTAGGAGGCCATCATGAAGCGTAACGACGAGCAACTCGATGCTGATTTAAAAGCACATTTTCAAAAGCGTAAGGCACAGCACAGCTTAAGCACCGACGAGCTTTCACACATGCAAAAGCCACAGTCGGCAACGCCAAGGCCACAGCGCTTTTTAGGCTTACAAATGACCGGTGTTTTTGCTGCTTTAGCGATTCTTGGTTTTGTCATGCTGCAATACAACAACCGCGAGTTAACCGATGTTTATGCGGTGGATTTATCTGATTATCAATGGCTTGAGGTACACGAACTCGACGCCAAAGGCAGCTATGTGAGTAATCTTAAACAACAAAAACAAAACCTAGATGCGAACTACCAACAAGCATTAGCCAATCACCAAGCCCGCACCAGCTTCACTGGCCGTCTCGTCAGTGTTGATAATGACTGGTATATCGCCGACTGCGAGCAAAATGTCATAGTACAAATTAAACAATCACTCCTTGAAGAGCTACAAAAACACGGCACCCTTGATACTCATATTCACCAGGGTGATTTACTCGCTCTAGACCAAAACAAACAAGGGCAAATTATCGCACTCAAACAGCTGACTCATGAGGCGAAAAATTGTACATCTTAAACAATAAAGTTAGCGAGTTCCAAGGGGAAAGAGTAAAGGAGTTCGTAGGTTGGGTAGAGCGTAGCGAAACCCAACACACTCAGAGCTGTAAGATTTAAAAAAGTTAGCGAGTTCCAAGGGGAAAGAGTAAAGGAGTACCGTAGGCGTGAAATTTATTTCGCGCGATGGCCTCAATCCATACTCTGTAGGTCGGGCTTTAGCCCGTTAATGAAAAGATAATTTGTCGCCATAAATGACGACCTACGTTACAAGCAATAAAAAACCACAGACTTCTGTGGTTTTTTTACTTATAACTTAAGACTTACAGCTTAAAGCCTTTATATCACAATAATACTCGTCACTAGGTAAGCTATGAAAGTTAATGCGCCGCCGAATAAGGCGTATGGCATTTGAGTTTTTACGTGAGTTAATAAATCACAGCCTGATGCAATGGCCGATACCGCACTGGTATCTGAAATTGGCGAGCAGTGATCGCCAAACACACCACCACCTAAAATAGCAGCAATGACCAATGAAGGTGGTAACCCTAAAGCTTGAATGAGCGGTACACCAATTGGAATAAGAATTGCGAATGTGCCCCACGAGGTACCGGTGGTAAATGAAATTACCGCACCGGTTAAAAACAGTACTGGCACAACCAAGTAAATAGGTAAGAAATCACCGACTAGTCCGGCTACAAACACACCCGTACCTAGGTCTTTTAAGCTTGCGCCTAACGTGAGTGATAGCAATACAATAGACACTAATGGCAGTAACTCACCCATACCTTTAAAGCCAATATCAACCAGCTTATGGTGTGTAAATTCACGCGAGCTAATCATTAAAAAGTAAGCTACAACACAAGCTAAAATAGTTGCGTACAGCACTGATTTAGAACCACTACCGCTGGCAATATCGCCATCGCCAGTCCAGAACATAAAGCCAACCATACTACCAATTAAGGTGATAAGTGGCACAAGCATGTAACGTGCTTTTGAACCTTTTACTTCTTCGGCTACTTCTGTTTCTTGTTGTTCTAGGTTTTCTTCAGCTTGCTTAAGTGGGCCATGTACCTTGTCAAAGGTAATGGTGTAGAACACGATTAGTAAGGTAATGATGGCATAGAAGTTATAACCAATACTGCCCCACAAAACGGATACCGCCGACTCTTCCATTTCGTAATTGCCAAGTAGGCCGAGCACGTAGGCGCCCCAACCATTTAGCAAGATTAAGATACACACAGGTGCGCTGGTACTATCGATAATGTAAGCAAGGCGCGCTCGGCTCATTTTAAATTTATCAAATAAACCACGCGATAAAATCCCCGAGGTTAATACACTTAAGTTCGATTCAATGAATACCGCAATACCTGAGAACATGGTTAAGTAACCGACTTGGCGCTTACTTTTAGCAACCCCTTTGTTCATCAGCAAATTAACTGTCGCAGCCACGCCGCCAGATTCACGAATGTAGGCAAGTAAGGCACCAATTAGAATACTAAAAATAAGGATACGGCTATTACCAGGAGAGCTGGCAACCTCAATGACTCGCTCAATGGTATTGATAAAGGTGAAAAACAAGGTATTACCTTCACCATTCAGAGCAAGCAAAAACTCAGACGACGCAACCGCGACCAATAACGCCATGATCACTTCTTTGCGCCAAAACACAATTAAGATAGCAATCAAGGGTGGTAAAATTGAATACCAAGACATAAAAACCCTTTTAAATTAAGAACAACATTTTATTTTTATTATGCGAAAACTCGCTAAGCTTAATGGCTTTGCCACCAAACTCAACTTAATTCGACTAGTGATTTAATATACTCTCATAAATCAGTGAGATAATAGAGCCATACTTACCCGTTTCGAAACGCTTGCCGACAAACTGGTAATTTTCTTGCGAACCTTCAATCGGTGTATGACGGGCATTGGTTAATAGCACAATAGCAAGGTCATACTCAGGGTCAATAACGGTCACGGTGCCTGTCCAGCCAGTATGACCAAAAGCCCGCGGACTGGCATAAGGGCCGAAATGCCATTTACGTGCTTGATGCCCCGCGCGTCGCCAACCTAAACCATAGGTCTCATCACTTGCTTGGGAGTTTGTAAATTGCTCAAGTACTTGTGGCGTAAAAATTTGCTTGTTGTCGTAGCCACCGCCATTGAGTAACACCTGCATAAGCACGGATAAATCACCGGCAGTGCTAAAAAGCCCGGCATGCCCTGCTACGCCACCTAAAGCATAAAACGCTTTTTCATCATGTACTTCACCTTGCAGCACATCAGTTCGAATATTTTCAAACTCGATGCGACCACCTCGGGTATTGCCGTTAATCTCTGTGGCGGCAATGTGTGAAGCTAAAAAGCCTTTTTGCAATGGGTTATAAACCGTATGTGTTAAACCAAGTGGCTGATAAATTTGGCTCTCAACATAGGTATCGAGCGCCATGCCACTAATACGCTCTACCAGCACACCAAGTAACATATAATCGATATCAGAATATAGGTGTTTTACGTTCCGACCAGCCACAAAAGGGACGCCTGTTAATAGCAGGTTTTTAGTACGTAGGCTGTTTTGAGAAAAAAACGCTCGCCAAATTTATTGTCTTTACGATGAAAATCGACCACGGCTGGGTAACCCGCACTGTGGGTGAGTAAATCTTTTACTAAGCGCTGTTCACGGCCGCTGCCCCTAAATTCTGGTAGGTAATAAAACAGTGGCTTTTCTACGTCGAGTTTCCCTTCGCTGGCAAGCTTCATCAGCGCAAAATTAGTGGCAAACATTTTTGAATTTGAGGCTATATCAAACAAGGTATCGTTTTGCATAGCTTGTGGGCTTGCAAGTTCACTGCCATCAGCATGGTACTTTTTAGCCGCGCCATAATGGCTTAGTTTAATCAACTTGCCATCTTTAACAACGGCGAGTACCGCGCCCGGAAAGCCCTCTTTAATCTCTTGATTAATTAATTCATCAACGGCACTAAAGCGCTTTTGAGTGCTGTTTTTATCAAGCGTTGGGTAAGGAAAACGCAGGGTTAAGCTTGCCCCTTCAGGCAATACATTTTCTACTTTATAGGTGTTAATGCCATCGCGGGTGCGTTTAGCCAAACTGTATTGATATATTTTTTCGGCTGTTAATGGTGAGGCAATATTAATTTTTTCACCATTAATGAAAATATCAGCACTGGTTGCATCTTGGTTTTCAATGATGATTTCACCGCGACCTTTATAGGCTGTGAATGTGCCTCTGTCGTTAACAAGCGCGCGACTACTCGGATCAAGAGCCGGAATACGCGCTATAACTTGTGCATTGGCCAGTGTTTTTGGCGCAAGCTCAACCGCTTGCTGTTGCTGCTGATATTCTTGAAATAACCGCTCACTCTTTTTAGGAAAGTATTTATCTAATAACGCAAAAAGCACAGCGGCACTTCTTGCATCACTATTGCCACTTACATGCCAAGGCAAAAAGTGCATTTGAAAAGCACTTAAGGCATCGAGCGTTTGCGAGTCAAGCTGACCCGTTGCAATCACTTCATAGCCGTAACTGCGCAATGCTTTTTGCATTAACTCAACAGAAGGCTTTGATGAACTAAATAGCTGCCAATACTTATCAACGGTGTCGCTTTCATACCACGCACCGATACCTGCTTTATACAGTTGATACCAAGGAAAACGCGGACCTGGATCGTTCTTACGGCTTGGGGCAATATCCGAATGGCCAATAACTTGAGTTGGGCCGATATCTGGGTTCCGAGCAAGAATATCTTTGCTTAGCTTTATTAATAGCTCTATTTGCTTGGCATCATAGTCTGGAAAAATACATAACTTGCTGGCGTCATTTTCCATCACAAGCTTAGTTTCCTCAGGGATATGACAGCTTGGTACATTCACTATTTCAATACCAATTGAATGGTCATTTAAATCTTCTCGGCCTTGCCAAAAACTGCGTCCGGCGTGCCATGCTCTATCTTTTTCATCAACCAACTGAATAATTTCTAAATCGTCTTTTGGATAACTAGGGTCGCCTGATTCAGGTAATAAATAATGTGAACTTAAGCCCCCTTCATCCACGAGCGCACGCATTGATTTTTCGTAATCAATGGCGGTGTAATGCATCACTAAGAACTTAACACGATGGCTGTAATTAGCTGATTGTGTGTAGGTATATGGATTACTGGCACAGCTTACTAATAATGCCGCACTACTGAGATAACACAGCTGTTTAAGTAACGTTTTCAAAGGGGTAAAACTCATAACAGATTCATACCTGATGATTTAAGCGTTGACGATTCTCAGCAATACAGTAGCAACACCCACTTAACATGTAAAATATTTTATTTCACAAATAAAGAATAAAAAGCATACATTATCGCTAAGTTACTAAAAATAGAGCTATCTCAATAATTAGTGTTGTATCTATTATGGAATAAAACTATATTATTCCATCTAAATTAAGAAAAATATTCCAAACTTAGGTCTGCTAAAACAAAAATAAGTCGTCGTGTTAAGCAAACAATGCGCCCAAGCCCTGTGTTTATAATAGAACCATCGCTTTGCGTTTTGACTAAGTTAAGCAAACAAAGTGAGCCCTATGTCTACTTTTGTAAAAATTAAAGCCTTACGCCAATCTCTATCGAGCAGCGAAGCTAAGCTTGCTGACTTTACGTTAAATTCAGCGAATGCGATTCGTAATTTATCATCGGTTGAACTAGCAAAAGTGGTTGGTGTAAGCCAATCAAGTGTGGTGAAGTTTTCGCAAAAGTTAGGTTATAAAGGCTTCCCTGCTTTTAAACTTGCAGTAATTGATGCCCTTAACGATGAAAGCAGCGAACCAAAGCTACACGGCAAGATCACCCTGAATGACTCGCTAGAGCAAATCGCCGAAAAACTATTAAGCAGTAAATTGGCGGTGTTAACCGAAACAAAAAACCTCAACGAAGCGCCGGCAGTCGAAAAAGCGGTAGAGCTATTAAAATCAGCAAAACGTATTCTGATTTGTGGTTTAGGTGGCTCAGCGCTGGTTGCAAAAGATTTTTCTTATAAATTACAAAAACTCGGTATGCCTGCGATTGCAGAGCCAGATGGTCATGCACAACTTGCATATGTTGCGACCTTTTCGAAAGGTGATTTGGTTATCGCGATAAGTGAATCAGGTATGACTCGCGAAATTGCCGAAGTTGTTAAGCAAGCTAAGAAAAATTCAAGCTCGGTGATCTCAGTGACTAAATTTGGCAGTAGCCTTGTTGCCGACTCGGCTGATGTAAAACTTTACTCGGTTGCTGAAGGCGAGTCTGTGCGTTTATCATCGATTTTAGCGCGTACGGCGCAAGATTTTGTCATTGATATTTTGTTTATTGCCCTAACACAGTCGAGCCGCCAAGGCCGTAAGTTACTAGAACATTCTAATGAAGTTGTTGGCGAATTTAAGAATAACTAATTTATCCAATAAGGTTATATAAATACTTAAAAGCAGCTTAGGCTGCTTTTTTTGTGTCAAATTTTCGGATGCAGTTTACCACTTCACCTTCCCCTGTAAGCCTTTAAATAATTGCGATAAGCAACTGACTAAAAAGTCATAATTTCTTACAAAATTCTCCAACCAATAATTTAGCACCCAGCTAAAGCAAGCCATTGCTGAACTTTACCTAAAATGGGTTATATATTTTATTCCTAAAAACACACCTTTAAATAAAAAAATATTCTTGACCACATCCAATAACACCTGTTTAATATATGGGCAACATAATTTTAAAGTTCATAAGTCTCAATTGGGTAAGTAGTCCATCAAAGCATATAAATATAAGGACGGGAAACAATGAAACAACATGCATCCACACTCGCAATGAGCTATATAGCCAAAGCGACTAACAATGCACTTCGCGCAAAGAAAACAGCCTTAACCGGTGTTGTTATGGCCGCGGCACTCGCCAGCGCACCAGCCTTTGCAAATCTAACTGGTAGCATCAAAGGTAAAGTATCATCACCTGAAGCGCAGCAGTCACTGGCGGGGATCACCGTTACTGCAAAAAGTAACGTGATGCCAAAACCACGCACCGTCGTTACCCGCGAAGATGGTAGCTACGACTTACCGCAGTTAAAACCAGGTACTTATGAACTGACTTTCACCGATAAAAACGGTGTAACTCAAACCATGACTGTGGATGTTTTACTTGAGCAAACATCAAGCTTAAATGTCACAATGGGTGGCGCTAAAGAAAATGTTGAAGTAATCACAGTAACTGGCAGTAAGTTATTCCGCGAAGGTAAATCTGCACTCACTAACTCATTAGGTGAAGAAGCAATCAACAGCGTGCCAGTTGGTCAAGATTACCGCGACCTATTAAAACTAGTACCGGGTGTTGAACTATCTGAAAACGCAACTCTTGGCCCATCAGCCGGTGGTTCTGGTGTTGATAACTCGTACGGTTTCGATGGTGTTGATGTTTCACTCCCTATGTTTGGTAACTTAGCATCAGAGCCATCAACCCATGACGTTGCCTACGTAACTATGGACCGTGGTGGTGCAAAAGCGGTTGGTTTTAACCGTTCAGGTGGCTTCTCAATCAACACTGTATCAAAATCAGGTACTGACGAATTCCACGGTAATGTTGAATACAAAGTTCAACCTAAAAGTTTAGTGGCAACACCGACAGGTCAAGAAAGCTATGAGCTTGATAAAAGCTGGCTTACAGCGAGTTTAGGCGGCCCACTTATTGAAGACACTTTATACTTCTACACTTCTTATTTTCGTCCTGAAGAAACTCGTACCAATAAAGATACTGCCTATGGTGAAGTAAAAGACTATAAGAGTGTGCGTGATGAATACTTTGGTAAGTTAACTTGGGCACCAACAGACGATATTTTAATTAATATTTCACAGCGTACCTCAGAAAAAACCATCGAAGGTCGCTCAGTTGGCGCTTACGAAACAGACAGCGTCTCTGCAGGTGATATAGCCAACCAAGATATCTTTACTTTGGATGGCTCTTGGATTTTAGGTGACGCAACAACCCTTTCATTCCAATACAGCAAATTTGAACTTGAGTCTGGTACCACACCTGATACAGAGCTATCTGTAGTGCCATCGTTAACGGGTCAACTTGACATCAGCAATCTCGCTGAAATGGGTTACTTCAGTGTACCAAGCTTATTAGATGCTGATGATAACTACACAGCAGAGCAAATTGCTGCATTTAATGCGGGCGCTGCACCTCTAATTGCACAATACGGTTATACTGAAAACGGCGAATTGCTTGGCGGTGGTGGTGTTGGTGCGTATTACCAATACGATAATATCGACTTCTACCGTGATAGCTTCGAGTTAAACCTAGAGCATGAATTTAGCTGGGGCGATACTTACCACACGTTACATGTAGGTGGCGAATGGAAAGAAGGTAAAGAAGTACTGTCTCGCCTTTCAAATGGTTGGGGTAGCATCTCTTATGTTGGCGGCCTCGACGAGAGCTTAGAAGAAGGCAGCTCAGCACCAGTTATTTACCGTGCTCGCGTGCAACAAATGAGCTTAGTTGCTGGTGAAGACGCCGTTTCTGCTATCAACTCAGAAATGGAAACGCTGAATTTCGAAATCAACGATACGATTGAAGTAGGTGATTGGACTTACAACATCGGTGTGTTGGTGAGCCGCGATACTTGGTATGGCCAAGGTCTTAAATCGGCATCTGGTACCATCTCGGGCTATGAATTAGCACCTGGCGAAAAGTACAAAATGTACCAAACAGATTGGTCAGATATGATCCAACCACGTTTAGGTGCAACTTGGAATTATGCAGATCAAGACTCAGTATTTGCAAACTTCTCAATGTATAACCCTGAAGCAAGCTCTCTTGCACGTGCTGCATCTTGGGACCGTAATACCCGTGCCGAAATTGAAGTTGAATTTGATGAAGCGGGTAACGTAATTTATGCAGAGCCGCGCCAAGGTTCATCAGGTAAAGTATTTGCTGATGACTTAACACCTCGTCAAATCAAAGAGTTTACACTTGGTACCACTAAATATGTGGGTTCTGATTTAGTGTTACGTGCTCACGTACGTCACCGTAAAGCGTCGCACTTCTGGGAAGATATGCCAAATAATGCGCGCTTAACTGATTACTCTGGTGTTGATGCTGAAGGCGTGCCACAACATATTGCAGACAAAGGTCTCTATGTAGATAACCTAGATGACATCCGTAATGAGATTGGTGGTTCATCTTATGTTATCGCTGAAGTAGATGGTGGTGAGACTAAATATTGGGAAGCTAGCATCGAAGCTGAATACTTAGGTGAAAACAGCTACATTAATGCTTCTTATGTTTGGAGTCATTATTACGGTAACTTCGACCAAGATAACACTACCGCAACAACAGATGCTAATACCTTCATTGGTTCATCGAACTATGGTGATGGCCGCGGTCGTTACCCTTGGGATTACAAATACGGCACACTATCAGGTGATAAACCGCATAAAGTAAAAGTGTATGGTTACTACACTGTGCCATGGGATGCGAACATCGGTGCATACTTTGTATTCCAGTCGGGTAAACCTTGGGAAGCATGGGATGGTTCAATCTACGGTTACTCAAGTGGCACCACGCGCTACAGCGAGCCTGCAGGTAGTCGTCGTAGCCCAAGCCATTGGCAACTTGACTTAAACTACACCCAAGACTTTAGATTCTCAGGTGACATGGAATTACAATTCCGCGCTGATATCTTTAACGTATTTGACCGTCAAACAGGTTATAACAATAACCCTTATGTCTCGTCAGAAACCTTTGGTGAATATCGTAACTACTACAGCCCACGTCGCGTGCAGCTGTCGTTTAACTTCAAGTTCTAAGTTAATCAATCCTGTTGGGGGCCGCCATTGCGGCCCTTTTTTATGCCTCAAAAACAGTAAAAGCTTAAATTGTACAAAATGCTTTTGCTGCATCCATATTAGTCGCTTCTTTCATAAAGTAGTCGAGCTGTACCGTTCGGGTTATCGCTCGCGACTCACTGTTACTTGTACTTGCCTGCCACTGCCAATTTTTAAGCGACTCTCGCGACACATCGACAAATACCCCTTCAGGGAAGCTCTCTACAAAACGGATATCGGTGGTATTACCTTGTTTATCAATAGTAATAATAAAGCGCGCACAGCCCGTCTGTTTGGCAATTTCTGCTGCTTTAGGGTAACTAGGCTTTGTTGCGTGTTTAAGCATCCACAGCTGCTCTGCTGCGTTTTTATCATCCCGAAGGTCAAGTACATCGGTTGAGTTACTTGTTGTACTGTTTGGGAGTTGTGAGCAGCCAGCAAGTAATGCAAATGCAGCAATTAAATGAACTTTCATGGTATATCCTTACAAATCAAGTTCATGAATATAACATAGCTTTTTATAGGCATAAAAAAACGAGGCAAGCGCCTCGTTCTTATTTATCTAGTTATTATTGATACAGTAAATACGGGGAGCGCTTGCGTTTATAAGCACTTAAATCGGCTTGCCAGCTTTGCTTTATTTGTTGCTCTGTTTGGCCTGCTTCAATGGCTAAACGCAATTTATCAGTCCCTGCAAGTTTATCCATAAAATCAGCGCGTTCAAAAAAAGTTTTATCATGCGCACTTAGCTTTTGATAAGCCGAAATAAACAAGCTTAAATCTAGGCCATGAATATCAGCATCTCGTAAGTCTTGACCAAATACTTCGACCCCTTTGAATTTAGGGTGCATTGAAGCGCCTTTGATCGCCCTTGGCGTAAAGCTAAATTCGCCGAGTTTAACTGGCGAGTAACCAACAACTTGAAACGGAAAATCAGTACCACGGCCAATAGTTACAGGCGTTGCTTCAAAGAAACACAAAGATGGATATAGCGCAATTGATTGAGCATTCGGTAAGTTAGGGCTTGGCTTTATTGGTAGCTCATAAGCCATAGTACGGTCATAATTCGCAACAGGCACGACACTTAGTTCAAGCTTATCAGCGTCATTTATCCAGCCTTCACCTTTAATCATTTGAGCAAGTTCAGCCACTGTCATACCGTGTAAAACAGGAATTTCGTGCATGCCAACAAATGAGCGAAATTGCGGATCAAGGATAGGTCCATCCACATAGGCTATATTTGGGTTTGGTCTATCGAGTACCACAACCTGTTTACCATTTTCAGCGGCAGCTTCCATTACGTAGTGCATTGAGCTGATATAAGTGTAAAAACGCACACCGACATCTTGAATATCAAAAATAATGACATCTAAATCCGCAAGCATCTCAGGGCTTGGCTTTTTATTACTGCCATATATCGACACAACATCAATGCCGGTTTTAGCATCTACTGTGCTTTTAACGTGAGCACCGGCGTCATGATCGCCGCGAAAACCATGCTCTGGGGCAAATATTTTGCCGATCACTACGCCATTATCAAGTAATGCATCAACCAAATGTTGACCATTCACCACTGACGTTTGATTGACGACTAAGCCAACACGTTTACCTTTTAATGCAGGAACATAAGCTTGAAAATTGGCTGCGCCCACCTGTAAAGGCTGTGCATTTTTAGGCGCTTGTGCAGGTGTTTCTTGGCAACCCAAAAGCGCAAAACAACTAAGAACTAAAACAGCTAAAAAACGCATTATTCTTCAACCGCCTTACGTAAAAAGCCACCCGCTTTTGACAATAACTGCTTTGCTTCAGGGGCTGGTTTTCCGGTTAACACGATTAAAATGGCCAGTTTTGCACTTTGCTCAGCTTGCTTTAATGCATCCACGGCTTGTTGCTGAGAACACTCTGTTGCTTGCATCACAATACGAATAGCACGAGCGTGCAGTTTTTCGTTACTGGCATTCACATCAACCATCAGGTTTTTATACACCTTACCTGTGCGGATCATGCTGGCTGTACTTAGCATATTCAACACCAGCTTCTGTGCCGTGCCCGATTTCATACGTGTAGAGCCAGTTACAGCTTCTGCACCCACCACGGGGCAAATGCCGATTTGTGGTAAACGCATCACCGCTGAATCAGGATTGCAAGTGACACCCACAGTGACACAGCCAAGTGATTTAGCGTATTCAATTGCCGAGCAAACATAAGGAGTACGACCGCTGGCGGCAATGCCAACGACTACATCTTTACTGGTTAAATTGGCATTTTTTAAGTCTTCAATAGCAAACGTGGTGCTATCTTCAGCGCCTTCTACGGCTTTTTTAACCGCGGTGTCACCACCAGCAATAATACCGAGCACTTGCTGATCGCTTACGCTATAAGTAGGCGCACATTCAACCGCATCCAAAATACCTAAGCGGCCACTGGTGCCAGCGCCAATGTAGATTAATCTGCCACCTTGCTGAAAAGCTTCAACCACATGATCTACCGCTTCGCTAATTTGTGGGATCACTCGTTTCACAGCACCCGCTACTTTGTGATCTTCATTATTGATTTTAGTGAGGATCTCAGTGGAGCTGAGCAGATCGATATCCAAAGTGTCTGGGTTTTGTCCTTCGGAGACAATACCGTTTAACTCTTCGAGTAACTCACGTTGTTGCTTAAATACGTGCTCAGGGCTCATTGGGTTGTCCTTTTTCAATAATGTCATGGTAATGCTTTGCCGCTAAAATGGCGGCACCAGTTAATGAATCTCCCTTACAAGGAGATAATTCGTTTTGTAAGGCAAGTGGCAATAACGGTTGGCTGACTTTCGCCAAACCACCAATTAAAATCACCGGTAACGGCGAGTTACCTCGGCTTTTATTTATTAACCTAACCACCGATTCGGTGTGCTCTGTTAATACCGCTTTTGCCGCCTCACAGTCGTTTTGTAAACTAAACACCAACGGGCTAAATGCTGCATAATCCGCGGGTTTTGCTTGTTTAAGCCAACTACTAATTGTTTGACGAGTGCATCCTAGCTGCTCACTCAAACGAATCGTTAATCGGCTTTTTGGTAAATCGTAAATATCTATATCGTTTAATAATTGCTGCACAGCCATCAGGCCGATACGTGCTCCACCGCCAAAATCATCAACGGTAAAACCCCAGCCGCTCACCAACTTAGTTTGCTTTTGTGCGTTTAATCGTGCCCCGACAGCACCGGTGCCAAGAGCAATAACCACACATGGGTCACCAAGATTAGCACCATATAGTGACGTAATTGCATCGCTGGTAATTTGCAAACTGGCAAATTCTATTTCGTAAATCAGCTTGAGCATGACTGTTAATTGCTCAGCAAGACTCTGCGATGAGCCACCAGCAACACCCATAACGGTGACGATTTCACTCGGCTCTGCGCCACTTTGCTGGCAAACATCACGGGTCACTTTAACAATGTTTTCTAACGCTAAATCAAGATCATTCGAAATTGATGCCGAACCCGCTTGGGCACGAAAAGCAGCGCCACTTGCCTGCTCTTTTAGCTCTGCTAACACTTTGGTGCCACCACCATCGATGGCTAAAACATAGCGTACGGCCATTTATGCACTCTTCTCGTGCGCCGCTTTACCAAGGCAACACACCAATGTCGCAAGCAAAGTGCCAATGCACAGCTGCCAAGTAAAGCCTAAGTAAAAACGCATTGACTCAGGTAGTAGCCAGTCAATCATGTACGGCTGCATTAGTAAGGTCACCATAAAGCCCGCTATTAGCGCTGCTAACACTGAGCCTTCACTGCCTCGTTTGGTGAACAAGGTCGTAAAATACACACCTAACAAACCGCTGTACGAGAACACCATTACACTTAGCGCAAATTTTAATAATGGCATATCACTGTATTGCTGCCAGAAATAACAAAGAATAGCCATCAGCGCTAAGGCAAGGCTAACCATTGCCATCCCTACACGACCTGCTTTCACAAAATGATGATCGCTTACTTGCTTGTTATGTTTTTCTAAATACGGGCGATAGATATCTTGTACGATGACTGAAGACATCGAACTAAGCCCAGAGTTCAAAGTAGAAATAGCCGCAGCAATAATACCCACGCTGACTAAGCCTTTAACCCCGGCTGGTACTTCGTTTAATACGTAGTACATAAAGATAGTGATTTTTTCGCCATTAAATTCTTGTACGACCGTTTGCCCAGCTTCGTTATTCATTAGTGCAGGTTGCTGATAAACAATATAAAGCAGCAAACCAATAAAGATAAAAATAGCCATAACGGGGATCACCATCACCACCGATAGTAATAACGCTTTACTGCCTTCTTTTGGACTTTTACAGGTTAATAAACGGCGCGTCATGTCTTGGTCTAAACCAAATGCGGCGATGTTTAATAGCACAAACCCCGTTAACACAGAGGCCATGTTAAATACCCCTGACGGGCCAAAGTCTAAATCAAATTTAAACAGCGCAAGTTTTGAATCTGCACCAGGACTTGGCTCATTCAGCGTTGCAATAATGGTTGAAAAATCAGCCGGAATAACATTCAGCAAGCACCAAATAACCGCAATAGCCGCACTGACATAAACGATACTTTGCAGTACATCAGAATAAATAACAGCCGCGAATGCCCCCTAAAAAGGTATAAAGCAGACCCGCCAGCGCCAGCACTAAAGTCGCGATAACCACACTATCGGCATCGATATTGCCATATAGAATCATCGCCACAGCAATAGCGGCCATGTATAAACGAGCACCGCTGGCAAACACACGGCCAAATAAATACATCATGCCACTACGGCGCTTGGCTTTTGGCCCGATACGTTTTTCAAGCAGTTCATATACAGTGAACACTTTTTGCTGGTAGAACTTTGGAATTAAAAACGCCGACACCACAAATGCCGCAATAAACGCACCGATATTAGTTGCAAGGTAAGAAAAGTCACCTTGATAGCCTTGATCTGGCCCGCCAATAAACGTTGCCGCTGATTGCGAAGTCGCTAAAACAGAAATAGCCACCATCCAAGTTGGCATGCTATTTCCGCCTAGAAAAAAATCTTGGCTTGAGTTAGCGCGTTTGCGATTAAACCACCAGCCACTTAGCAATAAAATTGCACCGTAACTTGCGAATACTAGCCAATCGAGAAAAGCGTAATTTGCACTCATTTATTATCCTAACCCAAACCTTGGTGGAATATATTATTCCATCATTATGACAAAATTAAAATACTTTTATTTTATTATTTTTATTTAGCTAAGTTAGGTAATTGCCACTGACTTTGCTTTTGTTGATATTGCGCTTTGGTCAAGCTGACTAATAGCGGCTTTTTACGCTCATCTAACCAAGCAAGTAGAGCATCCATATCGCTTTCTGTCATTGCTGTACAACCTGCTGTAGGCTTACTTGGCGCACGCCATAAATGCATAAAGATACAACTGCCCGCACCATTGATATTGCTTGGGTTATGCTTAACAACAATGCCTTTTTTATAAAGGTTATCTTGGCTGTATATATCACGACGCATCCATTCTGAAGAGTCTTTTACGGCGTCTTCACCAACTTGTGCTTTATCAACCAATTGGTTGTAAAACGGTGAGCCTTTCACATCAATACAATAATCATTTGCTGTCATTGCTTGATAACTGAGGTTTGTTTGCAATGAATCTAAATAACCAAAAGCAGTACCAAGCTCAAAAATACCTGCTGGCGCTTTACCATCGCCTTCTTGTTTTTGCTGACCCGGTTGTGCAGGATGCAGCCCCACTCCCCATGCAAGGCCAGTACGACCTAGTACCACCGCATGCTGCTGGCCTTGTTGTTGCCAGCTACCTGCGCTTTTTTCAAAGCGATACAAGGTGGCATCATTGGCATCACTGTCATTGGCAACCACTACGACGAGCTGTTGATGACTGCTATCAATAACAGGTTTAGGTAACTCTTTGCTGGCACAAGCCGATAAACTCATAGCAGCAATAAGACTGACTAGTTTTTTCATGCTGGCCATACTCCGTTTGTAATTGGTTCAAGCCCCGTTATTGATTCAATGCCAAGACCTGGGGCATCCGATAAGCGTATTTGTGGGCCGCTAAATTCAACGCCCCCTTGCACAGGGTCATACTGACCAAGGGCTGGGCCATCTAAATCGATTTTACTGATTTGCTGCGCTTTGGCAGAGGCTAGATGTGCAGCCCCTGCAACGGCAATACTGCCCTCTAGCATACAACCTATCATACACTCTGCTTGGTATTGGGCTGTGATATTAGCAATCTCAATTGCTCGGCTTAAACCACCCGTTTTCATTAATTTAATATTGATAATATCAACTGCGCCAAGCTCTAAAAGTTGGATCACTTGCTTCGGTGAAAAGGCGCTTTCATCGGCCATAATCGGGGTATTCACTCGCTCAGTAATATATTTGAGACCTTGAATATCACTGCTTTTTACTGGCTGCTCAACCAACTCTAATACCACGCCTGCTTGCTCAAGTTGCTGCAGTGCAAACACAGTTTGTTTGGCATTCCAGCCTTGGTTTACATCTAAACGCAGCTGCGTTTTAGCGGCAAAGCCTGCATGGATTGCTTTTACACGCTCAATATCTTGATGAAGGTTATTGCCGATTTTTATTTTTAATACATCAAAGCCTTGCTCAACCGCTCGCTGACAGTCACTGAGCATTTTATCTATATTATCGACGCTAATGGTAATATCGGTTTTTAGCGCTGACTTACCACCGCCAAGTAACTTATATAAAGGCGCTTGATAGAGCTTGCCCCACAAGTCATAAACCGCCAGCTCTAACGCCGCTTTTGCACTACTGTTACCAACCACCGTTGATTGAATAATGTGGGTAAGCTGATTAATGTTTTCGATTTCTTGCCCCACTAATTTAGGGGCAATAAACTGCTGAATGACCGCGATCATTCCTTGATGGGTATCGCCTGTAATAACCGGAGTTGAGGCCGCAGAGCCATAGCCAATTTGGCCACATTCGGTGTCGATTAAAACCACTAAATCCTCAATAAAACTCACTTCTCTCAGTGCTGTTTTAAATGGGGTAACTAATGGCACTTTGAGCTTTGCAAAGCGAACAGCTTTAATTTTCATAATGGCCTCTAGCGAATACGCTTAATGTTATATACACGATCTAAGTAGCTGGTTTCTTGAGATAATCTAAGTGGTAATAATGGCGTGACCGACACCCCATTCAAGGCACTATTATAAAAACTACCATCGCCTTTGTTATAACCTAAGCCTTTAACGTCATGAATAACATAAGGCTCACCATGATGCTCTCCTAAGTACATCATTACATGACCCGGAATATAAATTAGATCGCCAATCGCCATGTTTTTAACCGTTGGCAACTTATCATCTGCCGCAGTATTTTTATCAAAACGACTATTTTTCCCGTATTCACTACTGCCTTGCTGCCCTGAATTACGCGGCATTAGTAGGCCAAAGCTCTTATAAATTTCACCAACAAATCCAGTGCAGTCACGGCCATTGTAATCATGACCCCAACCATAACGCTCGCCTAAAAATTTAAAGCCTTGTTTAATGAGATTCTGCTCGTTGTAGTCTAGGTAGCCTAAATTTACATCGGCAGTTTTACTTATCATTGCAGGTTTAATAACAAGTTTGCCTTGCTCATCGCGGGTAGGTAACTGTACAACATGGCTAGCATAGCTGTTTTGGCCGTTGAGCAAATACGGTACTTGCTCACTATCAACTAATGGTAAGCGTACTCCCATATCGAGCTGAACTTCTGAGAGGGTTTCATCGTTTGGCACATAAGCAGTATTGACCTTTGCACCGGTAACCACCAAAAAGTTATCTTGTTCGCGATAAGCTTTTATTTTATCTGCATCAGCAAAGGCAAGATCTTCGGCTGGCGTCCACGCTAGATAGTTGTAAGCACGTACTAACAACCATTTTTTATCTGCGCTTTGATGTAATACAGCAACCGCTTCGCCCGGAAAGATCCCGCTTTCTTGAAAGCGATCTAAGTCTTGATCAAGGCCACTATTTAAAACCCGATCCCAGGTTGGAAAAGTGCGTAATGCCGTGCGCTTAACGACCACAGCAAAGCGTACCTCATTGTTATCTAGGACTTTGTTAAGGTTTAAGTTAGCCTGATATTTAGCAAAGTCTTTCGCGGTGAGTTGTCGGCCATCGGTAAAAAAGCGCGGGCTTTTTGGAATTGAACTTGCTGAATGAATGGCGCTTGTTAGCTCGTCTTTAGTGAGCGATTTTTGAAATGATAGAGGATCAACAATGTATTTATTTTCTTTAATTAATTTCTCGTTGAAGGCTGCAATTTGCGCCTCAGTCATGATCAATTTTGCCGATGCACCTTGTGCTAGCCAGTAGCTAGGCGAAAGCTGTGACTGCGTGACCCCGATAACATCTGATTGCCAACCCTCAGCATGCATAGGTGCACTAAAAGCAACACCTAAAGTAATTGATAAAGCGATAATTGAACGACGCATAGCTGTACCTTAATTCTTATTGAACGCGTGAATCTAATAATTTTGTAAAAGCATGCTGCAACTTTTGCTGCATTTGCTTACCGACTGTTGGCAAATTGGCTTCGTCAGCCCCCAAAGTTGACTGCTGTACACTAAACGTAAACTCACGGCCACCTTGGTAATTGCCTAAACACACATGTGCCAACATTACGGTTTCTGTGGTGGAGCGTGTTTCACTTGGCCCCCAGCCAATTTTTTGCCAAACACGCCACTGCCCATTCGTTGCGCTATCGAGCACTTCTTTTGCTGAGCGACTATCATTTGGCGCAATAACATTTGCCAATGCATTTGTAACGATATGACTGATACCCACCATCATACCGCCTACAGGAGCATGTTCATCTGTATGACCTGTACCGTTAAGTAGCACATCAACATCACTTGCTTGTAAAAAAGGCATTTGCGTACTTGGTTCACGCTGATGACTAACCAGACGTTTTAACCATTCCGCTTGAGCAAGTGTGGTCATTGCTTTGTTGCCCGTTAAACCACAGCTCTCACAACGATACCCTAAATAGCCCGGATCATCACTGCTTGCTTTGAACCGAGCTATCTTTGCATCAAGCTCATTATTGACAGGGTTATGCCAGTATTCGTCTGATGGCATAAACTGCTCTGAGCCATATGCGCCGTTAAATAACAAACGCTGATCCTCTAGTTTTAGCCAGCCTTCATTAAAAAGCCCACGTAAATATTCGCGCCCTGCGACATTGACAAAATAACTGGCTATCGCATTTGAATTACCATCGGCTTTACCAAATGCTTCGTAACTATTAATACTGCTGATCAAATCAGCCAGTGCTGTATCACCGGCAAATGAAGCTGCATCAAGCTCAGGGTGGGTTTGCCTTACTTTTGACAGCGCACCGCTAAACGCTTGAATTTTTGATGAACTCCAAGGTTCATACAACTCATTATGGCTGCCGTCACTTAAGTACCGGTAAGCTAGTTGTCCTGCTTGAACTTGATAATCGATTAGAAGTAGCTTGCCCGGTTGCTCTGGGGATAAAAAATACAGCCAATCAGCCGCTACTCTGTTTTGCCAACCTGTTTGCTGGTAATTAACCTCAGCCGCTGATTTATAGCTTTGCAGCTTAGTTTCACTCTCAAGCGATAAACAACCGGTATTCGTTAAATCATTTGGCAAAATAGCAGGCGCTAACATCACCTGCTCAAAGTATTGTTGGTCGGTTAACGGGGCTGTTTTTGTGCTAGTTTGACAACCAGCCAAGAGCATCAAGCCGCAACTTATAGCCAGCCTGTTTTGATATGCACATTTCGCATACATAAAATAAAATTCCCACTTGTTATTATTTTTGGAATATTTTATTAAATCTAACACAAATTGACCATGAAGCAAATTAACTCAATTTTTTAAACGTTTTTTGCATCCAATATTAGCAATTACTCGTTTGTTGATTAGCACCTTTCAAATAAGGATCTTTCAAATGTATAAGCTATGTATCAGTGTTGTAACCTTCTGCTGCTCTTTTAACGCGTTTGCTAATATAGAAAAAAATAACGGTTTATGGTCACCGTACTGGATTAATTGGTGAGTCTATAAGCGCCTCTAGCGGTATTATTGGTCAGGGTGAAATAGAAAATAGACCCATGCTTCGATCTACTGAATTGCTGAGTTAATTCCCGGTATGGCAGTCACCCAACATAGTGGCTCAGGAAAAGCGAACCAATATTTTATTCGTGGCTTTAATCTTGATCATGGTACTGACTTTGCGACAAATATTGATGGTATGCCAATTAACATGCGCAGTCATGGTCATGGGCAAGGCTATACTGATTTAAATTTTATTATTCCAGAAACAATTGCCACCGTTAGTTATAACAAAGGTAGTTATGATGCCCGCCAAGGAGACTTTTCAACGGCTGGAAGTGCTTATTTTCATTTAACAGATAATCCAAAACATCAACAGATAAACTTTTCGGTGGGTGAAGATAATTACTTAAGGGCTGTGGGATTAGGGGCAATTAAACTAGCTAATGGCACATTGATTGGAGCAACCGAGTGGCAAGGCTATGATGGACCTTGGCAAGATGTAGAAGAAAACGTTAATAAGAAAAATGCTTTGCTACGTTTCACTAATCAGAGTAAAAAAGGCAACCTCTCAATCACTGCGATGGCTTATGATAATAGCTGGAATTCAGCGGATCAAATACCACAACGAGCCGTTGATCAAGGCATTATTTCAGAACTTGGGTCACTCGATGAAACTTTAGGAGGCAGCTCTAGTCGTTATAGTTTATCAACAAATTGGCAGGGACAAAATTTATCAGTAAATGCATACATCATCGATTATGAGCTAAATCTATACTCTAACTTCTCATATTTACTTAATGATCCAATTAATGGCGATCAGTTTAATCAACGAGACAACCGCACTATCTCAGGTGGTGCGCTAAATTATCAATTTACAGACAATCTAGGTGTTATTCCTGTTAATCACACTTTTGGAGTGGAGCTTAGAAATGATAATGTGAGTAAGGTTGGCCTCTATAATACTCAAGCCAGGGAATACCTATCAACGGTTCGAGAAGACAGCGTTGATGAGACAAGCTACGCTGCATATTGGCAAACACAACTAAGTTTAAGTCAACAACTAGAAGCAACTGTTGGTGTTAGGTATGATTATTTAGATGCGCAAGTTGATAGCGACAACAGTTTAAACTCTGGTGATGCAGATGATGATTTACTTGGTTTTAAGGCAAGCCTCACTTATTTGTTTACAGAGAATGTAGCAGGCTATGCAAACTGGGGGCAATCTTACCACTCAAACGATGCTCGAGGCGCCACCATTACTCAAGATCCAGTGTCACTTGAAGCAACAGACACCGTTGACTTATTGGTCAAGAGTGAGGGCGCTGAAGTAGGCATGCGTTACTTCGATGAGCAGCAATTTAACTTCTCCGCTGCACTTTGGTGGTTGAAACTTGATTCAGAATTACTTTTCGTCGGCGATGCAGGTAACACCGAAGCCAGCGATGCTTCAAAGCGCTATGGTTTAGAGCTGAGTGCCTACTTTTGGCTCGCAGACACATTAAGCCTAGATGCAGAAGCATCCTTTACCCACTCACGTTTAAACGTTGACAGCCAAAACGACCGTATTAAAGGAGCCGTTCCTGTTGTTGCAAGTGCAGGTGTTAATTGGCAGTTTGCTCAGCAATGGCAAACCTCATTACGACTACGTCATATTGGTAAACGTATGCTGAGCGATGATGGTAGCAAACGTTCCGAACCGCTAACTGTGGTGAATGGTTTAGTTGCTTATCAGCAAACTCACTGGAAAGCGGAATTAGAACTACTTAACTTGTTTAACAGTCATGACCACGATATTGACTATTACTATGCATCAAGATTAGCTGGCGAACCTGAACAAGGAGTCGAAGATAATCACTTTCACCCAATTGAGCCTCGCACAGTTCGAGTAAACTTGAGTTTTTTATTTTAAAGAACTTGCTCAGTGTATTTTTGTAAGTCAGTGATCAAATCACGATATAGCGTTGAGCTTTTATCCTTAATGCGGTCGAGAAAGAAATCGTCAGCAATACGGGTGATTTTTTGACGCTTCTTTTTATCACTTAACTTGCTTTGCGCAACATCCATCAGCTCGGCTATTTTCTCACGTTCATAGCCGTTTAAAGAGGGATCTGTGCTGATATCTTTTAGCATGATTAATGAGTCTATTGTTGAGCCATTTAGGGTTACCGTTAACGCTTTTGCTAAGCTTGGTAACCAGGGTTTTTCAATCTGCTCACCAATCACATAAAACATGTTTTGTGCTGTCGCTAGGTCACCATCACGTACTGCAACACTGCCAATAATGAGATAAGAAATAAGCTGCTCTTTTGGATAGCTCTGGCTCACTGTAGCAAACAGAGGATCGGTGCGAATGAAGTCAGCTTTTTGTTTAGCCATTTTACGCCAGCCTTTGTTATAAAAAGCCAAAGACTGAGCACTGTATGCTAAATATTTACCCCGCATATCAGTCGCTTTAGCAAGCGCTAAGTCGCTTTCAGCAATTGCAAAATTTTTACTTACACCAAGGCTCAAAATGTAGCTCATCATGGCATGAGTCAGTGTTGGCTCAATTGCACCTATTTGCTCTAACTGTTCTTTTTGCAGTTTGTTATAACCATACGCAATGGTATCGACACTGGTATTCGACACTCCTCTATACGTTTCATAACTAAAACTATCTTGTAGATCAGCATATTGTTGTTGCTCAGTCTTTGTTGATTTGCAACCACTTAGTAAAGCGACACAAAACAGCGAGCACGCTGCTAATTTAACAAAAGGGATGCTATTTAAAGCGGTCATCAATAATTCCTTTTTCTACTTCTATGGCATCATGTGCCAAACCTTGATATATCGGGCTATGGATTCTACTTAACGAGAATATAATATTGCTGTCATCGACAACGCTTATTGCATGCTCAGATGCATTGATTTGCACACCAGCACCATCAAATCGGCTTTCATTCAGTTTTACACCTTGTTGAGCCGAAATAGTGACATTGGTTAGTTCAACCACAGAGCGCTTAACATTTAAAGCGAGTTTAGCCCCTGATAAGCTTACATTTTCTAATCTCACTAAAGAATCTTTAATACGGATAGATTCGGCAACCACATTTTTAAGTAGCACATTATTACAGTCTTCAATAATCATATGACGGTAATGGCCTGAAAACTCGCGACTGTGCTGATCTTCACAATGAAATGTCTCGATTTGTTTATCTGAAACTTCTGCACTGGCTGGTTTTTTAACTTCCCCAGTTAATGCTCGATTTAATAAAGCTAAAAACTGGCTGGGTTGTTGCTTCATTGGCACATGGCCCACATCAGGCAAAGTAGCTAAATCACTATTGATTAGTTGGCTATTCAATACTTTTGCAGTTCGTAATGGAGCGACGGCATCTTCTTCACCCCAAATAATATGTGTTTCTATTTTCAGATTGCTGACAATCTCGCTAAAGTCTTCTTCAACTAAACTCAGTGCTGCATTCATATTCGGTGTTTCACCCATTACTAGCTTCCACGCACCATCACTACGCTGCAATAACTCTGTCAGGTATGAATCAATCGCCCCTTCTTCAATGAGTCCGGTTGTAAAATCATTGAGCTGAGCTAACTTAGTTGAGAGAAATTTAGGTAGCTTAGTATTAGGCTTAGGTACGTTGGAGATAGGCTTGATAAATGCCACTTTATGTAAAATACCCGCCGCGTCAACTAACACTAATTCATTGATTTTCTCCGGGTATTTGCCAGCAAAATACAGGCTGACCGCGCCCCCCATCGAGTGACCCACAACCGTGGTTGGTTCAGCAATATAGTGATCGACCACTTCCGCCAGTACAGCAGCATAATTGCGAGGAGAGTAACGTCCTTCGGGGCTTTCTGAGTGAGCAAAACCAGGTAAATCAATCGCAATAACATGATAATGTTTACTGAGTTCAGGAATAACCCCAAACCAATCTTGCATACCTAATACGCCTAAACCATGTACGAGCAGCAAAGGCGGCGCCTTTTTATCGCCGGCTTCTAAGACCAAAATTGATGAATTAAAAACGGACTCTTGGTAAGTACTAAACAACCAATCTACTTTAATAGGAGATTCAAATTTGAGTGCTTGGATTTGTTGTTGGTTTAATGGTTTTGATTGCGATGTAACTGGTTCGCTTTGGGCAGCAAACGAACCAAGCAAAATGCAATAAAAAAAGAATAAGTGAAATAGACGCAAGGGATATTGGTTTAATTATTATTGTGTTAGCGAGATTGTACCCTTTGTCAGTTAAATGTAAATAATGCATGAGCATGAACCTAACATTGAGAAATGCTTATTCTGAGATAGGTAGCAAGATGTGAGAGGTGTAGATCATCATTCATGGGACTGCATCTTGATGCGCGCGAAACACGTTTCACGCCTACGGGGTGCATTTTTTGTATTTTGAGTTGGGGGTTTAATTAATAGTGTGGAAGCGTGATGTTCGCGACTGAAGTCGCTCCTAC
The DNA here is from genome assembly GCF_037162425.1 of Pseudoalteromonas sp. Hal040. Classification (NCBI taxonomy): domain Bacteria; kingdom Pseudomonadati; phylum Pseudomonadota; class Gammaproteobacteria; order Alteromonadales; family Pseudoalteromonadaceae; genus Pseudoalteromonas; species Pseudoalteromonas sp. Hal040. The sequence goes on along the minus strand of NZ_JARLUU010000001.1, from coordinate 767,560 downwards.
GAATATTGCGATAATAAACGCGATATAAAATCGCTGCTACAGATTTATATCGTGTTTTCACGCTCCTACGCGAATTGCAGGCACAAAAAAACCGACTTCCGTCGGTTTATGTCACTTTAACTCTATTCGAGAGAAAAGTGGCGGACGCGGGAGGATTCGAACCTCCGACCGCCTGGTTCGTAGCCAGGTACTCTATCCAGCTGAGCTACGCGTCCGCAATCGTTCTGCTCGTTTTCGTCTTGCAATGACGGTGTTATTAAAACACAAAAAAACCGACAAATTGTCGGTCTGTACTTTCTAACATTGTAGTATAAATGTATAGAAAGTGGTGGGCGCAGGAGGATTCGAACCTCCGACCGCCTGGTTCGTAGCCAGGTACTCTATCCAGCTGAGCTATGCGCCCACATTCTATATTATAGTTAGTTTAAGTCTCACTAAGACTTTTCAAAAGTGGTGGGCGCAGGAGGATTCGAACCTCCGACCGCCTGGTTCGTAGCCAGGTACTCTATCCAGCTGAGCTATGCGCCCACATTTTGATTTTAGTAAAGGATGGTGGGCGCAGGAGGATTCGAACCTCCGACCGCCTGGTTCGTAGCCAGGTACTCTATCCAGCTGAGCTATGCGCCCATTCTTTACTTTACAAGAAAACCATTTAAAAAATGGTGGAGAAGGAGGGATTCGAACCCTCGATAGAGCTACAAACCCTATACTCCCTTAGCAGGGGAGCGCCTTCGGCCACTCGGCCACCTCTCCGTCTTGTGGGGCGTATAATAAAGATTTCAGAAAATATGTCAAACACTTTTCAAGGAAAATCGCTTAGATGGTTATAGATTGTCCATAACGAGCCAAAACAGCTTGTTTTTGTTTATCCTTTCGCCGTTTTTTCTTTATCACTCAACGGCTCAAGACCCGTCAATGGGATCAGTTCATCAGTTAACTCTGCGAGGTATTGATCTTGATAACCCAATTGCTGAAATTCGGCGATGCAAGCTCGATAAAAATCTTCACGTTGAGGCTCGCTTTTGTTCGTATCTGTAGGCAACGGCGAAGGCTTTTTAGTCATTATTATTAAGTCCATTTATACATTGAACGAGAATCGCGCAATGATGTCATATCTTGGCTAAAAATAATACTATTGGCCTTGGGATTTGTAGAAAAAATTTACAACTTAGTAACTTTGTTGGAAGACCAATTCAGTATTTCTTTTTAGAACAAGTAATTACAATTGAGTATTAAAATTGAGAGCAGTAAAAATCAGAAATTTCTGATAACAAAAACGCCGCTAAAAAGCGGCGTTTTCAAGACTTTTAGCTGATTAATCAGCTTGAGGACGCATGTGTGGGAACAGGATCACGTCTTTAATTGTTGGTGAGTCAGTAAATAACATCACTAGACGGTCGATACCAATACCCTCACCCGCTGTTGGCGGTAAGCCGTACTCTAACGCACGAATGTAATCTTCGTCGTAGTGCATTGCTTCATCATCACCGGCGTCTTTCTCTTCAACTTGACGCGCAAAACGTTCAGCTTGATCTTGTGCATCGTTAAGCTCAGAGAAACCATTCGCTAATTCACGACCACCTACGAAGAATTCGAAACGGTCAGTTACAAATGGGTTTTCATCGTTACGACGTGCAAGTGGAGATACTTCCCACGGGTAAGCGGTAATGAAAGTCGGTTGAATTAACTTATGCTCAGCAGTCTCTTCGAAGATTTCACATAAGAATTTACCTGGGCCCCATACGCAGTTTTCTGGGATCTTAACGTGTACTTGCTTCGCGTACGCTTTAAGCTCTTCAAAATGTTTTTCAGGGTCATTAAATACTGCAGCATCAAAGTCTGGGTTGTACTTAAGGATAGCTTCGCTCATTGTTAAACGAGCAAAAGGTTGACCAAAATCGTACTCTACTGAATCTACCACTTCACCATTTTCGTTTTTAGTTGTGTTTACAACAATTGGTGAACCAAGTACGTCTGTCGCAACAGTACGTAGCATGTCTTCAGTGATGTTCATCAGGTCAATGTAGTCAGCGTATGCTTGGTAGAATTCGATCATTGTGAATTCTGGGTTATGACGCGTTGATAAACCTTCGTTACGGAAGTTACGGTTGATTTCGAATACACGCTCAAAGCCACCCACAACTAGACGTTTTAAGTAAAGCTCAGGGGCAATACGTAAGTACATGTCGATATCAAGTGCATTGTGGTGTGTTACGAATGGACGAGCAGACGCACCACCTGGGATCACTTGTAGCATCGGTGTTTCAACTTCCATGAAGTCACGATCTGCTAAGAAACGACGGATACCTTCAACAACTTTTGAGCGAATACGGAAGGTTTCACGCGTCGCTTCATTAGTAATTAAGTCAACATAACGTTGACGGTATTTAGTTTCTTGGTCAGATAAACCGTGGAACTTTTCAGGTAACGGGCGTAATGACTTTGTCAGTAACTCATACTCTGTCATTTCAACGTATAGGTCGCCTTTACCTGATTTATTTAGTGCACCTTTAACACCGATGATGTCACCGATATCAAGTTGACCGTATTTTGCTTTTAATTCTTTTTGTACGTCTTTTGACGCGTACGCTTGAATTTGGCCTTTCATGTCTTGTAACGCAAGGAAAGGACCACGTTTAGCAAGGATACGACCTGCTACTGATACAACGTGCTGCTCAGCAACTAATTCATCTTTCGATTTATCACCAAACTCAGCTTGCAAATCAGCCGTGTAATGTTCACGACGGAATTGGTTTGGATGACCGTTGGCTGGGCAATTTTCGCGGATTGCGTCTAATTTGCCACGACGCTCAGCGATTAACTTATTTTCGTCTTGGATTTGATCAGTCATTTTTTAGCTCTTTTTTAGCTTGGTGGTTATAGGCCAGATTTAAGGCTGGCTTCAATAAATTTATCTAAGTCGCCGTCAAGAACCGCTTGTGTATTACGGTTTTCAACGCCGGTACGTAAATCTTTAATGCGCGAGTCATCAAGTACGTATGAACGAATTTGACTACCCCAGCCAATATCAGATTTAGCATCTTCTTGGCTTTGTTTCTCAGCATTTTGCTTTTGAATTTCAAGTTCAAACAACTTCGCTTTTAACTGCTTCATTGCTTGGTCTTTATTCTTGTGCTGTGAACGCTCGTTTTGGCACTGTACAACCGTATTGGTTGGTATATGGGTAATACGAACCGCTGACTCTGTTGTATTTACGTGCTGACCACCAGCGCCTGATGCACGGTAAACGTCAATACGTAAGTCTGCCGGATTAATATCAATTTCGATATTATCGTCGATTTCTGGGTAAACGAATGCCGATGCAAACGAGGTATGACGACGACCACTTGAGTCGAACGGGCTCTTACGCACTAAACGGTGAACACCTGTTTCTGTACGTAACCAACCGTATGCATATTCGCCAACAAAGCGCACTGTTGCGCCCTTGATACCAGCCACATCACCATCAGTTGCTTCAACTAGTTCAACTTTAAAGCCTTTTGCTTCACCCCAACGTAAATACATACGCAGTAGCATGTTACACCAGTCTTGGGCTTCAGTGCCGCCAGAACCTGATTGTAAATCAAGGTAAGCATCGTTTTGGTCATGGTCGCCTGAGAACATACGACGGAACTCTAGCTTTTCAAGCTGTGCGTTTAAATCGCCTAATTCAGCTTCAGCTTCAGCGAAGGTTTCTTCATCTTCAGCTTCAACAGCAAGCTCGACTAAACCTTCAACATCTTCGGTACCTGACACTAGATTATCAATGGTCTCAACGATAGCTTCGAGTGCCGACTTTTCACGGCCAAGTGCTTGAGCTCGCTCTGGCTCATTCCACACTGCTGAATCTTCAAGTTCTGCGTTAACTTCTTCTAACCGCTCTTTCTTAAGAGGGTAGTCAAAGGTACCCCCGAAGCAGTTCAGTACGTTCGCGAATTTCCTTGATTTGATTAATCACAGGATTCACTTCAAACATGTACATTACTCCAAAATGGCTGATTTACCGCGCACCGATATCGACAATAAATACGGTAAATTATCTACAAATATTAAAAACGCCCGATTTTAACAAAAAACCGAGCGTTTTATTAGCCTTTTATGTCAATTATAACGATATTTTTATGTCGCTTTTTGTAGCTCTCGAATAATCAACTGTAGCGAAAATTTACCACGGAATTCGTTTATATCGAGTTGATAAGCAGCTTTCACATAACGCACTTCGGTATCTGGCCATGCACGCACATCAACACCAAATGCAATGCCGTCAACTAACCGTCCAGATTGATGTTTTAAAACTAGTTTTAAGTGTTTTTCACCGACAATGCGCTGCTGTATTACTTCGAATACATGTTCGAACACTGGTTCTGGAAATTGCTGTCCCCAAGGGCCGGCATTTTTTATTAAGTTGGCAAATTCCATCGAAAAGCACTCATTAGGTAATTCACCATCGGTAAGTAAAATACTTTGCTTATGCTCTTCAGTGAGTGTGTCTGTCACCATTTGCTCAAACACGGTTTTAAATTCAGTAAAACACTGCTCATTGATACTCAGTCCGGCCGCCATCGCATGGCCACCAAATTTACTGATCAAATGCGGATAGAGTGTATTCACTCGCTCGAGTAAGTCTCGCATATGCAGCCCTTCAATAGAGCGGCAAGAGCCTTTTATTTCGCCGTTATCGCCAGCGGCAAAAATAATCGTCGGGCGGTGATACTTTTCTTTTAAGCGGCCAGCCAAAATACCAATGACACCTTGATGCCAATCAGCTTGATATAAACAAATGGCATCAGGCACTGACTCAGTTTTAAATGCTAAACGGTCAAGCACAGCTTGTGCCTCAGTTTGCATGCCCTGCTCTATTTCACGGCGCTCATGATTGAGGCTGTCGAGCTCTCCGGCAATACGGCGTGCTTGGTTTATATCATTAGATAACAAACAGGCTATACCTAAACTCATATCATCTAAACGCCCTGCTGCATTTAAGCGTGGCGCCAATGAAAAGCCAAAGTCACTGGCACTTAAACGGGCTGCATTGCGATTTGCCACTTCAATGAGAGCACTAATACCAGGGCGTGTTTTACCACTACGAATACGTGCTAAACCTTGATGAACTAAGGTACGGTTATTGGCATCAAGCGCTACCACATCGGCAACGGTACCAAGGGCTACAATATCAAGTAACTCAGCCAAATTTGGCATTGGCTGATGCTGAAAATATCCTTGTTCACGTAAGTGGCTACGTAAAGCAATGAGCAGATAAAAAGCAACCCCAACGCCAGCTATCGACTTCGATGGAAACTGACAATCATGGCGATTCGGATTCACGATAGCGTCGGCATCTGGTAGGGCTTCACCTTGCAAATGGTGATCTGTAACCAGCACCTTAATACCCGCTTGCTTTACAATGGCAATGCCGTCAATACATGAAATACCGTTATCAACAGTGATCACCAGCTCAGGTTGCATAGTCACGATTTGCTCAGCAAGCGCAGGACTTAAGCCATAACCTAGGCTGAATCTGTCTGGTACCAAGTAATCAAGGTTCTTTAAGCCGAACATAGCAAGACCTTGCATTAAGGTTGCTGTGCTGGTTGCGCCGTCGGCATCAAAGTCTCCGACGATTAACACGCGACTTTGAGCTGCGAGGGCTTGTTGCAATAGCACCACAGCTTTGTCGATATCTTTAAACAACTTAAAGTCATGTAATGTCGCGACGCTATTATCGAGTTCGGTGGCATTTTGCACCTGACGAGTCGCATATATTTGCTTAATTACAGGGTGTAAATGGTGTGGTAGATGCGAATCATCAACACGAGGACGAGCTTGAATTATTTTTTCCATGTCGGAAACGGTACTTCTTAGCTTAAGACAAATAAAAAAGGCCTACGACAAATAGGCCTTTTCGTTAAAAAATCAGTTATGAAGATGTTTTTGGTAAGGCATCAAGCGCTTGGCTAATTTGCGCAGCTGATTGATAACCTGGGATCATGGTGCCATCTTCTAAAATAATTGCTGGAGTACCCGACATTCCAAAGCTTTGACCTAGTTGATAGTGCTCTGCAATTGGTGCGTTACAACCAGGCACTGCAGCGACGTCTGCACCCGCTTTTGCTTCTGTTAATGCTTCAGCAGGGTCTTTAGCACACCATACATTCATTAAATCTTGGTAACCTTTACCACGTAAACCACCACGTGGAAAAGCAAGGTATTTAACGGTGATACCCGCTTCTAAGAAATCATCAAGTTCACGGTGTAACTTACGGCAGTAACCACAGCTGATATCGGTAAATACCGTGATTGAATGCTTTTCGTTTTTCGCTTTATAAACGATCATCGAATCTTCGTATTCAGCAATGCCTTCTTTGCGTACATCGCTCAGTGCATGTTCTGTTAGATTGACTCGGTTATTAAGGTCAATCAGTGTTCCTTGCATTAGAAATTGACCGTCAGGGCTTGCATACAGCACGCCTTTGTCAGTAATTAGTTCTTTAAGGCCTGCCACTGGGCTTGGATTGATTTGCTTAACGGTTACGCCTAATTCAGCAAACTTAGCAATAATCGGGGCATCAGCAGCGTCTGTTGTTGATACGCCATTGGCAAACACATTTAAGCTTGTGCCTAGTAGTGCTGTGGCTAAAACTAACTTTTTCATAAATATCCTATATCCTGATCATTTTTTATATAGACCGGTACATCTTTAAAAATCTTGCACTAAGCACGTGGATGATGTTGCTCGTGTACCGACTTCAATCTTTCATTCGCTACATGGGTATAAATTTGTGTTGTTGATAAGTCACTGTGACCTAACATCATTTGCACGACTCTAAGGTCCGCCCCATGATTAAGCAAATGCGTTGCAAACGCGTGTCTGAGCGTATGCGGTGATAACGGCGATTCAACTGATGCCAAAATAGCATAGTGTTTGATGCGATGCCAAAAAGTTTGTCGTGTCATGCCAATCCCGCGCTTAGATGGGAACACAAAGTCAGTGGCATGTTTAATCATTTGCGAACGGCCTACTTTTAAAAACTGCTCAAGCCAGTACATCGCTTCTTCACCTAGGGGAACTAAGCGCTCTTTATTACCCTTACCTTTTACAAAGACCACCGCTTGGCGCAAATTAATTTGCTCCATTCTGAGCCCCACCAGCTCTGTAACACGAAGCCCTGTGGCATATAACAGCTCAAGCATAGCTTTATCACGAAGCCCCATTGCATCTTCTATGTCTGGGGCTGCAAGCAGAGCTTCTACTTCTGCTTCTGACAGTGTTTTTGGTAATGACTGCCCAGCTTTTGGCTGAGCAATATTGACCATCGGCGAATCGGCAATGGCTTTTTCGCGCACAAAATACTGATAAAAACGCTTCAGCGCGCTGATGCTACGCGCTGTGCTGCGCGACTTCAGTCCTAAATCAACACGGTATGCTAAATACGCTTCAATATCATCTGAGCGGACAGCCAGTAGGTCTTTATCTTTTAAAAATTGGCAAAACTTTTCAAGGTCACTGCGATAAGCGGCGAGTGTATTTTCGCTAACCCCTTGCTCAAGATACAGCGTATCTAAAAATAACTCTAAATGTTCGGCGTTATTTGCTGTCATTACACCTTTTTGGGCTTGTGAATTATTATCAGCCACGCGTACTCTCATCCTTATCAAGGTATCAATTGATTATACCTTACGGTAAACTTACGCCTATCATATCAGGCAAATACACAGTGATAAATACGATGCAGATTGGTTTATTTTATGGTTCTACAACCTGCTACACAGAAATAGCGGCAGAGAAAATTCGCGATATTATTGGTCACGACATCGTGAGCCTTCACAATATCAAAGATGAACCATTAAAAAATGCAGAGCAATTTGATTTTGTTATCTTCGGCATTTCAACTTGGGATTTTGGTGAGTTGCAAGAAGATTGGGAATCAATCTGGGACGACATTAAAGATGTTAACCTAAACGGCAAAACCGTGGCTCTGTTTGGTATGGGCGATCAACAAGGTTATGGTCAGTGGTTCCAAGATGCACTTGGCATGTTACACGATGAAATTTGTGATCAAAGCATTACCTTGCTAGGCAAGTGGCCTAACGATGCAAGTTATGAATTTGAGGCTTCAAAAGCACTCACTGAAGATGGTAAACAATTTGTAGGCCTAGCCCTTGATGAAGACAGCCAATACGAGCTCAGCGATGAACGTATTGCAAGCTGGGTTGAACAGGTCATGACTGAGTACAGCGAAAGCTTGTAAACCATTAAAAAAGCCAAGCATTGCTTGGCTTTTTTAATGGTTATTCAACGCGTTGCCAATATTGATTACGATAGAAAAACGCAATATAACCGCGCACTTCTAACACCTTGCCTTGTTCTTGTGGTGTTAGTTTAAGGGTATAGGTTTTACCATTGTTTGGGTCTAAAATTTCACCCTCTTGCCAGCTACCATCACCGGCATCTTTAGCACCTTCAATAATTTGTAACCCTAAAATAGGCTGATTTTTCTTATCACCTTTACACTTTTCGCAGATTGCATCTTGTTTAGCTGGGTTAAGGATTTTTTCAACACTGCCAACCAATACACCATCTTGCTCACTAATACGTACTAAAGATTTCGCTTCATTCGTTTCTTCGTCAATGGTTTTCCAAAGACCCACAGGCGTCAATGCGGCAAAGCTCAATTGAGAAAATAATAAGGCAGATAAAGCAATTGATAAACGTAACATAAAAAACTCGTATAAAACTTAAGACTTTGGCACTATATCAGAGCTTAAACAAACACACCATTTTGCTAAGCTCTGAAATCGACACAACATTGCGAGGGAACACAATGAGTCAATTCACATTAATTACCGGTGATATTGTCAGTTACGACAGTAATCAGGTTGCCACAATAAACGCCACTGGCGAAATAAAAATAAATCGCTTTGCTGAGCCATTATTTATTCCTGATAGCGCTAAAGCTGCCATTGAACTAGGTCGGCTTGATGATAACTTGTTTAATTTAAAGAAGTTATTACGCTCAGGCTATGCCGACCCTTGCCCAACAACCCGCGTGCTAATTGAAACCACAGAGCCTTTACCTGACATCAAAGGTCTGCTGATCAAACGCCGCTTTAGCATTATTGATTTTTGCAGCGCCGAAATAGAAAAGTCGCACAGTAAAGCCGTGTTAGACGCCCTATTAGAGCTTGAATATGTTCAGCAAATTCAGCTTGATGAAGTCATGCAATTACAACCACCGGTACAATTTAGTAAACGATAAAGGTACAATGACCTTTTATTAGGCTAAACAGCTCCTTCAGTTGTAAAAGGAATAACAATGAAAAGTGCGCTACCAATAATAGCTGCCGCAAGCATTTTGCTTGTAGGGTGTGATGAGTTAGAAGTTGAAGAAACTCATAACTTTGGCGACGAAATGTATGAGAACAATTACACACTCATCAATACCACTGATTTAGAAGTGGACTATTACATGGCAAACACTGACCTGTTTGGTGATGCTCAAGAAGTTAAAGACTCTCAATACTATGTTGATACGCTTGCATCGCAATCACTTCCCGTTGATGTAACACATGCTCACAATGAACGCAGCCGCATTTCCTTTTATGTAGTCGATCACAGCGACACAAGTAACTCAGCCTCACAGATGTATCAGGTAGATCAAGATCAACCTTATCATTTTGTGGCTTGGCAAAATGAAGAAAAGCTCCGTTTAACACTCGTCAAAAAAGCCAATGATGATAAAGACGACTTTTTTGCGATTCGTATTCTTGCAACAGAAAACCTTCGCTTAAAAGTCGAAAATCAAATCGTCAATTTATATCAAAATCAATTAAGTTATTGGTACCACATTGATGACTGCGCTGATGACTTAAAAGTATCAAAGCTTAATGATGAAGATAAGCGAGTCTATGAACCAGTCTCAATCTGCAATGCATCATATGGACAGTCATACACGTTACTTTTAAGTGAAGATGGTCTTGAAGCCAGCATCGCTGAATAACCATTACATGTTTAGGTAAAAAGCTTTACATAGCTCTTTGTAATCTTGACTGTAGCTACCATCTGCAGCGTGTATAGTTAACGACGTTGTTTCGCATTCACCGCTGTTTTGGCTGAATAACAACAGACTGCGACTTGGCTGTTTTTTCTCGGTAGTACGTAACAAACAATGACGATTTAAGTACCAGCCTGCTTGCGCTGCAACAGCAATGAATTGCTCTGCCTCTACGCAAGGCAAGATCACATTCAAGCGCGTTTTACTGTGACTCAGCCTAGAACATGATGCTATTAATTCGCTGAAGCTAAGGCCATCAGTATGGCGGGCTGTATTTCGAGCATGATTATCACCTTTTAGGCTCGCATTAAAATAAGGTGGGTTGGTGATGATCGCATCAAAAGGCTCTGCTGCGCTAAACGACTGTACTGCTCCTTCGAAAAGGTTTATTTCTGGCCAAGGGCTAGCCGCAAAGTTATCTCTGGCATCATTACAGGCACCCGCGTCAATTTCGATGGCACTTACTTTTGCTTCAGGCGTTCTTTGTTTTGCCATTAACGCCAATAATCCTGTGCCTGTGCCAATGTCTAAAATGCCCTTAGCACCACTTACATCAGCCCACGCCCCTAACAAAATACCATCAGTCGATACTTTCATCGCCGTGCGCGTTTGCGTTACTGTAAATTGTTTAAACACAAAGCCTGACATTTTTTCACCTTTTCATTCACCACAGCCGCGTTAACGCGTATAATTAGGCTCAATTGTCCTCTATTTATGTCACTCTATGCAATTTTCTGAATTTGATATCGATAACAAGCTGTTAAATGCCATTAATAAAATGGGTTTTGATACGCCAACCAGTATTCAACAACAAGCGATCCCTGAAGCTCTTCAAGGTCGTGATATTTTGGCATCTGCCCCTACTGGTACGGGTAAAACAGCCGCGTTTTTGATCCCTGCAATTCAATACTTGCTTGATTTCCCGCGTCGCGATCCTGGCTTTGCGCGCGTATTGATCATGACACCAACCCGTGAACTTGCTTATCAAATTCATGAGCAATGCGAATTACTTGCAGCACAAACTCATCTTAAAATTGGGGTTGTGACAGGTGGTATAAACTACGGGACACACAGAGAAATATTCGAAAGCAATAACGACATTCTCATTGCCACACCAGGGCGTTTAATGGAGTACCTTGAAACAGAGAACTTCCATGCTGAAAATGTTGAAGTGCTTATTCTTGATGAAGCTGACCGCATGTTAGACATGGGTTTTCGTAAAGAAATGCTTCGTATTTGTGATGAAGCACGTAACCGTCGCCAATGTTTCTTATTCTCAGCCACCCTTGAAGGTGACAGCGTTGAGTTATTTGCAGAGCGTATATTAAACGATCCGGCACTCCTTGAAGCCGAATCTTCACGTAAAGAGAAAGGCAAAATCCACCAATGGGTTCACCTTGCGGATGACTACGACCACAAACTTAAAATGTTGGTTGAAACGTTAAATGGTGACGACATCCATAAAGCAATTGTGTTTGTTAAAACTCGTGAGCGCTTAGAAACATTAATTGGTGAATTAAACAACGAAGGCCTTCGTGTTGCTTGGTTACGCGGTGAAATGCCACAAGATAAACGCATGAAAGCGATGGAAAACTTTCACTCAGGTCGTAATAATATCTTAGTTGCAACGGATGTTGCTGCACGTGGTATTGATGTTGCTGATATCAGCCATGTTATCAACTTTGATATGCCTCGTACCGCAGACGTTTACGTACACCGTATTGGCCGTACTGGCCGCGCTGGTAAAAAAGGTATTGCGATTTCATTTGTTGAAGCACACGACGTGGCAATTTTAGGCAAGGTTGAGCGCTACATCGAACAAAAGCTTAAACGCCGAGTGATTAAAGGCTTTGAGCCACAGCACAAAGAAGCGAAAATCCCCTCTAAAAAGAAAAAAGATCCAGTAAAAATGAAGGCTAAGAAAAAAGCCAAAGCTAAAGTGAAGAAGAAAAAGTAGCTTTATTACCCTTACTGAAAAAATGCCGAGCTTGTCTCGGCATTTTTGTACCCTACCCGTTTTTACCTAATGAGTGTGTAATTAGTTCACACTTTATTACCCGCCCATCCCATTAACACAAATAAAACCCATTAAAATCAACAAGTTAAACATTGGAATAATAATTGTAACTGGTTCAGCAATAGTTCACAGCAGACTACATTAACGAGGGAATTGTATGAGCCGCTTCAAATTAACCGTAGTACTTACATCACTAAGCTGTCTTTTTTTACTTGCATGCGCAACGAACGTAAGCGCCAATACCAGCGTGCTAACAACTAGCACATCGGCTCAACCGCGCTTACAGCAAATGGCACTGCAGAAATTAACAAGCAATCCTAATTTTCGAATTGAAAACCTACAAGTGATTGTTGATGGTGATACTGTTGAACTAAAAGGCATTGCAGAAACAGGCTTTCAACGAGCTTTAGCACAAAAATTTTTAGAGCACAGCCAAGGTGTGATGCAGATAAAAAACAACCTTAAAGTGAGTAAGCTCAATCACCCATCACTTTAAGGCTAGATTTACAGAGGGGCTTGAGATTATGCGCCGCTTGCTTGTAGGTTGATAAATTTCGCAAGCTCTTCTGGTTGACCCATCAGCATTTGAATTTGCTGATTAATCTCCATCATGCCTTTACCTTCAGGTAATTTTGCCGACACAGAGAAAGACGATAAGCCATTCACAAAATTAGTGATCGCTGTGGCAAGTTCTTCACTCACAGGAACTTGCTGTAATTGCATGGCTACCACTTGCTTAAATTGCTCATGCGTCATACCTTGCGCAGTTAAGAAGCTATCGACCACGGCTTTAAGTTCACCTTCATCAGCTATCGACAGATTAATACGACGCGGCTCTAACTGAGTGAGTGCTGCCATCATCTTTGATTGCTGTTGTAATTGCTGCTCTAAGGTTAGCTGGCCATCCGCTGCTTCATTTTGCATTTGACTCGCAGCAAGTGATGCTTCCATTAACGCTGTGGTTTCAGCTAAACCAAGATTGAAATTCACATCAGCCACCTCATTCGCAGTCACTTTAAGTGCAAAGTCACTGTCGCCTGAGTCTTTATTGTAATCAAGTGATGAATTTACGTTATAGCTTGTTGATGCTAGCTTGTTATTTGAGTTTTCTGGTAGCTGCGCTAAGAACTCATCGCTAAAACGAAAGTTAGTCATCACAAAGCCTGTGTGCGGTGGTATCGCATCAACTTCATAACCTGACACATCAATGCTGTCGATAGTTGCAACAGGCTCATTACTTAAACTATTTGAAACAGTGATATCAGATAACTGCATACTGCTATCAAAAATACTTGCTGAGATATCACTGTATTTAATATCTACACCGCTTTGAATTGATAACGCACTAATTTGCTTATCAACCACCTTTTTCACTTCCTGTGTAGCTGCGTAATTTGCGTAAGCTACGCCACCGACAGCCGCAGCAACAACCGCTGCAATAATTAACTTCTTCATTTTATTTCCTTTAATTGGTGTAATTTTTAGCAGTGTATCATTAGTTGATTAACGACAATAGTTCATGCACCGTTTTCACCGGCGTGATCTTCGCCCCAAGGCCTTCCATTGATTTATGGTAATTGCGATGCGGGATAAAAATCTCGGTAAAACCATGCTGAGCAGCTTCTTTGACTCGAGGTACGCCACTGTCGATTGGTCTTACATCACCATTTAAACTTAGCTCGCCCATAATACAGGTGGTGCGGGGTACAACAAATTCGTTCAAACTGCTTAATAACGCTGTTACTAATGCTAAATCGATACAGGTTTCTGACTCATCGATTTTTAAGCCACCGACAATGTTGAAAAAAGTGTCGTGAAAGATTTTTGTTTTTGTGTGCTTACGTAAAATGCCCGTCAGCATCTTGATGCGGTTCATGTTTAAACCAACACATACTCGTTGCGGGAATTCAGCTTCAGTTTCTGTGGTTAAACATTGGATTTCGAGTAGTAAATTACGGTTACCTTTACGGATACAAGTAATAGCAGAGCCCGGAGATTCTGTACTAGAGCCTGACAAAAAGATTTCACTTGGGTTATCAACGCTCAGCATTCCGCGCTCACACATTCTGAAAATACCCACGGTGTCGATATCGCCAAAACGGTTTTTATTAGCACGTAAAGTTCTGATTTGCCCATCGTTAGTATCGATATGCAATAAAGCATCAACGATATGCACGAGTGTTTGCGGCCCTGCAATTTCGTTATTTTTGTTAACATGGGCAATGATGAACATAGTTACATCATTTTGCTTACAGTATTGTGTTAAAGCTTGCGCTGCACTTTTAACCTGCGATGGCGAGCCTGGGCTACCATTTGCCGTTTCTGTTATCACGGCCTGAATTGAGTCAATCACAGCGAACTTAATTTTGTTTTTATCAAGTTCTTCAATGATGGCTTCAACGCTGGTTTCAGACAGCAAGTACAGCTCGTCTTCGTTGTAATCTAAACGTAGGCGATTCACACGGTTTTTGAACTGCGATAGAGACTCTTCAGCTGTACAGTACAAAGACGGCATAAGTTTTGACATACGTGCGACTAAATCTGAGAGCAAGGTAGTTTTACCGGCACCTGGGTCGCCTGAGATAATGTTAACTGAACCTGTCGTAACACCACCACTCAATACCCTGTCTAGCTCACCGATTTCGGTAAGGCGTTTTTCGGCCTCTGTGGTCGCCACTTCATTGATTTTCTTTGAGCCACCACCTGCGATACCAGCATAACCTGCCACTGCCGCACGGCTTGCCGCTTGTTTTGATTGCCCTGCTGAAGGCTTAAATTCTGCCAGCGTATTCCATGCTCCGCATTTACACTGTCCTTGCCAACGCTGATAGTTCATGCCGCACTCAGTGCAGACAAATTCGATTTTTGCTGATTTTGCCATTCGGCCTTACCTATTTTTGTAGCTGATTTGTGACTATTTCTGTATTTTCAAGCATATAATAGCTAAAGTAAAACTTATGACTCAGACGATTAAGTGTGAGTCATTTTTATAATCACAAAAGATAATATGTTGTAACTTGACCCCCTGAAAAACGCTTAATTTAGCTAAGTGCTTAATTAAGAAATAGTTAAGGGCACAGTTTTTGCTTACAAATAAAACTTTACAGTGCTTGCCATTTAATTGGCGAATACATATAACAATAACGAATAAAATAAAAAAGTAGTTACACTGCTTTGGCTTTCAATAGCCCGTTAGTATACCTACTTTTTTAGATAGACGGTGATGGTTTTATAAATGGCTGAAGACATACTGCTTAAATATGAAAGCCTAGTTGAAGAACTAAAGGCACATTTAGGCACTCCCCAGTTCGACAAACTGTTTAAATCAAAGACAGCTAGCTTAACTAAGCCAGAGCAGTTTCTGATCAAAATGGAAATGTCGCGCTTATCTCAGCCAGTGGCACGCTTTATTGATTTACGTGGTCAAGTAACCGGACAAGTCAAACCCTACGAATATGATGGCAAGCAACACTTTATGGACGATACCGCCATTGAAGTGTTTGAAGATGCTATAAAACGCCACGGTGGTTACACACTTGCCGTTTACGAAGCGGTAATGAACACCGAAAATAATCACCGAGTGATGCAAAAAAAGCCGCAGAACAAGCGTTAACGGACGATAGTACAGCCACAGAACAATCTGCCAAGGTTATTAAGTTTGCATCCTATGAAAGTCGCCGCGAAGAGCGGATGAACTATTCAATTAAAATCACCGTTGAGCTTGATAAAGACAGTAAAGTTGCGGCATCTACCTCGGATATCTCCCTAAGTGGTGCGAAAATAAAATTAGCGCCTCGCTATCAAGTTAAAAAAGGCCAATTAATTGGTCTGCGCTTAGTCGGCCTAGAACAAGACTTTGAGCTGGGCTTAAAAAACGGTATTCAATATGAAGTAGTTGCGGTAGAAAAAGTCTCTCGTGAGTACAATCATGTACGCTTAAAACGCACTTTTATTGAAAATAATGAAAAGTTTGATGAGTTCTTAGAAAGCTTTATTCATGGCAACAAACGCCGCTATAAAGTGAACTTAGACAATACCTTAGATGCGGTTGTATCGAAAGGCTACGAGCAATACTACATTCCACGTGTTACCTCGTTTTACACTTTTTTAAGCTTACAAGGCGATAAGCTTTACCCTAGCCTTGCGCTCACTACTGAGAATAATATTTTTATTCAGCGCTATTTTTGTGATGAACGTAAGTTGTCATGCTTATACAGCATTATAAATCAGCAGCGCTTAGGTCATCTACTCAGCTCACCCGATGCCGTAAAAGAAGAATACCTGTATACCTTCACTCACACCGTAGCGGGCAAGATTTATTATTATTCAGCCACTCGAACTGAGCTTGAGAGTCAGCCACAACTGAGAGATTTATTCCTCGGATTTGGTAGCCAAAAAGACAGCTGGCAATGCTTTAAGCTTCAGTTGATGCCAAGCCACCCAGAAGATTCATACATTCCGCTATCTCTACCTAGCAGTGCTGGCAAAAACATCGAAAAACTTAATAAGCCTCCTACACCACGGGTGCAAGGGCTGATCAAAGATGTAAAATACTTACTGATCCTGACCTCAATTGGTACTAAGTCTGAACAACAAACGTACCAGCAACTTGATTACAATAAAGATGCAGTAAATCAGCTTAAGCAATTTGGTCACAGTAAACATAAAACGCCTCCTCATTTAGAGCCAGTGGCGCTTGAATATGTGAACCTTCGGGCACATAAACGCTACTTATACAAAACCGCAGTCTCAATCACTCAAGGTGAAGAGCTTATTACTGGTCACACCCGTGACTTATCTGTGATGGGCTTACAAATAGAGTGTGACCATCCGGTTGAGTTCAAAAAAGGCGATATCATTAAGTTAAACTTGCCTGATTTGCAAAAAATTACCAAAAAGCATGATTTAACAAATTTGGCTTATGAAGTGATGGCAGTGAGTAAATCACTGACAACCGTGAACTTAAAAGTGCATCGTATTGGTGACTTACCCCATATGGCGATTAAGTTTTTCACTGTATTAATCGATAACAACAAAGACAAATTACGTGTTTGTGAAGAAACCCCCAAAATTCCGGGGTTATCGACCGCACTTAGAAATATGGTGACCAAAAGCGTATGCCAATTTCCGTTTTATTTACACAAAGAAGCAGCTCACTTTAAAGCTGGCGCTATTGGCCAAGGCTTATACCCTAGCCCTCTTCATGTATTGCTGCAAAACTTTGCGTTATTAAATGAGACAACCAGCATTGATGGATTCTTATCAACGGATCAAATCACTGAGGTGATCACCCCGTTAATCAAAGACCGCAGTCGCCAAGATCCCCCCTTACCATTTACCCTGTTTGTTCGCTTTGATCCGCGCCAAGCTGTGATCAGCGATGCAATTACCAGTCGTTGTATTAGTGAAGATGACTACAAACCACAAACTTTGTTTGTGAAAAAAGCGCTGAAAAACGATTTAGTCTTTGTGTTTCGCTTGTATGTGTCACGGACTGGCCGCCCAGATATTGATTACTTAGCAAATGAGCTGAAATACATTAGTCAGTACGCATTACACAAAGCAAAAGACCTAGAAGAAGCGCTATGGGCAGTAGCCGGTGTGGGTGATTTGATTGATATAACCGAAGAAGCGCTTACTCATTTTGATATTGACCAAAAGCTGATCACGCAAATGAGTAAACGCAAAGCGACTTGGTTAAAGCGAGTAATCTAACGGTAGAGAGAGTAAGTAAGCAACTTGCAATAATGAGCCTTCATTGATTGCTGTTTGTGCTTGCTCAACCACTTTCGGTTTACCGTGCACAGCAACACCAAGCCCTGCCGCAGCCATCATTTTTAAATCATTAGCACCATCACCCATGGCAACACTTTGGCGGTTATTTAAAGTCAGCTTTTCTTCAATTCGTTTAAGTACACGGGCTTTTTCCTCTGCATCAACAATCGTGCCTATAACTTTGCCTGTTAAACGATTATCTTTAAATTCGAGAGTATTCGCATGCACTTCATCTAAATCAAGCAGTGACTGCACTTGCTCTGCAAAAGGTACAAAGCCACCCGATGCGATTGCTAAATGCCAGTTATGCGCTTTTAGGTATTGGCATAATTCACTCACGCCCGGCATAAGCGGTAAACGCGCTTTTAAGCCATCAATTAAATCTACATCGATGCCCTCAAGCTTCGCGACACGCTGCTTTAAGCTTTGTGCAAAGTCGAGCTGACCAGCCATAGCTTGCGCCGTCACAGCGGCAACTTCGTCATACACATCGGCAAGGCGTGCAATTTCGTCGATACACTCAATAGTAATGGCTGTTGAGTCCATATCCATCAGTAATAAACCCGGTTCATTCACCGTGGGTGGATTCGTTAATTGCACCAGTTGAATACCCAATTGCTTAGCAAAAACAACTAATACCAGCGGACTTAGTACGCTTGTTGTATCGCTATGAAAGCTCCACGCTGCAGGCAAATCGGCAATAGGCTGATAGCAACAAAGCGATAAATTGCTAGCCCCTTGCGCTGCTAAAAATTCGCTAATCGCAAGTAACTGCTCAGCATTAAGCTCATTACCAAAGGCAACACTGAACACGCCTTGATTTGCTTTTGGCGTAAAGTCTGTTGTAATAAGGTGTTTGTTTTCAATTTTATACCAGCAATTTAGGCTGATTTGTTCTGCTAAATTTGCTGAAGGTGTAGCAGCTAAGCTAAGCTGTGACATAGTGGCTCCACATTAGACTTATGTCTGTCCTTGGTCGTGCATTTGCTACTCGCACTCAAGGGGCTGTTAAAGTTATCATGTTGTACCATCAAATTTAAAAGCTGTCAGTAACGTATACGGTGACTATGAAAAATAACCAACTTAAAATTCCCTTTTCAGCCACTTATCGCCAACGTGTTGTGCGCTTGAGCTTGGCTGCAGCCTGTTTTGTGCTGTTAAGTTGGGTTGCCATGAATAGTAGCTTTCAAAGCCACCAATTACTTTATGATAGCGCTGACAGCACAGCGATAAGCTTAACCAAGTTTATGGCACTAAATGCAAAAACCCCACTGCAAGAAAAAAACAAACCCGAGTTAAATGCGTTATGTAATCATATTGCTGAAGATGAGTATGTGTTAGCGGCAACGATTTACGATCAACAAGGTATCCAAATTGCTGCCAGCGATAATTGGCAAAGTCACCACACCTTTGGTTTATTACCCGATTCAACGCCGGGTATTAGCAAACTCAAAACCCCATTTGTAGAACCAGTGATAAGTGATGATGAAAGACCAATTGGTTTTGTGTCAATTACCTATTTAACGCAGGCTTCTATTGCAACTAGCCACAGTAGTTTTCATGATTTGGGCCGCCAAGTATTATTAATGTTAGTGATCACCTGTATTTTTACTTGGCAGTTAGGCCGTGGGTTAAAACACTGGCAAATCAACCGTTACATCAAAAAAAGCGCTGAGCAAGAATCATAAAGTTCAGCAGCCAGTTGCAGCTTTGCATCCCCTGTCGCGCCTTTAAGCTCACATAAATAAGTGAATACATCACGCACCTTTAGCGGCGTATTAACTTGGCCTTGAAAGCCAGCTAACGGCATTGATGGCGAGTCGGTTTCAAGCACTAAATGCTGTGGCTCAATTGCGCTTATGACTTTACGAGTTTTCTCAGCGCGCGGGTAACTTATTACACCTCCGACACCAAGCTTAAACCCTTGTTTAATATAACTCTGAGCTTGTTGTTCTGAGCCTGAGAAAGCATGAATCACACCACCAAACTTTGGTTTACAGCGTTTAAATGAGCGAGCAATTAAATCATGGCTTTGTCTGTGATGCACAATCAGTGGTAGAGCGAGTTGATTGGCAAGCTCTATTTGCCCTTCAAAAAGCTGTGTTTGCTTATCGAGGTTGTCGATACTGCGATCAAGTCCGCACTCGCCGATGGCAATAAACTGCCCTGAATGGGTTTTTGCTAACTGCTCCAGTTCAGCGAGATGATGAGTTCGGTGATCAGATAAAAAATAAGGATGTAAGCCTAAAGCAATTGAAATACTTGGCTCTGATTTAGCAAAAGAGAATAGTTTTGTAGATTGTGCCAAGCTCACACCCGGCACAATAAAATGCTCGATCCCTACTTGCTTGCATGCTGTGATGAGCTCTGTGCGAGTTTCATCAAATTCGCTAAAATCAAGGTGACAGTGGGAATCGATAAAACGCATTTACGGATTTAAGCGACCAAACTGCCAACTTCCATCGGCTTGGCGTTGATACATAAAGCGGTCGTGTAAGCGGTGTGCACCACCTTGCCAAAATTCGATTTTAGTTGGCTCAACACAATAGCCTCCCCAAAAATCAGGTAGTGGAATTTCACCCTCTGAAAACTTTTGCTTCATTTTCGCAAATGTTTCCATTAATACCTTACGTGATGACACTGGACGACTCTGCTGAGATGCCCATGCAGCTAACTGACTTTCTTTTGGACGCGATAAAAAGTACTTAGCCACAGCGGTTGTTGGTAAAGGTTTAGCTTCACCATAAACAATGACTTGTCGCTCCATATGATGCCATGGGAAATGCAGAGAAATTTTGTTATTACCTTTGAGCTCCTGCGCTTTGCGCGACCCGGTATTGGTAAAAAACACAAAACCATTTTCATCAAGATGCTTTAACAGCACAATACGCCGCGACGGCTGACCATGCTCATCAACCGTTGCAACGACCATCGCCGTAGGATCAGGCAGATTAGTGGCAACAGCTTGCTCAAGCCATTTTTCAAACTGCTTGATTGGAGATGCATCAAGCATGTCTTCAGATAAACCATCCTGTATATATTCACGGCGAATATCTTCAAGTTTCATAAAATTCCCTCTATCGCTACTATCAGCTATCAGCTATCAGCTATCAGCTATCAGCTATCAGCTATCAGCTATCAGCTATCAGCTAAAGATTAATCAAGGTTGTTGAGCTGTCAATTTGTTGGGTTTCGCTACGCTCTACCCAACCTACGAAGCTATGAGTTCTTAAACTTTCTGCAAGTGTAGGAGTGCTTTCAAAGCGAACTACACGAAGCAGAATTCACCTAAGTACTTTAGCCTAAGACAAGGCGGAAAACCGACTTATCCCTATGAGTTCTTAAACTTTCTGCAAGTGTAGGAGTGCTAGCAAGGCAATGAGTTTATTTATGCCAAGGAGCATACGTGTTTTGTATGTGACTTAGGCTAAATAAACTCATTAACGCAGCTAAAGCGAACTACACGAAGCAGATTACATTTGCTCCATTACTTCGATACCTAGCAGGTCCAATCCTGATTTCAGTGTCTTCGCAACCAAATTACACAGTACTAAACGGCTGTCACGAACACTTGGCTCTACGCCTTCTTTTAGAACTGGGCATGCTTCGTAGAACGTCATGTATAGGCTTGCTAGTTCGTATAGGTATCCACATAATACGTGCGGTGTCGCTTCGCTGATCATTAGATCGAGTACTTCTTCTAACTGAAGAAGTTTAAGTGCCAGCGCTTTTTCTTGTGGCTCGTTGATTGCAACGTCAGCTGTTAATGACGCTGCATCGATACCTGATTTACGGAAAATACTGCGAACACGTGTGTATGCATATTGTAAGTAAGGCGCTGTCGCACCTTCAAAGCTCAGCATTGTGTCCCAGTTGAAGATATAGTCGCTAGTACGGTGCTTAGAAAGATCCGCATATTTCACTGCGCCAATACCTACTTTACGGGCAATTTCGCTACGCTCTTCGTCGCTTAAATCTGACTCACGCTCAGCAAGTTTAGCTGCTGCACGAGTGATCGACTCTTCAAGTAAATCAGCAAGTTTAACCGTACCGCCAGTACGTGTTTTGAATGGCTTACCATCGTCACCCATCATGGTGCCGAATGGGCAGAATTCATAACTTGTTTCATCACGTAATAAACCTGCTTTACGTGCTGTTAGCTCAACTTGATTGAAGTGTAAGCTTTGACGTGCATCTACAAAGATTAAGATACGATCAGCACCCAGTTTATTTGAACGGTAATCACAGGCTGCTAAGTCAGTTGTCGCGTATAAGAAACCACCACCTGATTTCTGTACGATAAACACTGAAGGCTCACCGTCTTTGTTAGCAAGCTCATCTAAGAACACCACTTGTGCACCATTAGATTCAACAGCAATGTTTTTGTCTTTTAATAGTGCGATGATGTTTGCAAGTTCACTGTTGTATGCACTTTCAGCCATGATGTCATCTGCTGTAAGTGTTACGTTTAGACGCTTGTAAACTTCTTCAGAGTGCTTTACAGAAGTCGCGATGAATAACTTCCAAAGCTTTTCACAGTGTGCATCGCCGCCTTGTAATTTAACAACGTAATTACGGGCTTTGTCGGCAAAGCCTTCTTCATCATCAAAGCGTTTTTTCGCATCACGATAGAAAGTTTCAAGGTCAGCAAGCGCCACTTTGTCTAAATCAACACCTTGATTGATTTGATCTTCTAAGTGCGCGATTAACATACCAAACTGAGTACCCCAGTCACCCATGTGGTTTTGACGAACAACTTCATCACCACGGAACTCAAGAGCACGTACAACTGCATCACCAATGATGGTTGAACGTAAGTGGCCTACGTGCATTTCTTTAGCAAGGTTAGGTGATGAATAATCAACAACCACTTTTTGCGCTGTTGCATGAGGCGCAACTGCTAGCTTTTCGTCTTCGTTTGCTGCTTTTAAGCTAGCTGATAAAAACTCAGGCTTTAGGTGAATATTGATAAAACCCGGGCCCGCGATTTCAGTTTTTTCTGCGATATCAGCAAGGTCTAGGTTATCGATAATTTTTTGTGCAAGTTCACGCGGGTTTGATTTTAATTTTTTAGCCGCGCCCATTGCGCCATTGATTTGGTAATCACCAAACTGTGGACGTGTGCTTTGTGTTACCGCTGGGTTAGTGTCTTCAGGTAACCCTGCTGCAACCATAGCAGCAATTGCTTTGTCGATTAAAAGAGTACGAATATTCATTGTAATTTTTACCTTTCTGGCCCGCTGTACGGGCACTTAAATTTGAAGCAGACTTAGCGTATTAGTTTTCGCGTGTATGGTTAAACTTGATATCTGGATAGCGTTCCATCGACAAGTTTAGGTTTACACGGCTTGGCGCGATATAAGTAAGGTTATCGCCACCATCAAGCGCTAAGTTGCTTTCGCACTTACGCTTAAACTCTTCAAGCTTTTTGGTATCGTCTGAGCTTACCCAACGTGCAGTGTTAACACTCACACCTTCGTAAATCGCATCTACGTTGTATTCTGCTTTTAAACGCGCAACAACCACATCAAACTGTAGTACACCGACCGCACCAACGATAAGGTCGTTATTGATAAGCGGTCTAAATACTTGCACAGCACCTTCTTCAGATAGCTGAACTAAGCCTTTTAACAATTGCTTTTGTTTTAATGGATCTTTTAAGCGAATACGGCGGAATAATTCTGGTGCGAAGTTAGGAATACCACCAAACTTCATTTTTTCGCCTTGTGTGAAGGTATCACCAATTTGAATTGTACCGTGGTTGTGTAAACCAATGATGTCACCCGCGTACGCATCATGCGCTCGCTCACGATCACCAGCCATAAAGGTTACCGCATCAGAAATACTGACTTGCTTACCAATACGCACATGGCTCATTTTCATACCTTGGCTATATTTGCCAGATACAATACGCATAAAGGCAATACGGTCACGGTGTTTAGGGTCCATGTTCGCTTGGATTTTAAATACGAAGCCAGAGAAGTTCTCTTCTGTTGCTGCTACTTGGCGGTCTTCTGTTTCGCGAGGTAATGGTGCAGGTGCCCACTCAGTTAAACCATCAAGTACATGGTCAACACCAAAGTTACCTAATGCCGTACCAAAATACACCGGTGATAGCTCGCCCGCTAAAAACAGATCTAAGTCAAATTCGTGTGATGCACCGACAACTAGCTCAAGTTCTTCACGCAGCTGCTCTGCAAGTTCGCTACCAATCGCCGTATCAAGCTCAGGATTATCTAAGCCTTTAATAACACGCACTTCTTGGATTGTGTGGCCTTGACCTGTGCTATACAAAATCGTTTCTTCACGGTGAATGTGATACACACCTTTAAACTCTTTACCACACCCAATCGGCCAAGTGATTGGCGCACAGGCGATGTTAAGCTCAGTCTCAACTTCGTCTAATAACTCCATTGGATCACGAATATCACGGTCACACTTATTCATGAAAGTTACAATAGGCGTAGTACGTAAGCGTGTTACTTCCATTAATTTACGAGTACGATCCTCAACACCTTTCGCCGCGTCGATAACCATTAGACACGAGTCAACCGCCGTTAATGTACGGTAAGTATCTTCAGAGAAGTCTTCGTGTCCAGGAGTATCAAGTAAGTTAACCAGACGCTCATTGTAAGGAAATTGCATAACAGACGTAGTTACCGAGATACCACGTTCTTTTTCCATTTCCATCCAGTCTGATTTTGCGTGCTGGTTTGAGCCACGACCCTTTACGGTACCCGCTTTTTGAATCGCTTGTCCGAATAACAGAACTTTTTCTGTAATGGTGGTTTTACCCGCATCCGGGTGCGAGATGATCGCAAAGGTGCGTCGTTTATTTATTTCGGTAGTTAAATTAGACATGTAAGCTGCTTTTAGTCATAACAAAGCGCACTTAACTGCCTTATAAATTATAAAGCTCGGTGCGCACTGTAAAAATAAAATAGAATTGCCGAGTATTATACCTTGTTTGTCTTAGCCAAAAAAGCAGCGATTGTAAGTAATTATTCACCTTTGCTTTGCTATTTTCGTTGTTCACTTTTTTGCTAAGCTTGTGTAATCAAGTTGTAACGCATACTATTGATAAATTGCACGGAGGGATATCAATTTTAGGTCATGAAAACCAGTAAGCTCAGTATTCGATTATTATGGTATATCACACCATTAGTGATCTTACCTTTGTTGTTTTTAGGTGGCTTTACGTTAACCAATGTGACCAATTCAACAAAAAAACAAGCTGAGCTAATTGTCAGTCGCTTTGTTGAGCAGCAACAGCAAAAAATCTTCAATTACATTGACTCATTTCATTCGATTACTCGGTTACTTTCGACCTCTCCGGTATTGGCAGACTTTTTAGCCCGCGAACCCGAATCAAAAAATCAATATATTGAGCGCCTTGGCGAGTTGATGAATGTATTCGCCAGCTATTCAGAAGCTTACCCTGATATTGTGAGCATCAACTATGTTGCCCCAGATGGTAAAAGCGATGCGTTTTATTCAAGTCAATTAACCCCAGCTCCCGACAGCTACCCGTTTTTTGATCAAGTGCTGCAGTCAAACTTGCGTCAACAGCAATTTATGATCCCCAAAGAAGATGGCTCAACTAGCCTGTACTTTGTGCACCCAATTTATAATATCGATTACTACTTAAAACAGCCGCAGCAGCTAGGGTTTATTGTTGTTCATGTTGAACCATCAATACTAAACGCCAGCATTTTAGAAGCGCCATTTAATAACACCTTAAATTTGTTTTTGACAACTAAGGGGCAGATTTTATTTAGCTCAGACTATGACTTACGTGGCAGCTATTTAAGTGAATATGAGCTTGAACAAATTAAGCGGTTGGCTGATTACGGTAAACTAGCCAGTATTGAACTATCGAGTATCGACAAAGAAGAGCGCATTATCTACGCGGTGCAAATGACCGATGGTGATTACTTTATCTCAACCACTCCCAAAGATTTGCTGTATCAATCAGGGAAAGCCATCAGCTTAATTACTGCGTTAATTGTAATTATCTCTGTGATTTCACTGCCTATTTTGATCTACATAGTGGTGCGCAACTTACTACTCACCCCAGTCGAATTATTAGGGGCTGCAAGCCATCGGGTGGGTGATGGTGATTTATCTGTGTACTTGCCAGCCCATACAAACGATGAAGTAGGCGTGCTTTTCAACGACTTTAACCACATGGTGAACCAAATTCGTCATTACCAAGACGAGCTTGAGGAATATAAGCATCACCTAGAAGAAAAAGTAGAAAGCCGTACCAAAGCGCTCGAAGCAATGAATAGCAAGCTAGAAGTGGCCATTGCCCAAGCTGAGCAAGCCAACCAACTGAAAAGCCGCTTTTTAGCGAATATGAGTCATGAAATTCGCACCCCACTAACCGCAATTATGGGCTTTACAGAGCAGCTCCTGCACAACAAAGATGCGGTGAATGATGAGCAGCATTTAAGTACTATTTTACGTAATTCTAAGCACTTACTTGAGCTTATTAATAACATTCTTGATTTATCAAAAATTGAGGCTGAAAAACTGGCTGTTGAACGCGGCCCATGCAATGTGGTGCAGCTTATCCATGATATTGATTCGATTATTCGCCCGCTGGCTAATGAGAAGCAACTGGCGTTTAATATTAACTACCAGCTGCCAGTACCCAAAACCATTAATAGCGATACCACACGTTTAAAACAAATTTTAATCAATATTGCCAGCAATGCGGTCAAGTTCACTGAGAAAGGCAGCATCTCAATCGATATTAGTTACAACAGCAATAAACAACATTTACAATTTGCGATTCAAGATACCGGTATTGGTATGTCAGAGCGTGAGGTTGAACGGGTGTTCAAACCGTTTGAACAAGCCGATGCGACGACCACACGCCGCTTCGGCGGTACAGGCCTTGGCTTATGTATATCGAAGAACTTAGCCCAGTTGCTAGGCGGTGATGTGCAACTTATTAGCGAACCTGGAAACGGCAGTTGTTTTACCGTACAAGTTGCTGCTCATTTAAATGCCGAGCAGTTACAAAATGAAGGCTTTATTCATAGCTATGAGCAGCTCTCACCAAGTAAAGACGTTCAGCTGTCATTCGCGGCGAATAGCTTTGATGCCAATATTCTGGTAGCCGAAGATAACCCAGATAACCAGTTACTGATCAAACTACTGTTACAAACTTGGGGGCTTGAGCCTGACATCGCGAAAAATGGGGCTGAAGCAGTAGAAATGGCATTGGTAAATGATTATCAGCTGATCATCATGGATATGCAGATGCCTGTCATGGGCGGCTTAGAAGCAACGCAAATGTTACGTCACGCAGCCTATGATGGCCCTATCATTGCGCTTACGGCCAATGTAATGAAAACCGATGTCGATACCTACATAGAGGCTGGCTGTGATGAAGCACTAGCCAAACCAATCGACAAAGATGCTCTAGAGCAAGTGCTTGTAAGCTACCTACACATTGAAAAAGACAGTCAAAACAAGTGGGAAAACTTACTAAAAAGTGAGAAGTTCCAACAAATTAACGACAACTACCGTTCAAAACTACCTGATTACTTATCTCAAGTCGTGCAGTTGTATCGTGCTAAAGAGTGGGAAGCACTCCGCTCATTGGCGCACAGCCTAAAAGGCAGTGCGGGGTGTTTTAGTTTTGAAGCAATTCATAAGACCGCAGGCCAACTTGAAAATGCATTACGCAGTAATCAAACAGAGCAAGTTGAACAATGTTACAACGCACTTATCGATGCCCTTGAAGAGGCATCTTAAAGGGAAAAGCTCATCCCCATTAAAATAGCGTCTTCGTTGCCTGTCGCGGTTGGGTAATAGTTCTTACGCACCGACATATGTGCAAAGCCAGCGCTTTCATACAGGCCAATAGCGGGTGCATTAGACTCACGCACTTCTAAGAAAAGATTTTCAGCTTGGTGCTGCTCGCCGTGCTCAATAAAGGCATTTAACAATTGCTTAGCAATGCCCTGTCCTTGGTGCTTTGGCGCAACACAAATATCCATTAAGGTGTAATCAGGGCCCGCTTGTTCACCGATATAAAATCCAAGCATGTCATCGCCTTGAAAAGCAGCCAGATTAAAGTAACGCCCAGCTAAACACGACAGCATGGTTTTCTCTGTCCATGGGTGACTATGGCAGGCGTTTTCAATAGCCATTAACTGGCTAATATAGCTTGCATCTACAGGTTTAAAGCTTATCAAGTTGCTCACCGATTAAAGACCAAAGTTGTTTTTTCTGTTCACTATTAAGCTTCTCGCTAGGTAAAGCTAAACAGCCTTGTTGCCAACTAATACTTGCTGCTTTGACGATTTGAGTGATCACTAACGGCGCAAACGCTTTTTCGAGATCTTGGTGAAACTGTAACGGTAGCGTGAGGGTTTCTTGTTGAGTGTTTGGCATCTGTTCGCCAGAAATATCAGGCGCAGTTCGATAGTGTTGATTTAACTCTAAAGATTGTACAGAGAATATCGCGACGTAACTTGGATTCATAACAACTCAATCATGATTAAGAGCAAGTAATATAGGAAGATTTGCGATTAAAGTAAAGAAGGAAGAAATGGCAGGGGCGGAGAGATTCGAACTCCCAACCGTCGGTTTTGGAGACCGCTGTTCTACCAATTGGAACTACGCCCCTGCAATGTCGTCGAATTATATAGAGCTTTTTTCAAAGGTAAAGTAAAAAAACACAGTTTTTAGTTTAACTGCTTCTTAAATAAACAAAACGGCGAATTAGCAAGCTAATTCGCCGTTTTTATACCAATTCAGGTCAGAATAACAAAATTATTCCCACTCGATTGTTGCCGGTGGCTTACCTGAAATATCGTAAACAACACGAGAGATACCATCGATTTCGTTGATGATACGGTTTGAAACCACACCTAAGAATTCATAAGGTAAGTGTGACCAACGTGCCGTCATAAAGTCGATTGTTTCTACACAACGTAGTGATACAACCCAGTCGTATTTACGTGCATCACCCATTACACCTACCGATTTAACGGGTAAGAATACAGTGAATGCTTGGCTTACTTTATGGTAAAGCTCAGCTTTGTGTAGCTCTTCGATGAAGATTGCATCTGCGCGACGTAGTAAATCACAGTACTCTTTCTTGATTTCACCAAGTACACGAACACCTAAACCAGGACCCGGGAATGGGTGACGGTATAGCATGTCGTAAGGTAAGCCAAGCTCAAGACCAATTTTACGTACTTCATCTTTAAATAGCTCACGTAATGGCTCTACAAGACCCATTTTCATGTCGTCTGGTAAACCACCAACGTTGTGGTGAGACTTGATTACGTGTGCTTTACCTGTTGCTGATGCAGCAGATTCGATTACGTCTGGGTAGATAGTACCTTGACCTAACCATTTAGCATTTTTCAGCTTTTTAGCTTGCTCATCGAATACTTTAATGAAGGTATGGCCAATCGCTTTACGCTTATCTTCTGGGTCTGATTTACCAGCTAAGTCTGCTAAGAATTGATCTTCAGCATCAACCTTAACAATGTTTAGGCCAAACTTGTTGCCAAACATGTCCATAACTTGCTGACCTTCGTTTAAACGAAGAAGACCGTTATCAACGAATACACACGTTAGCTTGTCGCCGATTGCACGGTGAATAAGCATAGCCACAACAGATGAATCAACACCACCTGATAAACCTAGGATAACTTCGTCATCACCCACTGTTTGCTTAATACGCTCAATAGCATCATCGATGATTCTAGCTGGTGTCCATAGCTTTTCACAGCCACAGATATCAATTGCAAAACGCTCAAGTAAACGTTGACCTTGATGAGTGTGAGTTACTTCTGGGTGGAACTGTACGCCGTAGAAACGCTTTTCTTCCCATGACATTGCCGCATGTGGACATGTTGATGTTTTAGCAGTTGTTTTGAAAGTCTCTGGTACTTCCATCACTTTATCGCCGTGGCTCATCCAAACGTCAAGTACGCCAGCACCGCCGTCAGTAATGTGGTCTTCGATAGCATCGAATAACGCACAGTTACCTACTTTCTCAACTTGCGCATAACCAAACTCTTTCTTATCAGAGCTGTGTACGCTACCACCCAGTTGCATTGCCATTGTTTGCATGCCGTAACAAATACCAAGTACTGGAACGCCTGCATTAAATACATACTCAGGAGCACGTGGGCTGTTTTCAAGTGTTGTAGACTCAGGGCCACCCGACAAAATAATACCTTGTGGATTAAATTCGCGGATTTGCTCTTCAGTTACATCCCATGCCCATAGCTCACAGTAAACACCAATCTCACGTATACGACGTGCGATTAACTGTGTGTATTGCGAACCAAAATCTAAAATGAGAATTCGTGAATCGTGAATGTCTTTGCTCATGGAGTATCTCGTTAGTCAGGAACTGCTCTCCCAAAGGGAGATGATAAATAAATTAGGGCTAGCAAAAGCTAGCCCATGTAATTTCAATACCTTAAGGTAATTAACCTAGGCGGTAGTTTGGCGCTTCTTTAGTGATCTGTACGTCGTGAACGTGTGACTCACCCATACCCGCTGAAGTAACGCGAACAAATTGAGGTTTTGTATTTAATTCTTCAATTGTTGCACAGCCTGTTAAGCCCATTGCACTGCGAAGACCGCCCACCTGTTGGTGAATGATTGTCGCGATAGGACCTTTATAAGCAACACGGCCTTCGATACCTTCAGGAACAAGCTTGTCTGCTTCGTTCGATTTTTGGAAGTAACGGTCTGATGAACCTTCTTTTTGGTTCATAGCGCCAAGGCTACCCATACCACGATAAGACTTATAGTAACGACCTTGGTATAGCTCAACTTCACCCGGTGCTTCTTCAGTACCCGCTAACATTGAACCCACCATTACACATGATGCACCGGCAACAAGTGCTTTTACGATGTCACCTGAGAAACGAATACCACCGTCAGCGATAACAGGAATATCGCGGCCTTTTAAGCCTTCAACTGCGTCAGAAATCGCTGTAATTTGTGGTACACCACAACCTGTTACGATACGAGTAGTACAGATAGAACCTGGGCCAATACCTACCTTAACAGCGTCAACACCCGCATCAGCAAGGGCAATCGCACCTTCAGCTGTTGCAA
The DNA here is from genome assembly GCF_037162425.1 of Pseudoalteromonas sp. Hal040. NCBI lineage: Bacteria > Pseudomonadati > Pseudomonadota > Gammaproteobacteria > Alteromonadales > Pseudoalteromonadaceae > Pseudoalteromonas > Pseudoalteromonas sp. Hal040. Next base: position 736,609 of record NZ_JARLUU010000001.1, on the reverse strand, counting down.
CGTTACCTGCTACGATTTGTAGATCTGGGTATGCTTGACGTGTTTGAGCAACACGGTCGATTACACCTTGTGAGTGACCATGTGATGTATCGATAAGTAATACGTCAACACCTGCTTCAACAAGAGCTGCGATACGCTCGTCAGTACCAGGACCAACACCAACAGCGGCACCTACACGAAGACGACCTTGCTCATCTTTACATGCGTGTGGCTTGTCTTGTGCTTTTTGATAATCTTTTACAGTGATCATGCCTTTTAGCTTAAATGCATCATCAACAACAAGAATTTTTTCGATACGGTGCTCGTGCATTAGACCTAAGATCTCATCACGGTCTGCACCTTCTTTAACAGTTACCAACGAATCTTTTTTCGTCATCACTGTAGAAACAGGCTGCTCAAGTTTCGTTTCAAAACGCATATCACGGCTTGTAACAATACCTACAAGGTTATTGTCAGCGTCGGTTACAGGGAAACCTGAAAAACCTTTTTCTTCTGAAAGTGCGATAGCATCAGCAATTGTAAGATCCGCAGTCACAGTAACAGGGAAAGAAACAATGCCCGCTTCGTACGTTTTAACTTTACGTACGTTTTTAGCTTGCTCTTCAATTGTCATGTTTTTGTGGATGAAACCTAAACCGCCCTCTTGCGCTAGAGCAATCGCTAAGCGTGCTTCAGTTACAGTATCCATAGATGCTGAAACTAGCGGCAAGTTAAGATTGATACCACGCGTTAAGCGAGTTGAAATATTTGCCGTGTGTGGCAAAACAGTAGAATGACCTGGTACAAGTAGTACGTCGTCAAAGGTAAGAGCTTCTTTAGCGATTCTTAGCATAGTGCAACTTCTCACATGTGGATCTGAGTATAAGGAATTGCGGCCAAATTTTATCAGCGTTATGAGCACGAGTAAATAAAATTATTCATTTATTTGTGTTAAAGTACACAGAGAATTTTTTACTGGGGTTTTTAATGGCTTTTACGCACACAACACAGCCTGTTTATACGGTCTCGCGCCTAAATAAGGAAATTCGCCATGTTTTAGAACAAGGCTTTTCGTCGCTTATCTTAAATGGTGAAATTTCTAACTTTATAGCCCCAGCATCTGGACACTGGTACTTTACTTTAAAAGACGACCGAGCACAGGTAAAAGCAGCGATGTGGCGCGGCAATAATCGCGGCCAAACTTTTCGCCCGAGCAATGGTGCACAAGTAACCGTGCGTGCCCGCGTATCTTTATACGAACCTCGTGGTGATTATCAACTAATTGTTGAACACATGGCTCCTGCGGGTGAAGGTTTATTAAAACAAGAATTTGATGCGCTTAAAATGCGCTTAGCTGCCGAAGGCCTGTTTAGCTCAGCCCACAAAAAACCATTACCAACCAATATTAACCGTGTTGGGGTGATCACCTCAGCCACAGGAGCAGCTATTCGCGATATTCTGACAGTGCTTAAACGCCGCGCTCCGCAGCTTGAAGTTGTGATTTATCCAGCAATGGTGCAAGGCACAGATGCCCACAGCCAATTGATAGAAAAAATAAGCATCGCCAACCAGCGTAACGAAGTAGATGTGCTTATACTAGGCCGCGGTGGTGGTTCACTTGAAGATTTATGGTGTTTTAACCATGAGCAACTAGCCCGCGCTATTTTTGCCAGTCATTTACCCATCGTTAGCGCCGTTGGTCACGAGGTCGATACCACGATTAGTGATTATGTCGCCGATATTCGCGCCGCAACCCCGTCTGCAGCCGCAGAACTTGTTAGCCCAAATACCGAAGAGCTACATAACAAGGTTACGCAGTTAGTTAGGCACTTAAATCACGCCTTTAAACACGCTTTAGCAGTAAAGCGCAGTACCGCGACTCAATTTGAACACCGCTTACAGCTTTGCCATCCGCGTAATCAACTTAACCAACAAACGCAAAAACTAGACGAACTTAGTTTAGCCTTACACAGCGCAATGCGTGGCAAAATCCAGCGATATGAGCGAGTACTTGCCAACCTAACACCACGCTTAATGCAACGTTCACCCGAAAAGCAGTTAGCGAAAAGCGAGCATCAACTGGCGCAATTACATGCAAGACTTACACAAGCGATGCAGCAGCAACTTTCAAGTTCTCGAAACCAGCTTTCATTACAAGCGAGCCGTTTAGATTCTGTGAGCCCGCTTAGTGTGTTAGCGCGTGGTTATAGCATTACTAAAAACCAGCACGGTGGCGTGGTGAAATCAGTTAACGATGTAAGTTCTGGTGAGCTTATAACCACCGAACTCGCTGATGGTCAACTACAATCAAAAGTTGTTTGATATTACTGTGTGCTTGCGATGATTGTTAGACTATCGTCACTTGAGGTGGTGGAGGTAAATTTGAATTGTTTCCACCAGCTTTGCTCCATCATTTTATCGGTCAGGTTGCGCCAATAATGACTTGGCAAGTCATCACTCCCCTCAGGTTGCAATAGCTTAAACTGACACACCGAGCTTTTGCATGAAGAAACACTGAGCTGTGGTTGCACTGGCAAATCTGCCATGATTAAAAAATCACTCATGGCTGTTTCAACTTGGTAGGCCCACGCCTCATCCCGAGCTTGCTCTTCAAACAAGGTATAAAGCTCATCTAGATGTGAGTCGATTTGCTGTGGAGGTATTGCACTTGAACGGTAACTGGCAATCACCGCTTGTTGGTTTTCAACTTGCAACTTTAGCTCTGCAACTTGTTGCTCAAGCTCGCTTTTGCTAGGCGCTACCGCAACGTCTGAATTAACTTCAGAGACTTCTTTATTTATGACAGATGTAGCTTGCTGAGCTGGGACTTCCACAGCTTGCAGTTCAATAAATTCTTGCTGATAAGTTTGAGGCTGTTGTTGTGGAGTAGATTGAAAAAGTGACATAGCGACAGCGCCACATATAAATGACGCTGTAACAGCTAATCCGAAGAATAATTTAGACAATTCCATTGCTCTTTTATAGTGTAAAACTACAACATAGCACTGGTGTGAGAGGCATTACTAGCGGTAGTCGTACCATCGTCTAAAAAGTTTTGGTTCATGCTTTCTGCTGGACAGGGACAGCTCGGTTTGCCGACCACTTTAGCAGGTACCCCAACCACTGTCGTGTGCGCTGGAACCGCACTTAACACGACAGAGTTTGCACCAATACGCGCCCCCTCTCCTACTTCGATGTTACCCAGTACTTTTGCGCCTGCGCCAATCAAAACACCGGCGCGGATTTTAGGATGACGGTCACCTTGCTCGTTTCCTGTACCACCTAAGGTTACAGATTGAAGAATCGATACGTTATCTTCAATAACCGCTGTTTCACCAATTACAATCCCAGTTGCATGGTCAAACATAATACCATGACCAACTTTACAAGCAGGATGGATGTCAACGCCAAATACTTCTGAGGTTCTGCTTTGAATGAAGCGAGCAAGCTCTTTTCGGTTTTGCAGCCATAAGCAGTGTGCGAGTCGATGTGCTTGTATTGCATGGAAGCCTTTAAGATTCAAAATTACAGTTAAGTAACTATCGGCCGCAGGGTCACGATCTTTAACTGCTTTTATATCATGGGCTACATGCGTCAGCATTAGGTCACATTTAACAAAGGCTTGGTCGAATAATTCTCGAATAGTAAATGCCGATACCACTGCATCAGCAAGCTTATTTGCCACAATAAAGCTGAGTGCCGAACCTAAGCATTCATGATTCAACACGCACGAATAAACGTGACTTGCTAAAAGCGGTTCACGGGAAACGACTTCGTTTGCTTCATCTCGAAGCTTTTGCCAAATTTCATGACGCATAATATTGCCTTTCTGGTTGTACCTAACTGCTAAGCCTTAAGTTTAACGGATTTGTAGCAAGATGTACTAACCCGTTGTTTATTTGTTCTGGTTATATCTAATAACCATAGTAACAATACCTATTTTTACTCTTTTTGCTGTGCTTTTTTGCCAATCGCATATGACAGTAGCAAATTCTGATACCATGGGCATGATTTAATTAAAGTGCTTATTTTTCAATGACAAAACAGATATGACATCTTGCCTGTCATATGCCAAAATAGGAACTGGCATATCGCTGACGGCGTAAAAAACAAAAATAATCATTAAATTTACATCATCAACTAAACAAGGAAACGATGATGAAAAACGACGTACTAAACTCACTTAAGCTAGGCAATAAATTTTACTTTCAAGATGGTGATAACCAAATCGCCTGCTTTGGTCACATCATGAGCGGTAAAGAAAAAATATATGTAAACGACGAATTGGTTAGTGAAAAGCGCAGCTTCGGCTTTAAAAGCCATCATGACTTTAACTACCAAGGTAATGCTTACGCAGTCAAATTTGAGATGAAAAATATACTGACAGGCAAGGTTGAATGTTCGTTCTATAAAGCCGGTAAATTAGTAAAACAGAGCACACAAACCTCACTTACTGATAATCCAAAACAAGTGGCTTTGGTTACCTTAGGCTGTTTTCTTGGTGGCGCAATATCTGGTTATGCAGTTGTTACTTTTATTGAACCATTTCTTGGGAAGTAAGTAATGCAATTGAATCCCAATACAATAAAAGCTCTCAGGCTTAAATTCGATTGGACGCAGCAGCAACTGGCCGATGCTTGTGATGTAAGCCTACGTACTATTCAACGAGTTGAAAAAGAAGGTGCGGCATCAAAAGAAACCACCATGAGCCTATGTGCAGTGTTTGAAGTACGCCAAGGCGAGCTTATTAAGCTTGATGACGAAGCACCAGAACAAAGCACAACACATGCAGTGAGTAAGCAAAATCTCGCTGCAATCGTAGCGGTTTCTTCGTTTGTCAGTTTTGCCCTTGGTATGGCAACCGTATTTATTATTTTTTAGGAGTGAAAGATGACCAAAGAACAACGCGGCTACGCTACACTTATCGGCTTTGTAATAGCAACCATGCTATTTGCGCTAGGTGTTAAAATTGGCGCAATGCTTTAGTATTTCCAAGCATATAAATAAAATATAACTGTCAGAACTGAGCGTTGAGCTAGGTGCTGGCAGTTTTTACATATCAGCACCTACAAATATCTGTAGATATCTACTTTCAAATAGCCAAGCTATAAATAAAAGACAACACCTTATTAATTGTTATTTATGCAAACCACGGTGAAAACCCAGCATTTATTGCTAATCTTAAAGAAGTGGCAATGGCTAGGAACGAATGTGGTTGAATCAAAAGAGTTTCTAAAATCAATACTCGATACGATCTCAAAGCATATTGTTGTAATTGATGAAAAAGGTGATATTCAATTTGTGAATCGCAGTTGGCAAACCTTTGGCGATGAAAATAATTGCCAGTGTAATACCCAGTGGGAAGTTCAAAACTACCTCGCAATATGTAAATCAGCTGCACAGCAAGGTGATGAGTTTGGTGCACAAGCTTTATCTGGTATTAGTCAGGTTATAAACCAACAATTAACTGAGTATTACCTCGAATATCCATGTCATAGCAATACCGACAAGCGTTGGTTTTTAATGCGAGCAGTGCCCTTCGAGCATGCATCAAAACGCTTTATCGTCATCAGCCATATAAATATTACCGAACGTAAAATCGCCGAGCAGCAAGTACAAGAACTTGCCCGTATCGATGGTCTCACACAAATAGCTAATCGACGTCATTTTGATGATTTTTATAAGCAAGAGTGGAGTCGCTGTGCACGTTTAAAGCACCCCTTGTCGTTAGCCATGATTGACCTTGATAACTTTAAGTCTCTTAACGACAACTTTGGTCATTTGGTGGGTGATATCTGCTTAAAAGAAGTGGCAAAACTATTACCAGATTATACTCGCAGACCTGGTGACTTGTGCGCTAGATACGGCGGTGAAGAATTTGTACTGGTACTCGGTAATACCCAATGCCATCAAGCAAAAAGACTCATGACTCATTTCATGGCGGCGCTATATACACTTCAATTACCAGAGCTTGCCGGTCATCCTTTGACGGTTAGTATTGGTTTAGCAACTATTTACCCTAGTAGCAGTGATGATGCCATGTTACTCATTGAAATGGCTGATAGCGCGCTTTATCAAGCAAAAGAAGCAGGCCGAAATCAGCTTGTGATTGCTGATAACATCGAGCCATTAAACATAGAACAATGCCCCTAGTAAGGGGCATTGATTAGAGTCTATTAATCCAGTTATTACTGAAATACTTTTTCGACATCAAGTACTGCAATATTTTTTGCAGGTATTGCAAGCTTATAGTCTGCAATCACTTTATCTTCAGCAACAAGTTCTGCTGGTTTTTCAGCGTTATACACCATAGGTGATGTTTGCTCTGAGGCTAGACGTTTTTGCATGTCTTTGCCGTCACCAGTAATAAACACATAGTGAATATTCTCTGTTTGCAAGTTATCGCGAATAACACGGTTAACATCATCAAGGGTTAGCTTTTCAAGCTTGCCGCGCACATAGTCAACAAAGCTCTCTGTGTTATAGAACTCACTATCAAGCGCATAACCTAATTGGCGATCTTGGCTTGCAACCATTTGTGGCACAAAGTTAATTAAGAAGTTACGAGTCGCTTCAAAATCTTCTTTGCTGATGCCATTTTTAATCAGCTTATCAAGCTCGAATAATGCCGTACGTGTTGCAAAGTGCGCATCGTTATTTGAACGAAGCGGACGTAACCACACTTGGAAAATTTGCTCTGAACGACCTAAGTTAGCATCAGGTTTAGTTTGGAACATACCGCGCGGGAAGTACTCAATATATGCATAGTCTCCATAGTTCATACCACGGGTTTGACGAATGCGCTGATACAAGAAGCTGTTTGAGCTGCGGTGTTCGCCAAAGTACGAGCGCACTAACCAAAGTGCGGTCCAGTCATCACTGCTACGAATTGTATCGATTGGGAAACCAAATGACACAGCGGTAGATTGCGCTGATTTTTCAACAATCGTTGCATGATGCCCTTTTAGCACTGGCGCATCAGGGATCGTTAAGCGGCTTTCTTTACCTTGTGGAAGCGATGTTAAATCTTTCATCATAGTCGATTTAACATCACTCGGAATAGCACCAATTAAACCCACGGTTAGCTTAGATTGGGTAAACTGGTTAGCATAAAACGCTTTTACATCATCAAGCGTCAGCGCTTCTAGATCTGATAAATCACCATAGTTATAGCTTTCATACGGATGGCCTTTGTAAAGCTTATGATAAAGCACTTCTTTACCTAGCTCTTCGTCATTTGACGCTTTCAAACCTGCTTTAATGCTATCAATAAGCTCTTTTTTCAGACGCTTGAAATCATCTTCTCTAAAGCCAGGATTTAACAACTGGTCGCTAACAAGTGCATACCACTTAGCTGCATTGTCTTTATGTACACGGCCGCGTAAAGAAATCATCTCTTTATCGATTTGATAGCCAAAGCTTCCCGCCAGTGGGTATAGCGCTTTTTGAATATCTTTGTAGCTCATGGTTTCTGAGCCACCTTGCGCTAGCATCGCAGCAGTGAGTGCCGCTAAACCTTTTTTACCATGTGGATCAGCTGCTGCGCCGGTATTAAATAACCAGTTAACATCAACCAGTGGTGAGCTATTTGTTTTATCAAGTACTTTAAAGTGACGTTCTGTTGGGGCTTGCTCAATACTAGCGACCAAGGCATTTAAGTCAACTTCTTGCTCAAAACCAGCCACTTTATCAAGCGCCGACATTGTCACTGTGGTACGACTTGAATCAACAAAATATTTGTTTGCTACCGCTTTGATATCTTCTGGAGTAATACTATCAGCAGTGGCGTAAAGTTGGTTAATCACCTCTGGGTCGCGCTCAAAATGCATGTAGCTTGCAAGCGTTGAAGCAATTGACTGCGATGAGTCTAAGCCATTAATGAAGCTGTATTTTAAGTTAGATTTTAAATCAGCTAACTTTTGTGCATCAACTAACTCAGTACGTGCTTGTGCATAAGTACGGTTAATCGCATCACGGGCTTTAGCAAGGTCCGCTTCGTTTTCTACTTTTACAAACACATGTAATAAACCCGGATCTTTAGTATCTGGGTTATAGGTAAACATTTGGCTGGCAATTTGTTTATCAACAACAAGCTCTTGATAAAGTGCCGAGTTGTTAGAGAAATACAGCTGCGAGATCAAATCAAGGGCTGCACGGTCTTTTTGAGTAGGATCCCATGCCGTGCCTTTGTATGACACAAGCAACCAGTGACCTGGTAAACCATCATTTTTCTCATGGATGTATTTTGCTGCTTGTTGTTTAGGCTCAACAGGAATATCTGCTTGGTAATCACCTTTTTTCCAATTACCCCAATGCTTTTTAACCATTGCCATGGTTTCTTGTGGATCAACATCACCAACAATGACTAAAGATACATACTCAGGCTTATAAAATTTAGCGAAAAACTCTTTACCGTAAGCCATTTGATCAGGCATGGCTTCAATGTCTTCAAAAAAGCCCATAGTGGTGTGCTTATAGGTATGCTTTTCGAATGCTTCGTTACGAACGGCAGAAAGTAACTTGCGAATTGGGCTAGCATTATTCTTTAAATATTCACCTTTTACAGTCAGCGCTTCGGTGCGGAACTGCTCTTCGCTGTAAGTCAGGTTTTGGAAAATATCAGCTTCGATTTCAAGTACTTTATCTAAATGCTCTTTTGAAAAGTTTAAATGGTAGTTAGTGTAATCATTGGTTGTGTATGCACGATTATCAACGCCTGAGTTCTTTAAAATATCTGAATACACATCTTGCGGAAATTTTTCAGAGCCTTTAAACATCATATGCTCAAAGAAGTGTGCAAAACCGGTTTTACCTGCTTCAACTTCATTACGCGAACCAACCGATACCGGAATCTGCAGTGATACGACATCTGGGTAATCGGTTTTTACTACCATCACGCGAAGGCCATTCTCAAGCTCTTCTAATAGGTAATCTTGGCTAAATACACGGCTATCGTCTTGGCTTACTAGCTGCTCAATTTCGACTTCTTTAACCATGTTTGACTGTGAATTACTTGCACAGCCACTCAGCGCCAGTGTTACAGCAACACTGGTTGCTAATAATCTAAATTTCATAATGTTCCCTTGTTAGTTATTTTTCTCATCTTTATTGCTGCTTGATTATGCATCAAAGTGCCAGAAAATATGAGGGTCAGCACAATTATTTATGTAAACAGGTGTGTCAATTTAGCGAAACGCCCAGCATTCAACTTGAGTAAAATTCATAGTGATTGAAAAACTTTCAAGAAAAAAATCTATCTAGACGTCTAAATGGCTGCTATATTGTTTGGCATAGACATTAGCACGAGCTGGAATGAGGATTATGGCTTTATCATTACAAGAGAAAATTGAAGACACCAACCAAGGCGTCTACCTAATTGGTACCACACCGCCAAAGTCTGGTACTGATAAAGCACAGCTTGAAACTATTGCCCAAAAGCTACTTGGTCGTTTACACGAAATTGAATACGACGGTGTAATCATTTACGACATTCAAGATGAAAGTAGCCGTATTGCAAAGCCGCGTCCTTTTCCGTTTAAAGAGACTGTCGATCCTCGTGAATACAGTCAGTTACTTCGCAATCTATCGCAACTAGATGTAATCACTTATAAAAGCGTAGCCCAGCGTGGTGAAGCTGAATTTAGTGAGTGGTTAAATGAAACACGCAATGACTTTGAACTAAAAAATTTAGTGCTAGTAGGCAGTCCATCATCTGATGGTGACATCAAATTGAGCCTACCTGATGCGTATAAAGCTTTAGCAAAGCAAGACAGTGATGTGTTTTTAGGTGGCGTTACCATTGCCGAACGTCATGCCAGCAAACGCAATGAACATGAGCGTTTAGTTGAAAAAACAGCACAAGGTTGTAAGTTTTTCATCTCGCAAGCCGTTTACAATGCCCAAGCGACGATTGATTTGATCACTAGCTATGCGCGTAGCTGTAAAGCACAAGGCACAACACCAAAACGCATTATTCTAACGTTTACCCCGTGTGGTGGTGAAAAGACCTTGGAATTTATGGAGTGGTTAGGTATTTCGGTGCCTGAAGCTACCAAATACCGTATGTTAGATTCGGAAAACACCTTGAGTGAATCAGTGCGTATTTGCCGTGAAAATCTCGATTTAATTTTACAAAGCTGCGCGCATTTAGATGTACCGCTAGGTTTAAATATTGAGAGCTTAACCAACCGTAAAGAAGAAATTGATGCGTCAATTAACCTTTACCGATTACTTAAAGCGACCATGGAATTAAACCTAGCTGAAAAGCAAATAGCTTAACGTGCTACCTTAAAGGCTTGCTTTTTCTCATACATATCTTCATCTGCTCGTTTTAATAGCTCAGCAAAGTTTTCTTTTGGCTGAGCTATTACCCCAGAGCCAATACTTAAACTCGTGACAGGAATGCCACGCTTCTCTAAATTCACTTGGAAAGTGGTATTGAGCTTATCAGCGATACTATCTATGCAATCACCGGGCTGAACTTGCAATAACGCAATAAACTCATCGCCCCCTAGGCGGCCAATAATATCGGTTTCACGTAGGCATTCTTTCATGGTGTCAGCTAAACAAATCAGCGCGAGATCGCCCACTTCATGGCCATACGTATCATTGAGTGGCTTAAAGCTGTTTATATCGATAAATAGACAACTAATATCAAAACCAAGTCGTTTCGATATATTTAATTTATGTTGGCAAAGCAGGTCTATTGCACGGCGATTATAAATATTGGTCAGTGAATCAAGCATGGCAATTTCACGCATTTGCGTAAAGTTGTCTAACAGTGCAAGGTCATCTTCAACCATATCGCGAAGCTGCTCGATTAGTTCTAAAAAGCTCTGTTGATAATGGGTTTGTTTAAAATCCATAACACAAAAGGTGCCAAAGGGCTCGCCACTTGGCCAGCTAATTGGCACCCCAAGATAAGACTCAAAACCATCTTTTACCAGAGGGCTGTCATCCCATTGACTATCTTGACTGGCGTGATCAACATAAAGCGGTGCCATGTCACGCAGTACTTTTTTGCAGAAGATATTATCGTCGGCGCTTAATTCAGCCCCGGCATCATAGGGGTTTTCTTGTTGCTCACTGGAGACGATAATACGATAAACATCATCTGTTTTATGAACGATGAAGCCTGCGGGAGCAGAAAACAGCTCAGTCATGAGATCAATTGTTTTCTGCCACTTTTCTAAGGAGAACTGTTTATCAGCGCGGCGGAACGTCCATTTATTCTCTTCTAACATACTAAACTCTCAACTTTAGCCGGAGGATAGTCTAAATATACGCCAAATTTAGGAACGTCTCCTACTTTTTTGCCCTAAAATACGCTTTTTATCGCGTGAGCGGCGTGCCTTATTCGTATTTTTACGAACTTGCTTTGGCTCTTTGGTTAAATCAGGCTCATAGCCTGGTAACCACTGCGGTGTGAGTCTGGTGTCGAGTAAGATATCTATTTCGTCTAATAGCCACTGTTCATCGATGCTAACCAGCGACATCGCCATCCCTTTCTCACCAGCACGCCCTGTACGACCAATACGATGTACGTAGTCCTCAGCCACATAAGGCAGCTCATAGTTAATCACATACTTTAATGAGGCAATATCAAGACCACGCGCAGCAACATCCGTCGCTACCAGTACTCTTGTCGCACCTGATTTAAAATTTTGCAGTGCTTTATCGCGCGCACCTTGGCTCTTATCACCATGAATAGACTCGGTTTTTAAACCGTCTTTACACATTTCTTTAGCAAGCACATCGGCGGTTTGCTTAGTGCGAGTGAATATCAGTACTTGCTGCCAATTTTTCATGCCAATCATATGTGATACCAGCTCACGCTTACGGTCTTCATCAACCGCATAAACTAGCTGCTCAACTTCAACCGCTGCTGAATTGCGTTTATTCACTTCAACTAGTTTAGGATCATTTAATAACTGCTTACTGAGTTTAAAGATGCTGTCGTCAAATGTGGCTGAAAAAAGTAAGGTTTGGCGTTCTTTTGGCACATGGCGCAAGATGCGGTTAATTTCATCTATAAAGCCCATATCAAGCATGCGATCAGCTTCATCGAATACCAAGGCATTGATACTTGAAAGTTTAATACTGCCTTTGATCACATGATCAAGTAAGCGCCCAGGGGTTGCTACCACAACCTGTGCCCCTTTTATGGCTTTAATTTGTGGGCCAATACTGGCGCCGCCATAAGCCAGTGCAGCCTTTATATCAGTATGCGCAGCATAGCGCTCTACACTTGCAAATACTTGCTGAGCGAGCTCTCGGGTTGGTGTTAAAATCAGGATTTTGACAGCATCTGGAAGTACTTCAGCAGATAACAAATTGTGTAGTAGTGGTAAAACAAACGCGGCGGTTTTGCCCGTTCCCGTTTGTGCACTCCCCATGACATCAGCACCCGCTAAAATAAGGGGGATTGTTTGCGCTTGAATTGCAGTAGGAGTGTGATAGTTCTCTTCTAGCAAAGCCGTTAGCAATGCAGGGGCAAGATTTAATTCTGAAAAGGTCGCTGCTGACATAGTCTGAAGTACATTTAGCTATAAAAGCGCTATTGTACGCGGAACATCAGCAACAAAAAAGGCGCAATAAGCGCCCTTTATACAATCTGTAATGACTACACCGGTTTAAGTGATTCTTTACGTTGATTATAAAAACTAATTAAGTCATCAACCGTTGCTTGGCAATAGTCACGAATGCCAGATACAAGCATATGCTTTTCACCTGAACCTACTTTCTCACCATTTTCTAACAGATCAAAGCGAAGCGTAATTTTGCCGCGTTTGCCCGTAAACTCAAAATCAGGCTCAGCAAATTGTAATTCAGGTGCACTGATATCAAGGCGATCAAGGCTAATCAGCATTGATTCGTAAATCACCATTGGACGCGCTGGGCTGATCATCACATCCTGCTTACCCATCAATGGAATGATAACATGCGGGAAGGTCGTGCCAGAGAACTCAACATAGTTTTTGATTAAGTTATTTGTTAACTCAGGGCACTGGCTAACAGCGCCTTCACGTTTCACTTTTAACATGACTTTTTCGCCATCGGTGATCGCAAATTCATCAGCACCTTCAGGGAAAGTCAGCTTTGAATTTTCATCAACCATACCTGCAAACGTGAATTCCATTTTTTCACTGATGCCATAGCGGTTTAAAACCAGCGAAAAAAGTAAATCGCCCGGCACACAAAACTTTTTAGCATCTTTATCGTGTAACGGATTGAAATCATCAGCCACTAACTTGGCGAAACGACAGCCTTGTTCACGTGAGATAGAAACGTAATCAGCATGTTGCTGATAATAAGGACTTAACATAATTGTTCACTGCTTAAACTACTTATAACCTGACTATACTACCAGATAAAATGAAAATAGAGGTCGAATCTGTTAATTATTAATCACGTACTCAGCAAATGTTAAATTACATCAGCTAAAATAATGGTTTCGACAGGGAAAATTTAAATTGTATCAATTTGTACGAAACAATTAACAAATAACCCAGAATAGTAAACACTTATGCCCAGCTAAAAGATAGTGAAAAACTATTAGCTAAAACTAAATATAAATTCAGTTTTCTTTTTAAAACAACAAGCTAACTTTAGAGCAATAAGAAAATACGCCAATAGGCTGAAAATACTGGCTTTGCATAGCACCTATTTGTAGCTATAACGATAAATAAGGTATGATAGACCCGCTTTTTTATCGTGTAATCGCCACTCATAGGCTGCATAAATAATAATTATAATAAGCGGCATACAAATGAGTACTCAAAGTGAGTTGGGCGGGTTACATCAACTTTCGATGGTTATTGTTACTTTGAAAAAAAGACTATTAAAAAACAGAGACTTGGTTAAATGATAAACCGATTAAGTTGGCTATTACTGTTTTTTTGTCTTTGTTTTTCGTCGCTTTGCTTAAGCGATGACAATCCCGAGCAACCTTTTTTTAAAGTCTCTCCCACGGTGTGTGTGACAGACACGAAACAAAAAGCCTGTGAATTTAATATACAGATTCATTTTCGTGTTGCTCCCTTTAAAGAGCTTTGTTTAGAGATAACTCAGCGTCCACACTATACGCAGTGTTACAAACAAGGTGGTTTAATTGTCGAGAAATTAACGATTAAGACTGAGCATCCGCTGACGGTCAAATTAATTAATCCATTGAACAATCAAGTTGTTAAGCAACAACTACTGTCAATAGCAAGCTATGAAGCTAAAGATTACCGTATAAAGCGGCGCTTTGGCTGGAGTTTATAATGCAGCATATTTTTTTAATTGAAGATGATGTGAAATTAGCAAGCTTAATTCAAACGTTTTTGTTAAAGCATGGCTATACCATAGATGTATTTAATACTGCCGAGGCGTATCGTAGCAGTGAAATCACCTTCATGCCTTCACTTATTATCTGTGATGTGATGCTACCGGATGGCAATGGTTTTGAGTTAATTTCTCAATTGAAAGAAAAATACAGTTGCCCTGTCATTTTTCTAACGGCGCTGGATTCTGTGCAATCACAAATTAAAGGATTAAACCTAGGTGCTTACGACTACCTTGTAAAACCCATTAAGCCTGAATTGTTACTCGCCAAGATAAAAACGATTATTGCCCACACCGTTGGCCAAGATAACTTTTCACACCAAATTGATATTTTGCGTATCGATACTAAAAAACGCGATATCTACTTTCACAATACAGCGTTGAATCTCAACGAAAGTGAATTTGAAATCATTGCTTACCTTGCTAAAAATACCCCACAACCGGTTTCTCGCGAAGTATTATTCAAGCATGTTATTGGCCGTGAGTATGACGGACTTGACCGAGCAATTGACTTAAAAATTAGCCGTTTACGCAAAAAGCTCAAAGAAACCATTAGCGATCAAAAAGAAGCGTTAGATATCAAGTCTGTACGAGGTAAAGGATACAGCTTGGATATTTCAAAAATATGAAGCAGCAATTTTTTAAGCTGTATTTAATTATCACAGTAAGCTTAATTGCTTTAGTTTTAGCTTTTGGCCAGCTTTATAATCAGTTTTTTTCTGAGCAGATCCCCAGCGTGCAAATTAGTGTCGCAGAGCTTGCGAAAATTGCAGAACAAAAAGAAATGAGGATCAGCTCCTTTAATCAAAATGAGCTTGTATTACCTAATTCATTACAAGCCAGTTTCGATAAAGATGGTATTATCACCGTCACCGAAAACAATCAGCAGTTTATATACTTAAAAGGAGGTAATGGCAGCATCCAAAAAGTTGGCTCTATTTCTTTGATTTCGCAAGCAAAGACTGACTGGTTTGCATTTTTTGCCTTTTACTTTTTACTTGGTGCGATGATCTTATTATTCATTCGCCCGGTATTTCGTGATTTAAGCTTATTACAACGCGCAGCCCATCGCTTTAGTAAAAAACCGCAACGCATAGAGCTTGATATAAAACCCAATTCGTCTATTGCGCCATTGGCCAGCACCTTCACCCATATGTCTGAGCGCATCAATAAGTTTGTTCAGCTACATAACGACTTATCGCGTATTATTTCTCATGAAATACGCACCCCCTTACCCGTATGCGATTTGCTTTGTCGATTGCCGATTTGAAATCACAAGAAAGTAGCCAAATTGAGCGCGATATTGATGAGATTGAATTACGACTAGAGCAGTACTTATCGTTCGCTCGCTTAGAGCACCAGCAAAGTGTGTTTAATCAGGAGAAAGTTAACTTAGCTAAACTGATCAACATAGAAATTGCTAAATTTGATTTATATAAAGAACTTAAATTCATTCCAGCGCTTGAGGTAGACACAGCTTATTGCGAAGCAAGCTTTATGGCTATTGCAGTACAAAACTTACTGATCAACGCCACAAAATACGCAAAAAATACTATTTATATAAGAAGTGCAGAACAAGCAGGTTATTACTTTATTAGCATTACTGATGACGGACCGGGCTTACCAATTAATGCGGATGCGCTCATTGAGCCTTTTAAACAAGGTGAAGGAGATAAGCTTGCAAGTGGCTATGGATTAGGACTTTATATTGTGCATCGTATTGCCAGCTGGCATGGCGGTAAAATTAGCTTAGCTAACAGCTCACAAACAGGTGGTGCAGAGATCACCATTCGTTGGCCTAAAAGTGGTAAGTAATACCTGTAAAACCTGAGAAGTAACCGTTTTTATTGATCATGTGTGAGTTAGCTAAGTTGCTATCAAGCCATGTATGTTTGAGTTTGAAATCAAGGCTGAAACTATCGCTGATCGGATATTCGTAACTTACTTTTAAGTAGTAGTTGGTGGCACTTTCTAAGTTGTAGCTTAGTAAACGAGTTTTGCTTTCTGATGGAGCTACTGTGTAGTAGTAGTCGATCAGCTCTTCATTTTTATAATTAATACCCGCTTCAATGCCAGCATTACCAGAAAACAGTTCAAATACTTGATAGCCGTTGAACAAGATTTCATAACCATTGTGAACATTGGTTACATCATGAACATACGCCGCGCTTAACCAAATACCATCGTAGACGTTTACTGCTGATGATAACCCTGCCATATAAGAAAGGTCACGTTCTATAGGCGTTAGGTTAATCGGTGATGCGGTAGGTAATGTCGGTCGCCCAGAGCTCGAACGAACAACACCAGTGGCATAGAGTTTATCTACCCCATCCAGCTCAAAGAAAAAGCCATCATCATTAAAGCGCCCCAGTAAATCAACGTAGAAGTTCTCTGTTTCATAGAGGCTGTAGCCTAAAGAAAAGTCATCGAAATACCAGTTATCACCATAATAAGCAAAGCTTGGCAGGATTGGCGAAGTGACGTCATCGGCATCAAGTACCGGGTTCTCAATGCCCCCGTAACCCACTGTGATGCAGGCATGGATTGTCGACTTTTTAATTAATTGTTGCTGTTTAACATCAGCCTGCGCAAACGCAGTTGATGCAGATAAACAACACACTAAGCCAAACAATTTCTTCATTAACGCAATTCACCTTTATGTCATAATTAAGAATTATTATGACAACTCTATACTACTAAAAACTATTTAGTCTTTACCCAATCGGGAACGATCATATCGTTTGCGCGCTTTATTGTATAATTTTTTTGACCAACAAAACGGCGTAGACAGCTGATTTACGCCCCACATTCAAACTAACACACTGAAAAAAATATAAAATAGCTTGTACATTTTGCTACATAGGTTTTCAGTTGTTAGTTATTCTTTTTGGTTATTAAAATGTACGACTTATTTTTGCTAGACCAAAAAAAGGGCCCGAAGGCCCTTTGTCACATAACATACTTAGGGAGTACTTAGCCTCGTTTTACGCGGCGACGAACACCTGCAAAACCAGCTAATAGAACAGTTAACCATGCAAGTGAACCACTTGATGATTTCGCTTTTTCTTCAGGAACCACGGTTGTTTCTTGTGCCGTTACCGTTACAGCTACACCTAGCTCCATGGCTTCTACACCATCACTAACCGTTACAGTAAACTGATGCTCACCAGCCGTTAAGCCTGATACTTCAGTGATTGCTGATGTTGGGCTTGCGATTGTACCTGGGCCTTCCCATGAGAAAGTTAACTCATCGTTATCTAAATCATGTGATGCTGATGCATCTAGGGTAATCATGCTGCCTTCTGTAACTTGCTGAGCACTTGCTTCAACAACCACTACCGGTGCGTCGTTAACTGCTTCAACCGTTAACATAAAGGTCGTGCTTGCAGCATCTGAAGGGTATTCAATATCAGATACCATCACAGTTACTTCTGTCTCACCAGAGAAGTTCTCATTTGGTGTAATCGTGACTGTATCGCCATCAACTTCATAGGTTACATCATCAGAAATTACCGAGATTTCATTCTTCGAGTTTTTCTCATCAATATGATGAACTTCAAAGCTAATCGGTGTTTCTTCTGTTGTTACCATGTCATCAAGCGCTACCACAGTGATGTTGCCTGGAATGGCTAGTGTTGCTGTTGAAGTCATGTCGTTAAGACCTGAGATTGCTGCTTTAGCTGCAACTTCAAGTGTTTGACCTGCTGCAGACGGCGTAACTTCGGCCCAAGCAGTCACTTCAAATTGTGATGACTCTGGACCTACATAGTCCATACACACCACGTAACCATCGCTGATCACTTCATCTAGGTTGTTATAAGCGATTTGAATACCACGGTAGTTTTCAAGTGGACCATACTCATACTGGGCACCACGGAAACCTTGTAAACCGATACTACCTGCAGGACGTGTCGACCCATAATCTAGGTTATCGTATGCATAGTAAATTTCATGCTCACCTTTACCAAAGCGTGTATTTGCATTAAATAACACTTGGAAATCAAATGAGTTATCACGTTTAGTGTAAGTGTATTTACCTGTTGTGCGGTCATACACTGGATCATCGTAGTCTGATGCGTTATCCCACTCAACAATACCCCAACCGGTAGTGGTACTTGCAAGTGAAATACCTTCGCTAGACGATAAACCAACTGACATTACTGAGCGTAATAAGCCATTATCAGTGAACTCCCAACCACGCCATAATGGACCCATGTTCTCATATGGGAATGAGTTATAAGGGAACGGATTATGTACAGGGTAGAAGTAACGGCTACCATTGGTATTCACTGTACCCATACCACGAATTTGGATTATCGAGTTTTGGATATTGGTATTTTCAGCATTGTTATACAGGCTAAATGTGTCATAAGCACCGTTGTATAAACTTGCGATTGGTAACGAATAACCACTACGTGAGTTGTAAAGATTGTTTTCATCGAAACCAGATAGAATTGGCGTAATACCAAACTCTGATAAATCAACATAGCCACCCGGGTTTGAGTTACCAAAATCAGGCGTACGACACATTTCATCGGTAATGTTATCTGTCACGATATAATCAGGCTCAACATCGCGGGTATCTGCTTGCGTACCTGTTACAATCACTTTACCGTCTGCTATTTCAACATTGATTTCTGATGCTGTTGAAACAGCAACGTTTTCAGCTTTGATATCAAGACCAGCAGGGATAGCAAGTTCTAATGAGAACTCACGATCAGCACCTGAGTTATTCGCTAACACTTCAAACGTGTAAGGAATCATATCGCCTACTTTTGCACCTGTATATGGCGCATCAAGGTGAGCAACATCGTTACCGCGGTTTAGCTTAAATGGAATAGACCCTAGGTTGCCATAGTTCACAGCCGAAGTACCTACATCTAATAGTGAGTAGTACACGCTGTCAGCATCAAGATCCATGTCCCAGTTTACTGTCATTTCAACGGTATTTTGGCCATCACTACCCGGCAAACTTGCAGTCATACCTGATGCAACTTGGTCTGATACAACCGCGGTCGCAATTTCAAAGGTTTCTTCAACTGCATCTACTGATGATTTATTGGTGTTATAAACAACAACCCAATACTCGCCTTCTTCTGGATTATTGATATTACAGAAGTTTTTATAAATCTTATGGTTAGATACACACAAGATTTCGTCTTGTGGCTGTACAATACCATCACCGTTGTAGTCTTTACCTACATAGATGATAGGATTACCTACATTTAAAGTGCCTTCAAGTTCAGACTCAACACTCACTGCTTCTGCAATTAAGCGTTTTGAATTTGCAGGTACCGTTACAAATTTAGCAAAGGTTGCTTCATCTAGAATATCTGCCGCATCCACTTCGTCTGTGCGATTCATAGCCCAAGGGAAAGTTCGGTCATCATCTTTTGGTAAAGTCACCGTGGTGATGTCAGCTTTTATAGGCTGATATGCACGTGCTACAGGTGCTTCAACACTTGGTAAGACGATACCTTTAGCAACATAAGTACCTACGTTTGAGTGAGCTGTCGTCTCTAATGATGATGGTAAGTTACCACGGTCATATTTAAACGCGACAGGCCAATGTGCATCTGGAATGTCCGCTTCTTCAGCTTGGAAAACAAGGTTTGTATGAAGCTCAACTTCAGAGTTACTAAACCAATCTTGGGTATCCATGATTGATGCTTTAACTATGATTGTTTGTGTTTCACCTTTTTTCAGCGTGAAGGTTTTCGGGAAGATATCAATGTTTACGCCATTTTGCTTACCCTGCGTATTTACGTCAAACGCCCAGTTTTCTACATCTTCGTGGCTTACCGTCCAGGTACCATCTTCTGTCGCTTTAATGGTACGAACCCACTGACACTCAGGTGCACATGAGAAGTTAACTAGGTTTGGTAAGTTTAATTTATGTGGCGTACCACCATTATATGGATCAGCAGCTAAGAAGTTATCCGCGCTTTCATCCATTACAAAGCCCGCTTTAGCAGCCAATGCAACATTGATGCGACCTGCACCTGAACGGTAGATTTTCGCATCTGCTACAACATCACTTTCGCTATTTAAACGGTGATATTTAACAACGTTTTCAGCGGTCATTGATAATGCAGATTGAATTTCAGCCGCCGTCCACTCTGGGTGAATTTGACGTAGTAACGCCATTGAACCGGCAACATGTGGTGATGCCATCGACGTGCCGCTGATCGCTGCATAGTCTTGACCATGTGGAGTTACAAACGGATGCTCATCAGAGTATGCCGCGTAAATATCAACACCTGGTGCTGCAAGCGTTGGAGCCAAAATTTCGATGTTTGAATATGATGGACCACGTGATGAGAAGGTTGCTAACCAATCCGCATCTTCTGCATCAACACGACGCTCAATCACCGTTGGCTTAATAGTGATCATGTGACCAAGTTCTGAGTAGCTATCTACCCAATCCTCTAAACCATCTTCTGGATAAACACCATTCCATTGATCATAAGTAAAGTGCACACCTGGTAATGAGTAACCTTCAGGTACAGTACCTTGGTCACGATCACGGTTAAACATGATGAAGCCATCTGCACCACCGGCTTTTACATGATCAACTTTTGCAGTACGGGCATTGGCTGCTGAGTCGTTTGGATCGTGGCGTTGACAGATAACAATCACATTAGTGCTACCATCAGCCGCACCTGCGATCTCAGTACCATCTTTGTAGAAATTAAAGGTATTTTCTGGGTAATCAGCTGTACAGTAACCGTTGTAATCTTTAAAGCCATCTACGTCTGCATAGTCTTTAGCCCAAACAACAACACCGGTAATTTCTTCGCTATTAATTGAACCACCAACAAGTCCTGTTTCTGACCAGCTAGGAACTTCTGAACCCAGTGTATCGTCTGCAAAGCCAGCAAATTCGACGGCAGTTTCAACAGCGACAGTGCGACCATGCGTTGTTGCTGCAACTTGTGCAAGCCAAGGTGACGAGTTATCTAAATAACCAAAACATTCAGCTGAACCACATGATTGACCACTGTTACCCGCAGCCGCTGCAACGTTGATACCCGCTTCGCGTGCTGCTAAGAAAGCAAGTTGTACCGGATCGGCCCATACATTTGAATCGGCACCACCAATTGAGAAGTTGATTACATCAACACCATCAGAAATAGCATCTTCAATACCTGCAACTAGTGCTTCGCCTGGACAGCCTGCATATTCATCACTTGATGGGTAGCATACTTGATAAGCAATAATATTTGCGTGAGGCGCAACACCCGAGATTTCAGGGAAAAGATCTTCTTTTAAGATATTACCATCAGTGTTTTCACCATAACTAGGAAGCATAAACGGTACATTTTTAACCACGTTACCAGCTGCTGTTGAAGCTACGTGTGAGCCGTGGCCTTGGTAATCTTCACCAATTGCAGGCCAGCCTGGGATCATGGCATCAAATGCATCCGTGATCACATCATAAGAACGCACACCGATTAATTTATTATTACATTGGATTTCTTCTGGCTCTTCAACACAGTCACCTACATAAACACCTGGACCAAATGGGTTTTCATGTTCGTAACCATCACCACCTACAGCTGCAAATGAAGGGTGATCTGAGTTAATACCTGTATCGATGATACCAACGATTTGCCCTTCACCTTTCCCCTTGATACCACTAGGAACGCTTGAGCCATCCCAAATTTGATCAGCGCCGATATGCTTAGGGCCTTCATCAGAAAGAAGATCATAGTTTTTCGAACGCATCACAGAAACAACTGAGCCTAGTTCAGCAACTCGCATTGCTTCTTGCTCTGTCATTTTTACAGAGAAACCATTTAATGCTTTAGTGAATTGACGACGCATCTCTGTGCGACCTGTCACCGCAGTCACGTTTTGCATTACAGTACGTTGTTTTGAAAGTAATTTATTTTGATAATCAGTTACAGCAGAGACCGCCGCTTGACCTTTTTCAAATACTTTTGAAACGCCTTGTGCTTGAAGTGATTGTGATAATGGCGAAGTTAAATCGCGTGCTTCAAGAGCGACTGAGTTATCACGTAAACGGATAATATAAATATGCTCACCATCAATGCCTTCTTCAGCAAATTTATTTGCTTTGCTATTTAGCTGAACATTCAAACCATCGTTTTGCAGCATGTTGCTAGAGTCACCTTGGTTAATCTCTTTGCTAAATGCTTTTACTTCTTCAAATGTGATGTTTGGTGCTTTTAATTGGTGTTTAACTTGATTGTTATCAACACCCACTGCGTGAGCAGCACTAGCACTGTAGAGAGCTGCGGCAACAGCAATCGAGAGTGTTTTCACTTGCATAAAGTATCCCCTGGATAGTTAATTAGAATAATTATTCAAGCTTGTGAACATCCATTTCACTGCTTGCGATTACAATATAACCACAGGGACAATTAAATTTAGGTGTACATTTGTGTAGCGTTTTGTACATACCGTTAACATTAAAATTACCTTACAGCTGTAAAAACATACTCCCATACCAATGTAAGGTAATAATAATAAACGAAAAAAGGGCCAGAAGGCCCTTTTGTTAAATCACTCATTTTTGCAAAGATTAGTCGCGTTTTAGCTTACGACGTCTTACTCCAGCAAAACCAGCAAGTAGTACAGTGAACCATGCAAGTGAACCACTTGAACCTTTTTTAGAGTCATCCTCTGGTTCAGGCGTTACTTCTGTTGGTTTCTCAACGCCATCTGAGTTCACCGTTAACACAAACGATGTTTGCGCTTTATCAGATGGATTTTCGATATCTGATACCACCACAGTTACCTCAATGTCACCATAGAAGTACTGATCTGGTGTAATCGTCACAGTATCGCCTTCTACAACGTAGCTTGCATTTTCAGCAATAATTGAGATTTCATTTTTAGAGTTTGTTTCGTCGATGTGATGTACTTCAAAACTGATTGGTGTCTGCTCTTCAGTTACCATATCATCAATTGCTACAACAGTGATGTTACCTGCAACTTCAATGGTATTTGTCACAACTTTGTCAGCTGTTCCCGACATTTGCGTACGTGCTTCAAACTCCATTGTTTGCCCTGCACCGCTTGGTAAAACTTCCATCCACGCAGTAACTTCAAACTGTGAAGATTCAGGGCCAACATAATCCATACAAACAACTAAGTTGTCTTGAATCACTTCATCTAGGTTGTTAAATGCAACATCGACACCCAAATATTCACCTAGCGGGCCATATTCGTTGATAAAGCCTTTATAACCATTTATACCGATACTTCCTCGGCCATCTGTTGAGCCAAAATCGACATTATCATAGGCAAAGTAAATTTCATGCTCACCTTTACCAAAACGAGTTTTAGCATTGAAAATAGTTTGAAAATCAAAGGTGTTATCGCGACGAACCGATGTATAAGAACGAGTCGCTCGATCATACACAAAATCACCGTAATCTCCTGCATTGTCAAATTCGATAATCGCCCAGCCAGATGATGTACCGGCTACCGTAATACCTTCAGATGAACTTAACCCCATTGATTGAATATCTTTATTATCAAAAGTTTGCCCACGCCATAAAGGCGCTATATTTTCATATGGATGTGACTCATAAGGGAACTGGCTATGTGTAGGAACTAAATAACGAGACCCTAAATTATCAATCGTACCAATACCTTTTACTTGTACAAAGTTATTGTACCAATTAACAACATCATAGTTATTATACAAACTTACATGATTCCATTGGCTTCCCCAAATTTGTGATACTGGAATAATCCAACCGCGACCATAGTTAGGCATACCTGAACTATCAAAGCCTGATAAAACAGGAGGCATACTAAATTGACTTAAGTCGACATAACCACCCGGGTTTGAATTACCAAAGTCAGGAGTACGACACATTTCATCGCTAATGCTGTTTGTCACAATGTAATCAGGTGTTAGGTTGCTTGTATCTTGTTGTGTACCGCTTAGAATCAACTTACCATCAGTGACTTCAACATTAACGTGCGAAGTACTAGAGATAAGTACATTGTCTTTATGAAGCGCTAAGCCGCTAGGAATTTCAAGCTCAAAATTATAGTCGCTATCAACACCCGAATTGTTTGCAAGCACTTCGAATGTAACTGGAATATAATCACCTGCTTTCACTTTTGCTTTAGGTGAGTCTACATGAATAGCATCTTTACCACGCGTTAACTTCAGTGGAATTGAGCCTAAATCGCCCATATTTGTAGTCGAACTGCCAACATCTACCAATGAGTAATAGACGCTATCAACCTCCATTTCCATTTCCCAGTTAATGCTCATATCCACAGTATCAATACCATCGCTTTTCGGTAACGATGCTGTCAACTTATCTGACACTTGGTTATTGACTACAGCCGACGCAAGAGTGAATGATTCAGCAATCTCACCATCCGGATACTTTGAATTGAAAGGGTTATAAACTACAGCCCAATACTCACCTTCTTCAGGGTTGTTAATATTACAGAAGTTATTGAAAATTTTATGATTTGATACACATAATATTTCATCTTGAACTTGAATTTGTCCATCGCCATTATAATCCTTACCTACATAAATAAGGGCATTGCCTTTATCACCCAAACCGGCAAGTTCTGATTCAGAACCCAAAATTTCGAATGTTAAGCGCTTACTGTCTGCAGGGACCGTAATGAACTTTGTGAAGGTCGCTTCATCAATAACTTGCGAAGCTTCTTCAGCACCTTCAACACGATTAAGATACCATGGGTAGGTCTTATCATTATCTTTAGGTAACACGAATGTTTCAATATCCGCTTTCACAGGCTCATAAGCGCGTGCAACCGGTGCTTCAATCGTTGGTAGTTTAATGTTAGGTGCGGTAAATGAGCCTTGGTCAGTGTGAACTACTTTATCTAGGCGCGCTGGTAAGTCACCACGATCATGCTTAAACGCCATCGGCCAATGCGCATCAGAAATGCCTTCTTCCGCCGCTTTAAAATGTAAGTGTGAGTGTAGCTCAACTTCAGAGTTACTAAACCAATCTTGGGTATCCATGATTGATGCTTTCACAACGATGGTCTGTGTCTCACCTTTCTTCAACGTAAATGTTTTTGGATAAACTTCAATGTTTACACCATTTTGAACTGCTTGATTATTTGTATCAAATGACCAGTTCACCACATCGCCATGCTCAACTGTCCACGTACCGTCTTCAGTTGCTGTGATAGTACGAACCCACTGACACTCAGGCGCACAACTAAAATCAACTAGGTTAGGTAAGTTCAATTGATGTGGAGTACCACCATTGAATGGATCTGCTGCTAAGAAGTTCTCTGCTGTTTCGTCCATTACAAAGCCGACTTTAGCAGCTTTAGCAACATTAATACGACCCGCACCAGCACGGTAGATTTCAGCAGTATCAACGACGTCAGTTTTATCATTTAAACGATGGTATTTAACGACGTTTTCTGCTGTCATGGTTAATGCTGACTGCACCTCAGTTGCAGACCAATCAGGGTGAATTTGGCGTAGTAACGCCATGGCACCTGCAACATGCGGTGAAGCCATAGAAGTACCGCTAATTGCGTTATAATCTTGGCCATGAGGCGTTGTGAACGGGTGCTCATCTGAGTAAGCAGCTAAAATATCTACACCTGGAGCAGCTAAAGTTGGCGCAAGAATTTCAACATTAGAGTAAGACGGTCCACGTGATGAAAATGTTGCTAACCAGTCAGCATCGTCTTCATTTACTTGTCGCTCAATCAAGGTCTCTTTGATTGTGATCATGTGGCCTTTTTCTGAAGAACTATCAACCCAGTCTTCTAAACCATCTTCTGGGTAAACACCATTCCATTGATCATACGTAAAGTGCACACCCGGTAATGAGTAACCTTCTGTCACAGTAGCCTGATCTCTATCGCGGTTAAACATGATGTAACCATCTGCACCGCCTGCTTTTACGTTATCTACTTTTGCAGTACGTGCATTTGCATTAGGATCGCTTGGTTCATGGCGTTGACAGATTACAATAACATTGGTGCTACCATCCGCTGCACCTGCGATTTCAGTGCCGTCTTTGTAAAAGTTAAAGGTATTTTCTGGGTACTCTGCAGTACAATAGCCATTGTTATCTTTGTAGCCATTTACATCTTCATAGTCTTTAGCCCAAACAACCACACCGGTAATTTCTTCGCTATTGACCGCACCACCAATTAAGCCAGTCTCTGACCAGCTAGGTACTTCTGAACCAAGCGTTTCATCAGCAAAACCTGCGAATTCTACAGCCGTTTCAACGACAACAGAACGACCATGGGTTGTAGCAGCTACCTGAGCAAGCCACGGCGATGAGTTATCAAGGTAGCCAAAACATTCAGCTGAGCCACATGCTTGACCACTGTTACCTGCGGCTGCCGCAACGTTGATACCCGCTTCTCGCGCTGCTAAGAAGGCAAGTTGTACAGCATCAGCCCACACATTTGAATCAGAACCACCGATAGAGAAATTGATTACATCAACACCATCAGAAATCGCATCTTCGATACCTGCAACCAATGCCTCACCCGGACAACCCGCATAGTCAGCACTGTCTGGGTAACACACTTGATAAGAGATGATGTTTGCGTGCGGTGCAACGCCTGAGATTTCTGGGAAAACATCTTCTTTGATGACAACACCGTCAGATTGCTCACCTAATCCCATTACCATGTAAGGTACGTTTTTAACTACGTTACCCGCTGCTGTTGAAGCAACGTGAGAACCGTGACCGCCGTAATCTTCACCAATGGCTGGCCAGCCTGGGATCATGGCATCATAAACATCAGTGATCACGTCATAAGAACGTACACCAATTAGTTTGTTATTACATTGAATTTCCTCAGGTTCTTCAACACAGTCACCAACGTAAACACCGTCGCCAAACGGATTTTGGTGCTCATAGCCATCACCGCCAACGGCTGCAAAGGATGGGTGATCAGTGTTAATGCCGGTATCAATAATACCAACAATTTGACCTTCGCCTTTACCCTTAATACCACTTGGTACACTACTACCATTCCAAATTTGATCAGCACCAATATGCTTTGGACCTTCATCAGATAATAAGTCGTAATTTTTAGAGCGCATTACTGTTTCAACAGTACCTAGCTCTGCAACACGGCGAGCTTCTTGCTCGGTCATTTTCACTGAGAAGCCGTTTAATGCTTTTGTGAATTGACGACGCATTTCAGTACGGCCTGTTACGGCTGTTACAGAGCTCATTACTGTTTGTTGCTTGTTAAGTAATTTATTTTGATACTCAGTCACCGCAGCAATTGCCGGTTGGCCTTTTTCAAATACTTTACTTACACCTTGTGCTTTCATGGTACGGGCTAGTGGTGACTCAAAATTACGTGCTTCTAGTGCAACTGAATTTTCACGAAGTGTCACAATATAAACATGCTCGCCATCAAGGCCTTCTTCTTTAAATTTGTTCTTTTGGCTATTAACTTGCACGTTTAAGCCGTCGTTTTGCAGCATATTTTGCGAGTCAGCAGTATGGAACTCTTCTGTTAACTTGACGATTTCTTCAGTTGTGAAACTAGCTGGCTTTAAAACATTAGCTTGTTTAAATGGTTGGTCTACGCCGACAGCATGGGCTGCACTGGCACTATAAATTGCTGCTGCAACAGCAATCGATAAGGTCTTAACTTGCATAAGTATCCCCTGGATAGTTGGTAAGTATAGTTATTCAAGATTTGTGAATATCCATTTCACCACTTGTATAGACAATTCAATCACAAAGGGGGTTGAAAGAAAGCTACATGCGTGTAGCATTTTGTACTTAGGGTTAACAGTTAAATTACCAAAATAACAACAAACTCCATTTTAAGCTTATAAAACAAGCCATAACGCTAATCTAAATTTGTCAGCCGCTATTAGAATGTGAACTTTTTATCGTTTTATTTAAGAGCTAATTAATCGACAAAGTTAACAAACATGCACATTCAGTTACATTTTCAAGCGCATTTTAGTCATATTAAAATGCCTGATTAAATGCATTTATGCAGTTTTAGCCAACAATTTTTTACAACACATAGGTACTTTTAGCGATAAAATAAGAAAACTAAATTGAGGTGAAAAACATGACTAGACTACTAATTTTACTCATCACCTTTGCAACTTTGTCAGCCTGCGGCAACATAGGTATAAGACTAAACAGCCCCTATAATTTTTTTACCTATGAATTTGAAAAACAGCGATTACAAGAATTTATAAGCGAACAACAGGCTATTGAAAGCGGCGCCTATTATTTAGGTGAGGTTGAAGGGCTTAGTTGTCTTGGTGAACGCTCAGTGCAATCTGGTGGCTACAACCCCACTGAGGTAAATAGTATCGCTATTGAGCAGCTAAAACTTGAAGTGATAAATAGAGGCGGTAATGGCTACTGGGTAGAAAGCTGTAAAGACTTTACCAGTGACTATCAAAACTGCGATGTTGCCACTGTATGTAAAGGTAAGGCGTATAGTTATTGAGGCCAACTTCGCTTTATTTATTACCGAGCTGGCACTTTTAACAGCTACAGCTATAAACAAAAAACCGAGCATAGCGCTCGGTTTTTGGAAGTTACATCACGATTATGCTTGTGGATAATCGCGGTATGCACGCTCAATGTTTTTAGCTTGCTTTTTAGACACACCAATATGCGCTAATGCTACACGTAAACGAGCACGTGATAAGTCAGAGCCTAAAATCTCCATCGCATCAAGTACTGATGTTGAAGATGTCTTACCGGTGATCGCCACAAAGATTGGCTCAAGAAAGTCTTTAATCTTCAATTCATGGAAAGTGGCCACTTCTTTTGCGATAGCAAAAATCGCTGGTTTTTCCCAACTGCGTAACCCTTCTAATTGCCAAATGAAGAACTGTAATGCTTGGCGCGTTGCATCTTCACCCGCTTTACCTGCTGTTAATAGCGCAGGATCATAGCTTGGGATACCACCTACGAAGTGACCCGCTAGGTCAACCATGTCAGAAAGCGTATTAATACGCGTTTTTGCTTCTGGTAATACTTTAGCGAATAGCTCAGTATTAAATTTCCAATCAACAAAACGTTGCATTAGCTCTGCATCAGACAAGTTTTCACGGATCCACATCCCGTTCAACCAACTAAGCTTATCGATGTCGAAAATTGGGCCACCAAGCGACACACGTTTCATATCAAAGTGTTCAATCATCTCTGCTAACGTGAACTTTTCACGCTCGTCTGGCATTGACCAACCCATACGGCCTAAATAGTTTAATAGTGCCTCTGGTAGGTAACCCATTTCTTTATAGTAGTTGATTGAAGTTGGGTTTTTACGCTTCGATAATTTTGACTTATCAGGGTTACGAAGTAACGGTAAGTGACCGAGTACTGGCGCTTCCCAACCAAAATCTTCGTATAATTTTAATAACTTAGGCGCTGAATTGATCCACTCTTCACCACGGAAAATGTGGCTAATCTGCATGTGGTGATCATCAACAACGTTGGCAAGGAAGTAAGTTGGGAAACCATCCGCTTTAAGTAACACTTGCATGTCTACGTTTTCCCATGGGATCTCAATGTCGCCACGTAGGTAGTCGTTAAACTTGAATGTGCCTTCGCTTGGGATTTTCATACGGATTACGTAAGGCTTACCCGCTTCAAGGTTTGCTTTAATTTCATCTTCAGAAAGATTTAAACCACGACCATCGTATTTAGGTCGTAGGCCTTCGGCCATTTGCTCTTCACGCATTTGGTCTAGCTCTTCGCTGGTAGCAAAACAGTAAAAAGCTTTACCCTGTTCAACTAACTGATGCGCGAATTTCTTATATAAATCGCTACGCTCAGACTGACGGTATGGACCAAACTCACCGCCTACATCTGGACCGTGATCCCAGTTTAAGCCTAACCACTTCAAGCTATCCATAATAGCTTGCTCTGATTCTGGCGTACTACGAACTTGGTCTGTATCTTCAATACGTAACACAAACTCACCGCCTTGCTGCTTAGCAAAACAGTAGTTAAATAATGCGATGTATGCAGTACCTAGGTGCGGGTCGCCTGTCGGTGACGGAGCAACACGGGTGCGAATTGTCATGGTTATATCTCTCAAAAGACAATTAAAAATTTGCCCAAATGCTAGCACAGCACGGGCTATAATCGAAGTGAAAAGCCGCTTTAAGCAGCGACTTTATCTAAATAAGCAATGATATCGTTTGATTCATACAACCAAGTTACTTGGCCGTTTTCTTCAATACGTAAACAAGGCACTTTTACTTTTCCGCCCTGCTCTAAAAGCTCTTGGCGAAATTGCTCGTTGCCTTTGGCATCACGAGTTTCAACTGAAAGACCTTGGCGTTTAATTGCACGACGTACTTTCACGCAAAATGGACAAGCTTTAAATTGATATAGCTTAAATTGTGATGTCACTGAATCAAGCGCCGCTTGCTCTGCTGCTGGACGCTTCTTACTACGTGGTGTGAATACAAAATCAAAAAACAAAATGATGCGGCCTAACAACCAACGAACAAACTTCATCTTACCTTCTCAATAGGGCTCTAAAAAATAGTGGGCAATTTTAACACAGCAAAGCGCGCTGCAACACCTTAAAACAGCTCTATTGAATCATCTTGAGGTTGGCTTTGTTGAATATCTAATTCGGAATAGGCAGTCACGCAATTGCGGCCCATATTTTTAGAATGGTATAAGGCTTTATCGGCTTTTTGGACCAGACTGGCAACCATTTCGAACTCGTAGATTGGCATAAAACCGCTACTCACTGTTAAGTTACCGACTTGCGGGAAGGGGTACTCTGCTACGCAGCCACGAAAGCGATTAAGGGCATTGCGTGCATCGAGCTCGTCACTGGCTTGAAATAACACAGCAAATTCTTCGCCGCCGTAGCGAAAAACATAATCTTCAAAGCGAAAGTTATTTTTTAATAGCTGTGCCACTAACAAGATCACTTCATCGCCAATAACGTGACCATAGTTGTCATTTACGCTTTTAAAATGGTCGATATCGACCATCGCCAAATACCAATGACGCTGCTTTGAGTCATGGCTATCAAGCTCTACGGCTGCACTAGCTGCAATTTCAATCACCTTTTTATCAAAGGTTTGCCTGTTTAACAGCTCAGTTAAAGGGTCAAGTTGCGACTTATAAAGTAACGACAGTTGATTAGCATAGATGTTCAGCATGTAGATGGCGAGCATGCTACAGCGCTCTGAAAGCTCTTTTTCAGACTCAATAACCAGTACACCAACCACATTGCCCATGTAATAAATAGGCACATAAGTAGAAATAAAGCCGTAGTTGCGACTGATGCGAATTTTATTACGGCTTACTTTTTCGATGAGCTCATTGACTTCATGTTCACTGAGCTCTTCGATAACTGAATCTTTATTTAGCAGCCTGGCAGGCAGGCCAGGTTTAAAAAACTTATTGATGTAAATAGCGAAACGAGAAAATTCATCTAATTCGCTCACGGCATTAATAAGCGCCTGATCGAGCTCAGGCTCTTCTTCTTGTTGGGTAATGTCTACAACCCAGTCATGTCCGCAAGCGTTAGCCGCCATTTAAAAGTCCCCAAAACCGTATATAACTTTAGTTTAGTTAATTTTATCAGAATTACTAAAAAACTATAACAAAATCATATCATCTCGGTGAATTACTTCACTGCTTGGTGCAAATGCAAGCAACTGGGTAATTTGCGACGAATGACAGCCTTTAATTTGATCAATTTCTTGGTGATTAAAATTAACAAGACCTTTAGCAATACATTGTCCTTGGCTTGTCACCACTTCAATCACATCACCGCGCTCAAACTGCCCTCGCACACTTTTTACGCCTTTTGCCAAAAGACTTGCGCCACGTTCTTTAAGCGCAAGGCTTGCGCCGTCATCAATCACTAATTGCCCCGTGCTTTTAGGCCCTGCAAGTAGCCACTTTTTACGGCCATCTTTTGGTGCAGTGAGTTTTAAAAAGCGCGTACCTGGAAGCTTATCAGCCATGCAATTTAAAATCACATTCTTGCCTGCGCCTTTGGCAATAATCACTTCAACACCGGCACGACGAGCAATATCGGCTGCTTGCAGTTTGGTTGCCATCCCCCCAGTACCTAGGGTGGTGCCACTGCCACCAGCGAGCTCTCTGAGTTCATCATTAATATGTGACACTTCATTGATTAGTGTTGCATTGGCATCAGAGCGAGGATCGCCTGTAAATAAGCCTTCTTGATCAGTTAACAATAACAGCTTTTCAGCATTCGCTAATATTGCGACTAAAGCAGATAAGTTATCGTTATCGCCGACTTTAATTTCGGCGGTGGCTACAGCGTCGTTCTCGTTAATAATTGGCACCACATTGTGCGCTAGAAGTGCATTTAAGGTATCGCGGGCATTTAAGTAACGTTCACGGTCCTCGACATCGGCGCGAGTCAGTAGCATTTGTCCAACATTCACACCATACAAAGCAAACAGACTCTGCCAAATATGAATAAGCTGTCCTTGGCCGATTGCGGCGAGCATTTGTTTTTCAATCAAAGAACGACCACAGGGGGTAATGAGTTGCTCGCGACCTGCAGCAACCGCGCCGCTTGATACTAAAACAACCTGATAACCCTGTTTTTTTAATTCACAACATTGGCGAACAAGTTCAACCATGTGTGCTTTATCTAATTTGTCGGTACCGCCTGTCAGCACGCTTGTGCCCAGCTTTACAACAACGACGTGTGGCCTTTGCATTTGATTCTTATATTCTGTAATTAAAATAGAGAATTTATATATACCAGCTAACAGTTTTTGAACAAGTTAAAAAAATTCATGCTAGGATCGCGCTCTCGTTTTTTTACTCAATAGCGACACCTATGCCAGCCAGTTTATGCTTAATTATCGCGACCTTTTTATGGGGTAGCTCCTACATTGCATTAAAGCATGCAATCAATGTTTATGATCCTGTGTTAGTCATTTTCTTAAGAATGCTAACCACGTTATTGATTAGCTTATGTTTATGGCGCTATGTGATCCGCTTTGAGTTCAAACCAGGTGACTGGAAGTACTTAATTGGTATGTCACTGGCTGAGCCTTGCTTTTATTATTTATTTGAAGGGCATGCTCTTGAATACACTTCAGCATCGCAAGCTGGGGTAATTGTCTCTTGTTTACCAATTATCGTCGCTATTTTGGCGTTCTTAATATTAAAAGAGTACATCAGTAAAGCCATCGTCGTTGGCTTTACCTTGTGTATTGGTGGCAGTATTTTATTAACGCTATTATCACCAAGCACTGAGCAAGCCCCTAACCCACTACTTGGTAACTTTTTAGAATTGATGGCAATGGTGTGCGCCGCGTTTTATACCGTGAGCGTAAAACACTTAGTCACTCGTTACTCACCGCTGACCTTAATAGCAATTCAAGGGTTTAGCGGTAGCTTATTCTTTGCGCCTTTTTTATTTTTCATCGAACTACCCAGCGAAAATCAGCACGATTTAAGTGCCCTATTGAGCATTTTATATTTAGGCTCATGTGTCACTTTAGGCGGCTATGGCATGTACAACTACGCCATTAGTAAAGTGTCGGTATTAACCGCTGCTGCTTATTCAAACCTCATTCCAATTTTTGCGTTAATTTTGTCAGCCATTTTACTTGGCGAAGTACTCACACTTTGGCAATGGGTGAGTATTGCAGTGGTATTTGCCGGTGTTATTGTTAGCCAACGTCATCAAGAGCTGAAAGTTGATGTAGACGACGATAATTTTTCAGCCGATACTAATAGCCTAAACTCAGTTCCAGAAGCTAACGAGTCAAAAGGGTAACAGGTTAATAAATAAAGGCCTGATTGTGCTAAAAAGCCCTGTTCGCTTTGATGAATAACATCAATGCTACGAACTTGATAGTGCTCAATCTGGCCACTTTGCAACTGCATACTGAATTGCTCACCCACTGCGACATGTTTTAGAAATGCAAAGTGGGTGTCGTTATGGCCCGCAATCAACACCCCTTTTGAGCTGCCAAGTTCACCGCTTGGCAAAAAATGCCCGGGGGCAAACGCAAGGTTTCGCCCCGATGCACCGGCAAGTACAGTCAACTCTTGCTGCTGGCTTGGCCAATTTATGTGTGCAGTGACATAACCATCGGCGTAAAACCAAGGTCTTACTTGCTCATTAGGACTTTGCAAAGCTTGCTGCCAAGCTGATTCAATCAATGCCTGTGCAAGCCAAGCTTTCGCCTGCATATAACCGCCATTAACAAACAATGCGATACCAAGTAAGGCGCAGCAAACTGGCAGCGCTTTTTTTAGCGTCGCCATTGCCATAACCACGAGAAAGAAAGCAACAACAACCCAAGCAACATAAACACCCGGCTTTGTCCGTCGGTTTGTGGTAGCGTCATGCCGTTAGGAAGTTTATTTCGTACTTGCATTGAACGCTCTGCAATCTCATTACCCGCGTAGTTATCAACTGCAATAAAGGCCGTAAAAGGGCTAAGTAAATGATGCTGAAGTGCTAATGCTTCAACTTCTGCGCGTACCGTTTGTTTTTCGTTATAAAGCAGCAGTGACTTAATTTTTTGTCTGGCCCAGAGTCTAGCGATACCTTCGCCGTTTGCAGCATTGGCTGTTGCTAAATTAATCGTCATTGGCCCTGTGTTTGTCTGCCCCTTTAATGTTAAGTGCTGGCTGCCATCAAGCTTCACGGCAACCAAAACCGGCTCTGAAAAATACAAGTCAGGTAATGGCGATGGCCAATACTCAAGGGCTTCTTTGTCGCCTTCAAGAGCAAGCTCTGTAACCGCAGGATGCGCCAACTTATCAAAAAGCAACTGCATTTTTGGCTGTACTTGATTTGTGCTACTAATAAAAGTGAATGTACCACGGCCAATATCAGCAGCTCTGGTCATAAAAAAGCTATTGGGCGCGCTACCAATACCGACGGTAAAGAGTCGGCTGTCACCTAAATCTGTTTGAATTTGTTTAAATAGCTGCGTTTCGTTACCTACACTACCATCGGTTAAAAACACCACTTGGCGTACAAAGCCATCATGCTGTTTACCATCAAGTACCTGAGTCAGTGCTTTTGCTATTTCGGTGCCGCCATCGGCTTGTAAACCATAAATAAAACGCTCTGCACGACGAATGTTAAAGTCACTGGCAATCATTGGCGTGTCACTTAATACCGACACTTCGTTATCAAAGCCGATGATGTTAAAACTATCATTTTCATCCAATAACGAAAGGGCATAAAACAAGGCTTGTTTAGCCTGCTCCATAGATTGACCATGCATTGAGCCGGAGGTATCTACAACAAACACCATTTCGCGAGGTAGACGAGCTTGCGAGATAAAGTGGTCGCTTGGCGGTACTAACATCAGTAAACCATATTCTTGCCCTGCTACTGTTTCGGTAAAAAATGCAGCCTGAGAGTGGGCTTTATCAAGGGGTTTAAATGTCAGCTCAAAGTCTCTATCCATTGGAACATCACGATTAAGTGATAACTGGTACCGACCAAAACTTGGGTTATCGATTTGCATACCCGCTAAATTAGCACTGATATCACTGAGTTCAAGGCCAATATCCATCGAAATAGCAAGGTTTAGGCTCGCATCAGACTCTTGGCTTTGTGCACGATGAAAAACAGGCTTTAGCCACGCTGATGCCACTTGCGCAGTGTCAGCTGTTGGCTCACGCTTTTGCTCTGTGTCTTTTTGTTCTAGATACGCTTTTTGCTGCAGTTCTGCCGTTAACGGTTCGTAACGCGGTGTAATCGTTGTCGGAAAACGCAGTGAAAACACACCATCACGAAAACCGATGATTTCTTGGTATTGCAGGGTAATTTCAATCTCTTCCCCAGCGCCAAGGTTTGCTACATCGGTTGAGAAAATGTTCGCACGTTGCTGGCGAACTAAAGCGGCGCGTTTACCCTGTTTTTGAGCTTGCTCAAATTGCTGTTCAGCCTCCTGTTTAAGGGCAATATTACCGGTGATAATACGCTCACCAATTTGCATTTGCATGGCATGAACTGCACTTTCATCAGGTAACGGAAACACATAACGGGCATTTACTGCAAACGGGTGCGGGTTTTGATAACGTTGTTTAACAACAACATGATTAATAAGCCCTGTGAGCGTCATAGTGACATCGTTTTTCACTAATAAGCCCGACGACACTTGGCTGTTTGAATCATCATAAAAACGCAGTTCGGCACTGGCATTGGCCGCAAATGCAGGGTTAACTGCATAGCCTAATAAGAGGATAAAAAGGCCCCCAAAAAGGAGCCTTTTGGTACGGTTACTCAACATAATATGTCACTCCATCGACGGATGAATTAATGGTTACTTTGCGCTGTACGTAAGCTGCTTTGTGACACAGGGCGTGTCGTTAAGGTTACGCGGCGGTCAAACACGTTGTCTTCGTAGTTATTTGAATCGGCAACACTTTGCTGCTCACCAAAGGCAGTTGCGGTTAAGCGCGTATGAGGCACACCTTGTTTAATTAAGTAGCTTTGCACTGCATTTACACGTTGTTTTGAAAGCATTAAATTAGCCAACTCATCACCACGCTGATCTGCAAAGCCATTTAAGTCGATAGCCAGATTTGGCTGAGCAATCAGTAACTGTGCAACTTTGTCGAGTTGATTAGCAAAGTGCGGGGCTATTTCGCTAGAGCCGGTTTTAAACTGCACCGTCATCGCCAATAGGGTGTTCAATTGGGCTTGTAACAACTGCTCTTTTTCGTCAGCTAATAATTCAAGCTGCTCACTTAGCGCCGCGTTATCGGCAATCACTTGTTGGTAATCTACGGTTTGCTCTTTCATTACAACTAATGCGTGAGCTTGTTCATCAATGGTATTTTCTGCCGCTTCTTTTTCGCCAATTAAGCCACCAGCAAACGCGCCAATAAATGCCCCCACTGGGCCGCCGACGATGCCGCCAACAACTGCGCCAGCACCTAAGCCAATAGCTGTTTCTTTTGGTGTTTCTTGTTTACTTTGACTCGCAGCATCTGCAAAAGGGGCTACAGATACAGCAGATGTAATGAAAGCGGCAATAATTAATTTTTTCATGGTTTAATCCTTTTTCTACTTAATTGCTTGGCAACATTGGTTGGTGTTGCGAACTTGGTATGGAGCAATTAAAACAAGTCGAAATGGCAATAAAGGGGATCAAAAAAGGCAAACTGCTGAGCAATTGTGGCAGAAAAATGGCAATCGCGTTTTTGCCAGTACGCAAGGCAAAAAATTAGGTATAGTTCGCTATAGAAAGAATTTAAGTAAGTATTAACAATGAAGAAAATAGCAATCGTTGAAGATGAAACAGCAATCCGCGAAAACTACACAGAAATGCTCAGCGCTCAGGGCTATCAGGTTGTAGGCTTTGCTGACAGAGCTAGTGCTGAACTGGCATTTAGTCAATCTTTACCAGATTTAGCCATTGTTGATATTGGCCTTGGCCATGAAGTGGATGGTGGTTTTTTACTTTGCCAAACATTACGCAGTCTTTCTAAAACCTTACCAATTATATTTTTAACCGCCCGCGATAGCGAAATTGATACCGTTTGTGGCCTGCGCATGGGTGCTGACGATTACTTAACCAAAGACATCAGTATGGCGCATCTTGCTGCTCGCATTGGTGCCTTGTTTAGACGCCTTGATGCCTTCGATCAACCCGCCGATCAAACCGCTCTTTTGCATCGCGGCCTGTTAAAGTTAGATACCCAGCGCATGCAGGTTTTTTGGCAAGAGCAACTGGTTGATTTAACTGTGACAGAATTTTGGATGGTACATTCACTTGCACAGCGTCCAGGCCATGTAAAAAGCCGCAACGAATTAATGAGTGATGCGAGAATTTATGTTGATGACAGTACTATTACCTCACACGTAAAACGCATTCGTAAAAAGTTTATTGCTTTAGATGATGCATTTGACTGCATTGATACCGTTTACGGTATGGGTTATCGCTGGGAGCAAGCTTAATGCTGCGTTTGGGGCTTAGAACTAAGTTTATTTTCTTATCCTGCTTTTTATTTTTATTGCCTTGGCTTGGCTATGAATATGTTTGGGAAATGGAAAAGTTCTTAAGACAAGGGCAAGAAAAAACCTTAGTGGGCACCACCCGCGCACTTGCAACGGCATTACATGAGCGCCCTGCTTTGTTTGACTCGCAAACCAACTTTTTAGATCAAGTTGTAAAAGGCCGAGATTTATATGCCTATAATCTGAATAACCCGATTCAACTTGATGGCAAACTGTCTGAGTGGCAGCCTTATCAAAGCTTATTTTGGCATTATGACAAACGCTACTTACAGGGGTTAAGTAATGATCATCAAGATAGTGATCTAAGTTTTGATCACATGGTAGGCAAATACGAAAACTACCTTTATGCGGCATTTAAAGTCACTGATAGCTCACTGGTGTATCGTGCTAAAAATGTGCTCAGCTTTACCCGTAATGATCACTTACAGATCATGTTAAAAACACCTGAAGGTGAATTTAAAAGCTATGTGGTGGCCGCCCGTCAAGATGGTTGGGTTAATGCCTTTGATGCTTCGACACAAGAGCCGGTCACTAAAATTCAAGGCTATTTTAAAAGCACCGACACGGGTTACAACATAGAGCTGCGTTTTCCGCTTTCGATGCTAGGTAATAAGCTTGGTTTTGCTATTGAAGATTGGGATGAAGACAAGGTTGAGCCTCAGCTTATGTCGACCTCAAACCTACAAAATCCCAATGATATCGGCTCTGTTTTAGTACCTTCGCCAGAAATTAACCGTATTTTGAAAGGCATGGGCCACAGTGGCAGCCGAATTTGGGTCGTAGATAACCATCATCGCGTACTTGCACAATCAGGCTCAATTCATCATGCCGATGGCGTTTGGGCAGACGGCCTAAAAGAGGAGCCCGCAACAACCTGGTGGCAACGCTTTGAGCAAGATTACTTACACCCACTTTACTATAAAATTTTAACTCGTCCAGAAAATGAGTTTATTGATACCTTACATGATGTCGCGACGATGCAAGGTACTCACATAGCCAGTGCTTTAGATGGTAAACCTGCATCATCATGGCGCTTAACTCCAGATAACAAAGCCGTTATTTTATCGGCGGCCTACCCTATTTGGATCCAAGACAAAGTCATTGGTGCAGTAATCGCAGAAGAAACCACCAATGGCGTGCGCACCCTACGTAATAAATCGTTAGAAAAGCTCTTTAATGTCATTTTAGCGGTGATGCTTGTAGGCACTGTGACACTGTTCTTTTTTGCTTCAAGAATTTCCAGCCGTATTCGCCGCTTACGTGACAACGCCGAGCAAGCCATTGATGCCCAAGGGCGGATCACCGGCAAAATTACTTATGCCGATTCGAATGACGAAATTGGCGACCTTTCTCGCAGCTTTGCCAACATTGTTAGCCGTTTAAGTGGTTATACTGATTACTTAGAAAATATGTCATCACGACTCTCCCATGAACTTCGTACGCCCGTGGCTGTTGTGCGCTCATCGCTTGAAAATTTACAAATGCAGCCGCAATCTGAACTGAGTCAAAAATACCTCGACCGTGCCAGTGAAGGGGTTGAGCGGTTAGGTAAAATTATTACCACCATGAGTGAAGCAACGCGCCTTGAACAAAGTATTCAAAGTGCCGAGGCAGAAGAGTTTGACCTGACCAAGGTGATCACCGGCTGCATGCAGGGCTATCAAATAACCTATGGTGAAAGCCTATTTACCTTGTCGCTTTGTAAAGAGCCGTTAAATGTTAGTGGCGCACCAGAATTTATTGCCCAATTACTCGATAAGCTCATCAACAACGCACTTGAGTTTAAAACCTCGCAAAGCACAATTTCAGTCAGCTTAACCAAGCAAGAGCACCATGCATTATTAACAATTAGCAACCAAGGACCTCTGCTCCCTGACGGTTTAGTTGAACACATTTTCGACTCAATGGTCTCGGTGAGAAGTCAGCAACATCAGCAGCAGCCACACTTGGGTTTAGGTCTTTATATTGTAAGGCTTATTTGCGATTACCATCACGGTAAAGTATTGGCCGAAAATTTAGCTGATGGCACAGGTGTTGTGTTTACTGTGGAGCTGCCTATTAAATAAGCATATTTGCGTTACATATGATTACAGTTTAATGACTGGGTATTCACCGATAATTCAGATTACAGGACGTAATATTTGTAATACAAAAGGCAAATTATTCTTTGGAGGGCATCATGCGATCTGGATTACAACGTGAAGAGATTGAATTCATTATGGGGCTATTTAGCTATAATGAAGCAACCGATAAACCAGCGGCTCCAAAAAAGCAGCCTGTAAAAGCTGACACAAAAAAAGTTGATACAGCGCAATATAAAGCAAACTACAAAGCAACTTATTTGACCTGAGTAAGCTGAGATCATTACAATGGCGCACCTTTGGAATATAACGCCTTGTAATGAAAAAACACTCACCTAAAAAAGAACTGATTTTACTGCCCGTTTTATTCGTGGCTATTTTACTTTGTGTTGCAGGTCACTTCCTACTCCAGCCCAACTACCAAGACAGCCATACCGTTGAGTATTTACTCGCTGCACTGCCATTTGCTTTGTTTGGATTGGTGATTATCGCCTTTAAAGTTGCCAGTAAAAACGATAACCAAGAATAGCTTATACCAATTCGCTTAATTAAGTGGTCTATTTTGAGGCAAGAAAACCTCGTTGATAGCAAGGCAAACATTTCGTTATTTAGTTGTGCTCGGCAATTGCTCCTGCATTGCTCTACCTTCTGCATCCATGCAGTCGTAAATCAGAAATTTTTAACGCAGGTAGCGACAGGTTTAATCCCTCAAAATGATTAAGTATTATTGCGGATTGGTATTACAGAACGTGATAGCCAAACCAATCGGGCTTCATTGCTTGTGTTTGCCCGCTTGGTGTTAATTTGATTGATAAGTTGCTATCAAGCAAGTCAATCGCAAAACAATCGTCTACATCGTGTAAATCATCTTTATGAAGATGAGTCATTCCAGCCAATAAAGACTCTTTAGCGCGTTGCTTTGCTTCTTCACTGCTACGCGCAACGTACAATGCAAAATCATGTTGCTCCGCAAGACTATCAGCTCGGTAAGCACCTAAATTCACAAAATATAGTTTTTCAGCTTGGCTATGCGGGGTATCAACCACTTCGACCTGATAGCCATCGATGTGCTGAATTTGCATGTAGCTATCCATGTGCACTTTGCTTTTATCACCCACCCACTGTGCTTTTAGTTTTGAGTAAGTTTGCTCAATGTTATCGCCTACGACAAATCGAACGTCGTGCATTTCAATGTGGCAACCTTGAATACGACCGCCCAGATAGACTAAAAAAAGCGCCATGTTTTTCCTTATATTAAGCTTTCAACATTAATGTTGTGCTTTTTAATTAATTTATAAAAATCTGAGCGATTACGTTTCGCAAGCTTTGCGGCTTCAGCAACATTACCCGCTGACATTTTCAGCATATTAATTAAATAATCTCGCTCAAATTCTTTTTTTGCATCGTTTAACGAAAGCGGCTCAGCAATACTTACATTACTATTTAATGCACTCTCTACTAACTGAGCGGCAATCACTTTACCCGGTGTAAGAGCTACTACTTGCTCTATCACATTTTGTAATTGACGAATATTACCCGGCCAGTCATAGCGAACCAAAGCATGCATTGCATCATTGGCAAACTGCTTTTGATCTTGCCCCATACGTTTAGCAATTAGACCTGCAAAATGCTGTGCTAGCAAACTGATATCTTCTCGGCGTTCACAAAGCGGAGGCAATTTTAAGTTCACCACGTTTAATCGGTAATATAAATCTTCACGAAACTGCTGATTATTGATTGCCTCAGGAAGATTCTTATGAGTCGCCGACACCACCCGCACATCAATTGGGATCTCTTCTTGAAAGCCCACAGGACGAATGGTTTTCTCTTGTAAAACCCTCAGCAGTTTTACTTGTAAATTTAGCGGCATATCACCAATTTCGTCTAGAAAAAGGGTACCACCTTGTGCTTGTTGAAACAAACCTTGATGGTCTTTGACTGCACCTGTAAATGCG
Source organism: Pseudoalteromonas sp. Hal040 (assembly GCF_037162425.1). NCBI lineage: Bacteria > Pseudomonadati > Pseudomonadota > Gammaproteobacteria > Alteromonadales > Pseudoalteromonadaceae > Pseudoalteromonas > Pseudoalteromonas sp. Hal040. Next base: position 694,302 of record NZ_JARLUU010000001.1, on the reverse strand, counting down.
CCTTTTTTATGCCCAAATAATTCAGACTCTAAAAGCTCTCCCGGCACTGCGCCGCAGTTAATTGCCACAAATGGCCCGTCACTAACATGGCTGTGTTGATGTATTGCTTGTGCAAGCAGCTCTTTACCTGTGCCGCTGGCACCGGAGATCAATACATTCACTTGCGTTGGACCAAGCAATTTAACTTGCTCAAGTAGATGCAACATCGCGCCGCTACGGGTGACAATATTTGTTTGTGTGGGTGTTTCATCACCATGTACACCATGGATCTCGATAGCTTTAGCAAGGCTGTCGAACAGCTCATCTTTATCAACCGGTTTGGTAATAAATGCAAATATACCTTGCTTCGTCGCTTCCACTGCATCAGGTATCGAACCATGTGCTGTCATCATAATCACCGGCATTGAAGGATAACGACTTTGTAACTGGCGATGCAAAGCCATGCCGTCCATTTCATCCATTCTTAAGTCGGTGATCACCGCATCATAGGTTTGGTTTTTTAGCGTTTGTAGTGCCTCAATGCCACTTTCAACTGTACTAACCAAATAGCCTTTAGACTCAATTCTAATCGCTAGTAACTTTAATAAACTCGCATCGTCATCTACTAATAAAACCCGTGGTTTTGTTACTTCATTCATGATTACTGCTCCTTGGTTTCTTCACGTAGCAGAAGTTGTTGTTCGATAGTCGCAAGCGACGATAAGGTTTTTTCCATTTCATCACTCAGTGCTTGCTTAGCTTGTTTTGCCGCTAAATTCTGTTGTAAATATTGCTTTTGTAACCATAGATACTGCTTAATATCATCTGGCCAATAAAAAGCATGGTCACTTTTTTCAAGCTGATTAAGGGCTTTTTCTGGCTCTGAAGCACCGAGTAAACAAATTGACTCAAACAGACGCTTTAGCTCATTTTCTCCGACATAATTTGCTTTATCAGAAGCCGCTTTAAAGCCACCACACTTGGCTGCATGCCAAGCAATGACTTTACTTGCAGGCGGGTATAACGGCTCACTTTTCGGCCGAGGCTTGGGATTAGGTTGCCCTTGAGGTTTCACTTCTGCTGTCGGCTCTACTTGCTCTGCCTCAACATGCTTTTGCGTGATCGTGCACCCTGTTATAAAAAGTGTGCCTATAACAAGCATAAAACTGGCTTTATTCGCTAAGCCCATATCAGTTAACTCCTTGGGTTAATTGAATTGGTAAAATGGCTGTAAATACACACCCTTGTGGCTCATTATCTGTAATAGAGAGCTTACCGTTTAATTGTTCAACGGTTTCTTTTACTATGGTTAAACCGAGTCCGCTGCCCATTTCAGTATGTTGTTTTGCATTTTTGCCTTGGTAAAAAGCCCCAAATACAGCGGCTTTTTCAGTATCCCCTATCCCTACACCTAAGTCGCTGACACTCAAAATTAACTGTCCCTGTTTTAAGCTTGCTTTTATTGTCACTGACTCATGTTCCGGCGAAAACTTTAACGCATTTGAAGTCAACTGAATGAGCACCATTTCAAGTAGCTCAATTGAGATAAACAAGGCTTTATTTGGTAACTCGTTCACCCACATAATGGATAAGTCACGCGCTGATAATCGGTGCTCAAAATGACGCTCAATTTTATTCATCATCAAGTTAAAGTTAAGCTCGCTTAGGCTTTGCTTACTCGTGCGAATAGCGTTGTAACTCAATAAGCTTTCAATCATGGCTCTGAGCCGCACCATACTTTGCGTTATTAGCCCAAGGACAGCTTGCTGCTCACTATTGATTGGGCCAACAATTTCATCTGCGAGTAAGTCTGTGCCTTCAACCATCGAAGCTAGGGGCGTTTTTAATTCATGTGTCACATGGCGTAAAAATGTATCTTTTTGCTGCTCAAGCATATGTAGCTGTGCTTGAACCCACTCTAGTTTGTTACCTAATTCAACTAACTCTGACGAACCTCTAACTTGAATTTTTTGCTGCCAATGGCCTTGTCCAAGTTTATCAATTACATTTGTGAGTTCCCTGAGCCGTCCGCTGATCCGCCAAAGAAACCCGCCCCCGACCAATAACGTGAGTGGAATTAACGCAACTAACCAATTAATAAATGAAGCTTGAAGTGCTTTTAATTGCTGCTGATTTTTTGTGATGCGTAATTCATTTTGCTCTTTGAGCCAATTTGTTTGCTCACTGATAAGCTTACTAGCGGGTGCAAACAGCTCACCATCTTGCTTTTGTTCTATTAATAAATGTTGATGCGCAAATTGTAATACTTCAGCCAATTGCCGCCACTGCGAGACATAATCAGCGGTTGGGCTTAAGAAAATGAGCTCATCGACACTTTGCAGTGACGATTGCCACTTGTTGGCAATTAAGCTATCGAGGGATTCACTTTTAAGCACCCAGTTTTGTCGAGTTGCTCGTTCAAGGCTATTTAAGTCTTGTTTGAGGTTATTAAATGCTTTGGTAATTTCGTAATTGTCACCGACGATTTCTTGAGTCACTGCAAGCTGCTTATTGAGCGCATTTAAAAATAAAATCACCACCAAGGATAACGGCAGCAAAGACAGCAAAATGCTACAGACGAACTGGCCAATAAGACTAGGTCGCCAATTGAGTAACTGTTTTATTTTTATCGCTACTTTATTTTGCATATTCACTCTCAACATAATTGCAGATGCTGATTATTAGTGAACAAACTTAGACACTCGCTGAATCCGACCTTAAAAAGGACTGATTTTCACCCAAAAACCGATACAAAGTTGCTATTTAGCAACAAGCTAACTCATTGAAATAAAATGGATAAACTTTTAGCACCTGAAAATCGTTGCAAAAAAGACACAACACCCTGTAACTATTTCGCATTCAAAACCACATAAATCCAATAACCAATTGATAATTAAGTACTTTTAAAATTGGCACTGATTTTGATTAGTACTAAGCAAATTAGTTATTTAGGACACAAAATGAAAGTAACGGCCTTGGCAGCCACCCTGCTTATAAGTCTCATCTCGTTAAGTAGTTATGCACTTGATTTGCAAACAACGTTTAACGAACTCGATAAAGACAGTAATGGTTTTTTGAGTGAAGCAGAAGCATCTGAAGATGCATTATTACATGGTAACTTTACGCAAATTGATAGTAACCAAGATGGCCAAATTTCATTTTCTGAGTTTCAGTCGTTTATTCAATAGGAGATTGTAATGAAACAACTATTAGCTGCTTTCTCGCTGATGTTTTTAGTTATTAGCGCAACCGTTTTAGCATCACAAATGGATGTTCGATTTGCTAAGTTTGATATTAACGCCGACGGCGAGATTTCATTAACTGAAGCAACCAAACACGATAACCTACTTAAGCAATTTGCCGATATGGATGAAAACGGCGATCAGGTTCTGTCTGAACAAGAGTTTGAAAAATTCAAACCTTAACGGCTTAAAGTGCTTGCCATAATCCCAGAGGGAATGTGTAAACGGATTTAAATTTTGGGAGTTAAATTATGGCAAGCACTTTTATTTATAAAGGGGTGTAATTATGAGTATGAATAAAGGAGTGTAACTATGAGAATTTTCTGGCTTGCTTCATGTACCTTAATTACTATAAGCTTCAATAGCTTAGCATTGGATGTAAAACAAAGATTTGATCACCTTGATAAAGATAAAAATGGCTTTTTATCTGTGCAGGAACTGTCATCGCAACCGCACTTGCAAAAACGCATGGCGCAGTGGGATACTGATAAAGATCAACAAATCTCGCTCCTTGAATTTAAACACTATTTAACAAACAAGAGTTAAAGTAATGTCAAAATTAACCTTTGCCAGCCTAATTTTATGTTGTGCATCTAGCACAGTGAGTTTTGCTGCAGATAGTATTGGTGAAAAATTTAAACAACTTGATCGTAATGACGATGGTTACCTGACTCGTTCAGAGTCTGCTAGAGATCCAGCTCTGTGGTCACGTTTTAAAAACTACGACAGCGATAAAGATAATAAATTATCGCTCAGTGAATTTAAGGTCTACGCAAGCAAATAAAAATACCAATATCATTATTTACTTGCTACTGAGTTGCAGTTTACTGCAACTCTGATACTGTTTTCATAAATCAATAAAAACTATTAGAAGATTATGAAACTCATCATCAGCTTACTAGCAACAGCTTCACTTAGCTGCTTTGCCAACACCACTGTTATCTATAATGTAAATGGCTACACGCCTACCTACAAAGGCGAAACCCAACACTTTTCAGCACTGGTTTTTAAAGACGGTAAAGTCGTAAAAACAGGCAATGACTCAATTAAAAATAGCTTCCCTGACGCCACCGCAATTGATGGCAAGCAAGCCACGTTATTACCTGGCTTAGTCGATGCTCACGGCCATGTAATTGGTTTAGGTAATAACCTTTCACAACTTGATGTCAGAAATACGAACTCGGCAGATGAGGTTGGCAAAATGCTGGCTGAGTTTGCCAAAGATAAACAAGGTTGGATCATTGGTCGCGGTTGGAATCAAGAGCAATGGCCTGGCGGTGAGTTTCCAACTGCAGCTGATTTAGACAAATATGTAAAAGACAAACCTGTGGTGCTTTCTCGCGTTGATGGTCATGCAGTGTGGGTTAACTCAAAAGCCATGGAACTTGCTGGTATCGCCAAACAAACTTCCTCTCCCGCCGGCGGTGAAATTTTAAAGCTAGATTCTGGCTTACCTTCTGGGGTATTCATTGATAAAGCCGAAACGCTTGTTACACAACATGTACCAAAAGCAAGCCATGCCAGCATTAATACGGCATTAGATAATGCAGGTAAACATCTACTAAGTTTGGGTATTACATCAACCCATGATGCAGGTATCGATTACGACACGTGGCAAGTGTACAAGCAGCGCTCTGAGCAAAATACCCTTCCGGTTAGAATCGTTGCCATGCTAAGTGCAGCTGACCCTCAACTAGAAACCATGCTCAAAGCGGGCAAATATAAAGACATGAATGACATGCTGTCGATTCGAAGTGTCAAAGTGTATGCGGATGGTGCTTTAGGCAGTCGAGGCGCAGCCCTTATTGAGGAATACGCAGATCGTAAAAATCACCACGGCTTAATGCTTGAAACCCAAGAAAAGCTTGAGCAGCTATTCAACTTAAGCTTTGCTCATGGCTTTAGTGCGAACACCCATGCAATTGGTGATAAAGCCAATCACGTGGTGCTCGATGCTTATGAAAATGTGTTTAAAAAAACCGGTGGCATTTTACTTCGTAACCGAATTGAACACGCACAAATTGTGACTCCTGAAGATATCCCTCGTTTTAAAACGTTAAAAATTATTCCTTCAATGCAGCCTGTTCATGCAACCTCTGATATGCATATGGCAGAGCAGCGCCTGACTGAAAAACAACTTGAAGGGGCGTATGCTTGGAAAACCTTTTTAGCACAAGGCTCAGTGATTGCAGCTGGTTCTGACTTTCCAGTAGAGCTTGCTAACCCATTTGATGGCTTATATTCAGCTATTACAAGAATGGATCACAATCAATTGCCTGAAGGCGGTTGGCGACCAAAAGAGCTCCTATCGCGTGATGAAGCTTTGCGTGCATTTACTTTAGGCAGTGCTTATGCTGCACATCAAGAATTTAAGCTTGGCAGCTTAGAGCAAGGCAAATGGGCTGACTTTATCTTGATTGATAAAGACTATTACAAAGCGCCAGTCTCAGAGATCCACGATATAAACGTGACACAAACTTGGATTGCGGGCGAGCTGAAATATAAAAAAGAGGAATAATGCTATTTAGCGTCAGCTTTTTGCTGACGCTTTAATTTAACGATGTGGTAAATATTCACAAATGCCAATAAGCCATTGGTGAAGGCAACCGGAACGGCACCAATTGCTAGCCCGTAGAAGGTAAATGCAATACACCCTGCTAGGTTAAGCCAACGTAGTTTTACTACATCGCTCATTGTCAAAGAAGCAACCAACAGTGCTGACGCTAAATAGCCTAAATATTCCCAACTCAATTGTTCTCTCCTAGGCTTTAGGTTAGCATTGGAGCTTGTCATTTTTTTGACGCACTCTGTGCTAGTTTGACAATAAAATAAAAAAGCTAACTTACTAAAAACCTTGTAAAGCTTAAGAATAATCTTGGCTTTAAAATCATTACACGGGAAATGAAGGTATCAGTAACGTGAAACACCTTACTAGCAAGTTAGCGTAAATTCTTAGAATCTTAATGCTAACGTCATTAAGATGTAATAAATAGGACAATTGTCCGAAGAGCGGCGTTAATGTTTCAATATCATTTTTCAAGCTATCTTGTTGACCAATTACTGACATTTGCTGGCAGTAGTTTTCAACAAGCTAAAAAAGAAGTGCTGATCCACCAAGATCAACCTTTGTCAAAACTCGTATTAGTGAGAAGCGGCACTGTGTCGTTCAGCTATGACGTGGGTAATGGCCGACGCCTTCTTTTGGGCCAGCTTGATTGTAACAACACATTGATTGGTGAAATTGAAGCACTGAATAACTACCCGTGTATCTACACAGTTACGTGCTTTAGCGATGTAAGTTATAACCTAATTGAACTTAAACATTGGCGCGCACTACTCTTAGAAAAGCCAGAGTTAAGCTTGTACACGGCGCAAACAATTGCCGCTAAATTCCAAGAAAACCAAAAAATAAACTTAGATAAACTGCTATTACCACTTAGCTACAACATAGCTAAAGATTGCTTATTAAGAGCTGAAAACAGTAACCCAACGTTACTGCGTGCCTACCCTACCGTAAATGCCGAAGCAGAACGCTTTGCCACCACCGAAAGAGCATATAGACGCGTAGTTACAGAATTAGTTGAAAAAGGCTTAGTGCAGAGAAGTAATCAAGGTTTACAAGTAGTAGATATCGACAAGCTTAGCGACTACGTCGAAAGTTTTGCGCAGTTATAAATGTGTTACAAATTTTTCTTAAATGCTTTAAAATAATATTACCAAACTGAAAAGCAAAGTCAGCACAAGTTCAGTTGGATAATCTATAAATATTCATAGAGTTAAGCTTTTTAACAGCAAAGCTCTGTATTATAATTTTGCAAAGCGGTGTGTTGTCACAAGTTACGCCTGAAAGATGAGACAGAACTTTCTTATTTTATTAATGAAAGTATATATAATGTTCACTTGACGTATATATAATGTACGCTTATCCTTCAATAACAGATAACCATGTGTGGCGTTTTTTCGGTGCACAAACCGGTACTATTTGCTCTAATAAAAGTCTGATTACTTTACGAGAAAGGAAAGAAAGGTAACGATTATGGGAAACAATGAATTTAAACTAACCAAGCTAGCGCTAGCGTTAGGTGTCACTTTAAGCTTAAGTGGTTGTTTGAGTGATGACGACAAAAACGACACAGTGCCTGAGCCACCAGTACCTACAGTAGACGTTCCTGTGGCTGATACCCCTGAGGATTTAACGTTCTACGTTTCAGGTAACGTAGTTCAAAAATCAACAGGTAACCCAATTGCTGCAACAATTATGTTTTACCAAGATGGTGCTCCTTCTGAAAATGTTGTCGATATCGACGGTAACGCTATTACCTCTATTACAACTGAAGATGGTTCTTTCACATTCAACTTAGCATCATCTGATGTTTCTACGCTTAAAATGATTGTTTCTTCAGATGAGTTCATTTCTAAAACTTCGATTTTAGATTTCTCTGAAGTTGATAGCTCTGAACCTTTTGAAGCTTTCGTCCAACTTACGAAACTTGATTCAACTGTAACGTCAGCTTCTGGCACTGGTACAACTACTTCTGGTCAACTTGCTGAAGAACTAACTGTATCAGCAGATGCAGACTCAAGCTCAGCTTCTGTTGCAATTGGTACAGATGTTGTTTTACAGGATGCAGATGGTAATGCAATCGCAGACGGTGATATTAGCTTATCTGTAGTTACTGCTGATGTTGACGCAGCTTCAGGTAAAGCGAAAGCAATTGACCTTATCCCTGATGGCTTAAATGAATCAAGCACAACTACTGTTCAAGTTCCAGTTTCGATGATGAATATTGAAATGAAAGCTGGAGATTCAAAAGTTAAAAACTTCTCTAGCCCAATCTCTCTTACGGCATCATTACCAGCAACAGTTAATGGCCAAGCGATTTCTGAAGGCGATTCTCTAAGTGTAATGTCTTATAACGAAGATACTGGTGAGTGGGCAACTGAAGATTCTGTAACAGTAGACGCTGATGGCAACGCAACAGTTTCTACTAATCACTTATCTGGCTGGCCTTTCCTTTGGAGCTTCCCAGCTTGTACTGCGGTACCAACTTTCGCATTAGGTGGGTACCCTGGTAGCGTACCATTAATCATTGATATTGATACTCCTCAATTCTCATACAGCCGCCGTATTAAATCTGGCAGCGGTAACCTATTCTTACGTGCAGCAGCTAAGTATGGCTTATGGAATACTTTAAATGCTCGTATCTCTGTACGTGATTTACTTGGTAATTCATGGGGTTTCAGCTCACAATTAGTATGTGGTCCAATTTCAATTCCAGTTGTTCAACCTTACGAAATCGTTAGTGAGAATATCAATGTAACTTATTCTTGTTCTAACGCGAGCGAAGATTTCCAAGATAATACGTACCCATTCACAGGTGCTTTAGTTAAGTATGCACAAGCAAACAGAATTAAAACAGCTGCAACGGGTTCTGACGGTTCATACAGCTTAACAGGCCTACAAAGTGGTCAACAGTATGATGTTGTATTCACTCCACGTGGTGTTGACGTTGATCAACAAACATTCACTATTACAGCTGATGGCACTGATGAGACATTCAACGTCGTTCGTGATAACTGTGAATTAGAAGAAGTTCCTGTAACTGGTGGTACTGGTTCAACTGGTTCTACTGGTGGTAACGGCTAATCAAATTTAGTTTGTTAAAGTTTTAAAAATACCTCCTCTGGGAGGTATTTTTTTATCTAAATTTCTTCCTACACCAACAATCCTATTTTTTAAAATAATTAAACAGATCATTAGCAACTTCCTTGACGTAAAAGTGTATGGCTACTAGCATTAATTTTCATACAAATACAGTAAAAATTAACTTTACAAGGAAAGTGACTATGAAAAAGTCTAGCTTTAACTTATCTAAACTCGCTTTAGCAGTAAGCACTACGCTGATATTAGCTGGCTGTTTTAGTGATAATGATAACAATGAAACCGTACCTGAACCCCCTACCCCCACACAAAATGTAGCAGTCCCGCCAGTTGCAGCAGCCGTGCAAGCTGGTGCATTAACAATCAACATCGCAGACCTTACAGGTCAACCATTACCGGACTCTGTCACTGCAATGATATCATTTACCTCAAGTGAGGATGGGCTTTTATCTGGTGGTGGTGAAGAGCTGACAGATAGTGATAAATCAACAACAGGAAGTGCATTTGCCTTTACTGTCGAGTCAATTCCTGCAGAAGGCAGTACCTATGAGTTTATAATTAGCGCTGAAGGGTACCTAAATAATAATGCCTCTATAACCTTGTCCTCTAGTGATAATATTGGTGCTAAAGAAGTTCGTTTAACACCACGAGAGCTGAGTGATTCTGATGTTGCTGTTGCTGCTGCGACTGAAGCAGTTTCATCATTAAAAGGGGAGTCAGGGGAAGATGTTACTGTAACTTATGATCCATCAACAGGACTATCACTAGATGGCGCTGACAAAATAGTATTAAAACAAGAAATCGATAGTTCAAAAGCAAATATTGCTGTTGGCAGTGCTACTGTAAAACTTAAAAACGGAACTAAGTTTCTTGATAAAGATGGAACAGCATTAACCTCTGCTCCTCAAATGACCTTGGCTTATTTTGCAAATGAAGCAACAAGAAATAATACAGAAACAGAAGATAACGCCCTAGAAAGCTCTTCACTAGATGCTTTTCCTGGTGGACTTTCATTGTCTGTCACAGCTCCAAATAGCGATACAGAACAAGTTGAAGGCTCATTTACATCAGGTGGTTTTGTTGCAATAGAACTAGTTGATGATGAAGGAAACAAAGTTAGTACGTTTGGTGAAGATGATGGTGGTGAACCTATTTCAATTGAAGTCGCAATGCAGGTTGATAAAAACACCTTGAATCCTTGCCCTGTAACATACGATGAGGCTTCAACAGACAGTCTTTCAGCCCAAGCAGAAGCGAATGGTTATGCGAATGGTGTTTGTACTCTTGAAAGTCCAACGTCTAGAGATTTAGCTGTAAATGATATTTTTCCTGTTTGGAGCTATGATGAAGACACGGGAAAATGGTCGTTTGAGAATTATGGGTTAGTACAAGATAGTGGTGCAGCAAATACATTTGATGTTGAAGTCTCTGTTAATCACCTGTCTTATTGGAACTTGGATTATTTCACATATCGAATAGGCGCTTCAAAGTGCCCAGGAAATACTCTTTCATTTAATGTAGTTGATGTAAATAATGACCCAAATACTTTACGTGCAGACCTCTTAATCGAAGCCAAGGGTTATCGCCAACGAATTTATAATTATGGAGGAAACTATTCAGAAGGAACCTTCAGAAATCCTCCATCGTTCCCTGCATCTATTAAATTTATTCGCGGTAGTAAAAATGTTTTAGATGGTATTGTTGGCGAAGCGAGCGCTGATGGAGTGGTTTCAAAATTATCTTTTGATAATTTATGTGACTTAAATGGTAAAACTATTAAGCTTAATGTCACACCTCCAACAATGGTTTCACAGCAATTCAAGTCTCAGTTGGTATGTAGTAATACTGAAGATTTTGATGTTGATGCATCCCCTGTAGCTACGCCAGCGATTGTATATATCTACGATACTAGTTGGATGTGGCAAGGTAGAGTTTATACAGGAGCTAATGGGCTAGGTAATTTTAACCTAGAGGAAGGCTCTAATTACTATGTTGGCTATTTCAATTACACAAACTATAGCTGGAATGTAAAAGAAATTACTGCAAGCAATACAGTTGAAAATTTAGATATACCCACTATCTGTGAAGTTGAAGAACAACCTATTACAGGTGGTACAGGATCAACGGGTTCTACTGGTGGTAATGGCTAATTTTTAACACTAGAAATAACTATTTAAACCGCGCTTTTGCGCGGTTTTTTACTGCCTTTTAAACTAAACCTTCTCTATAGTGATAAGCATCAATAAATTTATGCAACTTAAACTATTACTCTTAATTACAGACAATAAAAAAGGCTCACTAGGAACCTTTTATGAAACATCTGGACAAGATTACTTTTCCAGTAAAATGTCGTGGATATTCGCTAAATCAGACTTACCTTCGATGATTTCATCTGGCGTTAGGCCTGAAAGCTCATGAGGGAACACAAGCCACTCTTCAGACTCATGAATATAATAATCTGGCACCATGTCTACCTTTGAGTTTTTCGGCTTGTAGTATGGGCATGCAACGCGGATATCACGTGGTAGGTTCAAACGCATTAGCTCAGAAAGCTTTTCTTTTAATGCAACAATACTACGACCAGAATCGAATACGTCATCAACGATTAGTAATGAGTTATCTGCATTGGCATTTTCAATGATGTAATGCAAACCGTGAACTTTGATCTCTTTAGATTGCTGGTTAATACCGTAATACGAAGAAGTACGCACTGCGATATGGTCAGTTTCGATACCTTTGTAATCGTAATACTCTTGAACTGCGATACCAATTGGAGCACCACCACGCCAAATACCAATGATGAAATCAGGACGGAAACCATCTTCATAAACTTGTGCCGCAACACGAAATGAATCTTCAAGAAGCTGCTGCGCAGTGATATAGCACTTATCTGACATAAATAGAGACCCCAGTGTGAATGATCATTCAAGTGTAGCTAATTTAATAAAAACTAACCACAGGATGAGAAAATGTGGGGCGGGATTTTATACTAATTTACTCAAAAAAGCTTGTATCAGTTTGTAAAATTACCTGTTAGATCAAAAAAGCCCCTTAACTTAGATAAAATTAAGGGGCTTAATGAAAAAGATAATTGCTTAGGCTTTTTCTAATAAGGTTCTTGCAACGGTACGCATACCTTGTGTTGTTGCACCTGCAGCCCACTCACTTGTGCTACCCATGTTAAATGCAGCAGCAAGGTCAATGTGCACCCACCCTTTGCCTTCATTTGGTACAAAGCGTGATAAGAAACCAGCCGCATTAGAAGCGCCACCGTAACCACCGCCTTTTTGAGGACGGCTATTTGCGGTATCTGCATATGGCGATGGGCAGTTTTGTTGGTGCCATTTTTCAAGTGGTAATGGCCAAGCAGCTTCCATTTCTTGCTCTGCAAAGTCTTGTACGTCACGTACAAGCTCTTTATCAAGACCAAACAATGCATTGTACTCTTGACCAACAGCCACAAGCGCAGCGCCTGTTAGTGTTGCAGCATCAATGATTAATGGCGCACCAGACTCACCTGCAGCCATTAAGCCATCAGCAAGCACTAAACGGCCTTCTGCATCGGTGTTAACGATTTCAACCGTTGTACCATTCTTATAAGTAAGGATATCGCCAAGTTTATAAGCATGACCTGAAATAAGGTTTTCTGCACAACATAAGAATAATTTAATGCGTTTGTTGATACCACGGCTGATAGCTAGCGCTAAGCCCGCAGTTACTGTAGCAGCACCACCCATGTCACACTTCATACCTAACATGCCTTCACTTGGCTTGATAGAGTAACCGCCTGAGTCAAAAGTAATGCCTTTACCAACTAAAGCAGCCGCAACAGGTGCGTTCTCGTCACCCGTTGGGTTGTAATCTAATGCTAATAATACCGGTGGACGCTCACTACCACGACCTACCGCGTGAATACCAATCCACTGTTGCTCCAATAAAGCATCACCTTTAATGATTTGGTAGCTTACGTGCTCAGGCGCTAATGACTGAATAAACTCCGCCGCTTTACCGGCTAGGCTTTCTGGGAAAATATCATCCGCAGTGCCATTGATCATTTGACGAGCCCACGTCGCTGCTTGCTTTAACGAAGTCAGCTCTTTGCTGTCTGTTTTTGCATTTTCAGCAAACTCAATTGCGTCTAAATTCTTTGGTGATACAAAACCTTGATAAAAAGCCCACTGTGTTTCTGTGCACCAAACATCGCCTACTAAGGCAATATTTTTTAAGCCTTGATTAGCTAACGTACGTGCTGCTTTTTGTACGTTTTTAAGTGTATCTTGCTCAGTTAAATGAACAGTTGCGCCTTGTTCAGTAAAAGAAAGAGCGGCTTTTTCGCCCCAATGTGCGGCAGCGCCCTGCTCGCTAAGTTGAACTAGAAATTTTTCTGACATGTTAGAATACTCTTTGCGCTAAAAATGTTGTTCGAGTTTACTACAGCCAACGTCAGTTCCCAACAGCTTGCGATAAATAGCGTTATGAAGTGTGGTTTAATCTGCGTAATGAATCACTTACAATAAAGAAAAACCAATCAAGTAGAGTCATGAAGTTTACTCCTGCATTACAATCAGCCACCTTAATTAAACGTTACAAGCGCTTTTTAGCTGATTTAAAAACGGCTGACGGCGAAGAGTTTACAGCACACTGCGCTAATACCGGCAAAATGACAGGCTGTGCAGAGCCTGGCTTTAACGCTTTTTATTCAACTAGCGATAATGCCAAACGCAAATATCCTCATTCACTGCAATTAACCCAGAACCAGTTTAACCAATTGATTTGTGTAAATACGGCTATTGCAAACAACGTTGTGCAAGAAGCGCTCGAAGCAGGCACGATTGCTGAACTTGCTAACTACCAAACCATTGCTGCAGAGGTGAAATACGGCCAAGAAAACAGCCGCATCGACTTTTTATTAATAGATGATCAAAAGCCTCATTGTTATGTTGAAGTTAAGTCAGTGACCTTACTGTCGCAAACAGAGCCTCATTCTGGGCAAGGGTATTTTCCCGATGCAAAAACTGAGCGTGGCCAAAAGCACCTTCGAGAACTTGTAGAAATGGTGCAACAAGGACATCGCGCGGTCCTTTTATTTGCTGTTTTACATGAAGGCATTAACCAAGTAAGTGCGGCAACTCATATTGACCCTAAATACGCACAACTTTTAACTGATGCAATTGAAAAAGGCGTTGAAGTTATTGCTTACAAAGCAAAAATATCTGCTGATGAGATAAAAATACAGGAAAAATGCCCATTCATCACCTAAGCTACTCTTTTACTAAAACGACAATAAAAGCACGATTTAAGTTGTATTATTTTTTTTGCCCATATAACTTAGCAAATTTAAAAAATTTACGGATAGTTAAGGGCTTATAACACCGCCCATAATTATTTGAGCAATCATTAGTCCGAGGTCAAGAGGATTAATTAAAAATAAATTTGCCTCAATCTAATGATTCTGCTATTTATAGCCGCCGGCTAACGCTGGGCAAAATATTAAGGATTTAGGAGAAAGTTATGCCAGACCAAAAAAACTAGGGTTATTGGCTCAGGCCGGGTTGGAACCATATCAAGAACAGCCAGGTGAAGAGTATATGAATGATGCACAACGTGCTCATTTTAAAACAATTTTAGAAGCTTGGCGTAACGATTTACGTAACGAAGTAGACCGTACTAAATCGCATATGCAAGACGAAGCAGCTAACTTTCCAGATCCAGTAGACCGTGCAGCACAAGAAGAAGAATTCTCATTAGAACTTCGTACTCGTGACCGTGAGCGTAAACTGATCAAGAAAATTGAGAAAACGATTCAATTAATCAAAGAAGACGATTTTGGTTATTGTGAATCTTGTGGTATCGAAATTGGTATCCGCCGCCTAGAAGCGCGTCCTACAGCTGATTTATGTGTAGACTGTAAAACGCTTGCGGAAATTAAAGAAAAACAATCTGGACGCGGTTAATATCCTTTAATTAGCCCATGTCTACCACAGCCGTTAACACGCCAACGCGTGAATATTGTGGCCGTTTTGCGCCATCACCTTCTGGGCCATTACATTTTGGTTCACTTATAGCGGCTGTGGGTAGTTTCCTTGATGCTAAAGCCAATCAAGGAAAATGGTTAGTACGCATTGAAGATATCGACACAACGCGTGTTGTCAGTGGTGCTAGCGACGATATATTACACACCTTAGAAGCTTACGGCCTGCATTGGGACGAATCCGTCATATACCAAACCCAACGTCATGAACAATATCAAGCTATTGTTAATGAACTAATCTCACAAAACTTAGTTTATGCATGTCACTGCACTCGTAAAGAAATTAAAGCTATCGGGGGAATTTATCAAGGCCATTGCCGAGATAAAAGTCATGGGCTTTCTGACTCAGCACTGCGTTTAACCCAGCAATTTGCGACCAGCCACTATCATGATTTAATTCAAGGTGAGGTGCG
Organism: Pseudoalteromonas sp. Hal040; assembly: GCF_037162425.1. NCBI lineage: Bacteria > Pseudomonadati > Pseudomonadota > Gammaproteobacteria > Alteromonadales > Pseudoalteromonadaceae > Pseudoalteromonas > Pseudoalteromonas sp. Hal040. The sequence continues at coordinate 678,975 of NZ_JARLUU010000001.1, read as the reverse complement.
TATTGATAGCCAACTTGCCAAAGAAGATTACTTAATAAAGCGTAGCGATGGTTTATTTGCCTACCAACTCGTTGTAGTGGTTGACGATATTGCACAAGGTATAACACATGTTGTGCGCGGCGCTGATTTACTAGAGCCAACCGCACGACAACTTAGTTTATTTAAGCAGCTTAATAAACCTGCGCCCGATTACGCTCATCTACCTTTAGCAGTTGCGAAGCCTGGTTTTAAGCTGTCTAAGCAAAATTACGCCCCCGCAATAGCAAAATCAGATCCTAAGCCCGCTTTGTTCGATGCTTTTCGCTTTTTAGGACTAAAGCCAGAAAGCGCTCTTTTATCGTTAAATATCGAACAAATGTTAGCTTGGGCTGTTGAAACTTACCGCCTTGAACACATCCCAAAGGTGCAAGAAATACAGGTCAGCGAAAATCCAAACTCTCCTTTTTGTGACTTTGTTACTATTGAAAAATAAATTGCCAATTTTAAAGGCCGAGTAACTTAATTTTTCTGCCCTGCTGGTATATGATAGCGACCCAAAGTGTGCGAATCATCAACAGCTTATTTTAGCGCCAAGTAAAATACACTGATTACACGTCAATCTCACATCGGCGAAGTAACAAACAAACGCTATACTTGATGAGTCGCAAAGTCCGCGTCGTAGGAGACAGATTATTATTTCCAAGCTTTTTCAATTTTGTCGGCAGATTATTGGCCCAAATGCCACGACATCGAGTGATGCTTTACCAACGAGCGAGTTACCTTTGGTGATCGAGCGCAGTGAACACGGTATTTCACGCAAACAATTTAGCCCAAATGCAATCAAAGTATTGTACCGCCTAAAAGAAGGTGGTTTTGATGCCTACCTAGTTGGTGGTTGTATTCGAGATATATTGTTAGGCCAACAGCCAAAAGACTTCGACGTTGTAACAAACGCAACGCCTGAGCAAATCAAAAAGCTATTTCGTAACTGTCGCCTAATTGGTCGTCGTTTTCGTTTAGCGCATATTGTATTTGGTCGAGAAATTATTGAAGTAGCGACCATGCGCGGTCATCACGAAGCTGACGAAAGTAAAAATCAAATTAGCCAATCAAGTGAACACGGACAACTCCTGCGCGATAATGTCTACGGCAGTATCGAAGAAGATGCCGAACGCCGCGACTTTTCAATTAACGCACTGTATTACTCAATAAACGATTTTTGTATTTATGACTATGCCAATGGTATTAGCGCAATAAAAGCAAAACAAATTGAATTGATTGGCGACCCAGAAACTCGTTACCGTGAAGACCCTGTGCGTATGTTACGTGCGGTGCGTTTTGCTACCAAACTGGGAATGAGCATTGCGCCTGGCACCGAAAAACCAATTAAAGGCCTTGCTAATTTACTTGACCATATTCCGCCTGCTCGTTTATTTGAAGAATCACTTAAATTGTTCTTAAACGGTAAAGCTGAAGAAAACTACCTAATGCTACGCCAATATGGCTTATTCAAAGCATTATTCCCAGCGCTTGATAAAATCTTAGATGCCAATCCTGATGGCCTAGAGCATGCGTTTATCCTGCAAATGTTTAAAAACACCGATAAGCGTATCAATGCAGATAAAAAAGTCACGCCAGCCTTTATTTTTGCAGCCTTATTATGGTTCCCATTACTCAGTATTGCTAAGAAGTTACAACAACGCGATCAACTTTCAGAGTACGATGCATTTGCACAAGCAATGAATAAAGTGCTTAGTGAAAGTGCACAACATGTCGCGGTTCCAAAACGCTTCACTTTGGGTGCTCGCGATATTTGGCATATTCAGCAGCGTCTTGATAAACGAGGCGGTCAGCGCGCTTACAGGCTCACTCAACAGCCTCGCTTCAAAGCTGCCTATGACTTTTTATTACTGCGTGTACAAGCCGGTGAAGAGCAACATAAAGAACTTGCAGATTGGTGGACAGCTTACTTGAGCCAAGACATCAATGGCCAAAAAGAGATGGTTAAAAATTTAGGGCACCAAGGTGGCCCAAAACGCCGTCGTCGCCCTCGTAAGAAAAAAGTAGACTAAGCATGCAGACTGTTTATTTAGGTTTAGGTGCTAACTTAAATGCACCACGCAAACAGATACATGACGCTGTCGCTGCCCTAAAAGCATTAAAAGGTGTTGAGTTTGTTTGTGTATCTCATGATTACGCAAGCAAACCCATGGGACCGCAGGATCAACCAGATTATGTAAATGCGGTCGCGTGTGTTAAAACCGCACTTGAGCCTGAACAATTGCTTGATTTAACTCAAGCCATTGAACTTGAACATGGCCGTGTTAGAAAAGAAGAACGCTGGGGTCCTCGTACCCTTGATATAGATATTTTATTGTTCGGTAATGACGTGATAGACACCCCTCGCTTAACTGTGCCTCATTATGGCTTAACAGAGCGAGAATTTGTTGTTTATCCATTATTTGAGATAGCACCAACGCTTGTACTACCGAATAATCAATCACTTGCTGATATAACAAAAACGTTGCCTTTAAACGATTTACAACAACTCCCTCAGCAGTAATCAACCAAGGCTAAGCCTTAGAGGAAATTATGTCTAAAATCACCGTTTCAACTCTCAATAAAATGAAACAAGAACAACAAAAAATCACCGCATTAACGGCTTACGACGCCAGCTTTGCTAAATTGTTTCATGATAATGGCGTCGAGGTGATTTTAGTCGGTGACTCACTAGGTATGGTATTACAAGGTGGTGATGACACATTAGCGGTAACCAACAGTGAGATTGCTTATCATACACGCCGCGTACGTGCAGGTAGCCGAGAGCTATTTGTTATTGCTGACTTACCCTTCATGACCTATGCCAACCCAACTGATGCCTGTAAAAATGCAGCAGAGCTGATGCGTGCTGGGGCAAACATGATCAAGCTTGAAGGCGGTGAATGGCTTCACGACAGCATTCGTGCAATGACCCAGCAAGGTATTCCTGTATGTGGCCACCTAGGCTTAACACCTCAGTCAGTGCATGTATTTGGCGGTTTTAAAATTCAAGGCCGTGAGCAATCTCAAGCCGATAAAATGGTCAGTGATGCAAAAGCACTTGAGGCGGCAGGTGCACAGTTACTTGTTTTAGAATGTATTCCAAGTGAGCTTGCTAAACGTATTACTGATGAATTGAATATTCCTACCATTGGTATTGGTGCGGGTAATCAAACCGATGGTCAAATCTTAGTAATGCACGACCTAGTTGGTATTTCTGCAGGCTATATTCCTAAGTTCTCAAAGAACTTTTTATTAGAAACCGGCAATATGCCAGCAGCAGTGCAAAAGTATTGTGAAGATGTAAAAAGTGGTGCTTTCCCAAGTGCCGAACACGAGTTTAAATAAATGCAATCAATCACTGAAATTAAATCGTTACGCAGTCAAATCAAAGCTTGGCGTCAAGCTGGACTGAGCATTGCGCTAGTACCTACTATGGGCAATTTACACCAAGGTCACTTTTCACTTGTTGAAAAAGCCAAGACGCTTGCTGATAAGGTTGTTGTGAGTATCTTTGTAAACCCGATGCAATTCGGTGCTAATGAAGACCTTGATAGTTATCCGCGTACACTAAACGAAGATAAGCAAGGTTTGGCTGAACTTGGTACTGATATCGTGTTTACTCCCTCGGTTGAAACAATTTACCCAAATGGTTTAGGCGAGCAAAGCTTTGTCGATGTACCGGGTGTTTCTATGGGTTACTGTGGAGGCTCGCGTCCTGGTCACTTTAAAGGCGTTGCAACCGTTGTTACTAAGCTATTTAATTTAGTACAACCTGACTTTGCTTGTTTTGGTGAAAAAGATTTTCAGCAGCTGCAAGTTATTAAAACAATGACGCGCGATTTATCTATCCCAGTTGAAATTGTTGGCGTACCTACTTGCCGCGAAATCTCAGGTTTAGCAATGAGTTCTCGTAATGGCTATTTATCTGATGAGCAAAAAGACACCGCAAAAGTGCTGTTTGCCACCCTAAATAATACAGCAACAGCACTTAAGCAAGGCAGCAAAGACATTGCAGCACTTGAGGCTGATGCAAAAGCACAGCTTGAAGATGCAGGCCTTAAGCCTGACTACTACGCAATTGCAGAGCGCTCAACATTAAAGCCTGCAACAACAGCTGACAAACAACTTGTTATTTTAGCTGCTGCTTATTTAGGCTCAGTACGTTTAATTGACAATTTACAAGTTGAGCTGGATTAAATAGCAACAATCTGGGTAAGATGGATTGCAAAGAAAAGACATAAACTAGGGATAAGCATGAAAAAATTACCAGCAATTGCAGCAACATTATTTGCAATGACATTACTGTCTGCCTGCTCAAACAAAATTGAAAATCCAGAAATGCAGCAATGTGCTCAGCAAAACTATCAATGTGAAGCGAGCTGTGAACAGCAAAGCACCGCTGATGGTTTAGTTCATAAAGTCTGTAGCAACAAATGCATTGAAGCTTACAACCAATGTAAAGCCAATGCAGAAAAGTTAGGTGAAGTTAAATAACACGGCTTGCCTTTCTAAGGCACTGAAAACCTGTTCGGTGCCTACACTCCCCTCCTCGATTACAATTTCGCTTGCAAAATTAAGCCTCTGGTAATTTTGTTCATATTTTTGTTTATCCTTTAAGCTATTCATATTAGGGCAAGCTTTCGTTCATTAAACTTCTCCATATTGGTGACGAATAAACAACGACTACCGTGTAATTGTTTCTCACTAATTTCAAAATTTTACTCTTCGCATTTCGCTGTACCAACTCAAAGCCATTGAGATTATTAGTTTTTATTTTGGGTTCAGTAATTGCTAAGAGATATGAATGAATTAATGTGATTTACGGCTAAAGGAAAATTGAATGAGACCAGAAACCCGAACTAAGCTCTTCAGCGCTGTTAAAAAGAAGACCTTCTTGGGCGTATTATTAGCCATGAGTGCAGGTCATAGTTACGCAGTTGAAGATCCAGACCAGCCAAAAGCGACTGAAACAGAACAAACAGCCGTCAAGGTTCAAGCAACCGAAAATGAAAAACAGCAAGTAAAGGAAAATGCTGCTGAGCTTAAGCCTGCAATGATCACTATTCCGCAAGAAAAGTTATTTGAAGTTATCACTGCACGTGCGAAAAAATTAGCCTCTGAGCCGTATGTAGCGCCTAAAGAGTTAGAGCTTGAAGCATTAACTAGCATTGGTTATCAGGACTACCGTGCAATCCGTTTTCGTACTGAGCAAGCAATTTGGAAAGATCAAAGCCTGTATGAAGTGCAGTTATTCCACCCTGGCTTTTTATATCGCTCACCGGTGGCGATTAATACCCTTGAGCAAAATGCTGAAGTAAAAAGTTTACCTTTTAAAACAGATTACTATCGTTACGATGCAACCGCTGCTCCGTTAGAGCAAGAGATCAGCACCGCTATTGCTAATACACAACTTGGACATGCAGGTTTTCGTTTACACTTTCCACTGAACAACAACCAGTACAAAGATGAAGTGGCTGTGTTTCAAGGTGCTTCATATTTTCGTTTAGTTGGCCCGCACCAAGTATATGGTCTTTCAGCGCGTGGTCTTGCGGTTGATACAGCACTCAGTTCAGGTGAAGAATTCCCCGTGTTCAAGGAGTTCTGGTTAGTAAAACCGGCACCCGAAGATACCACTATCGTGCTCTATGCATTATTAGATAGTCCATCAGTGTCGGGAGCCTATCGTTTTGAATTAACACCTTCGACTAACACTGAAGTGAAAACTCAAATGCAAATTTTTGCCCGCAAAGACATTAAAAAGCTCGGCATTGCCCCGCTAACAAGTATGTTCTACCACGGTGAAAATAGTACTAAGTTTTTTGATGATTACCGACCTGAAGTTCATGACTCTGATGGCCTTTTAATGCAATCAGAACAAGGTCAATGGGTTTGGCGCGCACTAAATAACCCAAAGAAGCTAAGTGTCACTTCATTTAGCTACGAGAACCCGAAAGGGTTTGGTCTTGCACAGCGAGACCGTGATTTTAATAACTATCTTGATACTGAGGCCCATTATCACAACCGCCCTAGCATGTGGATTGAGCCAATGGGTAACTGGGGTAAAGGACGCGTTGAGTTAGTTGAGATCCCAACAGATACAGAAACCAACGACAATATTGTTAGCTACTGGGTGCCAGAACAGCCAATGAAAGCCGGTGACAACTTAAGCTTTAGTTACAAGCTTTCAACTTTCAATGCCACGCTCGCAACTCAAGATAAAGCAAGTGTGTTAAGAACCCGAATTGGTAGTGCTGCACTTCCGGGTGAGAAGAATCCGCCACCGAAAAGTCATCGTCAATTTACCGTAGATTTTAGTGGTGAAACCATTAATCAACTATCCGCTAATTTTGCCATGATGGCCGATTTAACCCTGTCTTCAGGTCAAATAAGCGATAAAACGGTACAGCAGTTACCAAACAATCAAGGATGGCGCGTAGCCTTTAAAGTGGCGCCAGAGGGAGATAAGCCAGTTGATATGCGCTTATCGTTAAAACTACGTGATAAAGAAATCAGCGAGGTATGGAGCTATGTCTGGTATCCAAACGACGTCCAATAGTAAAGCATTAGAAGCAACAGCAATGCCTTTTAAGAAAACCCGCGCTTGGCTTTTTTCGAGCCTAGCGCTCACCATTACCGCCTATGGCGTATGGATCATGTTCGATATTTTAAATTCTAACGGCATGACACCGCTTGAGTACGCTTTACTAGCATTATTTACAGTCACCTTCGCGTGGATTGTTACAGCCTTTTGTAGTGGCTGTATGGGCTTTATCCTGCAATTATTTCGTATTGACCCGTTGACCTTAAAACGTCAAAAACCAATCGAGATTGATCAGCATGCCTTAAGCCAAACTAAAACAGCCATTGTTATGCCTATCTATAACGAGGATACCGAGCGTGTCATCGCCGGTTTTGAGGTTAGCCTTCGCTCGCTGGCAAAAACAGGGCAAATGCCACATTACGACTTTTACTTGCTAAGTGATACGCAAGACCCTGAAATTGCTCGTAATGAACTTAAAGCATGGAATGCTCTTACTAAGCGTTTAGGTAATTTAGCAGCGCATACTTTTTATCGTCGCCGCGAAGACAACAAACACCGTAAAGTAGGCAACTTAACCGACTTTTGTGAGCGTTGGGGCAGCCAGTACGATCACATGATTGTGCTTGATGCCGATAGCATCATGACGGGTCAATGTATGCTTGAACTGACTTCTAGCATGATCAGCAATCCAAAATCAGGCTTGATCCAAACGATCCCGATCCCGGTTCGCCAAGACACGTTTTTTGGTCGCTTTTTACAGTTTGCATCGATTTTATATAGCCCAATGTTGGCAACCGGTTCTGCTTTTTGGCAAACAAACCAAGCAAACTACTGGGGTCACAATGCGATTATTCGCGTTGAAGCATTCACAAAATGCTGCGGCCTGCCGGTTTTAAAAGGCAATGCCCCATTTGGTGGCGAAATTCTAAGTCATGACTTTGTTGAGGCTTCACTGCTACACCGTAGTGGTTGGGATGTGTTGCTGCTTAGCGATGTTGAAGGTAGCTACGAAGAAGTGCCAAGTAACATTCTCGATTACGCGATTCGTGATAGACGTTGGGTGCAAGGAAATATCCAGCATTTAGGTTTATTGCCTAAATCAGGCCTGAAGCTAATGAGTAAAATGCACTTTTTATTCGGTGCTACGGCGTATATCTCATCGTTAATTTGGTTATCGATGCTGGCATTAAGTACCTTAGATGCAGTGACTCGGGCACTAAATAGCGACGTGTACTTTAACCATGCTTATCAACTTTTCCCAACCTGGCAAATTGCCAAAACGGATTTAATTGATTCGTTGTTATTCATTACTGCCGTGCTGCTGTTACTGCCTAAATTAATGGGTGTTATTGTGACTTTAGTGCACCGTAATAAAGCCTTTGGTGGCACGATGAAGCTAATTGCAGGTTCACTCATCGAAACGGTTTTTGCCATTGTAATTGCGCCGCTAATGATGGTATTCCATAGCTATTTTGTCGTGTGCGTATTTTTAGGTAAAAAAGTTAGCTGGGATGCACAGCCTCGTGAAGGCAGAATGGTGCCGTGGAAAGAAGCGATTGGTTATACGCTATTTTCGACTATTACTGCGATTATTTGGGGCTCGGTTGCTTACTATTACACACCGACATTCTTTTGGTGGTTATCACCTATTTTAGTGGGCCTTATTTTAGCAGCGCCAATTGTACGCTACTCAAGCAGCATCGGCTTAGGTGTTAAAATGCGTAAAATGGGTTTATTTTTATGCCCAAGTGAAGTTGAAAACGATGATACCTTAGCGGCACTTCGTGTACATCAACAAGAGATTGGTTTGCCTAAAGATGAGCACGCTGACTTTAGTGTGCCAGCATTGCCTAATGAATACCCTACGGTAATGCCAATTCAAAGCTTTAAGGCACCTTCGGGTAAAAAGCGTAAGCAAGTACGCCTTGCCCAGCAACGCATTAAGGCAAAACTATTTGCCAAAAGCTAAACGAAAAAAACCGCTCAATGAGCGGTTTTTTCATCTATGTCTGTATGGTTGTTACAGAAGGCCTAGCTTTTTAAGTTCAGCTGTTGCCATTTTGCCTGAAAGTGGCACATAACCATCTTTCTCAACAATTTTTTGACCGTCTACAGAAAGAACCATTTTTAAGAACTCTGCATCAATTGGTGCAAGAGGCTTGTTAGGGTGCTTGTTCACATAAACGTATAAGAAACGAGATAGTGGGTATTTACCAGTTGCTACGTTTTCTAATGTCGCATCAACAAAGTTATCGCCTTTCTTAGCAAGTGGTACTGTACGTACACCTGATGTTTTATAACCGATACCTGAGTAACCAATCGCATTCACTGAAGAAGAGATTGACTGTACTACAGATGCAGAACCAGGTTGCTCGTTTACGTTGTTACGGAAGTCACCTTTACAAAGTGCTTTCTTCTTGAAGTAACCGTAAGTACCCGATACTGAGTTACGACCGTAAAGTTGGATATCTTTTGCAGCCCAATCACCTTCAAGACCTACTTCGCTCCAACGGTTAACTTCTGCTTCAGCACCACATTTACGTGTAGAAGAGAAAATCGCATCAACTTGGTCAATACGTAAACCTTTGATTGGGTTGTCTTTATGTACGAATACAGCTAGAGCATCGATTGCAACACGTACTTCAGTTGGCTTGTAGCCGTAACGTTTTTCGAAAGCTTCGATTTCTTTTGACTTCATACGACGGCTCATTGGGCCGAAGTTTGCTGTACCTTCAGTTAATGCTGGAGGAGCAGTTGAAGAACCCGCTGCTTGGATTTGGATGTTTACGTTTGGATAGAAGCGTTTGTACTCTTCTGCCCAGAACGTCATCATGTTAGCAAGAGTGTCAGAACCAACAGATGAGAAGTTACCAGAGATACCACTTGTTTTAGTGTACTCAGGCATATCTTTATCAACTGCAGCTGCTTGTGCTGATACAAATGTTGTTACAGCCACACCCATTGCGGCAACGAGATTTTTGAATTTCATAGGGGTTACTCCGATTTGTTCGTCCCATTTCCTAACTGCGGTCTACTCTAATGATACTAGATGACAGTTAGATTACCCTTAAATGACATTTTTATGACTTTGCCGTTTTTTTAATATTATCTGTTATACGCACGACTTTTTCGCTCCCGAATGCGAACGCAAAGGTCGAGCCTTGTCCTAATTTACTGCTGATATCTAAACGACTATCATGCCTTGTAAGTACATGTTTTGTAATCGCTAAACCTAATCCAGACCCACCTGTTGTGCGGCTACGCGCTTTATCAACGCGATAAAAACGTTCCGTTAAACGGTTAATATGTTCAGCAGCAATACCATCACCATTATCGGTCACACTAAACGCGGCTTGGTTATTTTTAAGCTGCCAATCAACTACAATCTTGCCACCGGGCTTGGTGTAATGAATGGCGTTAAACACAAGATTAGAAAAGGCACTTCGCAATTCGTCTTCAGCCCCTTTAATATCTAAACTTGCATCAACATTAAAAATAAGCTCATGACCTTTATCTTGGTTTAATGACTGTGCTTCGGTTTGAATATAGGTAAGTAGCTGCGGCACATTAACCGGCTTATCGTTATCTTGGCGACGCGCCCCTTCAATACGCGATAGCGAGAGTAATTGATTAACCAAACTGTCCATACGCTTACATTGTTCAAGCATGGTTGTTTGCGCTTTTTGCCACATTGCAGGAGGTGGTAAGCTATCTGAATCAAGCATTTCTAAGTAGCCTGTCACCACCGTAAGTGGTGTTCTCAGCTCATGAGAAACATTCGCCACAAAATCTTTGCGCATCTGCTCAAGTTGCTTTAAGCGAGTAACATCACGTACCACCATCATCAACTGCGAACTTGCATAGGGCATCACACGAAACTCTAACGTTTGATCGTAGCTGTGGCCACCATCAAGCTCGAGCGGTTCATCGAAACAGGCTTTATGCATATACTTAGCAAACTTAGGATCGCGAATAAGATTATCTAAGCGCTGTCCATGATCAGTCGGCCATTTTAAGCCTAATACCTTTAACGCCAGTTGGTTACACCAAATGATGCTGAGATCTTTTTGTAACACCACCACCGCATCAGGCACAGCTTCGGCACCATCACGAAAACGGCGAATTAAATCAGCCAGCTCATTGCGTTTTTTACGGTTGCGATGTTGTAAGTGATAGATCCCTTCAAATACTTGCTCCCACGCTCCCTCACCTTCCGGTGGATTAAAACTACGTTGATTTAGGAGCCAATCGCTGAGGCGATATAATTGATGATAATGCCAAATTAGAAGTGCAAAAGAGCCTAAAAATAAAAGCAAAAAAGGCGCACCTACAAGTACGCCAACTAATAACAAGGGTAAGAAATACATAAACAGGCGTTTTGCTAACGCCTGTTTATTCACTACTCGATACATACACTCACTTTACCTTAAGTATGTAAATTAGCTTGTTAAGGTCATTCCAATGACACTTATAATTTACTTGAAAAACGATAGCCAGCACCGCGAACTGTTTGTACTAAACGGTCATGTCCTAATGGTGCAATCGCTTTACGTAGACGACGAATATGTACATCGACTGTACGGTCTTCTACATATACATTTGTTCCCCATACATGATCAAGTAATTGTTCACGGCTGTAAACACGTTCTGGATGAGTCATGAAGAAATGCAGTAATCTAAATTCTGTAGGACCCATATCTAATTCACTCCCTTCTGAGGTTACACGGTGTGAAATAGGGTCAAGGCGTAAACCATGAACTTCAATGGCTTCTTCTAATGAGGTTGGTGAAACACGGCGAATAACCGCTTTAATGCGCGCCATTAATTCTTTAGGAGAAAATGGTTTTGTTACGTAGTCATCAGCACCTACTTCAAGGCCGCGCACTTTATCTTCTTCTTCACCGCGAGCTGTCAGCATGATGATAGGAATTTGACGAGTGTATTCGCTTTGCTTAAATTTCTTAGCAATTTGAATACCGCTACCACCAGGTAACATCCAATCTAATAAAACCATATCTGGGTATGGCTCTACCATAGCTTCAATTGCAGAGTCATAATCTTCTGCTTCAATTGCTTGAAAACCATTTTGCTCTAGAACAAAAACCAGCATCTCTCTGATAGGCGCTTCGTCATCGACGACTAGTACTTTACGTGACATTCCAATTTATCTCTTTCGTTAGCGAACTGGTTTCATTATTATGACTAAGTATGACATTTTTATGAAAGTCTAACGAGTAATTCAAAAAGCGCAAAAAAATCAATGCAAAAATAGCCAGTTTTTACGCTTTAATAGTGAATTTAAGATTAAAAGTCATACCTTAAAGTGACTGCCACGTGATCTTCATCAGTATTATTATCTAGTGAAAATTGCGTATACCACATATACATACGTGCTTGTTTTGACAGGCTTCGTTCAACCCCAACAGAAGTACCACTCCCCGAATCTTTCAACTTACCAAAGCTGCCATCAGTATCTTGGTATTGCGCCAATAACTTATATTTATCGATTTTGTAAGATGCACTCACTAAATAGCCATCTTCTTTGTCAGAACCTGTGACTTTTTCACTTTGTTGATACATACCGCCTACCGTCAAATCGCCTAATTTACCTTGCGCCGTAAATCGCGTTGTATCGTAGCCGGCTACTTTACTGTCGTGGGCAACACTTACAAAGTAGGGTGCATTTTTAAATTTACTATCGCCATACATAAAGGCTGCAGAGATACCGGTTTCTTCATCTTGTTTAGAATTATCTTCAGCGATATAGGTGACCACAAATTGCATATTGCCGACAATAGGCGAGCTATAATGAACCACATCGCCGAGGCGATTTTCACCATTAAACAAAGCTTTAATATCACCATTAAAGTCGTTCATTAAATCAATTTTACCTTGCGATACTTTTAATGCCGTATCATGACGGCCGAGCACCACCTGACCATAACTTCCTTGTAAGCCAACGTATTGATTACGCGCGGTAATATTTTCTTCTGTTTTACCATCGCTATCTTGATCAGCCGCATTTACTGCAAATTCAAACTTATATACGGCTTTTAACCCATCACTTATTTCACCGCTACCTTTAATACCCATACGTGAGTTGTAGCTTTCAACAGACGTTTTACTGCCCTCCCCGGTGTCGCTATTGGCAATCCCTAAATGGGCCCGACCATACACATCTACGGCTTCGGCAACACTATGAAAAGAAATAAAGCACATTGCAAAGCTCGACAACATCATGGCAGGTTTGTTCATGGTAGCGATCCTTAATTTAAGCAGTAACTTAAAAATCGAACATAAAGGGCTTTTGGTCAAGGCAAGGTGGCTATATTTCACACAAAAATCACGGATCACTGATCTACTAACCAAATCAGATCAGGATCAGGTTTTTACTAAGTTGATCAGCCCGAGATCAGTATTTTACTTAGAGAATAAGATAACTTGTTGATTTAATGTTAAGGGGATCAGTATTTAGTTTAAAAGCTGAGCAAAGAAAAGCCGATGATCAGTGCGTAACTAGTAAAATAATGATCCGTGAAAGCGAAGGTTAGTAAAACACTGATCCTCACGAACATGAGTAAGTAAATCGCTGATCCGCCTTGATCGAATCATAAAAAAACCGGCATGTAAGCCGGCTTTTTCAATTTTTTATCAATTACTTGATTTGTGGATCAAGTTCACCTGATAAATATTTAAGGTGCATATCATCTAAAGAGATAGGCTTGATCTTAGCTGCTTGACCCGCAGTACCAAAGGCTTCGTAACGAGCAACACAGATCTCAGTCATTGCTTTCGTTGCTTCTGCTAAGTATTTACGTGGATCGAAGTTAGCTGGGTTTAAAGCTAAGTGACGACGAATTGCACCTGTTGATGCTAAACGAAGATCGGTATCGATATTTACTTTACGAACACCGTACTTAATACCTTCGATGATCTGCTCTACTGGTACACCATACGTTTCAGGGATTTCACCACCGTATTGGTTGATCACTTCTAACCACTCTTGTGGCACAGAAGAGGAACCATGCATTACCAAGTGCGTGTTAGGAATGCGCGCGTGGATCTCTTTGATGCGATCAATCGCTAAGATATCGTCTGTAGGCGGACGAGTGAACTTGTATGCACCATGTGATGTACCACAAGCAATAGCCAGTGCATCAACTTTAGTTTTACGAACGAAATCAGCTGCTTCTTCAGGATCTGTTAGCATTTGATCAGTAGACAATTTACCTTCTGCACCTACGCCGTCTTCTTCACCTGCTTCACCTGTTTCAAGTGAACCTAAAACACCTAGCTCGCCTTCAACAGACACACCACAAGCATGTGCCATTTCAACTGTTTGACGAGTTACATCAACATTGTATTCGTAGCTTGAAGGGGTTTTACCATCTGACATCAATGAGCCATCCATCATTACTGATGAAAAGCCTAACTGGATTGAACGCTGACATACACCTGGTGAAGTACCGTGGTCTTGATGCATTACAACTGGAATATGAGGCCATTCTTCAACGGCTGCTAAAATCATATGACGAATAAAAGGGGCGCCAGCATAGGCACGTGCGCCTGCTGAACCTTGTACAATTACTGGGCTGTTTGTTTTGTCAGCCGCTTCCATAATTGCGCGCATTTGCTCTTGGTTATTAACGTTAAACGCAGGTACGCCGTAACCATTTTCAGCTGCATGATCAAGAAGTTGTCGCATACTGATTAAAGCCATTTGGTATTCTCCAAATTGTATCGACAGTAGTTCCCTACTATCTAGTTTGAACGGATAAGTTATTTTTTGATGCATCACTGCATCACGAAAAGCTCGCGCCTACCGTAAAAGCTGTAAATAAAACGAGGGTGAGAGGTATTTTATTAACAGCTAAACCAGCGTAATTACTTAATAACTACGCTGGCATTCGCACTAATTACTTAGCGCGCTCTTCAAGCATAGCAACTGCTGGTAATTTTTTCCCTTCTAAAAATTCAAGGAAAGCACCACCACCGGTTGAAATGTAAGAAACTTTATCGGCAATGCCGTATTTATCAATCGCTGCAAGCGTATCACCGCCACCAGCAATCGAGAATGCATTTGAGTTGGCAATCGCATCAGCAATAGCACGTGTGCCGTTGCCAAATTGGTCAAATTCAAATACACCTACTGGACCATTCCATACAACGGTGCCCGCATTAGCAATGATTTTTGCTAATTGGTTTGCTGTATCAGGACCAATATCGAAGATCATGTCTTCGTCTGTTACTTCACTCACATCTTTTAGTGTTGCCACTGCAGACTCAGAGAACTCATTACCTACAACAACATCAGTTGGTACCGGGATTTCACCGTTATTAGCTTTTGCTGCAGCACTTAATTTGTTTGCTTCATCAATTAAATCAGCTTCAAATAAAGATTTACCTACAGGGTGACCTGCTGCTGCGATAAAGGTATTCGCAATACCACCACCTGTTACAAGTTGGTCAACCACTTTAGAAAGTGAATCAAGTACAGTTAACTTAGTTGATACTTTAGAGCCACCAACGATAGCAACTAATGGACGAGCTGGGTTATCAAGCGCTTTACCTAGTGCGTCTAGCTCTGCTGCAAGTAATGGACCTGCACATGCAACATCAGCAAATAAACCCACACCATGAGTCGATGCTTGTGCACGGTGAGCCGTACCAAATGCGTCCATTACGTAAACATCACATAATGCAGCAAGTTTTTTAGACAGTGCTTCGTCGTTTTTCTTTTCGCCAGCGTTAAAACGTACGTTTTCGAAAACAACCACTTCGTTATCAGCAACGTCTACGCCTTCTAGGTAGTCTTTTTCAAGACGAACTGTTTGCTCAAGGGCATCATTTAAATAATTAACCACAGGGGCAAGTGAAAACGCTTCATCATATTCCCCTTCCGTAGGGCGGCCAAGGTGTGACATCACCATTACTTTAGCGCCTTTTTCTAACGCTAATTTAATAGTTGGTAATGCTGCACGAATACGCGCATCAGAGGTCACTTTACCTTCTTTTACAGGCACATTTAAATCTTCACGAATTAACACGCGTTTGCCGTTTAAATCTAAATCTGCCATTTTAATGACCGACATGGACTTCTCCTTAGTTAACGATACTAATATTATATTTATAAATTATTGGCTTACAGCCATCATCGCACGCGCAGTGTCGAGCATACGATTCGCAAAGCCCCACTCATTATCGCACCACACTAACAACTTTATCAGTCGTTTATGACTAACACGTGTCTGAGTGCCATCTATGATACAAGAATGTGGGTCATGATTAAAATCTACCGATACCAATGGCTCTTCTGTGTAGCTTAAAATACCGTCAAGACGGTCTTTTGCTGCTAACTTAAGTGCCTGATTGACAGTCGCTAAATTCACATCGGTATTCACTGTTACGCTTAAATCCATCGCCGTCACATTGATAGTTGGTACCCTAACTGCAATGGCTTCAAAGCGACTATGAAACTTAGGCAAAATACGCTCAATACCACGAGCAAGCTTTGTATCTACCGGAATAATAGACTGGCTTGCGGCGCGGGTACGACGTAAATCATGATGATATGCATCGATGACTTGCTGATCATGCATCGAGGCATGAATCGTCGTAATGGCCCCAGATTCAATCGAAAATGCGTCATCTAACACTTTAATCACTGGCACAATACAGTTTGTGGTACATGAACCATTTGAAACAATCGTATGTTCAGCTTTTAATTCATCATCGTTAATACCATACACAATTGTGGCATCAACATCTGCATCTGCAGGCTGCGAAAACAATACTTTTTTTGCACCAGCGTTTAAGTGTAGCTCAGCATGTTCACGTGAGTGATACACCCCAGTACATTCAAGAACCACATCAACATCAAGTGTTTGCCAAGGCAGTTCTGCTGGGTTTTCTTCTGCAAACAAAGCAATAGAGTCATTAGCAACCGTTAAAGTATCTTCGCCAAGATTAACTGGAAATGAAAAGCGGCCGTGAGATGTATCGTATTTAAGGAGATGGGCAATGCCCTTAGGGTCGGCTAATTCGTTAATAGCGACAATTTTGATTTGATCTTCAAGCCCTGATTCATACAGAGCACGGACGATGTTGCGCCCGATTCGACCAAAACCATTAATTGCAAGTTTGATTGCCATGAAGAAGAAAATCCACTCTATTTGCTTGCAGATAAAGGCAGCTGCCTTTTAGATGGCGGTATTGTAATCGACCTGAAGAGTTTTTATAAGAGGTCAGCAAAAATAAAAGTTGCTTAGTATGTTTTAGATGGCGCAGTTTTGGTAATCGACCTTACACATTATTATAAGAGGTCAGGTGAAATAAAAGTTGCTTAGCATGTTTTAGATGGCTCAATTTTGGTAATCGACCTTACACATTTTTATAAGAGGGCAGGTAAATAAAACTACTTTAACAACTCTAGATGACTCAATTTTGATAATCTACCTTTGAAGTTTTTATAAGAGGGCAAGGTAAATAAAACTGCTCTAGCAACTTCTGTCTCTCTTTATTCCTTTATAGCCAGCGACGAACAGATTTTTTGTATTGTTGGTATGCTAACCCAAACTTCTCTGCCATAAACGTTTCTTCTGGCATTATTTGGAATCGATTCATGTAAAGAATAAATACCGGCAACATAATAAAACTCGCAATGTTACCAAGATAAATTCCCCAACCAACTAGCATTAGTAACATACCAACATACATTGGGTTACGGCTAATTTGATAAACACCACTTGTAACAAGACTCGCTGACTTTTCTGGAATTCGAGGGTCAACAGTCGTGCCTTGCTTACGAAATTGATAAACCCCTAATAAAGCAAACATCACACCTGAAAATGCTATGAGTAGTGCTACAAAAGATGATGCAAAAAACGAGAAGCTAAAACTCATAAACAAGTAAGCTGTGCCCCACATCATCAACGCAATGATCAACAGCAGCACAACTGGGGGCACTTTTAATTCTAACTGATTCACACCAGCTCCCCTACTTTCAATGCCTTACCTCGACTAATTTGATGACACTGTGCTAAGAATAACTCGGCCGTTGCCATCGCATCAGTAAGGGCATGGTGCGAGCTGTAATGCGGTAAGTTGTAGCGCTTACGGCATTCGCTAAGTGTTAAATCATCGTGCCCAATTTCGTGGCCTTGCTGGTGCAGGCGTTTTTTTCAATAACAAAGGTATCAAGAATTAAACGCGCTTTTGCATCTAAACCAAGCGTTCTGCAGGCCTGTTTTAAAAACCCCCAATCAAGTGCCGCGTTATGAAACACTAAAATGCACTCACCAAAATGCTGATGCAGCTTGCCAAGAATGGTTTCGAGGCTTTCACCTGTATCTATGTCTTGTTTTGCAATACCATGATAAATCGGACTTTGCTCTAAGCTTTGCACGTCTTTATTTATTAAGTGCTGCGCACCGCTGAGTTTAATGCATTGATCTTCTATCATCACCCACGCCACCGAGACAATTTCGTGCTGGCGAGGATCTAGGCCCGTTAATTCCATGTCTATCACTACGTAGCGCTCTTTATAGGCATCGGATGCCAAGAGTTGCTTGCGCGCTAAATACCGACTTAACCAGCGTTTAACCATACCCTCTCCTATAAACTACCGCGAGCAAACTTAAATGCGGCGGCTTGTTGCGCCTGCTTAACCAAATAAAATGCTTCTTTTAATTGATGTCGCTCCAATGAATTCAAGGCATTAGGGTTAATACAGTTGCTAGGCAATCCCTCTTCGTTAATTTGCGTGCCTAAACGCAGTTGAGTTAAAAAGCGCCAACAGTCTTTTAAGTTATATAGGTCATCTTTATTGAGTAGCGAAAACTTCATTAACGCGTCAATGCGCTCTTGCGTATTAGCGCGCTGAATACCCGCTTTGAGAGAATATAAACGCACGATGTCGTTGATGATCACCACACCACGTTTTTTTAAATCAAGGTACTTATGCTGCTTTTCGTCTTTTTCTAATTTGAACTGATTGAACAAACCAATGGGTACAGGGGTATTTTTAATGTCGCTCGCCATAGCCGCATAGAATAAGTCATTTTTAGAAATGCGTTTTAGCTGCTCACAAAAGCGCGCATATAAGGTAGTGGAACCTTCAATAAAACGTAAATCAAAAAATATCTTACAATTGAGCATCGCCTCTGGTGTCGGTGAAGTGATCCACTTATGAAACTTTTCTGTCCAATCGTTTATGCCCATTCGACACGCTGTATTGCTCGCCATAATATTGCCAGGGCAACGTTTTATACCGCACTCAATTAAATGCTCACAGACATACTCGCCCATGCGCTTATAGTAATCATGTTGTTCGTCTGTTAGATCATCAGGTAGCAACAGGCCATTATCTTGGTCTGAATGCAGTGTTTGCTCTTCTCGTGCTTGTGAACCAAAACAAATAAAGCTAAAACTGGTTGGTGCCGCGCCATTATCTTCTTGAAATAAACGGATCAAACGCGAAGTCAGTGCATCGGTTAAGCCACTTAATAATTTACCAATCAAGGAGATGTCATCAATATTGTTCGAAAAGCCTTTTAATAAACCGGGTATCTCTTGCGAATAACGCTTTAAATCAACCACGCTGTGCGCTTTGTAAATTCGTCCAATCAATTGTACTGGGTCGCTTTTTTGCTGACGCAGCAAATCAGTACTGGTGAGCATACCTAGGGGTTTGTGATGTTCATCAAGCACAGGTAAATGGTGAATATTGTGCTTAAGCATTAAGTGTAGCGCCGAAAACACGCGGTTATTTTCAAAAATAAACTTGGGCTTACACGTCATGATGCTACTTACTGACTCTTGAGGGTCAACCTCATCGGCCAATACGCGGTTGCGTAAGTCTCTGTCAGTGACAACCCCAACGAGGCGATCATGTTCCGTTAACATAATCGACGAAACACCCTGCTGTTTCATTTTTTTAGCGGTTTGACGAATACTTGCATCTGGTGCCAAGGTGACGGCTTTGCGATTCATCAATTCGCAAATTTTTTCTCCGACCAACTGTCGTTTTGACTTTTATAATGAGACGACAATAAACGGTTTTTATGGGCGCGAACAAAGTACTGCTCAAACACTTTATACTCACGGCGTAAGTAATCAAATGCCGCTTGGTTTAGCATGTAAACAATGCCTTCCTTTTGCACTGAAATGCTATTTTGAATTGCTTCGCCGGTTAACAGTGAAGGAAAACCAAAGTAATCGCCACTTGATAACTTAGTGATCACATCGCCTTTTGGGTCGACCAAATCATAATCGCCAGAGCGAATTAAAAATAATCTTAGATTATCTGAACTTAACCACTGATTTTGATTCTCACGGGTCAGATAAATAATATCGAGATGGTTTACAAAATACTCACTAGCAGCACCTTCGAGCTGATTAAATGGCGTTTGTTGCATCACAAATTGGGCGACTTCCTGTTGCTCGGTATTCATGGTCATTCTCGCTATAAAATAGAGACAATATCTACACTACCCCTGTTTGAAATAAATAAAAAGCCCGACTTAAGTCGGGCTTTTGAACTTCAAGAGTGTGTTCTCATTAAATGGTTTTATTAGTGCGCGTGCGCTGCGCTCGAACCTTTAGGGTTACGGATACCTTCAACCATTTCTTGGATTTCAACTGGTGTTTCAGCCGTTAGTTTAAGTACGATACCTGCAACTACAAAGTTAACAATCATACCAACTAGACCGATACCCTCAGGTGAGATACCAAATAACCAGTGTGCCGGTGCATTTAATTCAGGGCTTACGAACTTGAAGTAGATAATATAAGCCGCTGTGAATGTAATACCTGTCACCATACCCGCAATCGCACCTTCCTTATTCATCTTCTTAGAGAAGATACCCATAATGATGGCTGGGAAGAAGCTCGCCGCTGCTAAGCCGAAGGCAAAGGCAACAACCGAGGCCACGAACCCTGGCGGGTTAATACCAAAGTAAGCTGAAATCACAATCGCTATCATCGCTGCTAAGCGCGCAGCAAGTAGCTCTTGTTTATCGCTAATATCTGGTTTTAATGTACGTTTTAATAAATCGTGCGATACCGAGGTTGAGATTACCAATAGTAAGCCTGCTGTAGTTGATAGCGCTGCTGCGATACCACCTGCTGCAACCAATGCTACAACCCATGCTGGTAAGTCTGCAATCTCAGGGTTAGCAAGTACCATGATGTCGCGGTCAACTTTAACTTCGTTTGCGCTGTTTGGATCATCAATCTTACCTGCTGAGTAGAACATTTTGCCGTCACCATTTTTATCGTTAAAGGTGATTAGGCCTGTTCTTTCCCAGTTTTTAACCCATGCTGGTGCTTCAGCGTACTCTGTACCGCTACCGTCTTTACCGTTAATTGTATCAATCATGTTTACACGAGCGAATGACGCTACAGCAGGTGCTGTTGTATAAACGATTGCAATGAAAACAAGTGTCCATGCAGCTGAGATACGCGTGTCTTTAACACGAGGAACAGTGAAGAAACGAACGATTACGTGTGGTAAACCTGCAGTACCAACCATTAGCGCGCCGGTGATTGCGAATACATCAATCATGCTCTTCGAGCCTTCGGTGTATTGCGCAAAGCCAAGCTCGGTACTGAGTCCATCTAGTTTATCGAGTACAAACTGTCCTGAGCCATCGCTAAGCGTTGCACCAAAACCTGTTTGTGGGAAGAAGTGACCTGTCATCATCATTGAAATGAAGATTGCTGGAACAAGGTAAGCAAATACGAGTACACAGTACTGAGCTACTTGCGTATATGTAATCCCCTTCATACCGCCTAATACAGCGTAGAAGAATACAATCACCATACCAATGTAAACACCGGTCTCAATATCTACTTCTAAGAAGCGAGAGAAAACCACGCCTACACCACGCATTTGACCTGCGATGTATGTGAAACAGATAAAGATGGCACATAAAATTGCAACAACACGTGCAGCTTGTGAGTAATAACGGTCACCAATGAAATCGGGTACCGTGAACTTACCAAACTTACGTAGGTAAGGAGCTAAACAAAGTGCAAGTAGTACATAACCACCTGTCCAACCCATTAGATATACACCACCGTCATAACCCGCAAACGAGATAATACCCGCCATTGAGATAAACGATGCCGCACTCATCCAGTCAGCAGCGGTTGCCATACCATTTGCTAGCGGCGGTACACCGCCCCCTGCAACATAGAATTCATTAGTTGACCCAGCACGAGCCCAGATTGCGATGCCGATATAAAGCGCGAAGCTTAAACCGACGATAATAAACGTGAGTGTTTGAACATCCATTGCTTAGCTCCTATTCGTCTACGCCATATTTTTTATCTAACGTATTCATTTTGAAAACGTAAACAAAAATCAAAGCAACAAAGGTGTAAATAGCGCCTTGCTGGGAGAACCAGAAGCCGAGTTTAAACCCAAAGAAACGTATCTCGTTAAGTACGTCTACTAGTAAAATGCCGAAGCCAAATGACACGACAAACCAAATTGCTAATAATTTAAATAGCAGTGCGAGGTTTTCCGCCCAATAAGCTTTTGCTTGTTCTTCATCTTTAAAAGCCATTTTTTATCCCCTTATGCATTACAAAAAAGTAATGAGTGGTATTAGTTGTCATTAACTAAGTTAGCAAGGGTTCTGATTTATGGAATTGAGACCATAGTCGTAACAGCTTGTTTACGTTTACGTAAACTGTAAAGCACCATTTGTTAATGGATGGTAAAAAACAATAATTAACAACAACTTAACCTATAAAGATAAATTTGCGAAATAGCGAAAATAGTAAAAACGAATGTTCTGCGACATTAGTCTAATAACAGCGCATAAAACAGAACTATATTTTAAATATCAATAACTTGCTTTTTATTAATTTTTATTGCAAAAAATCTAGCCATCGAAATCGCGCATAATTCTGGTAAGGTAGTGTTATTACAATAATTACTGAATTTAAACATGACAGCTGCGCTTTTATTTGTTGCACTCGCCTATATTGGCGTGTTGTTTTGGTTGGCAAATTGGGGAGACAAAACCACTCCTCTTGCAAAAAGAATTAGTCACCACCCATTTGTTTATTCTTTTTCACTAGGGATTTACTGTACGTCTTGGACTTACTACGGTTCAGTTGGTACAGCAGCCACCAGCAGTTGGAATTACTTACCTATTTTAATTGGCCCTGCGCTGCTATTTTTCTTTGGCCAAGGGTTTTTACGTAAATTAGTACTGGTCAGTAAAAAGCAGAATATCACCACTATCGCCGACTTTATTTCAGCTCGCTATGGTAAACGGCAAACCACCGCGATTATGGTAACCATTATCGCTTTATTAGCGACGATCCCTTATATCGCTCTGCAATTAAAAGCACTGAGTGGCAGCTTCTTATTATTACAAAACGACGATCGTATTTCGGGGTCTATGCTGGCCCTTTCAGCAACACTTATCATGGCGATGTTTGCGATATTTTTTGGTACGCGCAAAGTCGATGTAACTGAATATCGCTCAGGACTCATGCTGGCTGTCGCTTTTGAATCTATGGTGAAATTACTGGCTTTGGTGGCTGTTGCTGGACTTGCTTTATACACATTATTTAATTTAAGTACGGTGCAAACCGAGCAGCTAACGGGCTCTATTTGGCAGCACTGGCATAACTTCGACTTTTTTAGCTTTAACTTTATCGGCCAGTCATTAATGGCGGCAGCGGCGATTATCTGTTTACCAAGGCAGTTCCACGTAACAGTGGTCGATAACCAAGATAAACGCCATCTTTATACCGCCCGCTGGGCATTCCCCCTGTATTTGTTACTGACTGCTGCAATGATTTTCCCTATTGCAACGGCAGCTATACACCCTGGCATTGGCAGTGGTTTCTCACCAGATAGCTTCGTGTTAGCCCTGCCGCTGATGCACGAGAACGCCTTTTTAACAACCTTTGTATTTATCGGGGGTCTATCTGCGGCTACAGCGATGATTGTTGTGGCCACACTCACACTTAGCACCATGATTTCAAACGATGTAGTATTGCCGCTAATGCTACGCCGTAAGTTTAAACGTAACCTCATCACCAGCAGCTATAAGTCGCAAATCCTGTTAGTAAGACGCTTCACAATTGCCGGCATTTTGATTTTGTCGTATTTCTACCAGCAATGGTTTGGTCATGGTAAAGCATTGGCTAGTATGGGTTTAGTGGCCTTTTCTTTGGTATCGCAATTACTTCCTGCCATTGTCGGTGGCCTATATTGGCGAAAAGGCCATGCTTATGGGGTTTATGCCGGATTATTAGCAGGCTTTATTTGCTGGGTTTTATTCTTAATGCTGCCTATTTTAGATGCGGGCAATACCTTAAACGCAGAGCTACAACAAACACTTATTACTCGTGGCACTCTAATCGCCTTGTTTGCCAATATTGGTTGTTACATTAGCTTTTCGCTT
This sequence comes from Pseudoalteromonas sp. Hal040, assembly GCF_037162425.1. Lineage (NCBI taxonomy): Bacteria > Pseudomonadati > Pseudomonadota > Gammaproteobacteria > Alteromonadales > Pseudoalteromonadaceae > Pseudoalteromonas > Pseudoalteromonas sp. Hal040. Next base: position 654,984 of record NZ_JARLUU010000001.1, on the reverse strand, counting down.
GGTGCTGATGAGCGTTTAATTGATAAAATTCAAGCTGCAGCCTTTGTAAATCCAAAAGAGCAAGCCGTATTCGCCAGACGCTTAAATAAAAACGTTAAAGCCACCGTTTACGATTTTAAAGTGCTGCTGCAAACCTTCTTAGGCGTGCAACGCTCGCAACAGGTGCTGGCTCACTTTGCGTTGTCGCATAACTTAGATGACAACAACGCGCATCCTGAACCTGAGTTTATTGCATATTGTGAACGCGCCTTAACCGGTGTGCTTGGTGCCTCTTCGGCACAAGCGCTGATCCACACGGTTGCCTCTGGTAAACGCATGGCCTTTGAAGAAGTGGTTAACTTTTTTGATGAAACTACGCAAGCCCTGCAATTCAATCAAAACTTACTATTTACCTCTCTTGAAAACCTCAGTCATGGTATTTCGGTTGTAGATAAAGAGCTTAATTTAGTGGCGTGGAATAAGCGCTACGCAGAGATGTTTGCCTACCCAGATGACTTTCTTGAAGTAGGCCAACCAATTGAAGATGTGCTTAGGTACAATGCCGAGCGCGGTGAATGTGGCCCCGGTGAAGTTGAGCGCCATGTAGAAAAGCGTATACAGCATCTTAAAAACGGCACACCCCATCACTTTATTCGCCACCGCCGTAATGGCCAAGTATTCGAAATGATTGGTAACCCACTGCCAGATGGCGGCTTTGTAACAAGTTTCTCTGATATTACCACGCATATCGAAACGCAAAATGCGCTTGAAGAAGTAAACATGGACCTTGAAAACCGCATTGAAGCGCGTACTCAAGAAATCCGTACTATCAATAAAGATTTACAAGCACAAATCGATAGCCGAGTACAAACTGAGCAAGCACTTACTTTAGCTAAAAAAGAGGCAGAACAAGCTAATGACAGTAAAACACGTTTTTTAGCCTTAGCAAGCCACGATATTTTACAACCGCTGAATGCAGCGCGCCTATACCTTGCAGCCATTGATGATAAAACCCTTTCGAGCAACAATTTAAATAACTTTGAAAAGCTTGGCGCAAGTTTAGATTCAACGGTGCATTTGATGTCGGCGCTGTTAGAGATTGCCAAGCTTGAGCAAGGGGCAATGACCCCTACTCCACGTCACTTTAGTATTGATGACATACTTGCCCCGCTGAAAAATGAATACGCCATTATGTCGAGCGAAAAAGGCTTGAAACTGACGGTGCGTTCAAAAGGAGTTATCGTTCACAGTGATATCACTTACTTACGACGAATTATCCAAAATTTGGTGTCAAATGCGGTTAAATACACTGATAGTGGCCGAGTTTTAATTGCTTGTCGCAAACGCAAACATCATTTACGTATTGAAGTATGGGACACAGGCCCCGGCATTACAGAAGTAGAGCAAGCGAAAATCTTTAATGACTTTTATCGTATTGAAGCCGGTGATAACAAAGGGGTGGGTCTTGGCTTAGGAGTTGTAAAACGAATGGCCGACTTACTCTCTTTACGTTTAGATGTAAGCTCAACGCCTGGCAAAGGTAGCCGCTTTAGTATTGAAGTACCTTATGGTGAAAGCCAATTTATTCAACAAAAAGAGGCGCCTAAAAAAGGTGTTGAGAACCGCAGTGCAATGAATATTATTGCGGTGGATGATGACCCAGAAAACCTTAATGCCATGGCAAGCCTATTGCAAAAGTGGCAGGCAAATTATCAACTCTTTGATCAAGTTGAAACCGTGATGGCCTATGCCAAAGAGCACCGAGCGCCCGATGTGATCTTAATGGATTATCAGCTTGGTCATGATTGCGATGGGATAACGCTTATTAAAACTCTAAGAGAAATTTGGCAAAGCCCAGTGCCTGCGATTTTAATCACAGCGGTGCGTGATGAAGCGTTAAAACAACAAACCAAAGCTGAGCAAATTCATTACCTTAGTAAACCCGTTAAGCCCGCAAAACTCAAAGCACTGCTTAATCACAGTGCTTAACCAACGTTTTTAACAACAGCGCTTAACAATACCACTTAAGGCAAAGCAGTAGGCTTTGCCTTAAATTTTTGGAATAACCAACTAAGTGCCACTAACGACAAGCCTAAGCCGATAAACGAAATAGCCCGCAGCAACCCAGTTAAGTTTGCCATATCAATCAAGAACACTTTTAATACCACCAGCGCCAATAAGCCAAGGCCGAGTTTTTGTAATACCGTAATGGTTCTTAACTGCCCCACCACAACCACCAAGGCACCGATAACAAGCCAAACTAAAGAATAACTGTAAAGCTCGGCATCTGAGGTTGGCAAAGCAATATTTATAAACTCGCCTTGCCAGTTGTGGCGAATTTCCGCATTGATATATAAAACACTCATCACACCTGCAAGTGCTGTAAACAGCTTTTGTAAATAGTGCTGAGATTTGGTCAGTCGGCTTGCCCAAATTGCAATACAGGCAGGGACTAACCAAAGTAATAATAGCCAGTTAATAATCGGCCAACTGCCTATATTTATCGGCTCAAAAAACGGATTTACTGCGGTAAAGCTTTTCAGCACTAACAAGCCACTCAATGTTAATAACGCAAAACCTGCTACTTGATAGAGCTTAGCTAATTGCTCAGTAAAGCGTGAACGCAGTAAATAAACACAACCCAAGATGCCCCAGTTACAGGTTAATAAAATATGCTCATACACAGACAAGCTCTCAAAATCAGGGTAGCGCCCCACCAACTGATAGCTCGTCTCTGTGGTAATAAATAAAGCAATACAATGAAGCAGCGCACCTTCTAGCCACACCCGAACAGATTGCAGCTGCCAGTGCCTCGCCGCTAAGTAAAATAAGCAAGCGCATACTGGGTACACAACCAAACTCCAATGCACACCGAGCAGCAGCGCATCACTGTAATCAGCTGACCAAGGCGCAAAACTTAACCTAACAAGTAAAGCACCAACTAAACCTTTAAGCGGCCAAGTCGGAATACTGAGTGCATGTTTATTAACATAAAAACTAATCAACAACACTTGCGCAGCAAGCGCTAAGGTTAAGCTACTGCCTTCAAGCAGCATGGTTAATGCCAAACTAATATTGGCATTGCCGCCAAGCCAGTAACTAAATACCCGCATTGGGTTCGTGCTGTTAATTGATAACTTAAATAACCAAGCAGACAGTGCCACTAATACAAAGCACCAAACCGGGTATGCCGTCGTTAAGGCATGATCGGGCGTTATGACATATAAGCAACTAATAATCACAAAGCCTGAAAGTGAAGCGAGTAAGGTAAAGCCAAAGCGTTTAGGGTATTTACGACCAAATAAAAACCCATAGCCAGCAAACAAAGCAATAAAAAACAGCCCTGCACCGTAGTTTTGCCGAAATACAAAAAGTTGCTCAGAATAATCAACAGCATTGTGTTGTCCTATGAGCAAACACATTACACTCACAACAGCTAGTATCAGCCAGTGATCCCATGCACTGTTTTTTAATACCAAAAACAACAGTAAAGCCACTAACGACAACATACTAAGCTGCCAAGTAAGCAGTTGGTTACTGCTCATGAGTAAAAGGTAAAGTGGCACGACAACAGCTATCAACAGAGGGTTGTCGGGCAGTTGCTTAAGTAGTATTTTAAAGCGATGTGGGCGGTGTTCAATTTGCTTAATGCTCAGCCCTAGGCGCGGAATCGCAATTAACAATAGGATGCTAAATAGAGCATAAAGATTAATAAACCAATGCAGGTTTTTAGCTGCACTCATTGCAACTAAATAATACCAGCCCAAGTGACCTGCCCATAACAAATACCACAACCAATGCCGTTTTACGTAATGCGCAACTAGCGAAGCTGATACACTGACAAACGCAACATAAGTTAGCAGTGCTATAAAGTCATTGCTCCCGGTATTAACCCAAACCGGCACGCTGTAGGCGCCAATAATGCCAATAACTGCTAGCACTGGACCAAAACGCAGTGCCATCCAGCTTGCTGCTACAGAAACTAAGGTTAAAATGCTAAATGCAGGTAAAGCTTGGAGTAAGCCATAATGGCTATAGGCCAGCAAGGTCAATGCAAAACAACTAATAAAACCACCACTTGCCAGCGCCGCGGGAATATAGTTGCTAAACCCATCAAAAATAATACCTTTGCGATGTAAAACCTCAGCCGCGACAATTAAGCTCAAACCAAAAATAGCGCCAAGCGTAAGTCGCATGGTTTCAGATAGTAAGCCTGCCTCCAGTGAATAGCGGGCCAAAAAGATACCGCCAAAGGCAAGTGCAACTGCTCCTACCCAAGTTAGCCAATTAGCTTTGACTTGTGTAACGAGTTGGCTGACTAGCGGATTTAGAGTCGCAGGCTTGGGTTTTGTCGGCTCTGGCTTTTTATCAGTAGCCTCAATCGGCTTACTAATGAATACAGGCTCTGGTTCAGATTTTGCATCGTCAGTCAGATCTTCGTTTGAATTATCAAACTGGTTTGCAGTATTTGTTTGTGGATGATGACTATATGTCGCGTTAAGTTTTACTCGAAGAGCTACCACTTCTCGCTTTAAACTAGAGAGTTGAAAAAAGGCAAAAATACCCGCAATTGAGCCACCTACAACAACTAGTGCAAGTAATACTAGTAACGCAATACCGCCATCCATACTCTCTCCTTGTGTACGCTTTAAACAAAAAAGCAAAATGCCTTAATTGTTTATACAATAAACACTTAGCAAGAGTAAAGAAACAACGATATTGCGTTTTAGCCGGTTAAGACTGTTCAGTCACCGTGCGCTCTAAGGTCATTTTGTAACCTGAATCAGTGGTTTCATCGTGTTCAATCACCAAGATATAGTTACCTTCTTCAGTAAAATCCATATCGCTTTGTTGTAAAAGCACAATCTGTTGGCCGTTATCTTCAAACACCACATAGGTTGTATAAACTTCGTTATCAACCACCTGCTCTTGTTGGTCGTATTGATCTAACCCTTCTACAACATTGCTAGTATCTTCAACCGTTTCACCATTGAGGGTAAAGTACACATCAACCTCGTCAATTTCTTGCCCTGCATAGCTATCAATTAAGTTAACCACAGTAACTGCATGGCTGTAGCTGCTTGGAGTTAGGTTTTCTTCAATGGTCATCATACGAGGGCCGTAATCTTTGTCATTGTAGAAAAGACCAACCGCACTCTGCTCACGTTCTAATGTCATTAAGAAGTTATCTACAATCGTGTCACCTGCTTCATCTAACATGGCGACGCTGTAACTATTTGGCGACATGCTCATGTATTCAGAGTAACTATCGTTGCTAACAACCTCGGTGTTAGTCGCCGTTGTGCCTCGGGTTACTTTAAACTGGGTTTGCGTGTAGTCATCGATGGTATTGATAAAACGCAGCTGACCTTGCGCGTCTTGGTGGTTTAGTTGTGTTACTGAGCTACTTGCCGTCACGACATCAAGTGTAATACCATCTTCTTCTGTTGCATAACTTGGACGGATCATCGCCATGTACGTTGCTTCATCATTAAAGTACACGGTTGGTGATTCAAAAATCACATCTGTGCTACCGCTAGCGGTAATATAAATAGTGTAATAACCTTCCTCAAGCGTCGCTAATTCTGGTTCAACGAGGTATTGCGAAGTCATTAATAACTCAGCGGTATCAAATAAACCGTCGTCGGTAGCAACGTATACATCGTAAAGGTTATCTTCACCAACAATATTAAAAAAGCCAACATTGAATTCATCTTCATCGCTTGACGTCGGCACACTTAGCTCTGTAAACGTTGGTTCAGCAAAATCGCCATTCATTACTAGTAGCTGAGTTTGATCATTTTTAATTTTGATGGTTTCTTCATCGATGGTGATATAGCTATCGTTGGCATCAACATATTCAAAACTTAAATCATACTCCCCCGAACTGTAGTTATGACGAGTTGATACATCACCAAAATCTGCGCCTGAACGTTCAGTGTCATCAACAAATAAACGTGTGTATGGGCTGTTGTAAGAGCCATTGTACAGTTGCACATAGCCACTGTTGCTACTGCTGCTGTCGTCGCTTGAACAGGCAGCCAGTACCGAAAGCAAACTTGAGGCAACAATTGTTTTAAGCAGAGTGCTTTTCATAGAATTTTTTCCTTATTGTTTGTAATACCCCATTCTGACTCGAATAGTGCGAAAAAATTCTATGTTTTACAAACTATTACCTTCACTTACAATTCCTTACGATAAAGTTAAAAAGTGTAGAAAATGATGTGGAAAAGCACTCAATTAATCATAATTATGGACAGAAAATCACATTTATAGTGAAAGCAGCTTACTTTTACACGAAAAGTAAATAATGATTACATTTTAGGCGCTTATACAATCAAATCAGATAAATTATTAGATAGTTAAATTTGCGCTATGCAGCACAAAAAAATTAGCAAATAATGGTGTTCTCACAAACGGGATTAGAATGAGGACTATGAACACGATTTTAACCACACAATGCGATGATGATGTTGGTCTAATTGCCAAGATCACCGGTCTTTGTCATCAACATAACTTAAATATTACACGTAATAACGAATTTGTAGATAAAGACGCTAAACGCTTTTTTATGCGTACAGAGTTAAGCGGCGTTATTTCAGAGGACTTTTTATCAAGCCTTGCTGAACTACTACCTGATGGCGCAGAGCTTGCCCTGCACAGCAGCGAAAAAACGAAAGTGGTATTGCTTGCTACCAAAGAAGCGCACTGTTTAGGTGGTGTATTACTTAAGCAATTCGAAAAAGCCTTAAACATCGAAGTATTGGCTGTGATTGCCAACTACGCAGACTTAGCGCCACTGGCTGCAGGCTTTGGTGTGCCGTTTCATGTGGTATCGCACGAAGGTTTAAACCGTGCGGAGCATGATCAACAAGTCGGTGATTTAATTGCCAGCTACCAGCCTGACATTATTGGCCTTGCTAAATATATGCGTATTTTAAGCCCTGAATTTGTGGCGCGCTTTGAAGGTAAGATTATTAATATTCACCATTCATTTTTGCCTGCCTTTATTGGTGCAAAGCCTTACCATCAGGCATTTGAGCGCGGTGTAAAGATTATTGGCGCGACCGCTCACTTTGTTAATAATGAGCTTGATGAAGGGCCTATTATTTTACAAGATGTGACGCATGTCAGTCATGCTGATACCGCAGAGATGATGGCAAAAATGGGTAAAGATGTAGAGAAAACGGTGTTCTGTAAAGCGCTGCAACTCGCATCTGAACATAAACTGTTTATCAATGGGAATCGAACCGTGGTGTTCGCTTAAGCAATAAAATGAAGAGGCTGAATGGCCTCTTTATTGTTCTTATTATCTTTTGTTATGCCGACTCAATAGGCTCTAATTGTAACTTAGAGGCAATTAATACCGCTTGAGTACGGTTATACACACCTAGCTTTCTAAAAATTGCTGTAATATGTGCTTTAACGGTTGCTTCAGAAATATGTAACTCGTAAGCAATTTGTTTGTTTAACAAGCCTTCGTGTAAGTATTGCAACACCTTGTATTGCTGCGGCGTCAGTGAAGCCACTTGCGCTGCAATTTCTTTGTCTTCGCTATCTACGGCAGCCACTTTATCTTTAAGCTCAAGTGGAAGCCAAACATCGCCTTCAAGAATGTGATTAATTGCCAGCGCAATATCATCTGATGAAGATGATTTAGGAATAAATCCCATCGCACCATAACCCATTACTTTAGAAACTATATTGATGTCTTCGCTGCCAGAAACAACAGCTATTGGTAAGCTTGGATAGTCTTCGCGAATGCGAATAAGGCCGTATAAATCGCCATTGCCTGGCATGTGAAGGTCTAGTAGTAAGATATCAAGATCTTCTTGCTCGCTCAGCACCTGCAAAGTGGTATCAAAGTTTTCCGATTCAAACACTTCTAAATCAGCGAACTTAGCACTCAATGCCCCTTTCAGCGCTTCACGAAATAACGGATGATCGTCCGCTATTAAAAACTGACTCATGGTTCACTCCTAATAAATTCGGCTGACACCTATTTCTAAGTGACAGCCGATATACTACGTTTAGAATCAACTTCTAATCAAGTTTTTAACGCGATTTTAACGATTTAATCGGTTTTCGATTAGCTCATCAACAACGCTCGGATCGGCTAGTGTAGAGGTATCACCAAGCTGTTGGTGCTCATTTGCCGCAATTTTACGTAAAATTCGGCGCATGATCTTACCAGAACGAGTTTTCGGTAGACCTGGAGACCATTGGATCATATCTGGTGATGCAATTGGGCTTAACTCTTTACGAACCCAGTTACGGACCTCTTTGGTGAGTTCATCGCTCACTACAACACCCTCATTTGGAGTGATGTAAACATAGATGCCCTGACCTTTAATATCATGCGGGTAACCGACTACAGCAGCTTCTGCCACCGCTTCGTGAGCAACCAATGCACTCTCGATTTCGGCAGTACCTAGGCGGTGACCTGACACGTTTAGTACGTCATCCACACGGCCTGTGATCCAGTAGTAGCCATCTTCATCACGGCGACAACCATCACCTGTGAAGTACACACCTGGGTATGCTGAGAAATAGGTTTGTTCAAAGCGCTCATGGTCGCCATAAACTGTACGAGCTTGTGATGGCCAGCTGTCTAAAATAACAAGATTACCATCAACCGCGCCTTCTAGTGTATTACCTTCAGCATCAAATAAGGCTGGTGCAATACCAAAGAACGGACGAGTTGCTGAACCTGGTTTCATATCTGTAGCACCTGGTAATGGTGTGATCATGATGCCACCAGTTTCTGTTTGCCACCACGTATCTACGATTGGACAGTTTTCATTACCGATGTGCTCGTAATACCATGCCCACGCTTCAGGGTTAATCGGCTCACCTACAGAACCCATGATACGTAAACTATTTCGTGTTGAAGTCGCTGTTGGCTCATCGCCTTTCGCCATTAATGCACGAATAGCTGTTGGTGCTGTGTAAAGAATAGTCACGCTGTGTTTATCAATCACTTCACCCATACGGCCCGCTGTTGGGTAAGTTGGTACACCTTCAAAAACCACTTGCGTGCAGCCATTCACTAATGGACCGTAAGCAATGTAGCTGTGACCTGTGATCCAGCCCACATCGGCACTACACCAGAAAATATCATCTTCTTTAAGGTCAAATACATATTCATGTGTCATCGATGCATAAACGAGGTAACCACCGGTAGTATGAACCACTCCTTTTGGTTGACCCGTTGAGCCTGAAGTATAAAGAATGAAAAGCGGATCTTCTGCATTCATTGGCTCTGGCTCACACTCTGCTGGTAAGTCAGCTACAAGCTCATGCCACCAAATATCATGGCTATTCCATTCAATTTCACCACCTGTTAGTTGATGAACAATAACGTGCTCAACGGTGGTTACTGAGTCTTGTGATACCGCTTCATCAACATTTGCTTTCAGTGGTACGCAGTTACCAGCACGACGACCTTCGTCTGATGTAATCACCACTTTAGCGCCAGAGTCATTAATTCGGTCAGCAATCGCTGATGGAGAGAAACCACCAAATACCACAGAGTGAATTGCACCAATACGCGCACACGCTTGCATAGCGTAAATAGCTTGCGGTGTCATAGGCATGTAAATAGCAACGCGATCACCTTTTGATACGCCTAACTTTTTAAGGCCATTGGCTAATTTTGCGACTTCGTCGTGAAGCTGTTGGTAGCTGATATTTTCGCTGTGTTCTGGGTTATCGCCTTCCCAAATGAGGGCTGTTTTATCGGCTTTAGTGGCAAGGTGGCGGTCAATACAGTTATAAGATGCGTTAAGTTGGCCGTCTTCATACCAGCGAATGCTGATGTGGCCTTTGTCGAATGAGGTGTTCTTTACTTTATTATAAGGAGTTGACCAATCAAGGCGTTTACCGTGCTCTCGCCAAAATCCTTCAGGGTCATCAATAGATTGCTTATACAGTGTATTATATTTATCGTTATCAACTAATGCTGCATTCTTGATATGCGCTGGTACTGGATAGATACTTTCTGACATTGTTGTCGTCTCCATTTTAATTACTTGCCTACGGCCTGCTTCAAGGATCACTCAGCAAAGCCCCTGAAAGTATTAGACCTTAGTTGTATATCTTGTCATTTCACAAAAAACTTCTAAACCGCCTTCTATAATCTAGTCCAATGTACGCCGGTAAGCGATTTTGAACCACTTACCACCTTAGTCTAATAGACCAATAGATAATTGAGAGAAGTCATTTCTTAAACAACAGTGATACAACAACATTAATGCAATCAACAAGTAGCTTCGACAGGAATACACATTATGACAACAACAAAAGTAACCGCATTAAAAACACTGACAGCTTCAGCTGTTTTATGTGCACTTGCAGGTACCGCTAACGCTGCAACCATTGGTAACACAGACGTTTCTTATGGTGGCTATGTAAAACTTGATGCCATGTGGAGTGATTACTCTGCTGGCGTACCAGCCGGTGGTAGCATTGGCCGTGACTTCTATGTCCCTGGTACAACACCCGTGGGCGCAGACAGTGACAGCGATCCAGTCTTTGATATGCACGCCCGCCAATCACGCTTTAGCCTTGGTACTGCAACTAAGCTAGATGATGGTAAAACGATTAATACCAAAATCGAAATCGACTTTATTGCTTCAGCACCTGGCGGTAACGAACGTGTCAGTAACTCTTACGCACCACGTATTCGCCAAGCATTTGTAACTTATGATGGTTGGCTATTTGGTCAAGCATGGTCAAACTTCCAAAACGTTGGCGCATTGCCAGAAACACTTGATTTCGTTGGTCCTGCTGAAGGTACTGTGTTCGTGCGTCAAGCACAGGCACGCTACACCACAGGTAACTGGTCATTCTCTATCGAAAACCCTGAGAGCACTGTTACAGTAGGCGGTGCACGTGTTGCCACTGATGATGCATCAATGCCTGACTTTACAGCACGTTATGCGCACAAAGCTGATTGGGGTGAATTAGTATTTACCGGTCTTGCTCGTCAATTAACTTACAAACAAAATGGCATTGATGCAGATACATCATCGTTCGGTATCAGTGCATCTGGTAAAGTTAATTTTGGTCAAAACAACTTAAAATTCATGCTAACCCAAGGCTCAGGTCTAGGCCGTTACATTGGTTTAAACGTAGCAAATGGTGCTGTGCTTGACGGTGATGATTTAGACGCGATTGATTCAACATCGGGTTTCATTGCTTATCAACAAAACTGGAACAGCCAATGGCGTTCAACTTTCCTTTATTCATTCTTCTCAGCTGATAACAACACAGACTTACTTGCTGTATCTGGCGACCCAACTAAAACGAGCCAAAGCTACAGTGCGAACCTTTTATACTCACCTGTTAAAAAGCTAACTTTTGGTGTTGAATTTAAACATGCGGAGCGTGAGCTTGAAAGTGGTACTGATGGCGATATGGATCGTCTGCAGTTCTCTGCAAAATACGTATTTTAAGATTTAAGCTTATTTTACTTCCTGAAGCGGCTTCGGCCGCTTTTTTTATTTCTGCTTTTTATTTACAGTGATCCCCTTTTAGCTTTTTGCAAACCATAATTCACTAAAACAGAAAACCTAATTGCAAATTATTTTCATTTAGATTAAATTACGCATTAATTTCACTATTCATTGAACTAATTGGAACTTTGCATGTCATCAACAACATTTTTGCGCTTATCTCAATTAAGCCTAGTGACCTCAGCACTTTTAAGTGGCCACGCTTTTGCAGAACAACAAAAAGAAGAACAAGCAATTGAAAAAATTGCCGTGTATGGCCAGCATCATAAAAACTACATCACAGAAGAAGCACAATCAGCGACCAAATTAGGGCTAACAATTAAAGAAACACCACAGTCAATCTCTGTTGTTTCACGTGCATTAATGGATGACTTTTCACTCGATAACCTTAATGCTGTGTTAGAAAGCACACCGGGTGTGACGGTTGAGCAAATCGAAACTGACCGTACTTATTTTAAAGCTCGCGGTTTTGAGATCACCAACTTCCAAGTAAATGGCATGGGCATGCCACAAGATAACGGTTCAATCCAAGGTACTCTTGATACGTCTATTTTTGATAGTGTTGAAATTGTACGTGGTGCCAATGGTTTAATGACAGGTGCGGGTAATCCATCAGCAACCGTGAATATGGTTCTAAAGCGCCCGACTTACCAAACACAAGTTAATGCATCTGTATCTTATGGCTCTTGGGACAACAAGCGTTTAGAGCTTGACGCCTCAACTGCTATCAACGAAAACCACGCTGTACGTGCTGTATTCACCAAGCACAAAACCGAGTCATACCTTGACCGTTACGAGCAAGATAAAACAATTTATTACCTAGCCTACGAAGGTCAGCTAACTGACAGCACAGTAGTAACTGCAAACTACGTAAATCAAAAGAAAGATGCTGACAGCCCACTTTGGGGTGCCTTACCGCTTTATTACAGCGATGGTTCAGCAACAAACTTTGATGCTTCAACCAGCACTGCGTCTGATTGGTCTTATTGGAATAATACAACTGAGCAGTTGTTCTTATCAATTGAGCAAGCAATTACCAATACTTGGTTCTTAAAAGCCAGCTACGCCCACTTAGAAAATGAGCAAGACTCAGAGCTTTTCTATGTTTATGGTACACCTGATAGAGAAACAGGTCTTGGCTTAACGGGTTATGCGAGTGAATATGACCACAAAGATAAGCACGATATTTTAGATATTTACGCAACGGGTAAATTTGATTTATTTGGTATGGAACATGATCTGTCGTTTGGTGTAAACCAAGCAGATATGGATAACAAAGATAAATCATTGTATGACTACACTACAGGCAATGGTTTCCCTGCAATGCCAGAGCTAGGTGGTTGGGATGGTGTTGCGCCAATGCCAACACTTACCGATGGTTTAACAGGTGCTGATATCACCAGCCGTCAACGCTCAGCGTATATTTCAACACGTATCCGTGCAACTGACTCATTTAGTGTTTTAGCGGGTGTGAGCCAAGTAAATTGGGAAACTGAAGGTGCCTCTTACGGCGTAGCAAAAGACAAAGACACTGACCAAACCGTGCCTTACTTCGGTGCTGTGTATGATATCAACGAAAGCTTATCAACTTACGCAAGCTATACAGAAACCTTTGTTCCACAAACAGAGCGTGACATCAATGGCGATTACTTAGACCCAATCACAGGTAAAAGCAGCGAAATTGGTGTAAAAGCGCAGTTACTTGATGACAATTTATTTGTCACTGTTGCTTATTTTGACGCTAAACAAGTAGGCCTTGCGATTGCCATTCCTGATTCATTACCTGATGACACTCGTTACTATGGTGCAGATGGCATTAACAGTGACGGTATTGAAGTAGAGCTTAGTGGTCAAATCAACGAAACACTGAGTGCAAGCTTCAGCTACAGCAATCTAAACATTGATGGTGATGAGTTAGTAAAAGACTACACGCCTGAAAACCAGTTCAAACTTGCTGTAACTCATAAAGTGCCTGAGATTGATGGTTTAACCTTTGGCTTAAACTATCGTTGGCAAGACGATACAAAACGCGTACAAATGCGTGATGCGGCAACGAATGCAGCACTTATCACCACAACGCAAGATGCTTACGGCCTATTAAACCTAATGGCAACCTACGATATTAATGACAATATGAGCGTTAACTTGAACGTTAATAACGTGACCAACGAAAAGTACATCCAAAGTCTTTTCTGGGCTCAAGGTTATTACGGCGCACCGCGTAACTACTCAGTGTCTTTCAACTGGCAGCTGTAAGCTTGAGCTAGAAGCTGTAAGTTTTAAGCTTTAAGTACTTAAAAAGCCGCATTATATGCGGCTTTTTCATGTAATAGTTGCAAGAGTAAAGTTTACCCTTGCTAACTTTACCCTCGCTAACTTTCATCCATAAAAAAACCGCTAACTGTGTAGCGGTCTTTTTTGTGTTAAGTGCGGGTCAAATCACGCTTAACTGTACTCTTTTGCGGTGTTTATAGCTCATCTTCTGCTAATAGGCCTGCATCTTCACCATCTTCTGGTTGAACAGTTGCCTGAAGTAATAGCATCTCACGTAACTTACCTTCGATCTCATCTGCGATCTCTGGGTTGTCTTTTAAGAACTTAATTGAGTTTGCTTTACCTTGGCCAACTTTGTTGCCATTGTAGCTGTACCAAGCACCTGATTTTTCAACCAGTTTATGCTTAACACCTAAATCAATTAACTCGCCTTGTTTAGAAATACCTTCACCATACATGATGATGAATTCAGCTTGTTTAAACGGTGGAGCAACCTTGTTCTTAACAACTTTAACGCGAGTTTCGTTACCTACAACCTCATCGCCTTCTTTCACAGAACCAATACGACGAATATCAATACGTACTGAAGCGTAGAATTTAAGTGCATTACCACCCGTTGTTGTTTCAGGGTTACCAAACATAACACCAATTTTCATACGGATTTGGTTGATGAAAATACATAGCGTGTTTGAACGCTTGATGTTACCTGTAAGCTTACGCAATGCCTGTGACATTAAGCGAGCTTGTAGACCCATATGTGAGTCACCCATGTCGCCTTCGATTTCAGCTTTTGGTGTTAAAGCTGCTACCGAGTCAACGATAACTACATCAACAGCGCTTGAACGAACTAACATGTCACAGATTTCTAATGCTTGCTCACCAGTATCTGGTTGAGAAACGAGTAATTCATCAATGTTTACACCCAGTTTTTGCGCGTATACAGGATCTAGAGCGTGCTCAGCATCTACGAATGCACACGTTTTACCTTGCTTTTGAGCTTCAGCGATAACTTGTAAAGTAAGTGTTGTTTTACCTGATGATTCAGGACCATACACTTCAACAATACGGCCTGTAGGTAAACCACCAATACCTAATGCGATATCAATACCAAGTGAACCTGTTGAGATTGCTTCAATGTCTAGGGCTTTGTTATCGCCCAGTTTCATAATTGAGCCTTTACCAAATTGACGCTCAATTTGTGATAAAGCAGCGTCCAAGGCTTTTTGTTTGTTATCGTTCATTCTGTTCTCCAAATCCGGCTAATGCAGACAGTATACTGTATGAAATCACAGTATCAAGCTAATTTTCAGATTTTATCAATTCAATTACACTTTTTAATGAATAAACAATAGCTTGCAGTCTAACTTCAGCTCTATCACCAGCGAAAACCTGTTTGCTTGGGTAGTTTTGACCAGCAAAATGAATACAAAACCAAACTAATCCCACAGGTTTATCCAGTGTTCCGCCACCGGGTCCTGCGACTCCCGAAATTGCAATTGCGATATCGGCGTTTGCAGCTTTTGCTGCACCCGATGCCATTTCAACAACTGTTTGCTCACTTACTGCACCAAAGCTATTTAAGGTTTGTTCTGTTACGCCAATGAGTTCATGTTTTGCTTGGTTGCTATAAGTGACAAATGCGCGGTCAATATAATTAGAGCTACCAGGAGTATCGGTTAAGGCGTAGCTTACTCCACCACCGGTGCATGATTCTGCGGTAGTGATCCATAAGCGTTTATCCGTTAAAATAGCTCCTAATTTCGCAGCAAGTGTTTTAATCTCTTGATGTAATTCCATATTCAGCCTTTGGGTAAATACATGTCGTTTGATCTTTATGCACCGCACACTATAAATCAACAAACCCCTATGATGCAGCAGTATCTAAAAATAAAAGCCGAGCATCGGGATATTTTACTGTTTTATCGTATGGGCGACTTTTATGAACTTTTCTTCGATGATGCCAAGCGTGCAGCGCAACTTCTTGATATTTCTCAGACTCATCGTGGTAAAGCCGGTGGCGATCCCATTCCAATGGCAGGTGTGCCTTATCACGCCGTAGAGAACTACTTAGCTCGCCTTGTACAAATGGGTGAGTCGGTGGCTATTTGTGAGCAAGTTGGCGATCCTGCCACCAGCAAAGGCCCTGTTGAGCGTAAAGTTGTGCGCATTGTTACACCGGGCACTATTTCTGACGAAGCGCTGTTACAAGAACGCCAAGACAACTTGCTAACCAGCGTTTGGCAAAGTAAACAAGGCTTATATGGTATTGCTTATTTAGATATTAACTCTGGCAGATTCAATGTGTTAGAAGTAAATACTGATGAAGCATTTAGCTCAACATTACAGCGTTTAGCCCCTGCTGAGCTGCTCTATAGTGAAACATTTACAAATGTGCACCTAATTGAGCATATCAAAGGCGCACGTCGTCGCCCAGAATGGGAGTTTGATTTAGATACAGCCCAGCACTTACTGTGCGACCAATTTGGCACCAAAGATCTGGTTGGTTTTGGTGTAGACAAAGCACACGCTGCTTTGGTGGCTGCGGGCTGCTTAATGCAATATGTAAAAGACACTCAACGTATTGCCCTGCCGCATATTCGTGCGATTACCCTTGAACAAAACGAACACGCGGTGATTTTAGATGCTGCAACCCGTAAAAATCTTGAACTAACGGTAAATTTATCGGGCGGCTACGAAAACACGCTTGCACAAGTACTTGATAAAACAGCCACAGCTATGGGTTCACGCTTATTAAAGCGTCGTATTCATACCCCTCTGCGCAGCAAAACAGAGCTCAACTCTCGACTAAATGCAATTAGCGCAATTATCGATGCGCAATTATGTGGTGAGCTACAAGAGTCATTAAAGCAAATTGGCGACATTGAGCGTGTTATCGCCCGTTTAGCGCTTTGCACAGCACGCCCGCGTGATTTAACACGCCTGCGTAGCGCACTGCAAGCTCTCGCGCCACTTCACGAACTATTACTGGATGCTAACGATCCGCGTATTAGTCAAATAATAGCGCAATCACAGCAATTACCTGAGCTACAAGATTTACTAGAACGTGCTGTCATCGAAACCCCACCGGTGCTAATTCGCGATGGGGGTGTTATTGCCCCGGGCTATAACAGTGAGCTCGATGAATGGCGTGCGTTAAGCCAAGGTGCAACTGATATTCTCGAAAAGCTTGAAGAGCGTGAGCGTGAGCGCACTGGCATTAGCACCTTAAAAATTGGCTATAACAAGGTGCATGGCTTTTTTATTGAGGTAAGTCGCGCTAACTCACATTTAGTTCCTGCAGATTATATTCGCCGTCAAACGCTAAAAAATAATGAGCGCTATATTATCCCTGAGCTTAAAGAGCACGAAGATAAAGTACTTGGTAGCCAATCAAAAGCGCTGGCGCTTGAAAAACAGCTTTATGAGCAACTCTTTGAGTTTATAGCTCCGCACATTGCGCAGCTGCAAACAATGGCAGCCGTACTGGCTGATTTAGATGTATTGAACAACTTAGCTGAACGTGCACAAGCGCTTAATTACGCTAAACCAACATTATGCGATAACGATAATATCAGCATTAAACAAGGTCGCCATCCGGTGGTAGAACAGGTAATGAAAGACCCGTTTATTGCCAACCCAGTAGAGCTTAATAACGACCGAAAAATGTTGATTATCACAGGTCCAAATATGGGTGGTAAATCAACCTATATGCGCCAAACCGCGCTTATCGTTTTGATGGCCCATATTGGCTCTTACGTACCTGCAGATAGCGCAGAAATTGGTAATATTGATCGTATTTTTACGCGTATCGGCGCAAGTGATGATTTAGCATCAGGGCGTTCAACTTTCATGGTTGAAATGACAGAAACGGCAACAATTTTAAATAACGCCACAGCACAATCACTGGTGCTTATGGATGAAATTGGTCGCGGTACCTCAACCTATGATGGTTTATCACTTGCCTATGCAACAGCTGATTATTTAGCATCAAAAATTGCCGCAAAAACTTTATTCGCCACCCACTATTTTGAGCTAACAGAGCTTGCAGAACAAAAGCCGGGGCTGGTTAATGTGCACCTTGATGCCATTGAGCATAACGACACCATTGCCTTTATGCATACCGTGCTTGAAGGTGCGGCAAGCAAGAGCTTTGGCCTTCAAGTTGCCGCCTTGGCAGGTGTACCAAAGGCAGTGATCCAACAAGCAAAACAAAAGCTTAAAATGCTTGAAAATCATCAACCTGTCACTGCCCCTATTGAGCAGCAACAGCAAACATTAAGTTTTGATGATGAACCTTCAGAGCTTGAATTAACCTTAAAACAGCTTGATCCAGATAGCCTAACGCCAAGACAAGCACACCAACTACTGTATCAATTAAAAGATTTACTTTAAATTTAGAATAGATATAAAAAAAGCTGACGTAACGTCAGCTTTTTTGTGTGTTCTAGACCCGAAGGCCTATGTATTGTTGTCAAATCAGGTGAATTGGTCGAATAGGCTATCTGTACTTAAACCTTCGTGTTGCAAAATGTCTTTTAAGCGACGTAATGCTTCCACTTGAATTTGTCTTACACGTTCGCGTGTTAAGCCAATTTCACGACCAACATCTTCAAGGGTTGATGGCTCATAGCCTAGTAAACCAAAACGACGAGCAAGTACTTCACGCTGTTTCGGGTTTAACTCTCCTAGCCAATCAACAATGTGCTTGTTGATGTCATTGTTTTGTACTTCGCCTTCAGGACCATAGTCTTTTTCATCGGCGATGATATCTAATAATGCTTTGTCATTTTCACCACCAATTGGTGTATCCACCGAGGTGATTTTTTCGTTTAAACGCAGCATCTTAGTAACATCTTCAACCGGCTTATCTAAGCACTCTGCAATTTCTTCTGCGGTTGGTTCATGGTCAAGTTTCTGTGTTAATTCACGGGCTGTTCTTAAATAAACATTTAGCTCTTTAACCACATGAATAGGTAAACGAATAGTACGTGTTTGGTTCATGATGGCGCGTTCAATGGTTTGACGTATCCACCACGTTGCATAAGTTGAAAAACGGAAACCTCGTTCTGGGTCAAATTTTTCAACGGCTCTGATAAGGCCTAAATTACCTTCTTCAATAAGGTCAAGCAGCGCAAGACCTCGGTTGTTATAGCGGCGGGCAATTTTCACCACTAAACGTAAATTACTTTCAATCATTCGCTTGCGAGAGGCTTCACAGCCTTTCAATGCTTTTCTAGCAAAATAGACTTCTTCTTCTGCGCTTAACAGCGGAGAAAAGCCAATTTCGCCAAGGTATAGCTGAGTAGCATCTAGATTCTTGGCAACTTCATCCTTTGCAAAAATTTCATCATCGTTGTCGACTTCTTCTAGTAACTCAGGTGAATCATCTTCAACTACCGTGTCATCAAATTTATCGTCAATCGCGTCAGTTGTTTTCTCAAGTTTTGCTGTGTGACCCATAAGCGTCCTCCCGAGCAAATATGTGATTGAGCTAAATCACTTTATCAATACCCTAATGGCTAAGGTAGATACTTAGCAGGATTGACTGCTTGACCCCGATAACGAATTTCAAATCTCAAAGCCGTAACCGAAGAGTCTGAACTGCCCATTTCTGCTATTTTCTGCCCCGCCTTTACTTCCTGTTTTTCCTTTACAAGCAACTTTGAATTGTGCGCGTAAGCACTTAGGTAATCATCATTATGTTTCAAAATAATTAAATTACCGTAACCCCTCAATGCGTTGCCCGCGTATACCACAGTTCCATGTGCAGCAGCTAAAACAGAAGCCCCTTGTTTATTAGTAATCTGTAATCCTTTAAAGCCATTCTCTTTATTAGAGAAGCGTTGCGTAACCTTGCCTTTTGCCGGCCAGCTCCATACAACTTTTGCATTAGAATTACTGTTTTTTTCACTAATTATTTTGTTGGCTTGTTTCTGAACATACTCTCGTTGTTTTGGCTGATCAAGCTCTTTTTTTAATTTTTTGTTATTTTTTTGTATAGAAACAGTAGACTTTTTACTCGAATTCGTATATTTTTTCGTCTTTTTTTGTTTTTGTGCCGATTTTGTGAGCAAAACACTCTGTCCGGGGAAGATTGTGTAAGGTGCTGGAATATCGTTTATTTTCGCAAGGGTACGAAAATCTTGTTGAGCGCTAAAAGCAATTGAGTACAAAGTATCACCCTTTTTGACTACATATTTTGAGCCTGAGATATTTACTTTGCGTGTGGCGGGTTTAACTTGATTATCTAAACTACTGACCGGCGCCGGTGCTTCGCGAGAAGTACAGCCAAAGAGCAAAATACTAAGAAACAAAGTAACATAGACTGTTAACTGCCTGCTCATCGTAAAATGCTCCTTATCGTACTAATTTAATGGTTTTGCGGGTTATCGTAGCAAAAAGTACGCAACCACAACTAAAACAACTAATCCCCAGCCAAGCGCTTCAACATATTGACGTAATTTTTGCTCCATTTTAACGCCACCCCACTTCATCAAGGCCGACACTAAAAAGAAACGCGCGCCACGGCCGACAGCCGAGGCAATTAAAAACGGCAAGAATGCCATTTGCATCAAACCAGCGCCGATTGTAAAAACCTTATAAGGTATAGGAGAGAAGCCCGCTAAGAAGACTACCCAAACACCGTAGTTTTCAAACCAACCTAGTGCTGTGTCAAATTTGGCTTGCCAACCCATTTGGGCAATAAGAGGCTCGACCACAGGTTCGAATAACCAAAAGCCAAGTAAGTAACCTAAAATACCACCAATCACAGAGGCTATAGTAGTAAAGCTGGCAAAACGCCATGCTTTATCTGGTTGAGCTAGCGACATAGGGGCTAGCATAACATCCGGTGGTACCGGAAAAAAACTGATTCAGCAAAACTCATCCCTGCTAAATAACGCTCCGCATGACGGTGTTTAGCCCATACCAGCGCCATATCATATAACTTAGTAAACAACTTCAAAGTATAACGTCCTATTCAATATCACCAGGTACCAAAGGTACAAATCTTACTGGTGCAACTTTATGTTCTGTAAATGTATCGCCATTTCTAACGACCATCATTAATTGCTGATCTTGTTCACCAATAGGTGCAATCATAACGCCCCCATCAGCAAGTTGTGCAAGAAGCCCTTGTGGCATAGTAGCAGCTGCTGCTGTGACAATAATTCCCTCAAATGGAGCTTGTGACTGCCAGCCTTGCCACCCATCACCATGTTTCATGGTGACATTGTATAAATCAAGTTTGTGCAAACGCCGCTTTGCTTGCCATTGCAATGCTTTGATACGCTCCACCGAGCACACTTTAGAAAAGGTTTTTGCCAGTATCGCCGTTTGGTAGCCAGACCCTGTGCCTATCTCAAGCACTTTATCACGCACCCCAGCTAAGCGGAGCAGCTCTGTCATGCGTGCGACTATGTATGGTTGTGAAATCGTTTGCCCTTGCCCGATTGGCAGTGCGGTATTTTGATAGGCTTTGTGCTGTAAAACATCATCAACAAAGATGTGCCTAGGTGTAGAAGCAATCGCTTCAAGCACCGTACTGTCTTCTACGCCCTCGCGTTTTAATAATTCAGCTAATGCTAGTGCACTGCGATTATAATTAGTCAGCACTATTAATCTCCATATTTGCTAACCAGCTATCAACGGCTTGTAAGCTTTCTTTCGCCGTCATATCAACACTGAGTGGTGTGACTGATGCATATCCATTATTGATGGCATAAAAATCAGTGCCTTCCCCTGCATCACTTTCAGCGCCAAGGGTACCATACCAATAAATATCGCGGCCCCATGGGTCTTGTTGTTTAGTCATGGTTTCAGCTTTATGGCGCGAACCTAAACGGGTAACCTTGACCCCTTTTAGCTCTGTAAGCGGAATATCAGGCACGTTTAAGTTGATGATTTGATCTTTCGGTAATGGGTGCGATGCCAACTCTTTGATAATACTCACCGCAACAGCAGCAGCAGTTTCAAAGTGATTTCCTTCTTTAGAACATAATGATACAGCAATGGCAGGTAGCCCTAAGTGGCGGCCTTCAGTGGCGGCTGCAACGGTACCTGAATACAAGGTATCATCACCTAAATTGGCACCGTGGTTTATCCCTGCAACCACTAAATCGGGCTGCAGCTCGGTTAACTCATTAACCCCTAAATGCACACAGTCGGTTGGCGTGCCATTAATTGAAATAAAGCCATTATCAAGGGTGGTTGCCCGCAGTGGATTCATTAACGTTAATGAATTACTTGCGCCACTGCAATTACGATCTGGCGCTACTAAGGTCACATCTGCTATTTGCGTCAATGCATGATACAAAACCGCAATCCCTTTAGCATGCACACCATCATCATTGCTTAGTAAGATTTTCATTTACGCATCCTTTTGTTTTTGTTCTCTAGGGCTTGCATCTTGATAGTCCACCAGCTCACGCAGCAAGGCGGTAGCAAAACACCCTTTTGGTAAACCAAAGCTTAACTTTAAAGTAGTTTCGTCAATCGTTTCAACAGCTAATGAATCAGGAATAAGACGTAACATCCTGCGCTCATTCTTAAGGCCAAGTTCGCTAAGGCCATCAATCCAAGACTGATAAGGCTCGAGCCACTCTTTTTCGGTCTCGGTTAAGCCTTTTTCGCCTTTACCAACCATAGGGGCCGACATCACAATATCGCCAGACGCTAACCGAGCAATATTGTCATCACTAATGTTGTCTTCAAAAAAAGCATTGCTGCCACTAAGCATAAACACTTCGCGGTGCATTGTTTTCGCAAGGCCGTGCTCGGCAACCCGCATACTCACGATTTCATTAAATACATAAGAGCGTGCAGCAGAAATAACTAAGCCACGCAATTTTTTATCGCGGATACGCTCTCCGGAAAACATGCGCTTTGCCATTTCAAGATTGTGGCCACCATGCCCAAAGCGCTGCTCACCAAAGTAATTAGGCACCCCTGCGCGCACCGCGTTAATACGGCACAAAATATCCAGCGGCTCAGTCACGTTGCGTAACGTAATGGTAAAGCGATTGCCTCTATGGCAGCCAGTTCTGAGCTTACGATTATGACGCTGTTGCGATACCACAAAAAATTGCTCGTTATTCAACTCACTAAATTCTATGTGTTTTTTAATTGGCACGGGAACACTAAACCATTGTGTACACACGCCATGACGGTCTTTTAAGCCCGCATAACTTACGTCACGAGGTGATACCCCCGCTTTTTCGGCAATGCGTTTAGCAATAAACTGAGTATTTTCGCCTTTTTTTACGACCTGTAAGCAAACATGCTCACCTGAACCGGTAAACTCAATACCCAAGTCTTCATCAACCATGAAGTCTTCGGCGTGAGTTTTAAAGTCAGCCTTAGAAAGGGGTTTACCGTAAAGGTAGTTTAACTCACTCATGCGCTTTGTTTGCTCATAATCACCACTGCGTGGCTTGAAATACCTTCTTTACGACCTTCAAACCCAAGCTTCTCAGTCGTTGTTGCTTTCACATTCACTTGTGAAATATCAGCTGCAAGGTCTTGGCATAAGTTTTCACGCATTGCTTGAATGTGCGGCAACATTTTTGGTGCTTGCGCAACAATCGTCACATCGGCATTACCAAGTACATAACCTTGCTCTTTAGCAAGCCCAACCACGTGGCGTAGTAAAATTCGGCTATCAATATTTTCGTATTCGCTCGCAGTATCTGGAAAATGCTTGCCAATATCACCCATTGCTAATGCACCTAAAATAGCATCACACAATGCGTGAATAGCAACATCACCATCTGAATGTGCTAAAAAGCCTTGTGGGTAATCAATTTTTTCACCACAAATCACCAACGGGCCTTCGCCGCCAAATTTGTGTACATCAAAGCCATGGCCAATTCGAATCATGAGGTACTCTCGTTTTGTTGTTTTTGCAGTAAAAATGCTGCTAAATCTAAATCTTCTGGGGTGGTGATTTTAATGTTGTCACTACGACCAGCAACCAGCTTAACAGGCTGCTTAGCCCATTCAATTGCCGATGCTTCATCCGTGATAGTCACACCATTTTTAAGGGCACTTGATAGCGCATCTGTGAGCGCCTGATAGGGGAAAAACTGAGGAGTGAGTGCCTGCCATAAATCATCACGAGGCACTGTTTGCTCACTGTGCGTATGACCGCGTTTAATGGTGTCTTTTACTTTTGATGCTAAGATACCGCCTTCATTGGCAGCGATACATTCAGTCATTAAACGCTGAATATCTGCCAAGCATACTAACGGCCTTGCCGCATCGTGAACAAGCACCCAATCAGGCGGGTTATCCGCAAGTGATAACAATGCATTGAGCACTGAATCAGCGCGCTCTTTACCACCAGATACGCGCTCAATACGCTTATCAATATGAGGTAAATCAGCAAAGTAGCCGTCATCATCGCTAACTGCTACTTTGATGGTATTTAATTCGTTAAGTTCTGCAAGTTTACTCAGGGTATGTTCTAAAATAGTTTTACCCGCAAGTTCAATATACTGCTTTGGCGCCGAATGCTGCATTCGACTCCCAACTCCCGCGACGGGAACAATGGCGGTGATAGTTTGCTTAGTGTTCATTTTGCTGTTGACCTGGTAATACGCGAATAAAGGTTTCGCCAGGTTTAATCATTCCTAATTCATTGCGCGCCCGCTCTTCGATGCCCTCTTGACCGAGTTTTAAGTCTTCAATATCGGCTTTGAGCACTTTATTGCGCTTTAACAATTTAGCATTGGTGTCTTGATGAGAGGTAACCGCTTGTTTCAAACGAGTGTAATCTTGCACACCATTATGGCCAAACCATAAACGATATTGCAGAAATAAAGCCAAACATAACAAGGCGAATTGAAAAACCCGCATTGAACACTCCTTCGCGGTTAAATTAAGTCAAAGGGCGTTTTAAATTACGCCAATTTATATTGCTTGCTAGTAGCATTTCTCTTAATGACAAACGCTTAGGTGTGATGCGTTTATTAAATTGCCATTGATGACCACAGCACGCTGCTGCCATCACCGCTTTTGCGGGCTTAAGCAATTGAATATGCGTGTTTTCTAGCGATTCACCGGAAGTATCAAACCAACCAAGCTCGTTGCAATGTACCTTATTGTCGCTTACTTGATCTAAGCTGTCTATGCGCACGGTTGTACATTGCTCGTCATTAATTAACACGGGAACAATTAACCCGCGCTTAGCATATTGACTATAAAAGTCTTTTGAGTCGTTTTTATTATAAACAGGTGGCGTTGATTTTTGTTTTTCAAGCCAACTGCCATTTTGTGAATCTAGCTGCAATGGCGCATCGCCATTAACTATACGCATGGCTAAACGCTCTATATAGTAAGGCAAACTGGCTAATAAGCGCTTTAGCCTTGCAGCATCAGGTTCATTTACCAAACGCGGGATCTCACGAGCATAAAATGCATTGCATAACTGCGCATACAAAGCACGATCGGCATCAGTTTGCCAAATTTCGGCTTGTTGCGAGTGTTCGCTCTGTGAAGTTGGTTTAGACAATGCGCGCTCTTATAAAACAATTGCTTGACTGTTTTATAGCATAGAGCGTTTATTGAGCGCTACTTTACTGCGCCTTTTTTACCCAATTTTGCATTGCCAGATTCTAAAAACTGCACCACCGCATCACGCTTTTTACCTAGTAACAAACTACCATCAGCTAAAAACATAAAGTTTTGCCAACAACGCTTAAAAACGGCAAAGCTGGTTTCAATGATATTGTCGCGCGCCATACAAAAATAGACCGTCGTATTTGCTTCCCACGCTAAGTGGTTTAGGATTTCTTCTGGTAACTGCTCGTCGCCCGCTTCCCATGCTTTTTCCCAGTTAATGGTCTCTGAAAAGCTGTCGTCTTTGCCGCACCAATCTGTTTTATCAAAAAAGTCAGGGTGATCATGCTCTCGGCTCACCATGGTAGTCCATAAAACAGCAGCGCGTTCAGCACTCATTGGTTTTATTTGCGCGCCGTCTTCGCTGCTTATCGGCATATCTTTATGACGAAAAACCCAGGCTTTTTTGTATTCATCTAACGAAATATAATTCATAGTTTAGGCAGTTTGTTTCAGCGTAAAATGTGCAAACTGCAATTATACCCAAATGACTCCAAGATGCGAGATAAACACATGACAATCAAACCCGGTATTTACCAACATTACAAAGGTCCAAAATACAAAGTTGAATATGTTGCCACTCATAGCGAAACGAATGAGCCACTGGTAATTTATCAAGCCCTATACGGCGAATTTGGCATGTGGGCTCGCCCACTTAGTATGTTTACAGAAACCGTCACTGTAGAGGGCAAAACAGTACCACGTTTTGCATACCTTTCAGACGCCGACTAACTGTGGCATCATGACGTTATTAATCACTGCTCAGACCAGATAAGGTGACATCGTGCTTTTTAATTCAACCGATAACTACATTGCCAGTAACTCATTAAAACAAGCGGTTAACGCGGCGATCTTGCTCGAAAAGCCGCTGCTTATAAAAGGTGAACCCGGCACAGGTAAAACCATGCTGGCCGAAGAGCTTGCGAAAAGCTTAGACACCACGCTAATTCAATGGCACATCAAATCAACCACTAAGGCGCAGCAAGGTCTGTATGAATATGATGCGGTATCACGCCTTCGCGACAGCCAGTTAGGTGATGAGCGTGTGCACGATATCAGCAACTACATTGTAAAAGGGAAATTATGGCAAGCCTTTACTTATGGTGAGCAACATAACAAACGCCCTGTATTATTGATTGATGAAATAGACAAAGCCGATATTGAATTTCCCAACGACTTACTATTAGAACTCGACAAAATGGAGTTTCACGTTTATGAAACCGGCGAGCGAGTTATTGCAAAGCAACGTCCGATTGTGATCATCACGTCAAATAACGAAAAAGAGCTGCCAGATGCCTTTTTACGTCGTTGCTTTTTCCATTACATTGATTTTCCAAGTAGTGAAGAAATGGCACAAATTATCGATGTGCATCACCCTCACGTTAAACAAGACCTAGTTCGCCAAGCACTTGAGGTGTTCTTTAATCTACGTGAAGTAAACGGCATTAAGAAAAAACCATCAACCAGCGAATTACTCGATTGGTTAAAGCTACTGATGGCCGAAGATATAGACGCTAAAACACTGCATGATAAAAGCCAAAAAGGCGGCTTAATGCCCATGTTTGGGGCACTATTAAAGAATGAGCAAGACATTAGCTTAATCGAAAAACTTGCGTTTATGAGCCGCCGTTAAGATGTTAATTGCGTTTTTCTTTAAGCTTCGCGAATACCGCTTACCTGTTAGTTTGCGAGAGCTACTTGATTTGATCAATGCGCTCAAGCAAGGGGTTATTTTTGCAGACGTTGACGCGTTTTATTACTTAGCGCGTACCATCATGGTTAAGGATGAAACCCACTTTGATCGTTTTGATAAAGCCTTTGCTGATTACTTTAGTGGAGTCGCCGACCTTGATCTGCTCGAAAGCTTAAAACAGCAACACGACTTGCCTGATGATTGGCTACGCAAAGAGTTTGAAAAGCATTTAAGTGACGAAGAAAAAGCACAATTACAAGCCATGGGCGGCCTTGATAAACTCATGGAAACCCTCAAGCAACGCCTTGAAGAGCAACAAAAGCGCCATGCTGGAGGTAATAAGTGGGTCGGTACCGGTGGCACTTCGCCATTTGGCGCCTATGGTTATAACCCTGAAGGTGTGCGGATAGGCCAAGATGGTAACCGACATCGCCGTGCGGTAAAAGTATGGGATAAACGCAGCTACCGAAACCTTGATAGTGACCGTGAAATCGGCTCGCGCACCATTAAACTCGCTCTAAAAAAACTGCGTAAATTTGCCCGTACTGGTGCCAGCGACACTCTCGATTTAACCGAAACCATCCGCGCAACTGCAAAGCAAGGCGGTATGTTGGATGTGAAAATGGCACCAGAGCGCCATAATGCGGTAAAAGTATTGATGCTGTTTGATATCGGCGGTTCAATGGATGATTACATTCATACCTGCGAAGAGTTATTTAGCGCCGCCCACAGCGAGTTCAAACACCTTGAGTTTTACTATTTTCATAACTGTTTGTATGAGCATGTTTGGCAAGACAACGAACGTCGTCACTCTAACGTCATTGATACTATGACCTTGATTAACAAGTTCACCAGCGACTACAAGGTGATCTTTGTTGGCGATGCCACCATGGGCCCTTACGAAATCGCCTACCCCGGTGGCAGCGTTGAGCATTGGAATGAAGAACCCGGCAGCGCTTGGCTAAACCGCATAACCAGTCACTTTGATAAAGTCGCTTGGCTCAACCCACAACCCGTTGAACACTGGCGCTATTATCAATCAATTGATTTTATAAAGCAGTTAATGGACAACCGCATGTACCCACTCACGCTAGATGGGATTAGTAATGCAATTAGGGAGTTGAGTTAAAGTTAGAAAGTTAGAAAGTTAGAAAGTTAGAAAGTTAGAAAGTTAGAAAGTTAGAAAGTTAGAAACTCTAAAATACCTAGTATCTAAATCAAGCAGCTCGACAACTTTACTCTTTCCCCTAGTAACTCGCTAACTGTCAATCTGACAGCTCTAACTTTACTCTTTCCCCTTGTAACTCGCTAACTAAGCTCATTAAGCGAGTTTCCAAACCAAAAACACTAGCGCAAAACCCACTAAATAAAGCAGACCTAGCCAGCTTAGAGTGCGTAATAAAGGTGAGTGATGAATACTGGGTTCTGAGCGCACTAAACTAAAGTTCAGCCATGCAAATACGGGAGTGGTAACAAAAGCGAGGGTCATGGCAAAAGTGAGCATTGGGCCAAGGGCTGATTTAAAGAATAGAATCACAGCCATACCTGCAAATGCTTGCAGTAATAACCACATATTTAAACTGTGTTTAGATTGTTTAATCGGTAGCAGTTTATGCGACTCATTTAATGTTCTGGCGTAGCCATCAAGCACTGTTAGCGTGGTGCCAAACATACATAAAAAAGCGATACCCGAAACCAGCGGCCTTGCCCACTCGCCCATCGTAAGGGCATACATATCAATTAGCTGCTTGGCAAAGGCGACTCCACCTAATTGCACAGCTTGTGCTTGGCCATATTGCACTAATACACCTAGTGAGAAAAATACTAAGGCAAGTGCTGCGGTAAGCCAGTAGCCTAAATTAAAATCAAACAAACCTTGTTGTTTTGTCACCGCTTGTTGGTGCTGCTTTTCTTTTAGCCACAGTGAGCTAATTGCTGATATTTCGATAGGAGCAGGCATCCAGCCCATGAGTGCGACCATAAAGCCAAGCATAGCAAGTTCATACGGCGACGGGCCCACATAGTCAACAGGCGCCGCTGTTCCATTATTCATAGCAACAACAAGCGCAGCTAAAGTGGTAACTGTTAGCAGCCCCATAATGAGCTTTGAAACATTATCGAGCGCCTTAAAGTGCCCTAATAATAAAATGAGCAAACACACAGCCAAAATCAGCCAACATAATAAGGTTACAGAAATTGTGATAGGCAATGCGTAGTGCAGCAGGCTGGCCGTTAATAATAAAACCCCCGCAGTATTTACTACCGCGGCGACAATATTGAGCGCAATAAAACTATAGAAATACCCCGGCCCTTTTTGCTTGTAGCCCTCAACTAAACTTTGTTTGGTCGCAAGGGTGTACTCCATACCGAATCGAAAGAATGGATACTTCAATACGTTTACTACAATGATTAGCCAAAATAGCTGCCAGCCGAATAACGACCCGGCTTGTGTTGACGCCACTAAATGTGAGCCACCAATGGCGGCTGTGGCCATTAAAATACCCGGCCCTAAAGCATTTAATTTAGATTGCCAATTTGATACTGCTGCTTGCATATGTTTTGTGTGTTTTATTCTTAGTAACAAGCAACTTACAGCGTTTTGTGTGAGATTGGAAGCTGATCAAGTTAGCAAGTTAGCAAGTTAGCAAGTTAGCAAGTTAGCAAGTTAGCAAGTTAGCAAGTTAGCAAGTTAGCAAGTTAGCAACACTAGACTGCCTACCACTTGTGTCAAGCCGTTGTTTTTTAAATCTGACTTCTAACGACTGATATCTGATATCTCCATGTTTGTTCGGCGTTAAAACGCCTCCTACGTCTTGTATCTCGCAAACTTTCCCCTTTACTCTTACTAACTAGCTAACTTTACTCTTTCCCCTAGCAACTCGCTAACTTTTGGAACTTCAATCTGACAGCTGAATATTAAAACCAAAAAAGCCAAGCGTTTCGCAACGGTTGGCTTTTTCAGATTTAGTTTAAGGCTAGCCAATTAGGCTAGCGTGCTGTAATTAGGTCAGGTTCATTTCCTGAATGATTTCGTGGGCAATTTCCGGTGTAGTACTGACCGGCTTTTCGTGTAGTCTGGCTTTCATTTGCCCTTTACGATGTTTCAGTGATGCATCAAGTTTTTTTGCAGCATTTGCAATTGCTGGGTACATCACCTCGTCTTCACCTTTTACTGATAAACGCGCGCCTTCATAGGTTGTGCTGATCTCAGCTTGGTGTTTGTGATGTTCTTTTGAAAGAATAATATCAAGTGATATTAATGATGGAAAATGGCTAGCAATTTTCGAGAATTTCTCGTTGATATGAGCTCTAACAGCCTCAGTAACGTCAACATGATGACCAGAAATATTAATCTTCATAGGGTATCCTTTTTTCTTGTTACCTCATAATCAGTATTGGGGGCGAATTGAATTAACACAAGCAAAAATTGCAGATATTTAGTAATTGATTGTAACCATAGATGATTTAGATCATGCGTTGCGGATAAAATATGCAAAAGCCCGCAGAACACGGGCTTTTCAGAGAGGTTAACAACTGCTCATTAACCGTACGAACAACAGTAATCTGCAAACTCGCTCACTTTTACTTGAAAGCTCACATTCGCATCAACTGTAAATGACTCCCCTGCTTGCATCGTTTGCCATTCGCTCTCACTGGGTAATAGCACTTGCCAACTGCCACTGTTAAGCTCCATCAACTCTTTTTGGCTTGTTGCAAACTCAAACTCACCCGGTTGCATAAAGCCTAACGTTTTCGTGCTGCCATCAGCAAGTACCACAGTACGGCTAGACACTTTACCATCAAAATACACATTGGCTTTTTTCAGCACACTTACATTATCAAACTGAGACATCTTCACTCCTGTTGTTTTGTTATTAAGCTACAGACATTGCCAGTTGTCGGTTTAGCATTCAAGGGGGACTGAGTGAGAAATAATCAAGTCGGGTTAGCTGAAAGCCGTAAGCTGTCAGTTTTGAGCAGCTCGTGCAATTGTGGTAGGTCGTGCTTTAGCGCGTCAAGTTAAACACTACGAGAAAGAGTATCTATGCAGAGTCATGAATTCTGAGCTGTAATAAATTGCAATTCTCATTGTTTTAAGAAGTATAGATTTTGTTATCTTCGTATGAAGTAAATTAAGATCCCCAAGATTGTTTTTTAGCTATTTCATAGAAACAAATTAGGCTATCTTCTTCACCCTTTGTTAATCGTTTAAATACTTTTGTACATGGTAAAAGCCAGTTATCACCACTTTGAACTCCTAGCGTTAACAATTGCTCGTTATAATCCCAGGCACCACCGTGCTCTTGGATGAAAACTTCACCTATGTAAGCACCTAACACCTTACTGATAGTTTCTATTTCATCGTCACTTGGGCTGCCATAGAACAATTTAGATAAAAAACTCCTAGGTATACTGTCATATAGTTTTGACACTATGAGTTCAACTTTTTCAACACTCGACTCCGTAAAATCTAGTGTTATATCAAAATGACACTTAGCGTAATCAACAGCATCTAAAGAATATGCTTCCATCATTGCTGAGATTGTAGGTTCTTCCATTGAGATCTCTAAAGAGATTTAAAAACTTGTTTTATAAAATAATTTACTACGAAGTAGATAACAATACTTACAGTAATTACTAAAGCCAATGAGGGCAGGCCAAGGGGTATTGCTTCTGCTCTTGCATTACCAAAATCACACGCCCCCCAATGTGTTAAGCTGCCACTTAACTCTAGGCATCTATCACTTCTTAGAAAGTCCAATAGCTTGAACCCGACAAGCAAACCTATTAGCGAAGAGATTGAAGAGATTATTCTTTTATGTGATTTTTTTCATGATGAAACACACCAACCTAACTATTAGGGTTAACCTTGATTCGTTGTTTGTATACCTTGACTATACTAGCTTGGAAATTGCAAAAACTAGAATGCACCACCATCTCCACCGCCGAAGCCACCATCCCCACCTCCGTCCGAGCCACTATCTATATCACTAAACATTGATGAACCTAAGAGTACTCCTAAACCACCGATACCCGATATATTGGTAATCGTATTATTCATAGACTCTAATGATTCGCCTTCAGGGAGATTAGCTTTATAAGTTGCAATATCACAGTACATAAAATATGCGTAATGTATGTGTTTTTTATTAAAGCCCATAACGTCTATTGTTTTATCAACCTGAGCTTTGTATACGTTACAGAGCCACCGTATCTTTTCGCTAAAGCAGGTCTTAATTTGTATTTATACTTTCTGATTGTAGAACTTTTACCAAACATTAAAGTAGCTGCTGTTTTACAATGCTTTCCTAAAAGAGTTTGACAAGTAACCCCGACAAACCTGCGAGTGTTTGTAGCTATTGCAAATATCTTTCCTTACATTGCTATTAAGCAATACCACGAATGATATCCAGTTTATTTTCTGGTGCATCAACAGACATAAAATTGGGAATAGTCGATTCGGTTCTTCTTGGCCGTTCAAGAAATTGTACTGGCCATTCAGTGACCCTTTCTTCTTTCACATGCTTATACTGGCCTGTTGATGGCTCATCTATATATTCACGCTGGAGAATTAATGCTAGTGGTTCTTCAGCTCCAGGTATGTCATTACTACATTCCAGTGCTTCTTCATACGTGTCGAAAGCATAGTAATAATCGCTCCCCTCTTTTAAATCAGGAGCACCGTTATGAGGATGGCACCAAACTCGATATTCAAGTACCTCATCTCACACGTAACCACCACCAGATTTTGCCAAACCAGCATATTCGCCGACTTTTTTAGGGTCCAACACTTTTGGATAACTTTTCATAACCATCCTTGAGCAGAAAATATAAGTAAAAAACAAATAGGCGTTTTATCGCGGCTATTTTTGCTTGTTTTATAGCCTATTAATATCAAAGCTATTAGGTAATAGCTAGACACAATTTTCGCGCGAAATAAATTTCACGCCTATGGTTAGGTTTTTTTAAAACTGATGGCTGACGGCTGAAAGCTGCGAATGTGTTGGGTTTCACTCCGTTCTATCCAACCTACGGGGCATAAAAAAACCCGCGCTGAGCTATACAGGGCGGGCTTTTAAATTTTAGCGACTAAAGCTTAGAACAAGGCGTTTGCTTTGTTTACGATGTTTTCAACAGTGAAACCAAAGTGCTTGAATAGCTCATCAGCAGGAGCAGACTCACCGAAGGTCGTCATACCAACTACTGCGCCATTTAAACCTACATATTTGTACCAGTAGTCTGCGATGCCCGCTTCGATTGCTACGCGGCGCGTTACGCTTGCTGGTAATACGCTTTCTTTATATGCAGCGTCTTGCTCATCAAATAAATCAGTTGAAGGCATAGACACCACGCGTACTTTTTTACCTTGTGAACGAAGTTCTGCAGCGGCATCTTGTGCAAGCTGTACTTCAGAACCAGTTGCAATAAGGATAAGCTCTGGCTCACCGTCACAGCTAAGTACGTAACCACCTTTTTTCACATCAGCTAACTGCTGTGCAGTACGCGTTTGTTGCTCTAGGCCTTGGCGAGTGAAAATCAGTGACGTTGGGCCATCTTTACGTTCAATAGCTTGTTGCCATGCAATAGCAGACTCAACTTGGTCACATGGACGCCAGTTCACTAGATTAGGCGTTAAACGCATGCTTGCGATTTGCTCTACTGGTTGGTGCGTTGGACCATCTTCACCTAGACCAATTGAATCGTGTGTGTAAACGAAGATGCTTGGCTGCTTCATTAATGCCGCCATACGTACTGCGTTACGTGCGTATTCCATAAACATTAAGAATGTAGCACCGTAAGGAATAAAGCCTTTATGTAGTGCAATACCATTCATAATCGCTGACATACCAAATTCACGTACACCGTAGAAAATGTAGTTGCCGCTTGCGTCGTTTGCTTCTAAGCCTTTTGAACCATCCCAAAGCGTTAAGTTAGAACCAGCAAGGTCAGCAGAGCCACCCATGAATTCTGGTAGTAACGGACCAAACGCATTTAATGCATTTTGTGATGCTTTACGTGTTGCAGGGTTTGCTGGGTTTGCTTGTAGCTCTTCGATGTAAGCTTGTGACTTTTCAGCCCAATCAGCTGGTAACTCACCATTGGTACGGCGAGTAAACTCAGCAGCAAGTTCAGGGTATGCACTTGCGTAAGCGGCAAACTTTTCGTCCCAGCTAGCTTCTAGTTGCTTACCTTTTTCTTTGCCATCCCACTCGCTGTAGATATCAGCAGGGATTTCAAATGCTTCGCCAGTCCAACCTAGGAACTCACGAGATGCTTTGATTTCGTCTTCACCTAGTGGTGCACCGTGACAGTCATGGCTACCTGATTTATTAGGTGAACCGTAACCAATGATTGTTTTACAACAGATTAATGATGGCTTATCGGTGATGCTGCGAGCTTCTTCGATAGCGGCGCGAATTGCATCTGGGTTATGACCATCTACATCGCTTACTACGTGCCAGCCGTATGCTTTAAAGCGCGCTGGCGTGTCATCGCTGAACCAACCTTCTACTTCACCATCAATTGAGATGCCGTTGTCATCCCAAAACGCAACTAGTTTACCTAGGCCTAATGTACCCGCTAATGAACAGGCTTCATGTGAAATACCTTCCATTAAACAGCCATCGCCCATGAATGCATACGTGAAGTGGTCAACAATATCGTGACCTTCACGGTTAAACTGTGCAGCAAGCGCTTTTTCGGCAATTGCCATGCCCACAGCATTTGTGATCCCTTGACCTAATGGGCCCGTAGTAGTCTCAATACCCGGTGCATAACCATATTCTGGGTGACCCGGTGTTTTTGAGTGCATTTGACGGAAGTTTTTAATTTCCTCTAGTGGTAAGTCATAGCCACTTAAGTGCAGTAGAGAATAGATCAGCATTGAACCGTGGCCGTTAGAAAGAATAAATCGATCTCGGTCTGCCCACTCTGGATTTGTTGGATTATGCTTTAGATAATCGCGCCATAGTACTTCTGCGATATCTGCCATGCCCATAGGGGCCCCAGGGTGACCAGATTTGGCCTGTTGTACTGCGTCCATTGATAAGACGCGAATAGCATTTGCAAGTTCTTTGCGTGATGGCATGAATTCTCCTACCTTTATGTATTTGCGCTGGTTGTTTATGAAGCCCCATTCTTACTTATTGTAAGGGTACAGTGCAATTAAAAATCCGCATTAAATGCACCAATTATGGGCGTTTATTAAGAACAATACGTTATTAGTAATTTTAAATGGACGTCTAGGCGTAAAATTACTATGCAAACATATTTGTTTTAGATAAAATACGCCCCTTAATTTTTTAGCGCTATTACCGACGTTTGTGAAGCGCAATATTTGTGAGCAGAAATACAATGGCAAAACATTTATTTACTTCTGAATCTGTTTCTGAAGGTCATCCGGATAAAATCGCGGACCAAATCTCTGACGCGGTTCTAGATGCTATCTTAGAGCAAGATTCTCATGCCCGTGTTGCATGTGAGACTTACGTTAAGACTGGTATGGTTATGGTTGGTGGTGAAATCACTACTAGCGCTTGGGTTGATATCGAAGAAATCACACGTAAAACAGTACGTGAAATCGGTTACACACACTCAGATATGGGTTTCGATGCTGACTCTTGTGCAATCCTAAACACTATCGGTAAACAATCTCCAGACATCAACCAAGGTGTTGACCGTGCTCGTCCAGAAGACCAAGGCGCTGGTGACCAAGGTTTAATGTTCGGTTATGCATGTAACGAAACTGATGTTTTAATGCCTGCACCAATCACTTATTCACACCGTCTAGTTCAGCGTCAAGCTGAAGTTCGTAAGAGCGGTGAGCTTAACTGGTTACGCCCAGATGCTAAATCTCAAGTAACATTTGCTTACGAAAACGGTAAGCCTGTTGGTATTGATGCAGTTGTTCTTTCAACTCAACACTGTGATTCAATCTCACAAAACGACTTAGTTGAAGCGGTAATGGAAACGATCATTAAGCCAGTTCTTCCAGCTGAGCTTATCTCTAGCGCAACTAAGTTCTTCATCAACCCAACTGGCCGTTTCGTAATCGGTGGTCCTATGGGTGACTGTGGTCTTACGGGTCGTAAAATCATCGTTGATACATACGGCGGTATGGCTCGTCACGGTGGTGGTGCTTTCTCTGGTAAAGATCCATCAAAAGTTGACCGCTCAGCTGCATACGCTGCACGTTACGTTGCTAAAAACGTGGTTGCTGCTGGCCTTGCTGACAAGTGTGAGCTACAAGTTTCTTACGCTATCGGTGTTGCAGAGCCAACATCTATCAGCATCGAGACATTTGGTACTGGTAAATTAGAAGAAGCACGTCTAATCGAATTAGTACGTGAGCACTTCGACCTACGCCCTTACGGCTTAATCCAAATGCTTGATCTTGAGCGTCCTATCTATCAACCGACTGCGGCTTACGGTCACTTCGGTCGTGATGAGTTCCCTTGGGAGCGTACAGACAAAGCAGACGCACTTCGCGCAGCTGCTGGCCTGTAATAGGTTAGATAAAATGAAAAAAGCGCCTTTCGGCGCTTTTTTTATGTCTGATTTAAAGGTAGGTTACTATTTTTTCGTAAACAGCCACACCCCATACCAAAGCAAGAATAAGCAGTGACAATGTTACTGCCGCAGAGGCCATATCTTTAGCACGACCCGATAGCACATGGTACTCAATCCCTACTCGGTCAGTCAGCGCTTCTATCGACGAGTTAAGTAACTCGACAATTAACAATAATAAATAAGGAATAAACAGTACTAGCCAATGATTTAATGACTGCGCAAGTACGACAGATAAGGGTAATAAACACACGCCTAGATAAATTTCAGAACGAAATGCAGACTCTTCTTTAAATGCCGCTTTAAAACCTTTAATAGAACATTTTGTTGCTTTTAAAATACGCCCAAAGCCCATGCCATTTGGCTTATTAACTAGGGGAATTTTTGGCTCTTTCATGGTAACCCTTCAAAATCGCAATTACAGCGATGATATGTGTAAATCTAAGCGATGTCACCCGATGATGAAGCTAATTTAACGGCTGACACGTGCCGGGAATGCTGCGTGTATTCGCTCTAGAAAACTGATTATTGGTTAATTGTTCTCTCAGTGCTTGTAGCGTTTTATAAACACTTTTTAACGACACTTTGTTACTTAACCAATGCGGAATCGAACCGCTTGGATCAGCATAGGCTTGATGGCTTACTAACAAGTTACTTTGTTGCTGTTCTAAGCGCCAATAAGCGGTGAGATCTTTGATGCGTACAAGCCCTGCAACTTCGGCTTTTGCATAAGGCTGACTTTTGATTTGTAACTCGGTTTTGTGCTCATCTAAAGCGTGATAACAAGAATAACTCACCAAGTCACGGTCTGACACCGGCCAAGGTGAATTAAAATGAGTATAAACAAGGGTTTCTGAGGGGCTTAAGCGCTCGATTAAGGTTACGCTTTTGACATTTTCAAGCCAGTTAGCAGCATTGTCAGTATCACTGAGCAATGCCATAAAGTCACTGGCTTTGGCATTTTTCACCAGCACAGAAGCATTAATTTCAATAATACCGGTTTCATGCTTTTTATAGCTTACGGTGATGTCGTCTTGCTGTTTGTAGGTTTGCCATTCAATAGGGTTAGCCCAGGCTGATATGCTCAACCAAGCTAACCCCATCCATAGGCAAAAGCGCATTTACTTACAGCCAATAGGGATCAGTATTAAATGAAGCGTGACGGCTTTGCTCCATTGCACTGACTAAAAACTCTGACTTTTGATCGAGCCATGCTTGAATTTTTGCTAGCTCTAAGTCGTCTTGCCCTGCGCATAACTGCTTTAGATACTCAAGCGTACTTAACTCGTAAATACCGTGGGAGATATCGACCCAAGGCATACGAAACTCATTTCTGTCTTCTTTATCGAACAAAGCACCTAAACAGTTGCCACTGAGTAATGAGTTTTCTAAGCGAGTGCGCAGTGATAAATAGTCTTTATCGGTAAATACTTGCTGCTCAGGGATAAGCTCATGCATGTCGTGCCAATCTTTGGCAAATAAACGCTTAGCAATATCGGCAACCGGTTTTTCTGCTGCCTGAAATTCAGCTTGCCCCCATGATTTACGCCATTGCTTTTCAATTAACCACGTTGTTAATTGCAATAGTAAGCGGTTATATCGGGTGCTATGGAACAGAGTTTCGATATCATCAATGCTTGGCTGTAACTCTTTTAAGTCATTAATAACTTGCGTGAGCTCAGGCGCACTGTTGATTTTTTTATAGTATGCGTGACGCTTTGATGTATAGGTTTTTAGTTGAATTGCGTTTTCAACCCACGCTAACTCGCTCAATAACCACTTTAACTCTGTGCGCAATGAGTCGGTGTCGTCTTTACTGACAATGTCATCAAACAGCCAAAACGTATGGCGAATTAAACGAATACCATCTGTGACACGCTTAAGGGTTTTTAGACTAGGTTTAATGAAGTAACACGCTTCATGTTTTTGCACAAAGCGAATCGCGTAGTTGATACTCTCTACCAGCGCTTGCTCTTGTGTGGCATCGCTTTTTAGCGGCACAAAACCAATTGATTTACTTGCTTTTAATGGCTTGTCATCCGCAAGGCGATAGCCCCGTGCTGCTTTAGAATAAAGCCCTAAGCGAACTTGGCTTTCACTAACCAATTTATCGGCCAGTGCAAACAACTCACTACGGCTACCTTCGATTAGTTCGATTTCAAGTTCAGAAATTGGCTCAACCTGACCCGATGCCGCAACTTCACCTTTGTCTAACACCACTTCAATTTTTGCACCGTTATTAGTTTCAATTAACCAAGTGCGGCGAATAAAGTTAGTGCTAAAAATTGGGTATAAATTCTCTGCAATAGCACCCACTTGCATACCATGAGGCCAAATAACAGCATCAAATGCGAGTAAATCTGGGCGGTTACCTGTTAGTGGTAAGTTGTATTCTGGGCGTTGATGTAAGCCACCAACGACTTCGCCAGCAAGCTTAATCGTTTGCTCACACTGGTTGTCACAACAGCGAGTACGTAAGCCAATATCTAAAGCACGTAATTCTCGGCTTGGCGTATCGTAATAAGCATTTTGTAAGCTGCGCGACGGTTTGTTGGTAACGGTTTTTGCAAATTGAGTAATTAATGCGGGGATCAGTGGAACAACGGCATCTGACACCAAAAACTTCAGTTCTATCTCAGTATCCATTCGTTTTGCGGAGTACATTTAAAATAAATAAGTGATCAAAATAAACAAAGCAGCTACTTAATGCAAATTTTTTCCTGATTTTTGCGACTAAGCTCACGCATGGATTACAATATCAGCCTTGCTATTAATAGTTGAAATCCCTACTATCTCTATACATAAAGAAATTATAAATTTAGCCACTTCTAGGCAAGATCACATTAACAAGGCAGATTGATGTTAAAACAGTGTATTTTTGGGTTGCTCCTTGCGGCCACCTCTTTTATTAGCTACGCAGAAGAAGCGCCAAGCAGCGACAGCCAAAACACCGCCTACATAGTCGATAACCTGTACACCTTTATGCATTCAGGTCCGAGCAAAAACTACCGCATTTTGGGTTCAGTTGATGCGGGTACTCAAATTGTGTTGTTATCAGGTGAAGATAATGGCTACTTTAAAATTCGTGACGATAAAGATCGTGAAGGTTGGGTTGAATCAAAATTCATCACTGAAAACGCCGGTATCCAGCAACAATTTCAGGCATTGAATAACGACATGACGGTAATGCAAGAGCAACTTCGTCAGGCTGAAATTGAACTGCCGCAGCTTCAAGAGCAGAACAAATCACTAACAGAGCAAAACGTAGCCCTGAGTGAGCAAATCGAAACGCTTAAAAATACCATTGAATCTGAGCGTAACGCTAAGCAAGCAGCAAGTGCAAAAGAGAAACGCCAGCTACTTACTTATGGCGGTGCAATTGCATTTATCGGCTTACTGTTAGGTATTATCTTAACGGTGGTGTTATCTCGTCGTAAACGTTACGACGGCTGGGCATAAGCCACTAAATAGTCATTAAAAAAGCACCTGTTGGTGCTTTTTTTGTATCTATATATCGAATCTTAATCCGGTATCTTGTTTAATTTTTTCGATCACCATATAGGTGTGGTGCGTCCCCACCCCCGGAATATCCACTAAATCACCCAATACTTGGCGATATTCATCCATATCTGAGACTCGTACTTTTAATAAGTAGTCATAGCCACCAGCCACCATGTCGCATTCAACAACTTGAGGAATATTTAAAATATATTCGCGAAACACTTTAAATACCGATGTATTCGAAGTCACTAACGATACCTGCACATGTGCTAACAAGCTCTGGTTAAGTTTTGCTTCGCTAAGCTTTGCGTAATAGCCTTCGATATAGCCTTCTTGTTCTAAACGTTTTACGCGATCGAGACACGGGCTTGGGCTCAGGTTTACCTGTTTTGCGAGGTTTACGTTCGATATTCTGCCATTTTTTTGCAGAGCGTCTAAAATTGCTAAATCGATGCGATCTAACATGCGTAATCTATTCGGACTGGTCATAACAGAATTTTATGCGGCTAAGTTAACGGTATGCCCTGTAAATTATCGTAAATCGAAAAATTTAACCAGCATATTCTGCTGGATTTTAATTAGAATGCACGAATTATATCAATGGTAAGAAATGCAATAAGTTCATTTCTAAACTCCACATACCAGAGGGTTACTTATGCTATTTAATGGCGATTTGACAACTGAATGTCCAATTAGACAAAAGATCCGTGATTTCTACCGTATTGACGAAAATGCGGTGATTGATCACATTTTGCCTTTGGCTGAAGTAGGCGTGAAAGCACGTAGCCGAGCGTGGGAACGTGCTCGTCAAATGGTTTTAAATATCCGTCGCGATCAGGATGGTCAAAGCGGTGTAGATGCACTACTAAACGAGTTCTCACTTTCAAGTGAAGAAGGTGTGGTATTAATGTGTTTAGCAGAAGCACTACTACGTGTACCAGACAAAGCAACGCAAGACTCACTAATTCGTGACAAACTTGCTAAAGGTGACTGGAGCTCGCACTTAGGTAGCAGTGACTCTCTATTTGTAAATGCATCGTCTTGGGGCCTGTTAGTAACTGGTAAAATGGTTAACTACAGCGACAAATCTAAAGAACAGCAATTCGGTGTTCTGAAGAAAACAATTGGTCGTCTAGGTGAGCCTGTTATTCGTAAATCTGTGAACTTCGCAATGAAGATCATGGGTAAGCAATTCGTTATGGGTCGTACTATTAACGAAGCGATTGAACGTGCTGCTGATAAAGAGCAAAAAGGCTACGTATACTCATACGATATGCTAGGTGAAGGCGCGCGCACCATGAAAGATGCTGAGCGTTACTTCCAAAGCTACATGACGGCAATCCACGCGATTGGTAAAGCAGCAAATGGCCGTGGCCCAATCAAGAGCCCTGGTATCTCAGTTAAAATTTCTGCGATTCACCCACGTTATGAGTTTACTCATCGTGAGCGTGTGATGGCTGAAATCGTACCTAAGCTAAAAGAGCTTGCACTTGCAGCTAAAAGCTACGACATCGGCTTCACTGTTGATGCTGAAGAAGCTGACCGTTTAGACATCTCATTAGATATCATTGAAGCGGTATTCAGTGATGACGATTTAGGTAACTGGAATGGCTTTGGTTTAGCCGTTCAAGCATACCAAAAACGCGCTATTTTTGTGGTTGAATGGGTTGCAGAACTTGCCCGCCGCGTTGGTCGTAAATTAATGGTTCGTCTTGTTAAAGGCGCATACTGGGATACAGAAATCAAAACCACTCAACAAG
Source organism: Pseudoalteromonas sp. Hal040 (assembly GCF_037162425.1). Lineage (NCBI taxonomy): Bacteria > Pseudomonadati > Pseudomonadota > Gammaproteobacteria > Alteromonadales > Pseudoalteromonadaceae > Pseudoalteromonas > Pseudoalteromonas sp. Hal040. The sequence goes on along the minus strand of NZ_JARLUU010000001.1, from coordinate 613,078 downwards.
ATGGTTTAGATCACTACCCGGTATTTACACGTAAAGCGACGACTGATGTTTCGTACAAAGCATGTGCTATCAAACTACTTGAAGCGCGCGATGTACTTTACCCGCAATTTGCTACACACAACGCCTACACTGCGGCAACTATTTTAGAAGTTGCTAAAGGTGACCATGAAGGTTTCGAATTCCAACGCCTACACGGTATGGGTGAGTCATTATTCGACCAAATCGTTGAGCAAGAAAAAATTCAATGTCGTGTTTACGCACCTGTAGGTCAACACGAAGACTTACTTGCATACTTAGTACGTCGTTTATTAGAAAACGGTGCTAACTCTTCATTCGTAAATGCGATTGTTGATACCACTAAACCAGTTGAATCACTATTACCAGACCCTGTAGAAACGCTGCAAGGTTTACGTAACAAGTACAACACGCAAATTAAGATGCCAATTGATTTATATGGTGATGAGCGTCCAAACTCGAAAGGCATGGACTTAACAGACATCAATGTTATTACACCATTTAAAGAAAACCTTGATACTTGGTTTGCTGAGCACCGCATTGAATTAAGCGCTGTGCCAGAAGGTTCTATCCCAGTTAAGAACCCTGCAAACCATAAAGAAATTATTGGTCATGTGAAATTACAATCATCAGAAGAGATGACTGCACTTTTAGAAAATGCCGAAAAAGCATTTGAATCATGGTCACAAACACCTGTTAAAGAGCGCGCAAACTTACTACGCCGCGTTGCTGATATCCTAGAGCGTCACCACGATGAGTTAGTGGCTCTGTGTATCAAAGAAGCGGGTAAAGTAACTCAAGACGGTATCGATGAAGTACGTGAAGCTGTGGATTTCTGCCGCTACTACGCTGCACGCGCTGAAGAATTATCACAAGACGAGCGTTTTGAAGCGCGTGGTGTGATCTTATGTATCAGCCCATGGAACTTCCCTCTTGCTATCTTCTTAGGCCAAGTTGCTGCAGCTATCGTGACAGGTAACACGGTTATTGCAAAACCTGCTGAGCAAACAAGTTTAATCGCCCTTCGTACGATTGAACTTATGCTATCTGTTGGCTTACCAGAGCACGTTGTACAACCTGTTATTGCTCGTGGTAGCGAAGTAGGTAAAACAATCGTTCCTGATGAGCGTATTCAAGCAGTTATGTTCACAGGTTCAACTGAAACCGGTACTGTTATTTCGCAAACGCTTGCTGCGCGTAATGATATCCAAGTACCGCTTATCGCTGAAACCGGTGGTCAAAACTGTATGATCGTTGACTCAACGGCTCTACCAGAGCAAGTTGTTGACGATGTGATCAGCTCAGGTTTCCAAAGTGCTGGTCAACGTTGTTCTGCGCTACGTGTGTTGTTCTTACAAGAAGACGTTGCAGACGGCATCATTGATATGATCAAAGGTGCTTTAAAAGAGCTTCACGTTGGCGATCCTTCACTACTTTCAACGGATATCGGTCCAGTTATCGACGAGAAAGCACTGAAAAACCTAAACGAGCACGTTGAGTACTTAAAAGGTAACGCAACACTTCATTACGAATGTGCGATCCCTGATAACAACGAAAATGGTGCTTACTTCTTTGCGCCTCGTTTATACGAAATCAAAGATTTATCTGTACTTAAGCGCGAAGTATTTGGCCCATGTGTACACATCATCCGTTTCAAAGGCTCAGAGCTTGATAACGTAATTGACCAAGTAAATGGCACTGGCTTCGGTCTAACGATGGGTGTTCATTCACGTATCGAAGAGCGTTGTGAATACTTAGCGAAGATGTCACGTGCAGGTAACGTTTACATCAACCGTAATATGATCGGTGCGATTGTAGGCGTACAACCTTTCGGTGGCCGTGGTCTTTCTGGTACTGGTCCTAAAGCCGGTGGTCCAAACTACTTACAACGTCTAGTGAAAGAAAAAGCATCACCAGATAACGTCCAAATGACAAACCTAACACCTGATGAGTTAGATACACATAACTTCTCTGGTGCAGCTGAGCAAGTTGCTAAGCTGATGGAAAACTCATTACGCGACGAGAAAATCTGGCGTGCGACACCGCTAAACGACCGTGTTTCTGCTGTACGTCAATTACTTGCGAAAGTAGCAACGGTAGAGATCATCGACGAGCTAGCTGATGACTTAGCATTAACACTAGCTGATGCACGTGCGCAGCTTAACCGCCTTGAAAAACACATGCGTAAGCACACTGTATTACCGGGACCAACGGGTGAATCAAATACGCTTCACTTAGAGCCTCGTGGCTGTGTGGTTTGTTATGCTGATAAGAGTACGTCATTTAACTTCTGGGCAATTTCAGTGATTACAGCACTTGCTGCCGGTAACACCGTAATTACTGTTGCATCAGAGTTATTCTACGAAGAAGCGGTTGCGTTTAGAGACAAGTTTATCTCTACAGGTATTGCTGAAGGTGTATTCCAAGTTGCTAAACCTAATCAGTTACAAGCAATTTTAGCGCACCCTCACCTGGCTGGTGCAGTTGTTGCTGCACGTTCATCACGCTTAGGCTACTTCAGCCAGCAGCTAGCACAACGTAAAGGTGCGATTCTGCCAGTGATCAGCTCTGAGTACTACGACACGCTAATTAAACGTTTATTAACTGAGAAAACAATCAGTATTGATACAACGGCATCAGGTGGTAATACATCACTAATGACCTTAGTTGAAGACGACGAATAATCGTATTCAGTAAGGGAGTTACCACTTCCTGAGTAAATTAAAAGCCCTCGCATTTTGCGGGGGCTTTTTAGTATTAAAGATACCTTTTCATTATTCTTATTTACCGAGGTACAAATTTTCTGCTAGTTTTATAGTATTGTATTTGACTAGAAGTAAAGGCCTTGAAAACACTCCCTATCAATCAACTTAAGCCGGGCATGTTTGTTCAAAGCGTGACAAAACAAACAGGCAAGATCCGTATAAAAAACCAAGGTTGGGTAAAAACGCAGGGAAGTATAGATAAACTGATCAAGGCAGGTATATTAGAAATTTCAATCGATCCGGATAAAACACTGACTTTAGACAGTGATAATAAAGTGGTCGAGCAACAAGATATTGCGAAGCCTGCGACCAATTCAGAGACCTTTAATCCTTGGCACACCAGCCATAGTGTGTCAGCAGAAATGAGCAAAGCAAACAGCTTATACAACGAAGCAAGAACACTACAAAGCAAAGCATTTGATGATATCCGCGATGGCAACAAAATTGATATCGCCCCTTTTAAAGAGCTTGCAAGTGGTTTTATTGATTCGGTTTTTCGTAACCAAGATGCGCTTGCTTGTATCACGCGTATGCGTGAAAAAGATGCCTATCTGCTTGAACATTCAATCAATGTTTCGATTTTAATCAGTATTTTTGCCAAACATTTAGGAATAGAAAAATCGATAATCCAAGAAATTGCCACCGGCGCATTACTACATGATATCGGCAAAATAAACATTCCTGATGAAATACTTAATAAACCAGGCAAGTTAACCGATGACGAATATAAAACCATTCAAGACCACGCTCGCTTTAGCAAAGAAATTTTAGAGCAGTCGGGCTTAAGTGGAATTGCGGTGGATATTGCAGGATTCCATCACGAGCGCTTAGACGGTAGTGGCTATCCATTTGGTAAAAGTGGTGATGAGATCAGCTTGTATGTGCGCATGGCTTCGATTGTCGATGTGTATGATGCACTAACCGCTGAGCGGGTCTACAAAGCAGGCATGGAGCCAATTAAGGCATTTAAAATTCTCAAAGAAGGCTGCCCAGATAGCTTTGATGGAGACTTAGTCACTAAGTTTATTCAATGTATTGGTATTCACCCGGTTGGCACCTTAGTGAAACTTGAAAGTCAAAAGTTAGGTGTGGTCACTCACAGTAACCCAACCAGCCCTTTAAAACCTCAAGTTAAAGTGTTTTATCACGCTAAACATGCGCGTTATACCGAAGTGCAGGATATTGATTTGGCAAATAGCCGCTGTCATGACAGTTTAGAATCAGCAGTCAGGCCGGCTGAATTTAATATCGACCTGATCCGCTTTTTTAAGAACGCGATTTTACCTTAATCCCTTAACGTAAAGACTGGCTACTCAGGCCAGTCTTGTAACGCTTTTAACGTAAACTCATAGCCATCGTAGCTTAACAAGCTTTGCTCTGGGGTAATTTCAACCACAGATAGCACACCAATGTTATCGCCTTCGTATAACTCTCTACCGTTTAACTTAATCCAACGCTTTGATGATTCAGACGCATAGATATGCGCTTGATATTTAATGGTAGGAATTAAGCTTTGCAGCGCATCGGGTAATAGCTCAATCGGCTCAGCATACGAGGTATTTTTAGTGCTTCGAGTAATATCAACACTGTGTGCGTTATCAACATCTTCGACGGCTTTAGCAAAGGCATCCTTTAAGGTATCTGGCACATCTCTTAACTCATCATTTGTTGATGATTGCGATGCGGGTTGAGTTGGTTGACCATCAAGTGGCTTACCCAGCACCTTATACTTGCTTAGATCAATGCCATTGCTGCTCATTTGTTGCGGGTTAATCTGCTGCATTTGCATTGGTTGAGAAAATTGTGGCTGCGATTGATATACAGGCTGATTTTGATACAGAGCTTGTTGCTGATATTGCGGCTGTACTTGATAACCTTGATTCGCGTACACAGGTGCTGAATTTACCGGAACTTGCACCCACTGGTATTGCTGTCCTTGCACTGGCACCTGCTGCATCATTTGTTGCTGCCCCATGGCTGGTTGCATCAACTGCCCTTGTTGCGGCATTGTGGTTACTTGAGCTGGGTTATTAGCAGCTTGCTGAGTGTGTGGTTGGGCAACTTGATCTTGCTTAGCGGGTTGTTGCGATTCAGGGCTTACTTGAGCCTCAGTCGTAGCGTTTTCTGTGGCTTCATGGCTGTTATTAACAACTTTTGGCTGCTCAGCAAATGGTTTATTTTGTTGTAACCATTTACCAATTGAAAAGCCTGCCATCAAGGTTAAAATGGCCGCCAATAATAAGCCAAATGAAAAAGCTAAGCGGCGATAGCGTGTAAGTTCTTGTTGTTGTTTGAGCGCAAGCGCTGCTTGGTCGTGGTCAACCGCGGTTTGTTCGTGCTGACCAGACTGTTTAATTGCATCTAATAATAATGACATAAATGAACACTCGTTATATTAGGTAGGATAAACCAATACCCATTCCTAATACGGCTAAAAATGAAACGGGATAAAGCCACACATAACTCGGCTCTTTATTTGCTACTGTGGCCATTGGTGTACTCGTGGGTGGCAATGCTTCAGCAGCTGAGCGCATCACAAGCTCACTATCAATACTCAATTTTTGCTGCGAAAAAGCCCCTACTAAACAACGCTCACACAGTAAATTGATTAATCTTGGTACACCTTGAGTCACTTGATAAATTGCTTTTAACGCATCACCTGAGAACAAGGCTTGCTCTGTACCTGCTTTAAACAAACGATGCTTAACATAGGCAAATACTTGCCCTTCTGTTAATGGTAATAAGTGATAACGTGCCGTAATACGCTGAGCTAGTTGTCTTAATTCAGTACGTTTTAATAACTCTTGTAACTCTGGTTGCCCAACTAACACAATTTGCAGTAGCTTTTTGTGGTCCGTTTCGATATTCGTCAACAGGCGCAATTGCTCTAGCACATCTGGTGCGAGTAATTGTGCTTCATCAATAATTAAGATGGTATGACCGCCTGCTTGATTATTTGCCTCTAAATGTTTTTTAATAACATCAGTAAGCGTTTTTAATGTCGCATTCGCGCTGTCATACTCAATTTTCAACTCATCACAAATACTGGCAAGCAGTTCGAGCTGTGACAAAGCTGGGTTATGAATTTGTGCCACTTGGGTGTTTTCAGGTAACTGCTCTTGCAGGCTTCTTGTTAGTGTTGTTTTACCTGTACCCACTTCGCCTGTTAACAGAACGAAGCCACCTGCTTCACCTAATCCGTAGGTAAGATGTGCTAATGCCTCTTTATGGCGCTCACTAAGAAATAAATACTCAGGATTAGGGGCAATCGAAAAGGGTTTTTCTGACAAGCCAAAATAGCTTAAATACACCGTGTTATTCCTTGCGTTTAAAATCACGGTCTATAATGGCAAAAAACATCGCTACTTAAAACCTTGTTTACATTTTATTGGTTAAATAACGTAAAATAGCGAAAAGGCAAAATTTTAGGTGTTTTATGCAGGTTTATTTAGTCGGTGGCGCAGTAAGAGATGCCCTACTTGGTCGTGACGTTAAAGAGCGCGATTATGTGGTGGTTGGTGCAACGCCAGCGCAACTTATCAGCCAAGGCTATCAACAAGTTGGTAAAGATTTTCCGGTATTTTTACACCCTAAAAGTAAAGAAGAATATGCGCTAGCCCGTACCGAGCGAAAACAAGGCCAAGGTTACACGGGGTTCATTTGTGATTTCGCGCCTGATGTCACTTTAGAGCAAGACTTAATTCGTCGAGATCTCACCGTAAATGCCATTGCGCAAGCCCAAGATGGCAGCTTAGTTGATCCATTTTCTGGCCAGCAAGATCTTGAAAATCGTGTATTACGTCATGTCTCCGATGCCTTTAGTGAAGACCCTCTACGCATATTGCGAGTAGCGCGTTTTGCTGCTCGTTATCATTACCTAGGCTTTACTATCGCCCCAGAAACCCTATCACTATTAACCGAGATGGTTAAAGCCGGTGAACTGAGCACCCTCACCGCTGAGCGCGTTTGGTTGGAATGCGAAAAATCCCTCAGTGATGGCGCATTTAGCGAGTTTCTGAATGTACTTGCCAGCATCAATGGTCTGCATGTGATTAGCCCTGAGCTTGAAAGTAAATGGGGTGATGAGCTTTACCATACGTTTCAAGCGCGTTTTGATTATGCTAACAAACTACAAATTAACGACACTGCGTTATTATTTAGCCAAATTACCTTATCGCTTTCAAGCGATGAGATAAAAACGATAGCTAGCAACATACGCTTACCTAATGAAGTGCGTGATTTAGCGCTATTTAGCCAAACTCATCAAACAACGTTAAGTGCAGAAAAACCGACTAGCGAAGCTGTTTTTGCTTGCTTTAATCAACTTGATTTATGGCGTCGCCCTGAGCGTTTTGAGCAAGTATTGAAGGTGTTAGAAATAAGTCAGCAACAGCCTATTAGCTGTATTGAGTCACTCACTAAGGCAGCCAAGCAAGCACGAGCAGTTAGTCCGCAGCAATTTATTGCTCAAGGTATCAAAGGCGCAGAAATAAAAACCGCGCTTGAGCAAGCGCGGTTAGAAGTTATTAACAGTTACTTTTCGTAGCGCACCAAACGCAAATAAACATCGGACGTTTTTGCGTGCAGGCTGTTTATGCCTTTATCAAATTGGTACACCCAAGCAAGATCGGTACGACTAATACCTGAAGTACTGCTCCAATAGTTTTGCAGCTTAGTCGATAAAAATGCCGTTTCGTTGATACTAGGCTGTACACAACTATGCTCTAAGATACTTGCTAACTCTTTTACATTTGGCACATGCCAATCAGTGTAATCAGCAAACGTTGCGTTTTCGGCCCCGCGTAAAGCTTCGCCCCATGTAAGCTGCTGGCTCGTGCCCTCGCAAGTATCCGTGTCACTATCATAACTTTGGCCAAACGTACAACGTTGCCACATAAGACCCGTTTCGCTGTCACTTACTGTACCATCCTCATTGATAGTAAAGCGGCTATCAGGCGTCGTCTCAGTGACGGCGCTATAACATACTTGCGCGACGGCATAACTCGATTGCAGAGCGATTACGGTAAGTGCTGTGATTAAAGATAAGTTTCGCATATTACTCTCCCGGCGTTCTAACTAAGCGCACAAAGGCAGTGTTACTTTTTGGATACGCTAAATCATTCGCACTACTCATATCGATAATATAAGCTTGCGACAAACTTGTTCCATCTGCCGCGGTTTGCGAAGTCCAATAAGGCATAAACGAGCTGCCATCTGTACTTAGTTGCGTGTCGCTCGGTTGATTTGGGAAAAAGTCACTATTAAGTATCGAAGACTCACCTTGCTTGGCATAATCTAATAACCCTAATAATTCGGTGTAAGTTGGCACACGCCAATTTGTACCACCGCAAAAATCGCTGCTGTTCACATCATTAATGTAAGTTTGCAGGCCACAGTTGCTGGTACTTGGGCAGGTAGAGCTCGCAGCCCCTTGTACACTGCCCGTTTGCACACCACTTGAACCATTTAAATACCAGGTATAATGGTTTGTTGCTGCACGATCGGTTGTTGACGGCGGTAATGTTGAACTTGCTTCTTTTACTTCCCAAATAAGGCCCGTCACGTTATCGCGTACACAACTAAAGCTGGTCGCATCATCAGGAAGTTCGTCGGCATATTCATTCATTTTGGTAAAATCAAACGCCAAGTCACCCTGACCGACTTTATCTAGTTGATTAGCGACACTGTCACGGCCTATGTCTGCGTCTTGGCTTGGGAAGTCTTCGCTGCCGCAATTAATTTTTTGCGAGTTGTTATAGCAATCGCTCATACCGGTATCGTTAATTAATCCCAACGGTTTTGGACTTATATCAATAATCACTGTATCTGTGTCGCTACGCGATTTACTGTCTGTCACGGTAACTTCAAAACTAAGCTCTGAATCGGTATCGACATCAGGAGCTACAAACGTCGTGATACATTGGTTCTGGTTTGCCAACGTCACTGTTTCGCCTGTTAACTGCTCCCAAAAACATGATTTTGTTGCCGTCACAATTTCACTATTGCTGGCATCAAGGGTAACGGTATCAAACTCGATAACCTGCTGGTCTTCCCCTGCATCAGCAATAATTACCTCAACCGTTTTGTTTAAGGTAAACGACGCCTCAGTACTCGCCGAGCCACCTTCATCATCGGTTACAGTCAAGCGCCATGTCATTGCTGTATTTGATTCAAGTAATGGGTGAGTAAAACTAATTGTTTGATTTGTATAACTATCAGCGGTTAAATCTGGGCCATCAAGTTGCGTCCACAAATAACTGTCAACCGAGCCATTTTCATCGATATCAGCAGATTCTTCGCCGCTTAATGTGATCACATCATTGTACTGTGATGGCAACTCTTCTGGCGCAGTTTGGGTAATAACAGCAACAGGAAGTTGGTTATTGGAAGTAATAAAAATACTGACTTGATCGGAAACAAGTTGCCCATCATCGGTTTGATAATTCACTTTCAGCACAAGCTCTGAATCGAGCTTAATATCAGGAGCAGTAACAGTTTGTTCAGCACCCTCAGCAGGAAAACCTTCTAATGCTGGGCCACTGACTCGCTCCCAGGTGAAGGTTCCATCGCTTGGAGAGCCTTTTGCAGATACAGTAAACTCACTTTTTTCAATGATTTGCTGATCTGTGCCCGCATTAACGGTTGCAGCGGTTGTGCTCGAATCACTCGAACCGCCACCGCCACCACAGGCTGTTAATGTCGTTAATGCAACGAGGGCAAGAGGCACTAATCTCATGTTTACCACCTTAAAATGAAAAGTCGGTTAAGACCGACTGCCAAATAAGCTAATAACAAGCAATTAAAGTGCCAGACTAGGAGTTATAAATAACTTTCTTGGTGGATACGAACGAAAAGCTTAGTGCCGACTTTACTGTAGTCGACTTTATACTCTCGACCATCTAGGGCTTGGATAAACAGTAAACGTTTTTCTTCTGCGAACACATCTGGACTGGTGACATAAACCATCTCTAGATAGCGCTCTTTCGCTTCACGACGGTTTTTTGGCAGATCTTCTTTGAAAGGCTCAAGGCCATTTTGGGTCACTTTAATACGTGGATGGTTTTCACCATTCACTATCACTAAATCAAGTTTTTTATCTTTGTGTATAATTGTGTTTCGACCGCTTTTAATAAAAGAACGTTCTTGACTCATAGCCTTTTCCTACTACTTTCTGCCACCTAAAGCTTACATTTTCTGCAAGCGAGTCTCTATAAACTCATTAGGATTCAGTTTCCAACGATTCAAATCAGCACTAAATTGCCAAATATCAACATCAAGTACATTGGCAGGCAGTAATAAATCGTATCCTGTCAATTGCCTTAAATGCTGCGTACGATTGGCAAACATGGCAATCAATCCTTTGTAAAGCTGACCACTTGGGGCAGTGTAGTCCGTCTCTTCTATTAACCATTCTGATGGGCAATCACCATTTTTGCAATGTTTTTGAATAACTTGCATAAATAAATGACGTTGCTCTATTAGTAATCGTCCGGCAATTCTTGGGTGAATCTGTGTTAAAAATTCATCTATGTTATTGAGTTTAATACCAACTGCGTTTAACTCAAGGTATTCTAAGCCCTGTTCCACTTTTGGTATACCACTATGATGAAAATTAGCACGATTTAGCTGCCAATTCCCAACTTTGTGATGATAAATAAGTAAATTCTGAGTAAATGTTAGGCTAAAGTATGGCTCTTGCGTTTTTAAAAAGCCAATAAACAGCGCAGCAATACAGCTTGTTGCTAAAAAGATTTCAACAAGGCTAATTTCGCCAGGTCTCAATATGTTAACCAGCATAATAATGATCAGCCCAATACCGCCTACAACCAAAAACTCACTGCCATGGCGAGATGCTTGAGCGCGCACGCTAAGTGCAGGACATTTCTTATCCATAAACAGAAAAATAAAAAATAAACATCACAATTGTGACCAAAACTATCTTTCTAAGCGTTAAACAATAATTACACTTTGGCTCTTTACTCATACTAAAACCTCTTTTTTAGTCACAATAAAGGAACAAACTAGCCGAACTTTTAACTTTTACGCTAAATGCACAAATATATGAGATACCTGACATACGGTGCACGTACTAATTTTGTACACTACACTCAACTAATTTTCTGGTAACACAATGATGTATTCTACACAATCTGGCAAAGCTCTTTTTCCATTTATTATTACCCTTTTGCTAGGGTTATGTATTTATTTGTATTTACCTTCAAGCCAAGGTGAACAGAGCAACTTTGGTAATAGCGCAACTCAAGTGACAGCACATACGGTTGTCGCTGAAGAAAATGCCGTGCTGATAGAAGCAATTGGTAGTGCTCGTGCTAACCAAGCGATTTACTTGCGTAGTGCACAAAACGATTATGTTACCGATATTTTTTTTAACGATGGCGATTTAGTAAATAAAGGTCAAAAGCTTGTTCAACTGCAATCGCAAGAAGAAGAATTAGCAGTAAAAGAATTAAGCATCAATTTACGAGAAGAACGCCGCCAACTTGAGCGCCTCACTGAGTTATCTCGCTCACAAGCCACTGCAAAGTCGTTACTAGAAGAGCAGCTGTCACGTGTTGACGCAACCGAAGCACAGCTTGAAAGTGCAAAAACAAAATTGGCCGAGATGACGATTAAAGCGCCTTTTTCAGGTTTGCTTGGTAAGCGTGAAATTTCAATTGGTACCTATGTAAATAGCACAACTAACATTACGACACTTGATGATATCAGCATCATCAAAGTTGATTTTAAAGTGCCAGAAAAATACTTAGCGCAACTGCAACTCGGTATGAAAGTGATGACGCAAAATGATGCGTACCCAGAAAAAACCTTTACCGGTAAAGTCACTCACATTAGCTCACGCATAGACTCAATTACCCGTAGCGTTGAAGTGACTGCAAGCTTTATCAATAAAAGCGGCTTATTACGTCCTGGTATGCTGTTAAACACAGCCTTAGAGTTAAGCTCAAGCCAAGCACTTATGGTGCCTGAAAAAGCCGTGATCCCGCAACAAGACAAACACTATGTGTTCCAAATTGAAGATGGCGTTGCTAACAAAGTCGAAGTGCATGTGGCTGGTCGTCACAATGGCTGGGTAGCCATTGACAAAGGCCTTGAAAATGGCCAACAAGTTGTGACTGAAGGCATCATTAAGATCCGTACTGGCAGCAAAGTAAGTATCAAAGGCTAAACCATGAAAATTACTGATACTAGCGTTAAGCGCCCGGTCTTCGCGATCGTAATAAACCTATTATTACTCACCTTTGGCTTGGTGGCATTTTCTATGCTGCCACTGCGTGAGTACCCAGATATTGAAACGCCGATTGTTAGTGTTAGCACTGAATACACAGGTGCTAGCGCAGAGATCATTGAAACGAAAATAACCCAAGTCCTCGAAAACCGTATTTCGGGTATCGAAGGCATTAAAAGTATTAACTCGTCGAGCCGAAATGGCCGCTCAAATATCACCATTGAATTTAATATTAGCCGCGATATTGATGCCGCATCAAACGATGTACGCGAGCGTGTAGCTCGTGCCCTTGATAGCTTACCTGAGCAGGTTCGCCCGCCAGAGGTGTCTAAGTCAAACAGTGATGAAAGCCCAATTGCTTGGTTCGTACTAAACAGTACCACTATGGATTCATTGCAGTTATCTGATTACGCACAGCGTTTTATTGTTGACCGATTAGCCGTTGTTGATGGTGTCTCAAACGTGCGCGTAGGTGGCGAGCGTAAATACGCAATGAAAATCTGGTTAAACCGTAAAGCAATGGCTGCGCGCGGTATTACTAGTAGTGATATTGAAACCACTTTACGTACTGAAAACGTTGAATTACCTGCCGGTGAAATCGAATCTATCGACCGTGATTTTACAGTACGTACTGCGCGTAGTTATAAAGATCAACAAGACTTTCGAAACCTAGTAATTAAACGGGGTGAAGATGGCTATTTAGTGCGTTTAGGTGAAGTGGCTGATGTGCACTTAGAAGCCGCGGACGACGAAAGCTTATTCCGTGGTAATGGCCGCAACATGATTGGTTTGGGTATCGTCAAACAAGCCAAAGCTAATACCCTAACCGTGGTTGATAATGCCCGCGCAGAGCTTGAAAAAATTAAGCGTAACCTGCCAGAAGGCACCACCATTCAAGACAGCTATGACTCTTCAATTTTCATCAAAGAATCGATTGATGAAGTTTATCGCACACTCGTTATTTCAATGGCACTAGTTGTCTTAGTTATTTACCTGTTTTTAGGCAATATCCGCGCAACGCTAGTGCCAGCTGTAACCGTACCGGTGGCGTTAGTGGGTAGTTTTATGTTCTTGCTGGCTATGGGTTATTCAATCAACTTACTGACTCTTCTAGCCCTTGTGCTGGCAATTGGTTTAGTGGTGGATGATGCGATTGTTATGCTCGAGAACATTCACCGCCGTATCGAATTAGGCGAACCACCACTACTTGCTGCATTTCGTGGTGCCCGTGAAGTTGGCTTTGCGATTATAGCAACGACCCTCGTATTGATTGCGGTATTCGTACCACTGGTGTTTATGGATGGCCGAATCGGTGCCCTATTCACAGAATTTGCTATGGCGGTAAGCGCTCGCGGTGTTCTTCTCTAGTATTACTGCGTTAACGCTTTCTCCAGCGCTTTGCTCAAAAGTTTTGAAGTCATCAGAAAAAGAAAGCAAGTTTAGCCAGTGGATGGATAGAAGCTTTAACAAAATCGAAAATGCTTACCGTAACTCACTCACCTCAAATATGAGCCGTAAGTGGAGCTTACTACTGACTATGATTTTGGCCGGTGTTGCCAGCTTTATGCTATTTCAAAAAGTGCCATCAGAGCTTACGCCAAAAGAAGACCGCGGTACTTTCTTTATCATGATGAGTGGCCCTGAAGGCGCAAGCTATGAAAATAACGCTGCAAACATGGCTAAAATTGAAGAACGTTTAATGCCTTACTCTGAGTCTGGTGAATTGAGCCGAGTGCTTGTTCGTGTGCCGGGCTGGGGTGGTCAAGGTGGTGTTGCTATCATTGGTATGGCTGACTGGGATAAGCGTAAGCGCTCAACCTGGGAAGTAATGGACGAAATCAGCGGTAAAATGACTGAAGTGACTGATGTGCGTGCATTTGCCATTATGCGCCGTGGTATTGGTGGTGGCGGTTCATCTCGTCCGATTGAATTTGTACTGCAAGGTAACGATTACGACCAGCTAGCCGATTGGCGAGACCGTATTATTAAGCGTGCTGAGAAGAACCCTGGCTTGGTAAGAATCGATCATGATTACAAAGAAACATTCCCGCAGTTTTTAATCAACATTGATAAAAACAAAGCCGCTGATTTAGGGGTTTCTGTATCAGATGTGGGCCGCACGCTTGAAACCATGTTAGGTCAACGCCGCGTAACCACCTTTATCGACCGCGGTGAAGAATACGATGTGATTTTAAAAGGCACCAAAGAAGACTTTGCTAACCCAACTGATATCTCAAATATCTATTTAAAATCACGTAGTGGCGAATTAGTGCCGCTAGATAGCTTAATTAGCTTAAAAGAAGAAGCCACTGCATCGCGTTTAAACCGTTATAACCGTATGCGCGCAATTACTTTAAGTGCGAACTTAGCAGATGGTTATACCCTAGAAGAAGCGCTTAACTTCTTAAATCAAGTTGCAGCGGAAGAAAACGACATCGACGGTGCAATTGACTACAAGGGTGAATCTCAGCTGTTTTATGAAGGTGCATCGGCAATGACCTATGTATTCATACTGGCACTGACAGTCACCTTCTTAGTACTTGCAGCCCAGTTTGAAAGCTTTATTCACCCATTTGTGATCATGCTTACTGTGCCACTTGGTTTAGTGGGTGCATTATTTGGTTTGTGGTACACCGGACTTACTCTGAATATTTACAGCCAAATTGGTATCGTAATGCTGATAGGTTTGAGTGCGAAAAACGGTATCTTGATTGTTGAGTTCGCGAATCAACTGCGCGATAAAGGTGTGGAGTTTAACGAAGCGATTACCCAAGCGGCGACACAACGTTTACGTCCAATTATTATGACCTCATTGACCACCGTGATGAGCTCGGTACCGCTGGTACTTGCAAGTGGTCCAGGTGCAGAAAGTCGCATGGTAATTGGTGTGGTGGTATTTACTGGTGTTATTGTTGCAACCTTACTGACCTTATTCGTCGTACCTGCTGCATACAGCGCACTTGCACGAAATACCCAGTCGCCTGAGTACTTACAGAGCAAGTTAGAGCAGCAAGCAAAAGACAAGCCGTTAGAAGAAATTTAAACGAGCTTGAGCTTTAACAAAACGCCGTCTTTACGGCGTTTTGTTTTTTCGGCTATAGTCAGCAAAACGGTAAGGAAGTGAAATATGGATAACAACATACAAATAGCCACTTTTGGCGGCGGCTGCTTTTGGTGTATTGATGCCGCATTTAGACGCGTAAAAGGCGTGCTTAATGTCAGCTCTGGCTATGCCGGTGGTGAGATTGAAAACCCAAGTTATCAACAAATTTGTACCGGCTTAACGGGTCACGCTGAAGTGGTTCAGCTTGATTTTGACAGCAGTATTGTAAGCTATAACACCCTGCTTGAAATGTTCTTCACTTTACACGATGCCACACAGTTAAACCGCCAAGGTAATGATGTCGGCACCCAGTATCGAAGTGTTATTTATTATCATGATGAAAAGCAAAAAGCAGAATCTCAAGCCATGATTGATGCTTTACAAAAGCAAATTCGTGAGCCGATAGTCACCGAGCTGAGTCCACTTACAAACTTTTACCCTGCAGAGCAGTATCATCAAGACTATTACAATGAAAACCCAAATCAAGGTTATTGCAGTATTCTGATTGCCCCTAAGCTTGCTAAGTTCGAACAGTATTACGCAGATAAACTAAAATGAAAAAAGCCCGCTAAGTAGGTAGCGAGCTTTTAGACGCAGAACTAATAATAACGCTGAGCGTGTTTTAACTTAAAGGCGAATGACATCAACGGGCAAATTAATGTCAATTACTCGCTTTAAGCAAACAGCTCAGTTGACCTTAATGGTTATTAGAACTGATAACGGGCACCTACAAACAGGCGACGCTCGGCCGTGTTGTAGTAATAAAATTCGTCGTTAATGTAATCACCATCTAGGTCTGTACCATAGGCATCAACAGCGTTGTACTCTCTATCGAATAGATTTTCTACACGTAGTGAGACAGTTAAGTTGTCAGTCGCTTGGTAGTGACCAACTAAGTTCCATAACGTATAAGAAGGTAAGTGCGTTAACTTGCCATCACGATCACCACGGTATTGCATATCGATACCGGCATCAAAATCACCCCATGCTTTATTTAATGACCAATTCACACTGTGATTTGACACATAGGTTAGTGACTGACCTGTCTGTGTATCTTCCGCTGAAAGGTAGGTAAAGTTAAAGCTGTGATCAAAGCCAAACACTTGGTTTTTAAAGCTAAATTCAACACCTTCGTGGCGAGCTTCGTTTATATTAGTTGGGATCCACTGCCCTGATGCATTTGGTGCCCAAGCGATTTTATTGTCGATTTCGTCGCGGAAAATCGCAATATCAAGGCTGATATCATTCACATTCAGTGATAAGCCAAGCTCTTGGTTATCTGATGTTTCAGGGTTTAACTCTGGGTTACCTGAGCCTGGGTAATATAGGTCATTAAATGTTGGAGATTTAAAACCTGTGCTTTGACTTACGCGGAATGTAGCGATGTCATTTAAGTGATAGCCAACAGCTGCAGTGTAAGTTGTTTCATCACCAAACTGCTGATCATCATCTTGTCGAACGGTTAGGTTTGCCAGCACGTGTTCGTCGTCATAATATGCGCCAACAAACGCGCCGAATACTTCACGGCTGTCTT
The DNA here is from genome assembly GCF_037162425.1 of Pseudoalteromonas sp. Hal040. Lineage (NCBI taxonomy): Bacteria > Pseudomonadati > Pseudomonadota > Gammaproteobacteria > Alteromonadales > Pseudoalteromonadaceae > Pseudoalteromonas > Pseudoalteromonas sp. Hal040. Next base: position 596,414 of record NZ_JARLUU010000001.1, on the reverse strand, counting down.
TTAAGTAAGTACCTGAGTTAGTGTTCACTTCATCTTTATACCAATTCAAACCGCCACTAAGAGTCAGTGCTTGATTGAAAAAGTATTGGCCATTGTAATCAATTTGCTCACGCTCAGTTTCAAACTTATCAACCACCGTTGCACCAGTGTAATCAATACGTGAGTCATCTGAACTATCACTTGATATAGCAATATCAATGGCATGGTTGTGTTTTTCGAAAGCCTTTTTCCAACCTAGTGAAGCTTGGTAATTTTCGAACTCGCCTTTTTCTACGGTGCTGTCTGCAGGGCTATAAGCGCTATCGTATTTTGCTTCGCCTTCTGAGTATTGTGCTTGCGCTAAAAACTCACCTAACTGCTCATTTTGATAACCAAGATTAAAGCCAAGGTTTTTGTTCTCGTAGCCGTCTTCATCAGGGGCTAAGCCTTGCAAAACATCAAAACCATCTGTTTTTTCATAACCGGCATTAACGGCAACATCAACACCCGCAAACTGACCACCTGTCGCTACTTGATACTCTTGGTAAAAGTCAGAGCCAAAAGTAACATCTAAGGTCGTGTTTTGTGCTTTACGCGTAATGATGTTAATCACACCAGCTAGCGCGTCAGAACCATATACAGCAGCACGAGAGCCTTTGATTACTTCAACACGCTCAATACTGTTTAAAGGAATATTGCTAATACTTTTATAGCCAAGTGTTGCAGAGCCTGTGCGTACACCATCAATTAAAATAAGTGTATGACGAGAACTTGCACCACGTAATGAAACACCTGAGCTTTGCCCAAAACCACCATTGGCATTAATTTGAAAGCCTGCTTGAGTTGCCAGTAAGCTTGGTAAGTCACGCACATAGCTTGCTTCAATATCAGCGCGGTCAATGACAGTAACACTGGCTAATACATCATTAATTGATTGTTCGAATTTATTGGCAGAAACTGTGATGTGCTCGATTGATTGCTCGTCAGCAGATACAGAAAAAGACAACGCAGCAGCAACCGCTACGCCTAACGCAGATTTATTTAGCATGATATCCCCTAGCCTGTGCCCACCGCACACGCGAATAGTAAGTTACTTCAAGGCCGGTCTCCGGACTCTGTATATGCATGGCATCTACATTACCGTTGCGGGGGCAGTGTTGGCATTGTTTTCTCCCTGAAAACGCACCGACTTCCCGATTATCTTGCGACTATTTCACCCTTTGAAATAAAACGTATCTGAAGATACAGCAAGCACCTAGAAAATAGGCCGTTATTGTGATGATTTTGGGGAAGAATGTCAATGGACGGCTATACCGCTAAAGGCAAGTTTTAAGTCTAACGCTGCAAGTGGAGTCAGATCAAAAAAGCCAATCAGCATGGTGATTGGCTTTTATAAAACAATGATTACCAGAAGTACTCATGAGGTTTTGAGTTTCCTAACGGAAAAACAATTCCTTCTGGGTCAGCACCATTCAGCACACGCTTGCAAAGAGCTTTATTTAAGCGTCTTCTTGGCTTAGTCATTGTCATTTTCACCCACCAACTTGGTGTTTGTTGGTAAAAATAAGTACTGTGTGGACCTGTGTATTTTCTGTTTATTTTACCGTGTTTATTACGGTCAATTGTTTTGTTTTTTACTGACATAAATATCCTCTAGCTGAAAATAGCTAGAAGATATCTTTTTCTCTGTAACCTAATATTCGTCTCAAAATACGCTCCTTGTAAAGTTCAGAAACTTGCAGGCTTATAGCTTAAAACTGACAGCTTAAAGCTATAAACACAGTGTATTAATCGCGGAAGTTTTTGAACTGGAATGGTTGACCTAAATCAGCAGTACGAACAACTTGCATTGCTTCTTGTAAATCATCACGTTTTTTACCAGTTACACGTAATTCTTCACCTTGAATCGCGGCTTGTACTTTAATTTTTGAGTCTTTGATTAGCTTAACGATTTTCTTCGCTACGTCTTTTTCGATACCTTGCTTAAGAGCAACATCACGCATTACGTATTTACCGCTACGCGACTCATCTCTTAATTCTAGGCTAGATACATCTAAGCCACGCTTTGAAATTTTCGCAGCAAGAATGTCAAAAAGTTGCATTACTTGTTGTGGTGCTTCAGCTTTTAACTTAATTACTTTGTCACTTAGTTCGATTGATGCATCAACACCACGAAAATCAAAACGCGTCTCTAGTTCACGCTTTGCATTATCTACTGCATTCTGCGCTTCGTTCATTTCTACTTCAGAAACAATATCAAATGAAGGCATGGGGTTCTCCTAACATAGTCTTTTTTAAATTCATTTATGGTTGGCAATTATAACGCTTATTTGTCGATTCTTTCTATTTTTATCCGATTTGTTCAGGTGCGATGCAAAAATTGTTTGATATACTGGCCATTCAATTTCGGCATTTTTAGGGTTTATTGTGACAAGGCGTGTTTACCAAGTTATCTTTTTAGCCAGCATTATTGGCTTTACGATTTTGTTTGCCAAAGAAATTAAAGGGGTTAGCAACCTCTTCCCACACGTAGATAAAGTGGCGCATTTTGGTATTTTCTTCATATTAGCCATGGTGATGGATAAAGCCTTTAAATTACCACTGATGGTGCAAATTTTACTGTTAGCTGGGTATGGAGCCGCCATTGAATTTATGCAAGACATGCTGCCTTACCGTCAAGCCTCGGTTGGTGACTTTATCGCTGACTTTATTGGTGCCATCAGCTATTTTGCTATAAAACTTGGTTTTCATTTAGGTAGTAAGCAACGTAATGGCTAATGTTTTAATTGTTGGCGATGGTGCGATTGGCTTATTGTTTAGTCATTTTTTATCTGCACAACATGACATCACATTACTGACCCGTAAGCCAACCCTGACCACGCGTTTTTATCAAGCAAGTAATGGTAAATCACACCCTATCAAAGCCCGTCTCATTAATCATAAAGAGCTTGGTCATTCAGCGCCCTTTGATTTAGTGTTAATCACCGTTAAAGCATTTCAAGTTCAAGCGGCCTTTAAGCAAATAAAACCTTACCTCAATGAAGACTGCCAAATCGTTATTTCTCATAATGGTATGGGTAATGTTGATGAACTTAATGCCCAGCTTTTGAACACGCAAGGATTAGCGTTTTTAACAACGCGTCTAGCTGGTTTTAAAACAACACCTTATAGCGTAAACCACACTGGAAATGGTGAAAGTGTGCTAGGCGCATGTAATGCGGCTGCAAGCGAAAGGCTCAACGAGCTTAAGCAGCAGTTTAGTTACTTACCACATTTTTCTGTGAGCGATGATATTCACTTCGTCGCGCTGGCAAAAACTACTAGTGAACATTGCCATTAATCCCTTAACGGCAATTCATAACGTTAAGAATGGCCAGTTACGCGCGCCACAATTTAGCACGCGCATTATTAATTTACTTAGTGAGGCGTGTTTGGTAGCCAATAAACAAGGTGTTGATGTAAAACTCAGCGAGGCGTTGGACCAAGCCTATTCTGTGATGACAGCCACCGCTGAAAACTTTTCTTCTATGCAACAAGACATCAGCCATAATCGAGAATCTGAAATTGATGCGATTTGTGGCTATGTGTGTGAGCAAGGTGCTAAGTTAGGGATAAAAACCCCCTATAATCAAGCAATGCTAAGCATGATAAAAATTAAAAGTTAATGGGCTGCTAGTTACTAAGAGAAAGAGTAAAGCTACAAGGGGAAAGGAGAAAGAGTAAAGTTTCTCGTAATGATTTCAGGCATTAAAAAAGCGCGAACATGTCGCGCTTTTCTCACTATTCCTTACGGGCGATACACTTTTACGTTGCTAAAGCCTTCTTCGTGAAGGATCAGTGCTTGTAGCTGGCTCATCACACCTTTAGCACAATATAAGTAATATTCTTTATCTTTTGGTAAGTCACCAAATTTAGTCGCTAAACGGAAGAAAGGTAAATGTACAACTTCAATACCTTCAAGCTCAAGTGGGTTTGCGTCTTCTTCTTCAGGTGAGCGAATATCAACAACAACCGCTCCTTCAGGTAAATCAGATACAGACTCTGCTTCTTTCACTTCTTGCTTAGCTTCGGTGTCGATATCGCGAATATCCATCACTCGTGCATTTTCAACAACTGTATTTAGCACGTCGAAATCAAACTTAGCTTCTTCGGCAAGAATGGTTTTGATTTTAGCTTTAACCGTTGGCTTTTTAGAAATTACACCACAGTATTCAGGCATGCTTTCTGCCATCTCAGCCGTACCAATTTTACGCGCAATATCAATAATATCTTGCTTATCGTGTTGGATTAACGGGCGAATGATTAAAGTTTCCGTTACACGGTCAATCACACTTAGATTAGCCAGTGTTTGGCTTGATACCTGACCAATACTTTCGCCAGTCACTAGCGCTTGTACACCTAGTTTTTCTGCAACTTGGCTACCGGCACGCATCATCATACGCTTAAGTACAACACCCATTTGGCTGTTTTCAACGTTCTCTAAAATCTCAGCAACAACAGGTTCAAAATCAACAGTAACGAACTTCACTTTGTGAGTAGAGCTGAACTGTTTCCAGATATAATAACTCGCCTGCTTAACACCGATTTCGTGCGCAGCACCACCTAAGTTAAAGAATAAGAAGTGAGTACGTGCACCTTTACGGATCATTTGATAGCTGGCAACACCAGAGTCAAAACCGCCCGACATAAGCGATAATACATCTTCTTGTGTTGGTAACGGGAAGCCCGCCATACCTAAGTGAGTTTGAGTAACGATATATGCTTTTTCATCACGCACTTCTAAACGTACTGTTACTTCAGGGTGAGATAATTTAACGCGCGCACCTTCAACATGCTGGTTTAAACCACCACCTACGTAGCGCTCTACATCGCTCGATGTAAAGTCATGCTTACCAGAACGTTTACAACGTACACAGAATGTTTTACCCGCAATCGTATGGCCAATTAGCTCAATTGCTTTTTGATAAATATCGTCGATTGAGTCGAAGTCTGTTTCTGTAACTTCAATAAACTGTACGATACCTGGAATGCGTTTTAAGCCATCGATAATATCTAAACGAACTTGCTCAGAGTCGAGTAAGCTAACAACAGAGATATTATCCCAGTTGTTTCTTACCTGAACTTTTTCGTCAACACGACGCAAAACGATCTTAATGTTATTTTCTAATAACTTGGTAAAACGCTTACGAACAGATTTACTCTTGATCGCGATTTCAGGGTGTAATTTGACGATAAATTTAAGCATAGTTCACTCTTAGACTGTGGATTTCACACGCCCTAAGGTTTAGCAACCTCAAGGGCGCGCGATTATAACAAAAATTATAGCGTCTAGGAAATAAACTGCTTTGTAGGATTAGTGGTCGTTTTGCTCAGATTCTGTAAGGGCCAAATACTTTGCCCTTAATTGATTTACTTGTTCTAAATGTTGCTCGGTACAGTGGGCTTTTAATAGCAGCAATACCTTTAAAATACCGTTATAAATATCTGCTCTGGCAAGTTCACCACTTAAGCGACGAGCTTTGATATAAGGCGTCCAAAAACTCACGGTCATTTTTAGCATATGCGCAAGTTCTGTGACATCTTCGTCTTCAATGCAAATGATCCCGCCTTCACGCAATGCAAACAGCACATCTTTCACTTGCTCTAAAAGCTCAGCTTGAAACGCAATGTAGCCTTTTTTCAGCTCTTCATCACGAGATAAAATATCGCCTAAGTTGTCGTAGAAAAACTGAAAACGCCACATAAGTTCAAATAGCGAATCAAGATAGCCCGCTAGGTTTTCTAGTGCGTCGTCACCGGGAGTCAGTGGCTTAAAGTGAGTGTGTAAATGATCGCTATACAAAGCAAATATGTGGCGAATAATATCTTCTTTATTTTTAAAGTGATAATACAAGTTACCTGGGCTTATCCCCATATGCGAAGCAATATGGTTAGTTGTTATGGCACGCTCACCATGGCGATTAAATAACTCGATGCTGGTGTGTATGATTTTGTCCTTTGTGCTCATAGCTTATTTACTCTGTTTTTTTATGATTATTACGGTCCCCAGCCGAGCAGTATAAACAAATGCGCAGCAATTAAATACTACCTTGAAAAATATTAACCTCAATCGGTTTAGTACCTTATATAGGTGAAGGATTCTAATCCGATACGCGTATTTTCGAAGCTGCATCGTCGAGAAAACACTGTTAATATAGCAAGCAAATTTATAAATCGCTGAATGTTATGAACGTTACTGCAATCTATCCGGGCACTTTCGACCCACTTACAAATGGCCATACAGACTTAATTCATCGCGCGGCAAAAATGTTCGATAAAGTGATTGTTGCCATTGCGCATAATCCAAGTAAACAACCTTGCTTTACCCTTGATGAGCGCGTTGAACTTGCTAATAAGATTTTGGCGCACCTTGATAATGTGAGTGTGATTGGTTTTTCTGGCTTATTGGCTGATTTAGCTCGCGACCACAAAGCCGAAGTGCTTATTCGTGGAATTCGTGCGGTGTCTGACTTTGACTATGAATTTCAGTTAGCGAATATGAATCGTCGCCTAAACCCAGATCTAGAAAGTGTATTTTTAACACCGGCAGAAAAAAATTCATTTATTTCATCGACACTCGTCAAAGAAGTTGCACGCCATAATGGCGATGTAAGCGAGTTTGTTGACCCAGTCGTAGCCAAAGCCTTACAGGATAAAATTCACGGATGAAATTAAAAAAGTTCATTAGCTTAACAGCATTACTAATGATCTCTGCGCCAAGTGTTGCTGGACCATGGATAGAAAGCGACGACCCGTTACTTCGCGCTTCAATCGAAATGCTCTTTAACCAAGGCATTATTAAACAGCCAATTAATAGCTATCCATTAATGTGGCAAGGTATCGCACGCGACCTAGACGTTGCCAATACCAGCCAACTTGACGAGCAAAGCTTATTTGCTTATCAGCATGTAAAACATGCTCTTGATAATGCAAAACAAAAAACCAGCTCAGGTATTCGCCTAAACTACAACAGCGAACCTCTCACTCAGCAAGGTTTTGGTAAACGCCACCAGCAAGAAAGCGGTGTAAATAGTTATGGTTCAATCACAGGGAAGCGTGTTAGCGCTAAAGTGAGTGTAAATTACGCCGATGACGCCCTTGATAAACAGCATGTTACTTATCAAGATAGCTATTTAGCCGTACTCCTTGGTAATTGGTCAATCAGTGCAGAGCAAGTTAGTCATTGGTGGGGGCCAAGTAACGATAACGCCCTACTTCTATCAAATAATGCGGCGCCAATGAAAGGTGTGCGCTTCAGCAGAGCAAATACGCAATATGTAGGCCCAAGTTGGCTGTCGTTTATCGGTAATTGGCAGTTAACGGGTATTTACGCTAAGCAAAAGCCATATCTAAATAGCTCAGATGACGGTGACTTTTGGGCACTCCGGTTTGCAAGTACGCCATTAACAGGCCTTGAAATAGCAATTAACAGTGCAGGCTCTGATTATTTAACTAACCTCGAAATTGACCCAGTTACACTCGAAAGCAGTGAATCAACACATCGTTTAACGAGTTTAGATATTAAGTATTCAACCACTTTAGCGGCGCAACCTGTGGCATTTTATGCTGAAGTAATGGGTCGAAATGAAAGTGGTTTAGCACCGAGCGAGCCATTTTATACGCTAGGCGTAGAAAGCTATTTTGGCTCGAAAGAAAGTCTATTAAAAAGCTACTTTGAATACTCAAATACAGAGCAAAGCTGTGATCAAATTAGCGATTGCGTATATGGCTCTGGCAGCTATACACAACGCTCACGCTTAATTGGTAGCTCAACACCGCTACAAAGTGAATCGGCTATCCTTGGCGCCTATTACCACACTCTAAATGGTTATGGTGGCCATGCGAAGTTACGTTGGATTGAAAGCGAAACCACACACGCTGAACTCGCATCAGATACGAGTCAGCTGCAGCTAGAGCTTGGTTATCAGCAATCTGTGTTTAATGGTCTGTGGAAAGTGACAGGGCTTATTTCAAAAGATGAAATAGGTGATGAGTCAGAAACAAACACAGCCCTTAGAACTAGCTGGGAATACCGTTTCTAACCAATTGGGGTCAAGCTAGTTCAGCTTGGCCTCGAACTTTCCTGTATAGCTTCACAAGCCCTAAAAAGTCTTTATTACTGAAAAGTGCGATGAGCATCATGATATCCATCAGGTTCACTGTAATACTGTAGACATCCCAAAACCACCAGCTTCCTGTATAGGCGTAGTTAATATCGAAATACATACCTAAAAACAGTGATATATTTACGCTTAGACCAATTGAAATATAGAGCTTTACAGGCTCATCAAAAATGCTTTTACTTTTTGAAATTAGCCACACTATAAAGAAAATGACAATATCAGAACAAGCCCAGATTAGATAAGCTAATGTTGTATCCAAAATATCGTATCCAAAAGTGATATTCAGCAACGGATCACTAGCCATATATGAAATAAACATTGTGAATGAGATCCACATCTTGGTGCCATCACCACCTGGAAATGAAGATTTTTTGACCATATTGTATAAAAAGGCCATTAAAAATCCCCACATAATAAATGTAGCTAGATATAAACCTATGTTTTCTTGAACCACTCCAATCATTGATTAGATCAATTCCAACTTTTCTTCAGGTTTTTCGCTCGACGACATAGGATACTTAACAAATTTTTTGAGTAGTAAAAAGTCTTTATTGGATGCAATAGCAATTATCATCATTAAATCTAGTAAATTTACACCTATCGAAAATACACTCCACAAAAGCCAAGGTTCTCGATTACCTAGTATGAAAATATCGTAATGCATCGAGAGCATAAAACTTGCATTAAGCAGTAATCCAGCGATTACATAAATTGAAGCTGTAAAGAGTTTTACACTTTTTACTAACAACCAAAAAGAGATCACTAATATTGTTATCAAATCGTATAGAAACCAATTCAAGTATGGCGCGTCAGATAATTTAATAACATCCGTAACAAAATATGATAAGGCCATAATCGCAGATAAAATCAGAGGAGATTTATCAACTTTATTAATGCTGGTCGATAGATTAAACAAGAAAGCCATAAGTACCCCCCATTCAATAAAAATTCCAACCAGCTGGCCAGTAATTGAATCAAGATACATTAGAGGTATTTACTACTTTTTTATTCCTAAAGTGAGATTTGATAGATTTTTTAAGTTTATGCAGACCGTATATGTCTCTATCGATAATAAGAACTGCAATCATACTGTAATCAACGAAGTTAACTCCAAATGCATAAATATCCCATAGTAGCCATGGAGTTGAATTTCTATTTAACTCAACATCTATATACAAAGAGATAAATAGAGTAATGTTAACGGCTAAACCAACGACTAGATATAAAAAGGAAGGGGTCGTTTTATTTATGAAATAATACCCAGTTAAGAGCGCTAATACTGTTGCTAAGTCGTAAAGTACCCAATCAAAATAAGTTGCGGCGGTAGAAGAAATCCAAGTGAAGAAATAATCACCAGCCATATAAGAAAGCATCATTATAAAAGAGCTGAGCAACAAGGTAGTACGACGCTTGACATCTAAACTATAAACAAAAACGTTAAAGAAAAATGCCATTAAAAATCCCCAAGCAGATAGGGCTGATAATGAAAAAAATCCAAATTGCTCAGTTAAAAACATTGTTTTCCTATAATCATTCTTCCTTCTTACTAGGAGGAAGAATTACACCGCCACCGCGTTGAATCTCTGCACCGCCTGATAAAGACAGCGCTTCACTTGATAAAGTTACTGTATCAGATTGCAGGGTTTTATTACTAGTAGTTTGTTCCAAAGCAGGCTTTGTTTGTTGCATTTGGCTGTAAGCTTGCATTTGCAATTGGCTATTGTTTGAAATTTGCATAAGTTAATTCCTTTAAGTTAATTGTTTTTTCAGTACAGCTTACAATAGCTTGTAAGCTGAGTTAAGCGCTCTCATTTTTTTGACGCTTTTTTATACTTCATCGCGACGTTGCCACCGCGCTGATAATAAAAGCAATTAACGATCCAACTTTTATAAATTTTGATCTTTTTGATCATAAAATTCAGAAAATCTAAATTTCAGGCATAAAAAAACGCACAGGGGTAACCGTGCGTTTTTCTCATCCAGGGAATTTAAGCCAGGTGTTTACACGGGATCACCGCGCTATTACTTGGCTTTAAAATATATTCCATTGCCACTTCATCGCAATTATCTTTACGAAGGCAAAGCTCACAATCTTTGATCACTTTTTCTGGCAAACTGTCTTTGCTACAAAAGCTGAAACCTTGGCTTGCAAAAAATTCTGGCACTCTTGTCAAGACAATTACCCGACTAAGCGCCAAGCTTTTGGCTTTTTTAAGCAAATGTTCAACAAGTTGACGCCCCTGCCCTGCAATTCGTGATTCGGGGTCCACCCCGAGCGAGCGAATTTCAGCAAGGCCAGTGTCGTAAATATACAGCGAGGCACAGCCAGTAACTTGGTTTTCAACCTCAGTAACAGCAAACTCATTGATTGAGTGAATCATGTCGCTCTTAGCGCGTGGTAGGTTTTCACCTACCGTCGCCCAATGCTGAATAAGCTTAGCGATTGACTCAACATCATTTAAGGTTGCGTCACGTACCGCTATTTGCTGTTTTTTTGCGTATTTAATGGCGCTTGTTACTTGCTCAAGTGACGTGCCACCCAGCGCTTTTCTTGCTTTAATACACGCGTCTATTTCTAATACAGGATATACATCTGATTCGAAAATGCTATGCACAGACTTAAATTGCTCTAAACTTAAATCTTCTAAGTTATTCCCTTGTGCAATAGCCATTTGCACGAGCGTACCAACAATGTGATGGCCTTCTCTAAATGGAATACCTTTAGCCACTAAATAGTCAGCAAGCTCAGTCGCATTTGAGTGGCCGCCTTTTGCTGCCGCTAATGTTCTCTCTGCATTAACTTTAATACCTTTAATGCATGCCTGCGCCATATGAATACATGCCAGCCAAGTTGGCATCGCATCAAATAAGCCTTCTTTGTCCTCTTGCATATCTTTATTGTAAGCAAGTGGTAGTGCTTTAAGAGTCATCATCATGGCACTGAATGCCCCAAATACACGGCCCGTTTTACCACGAATTAATTCTAGAGCATCCGGGTTTTTCTTTTGAGGCATAAGAGAAGAGCCTGATGTTACCCCATCAGAAAGCTCAATAAAGCCCGCTTCACCCGAGTTATAAAAAATTAAATCTTCTGCCATGCGCGATAAGTGGATCATCGAAATCGATGCGCAGCTTAATAACTCAACCACAAAGTCACGGTCAGATACGGCGTCAAGGCTATTACGTGTTGCACCGGTAAAACCTAACCCTTCGGCAAGAATTTGCCTATCAATTGGGTACGCTGTTCCAGCTAAAGCACCACTACCAAGTGGACAATAATTCATACGGTTCTTGGCGTCGGTTAAACGGCTTTCATCACGCTCAAGCATTTCAACATAGGCCATACACCAATGACTAAATAACACAGGTTGTGCGCGCTGTAAGTGTGTGTAACCCGGTAAAATAGTACCAAGCTCACGCTCAGCTAAGGCAATAAACTCACCTTTGAGCTCTGCAATTGCCTCAAGGATATGCTCAGCAGTATCACGACACCATAAGCGGAAATCGGTTGCAACTTGGTCATTACGACTACGACCTGTATGAAGTTTTTTAGCAAGGTCGCCCACTTTATCAATCAGTGCTGATTCAACATAAGAATGAATGTCTTCATGTCCTGCTACAGCGACTGCTTGTGGGTTTGCTTTAACCTCATCTAGCAGCTTATTAAGTGCTGCAACGAGGTCATCGTATTCTTGCTGATTAAGTACGTTAACTTGTTTTAACGCCCCTGCCCAAGCAACTGAACCAATAATGTCTTGCTCTGCAAGTTGATAATCAAAAGGAAGTGAATCGTTGAATTGTTTAAACGCTTCATCTGGACCCGTAGAAAAACGTCCGCCCCATAGTGCCATTGAACTGTCTCCAAATTCGGCTATTGCCCTGCTAGTGCAGGGCAATAATTAAATTACTTTTTCGTTAGTGCTGAGATTCTGCTTGATAGCGAGAATAAACGAATGAAGCCTTCAGCATGTGATTGGTCATATACATCATCTTCGCCAAAGGTTGCAAAGTCTTCGCTGTATAAGCTATTCGGTGATTTTTTCTGTACCGCAGTGACTTGGCCTTTATAAAGCTTAAGCACAACTTCACCCGTTGCTAACTTAGACAGAGATTCAGCCCCTGCAAGAATCGAGTCTTTTAATGGCGTAAACCAACGACCGTCATACACTAGGTGAGAGAATTCACCACCAAGCACTTCTTTCCACTTACGGCTTGATTTATCTAACACAAGCTCATCAACCGCTTGAAGAGCTGCCATGATCACTGTGCCCCCTGGTGTTTCATAACAACCACGCGACTTCATGCCAACTAAACGGTTTTCTACGATATCAACACGACCAACACCATGTGGCGCAGCAATGTCGTTTAATTTAACTAAGCAGTCATATGGTGTTAGTGATTCACCGTTTACTGCAACCACTTCACCTTCAACAACGTTTAATGTTACATATTCAGCTTCATTTGGCGCTTGCTCTGGCGAGTTAGTCCATGTCCATACTTGATCACTTGGTTGGCACCATGGATCTTCAAGTTCACCACCTTCATGAGAAATGTGCCAAGCGTTAGCATCACGGCTATAAATTTTTGTCGCTGAAGCAGAGCATGGAATATTACGCTCAGCTAAGTAATCAAGTAATGATTCACGGCTTGATAAGTCCCACTCACGCCATGGCGCAATCACTTTTAGATCCGGTGCCAATGCAGCGAAACATGACTCAAAACGTACTTGGTCGTTACCTTTACCTGTACAACCATGTGAAAGCGCATCAGCACCGACTTTACGGGCAATTTCAACTTGCGCTTTAGCAATAATCGGACGTGCCATAGACGTACCTAGTAGGTAAGTACCTTCGTAAATAGCGCCCGTTTTTAAAGTTGGGTATATATAGTCACTGACCATTTCGTCTTTTAAGTCTACGATATGACATTCCGACGCACCTGAAGCAATGGCTTTTGCTTCAACGCCTTCGAGCTCTTCTGCGCCTTGGCCTACATCAGCAACAAACGCGATTACTTCACAGCCGTAGTTTTCTTTTAACCATGGCACGATTGCCGATGTATCAAGACCACCAGAATAGGCTAGTACGACTTTTTTAATTGAACTCATTGGTGTTCCTTAAACAAAATTTGGATTTAATAATGTGACAAGTAGAGCATTTTGCGCGTGCATACGATTCTCTGCTTGTTGAATAATTTTTGATGCTGGGCCATCCATTACCTCAGAGGTAATTTCAAACTCACGATGCGCTGGCTGACAATGTAGTACAGTCTGCGCACCTGTTTTCTCTAATAGGGCTTGGTTAAGCTGGTAAGGCATATATTTAGCTTTTACCTGCTCAAGCGGTGTTTTATCACCCATTGAAACCCAGGTATCAGCATAGACTGCATTTGCGCCAACTGCCGCCTCAATTCTGTCACTTACCATAACAGACGCACCATTCATTGCTGCAATTTGCTCTGCTTGCTTGAGAATTTGTGAATCTGGCGAACTGCCTTTAGGACAAACTGCAACAAAATCAGTGCCTAAAGTGGCAGCTAATAACATTAGAGAGTGTGTGACGTTGTTACCTTCACCTAAGTAAGCAAGCTTTAGTTTGCTAACATCGCCATGCACTTCTTGCAGCGTTAAAAAGTCAGCAAGCGCTTGGCATGGGTGATATAAATCACACAGGCTATTAACGACAGGCACCGATGAGTACTCAGCAAGTGTAGTCAGTGTTTTGTGTGCATACACGCGAGCAACAATGCCATCAGCCCAAGCGGAGATATTAAGAGCAAAGTCTTTAACTGATTCACGAGCACCCATGGCACCATTTTGTGAATCTAAATAAACCGCATGACCGCCTAATTTATTAATACCAATATCAAATGACAAACGGGTACGTAAGCTGGGTTTTTCGAACAAGGTAACCACTGATTTTCCCGCTAATGCTTGGCTAAAATCAGCTGGATTTGCTTTAATTTTTTGCGCTAAGTTAAGTAATTTAAGGGCGCCTTTTTGGTCTAATTCAAGACCATTTAAGAAATTCTTTAACATGAAATACCTATGGTGTAATTTTCGTTCCTACATGCTCGCCCTTTAATAAAGCGACTAAATTCTCTGGCTTAAGCCAGCTTGAGATATACACACCACGTCGTAAATGTTGGGCAGCAAGAAGGCTGGTCTTTACTTTGACCTCCATCCCGCCCTGAATAACTCCTTCAAGGATAAGTGTTTCGATTTGCTGCGTATTAAGTTGGTGTAGTGGCTGCTTATTGGCATCAAGTACAGCTTCTACATCAGTCATAAAAATAAGTTCTGCATCAAGCTCTTTAGCGATAGCCGTCGCGGCTTCATCTGCATTGACGTTGTACCACTGACCATCTTCCCCAAAGCCAATAGAGCTCACTAGGGGTAAACGACCTTGTTCAAGCAAGCTAGGTAGCACGCTGTCACAACTACCTGAACACTGACCTACTTGCGCCAATACTTTAAGTTTTTCAGATACCAGTACACCCGCTTCATAAAGGCTTAAACCCACAGGTTTGTGACCAGCGCTGATTGCTTGGCTCATTAATTGTTTATTGGCACAACCTGCAAGGGCACCAACAATATAAGGCATTTGCTCATTTGGGCTGATACGTAAGCCTTGATGTTTTGCAGTTACAAAACCTGCGTCTTGTAACCAAGCATCCACTAAGGCACCACCACCATGAACAATGACAAAGTTATCTTGTTCAGAGGCTAAAACATCAAAAAGCGCTTTTGCTGCATCGGCGCTATTTAACACAGCACCACCGACTTTAATGATCCAAGTTTTCATTACAGCGCTCCTACTAAACCAGTGTGGTGAGGTTCACCCATGGCTAAATTAATACACTGTAATGCTTGTCCTGCCGCACCTTTTAGAAGGTTATCAATCGCTGACATAACAATGAGTTGCTCACCTTTTTGTTGCCATGCAATATCAACAAATGGTTGTTTAGCGACGCCTTTGATGCTTGGAATTTTATTGCCAAGTAAGCGAATTAACGGCTCATTAGCTAACACTTGATATGCCGCGCTCACTTGCTCTGCTGTTACGCCCGGTTTTAATTGCACATAAATAGTTTCTAAAATTCCGCGAGGAAAATTACCCAAATGTGGGGTGAATAGCACAGGGTGACCAAGGTGCTGCTCAATCTCAGGTGTGTGTCTGTGATTAAACAAACCATAAGGAGCAAGTGATACTTCGCAAAAGTGTGTATTAACACTGGCTTTTCTGCCAGCGCCTGTAACACCTGACACCGCATTAACAATAATGGCTTGATCAGCTAATAAACCTGCTTCTTTAAGTGGTTTTAAAGAATTAAGTGCTGCGGTTGGGTAACAACCCGCTACAGCAACGAGGTTTGCTTTACTAATTGCATCGCTATTCCATTCAGCTAAACCATACGCTGCTTGCTCTAAAAGCTCTGGATGTTCATGTGCGAAACCGTAATAAGTTAGGTAATCCTCATTCCCAGCTAAACGGAAACCACCAGATAGGTCGAATACTTTTTTACCCATGGCTAAAAATTGGGGAGCAAGATCAACACTGACCTTGTGGTCTGTACACAGGCACACATAATCAGCATTATTTTCGATATCTTGGAAAGCCTCAGCTGTTAGAGGCTGTAGTGGATACTCTAACAATCCAAGGTGCTCAGGGTATAAATCGCTTAATAATTTATCTTTATCTAAACTCCCTTCAGACACATAACATGCTTTTAGGGTCAGTTTTGGATGCTTAGCAACTAAACTTGCTAGCTCTGCGCCGCTATAACCACTTGCGCCAATAATCACTACATTCATTGCTTACTTTTACCTATTAAATCTGTTTATCGATACGCCTAAAATTACTCGCTGAATTGCGAATAAAAACACTGTCTAAAGTAATGAAATCAGGTTATCGTCGTTTCGTGTTCATCGTACAGCTTTACTAATATTTATGCTTAAAAAGTGAATTGATATTCATCATAAATACTTTTATATTGTTATGCAATTAGATTGAATAATTATTTTTGGATTTTTTATGTCGCTACCCTCTTTTTTATCTATGTATCAGCAGCTGATTGCAGCCCCTTCAATTAGTGCGATTGAAGATTCTTTGTGCATGAGCAATAAAGGGGTTATCACCTTGCTCGCAAATTGGTGCGAAAGCCTTGGTTTTACTTGTGAAATCACGGAGCTTGAAAACGGCAAAGGCCGTTACAACTTATTAGCCAAACGTGGTGAAGGGGATGGCGGTTTAATGCTTGCAGGTCATACCGATACGGTGCCATTTGATGATAGCCGCTGGAATTACGATCCGTTTAAACTCAGCGAGCATGACAATAAACTTTATGGTTTAGGTAGTATTGATATGAAAGGCTTTTTTGCCTTTGTATTGCAGGCAATTAGCGAGCTTGATGCTACGAAGCAAACAGAGCCACTATTGATCCTAGCCACAGCCGATGAAGAAACCACGATGGCCGGTGCACAGCAAATTTGCCGCCACCCAGATTTAAAACCAGCGCGTTGTATTATTGGTGAACCAACTGATATGACACCAGTATTTACTCATAAAGGCCATATGAGTACAGCGATTCGTGTGATTGGCCGCTCAGGCCATAGCTCTGATCCTGAGCGTGGTTTAAACGCCATCGAAGTCATGCATAAAATGATTACAAAATTGTTAATCATTAAAGAAGAGTTAAAGAATAAATATTCAGTTGACCACTTTGAAATTCCGTACCCTACTTTGAACCTTGGTCATATTCATGGTGGCGACAATGCCAACCGCATTTGTGGCTGCTGTGAAATGCACATTGATATGCGACCTTTACCTGGTTTAAGCGTGCAAGAACTGCAAGCGATTTTGCTAACTGCTGCAGAAGAAATTAATACCCAATACCCAAATGCTGTAACTGTTATCGACATGCATGAACCTATCCCTGCGTTTAGCGGCAGCACGGATACAGCATTAGTAAAGCTGGCCGAAAAAGTCTCGGGTCAACCCGCTGTTGCTGTGAACTATTGTACAGAAGCCCCTTTCATTCAACAGCTTGGCTGCGAAACCATTGTCATGGGACCGGGCTCAATTAACCAAGCCCACCAGCCAGATGAGTTTTTGGCGATGGAAAAAATTAAACCTTCGCAAGCGATTATCAGTAACATGATCAAAGCAAGCTGCTTTAGTGAATATACCCAAACCACCTAAAGATGCGAGTTTCAGTTGGAATTAAAAGCGATTTAGACAAGGCATTGATTGCAAGTAATAGTGGTTCTATTGTTAAAATCAATAACGCAGTATAAATCGCTTTTAAACCAACCCTTCGGGCGCTTCACAGGCACTTACTCTCATCGTTGTTACTTCTTTAAAAGGGACTACCATTCTTACAAAGTAACGCCTTGATATTAAGCACCTGTGAAACGCTGAATTCTGCATCTTGAGGTGGCTTGGGTATAATAAAAAGGGAGTATCACGCTCCCTTTGTTAATCCATATACTTACTTAAATATTTTTTAAATACCGGGTCGGTTTTCGCCAGCTCTTTTTGCTCCGCTAAAATATCTTTTAGAATCGCTTTAGAGGTTAATGGGTTAGCTAAAACAACGCGAAAAACCACGGTAGGTTGATGGTCATACTTTGCAGGTGTTAAACGAGTACGGGATACAAAAGAACGACCCGCTTCACGCTGACGTTTTTGCATGCTTGCAGTAAAGCGATTCAACGAAGCGTAAATATCTAATTTCGTTTCTTCGTCAGCCTCATTCAGCTTTGCTTGGATTTCTTTTGGTACGTAACGGTAGGTTAATAGGCAAAGCTCTGGCTCTGAAATTAACTCAAAGTCTTCATCTTGCTTGATCATATTGGCAAAGGTGCGTGCTTTCACGATGCTACGGTCAATCAGCATCTCATAGCCTTTTCGGCCAATAACACGTAAGCAAGCATGTACTAACATTGCCATACCAGGGCGGCTGCCCTCGAGTGTATGACTCCCTAAATCTTTTGACCCTTTACGAAGAATATATTCAGCATGATGCTCAATAGCATCCGTTGCGGCAGGGTCTTTAAACAACACTAGACCTGCCCCCATTGGCACATACATTTGTTTGTGTGCATCAATGGTAATTGAATCAGCGCGCTCAATACCGCTTAAAAGGTGGCGGTAATTTGAAGAAAGTAAGGTTGCACCGCCCCATGCAGCGTCGACATGAAAATGACAGCCAAGCTCTTCGCTCAAATCAGCCATCTCATTTAGTGGATCGATACTACCCGTTTCAGTTGTCCCAGCAACACCCACAAGCGCCATTACCTTAATACCAGACGCTTCAAGCTCATGAGCCTTTTTGCGCATCGCATCGACATCAACTTTATTATTTTCGCCAGTAGCAATGGCAATGATGTTATCGCGACCGATGCCCAGTAAATCAACGGTTTTACCTAATGAGTAATGGCCTCGCTCAGATACAAGTACAGCTAAGCCTTTGTAACCATAGTGCAGCATTCCAGCGATTAACCCCTGTGCAGCAATGCCTTTATAATCACCATCGGCTTTTAATAAACGGTTGCGGGCAATCCATAAAGCGGTAATGTTAGCGACAGTGCCACCTGAACAAAATGCGCCTAATGAGGTTTTCGCACTGTGCATCCATTTACTGTAAAAACTGTCATTTTCACCATAAGCAAGATGATGCATCATTCCCAATACTTGTCTTTCAAGTGGTGTGAATGCTTTTGAAGTTTCAATTTTTACTAGGTTTTGGTTTAGACCGACCATTAACTTAGATAGCGGTAACACAAAGTGCGGTAACGCTGAGGTCATATGGCCAATAAAGCTCGGCGCGCTGGTATGCACAGAATGAGCAACTAACTGCTCCATAATGTCTTGAGCGTAATCAGAAACAAAAGTTGGCTCTTCTGGAATAGTGGCCGTTTGAAAGTCTTTTTCAATTTCGTGCAAAGGCTTTTCAATCGCTGCAATGTTCTCATTTAGGAACCCAGCTAAATTGCTAGAAATTTCAGATTCGATTTTACTTAATGTCGAGTCTGGTGCTTCTGGCACCGTAAAAATACGAATCAAGCTTTCTTTAGAGGCGACGGCACAACGCTTTTGATCCATCCTAATACCCATAATTAGCAGCTAAAAATGCACCCGATGATGGGACACCTTGGTGAGCACTTTTGCGGCACTGTTTCTACGAAATTGGCTAACTTTACTGGAATATCACGAAAATGTCTCGCATAAAGCAAAAAAGCCCTAATTTCGATGGCAAAAAAGTGATCAGTTAATGAAATTTGCGGGCATTTTCTAGTATCAGCCCCGCATTTTTTGAGTATAATCAAATGATAACTGCTAAGGGAACCTCTATGCCCAAAGGAATGCAAAAAACCAGCTGGCTGCTATATGGCTTTGCCACATTTTTTATAAGCTTATTTGGCTATATCTATTACACCTATGAAACCACCCGCAGTGAGATCATGGAAAATATCGATAGCAAATTGCTTAATGCTGCGGTCAGTGTCAAACATATCCTCGGTGATGACTACCACAATATAGTCAATGCAGGGTTACCAGTCTCTGCGGCAATCTATAAAGAAAAAAGCCGTGCTCTATCTGAGTATGCAAAACAAATGCAATTAGCCTATGTATACGCAATGATTCTGCGCGACGGCAAAGTGTATTTTAGCGCCTCTAGCTACACGCAAAAAGATCAAAACAATGGCCGCGTTACCCAGTTTCTTGATGCCTACCCAGAAGCAACTGAACTTAATAAAGAAGCCTTTTTTTCGACTGAACCAGTCTTTGAGATCTCAAAAGATCAATGGGGCTATTTTAAAAGTATCTTTGTGACTTTTGTCGATAATAATGGTCACACTTATATCACAGGTGCCGACATAACCATTAGTGATTTGAATCAGCAACTGCAGCACAGTGTTACACGCGCAATGATCACCGGCTGCTTCTTTTTCTTTATCGCTGCACTTATTGCTGGGCTGTATTTTTTACAACTGAAACGTTCACTCTCTACGGATGCCCGCACCGGCTTTGCGAACCATGTCGCGCTGGAATACTACATAAAAAAACTACTAAACACCGCATGGAACTGGCGGTTGTTGCCATTAATGAGTTAGAAGACATTAGCAGTTTTTATGGCACGCAAGTGAGCGATAAAGTAATGGCGAACCTACTTGGCTATTTTCAATCACGAATGCCAGGCGAAGGGTTTGTTTATCGTTTAGCAACCAATAAAATTGCGCTATTGAGAACGCATAGTGATGAGCGCAATATCGATGATGTAATAACGGCCTTTAACCATGCAATTCCAGCACTAAAAGAGCCTTATATTTACGTGAGCTTGTATGCAGGTATCGCCACCGGTAATAAGCAAATGCTGATTGAAAATGCCCATGTTGCGCTGCAACAAGCAAAGCTAAATAACCAGCGTATTGTGCGTTATGAAAATGTCTTTAAACAAGTTGAAGAGCGATTTAGAAGTAACGTAACCCTTGCCAAAGAAGTAAAAGAAGCTTTCGATAACAATCGCATTGTTCCTTATTTTCAAGCTGTCTATGACAACCAGAGTAAACAGATTGACCATTATCAATGCCTTGCCAGAATGGCCAGTGCCATGGGCCGTATTCATACACCAGATTACTTTATGATGGTACTGAAGCGCTCACGGATGGACGGCCTTTTAAGACGCACCATGTTTACCCGTTGCATCGAGCAATTTAGAAAAACCAATGTGCGCTGGAGCATTAATATTACTGCGCAAGATATTCTCGATCCTAGTTTAAGCGAGTTTTTAGAGTTACAACTAAGGCGCTACCCGCAGCCCCATAATATTATTTTTCAGTTTTATGAGCGTGATGCTATCGCTTACTTTAGTGAAGTAAAAACGTTTATTAATACCCTAAAAAATAAAGGCGCTCAGGTTATTATTAATGAATTTGGCGCGGGTTTTTCAAACTTGCCCCACATCAGAAAGCTCGAAATTGATGGCCTTAAGCTTGATAAAGGATTGGTCAGCCAAATTCATATCAATGCCGATAACTATCTGTTTATTGAGAACTTGGTGAAATATGCTCAGCAACTTAAACTTGAAGTGATTGCTGAGCAAGTTGATAACGAGCAAATAGCAGACGCACTAGCTCGCGCGGGTGTGACTTTAATGCAAGGGAGTCACTTTGCACCACCGACTCCCTATATTCATTAAAGGTTGATCACCAGACGGTGACTTTGTTGACCACTGGCCCAATATTTACGTTCGAATGGGGTAATTGCAGTATCGCTTTCATATAGCTCAACATCGCACTTATGCCCTGCAAGCTCTAGTGAGCGGGCAAATTCCTTAACGTATATATCCCAGTTGCTTCTCAGCTCTAAGCGACCGCCTAATTTAACGATATATGGAAAAATTGCAGCGCCGTGCCAGCGTCTTTGCAAGTGCTTTGCTTTTGGCCAAGGATTTGGATACAACAGATAATGATGACTAGGTTGCCAGTTTGCAGCCACGGCTAAACGCCAAAAGTCGTTTAGATCTGCTTGTACTAAAATGTACTGCCCTGCATCCGTTTGCTTGTACTCGATATCATGCTTGTCTAAACGATGTGATGATTTATCAATGCCAATCACCAGCGCATCGGGGTGACGTTTTGCTAAGTTAGCGGTGCTTTCACCCACACCACAACACGAATCAAGAATGAGCGGCCCGTTAAACGCCTGCACCTTCTCGTTAACCTGATCAAAAGCCGCTTGCGTATGCTCTGCAATCGGCTTTTTAAATTCAGCACTTAAGTGCTTTAAAACAATTTCGTCTAGCTTTTCATGTAAGCCAGGTTGATTCGATACAATACTTCTCGAATTTGCATCCGTCATTAATGTCTAAGCCCCACACCACGTTTAATAAGGGTTAATGCTAACGTAAATAAACCTACAATAAATAAACCAAGTACACCAAATGCTACCGATAAATCGACATCAGACACACCTAAGAAACCATATCTAAATGCATTCACCATATAAATAATTGGATTTACTTGCGATACGCCTTGCCAAAATTCTGGCAACAAGGTGATAGAGTAAAACACCCCACCGAGATAAGTCAGCGGCGTTAAAATAAAGGTCGGGATAATACTAATATCATCAAAGCTATTAGCATAAATTGCATTGATAAGACCGCCTAACGCAAACACAGCCGACGTTAAAATAACCGTTGCCATAATCACAAAAATATTATGAATTTGAATATCAACAAATAGCAAAGAAACACTGGTAACAATTAAACCAACCAGCATGCCTCGTGTCATGCCACCGCCCATGTAGCCAAGTACAATGATGTAATTGGGCACTGGTGCAACTAATAGCTCTTCAATGCTTTTTTGAAATTTAGTCGAATAGAAACTCGAAGCAACATTCGAGTAAGAGTTGGTGATCACCGACATCATAATCAGACCCGGGACAATAAACTCCATATAAGTAAAGCCACCCATATCACCGATACGAGAACCAATCAGATTACCAAAAATCACAAAATACAGGCTCATCGTGATTGCAGGTGGAACTAAGGTTTGCACCCAAATACGTAAAAAGCGAATACACTCTTTGATCCAAATACTTTTTAGCGCTACTCCATATCTAAACATTATTCGCCTCGCCCTTGTTCTAATAAGCCTACAAACAGCTCTTCTAATCGGTTTGCTTTATTTCGCATACTCAGCACAGTATTACCTTGTTCAGTCAGCGCACTAAATACTTGGTTTAAACCCTGAGACTTCGCCACTTCAACTTCTAAAGTGTGATCATCAGTGAGTGTGTATTTGTAACCGTCGATGCTAATTGGCTGCACAGGTTGCTTTAAATCCAGTACAAAGGTTTCTTTATCAAGCTTGGCTAGTAACGCTTTAATGGTGGTGTTTTCAACAATCACACCGCTGTCGATAATCGCGATGTTTTTACATAACAGCTCAGCTTCTTCTAGATAATGGGTGGTCAAGATGATGGTCACACCTTGCTTATTAATCTCGCGAAGAAAATCCCACATAGAGCGGCGTAGCTCAATATCAACACCGGCTGTTGGTTCATCTAATATGAGTAACTTAGGTTCATGCATCAGGGCACGAGCAATCATTAAACGGCGTTTCATACCGCCTGAAAGAGTGCGCGCTTGTTTATCTTTTTTCTCAAATAAACCTAGCTGCTTTAAGTATTTTTCAGCACGCTCATGCGCTAGCTTTCTTGGTACACCGTAATAACCCGCTTGGTTTACCAAAATTTGATTTAGTGTTTCAAACTGACTGAAATTAAATTCTTGCGGTACTAAGCCTAGTTCAGACTTAGCGGCTTCAAGGTCTGTATCAATGTCGTGACCAAACACCTGAACCCGACCAGCACTTTTGTTCACTAACGATGAGATAACACCAATGGTGGTTGATTTACCTGCACCGTTTGGTCCAAGTAAAGCAAAGAAATCGCCTTGCTGAACTTGTAAATCAATGCCTTTTACGGCTTCAACACCATTTTTATAAACCTTTTTTAGGCCTTCAATATTTAATGCGATCGTTTTTTCGCTCACTGTTTGCCCTCTCCATAACCCCAACGTTTCGTCAAAGTATGTTCAATGTTTAAATGATCTAAAATTCGCGCCACCATAAAATCAACCAGATCTGAAATCTGCTCTGGTTGATGATAAAACCCCGGAGCTGCTGGCATAATGGTTACGCCTAGCCTTGCTAGCTTCAGCATGTTTTCAAGGTGAATTTCGCTAAATGGCGTTTCACGCGGGACTAAAATCAGCTGCCCACGCTCTTTAATCACCACGTCAGCAGCGCGTTCAAGTAAGTTATCTGACGCACCGACCGCAATTGCAGACACTGAACCTGCACTACACGGACAAACCACCATTTTTTTCGGCGCAGCTGAGCCTGATGCAACAGGACTAAACCAGTTGTCTTTACCAAATACTTTGAGTTGCTCAGGGGCAGCATTAAAACGTGTACTAAGCTGCTCTGTCGCTTTGTCTTCGTTGCCTGAAAGTTTAATATTCGATTCAGTATCAAGCACCACTCTTGCCGCACTTGAGATCAGTACATACACCTGAAACTGCTGTTCAAGTAATACCTCTAATAAACGTAAGCCATAGGGAGCACCTGAAGCACCGCTAAAAGCTAACGTTATTTTATCTTTAAATTGCATACAGTTAAGCTCCGTATACTGGTTAGTTTTGTTCAAGAGCAGAGATTAAACGCTGATGAATACCTTCAAAACCACCATTACTCATAATTAAAATATGTTGTGACGGTGCACTGTTGCCAACAACCTGAGTAATGATTTCCTCAGTGCTTTTCATGCAATGCATACCGGCTTTGTCTGCATATTCTTTAAGTGACCAGCTTAAATTTTCTGGCTCAAATAAATACACATCATCTGCTGCATCGAGAGAGTCAATTAGGGTTTGTTGATGCACGCCCATTTTCATAGTGTTTGAACGAGGCTCTAAAATAGCAATGATCTTATCAGTGCCTACTTTTGCACGTAGCCCTGCTAAGGTTGTTTTAATTGCCGTTGGATGATGGGCAAAGTCGTCATACACTTTTATCGAGTTAATGTCGGCTTTAAGCTCCATACGGCGCTTAGGAGAGATAAACTCAGCTAAGCCTGCAATACTGATAGATACCGCGATACCGACGTGTCTGGCTGCTGCAATGGCCATAATGGCATTTTTGACATTGTGCTCACCCATGGCTTGCCAGCTGACAACACCTTGCACTTGTGAATTTAATAGCACTTCAAACTCGCTACCATCAGCTTTAAGTAAACGGTAATCCCAATCACCCGAGAGTGTTTCGCTCTCGCTCCAAAGGCCACGTTCAATCACATCTTGTAGTGCTTCGTCTTGGCTTGGCCAGATCACTTTGCCACTACAGGGTAATGTACGCATCAAGTGATGAAATTGTTTCTTTATCGCGTTTAAATCTTCAAAAATATCAGCATGATCAAATTCAAGATTATTTAGAATTAAGGTACGCGGTAAGTAATGAACAAATTTACTGCGTTTATCGAAAAACGCCGTGTCGTATTCGTCGGCTTCAATAACAAAAAATGGCGTTTCGCCAACACGGGCAGACACCCCAAAATTTTGTACGATACCGCCAATCAAAAAGCCCGGTTTCATTCCCGCGTATTCTAGTAACCATGCCAGCATACTCGCTGTAGTCGTTTTACCATGGGTACCAGCGACAGCTAAAACCCACGAGCTTTGCAGTAAATTATGCTTTAACCATTCTGGACCAGAAGTATAAGGCAAGCCTTTATCAAGTACGTATTCAACGCAAGGGTTACCTCGGCTCATAGCATTACCAATCACCACCATATCTGGCGCGGGTTCTAGTTGGGCAACGTCATAACCTTGGGTGAGTGTAATACCTAGCTCTTCTAATTGCGTGCTCATCGGCGGGTACACATTTTGATCAGAGCCTGTCACGGTGTGACCTAACGATTTAGCGATTGCGGCAATTCCCCCCATAAAGGTGCCACAAATTCCAAGAATATGAATATGCATCTACTGTCCTGAGCAAAATGATTAAGAGATAAGTAAGGCGCTATAATGCCAAATATAAGCTTTACTTACCATTACTACACAGCAATAGACTTTTGCCAAATAGCCAACATAAAAAAACACCTCAATCTGAGGTGTTTTTCGAATTAAAGTGAATACTTATTTTATAGCATTAAGAATGCAAACAAACCTAAACCTAATAGTAAGCGGTAGATAACAAATGGCATCATGCCCATGCGCTCAATCACTTTTAAGAAAAAGAAAATACATGCATAAGCCGACACAAATGATAAACCTGCGCCTAGTAAAATAGCATGCCAATCAATTGCCTCGCCCGCTGTTGCAAGCTGATACACATAATATGAACCTGCTGCGGCAATCACAGGGATTGACATTAAAAATGAAAAACGTGCAGCGCTTTGCTTGTTTAAGCCCAGCATTAAACCCACAGTAATGGTAATACCTGAACGCGATGTTCCAGGGAAAACCATAGCGAGAACTTGCGAAAAGCCTAACAATAACGCGCTAAAAAAGTTTATTTGGTAAATATTCTTAACTTGCTTTGCTTTTACGTCGGCATACCAAAGTAACAAACCAAATACGATGGTTGAGGTGGCTATAACCCATGCATTACGCGAGTAGCTTTCAACAAAATCTTTGAATAGGTAACCAATTAATAATGCAGGTATAGTCGCTACAATAATCCACCAGCCTAAACGACTATCATCGGTTGCTCCTTGTGAGCCAAATGATTTAAACCAAGCGCCGAGAATATCCACCACTTCTTTACGAAAATACAGTACCACCGCACCTAACGTACCTACGTGTACCGCAACATCAAATGCTAAGCCTTGGTCGTGCCAACCTAAAACTTGTGAGGGTAAAATTAAATGAGCTGAGCTCGAAATAGGTAAAAACTCAGTCAATCCTTGAATTAAGGCTAAAACAATTATCTCTATAATACTCATGGGTTAGAAAACTCCACCTTCCATAGTTTTTGTTGTGGGTTGTTATAATTATTCCATAACTCAGCCAAAGTTAGCTTAGCTACAGGGTGAAAAAAGTCGGGAGCTATTTCAGCAAGAGGCTGTAATACAAACGCATTTTTGGTTATTTCATCCCGCGGTAACTGCGCAGGCGAATCACAGATAATGTCATCATAAAACAATAAATCAAGGTCTAATGTGCGCGGGCTAAACTTTTTATCCTCACGGGTACGGCCATTATCAAGTTCAATTTTTTTCAAAAGTTTACAGAGTTCAGCTAATGGCATATCGGTTTTTGCAGCAACCACTGAATTATAAAAATTGTTACCTGCAAACCCCACCGCTTCACTTTCATAAACAGACGAGTGTATAAAGTCAGGAAAATAAGGCTTTAAGGCAATAAGCGCTTGTCGAAGATAATGCTCTTTGTTGACATTAGAGCCTAGGCTTATAAATATTTGCGCCATGTTAGTTTGCCTTACGACGGGTGATCTCAACTCCCACAGTTTGCGCTTGTGGCACTGCGGCTGGTTTACTAACACGAATAGTCACTTGACTGGTCGCAAACTCAGCAAGGATCAATGCAGCTAATTGCTCAACTAAAGTTTCAAGTAATTCAACAGGTTTTGCTGTTGTGTGCTCAATCACTCGCTCACTCACCTTGGCATAATCAAGGGCTAAATTAATATCATCCGTTGCCGCCGCGGCTGAAATATCACATAACATTTCAATATCAAAATACAGGCTTTGTTTACTTTCTTTTTCAAAATCATACACGCCAATGATGGTGTCTACGTGCAGTTGTGATATATATACCTTGTCCATTGATACTCCAAGTGACATAAATATTAAAAACAATACTCATCCTAAACGCTTATTGATTTCAATAATGCGCTGTATAAGCTGTCATAGTGTTTTAATATATAAAAATTACCCCTACAATAACGGATAGATGCATTGCAATATGGTGCTTACATACTACTCGATGAGAGCGGCAGATGGTTTTGCCGCCAATGATAGCCCAAAAGTGCAGATTAAAAAATAAGGAAGCGCGTGTTAGAAGTTTTAATGTTAGTTTTAGCTTACATACTGGGATCGGTCTCTTCCGCTATCCTTGTATCACGGCTGTTTAAACTACCAGACCCACGCAGTCATGGATCGAATAACCCAGGTGCTACAAATGTTTATCGCCTTGGTGGTAAAGTCCCCGCTGTTTTAGTTCTTGTCTTTGATATTTTAAAAGGAACCATTCCTGTTTGGGGTGCCTACTTTTTAAAAATAGACCCACTAATGTTAGGTTTAATTGGTGTGGCAGCCTGTTTAGGCCATATGTATCCACTGTTTTTTAGTTTTAAAGGTGGTAAAGCCGTCGCGACCGCTTTTGGCACATTATTACCGATTGGTTTATCGCTAGGTGGGATGTTGATTGCAACGTGGATCTTAATTGTTGCTATTACGCGTTATTCATCACTTGCGGCACTGATCACGGTTTCATTAGCACCTCTTTATACGTGGTGGATAAAACCTTTGTATACCTTGCCCGTTACCTTTTTAACGGTACTGATAATTTTCCGTCACAGAGCAAATATTACTCGCTTGATGGCTGGGGAAGAACCTAAAGTAGGGGCTAAGAAAAAAGCCCCTGAACAAGAATAGCGAGCAGTTATAAGGCTTCGAGTGAATCAATAGGCCAGCGCGGCTTAGTTTTCATATCGAGGCTTGCAAATTGACCGGCTTTCAAACGCTGCATACCAGCGTAAGCAATCATTGCACCGTTATCTGTACAAAACTCTGTGCGCGGATAATACACGCGCCCTTTCATGCCTTGCATTACTCGTTCAAGTTGCGCACGCAGCTGCACGTTAGCACTTACACCACCAGCAATCACTAAACGTTTGATACCGGTTTGTTTTAATGCACGTTTGCATTTAATGATTAAGGTATCAATAACTGCTGTTTGGAATGCATGAGCAATATCAGCTTTAGTTTGTTCATCATCATCGCTATCACGAATCGCAAGGGATGCCGCTGTTTTTAAACCACTAAAGCTAAAATCTAAGCCTGGTTTATCAGTCATCGGACGCGGGAAAACAAAACGCTCAGGCGAACCTTGTTCTGCAAGTTTTGCTAAACGTGGGCCGCCAGGGTAATCAAGACCTAATAACTTAGCGGTTTTATCGAATGCTTCACCAGCGGCGTCATCAACTGACTCACCTAATACTTCGTATTCACCAATGCCAGATACTTTAACCATCATAGTATGACCGCCAGACACCAATAGTGCGATAAACGGAAACTCAGGTTTATCCTCTTCAAGCATTGGCGCAAGTAAGTGGCCTTCCATATGATGAACAGCAACTGCAGGAATATTCCAACCATAGGCTAAAGAGCGACCAATAGAAGTACCTACAAGGAGCGCCCCAACAAGTCCAGGCCCTGCGGTATAAGCAATGCCATCTAAGTCTTCTGGGCCACAGCCCGCTTGTGCAAAGGCGGCATCAATTAAAGGTAAGGTTTTACGCACGTGATCCCGTGAAGCAAGTTCAGGTACCACACCGCCGTAATCAGCATGTACTTTTACTTGGCTATACAGTTGATGTGCTAATAAGCCTTGTTCATCATCATAAATGGCAATACCTGTTTCATCACATGATGATTCAATACCTAAAATTCGCATCAATTACTCCGCCAGAAAAAACAAACGCGCATTTTACAGCGAAAACACGCATTACTAAATATTAAATTGCAATACCAATGTTGGTTTGACCGTCAGATACCGCCAGCTGCTTAAGCTCTTTTACGTTCTCTGAGGTAATTCGGCCCATTTGCTCTACAAAATCAATAAGCTCTGCAAGTACATCAATTTCGTATTGCATTAAAGGGTGTTCACGTACGGCTTTGTTATCTGCTACTTCACCATCAACCGTTAGTTGGTACTCTATGAAGCGTGCCACCGAGGCCTGTGAAATTTTACTGATGCTCAAGAACTCTTGTTCATCTTTTGCAATCAACCCATGCAACATACCTAATAAAGCGGTTGCTGTATCGATTGCAGGATAAGTCCCAAACATATCAAAGTCGCTCAGCTCCGGTACATTTGGTTCAATTTTCTCAATCTGCTTTTCAAGGCTAATCTTACTTTTTGGCAGTAAGATTTTTTCCCAGCACACATTTAGTGCACTACGAAATACCGCGGCATCACCAAACCCAGTTGCTTCACTAAACAAGCTATAGTTAGGCAGCATACGTTCAAGTAATGCCCCGCCTAACACCGCTTTTTGCAAATAGTTTAATTCTCTAATACGTTGAAAATTATTCGCTTTCGTCATTCTTTACAGTCCCACAAGACCAACATATTTCAAATGTTGCTCCGTTAAGCTCATGACATTTTGGGCATACCCAGTCAGGAGCCGATTGTTTTAATTGCCGGTAGTTTAGCAATATTTCTTGCGCCTGGCGCTCTTTTAATGCGTAAACAAGTATATCAACCCCTGTTTGTTCAAATGGGATTTCCCCAAGCGCCCCTTGTAAAAGCTCTC
Source organism: Pseudoalteromonas sp. Hal040 (assembly GCF_037162425.1). Classification (NCBI taxonomy): domain Bacteria; kingdom Pseudomonadati; phylum Pseudomonadota; class Gammaproteobacteria; order Alteromonadales; family Pseudoalteromonadaceae; genus Pseudoalteromonas; species Pseudoalteromonas sp. Hal040. The sequence continues at coordinate 566,204 of NZ_JARLUU010000001.1, read as the reverse complement.
CTTGTAGTTGCGATTCAATCCCTTTACTTTTTAAAAGCCCTTTAATAATGTTTGCTTCTAAGCCGTTTTCAGCCTGAAACACTTTCACCCAAGCGAATGGGTCCTGCTTGGCTGGTTGATTTAAATTATTGTTTTGCAAATCACTTCCCTTTTACTTTTCTATCTTTAAATCCTAAACTACGCTAGCAACTAACTTCGCTGCAATGCTTATTTCAAGGTAGCCACATGACTTTAACAACACCGGGATTGTTATTCCCTGCGATCTCTTTACTGTTACTTGCTTACACTAATCGCTTTTTAGTGCTTGCTCAGCTTATTCGAGAACTCAATGCACGTGAAGGAGAAAGTATCCGCCCATTGGTTGTTGCGCAAATTACCAATTTAAGAAAACGCATTAAATTAATTCGCGTAATGCAGGTTTATGGCGTTGCCTCTTTTTTAATGTGTACCTTATCAATGTTTGCATTATTCATCGAATTTAATACCACAGGTATCATTTTATTTGGTATCAGCCTGGCGTGCTTAGCCTTGTCGCTTCTCACCTCTTTGTATGAGATTCACATTTCATGTGATGCTATTGAAATCGAATTGAAGAATATCGAAAAAAAACCAGTTTCAGATAAGGCAGAGTAAATTTCTGCCTCTATACTTATTGTATGAGATACAACAATAAGTGGTGTTTTTGTGGATGATTTCTTATTTTCTGAAGAACAGTTAGAAGAAAATAATGTACAAACTGAAGAACCTGAATACTGGCATATTCTTGTTGTTGATGATGAAGAAGATATTCACCAAGTTACGAAACTAGTATTAGCTGGGTTTACTTTTGAAAATAAAAGTCTGCGCTTTTATGACGCCTATTCTGCTGCCGAAGCAAAAGAGTTTCTAAAAAAAGACATTCCATTTTCTGTCGCTCTCGTTGATGTAGTCATGGAAACCAACCACGCTGGTCTTGAACTCATTCAATACATTCGCGATGAAATAGAAAACCACGATATTCGCTTAATACTACGCACAGGTCAGCCAGGTGAAGCCCCTGAAGAAGCGATTATCCGCGATTACGACATTAATGATTATAAAAATAAAACTGAGCTAACCGCGATTAAAATTAAAACCCTGCTCTACTCGGCGTTAAGAGCACACCGCGATATTCAAATTATTGACCGCCACAAGCATGGCCTTGAACAGATCATCAATGCATCTGCTAACTTTTTAAAATGTGACAGTGTTCATGAATTTGCTTCAACAATTTTAAGCCATGTCACTAATGTGATGGGAATTAATGACACGCAAATTTATTGTGCTGCGGCCGTTAATCTGCAATCGTCACCAGCAAAAGATTTTCAATTGCTTGCCGCCTCTGGCGTGGGTCCTACACCAAAGCAAAACACCATCCCTGACGAAGTAAAAAACTTATTTATAGATGCCCACGAGCGAAAATCATCACTGAAAACAAGTAATGATTATATTGGTTACTTCCCTACCAAAGCGGGTCTTGAAACCATGCTCTATGTTCACAAAGGCAGTAAGTTACAGCCCACAGAGCATCAGCTACTAGAGTTTTATGCCAACAATATTGCACTCGCCTACGACAACTTAAAGCTCAGAGAAATGGTGAAAGAGTCGCAAAAAGAGTTGTCTTATATTCTTGGTGAAGCGGTTGAAAAGCGCTCTAAAGAAACAGGCTCTCATGTTAAGCGTGTTGCATTATACAGCGAGTTACTGGCACAGCTTTCAGAACTTAACCCATTTCAATGTGAAATCATTAAGCTTGCATCACCACTGCACGACATTGGTAAGATTAGCATTCCCGACAGCATATTGAATAAACCGGGCAAACTGACTGATGATGAATGGGAAATAATGAAAACCCATGCCGAAATTGGTTACGAAATATTAAAAAATTCAAGTAACGAGATATTGACATGCGGCGCTTTAATTTCTTATCAACACCATGAAAAGTGGGACGGTTCAGGCTATCCACAAGGTTTAATTGGTGACGATATTAATATTGTTGGCCGCATTACCGCCCTTGCTGATGTGTTTGATGCGCTTTGTAGCGACCGTTGTTATAAGAAAGCGTGGCCATTAGATGAGGCACTATTACTAATAAAAGACCAGCGCGCGAAACATTTTGATCCAATTCTAGTCGACTTACTACTTGAAAATTTACCACTTTTCTTAGAGATTAAAGACCGTTACCCTGATTAATTGTAACTTTTCTGTAAAACAAACACTTCCCAAAAAGGGTACAATAATTTACTATGCCCACCGTGAAGTATAATAATACCGCCTGGACGTAAAGGGCTTACTTATAACAAGGGACTATTAAAGTGAGATTTGAACAACTTGAACAATTTGTAGCACTAGGCGTGCTGAGGCATTTCCGCCAAGCTGCAGAAAAAACCCAAATTAGCACTTCAGCGTTAACTCGCAGCATCCAAACGCTTGAAGACGAAATTGGCTATGAACTCGTTACCCGCTCTACTCGCTCTGTAAAGTTAACCAAAGAAGGTGAACTTTTCCTAGAGTACGCTAAACAAACCCTCGACAACCTTGAAGAAACCAAAAAACGTTTATTCGAGTCATTGAATGGCTGTGCTAACGAGAAGCTAGTTATTGGCTATACCAATAAAGCAAGCACGGTAGTACCAGTATCTTGCGGTCAGTTTTTAGCGCAGTATCCACACGTTAAAATTGAGATGCAGTTACAAGAGCAAAGTGAGCTTGTACGTAAACTACAATTAGGTGAAATTGATATCAGTGTATGTTCTCAAGCGATGAACAGCATTGGCAGTGACATTCATTTACCTGATCAACTGATCATTTTTGTGGCTAAAAACCACCCGCTTGCAAATAAGAGCGATATTAGCAAACGCGACTTTGCAGACTACCCAATGTACAGCTGTTTTTCACAGTCGAAACAAGTGCAGTCTATGCTAAACGATGCAATCGAATCTTTTGATAAAACATCAAGTATCAAAGTAGGTAGCATTGAACAAGTAATGGACGGCCTTAAAAAGTCGAATCACATCGCCATTGCCAGTATTGAACACACAAATATTGTCTCTTCAGACCCAGAATTACTATTATTGAAAACCAATAAAGGCATCGCACACGAGCAGCTTGTGATCCAAACAAACCAACAAATCAATGAGAACTCTCACGTTAGTCATTTACTTGATCTCATTGAAAAAACAGCATTAGCAAGCCAAGGCTAAGCGCCGTTTAATTACCGCTAGCCTGAAATAAATCAGGCTAGCTAATCCGCCTTTATTTTTCACACTCTCTACTGCATAAAAAGCGTGCATTGCACAATTTTTCATATACACTTACGCACCTTTTTTTGATTGTGCACATGAATGACCGCGCAGCTTATTTCCGACACTTATTTAGATGCCATCGAACGTGCTGGCTATGCCGTTGTTGAAAATGCGATTGATGAAAGCTTAATCGCTGATTTAATGGCTGATTGTTATCGTATTAACCCACATTTCCATACTGCTGGCATTGGCCGTTTGAACGACCAACAAATAGATAAAACCGTTCGTAAAGATAAAACCTACTGGTTTGATAGTTCAAGCCAAGCACAAATTACATATCTTGCGACCATGGAAGCGATAAAAACACAGTTAAACCGTAGTTTTTATTTAGGGTTGTTTGACTATGAATGCCATTATGCAAAGTATCAACAAGGTGACTTTTATAAAAAGCACTATGATGCCTTTAAAGGTCGTTCGAATCGCATTTTCACAACGGTTTGTTACTTAAATACGCCAGAATCTGGCGGTGAGTTGGTGATTTACAAGCCGAAAAGTAAAGATATTGAGATTGTCGTAAAACCTCAAGCCGGCATGCTGGTTATGTTTGAAAGCGAACGCTTTATGCATGAAGTATTACCCGCAAATGATGTTCGCTACTCTATTGCGGGCTGGTTCAGAAAAAATGCGTCGATCAGCGGTATTATCGACCCACCTAGATAATTAAAATGGCAGCGGCAAGGATGCTGCTAAACCGATAAAAATCACTAACCCCACATAATGATTATTCAAAAATGCTTTGAAACAAGGATCTCGCTCTCGTTTATGAATAAGCATTTGTTGATAAAATAAAAACCCAACTGCAGCCACTAACCCCAGCCAATAAGGCAAGGCAAGTTGATGACTCATGCCAATGTAAGCAAGAATCGCGATAAATAAAGCATTGAGTAAAAAGATGATGTGTCTGTCATAGCTTGCAAACAAGATTGCTGTTGACTTGACCCCTATTTTCAAATCGTCATCTCTATCAACCATGGCATACATGGTGTCATAAGCCACAGTCCACACAAGATTCGCAGTAAATAGGAGCCAGGCTTCTAATGGTACAGAACCAATTGATGCCATATAGGCCATTGGAATAGCCCAACTAAATGCAGCACCCAGCACAACTTGCGGTAATTGGGTATAACGCTTCATAAATGGATAACAAAACGCCAGTGCTAAGGCACCAAACGACAGTAATATCGTTGACCACCCGAGCGTTAACACTAAACCAAACGCCACCACAATAAGCAGTACAAATAAGCTTAGAGCTTCACCACTTGAAACTAACCCTGCAGCTAGCGGTCGCTGGGCTGTACGCTTAACTGAGCCATCTATTTTACGATCGGCAAAGTCATTAATTACACAACCAGCACTACGCATCACAAAGACACCCAAACTAAATACCACAAAGTTTAATAAGCTAGGGGTACCAAGCTCAGCCAGCCATAGTGCCCAGTAAGTAGGCCACAATAACAATAAAGTGCCAATTGGCTTATCGGTACGCATTAATTGCTTATAGTAAGGAATATGTGCGACCTGTAATGCAGCTAGCTTCATAGGTATATATAAGCTCCGGGTAAGAAAACTTCTGCTACTAAAAAATGCGCATTAGATAAGCTAAAGACACTGCGTCTTCCCCACAATGAATTAGATGGTAAGCCTAGCTCAGCTGTTAATGCCTGAATGGCGTGCTGCTGCGAAAACTCAGCAACCTCGATTTCTGTGCGAGATAAGCTTGGGTCTTGAAAAATAACATCACCCAGCGGCCTTGTTCCCATACTTAGTAACTGCTGCTTTTTTAATGTATCATCTGCCGGCAACCAACTTTGTGCATAAACTATTGGTTTACCGTCACATAGAAGTAACACTTCGCGGTTTAAAGCCTGACTTAGCGATGTATTTAATAATGCTTGTTGTTCTTCGGTTAAGTCAAAAGGGGCTTCGTTTAAAACTTCAACTGAAAAAGCCTGACAGTGACTTTTAAGCTTGGCCGTTAATGACCCGGCTTCAAGCAGCCAACCTTGTTGTTGCTGCGTTAAATCAAGAAATGCTGAAGCAGGCTGCCAATTTGCAGCTAATGAAACTGGGAATGTGATCACAACGACTCATTATTTTTAAAAACCGTGCAAATGATATCACTGCTGCACGTTTGGCAAAAGTCATGATTTAATCTCAAGCTGGGTTAAAAAACGCAGAACAGCCTGTATCTTAAGTGAATTTGGGTATAGACTAAAAATCATTGAAAGGGTGGAATATTCTTAACTATGAAAAAATCATTGTTATCAATTTACTTGATAAGCATGCTGCTTGTTGGCGCTACAACAAGTTGGTCTGTACGCGCTGAATCAAATGTTGGCTACTTTGGTTTTGAGCCTGACATCATCACTAACTATATAGGTCAAGGTAATAAAAAGCTTGGCTATGTTCGTATTACGGTAGATCTCATGCTCAATGATATGGCTGATATTGCAGTGGTAGAACACCACACTCCGCTATTGCGTGATGCGATCGTTGAAATACTCTCAAAAGAGCCTGAAGAAAACATTAAATCGCTGACCGGCCGCGAAGAAATCAGAAAGCGCTGCACCGAAAAGCTAAAAGCGCTACTAAAACAAGAAACAGGACAAGAGATTGTCAGAGAAGTGTTATTTACTAAGTATTTATATCATTAAAAGTAAAATGGCGGCATAAGCCGCCATTTTTATTTACGCGATTATTTGCGTGAAAGCAGCTTGTCTGACACAGCATAAGCCATACCAGCCAATAACCCCGCTAAATGCGCCCAGTTTGCCATACTCACAGGCAACATATCTACAAAGCCCAGAATAAGCCAAACCAGCATAAAACCAACGATGCTATTACTCACCAATGGCGGCTCTGAAGGTCTCATTGCACTGAAGATCCAACAAAAACCAAGTAAGCCATACACAACGCCGCTTAAGCCACCAAAGTTAGGCCCTACAAGTAAAAACTGCGCCCAATTGCTAATAAATGCCGTCACTAAAAATAAACCCACTAAGGTTAATTTACCGTCGCGTTTTTCTATATCGTTACCCAGCGTCATCCACCAGATCAGATTAAAAATAAGATGAATAGCGCTAAAGTGCACAATGGCAGGTGTAAACCAAGTTAGTGGCTGTGCTGGATCAAACTGCAACATACTGTAAATAGTTTCAAAACCACCTAGCAAGAAAGCAACAAATATAGCTATCGAGACTAAAGTAACCGTACGGTTTAGCCAGCTTAATGCTTTAAAACGAGCTTTTAAATTAAGGGACTGGCCCTGATATGACAAAGGCGATTGTGTACTGCCTACCTGCCATGAAGCTTGTTGGTATTTTTCGTCATGAGGGTTAGCAGCAAACTCCTGCCAAAGTGGTTGAGCTTGATGAAAGTGCTCTGGTGCAACACAAATAATCACAGTTTGCCCATCTTGAGAGCGTAACTCACCATGTAAGCCCTTACTTTTGATGAAATCTATAAAGCCTTGTGCGGCGCGAGGATTATTTATGCTACCCAACTCAATCATCGTTCAATATGCTCCGGAAGTTGCGTCTGCCAAGCACTAAAGCCACCATCCATGCTGTACACGTCTTCAAAACCCTGCTCAACTAAATAGCTAGCAGCACCTTGAGAGCTCACACCATGATAACAAACGATGATGATTGGCTGATCAAACTCTTTATGCATCATAAATTCGCTGATGTTGGCATTTGATAAATGCTCAGCGCCTGGGATATGCCCAGTTTGAAATGAGTTAGGATCGCGAATATCGGCAATCACAACCTCTTCTTTGTCTAACAGCGCAAATGTTTCACTCACTGAAATATGTTTATACGACATAATACTCTCTAAACTAAAAAGGCGGCCAAAGCCGCCTTATCAAATTACTCGGTGTTAATCCCAGTTGAGGATTACTTTACCTGATTGGCCTGAAATCATTGTATCAAAGCCTGCTTGGAAGTCATCCACAGAGAACTGGTGAGTGATAATTGGTTTCAGATCAAGGCCTGATTGAATTAGACTCGCCATCTTGTACCAGGTTTCAAACATTTCACGGCCGTAAATACCTTTAATGATTAAACCTTTGAAAATAACTTGGTTCCAATCAACCGCCATATCTGAAGGTGGAATACCTAACATGGCAATTTTACCACCGTGATTCATGTTGTTTAGCATGCTGTTGAATGCAACCGGCACACCTGACATTTCAAGACCGATATCAAAGCCTTCGGTCATGCCAAGCTCTTTCATAACATCTTCAAGCTTTTCAGTTGCTACGTTTACAGCACGAGTCGCCCCCATTTTACGCGCTAAATCTAGGCGGTATTCGTTCACGTCTGTGATAACCACATGACGTGCACCCACGTGTTTGGCAACAGCGGCTGCCATAATACCAATTGGGCCAGCACCAGTGATTAATACATCTTCACCGACTAAGTCAAACGACAATGCTGTGTGTACTGCATTACCGAATGGGTCAAAGATTGATGCTAGTTCATCAGGAATGTTATCTGGAATTTTAAATGCGTTGAAAGCTGGGATCACAAGGTATTCAGCAAATGCACCTTCACGGTTTACACCAACACCTGTTGTATTACGACATAAATGCACACGACCAGCGCGACAGTTACGACAGTGACCACAGGTAATATGGCCTTCGCCAGAAACACGGTCACCCACTTGGAAACCACGTACTTCCTGACCCATATCAACAACTTCACCTACATATTCGTGGCCAACAACCATTGGCGTAGGAATTGTATTTTGTGCCCACTCATCCCATTTATAAATATGGACATCTGTACCACAAATTGCTGTTTTGCGGATTTTAATAAGCAGATCGTTATGGCCAACTTCAGGCTTTGGCGCATCAGTCATCCAGATCCCTGGTTCTGCTTTTAATTTAGATAATGCTTTCATGATTTACACTCAATTAAACAAAACCGAAGCAAAAGCGTCGGTTTAGGGAATAAAATTAGATAACACCCATTTCTTTACCAATACGGGTAAAGGCAGCAATAGCGGTATCTAATTGCTCTTTTGTATGCGCCGCAGAAATTTGCGTACGGATACGTGCTTGGCCTTTAGGTACTACAGGGAATGAGAAACCTGTTACGTAAATACCTTCAGCAAGTAATTTGTCAGCCATGGCTGAGGCAACTTTAGCATCGCCTAACATGACAGGGATAATAGCGTGGTCTTTACCTGCACAGGTAAATCCTGCTGCTTCCATTTGTTCACGGAAATACTTTGCGTTATCCCAAAGTTTAGCGCGTAACTCGCCGCCATTGCTTAGCATCTCAAGTACTTTAATTGATGCAGTAACAATTGATGGTGCAAGTGAGTTTGAGAAAAGGTAAGGACGAGAGCGTTGGCGTAACCACTCTACAATTTCTTTTTTACCTGATGTATAACCGCCTGATGCGCCACCAAGAGCCTTACCAAGCGTACCTGTGATGATATCAACACGGTCTAGTACACCGCAGTACTCCGGCGTACCTTTACCATTTTCACCAACAAAACCAACAGCGTGAGAGTCATCAACCATCACTAATGCATCATATTTATCGGCAAGATCACAAACCGCTTCAAGATTACAAATTACGCCGTCCATTGAGAAAACACCGTCAGTGGCGATTAGCTTAGTTTTAGCACCCGCTTCATCAGCAGCAATAAGTTGCTTTTCAAGGTCGCTCATGTCGTTATTTGCATAGCGGAAACGCTTTGCTTTACAAAGACGCACACCATCAATGATTGAAGCGTGGTTTAGCGCGTCAGAGATGATTGCATCATCTGGGCCTAAGATTGTTTCGAATAAACCTGCGTTTGCATCAAAACATGATGAGTAAAGAATAGTGTCTTCTGTTTCTAAAAACTCAGAGATCTTTTGTTCTAAAGTTTTATGAATATCTTGAGTACCACAAATAAAGCGTACAGAAGCAACACCAAAACCGTGATCGTCAAGGCCTTGTTGAGCTGCTTTAATTAACTCTGGGCTATTTGCTAAGCCAAGGTAGTTATTAGCGCAAAAGTTAATAACCTTATCACCAGAGGCAACTTCAATTTGAGCCTGTTGCTGTGACGTGATAATACGCTCGCTTTTGTATAAGCCTTCAGCTTTCACTTCATCAATTTGCTGCTGCAACTGATTAAAAAACGCAGATGCTCTCATCTGTAATCTCCACATATTCTTGTATCTAACCAGAAATGATTAGCGTGACTTTAAATTTTGCGCCTATTGTAAAAGCTTAGACGAACAATTGCACTGTTTGCAGTTCGTCGCAGACCGTAAGGGTTGCGAAATAAAACTGGTCTTACCTGCTAAGACTGTAAAATTAAAGCAGGTAACTCAGCTAAAGACTCACAGACTACATCAGCATGTTGTTCTGTTGACTCGGCATAACTTTGCCCTGAGCGGACTAAAACACGGGTAGCGATATTAGCTCTTTCAGCGGCAATGAGGTCACCCAGCTTATCGCCAACCATAATGCTGTGTGATGGGTTGATTTGATGCTCATCAATGGCTTGTAAAAGCATACCCGGGGCAGGCTTGCGACAATTACACTCTTGCAAATAGGCAGGCTCAGCTTTGCTTGGATGGTGCGGACAAAAATAGACATCAAGAATAGTAACGCCGTTACGTAAAAACTCGCCCTTCATCCACTCCGTAAGGTTAGAAAAATCTTGTTCTGAATAATAACCACGGCCAATACCTGACTGGTTAGTTACCACCACAATTTTATAACCAGCATCAGTGAAGGCTTTGCACGCCTCAAATACACCGGGTACAAATTCAAACTCTTCTGGTTTGTATACATAGCCATGATCAATATTGACCACACCATCACGGTCTAAAAATAAAACTTTGCTCATTACAATTGCTCTTTATTTACCACGTGGTCAAACATCGAAATCACCTTTTCAACACTGATTTGCGCCATTAAATCAGCCCCTTTAACACGTGTTCCCCATGGCAGCTCTTGCGCCGTTTTGCCTGTTTGTTCACGTAAATTTTGGTGATACACCTCAACAACATACTCTTGATACAGATAAGGCCCTGTGCGTTTTGGATTTGAATGGGCATACAAACCAATAACAGGTGTTCCAACCGTTACAGCCATATGCGCAGGCCCAGTATCTGGAGCTAACACTAACGCCGCACGCTTCAAAACACATAACAGTTCTTTTAGTTGAGTTTTCCCTACTAAGTTAAGCACAGGTGCCGAACTATGCGCGATAATTTGCTCGGCAAGTTCAATTTCTAAAGGGGTTGGACCGCCAGTAATAACTACCGAAAAGCCTTGTTGATGAGCATGTTCAGCAAGTGCAGCATAACGCTCGGGTAACCAATTACGCTCTTTTTTACTTGCCGCAGGCGAGATAGCAAAAATACGCCCGGCTAAACGTTCTTCACCTAATAGCGCATCGGCTGCTTGTTGGTGCTGCTCGGTAATTGGCATTTGCCACTGAGGTTTGTAATCAGGTGACCCAATTGTTTGAGCAAAGCCTTTAAAGCCTTCTAATACATGCGCTTCAGATTGCGGGGCAATACGCTTATTAATAAACAAGCTATGTAACTCTTTTGAGCGAGGCCAATCAAACCCCACTTTGACCTTTGCAGGAATACAGCGGGCTGCTAGATTCGCTCTGAGTGCGACTTGCATATGTAAGAGCACATCAAATTTACGCCCTTTAAAAGTGTCTTTTAGTTGCTGATAAGCCTGTTTGCCTTGTTTTTTATCGAATACAACAAACTCAACACCTGGTAAATCGGCCAGTAACATGGCCTCAACTTTACCAATCACCCAAGTAATTTTTGCCTTCGGATGTGCCTTTTGAATTGCTTGCACTGCTGATACGGCATGACATACATCACCAATAGCCGAAAGCCTTAAAATACAAATATCTGAATAGGAGGTTGATTGAGTCACGTGCGCCCTTAGCTACAGCAAATAATATGCGATCTTAAATTAACTTGATGCTAATGCAAGCACTTATGCGAAAAGCTAAAAATACGGTAAGATAGCGCTAATTTTATTTAATCTTGAAGTTGTTATGTTTGAAACTCAGCATCTACAAAACACCACCCTTTTGTGTCACCCAGCTTATAAAGATGAGCTCACGCAACAGTGGTTCGATGCCAATTATTGGCAACAACAAGATAAAATAGTTGGCGCAAAAAAGGTCGCGCAACAGCATGGTTTTTTAAACATCAACAGCTTACAGGCGTTCTGCGTCACTATTGGCGCGGTGGGTTAGTAGGTAAGTTACTGAGCGATCAGTACCTATATGTTGGTTTAAAGCAAACTCGTGTCTATAAAGAGTTTACACTGATGATGCGCTTACTTGAGCTTGGCCTAAACGTACCGACACCCATTGCGGCAAAAGTGACCACCCGCGGCTTAATCTATCGCGGCGATATCATTACCGAGGCAGTGACAGGCGCAAAAAGCGTGTTAGATATTTTAATCACGCGTCCACTTAACCAATCTGAACTCAAAGCGATAGCAGTCACCCTCAGCGAGTTTCACAATCATGGCGTCTATCACGCAGATTTAAACATCAATAACATCTTGTTTGATGATACAGGTAAGGTGTTTATCATCGACTTTGACCGCGGTGAAATCAAACAGCCACATGCTAGCTGGCAAACAGAGAATATCAAACGCCTTGCCCGTTCATTTGCGAAAGAGCAAGGCCGTAATGAAGTGATGCATTGGCAGCAAAGTGATTGGCAGTCACTGGTGTGTGACTACCAAGAATTGCTGAACTAATTATCGATTTTGGGCCAATGCTAAATAACTTTCAGCAACTTGTGTTGCTGATATTTTTGATAGTATTTCTGCATCAACAACCTCTGGCTTATCGTTTAACACAGTTTCAATAGCTTGAGTTAAAGCCTCAGGGTTATTTGTAGGAACTAAATACTTGGCTAAATTACCCGTTAAGATTTCTTTTGGTCCATGAGTACAATCGGTGCTTACAACTGGCGTACCCAGTATGAGCGCCTCAATGAGAACAGTAGGTAATCCTTCATAATCGGAACTCAGTACCAAAGCATCAGCACCTTTAATCCAAGCATATGGGTTTTGCTGAAAGCCAGGCAAAATAAGCCTATCTTCAATACCATGTTGGCGACCAAGTTTGGCGGCTTTATTAACTTTATTACATAATAAAACAAGCTTATGGGATGTATTTAAATTTGCAAATGCTGAAAATAAAACATCATGTCTTTTTTGTTTTGCTAAACGACCAACGTGAATAATATAGGGCTCACGTGGTAATCCTAACTCAGTTTCACTCGCTTTTTTGACTATGCTTTGAATATTAAACGGGTTAAAAATTGTTGTGATACTTTGGGGAGTAATCAACTTTTGCTGCTTAATTTCACTTTCAATACCTTCAGAAACACAAATTAAATTTTGTCCTGACAAGCGCTTTTTACTTTTCAGTAAATATTGATAAGCAAATGGTCCAAGTTTCTTTTGTCTATCTAACTCAGCCGTAATTGAGTTATGAATGACATAGAAAACATGTTTAATAGTACTGCAAATTAGCAAATTATTACTACGATCTAAATTTGATAAAACGAGATCAAATTCCCCGTTTTTAGATTGGTATTGTGCAAACCAATTTTCGATACGTTTTACGCTTTTTTTAGTTGCCAGAACCTATCAACTTTTTTTGCTTTATGGTCAAACAAACACTCAACATTTAGCTGTGATGGTAAGGTATATTCAATCGAGTTCGCTAAACTAAGCATGACAACTTCATGTTGTTGAGCCAAAAGCTCGCCAGCCAGCGTCAGCATAACTTTCTCAGCCCCACCACCAACCAAAGAATCAATAACTATGGCAACCTTCATTTAGAAATCCCAAACAATAACTCAGACACCCCTTGCAGCATTTCTTTTTTGGCATTATGCGGTTTTATTTTCGCCAAAACGTTTTTAGTTGCTTGATACGTTGCTGGTACCAATAATTGCTTAACAGCATCACTCAAACTGGCTAACGTTGGATCTGCAGCTAAGGTTAAGTTACTGTCTACACAGTTTTGCAAACGTTTCGGTTGGTCTTTTGAAATTGCTGCAGCAACCGTCGGGACTTTAAGTGAAATAGCTTGTAATAAACTGTCCCCTGCTGATAACACTGCAAATTTAGCATTTGCTAATACACCAACAAATTCACTTGCATGTAAACTTTTTAAAATGATCAGGTTATCATCTTCGGGTAGATTATTTGGGTAGTTTGAACCAAAAACAACAACACCTTTAAGCCCTGTTTCTGTCGCTATTTTCTTGGCTGCTTGATAAAAAACATCAGCAAATAACTGGTTCTTTTCACCGTGCCCACCTGACCCAGCATTGACTAAAAAGTAAGCTTCATTCGTAAGATTTAACTGAGCTAACAATTGGTACGTTTCGGTACTTGATGATTGAGAGAAAAAAGGACCCACATTTACCGGAGGTGACAAAGGAAAAAGCTTGAGCTTTAGTCGCTCACTGAAGCTTATTTTTTCAATACAATAATCGGGTTGGGCAACCCAATGTCTATCTATTAAATTTAAACGATTTAGCTTTAAGCCTTTCGCTCTTTTTTTATTATGCTGTGAAATAAACACCACTTTAGCCCCAGCACGCTTTGCTGTTTTCATTTGGGCGGCTCTACCTGCACAATCAAAAACCACCAAGTTAGGCTTAAATACTTCAATTAATTGATTAACTTTACGTGTTTCCTTTGTCGCTGATTGCTCTATGAGTGTTGTATCAAATGGACAATCAAGGGCGTAATTTGTATGTTTATTTAATAAAAAGTGGATGTCTAAACGATCGGGAAAACACTCATCTAAATAATGAGCAAATGATAACGAACGCATGTATTCACCTATTCCTTCAGATGATGACACGGGGATAAATAAAAGGCGTTTTTTTTCCATTACACTTTAAATTATAAAATTTGCCAGATTATACATCAAATTGAGTTCCTTTTACGATACCTAGACGAATTGCTCGTTGTGAATTATTTACTGCAATCATCATGTAGGGTTGATAGACTTCTAGTCCCAAAAAACAAACCGAGAATTAAGCATTGCCTAAAAAAACACTTTTATTACTCGCTCTTGCTAGCGCATTTAGTCTACCTCTAGCTGCTGAACCTTGGGTTAAACCAGACGATTATGGCTTAAGAGCCGACATTCAATTATTAGCGGATACAGGAGTAATTAAAGCCCCTGTAACTACATATCCACTAATGTGGAATAGCTTTATTGATGAACTAAATGACACCACACTAGAGCAATTACCTAGTTTTCTTCAAGATGCTTTACTTCGTGTAAAGCACAGATATAAAGCCGAAAATACCGAACAGCACAATTTCCATACCGAAGTTTTTCTATCAACAGATACATTACCAGCCACGAGTTTTGGCGCCACCAACACACAAAAATCAGAAGCGACCGTCGCTTATAGTTATTTAGGTGAAAGTTTAGCTGGTAAACTAGCAGTTAATTATCGTTCTGATGGTCGAAAATGCTACTTAGAGGGCATGGATCAATCAGACATAGCTGAAGATCATCAAGCGCTTACTGATTGTGATGATATTACTTTTGACCATAGTTACCTTGCCTATAAAATTGGCAATTGGGTCTTTCGTGCAGGTGCAGTTGAACAATTCTGGGGACCTGGGGTTGACAACAGTTTAATTCTCACAGCGAATAGTAAACCTTTACAAGCTTTCAGCATTAGTCGTGAAAAAGCCACCGCTTTTGAATCAGCTTGGTTGAGTTGGATTGGCCCTTGGAACTTAACAACTCAAATGGCTAAACTTGAATCTTCCCGAGCTGTCCCCGACGCGCTACTTTGGAGTAGCCGAGTGAACTTTCGCCCAATTCAACAACTTGAGGTAGCTCTGAGCTGGTCTGCACAATGGGGGGGATGGTGAGCCCCAATCTATCTCTGAATTTTTTGATATGGTTACAGGTAAAAGTACTTGTCCTGATGGTTCGCAAGACTGTACTGAAGCTGAAAAGTCAAAATTAGGCAACCAACTGGCAGGTATTGATTTACGCTGGTCAGATACTCTCTATTCATACCCGTACGCTATTTATGTAAGTACGATTGGCGAAGACGCTAGTAGCTACTTTAAACCCGCAGACAGAGCGTATTTAGCAGGTGTAGAGACAACAATTCCATTTTCAGATCAAAATATCAAAGTAAACATTGAATACATTGATACTGTGGTTTCATGCTCTGGTGATGAATCTGTACCTGGCGCTGTGATCTCCTATAACTGCTATTACGAGCATGGTAAATACAATTCTGGTTATCGCTATCAAGGGAGAACGATTGGCTCTACATTTGATAACGACACAGAATCTCTGGTACTCACAGTGCTTGGGCAACATAGAAATGGTAACGATTGGCAAGTTAAACTGCGTCAGGTTGATTACAACAACGACAATGTAGATCTTTACCCTAGCAACCCAGATTTAGGACATACAATCACTAAAAATGCCATTGATAGCACACAATTAGAGCTGCGCTACAGAATGTTAGCATTACAAGGAAGAATCTCTTTCGGTGCTCTGGCTGCTAAAAATAAATCATTGGGGGAATCAGACACTGAAACCTCCGCATTTATGAAATATGAAATGAACTTTTAGAATCAAAAAAGCCAACAAATGTTGGCTTTTTTATTAACTTTTAATTTTGCTAATTACATTTGATGTTGAGCAACCATTAAGAAACTCAAGTACTTCGACTTTTCCGCCATGGCGTAAAACATGATCGGCACCGGCAATTTGATCGACAGTGTAATCGCCGCCTTTTACTAGTACATCAGGGCTAATTTGCTCAATAAGCTTAGCTGGCGTGTCATTTTCTTCAATGCTGCCAAATGGAATAACCCAGTCAACTGACGCCAGTGCACTTAATACCATGGCACGTTCATCCAATGGATTAATCGGTCTTTCTGGACCTTTTAAGCGAGTGATTGATTCATCATTATTTAAGCCAACAACAAGTCTGTCACCTCGTGCTTTAGCCTGTGCTAGGTAGCGCACATGGCCTGCGTGAAGAATGTCAAAACAGCCATTAGTGAATACTATTTTTTCACCATTTTGCTTAGCAAACTCAATATGCTGAAGCACATCTTCAAACGGCGTTTGGTAATGCTCGCCAGTTTGCTGTAAATATTGACCAAGCTTACGGCTTAGCTCTTCTGGCGATACGGTTGCGGCACCCAGTTTACCCACCGCAATTCCGGCAGCAAGGTTGGCAATTTCAACCGCATCTTTTGCTGCCATACCCGCACCAAGCATCACGGCAAGCGTCGCGATTACGGTATCGCCGGCGCCAGTAACATCGCTGACTTCAAGCTGCTGGGCCGCAAAATCATGTTTTTCTGCTTGGCTGATTAACGACAT
Source organism: Pseudoalteromonas sp. Hal040 (assembly GCF_037162425.1). NCBI lineage: Bacteria > Pseudomonadati > Pseudomonadota > Gammaproteobacteria > Alteromonadales > Pseudoalteromonadaceae > Pseudoalteromonas > Pseudoalteromonas sp. Hal040. The sequence continues at coordinate 549,474 of NZ_JARLUU010000001.1, read as the reverse complement.
ACCCTGCTCTGAGCGAGTTAACAACATAGCAGCGATGCCCGCTTCAGTAATTAGCTTACGTGCGCTGTCAGTCAAGTTTTGCTCAGAGTCCGTCAAACCACCAGCAAGCTTAAACTCGTTTAAGTTAGGGGTTATGTAATCAGCACCACGATATAAGCTTAAATCAGATGATTTAGGGTCGATAAGTACCGTTTTACCCGCTTTCTTTGCAACCTGAATCATTTGTTGAATTAAGCTCAAAGAGCCTTTGTTGTAATCAGAAAACAACACAAAATCGTAGTCATCTAAAACCAGCTCTAAACGGTTTAATAACAATTGGCTGTGTTGCTCAGTAAAGCTCTCTTCAAGGTCTAATCGAACAACTTGCTGATGACGGCTGATTACTCGCATTTTAGAAATAGTCGGTAAATCGCAAACACTCACTAATTGCGAATCAATTTTCTCTGAACTTAAAATTGTTTCGAGGATTTGCCCACTTTCATCTTCACCAACTAATCCTAGTAGGCCCACTCTACCATCTAAACGAGCAATATTTTTTGCTACGTTTGCTGCACCACCAGCTTTGTCTTCAAATTTACTGACTTTAACAACAGGTACTGGGGCTTCAGGCGAAATACGTCCTGAATCGCCATGCCAATATCTATCTAGCATGACATCACCAACGACCAAAATACGTGCCTTTGAAAGGTTTTTTAGTAACGCTAAATCCATTACTTTTGCTCCGCTACAACCATATCGATGGCTTCGCATAACCAATGTCCGATGAACATATGCGCTTCTTGGATACGCGCTGTTTCATCATTTTTAATGATAATAGGTAGCTTAGCGATATCTTTTACTTTACCGCCATCTCGGCCTGTTAATGCCACTGTAAAGGCACCAATTTCATTTGCAGCTGCCAGTGCTAGGTTGATGTTAGGGCTAGTACCAGAGGTGGTTAAGCCAATCACTAAATCTTCAGGTTTACATAACGCCTGCACTTGGCGCTCAAATACAGTATCAAAATGATAGTCGTTACTGTGAGCTGTTAAAATTGAGGTATCTGTTGTCAATGCGATTGAAGCTAGTGGACCGCGCTCCAATTTGTAACGCACGACAAACTCAGCAGCTAAATGCTGTGCATCAGCCGCACTACCGCCATTACCAAACCAAATTACCTTACCACCTGCTTGCAAAGCGCTGTGACATGCTTCAAGTAATTGCATCACTTCTGGGTGATAAGTATCCATCGTTTCAAATAACATTTGATGGCGGTTCAAACTTTCTAAGTAGCTTGCTGCTACAGAATCTAATTCAGGCATGAATATCCCTCTTTGGAACAAACTTTGGCAGGAGTAATAATGTTATTATTCCACAGATTTATTTCTTTGTGTTCAGTTTATCGTACTTTTATGAATATCGACTGGATAATTACAGTTATATGTAGACTAACTATTGGCAACAGCTCGATTAGCGTTAAACTACCCTAAAACTCTATATATTAAAAATTATGGCGCGCATTTTATACTCTTTACTTTTATACCTACTAAGCCCACTGGTTGTTTTTTACCTGTATGTTTTACGTGGCAAAAAGAATAAAGGTTACCGTGAGCATTTTGCTGAGCGCTTTGGCTTTTCGAATTTGTCGCATCACGATGTTATTTTCCATTGTGCCTCTGTAGGGGAAGTGTTAGCAGCAACGCCGCTTATTAAGGCCGTTCAATCTGAAAATCCAACACTTACTATTTTAGTAACCTGTAATACCCCAACAGGTCGCGAGCAAATAAAAAATAACTTTAAAGATGCGGTTAGCTGCTGTTATTTACCGATTGATTTTTTCTTCGCTACGAATCGATTTTTAAAACGTATCCAGCCAAAGGTACTATGTATTTTAGAAACTGAGCTTTGGCCAAACCTTATGGCGCAAAGCAACAACACCGGCACAAAAGTACTTGTTTTAAATGCCCGACTTTCAGCTAAATCACAGCAAGGCTACCAAAAGGTAATGCCTTTAACTAAGGTGATAATGCAATCAATTAGCGATCTTGCTAGTCATAATCAAAATGATGCCAAACGTTTTATTGAACTTGGTTTAAAGCCTGAAAAGGCACGCGTATTTGGCTCAATTAAATTTGATATCACGCCTACAGAAGAGCAATTAAATAAAGTTGCAGCACTAAAAAAACAGTATAACAACGAGCGCTTTATCTGGGTTGCAGGCTCCACTCACCCTGTTGAACATGAGCTTATTTTAACTGCTCATGAGAAGCTATTAAAAGCGTTACCCAACGCACTTTTGATTATTGCTCCACGTCACCCAGAGCAATTTGATAAAGTCGCGGAGATATTAAAAAACTCAAATTTGAGCTTTAGTCGTCGCAGTGAAGATAACTATAACAACCAACAGATTGTGTTAGCTGACACGTTAGGTGAGTTACAATGCTTATATGGTGTGGCAAACATCAGCTATGTTGGTGGTAGTTTAATCGAGCGAGGCGGCCACAATCCGTTAGAGTCAGCAGCGTTTTCTGTTGGCGTATTAGCAGGTCCTCATACCTATAACTTTGACCATATTTATCCTGAGCTGATTAGTGCTCAAGGAGCTAAAACCGTTACCGATGAAAATCACCTTGCTGACACACTTATCGCTTTGAGTACTGATCTACAAAAGACGATTAAGCTCGGTCAGCAAGCTCAGAAATGCGTTGCTAACAATCAAGGCGCCATCAGTAAAACGGTTAATTTAATTGAGCATTACTTAGAAAAGTAAGATAGAAAAGTAAAATAGAATAGAGAAATAATGTGACTTCAAAGCAAGCGATGAATCGCCCAGAAATACAAATGCGCGAATGGGTATCAAGCGTAATCGTAAAATACAATTTCTGCCCGTTTGCCCGAAAAGAAGTAGAAAGCAATTGCATTCATTATCAAATCAGTCAGTCTATTACGCTTGATGATGCAGTAATGGATATGCTTGAGCAATGTAGCGCGTTAGACCAACAAGCTGAGCGCGAAACTACTTTATTAATGTTTGAGCAAGGCTTTAAGGATTTTGAAGAATTCTTAGATTTAGTCGATTTAGCCAATGCGCTTTTAGCTGCACAAGGCTATGAAGGTAAGTATCAAATAGCCAACTTTCATCCTGACTATGTATTTGCTGATAGCGATGACTGCGATGCTGCAAACTATACGAATCGTGCACCTTACCCAACACTGCATTTGATCCGTGAAGCCAGTATGAGCGAAGCGTTAGATAACTACGATGAACCTGAATCGATCCCAGAGCACAATATTAAACTTGCAAGACGCAAAGGCATCGACTTTTGGCAGCAGCTGCTGCAAAACTGCATCGATAAGCGCTAACACCTACCGGCGTTCAATAGATAAAAAGCCAGCAATGCTGGCTTTTTACTTTTTATATCTATTAAATTTAGTGAGCTATTTTTTTACCCACTCACCGTTCACTTCAATGTAGTGACCCGGCTTAGTTTTTTCGATAGTTTTTGCCGCAGCAAGGGCTTCAACTTGCGCTAACGAAAGATTATTCTTTTTCGCAAGTTTTAAATATTGCTCTTTACGCTTTGCATTAATTTCATCAACGACCGCTTTTGCTTCGCTATTATTAACCACTAAACCTAAATAGCCTGAGCTGTCTTCACCTACTAAGCCTTGGCTTTTTGCATCATCAAGGCTGATAGCCCAAGCAGAGAAAGATAAACAAAGAGCACTGATCAAGGTGATCACATTTAGTTTTTTAAGTTGTAATTTACGCATGTGTGCTCCTTAGAATAATTCGCTGTCATCACTGAATAAGGTATCAAGTTCTTTATCCACTTTTACGCGGATCTCATGGTCAACTTTTACATTTAAGTTGATTGTAATCGGCTCTTTTGCTGCCACCTCAACACGGTGCGTACAGGCACTCAGCATGCCTACTGCCGTCAGCATTACTAACCACTTAGCCATCATTGCTTCCTTTTTTTGCATACTCTTTCTCAACTCTTTGAGTAATTTCATCACTTAAACGCGACGCTCTAAGTAAAGTAAATACATTCTCTTCATGATTATAATTAAAGTTCACTGCTTGCTGCTGGGCTTCATTATAACCCTCTAAATTAACACCTAAATGCAACCATCCATCCGGTTTGAGGTTAACACTGCTACGTAGTTTTTTAATATCTAAATTCTCAAGTAAACTCAGCGTGGTACTCAGTTCCTGTTGCTGCGCTTTTACAGCGTCAAAACCCGCATTATTGGTGATCAGTAATTTACCATCACCCTGATTAACTAACTGCCCTTGCTTTACCTCAATGCCCTGTTTACTTATTACTACGGGTAAGGTGCCTGCTAAGCGGCCACTTAAGCTAATCCCTGATTCAGCATCAAGGGTGACCAATTTGCTGGCATCAATGTTTTCAAATTTAACAGTCGCTGTTTGGTTATCACTGAGTGGGCAGTACTTATTCACCACAAATGCCCCGCCCATAACCTGACCAGTTAGATTAGCTGCACAAGGCTGATTAGCCGTTACCTGCAACTGACCTTGTATATTTTTGACCACGGCACCTGCGCGCAGTTCATTGAGTGTAAATTTAGTCGCTGCAATATTAAGCTGCCCTGAATTAAACGTGCCGTTCAAATTCACTGCAAAATCATTCGCTAGATAATCATTATAAAGCGCACTGAATTTACTTATTTGCACGCGCCCTTGTGCTTGTTGAAGATTTACATCCCCTTTTATAATGCCTGAAACAACCCCATCAGTGACGGTAGCAAGCGGCTCAAACTGAGCAATTATTGGGTTTAGCTTGGATACTGCCTGCTCTGGTATCACCAATTCAAATGGGTGAGCAACCTCAGACATATGATGACTAACAAGTGCTTCAAAACCATCTGCAAATACATGATGCGTTGCCTGCAAGGCGCGGCTTTGAAGAGCCTTTGAAACAACAGACAATTTATTTAAGGTGAGCTCTGCTGTTGATAATTTAGCGGCCGTGGTTTTGGCATCAATATCAACAAATAACTCCCCCACACTGAGATCTGTACCAAGAGTAAGCTCATTGCTGATTTTTGCTGCATTCATATCATCGTAAGTTAATGATTTAACCTTGCTGTTAGCTTTAACAACTAGGTGCTGCTGGGCATTATGCTCAGCGTCAATCGCGCTGCTAAAATCAGTTATCTGTGCACCCGATATTAAGGCATTTTTAACACTGATATTGGTATTCAGTTTAGCTGTAGGGCGAGTAAATAAGTCATCGATATTTAGCTTTCCTTTAGCCCCAATACCCTCAACCAGAGCACCGTCAGCCTGAAAATCTAAAAATGCTGGTAATGACTCCATTGAAAGTTGAAAATCAGCGCTAACGCTGCTTTCATGCAAATGCGCATTGAGTTTAAGCTCATCTATATCTTTACTATTAAAATCAAAGCTAACTTGGCTATTAAGTGATGCGAGCGGCTCCAGCAAAGAAAGGGTGATATTACTGACTATCACTTCACTTTGCCCTTCTATGGCTTGCAGCTTTACGATTGGGGCTGATAGCAGCTTATCTTTTAAACTAACTGGTTTTTCAATGTGTAACTGCCAAGTAAGCGGTAACTGGGCTTCAATAAATGATTGATGCTGTTGGTCTGCGATGGTGTTTAAGCAGTCTCGGTTTGCACTAAGTTGATTTTGTAAAGCTGATAAATCCGCGTATAAATGCTGTTGATTTAATTGATACTTAGCACTCAATTGCCCTTCACTAGCAAAACCTAAGTCGCATTGCGCTAGAGCATGCTGATAACTTGCATTGATTGAGCTTTCAATTGCAACTGTAATTCCATCAAACTTAATCTGTGACTGAGTGGTAAAATGGCTGCTTGTTGGCAATGTTACGAATCGTTCAGCCACTTGCTCATCAAACGTGATGTTGGCTTTGACTTCATAATTAGATATTGCAACGTCTGCATTAAGATCCCGCGAAATCGTAAAATGGTTTAGGCGTTTTTCTTGTATCGCCAACCTAACAGGGGTGTCGGTAAACGGTGAGACTACATCAAGCTGCTCAATGCTTATTAGCGGTCTTTGCTCGGGTAATACCAAGGCAAGCTTTTTAAATTCAGTCTTTGAAGCGTTTGGTTGTTGTTTATTTGCAAGGTCACTAACGATGAGGTTAGCGCGAGAAACACTAACCTGTTGCTTATTCGCAATTATGCCAGCTAACTCAATTTGCTGTCCTTGGTAGGTTAAGCATAATTTCTCGATATTCAAATCAAGCTTGCGAGTTAATGACCAATCAACACAGTGAAGCGCAACGCCATTTTTACTGAGCATAGGCGTTAAGTACCACGATGTCAGTGGTAGTCTGAACAGATACGCCAGCAGTGCAATGCTTAGCACGATCCCTAGCAACCCAATACACGCTCGCTTAAAACTCAAAAAACTCTCCTTGCCTTTGAACTTACACTTACTAGCAACTAGCGTCATTATAAACAAAAAGGCCACACATGATAGTGCAGCCTTTTTAGTTTAAACGGTTTGTATGAACCTAGCTTGTATAGCTAGGTACATAACTAAGTTCTAGCCAACGTTTTTACGAGCGTTGCGGAACATACGCATCCATGGGCTATCTTCGCGCCACTCATCTGGGTGCCATGAGTTAGCAACCGTACGGAATACACGCTCTGGGTGCGGCATCATCACCGTTGCACGACCATCAGTAGACGTAATACCTGTGATACCTTCTGGTGAACCATTCGGGTTAGCTGGGTATTGCGTTGTTGGGTTACCGTAGTTATCAACAAACTTCACTGCCACAGTACCTGACTCAAGCGCTGCTTTAACTGCATCAGCGTTTGCGAACTCAGCATGACCTTCACCATGTGAAACAGCGATAGGCATACGTGAACCAGCCATACCATTAAAGAATACCGATGGGTTTTCTTGCACTTCTACAAGGCTAAAGCGAGCTTCAAAACGCTCTGACTTATTCGTTACGAAACGTGGCCAGTGCTCAGTGCCTGGGATCAATTCTTTCAATGTTGAAAGCATTTGACAGCCATTACACACACCTAAGCTGAATGTATCTTCGCGGTGGAAGAAGCTTTGGAACTGCTCACGCGCCATCTCATTAAATAAGATTGACTTAGCCCAGCCTTCACCTGCGCCTAATACGTCACCGTAAGAGAAACCACCACATGCCACTAAGCCTTTAAATTGCTCAAGTGTTAAACGACCTTCAAGAATGTCGCTCATGTGCACGTCAACCGCAGCAAAGCCTGCACGGTTAAATGCCGCAGCCATTTCTAAGTGAGAGTTAACGCCTTGCTCACGTAGAATCGCCATTTTCGGCTTCGCACCAGTTGCAATGTAAGGCGCTGCAACATCTTCGTTTAAGTCAAAGCTTAGTTTTACGTTAAGGCCTGGGTCTTTTGCGTCAAACTTAGCATCAAACTCTTGCTTAGCACACTCAGGGTTATCACGACGTGCCTGCATTTGGTAAGTTGTTTCTGCCCAAATAGTACGAAGCTCAGTACGCGTATGGTTAAGAACCACATCATCACCACGAGTGAATAGCACGCGGTCATCAGCGTTTAGTGCACCAATTTCATGACTGATAGCTGCTAAGCCGTGATCTGCAAGAACTGCTTTCACTGCGTCTAAATCCGCGTTTGCCACTTGGATAACCGCACCTAGCTCTTCATTATAAAGCGCTTCGATGTCTGAACCTGTTAAGCCAGCAAGGTCAACAGTTACACCCGTGTGACCAGCAAATGCCATTTCAGCGATAGTCGTGAATAAACCACCATCAGAACGGTCATGGTAAGCAAGTAACTTGTTATCAGCAACAAGCGCTTGCATTGCTTCATAGAAACCTTTTAATAGTGCTGGGTTATCAACATCAGGTGTCACATCACCTAGTTGCTTATAAACCTGTGCAAGGCTTGATGCGCCCATACGGTTTTGACCCGCACCTAAATCAACTAATAGTAGTGATGACTCACCTTTATCAGTACGAAGTTCTGGTGTCACTGTTTTACGAACATCTTCAACACGACCAAAAGCAGTAATGATCAGTGATAATGGTGCAGTAACTGATTTTTGCTCACCGTTTTCATCCCATTGAGTTTTCATCGACATTGAGTCTTTACCCACAGGGATAGTTAAACCAAGCGCCGGACAAAGCTCTTCACCCACCGCTTTAACAGCTTCGTAAAGACCTGCATCTTCGCCAGGGTGACCTGCAGCAGCCATCCAGTTTGCAGATAGCTTGATATTTTCAAGGCCACCGATGTTAGCACACGCGATGTTCGTTAGTGACTCAGCCACAGCTAAACGAGCAGAAGCACCGTAGTTTAAAAGTGCAGCTGGTGTACGTTCACCTAGTGACATTGCTTCACCGTGGTAAGTATCAAACGCGGCGGCTGTTACCGCACAGTTTGCTACTGGCACCTGCCAAGGACCGACCATTTGGTCACGCGCAACTAAACCCGTTACCGTACGGTCACCAATGGTGATTAAGAATGTTTTTTCAGCAATCGTTGGTAAGCGTAATAAACGCTGTGCAGCATCTGCCGCATCAATGTTAGCAACGTCTAATGGCTGTGATTGCGCTTTTTTAGATTCCACTTCACGGTGCATTTTTGGTGCTTTACCAAGTAAAACATCAAGCGGAAGATCAACAGGGTTGTTACCGAAGTGGCTATCTTCAACCGTTAAGTGACGCTCTTCTGTCGCTTCACCAATAACCGCATATTGTGCACGTTCACGTTTACAGATTGCTTCAAAGCGCGCGAAGTCTTCAGCAGCAACCGCTAATACGTAACGCTCTTGAGATTCGTTACACCAAATTTCGTGTGGTGCCATACCCGGCTCATCGTTTGGAATATCACGAAGTTGGAATTTACCACCACGACCACCGTCGTCTACAAGCTCAGGGAATGCGTTTGAAAGACCACCTGCACCCACATCGTGGATGAAAGCGATTGGGTTTGCATCACCTAGCTGCCAACATTTATCGATAACTTCCTGACAACGACGTTCCATTTCTGGGTTTTCACGTTGTACCGATGCAAAGTCTAAGTCTTCGTTTGATTGGCCTGATGTCATACTAGATGCAGCACCACCACCAAGACCGATGTTCATTGCCGGACCACCTAGTGCGATAAGTTTTGCACCTACAGGGATTTCACCTTTTTGAACATGCTCAGAACGAATGTTACCTAAACCACCTGCAAGCATGATTGGCTTGTGGTAACCACGTACTTCTTCGCCATTATGGCTTGATACTTTTTCTTCGTATGTACGGAAGTAACCAAGTAAGTTAGGACGACCAAATTCGTTATTGAATGCCGCGCCACCTAATGGACCTTCAGTCATGATATCCAGTGCATTAACGATACGACCTGGCTTACCAAAATCGCTTTCCCATGGTTGCTCGTAACCAGGAATTCGTAGGTTAGATACAGTGAAACCAACTAAACCGGCTTTAGGCTTAGAACCACGCCCTGTAGCACCTTCATCACGAATTTCACCACCAGAACCTGTTGATGCACCCGAGAATGGCGCAATCGCTGTTGGGTGGTTGTGCGTTTCAACTTTCATCAAGATTTCGATGTTCTCTTGATGGTATGCGTACTCGCCTTCACTATTCGGGAAGAAACGACCCGCTACAGAACCCTTCATTACCGCGACGTTATCTTTATATGCAGATAACACGTTTTCAGGGTGTTGCTCATAGGTATTTTTGATCATTTTGAACAATGATTTTGGCTGTTCGATGCCATCGATTGTCCAATCAGCGTTAAAGATTTTATGACGACAATGCTCAGAGTTTGCTTGTGCAAACATGAATAATTCGATGTCGTTCGGGTTACGCCCTAACTTTTGGAAGTTTTCTACCAAGTAATCAATTTCGTCTTCTGCAAGCGCAAAACCTTGCTCAACGTTTGCTTTTGCAAGCGCTTCACGGCCACCACCTAAAATGTCAACTGATGACATTGGACGTGGTTCGTCGTGACGGAATAATTTAGCTGCATCAGCCATATCCTCGTGCGTTGCTTCAGTCATACGGTCATGTAATAACGCTGCAACTTCAGCTGTTTGCTCAGCTGATAAATTACCTTCAACGTAGTATGCAATACCACGCTCAACACGGTGAACTTGGCTTAAGCCACAGTTATGTGCGATATCAGTTGCTTTTGATGCCCAAGGCGAGATAGTACCAGGGCGCGGCGTTACAAGAATTAACGTGCCAGCAGGGGTGTGCTCAGCAATCGTTGGACCATAAGTAAGCAGCTTTTCAAGCTTTGTTTGCTCATCAGCTGAAAGCTCAGCTGTAAGATCAGCAAAATGCATGAACTCAGCGTAAACGTCAGTGACTGGAAGTTGTGCCTGTTGGCAACGCGCTAAAATTTTCTGAACTCTAAAATCGGAAAGTGCTGGTGCACCACGAAGGATCAACATAGGTATTTTCATCCGGGGTTAGGGATTGAACGATATTTTAGGCGCATATTATAGTGCAAATAACGTCTAGATTTAACTCAAAATTACGCTTTTATTTAAATAATCTTCATAACCGCTATTATGGTCGCAACAATTAACCAACTTAGTACTCTATATTTCTTTGCAGGTTCTTGTTCTGTATGACTTATCTCTCAGCGACCCTGTTATTGTTATTAATTTTTAAATAGATAACTAAAACTATTCGCCAAGTGACGCGGCTTTGAAGTTTTGCTATAACGGTAAGGTAATGGTTTAAGGGGCATTTATAATCTATGCAAAAGTTACTCGCTATTTTTAGTTTAGTGCTCATGTTATGTGCGTGCGATATGCAGCAGCAATCTTCGCAGCTTGCACATATCAAGGCACAGAACAAAATTAGAGTCGGCACATTAGCTGGCGCGAGTAATTACTATCAAGCACCACAAGGTGTGCAAGGCTTTGAATATGAGTTAGCGCAAGAATTTGCAGACTATGTTGGTGTTGAACTCGAAATGGTGCCTTTTTTCAACCTCTCCGATATGTTTGCGCGTTTAGAAAGTGGTGATTTAGATCTTATTGCCTCGGGTCTTACCTATAATACAATTCGTGCTGAGCATTATCGGTTTGGCCCCACCTATCGTAGCATTAGCCAAAAACTAGTTTATAAACAAGGCCGTAATAGACCTCGTGAGTTTGCAGATTTAACAGGCAACCTGACTGTTCTAGCCAAAAGCAGTCACTCGTTGGCACTACAACAATTAAAACAGCTCAATCCAGAACTTAGCTGGAACGAAACAGAAGACATGGATGAAGAAGAGCTTTTACAAGCTGTCATCGACGGTGAAATTGATTACACCTTAGCAGATTCACACACCCTATCACTATTTCGCCGCTATCACCCAAATTTGAGTATAGGTTTCTCGGTTACCCGCAATGACCCTATCGCTTGGCTACTTAGAAAAGATGGTGACGACTCATTATATGCCTTAATGGTGCCATTTTTTGGCGATGTAAAACAAAGCAACCAGCTTTATGTGCTAGAAGAAAAATACTTCGGTCATGTTCGCCAATTCAATTATGTGAATACGCTAGCGTATATCGAAGCAATAAAAGACACTTTACCTAAGTACCAACCTTGGTTCGAGCAATACGCAGGTAACATAGATTGGCGACTACTCGCCGCGCTGAGCTACCAAGAATCAATGTGGAACCCAAAAGCGAAGTCACCAACGGGTGTGCGTGGCATAATGATGCTCACTCAAGCAACGGCAAAACATGTTGGTGTAAGCAACCGCCTAGCTCCAGAGCAAAATATCAAAGGGGGGCTGAGTATTTAGAACAATTAATTTCTCGCATTCCAGACCGTATTCCGCAACCCGATCGAACCTGGTTTGCCTTAGCGTCTTACAATGTCGGCTGGGGACACGTAAATGACGCGCGGATTATTACCGAACAAGAAGGGGCAAGCCCCGACAAATGGGCTGATGTAAAAAAACGCTTACCGCTTTTAATTAAAAAACGTTATTACCGTAAAACCAAATATGGTTATGCTCGGGGCGATGTTGCTGTACAGTATGTTGATAACATTCGTCGTTATTACGATGCCTTGGTTTGGCTTGATGAAAATGATGCAATTGCGGATCCCGAGAGCGAGCAACAAACCGCTGAAGAAGCAAAACCAGCAACAGAGGCGAGCGAAATAAAGCCAAGCGACAACACTCACCAAAGCAACACAGAGCAACAGAAGTCAGAAAACAACTAACTTCAAGCACCGAAATCTGTTTACTTGTCATCAAATGATCATTATCTTCTATTAGGGTTTGTTGACCTTTCAGGATTAAAGTTTGTTCAATCTAGGGGCGAATTAATCGCGGCGCGAGATTTGTAACCTCGCGGACTAAGTAAAACTTGAGCAACAAAGAGTTAATCGCCCCTAGGAAGAACCCGAAGGGCAGCGCGTGTTTGCCATTTATCCGTCGTTATCACCTATTTATGTGGAACAACCACACTACATAGGTTTTGCCTTGGCTAAATACCAAACACACTGCTGCAAAGTTAACCTCGAAAGATAAACAAACCCTATTTATGGAATGGACCATGCCATGCTTTACTCTCACTTAAGGAGCACACATGTTAAAAAGAAGACGCAAGACACATAAGTTCAAGCGTAATGTTATTTACTCGACAGCGACACGCCGTCGTATCATGCTGCGTAACACGCATAAAAAAGTTATTTGGCGTCGCCGCTTATTTGCGATGCAGTTAATGGAAGCTCAAATTCCTGCAACGCCGGTTGTATAACTAGGCGTTGCGAGCTGCCAGCTTTGCCGCCTTTTTCTCTTCTCTACGACGCTTAAAAAACGCAGATATCACCGCCCCACACAGCTCCCCCATAACATCGCTGGTTACCTCAACTTGGTGATTAAGTCTGGGTTCTTGTAGCAAATTCATAATTGATCCTGCCGATCCCGTTTTTGCATCTTTGGCACCAAACACTAATCGCTTTATACGACTATGAACCAACAAGCCTGCGCACATCGAACAGGGCTCTAACGTTACATATAAGGTGCAATCTATTAGTCGATAATTATTAAGTACTTTACCTGCTTCGCGGATTGCCATCATTTCAGCATGAGCAGATGGATCGTTATCGGTAATTGAGCGGTTATAGCCATAAGATATCAGTTGATTGTCTTTTACCAGCACAGCACCAACCGGAATTTCATTAATCGCAGCCGCTTCATTGGCGTAGTTTAATGCTTTTTCCATCCAATACTCGTCGCTAAATTGTTCGCTCATATATCACACAAATCTTGTAAAACTGTGAGTAATTATACCTAGTTAGTAAATAAAAAGGGCAATAAATACTGCTACACTAAAAAATTAACGCAAATTTTAGCGGCTTTTTCATGGCTCAATGGACCCATATTGCGCTATAATCTCGCGCTTTTTTTATTTAGCTTACAACACGGGTAGCAAATGAAATTTCCTGGACGCCGCAGGCATAAACATTATTTTCCGGTGGAAGCCAAAGATCCACTAACAAATCAACTTAACTCAACCGAACGACTACAACGTAGTTATATTACGGGTATCGACCAAATTGTGGTGGATATTGAAGCGAAAGTTGATCAAGCTTTCCTAGATGAATTTCAATTGCGCCGTGGCATGTCGCAAGTGATCGATAGCGATATTACCAATGCGTTATACGACAGACTGAAACTCGACAACATGATCGACTATGAGTTTGCCGGTGGTACGGTGGGTAACACCATGCACAACTACTCAACCCTAGCTGATGACCGCTCGGTGCTGTTAGGGGTAATGAGTGAAAATATCAAAATCGGCAGCTATGCATATCGTTTTTTATGTAATACTTCTAGCCGCGTTGATCTTGATTATCTTCAACCTGTCGATGGCCCAATTGGTCGCTGTTTTACTCTTATTGACGAAACCGGTGAACGTACCTTCGCGATCAGCGCAGGACTTATGAATCACCTTCGTCCTGAATCTATCGATAAAGAACTCATCGAGAACTCTTCAGCATTGGTGATCAGCGCATACTTAATGCGTACGCAAGGTGATGAAACCATGACTGAAGCTACCATGCAGGCAGTGAAATATGCCAATGATGCGGGTGTGCCTGTGGTTTTAACACTCGGTACTAAGTTCTTAATTGAACAAGACCCAACTTGGTGGGCAGAGTTTGTCAAAAAGCATGTCGACATTCTTGCGATGAACGAAGAAGAAGGTTTAGCTATCACTGGCTTTGAAGATCCACTTTTAGCTGCTGACAAAGCACTAGACTGGACTGATTTAGTTATTTGTACGGCCGGCGAAAAAGGCTTGTTTATGGCAGGTTACGTAGACGAATCTTTCAAGCGTGAGACAGAGTATCCGCTCTTGCCAGGCGCTATTGCTGACTTTAACCGTTATGAATTTTCGCGCGCAATGCGCAAAGAGGACTGCCAACACCCAATTCGTGCATACAGCCACACCGCACCGTTTATGGGTGGTCCAGACAGCATTAAAAATACCAATGGTGCGGGCGACTGTGCGCTAGCTGCGGTACTGCATGACTTATCAGCAAACGTTTATCACAAACTTAATGTGGCAAACTCAGCGAAACATCAGCAGCCAGCTATGACGTACTCATCGCTTGCACAAATTAGTAAATACGCTAACCGTGCAAGTTATGAAGTACTTGTTCAGCACTCGCCACGTTTATCGCGTGGTTTACCTGAACGTGAAGATTGTTTAGAGCAAGTTTACTGGGATCAGTAATCTCCACTAAAAAATCGAAATATCAAGTTTCTGGGATAAACGCTCAAGGGCCGCTATCCCAGCTACTGAGTTACCATACGAGTTAAGTCTTGGTGCCCAAACAGCCACAGTAAATTGATTCGGTAGCACAGCTAATATGGTACCCGACACCCCTGACTTACCCGGCATGCCAACACGGTAGCCAAAATCCCCTGCAGCATCGTATAAACCACTGGTAAACAATAACGAGTTTAGTTGTTTATTTTGCCTTGCACTCAACACTTTATTGCTGTTGGCATCTTTGCCTTGATTAGCAAGGTAATTGTAAGCTTTTGCTAATTCTACGCAGTTCAGTTCAATAGCACAGAAGTTAAAATAGGCCCATAACACATCATCAACTTCATTATTAAAGTTGCCGAATGACTTCATTAGATGCGCCATCGCGGCATTACGATGACGAAACTCATACTCAGAATTTGCCACTTTCTTATCAATAACAACCTGAGCATTCCCTGATAACTGACGAAATGACTCAAGCATTGAATGCATCGGTGCAGATAAACGGCTATATAAAGCATCACAGGTAACAATCGCACCAGCGTTGATAAATGGGTTGCGTGGTATGCCTTGTTCAAATTCAAGCTGTGTAAGAGAGTTAAAAGCAGTGCCTGAAGGCTCTTTACCAACTCGTTGCCACAGCTCATCACCATAACGTTGAAGTGCTAAGGTTAAGGTCATTACCTTAGACACAGATTGAATCGTGAATCGCGCACCACAATCACCCGCACAATAGGTTTGCCCATCCACTGTATGAATCGCAATAGCGAACTGGTTTGGCTCAACCTCTGCAAGCGCAGGAATATAATCAGCAACCTTACCTTGGCTCAGTAATGGTTGAACTTCTTTTGTGATTTCATCTAATACTTGTTGATAATCAATCTGTGACATACCGCGTCCTTTAAAACAAAAAGCCCCGCATTTGCGAGGCTTTGTAGTCTACTAAAGATGGTTTGCTATAGCGATTGCTATTAGCTCATTGCTGATTGCAGCTTTTTCATCGCTGTTTTTTCTAGCTGGCGAACACGCTCTGCAGAAACGTTATATTTCTCAGCAAGCTCTTGCAGTGTTGCTTTGTCGTCAGCTAACCAACGCGCACTTACGATGTCTTGTGAGCGCTCATCAAGGGTTTTTAACGCGCTGAATAAACGTGCATGAGACTGTTCTTGCCATTGCTGCTCTTCGATATCATCAGCAAGGTCAGCACTGCCATCTGTTAAATACTGTACTGGCGAGTATGTGCTTGTCGGTGCGTCGTCATTGTCGTCGCCCGTTAAGTCAAAGCCCATATCTTGGCCACTCATACGTGATTCCATCTCACGTACTTCTTTTTCACTTACACCTAGCTCATTAGCAACGGTGCTAACCTCTGCTTGGTTAAACCAACCTAAACGCTTTTTGTTTTTACGTAGGTTGAAGAATAATTTACGTTGCGCTTTTGTTGTTGCAACTTTCACGATACGCCAGTTTTTAAGTACGTATTCATGAATTTCGGCTTTGATCCAGTGTACTGCGAATGAAACTAAGCGAACACCTACACTTGGGTCGAAACGTTTTACCGCTTTCATCAGACCAATGTTACCTTCCTGAATTAAATCAGCTTGCGGTAAGCCATAACCTGAATAGCTTTTCGCAATATGAGCAACAAAGCGTAGATGCGACATAATGAGTTGCTTCGCAGCTTCAAGATCACCTTCTTCCTGAAGACGTGTCGCCAACTGCTTTTCTTTCTCTGCATCAAGCATAGGAATAGTGCTAACCGCTTGAAGGTAGCCGTCCATACTTGCGCTCTGTTGACCTGCAGTAAGTGCCATTGCGTATAAATCTTTACTCATTTTTCACCTCAGTGATAAACATTTGAAACCATCTTAGCACTCTTTAAGCGAGAGTGCTAACTTCAATTAAAAACTTTTTTAAAGTTCAAATCAAGTGGTTTTTGCATCTATTTTTAGTCTACGCTAACACGCTGAATAAGCGATGAATTCTAGCCTGGAGTGATATTTTGATAAATTAACAGCGACTACTATTTATCGCTAAAAGAGCAGTGTAACAAAAAATTCATACCAATCGTGTTAAGTTACTGACCAATTATAGCGACAGATAAATGAAGTGATAACAAGGCATATATTTTGACATGTAGTAGTTCTACATGAAAAATTTATAACGCAGTTAGCGCTTTATTTAGCTCGCTAGATTGGTTAAATACTTAAGTAGATTGGTATTACACTTTATCGGGTTCAATTTCTTTTATGTAGCGGTTAACTGATAGGTAAGAACCAACAAATCCTAAGCCTGTTGCAAGCGCGACTAAAATGCCAAACTCTGAGAGTGTTAAACCAATTAAATCAAAGCTGGTTTCAT
Organism: Pseudoalteromonas sp. Hal040; assembly: GCF_037162425.1. Lineage (NCBI taxonomy): Bacteria > Pseudomonadati > Pseudomonadota > Gammaproteobacteria > Alteromonadales > Pseudoalteromonadaceae > Pseudoalteromonas > Pseudoalteromonas sp. Hal040. The sequence continues at coordinate 532,343 of NZ_JARLUU010000001.1, read as the reverse complement.
AAACACCCGCCACATCACTTACAGCAGCACCAAGCCACCACATCATTAATGCAACACAAATAAAAGAGAATAAACCGCCAATAATACCGTACCAAATCCCTGTCCATAAAAATGGTGCATGAATAAAGGTATTTGTCGCCCCAACTAACTTCATCACTTGAATTTCATCTTTCTTATCCATGATTGATAAGCGGATAGTATTACCAATGATCAGGGTGACGGAGGTTAATAATAGTAGAGCAATGGTGATCACGCTTTCTTTTAATAAACTTAAAAGTGCATTTAATCGCTCAAGCCAAGCAATATCGAGTTTACCAAAATCAACTTCTCTTTCGGCTTCAAGCTTTTGCAGTAATTGTTTTGCTGTATTTGGCTGACGGTATCGTGCTGTCGGTGTAACAATAACAACATCTGGTAACGGGTTCGCATCTAAATATTCAAGTGCTTGGCCAAATCCTGATACTTGTTTAAATTCAGTGAGGGCGTCGCCCTTTGATACAAACTCCACTTTATCTACTTCAGGGTAGAGTGCTAAACGCTTAACCAAGGTTTGTGTTTGTTGTTCGCTCATAGTTTCTTTTACGAACAACGAAATCTCTGCTGCATCTTCAAAGCCAGTACTTACTTGCGAGACATTTTTAACCACTAAATAAAGTGTCGCTGGCAGCGTTAAGCTTAATCCTAATACGGCAATGGTCATCATTGAAGCAAGAGGTGTTCGCCACATTTCACCTAAGCTATGCACACCTTGACGAATAAGATTAATAAAGAAGAAATAAGGCGCTGCTAAAAATGACTTTTTCTGACGTTCGTTTTGGCTGTTGCGGCTTTTAAACAATAAACTCATAGTGCCCCCTCAGCTAACGGATCGTCAATCATACGGCCATCTTTCAGTGTTAGGCTGCGATAACGCATACGCGCAATTAAGCCAATGTCATGGGTTGCAATCAGTACGGTTGTGCCATGATTATTAAAGTCTTCGAATAAACGTAATATGTCCATTGAAAGCTCAGGGTCTAAGTTACCGGTTGGCTCATCAGCTAATAGAATTGGCGGTGAATTGACAATAGCACGAGCAATACCAACACGCTGCTGCTCACCACCTGATAAGGTTGCTGGATTACACTTCGCTTTATCAAGTAACCCAACTTTATCAAGCGCACCGTGAACACGTTTAGCTATTTGCTTGTGGTGCGTGCCTTCAATAATTAAAGGTAAGGCAACATTATCAAACACAGAGTAACGTTCTAGTAAGCGGTGATTCTGAAAGATGATACCAATGTCGCGGCGCACATAAGGGATCTGGCGTGATTTAACCGCATTCAAATCAACACCATTAATAAGCACCTGCCCGGCTGATGGACGCTCCATCAAGCTAATAAGCTTCAATAGGGTACTTTTACCTGCACCACTGTGCCCGGTTAAAAAGGCCAGTTCGCCAGGCTTGATATGAAAGCTGACTTTTTCAAGGGCACGATGGCCGCCTGGGTATGTTTTACTGACTTGCTGAAAATTTATCATTTTAGTTATCAATCATCTTGCAGCGAAAAAGGGAGCAAGCTCCCTTTAGTTAATTATGCGTCATCCTCGTCTTGGCTAAATAGTGCATCAATAAAGTCACTACTATTAAAGGTACGTAAATCATCAATACCTTCACCAACACCGATGTAACGAATTGGGATATTAAATTTATCTGCAACGGCGAAAATCACACCACCTTTAGCGGTACCATCTAGTTTAGATAAAGTAATGCCCGTTAAACCAACACATTCATTAAATAATTTAACTTGGCTAATTGCGTTTTGACCTGTACCTGCATCAATAGTTAGCATAACTTCATGCGGTGCATCTGGGTCAATTTTCTTCATTACACGGGCAATTTTTTCAAGCTCTTGCATTAGGTTATCTTTATTTTGCAAGCGGCCTGCTGTATCGGCGATTAACACGTCAACATTACGGGCTTTTGCCGCCTGAAATGCATCAAAAACCACTGACGCACTGTCTGCACCTGTATGTTGAGCAATCACAGGAATGCTATTACGCTCACCCCATACTTGCAGCTGTTCAACCGCTGCAGCACGGAAGGTATCACCCGCAGCAAGCATCACTGACTTACCTTCGTTTTGGAACTGCTTCGCTAATTTACCAATCGTGGTGGTTTTACCTACACCATTTACACCCACCATTAAGATAACAAATGGCTTTTTCTCACCACTTACAACCAACGGCTGCTCAGCGGTTTTAAGCATACTAGCCATTTCTTGCTTCATTAACTCATATAAAGCATCGCCATCTTTTAACTGCTTACGATCAGCGGCATCCGTTAGGTTATCAATCAACTTCATTGTTGTATCAACACCTAAATCGGCTGTCAGTAATTGTGTTTCTAGTTCTTCAAATAACTCATCGTCAATTTTCTTACCGCTAAATATAGACGCAAAACCAGAACCGATATTAACGCGAGTTTTTAATAGACCTTTTTTAAGGCGTGCAAAGAAACCTTCTTTCTTAGGTTTTTCAGCAGCGGCTTGAGCAGCTTTCTCTTGCTCTAGGCGCTCTGCTTCCGCTTTTTCTTCCGCGATGCGCTCTTGTTCTAAACGTTCCGCTTCTGCTTTCTCTGCCGCGATACGTTCTTGCTCTAAGCGTTCAGCTTCTGCTTTCTCTGTAGCAATGCGCTCTTGCTCTAAACGTTCAGTTTCTGCTTTTTCTGCCGCGATGCGTTCTTGCTCTAAGCGTTCCGCTTGTGCTTTCTCTGCCGCGATACGCTCTTGCTCTACACGTTCAGCTTCTACCTTTTCTGCCGCAATGCGTTCTTGCTCTAAACGTTCAGCTTCTACCTTTTCTGCAGCGATACGCTCTTGCTCTAAACGTTCAGCTTCTGTCTCTTGCTCTAAACGTTCCGCCTCAGCCTTTTCTGCAGCGATACGTTCTTGTTCTAAACGTTCAGCTTCTAACTTTTCTGCAGCGATACGCTCTTGCTCTAAACGTTCAGCTTCTGCCTTTTCTGCCGTAATGCGTTCTTGTTCTAAACGTTCCGCCTCAGCCTTTTCTGCAGCGATACGTTCTTGTTCTAAACGTTCAGCTTCTAGTTTTTCTGCAGCGATACGCTCTTGCTCTACACGTTCAGCTTCTGCCTTTTCTGCCTCAATGCGTTCTTGTTCTAAACGTTCCGCCTCAGCCTTTTCTGCAGCGATACGCTCTTGCTCTAAACGTTCTGCTTCTAACTGTTCTGCGGCAATGCGTTCTTGTTCTAAACGTTCAGCTTCTGCCTTTTCGGCTTCAATTCGCTGTTGTTCTTCTATTTGCTTCTGGTTATCAGCCTCTTTTGCTGCTTGCTCTGCTTGTTGCTTATCTGATTTGCCAAAACCAAACCAAGACAGGAATTTACTTTTTTTGCCATACTTGCTAATAACCACTTATAAAAATCTGATAAACTTACATGAATAATAGTTTGGTGACAGTTCAGCATTTTAGCCAAACATAAACAGGTACCATCTATCGCTAAGGTCGCAATACTATCACTTTTAGCGCAGTAGAAAAATGACACGCTAGCTATTGCATACAATATTATCTGAGCTAGGGGTCAGTTACCAATGATTAGTGAGTTAAATGAGAAAAAAATCAACAGCTAACCGCCAAGTGAAAGCAACGAACAATAAATCAGCAAATGGCTTTATTCGTATCATTAGCGGACAATTTCGAGGTAGGAAACTCCCTGTAAAAGATGTGCAAGGATTACGTCCAACCACAGATCGCATTAAAGAAACGGTGTTTAACTGGCTAATGCAAGATACCCGAGGCGCAGCTGTTCTTGACTGCTTTGCCGGTTCTGGCGGCTTAGGGTTTGAAGCTTTATCTCGCTTTGCAGAACGCGCTACCTTTTTTGAGCTCGATAAAGGTGCCGCTCTTCAGCTAAAAGAAAACATTAGCACGCTTAAATTAGATAATGCAGCGATTAAACAAGATAATAGCCTTTCTCTATTAGCTAATAATGCGCAAAACGAGCAATTTGATTTGGTTTTTGTTGACCCCCCATTTCGACAAAACTTAGCTGAAAAAACTTGTTTTTTACTCGAAGAAAATAACTGGTTAACTGCCCAAGCGTTAATATATGTTGAAGTCGAAAGCGAGTTAAATAGCCTTAACATTCCAGATAACTGGATGCTTTTAAAAGAAAAAACTGCCGGACAAGTGATTTGCCGCTTATATCAGCGAGAGGCAAATTAACACTGTTTTGCAAACGTAGTTTCTGTTAATATTATCCTTTACATGTGGTGTTGCTTCGGATTACAATACCGCACCATTTTTGAACCACTTGATCGTTATTTGATCAACTTGAGCAACGCTCATTATTTAGGTAGGTGAATTTTTAATGCCAGTAATTAAAGTAAGAGAGAACGAACCGTTTGACGTAGCACTTCGTCGCTTCAAGCGTTCATGTGAAAAAGCAGGTATCCTTTCAGAAGTTCGTCGTCGCGAACACTATGAAAAACCAACAGCTGAGCGTAAGCGTAAAAAAGCTGCTGCAGTAAAGCGTCACATGAAGAAGCTTTCTCGCGATAACGCACGTCGCGTTAAATTATACTAATCAGTATTTGGTCTTGTATAAATGAGCCTTTTATTAACGCTAAAAGATGCGCAAAAAGATGCGATGAAGGCAAAAGACAAAGAACGTCTTAAGCCAATCCGCATGGTACTTGCAGCAATCAAGCAACGTGAAATAGACGAGCAAATTACACTTGATGACGACGGTATTACCGCTGTTCTAGTGAAGCTTGTAAAACAACGTCGCGATTCTTACACCCAGTACATTGATGCGGGTCGTGAAGATTTAGCTGAAATTGAAGCCAATGAGATTAAAGCACTTGAAGAATTCTTACCTCAACAACTGAGTGAAGAAGAAATCATTGCTCTTATTGACTCGGCTATTGCTGATACAAATGCAGCGGGTATGCAAGACATGGGTAAGGTAATGGGAGTTATCAAAAGCAAAGCTGAAGGTCGTGCCGATTTAGGTAAGATTTCTGGCTTAATCAAGCAACGATTAACTGCCTAACCCCCACATACAGATGTATGATTCAAGCAAACCGAGCCTAGTGCTCGGTTTCTTGCTTTTAGTCTTTCATAAACACAGTAATTGTGTTCAAATCTTATTTTAGAACGCAAAGATAGCGCAGGAAAAAACAACAGCTATGGCCGGAAAGATCCCTCGACAGTTTATTGATGATTTACTCGCCCGCACAGATATTGTTGAGTTAATTGATTCGAGAGTTGGCCTAAAAAAAGCAGGTAAAGACTACCAAGCCTGTTGCCCATTCCACAACGAAAAGTCACCCTCTTTTACCGTTTCTCAAGATAAACAGTTTTACCACTGCTTTGGTTGTGGCGCCAATGGCAATGCAATTTCATTTGTTATGGAATACGACAAATTAGAATTCGTTGATGCCATTGAAGAGTTAGCGAGTATGCTCAATTTAGACGTACCTCGTGAACAAGGTGGCAGCTCAGGCCCACAACGTACAGCCGAACAAAAGCGCTCTGATTACGATTTAATGTTACACGCAGCACGCTTTTATCAGCATCAATTAAAGCATCATGCCAACTCGAAAACGGTTATCGACTATATCAAAGGTCGTGGCTTAAGCGGAGAAACAGCGAAAAAGTTCATGATTGGCTATGCTCCGAGCGAATGGGAAGCGCTATGCCAGCAACTTGGCCGCAATAAAGATCAAAAAGAGCAGCTCATTGAGCTAAAGCTTGCGTCTGAAAAGTCGCCAGGTCGTCAATTTGACTTTTTCCGTGACCGACTCATGTTCCCTATTCGCGATAAACGTGGTCGAGTTATTGCATTTGGTGGCCGAGTTATGCAGGCGGATCAAGGTCCTAAGTACCTTAACTCACCAGAAACCCGTATCTTCCACAAAGGCTTTGAGCTCTATGGTTTATACGAAGCAAAGCAAGCTCACAAAAAGCTCGACCATATTTTAATTGTTGAAGGCTACATGGATGTCGTTGCTCTAGCCGAGCAAGGCATTGAATATGCCGTTGCCGCCCTTGGCACAGCAACCACTGCAGAGCATATGCACACTTTATTTAGAACCACAGATAAAGTGATTTGTTGTTACGATGGTGACCGCGCTGGTCGTGATGCAGCATGGCGAGCGCTTGAGAATGCGCTTCCTTATCTTGCAGATGGTAAATCATTGAAGTTCGTGTTTTTACCAGACGGTGAAGACCCTGATTCGCTAGTACAAAAAGAAGGTAAAGACGCTTTTGAAGCAAGATTAAGTGAAGCAGATGATTTTACCAAGGTGCTGTTTAATAAGCTCAGCCAAGAGGTTGATCTCACTCAAGATGCAGGTAAAGCAAAACTACTCAGTGATGCCCTACCGCTAATTGAAAAAATCCCCAGTGATTTTTACCAAGAAAATATTTTGGAACATCTTGGCCGTTTAATTGGTCGTACGCGGGAGCAATTAAATAACCGCGTTAAATCGCCAAAACAGCAACATGCTATTGAACGAAAATTTAAAATCACACCGATGCGCCAAGCCATTGGGATTTTATTGCAACACCCTAATTTGGCGACCAGCATAGCCTATATGCCAGAATTAGCAGAAATGAAAATCGCGGGCATTGAATTATTTTTACGCATTCAGCATTTAGCCCTAGAGCGTGAAGGTGTCACCACCGCACAAATTTTAGAGTCATTTAGAGATGGCGCTGAATATGACGCGCTAGTGAAATTAGCAACTTGGCAGCACCAAATAAATGACGATCGTTTAGAGACGGTTTTTAAAAATACTTTTAAATTTATTGAAGACCAGTGTTTAAATTATCGACTAGAGACCCTATTAATAAAAGACAAAACCCAAGGCTTAAGCAGCGAAGAAAGGCTAGAATGCCACTTACTGACACAAGCGTTAAAAGGCAGCAACAGCTAGTCAGAATTGAATAATGCTGTTATACTGTGCTATTCACTGCGTCTAGTTAGTTTTCGTGTCGCTTAATTAATAAGCGAGCTGGCGCCTGTTGTATCAACTTTCAGAGTGGAAGAATAAATCTCTATGGATCCAACTCCTCAGTCACAATTAAAGCTTCTGATTCAAAAAGGTAAAGAGCAAGGTTATTTAACTTTTGCAGAAGTTAATGATCACCTTCCACAAGACATTATCGACTCAGATCAGGTAGAAGATATCATTAGCATGATTAATGACATGGGTATCCAGGTAAGCGAAAGCGCACCTGATGCTGATGAATTAATGATGCAAGAAACAACGACAGACGAAGACGCAGCAGAAGCCGCGGCCGCTGCACTTGCGACTGTAGAAAAAGAGATCGGTCGAACAACTGACCCTGTCCGTATGTATATGCGTGAAATGGGTACTGTTGAACTTCTTACACGTGAAGGCGAAATCGTAATCGCTAAACGTATTGAGGAAGGTATTAACCAAGTACAGATTTCTGTTGCTGAATACCCAGAAGCAATCACTTATCTACTAGAGCAATGGGACAAATTTGAAGCTGAAGAAATGCGCTTAAGCGACATTATTTCAGGTTTCTTTGATCCTAATAATGAAGACGAATCACAAATTTCTGCTACTCATATCGGTTCAGAGTTAAACGAAGAACAGCTTGACGACGAAGACGACGAAGCTGATGACGAAGATGAAGATGAAGATGGCGATGATGATAGTGACGGTGATGGCGACACAGGTCCTGATCCTGAAGAAGCCCGCATTCACTTTGAAAACTTACGTGATCTTTATAATAAAGCGCGTGATACATTCGAAGAGAAAGGTCGCTCACACCCTGATTCACTAGTAGCTATTGCAGAAATCGGCGAACTATTTAAAACGTTTAAATTAGTGCCAAAACAGTTTGACCGCATGGTAAACAACATGCGCGATATGATGGACCGCGTTCGCGTTCAAGAACGTATCATCATGAAGCAAGCTGTACAAATTGCGAAGTTACCGAAAAAGAACTTCATCAAGCATTTTGCTAACAACGAAACAGATTCAAGCTGGATTGACCTTGAAATTGCTGCAAACGAGAAATACTCAGTAGCACTTGAAGAAGTTAAGCCAGAGATCATTCGTTGTATTAATAAGTTATGTGCAATTGAAGAAAGCACAGGCCTTAGCATCGAGCGTATTAAAGACATCAACCGTCGTATGAGTATCGGTGAAGCGAAAGCTCGTCGTGCGAAAAAAGAAATGGTTGAAGCGAACTTACGTCTTGTAATTTCGATTGCGAAAAAATACACCAACCGTGGTTTACAATTCTTAGACCTTATCCAAGAGGGTAACATTGGTCTAATGAAAGCGGTTGATAAGTTCGAATACCGCCGTGGTTATAAGTTCTCAACTTATGCGACATGGTGGATCCGTCAAGCAATCACGCGTTCGATTGCTGACCAAGCACGTACCATCCGTATTCCTGTGCACATGATTGAGACGATCAACAAGCTAAACCGTATCTCTCGTCAAATGCTACAAGAGATGGGTCGTGAGCCGAGCCCAGAAGAATTAGCTGAGCGTATGTTAATGCCTGAAGACAAGATCCGTAAGGTACTTAAAATCGCAAAAGAGCCAATTTCAATGGAAACACCAATCGGTGATGATGAAGATTCGCACTTAGGTGACTTCATTGAAGATACCACTATCGACTCACCTATTGATTCTGCAACAATGGAATCATTACGTGGCGCTACAAACGACGTATTAGCAGGCTTAACAGCCCGTGAAGCTAAAGTATTACGTATGCGTTTCGGTATCGATATGAACACTGACCATACATTAGAAGAAGTAGGTAAACAGTTTGACGTAACACGTGAGCGTATTCGTCAAATCGAAGCGAAAGCGTTACGTAAATTACGTCACCCTTCTCGTTCTGACTTACTTAAAAGCTTCTTAGATGCTAAGTAATTTAGTATCGCATTATTAACTAAAAGGCCGCTGTTGCGGCCTTTTTTCTATTCGAGAGATATTCATGGCTTGGATCCAAATTCGCATCAATGCAAACGCTGACAACGCAGAATTAATCAGCGACTTATTAATGGACACTGGCAGTGCGTCAGTAACCTATGTTGACGCCAAAGATACCCCAATTTATGAGCCAAAGCTTGGTACCGTTCAACTATGGGCTGATACCACTGTGATTGGCCTTTATGACGCAAACCACGATATGGACAGCGTTGTAGAGACACTCAAAGCTGAAGCAACACTTGCCGATCAGCTTGTTTATAAAATTGAACAGCTAGAAGATAAAGATTGGGAACGTGAATGGATGGATAACTTCCACCCAATTCAATTCGGTGAGCGCTTATGGATCTGCCCAAGCTGGCGTGATATTCCCGATCCTAATGCTGTTAATGTATTACTCGATCCGGGTCTTGCTTTTGGCACCGGTACCCATGCAACGACTGCACTTTGTTTAAAATGGCTAGAAAGCCAAGATTTAACAGGTAAAACCGTGGTCGACTTTGGTTGTGGCTCGGGTATTTTAGGAATAGCAGCGATCAAACTAGGCGCTGAGCGTATGATTGGTATCGATATTGATCCTCAAGCTCTTGAAGCTAGCCGAGATAACGCGCGCGTAATGGCGTTGCAGATAAACTAGAAGTCTATTTACCAGAAGATCAGCCTGAGTTTACAGCTGATATTGTCGTGGCGAATATTCTTGCGCAACCGCTTCGCGAACTACATGAAGTGATCTTAGGTCTTTTAAAACCGAATGGTAAAATTGCCATGTCGGGTATTTTAGAAGAACAAGCTCAGTCTGTAGCCGACGTTTATGCGCCATTTTTAGCGCTTGATGAGATTGCAGTTGAAGGTGAATGGACCCGAGTCAGTGGTACTAAGCACGCTTAACAGCTAAAGAGTATTTACTCTAATCTAATAGGTAAAGCCAGTATTTAACAGGCTTTACCTTATTTTTACAGTTAGTAGTTTCTCACTTTTCGAACAGCAAAAATATTTTTGTTCAAATATCAAACAAATCAACCTTTCCGTCAAACTGTTATCAAATGTCAATACAAAAAGGGCAAAAAAAAGTCACTTTTGTTCAATTTATAGCCTTTGATTTTTGCAAAAAAAACCGTAAACTTAGCGCCCCTTGAAAAGAGGCCTATTGAATAACGTGCGTATCGGTTCATACCAACTTGAGAACAACGTAATTGTCGCGCCAATGGCAGGCATTACAGACAGACCATTTAGACAACTTTGCCGTCGCTTAGGTGCAGGCCTAGCTGTTTCTGAAATGCTCTCGTCAAACCCGAAAGTATGGAAAACCGAAAAATCGATGAACCGTATGGATCACAGCGGTGAGTCGGGAATTCGCTCGGTGCAAATCGCCGGAGCCGATCCTGAGCTTATGGCGCAGGCAGCACAATTCAATGTCAGCAATGGTGCACAGATCATAGATATTAATATGGGGTGCCCTGCTAAAAAAGTGAATAAGAAACTCGCAGGCTCTGCCTTATTACAGTTTCCTGAATTAGTACAAGAGATACTCGATGCCGTTGTAAATGCTGTTGATGTCCCTGTCACTTTAAAAATCCGTACTGGATGGGATCAGGATAACCGTAATGGTGTCGAGATTGCGAGAATTGCTGAACGTTATGGCATTGCCTCACTGGCGGTACATGGGCGAACGCGCGCATGTATGTATAAAGGTGAAGCTGAATACGCCACGATTAGGGAAATAAAACGTTCAGTGTCTATCCCTGTCGTTGCCAATGGTGATATTACTTCACCAGAAAAAGCAAAGCAGGTTTTGGATTATACGGGTGCAGATGCCATTATGATTGGTCGAGCCGCCCAAGGTCGCCCTTGGATTTTTAGGGAGATAGACCACTATTTGCGAACTGGAGAACATTTGCCAGCACCTGAAATTGCAGAGGTGCGTAGCATTTTGATGGAGCATTTAGACAATCTTCATCAGTTTTACGGGGAGCCAATGGGAGCGCGTATCGCTCGAAAGCATGTATCTTGGTATTTGCAAACCCATGACAGTGACGGTCAGTTTAGGCGAGTATTTAATGCGTTAGATAACCCACAGGCACAAGTCGACGCATTAGAAGAATACTTTAAAACACTAGCAGCTAACTAAGAAAGAAAGAGACATATAACGATGTTCGAACAAAACGTGACTTCTCCATTTATCACAAACCCTCATGTACAGTCACACGAGAAACCACAGCCGTTGCGTGATGCAGTGAAAAAAGCTGTTCATCACTACTTAAAGCAACTTAATGGTCAAGACGTACAAGACGTGTACGACCTTGTTCTTTCTGAGCTAGAAGCACCATTACTTGAAGAAGTAATGACGTACACACGTGGTAACCAAACTCGTGCTGCAATCTTACTAGGTATCAACCGTGGTACTTTACGTAAAAAGCTTAAAAAATACGGCATGAACTAATACCCGTTATATTGAATCCGTAATCATTCTAACGAGCTATCGTTATAATTGCTTACAGCTTCATAGTAACTGGTAATAAGTTATTGAAAAAAGCACCTTAGGGTGCTTTTTTTATAGCTGTTAAAAACTATGCAAAATCCTCACGCTTTAAACGTCGTTTTTTAAAGCATATTCAGTTAAAATACCGCCTTTCTAAGCTAGCTCAAACATTGAGGTAATCAAAACTACAATGGATACACATCGTCCAATTCGTCGCGCACTATTAAGTGTGTCAGATAAAACCGGTATCGTTGAATTTGCTCGCGCTCTTGAAGCACAAGGCGTGGATATTTTATCAACTGGCGGTACTTGCAAATTACTTGCTGATAACGGCATCAAAGTCACTGAAGTATCTGACCATACTGGTCACCCTGAGATCATGGATGGTCGCGTAAAAACACTTCATCCAAAAATTCACGGCGGCATCCTAGCGCGTCGCGGTCAAGATGAAGACGTAATGAGCGAGAATAACATCTCTGCTATCGATATCGTTGTAGTTAACTTATACCCCTTCGCAAACACTGTTGCGAAAGAAGACTGCAGCCTAGAAGATGCGATTGAAAACATTGATATCGGTGGCCCAACTATGGTTCGCGTCGCGGCGAAAAACCATAAAGACGTGACTATCGTGGTAAATGCAAAAGATTACGACCGTGTAATCAGCGAAATGCAAAGCAACAACGGCTCAACAACGTATAAAACACGTTTTGACTTAGCAATCGCGGCTTACGAGCACACAGCTCAGTACGATGGCATGATTGCAAACTACTTCGGCAAAATGGTTCCTGACTACACAAAAGAAGCTGCTGAAGAGACTAAATTCCCACGCACTATCAACATGCAGTTTACTAAAAAGCAAGATATGCGCTACGGTGAGAACTCACACCAAGACGCTGCTTTTTATGTTGAAAACGACTTAACTGAAGCATCTGTTGCGACTGCGGTTCAACTGCAAGGTAAAGCTCTTTCTTACAACAACATTGCTGACACTGACGCAGCATTAGAGTGTGTAAAAGAATTCGACGTACCAGCGTGTGTTATCGTAAAACATGCGAACCCTTGTGGTGTGTCAATTGGTGACAACATTCTTGAAGCCTATGACCGTGCATTCAAAACTGACCCTACATCAGCATTTGGTGGCATCATCGCATTCAATAAAGAACTTGATGCAGACACCGCTGAAGCAATTGTTTCTCGTCAATTCGTTGAAGTTATCATTGCACCTAAAGTATCTGAAGCAGCTGCACAAATCGTATCTGCTAAGCAAAACGTTCGTTTATTAGAATGTGGTGAATGGACGGGTAATGCAACAGGTCACGACATCAAGCGTGTTAATGGCGGTATTCTAGTTCAAGACCGCGACCTAGGCATGGTAACGCAAGGCGACCTTAAAGTTGTATCTAAGCGTCAACCAACTGAGCAAGAATTAAAAGATTTATTATTCTGCTGGAAAGTAGCTAAATTCGTTAAGTCTAACGCAATCGTTTATGCACGTGACGGTATGACGATTGGTGTAGGTGCAGGTCAAATGAGCCGCGTTTACTCAGCGAAAATTGCTGGTATCAAAGCTGCTGACGAAAACCTTGAAGTAAAAGGTTCAGTTATGGCATCGGATGCATTCTTCCCATTCCGTGACGGTATTGATGCAGCTGCAGAAGCTGGCATCACCGCTGTTATTCAACCAGGTGGTTCAATGCGCGATGAAGAAGTTATCGCTGCAGCTGACGAAGCTGGTATGGCAATGGTATTTACAGGTATGCGCCATTTCCGCCACTAATCACATAAAGGGTTAAGCAAATAGCTTAACCCTTTTTGTTTGCCACAAATTCACGTATTCTGATTAATAATAATTACCCATATAATGAAGGAACAGATGATGAAATTTGCCGTAAAATCGTTACTTGTTGCAAGCCTTGCACTGACATCAGCACAGGCTTTAAGCCATGGCCATGAATCAGCGCTTACACAAGCCGTGCAATCAAGCGAACGTGATGCTAAAAATAGCGCACGTGATCAATATCGCCATCCAGTTGAGACACTTGAGTTCTTTGGCTTCAAGCCAAGCATGACCGTTGTTGAAATTGCACCGGGCGGTGGTTGGTACAGTGAAATCCTTGCACCGGCTGTTAAAGGCCATGGTGTTTACTACGCGGCACATTTCCCTGCTGATTCTGACGTGGGTTATTACCAACGTTCATTAGCTGGTTTTAAGAAAAAGATGAGCGATGACGCACGCTTCAGTGAAGTAAAACTGACTGAGTTTGCGCCAGTGACGCATCTTGATATTGCACCAGCGGGTAGCGCAGATCTTGTCTTAACATTTAGAAATGTACACAACTGGTACATGGGTAAAGATAAAGAAGGCGCGTTAAGTGCGTTTAAAGCATTTTATAAAGCACTTAAACCAGGCGGCACTTTAGGTGTGGTTGAACACCGCCTACCTGAAGCGCGCAATGATGAAGATCAGAAATCATCAGGTTATATGAAGCAAAGCTATGTAGTTGATATTGCAAAGCAAGCTGGCTTTGAACTGGTGGCAAGCAGTGACATTAATGCAAACCCACTTGATACAGCAGATCACCCTAAAGGGGTGTGGACACTACCACCAAGCCTTCGTTTAGGCGAGCAAGATGCCGCGAAGTATAAAGCAATTGGTGAAAGTGATCGTATGACGCTGAAGTTTAAAAAACCGCTATAAATAGGATTATACGCCATGAATGTACTTGTCATCGGCAGTGGCGGCCGCGAACACGCTCTTGCGTTTAAGGCTGCACAAAATACTAAAGTAAACACCGTTTTCGTCGCGCCAGGTAACGCAGGTACTGCACTTGAGCCAAAACTAGAAAACGTTGCTATCAATGTTGAAGACCTAGCAGGTTTAGTTACTTTTGCTAAAGAAAACAACGTTGAATTAACCATTGTTGGTCCAGAAGTACCGCTTGTTTTAGGTGTAGTTGATACATTCCGTGAAAACGGTCTAGCTATCTTTGGCCCAACAGCAGGTGCTGCACAGCTAGAAGGCTCTAAGTCATTCACTAAAGACTTCTTAGCACGTCACGACATTCCAACAGCTGATTACCAAACGTTTGAACAAATCGACCCTGCACTGGCTTACCTAAAAGAAAAAGGTGCGCCAATTGTTGTTAAAGCTGATGGCTTAGCAGCTGGTAAAGGCGTTATCGTTGCGATGACTGAGCTTGAAGCTGAAGAAGCTATTCGCGATATGCTTGCAGGCAACAGCTTCGGTGAAGCGGGTAGCCGTGTAGTTATCGAAGAGTTCTTAGAAGGTGAAGAAGCTTCTTTCATCGTGATGGTTGATGGCAAAAACGTACTGCCATTTGCAACCAGCCAAGACCACAAACGCGCTTACAATGGTGACCAAGGTCCAAACACTGGCGGCATGGGTGCATACTCACCGGCACCAGTAGTGACTGATGAAATTCACCATCGTATTATGAACGAAGTGATCTACCCAACGGTTGAAGGCATGGCAAAAGAAGGCCACCCTTACACTGGTTTCTTATACGCAGGTTTAATGATCACCGCTGATGGCACGCCAAAAGTAATCGAATACAACTGTCGTTTTGGCGACCCTGAAACGCAACCTATGATGCTTCGTCTTAAGTCTGATCTTGTTGAACTTATCGAAGCGGCTAACCGTGAAGAACTAGATAAAACAGCAATCGAATTCGACCCACGTGCAGCAGTCGGTGTTGTATTAGCAGCTAAAGGCTACCCAGATAGCTACCCGAAAGGTGATGCAATCAGCGGCTTACAAGTTACTTACCCTGAAGGTGAGAAAGTATTCCACGCAGGGACTAAGCAAGACGGCGACAACGTAGTAACAGCTGGCGGTCGTGTACTGTGTGCTACGGCACTTGGCAACACAGTAACTGAAGCGCAGCAACGTGCTTATAAACTGATTGATCAAATCAGCTGGGAAGGCATGGAATATCGTACTGATATCGCTTACCGTGCTATTGCTCGCGAACAGAATTAAGGTCAAACCAGTCTAATTCTGAAAAAAGCGCAGTTTATCTGCGCTTTTTTAATGCTACACTGTTAAGAACATTTACCTAGATAAAGAACTAATTTTGAATAATAAAGCACTGAAATATAACTTTGTTTCATTTCTTATTCTGACAATTTTGTTTTTTATCATTGCTACCCTAGCTGCACATTTAGCCAGCCCTACCCGCTACACCATAGATAAAACAGCCCCCATCTACAGTAATACGGCCTATCGAATAGATACCAGTAAAGCGCTGACTCTCAAGCAGTTTTTAGCTGAACCAGACAAGCTGAAACATCGCCCTTTTAAAGATGTTAAATGGGATTTAGCGGCGCAAGATTATTGGTTAAAGCTTGATTTAGAAAACCGCCAAACAAAGCCTGTGGAGCTGGCAATTCACTTTGATAACCCTATGGTTGATTACCTTAGCGTTTATCATGTTGATGATAAAGGGCAGCTTATAGATACAACCGAGCTGGGTGATAAAGTATCTGGTCTTAGTTTGTTTCAGTACAGTACACCGCACAGCATGCTTACAATGCAGGGCTATGAACAAACATCCCTCATTATAAAAATAGATACGGTGGGTATTAGCAAAACACCTATTAATATTTATGGTGAAAAAGAGTTTCAAGACCTACTACGTTCGCAATCAGGAATTTGGGGGATCTTCATTGGTGTGCTGATCATGGCTGCCCTGTATAACTTGGTATTATTTTTAGGGATCCGTGACCGCGTCTACCTTATTTATATAGGCTACATCATCTCAGCACTGCTACTTATGGGCTCAGTGCTCGGCTTTGGTTTTTATTTATGGCCGTTATCGTGGCAAATCTTTTTTAATGAGCAAGTGGTCTTCAGTAACTATGCGATTGCATTTTTCACCGTCGCGTTCTGCACCATGTTCTTACGCTACCATAAAGATAATTGTCGCCTATACAAGCTCAGTATCAGCTTTTTAGCCCTGCTGTTTAGTCTCAGTCTTATCAGCTTTTTTATGCTGGAATACCATTCTTCAAAAATCTTTTTTGCCATCATGGTGCCGTTATACATTTTATGTATTTGCATGATTTACAAAAAGTTGGTGAGCGGTTTTCGCTGGGCAAAGTTTTATGTCATGTCGTGGGTACCACTGATTGTAGGCGCTGCCATTCAGCCTTTAGAACTAACGGGCTTTATTCCTTATAGCTTTGCAGTTAGGCACATATTTTTAGTCGCCATTCTCTGTGAGATTGTGCTTATGGCAATGGCGCTGGCAGACCGCGTTCGTTATCAACGTGAAAAAGCGCTTTATCATGCAACCCATACTCAACAGACTGAGCTACTTAACCAAGCAATGCTCAAACAAGCCTATATGGCAATTACCTCGGAGCAAAGACTCGCTAACCTTTGCTTAGTGAAAATCGAGCAATTTAATGCCCTAATGAGTATTCTAAAGCCAAGCCAAAGCAGCCAAATAATTATCACTGTGGCTCAATCACTAGAGCATCAAATTAATAAGAATAGGCAATTTATTAATTTAGAATCGGCGTTAGATAACAGTCCAAAAGTAGCTGACTTAGGCAATGGTGTACTGGCTTTTATTTCTACCAAAATTCAATCGCAAGCAGAGCTGCACCAAGAACTTAGCAACTTATGCAAACAGCTGCCTAAGCAATATAAAGTGGCGGGCTTAGACCTGCAGCTTTACTACCGCTATAGCATTACCGAACCGGTGAGTGATGATGGCTTTGATATTTGGCTACAACGTGGCTACTTAGGGTTGTCACAAAAGCAGCAAAACATCGACTTTAACACACCGCATATCGATATGGATGTCAGCCTTGCCGCCGAGTTACAACAAGCAATGCGAAGCAATACCTTAGCCATTTACTTACAGCCCATTATTAATTTACGCGACGGTGCTATCTGTGGCGCAGAGGCATTGTTACGCTGGCCTACAGCGGGTAAATACCTGGATATTGAGCAACTCATTTTATTGGCTGAACGTACTGGTTTAATTAACGAGTTGAGCTTATGGGTAATTGATCAGGCTTGCCTAGCCGCTGCCCAGCTTAATCGACAAGGCTATCGCGAGCATACCATTAGCGTTAATTTAAGTGCCAAGAATCTCGCCATCCCCAAGCTTGTCGAAAAAGTCGAAAACACCATTTTAAAACATGGTATTACTGCGGATCAGTTAAAGTTTGAGTTAACTGAGTTTGCGCTTATAAAAAACCATGATGAAATGGTCAGCTTTATCTGCGAACTTAACAAACTCGGTAGCAAGGTGGTACTCGATGACTTTGGTACTGGTTATTCGTCGTTAAACTACTTGGTAAATTATTCATTTAGCACGATTAAAGTCGATAAGAGCTTTATTCTGGATTTAGTAAATAACACCACCAACCAAGTAGTGGTAAAAACGGCCATTGATATGGCTCATAACCTTGATATGAATATCACCATCGAAGGCATTGAAGACCAAGAAACAGAAAAAATGCTGATCAAGATGGGCGCAGATCAAGGGCAAGGCTATTATTACAGCAAAGCGGTGCCGATTAATGAGTATCTAAGCTTTATTGCCTCACAATTTAAATAGGCCGTGTTACACTGCCTTTTTTAACATCTTTAGGGGCCATGTAAAGATGCAAGGTACGATCAGAAAATTAAAGTCGACACTGACCTCTCCTGTCGAATATCAATTACCTATCGGTGATGAGCTAGTTTCATTAAATGACTATATTGGTAAGCCGCTCACGCTGACTTTCACCGGCAATATTTTTTGCTGTAACTGTGGTAAGAAAACCAAGAAAAGCTACTCTCAAGGCCACTGTTTTGTCTGTATGCGTAAACTGGCTAGCTGTGACATGTGTATCATGAAACCTGAAACGTGCCATTTTGATAAGGGCACCTGTCGTGAGCCACAGTGGGGTGAAGAAAACTGCATGATCCCGCATTACGTTTATTTAGCCAACACCTCAGGCCTAAAAGTAGGTATTACCCGCCATACTCAAATTCCTACACGCTGGATTGACCAAGGTGCGACGCAAGCTTTACCTATCTTCAAAGTACAAACCCGTCTTCAATCGGGTTTAGTTGAGGTTGCTTTAGCCGAGTTTATTGCTGATAAAACCAATTGGCGAAACATGCTGAAAGGCCAATCTGAAGCGATTGATTTAAAAGCCGCTGCCAGAGAGTTGATCCCACAAATTGATGCTAAGTTGAGTGAACTTGCAGAGCTATTTGGCGCAACAGCCATTAAAAAGCTCGATGAAGATGTAGTTGAGCTAGACTACCCAGTAAGTGAATACCCAAGCAAAATCAGCTCTTTCAATTTTGATAAAGCACCAGAAGTATCAGGTATTTTAAAAGGCATTAAAGGCCAGTACTTAATTTTTGATACTGGCGTCATTAATATTCGTAAGTTTACTTCTTACGAAATTCGCCTAGCTTAAGCTCTTTTTTCGGTATTGAGATAAAAATCATACCATTGCTGCTTCGCTATTGGCCGGCAAAAGTAATAACCTTGAATGGTATCGCAGTTAAGTGAACGTAAGTAATTTAACTGCTCTACTTTCTCCACCCCTTCTGCGACAACATGAATACTTAAACTTTTCGCAAGGCTAATAATCGCCGTGACAATTTCACTATTCCCGTATTCATCGGGCACTTTTGCGATAAAACTGGCATCTATTTTTAACGTATCAATTGGCAGTTTGGTTAAGTAACTTAAAGCCGAATAGCCCGTTCCAAAGTCATCTAACGTAATATGCACACCTAGTTTTTTAAGCGCGAGTAACTCTTGCTTAGCCTCACTAAAGTGGCTGATAAAACAGCTTTCAGTAAGCTCTACTTCAAGCTTGTGTGGGTCTACATCGTAACACTCTAGTAAACGCTCAACATTCGACGCTAGTTGCCCCTGACGTAAGTGATTTGCCGAGATATTAATTGCTAATCGCCCTGCTTCAATGCCCTGTTGCTGCCACTTTTCTAACTCTTTACAGGCCTGCTCGATGACCCATAAATCAAGTTTCACAATTAGGCCAAGTTCTTCAGCAAGGGGAATAAATTTAGCAGGTGATATCACCCCAAGGTTTGGCTCATGCCAACGTAAGAGTGCCTCTACCCCTAAAATTTTGCCTGAATTTAACTGCTGCTTAGGTTGGAAATAAAGCTCAAACTCATCGCTTTCGATGGCGTTTTGTAATCGGCTCATCATTGCCAATCGCTCTAAAGAGCGTGCATTCATCGCAGGCTTGAATAATTGAAATGAATTACGCCCCACTTCTTTAGCACGGTACATAGCAATATCTGCATGCTTAAGCAGTGTAGCGCTATCTACGCCATCATCAGGGTAAACCGCGGCGCCAATTGAGGCTGTAATCGCAACCACGTGCTCGTTAATAGCAAGCGGCATACTCACTTGCTGCAAGACTTGTTCGGCAAAGTTGAGCAGTGTTTCAACCCGATTTACTTCGCATAATAAAACAAACTCATCGCCACCTAAGCGTGCAAGGGTATCCCCTTCAGGAAGAATTGATAAAATACGCTCTGCCACTTGCTGCAATAAGTTATCGCCAGCGTCATGCCCTAAGCTGTCGTTGACCTCTTTAAAGCGGTCTAAGTCGATAAACATCACCGCTAATAGATCATGGTTTCGTTTGGCAGAACTCAGTGCAATAGAGAGTCTGTCGTGAAATAAGCGCCGATTTGGCAGGCCTGTTAGCTCATCGTAATAGGCGAGCTGGGCAATTTTTTCTTCTGCACGTTTACGCTCTGTAATGTCGCTAAAAATTGCTGCATAAAGTATTTCATCAAAGTTAGGATCTTTAATCTGGATAATGGTGAGCCACTCGACAAACTCTTCACCATCTTTTTTGCAATTGCAGATCTCGCCCTGCCAGACCCCTTCGTATTCAATGGCATGCCACATTTTTTGATAAAACGAGCGGCTATGTTTTGTAGAGCTTAAAATATTGGGGCGCTTACCGATTACTTCATGCTCGGCAAAGCCGGTCAGTTTAGTAAAAGCTGGGTTAACTTGAATAATCGTGCCGTCTTTACGGGTTAGCATGATGCCATCGAGTGAGGCATCAATAATTTTATTTGCCAAAAACAAGTTACGTTGTGACTTTTGTAAAGCAATATCACGCTGCTCAATTGCCCGCTCAAGTTCGCAGCAATAAGCTGATTCAATCTCTGTGATCAAATCAGCAAATGAAATCACCCCGCAAATTTCATCATCTCTGACCACCAAATGACGCACATTACGCTCTGTCATAGTGCGATACGCATCAAATAAACTGCTTTCACAATCAATTTCAATTAACGGGTAGCTGGAATATTGCCAACAAGGGTTTAGCCACTCGGTTTGAATTATCAGCTCAACAATATCACGCTGAGTAATAATACCGTGCAGTTCAAGCTCTTGGTTATAAATCAGTACACTATCAAGGCGGCCTACACGCATCAGTTGCACAACCTCTTCTATCGGAGTTTGCGCATCCACTATCTCTAGGTCAGTGCGATACTGCTCATGAATAGGCCGAAATTGTAAGTAGTGGTCCAAACCTTGGTTATGCACAATATCTGAAAGGTTTAACATACCTGCAGGCTGGTTCTCGCTATCCATCACCAATAAATGGCGAATGCCATGCTGTTGAAAACGCAAGGTTGCATCACTGACAGAGCATTGATTTGGTACCGTAATAACAGGCGCTGACATGACCTCGTGAATGGCTAGGTTTTTATAAAGCGGGCTGCTGATGTCAATTTTCAAACAATCAGCTTCCGTCCAAATCCCAACAACAGACTGCTCATGCTTGATAAAAATCGCCGTCACATTGTGAACATGCATCAACCTCACCGCATCGACCAAAGGCGTATGCGCAGGACACGATACCAGCTTTTGCGAAAAGACATCACTCACCTTTTGATGTCGTCTTGGTTGATTCATAAGTCGACTTTCCTAGTTCTTACATGAATTGGCAATTATAATCATTTCAACCTTGGCAACTTTGACACAGGACAATAAATGCACTCATCATTTCCTAAGATTATTCTTTCAGATCATGAATTGGCATTAGTAGAAGATGCAGCCGATATAGAAAGCTTTGTATATGGCTTAAGTGAAGAGCAGCAGCAAGAAGCTATACTACTTTTGGCAACAGGGCAGTATGTCAACTTACAGGGAAAAAATGTAAAAGCGTTAACTGACGTTGAGCTTGCTAATAAAGTGACAGCGCATCTAGCACAAGAAGGAGTATGCTGTTTAAGTAAGGTTATTCGGCTTACACCAACGCAAGCCTTTGCGATGCTGGCAGACTAAGGGGCATCCACCAGCGCTTTAATGTGCGCAACGGCACTACGCCCAAGGGCTGATAATGCATAGCCCCCTTCAAGATAAGAGATAATCCCTTTGCAATCTTGTTGCTGACAAAACTCTGCTAATTGTGTGGTTAACCATGCATAATCGTCTTCAACAAACTTCAAGCTTGCCATGTCATCTTCAAGGTGAGCATCAAACCCGGCGCTAATAAACAATAGTTCAGGTTTAAATTCATTGAGTTTTGGTAGCCACTGCTCAAGATAAACAGCTTTTAAGTCATTACCATCACTGGCAATTGGCAGCGGTGAGTTCACTAACGTCGCGTTATTTTCAACGGCAGTATTTGGGTAAAATGGGTGTTGAAACAAAGAGCAGAACAACACAGTGTCATCATTTAAAAAGATATCTTGTGTGCCGTTGCCATGGTGTACATCAAAGTCCAAAATAGCGATGCGTTTTACACCTTTGCTTTGCGCGTATTTCACGGCAATGGCTAGGTTATTAAAAACGCAAAATCCTGCAGAGGTACTGCGGTTTGCATGATGCCCTGGTGGTCTAACAGAACAAAACGCGGCATCCAGCTTATCTGCAAGGATTTCATCAACGGCGAGTAATCCAGCGCCAACGGCTCGTTCAATCGCTTTCATTGAATCTGGGCACAACCATGTGTCGCCGTCTAACTCAGCAAGCCCTTCAGCGGGAATTGTTTGCTCTACGTGACTAACCAAAGATTCATCATGAGCACGTAAAAAGTCGTCGCGGCTGGCTTTAGGAGCTTGTAAGTGAGTAATTGCCACATCAACACCACTTGCTAGCAAGCGGTCGGTGATCACATCTAAACGCGCGGGGCATTCGGGGTGATCCTCAATCATTTTATGTTTACGACAAAATGGATGTGAGATAACTGCCGTTCTCATAATACGCTCCTTGAATTATTTTCCCCCAGTATAACAAAGCCACCTAACGGTGGCTTTGCGACTTTGGTTTACTTTTTAGCGCGTAAATCTAAATTTCTAAAGTCAAAACTAAAGTCTGTCACCGCCGTTGAGACAGCGCGCATTTTCGCACTACTCACTCGATTATCTGGGCTCATTTGAAACTCAATGTAAGCATCTGCTTCAAGTAACTTTTCATCCCACTTAACAATGAACGTATTGCCGGTGTAATGCTCAAGCTGACCTTTCAAACGCTTTGTATGTGTAAAATCAATACGTAGCTGATCATTTAACTCTTCAATAACCACATCACCATACCAGTTATCGTGCAGCGTGCCTGTGTAGTTGATGTTCGGTAATTTTGGTTGATAATCCGCAGGTGTTTCTGGTTTTGCGTTTGCGTAAGCTTCTTTTTTACCTTCAAAGTGCTTTTTGGCAAGATCTTCAACCCAGTCTTTATCTTCAAGATCTAATACATCTTCTAGCACTTCATAGGTCACTGCAGAGAGCGCGCTAAACGCTTGCTGGTTACTCAAAATAACAATACCGAGGTTTTTCTCAGGTACTAAAGTCACTTGAGACACCATACCTAAGATACCACCACCGTGGCCTAGCTTTTTAATGCCGTGGAAATCTTCAATGCTCCAACCTAAACCATAACCTCTAAATTGTTGGTGGTAAGCTTCATAAGCACTTTTTGATGCCATTGAGGTAATGTGCGGATGCCACATTTGTTGCTGCTGCTTTTCAGTGAATAACTGCTGGCCATTTGGCATTTTGCCATGAGCAAGCTGCGTGCGTAGCCATTGGCTCATGTCGCTCACGCTTGATGCAATCGCACCAGCGCCACGAAAATCTTCAAGGTAGTTCACAAAAAATGGATGAAGTTGGCCATCCATTGGAATATGACCCGTCGCCCAGTTTTTATTGCTACTAGGAATACGTGAAAAACCTGCACGTGAGTTTTTCATATCAAGTGGCTGAAGAATATTCTTCTCGATGTAATCATTCCAGCTCATGCCTGAAACACGGGCTACTACCTCACCGGCTGTTACAAACATTAAGTTGTTATACGCGTATTTACTGCGAAAGCTACTCGCTGGTTTTAAGTATTTTAGACCTGCGATGATTTCCTCAATTGATTTGTCAGTATCTGGCCAAATCATTAAGTCGCCTTGTCCTAACCCCAAACCGCTACGGTGGCTTAGTAAATCGCGAATGGTCATTTCACGCGTGACATAAGGGTCATAAAGACGAAACTCTGGTAGATGATCAATCACTTTGTCATCCCAACTCAGCTTACCTTCATCAATTAATTTAGCTAACGCTGCTGCGGTGAATGCTTTGGTGTTTGACGCGATACCGAATAAGGTGTCTTTATTTACTTTTTTACCCGTATCAAGGTTTGCGATACCAAAGCCTTTCGCTAATACGACTTTATCATTTTCAACAATCGCCACTGCCATACCCGGCACATCAAAACGTGCCATTGAAGTTTCGATTACTTTTTCAATTTTCTTACTATCGATATCAGCATAACTGTAAAACGAACAGCTTGATAACAGCGCCGCGGCAACGGCTAATTTACGAAATGTCATAATGTCCCTTGGTGATTTTTATTGTTGTGAATAGCGAACTCTCTCGCTGCTCGGGTTTTATCTGGATCATCGCAACTTGGTCTTGCGAGTATTGCTTCACTGTAATGATTTGGTACACCTGCTTCAAGCGCTCCGCGATGAACATGCTGAAGATACCAGTCGAATGGCAGTAAAGACTCATCTAAGGTGTTAGCAATATAACAATGGGCAGCAAGTTGCTCGCCATCAATGAGTTCAACGGTAATATCCACACAGTCATAACGCGGCCCTTCAATGTCATCTAAAATCGACTTTTCAGCTTCGTTTAACTGATACACAACGCCATACACTAAGGCATCTAGCTGCGCTGTTTTACGCACGCTGCATTTCGCCGAGCCATCGGTACTCACCATATCAAACGTCAGCTCATAGCCTTTTAAAATAGCTGTGCCCACCCGCTTTGCTTCAGGCAACCTTGCCAGCAATCGACTCGATGACATATTTGAACCAAATGAAAAGTTATACAGCGCCATATTCACCTCACACAACAACACGAATAGCTAAGGCAATTAAGATCACCCCAATGCCTCTATCAAACCAGTATCCGCTTTTTAAGAAAAATGCTCGCACTGATGCTTTTGATAACACCAATGATAAAAATGAAAACCACAGCCAAGTCGCCATTGCCATATACACGCCATAACCAGCCTGCACTAAAACTGGTGTGTCAGGGCTAATCACAAGAGTAAACAACGACATAAAGAACAGTGTTGCTTTGGGGTTAAGGGCATTGGTAAAAAAGCCGCGTCGAAATGCTTTATACACAGATTCAGGCTCAGCAGGAGCAAGAGTTTGCTGCGTGCTATCGGTAGGTTTTGCGCTTCGTAAAGCTTGCACACCTAAGTAAGCCAAATAAGCCCCCGCAAGGTATTTTAAAGCCATGAATAAGCTAGGTGACTGCGATAAAATTAACGCCACACCTAATACACAATAAGCAATATGCAAAAGAATAGCCGCACCAACACCGGCACTGGTCCACAGCGCATTTTTACGACCCTGTTGAATACTTTGCTTGAGTACAATTGCAAAATCAGGGCCTGGGCTTGCTACTGCAAAAAAGTGAGCAATGGCTATCAATAAAAACTCATCTAAATACTGCACTGAATATCACCCTACTGCTTGTTCATCTAATGCCAATAACAACGGATTTGCACTGTCACTCACCAATGCTTTAATTTGCTTTTGCGCTTTTTTATATTGGCTGCGTAAATGGGGCTTTAAAAACTTCTTCGACTGATTATCCCCTTTAAAATGAGTAACTAGCGCATGCATAAATAGCGTTTGTGGCTCAGTCAGCGCCGCTTGGCGATTGGCATAAGGGTTATAACCGCAGCCGCAGCCACCTTTAAATTGATACACCGTATTACTCATCATCACCCCAAAGCCTAAATAGCATGCCAACGCATCGCTCGCTTGCGGTAAGTACTCTTTGCCGCCGGGCGGTAAGACACCCACATGATGAATCAAAATGGTCGCTAAGGTACCAGCAAAACTTGCCACTAAATCTTGTGGTTGATTGATTTGGTTCGGGTTAAACGAGATATTTACCGGATGATTTGCCGGTACAATTAAACTTGCCTCGCTACCGCGTAAACTGTCTTGAAACTCAAAATGCGGAAACACCTGAGGTGTAAGCCCAGATGGCGCAACTAAGTTAATTGGCCACGCCTGCATACCCGCATACTCAACAACCCGACTAAATACCTTTTCAGCCATTTCACTGACGCTCGACACCCTATCCGGAAAGAACTGCCCGTTAGGTAAAATGATTTGCGTGTGTTTTAAAAAATATTCACTATCAAAGTGCTCAACAGCCCATAAAAAGGTATCGATTAACCACTGCTGCTCTTGCTCATCAACAACTGGAGCTGACTTAAATAACGCTAACATAAACTACTCTTGTGATTGTGCCCATTGCCATGCATCCGTATTGTAAAGAGGCACAGTTGATAAAGCATGATGATGGCTGCCGCTCGACTCTTTCGTTGAATAAGACAAATATAATAAAGTGCGTGTTGGCGCATCATAAATACGACGTACTTTTAACGATTTAAACAAAATACTTTTCGATGATTTAAATACCACTTCGCCCGATTTACTGCGGTCAATTTGTTGTAATTGGTCAGCGGTAATGGGGCCTGTTTGACGACAGGCAATAGACATATCGGATGGATCAGCAAAATCAAGGTTCGCTTCAATATGGCTAATGTGACAAGTTACACCGCTTATAAGCGGGTCTTGTTGTGATACCACTTTAATATCTTTGGTAGTAAATAATCCCAAACTCACCGAAGCAGCATCATCCGAGCAACCGCTCAACAAAATCAGTGGCGCAGTAAGTGCAGCTAATTTTAGTAACTTCACCCTAGTGTTCCTTATTAAAAAGCGATAGTTGTCCGTTTACAACGATTTGCTTGCTATGTTTCAATACTATCTCAAAATATCTTCAACAACGAGCACCTAAACAATGAAAAAATCGCTTGGTTTACTGTGTTTAATGTTATTAAGTAGTACCGCTCACGCTGACTACTCTATTAGCGCTGGTTTCGGCAAAAACTTTACTAACTCGGTGCAAACCGAAGAAAACCTTAAAATTGAGCTTGAGGATGACAGCCATTTTACTGTCAGTCTAGATAGAACCATTGATAATGCTCGTTATGGCTTCTTTTATTCAGCAACCGAACTTGATATGAAAGGCCAAACCAACAAGCAAGTCGAGATGCAATACCTGCTATTTCAAAGTGCCGTAGAAGTGCCATTAGCTGACCGTGTAGTTGGTTTTGTTGGTGCCCAAATTGGCGCAAACCACGTCAGCACTGACTTTGCCGACTCTGATACATATTTTACATCAGGCCTTTATGCTGGCGCAGATTATTTATTTACTGAACAAGCTCGGGTTTATGTTGAAACTCGCTGGCTGGCAACTATTGTAAATAATGCAAGTAACGTATCGTGCACATTGCCAACATCAGAAGACAATCAATGTCTATGGCACTTTGATGGTGATGTGTTAAACCAATTTCAGACAAACATCGGTTTTAGTTACCGCTTTTAAGGAAAACCCCATGCCGCACATTGTTATAGAACACTCAGAAGACTTGCCAATTCTGCCACAAGTGTTAGTTGAAAAAGTTCACCAAGCCGTTTTTGACTCAGGCTTATTTGAGCTTTCGACCATAAAGACTCGTGCAATTGCTTATCAGCATTACGAATTAGGTGAAGGCAAAGATGGCTTTATTCACATCGGCGCATCAATCATGGCAGGCAGAACCATAGAACAAAAGCAAATGCTCAGTGAGCAATTACTAAGTTGCTTAAGAACATACTGCCGCCGCTCGTATAGCTTAAGCGTTAATATTTACGATATGGATGCTGATATCTACCGTAAGTGTTAATTACTTTGGTAAATAAGCTGCAGGTAAGCGCTTGATTTCTATCTCAGGCGATAAGTACGCGGTGTAAACTAGCCAACGCTCATTGGGTATGTAGGTCAAGCCCGATGAGCGACTGTAAGCTCGCTCTGGTAAGGCAATTAAATCATGATGCTGCTTGCTTGCTAAGTCATAGTAGCTAATACGGTAATCACCTAAGCGTTCTTTATAGTAATAAATACGCCCTTCATGGTACGCGTTTTTTGCCACCAACAACCAGGCATAACTGCGCGCTAATTTAATATCATTCACCAGCATTTCTTCAACCCCCGTATCATGGTGTTTAATCCAAATAGCATGGTGCGAATTGGTAAATAATATATCGCCCGTTTGTGTTTCAACGCCATATTGCGCAGGCACGTCAACTGCTTTACCGAGGTTTTTTCCTGTTAAGTCATAACGGTAAAGGTAATCACCATCAGACACCAAAATATGCTGGCTATCCGCGCTAAACTTGGGTTTAACAGCATGACTAAATGGCAGTTTGATTTGTTGGCTTTGCTCTACTTTGAAATCATAAAAATATAAGCGGGTGCTACCATTATCGTACAATGAAAACAAAATATAGCGCCCATCAGCTGACCAAGTTGGATCACGAATTTCTCCCGTGTTATGTGCAAAGTCAGTAAGCTGCTTTCGCGAGCTGCTATCGGGGTTAACAATCCAAAGCTGTGAACTGCCTGATTCATTCGACACATACAGCAGTTTATTTTGCTGCTGATTATATTCAGGAAATAGCGAACTAAAGTTGGTCGACAACATAGAAAACGGCGAGTTAGCCACTTGCTCGTCTATTTTCAAACGCGTGATCACCTTATCTAAATCCCACTGATGATAATAAACACTGCCATCGCTACTGTAATTAGGCGAGCTCATGCCCGCGATTTGCGTGTTAATTAGGGTTTGATCATTAATATCGTAAAAATAGCCATACCGTTTGCCGCCCTCAACTGCACTAAACGCCAATTGTTCTTTAGATGGATGCCAATCCACACCATGAATATCAACAAAGTCATGAGTTAAGCGTTGGCTTTGTCCTGTTTTTACATCAATTAAAAACAGCGCTTTTTGATTGTTTTTAACATTACGTGTAACCACAACTCGCTGTGCATCAGGCGAAAACGACACAGACTCATACACAGTTTCACAGTCATCATTACAAGGAATAACTGTTTCTTTTGTTTGTTTAGCCTGTAAATCAAGCAGTTTGATACGAGTGGCATAGTCACCAGACTCACTAGTGTGCTCAGCAATGTAGGCTAAGGTTTTACCATCACTACTGATATCAAGATCAGGCGCATAGTTATTACTGCACTGCCCTAGCACGACACTAGTGGCATTTATCAAAGAGAGTTTTACAATTTCACAGACATCTGACGCCATACGGTAATAATATAATGTGTTTGCATCAGGGCTAAACACTGAGCGGCCTTCTGTAAACGGTGAGTCCGTTAATTGCTTTGCTGGGTGCTCAGGAAAATGTAAATCCCGTAAATACAGGTTATTTGGTTTACCAAGTTGTCGCCATGAATACACCAAATAATGCTGATCATCAGAAATTGAAGGATAAATCTCACGACCAGGGCTTGCCGTCACGCTTTCGATGCTATTAAGCGGCAACACAAAGCTTGAATTTGTTTGCTTAGCAGGCGAAGAGAACAACCAATACATCACAACTAGGCTAATGACACACAAAGCCACAAACAGCTGGCGGATTTGCGCAGTAGTGATACTAAAACCCACTGACTTTTCTTTATCGGTTGTATCTATTGACTCGGGCTTTAACAAAACGCGATAACCCGTTTTTCGTAATGTCTCTATGTAAGTTTGTTCTGGGTCGAGTTCCTTGAATGCTTTCCGTAAATGCCAAATTGCATTTGTTAAGGCTTTTTCACCCACGTAAAAATTGCCTTCCCAAACACTATTGATGAGCTCTTCACGGGTGATTGGTTCAGGGTAACGCGCCACTAAGCAAGCTAACAACTCAATAAACTTAGGCTGCAAAAGCTGTTCACTGCCATTACAGATCAGTTTATTTTCGAGTGGGTTAACAATACATGAGCCCAGCTGATAAACGCGATTAGATGTTTCCATTAACTCTAAATAAAACCCCATTTTAGAAGTACAGCAGTATAAAGCCCTATCAATTTATCGTAAAAGTGGTTCTTTCACCAGCTTTAACGTTGCAAAACAGTTAACAATGAATATTTCTTAAACTATTGATCTTAAATAAATAGATATTCAATAGATGTAAAATAGAGACATAAACGAGCCACCTAAGATTGTAGTTAAGTTCACATTCCTATAAAAATTTTTACGTCAATACCGACCAACCAGAGTGTTGCTCACTGTAAATTTTAACTGCCCTTAAAAAGAGCATCACTCTGGTTCTAAAAACTAAAAATAAAACAACTAGGAACGCCTGTGAGAAATCTACTAACCAAACCTTGTGCTATTGCACTTGCTGTTGCCAGTGGTTTTAGCCAACACGCATTTGCCAATGAGGCTGAGATTGCCCGCACTGCCAAGACCACCCCAACAGCCAATGAACAAACTGAAGAGCCTGAAAAAATCGTCGTAACGGGTTCACGTATTAAACGCGATAGCTTTTCAATTCCAACACCGCTGGTCACAATGGACCGAGAAGCCATTGCCGATACAGGTTTAACCAACTTATCGGATATTTTGGTTGATAACATGCCTGCACTGAGTGAGAGCATAGGTAATACCACCAGCCAATCAAGTGTTTCAGCGACCGGTTTATCAACGGTTCAACTTAGAGATTTAGGCGCTAATCGTACCCTCACACTGATTGATGGTCGTCGTGTTGTTTCTAATAGCTACAGCGGCAACTATGTCAGTTTAAACACTATTCCGAGCGGCATGGTTGAGCGCGTTGAAATAATCAGTGGCGGTGCATCGGCAACCTATGGTGCCGATGCTGTAGCGGGTGTGGTGAATATTATCACCCAATCAAAAAAGAAGGCTTTGATTTTAAAGCTAATACAGGTGAAACCACCGATGGTGGCGGTAAAGAGTTTACCCTTGATTTAAATTACGGCAGTTCATTTGCTGACGAGCGTGGTTATGCTTACTTCAGTGCTAACTGGGACCGTGATTTCGGTATGAGCTATTACGACCGTAAACGTGCGCAAGTCGAAGACGCTTATCGTTACGATGATGATCAGATGTGTAACCAAATGCTGACTAATGACGGTTATCAGTGTATGCGCGATATCACACAAGCTGATTGGGTAAGTAAGAGCGACGGTATTCCGGGCGGTGTGTTCTTAGAAAATAATAACAACGACACTCAGTTTTGGTATGACGGTCAAACCTTACGTGATGATTGGAAAGGCAACGAAGAAATTTACGGTGTCAATTCAAATCAATACGTGATGCTTGATGTACCAAGCGATAACGTTTCTGCGGCAGTTAAAATTGATTATGACTTAACTGACGATGTAATGTTTTACGCGCAAGTTCAATACAGTGAAAGTGGCTCGTTTAACGATAAGTCACCTGAAGATGAATACGAAGGTGCCTATGTACCACGTTACGACCCTACCACGGGCGAGCCTCTTGCAGATGTGGCACCGGGCTATATCCCAATCGACAACCCGTATGTTCCACAAGAAATCCTTGATGCTAACCCATATAAAAATCGCATTTATTGGGATCGTCGCTTCAGTGAAGTGGGTAATATCAGCACCGATAATACCCGTAAAACGATACGTAGCTGGGCAGGTCTTCAAGGCACCCTATTTAACGGCGAGTGGGACTGGGATCTATCAGCAAGTTATGGTCGTTTCACCCAGCACCAACTTCGTAGCAATGAGTTAAATACCGTAAAACTTAATCAAGCTTTGCAAGCTGAACAGTTAGCAGATGGCACAATTCAATGTATTGATGAAGCTGCTCGCGCAGAGGGCTGTGTACCAATTAACCTATTTGGTGAAGGCTCTGTCACCGAAGAAATGGCTGCTTGGATCCGCACCAACCCAATTATTGATACTGAAATAAAACAATATGGCGTGGTTGGCTACATAACAGGTGACTTATTTGAATTGCCAGCAGGCTCCGTATCTGCGGTATTTGGTGGTGAATACCGTAAAGATAGTCAGGACCTTTCAACCAGCGATGATATGAAAGGCGGCGGCATTACCTTTAACTATGTACCAAATTTTTATGGTGAAGTTGAAGTCTATGAAGCCTTTGCAGAACTTGCAATCCCGCTGTTAAAAGATGCCCCTTTAGCAAAAAGCCTAAGCGCAGAAACCTCATTACGTTTAGCAAATTACAGCATGGATAATGTGGATACCGTTGCCAGCTACAAGCTAGGCGTATTTTGGGAGCCAGTCGAAGGCTATGCATTTAGAGCAAACTACGCCCGTGCTCAACGTGCGCCAACAATCACAGAGCTTATGTCACCACCGCGTGGCGATTACGACAGCTATGATGATATTTGTGATGGTTTAACGGCAACATCAACCAAACCAGGTCACGATAACTGCCGCAAAGAGCCTACGTTAGCTGCGCAACTTGCTGCTGATCCAGACTTTGAATTTAGCGATGAGAACAATAGCTACTCACCGGGGACTGGTAACGAAAATCTAAAAGAGGAAACCGCAGATACTTACACCTTTGGTATCACCGTCGCTCCAGCATTTTTAGAAAACTTTAATCTTGCAGTTGATTACTACGATATTGCCATTGTTGATGCGATTTCGCAGATCAGTAATGAAAACATCATGCGTGAGTGTTACAACTCTGAAGCTGCATGGGGCGAAGACAACGTATTTTGTAATGACATTACCCGCAACAGCGAAGGTAATATTATTAAAATTTTACAACGTCAATATAACCTCGATGAGCTAACTGCTCGCGGTTACGATGTAGTTGCACAGTACAAACTCGATTTAGATAACCTAGGTCAGTTATCGTTTAAACTGGATTACAACCATGTAATCGAAAACTCGCAAACCTATGAAGGGCTTGATGGCAGCTTAGTGACTAGCCACTACGCAGGTTACGGTAGCAGCAAAGATAAAGCTTCAATGTCAGTGACATGGCGTAACGACAACTTACGTATTCGCTGGCGCACTAATTACTTAGGCTCATTCATTGCAAGCCAGAGTCTTGAAGAAGATTATCAAGAGTATATTGCCGAAAACGATGCTCGCTGTGAGGCTGGTGAAGATACCTGTATCAGTAACCCAGAGAAACTTGCCTACCAAGATTATGGCTCGTTCTTAAAACACAGTATTTCAGCGTCTTACACCATGTCACTGAGTGAGCAGAGCCAACTGCGCGTATTCGGTGGTGTAAATAACGTGTTCGATAATAAAGGGGATTTCTACCCTTCAGGACGCGGTAATTACTATAGCGCATACGGCGGTGGTGCAGGTCGATACGTGTATGTAGGTGCTCAATATAGCTTTTAAGCACATATGAAGATCCCCAGCTAGGCTGACAACAAAGGCGCATTTTTAATGCGCCTTTTATCTTTTCGAATTCTACCAGTTTTGCATCTCAACTAATCGAGACTCGGTACGCGCATACTCAAATGCCAGCTTTTGGCCTTGATATAAATCGCTAATACCCACCTCGGCCGAAATCACCAGTAATCGATTGCGATCATAAAACTCATCAACCAAAGCAATAAAGCGCCTTGCTTCATCATCTAAAAAGTGTTCTTGTAAATCCTGCTTTTCTCGCTGATAGCTATCTTCAATACCATGCACAATTTGTTTGCCCGTGGCTCCACGCCCCATGACCGGCACATCGACTAAATAAACGCGCTGAAAACGCTCTGCCAAATAAATATAATCCGCGGTGCTCCTAGGTCCTGAGCAAAGCGCCATAAAATCAAACATAATGGCGTCTTGAGCGAGCAAGATACAGCTAAGCTCGCGATGGCAAATCGCTATCGTTGTTTGCCTTTGTACTGATTGCTCTTGCTTCAAAAAGCGCTCTGTTAGCGCCTCTTTGTTATCAATAAAGTAGTGTTCGGTTTGTTTGCCAAAGCGAAAACGATGATCTTTGTCGCCTTCGACACTCAAAATATGGCAATGCTCATTTAATAAATCGATTGTCGGTAAAAATCGTGCTCGCTGTAAACCATTACGATATAACTGCTCCGGTTGGCAGTTTGAGGTCGCCACCAACACCACTTGCTGCTCAAACAAGGCGTTGAACAAGCCACCTAAAATCATGGCATCGCCAATATCAGACACAAAAAACTCATCAAAACATATCAAGCGAATGTGCTCTGCCCACTCTTTAGCAATCACAGTCAGCGGATTTTTCTGCCCTTGCAGCTGAGTTAAGCGCTCATGCACTTGTTTCATAAAATGATGAAAGTGCAAACGCTGTTTGGCTTCAATGTTAACAAGCTTAAAAAACACGTCCATTAACATAGATTTACCACGCCCTACTGGGCCATATAAATAAACCCCTTTTACTGGCTTTGCGCTTTGCCACCAATGGCTTGGTGCAGCTAATTCTGTGGCTAGATTATCAAGAGCATTAATCGCTGTGCGCTGGGCACGGTCTTCTTGCAAATCACCTTTGGCTATTTGCGCTTGGTAATGCTGTAATATTTGTCCTTGCTGTACTGTCATAGGTAACTAGTATCCGCTATACTCGCCGCCATTGTAGCCGACTAAAAATGTGATCCCAATGAAATTTCCATGCCGTTTAGATAAATTTATCAGCCATATTGCCGAGTTACCGCGCAGTAAGACCAGAGCTGGTATTAAACGCAAATACGCCACTGTTAATGGTGAGGTGATTACCTCATTCGATTTGTCTGTAACACAAGATGATGATATTCGCTGGCAAGGTGAGCCTCTGGTATTTTTAGGTAAACGCTACTACATGCTACATAAGCCAGCAGGTTATGTATGCGCCAATAAAGATGACCTTCACCCAACGGTATTTGATTTACTTGATGAGCCAAACATGAGCGACTTTCATGTTGCAGGTCGCTTAGATATCGATACCACAGGGTTAGTGATCATCACCAATGATGGCGACTGGTCACATAAAGTTACAGCACCAAAGCACAACAAATTCAAAACGTATTTAGTTGAAACTCAAGAACCTATTGATGATGAAGCGATTGCAGCGTTAGAGCAAGGGGTGCAATTGCACAATGAAAAAGAGCTCACCCGCCCTGCGATTGTTGAAAAGCTTGCAAGCTACAGCTTACGCCTTTCAATTTGCGAAGGTAAATACCATCAAGTTAAGCGAATGCTTGCCGCCGTAGGTAATAAAGTTGTTGAATTACATCGTGAAAAAATAGCTGACATCACCCTCGACGAAAGCCTTGCAAGCGGTGAATATCGTGCACTTACAGAAGCCGAACTGAAGCTCTAAATAGGTACTTGAGCAAAAGTCATGATAACGCTGTCATTTTTCCTTAATAAAACCAGACAAACGTGGTAAAAGTTAACAGGGGAAATAATAAAGGAGGCTGACTGTGTTATCAGGACTAGCTTTAAAAACAAAAATCACCTTATTTGCTATCGCTATGTTTATTGCGTTATCTGCGATAGCGTTACTCGGCTTACAATCTTTACGCCATGCCAGCGAAAGCGACAACATCGCGCGTATCAACCAGCTCATGAAGAGCACCACCAATATTGTTGAGCAATTTGAGTTGATGGTTAAAAACAATCAACTCGAAGAAGCACAGGCAAAAAAACTCGCTATTCAGGTACTTCGAGAAAATAAATACCACGACTCAGAATATGTGTATGTCGTCGACAACAACTTAGATTTTGTCGCCACGCCGCACGACCCTGAACTGCACGGCACCAGCTTTAACGACTTCAAAGATGCCAGCGGCAACAGCATCGGCCGTATGGTCGAAAAGCTAGTAGGCAACACAACCAATAAAATCATCACCTACCACTGGGATTCAGTGCGAGATGGTGAAACCGTTGATTTAACCTCTGTAGTACAAAAAACACCGCTGTTTGGCTGGTATGTTGGTACAGGCATTAGCGCCAAAGAAGTTGATGAACGTTATTGGAATACTGCAAAGTGGTTGCTGGGCTTATCTATGCTTATTGCCATTGCTTTGACCTTTGCCATTGCTCGCTTTGGCTCATCGCTCACTAATGCCTTAGGCGGCGAAATTGATGAAGTAATCGGTATTGTAAAAAACGTCTCTCGTGGCAACTTAAACTCACATATTCGCCAAGATGCCCCACCTGAGAGCATTATTGCTGCCATGCATTATATGCAACAAGGGTTACGTGGCGTTGTTGGCGGCATTAAAGGTGTTACAGATAGCTTAAAAAATCAAAGTGTTGATAACGAGTCTCGCTCTGTTGAGCTCGATAAACTGACACGTAGCCTAAACGAAGAAACTCAAATGGTTGCTTCAGCTATTACCGAGTTAACAGCCTCAGCGCAAACCGTTGTAGAACATGCTGAACAAGCCGCTTACTCAGTGCAAGAAGCTGAGCAGCAAGGTCAAAGTGCTAGCCACTTAACTAGCGAGGCTGCCGATACCATCGCACTTTTAGAGCAGCAAATTGACAGCGCTGGTAATAACATTCAAGTGCTTGATGATGAAGTAAATAACATCGCTAATGTGCTGAGTGTTATTCAAGGTATTGCCGAACAAACTAACTTACTTGCGCTTAATGCGGCGATAGAAGCTGCCCGTGCTGGTGAGCAAGGACGAGGCTTTGCTGTAGTTGCTGATGAAGTGCGCGGACTTGCCCAGCGCACACAAACCAGCACTGAAGAAATCCGCAATATGATAGGCAAACTACAAGCTGCAACCCAAGATGCCAAATCTTCTGTTTCGCTCAGTATGAGTACCAGTGAACAAACCGTTGAAAAGTCGACTAAAGCCAATGAAGAACTAAAACGGGTTGCCAGCTCACTCAGCGCAATCGCACAAATGAGCCATCAGATAGCCATTGCTGCAAAAGAGCAGCTTGATGCCGGTGAAGACACCGCCAAACGCATCGTAACTATCTCAGACACGGCTTCACAAACGGCTGATGTATCTAATCAGGCTCATACAGCAACCGATTTGATCAAAGGCCTTACTAGCGATTTAGAAACTGAAACCGCTAAGTTTAGCTAATTCAAACAAGTAAAAACGAAAAAGCCCAGCAACTGCTGGGCTTTCTCGTTTTAAATTCGTATTAAGACTTTATTTGTACCAAATCAAAATCGGCCATCCCCGGCACCATTTGTTGTAATCGTGACTCGGTGACATCTAATGAGTTCAAACACTCACAGTACTCTGAGGCTTTCATCTCTAATTGCTCTGCTTTCTTTTGCAGTGATTTATCAATTTCTTTTGAGATGATATCCATACGCTGACCCATATCATTGATACGGTCTTCGATGTTACCTTCGCGGGATTTAAAAGCATCGCCTAGCGAAACTAAAATAGCGCCAAGTGAGCCATGCACTGCAGAGTGAATTTTTTGGCTGATTTCTTTGGTAAAAAAGTCATCGATTTTCGACAGCGACTGCGGGGCAATAAAGAAAAAGTCATCACCACGCTTAAATTTATCCATCAGTGCACGCTCAACATATTGCAGCTGAGTTTTTAGCACTTCAGGCTCTTTGTCTGACATGCCCTCAACAACTTGCTCGATGGCACTTAAACCAAGGTTTACACCATCGGTCGCCAGGTCAACAAGTTCAGGGACGGTTTGCCTAATGCCTCGACTGAACTGCTCCACAACTTTGCTTTCTTCAGGGCTTAAATCAACCCAATAACCCCGTATAAACAATTGGTTATCGTTGTTGATTTGTACGCGAGTTTGACCTTTATCAACAATACGAATGACATCATCAGTGATGATCAAGCCATGGCTTAGCTCTACATCGCATTGTTTTTTTCTAGGGTTGCGTAGCTGGAAAAGCTAGAGAATGTAATGGCCGCTGCTAACAACGAGCGAGAAAAGAACGCCATATACACCTCAAAAAGACAAAAAAGGAAGGCCGCTAGATTAGCAAATATCCAATTTTATGCAAGTAAAACGCCTAGCTATGCTAGGGCGTGTTGACCTTTTGTGATTAATTTTGCAGCAGTGTGTTTGGTATTTAGGCAAGGCAGAGCCTATGTAGTGTGGTTGTTCCACATAAATAGGCGATAACGCAGCATCAATGCCAAACACGCGCTGCCCTTCGGGTTCTTCCTAGGGGCGATTAACTCTTTGTTGCTCAATTTTTACTTAGCCCACTAGGTTACAAATCTCGCGCCGCGATTAAATCGCCCCTAGAGTGAACAAATTTTAATCCACAAAGGTCAACACGCCCTAGGTCTTTGAAGTAAAAATAGATTAAATTGGCGAACCCGGTGGCATTGGCAACACTTTAAAGTTTGCAGGCCATTCACCACTTTCTAAAAAGTGACTGATTTGCTCGCTTAAATATTGCTTAAATGCACTGTTACCAACGGATGCACTGCCTAGCATTGATTCTTGCTGGTAACTCTTTGCAAGTTTAGCTAAGTAGTAACGAAGCTGAGCTTGTACTTCGGGTGCCACCTCATTGCTTGCCACTAAGTCAGCAAACTGTTTCGCCGTTAAAAGCTGCACACGTTGGCTAATTTTACCTGCCATCCCAGAAGCAATTTTTTGCTCGAAAACTTGCTGATAAGTTTGTGCTAATAGCGCATCTAAACCATAAAATGCATCGCTTCGTGCTTGCTGCTGCGCTAAACGGTTAATGCGTTGGCTATTAAAAAGTAGGCTCAAGGTATGTGCTGCAGCAACCTCTGGCAGCGCCATCGCATCAAGCGTCAGGCCTGTGCGACCAACAATACTTTCGCGTGATTTAGATTCACCATACGCTTTTGGTGGAATAAGCGCTAATACCGACTCAGGTAAAACAAGATTCTCAGCTTTTAATGTCGCAAGTACTGCATCGGCTGCCGCTTGTTGTGTTTGCTTTGTAACAACCTGCGCCCCTTTTGGTTGTGAGCCATCGCGTACTTCGTATTCGTAATTTACACCGGCAATTAATTTAACCGCCGCTTCAACTTGATAGCGATGGAACAAGTAAAGCGGTACCAGCATTTCTTCTAATTGTGATAAAGCAGTGCCCGTTTTGATGTTCTCGATGCCAAAGCTCGTCAGCGCTTGTTTACGAACATCAAGTACACGCATCAGCTCATCACTCGGTGAACT
This sequence comes from Pseudoalteromonas sp. Hal040, assembly GCF_037162425.1. Classification (NCBI taxonomy): domain Bacteria; kingdom Pseudomonadati; phylum Pseudomonadota; class Gammaproteobacteria; order Alteromonadales; family Pseudoalteromonadaceae; genus Pseudoalteromonas; species Pseudoalteromonas sp. Hal040. The sequence goes on along the minus strand of NZ_JARLUU010000001.1, from coordinate 493,381 downwards.
TCCGTTATCCCATAAATGCCCTGTTGGGTGAGCGCCACCTTGAGCGCGGGCATCACTGTCTGAAATAAATTCCAGCCCTTTGCTTTTGTTCTCAGCTAAAATAGCAGCCAATTGCTGTGCTTCATCTTGATTAGTGAAATCACTATAACCATATTTAATAACTTGGGTGTCCCACACGCCCATGCCAGCAGCATAGCCTCGGCTTACATCTAATTTACCTTGCTCATTAAAGCTCAGTAGTGGGTGTGGATAATCCATTACAGAGGCTCTGTCTGCCACTGACGCTGCAAAGTTATGCGAAATACCTAAAGTATGCCCTACTTCATGAGCGCTTAATTGACGAATACGATCAAGTGCCATGGCTTGTAAACGCTTAGCCACTTCATTGCCTTCAAAATAGGGAGCTGCTAATGCTTCTGCAATTAGGATATCTTGACGTACACGAAGTGAACCTAGTGTCACATGACCTTTGATAATTTCGCCAGTTCGCGGGTCAATCACGGAGCTGCCGTATGACCAACCACGTGTTGCACGGTGCACCCATTGAATTACGTTGTAGCGAATATCCATAGGGTCGGCATCATCAGGGAGCACTTTAACGATAAAAGCATTCTTGTAGCCTGCTGCATTAAAGGCATCATTCCACCATTTAGCCCCATCAAGTAACGCTGTTTTAACTGGCTCGGGTACGCCCGGATCTAAGTAATAAACAATCGGCTCAACGGGCTCGCTGATTGGCAGGCTCGGATCTTTTTTCGCTAAACGATGACGTGGGATGTAACGCACATACATAGACTCACCCAGCGCTGCCGCATAATCTTTGTGCTCAATGCTCCAAAAACCTGCTTGAGGGTGGAACTTGCGCGGGGTGTAGTTATCGTCCGGTAACTCAATTAATGAGTGATGCATATGTACTGTAAGCGCATAAGGGTCTGCGCTCACTTGGCGTACATACTTACCTGGGTTATTACCTTGAAAAGTAAGTACGGCTTCTAGTTCAGTATTTTTTTCAAACGCTTTTGAGCGTGCTAAATATACCGCACTGCGGTTGCTATCTAAGTTAAAACTTCCCTGCCCGGTTGCCGATAAACGACGGCTTACACCATGAACATCGCTTAATAAATAAGGGGTGTAATCCACAAGTACAGCAGTGTCTGACTGAGCGACAACACTAAAGCCCGCTAAAATACTCGATGCGAACGCCTCTTTAATACTTTGTTGTTCTGCAAGGTTATTAGTATTAGCGCGGTAATAAGTATTGATAGCTCTTAGCATCACCTTATCGCCAAAACGCTCAAACTGCACTAAATGTGTGTCACCTAACTGACCGCGATCTAAGCCAATATCATTTGAACCAACACCGTAAGGTAGGCTTTGTTGTAGTAAAAATTGTTGCTCGAGTTTATCCACCTCAAGATACAATTTGCCGTTTTCTGTGTCGTAGTAAAATGAAAAATAGCCTGAAAAATGAGTCATTTTTTCAGTAAAATCATTTATAGGCTTAATTGCTGCGTGTGCTTGAGTTATCATAGTAAGTAGCACAGCTAAGAGCAGATATCGTAGTAATGGTATTTTTTGCATAATCTTATCTTTGTTATTCGCGTTTTAAATACTGTATAGGTATTAAGCAGTATAAAGTACCGTTTATAAAAATCAGCTATTTAAGACGAAATTCAGCGCTTGCTAAGACATTCTCTCTCACACTAAAAATGTCTGGCTACAACGTTATCAGGAAAATAGAATGCGTAGACTCCCACCGGTATTGTTAGAAGATGGTTGCCCTCGTGAATTGATCTCATTGATCAGAACGGTACTTGCGGCATGTAAAGAAATTTCATTTCGTGTTGGTCAAGGCGCCCTATCTGGCGTATTAGGCTCAACCCTAGACGAAAACATTCAGGGTGAAACACAGAAAAAACTCGACGTTCTAACTAACCAACTTTTAAAAGATATTTTATTAGAATCGGGCTACGTAAAAGCCATTGCCTCTGAAGAAGAGGACTTCACCGTTGCGGGTAATCCAAATGCCAACTACATTGTTGCATTCGACCCACTTGATGGCTCATCAAATACTGATATCAACTCACTCGTTGGTACGATTTTCTCAATTATGGCGGCGCCTGAAGGGGCAGATCCAGCTGATCCTAGTATTTTTATGCAACCGGGTAAAAACCAAGTTGCAGCGGGTTATGTATTATATGGCCCATCTACCGTGCTGGCGTTAACAACCGGCAAAGGCACACGCTTTTTCACCTTAGATAAAACGCACGGAACCTTCTTATTAACGCAAGATTTTGCAAAAGTGCCTGAAGAGACCAGCGAATTTGCTATCAATGCTTCAAACCAACGTCATTGGCAACCGGCGATGCAAAATTACATCAATGACCTAATTGCTGGTGACACAGGCCCGCGTGGTCGTAACTTCAACATGCGCTGGATTGCTGCAATGGTGGGTGATGTGCACCGTGTATTATGCCGTGGTGGTATTTTTACTTACCCAACCGACACGAAAGATCCAAATAAACCTAACAAATTACGCTTACTATACGAAGCAAACCCAATGGCAATGTTAATCGAACAAGCTGGCGGTATTGCCTCAACAGGCACTGAGCGCATCATGGACATTCAACCTGACGCAATTCACCAACGTGTGGCGGTGATCTTAGGCTCGAAGAACGAAGTGGAAACGTGCTTAAGCTATCATAAGTAGTAAAGATTAAGATTTTTATACTTCTGCAAAAGACGCGATGTGCTTTCACATCGCGTTTTTTATGCTAAATACAACAAGCAGAAATAAAGAGAGTCCGACTCGTTAGCATATACTCGAAAACCTGCACTGGCATTGTGTATGCGTTCATACTCCTTTAAAATAGCGCCCTTACATATCATCGAGACTGGCCGTGTTACTCAATTATAATCCCCCAATGACACCTTATTTAAGTATTGTTTATCAAGACGATGATTTACTTATTGTGAATAAACCAAGTGGTTTACTTACTGTGCCGGGAAAAGATCCGAAACACGCCGATTGTCTTATTTCACGCGTTAATCGTGTATTTCCAACTGCGAAAATTGTTCATCGCTTAGATATGGCAACCTCTGGCATTATTTGCTTAGCCATGCACAAAGAAGCGCATCGTAATTTAAGCATTCAATTTCAAGATAGAAAAACCGCGAAACGCTACATTGCTCGTGTATTTGGTAAGCTTGAGCAACAAACAGGATCGGTAGATTTGCCACTTATTTGTGATTGGCCGAACCGCCCAAAGCAAATGGTTGATCACGACAATGGCAAACCGTCATTAACCCACTTTAAAGTACTTGAGCATGAACAGAATGCAACTCGTGTCGAGCTGACCCCTATTACTGGGCGTTCTCACCAACTACGTGTGCACATGTTGTCATTAGGTCACCCTATTTTAGGCGATAAGTTGTATGCGCATCCCGAGGCATTCGCCATGGCTCCTCGCTTACAACTGCATGCTGAAATGCTTTCCTTGGCTCACCCAGTCAGCGGTGAAACACTGATTTTTGAAGCTGCTCCTGAGTTTTAAGACAATTCGCTAAATATTTAATAAAGACTGCCGATAGTTAATTAATCACTGATTTAATTAAAGACTCAGGTAATATCGGCATGAATTTAAAACCCGCACATCGCTTACTTTACGCAGCCTGTTTTGCGTTAATGGGCAATGTGAATGCTGCCGATTTTATAAAACCCGCCCCTTGGTCAAGCTTGGTCACTAACGATATTCAACGCTTTTTACCAAGTGATGAAGTACGTACTCTGCTTGCCGGTGAAGATGAGTTCATTAGCTTATATCGTCAATCGATGGCAGCAAGCCAACGCGGGATTGTGCTCATTATTCCTGATTGGCAGCACCTACCCACTAATAATGCCGGTATTAACTTTTTGCGTAAGCAGTTAAACGAAATTGGCTATGCAACCCTTGCCATGACCATGCCTGACATTGATTGGCACCCTGCCGATATGGCAATGCCAAAGCCATCAGAAAGCTCTGAAACTGAATCTACAACACAAAGTGATGAACAAGCAGTTCCTGCTCCACCAGCCGAAACGCAACAAGCGCCGCATTTTGTTACGGGTGAACCTAATATCAGTGAAGCCGTGCTTGATGATTACAAATTAAAGCTAATTGCCAGATTCAATGCCTTGTATAACAGTGCAATGGATGAAGGTGGCAATATTATTGTGGTAGCACAAGGTGCCAGTGCGGGGCTATTGATTGAGCATTATGCTAGCTTTCCAAATAACGAACTAAACGCTTTTATTAGCCTAGGTAGTTATTTACCTAACAGTGTTCGTAACCAGCATCTCAATGCGACCCTTTCGACTATCAGCCCACCGTTACTGGATATTTTTTATAGTGAGGGTAACCCTGACACCCTGCAAAGTGTAAAAGACAGAAAACGTTGGGTAAGAAAACACGCTAAATATGACTACCGACAAAGAGAGTTATTTGGTGTGCCTTCAGAGCCTGAGCAGCACCAGCGACTGCTCAAAGAAGTAGACGGCTTTTTACGCCGCCTTTTTTAAATACTCATAAGCCGCTTGAATATCTTGGCTTTTCTTTACCGCAACTTCCATCATATGCTTTGGTAAACCTTGCGATACCAGCTTATCGGGGTGATGCTGAGCCATGAGCTTTCGATAAGCTACTTTAATCTCTCTCGCAGAAGCATCATTGTTTAAGCCTAAAAGAGCCAACGCTTGGGCGCGATTCATACCATTATTCGGTGGCACACTGTGCCCTCTTTGTTCACTATGACTGCTGCGATTTTGCTGGCTTTGTTGACGTTGCTGTTCATAAAAACGCTGTTGTTGCTGACGAAATGCAAATTCGGCTTGGTAGCGTTTTAATAAAAATGAGAACTGAGTACGTGAAATACCTAACTGCTTGCTCACCTCTTGCAATAGCTGCTTTTCTTGCTCTGCAAGGTGGCCATCAGAAAAGGCCATTTGGATTTGTATTTCGAGAAACAGTTGCAATAAATCATGACGTCGGGCAAAGCGCTCTTTAAAGTCATGAACGGTTTCTTTTAGTGAAAAGTCAGCTTCTTTACCGCTTCGAAAGGCATCTTGTGCTTCGCGACGCTCATCGCCTGAGAGCCCCATTTCGTCCATAAAGACACTGGCAGCACGAATATGCGTTTCACTAACACGGCCATTTGATTTGGCAATATGCCCCATCACTGCAAAACAGCTCGAAAAGAAAAGTGCTTGGCGTTCGTTAATATCATCGCCTTTAAACAAACCAGAGAAACCACCGGCTTTATCAAAGTCTTGTTTTAAGCTGCGATCGAACATATGGCCTAGGTATAGGCCGAGTAAGGCACCAATAAACTTGCCAAACATAAAGCCAAAACAAAAACCGAGTACTTTTCCCCACATAATCTGGCAAACCTCTGTTGTTATTACAAAGCGAAACGTTGATTGATTTCGTCGAGTCTGGCTGGTGTGCCAATGTCATCCCACTGACCTAAATAAAGTTCAGTAGAAACCTGATGCTCACTGAGCTTTTCTCGCAAAATAGGCCCAAGTGGACGAATACCAGTGCTGAGACCTTTAAAGAAATCAGCATGATAACGACTTATACCGGAAAAAGTATACTTTTGACTATCAGGGCTTAGATGACTCAGCGCAAAATCACCATCAGGATTATGCGCAGGATTTTCAACAAGGACAATATGCGCCTCACCGGCTTGCAGGTGCAACTGCATTAACGAAGTAACATCGTAATCAGTAAACACATCACCATTGATGACAATAAATTGTTCGCCCAATAACGGCAATGCTTGAATGATTCCCCCGGCGGTTTCAAGCCCCCCAGCCTGCTCTTGGCTGTAAGTGATCGATACACCAAACTGCGAACCATCACCGAAATACTCTGTTATTTTGTCGCCTTGCCAGGCAAGGTTAATAACAATATCGGTAACCCCGGCTTGACGTAAGTTATTAATATGATGCTCTAATAGTGGCTTGCCGTTAATTTTTAGCATCGGCTTTGGCATCGTTTCGGTTAGCGGCATCATGCGTTTACCACGCCCCGCCGCTAGGATCATTGCTTTCATTTGGACTCTTTCGTTAAACGCTGCTTAGCCTGTGGAATAATTATCTGCTCTATCCACTGACCAAGGGCTGTTAACTCTGGGTATTCTTTACTGACATTACTGATGTATGTAAGGGTTGGCAGTACATTATTCAAATAGCCAGACTTACCGTCACGTAATTTTAAGCGGCAAAATATGCCCGCAGCTTTTAAATGACGCTGCACGCCGGTTAAATCAAACCAACGTTTAAACATCGCAAACGAGGTGTCTTGCAATAGCTGCTGCTCGCTAAATTCGTCATAAGCGTAATGTAAAAGGTAGTCGAGCTCTTGCTCTGGTAGCTTGAAATAGCAATCTCTTAATAACGACACAAGGTCATAACACACCGGCCCTTGTACGGCATCTTGATAATCAATAATCGCCCATTGCTGCCCTGTGCGCATAATATTACGGCTATGGAAGTCTCGGTGCACCGTAACAATTGGTTGCTCAAGGGCATTATTAATTAATAACTCACAGGCTTGTTGCCACATTTTCTGCTCATCAGCAGAGAGTTGCTCACCGATAAAGTTATCGACTAAGCAATCTCTAAAAATGCTTAGCTCAAACTGTAAAAACTCGCCATCAAATACTTTCATATATTGGGCAGGCGGGATTTGCGCCCACTGTGCACTTAACTTTATTAGATGTTTGTAGTGCAAAGTGCGGTCTTCGTCGCCCAGTAAATCAGCCAAATGAGTATTGCCTAAATCACTCAGCAAGAAGAAGCCTTGTTTTTCATCAGCCTGAAGAATTTTTGGTAATTTAAACCCATGCTGAGAAAATACTTTGTTGAGTTCTATATAAGGTGTGTTATCTAGTTTGTCTGGATCTGAGTCCATGACAATATAGCTTTGATCACCTGTATTTACGCGGAAATAACGGCGAAAACTCGCATCCCCAGTGATGGCGGCTAATTGATATTCATCCTCTTTAAAGTGAGGATTTAAAAACTGCTGTAAACTTTTATAACGATTCATTTAGTAAGATATCTATTTTTCACTAAGTCAATTACTGTATTTGCCATTGTTTTCCTTTATTATGTCTAGCTTATATCCAACCAAAGAGCATTAAGGTCATTAAATGAGCAAAACCTGGGGCATAATGATGCTAAGCGTACTTAGCGCACCATCGTTCGCCGAAACTGAACTGACACACAATTTTTGTGGCACTTCAATGCAAACCAGAGCTTGGCAACCGCTCCCTGGCCTTGAACTTAATATGATCGATATCAAATCCGATGATATTGAACTATTGGGTACCCAAAGCGCAGAATTTACCGGTAATGTAGATATTAACACCCTAACGATGAATTTGTCCGCACAAAGTGCACTGATTGACAAACAACGTGGGTTACTTAATGCAACCGGCCCTATCGTTTATCGCGATAAAGTAAGCCAAATTAATAGCTCTGGGCTCAATGCGGATTTAAATAATTCTGAATTAAGCTTGCTTGGTGCTGATTATAAGCTCACCGACCAACTAGGTCATGGTGGCGCAGAAAAACTAACAGTCAACGAGTCTGGCCTAAACCTGATGAACGCAAGCTTTACTACCTGCCCCGGCGAAACACCGGTGTGGGCAATCGAAGCTGACGAAATTGACTTATCTAGTGAAGATGGCTGGGGCGAAACCCACAATACCGTATTACGAGTATTTGATACGCCCGTGCTTTATATTCCCTATTTTACGTTTCCGTTAGATGACCGCCGTAAATCAGGTTTATTAACACCTAATTTCTCAAGTTCTGGTCGCTACGGTATTGAAACTATCACTCCGTATTATTGGAATATTGCACCTAATTACGACGCCACCATTACGCCTCGCTATATGTCGAAGCGCGGCTTGCAAATGATTGGTGAGTTTCGTTATTTAACTGAGCAAAACAACGGTCTCATTGCCGTTGAGTATCTAGATAAAGATGATGAAGAGCCAAATGTTGACTCGCGTTATCTATTCCATTGGCAGCAGCAAAGCTACTTTGGTGAGAACTGGCGCGGTATTATCGATATTACTAACGTTAGTGATGATAACTACTTAACCGATTTAAATTCTGGTTATGCGACCCGTACAGACACTCAGTTATACCGCACAGGTTCACTCACCCACTTAGGTGACACTTGGCGTACTAATATCAAGTTGCAAAGTTTTGAAGTGCTTGGTGATCACCGCGAATCATACGCGGCGCTGCCACAAATTAGCTTTTCGCAAACTGATGCCTATGATTTTTATGGCGTTGATTTAACCTTAGATGGTGAGCTTAGCTACTTCACGAATGATGATGCCGTCATTGATGAAGCAAGCCGTGTTCACATAGAACCGAAAGCAAGTTTTGGTTATCAAGAATATGCCTGGTCGTTTTTATCTGAATTCAGCTTACTGCATACAGAATATAATCAGCATGGTGATTTAACAGGTACCGACTACGACGAAAAAGTCACCCGTACCCTGCCAAAAGTGCGTTTATACAGCCAATTAAATTTTGAGCGTGAAACTGCGTTTTTCTTTAAAGATGGTATTCAAACACTTGAACCACAAATTCAGTACTTGTACACCCCTAATAAAGACCAATCAAACATTGGCCTTTACGATACGGCAAAATTACAAGATGACTTTTTTGGTTTATTTAGAGACCGTCGATTCTCAAGCATCGACCGCATTGCCACTGCGAACCAATTTACGTTAGGTGCGACAACTCGCTTGTTTAGCAGCGAAAACGAAGAAGTATTTAATTTCAGCGCTGGCCAAATTTTCTATTTAAGTGATGAGGCTAAACCTACATCACAAGGTATTAATGTTGATACTAACTACAATGCATTGTTCGCGACGCAAACCATGTTACATTGGCACCGTCGCTGGTATTTATCAGGTGGTATTCAATACGACACTGATGGCAAAGAAATTATTCAATCAAATATCACCTTAGATTATAAAGGTGACGATAAACAGCTCGTGCAATTGAACCATCGCTATGCAAATGATGTCTCAGGCAATACAATCGAGCAAGTTGGTCTATTTACTAGCATTCCGCTATCGCAAGATTGGCAGTTTGTTGGCAGCTATCACCGCGATTTAGAAAGTGGTCGTAGTATTGAGGTTTTCAGCGGTCTTCAGTATGAATCGTGCTGTTGGGCGTTTCAAATCACAGGCCGTCGTCAAATCGAAACTGATTTAAACCAGGCGATTGGTCAAGAGCAAGCAACCTTTGATACCAGTATTGGCTTCAATATCGTATTAAAAGGGCTTGGAAGTAAAAGCCGTTATGATGCACAAAAATTATTACAACAAGGTATTTTTGGCTATCGTAGACCGTATTTTCTTAATAACTAGTACCGCAGTACTATTAGCAAGAGTATTAGAAAAAGTATGAATTTAAAAAAATTATTTGCATCTGCATTATTAACAGTTGGCCTTTGCCAAAGCGTTTTCGCAAAACCTGTCGAAATCGACAAAGTCGTTGGTGTAGTTAACCAAGGTGTTATTTTACAAAGTGAAGTAGATACCATAATCAACCGAGTAAAAACTCAAGCTGCAGAGCAAGGTCAAGAATTACCTTCTGATGACACGCTTCGTATTCAAGCAATTGAACGTTTAGTTAACCAAACGCTGATGATGCAACTTGCTGAGCGAATGGGCTTAGAAATCTCTGATTCTCAGTTAGACCAAACGCTAGAAAACATGGCGCGCGAGCAAGGTGGTTCAATCGCTGATTTACGCCGTACAATTGAAGCTGCAGGCGAGAGCTACCCAGCATACCGTGAAGAAATTCGTAAAGAAATCACCACACAACAAGTTATGCGTGCGAACGTTGACCGTCGCATCTATATCAGCCCGCAAGAAATCGATAACCTTTTAAAAATTATGGAAACTCAAGGTAAAAGTGCCGAAGAGTACGATATTGGTCACATCCTGATTGATATTCCAAGTGATGCAACACCGGATGAAATCACCAGTGCTAAAACGCGTGCGGACAAAGTTATCGAATTTTTAAAAGAAGGCAAAGAATTTAAACGTATCGCTATTTCATCTTCTAGTGGTTCAAAAGCACTTGAAGGTGGTCAGCTTGGTTGGATGAGCATTAACGAAATGCCATCACTATTCGCTGAGGCGGTAAAAGGTCATAAAAAAGATGATATCGTTGGCCCGCTTCGCTCAGGCGCTGGTTTCCACATTATTAAAGTGCAAGATGTTCGTGGCCGCCAAGTAGTTGAAACTACTGAAGTTCGCTCGCGTCATATCTTAGTTAAACCATCAATTATTTTAAGCGAAGAAAAAGCCCGTGACATGCTTAAAGGCTTTGCAAAAGACCTTCGTGAAGGTAAGGCTGACTTTGCTGAGCTTGCTAAAGAGTACTCTGAAGATCCAGGTTCTGCATTAAAAGGCGGTGAGTACGATTGGACAGACCCAAGTACTTATGTACCAGAGTTCAAAAATACTCTGCTTTCGCTAGAAAAAAATGAAATCAGTGAGCCGTTCAGAACACAGTTTGGTTGGCACATTGTACAGCTACTTGATAAGCGTGTAGCAGATAAAACAGAGCAAGCTAAGCGTAACCGCGCTCACCAACTCCTGTTTAATCGTAAATTTAAAGAAGAAAGTTTCAACTGGCAGCAAGAAATGCGTGAGCAAGCACACGTTGATATTTTCCCAACAGAATAAAAATTATGACCATTAGAATTGCAATTACCCCAGGAGAGCCAGCTGGTATTGGCCCTGATTTACTTATCAAGTTAGCGCAGCACCAGTGGGATGCCCAACTGGTGGTGATTGCTGATGGTGCGCTGTTAAAACAGCGCGCCAAGTTGCTTGGCTTAGACATTAACTTAATTGACTTTGATGATAGCCAAACGCCTAGTATTGCGCCTGCTGGCAGTGTTTACTTACACCAAGTAGATTTAGGCACAGACGTTGAAGTAGGTGTACTAAATGACGCCAATGGTCAATATGTACTTGACACATTACGTATCGCCAGTGAAAAAAATATGGACGGTACCTTTGCCGCAGTTGTTACAGGCCCAGTACATAAAGGGATTATCAACAAAGCAGGTATCTCATTCAGCGGTCACACTGAGTATTTTGCACAGCAATCGAATACTGCTGATGTCGTGATGTTGTTAGCAACCGAAGGCTTGCGCGTAGCACTTGTCACGACGCATATACCGCTTGCTTATGTATCGCGCGCAATCACCGTTGAGCGTTTAAGTAAAGTTGCCACTATTTTAAACCATGACTTGCAAACTAAGTTTGGTATTGAAAAACCGCGTATCCTCGTCTGTGGCCTCAATCCACATGCTGGCGAAGATGGTCATTTAGGCACTGAAGAAATTGATACCATAGCGCCAACGTTAGAGCTATTAAATAACCAAGGCATGAACTTAATTGGACCATTGCCTGCTGATACCCTTTTCCAAGATAAATACCTTTCGCAAGCAGATGCAGTGCTAGCAATGTATCACGATCAGGGATTACCTGTGCTAAAATACAAAGGTTTCGGCAATTCGGTCAACATCACCCTTGGCCTGCCATTTATTCGCACCTCAGTAGACCATGGTACGGCACTCGATTTAGCCGGCACGGGTACTGCTGATGTAGGTAGTTTTGAATTAGCGATCCGCGAAGCAATTAAGCTCGCCCATGAAAAAGCACAGAATCAATGACAGATAAAGTACATTTAGGACACCGCGCACGTAAGCGTTTTGGTCAAAACTTTTTAAACGATGACATGATCATCGACAAAATCGTCACGGCTATCGATCCTAAACCTGAAGACAATTTAGTAGAAATCGGCCCGGGTCTTGGTGCAATCACTGAGCCAGTAGCTGATTTAAGTGGCCACCTAACTGTTGTTGAGCTAGATAAAGACTTAGCAGAACGTTTAACAAGCCACCCATTCTTAGGGCCAAAATTAACGGTGCATCAAGGCGATGCAATGAAGTTTGATTTTAGCACTCTGATCAAGTCTGACGAAAAATTAAAGATTTTTGGTAACTTACCTTATAACGTATCGACCCCACTGCTATTCCATTTATTTGAGTTCGCAGATAACGTTGAGCATATGCACTTTATGCTACAAAAAGAAGTGGTCAAGCGTATGGTAGCAGGCCCGGGTAGTAAAGCGTTTGGCCGTTTAAGTGTAATGACACAATATTACTGCCACGCAATGCCTGTGATTGATGTGCCACCTGAGTGCTTCAAGCCAGCCCCTAAGGTTGATTCAGCGGTTATTCGCTTGATCCCGAAAAAGCCAGAGCAACGCACAGCTAAAAGCACTAAACTTTTAAATACAGTATGTTTAGAAGCGTTTAATCAACGCCGTAAGACACTGCGTAACAGCTTAGCTAACTTGCTTACAGCTGAAGAGCTAACAGGTATCGGTATAGATATCACTCTTCGTGCAGAAAGCCTGTCTTTACAACAATTTATTGATATAGCTAATTGGATTTATGACAACAAGCAGTAATTTAGGTTCTCCAATTAAGGTGTCGGTTGAGACCTTCTATGTAGAAGGTCAATCAGAGCCTGAACAAGATAAATACGTTTTTGCTTACTCAATCACCATAAAAAACCACAGTTTATGTAGTGCTAAGCTTTTGAGTCGTTACTGGTTAATTACCGATGCCAACGGCAAAGAAGTGGAAGTACAAGGTGAAGGCGTTGTTGGTGAGACACCGACCATTGCCCCTGGTGAAAGTTACAAATACACCAGCGGTGCAGTACTTGATACCCCTGTCGGGACGATGCAAGGCCACTACACCATGCGCAACGAGTTTGGTACTGAGTTTGAAGCACCAATCGAGGTGTTTCGTTTAGCCCGTCCAAACATTTTGCACTAGGTAACAATGGCTGACTACGCAATTGGTGACTTACAGGGCTGTTATAGTGAATTTGATACGCTCTTAAAACGTGTCGATTTTAATCCAAGCCAAGATCATCTTTACTTAGTCGGCGATATTGTCGCTCGAGGCCCTGATTCACTCGCCTGCCTCGAGCACCTATATACAATGCAAGGCAGTGTCAGTATTACCCTTGGTAATCATGATTTACACCTTATTGCTTGTCATTATCTAAATAAACCAGCAAACCCTAAAGATAAACTTGCTGATGTTTTTAATAGCCCAAAACGTGCTGAATATATTCACTTTTTGCAACAGCAACCATTAGCCTTATGGCTTGAACGCTATGACATGCTCATAAGCCATGCTGGCTTAAACCCTAATTGGTCGATAAAAAAAGCACTAAAGCGTGCTCGCTTTGCAGAGCGTTGCTATCAAGGTGCTGATGCAAGTCATTACTTTGCCAATATGTATGACCCCCATCCATTAGCATGGCAATCAACATTACCTAACCAAGCTAAATTTCGTTATATCGTTAATTACTTCACGCGCATGCGCTTTGTTAATTTGCTTGGTGAACTCGATTTCAGTAACAAAACCAGCATTAGTGAAGATAGCTCAATAATCCCTTGGTTCGAGCATCCGAATGTGAGTAAGCTCAAGCAACAGATCACATTTGGTCATTGGGCTGCTTTAGAAGGTAAAGTTAAAGCTAAAAATATTCACGCTCTCGACACCGGCTGTGTATGGGGAGGTGCTATGACACTCATGGAACTCAGCCAAAAAGGCTGTTTTGTCGAAAAATCCCACTCTTTTATCTAAATAAACTGAAAAATAGCTGAACATCTGTTAGATTTATAACAATTAAAGTTAATTTAATTTAAAGCTAATTAAATTTAAATACTTAACTAATTGGCAACCTTGCCGATAAGTGTTGATTAGTACTATTTTCTGGAATTACATATGAACTTGACCGTTAGACAGCGTATTTGGGGTGGCTTTATTGTTATTACGTTACTCCTGCTATTTATTGGTGGTAACTCGTTGATCAGAATTACCAACATTGATCAATCAACGCGACGAGTTAATCAGCTGTCATTACCGGCTCTCGATAAAAGTTATGAGTTGCAGGTTGAATTCATTTTGATGAGTAAATCTGCACAAGCCAGCTTTTACACCACATCACAAGATGAGTTAGCGGCTCTTCGCAAGAATTTTACTGAACAGAAAAAGCGTTACGATAGCTCTTACCAAGAGCTACAGCAGATAGTGAGTAACGATCCTAAACTGAAACAAAGCAGCCAAGAAGTTGAACAAACTTATAAACGTTTTGCTAAATCTGTTGATAACCTTTTCGCAGATAAACAAACTCAGCTAGAACTGAATAAAACGCTACGCACGCAGCTTGAAAGTATCGAGATCAGCGCTGAAGATGCTAACTCAGTTGTGCTAGATATCATTGATATTGATGGCCTTGAAGAAAACCACTCACGTGCTTATCAAGCTGCCAACAACATGGAAAACAACTTCCAGTCAGTCGTCACTAATAGTACCGATATGTTAACGGTTAAAACCCTTAACACATTAGATATTATTAAAAATGAGCAAGTTTACTACTTGGAAGAAGTTGAACGAAGCCTTGGCCTTATCCGCCCAGCTATCATTGATAATAATGCTGACTTATATAATGACCTAAATGGTTATTTTGAAAGCCTTGCCAATAACGTGCGCGGCAACAACAGTTTATCAGCAAATAAAAAGCGCTTAATTGATGCAATTGCACAAACTGAATCTGAACTAGCCAATGCAGAAAAATCAACGGCCGAAGCCCTGAAACAACTTAAAGAGCTTGTTGATCAAGCAACAGTCCTTGCCTTTGACTTACAGCAAGATGTGAGCGGCAATGTATCAACGGCGACTATTTGGACTTGGATTGCCATGGTTATCGCGACTTTAATTGCTATTGCAGTGGCGGCGATTACTGTAAACCGTATTACTAAACCTCTGTCTGAAGTAAACCGTATTCTTGATATTGTTGCTAGCGGTGACATGACTCAACGCCTAGATGATTCAGCTAAAGATGAGTTTGGTGAGCTATCACGAAGCTGTAATACACTCATCGAAAGTTTACGTACGCTTATTCAAGGTATTATCTCTCGCTCTACACAGCTTGCTGCGGCATCTGAAGAAACTTCAGCAATCACTGAAGAATCAAGCCAAGCTATTCGTAATCAACAAGCGCAAGTTGAACAAGCTGCCACAGCAACCACGGAAATGAGCAGCACATCACAAGCGGTAAGCAGCAGTGCTCAACAAGCACTTAGTGAAATTAAGAACGCAGATAAAGAAGCTGACCGTGTTAAAGGTATTTCTTCGCAAAACAAAGCGACTATTGAACAACTTGCCCGTGAAGTTGATGATGCATCACAAGTTATCAATCAACTACACAAAGACAGCGCATCAATTGGCGGTATCTTAGATGTTATTCGTGGCATTGCAGAGCAAACTAACCTACTTGCGCTTAATGCTGCAATTGAAGCTGCACGTGCTGGCGAACAAGGCCGAGGCTTCGCTGTTGTAGCTGACGAGGTTCGCTCTTTAGCAAGCAAGACTCAAGAGTCGACCCAAGAGATCCAAGCTATGATTGAATCACTTCAGGTTGGCGCTGAAGCTGCTGTATCGGCGATGTCGAAAGGTAAGCAACAAGCTGAGTCGTGTGTTGAGCAGTCAGACCTTGCCAACACAGCCCTTGATTCAATCACTGCAGCCGTTGCACAAGCTCATAATGTAAGCGAAGAGATCTCAACAGCCGCTCACGAACAGCAACAAGTATCACAAGAAATTAGCGAACGCTTAGAGTCGATTGTGGCAATTGCAGAGCAAACAGCTGAGGGCGCAAACCAAACCAATATTTCAAGTTCAGAAGTTGCTAAGTTAGCAGAAGAACTACGTTTATCGGTCGATGCGTTTAAAGTTTAAGAAGATGTAAACGAGTTACGATTTAACAAAGATAGAAGCCGTGTTTGTGAAAACAAACACGGCTTTTTTGTATGTATTCATATCAATTCGCCTACCTTGTGAGCTGACTACACTTAATATTAGCCTGCCTCCCCTCCCAAATAGGCGCATTTTTTAATAGCAAATAATTACGTATTACAGCGAGTAGGAATTAATTTAGCGAAGCGTTTTTCAGGCATAAAAAAACCGCAACGAGTGCGGTTTCTTAAATTCTATTGGCTTTTAAATTAAAGACCTGCGCGGTCTTTAATAACAGCGATTAGTGGTGAACCACCGTGGCCGTTTGCTTCAGCCCATGCGATGTCTGCACCGTCTTCTAAAGAACTTTTAGATAAGTTCTTAACGATGTATTCACCTGTATCTGCTGCGCCGCTTTCGATTGCATGACGAAGCATGTTATTACCATTACACTGTACAGCATCAAAGATGTTACGGATTTTAACACGTGAGCTCTTAAGCTTATCACGTAAACGGTTTTTATCATCTGCTGCAATATACTCACAGATTGAAACCGCTAATTGATCATCAGCTTTTGCTGGTGCTGTATACGCAACTGACGCTGAAACAACAGCCGCTGCAAGTAACATATTTGGTAACTTCATCATATTTTGCCCTTATGTAATACTTTCTTCTTACCAAGATTGTGTAATATTGTACCAACTAATTAATTTTACCGCAATAATGTTACGAATTTTTGTACAGGGTTACAAACGTATACGAGTAAGGGTTTTTGTTATCAGGCTGATGCTGTTCTTGCTCGACAACTGTCCAATTAGCAACACTTTCGTAATCTGGGAACTGCGTATCACCGCTCACTTCAAGATCGATGAATGTTAAGTATAGTCGATCTGTCTGAGATAGAAATTGTTCGTAGATATTTCCGCCACCTATAATCATAACTTCTTCAACATCAGCAACCAATGCCAGCGCAGCCTCTGGTGAAGTAACCACCTCAATGCCTTCTGCTGTGTAATCAGCATTGCGCGTGATAATAATATTTTGACGTCCAGGTAAAGGGCGACCAATCGATTCAAACGTCTTACGGCCCATAATAACAGGCTTTGCCATAGTTACTTTTTTAAAGTGCTGTAGATCGGCGGGTAAATGCCATGGCATTTGGTTGTCTTGGCCTATTACTCGGTTATTTGCCATAGCAGCAATCATTGAAATTTTCACACTAAACCTTAATACTTTTTTCTTATTAATAAAAAAGGAGCGCATGGCTCCTTTTCAGTTTAAAATTTTATCGTTGGTAGATAACTTCTACATCGTAGTCATCATCATCCCAGTCGTCATCCCAATCATCATCATCTTGAGATGTTGCTTTCTGATGATAAGTATCCCACTTAAATTCAACTTCTTCTTTCTCTTCTTCAGCGAATTTCTCTTTCGGCATACTATCAAGCAGCGCCATAATGTCATGACACAATGCTTGGGTATTTTGCTTGTTTGCAGCAGAGATACGGTAAACATTAACCTCTTCACCTAGCTCTTCGGCAATTTCATTACACAGTGCTTCGGCTTCATCTTCTGGCAATAAGTCGATTTTGTTAAATACTAACCAACGCGGCTTTTCAGCAAGCTTAGGGCTGTATTGGTGTAGCTCGTTAATAATCGCAAAGGCATTATCAACTGGGTTAGTACCATCAACTGGCATAATATCAATAATATGCAGTAATACACGACAACGCTCTAAGTGCTTTAAGAAGCGAATACCCAGACCCGCACCTTCTGAAGCGCCTTCAATAAGACCAGGAATATCTGCAATAACAAATGATTTATTCGCATCTGGGCGTACTACACCAAGGTTAGGAATAAGCGTTGTAAATGGGTAATCAGCCACTTTTGGTTTTGCCGCCGAAACACTACGGATAAATGTTGATTTACCAGCATTAGGTAAACCCAGCAAACCAACATCGGCAAGTAGCATTAACTCAAGGCGTAAGCTGCGAACTTCACCTGGAGTACCCAACGTCTTTTGACGAGGTGCACGGTTAGTACTTGATTTAAAACGTGCATTTCCCAAGCCATGGAAACCACCTTTCGCAACTACAATTTTTTGACCATGTTTAGTCAGATCACCTAATGACTCTTCTGTATCAACGTCTGTAATACGCGTACCAACAGGTACCTTAAGCGTTAAATCAGCGCCTTTTTTACCTGTCATGTTACGGCTTTGACCATTAGTGCCGCGCTCTGCTTTATGAAAACGCTCAAATTGATAGTCAATCAACGTATTTAAGTTTTCATCGGCTTGTAGATAAACGCTGCCGCCATCGCCGCCGTCGCCGCCATCAGGACCGCCATCTGGTACATATTTTTCACGTCGGAAAGATACGACACCGCTGCCGCCATCACCCGCGTCACAACGAATTTCTACTTCATCTACAAACTTCATGATTACTCACTTTAAGATTGGCTTGTTAATAACTCTATTATATACCTAAGTGCCCTATTCAGCACCCAATGCCAAGGCGCTTAGGTATATATTTATGCGCCTCAAAACAAAAAACCCCGCAAAGGCGGGGTTTTTCAAATATCGAGATGATTACTCAGCTACGATATTTACGTATTTACGGTTTAAAGGACCTTTCTGTTCGAATTGAACTTTACCATCTGCTTTTGCGAAGATAGTGTGGTCTTTACCGATACCTACGTTTGCGCCAGCGTGGAAACGAGTACCACGTTGACGAACAATGATGCTACCCGCTAGAACTGATTCGCCACCAAAACGCTTAACACCTAGGCGTTTGCTTTCTGAATCGCGACCGTTACGAGTACTACCAGCTGCTTTTTTATGTGCCATTTCTCAGTACCTCTAATTAAGCGCTAATGCCAGTGATTTTAACTTCAGTGAACCATTGACGATGGCCCATTTGCTTACGAGAATGCTTACGACGTCTAAATTTAACAATCTTAACTTTCTCACCGCGACCGTGTGAAACAACCTCAGCTGTTACTTTACCACCGTTTACGAACGGTACACCGATCTCGATTTTCTCACCATCAGCAACTAAAAGTACTGAATCAAATTCAACTGCTGCACCAGTTTCAACGTCTAATTTCTCAAGACGAATTGTTTGACCTTCAGTCACACGGTGCTGTTTACCACCACTTTGGAAAACCGCGTACATAATTAACTCCGTCTGTGCGCCCTCAAATCGACGCAACTAAAATATTCTTCAATAGGGCGCGAAGTTTACGCTAATGTGCAAAAACTAGCAAGCCTCTTTTTCGATAAAATGAATAAAAAATAGCTGCATTGAGAGCAATTCAATATTTTCCCCTATTCTATCCTAAAAACACCACATGCCAAGCGGTTTTTACGATCTCATGACAATTAAATTACGCTAATAATACGCACCTTTAAAATTCAAAAAGCTGATCACTTATTAATCAAGGTTATAAATTTATGTCAGCAAAATTGATCTGAAATAAAAAACTTTACAGTGTTTTTTTAATGAATCATCACAAAATATCGAGCAAGCGCTTTTTTTGTTGTACAATCAGCCCCGTATACCCATAAATATTGGCTCGGAGATCAATGGATATAAAAGCTATCCAGACGTTAATCGAAAATGAAATGGATGACGTCAATCAACTTATACACGCCCAAATGCGCTCAGATGTCGCATTGGTTAACCAACTCGGTTTATACATAGTAAACAGCGGTGGTAAGCGCGTTCGACCTATGTTGGCCATTTTAGCGGCAAAAGCACTCGGTTATGAGGGCAAAGACCATATTACGCTTGCTACTATCATCGAATTTATTCATACCGCGACATTACTGCATGACGACGTTGTCGACGAGTCACATTTACGCCGTGGTACACCAACAGCCAATGCTGAATTTGGTAATGCAGCGAGCGTTTTGGTGGGTGACTTTATCTATACACGTTCATTTCAGTTGATGGTTGGCCTAGGTAAAATGTCAATTATGCAAATTCTAGCTGATGCAACGAATGTTATCGCTGAAGGCGAAGTATTACAGCTAATGAACTGTAATGACCCAGACACGACAGAACAAAGCTACATGCAGGTTATTTACAGCAAAACTGCAAAATTGTTCGAAGCCGCAACTGGCCTTGCTGCAATTATTACCGAGCAAGATGAGCAAACCCTTGAAGCATTAAACTTATACGGTATGCATCTTGGCACGGCATTTCAATTAGTGGATGATGTACTTGATTACAACGCCGATGCTGAGCAACTTGGTAAAAACATTGGCGATGATTTAGCTGAAGGTAAACCTACCCTACCGCTTATCTACGCAATGCAAAAAGGCACCCCAGAGCAAGTGAAGCTAATTAGAGACGCTATTGAGCTTGGCAATGGTATGGATCACTTAGAGAGCATTCTAGCAGCATTAGCTGACACTAAAGCGCTTGAGTTTGCAATGCAAAAAGCTGAGCAAGAAGCTGACAAAGCGATTGCTTGTATTGCTTTCTTACCAGACACACCGTACAAACAAGCATTAGAGAGTTTGGCACGCATCGCCGTTGCCCGCGATCATTAAACGCTATTTATTCGAGCCATTAAAAAAGCCTGCATATGCAGGCTTTTTTGTTTTCGGCGATTTAAAAAACCGCCTATCATCTGTCGGAATTAACCGTTGATGAAATCAACACCTTCTTGGATGTCTTTGTTAAGAGTAGCTAGCATGTCGTTTTTAGCTTGCTCTTCGAATGCACTTAACTCACCGTAAGAAAGGATTTCTTCAACGCCGTTTTTACCTAAACGAACTGGGTGTGCGAAATATGCTGCGTCACCGTTTTCAACTGCAACGTATGCGTAATCAACAACTTCTTCACCTTGTAAGCCTTTAACTAAAGACATACAGAAGCGTGCTGCTGCAGCACCCATTGAAAGAGTCGCTGAACCGCCACCCGCTTTAGCGTTAACAACTTCAGTACCTGCGTTTTGGATACGTGGAGTTAATGCTGCAACTTCTTCGTCAGTGAAAGTAACACCTTCAACTTGAGAAAGAAGAGGAAGGATTGTAGTACCTGAGTGACCGCCGATCACTGGAACTTTAACGTCAGTTGCGCTTAAACCTTTAAGTTCAGCAACAAATGCTTCTGAACGGATCACGTCAAGCGTTGTGATACCGAATACACGGTTAGCATCGTAAGTACCTGCTTTTTTGAATACTTCAGCAACAATTGGCACAGTGCCGTTAACTGGGTTAGTGATGATACCCACTAACGCTTTAGGACAGTTTCTAACGATGCCTTCAGCTAATGTTTTGATGATACCTGCGTTTACGTTGAAAAGGTCCGCACGGTCCATGCCTGGCTTACGTGGCATACCCGCTGGGATAAGAACGATATCACAACCAGCTAATGCTGCGTCTAGGCTGTCAGCACCAAAGCCTTCAACTTTAACGTCTGTTGGGATGTGAGAAAGATCAACCGCTACACCAGGAACAACAGGGGCAACATCGTATAACGATAATTCAGAACCTGCAGGTAAACTTGTTTTTAATAATAAAGACAATGCTTGGCCGATACCGCCAGCTGCGCCTAAAACAGCAACTTTCATTGGAATTCTCCGTAATTTGAGGTAGGAAATATTTGTGGCCCTAAAGATAATGAAATTAGCGACTAAAAACAAATTTATCCTGCTTATTTCGCGTATAATTTCGACCATAGTTGTAAACTTAGCTGTAAAGACACAGCATTTTGGACGACATTGTAAACTAATACTGCATAAATATGCAGAGTTGTGTAGAATTACTCCACATTTGATGAATAAAGAAACGAAAACATGCAACCACAAGACAAACAAGAAGCACTGATCAAAGCGTTTAAAGCGCTATTAAAAGAAGAAAACTTCGGCTCACAAGGTGAGATTGTCGAAGCATTAAAAGAGCAAGGCTTTGATAATATTAGCCAAAGTAAAGTCTCTCGCATGTTAAGCAAGTTCGGTGCGGTACGTACTCGCAATGCAAAACAAGAAATGGTGTATTGTTTACCGGCTGAAATGGGTGTGCCAACAGCGAAAAGCCCGCTTCGCCAACTTGTTATCGATATTATGCATAACGAAATGATGATTATTATTCGCACTAGCCCAGGCGCAGCACAATTAATTGCTCGCTTACTTGATTCACTCGGTAAGGCGGATGGTGTACTAGGTACGATTGCAGGTGACGACACTATTTTTATCGCCCCTGCGAAGATTTCTGAAATCGATGTCACGCTTGAGCGCGTGCGCACTTTATTCGATACCGTTTAAAGTTGCTTTAAGAAGTTTACTGACGGGGCGAAAAAAGCAGATCCCATATCGGCTTGAGTAAAATCGAGCCAATGATCATAGCAATCGCCCTGCCCTAAGCGACTCTTTAATACCTGTTCAAACGCATCCCCTTGCGCAGCACACGAAACCATTAAAATTCCCTGCTTATGCACATCACCAAATGGCATGCTTTGGTTTAGCAATAGTGGCTGGCCATGCTCATCTTTTAATTCACTACGAACCGCATGACTGGTTTCTACAGCAGGCACAATCAAGGTGTTATCTAAACGCGTGCGCCCCATGATTTGCTCTTGCTCAGACAACGATAAATGCTGCCAGACACTCAAATCATGCACAAAGCGCTGAACATGGATATAACTGCCTTGGTCTTCAAAGTGACCCGGTTTATCGATAAGTGCTGTACTACGCTTTTGGCGACCATGCGGCGTATCACCCGCATAGATAAAGCCGTTAAAATCACGCCCGTCTAAAAATCGAAAATTACGAACCTGCTCCACCAGCTCAACATCCGGTGTTAATAATTTTAGGATTTGCAGGGCAAATAGATGATTGACATCTTCGCGGTCTGAGCGAATTTGTACAAACAAATCAAATGGCTGGGCACTAATCACATGCTCACTGTGAGTTACATTCGGAAAGCTTTGCAATTGACTAGGAATAAACTCGGGCAAGATATGCGGCCAATACTGAGCACCAAGGGCAACCACGCACGACAGCATGGCTTCTGAGAACTGATCAGCAAACTCATCTTGAATGACGCTGACGCGTTTTAGTTTTTTACGTAATGACTCATCATGGCCATCGTAAACATTAAAAAACAGGTGCAAACCATGTAAGTTTGCTTCAGCACAAATCCCAGATTGCGCTTGCGCCATAGTGAATCCTTAGCTTCTCGTTATTTGCACAAAGCCAAGGATTCAAGATTGTTATTTAGTACTAATCATGAAAAAAATTGACTGTGTGCGGCATTATTTTTATTTTTACAGGCTGCTCAACAGCTAACACGCGATCTTGCTCTGCGGCAACTTCACACTCTTGCCCTGCAATATTGATACGGTACACATAACGCGTGCCGATAAAGCGTCTTTGCAAGATAGTTAAACTGTTTGCGTCACTGTGCGCAGCTTCACACAACTGAATATGGTGCGGTCTTATATACACTTGACCTTGCTGGCAATTAGTATTGCTTACCGTCAATGACTGAACCACACCAAACGCCGTTTCGTATTCAGTTGGCGTTAATACTTTTGCCGTTAAGTATATGCCCGTACCAAGAAACTCTGCAACCACCTTTGAGTTAGGTTGACTAAATAACTGCTCCGGAGAGCCCTGTTGGGCGATTTTTCCACCATGCATAACAGCAAGCGTGTCAGCAAATGCGAAAGCTTCTTCCTTTGAGTGAGTAACAAATACCGCAGAAACCTGCTGAGCTTTAATAATGCGGCGTATATCGGCGATAAGCTCAAAACGTACTTGTGTATCAATATTCGAAAATGGCTCATCAAGTAATAATAAACTTGGTTTGTAAGCAAGTGCACGGGCTATTGCCACTCGTTGCTGCTGGCCACCTGAAAGCTGATGCGGGTATCGCTGTGCACAACCATCGAGTTTAACAAGGCTAAGCATTTCATCTACACGCTCGCGCTTTTGTGCTTTGCTCATGTTGCTAAGGCCAAACGCAATGTTGTCGCTCACCGTTAAATGAGGAAACAGCGCATAGTCTTGGAACATCATGCCAATATTACGTTTTTCCGGTGCAACAAACAGCCCGCTATCGTTGACCACTTTAGAATCAATACTCATATAGCCTTGCTCAGGCTGTAAAATCCCGGCAATTGCCTTTAAGGTGGTGGTTTTGCCGCAGCCACTTGCGCCAAGCAAACAGACGATTTCATCTTGTTCAACATTGAGGTTTAGTTCACTCAAAACCTGAGTCGCATTGTACTGATAAGCTAAGTCTTTAATTATCAAATGACTCATGAGTGATTTTGCTCCATCGAACGATTAACGAAATACAAAGGGATTAACCCAACTAACACGATAAACAAGGCCGAAATTGACGCAAGCTCCAATTGCTCATCACTAACATATTGAAAAACATGGGTGGCCAGCGTTTCAAAATTAAAAGGTCTAAGTAATAGAGCGGCCGGTAATTCTTTCATGCACTCAATAAACACTAATAAGCCAGCTGTTAAAATGCCGCGCTTTAATAGCGGTAAATGTACTCGCCAAAGGGTTTGTAAGGGCCCTTTGCCCATTGATTGGCTGGCCATATCAAGTGAAGGGCTAATACGTAAAAAACTGCTTTCAAGTGCGCCATGTGCAATCGCATAAAAACGCACAACGTAAGCAAAGATCATCGCAAATAAAGTGCCACTTAAAAGTAACCCCGGTGATAAACCAAAAGGCTCAAGCCAATTATTTAATGCATCATCCAGCTGTGTTAATGGCAGTAATACGGCAATCGCTAACACAGTACCAGGTAAGGCGTAGCCAGTACTTGCTAAACGCCCTGGGATCAAAGGGCAAGCTTGTTTAGCAATGCGCTGATAAAACAATACCAATAAGCTCAATAGGATAGTTGCAATGCTCACCACAACAGCCACTTTAAAACTTTGCCAAGCGTAATTAAAAAATGCCCCATTCCATGCTTCATCTGCATAGACAATGGCGTATTTAACTAACACCCCAACCGGTAGGATAAAAGCCAATACCAGCACAACGGTGCAAGCCAAGCTTGCAGCCCACGCCGCACCGCCTTTTAAGCGATACAAGGTTGCGCTGTTAACGCTTGACTGACGTTCATACACAGCTTGATTACGACGACTAAAACGTTCAACCATGATGGTTAAAAACAAAATCAGTAACATAATGCCTGAAATTTTCGCCGCCGCGGTTAATGAGTAATAGCCAAGCCACGTATCGTATACAGCGGTAGTGAGCGTACTTACAGCAAAGTAATTGACGGTAGCAAAATCAGCCATGGCCTCCATACTGATTAATATAACCCCTGCCACAATCGCCCCACGACCAAGAGGCAAACTAACGCGTAAAAAACTTTGTAATGGTGAGAGGCCCATCAGCTGACTAGCTTGCACTAGTTTAAAAGACTGCTCTCTGAGTGCCGTTTTAAAAATTAGGTATAAGTAAGGATAGAGTACCAAGGCAATCATAAAAATAGCCCCAGTCAATGTACGAATATCAAAAAACCAGTAATCGTCTGGTGATTGCCAACCAAACCAGTCTCTGAGTGCGAGCTGTACAGGCCCTGCGTACTCAAGTAAGTCGGTATACACGTAGGCGATAAGATAAGTTGGCATTGCTAAAGGCAGCATTAACGCCCATTCAAATTGCTTACGCCCAGGAAAGTCACAATATGCAGTTAACCAAGCTAACGGCAATGCAATTACACAGCTTAACAGCCCTACCCCTGCAATGAGTATGAGTGTATTACGGGTATAATCCCACAGCACCGTATCGAAAAGGTGCTGAAATACATCTGAATCCCCTTGCAGAGATTCAAATAACAAAAAGCCTAATGGCGTAACAAGCAACAGGCCAATAAGCCAGGCTATAAGCTGCCAACGCGACAGCGAAAACTTCACATGCATAAGTGGATTAATACCAGATAAAATAAAAGCTGTTAAAAAACAGCTTTTATAAAATTGTGTAACGAGGAATGTTCTCGTTATAAATCAAACTTTACTTCATCAATCAGCTTCAGTGCCACAGGGCGATATTTGCTGATCTCATCAAGAGGAAGAGTGTCTTCTTTAAACTCACCCCATGATGCAACCATCTCAGATAATGCAACCCCTTGCTTTACAGGGTATTCCATATTCACTGAAGCATACATATTTTGCGCCTTATTGTCGGTCATATACTCAATCAGTTTCAAGGCATTTTCAGGGTTTTTAGCATAACGGGTCATAACAACGCCCGATACATTGATATGAGAACCTCGGTTTGTTTGGTTAGGAAAGTTAATATAAACCGCTTCAGCCCATGATTTTTGCTGCTCATCTTGCATCATTTTACCAAAATAGTAGCTGTTGCCTAACGCCAGATCACATAAACCTTCTTTTACTGCTTTGACTTGCGCTCTGTCATTCCCTTGCGGCTTACGTGCTAAATTGGCTTTAACCCCCTCAAGCCATTGCTTAGTTTTTGCTTCGCCATGGTGAGCGACCATAGAAGCAACTAAACCTAAATTGTATGGATGTTTGCCAGAGCGAGTACAGATTTTACCTTTGTATTTTGGGTCCGCTAAATCTTCGTAAGTTAGCTCTGCAAGTGCACCAACGCGCTCTTTTGAAGAGTAAACATTACGTACGCGTTTAGTAAGTGCTATCCACTGACCATCTGCATCGCGAAAGGTGCTTGGCACATTCGCGTTTACCACATCACTATTGATTGACTGCGTTAAACCTAAATCTTCTAGTTGAATAAGTGCACTAAAATTTGAAGTTAATACTAAATCAGCCTTACTGTGTTTACCTTCACGCTTAACACGCTCAATCAGCCCTTTTTTTGCAAATACCACATTAGTTTTAATGCCTGTTTGCTTGGTGAAATCGTCCAAAATAGGTTGAATTAAGAACGGTTGGCGAAACGAGTAAATATTTACTACATCAGCAGCAAATGCTGGCGCAGTTAAAAATGCGCTAAGTAATACAAAGGCTGTTTTTTTCATTTTATTACACCTAAATAATAACAATTATCAAAATATTTTACCTAGAGTTAGGGCAAAGTGCACCCGTTTAAACTCATAAATAAACTAACCAAGCTGCCATTTGGGAATTTACATGTAAGACATATCTCACCCGCATGGCAGTTATTGAGTAAAAAGCACCAGAAAACACTACACAAAAACCCATAACCAGCTGAAATAAAACAACTTAGTTTAAATGACAATAAAATAACCAGCAGTTTAAACAAGATTTTGACCTACTCAGCGCTTCCTATTTCTCTATAATTACTTACATCAACTAAGCAAGAAGCTTAATGAGTAGATGGATAAGGAAGCATTACTCATAAAACCGCGGAATAAGGTTCATTAGGAGAATAAGGAATCAAGGACAGGCTCAGGAAGAGTAACGCAATGGAGTGACAACCTACGGACAACATCAGGATGATGTGGAATGGCATAACAGCAGGACGTTGTTATACAGGAAGTTCAAAAAGTGGAATAAAGGACAGGCCGTTAGGGCATCGCAATGGATTTGCAAGTAAAGGGATAGTGTCAGGATGGCACGTAAGGGAATGGTAAAGTAATTACCAGCAAGGATGTAAAGGACTAATAAGGAAACAAGGCTGGATTGCCTTATATTGCACAGAACCAATAAGTAAAGTGTAATCGCATGGATTGGCAAAGTTTAGGGAGTTGATTAGATTCAATTGCAGGATGCAAAAAATTAAGAAGATTCCGCAAGCGCGACTAGTGATAGTACGCGCTTTTCTTTTGCCTACAATTTAGTAAAGAGTTATTACTCCGGTCGCCCCTTATTTCGCTTACCAAGCAGGTAGGCATCTCTGAACTTAATAAAATGTTGTTCTAGCTTTTGAGTAGCGTCTTTCTCACCCGCAAGGGCAAGTACCATAATTGCCACCTCAGCGGTGCCTAGTTGATGTTCGTGTGGAGCTACACGTAATCGATAATCCGAGAGCTTTTCAGGTGTGATTGAAAGTACGGGTAAATTATCCAGATAAGGACTTTTACGGATCATTTTCTTTGCTTCGCGCCAAGTACCATCTAAAAAGATAAACAACGGACGCTTACCTTCAACAGGAGTTACTTCGGTGATCACCCGTACTTCGTCGTCAACATCGCTGGCAGGGAAAATAACCATTGGTTGATACTGAGGATCCGCCAACAAGCTCAGTAAGGCATCATCAGGATTCGTTCGATCCCATTTAAAGGCATAGTTTTCTGGCACGATTTCAGCAATTAAACGGCCAGTATTTGACGGCTTAAAACTCTCATTGTGATACATAAGTAAACAGACTGCGGCATCGCACTTTGCCTGCTCAACGCCGTCACAAATACAATAGTGCTCGGCTAATAAACATCGCTCACAACGTGTTAGTTTTGCTCCTCGCGCTTTAAATTCACGACGAGACTCAGCCATTTGTTGAGTGCGAAGCACTAACACGGAATTATTTGAGATAGTAGCCACTGTATTTACCAGAAAATTAAACGGCGCGTATTGTAGCTAAAAATATGGGGAATAGATATTAATCTAAGTGGTTAGTGGTTAGTGGTTAGTGGTTAGTGGTTAGTGGTTAGTGGTTAGTGGTTAGTGGTTAGTGGTTAGTGGTTAGTGGTTAGTGGTTAGTGGTTAAACAAGTATAATTCATTTCATGTATGACAAACTTTTGTTCAATTGCAAAAAATAAAACCACTCTCTCGATCAACTAACGTCTAACATCTGATATCTAACCTCTAAGAAAGCAAAAAACCCAGCCAAAGCTGGGTTTTTAAAACGATTAGTCAAAAGAACTTACTTCTTTTTAACTGCCTTTTTGTTTGGAAGGTCAGTGATTGAACCTTCGAAGATTTCAGCAGCTAGACCGATTGATTCGTTTAATGTTGGGTGAGCGTGAATAGTTAACGCTAGGTCTTCACCGTCTGCGCCCATTTCAACTGCTAAGCCGATTTCACCTAGCATTTCACCTGCGTTGATACCAACCATAGCACCACCGATAACACGACCAGAGTCTTTATCGAAGATTAGCTTAGTTTGGCCTTCAGTACGTGCTGAAGCGATTGCACGACCAGAAGCAGCCCAAGGGAATACAGCAGTTTCGATGCTTAAGCCTTGCTCTTTAGCTTCTTTTTCAGTTACACCAACCCATGCGATTTCTGGATCTGTGTATGCGATTGAAGGGATGCACTTAGGATCGAAGAAGTGTTTCTGACCAGAGATAACTTCTGCAGCAACATGACCTTCGTGAACCGCTTTATGTGCAAGCATTGGTTGACCAACGATATCACCGATAGCGAAGATGTGACCAACGTTTGTTTTAAGCTGCTTATCAACATTGATGAAACCACGCTCATCAACATTAACGCCTGCTTTATCAGCGTCAACAAGCTTACCGTTAGGTGTACGACCTACCGCAACAAGTACTTTGTCGTAACGTACTGCGTCAGCTGGTGCATTTTTACCTTCGAATGAAACGTATAGACCGTCTTCTTTCGCTTCAACACCAACAACTTTAGTAGAAAGCATTACGTTGAACTTATCTTTAACGTAACGTTGGTAGATTTTGATAACGTCTTTATCAGCTGCTGGAACTAATTGATCAGCAAACTCAACTACGTCAATTTCAGAACCTAGCGCACGGTATACAGTACCCATCTCAAGACCGATGATACCACCACCTAAAACAAGTAGTTTCTCAGGAACGTCTTTAAGCTCTAGTGCACCTGTTGAGTCAATTACACGGTCATCTTCAGGGATGAAAGGTAAGTTAACAGGTTGAGAACCTGCTGCAATAATAGCATTGTCAAAAGTGATTGTTGTTGTACCGTCAGTACCTTCAACAGCAATTGTGTTGCTGCCAGTGAATTTACCGTAACCGTTAACAACTTTCACTTTACGCATTTTAGCCATGCCGTCTAGGCCGCCAGTTAATTGACCGATTACAGACTCTTTCCAAGAACGGATTTTGTCTAGGTCGATTTCAGGCTTGCCAAAAGTAACGCCGTGAGATGACATTTCTGCAGCGTCATCGATCACTTTAGCTACGTGTAAAAGTGCTTTTGAAGGAATACAACCCACATTTAGACATACACCGCCTAATGTGTTGCGAGATTCTACCAATGTTACTTCTAAGCCCAAGTCAGCAGCACGGAAAGCCGCAGAATAACCACCAGGACCACCGCCTAGTACAACAACTTGAGTTTTTAATTCGTTGCTCATGCTATTACCTTAAATGTTTGAACGGGACACTGCCCCTATGTTTAACTGCCATGTTTCTGCAAGGCAGAAAGGGAGAGCAGATATCTATACCAAGATTGTTCTATGGCAAAGATTGTATCATTGCCAATGGTAAAAATCCCAGCAAAAAACACCTTGCTGGGATTTGATTCTTATAATTTACGAGACGATTACATCACTAGTTGACGAATATCGCTCATGTAGCTTGCTAGCGTCACAGTAAAGCGTGCTGCTAGGGCACCGTCAATAACCCTATGGTCGTATGACATTGATAATGGAACCATTAATTTAGGTTCAAACTCTTTGCCATTCCACTTAGGTTTCATTTCTGACTTAGATACACCCAAGATAGCAACTTCAGGCGCATTCACAATTGGTGTGAACGCTGTACCACCGATACCACCAAGGCTTGAGATTGTGAAACAACCGCCTTGCATATCTGATGACGTTAGCTTGCCGTCACGTGCTTTCGCAGAAATTTCCATTAACTCACGAGAAAGCTCAATGATGCCTTTCTTATCTACATCTTTGAATACTGGAACAACCAAACCGTTTGGCGTATCAACAGCAACACCGATATTGATGTACTTCTTCAAGATTAAGCTTTCGCCATCTTCAGACAGTGAAGAGTTAAACGTTGGGAATTCAGCAAGTGCTTTAGCCGCTGCTTTCATTACAAACACAAGTGGTGTGATTTTAACACCCAACTTTTTCTTCTCAGCAAGCGCATTTTGCTCTTTACGGAATACTTCCAGGCTTGTGATATCAGCTTCGTCAAACTGTGTAACATGCGGGATTTGCACCCAGTTACGGTGTAAGTTAGCGCCTGATAGCTTTTGAATACGAGAAAGTTTTTTCTCTTCGATTTCACCAAACTTAGCAAAATCAACTTTAGGCCAAGGAATAAGACCTAGCTCGCCGCCACCGGCATTACCTTTACCTGCAGATAGTTGACCTGACTCAACTTTCTTCACAAGATCTTTCACGTAGTTTTGTACGTCTTCTTTCACGACACGATTCTTACGACCTGTGCCTTTTACGTTCGCTAGGTTAATACCAAACTCACGCGCTAAACGACGTACAACTGGCGATGCATGTGCATAGGCTTTGTTATCTGCAAAACCTTCGTTGCTTGCAGATGCTGACGCAGGCTTTTCAGCCGCAGGCGCTTTTGCTGCAGGTGCAGGCGCTGCTTCAGTTTTTGCAGGAGCAGGCACCGCTGCAGCTGGCGCACTACCGGCTACTTCAAATACAAAGATAAGTGAGCCAGTTGATACTTTATCGCCAGCTGCTACTTTGATTTCTTTAACAGTACCAGCAAATGGTGCAGGTACTTCCATTGATGCTTTATCGCCTTCAACGTTTAAGATTGATTGATCTTCTTCAACCTTATCGCCAACAGCAACCATCACTTCGGTTACTTCAACTTCATCACCACCGATATCAGGCACGTTTACTTCTTTAGTACCAGATGCCGTTGCTGCCGGAGCCGCTTCAGCTGGCGCTGCTTCTGTTGCAGGTGCTTCAGAGCCGCTTGATGCTGTTTCAAAAACGAAGATTAAAGAGCCAGTTTTCACTTTATCGCCAGTCGCGATTTTGATCTCTTTAACAGTACCAGCAAATGGTGCAGGTACTTCCATTGATGCTTTATCGCCTTCAACGCTTAATAAAGATTGCTCTTCTTCAACCGTGTCACCTACCGCAACCATGATTTCAGTTACTTCAACTTCATCATCACCGATATCTGGCACAGTCACTTCCTGTGTAGCAGAAGCTGAAGATGCAGCTGCTGGAGCAGGTGCTTCTTCTTTCGATTGTGCTGGCGCAGCAGCTTGTTCTTCACCTTCGAAGATCATGATAAGTGAACCGGTCGTTACCGTATCACCTTCAGCTACTTTAATTTCTTTAACCGTACCTGCTTGTGCAGCAGGTACTTCCATTGATGCTTTGTCGCCTTCAACCGTTAATAACGATTGGTCAACCTCAACCTTATCACCAACGCTAACAAGGATTTCGGTTACTTCAACGTCATCGCCACCGATATCTGGTACTTTAATTTCAATACTCATTGGAACCTCTTATGCGTATAGCGGGTTAACTTTGTTTGTGTCGATGTCGAACTTCTTGATTGCTTCAACAACCACTGACTTCTCAACTTCACCACGTTTAGCAAGCTCAGATAATGTTGCAACCACAACATAGCCCGCATTAACTTCGAAGTGACGACGTAAGTTTTCACGGCTATCAGAACGACCGTAACCATCAGTACCCAACACTTTATAGTTGCTGCTTGGTACAAATGAACGAACTTGTTCTGCGTAGTTCTTCATGTAGTCTGTTGCAGCAACAGTCACTGCATCTGTTAATGCATTTGTGATGTAAGCAGTCTTTTGCTCTGCTTCAGGGTTAAGCATGTTGAAACGTTCAACATCTTGACCGTCACGTGTTAACTCGTTGAATGACGTTACAGAGAATACATCTGAACCAATACCATACTCTTCGCTTAGGATTTGTGCCGCTTTACGCACTTCAATCATGATAGTACCTGAACCTAGTAACTGTACTTTCGCTTTCTCGCCAGCCACAGTTTCAAGTTTGTAGATACCTTTACGAATACCTTCTTCAGCGCCTTCTGGCATTGCTGGTTGATGGTAGTTTTCGTTCATTAGCGTTAGGTAGTAGAACACGTTTTCTTGGTCTTCACCGTACATGCGACGAATACCGTCTTGCATGATTACCGCTACTTCGTATGCGAATGTTGGGTCATAAGAAATACAGTTAGGAACTGTGTTAGCAAGAATGTGGCTATGACCGTCTTCGTGCTGTAAACCTTCACCGTTTAGTGTAGTACGACCTGCCGTAGCACCTAGTAAGAAACCACGTGCTTGCTGGTCACCAGCCATCCACGCCATATCACCTACACGTTGGAAGCCAAACATTGAGTAGTAGATGTAGAATGGGATCATTGGTAAATCGTTAGTGCTGTATGATGTTGCAGCAGCAACCCATGATGACATTGCACCTAACTCATTGATACCTTCTTGTAATACCTGACCTGAAGTTGCTTCTTTATAGTAAGAAACGATGTCGCGGTCTTGCGGCGTATAGTTTTGGCCATGTGGGTTATAAATACCGATTTGACGGAATAAACCTTCCATACCAAATGTACGCGCTTCATCGGCGATGATAGGCACGATGTTTTTACCAATGCCTTTGTCTTTTAGTAACACGTTAAGTGCACGAACAAAGCCCATTGTTGTAGATATGTCACGTTTTTGCTCTTCAAGTAACGGCTTGAACGCGTCAACTTCTGGTAATACTAATTTTTCAGAGAAGTTAGGAATACGCTTCGGCGTGTAACCTTGTAGTGCTTCACGGCGAGCGTGAAGGTACTTGTGCTCTTCTGAACCTTCTTCAAGCGTTAAGTATGGTAGATCAGCTAACTGGTCATCAGAGACAAGATCTTGTAAACCTAGACGTGAACGTAGGTGTGCTACGTGCGTCATGTCCATTTTCTTAACTTGGTGCGCGATGTTTTTACCTTCAGCCGCTTCACCCATGCCGTAACCTTTTACAGTTTTAGCTAGGATCACAGTTGGACGGTCTTTGGTTTCTTCCGCTTTTTTGAATGCAGCGAAAAGTTTTGAAGGCTCATGACCACCACGCTTAAGTGCGAAGATCTCTTCATCAGTCATATCAGCAACAAGCGCAGCTGTTTCTGGGTAACGACCAAAGAAGTGTTCACGAACGTATGCACCATCTTTTGCTTTATAAGTTTGGTAATCACCGTCAATCGTTTCGTTCATTAACTGCAGTAATTTACCTGTTGTATCTTTAGCAAGTAGGATATCCCAACCACTACCCCATACAACTTTAATCACGTTCCAGCCTGCGCCTTTGAATAGGCCTTCAAGCTCTTGAATGATCTTACCGTTACCCATTACTGGGCCATCTAAACGCTGTAGGTTACAGTTGATTAGGTAACATAGGTTATCTAGCTTCTCACGCGCGCCGAAAGAGATTGCACCACGTGATTCTGGCTCATCCATCTCACCGTCGCCTAAGAAAGCGTACACGCGTTGGTTTTTAGTGTCTTTTAAGCCACGACCGTCTAGGTATTTTAAGAAACGAGCTTGGTAGATTGAGGCAATTGGACCAAGACCCATAGATACCGTAGGGAACTGCCAGAATTCAGGCATTAATTTAGGGTGTGGGTATGAAGGAAGACCTTTACCATCAACTTCTTGACGGAAGTTATCAAGTTGCTCAGCAGTTAAACGACCTTCAACAAATGCACGTGCATAGATACCTGGAGAAATGTGACCTTGGTAATAGACTAAATCACCGCCATCAACATCGTTTGGTGCTTTGAAGAAGTGGTTAAAACATACTTCATAGAATGCCGCTGAAGACTGGTAAGACGCCATATGGCCGCCTAAGTCTAGATCTTTTTTCGACGCACGTAATACGATCATGATCGCATTCCAACGGATGATTGAACGAATTCGACGTTCAATGTTTACGTCACCTGGGTAAGCAGGTTCTTGATCTACCGGAATGGTATTAACGTAGTTAGTGGTTGTGCCAGTAGGCATATCAACACCGTCTAAACGGGCTTGCTCTAACACTTGCTCAAGTAAGAATTGAGCACGTTCAACACCTTCTTCACGCACAACAGACTCAAGGGCTTGTAACCACTCTTGTGTTTCTAGCGCGTCTACGTCAATTTTATTGACTTCAGACATATGGAGGTTTCCTTATGTTTAAAATACTAATTATTTTAATAAATCTTAAAATTAAGTAGTTAACTAAACTTAGCTAATCACTTGCTTAATGTTGTTTGGTGCGTCTTAAACTACGTTCAATTCGCGAATGCTCTTTGCCAGCCTCAAGTAAGGCTTCTTCGATAAAGGCTAAGTGAGCATTACTAGCAAGACGTGCTTGCTCTGGGTTTCCTTCAATAACCGCATCCATCAACAGTCGTCTATGTTCTGCGAGCTGCTGGCTGATCTGTGGTTTTTTTAACAGTACAGTTAAATTCTGTAATACATTTTGCTCTAGCAAGGCCTGCATACCACGTACTAAATGTAGCAGTACAACGTTATGAGACGCTTCTGCCACACTAAAATGAAATGCATTTATTGCTTTTGCTTTTTGCACAATGTCGTCATTAACGAGCGCAATGTTGTCAAAGCTTTGTTTTACTTTTTTGAAGTCATTCGTCGTGCCACGCATAGCTGCATAATATGCTGCAATTCCTTCAAGGGCATGACGAAATTCGAGTAAATCAAATTGTGACTC
The DNA here is from genome assembly GCF_037162425.1 of Pseudoalteromonas sp. Hal040. NCBI lineage: Bacteria > Pseudomonadati > Pseudomonadota > Gammaproteobacteria > Alteromonadales > Pseudoalteromonadaceae > Pseudoalteromonas > Pseudoalteromonas sp. Hal040. The sequence continues at coordinate 457,920 of NZ_JARLUU010000001.1, read as the reverse complement.
TGGATGCTTACTAATCAAATCAAAAAGCGGATCAGTGAGCCCCTCTTCAAGCTGATTTTTTACGAACGTTCCGCCTCCTTGACGACGCGTTACTAACCCCTTGGCTTCTAGCTTTTGAATCGCCTCACGCAGTGAAGGTCGCGATACTTCAAATTGTTTCGCTAATTCACGTTCCGGAGGCAGCTTTTCGCCTGGCGCTAACGACCCCTCAAGAATCATATTCTCAAGTTGTTGTAAAATTACATCAGATAATTTTGCTGCTTTAATCTTTAAAGACATTTATTAACGTCCGCATTGTTATGCGCTAACCCCATAAATATCGGGTATTTAGCCTTGTGTTTTGACCAAAAAGGTAAATTGGTCATACCAAATTTGTCGCATACGTTATCAAAAACCCGTATTTCTGTCAATTTCACTACGTTCAGCGCCTAGTTACACCCTAACGTAATTCGTCTAAAGATTAAACAGTATGGATTAAAGTGGCTTTTTCTGAAGGAAAAAACAATAAAAAAGAAATGGTCAGACCAGATTGGCGAACAAAGCTATTTAGAGGTAAGGTTTTAGATGTTAGTTGAATTGAGCAGCTTTGTAGCAGCGGGTTTACCCCGCGACAAAACTCGTAAACACCTATAAATCAAAACGCGATATAAAATCGCGCCTACGCCAAGCCACCAAATAAAGTAAGTGCTGCGATGATCACCAAAAAGAACAATACGTTTCTTTTTACAAGCTTCATCATGCAAGTAGCTTCATAAGTACAGCCAAAATGTTGCTGCTCAATTTGCTCAGCAGCAAGTGCGGTTTGTGTAACAACTTTTCGGTTACTCACTGAAAAGTCGAGCACATACTTCAGCCAACAACTGGTACCTTTATTAAAGTTACCAATCACTAAATAACCAAAGCTTGCAACCCGAGCTGGTAACCAATCGAGCCAAAACAGTAAGCTATGTACTAGTTTAAAACGCTTAGCATAGGCAACACTGTGATCATCCCTTACTTTGTCAGCAAAAGTACGAACTAATGCGTAAAGCACCGCGCCAGGCACACCTAAAACCACAAACCAAAAAATAACTGCACAATAAAAGCGAAAATTTAGCCAAGCTAAAGTTTGGCCAAAAGTCTCACCTTGAGGGTCGTCTTCTGTTTTCTTTTGACCCATTTGTAATGCATATAAGGTAGCTGCTTCTTGGTCGTTGCGGGTTAACGCATTTAAGTAAGACTTATATAAAGCACGTTGCTTAGCACAGCCAAAACAAACTAGTAGTACAGCAACATTCACAGCCAGCTGCCAGATGATAAATTCGGATAGTTGATAGATTAATGCAACAGCCACTACAGGTAACATTAACCAAATCAAAAAGCCAATTGGCGAATTAAATAAGCCTTTTTCTGAGAGTTGCTTTTGCGAGTGCTTAAGATAGGTATTGGCATAAAAACCGATTTGCCAGTAGTTAGCTCGAGCCCCTAAACGCTCAATTACCAAAGCAATAATTATTGAAATTAAGATCATGCTTTTACCTATATCCTTTAACTAAAACACTAAATCAAAATAGTATTGCCAATCAAAACTCGCTCCAGGGTCAGTTTTTCTGCCCGGTGCAATATCACAATGGCCAACAATGCGCGAACGGTTTATGTCAGGGTACTTTGCCATCAACGCCTTAGTCACTAAGTGTAATGCATTATACTGGGCTTGGGTATACGCCAAGGTGTCGGTACCTTCAAGCTCAATGCCCACACTAAAATCATTGCAGCGCTCTCTGCCTTCAAACGTTGAGATACCAGCGTGCCAAGCTCGTTTTTCAAAAGGCACGTACTGAATAACTTCACCAGTGCGACGAATAAAGCAATGCGCAGAGACTCTTAAGCCTTTTAAATCAGTAAAGCTTTCGTGCGCCGTACAATCAATTGCCCCCATAAATAAATCATCAACATAAGGCGTTGCAAACTGCCCTGCTGGCAATGAAATATTATGAATAACTAGTAATGACACCTCGCCCTCAGGGCGCTCATCGTAATGTGTACAGGGCCTTTGTAACACATTGTTTAATTGGCCCAATTCATTTATATGCATATTAAAAACTAACGATGACAATAAAGTTAAATAGTGTAAAGGGTTAAAATCTCAGGGTCTAGTTGCTTTGATTCAATCACTTAAAGTAAGAGTAAGGATACTTTACTATGACCGATCTTTGTCTTCTATTAAGGGGTTAAACATAGTAAAATTTCGCCAATTTATTAATAAACAATGAGCTTTAGACATGTCAGTCCCTCACACTTTAATTAGCCAACTGGTAAAACTCGCCCTTGATGAAGATTTAGATTACCAAAGCTCAAATGACGGTGATATTACCGCGCAACTAATTCCAGAAAATGAGCTAGCTAATGCTAAAGTAATTACTCGTGAAGACTGTGTATTTTGTGGTAAAGACATTATTTTAGAAGTATTTAAGCAAGTTGATCCTTCAGTTGAAGTTGACGTAGTCGTAAATGACGGTGACAAAGTAGCTGCAAATAGCACACTTTTTACAGCATCTGGCTCAGCTCGTGCTATTTTAACTGCAGAGCGCACTGCTCTTAACTTTGTACAAACCCTCTCTGGTACAGCAACAACAACAGCTCATTATGTAAAAGAGCTTGAGGGTACGACTACACAGCTGCTCGACACGCGTAAAACAATTCCAGGATTACGTGCGTTACAAAAATATGCTGTAAAATGTGGCGGCGGCGCGAATCATCGCATCGGTCTTTTTGATGCATTCCTAATTAAAGAAAACCACATTGCTGCCTGCGGGGGTATTGATAAAGCTGTCGCTCAAGCTAAAGTAAACCATCCTGCCAAGCCAGTTGAAGTAGAAGTAGAATCACTTGATGAACTTGAACAAGCGATCACTGCGGGAGCTGATATCATCATGCTCGATAACTTTACTGTAGAGCAAATTCAACAAGCAGTTGTGCTTACAGATAAGCGAGCAAAGCTTGAAGTATCAGGCAACATGACACTTGAAACTTTAAAAGCCTATTCACAGGCCGGTGTTGACTTTATTTCAAGTGGCGCACTTACAAAAAATTTACAATCAATCGATCTTTCAATGCGATTTAACGGCTAAAAATTCTTTTATACGTATTTAATGTTTTACCTAATTCGTTGACAAGAAAATAAAAAAAGCATTAAATACGTCAAAAGCCTGAACAGATAACAAAAAATCAATATCTTTTTAGCGCTTTTGACTATTTTGTATACGCACGTCCTGAACCTACACAAGATTGCAATCAATTCAATAAGTTCCTGCAAGGATGCGGTGTCTATAAATAGTACAAATATGTGTAACTAAGCTTATTTTACATCAAACAAAGGTAGGAAAGTTCTGAAAAACTGCTTACTGAACAGGAAAATAGCTTCCAAAAACATTTATTGATGCTAAAGTAAATTTATACACGCTTAACCAGTAAGGTTTTTACTACTTTGTTAACATTTAAGCGTTAATAAAAGTTGTTTTAAGTAAAACTGTAAGATTTATCCTGTAAATTAAGCAATGGTTTTACAACGCTGAAGTTACAGCTAAACTTACTAAATCATCATATCCTTTAGGAGAGGAACAAATGACACAACAAAACCAACAGGGTTTCACCCTAATTGAATTAATGATTGTAGTTGCAATCATAGGTATTCTTGCTGCAGTAGCTCTTCCTGCATACTCTGACTACCAAGCATCATCAAAATTAACAGCTGGTCTAGCTGAAATTACTGGTGCAAAGACAGAGTTTGAAATCAAGAAAAACAACGGTGAAACAATTTCTAGCGTTTCAGATCTTAAAAGCATCAAAAACACTTCAACGAAAAATTGTACAATTACAGCATCTGACTCAACAATTGTTTGTACTATTGTAAATGCACCATCACAACTAGCTAGCGCAGTTGTAACTTGGACTAGAGATAATTCTACAGGAGCTTGGACTTGTGCGACTACAGGCTTGTCTACTGATAACAAAGATTTAGCACCAAAAAGCTGCCCACAGTCTTAATACTTAGCTTTGTTAAAGTGCCTTTTCAGAGGCACTTTAACTTTTCAAGATGAAAACATTTCCTTTTATAACAACTCTTTGTGTATTTTATTTCTTTTTAACACTTCTACCATTTATTCCAGTATATTCTTTTGATTATCATAATCACCAAAGAATATTACAAGTAATTTTACTGTCTTTAAGTTCCATAACTTTTTTAATAAAACTCAGCGCACGCAAAAAACAGCTTTCAACTCCCATAATAAGCAAACTAATATACCTATTTATCATAATGGGGGTTATTTCATCTATTTTATCAAAAGAAGAAAATTTCAGTTTATTTTATACAATTCACTTTTCTTTCCTCTTTATACTTTCTTTAGCAGTATTTAATGACGAAAGTAAGAAGAGAACTCTCTATTTTATAGTCTCTATTGTAATCATTCATAGCATCCTGGTATTAGTTTGCTTTTTGAATGTAATTTTCTCCATTGCTGACCAAGTACAGCTTAACCCATTTGTAATCTATCAAAATTTCATCAACATTCGATTTTTTAATCAAGTTCAAGTTTTCATAATACCTTTACTAATATTCTTATTGAAACATAAGGATGTTAAACGCGTAGTATGCTTTTTTCTTACTTTAAACTTTCTCTTAATGTTTATAGGGCATGCAAGAGGTGCTTTATTAACTTTTATTATTATTTTATTGCTATCTCAACTTTTTGATAAACATCAAAGAAAAGAGTACCAAATTGCATTTGTTTGCCTTTTAATCGGTTTTTTAAGTTATTACACCTGTAATGTACTTTTCAGCTTCGGAGAAACTTCTTTAAATACAAGCTCTTCAGGCAGGTTATTCATATGGCAAGAAACTATTTCTGAGTTCACCTGGCAACAACTTTTTATAGGCAATGGACCAGGAGTATTTCAAATCTCATTAGAAGGTCGAGCCCCTATGAGCCACCCTCACTCTTCTGTTATAGAGATTATTAACGAATGGGGCTTTTTAGCATTTATTTTTTTATCTTTAGCTATTTATTTAACAGTTAAAAATGCTGTCACTTATCTTGTAGTAAATAATGAAGACAGTTCGTCAAAAGCACTACTTTACTCCTTCATCTCTGGCCTTATATATTCTTTGTTATCAGGAGTACATGTAATGCCAGTTTCACAAACGTTACTATTTATTATATGGGGTCTACTGCTGGCTCGAACTTCAAATAAAGCTCTAGCATTAGTTAAGTTTAAAAGATGGAAATTAGTTTTTTTTGCTATCATAATAGCCGCAGTGTGGTATTTTTATGGATGGGTGGCTTTAGAAACCTATCAAAAAATGAACCCTGATACAGGTTATATAATTGGGCCAAGGTTTTGGTCTATCGCTCATAGATTATGAAATATAACAATCTAAACTTTCAGAATAATATTTTAAAACATTACAATAAGATGGGTTTTATCCATGGCTAAAAAACAGGAAGATAAAGACCTAGATACATTCCAATGGGTAGGTGTTAATGCTAGGGGTAAAAAGCTGGAAGGAGAGCTAACAGGGAGTAGTATTGCTCTAATTAAAGCTCAGTTACGTAAACAAGGTATTACACCATCAAAAGTAAAGCGTAAACCAAAACCTCTTTTCGGCATTAAAAGTGTACAAAAAATAACCCCTAAAGATATCGCATTAATTACTCGTCAAATTGCAACTATGCTCATGGCCGGTGTACCTTTGATTCAATCAATCGAGCTTATAGCATCAGGTGCGAAAAACAAAAGTGTTGCGAAATTAATGGATGAAGTTGGTGATGAAGTGAAAGCCGGTGTACCACTTTCTCAAGCTCTTCGAAAGCACCCTCGTTACTTTGATGACCTTTACTGCGACTTAGTTGCTTCGGGTGAACAATCTGGTGCGCTTGATAAAATATTTGACCGTGTTGCTATATACAAAGAAAAAGCCGAGGCATTGAAGTCAAAAATAAAGAAAGCTATGTTTTACCCTATTTCAGTAATTGTCATAGCTGTCATTGTTACTTCAATCCTTTTAATTTTTGTTGTACCACAATTTCAAGATATTTTTAGTGGCTTTGGTGCTGAATTACCGAGTTTCACTTTAATGGTGATTGGTATTTCGGAATTTCTACAAGAATACTGGTGGATAATACTCATCGCTTTTGTTGCATTTGGTTATGCATTTAAAGAAGCATTAATTCGCAGCAAAAAATTCCGCGATGCTAACGATAGAGCCATATTAAAACTTCCTGTCATTGGTATGATTTTGAATAAAGCAGCAGTTGCTCGCTATGCTCGTACTTTATCAACCACCTTCGCAGCTGGTGTGCCCTTAGTTGATGCGCTTGATTCTGCCGCGGGCGCTTCAGGTAATGCAGTATACCGTTATGCAATTTTAGAGATAAAAGCCGAGGTAAGTTCAGGTAACTTAATGAACTGGGCGATGAAAAACGCTAAGATCTTTCCTGATATGGTTGTACAAATGGTGGCTATAGGTGAAGAGTCTGGCTCACTTGATGGTATGCTTGCTAAAGTGGCAACGATATATGAGCAAGAAGTCGATGATGCCGTAGATGGTTTATCAAGCTTACTTGAGCCTCTAATTATGGCTGTTTTAGGTGTGCTTGTTGGTGGTTTAATTGTTGCTATGTACTTGCCTATATTCCAATTAGGTTCGGTGATTTAAACATTGCTGTAAGTTGTAAGTTAAATTCCAAACACTAGTTGATAGCTTGCAACATAAAATAAATAATAAGAATCGTTCAATACAGCGAAATAAAATCGGCCTTTAAATGGCCAGAAGTTAGGTATTTTAATGGAAAACTTTTTTCTTGATATAACCACTGCCATGCAAAGTCAGCAGTGGTTTTATTTTTTGACCGTCGGCTTAGTAAGCCTGTGTATTGGTAGCTTTTTGAATGTGGTGATTTATCGTTTGCCACTGATGATGAAAAGAGAGTGGCAAACTGAGTGCCGTATTGTATTGGCTGATGAGCTCAATTCAAAACAGCAAACAGAACAAGCTCCCTTTAATTTAGTAAAACCTAATTCAACTTGCCCTAAATGCAAAGCACCGATTAAAGCTTGGCAAAATATCCCTGTCTTAAGTTGGCTATTGCTTAAAGGTCGCTGTTCAAATTGTCAAACACCGATTTCTGTGCGCTACCCTATTGTTGAAATGCTTACAGCGGTTTTAAGTTTAATTGTTGCTGTCGTGTTTGGACCAACTAAGCTAGCTCTTCTTTATATATTGATTACTTGGGTGTTAGTCGCTTTAACCTTTATCGATATAGATCACATGTTACTGCCTGACCAACTCACTTTGCCACTCGTTTGGCTTGCGCTGATTGCGGCCACTATGGATATTACCATTGCACCGAGCGATGCGATTATCGGCGCCGCGGTTGGCTACCTGAGTTTATGGAGTGTTTACTGGTTGTTTAAGCTTGCTACGGGTAAAGAAGGCATGGGTTATGGCGACTTTAAACTTTTAGCCGTATTTGGTGCACTACTTGGCTGGCAAGATATTTTAACTATCGTGCTGTTATCAAGTGTCGTAGGTGCCATCATCGGCATTGCACAAATCATCATTCAAGGTAAAGACAAAACTACGCCAATCCCATTTGGGCCCTACCTTGCCATAGCTGGATGGCTAACCTTACTTTGGGGTGAGCAAATTCAAAGCTATTACTTTAACTATTTAGGTTACTAATTATGGCAAACTGGGTTTTAGGGCTAACTGGCGGTATTGGTTCAGGTAAAAGTGCGGTAAGCGCCATGTTTGAAGAGTTTGGCATTCCGGTGGTTGATGCCGATATTGTAGCCAGAGAAGTCGTCGAGCCTGGCTCACTTGGCCTTAAAAAAATTACTGAACATTTTGGTGATGAGATACTCACGAGTAACGGCACGCTTGATCGCGCAAAACTAAGAGCAATTATCTTTGCTGATGAATCACAAAAGCAATGGCTAAATAGTTTATTGCATCCACTTATTCGAGAAACAATGTTGAGCCAGTTAAATCAGGCCACCAGCCACTATGTCATATTAGTTGCTCCCTTACTTTTTGAAAACGGCTTAGAAAAATACTGCAATCATACCTTACTAATTGATGTTCCTGTTGATGTACAAATAACAAGAACAACAGCCCGAGATAACATATCTGATGAATTAGCCAAGCAAATCATAGCCTCACAAATGAGCAGAGCTGATAAAAAACAAAAAGCGGGTGATATTTTGGATAACAACCGCCCTCTTATAGAAGTAAAAGCTGATGTGCAAAAGCTGCACAAAAAGTACCTAATGCACTCTCACTAGGGTATTGATTTTATTTATAGATTCTCATGAATTAGAACCCACAAAAACCAATACAAAAGTACCAACCCACATTCTAAACAACTGAGTTTTAGATGAATTTATTTTGCAATTTTCCTAAAATCAGACAAGACTGATGTAATAGCCTTACTTTTTCTGTTAGATTGTGGCAATAAAGGATCAATCTAGGTGCGCAATGAATATAAACTCACCGCTACTTCGAAAATTTATTACACTCGGTCGCATTGATGCAGAGACCGTAAAATCAAAGCAGCGCGAATATAACTCTACTGCAGAGCTTATTTCTAAAACATGTGGAATGGCTGGACATGAGCTCGCAGAGCAATGTACAGATCTTTTTCGTGTGCCTTATTTTGACATCAAAGACTTTGACGTTGCGAACATTAGCGAAGAACTTGTTAAAGACAAACTCATTCGTGAGCACCACATTCTACCTCTCGTTAAAAAAGGCCGTAAGCTTTACATTGCCGCCTCAGATCCAACCGACTACGGTGCCTTTGAAAACTTTGAATTTAGTACGGGCCTTTCATGTGAAGTGGTCGTTGTTGATTACACGCAACTTGAAAACAAAATCGAGCAATTACTTGATGCCGCAGGTGGCTTACATTTAAGTGAAGATGAGTTTAAAGAACTTGGTGAGCTTGAAACAGAAGCACCTCGTGACTTAGCCAGCAAAGATGAAGACAAAGACGATGCCCCTATTATTGTCTACATCAATAAAATTTTAATGGATGCGATAAAAAAAGGTGCATCAGATCTACACTTTGAGCCTTATGAACATCGTTACCGCGTACGTTTTCGTATCGATGGTATTTTGCATGAAATGGCAAGTCCGCCAAATAGCTTAGCGAGCCGCTTATCAGCGCGAATCAAGGTTATGTCACGACTTGATATAGCAGAAAAGCGAAAACCTCAAGACGGCCGTATTAAGCTTAAAATCACTGAACGTAAAAGTATCGACTTCCGTGTAAGTACCTTGCCTACCCTTTGGGGCGAGAAAATCGTAATGCGTATTCTCGACTCATCAAGTGCTATGCTTGGTATCGATGTACTTGGCTATGAGCCAGAGCAGAAAAAGCTTTACATGGATGCACTTGATCAACCGCAAGGCATGATCTTAGTAACCGGTCCAACGGGCTCTGGTAAAACGGTATCACTTTATACGGGTTTAAATATTCTTAACCAGCCAGAGCGTAATATCAGTACTGCCGAGGATCCAGTAGAGATCAACCTTGAAGGGATTAACCAAGTACAAATTAATCCAAAGGCAGATATGACCTTTGCCAATGCATTAAAGGCTTTCTTACGACAAGATCCTGATGTGGTTATGGTGGGTGAGATCCGTGACCTTGAAACCGCTGAAATAGCAATTAAAGCGGCGCAAACGGGTCACTTAGTTTTATCAACCCTGCATACCAACTCAGCGCCAGAAACTCTTACCCGTCTTTTAAATATGGGTGTTCCTGCTTACAACGTAGCAAGTTCAATCAGTCTTATTATTGCGCGGCGTCTTGCAAGACGACTTTGTCCTAAGTGTAAAACGCCAGAAAAACTACCTGATGAAGAACTTATTCGCCAAGGCTTTGATAAAGACAAGCTTAGCGAGATACAACTGTTTGCACCAAAAGGTTGTGATAGCTGTACTGAAGGCTATAAAGGTCGAGTGGGTATTTACGAAGTCATGCAGATTACCCCTGAAATAGCACAAATTATCATGCGTGGTGGTAACTCACTCGAAATCGCTGAAGTATCTCTGTGTTCAGGTTTTAATAACCTACGTTTATCTGGCCTGAAGAAAGCCGCCGATGGTGTTACTTCACTGGCAGAAATAAACCGAGTTACGAGTTTCTAATAAAAATTCGTGACTGGATTATCAGCCGACTGTTCAGTAAGATCTGACAAAAGTGCTTATTTGAGAGTTATTCCATGCCAACAGTTGTAAACTGCCCAACATGCAAAGCCAAAGTTGAATGGTCAGAGCAAAGTCCGCATCGTCCATTTTGCTCAAAACGCTGCCAGCTGATAGATTTAGGCGAGTGGTCGTTTGAAAACAATAAAATTTCTAGCTCAATTAGCAATGCTAATGATCTGAGCCAAGATATGATTGAGGATATCGAAGCGATGCTGGCGAAAAACGATGATTCATTCTTCAAAGAATAAAGCGGAACAATAAAAATGCGGCATTTGCCGCATTTTTTAATAGTAATACCAATTCGCTTTTAACCTTCTGAGCTTTCATCTCCTTGCTCGCCACGTGGACCATGGTGGCCCTTTTTGTGACCTTTTTTACGAAGGTGCTTTTTAATCTCTTGATAGCTTTCGCGTTGTTCAGCATTTAAAACCTGCCAAATCGCATGGTCAGATTTCATTTTTATCATTGCAAACTGCTGGCCTTTCTCTTGGCGCGCTTTAATCAGCTCTAATGCTGCATTTTCGTCAAATGCTTTTGTTGCTAACAACGTATCCATTTTCTCTTTGTGTGCGGCACGAGCGGCTTTCATTGCATCTTTATCACCACGCAGTGCTGCAAATTGTGTTTTCTGCTCGGCAAAAATCGCTTTAAGTTGCGTTTGCTGATCTTCTGTAAGTTGTAATTTATCAATACCGCGCTCAGAAAGTAAAAAACGAGCCTGTGGGTTCATTCCTCGGTTAAAGTCACCTTTCGCTATTGCTGAAGTAGCACCGACACTGGCTGCTGCTAAACCACAAACAAGTACGAATTTAGAAAGCTTATTTGAAATAGTCATAATCATTACCTTTTGTTGGGTTGTGCTCTGTTGTCGTTTCCGACTGATGGGTTAACTATAACTAACTCAATGCAAAGGAACGCAAACCAGTGTAAAGGTTGTGTAAAGATTCACTTTTACACAATTTACTGAGTAAAATAACCTTAAAGAAATAAATAGCTAGGTGTCAGAATGAAATTATTAATGATCGACGACGATACAGGATTGTGCGAATTACTCAGCGAGTACTTATCAGCACAAGGTTTTACAGTAGAGTGTGTTCATGATGGCGCTGAAGGCCTAAAACAAGCTATAAAGCATAACTACGAACTCATATTGCTTGATGTGATGCTACCCTCTATGGATGGCTTTGAGGTGCTAAAGCAGTTAAGACAACATAAGCTTACTCCAGTGATCATGCTAACCGCGAAAGGCGAAGACTTTGATCGTATCTTTGGTTTAGAGCTAGGCGCAGATGATTATATTCCTAAGCCATTTAACCACAGAGAACTGCTAGCTCGCGTTAAAGCAATTACCCGTCGCATCGAACATATCAATAGCTTATCGAGCCAACAGGCCAGCTCATTGAGTGTAAACAGCATCAATGTTAATTTTGCAACGCGAGAAGCTTCTGTTAAAGACAATGTACTTAGTCTAACCGGCACTGAGTATGAGATCCTTGCCATGCTAGTACAACATGCCGGTGAAGTGATCAGCAAAGAACAAATAAGTGAGCAAGTCCTTGGTAGACGCCTTGCCCCTTTTGACCGTTCAATCGATATGCATGTCAGCAACATCCGTAAAAAGATTGCAGAACACGTTAGTAATGAACGGATCAAAACCATGCGTGGCAGTGGTTATGTATTAATACAAGGCGAATAATATGCAAACTCCAAGCTGGCTAAAGCATCCTCGCCATTATTTGTTTTTAAAAATATTTGCCTGGTTTTGGGTTACCGTTATAGCGACTATCACAATACTGGTGTTTTTAAGCCAGTTAACGAGCAATGTCGGCAATGACGACCTGCGTGGGCCTATGCTGAAAAATCTTGAGTACACCGCGAAAAGCATTGAACGCATTGTTGCTAAACACGGTAAACCGACTCAAGAAGTTTTATCTCATCCACGCTTATCAAAGCATAAATTGCTGTACTTAAATGGTGAGGTGCATGGTGTTGAAATGCTTAGCGAACCTGTATCCAAAGACATTGATTTAAGCTTGCTGAACTTTACCAAATATATGCGCCCGCAAATTATTTTTACTGATGAATACCAAGCTTATGGACCGGTAGTTTTGAATGTGCCTGAAGGTAAGTTTTATCTTTATGAGATTGATGAAAAACGTAAAAAACCATTTTTTGTCAGCTTATGGCTAATGCCATTTTGGCTAAAGCTACTGATAGCTTTAATCGCCTCATTGATGCTGAGTTTCTTCTTTAGCCGTAACTTAATTGCGCCCATTAATAGTTTAAAAGAAACCGCAAAAAAGCTAGCTCATGGTGACTTAACAGCCCGTGCCGATGTGTCTCCTACTCGTCAAGATGAGTTAGGTATACTTGGCCGTGACTTTAATACCATGGCAGTGCAACTTGAGCAGCTTATTAGCGCCCAAAAACGACTATTAGCAGATATTTCTCATGAACTACGCTCACCATTAACGCGCTTAAAAATGGCCACAGGCCTTGCACAAATGCAAGCCGATGATGCTCAACACGCTTATTTAGAGCGCATTGAAAAAGAGGCCAATCAGCTCGATAAAATGATTGCCGATGTACTTCAAGTTTCACGTTTAGAAGCCAAAAGTCAGACTCTGGCGTTGAGTACACAGTCCCTACAAGTGATTGTTGATCATGTACTCAACGATGCTCAATTTGAGGCCAAGCAAAGTAATAAAGAGCTTATTGTTAAAGGCACACTAACAGCCGATTTAAAATGCGATGAAACCTTAATAGCCAGCGCGCTTGAGAATGTACTACGTAATGCCATTAAATACGCAGAACATTCAATCTCAATAGGCTTAGTTGAATCAGATGCTATCTACATCACCATTTGTGATGACGGTAAAGGGGTTGATGAAGCGAACCTAACAAGGTTGTGTGAACCTTTCTTCCGTCAGGAACATGCTCGTGATAGAAGCACAGGCGGCACGGGCTTAGGCCTTGCTATTGCAAAGAATGCTATCTCAGCACATGATGGTACACTAACACTTGAAAACCAAGAACATGGCGGACTGTGCGTCAACATCCGTCTACCTTTTAAGAGTAAGTAAATGTTTTACAGTAGCGAAGCAAGTCTTGTCAGTAACCTACCTAATATTAATCAGTTTTTTTCAGAGCAATTACAACAAGACTTTCTAAGCACCGCTCATGGCAAGCTTTATTACGGCTATGCGATTCCTCAGCAAGCAAAAACGGCTATCATTATCAGTACTGGCCGAATAGAGTCTTTAATTAAGTACAAAGAGTTGTTATGGGAGCTATATCAAAATGGCTTTGCGATTTTTAGCATCGATCACCAAGGTCAAGGTCGCTCTTATCGTCATTTAAAAAACGCTCATAAGGGTTATGTAAACCGCTTTACTGACTACGCTGATGACTTTGCTGTATTTATAGAAAAAGTGGTGCAGCAACACTGGCAAGGAAAGCAGGTTTTGCTTGGCCACTCAATGGGCAGTGCCATTGCCTATGATTACCTATCGCGTTATCAGCATCAATTTGCAGGGGCTTTTTTATCAGCGCCGATGTTTGATATCTATACCAAGGGCACGCCAAAGCCTGTAGCAAAACTGGCTGCTAAAATTGCATCCTTACTTGGTCTTGGCCGCAGTTACGCATTTGGCCAAAGCGATTATTTACCAGTCGACTTTGCAGCGAATGAGCTAACCAGTAGTGAAATTCGATATAAGCTGTTCAGAGAGCTTTATGCAGCAGAAGGTGATTTACAACTAGGTGGCGTAACCTATGGCTGGCTCAATGCATCATTTGATTTTATTGCTTCTTTAGTCGATAAAAAAGTCAATATTCCTTTATTTATTGCCAGCGCCGAGCAAGATACCGTGGTCGATAACGGCGCGCAATTTGCACTTAGTTATAGGCAAAAAGCACAACTGAAAACCTATGCGGGCGCTCGCCACGAGTTATTGTGCGAACGCGACGAGATTAGACAAGCCGTGCTCAGTGATTTTTATCAATTTTGTGCAGAACTTTGACGTGTTTTGTTAACCACTGAAAGCGGGTCAAGGTGCATCAAAATATCCATTTCGCAATCAAAATGCGTTTGAATTAACGCCTCTACTTCATCAGCAACTTGATGGGCTCTTATCAATGATAATGAGTCTTCCAGCTCTAAATGCATCTGAATAAACTTAATTTTACCACCTTGACGGGTACGAATATCATGGGCGCCAAATACGTCTTGATGACTATTCACAATGGCCAGTATTTGTTGTTTCTCTTCATCAGGAAGCTCTTTATCCATTAAGTGATCAGCACTTTCGCGAGCAATATCCCAGCTGTTATAAAGTAAGTAAACGGCCACACCAATAGCAAACAATGGATCGGCATAAGCAACACCGTACTTAGCTAACACAATTGCCAGCAATACCGCCAAGTTTAAGATTAAATCGCCTTTGTAGTGAATCGAGTCTGCTTTAATGGCGATTGATTCGGTGTGATTTATCACCTTTGTTTGCACAAATACCACCACGAGCGTACAAACAATAGCAAAGATACTGACCCAGATACCAAGGTCAGAATGCTTTAAGGTCACCGGATTAAATAAGCGCTCAATGCCATGAAACGCTAAAAAACAACCAGAGCCTGCTATAAAAGCAGCTTGTGCAAGCCCAGCTAACGCTTCGGCTTTACCGTGACCAAAGCGATGATCGTCATCAGCAGGACGCAGTGCATAGCCAAGCACTAAAAAACTCATCAGTGATGCAGTGATATCCATTAACGAATCGGTCAATGAACCCAGCATTGACGCCGAGCCAGATGCAAGCCATGCCCAGCTTTTTGCCGCAATCATTAAACTCACCATAACAATGGTGACTAGGCTGGCTGTTTTAACCCAAAACTCATAACTACGATGCTGCACAACGACTTACCTTTAGTGAGTAACTGTGTTGAGTATATCATCTTTTAATTCTAGTTCGTGTATACTCAGCAGCAGATAAAATCCTTTTAAATGAGATTCACATGCTTGATATTGTGTTGTACCAACCAGAAATTCCACCAAACACGGGTAATATCATTCGCTTATGCGCAAACACAGGTTATGCGTTACACCTAATTGAACCACTTGGGTTTGAGTGGGATGATAAACGCGTAAAACGTGCAGGTCTTGATTATCATGAGTTTAGCCATGTACAGCGCCATGCCTCGTTTGAAGCATATCTTGAAAAATGCCAACCGAAAAAAGTCTATGCTTGCACTACCAAGGGCAGTCAATTTCATCATCAAGCACAATACCAACCCGGCGACTGTTTAGTGTTTGGCCCTGAAACACGTGGCTTACCTGATGAACTCATTCAATCGTTGCCGAAAGAACAACGTGTACGCATTCCAATGCAAAAAGACAGCCGTAGTATGAACTTATCTAACTCAGTTGCTGTATTTGTTTATGAATCTTGGCGTCAGCTGGGGTTTGTGAACGGCCAATAACTCATTGAAAAAGCGCTTGTAATAAATATTTACTAATTGTTTAGCACGACCATTTTTTATGGACTAACCTAAATAGGTGAGTTTGTTCCTAAAGATGGATTTTAATGCGCTTTTTCGCCCGGGTATGCAGTATCATTTTGCTGATGCAGCACTTTTCTAGTGCTGCTTCTGCTGCTGTGTCTAATCCCTCTATCTCGCAAGCCCCCAATACAACGCCCCTGTTACTAGTGATCCTTTTAGCGATTGTCATCCTCATCGGTGCGGTTATCTATTACCAAAGAAATCAAAAGATGACGCTAATGGATGCCCTACTTTCCCAGTCTAAAGATGGTATTTGGGTCACCGATGAACAGTTTCGGATCATAGAAATTAATAACGCATTTAGTGAAATATCGGGTTATAAAAAAGCCGATGTACTTGGTAAAAAATTCAAAGCATTAACGCAAGCCGGCCGTGATACACAACTCGAAGAAATCATTCAACAAGAACTAAGAAATGACGGTTATTGGTCTGGCGAAATTTGGAATTTACGCAAAGATGGGCAACCCTATGCCATTGATTTATGTATAACAAAAGTGACCACACCACGCTTTGCAAAAAGCTCTGTACGTTACGTTGGCATGTTTTCTGATGTCACAGCTCGTAAGAATAACGAGCGAACTATGCTCAAGCTCACTACCAAAGACAGTGTCACTGGCTTATCAAACCGCGCAATTTATATAGAGTCCCTTGAAAAAGCAATCAATGCTTGTAACGACACTTACCCAAGCCTGTTGATCATCTTTATCGACATAGACAATTTCAAAAAGATTAACGACTCGCTCGGTCACACAGTTGGCGATGTATTGCTAAAAGAAGTGGCCTGTCGTTTAACTGACTCACTAAATTCAGGCTTTACTATTGCAAGACTCGGTGCAGATGAGTTCGCAGTACTCGTGCCGCCCTATCTTTACTCAGGCAAAACCGTATTCTTTGCAAAAAAAACCGCAGACATCGTGCTTCAGCAGTTTAAAACCCCATTTATGTTAGATGGCTTTGAGACCTCACTATCAGCTTGCTGCGGCCTTGCTATCTATCCAGACAATGCCTACAACTGTGAATACTTAATGCGCGCTGCAAATAGTGCTTTGAATCATGCAAAAAAAATGGGTCGTAATACATATCAATTTTTTGATAAAGACCGTCATACACTCGACCCAACCGAATTAACCAAAGAAAGCGCTTTATTCAGAGCTATTACCAACAATGAGTTTGAGCTTTATTTTCAGCCTAAGTTTGATGCCCAGCATAATCAGTTATACGGCTTTGAAGCCTTAGTTCGCTGGCCTCAAGAAGATGGCAGTGTGATTAACCCCGATGAGTTCATTCCGCTAGCCGAACAAAATGGTGCCATTATTCCGCTTACCCAGTTACTAATGGAGCAGCTGCTTAATCAATTGGCACAGTGGCGCAAACAAAGTATTTCGTTTGGTAATGTCGCAATTAATATTTCAGCCTTACACTTTCAGCAAAGTAGTCTTATTGAAACACTCATCGACAACTTAGCAAAATTTGACGTGCCGGCGCATTGCTTAGAGCTTGAGATCACAGAAAGCGCCATGATGGATAACCCTGAATTTGCAGAGCAGCAAATGAATCGTATTAAATCAATTGGTGTGCACATCGCGCTGGATGACTTTGGTACGGGTCATTCATCACTCAGTTACTTAAAGCGTTTTCCGATCGATACGCTAAAAATTGACAAGTCCTTCGTAAAAGATATCGATAAAAACGACCAAGATCGCAACATCACCGCCACCATAGTACGGCTAGCTAAATATTTGGATATTAATGTGGTAGCTGAAGGAGTAGAAACTGAAGAGCAAGCCTACATGCTGCATATTATGGGCTGTCATTTTCAACAAGGGTATTATTACTGTAAACCACTAAAAGCTGAGCAAGTCAGCGAATTTATTAATGATACGCTAGAAAAGCAGCAGTCTAGCTAGTGGTTACAACTGTACATTAAATAAAAAACGCGATTAATAAATCGCGTTTTTTATTTAACAGTGCACAATCTAAATTATTCAGATTTTTGCTCACGACCAAGTAGTGCCATCGCAGCTTCTTTTACATCTTTATTTTCATAAAGCACTTTGTAAATTTGCTCCGTTATTGGCATTTCAATACCAGTACGCTCAGCAAGTAAATACACTTCTTTAGTATTTCTATAGCCTTCGACAACCTGACCAATAGATTCAATCGCTGCTTCTACGCCTTCACCTTTACCAAGAGCAAGGCCAAAACGACGATTACGAGATTGGTTATCTGTACAGGTTAAGATCAAGTCACCGAGGCCAGCCATACCCATGAAGGTATCTGAACGAGCACCCAATGCACAACCTAAACGACACAGCTCAGCTAAACCGCGTGTGATCAACGCTGTACGAGCGTTGGCACCAAAACCAAAGCCGTCAGAAATGCCTGCGCCAATCGCAATAACATTTTTAACTGCACCACCAAGCTGTATACCAATGAAATCATCATTGTTATACACCCTAAATGAACGACCACAGTGTAAAAGGTCAGCCAATTGCTTAGCGAAATCTTTAGAAGTCGACGATACCGAAATTGCAGTTGGTAAACCCATTGCCATTTCTTTTGCAAAAGTAGGCCCAGAAAGCACAGCCAGTGGAATATCATCCCCTAACTCTTGCACTGCTACTTCTTGCAGTAAACGGCCAGTATTAGGTTCTAAACCTTTGGTAGCCCATGCAACCTCAGCACCTTCTAACAACCAAGGTTTAATTTTTTCAAGTGTGCCAGCAAAGGCATGACTTGGCACAACAACAAGAATGATCTTGCTTGCTTTAACTGCCGTTTCTAAATCAGCTTCTAGTTGAAGCGTGTCAGGAAAGCTAACATCAGGAACATAACGTTGATTCTTTCGCTCAGCTGCAAGCGTGGCAACGTCATCGCTATTGCGGCCCCACAAAGTAACTGGGTGGCCATTTCTGGCAAAGCAAATAGCAAGGGCGGTGCCATAAGACCCCGCCCCTAATACTGTAACAGCTGATTGTGCTGTACTCATAGCTTATGCGTCTGCAGTTGCCTGTTGATCTTGAGCTGCACGTTGTTGCATGTATTGAGCAAATAGTGCGTCAAAGTTAACTGGCGCTAAGTTTAATTGTGGGAAAGTACCACGGTTAACTAGGTTTGATACTGCTTCACGAGCGTAAGGGAAAAGTACGTTCGGGCAGAAAGCACCTAACATGTGTGCTAGTTGTACTTCTTCAACTTCACCAATTGTGAAAATACCCGCTTGTTGGATTTCACATAGGAATGCAGTTTCTTCACCGATTGAAGCCGTTACTGTTAACGCAAGAACAACTTCAAACACACCTTCTTCTAATTTGTTAGAACGAGTATCTAAGTCAAGCTTAACTTCAGGAGTCCACTCTTTTTGGAAAATAGCAGGTGAGTTAGGCGTCTCAAAAGAAACATCTTTAGTGTAGATGCGTTGGATTGAGAATTGAGCGCCGGCTTGTTGTTCTGCTGCTGCGTTTTGATTTTCTTCGTTCATTGTAATTCCTAACTTGTATTCGTTTTTATATTTAAAATTTATTAAGCGTTAAGCTTTGCGTCTAAAAGGCCTTGCGCTTCAATTGCCATCATGTCGTCACAACCGCCGATATGTTCATCATTAATGAAAATTTGCGGAACTGTGTAACCACCATTTGCTTTGTCGATCATTTCATCACGACGCTCAGGGTGAACACCAATATCGATATTCGTGTAGTCTACACCTTTACTGTCTAACAACGCCAAAGCACGTTGGCAAAATGGACAATATGCTTTTGTGTAAAGAACAACATTACTCATAATAATTCCTCTATCGGGCAGTGAGCTTTATTAACGACCGGTCGTTGTTGGTAAGCTAGCTGATTGCCAAGCGCCCATACCGCCCGCTAACACATAAACACGCTCAAAACCTGCTTTATGCATTGCAGTTGCGATACCTGAGGCAGTCATGCCCGTGGTACATACTAGTATAATGGGTTTAGTCTTAAACTTTTCAAGGCTTGAAAAGTCAGATTGCTTTGCTTTTTCTGGATTTAAGTGAGTTGCGCCTGCAATACGGCCAGAGTTAAACTCTTTTTGTGCACGTATATCAATCACTTGACCATCGTCACGGTTAATTAGCAAGGTAAGTTGCTGTGGGTTAATTTGACGGATAGCCGAAAATTTACTTTTAAACCAACTGCTGATCAGCATAGCGACTAATGCTAACCAGATAATGCTCAAAACCGGATGATTTGAGATAAATTCAATATATTGATCCATGCGTTTTCCACTAAGAAATTTAGGTACCACAGCGCATAGCCATGGGTTAATTAAAATTTGCCACGCAAGTATACGTGCTTGAATTGAAAATGCTAGGGCGTGAAATATTTTAATATGACATATTGATAGCTGATCAAAACCATAAAACACGGTATGCTAGTGATATATAAGTGCCAATCTTCAGGAGCTATAATGACAGAGCATAAAAAACCATTGGTATTAATGATCTTAGACGGTTGGGGATACCGTGAAGACACAGAAAGTAACGCCATTCTTGCTGCTAATACCCCAGTACTCGACAACCTTTGGGCAACCCGCCCACATACATTAATTTCAGGTTCGGGACTTGATGTTGGTTTACCTGCAGGACAAATGGGTAACTCTGAAGTAGGCCACGTAAATTTAGGTGCTGGCCGTATTGTTTATCAAGATTTTACTCGCATCACTAAAGCCATTGATGATGGTGAATTCGATAGCAATCCAGCACTAGTTGATAATATCGACAAAGCAGTAAATGCAGGCAAAGCCGTGCATATCATGGGCCTTTTAAGCCCAGGTGGCGTTCATAGTCACGAAGACCATATTGTTGCGACGATCGAACTAGCTGCTAAGCGCGGTGCAAAAGAAGTTTACTTCCATGGTTTCTTAGACGGTCGAGACACGCCACCACGCAGTGCAAAAGCCTCAATTGAGCGTATCGAAGCTGTATTTGCTGAACTTGGCTGTGGCCGTTTAGCAACGCTTGTTGGTCGTTATTATGCAATGGACCGCGATAATCGTTGGAATCGTGTCGAGCTTGCTTATGACGTTATGGTAAGTGGCATTGCTGAATATAGCTACACAGATGGTGTAACCGCACTAGAAGCTGCTTATGCACGTGACGAGAATGATGAATTTGTTGCTGCAACAACAGTAATACCTGAAGGCCAAACAGCAGCCGAGATCAATGACGGCGACACTGTTATCTTTGCTAACTTTAGAGCAGACCGAGCACGTGAAATGACTCGTGCCTTTGTTGATGCTGACTTCAGTGGTTTTGATAAGAAAAAATCACCACAGTTAAGCGCATTTGTAATGATGACTGAGTATGCAGCAGACATCAAAGCACCGATTGCGTTTGCACCAGAGCCTTTAACAAATGTATTAGGCGAATGGTTAGAGAAACAAGGTAAAACACAGCTACGTATTTCTGAAACAGAAAAATACGCACACGTGACCTTTTTCTTTAGTGGTGGCCGTGAAGATGAATTTGTTGGTGAAACACGCGAACTTATCCCTTCACCTCAAGTTGCAACATATGATCTGCAACCAGAAATGAACTCAGAAATGCTAACCGATAAACTTGTTGAAGCAATCGCTAGCGGTAAATACGATGCCATCATCTGTAACTACCCTAACGGAGACATGGTAGGTCACTCAGGGGTATTCGAAGCTGCAGTGAAAGCATGTGAGGCAGTCGATCACTGTATTGGTCGAGTGATTGCTGCACTTGAAGAACATGGCGGTGAAGCGCTGATCACAGCCGATCATGGTAATGCCGAACAAATGGCTAACCCGGCTACAGGGCAAGCACATACCGCACACACAAGTGAGCCAGTGCCATTTATTTATGTTGGCCGTGATGCAACACCACATGACGGTAAAACATTAAGTGATGTAGCACCAACAATGCTTCACCTACTCGGCTTAGAGCAGCCAAGTGAAATGACTGGTAAACCAATCATGACGCTGAAATAAGCTATGAGTAAATGTATTAACCACTTCCTTAAAACTGGTTTAATACTGACTTCATTAGTAACAACTTCGGTTGTTGCTAATGAAGATCAAACCAAAAAAGACTTATCAGACATTCAATCAGCTTTACAAAAAACAGAGGCTGAGCTTAAAGGTCAGCGCAAGTCTATTGCCCAGATGCGCAAAGATCTTCGCGCTCATGAACTCGACATAGCTAAAAATGCCAAAGCATTAAATTTGGCAGCACAGTCAGTTAAAGAAAACGAACAACAACAACGCGAACAACAAGCTAAAGCTGAACAACTTAAAGCCCAGCAAGCACAGCGCCAAACCTTATTAGCTGCACAACTAAAAAGTGCCTACATGGCGGGTAGCCACGACTACTCAAAGATGCTGCTTAGCCAGCAAGACACGGCCAAAATTGAGCGCACACTAAGTTATTACAATTACCTCAATAAAGCGCGAATCGAACAAATCGAAGAGCTCAAAGCACTACAGCAAGAAATTGCGGATAATCAAGCTGAACTTGAGAAAACCAAACAACGCCTACTAGCCCTATACGACGAACAAAATAGACGTCAGCAAGCTTTAGTCAATGCACAACAAGAACGTAAAACTAACCTTAATAAACTCCAGTCAGCGTTAAAAGAAACGAAGAGCTCAATTGATTACTTAAAAGAAAATGAGCAAACCCTAATTACCGCCATCGAAGAGCTTGAACAAGAGCGAAACGAAAAAGTTGAGTTACTCGGTTTACAAAGTAGCAAAGGTAAACTCGACTGGCCAACCAAAGGTGATTTGCGCCATCGTTTTGGGCAACGTAAACACGGCAACCTAGATTGGAAAGGCGTGCTGATCAGTGCAAAAGAAGGCAGTAATGTTAAAAGTGTCCAGAACGGCCAAGTAGTTTACGCTGACTGGCTAAATGGCTTTGGTTGGGTTATCGCTATTGATCATGGCGATGGCTTCATGAGCTTGTATGGCCACGCTCAAACGCTGCTTCGCGATGTTGGCGACCTTGTTAGAGAAGGCGAAACGATAGCTTTAGTCGGTCAAAGCGGCGGACAACCCGATCCTGGTCTATACTTTGAAATACGCCACAAAGGACGCGCAGTAAATCCTGTAAAATGGTGCAGACGCATTTAATTGATTAAATAGCTGCACCCAATGAGGAGCAGCTGATGCTAAACACAACTTACTCTTACAAAGCGCATTTATCCCCAGCTAAGTATGTCACTCAGCTGTCTTTTATATTACTTGTCGGCTTGCTATGGCTGATGCTGCAATCGTTTCAAGCTATTGCAAAACCCTCGTTAAAGTCACTACAGCATCAGCAATTAAACGAAATCCTGTTTAATATTCACACCTACTATGTTGATGATCTTAAGCTGCAAAACTCATTTGTAACTCAGCCAGATAACTTACAAGTTGAAGCGTTATTTTCACGCCTTGACCCATACTCAAAGTATCTGGATGAAACAGAACTTGATGCAATTTTCAGTAGCACAAATGGCAGATACACCGGGCTCGGTATAGAGGTAAAAGTCGAAGAGGGTCGTGTATATATTGTGAATACTATAAATAATTCACCGGCAGCGCTTGCGGGCCTTCAAGTGAATGATGAAGTCATAGCGATCAATCAACAGCCTATTTTGGACAAAAGCATCGAAGAAGTGGCCAAGTTAATTCGTCAAAGCGGTCAAAGCGCTGTTGATGTTGCTGTTAAAAGAGAGAAAGAAACCGAGTTAAACTTCTCTATTAAGCGTCAGCAAATTAACCTAGAAAGCGTGCGTGGCCATTTAGCAGATACAGGCGTTGCGCTTATCAGTATCAACGCATTTAACAATCACACATTGCATGATGTTGCTCGCGAAATTGCGAAAATGCAAATCACCAATAGCTTCCCACTTTCAGGTTTAATTATTGATTTACGCGATAACCCCGGCGGTACATTGCAAGGGGCCGTTGAAGTCGCCGATCTGTTTTTGGATAACGGCACCATAGTATCAACCAAAGGTCGCTTTAATGAAGCTAATCAGAAGTACCAAGCTCACAAGGGCGACATACTCAGTGGCGCGCCTATTGCTGTTCTGATTAACGAAAACTCAGCCTCTGCGGCTGAAATACTTGCAGCAGCACTGAGAGATAATCAACGGGCGGTGTTAATTGGCGAAACCTCATTTGGTAAAGGCTCAGTGCAATCATTGATACCATTAGGTAACGGTAATACCGCATTAAAACTGACCACAGCACGTTATTACACACCCGCGGGTCAATCTATTGATGGGAAAGGGATCACCCCAGATGTGAGTATTAATCAAACAATGCTTTCAGAAATTGACCAAGGCGTTATAATAAAAAACATTCAAGAATTGGCGCTTTTTAGCTCACTTCTAGATAGACAAGACAAAAAGCAACTTACAGCAAAGCAACTCGTTATTATGCAGTAAGTAAATGCTCACAACGGATATAATAATTACAAAAAGTGAACTTAAAAACAGGCTTATTACTCGCCGTATGTTGCCTACCGCTATTTTGCCAAGCAAAGCAAATAGCTATAGTAATCGATGATATAGGCAATCATCAGCGCGATCTTGAAATATTAAATTTACCAGGGCAAGTGACCTTCTCAATCTTGCCCCATACACCCTATTCACAAATATTTGCTGAACGCGCCAGTAAAACCCACAAAGAATTG
Source organism: Pseudoalteromonas sp. Hal040 (assembly GCF_037162425.1). Taxonomy (NCBI): domain Bacteria; kingdom Pseudomonadati; phylum Pseudomonadota; class Gammaproteobacteria; order Alteromonadales; family Pseudoalteromonadaceae; genus Pseudoalteromonas; species Pseudoalteromonas sp. Hal040. The sequence continues at coordinate 433,435 of NZ_JARLUU010000001.1, read as the reverse complement.
CTTTTACATGTACCAATGCAAGCGCTTGATAAAAGTAAAGCACTTGGTCCGGGTGCGCTCACCGATACTATGACTAAGTCAGAGTTACAAACGACTCTTGGTCATGCGTTAGCCTCTCTACCACAAGTAAAAGGGGTCAATAACCACATGGGATCTGAGCTCACACAGCTTACCGAGCCAATGAAATGGACGATGGAAATATTAAAGAAACGCGGTTTGTACTTCTTAGATAGCCGTACAACGAGTCAAAGTGAAGCACAAAATGTTGCTAACCTGTATGGTGTCGCAAACGTATCTCGTCATGTATTTCTTGATAACAATGTCACCCAAAGCCAACTACAACATCAACTTGAAGAACTAAAAACCAAAGCTGAGCACTTCAACTATGCAATCGCCATTGCCCACCCTTACCCAGAAACTGTTGCATTTCTCCAGCAAGTACTCCCAAAACTACAACAACAAGGCTACGAGCTTGTTCCCCTGTCACAACTAGTCGAAACAAAATACATTCAACTTGCCAAAGCTGAGCAAAGACAAGGGGAATAAGTGTTATAAACGGGAGTGGTGAGTTAGCAAGAGTAAAGTTAGCGAGGGGAAAGTTGAAAGAGTAAAGTTTGAAAGTCTGGCGTAGGTTGGGTAGAGCGCGACGAAACCTAATACAGAGCTATCAGCTTTCAGTCGCGCGGTGTGGGTGTTTGGTGCTGCATTTCCCTTTGCCGGAGGTTCTAGGTTCTAGGTTCTAGGTTCTAGGTTCTAGGTTCTAGGCAAAGTGTACTTGTAGGAATGGCTTTAGCCATGAATATTCTTGTTCTGATCTGAATTCGGCACTGAAGTGCCTCCTACGGAGGTTTGTTGCTGAGGGTGACTCAGTTACCTAGCAACCCGGTAGATCAACTAACATCTATTATCTGACGTCTGATGTTTCTTGTCTATTCGGCACTGAAGTGCCTCCTACGGGGTTTGTTGCTGAGGGTGACTCTCTACTAAACAACCCCACGGTTCAACTTTACTCTTGCTAACTAGCAACTCGCTAACTCGTGTTGGGTTTCGGCGCGCTCTACCCAACCTACCTGAAGAATGAATAGGGCACGTTATGTGGATAGCTCCAGACGCAAAAAAGCCCGACTCTTTCGAATCGGGCTTTCTCTTATTTGGAGCCTGGCGATGTCCTACTTTCACATGGCAAATGCCACACTATCATCGGCGCTGTTTCGTTTCACTACTGAGTTCGGCATGGGGTCAGGTGGGTCCAAAACGCTATTGTCACCAAGCAAATTTGGTTTTAATTCGCTCTTTTGAGCAAATTAATAAATCTGGAATTCTGATATCAAGTAAATGTCTACTTTAGTTTCTTAACTTCTGTCTGTTACGCTGTCATAAAACGCGTTTGGCGTTGTATGGTTAAGCCTCACGGGTAATTAGTACAAGGTTAGCTTAATGGCTCACACCACTTCCACATCCTGCCTATCAACGTTGTAGTCTTCAACGGCCCTTCAGAGACTTTAAAAGTCTAGTGAGAACTCATCTCGAGGCCTGCTTCGCGCTTAGATGCTTTCAGCGCTTATCAGTTCCGAACGTAGCTACCGGGCAATGCCATTGGCATGACAACCCGAACACCAGCGGTTCGTTCACTCCGGTCCTCTCGTACTAGGAGCAACCCCTCTCAATTCTCAAACGCCCACGGCAGATAGGGACCGAACTGTCTCACGACGTTCTAAACCCAGCTCGCGTACCACTTTAAATGGCGAACAGCCATACCCTTGGGACCGACTTCAGCCCCAGGATGTGATGAGCCGACATCGAGGTGCCAAACACCGCCGTCGATATGAACTCTTGGGCGGTATCAGCCTGTTATCCCCGGAGTACCTTTTATCCGTTGAGCGATGGCCCTTCCATTCAGAACCACCGGATCACTATGACCTACTTTCGTACCTGCTCGACGTGTCTGTCTCGCAGTTAAGCTGGCTTCTACCATTACACTAACCGTACGATGTCCGACCGTACTTAGCCAACCTTCGTGCTCCTCCGTTACTCTTTGGGAGGAGACCGCCCCAGTCAAACTACCCACCAGGCACTGTCCGTAACCCCGATAAGGGGCCGACGTTAGAACATCAAAACTACAAGGGTGGTATTTCAAGGACGGCTCCACAAAAACTAGCGTTTCTGCTTCAAAGCCTCCCACCTATCCTACACATGTAGGTTCAATGTTCAGTGCCAAGCTGTAGTAAAGGTTCACGGGGTCTTTCCGTCTAGCCGCGGGTACACAGCATCTTCACTGCGATTTCAATTTCACTGAGTCTCGGGTGGAGACAGCGTGGCCATGGTTACACCATTCGTGCAGGTCGGAACTTACCCGACAAGGAATTTCGCTACCTTAGGACCGTTATAGTTACGGCCGCCGTTTACCGGGGCTTCGATCAAGAGCTTCGTCCGAAAACTAACCCCATCAATTAACCTTCCGGCACCGGGCAGGTGTCACACCGTATACGTCATCTTGCGATTTTGCACAGTGCTGTGTTTTTAATAAACAGTCCCAGCCACCTGGTCACTGCGGCTCCCGTCCGCTTAGAGAGCAAGTCTCATCACAGATAGGAGCGTACCTTCTCCCGAAGTTACGGTACGATTTTGCCTAGTTCCTTCACCCGAGTTCTCTCAAGCGCCTTAGTATTCTCTACCTGACCACCTGTGTCGGTTTGGGGTACGATTCGGTATAATCTGAAGCTTAGAGGCTTTTCCTGGAAGTATGGCATCAACAACTTCACCACCTTAGTGGCTCGTCTCGTGTCTCAGTCTTAAGAGTCCGGATTTTCCTAAACTCTCAACCTACTCACTTTCACATGGACAACCAACGCCATGCTTGTTTAGCCTGCTCCGTCCCCCCATCGCAATTATACCAAGTACGGGAATATTAACCCGTTTCCCATCGACTACGCCTTTCGGCCTCGCCTTAGGGGTCGACTTACCCTACCCTGATTAACATGGGATAGGAACCCTTGGTCTTCCGGCGTGCGGGTTTTTCACCCGCATTATCGTTACTCATGTCAGCATTCGCACTTCTGATACCTCCAGCATACCTCCCGGTACACCTTCAACGGCTTACAGAACGCTCCCCTACCACTCAAAATAAATTTTGAATCCGCAGCTTCGGTGCATAGTTTAGCCCCGTTACATCTTCCGCGCAGACCGACTCGACCAGTGAGCTATTACGCTTTCTTTAAAGGATGGCTGCTTCTAAGCCAACCTCCTGGCTGTCTGGGCCTTTCCACATCGTTTCCCACTTAACTATGACTTTGGGACCTTAGCTGGCGGTCTGGGTTGTTTCCCTCTTCACGACGGACGTTAGCACCCGCCGTGTGTCTCCCGGATAGTACTTTACGGTATTCGGAGTTTGCAAAGGGTTGGTAAGTCGGGATGACCCCCTAGCCTTAACAGTGC
>NZ_JARLUU010000001.1:0-427500 GCF_037162425.1 Pseudoalteromonas sp. Hal040 | reverse complement strand
CAGTCGTTTCCAACTGTTGTCCCCCACCATAAGGCATATTCCCAAGCATTACTCACCCGTCCGCCGCTCGTCAGCAGAGTAGCAAGCTACTCTCTGTTACCGCTCGACTTGCATGTGTTAGGCCTGCCGCCAGCGTTCAATCTGAGCCATGATCAAACTCTTCAATTAAAAGTTTTTTGAAACCGAAGTTTCGTGCTCAATGAATTCTGAATTTTTGATATCTTTCGATATCGAATTGACTGTGCTGAAACAAGTAAACTTGTTTCCGTTGGTCACTCAGTTCAATTGAGACTCTAAATTTGTTTGCTCCACTTAGTAAACTAAGTTTCGCTGTTAGAACTCAACCTGTACGAGTGCCCACACAGATGATTGCTTTATATTGTTAAAGAACGTTTGAGATACTTTTGCGTCTCAAGGGCTGTGCATTCTACGCAAGCCGTTATTTTTGTCAACACTTAATTTTGAGAAAAGTTTATTTTTTCAAAACTCAGTCTTACTTGACACCCTGAGTTGCTCTTGCCTCGCTAAGCGTTGCTGTCTGCCGTCTCAGTGGGGTCGCATTATAGGGATGCAGCGAATTAACGCAAGTACTTTTTTGAGAAAACTTTAAAAAAACTGCCTTTTGTATCCTTTTTAGTCTAAACACCACAAAAGAGAAACTTTATTAACGCCCCTGTAACTTTTTAGCCGTATTTAAGGCTGTAAAAGTACAATGCTTTAAAAACCAAAAAGCCCAGCAATATAGCTGGGCTTCTAAAAACTCGCATTTTTAAGCGTTAAGCAATGCCGTATTGATCACGGTATGCTTTTACGGCGGCTAAATGCTCATCCATTGTGCCTTTGGCTTCTAGGTAACTAATTAAGTCAGCTAGTTTTACAATCGAGATAACTTTAGTGCCAAAGTCACGCTCGACTTCTTGAATAGCAGATAACTCAGCTTTACCTTTCTCTTGGCGATCCAGTGCAATTAAAACACCACTTAAGTCTGCACCATTATCCGCAATGATTTCCATTGACTCACGAATAGCTGTACCCGCAGTGATCACGTCATCGACTAACATGATCTTACCTTTAAGTTCAGAACCTACTAATGTACCACCTTCACCGTGTGCTTTTTTCTCTTTACGGTTAAAACAGTAAGGTACATCTTTGTTGTGATGATCAGCTAAAGCAACCGCTGTTGTTGTTGCGATTGGAATACCTTTATAAGCAGGACCAAATAATACATCGTAGTCAATACCTGCATCTTCAAGTGCCGCTGCATAAAAGCGACCCAAGCGTGCAAGGTCACGACCAGTATTAAATAAACCAGCATTGAAGAAGTAAGGACTAGTGCGGCCAGACTTTAAAGTAAACTCACCAAATTTAAGCACCTGCTTTTCAAGTGCGAATTCAATAAACTCTTTTTGATAATCTTTCATAACTAATAAACCCACTTCTTTATTATGCTAATGCTTGCTTTTGAACGTCGATAATTTCACGAATTGAGTGCTTAGCTAATGTAAGTAGCTCATCAAGTTCGTCAAATGAGAAAGGCTCGCCTTCAGCTGTACCTTGAATTTCGATAATTTTGCCGGTTTCAGTCAAAATCACGTTCATATCAGTTTCTGCTTCAGAATCTTCTAGGTACTCAAGATCTGTAATTGGCTGACCTTTATATACACCTACTGAGATTGCCGCAATCATATGCTTAAGTGGGTTTGAATTGATCATACCTTTACTGCGCATGTAAGTAAGTGCATCAACTAATGCTACGCACGCACCACTAATAGATGCTGTACGTGTACCGCCATCAGCTTGAATAACATCACAATCGATAGTAATGGTGTTTTCACCTAATGCTTTTAAGTCAACCGCAGCACGAAGTGCACGTGCGATTAAGCGTTGAATTTCCATAGTACGACCGCCCTGCTTACCGCGCGATGCTTCACGGCCATTACGAGTATGTGTTGAACGAGGTAACATACCGTATTCAGCCGTAACCCAACCTTTACCTTGGCCTTTCATAAAGCGTGGTACACCAGCTTCAACCGTTGCTGTACACAAAACTTTAGTGTTTCCAAACTCTACTAATACTGACCCTTCAGCATGCATAGTGTAATTACGTGTAAATGTAACCGGTCTAATTTGGTTAGGTGTTCTTTCGCTTGGACGCATTAACGATCCCCTTAATTCTGAATTTGCCACATTATAAGTCGATGTGGTGCTAGATGCCATGTTCATTTACATAATTAACTGCATCAGAAAAGCACATTTCAGAAAATTTACGCTAGAGGTTAAAAGCTGATTCGGTATAATCAGTCAACTTTGTAAATTTAATAACACTAGGAAATCATCCATGATCCACAGCATGACAGCTTATGCGCGTCGCGAAATTAAAGGCGAATGGGGCACTGGCACTTGGGAAATTCGTTCAGTTAACCAACGTTACCTTGAGACTTTTATCCGCGCACCTGAGCAATTCCGTGGCATGGAACCCGTTATTCGTGAGCGTTTACGTAAGCATTTACAACGCGGTAAAGTTGAAGTTTTCTTAAAATTTGCAGCAAACCCAGCTCATGTTGGCGAGTTAACAATTAACGAATCTCTTGCTGAGCAATTAATTAAAAGCGCTCAATGGGTGCAAAATCAAAGTAAAGGCGACATCAACCCTGTTGATATTTTACGTTGGCCTGGCGTTATGGAAGCTGAAGAACTCGATATGGATAGCGTAAATACAGCGCTAATTGCAGGTTTCGATGAAGTCATTGAAGATTTCAAACAAGCTCGCGGCGATGAAGGCGCAAACTTACAAGAAATGATCGCGACTCGCCTTGATGCAATTTTAGAGCAAGTTGCGATTGTAGAAAGCCACCTACCAGAAATTTCTAAATGGCAACGTGAAAAGCTAAACCAAAAGCTTGAAGAACTAAAAACAGACATCGATGAATCTCGCCTTGAGCAAGAGCTTATTTACCTTGCGCAAAAACAAGATGTTGCTGAAGAACTAGATCGCTTAAAGTCGCACGTTAAAGAAACCAAAAAAATCTTAACTAAAGGCGGTGCATGTGGTCGACGCCTCGACTTTATGATGCAAGAGTTTAACCGTGAAGCAAACACGTTAGCGTCAAAGTCTATCAACAGTGACATCACAAACAGTCGCGGTAGAGCTAAAAGTGTTAATCGAGCAGATGCGCGAACAAATTCAAAACATTGAATAAGCACAATTTATAGCATTTTTATAAGACCCAGCACCTGCTGGGTCTTTTGTTTTTGAAAAGTCTAAAAGCAGGCAAACTTGAGCACTTTTAGTGAAATAAAGTACAATTGATTAATTAAAGGCTTGGATTAGCGATAATCCGAGCCTGTTTATTTTTGTATAGAGACAGATCATGGCGCAAACTCGCGGAAATTTATTTATCTTGTCAGCTCCATCAGGGGCTGGTAAATCAAGCTTAATTGGTGCTTTATTAAAGAAACACAGCGATATGAAGGTATCGGTTTCGCACACCACTCGCTCACCTCGCCCGGGTGAAGAAAACGGTGTGCACTATCACTTTGTTTCAGTTGAAGAGTTCAAAGCGCTAATTGAGAAAAATGACTTTTTTGAATGGGCGCAAGTTTTCGATAACTACTATGGTACGTCTAAGCAAGCTATCGAAAGTCAACTTGAAGCGGGTATTGATGTATTTTTAGATATCGATTGGCAAGGTGCTCAGCAAATTCGCAAATTAGTTGATGATGTTGAAACTATCTTTATTCTTCCACCATCAAAAGAAGAACTTGAATCACGCTTAAATAACCGTGGCCAAGACTCTGCTGAGGTAATCGCGGGAAGAATGGCAAAAGCACAATCAGAAACATCACACTATAATGAATATGATTATGTGGTTGTGAACGATGACTTTGATACTGCACTTGCTGAAATCGAAACGATCGTAATGGCTAAACGTCTATCGTTACAAAGCCAAGCAGTGCGCCATCAGGCGTTATTAGAAAACTTGCTTAAATAATACTTTTTAAGAAAAGATAAAAATTAACCACAAGCTATTGGCGAATTTAACTTGGTACAGTAAACTACGCCTTTGCTTAAGAATTTATTTGGAGTGCTAAGATGGCTCGCGTAACTGTTGAAGATGCAGTAGATGCAATTGGTAATCGTTTTGACTTAATTTTAGTTGCGGCTCGTCGTGCCCGCCAAATCGCGGTTGGTGGTAAAGATCCACTCGTTGATGCTGAAAATGACAAACCAACGGTTATTGCTTTACGTGAAATTGAGAAAGGGTTAGTAAATAGCTCTTCTATGGATTTAATCGATCGTGAAGAACAACAACATCAAGAAGCAGCAGAAATGGCTGCAGTGGCTGCTATCGTAGGTGGCAACCAGTAATCAAGCTCCCCGCTTTGATTTAGCTATACGGCTAGTATTTCTACACTAGCCGTTGGCAAGCCCTTCTTTTCATCGTATATTCTATTCATACCGTTACCGATTTACTTCATTAGCGCATTGGAGTGTGACTTTGTATCTTTTTGAAGGTCTAAAAAAGAAAATATCTGAATACTTACCAGCAGCTGAAATTGAGCTGGTCCAAAAAGCATACGTGGTAGCTCGCGAAGCCCACGAAGGCCAAACTCGCTCAAGTGGCGAGCCCTATATCACCCACCCTGTCGAAGTCACGCAAATACTCGCTGGTATGCGCTTAGATCACGAAACACTAATGGCTGCATTAATGCACGATGTGATTGAAGATACTGACTTCAGCCAACAAGATTTAGCTGAGATTTTTGGCGACACCGTTGCCGAGCTTGTTGAAGGGGTGAGCAAGCTAGATAAACTTAGCTTTAAAGATAAAAAAGAATTCCAAGCCGAAAACTACCGTAAAATGATCATGGCGATGACACAAGACATTCGCGTGATCTTAATCAAACTGGCTGACCGTACTCATAACATGCGTACTCTAGGCGCCCTTCGCCCTGATAAACGTCGCCGTATTGCCCGCGAAACGTTAGAGATTTATGCGCCAATTGCAAACCGCCTTGGTATTCACGATATAAAAAATGAATTAGAAGATTTAGGTTTCCAAGCGTTATACCCAATGCGTCATCGCGCATTAAGATCTGAAGTAATTAAAGCGCGCGGCAATCGTAAAGAAATTATCAGTAATATTAAAACTGAAATTGAAGCGCGTTTAGAAGAGTCAGGCATTGCAGCGACCATATCTGGCCGCGAAAAGCACCTTTATAGCATTTACAAAAAAATGCTTAATAAAGAGCTGTCATTTAACGAAGTGATGGATATCTACGCGTTCCGTATCAATGTTGATAATATGGATACCTGTTATCGCGTATTAGGTGTCGCACATAACCTTTATAAGCCCATCGAAACACGTTTTAAAGATTATATTGCCGTACCAAAAACCAACGGCTATCAATCACTTCACACCTCATTAGTGGGTCCTCATGGTATTCCTGTGGAAATCCAAATTCGTACCCACGATATGGATCACATGGCAGACAAAGGGGTGGCTGCTCATTGGATGTATAAAAAAGCCGGTGATAGCGCTGGCCATACAGCACAACAACGTGCTCGCCAATGGATGCAAAGCTTACTTGAATTACAGCAAAGTGCGGGCTCATCATTTGAGTTTGTTGAAAACGTTAAAACAGAGCTATTCCCTGAAGAAATTTATGTGTTCACCCCAGATGGTCGCATTGTTGAGTTACCAATGGGCGCAACGGCTGTCGATTTTGCGTATGCAGTACACACTGATGTAGGTAATACCTGTGTGGGTGCACGCGTAAATCGCAAACCTCACCCACTAAGCAAACCGCTTGATACAGGGCAAACCATCGAAATTATTACCAGCTCTGGGGCACACCCAAATGCAACTTGGTTAAACTTTGTTGTAACAGGTAAAGCACGTTTAGGTATTCGTAATTACCTGAAGAGCCAACAACATGAAGAAGCCATGTTACTTGGTCGTCGCTTACTTGATTCTGCTTTAGGTGAAACTAAACTCGATGATATCCCAGATGAGAACATTCGCCGCGTACTTCAAGAACATGAACTGAATACCGTACTTGAGCTTTTAGTCGAAATTGGCTCAGGAAACCTCATGAGTGTGCTTATCGCAAAACGCCTCATGCAAGTTGATGCCGACGACCTAAACGACCTTGCTCAAAAAGCAAAAGCGACGATTATCGGCACCGAAGGTATGCTGGTTAACTATTCTAAGTGCTGTCGCCCGGTACCTGGCGATGCTATTACTGCTTATATCAGCCAAGGTAAAGGCCTAACGGTTCACCGCCAAGAATGTAAAAACATTCGTGGTTGGGAAAATGACCGTTCGAAATACTTAGTTGTTAAGTGGGACGATAATCCAGAGAAAGAATATATTGCCGCCCTTCGTATTGAAATTATCAATCACCAAGGCGCATTGGCTAAATTGACAAATGTAATTGCCTCAACCCAAGCAAACATTGTTGAGATAGCGACTGACGAAAAAGAAAGTAATTTATACATGATAGATTTAGGCATCACGGTTAAAAACCGCGTTCATGTTGCAAACATTATGCGCCGCATTCGTGTGATGCCTGATGTGCAAAGAGTCTATCGTAAAAAGTAACAAGGATAATCATGAACAAATCTTTTATTTCTACTGATAATGCACCTGCTGCAATCGGTACGTATAGCCAAGCAGTTAAAGTGGGTACAGCTGTTTATTTATCAGGTCAAATTCCACTTGTGCCAGAAACAATGGAAGTGATCTCTGAAGATTTCACTGAACAAACTCACCAAGTTTTCAAAAACCTAACTGCAGTTTGCCAAGCAGCCGGTGGTCAAATTCAAGACATGGTGAAAGTAAACATCTTCCTTACTGACTTATCTAACTTTGCTATCGTTAACGAAGTGATGAGTCAGTACTTTAAACAGCCTTATCCTGCACGCGCGACGATTGGTGTACGTGCATTACCAAAAGGCGTACAAGTTGAAATTGACGGTATCATGGAGCTACCTTCAACGAACTAATACCCCTGCCAGCGACCTCAGGTTGCTGGCACTTTTTTAGAAAAAGTTATTACTTCCCTCACCCGAAATTCTTGACTCATCAGCAATTCTCTAGCACTCTGTTGTTATAATAAGTAAAACCTTTAGCTAATGTAGTAAAAAAGGATCTCCACGTGTTTAAGCTCGCTCACAACGGCAACGTTTTATTAGATGTTCATGAAAACTCGCCTCCTAGTGCTGCGTTTATTATAGAAGCATTAGAAAAGTCACCATTTTGTGAATGCAGAGTGGATCATGATGCTATCAATAATTTCTTCAAAAGCGATTCTAATGAACGCATGCTTGTTGTTGCCTCTAAACATGATGCCAGCTTAGTCGTCACTCTAAGCGATGATAAAATGCTAGCCACTGGCGAATTGACTGTCGCCGAGGGCGGTAAAGTCATGACGCTTGACGAAGCTAAAAAAGAACTTATAAAAGCAGGAGTAGCGCGAGGCTACAAGCAGGCTTTCTTGGAGCAGTTATTACAACAACAGTTCGAGTTACCAGCAGGTGAGATTGCTAAAGGCGTGCTAGCGAAAGGCCGTTTACCGATTGATGGCCAACCTTCCAAGTTTGTACCACAGGTTGAAACTTTAAAAGACCGTTTAAAAAAGCCAAAATTGCGTGAGGATGGCACTGCCGACATGCGCGACTTTGGTAAGCTCGCCAGTGTCGAACCTGGCGTATTACTTATCAAACAAATTCCAGCGACCCCTGGCAAAGAAGGCTTTACTGTTACTGGTGATGTACTACCTGCTAAACCAGGTGAAAACAGCACATTAGTGGCCGGAGAAGGGACTGAGATATCTAAAAACAACCCGCTAGAACTTATTTCAGTGATTGCTGGTGTACCCGTTGATATTGCCAATGGTATGCGCGTTGATGATATTTTTACCATTGCCGATGTAAACGTAAAAAGTGGCCACGTAGATTTTGAAGGCAGCGTCATTGTGACTCATAATGTTGAGCCTGGCATGCGTATTCACGCCAAAGGCGATATTACTGTTATGGGCACAGTTGAATCTGGTTATTTATCAGCAGTGGGTGATATCACCATAAAACAAGGCGTAATTGGCCACCAGCAAGAAGATAAAAAACTGTCGTGTAATATCATCAGCCAAGGCGATATTCACTTATCACATGGTCAGTATTGTTATCTTGAAGCGAATAATATTCTGATAGAACGCCAAGCCAGCCACTGTGTTATGAAAGCCACTAAGCTCTTACAAGTTGGCCAAGAAGACAACCCTCAGGGTAAACTATTTGGCGGTGAGGTTTTAGATGCGCAAATGCTCATTGCTGGCGAAATAGGCAATGAATCTGGCGCGAAAATGGTAATTAACTTAGCGGCTTCAGGCGCTGATGTAACCGCGCAAACGGATCAGTGTTTAAAAGAATTAGCACAAACAGACTCACAACTTGATACCTTGCAAGAAGCAATCGAAAAAGCAGATCAAGTAAAAGACGCCGAAAAGAAGAAGCTCCTACTGGCCAAAATCGGCGCTACGCAAATGCACTATTGTGAGCAAGCTGAAATGCTTGAGAAAAAGCTCTCTAGCTTAGAGCATCATCTGCATGATCTCTTGGAAGATGCGCAATTAGTCGTTAATAAAAAACTGCACTCAGGCGTCGAAATTCATATTTTCGAAAAGGTGCTACTCACTAATCGCCAATACCCGCCGTGTAAGGTGAAGCTTGAAGAAAACAAGGTTGAAGTAGAATTTAAAACCACTTAATAAAAAAGAGGCTTATAGCCTCTTTTTACCAGGGTCATTAAATCTATTAAAGAATACCTTCCACTTGCTGTTTTAGCTGCTCAGGCCAAACACCAACTTGTACTTGCCCGATATGCTGTTTTTGTAACAGCAACATAGCAAGACGCGATTGACCAATGCCACCACCAATTGTTTGCGGAAACTTCTTCGCAAGTAGCTGTTTGTGCCAATCAAACTCTAATCGAGCTTGGTCGCCTGTAATTGCTAATTGTGTAGCTAATGCATCTGGGCTTACACGAATACCCATTGAAGAGATTTCAAAGGCATCTTCAAGCACTGGGTTCCAAACTAAAATATCACCGTTTAAACCTGCAAATTTGCTACAGGTTTGTGTTGACCAATCGTCATAATCAGGCGCTCGTACGTCATGAATTTTACCATCGGCAAGCGCCCCGCCAATGCCAATTAAAAATACCGCGCCGTATTCTTGTGCTACCGCTTTTTCGCGTTGTTTCGCAGTAAAGTCTGGATACATCTGACGTAACTGTTCACTGTGTACAAAGGTGATTTTTTCTGGCAAAAATGGCGTTAAATCAAACTCACTCGCTACAAAGCGTTCGGTTGCTTTAATCGCCTCATAAAGTGATGTTACGGTTTCTTTAAGCTTGTCTAAGGTGCGTTCAGTGCTCTCGCAAATTACTTTTTCCCAATCCCATTGGTCAACATACACCGAGTGAATTGGGCTTAAAGATTCTTCATCAGGGCGAAGCGCCTTCATGTGCGTATAAAGTCCTTCACCTACCGAAAAATCATAATCAGCTAAGGTTTTGCGTTTCCACTTAGCTAACGAGTGAACCACTTCAAATTGACTACCCGGAATTGTTTTCACTGCTACCGATACAGCATTTTCAGTCCCGCTTAAGTTATCTTGAATACCATCGCCTACCTTTGCCAAGATCGGCGCTTGTACTTCGACTAACCCTAATTGCTGCTCTAATTGGCTTGAAAAAACTGTTTTACTTTACTAATTTGCTGCTGTTGCTGCAGGTAGTGTGAACTCATAATAATTGGCCTCATTCCCAGTTATTGTTACTTGCTAAATTAGAGAAACCCGCTGCTTGGCCTCTCTCGATAAAGCAATCCTCAACCAAATGAAGACAATTTTCAATAACCATCAATAAAAAGAACTTAACATTGAAATTTCCATAAAAATAATGCTATAAAAATTATCGATTCATCAATTAACAAGAAAAAATGGCATGGAAAATTATCAAATCGATAATCTCGATAAAAACATCCTTAACGCTTTAATGGAAAATGCACGTACTGCGTATGCAGAACTGGCTAAACGCTTTGCAGTGAGTGCAGGTACCATTCATGTCAGAGTCGAAAAAATGAAACAGGCGGGAATTATTACAGGTACCCAAGTCAGTATTAATGCAAAGCAGCTTGGTTATGATGTCTGTTGTTTTATCGGTATTAATCTCAATAATGCCCGTGATTACCCACAGACTTTGCTACACTTAAAAGAGCTAGAAGAAGTCGTGGAAGCCTATTACACCACGGGTAATTACAGCATATTTATCAAGGTGATGGCTCGTTCAATAGATCATCTACAAGACGTTTTAATTAACAAAATTCAAGCTATCGAGGCTATTCAATCAACAGAAACACTGATCTCACTACAAAACCCAATTAGCCGTGCCGTTGTTCCGTAGGGTATAATCTGCGCCAATTAGAATCCGTCAACGAGCACACAACTATGGATACAACTCGCTTTGAGCGTGTTAAGCGCGTGTTAGATCGCCGCCAAACGGACCTAACGGTTTGTTTAGAAGATGTACATAAACATCATAATTTATCAGCCATTGCCCGCACAGCTGACGCAACAGGCTGCCATCACGTTCATGCTGTATGGCCTGAAAACCAAAAATGGTTAACCAACAATACCTCTGGCGGCAGTAAAAACTGGCTCGAAACTCACTTGCATCGCAATATTGATGATGCCGTTGCCATGATGCGTGCGCAAAACCCTGAGGTACAAGTTTTAGCAACTCACCTCAGTGATGACGCTGTCGACTTTCGCGAAATCGACTACACCAAACCAACGGCTGTTATTGTCGGTCAAGAAAAAGACGGGATTTCGCCGCGCGCCCTTGCCCATGCAGATAAAAACATCATCATCCCGATGCAAGGAATGGTGCAATCTCTGAATGTATCCGTCGCCGCGGCCGCTTATTCTATTTGAAGCGCGACGCCAACGTGAAGCTGCAGGCTTATATAACCGCGATATGCTCGATGCGAAAATAAAACACCGCATCTTGTTCGAAGGGTGTCATCCAATTATTGCCGAGCAGTGTCGTGACAAAGAGTTGCCATACCCTAAGCTTGATGAAAACGGTGAAATTGTTGCTGATGAAACGTTCTGGAACATTTTAAAACACTCGCAACCGCTTGAAGCCACTAACGAGTGCAAGTAAACTGAAAAAACAGTCTACTAATTAACAATTTGAGTCACCTTTGAGTCATCCTAGCTTAGCGTTATATCCAATCACAGAATTAAAAGGCGTCGGCCCGAAAATGGCCGAGCGTCTTGCTAAGCTAAATATTCATACGGTGCAAGACATGCTGTTTCATCTGCCTCACCGCTATGAAGACCGCACCCGCATTCACCCAATCTGTGAACTTCAACCGCATAGCCATGTTAGTGTTGAAGCCACCATAGAAACCAGCCAAATCACCTTTGGTAAAAGGCGTATGCTGGTTTGCCAAGTAAATGATGGTACAGGCAGATTAACGCTGAGGTTTTTTAACTTTAGTGCGGCTCAAAAAAATGCCTTGAGTGCAGGTAAAATCATTCGCTGCTTTGGTGAGATCCGCCGTGGTCGGGTTGGCTTTGAAATGACACATCCGGAATACAGTTTATCGGATACCCCGTCTGAGCAACCAACTAATACCACGCTGACGCCTGTGTATCCTGTTACTGAAGGGCTAAAACAGTTATCTATTCGTGCTCTGAGTGATCAAGCACTTGCACTGTTAACTAAATACCCTGTAGAAGAATTACTGCCAGAGCAGTTTCAGCCAACCGGAATGCGTTTAGACGATGCACTCATGACCTTACATCGCCCACACAACGATGTTGATTTAACCGCGCTTGAGCAAGGTATGCATCCTGCCCAGCAACGGTTAGTGTTTGAAGAGTTGCTCGCACAAAACTTAAGCCTTTTAAAGTTACGCCAAAAAGGGCAAACCGTAAAAGCGGTTGCTTTAAAGCCTCATAACCAACTTGAGCAACAGTTTTTAGCTAATTTAGCCTTTAGCCCAACCAACGCGCAAAGTCGTGTGGTGGCTGAAATCAAAGGCGACTTACAACACCCGTTTCCGATGATGCGCTTAGTACAAGGTGATGTTGGCTCGGGTAAAACCTTAGTTGCAGCACTGAGTGCGCTCACCGCGATAAGCGAAGGTTACCAAGTGGCGCTAATGGCACCGACTGAAATTTTATCAGAGCAGCATGGCATCAACTTTAGCCAGTGGTTTAATCAACTAGGTATTGAAGTTGCTTGGTTAGGTGGCAAAAGTAAAGGCAAAGAGCGTACTGCAACCCTAGAGAAAATTGCCTCTGGGGAAGCGCAAATGATTGTTGGCACCCATGCGTTATTCCAAGAGCAGGTTGAGTTTAACAATCTCGTTTTAATTATTATTGATGAGCAACACCGCTTTGGTGTTCATCAGCGCTTATCACTACGTGAAAAAGGCCGCTTTGGTGACTGTTACCCGCACCAATTAGTGATGACGGCAACTCCTATCCCGCGAACGCTAGCAATGACAGCCTACGCTGACTTAGAAACCTCAGTGATTGATGAGTTACCACCCGGTAGAACGCCTATCACAACGGTGGCGATTCCAGATGCACGCCGAGACGAAATCATTCAACGTGTGAGAACAGCGTGCACAGAGCAAGGCCGTCAAGTGTATTGGGTTTGCACCCTGATTGATGAGTCTGAAGTACTGCAATGCCAAGCCGCCGAAGATAGCGCTGAGCAATTAAAAGCAGCACTGCCAGAATTAAACGTTGGCCTAGTGCATGGCCGGATGAAAGCCGCTGAAAAGCAAGCCATTATGAGTGAGTTTAAAGCAGGTAATATTCATGTACTCGTTGCCACAACGGTGATTGAAGTGGGTGTTGATGTGCCGAATGCCAGCCTTATTATCATTGAAAACCCTGAACGATTAGGGCTTGCTCAACTCCACCAGCTGCGCGGCCGTGTTGGTCGTGGGGCAACGGCATCACATTGTGTTTTACTCTATCACGCGCCACTGCCAGCCACAGCGCAAAAACGTTTGGCTGTGCTGCGTGAAAGTAATGATGGTTTTGTGATTGCTGAGCGAGATCTTGAAATTCGCGGCCCTGGTGAAGTACTTGGCACCAAACAAACAGGCCTAGCTGAATTTAAAATCGCCGACCTAAACCGCGACAAACAAACACTGAATCACGTCAGACCCATCGCTTTCAAAATATTGAACGACTACCCAGCGCTTACCGATAAACTGATTCAGCGCTGGCTTGCTGGCAAATCAGACTACGCGCAAGCTTAACCGCTACTCAAGCACTATCTGCTGTATAAATTTATTTTTAGAGAAATAAAAAAGCCCAGCTAATTAGCTGGGCTGACAAGTTAGGGAGTTATCCAAGGGTTGGATTAAAACTTGTATTCAATACCAACACCTAGGTAATCTTGGTCAACTTGATTGTCTGTATCAAACGTTGAGTAGAAACCAAATACTTTGGTGTTTTTGCTAAGCTTGTGGTCAACACCTGCAGAAATAGCCGTTTTCTTATCGCCTTCATCAAAGTCGATTACTTGATACTGTACTTTGAAAGTATTGCTATTCATTTGGTAAGCAGCATTTACTAAGTAACCATCTGCCTCTGCGCTACCATCTACTTTCTCTTGTGTTTGGTACATAGCACCTAGTTTAAAGTCACCTAGTTTACCTTGTACGGTTGCACGAACAATGTCGTAGCCTTTTACTTCGCTATCAGCTGCTACTGATGCGTAGATGTTGCTTTTCTTAAGACCAGCATCACCATAAGTTACAGCTACAGAGTAACCGTTGTCTGCATCAACTGAGTCTTCAGCTACGTAAGTCGCTAGTACTTTGAAGCCGCTAAAATCGTTAGAAGCATAAGAAATTGTGTTACCTAAACGATTTTCACCTTTGAAACCATTTTTGATATCCGCTTCAAGGTCATTGAATAAATCAACTTTACCTTGAGATTGCTTCATAGCTGTATCGTTACGACCGATAACAACTTGACCAAAGCTGCCTTTAACACCAACGTATTGGTTACGTGCAGTGATGTTGTCTTCGTTGTCGCCTTTTGAATCAGCGTCAGATACGTCAACACCAAACTCAAATTTATAAACCGCTTCTAAGCCTTCAGAAATTTTTTCTGAACCTTTTAAGCCAAAACGTGAGTTATTGCTTTTAATTTCAGTGAAAGACCCTTCGCCATCATCTGATGATTGAACAGTCACGTTTGCTTTACCATATACATCTACATCAGCTAATGCAGAAAAAGATAAACCACCAAATAAAGCTAGGAATAAGCTAGACTTTGCAAATTTCATGTCGTTTCCTCAATAATCGCAACAAAAAACACATGTTGTGTTTCAATGCGCGCAGTGTGACAGCGAAAAATGACAGAAAGATGACAATTGAAATAAAAGCGTCAATTTACCTTCATAAAATATAATTAATTTTGAAATAAAAACGTAACTAACTGTTCCCACATTAAATTTTTATTAAAGCTAGTTTAAATTTAATTTAAGCTTTTATTTTCAGCTCGGTTAATAGCGTTACTAACTTCTCTAATAAAGGCGTTTGTTCGTTATCTCTGTGGTACGCCACAAACACGTCTCGCGAGGTATGTGCTACATCTTTAACATGATAGAGGTCACCCGCTTTGAGTTGCTCTTCTACTAATAACTGAGGAATAAACGCACTGCCGCCACACTTCAAAATTAAATCAAGCGCAATACGACCTGTACTGGTTCTGAAATAAGGCGGTGCGTGACCGTTGAACTCACGCGCATGCCAAAGTGAAAATGATGTGCCCCAATCAACATAGACATATTGATTATCAAAAAAGTTATCACTGTTAGCTGTTTCGAATGCACTCACCGGAATAATAGGTAACTCACAAATTCGCTCAACAACTAATTCGTCTACTTTAGGCGGATCGAATAGCACCGCTAAGTCTAGCGTACGCTCTAATAATAAGCGGGTGCTTTCTTGTTGGGCTTTTACTTCTGCGACCAAAGAGACACCCGGCATAGCAGAAACAATATTTGTGATCCCAAACTGTAAAAAAGCATCCCAAATATTAGGTGTACCTGCTAAACTGATTTGCTTATGCATATTATCAGCAAGAGCTACATCGACTTTTGCCCGCTGCATACCGGTTATGATCATTTGTGCGTGCGGAAGAAGTCGCTCACCCGGTGCCGTTAACTGAATGTTGTTACGCTGACGAATAAATAAGTTAACGCCTAAACCTTGCTCTAATTGTCGGATCCGAAAACTCACCGCAGACTGTGTAATATATAAATTTTCAGCTGCTTTACCGAAATGACGAGTACGGACCACTTCGACAAAAGTCTTCAATAAATCGATATCCATTTTTTACCCTTACGATAAAAATAACTTGTTTAATAAAATCGGCAACTTGATCCATACTCCTGCAAGAAAATAGGGCATGAGGATAAAGCCATGAGCAATGACATTTCATCACTTCGTCAGGCATTTGCAAGCCAACGTCAATTTTATGATGATCAAAACTTCCCACGCGGTTTTGGTCGTAGTGGTCACTTCACTTTGCTAGAAGCCGACATTCTCGAACAGCATGGTGTTGTATTAAAGGGTTTATACAACAAAACCCTAGAACCACAAAATGAATTTCAAACTCAATTTGTGCAAGTTGTTACTGGTAACCTTGAAGCAACAAACGCTGTAGAGCGAGCTTGGATAAAGTACCTAAAACAAACAACCTGTAAAACGAAGTTTCACACGTTATTTGGACGCTCACGTATCGCGAGCCCAACACCACAAAGTGTTGAATATTATTCTGAGTCAGACAGCCTATAACGATTTGCTTTTTTACCCTTTTAGGGTTAAAACTGGTAATAACTTTTGTTTCGCCAATAAGTTATTACAAGGCACGTTGTGACTCGAAGAATATTAATAATTGAAGATACGCCAACCATTGCGCGAGTGCAAAAACATATCGCGCAAAAAGTTGGCTATGAAGCTGATATCGCAGGTTCTTTAGCCGAAGCAAAAGAGCTAATTAGCAAGCACAGCTATTTTTGCGCCGTGGTTGACTTTATTCTTCCTGATGCACCAACCGGTGAAGCAGTGCCCTGCACGATTGCAGCTGACATTCCTACCATCGTAATGACCGGTAACCTTGACGAAACAACGCGTAACATCGTTGAGAAACACCCCATCATTGACTACATCACCAAAGAAAATAAACAAGCCTATCAATATTTAGAAAAGCAACTCGCTCGCTTACCTCGTAACGAGCAAATATTGGTATTGGTCGTCGATGATTCAGCGGCAACACGCCATCATATATGTAACTTATTAACTCGGCACAAATACCAAACTCTCGAAGCGGTTGATGGTATTGATGCTTTAAAAGTTCTGGCAGAAAACCCTTCTATAGCAGTTATCATTACTGACAATGAAATGCCAAATATGAATGGTGATGAGCTGTGTGTCGAAATTCGTCGTTTATACTCAAACGATGAAAAAGCCGTGATTGGTATTTCGGCTTACGATACCTTGCACCTTTCAACGCGCTTTTTAAAATCAGGCGCAGACGATTACCTTCGAAAGCCATTTAACAATGAAGAGTTTTATTGCCGGCTAAGCCAAAACGTCGACATGCTTGAAAACATCAAGACCATTCGTTTACAAGCTAACACGGATTACCTTACCAAACTTCCTAACCGCCGCTATTTCTTTGGTGAAGCAAACAGTCACTTAAAAGCCGCAAAATTGGCAAATACCTCGGTTTCGCTAGCCATGATTGATATTGACTACTTTAAATCGATTAACGATAACTATGGTCATGATGCCGGTGATGAAGTTCTTAAGGGCTTATCGCAATGTTTGGCAAAGTATTTTGAAGAAAACTTAGTAGGACGCTTTGGTGGTGAAGAGTTTGCCGTGTATTTTGCTGATCAAGACACTAATGAATCGTTGCAGCGTTTAGAAAAATTCCGCTTGTTTGTTGAAAAACACAGCCCTGAGTTCAGTAAAGACCGTATTAAGTTTACGTTGTCGATTGGTTTTCATAATGGACCTGTTTACAGTTTAGATGAACTAATAAAACAGGCCGATTTAAAGCTTTATCAAGCAAAAGAGTCAGGTCGAAACAAATTAGTAAACTAAGCCTATACAGGCTTAGTTACCGCCTCTAATTTCGCTTTACGTTGCTTACGATTTTGACGGTACGAATCCCAACTGAATAATGCCAAAGCACTCCAAATACACGCAAACGTAACAACACGCTCAGCATCAAATACCTCACCGTAAAACGCCACCGCAAGCATAAACATTAAGCTTGGGCCAATGTACTGAAAAAAGCCTAATGTACTGTACTGAAGGCGTTTTGCTGCACCGGTAAAACATAACAGCGGTAAGGTTGTCACCACACCAGCACTAATAAGTAACACGTTAATGTGCCAATCATTCGCGGTTAGATCAGAGCTTGCAGAAGGTGCCATCAACCACCAGTAAATAAGCGCAACGGGCAATAAAATAAGTGCTTCAAGCAATAACCCCGGCAATGATTCGATTGGTAACTTTTTACGTAGTAACCCATAAATAGCAAACGATCCTGCTAATGAGAAAGCAACCACAGGGAATGAACCAAAGCTCACAAGCTGTAGCAACACACCACAAAGCGCCAGACCTACCGCAACGCCTTGCCATTTACGCAGCCGCTCACCTAAAAACAACATACCAAGTAACACGTTTAGTAGTGGGTTGATGTAATACCCTAAACTAGCATCGAGCATGTGATTATTGTTCACTGCCCAAATAAATAAGCCCCAATTAAAGCCGAGTAAGCTTGCTGTGATCACCAGCATCAGTAACAATTTGGGTTGCCCAAGCACGACACGAATACGTTGCCATTGATGACGAGCAGCAATAATAAGAAGTAAAAATAACACCGACCAAATAACACGGTGCATTAATATTTCAAACGCAGATACCTGCTGTAAAAGCTTAAAGTAGATGGGTGCAAGACCCCACATAAAAAAGGCTAAACACGCGAAAATGACGCCTTTTCGCTGCTCAATGTTGGTAGGCATAAGTTTGGCTTTATAGTTTAAAAACGCTATTTTACGCCCCCTCTGCAGTGACGCAACCAAAACGCGCTAAATAAACCCATGTATTTACTTCTTAAAAGGGACTGACATTGTTGCAAACTAACGCCTTGATATTAAGCTCCTGTGAAACGCTGAATTCTGCATCTTGAGGTCGTTTGTGTATATTGCTAAAGACATCGCTATAAAAAACCACTAAAATGCTCGGCGATGAATACCAATACCGCAACGTCCAACACACCCATTCGATCACCACAAGCTGTACTCAAACAAGTGTTTGGTTACAAGGATTTTCGTGATGGCCAAGAAGCGATTATAGCCAGCCGCGCTAGACGGACAAGACTCGCTTGTTCTTCTACCAACCGGTGGAGGCAAATCATTATGCTATCAAGTACCCGCTTTGATCCTCGATGGTGTAACTGTGGTTATCTCGCCGCTTATTTCTTTAATGCAAGACCAAGTAGCTCAACTAAGAGCGCTCGGCGTACAAGCGGCGTACATCAATAACAGCCTGCCTTTTGAAGAGCAACAAGCTGTCTATCAGCAATTGCATTATGGGCAAATAAAGCTGTTATATGTAGCACCAGAAAAAGTACTGCAACACGAATTTTTAGAGCGCTTGAGCCACCTTAAGCTCGCACTTTTTGCGATTGATGAAGCTCACTGTGTGTCGCATTGGGGTCATGACTTTAGGCCACATTACTGTCGACTCAACGAGTTAAAGCAACGCTTTATGCATGTGCCTATGATGGCACTCACAGCGACAGCAGATAAAGCAACTCGTTACGATATTATTGAGCAGCTACAGCTTAACCATCCTTACGTGCACACTGGCAGCTTCGATAGACCGAACATTCGTTACACCATCGAAGAAAAATTTAAACCGATGGTGCAGCTACTTCGTTATTTAAAAGAACAGCAAAATCAAAGTGGTATTATCTATTGCACCAGCCGTAAACGGGTTGATGATGTCGCTGAAAAACTTGCTGACGCCGGGTTCAATGCCGCCGCCTACCATGCGGGTATGAGTAATGAACAACGACAGTTTGTGCAAACAGGCTTTGCCCGTGACGATATTCAAATTGTGGTTGCGACTGTGGCCTTTGGCATGGGAATTAATAAACCAAACGTACGTTTTGTGGTGCATTACGATATTCCAAAAAGTATCGAAGCCTATTACCAAGAAACCGGCCGTGCTGGTCGTGATGGCTTGGCAGCTGAAGCGATTATGTATTTTGATCCGGCAGACATAGGCCGCGTACGCCGCTTTTTTGAAGATATTGAAGACGAGCAACGTCGTCGCGTTGAAGAGCAGCGCTTTAATGCCATGGCTAGCTTCGCCGAAGCACAAACATGCCGTAGACAAATCTTGCTCAATTATTTTAGTGAATATAAGCGCGAAACCTGTGGTAACTGTGATATTTGCTTAAACCCACCCACCAGCTTTGATGGCACGCTTGTCGCACAACAAGCCTTATCGTGTGTATATCGTGCTGAGCAACGTTTTGGGATTGGTTATATTGTTGAGTTACTGCGCGGCGCAAACACGAGCCGTATTCGTGATAACAATCACCACCAGCTCAGTACCTATGGCATAGGTAAAGAGCACAGTGTGGAATTCTGGCTCAGTATTTTAAGGCAACTCATCCATCAAGGATTATTGAGCCAAGACATTACCCAAGGTTCGTCATTACGCTTAACCGAAGCCGCCCGAGCAGTACTTAAAAGTGAATATGCACTGCAACTTGCTGAGCCTCGCTTACAAGCTAAACACGTTTACCAAGATAAACTCGCTCAGTTTAATTACGACAAAAAGCTGTTTGCGAAATTACGTGCCTTACGTAAAGAACTGGCCGATGCCGATGATGTACCACCTTATGTGGTATTCAATGATAAAACCCTTGCTGAAATGGCGCAGCTCATGCCAACCAACGACAGTGAGTTTTTAAAAGTGTCGGGTGTTGGCTTTACCAAACTTAACAAGTATGGCGCGCCGTTTTTAAACGCCATTCGCGACTACTTAGCCGCTAATTAGGACTGCTATGACTGAACTCAAATATGATGCCGAACATGCGATCATCCTTGTTATACCAAGCGAGCTTCCACACGATGAAGATTTTGAGCTTTGGGCAACCCTTTTCTTGCACGCGCCAGCCATAACAACTGCCGACTTTGATGCTGGTGCTGATCGCCATCAATTACGCTTTCACTTTACAGATCATAGTTTTAATCTAAACTTTGAACATTACAGTGAAAGTATTTGGATTAATGCTGAGGGCATCGAAGCCAGTGCGGCATTACCACAACTTCAGCAATATTTGGTCGCGCAATTACAATAATAAGCTAGACTTTTTTCCACGCTTAGTATGTAGTAGTTGCATAGGACATACTCAACTAAGGGTGTAAATGGGATTTAAGCAGTCGCACTTTGTTGCAAGGTTAATAACATTATTGCCAGTCTGCATGGCAGCTAATGTCCATGCAGAGCAGTTGTTTACTGACGATAGTAATTATTGTCAAAACCAACGTACGCTTAAATCACAAGATAATAACCTACGCCGCCAGCTCGATGCAGATAATCCCCTACCCGATGCCGCTAATAATCGCAAAATAGCCTCCATTGAACTTGAACAACTAAACGTCTTTAACACTGAGCTTGAAGAAGAGAATAACTTTTTGTTCCGCTTTGCTAATCGCGCTCATATGACCACTGAACCAGAGGTAATACACAGCGTTTTATTGTTCGAAGAAGGTGAAATTTATAGTCCACGTAAATTACTTGAGTCAGAACGATTACTGCGTAAACAAGGCTACTTATATGATGCGCGTATCAACGCAAAGCTCGATTGTGATGGCAACGTACATGTAAAAGTAATTACGCGCGATCTGTGGACCTTATTACCTGAAATCAGCTTTAGCCGCAGTGGTGGTAAGAATGAGTCGAGTATCGGATTTCGCGAATCTAACTTTTTAGGTTGGGGTAAACGGGTATCGTTTACCCGTACTCGAGATGCAGACCGCACAGGTTACCTGTTTGTGTATGATGACCCGCATATATTCTCTAGCCGCTATCAAGGCCGCTTAGAATATTCAGACAACGATGATGGCAAACGTCATTATATTGATGTGAGCTACCCGTTTTTCTCGATTGATACGCCCTACAGTTATGGCGCAACGAGTTACTCAGATCAGCGCCGAGAATCCCTTTACTATCGCGGCGATGTAGTTAGCGAATTTGAGCAAAAAACCTTATTAAACCGTGCTTACTTTGGTCACTCATCACAACTTGGTAATAATTGGACCCAGCGTATTAAGCTTGGTATCGAAAACCGCGAAGAAACCTTTAAAGAGACGCCATTCACGCGCTTCCCCATCGCTGAAGATAGAACGCTAAGTTACCCTTATGTTAGTGGCCAATGGTTTGAGGATCATTACGTTAAGGTCAGAAACTTCGATAGCATCTACCGTACAGAAGATTTAAACCTGGGTTGGAATATCCATGCCTTACTCGGTTATTCAAGCAAAGATTTTAGTGACGATGCCAGCCGTACTATTTATTCGTTATCTTTATCAAAAGCACATTACTCTGGAGACAACCAGTTATGGCGCTTTAAGGCAGACCTTGATGGCTACTGGAATGAAGAAATCGATGACGTCGAAAACCTATTTGCCAGCACACAGCTACAGTATTATCTCAATACCACACTAAGACAAAGCTGGTACGCTAAAGTACGGCTTGAGTATGCTGAAAACCTCACTGCTGATAAACAACTCACTATTGGTGGTGAGAATGGTCTACGTGGTTACCCGCTTGACTACCAAGTAGGCGACCGTAGCTTTTTAGTGACCTTAGAGAAACGCTACTACTGGGAATATGACTTACTGCAATTGTTCAAAGTCGGTGGTGCCGCGTTTTATGATATTGGTAGAGCTTGGTATAACGACAAAGATAACGGCGCCAATGGTAACGTACTACAAAATGTGGGTGTAGGCCTTCGCTTAGCGCCAAGCCGCGCCAATGCCGGTACAGTTATTCACCTAGATATTGCAGCACCCATTAACAAACAAGATGACGATATTGACTCTGTGCAATGGCTGGTAACGGTTAAAAATACCTTTTAGATAGTGTTATTCTGTGCCTAAGACGCTAAAATCGATACGTAAAATATTAACTTAGGAACCCTTTTGGACTTCGCCGAATTCTTTAACGAGCAATACCACTTAATCGTGACTATTATCGCGATTTTGCTTTACCCGCTGCTTCGTAAAACTACCAAAAAACTGCTATTAAAAGCAATTAAAGGCAAAGCTGATCCACATCGTGAATACCGCGCTGAGCTGTTACTCAATATCATTCTTGCCATTGTTATGCTGTGTTTAGTGCTAGTTTTTTGGGGTATTGAGCTACGAGGATTATTAGTACTTGGCTCGTCCATTTTTGCCATGCTGGGTGTCGCGCTTTTTGCTGCTTGGTCGTTGCTGAGTAACCTAACAGCCTTCTTGCTAATGTTTATTCAAAACGACTGCCGCGTTGGTTTTTGGGTGAGAGTAATTGACGGTGCAAACTTCTTAGAAGGCCGCATTATCGAAATGGGCTTGATGAACGTCGTTCTTGAGCATGTTGATGGCCACAAGGTCATTTACCCAAACAACATCTTTGTTACCCGCCCTGTAATGGTGTTAAAGAACCCACCTACAGCGACTAAAGCACCAACCATAAAGCGCATTTTAGGTCCAAAAAAATAACCGCTTAAAATTAACGAGAAGAGCAGTTAAAAGGGTGTTTTTTTCTGCTCCCATAGGCGATTAATATAAAACTAAATAAAATGACGAAAGGGTGAAATAACACAATGTGAACAACACTTTGCTCTGTAAAAAAGCCGTGCGTAAGTGAAATAACAAGCGTTAATAAACCTGTGTAAAATAGAAATATTTTCATCTTTGATCTGTTCGTTAATCGACAACTATTAAGTAAGTAAAAAAACTATAAACCTTGTACTTACTCTAAGGTCAAGTAATAGGTGAGGACAGGCAGATACAAAAAAGCCAAACAGATAGTTTGGCTTTTTTAATAACACAAGATGGTACTAGTTATTTAAATCTGCGGTTTTTAACTCATCTTCAATATCGCTTATTTCATCAATAAAGTTTTCAAGTTGCTGCTCTACAATACTATTTGCATGAGCAAAGTAAGCAAGATGGAATACGGCATCCCCCTCGTTTACCAGCGGCATAGTTTGCTGACCAATTACAATACCACTTCGCGGCGCGAGTAGCTCAAGTTCAGCATCACCAAGTGGGCTGCTTATATAAGCTAGAACCTGCCCTTTCATTACTCGTTCACCCAGTGATACTTGTGCACGAACAATGCCGTCAACTTCGGCACGTATCCAGCTCGTCGAGCTTGCAATCACTGGCTCTGGCAGTTTCTTAGCTCGCTTACCACGCACCATTTTTAAATGACGCATGACATAATCAACACCTTGCACACCTGCAGCAATCGCAATTGGGTCAAAGCGAAGCGCTTCACCGGCTTCATAGGTAATAACGGGTATTCCTAAATTGGCCGCTTCACTGCGTAATGAACCATTGCGAAGTGACGCATCAATCACCGCAGGAGTGCCAAACGCTTTCGCCATGGCTGCTGTTGCAGGGTCGCTCAAATTAGCACGAATTTGCGGCAAGTTCGTACGGTGAATTGCACCAGTGTGTAAATCAATAATGTGCGTACAATGTACTGCAACTTGCGAGAAAAAGGCATTGGCCATACGCCCTGCTAATGAACCACGGGTTGAACCCGGAAAACTGCGGTTCATATCACGTCGGTCAGGTAAGTAGCGTGACTTATGAATAAAGCCAAACACATTCACAATCGGCACCGCAATAATAGTACCGCGCAATTGCTCTGGCTCGATTTTAGCCAGTAATTGCCTAACAACCTCAACACCATTGAGCTCGTCACCATGAATTGCAGCACACACCATTAATACAGGTCCTTGCTGCACACCATTTACCACTTCAATAGGAATATTCAACGGCGAGTGGGTATAAAGCTTGGCAGCTTCAATCGCAAATGTCTTACGTTCACCAACTCCCACCGTATCACCTAAAATTGAAAACGATGTATTTTTCTTAACCTTAGCCACGCACTGTTCCTTTTAATAGAGCGCTTATTATCCTATGGGTAAAGGCTTAACCTTTACCACGCGTTGCTGTTCTTTTTGATGCCGCTGTTTTTTCAATAAACTCAACGATCATGCCAGCAATATCTTTTCCAGTTGCCACTTCAATACCTTCTAGGCCTGGTGATGAGTTAACTTCCATCACCAATGGACCACGTGCAGAACGAAGTAAATCAACACCTGCCACGTTTAAGCCCATTGCTTTAGCAGCTGCAACCGCTGTTCTTCTTTCTTCAGGAGTAATACGAACCAACGTCGCGCTACCACCACGGTGTAAGTTAGAGCGGAACTCACCTTCTTGCGCTTGACGCTTCATCGCAGCAATTACTTTATCGCCTAACACGAAACAACGAATGTCTGCACCACCGGCTTCTTTGATGTACTCTTGCACCATGATATTCGCTTTTAAGCCCATAAACGCTTCAATTACGCTTTCTGCTGCTTTACGTGTTTCCGCTAAAACCACACCGATACCTTGCGTACCTTCAAGTAGTTTAATTACTACAGGCGTGCCGCCAACCATGCTTAATAAGTCTTTAACGTCATCAGGCTTACTCGCAAAGCCTGTCACTGGCATACCTACGCCTTTACGTGACAATAATTGTAATGAACGTAACTTGTCACGAGAGCGGCTAATAGCGACCGATTCATTCACTGGGAATACACCCATCATTTCAAACTGACGTAAAACCGCACAGCCATAGAAAGTCACCGACGAACCGATGCGCGGAACGATGGCATCAAAATCTTTTAAATTTTCACCGCGGTAGTGAATTTCTGGTTGCTCTGAGTTGATGTTCATATAACAACGAAGTGCATCAATTACCTTCACTTCGTGGCCACGTTGCTCTGCAGCTTCGATTAAGCGACGTGTTGAATATAAGTTTTGGTTGCGAGATAAAATACCAAGTTTCATAGTTAAAAACCTTAACTGATAAACTCACACACGTAGCAACGTGTGATAAGTCTTTTTCCTATAATAAATGAGATAAAGCCGGGTCAACGACTATGCGATTTTCCATTGCTGTACGTCCTAACAACATTCTAAACTTCATTGTTGAACGGTTACTTAAAGTAACCCTTACAGGCCAGCTTTGGTCACCTGCGACTAATTTTGTTTCGATAAAGTAGCGAAGTTCACGTTGACCGCTTGAACTGGTCACGTATTTACGCTCAACCACTTTGGCACGGCACTCTACCGTTGTTTCTACATCTTCTTGCAGAGGATGGGTAGTAAATTTCACCCATGTTTCGCCATTTTCTGAAAATTCCTCAATGTCAAAAGCATGAATGCATGAAGTTCTCGCTCCAGTATCAACTTTTGCTTTGATTTTTTCTATTCCCAGTTCAGGCAGGCCAAGCCATTCTCGCCAGCCAACAATAATTTTTGCGCTCATTAATGTGCCCTCTTTAAAAAAGTGTCTTATACGCTACAGAGCTAGAAACACCAACGAAAATAATTTATCCCCTCGATAAATCGATTTAATTGACGTAGGCTAAACTATAATCAACTATATCGCACTATTTGTAAAACGAGAGTTCAATATGATCAATGGGTTACTTCATGTCTTAATTTTAGACGAACTAGGCGGCGCACGTGCTATAGAAAATAGTACTGAGCTGCAAAATTGGCAACCTGAGCACGGTAAACTTTGGGTGCACATGGATTACAGCCAAGCTGAAGCCGTTACATGGCTTGAGCAAAGTAACTTATTAACTGATTACGAGCTTGAATCCCTGATTGCCGATGAAACACGTCCGCGTCTGACCAAGGTCACTAATGGTAACATGCTGTTTTTACGAGGTGTTAACTTAAATCCTGCACAAAGCCCTGAAGACATGGTCTCGTTGCGCTTATTCATCAATGAAAACATTCTGATCACAACACGTAAGCGCCGTTTGCTATCCGTGCAGGATGTTGTCGAATCATTTGATGGCAGCAATGGTCCTTGCTCAATCTCTGAATTAGTATGCCAATTGGCGCAAAACCTAACCTCACGTATGCAAGCTGTTATCGACAGTTTAGATGACACACTCGATGGTTTTGAAGATGAAATTGACGAGCCAAACAAAGGCTTTGATCATCAATCATTAGCGCAAATTCGCCGCCAAACAATCGCATTAAAACGTTATTTAAGGCCACAGAAAGAAGCGCTTATTACTTTGTTAAACAACAAATATAAGTGGTTAGCTGAGGACGATAAGGCACGCCTAAACGAAACAACCAATATGTTGATCCGTTACTTAGAAGAGCTAGATAGCTCAATTGAACGCGCGCAAATTATTCAACAAGCGATTACTAGCCAAGTGTCTGAGCAACTAAACCAGCGCATGTATGTGATGTCGGTGGTTGCTGCACTGTTTTTACCACTTGGTTTCTTAACAGGCTTACTAGGTGTAAACGTAGGCGGTATTCCGGGCACTGAAAGCCCTTACGCATTTAGCTTATTTATTATTTTCTTGGTGGTGCTCACCGTTGGGATTGGCATTTACTTTAAAAATAAGAAGTGGCTATAACTCGACAACCTTTTTAATTAAATCAAGGCGGACGGCATATTCGCCTTTTTTTGTTGCCAAAATCAGGTGCTCACCATCGGGGTTCAGTATCTTCAAGGTATCAGCTTTTCCCTCTAGTAACTCACCAGATACTAAGGTAATGCGTAATAAGGATTTATGCATGCACCATAGTTCGTATTTATCGTAGTCACCACAGGCGATGGGTTGATAAGTCATTGGCTTTTGAGATTGCTAAAGGAATAAATCGAGCTTAGAAGATATTAACGTGAAGAGCAAATGGCGCTCTCGGCAGGGATCGAACCTGCAACTTAGCCTCCGGAGGGCCACGTGATATCCATTTCACCACGAGAGCACATTTGTCGTCATCAATACTGACTCGCGATATCAGCATGACAACCCGGCAATGATAATGGCATCTTGCACTAAATGCTAGCGTCGAGGCCTTTATATGCGCACAAATTCAGCAATTTGCATTAAAACACTTCACTTTCGTGCAGAACCAAGGTATTAACGTATACTTAATAAAATTAATAACAAGGTGGCAGTATTGCCATGTAAGGGGAATTTGATCATGAGTTTAATGTCTACAGAGCAAGTCGCGGAGTTTTTAGGTGTAAAAGTCGAACGCGTAAAACGTCTTGCTCGCGAACATTTACTGATCTCGAAATCACAAGATGACAAAGGTGAACCTTTGTTTGATCCAGAAGACGTAAAAAAATATAAAGAACTTGCCGAGCGAATTGGTGGTCTTTAATTTTTAGCTTTTTCTATGAAGTGGTTAAGCTGTGTTAGCAGTGGCGCCACTTTATCCACCGCGCCACGTTGTTCGTACCAGCAAATACATAAAAGCAAAAACAGCGCATGAAATGCCGCAAGCTTTTCAACTGATAAGTTAAACGCGTGATGTTCGCACACAAGCGCTTGGTAACGTTTAAGTAACGCCAGTTGCTGCTCATCATTTAACGCAAAGCTCACCACCAGCGCAGCTAAGTCGAAGTAAACATCATTACTTTTGGCATATTCAAAGTCGATTAAAAACATCCCCGTCTCATTCACAATGATATTTTCTTTCACTAAATCATTATGACAAAAACCCATGTCTTTAGGTGCTGAAGCAATATAAGTCAGTGACTGTTTAATTAGCTCAGCATATTGCTGGTAACGCGCTGTTTGCTGGTAGTAGTTAATTTCGTAGGCAATATCCATCGGCTCGGTGAGCACAGGGTAGCGATGTAAATTAACTAAATCGGGTAATAAGCTACTACAAAAATCACCGCTGGCAATGCTACCTGCCACGTATTCGAAAATAGCCGTATCGGTTGCTTGTTCTAACCAAAGTGGGGCTGGGCAGCAGCTTTGCTTTGCAAAATGCGCTTGCGCTGCAAGGCCTATCGCCGGCCAGTGGTCGCGATAGTGCTTAACCAAAAAATCTTGGCTTGCTGTTTTAACGAGGTAGTTATCATTACTTAGCCCCTCAACCAGCGGGCTGATTGAGGTGATAACTAAGCGTGAGTTGAAGCGCGTAAAGAGCGCATGAATTTGTTGCTCAGTTTTCATCTATAGCTGTGCAAGTGGCTTAGCCTGATGCTGCTCGTATTCTTCATACCAAGTTTTAAAGCCCCATGCGGCCATAATGGTATAAAACACGAAAAGTACTAAGGTTGGGTAATACCCTTTCTCAAAGTATAGATACATAGATGCTGCATCAATCACAATCCAGTACAACCAGTTTTCCAGCACCTTCTTGGCAACAAGATAGGTTGTCACCACTGCAAAACAGGTAGTAAAGCTGTCTAAATAAGCAAAATCAGCGTGAGTGTAATTGGTCATCACATAACCAATGGCAACTGAAGCCAGTGAGGTGGTAAGCAAAATCACGGCATGACGCTTTAACGACCATGAAATAATGGGCAGATGATCTTTATTATTCATGCCCCTGCGCCAAACCACCCAACCATATACCGCCATATACATGTAGTAAAAATTAAGGAGCGACTCCATCAACAGTGCGCCATTCCAGTACATTACGGTATAAATAAAGGTGCTTACAAACGCGGCTGGCCAACACCATAAGCTTTCTTTAATCGCTAACAGTAAATACGCCATCGATAAGGCAACGGCAATATATTCCCAATGCGACATGGCAGTAAAGCCAGAGAAAGTTTCCCTTAAAAATTCCATAACACGCGCTACTTTAGGTTTTAGTCTTCGCTAGGCGACAAGTCACCATGTAAGAATTTACAGACGAAAATAGCTTTACCAAACTCTTCATAAGAACGTTTGATTTCAGTATTAAGTACAGACATCACTAAATCATAGTCACCAAAAATCTGGGTAGATAAGGTGTTAGTGATCACTTTAAGCCCTTCGTAACTGTTTACACGGTCAATAAAACCTTTGATAAACGGAATGTAGTCTTGATGAAGTGGGTACTTACTGATCTCTACTGAAAGTTTCATTATGAGTTACCGAGTCTTTGAAAAGTATTGCATTGTAACCCGCTTGTACTAACAAGTCATGGCTATGGCTATTTTTTAGTGTAAAATCAGCCCCGATAAACATTGAGGATTCATTATGGCACGCCGCATCACTTACAAATTTAAAAACCAGCCTCGCGAAATCAATTTTGCAAAAGATAAATACCGCGATATGTACCATGCTATTGCAGCGGCTGAAGGCATTGATTTAACCAATTATTTAAAGATGGAACAGCAAGTCGAAATGACTTCAAAAGGCTCTGCGGCAGTACGTAACTTTCGTGACCAAGAGTTCGCACGAATGGGTTTCAGTGACGTGTATTTTATTAAAGAGTAACAAAGTTACTCTTGATACTCGTAGCTTACACGTGGGGTGATATTACACAGTAATTCGTAAGGAATGGTTGTTGCGCACTGGGCAATCTCTTCAACGGGAAGCTCAGGCCCCCACATAATCACCTCATCACCCACTTTGATGTTGTCGCGGTTATCACCAATATCCACCGTGATCATATCCATCGCTACACTACCAACAATACCATAGCGTTGTGATTTGATAACCACAGGTGTGCCCTGCTCAGCATGACGTGGATAACCATCACCATAGCCCATCGCAACCACCGCAAGCTTAGTCGGTTTATCGCTATGCCAGCGGCCACCATAGCCAACACACTGTTCGGCATCAACATCGCGTATCGCGATAACTCGCGTTGTTAAACGCATAACAGGCTCTAGTCCGTGCTGCTGCCCTACGCCATTAAGCATTGGCGATACGCCATAGAGCATCAAACCTGGGCGTACCCACTCACCGTGGCCTTTTGGCCAAGCAATAATGCCAGCAGAGTTTGCAAGGCAATGCTGCTCGCTTTTGCCATCTGCCAGTGAATCAAATAAGGCAATTTGCTGAGCGGTCTTTTCATCATTGATGTCGTCGGCGCACGAGAAATGCGTCATTAATTTAATGTCATCACGCGCATTTGGGCTTGCTTTTAAGCGATTGTAAAAAGACTCGAATTGCGAAGGAGCAATACCCAGTCGATGCATACCCGTATTCACTTTTAACCAGCATGCAATTGGTGCATCAAGGCTTGTGTTTTCAAGCGTTGTCAGCTGATTTTCATCGTGAATAATGGTTTGAAAGTTATTGGCAAGCAAGATAGGTAAATCGTCTTGGTGAAAAAAGCCTTCAAGCAACACAATCGGTTTTGTCTGTCCGCCAGCACGCAGTGCTAATGCTTCGTCAATACGTGCAACCGCAAAAGCGTCGGCATCATTTAAGTATTGGGCAATTTTTACTAAGCCATGGCCATAGGCGTTGGCTTTTAGCACCGCCATAACTTTACAACCAGGCGCAAAGCGTTTCACTTGCGCTAAATTATGAGCGAGTGCTTGTAGGTTGATTTCGGCAATGGCTAAACGCATTAGTATTCGTCGTCTATCGCTGGGCCCGCGTAGTTATCAAAACGCGAGAATTGACCTTGGAACGTTAAGCGTACTTTACCGATTGGACCGTTACGCTGTTTACCGATGATGATTTCAGCCACGCCTTTTTCTGTACTGTCTTCGTTATACACTTCATCACGGTAAATAAACATGATTAAGTCGGCATCCTGCTCAATTGAGCCTGATTCACGTAAGTCGGAGTTGATTGGGCGTTTATCAGCACGTTGCTCTAGGGTACGGTTCAGCTGCGATAGTGCAATAACCGGACACTGTAGCTCTTTTGCCAGTGCTTTTAATGAACGAGAGATTTCAGCAATCTCTAAGGTACGGTTATCCGACAAGCTTGGCACACGCATTAACTGCAAGTAATCGACCATGATCATACTAATACCGCCATGGTCGCGGGCAATACGACGTGCACGTGAGCGCACATCCGTTGGTGTTAGGCCTGATGCATCATCCACATACATTTTACCTTTTTCCATCAACAAGCCCATGGTTGACGACAGACGTGCCCAATCATCATCATCAAGCTGACCCGTACGCACCTTAGTTTGGTTAATACGACCCAGTGATGCCAGCATCCTCATCATGATTTGCTCTGAAGGCATCTCTAGTGAGTAAATGAGTACAGGCTTATCTTGTGTCATAGCTGCGTGTTCGGCTAAGTTCATCGCAAAGGTCGTTTTACCCATTGATGGACGTGCCGCCACAATGATTAGATCAGAAGGCTGCATACCCGCCGTCATTTTATCCAGATCGGTATAACCCGTACTTACGCCGGTCACACCATCTTGCGGCGACTGGTAAAGCTCTTCAATCTTATCAACGGTTTTTTCTAAGATACTGTGTAAGCTTTGTGGACCTTCAGTGCTTTTACTGCGCTGCTCAGCAATTTTGAATACTTTACTTTCAGCAAAGTCGAGCAGGTCATGGCTGGTACGCCCTTCTGGGCTAAAACCCGCTTCTGCAATTTCGTTCGCAACACCAATCATTTCACGAATAACAGCGCGCTCCCGTACGATATTCGCGTAAGCATCAATGTTCGCCGCACTTGGCGTGTTCTTGGCAATTTCAGCAAGGTAAGCAAAGCCACCAACACTACTTAACTGATTGTTTTTCTCTAAGCTCTCAGAAATAGTGATCAAATCGATTGGATCACCCCCTTCAGCAAGACTAACCATAGCCTCAAAAATCAGCTTATGGGTTCGGGTATAAAAATCCTGCGCAACCACTAACTCAGCAACACGGTCAAACGCTTGATTATCAAGCATTAAACCACCTAAAACAGATTGCTCAGCTTCTATTGAATGGGGAGGGACTTTTAACGTATCGACTTGCTTATCTGGTTTGGCCATAACATCACAAAACTAAAATTGAATGGCTCTATTCTATCGACTTGCTAAGGCTGTGCAAATAGTTAATACCAATCGACTTAAATATTTGGTCATTCTAGCGTGCTAAATAAAGCGCTAACTGCGTTAGAAATGTCTAAAGTAGAGTAACTACATGTCAAAATTTCTGCCTTGTTATCACTTCATTTATCTGTCGCTATTTAAGACCAACAACTTAACAAGATTGGTATAAGCGGGAAGTCTTCCCGCTTTATTGTAATTGAGTGAACTGTAATCGTTATTTCTGTTTACGAAGTTCAATGCGTCCGCTAATCGTATCCATTTCGATATCAGCATCCCCACCGTTAATACTAAATTCTAAGTCGCTAGATGGGCCGTATTTCGCCTTCGTTGCTTTGTCATCGCTTAGCTCATTAACGATTTTGCCGTTAGCGTGAGCTTCAATTTCAAACTTTGCCGATACATCCGCTGGAAAGTAAAACTCGGCGTCACCACTGACTGATTCAAAACGAATATTGGCATCTTCAAGCAGCTTATTGATGTGAACTTCAGCTTCACCGTTTACGGTATTGATTCGCAGTTTTTTAATTGCATCAAAAGCAAAGTCGATATCACCGTTTACGTTTTCAAGACGCACATCTTGCGCTTTGGTTTTTGACTTAATGTCGCCATTCACCGCGGTAAAGCGTAAAGCACCTTGCGAGTTTTTATCGTTAATTTCACCATTGACTGTTTCAAAGCGAATATCACCGTTTAAGTCGTGGGCATTTACATCACCATTGACCGTTTCAAAGCTCATGTTGCCGCTAATATCTTGCACTGTAATATCACCGTTAACGGTATCAATCTCTGCGCCCGCCTCAAGCTCTTTAGCACTAACCGTGACATTGACTCCGGCAAATTCAAGCTCACTGCTTTTTGGCATATAAATGGTTAAACGAGAGCCGTCACCGCTATTCCAGCCACCTAAATTACGCGGCATTTTTACAATAAATTCAACACGGCTGCCTTCAACCTCTAAACGATAACCTTGTGCCTTATCGTCAAGCTCACCTTCGATTTTAAGTTGTGGTTTATCCCACCCTTCAATACGTACATCACCACGTTGGTTTTCAATAAAAATGCGTTTATTAGCAGGTACATCAATTTGTTCATTAATGGTTTGTCCTGCCATTGCCATCAGTGGCAGTAATCCTAAAGTTAAGGCTAGTAATTTCATAATTGTCACTCCTAAATCGTTTGCCACTTCGGTGCATGCACCTTGTTAATTAAGTCCAGTTGTTGCTGATAAACCTGCGATAGCATTTGTAATAAAGCCGGGTTTTCAGGTTCATTCTCAAGTGCTTGCTTAATGGCACTTTCGGCTTCTTCTAACTCTTTTAGTTGTTGCTGCCAGTTGTCGGTTAATGCAGGTTGATTTTGATACTGCACCAACAAGCCTTGCTTTTGCTTAGTAAAATAATCGCTCATTGCCATCATGCTATTTGGCTCACCTTGGCCAACAAAAAGCTGTACGGTCAAAAGTGCTGCTATACAACAAGCGGCGATAGCAGCGAGCTTATTCCAACCATGCGTTGGCTTATCAGCTTGCTGTGTTTGCCCTGTTGCAATTGCTCGCTCAATCCCCGGCCAGAGATCTTTGTCTGGGCTAATATCTTGCTGCTGGTTAAGCGAGTCATTTAAAAATTGTTCAAATTCTGGCTTACTCATTTTCATACCACTCTTTTAATAACTGCCTTGCACGGTGAAATTGCGATTTACTTGAACCGACTGCCATATCAAGCATGCTTGCAATCTCTTCATGGCGATAACCTTCAATTGCATGGAGCACAAACACCATACGTGCTCTCTCAGGTAGTCTCAGTACTAATTTGTCGAGGCCGTTAAAGCCGTCGCAATCTGCTGCGCTTTGCTCATCCATACCGCTTTGTTCAAAACTCACTACTTTTTGAAACCAACTTTTATGTTTGCGAATGTAGCTAATCGCAATATTGCTGGTAACACTGTGTAACCAAGTCGAAAATTGTGAGCGTCCATCAAAGTTCGCGATTTTGTGCCACAACTGTACAAACACTTCTTGTGTTGCATCTTCGGCGTGCTCTTTGTCTGCAAGTAATCGCAAACAAAGGCTATAAACCCGCTTCACATGCAACTCATAAAGTGTTGCATAGGCTGCTTGATCACCGCTTTTTACGCGCTCTATCAAGGCATGCTCACTTTGCTGGGCGAACGCTTGTTCTGCATCTATCAACATCCTGGATGTTGTCCTTTATGATTATTGTTGTGAATTTAGTGTATTAGACGTAAGGAGGGATTCAAAAGGTTTAAATGAAATTAATTTTTTTTGTGTAAGCTACAAATAATTGAGCTTACACAATTTTATTTGGGGATTTGCATTATTCGGCAGGGGATGCTTCGCTTTCTTCTTCAGTTTTTTCTGCGTTTTTGTAGCTCCAACCTAAAAATACGATACGTGCCGATGAAGCAGGCGTCCCGCCATTTTGTACTTGTAGTAAACCTGCATCATAGTGAGCACCACTGCCCCCTGTTGCGGTAATTGTAGAGCCACGTACACTGCCAAACAGCTCACCACTGCCCGATAGTTTCACCGTTGTCAAAGGCGCATAAATCGCCGCATATAAATTCGCAGCACCGCTAAATTGCACCCCATTTACACCATTAAATGATGAGTAGAATGATAACGACGGATGACCACTAGTAGTTAACCCTTCTTGCTCAGTAATAACTTTTGCACCTGCGCCAATATTGACTTTTCCGGTTAACAACACCGTTAAGCTACTGTCCTTTTTAATTGTTAGGCTAGTATCCCCTTCCATCGAAAAGTCACCATCAATCAGTAAAATTACATCACCACCAGAAACTTCCATTTTGCCGTCACTGGTCATCTTGAGTCTATCAAGTGCAAAAATATACTCTTTGCTATTGCTACCATTAGCTTGGTTCTGTGCTTTAGAGTTAAACAAGAAAACATCAGCAAGGCTTGGCAAAATAACTTGGCTACCACCGCTACTAAAAAAGCCCCTTTCAGTATTAAGTTTAAATTGTTGCGTAGGACCAATCGAAACAGAACTATAACTGCTCACTTGGTCTGTGATGTCTGTCATTTTCTCTGGCAAAATTAACGGGTCACAACTGGTATCTGGGTTTGTAGGGTCATAATCGGGTGCTGTTGGGTCAGCAACGGTTATCGGTTCAACATTCGGGTTTACGTTAAACTTGCTGTCACTGTAGTGCACACCATCTTGTTGATTATTGTAGGTATCTTTAAAATCGCCTGAACCGCCATACATAATATCGAGTGCTTCGCCTTGGCTATTCGTGATGAATGTTGACCACTGCATTTTTGCATCACCATTGGCTCGCACCACACCCGAAACAGTTCCACCACGATGGGTATAATAACCCCGGGTAAAGACATTACCGTCAACACGTAAACCACTGCCAGGAGAGATATAAACGCCGGTATTTGAATGGATGTTACCAATAATTGGTGATGAACCATTTAAGTAGATAACCCCGGTCGCTTTTACATCACCCTTAATCGGTGAATGACCTGATAGCACCACGTCTGAGTCGCCAGCAATCGTTGAAACATCACCATCATTCGACTTGGTTTCTTCGTAGGTGCCTTTGCTCGAGTCGTAGCTATCGATACTACCACTCCCCGACAGATTAACCCCTTTACAGCCCACCATCGCATTAGTGAAAATCGAGCTGCCTTTCGCGCCTTGTACAGCAAAACGGGCGACTAAATTACTTTGTGCATCACCATCAAATCGTTGACCAAGGCTTGCAATTTCAAGCTCACCAGCAGCATTTTTACTTAAACTGGCATTAAAAATGGCATCATCAGCAATCACACCTGAGCCCGATGCATTACTGGTTTTACTGATCAAATCTTCAACCGCTAATACACCTTCCTCATTCAAGGTTTGTTGTAATAACTTAGCTTGTTCAAACACCCCTTTTTCAGCCATTAAGCGACTGTTTAATTTCTTTTGAAAGTTACCACTTAAGCGCTCTTGAACAATGTTTTCACGCGACGAACTAAGCACCACGATGCTGGCCATACTGGTCAAGATCAACACTGTTATTAGGGTAAAACCACCTTGCTTGTTAGACACCGCCAGCTCCGTATGCTTTGACTAATATTGCATTGGTTAAGGCAATATCAATGTTAATACCATTACCAAACTGCGCAGGTAAGTCATTTGGCTTCACACTCACAGTGACAAGTTCACCAGCGATACTAAAACTCAGCGTTTCGATACCTGTGAGTAATCGCTCTGAGGCAGCGCCATCGAGTGAACACATTAAGTTGCTACCATTTAAGCTATATACTTCAATCACCTGCGCAGTTGTCGCAGAGCCATCACAGGCAATGACACCACTTGGCTGAGTAATAGTAATCGTGCTTTTATCTGCACTGACAGTCGGTGGTAGTTGTGTTTGCTTAATGCTGCGGTTGAATACTTTACTGGTATAGCGAATCACTTCTTGAGCGTTTTCCAGCTCTTTACTCACCTCAATCGTGCTTTTAATCGCTGAGTACGACAAGCTCACTCCCGCTAGTAAAAAAGCCCCGGCTGCCAATGCCACCATCAGTTCAACTAAGGTAAAACCCTGAACGCGTTTGTTCATGAGCATACCGCCGTTAAATCAGGAAAACTGGCATTTAGACTAATTTGATTTTCTGCATTGTCTGTCATGCGCTTATCAACCCAAGCCACATTAATTTGCATGTCATCACTGTAAGTAGCTGGAATAGTCAGTTGATAAACACTTACTTGCGGCGCGAGCGAAGCTCTAAACGTCGCATCTTGGAAAAGTGCGGTATTGGTTTTTTGAATTTCACAAATGCGCGGCCACAAACGCTCAATGGTGTTTTGGCCTTGAATCAGTGACACGGTGTAATTAAAGCTATTAGTTGCATATTGCAGCGATTTTAGCTGCGCTGCCGCCAAGCCTAATAATGCGATGCCAGCGATCACCACCGAAATCATCACTTCTAATAATGAAAAGCCTGCCTGCTTATTCATGCACATCCTCGCTGTGAATTTTCTACTAACCAGTTTTGGCCACTTTTAAGCACACACATCACGTAATCTGTGGTATTTGTGTGTTCATCTTTCACTAAAATTTCAGCTTGTTTATCAACTTCACCACTGGCATTAATAGCTAATGCAACTAAGTTGACGGTAACTCCGCTTTTAGTGACCGAAAATTCTTTTAAAACCGTGTCTACGCCCCCCTCGTTGAGGGTCACTTGCCAGCTACTATTATTAACAACCAGATTGATAGGTTTGTCGCGTTTGACCGCTTCACTACGTGCAAATTTATAAGCACTATTTAACTGATTTGCAGTAGTTACGACGCGATCTTGCAAGATTTGTTGGCTAAAAGACGGAAAAGCCACAGCTGCCATAATGCCGATAACACTCAGCACAACCATTAACTCAATTAAGGTAAACCCTGCAATTCGACGCA
Organism: Pseudoalteromonas sp. Hal040; assembly: GCF_037162425.1. NCBI lineage: Bacteria > Pseudomonadati > Pseudomonadota > Gammaproteobacteria > Alteromonadales > Pseudoalteromonadaceae > Pseudoalteromonas > Pseudoalteromonas sp. Hal040. Next base: position 389,863 of record NZ_JARLUU010000001.1, on the reverse strand, counting down.
AATGTGTTACTCCCAGCAATCAGTAAATGAAGCGCTGTAACTACCATCATGTTTCACGGTTAAGTCACCACAGCGATCGCTTGCTTGCGCCGAGCCCGATTTAGGAGCGGCTTTTAAACTGTAGCCACGATTTTTAAAATCGCTTACAGCACCTGATACTTTATCTGTTGCTGTATAAGTAAAGGTGTAATAGTCAGTATTTTGAGTTGCAAATGCATTGGGATAGCCACCATTTCGTGAATAAATACGTTCGAGGCTGGCGCTGTATTGCAGTAGCTCTTGTTGAATATCAGCACGGCGACTACGTTGCATGTGCTCAGTGTAAGCAGGTAGTGCTACGCTATACAGAATCCCTAAAATAGCGATCACGATAAGAATTTCTACTAGTGTAAAGCCTGTTTGTTTACCCACTCCATGTGATACTAATGCACTTTTCAACCTCAACCCCTTAATACTTTTTAACCAGCACAATATAAATGACAGCGTTGTCAGTGTCAATTTTAACCAATTTACTTTTATTCATTCGATTATACTAATAAGAAAAATAAAATTAAGAAAAAAGAACGTATGTTTGCAAAATAGGTAAGATTATAGGATTGGTATTTATGTGTTTTAAATTTAGAAACCAGTACTATTGAATGAGTAACGATGAACTCATAGTGGTACAAAACGCTACAATTCATAAATTTCAGGCACAAAAAAGCCGCACATAAGCGCGGCTTTTTTTACTTAATATTGCTATTAAGCTTCAGCGATAACGATTACTTTGATAGTAGCCGATACGTCTGAGTGTACTGCGATTGCTACGTCAAATTCGCCAGTCTCACGGATAGTACCTAGAGGTAAACGAACTTCTGATTTAGCAACTTCAACGCCAACAGCTGAAATAGCTTCAGCGATGTCGCGAGTACCGATAGAACCGAATAACTTGCCTTCGTCACCAGCTTTAGAAACTAGTGTAACTTCAGCTAATGCTTCTAACTTGTCAGCGCGAGCTTGAGCAGCAGCTAGATCTTCAGCGATCTTAGCTTCTAAATCAGCACGACGTGCTTCGAAAGTTTCGATGTTAGCTTTAGTTGCAGGAACTGCCTTACCTTGTGGGAAAAGGAAGTTACGTGCGAAGCCAGATTTAACTACAACCTGGTCACCTAGGCCACCTAGGTTTGCGATCTTGTCTAGTAGAATAACTTGCATGTCTCTACACCTTTTAAAAACTGTTAATCCGCTGCTTACTTATGTAAGTCAGTGTATGGAAGAAGGGCTAAGTAGCGAGCACGCTTGATAGCAGTTGCTAGCTGACGCTGATATTTAGCGCTAGTACCTGTGATACGGCTAGGTACGATTTTGCCACTTTCTGTAACATAGTTTCTAAGAGTAGCTAGATCTTTATAATCGATTTGTTGTACGCCTTCCGCTTTAAAGCGGCAGAACTTACGACGTCTGAAATAACGTGCCATGAGTAAAATTCCTCAAAAAATTCTTTCTATATGTTGAGCATGCAAGACCAATTGGCTTAAGCCGTTTCGGCCTTCGTGACGGTTTAAAAAACCCGTCACTTGCACTTGTTGCCCAACGTGCAATTGTTGAGTCTGTTGTTGCATTGGCGTGCCGCTGGCAACAACTTGAAGCCTGACATAACTATTACGGTTAAGGTCTGCTTCAACTTGCATCGATTTATGTTCAAGAACAAAAATACAATGCGGTATACCAGCAGGGCTTTGACTATATTTGGGGGTTTTACAAACAACCCCAGATAGTGTCAGCTGATTCATATAAGGATTAAGCGGTTGGCTCATCTTTTTGTCTCAACTGCAAGCGCCATGCTTGAACTCAAAACGATTAAGCAGCTGGTGCTTCTTTCTTCTCTTCTTTCGCAAGAGGAGATGCTTCAGTTACAGCGTCTTTAGTACGCATAACTAAGTTACGAAGCACTGCATCGTTGTAGCGGAAAGTAGTTTCTAGCTCGCTGATTACTTCAGTAGGTGCTTCAACGTTCATAAGAACATAATGAGCTTTGTGAAGCTTGTCGATTGGGTAAGCCAATTGACGACGGCCCCAGTCTTCAAGACGGTGGATAGTACCACCAGCTTCAGTGATAGAACCAGTATAACGTTCGATCATACCAGGTACTTGCTCACTCTGATCAGGGTGAACCATGAATACGATTTCGTAATGACGCATGGATATTCCTTACGGTTAATAGAGCCTTCTACCGTTTCGGCCAGTCGGTTTAAGGCAAGGAATTAAATTTAATAAGCCGAAATGAGCGCGCATTTTACGCTTAGATTGATAATTAAGCAAGATAAAACAGCAAACCAAACTAGATATTCTGCTCTAATAAAAATTTCTAAACGCTAAAAACAAAAAACCCAGCCGAGGCTGGGTTTTTGAGATTCTGAAAACTAAAATTACTTGATTTTAGCTTCTTTGAAAATCACGTGTTTACGAGCTTTAGGATCGTATTTTTTGATTTCCATTTTTTCAGGCATGTTACGCTTGTTCTTGTCGGTAGTGTAGAAAAAACCAGTACCAGCAGTTGAAACTAAACGGATCTTATCGCGCATGATTCAGTTCCTTAAACTTTTTCGCCACGAGCACGGATTTCTGTAAGAACCGCGTCGATGCCTTTTTTATCGATAATACGCATACCTTTAGTAGTAGTGCGTAGTGTTACAAAACGTTTTTCACTTTCAACCCAAAAACGGTGAGTTTGTAGGTTAGGTAGGAAACGACGTTTAGTCGCGTTTCTCGCGTGTGAACGGTGGTTACCAACCGCTGGACGCTTACCTGTAACTTGACATACTTTAGACATGTCTATATATCTCCAATAACTTCGCTCGAGCTTAATTTTCCCTTAGGCCAGTATTTGTGCCCCGGGATAAATCGAAGGGCGCTCTTTATACAGCTTATACAGGCAAAGATCAAGTAACAGATCTTATCCAATCAGCTCATGTGTAAATTTGATAGCGGCTAATTATAAAGATCGAATGCCCTTAGGGAAAGTAAAAACTGCATTTAAATTAAACTAATTTCTAAAATCAGCCTAAACTGCTCATTTTTAACACACTCTCTAAGCTATCAGGCTTTATATAAGCCCCCTTTCGGCAAACGACACACAATTTTCACCACCCACAATGATGTGATCCAGCACATTTATGTCAATTAAGGCTAAGGCTTGCTGTAATTTTGTAGTGATCAATTTATCGGCCTGACTAGGTTCAGCAACCCCACTTGGGTGGTTATGAGCAAGTATTAGTGCCGCCGCATTATTACGCAGTGCAGCTTTAACCACTTCGCGTGGGTACACAGAAGCGGCATTAATAGTGCCGTAAAAAAGTACTTCGTCTTTAATTAACTGGTTTTGACTATCTAAGTACAGCACCATAAATACTTCTTGCTGTAAGCCTCGCAGCTGAATAGTTAAATAGTCATACACAGCTTGCGGTGAATTAAAGAGTGCCTCGCGCTTACATTGCTCAAGCATATAGCGCCGGCTTAGTTCAAGTACCGCTTGAAGCTGCACATACTTAGCCGCTCCTAAACCCTTTTGAGCGCAAAACTCTTGCTCAGATGCATTAAATAAGTCGTGCAAAGTGCTGTTTATATTAAGCAGATGCTCAGCCAGCTCAATGGCATTCATGCCCGGCACACCGGTGCGTAAGAATATTGCTAATAACTCTGCATCTGAAAGTGCTTTGGCGCCTTGGGCAAGTAACTTCTCCCGCGGCCTTGCTGATAAAGGTAAATCGGTTAATGGCATTGCTTCATCCTTAAAACAACTATTCCATTTATTAAACTGTACTATAAAATCCAGTTTTTTCCTGTCAGGAATAAAGAAAACTTCATGCTATCGGTAAAGATTTGCTATCGTTAGCCCATATCGACAAAGGTTAAATTTCACGTAATGACAAAATCAGTAAATAAAAAAATCCTGCTAGGTATGAGTGGTGGTATTGCAGCCTATAAATGTGCAGAACTTGTTCGCCGCTTAAAAGATCAAGGCTGTGAAGTAAAAGTTGTCATGACCGACTCAGCCAAACACTTTATTACTCCTTTAACTATGCAAGCGGTAAGCGGTGAGATTGTTTCTGATTCATTACTCGACCCCGCAGCAGAAGCCGCAATGGGTCATATCGAATTTGCCAAATGGGCAGACCTTATTTTAGTTGCGCCTGCAACCAGTAATATTTTAGCAAAAATGGCGATGGGTATTGCAGATGACTTACTAACAACCCTACTACTGGCGACCCCTGCAAAAGTGGCGGTTGCACCTGCAATGAACCAACAAATGTATGCCCACCCTGCTACACAAGCAAATCTTGCCACACTTAGCGAACGTGGTGTGGCTATTTGGGGCCCTGGTAAAGGCGAGCAAGCCTGTGGCGATGTAGGCGCAGGCCGTATGTTAGAGCCTCATGAGTTAGTCGCACTTTGTACACAACCTGAAGTAGAGCCATTACTTGCAGGCAAAACCATCACAATTACTGCAGGACCAACCCGAGAAGCCCTCGACCCAGTTCGCTATATCTCTAATCACAGCTCTGGCAAAATGGGCTATGCCCTTGCAGAGGCTGCGCTTGCGCTAGGTGCAAAGGTAAACCTAATTTCAGGCCCCGTGACAATTAAAGCACCTGCGAATGCCCTGCTCACTAATATAGAAAGTGCTGAACAATTACTCGCCGCCTCAATGAAGCTAGCTGTGCAATCAGATGCATTTATCGGCTGTGCGGCAGTAGCTGATTACCGTGCAGCTGCAATTCATGAGCAAAAGATGAAAAAGCAGGGCGATGAACTGACCCTTAGCTTAGTTAAAAACCCAGATGTCATCGCTAATGTCGCGACGCTGAAAGAAAGTCGCCCTTATACCGTTGGCTTTGCGGCAGAAACTCAAGATGTTGCAAGCTATGCTCAAGGTAAATTAAAGAACAAAAATCTCGATATGATCTGCGCAAATGACGTATCAAAAGAGGGTCTTGGCTTTAATTCTGATCATAATGCTTTAACACTTTTCTGGCACAATGAGCAGCTAGATTTAGCAATGGGAAGTAAAAAAGATTTGGCCATGAGCGTGATGACTGAGCTTGCCAAGCGTTTGTAAAAATGCTGGAAAGAAACTGAATAAAACATTAACATAAGCCACTCATTTGCACAAAAAATGGCTTGTCTGACTCCCAACAGCGCAAGTAATAAATTATAAGAAAGGAATGGTCATGCCTGCGACAAAAAGAAGTAATCGCAAAGAGCAGATTCTGCAAGCACTCGCACAAATGTTAGAAACCAGCCCAGGTCAACGTATCACAACCGCAAAACTAGCGGCTGAGGTAGGTGTGTCTGAAGCTGCGTTATATCGTCATTTTCCGAGTAAAGCACGGATGTTTGAGGGCCTAATCGAGTTTATTGAAGATACCCTGTTATCACGCATTAACCTCATTTTAGAAAATGAGAAAGAAAGCCAAACACGTGTGTACAATATTTTACTGTTATTGTTAGCCTTCGCTGAGAAAAACCCGGGCATTACCCGCATTTTGACCGGTGATGCCTTACAAGGTGAACAAGAGCGTTTACGTGAACGTGTACAAGGCTTATTTGAAAAGCTAGAAACTCAGTTCAAGCAAGTGCTACGCGAGCGCAAACTGCGCGAAGGCAAAGCATTCCAGTCAGACGAAACCACCCTAGCCAACTTCTTACTCGCCTATGTAGAAGGTAAGATGAACCAATTCGTGCGCGACGACTTTAAAGCAAAACCAAGTGCACAATTTGAAAAACAATGGCCAGAGCTACAAAAAATTTGGTTGTAGTGAGTTGCTAGGGGAAAGTTTGAGCTGTCAGCCGTCAGCTATCAGGTTGAATTCCGAAAAGTTAGCGAGCTTCTAGGGGAAAGAGTAAAGTTAGCAAGCTGCTTTCTAACTTTCCCCTTTCTAACTTTCCCCTTTCTAACTTTCCTCTTTCTAACTTTCCCCTTTCTAACTTTCCCCTCGAAACTTTCTCCTCGAAACTTTCCCCTAGCAACTTTCCCCTTCCACCTCCCCAAACACGCCACTTATCGTATCTACTCGAATTGTTTATTAAAAACGCTACACTGGGTGCGTAAATTTAAAAACAACGAGAAAGATGAATGAAAGCGCAATTATCACTTTTGAGCTTAGCCTTGGTGACAAGCCTTGGTAGTGCACAGGTTGGTGCGAAAGAAGCTCTGCAATTTAAAGACGTGTTTGATTTTAAATACGCAAAAGGCACCCAACTTTCTGAAGATGGCCAAATTCTTAGCTTTAGTGCCGACCCGTATCGCGGTAATGCACAAGGTCAGGTTTATACATTAAACAACAACACCCTGCTAACTAGTGTTGAGCGCGGTACTCGCCCAACTATTAATAAAGCAGCAAACTGGGTGGCTTTTACTCAGGTACCAAGCTTACTTGAAAAAGAAACCACCAAGAAAAAAGACGAGCTAAAAAACAACCTTGTTTTAGTGAATACTATCAATGGTGAGCAACAAACCTTTAACGATGTAAAAGACTATGCACTATCGGATGATGGTGTATGGCTTGCTTACCGACTCGATAAAAAAGCAGAAAAAACAGATAAAAAAGACAGCGAAGAAAAAGACGAAAACAGCAGCGAAATAAAGCCAGACAAAAAAGATAAAAGCTTTGATTTAGTGCTTGTTAACCTTCAAGACAAAACCACTCACACCCTAAACAACGTATTCAGCTATGCGATTAACAGCACCGGTGAGCAATTATTAGCAAGCCAAAGCTTCAGTGATGGTGCCGACAACCAAGTTGTATTAGTTGCACTTAATAATGACTTTGCAACGAGTGTACTGATTGATGAGCCGGGCGTTGTGGCAAACAAAATAGCTTGGCAGCCAAACAGCAATACCGCGACGCTGTTAATTGGTAATTACGTGAATGATGATACACGCCGTCGTGATCACAGCTTACAGCTTTTACAAAACGGGGCGCTTTCAACCCTTCACTCTGCAGATAGCAGCTGGACTATTGGCAAAACAGCATCGCTAAAATGGTCTGAAGATGGTGCTCGTTTATACTTTGAAAACCACCCTAAACTCGCTGCAAAAGTTGCCGCAAAAGAATACAAAGATGAAGCCTCTTTATATGATTTCGATACCATTCGCGACCAAAAGGGCCTAAATGTTTGGCACAATAATGACGCTGAAATTAAGCCTCGCGAAGAGCAGCAATGGAACAGCACAAATAAGCTTCGTCACTACCAAGCGGTATATCATGTAAACGGTCAGCACGTTGTGCAGTTAAGCACGCCAAACATGCCTGAGGTTTCGCTTAATACTCATCGCGAAGCGCTATTAGGTTATTCAGATCTTCCATACCAAGAGCGTGTTATGTATGGCGGTTTCTACGCAGATTACTTCAGTGTTGATGTTAAAACCGGTAAACAAACCGCTATCGTCAGCGACTACCCGTTTAGACCAAGCCTTGCGCCAAATGGTCAATTTGCGGCATTTTTCCAAGACAGCCAAGTGCAACTTAAAGATTTAGGTAACAACAAGGTTTCGACCTTATCTAAAGCAATTAACGCTATTTTTGCTGATGATAAACATGACTACCCGTCACCTCAGCCGGGTTATGGTTTTGCAGGCTGGTTAAACGACAGCAGCCAAGTGCTGGTTTACAGTAAATTTGATATTTGGGCTTTTGATGTCGCAACACACAAGGCAACACGCCTAACTCAAGGTAAAGAAAGCAATACCCAATATCGTGTTATTAAACTAGATAAAGACCAAGTGGGCTTTGCCAAAGACGAGACTTTATTGCTAAGCGCAACTAACCTGCAAGATAAGCAAACTGAAATTGCAAAACTTGATTTAACAAGCAATAAAGTAAGCAAAGTACTTTCGGGTAAAAAGCGCTATGATGTAGTGAAAAAGGCAAAAAATGCCGATAAATATCTTTTTACAGCACAAACATATCAGCAATTCCCTGATTACTACCAAACTGACTTTAGCTTCAAAAAGCCACAGCGTGTTACCAACCTAAACCCACAAATTAGCAACTTTGCATGGGGCGAAAAACCTGAGCTTATTAGCTATAAAGGGTTTGATGGTGAAGATTTACAAGGTGTATTAATTAAGCCTGCGGGCTACAAAAAAGGCGATAAGGTTCCAGTGGTTGTGTACTTCTACCGCTATATGAGCCAACGCATGTATGACTTCCCGAAAATGGAATTAAATCATCGCCCTAACTTCCCGATGTTTACTTCAAATGGCTATGCGATTTTCTTACCTGATATCCGTTTTGAAATTGGTCATCCGGGTAAATCGTCAACCCAAACGATGATCAACGCCACTCAAAAGTTGATTGATTTAGGCATTGCTGATCCAGATAAAATTGGTTTACAAGGTCACTCATGGGCAGGCTACCAAAGTGCCTTTATGATCACCCAAACAGATATGTTTAAGGCTGTTGTATCGGGTGCGCCAGTATCTAACATGACCAGTGCATACAGCGGTATTCGCTTAAAATCAGGCCTTGCGCGTCAGTTCCAATACGAAACAGGGCAAAGCCGCATTGGTAAAACGTTATTCGAAGCGCCAGAGCTATACATCGAAAACTCACCGGTGTTCTTCGCCGATAAAGTGAATACCCCAATTCTGATTATGTTTGGCGACAAAGATGATGCTGTACCGTGGCACGAAGGGGTTCAATACTACCTCGCGCTTCGTCGTGCGGGTAAAGATGCCACCTTCTTACAATACGAAGGTGAACCACATCACCTGAAGAAATTCCCTAACCAAGTGGATTTCTCAGTACGCATGATGGAATATTTTGATCACTACTTAAAAGGCAAACCAGCTGCTGAGTGGATCAAAAACGGCGTACCCTTTATTGAAGAATAAGCAATAAGCTGAATTTAAGCTTACTGCACACCTCCCCCAGAGCCAGCATTTTTGCTGGCTTTGTTCTATAAAATCAATCACACCATCTATTTTTTCGATTTTATCAATCGATTTAAACCCCAGTTTGTAAGTGGAAAGTTAATCAGAACAAATCTATATTTCACCCAACTTCTAACTGGAGACAACACAATGTTTAAGAAATCAACGTCAGCTTTGTCTAAAGTAGCTGTTGCGGTATCACTGTTGGTGGCAACAGGCGTACAAGCTACAAACGACATCAAATCAAACCAATTCTGGTGGCCAGAGCAATTAGATCTTAGCCAACTTCGTGCCCATGGCACAGAGTCTGATCCTATGGGTCCTTACTTTGATTACAAAAAAGAATTCTTAAAGTTAGACCTAAATGCAGTGAAAGCTGATATTGAGAAAGTATTAACTGATTCTCAAGATTGGTGGCCTGCTGACTACGGTCACTATGGTCCGTTCTTCATCCGTATGGCGTGGCACGCATCAGGTACGTACCGTACTTTTGATGGTCGTGGTGGCGCAGGCGGTGGTCAACAACGTTTCGACCCATTAAACAGCTGGCCTGATAACGCGAACCTTGATAAGGCGCGTCGTTTACTTTGGCCTGTAAAACAAAAATACGGTCGCAGCATTTCTTGGGCTGACTTAATGGCGTTAACAGGTAACGTTGCGCTTGAATCAATGGGCTTCAATACCTTCGGTTATGCCGGTGGTCGTGAAGACGATTGGGAACCAGATTACGTATACTGGGGTCCTGAAGGCAAAATGTTAACTGACGAACGTCGTGACAAAAAAGGCAAACTTAAAGGCCCATTAGCGGCAGTTGAGATGGGCTTAATTTATGTAAACCCAGAAGGCCCTCACGGTAACCCTGATCCACTACTAGCAGCAGAAGACATTCGTTTATCTTTCGGCCGCATGGCAATGAACGATGAAGAAATCGTTGCGCTAATCGCCGGTGGTCACAGCTTTGGTAAAGCACACGGTGCGAAAAAAGCAACGTGTTTAGACAAAGAGCCAGCAGCAGCAGGTATCGAAGAGCAAGGCTTAGGTTGGAAAAACAAGTGTGGTAAAGGTCACTCAGAAGATACCATCACGTCAGGTCTTGAAGGTGCATGGACAGTGACACCAACACGTTGGTCAATCAACTACCTACAAAACTTATTCAGCTTTGAGTGGGTTAAAACTAAGAGTCCTGCAGGTGCGACTCAGTGGATCCCTGAAAATGGTCAAGCGTCTAACCTAGTGCCAGATGCACACATTAAAGGTAAGCGTCATGCGCCTATCATGTTCACAACTGATATCGCGTTAAAAGCAGATCCTGAGTTCCGTAAGATTTCAGAGCGTTTCTTAAACGACCCGAAAGAGTTCGAACTGGCATTTGCTAAAGCATGGTTCAAACTAAACCACCGTGATATGGGCCCACGTGCTCGTTACCTAGGTGACTTAGTGCCAGAAGAAGTATTAATTTGGCAAGACTACATCCCTGCGGTTGACCACAAACTAGTAGACAGCAAAGATATCGCGTCACTTAAAGCTAGCATCTTAGATTCAGGTTTATCTGTATCTGAACTAGTGCGTGTTGCTTGGGCATCAGCAGCAAGCTACCGCGACACAGATATGCGTGGTGGTGCAAACGGTGCACGTATTCGTTTTGCTCCGCAAAAAGATTGGCCAGTAAACAACCCGAAAGAAGTGGCTAAAGTACTGAGCAAACTTGAGAAAATCCAAACTAAGTTCAACAAAAAAGCATCTGGTGGTAAAGAAATTTCACTAGCAGATATGATTGTTCTTGGTGGTGCGGCTGCAATCGAAAAAGCAGCAAGCGACGCGGGTTTCTCTATCTCAGTACCATTTAAGCCAGGTCGTATGGACGCGTCATTAGAAATGACTGACGTTGAATCATTCGAAGTACTTGAGCCAACAGCAGATGCGTTCCGTAACTACTACAGCTCAGCATGGAAGTCACCGGCTGAAATGTTAGTTGAACGTGCTGATTTACTAAGCTTATCAGTACCAGAAATGACTGCTCTACTAGGTGGTATGCGTGCCCTTAACGCGAATACTGACCAAACTAAACACGGTGTATTCACGAAAAAACCTGGCACATTAAGCAACGATTTCTTCGTTAACCTATTAGATATGTCAACGAAGTGGTCTAAGTCTTCTGAGGAAGGTGTTTACGAAGGCCGTGACCGTAAGTCAGGCAAACTTAAGTGGACAGCAACACCAGTAGATTTAATCTTCGGTTCAAACTCAGAGCTACGTTCAATTGCTGAAGTGTATGCCTCTGACGATGCTAAACAGAAGTTCGTTGATGACTTCGTAGCAGCGTGGACTAAAGTAATGACGCTAGATCGTTTCGACCTACGTTAACCCATATTTTCACAACCAACAAAGCCGCTAAGTTAGCGGCTTTTTTTATTTTCGTTGATAATTTACTCGACAAGGCAGCGGTTTACGTTAAAAATAAAACTTTATTATTATATTTATTTGGACACAGGCATTAGGGATGATTGCGCGCTTTTTACTGCTTTTTGTTATCTACTCATTATGCCTAAGCATGACGACCCAAAGCCGTGCAGATAACTCCCCTATTGTTAATATCGATCAACGTAGCGTTGACCTCACTCAATTTGCTATGAGCTATTTTATTGATAGCACAGGCGCCATGTCTCTTTCGCAAGTTCAGCAGCAAAATTTTACCAACAGTCAAAACGAGCTTACTTTGGGCACTAACGCTAAAACGACGTGGTCAAAAATAGTTATAAAAAATAGCTACAGCGATACCCTACGCTTATTTGTACATAACCCTGATGCCTATCATTTAGAAGAAGTCAGCTTTTACGAAACACAATCAGCTCAACTGATAAACCAATCGGTTATCCAACTTGATAAAACAGGCCCTAAAGCCAATATGTTTGGTGGCAGTGCCGTGTTTTCGTTTTATATTGCCCCCAACCAACAAAAAATAATTTACGTAAAAAGCATCACCTTTTCTCATCAGTGGTTTGCACTAACGATTTATGATGAAGAGCATTCAAAGCGAGCCCTTGTTGGGAATGGTAATTACATTGCGCTACTTGTCGGGATGATGTTAGCGCTGATGATTTATAACTTCTTCTTGTATTTATCGGCCCGTAAAATCGAGAACATTGTTTACGCCCTGTATCTTATCTCTGGTACGGTGTGGGTGGCGCTATCTTATGGTGTTGCTGCTAACTTCTTTGGTATTTTTAGTGCTGAGCTATTACAGCTCAATTCTAACTTACTGAGCATGCCAAGCTTTTTAGTAATTTTTGTAATGCTCATTTTCGAAACCAAAAAGCATTACCCTAAAGAGCATATCGCGCTGTCGATTATTTTGTTCTTACTGGTTGCTGACTTTATCTATAGCTTGTTCGATATTGTGGGGGCATTAAAACCTGCCAGTAGCTTGGCAGCTTTAATGATGACGGTGACATTTGGAGTATCTATTTCGCTGTGGCGCAAAGGTAACACACTGGCAAAATACTTTTTGCTCGGCCACTCTATGTTCGTTATTTTCAATATGCTGGCGGTGCTTTATTACAAGGGGATCAGCGACGCAAACGTGATAAATAGCCACGGTGTAGGCATAGGTATTTTGCTCGAAGCGTTAATGATGGCGTTTATTCTTTCTTATCGAATTAAGAGCCTCGAAAAAATTAAAGCACAGCAAACTGAGCTCAATCGCTTGGTCGATACAGATCCTATGACAGGCCTGTATAACCGCCGTTACTTTGACAGAAAAAGTGAAGAACTCATTGCCGCGATGGCAAGTAATCAGCAAGAGTTAACCCTCCTAATTGCTGATCTCGACCACTTCAAAAACATCAACGACACATATGGTCACGATGTTGGCGATAAAGTCATTATCGCATTTGCCAACATACTCACCTCAGAGCAAGGCCTTGCTGATATAGCCTGCCGTTACGGCGGCGAAGAGTTTGTGTTATTACTCAATTGTGACCTACTTGATGCCAAGCAAGTTGCCGAGCGAATTCGCCAAAAAGCCCAAGAAACCTACATCACCATTGATGAAGTACAAACCGTGCAATTTACCGTGAGTATTGGTGTACACAGCGTAGCTCATGCTTCAACAACCGTGAAAGAAACCCTCACCATTGCCGACAAAGCATTGTATAAAGCGAAAAGTAACGGCCGTAATTGTGTTGAAGTGGCTGCTTGAGGGGAAAGTTTCAAGTTTCAAGTTTCAAGTTTCAAGTTTCAGAGTAACTTAAGGCGTTAAAACTATTAGCTGAAATGAATAATGGTTGTTCCAGGTTGCTTTTTAGCTTGGTACATAGCCGCATCCGCTTCTTCAATTAATTGGTTTGCTGCATACACACCATCGCCGAGAAAATGCGCTGTCACGCCAATACTCGCAGTGACTTCAATTGACTTACCTTTACAACTAAAAGGGGCTGAAAATTGATCCGCAATTTTATGTGCCAAGCGATTCAGAATCGTCGTGTTAGTTACGCCTGAAATAGTCACTAAAAACTCATCGCCTCCCATTCTTATCACATAATCGGTACTTCTGACGGCAGCTTTAAGTTGCTTTGCAACCCATACCAAAACTTCATCGCCTAGTGCATGACCATGCTGATCGTTGATTTGTTTAAAATCATCTAAGTCGATATAAATAAAGCCCATTCCCTCAGCCACATCACCATTTTCACTAAATACATCATTTAATAATTGCTCTAGATAACGACGGTTCGGTAATTGAGTAAGCGGGTCAAGGTTCGCAAGCTCAATCAAAGCCTGCTCTTTATTTTTTCGAGCTGAAATGTCACGCACAATCGCAAGAAGATAGCTTTTCCCTTGATGGTCGATATGACACACACTCACTTCTGTAGGAAAAACCTGACCATCTTTTTGTTTTAAGCACGACTCAAAAATAGTGGTTTCTTGAGCTTTTATACGCGCCACCCTTTCTTGCCATTTCGCCTTGGTATCGTAGTCAGGGTTAATGTCTGGAATGGTTAGCTTTAAAAGCTCCTCCTTTTCATAACCTAAGCACCTATAAGCAAATTGATTACAATTAAGGATTTGACCAAACTGAGGGTTTGCCACAAAGATGGCATCATTCGATTTATCAACCAAATGGGTCAGCAAAATATCTGCGGCCGCCTCTTTATTGACTGTTGTTAAGTCAATAATTTGCGAAATATAACGCACAACATTACCGTCATTATCCATCTCGGCAACAATATTCAGCTGACAATAAATAGCATGACCCAACTTATGCATGTAACGCTTTTCGATTTGTAATGGCTGCTCAGGAAACTGGTTAAGCTTGGCACGAATAGCTTTATTTAACTCTCTGTCATCAGCATGAGTTATAACAACATCATCGGCGTACACTTCATCGCCTTCGTAACCTAATAGTTGTTTTAGTGCCGGGTTTGCATATTCGAGTTTGCCGCTAGGCGAGGAAAGAATGACAGGAATAGGTGTAATTTCAATTAGCCGATAAACCGGATTAACAAACATCTGTACGTCATTAAGTTTCATGGGCAACTCGAGTTCAATACATTATCACTACTCAGTAAAATGAAATAATAGACTATAAATCAGCTATCAGCTATCAGCTATCAGCTATCAGCTATCAGCTATCAGCTATCAGCTATCAGCTATCAGCTATCAGCTATCAGCTATCAGCTATCAGCTATCAGCTATCAGCTATCAGCTATCAGCTATCAGCTATCAGCTATCAGCTATCAGCTATCAGCTATCAGCTATCAGCTATCAGCTATCAGCTATCAAAATTATGTAGGGCGTCATTTGTGGTGGCAAGAATTGATTCTAGGTTTTGGGTGCTAGGCGCTAGGTGCTAGGTGCTAGGCGCAAATAAAAGACATCGAGTTTCTTCTTTTAGTCACTGTTTATTAAGAACGAAACCCGAGAGTGCGAAGCTTTGGACTTAAAGTGCACATTTGCTACTCAACTCTATAACAAGCTGATTTGCTTTTGTTAAAGTATTCAGAATTAGCTCGGTAATATTGTGGAACTTTCAAGTTGATATCCAATAAACCAGCCTTTTCAAGTTGATGCTTAAATGCATCTTCATCAAATGGACCATCAACTTGATCACTGTTTAAATTGATAATCCAATATTCTTTTGATTCAGAATAGTGTGTGATTATAGTGGGAATTCCGCTTTTATTATAACAATCAATGCTTTCAGCGACCATTCTCAGCACCAAAAGAAAGCCTTTTTCCTCTACTACATCAACAACCTGATCAGGAATAATAACTGTATTTTCTATTTCATTAACAAAATATTGGTGATCCTTATCAGCATCAACAAACTTTATATTTGAGCGTTCTCTATCTTGACCACAAGCCGTAAAAAAACCGACCATAATGATTAAAAGTACAATTATTTTTATTTTCATATTTTTTACCTGAACGTATTCTGGTTCATAAGAAATTACGTCACCAACATTCCTTCAACAGACAAGAGTCAGGTCCTACTTTTTGCCACTACCTCGCCCATGGCGTCAGAAAATGATTTAGCTTATCCCCAATGTTTTACTTAACTACTTATCACCAATCATATGCATGAAAAATAAATGGGTAACCTTATAGTTGTCTAGTTTAGGTGCTAGGTGAAAATATAAGATATCCAGTAACTTCTTTGAGTCACTGTTTATTACAAACAAAGCCCGAGAGTGCGAAGCTCTGAATTAAAAAGATATTATCTATTTGTCGTTTGCTACTTCTTCATCAAACCAAACATGTTCTTGCTCTCCACCCAGCATGAATCGATAACCAGGTGGCAAAGCCATATAAATAGCTACTTCAGGTCTATACTCAACAATATGAGTAAAGTGAACCATTTTTAAACTCGAAATATCTCCATTATATTCGTCAGTGGTTAGCCACCATCCAGTCATATGTTTTGGAGAGTGATAACGAACTCCTTCGAGTGGTAAACCTTCATAAACACCATCTGAGATTACTACCATGCATTCTTGATCGATAGGTGTATATTTCGCTTTGTAATTTAAGCAACACTCATGCTGTACTGCCGTTAGCTCATTAATATCTATCATTATTCCTTCAATGTCATATAATCAAAACGAACAAGAGAATAACACCACACCAAAAAAAACGAAAAGCCCAGCGAGTTGCAGGGCTTCAGGTTCAAAACTTCCAAGCTTTCTCTTGTTAATCGTAATAGCCATCTTTAAATAAAATAACACTCTCACAAGCACTATTAGAATCTTCACCTAGGTCAGGAGAATAGCCCCCAATCCCCAGAGAATAAGAGGTAAATGAGTCACCTTCTAGTTCAATTGCATTATCAATAGACTTAAGAAACTTAACTATATCTTCAAAGCTAGAAGCAACTAAGTTAATACCCTTGAAGTATAGTAACGCAGGTTCACAAAACTCTAACGCCTCTACAGTTGCAAAACTATCGTAATATACAAACAAGCCAAGATTCTCGTAAAAATCACAAGGATGCTCTGCGGCTGGCGTCCTTTTGAAGGTGTTATATGAGCTGCTAATGGCATTTCGGGCTTCATCTAATGACATTCCAAATTGAATTTCATCAATCCCCGTCAAAGGTGTCACATTAAATCTCATCTTAGCTCTCAAGCCACTTTGCATCTGTAACGACCATATAAATAAAGCCATTATCAGTAGATGTTCTATACATCCCAATAGCATTTAGCGCTTTGGCTAATACTGAGGTCATTTCCCAACCGTCAACTTCAGTTGCAGACCATCGACCTGAGACAAGTTGCTTCAATCCTAGTTCCTCACCCAACTCTCTAACAACTCTAGATGAGGCTTTTACTTTTTCTTCGAGACTAGTGTTTGCCCATGCCCACATCCAAGTATTAGACTTGGTGGAAAAAGAGCCTGCGAAATGAATACTAGCTTCGACTTCTTGAACACCTTTGTTGGAAAATATTATTTTTCCTGTTTCTTGGTGCCAATCCCAACGTTCATGGTTACCAACATTAAAATTGTCTAAGAAATCATTATGCTTTGGTTCGATGAAAGAAAAGCTATCGGTTACTAGTTCATGGTAGATATCATCATTCTGAACCCAATTTCTTTCACGGATATCTTCATAACAGTGCTCGCATAGCACCTTAATATCGGCAAAAGCTTCGGAATTTTCATTCCATTCACCTTCAGTGTCCAACACTTCCTCACACCTATCACACCATGCGTCAGGACATAGCTCGTCTGGATAATCTGGGTCATAACCAAGATTAAAGCCTAGCCCTTTCCCATTTATTAAATGACAACATAAGAAACTAGCGTTTCCTTCTCCATGGGTTTTACATGTTACTTTGTTATCCGTATCACTCATACTTCATTTCCATTAATTCAGAATATTCAATGCAGCTATCATATGCGACATGAATTCATTCAAATTAAATAATTACAGGGCTTCTCCGTTTTCAAACCTAAAGTGCTCTTGAGAAGCTGAAATAAACCTCCCAACAAATTTGGCCTCATAATGAAGTGGCTTTTTAGGTGTAAAATAATCATTTTCTATACACCAATCATAGGCCCCTTGGTTTAAAGATTATTCTGTCAGCAACCCCGATAGACTATGCTTTTTAATCCAACTTTCAGCTTGCGAGTAGTCAGAGAACGCACCGCTAGAGAAAGTTGCACCATCTCCGTGAAAAATCCAAACGGAACTCATTCGTCCGTACCCTTAGATATGGTAATACTGGCATTACTTTCGTTTAGGTCGTATAAATCGTCCAAATGAATGTGAAAGCCGTCTTCTCTTTCGCAATGTGCCATTCCGACTATAGCTCTAGCTAAAAGTAACAGTCCATCTTTATTGCCTTCCAATTGCAGGCTCCCATCTGTTGACAGTGAATATTCGAGTCTAGCCTCCTCGACAGGCTCAATAAAAGGAATCCCATTTTCACCAAACTCTACTATTAGCTCTTTGCTTTCTGCCACTTTAATCACTTAATTTTTAACTATTTATTAATCAACAACAGTAACATACAACTTGAAAACAACAAAAAGCCCCGCGAGTGCGAGGCTTAGAATTCAAACTATGTCGTCAAATATTTAATAAAGACTCATCAAACCAAACATCAACATAATCTCCAGCGATTAAAAACCTATAACCCGGAGGTAGCGCAAGATACTTTTTGATATCAGGACACCACTCACCTAAATGAGCAACATGAAGAGGAACGAAAAAATCAGGTTCTTCAGAAAACACTTCTCCACCCCAAATGTACCAACCTGTTGTATCTCCTTCAGGGGAGTGTCTTAGTCCATTAATAGGAATAACCCCTTGCTTGACGTTACGAGAAATCCCAACTTTCATATCTTCGGGAGATGATACAAAGTCAGCATTAAATTCATTACAGACCAATCTTTGAGTTTTCGTAATTTCAGTCATTATAAATCATGCTCCTTTTACTGCGCTTCAAACACATGGGAGCAGGTTTTGCTTTTTGTCACTACCTCACCCATACCAGCAAGCGCTTCTTTTCATTGAGCAGCTTAGCCAGTCTTGAAAACAAAATCCCAAGCCACCAAACCAGAAACAAAAAGCCCCGCGAGTGCGAGGCGATGAGGTTGGATTCAAGTCGAGTTAACCCCGAAACTGATTTATTGAAACCCATGCCTCACTCCATGGTGCGAGGCTTTGGGTTCAAATTAAAGCTTCTACTTTTGAAAAAATTCTTTTATTAACTCACCTGAGTTTATATCAAAAATATATGATTTAGAAATTCCGCAGTGATCAATATCTAGTTTAGACTTGGAGATAATACCGTCTTTTAAAATAACTGCATTTTTCATTAAGAAACTTACAACGATTTCATTTTCAGTACTTTCAACATACGCCTCAAAACAATTAATATCCTTTGCGTTCGTGGCAAACTTTGAATAAGCAGTAGTAATAGCTTTAACACTCTTAATATCTATTGTTGTAGCAACTATATTCTCCTGCACCCCATGTGATAATGGAGAAGAAATGGCCAGCAGAACATATAATAAAAATCTAATAATCATCAAAATTTCTTCACTCTTATTTTTCCTGAAGGAGTACCCAGCACTCTCGTATACTTTTCACCTCGGGTCTTGCGATATTTCTCTGTAGCCGCAGCAAAAGCTCTACCTGTTTTTCTATCTTCGCTTGAAAATCTGTCGCTATCGAATTCGTCATTCCGCCTTTTAGTCCTTACAACTTTCCCATCGCTTTCTTTTGAATAGTCTCCATGAGTATGGTAGTCACCAACCAATGTTTTAGCGTTTCCTTCAAAACCGACTCCTGTCTCATCGCCTTTCACCGGATCACTTGCAACATATTTTACAATTTCTTTACCATCTTTGTCTTTTGAAACTACTCTATTGATCGTGCCACCATACTCTAGATTATCTTGTATAGATTTATCATTAATATGTTCGACCGCATCCTTTCCTGCTTCTTCAGGTGTATCAAATGGATCTCCCGGCTTTTGACCATCAGGGTCTATATACCTATAAGGGTTATTATATGCGTAATTAAATCTATTGAACCCTTGAACACTACCTCCAGAGAAGTGCTCAAGAGAACCAACAGGATCATTCGAGTAGAAACGACCTATGACTGGATCATAGTATCGTGCCTGCATATAAATTAGTACGATTTACGATCCCATAAATTTAAAGCCAACTATTGAACAATGATCCCTCAAACACAATTTTTTAAATTAGAGTTTCAACTTCAACAAACCCAAGCCAGAAAAACAAAGCCCCGCGATTGCGAGGCTTTGGATTTAAATCTCTGATCAACCTAATGAAGCTAAAAGTTCATCATATTTAAATAGTACAGATCTAAAATCATTAGGATTTACAATTTTATCTAGCTTCTCTTTTATCACAGGGATATCCTCTTCTCGGATTCCCTCTGCTAATAAGTTTAAAATAGCGCACCTATCTCGATAATCTCTGGAGTCAGAATAGCAAACTAATAGGTTCCCAATTGAGTATGTTGGATCAAGTTTATATAACGCATAGTGAATTCTTAAAACAGTTCCACTCTGAAGCTGCCCACCTTTTAACTTACTAATCAAAAGCTTAATAACTTTTTCATTTTTAGAATTTAGCTCAGCTAGACTAGTTACACATGAATTAACGACATAACAGCTTGGGTCATCTAATAATTCGCAAATTTTTTCTAAATTATCAAGTAAATCAAATTCAGCAAGAAATTCTATACAATCAGAGCGAATAAGTTCATCGCTATCTAATAATCCTCTGTTAAAAATATTTTTAATTTCTTCGGTATACTCAAAGCATGCCAATTTAAAAAATGATCTTTCTCTTATTTCACTATCATCAGATAATACACCTTTTTTAAGCTTATCAAATGATTGTGGGGTTTCATCACTAATAACTTCTATATCATCCATATAAACGTTCAGCATATTAGTCATATCATTTTACTCCAGAACTCATAGTGTCAGGTCTTTCTTTTTGCCACTACCTCGCCCATGGCATCAGAAAATAATTTAGCTTAACCCCAATGGTTTTATTTAACTACTTATCAACAATCATATGCATGAAATAAAAATAACTGAGTAACCTTTTGGTTCCTTAGGCTTTAGGTGATAGTTTTGGCGCAAATATAAGATATCGAGCTTCTTCTTTGAGTCTCTGTTTATTAAGAACAAAACCCCACGAGTGCGAGGCTTTGTTCGACAGCGTTAGCTGTTCATTAATTCTCTTACTTGAATTTGTATTTGTTTTTCGCATTATCCAGCGTTAAGTGAATCAAACTCGGTGCACCTGCGCCATGAAAGCCTGAGTCGTAGTAGACTAGCTCCCAAAGACGCCCATCATTAGGATCTCGCAGTAAAGTTGACCACCCATCATCGGAATATGCAACGACTAACATTACGTTATTTTTTAAATAATCAATTCGCTGTGCCATTTTATCCGCCACAACTTTACCGTTTAAAAAAACATGCTTACCGATTAATTTGTTTTCATCTTTCCTTAGATTCATGTCTTATCAACCTAAATACTGTTCTTCTGGTACTTTTCAGTTTCGGATTACAAATCCCTCCAGCGCGCTAAAGCACGACCTACAAGCAAGTGCTAACCTAGCTTCTAGAGCCTAGCGCCTGTGACCTGACCACTAACCACTAACCACTAACCACTAACCACTAACCACTAACATCTTTCCCCTAGCAACTAGCAACTCAAATTAACAATACTGCCCTGCTGCAAAGCCACAGCTCCAGGCGTATTGGAAGTTGTAGCCGCCTAGCCAACCGGTGACGTCGGTGACTTCGCCGATGAAATAGAGGCCCGGTGACTTTTTAGCTTCGAAGGTTTTAGAACTTAACTCGTCGGTGTCTACACCGCCAAGCGTGACTTCGGCGGTTCTGTAACCCTCTGTGCCGTTTGGTTTAATTTGCCAATTGTGAATGTAGTCATGTAACGCGTCGATTTGCGCATGGCTTAGCTGGTTTACATTACAATCAGGGATCGCTTTAGTATCGTGCAGCATTTCAACAAAACGCTTTGGTAAAATGGTCGCTAGGGTATTTTTTAGTGACTTTTGCCCTTGGCTTTGACGCCACTGCTCAAGCTGCTGTTTTAAATCGAGCTCGGGTAACAAGTTGATGTACACAGTTTGCCCTGCACGCCAAAAAGAGCTGATTTGTAAAATAGCTGGGCCCGAAAGGCCGCGATGAGTAAACAAGATGTTTTCTTTAAACTGGGTGCCATCTTCACTGGTAACCAAACAAGGAATACTGATCCCCGATAACCCATCAAAGCGATCTTTATCATGCTGGTGTAACGTAAATGGCACTAATGCCGCCATGGTTGGTAGCACTGTTAAACCAAATTGCTCTGCAATTTTATAACCAATTGGTGATGCACCGAGCTTAGGCATGGTTAATCCGCCCGATGCGACAACTAACGACTCACATTGATAGCTGTCTTGCTCAGTAATAACTTCATAGCCCGCATCGGTTTTTGTCACGCTGAGTACTTCGTTACGCGGCGCTATGTTAACACCCGCCCACTCACACTCAGTTAAAAGAATGTCGACGATATCTTGTGCGCTGTTATCACAAAATAACTGGCCCAGCGTTTTATGGTGATAGGCCAAGCCGTGACGGTCCACCAGCTCGATAAAGTCATGCTGGGTATAACGACTTAAACACGATTTTACAAAGTGAGGATTACCACACAAGTAGTTGTCTGGGCTTGCGTTTTCATTGGTGAAGTTACAACGCCCGCCGCCGCTGATTAATATTTTACGGCCCGGCTTTTTGCCCATATCAAGCACAGTAACATTGCGACCACGGTAGCCTGCTTGTGCAGCACACATCAAACCTGCGGCACCGGCGCCAATCACAATTACATCTACTTGGGTCATTACTCATACTCACTAAAAAAATTTAGCTGATTATAACAAGTTATTGTCGCTGCTGTGTTAACACTGAGGTGTTTTTACAAAAAAGATAAAACCAAAAAACGAAATAAAGTAAAAACTCAAAACCGTAAAATTATAACTTTATTATGAGAAATGCGTAGAAAAACACCATTAAAAGACTAGTTTAGACGTCTATACATTTAGTTATAACCAAAATAGAGACAACCATAATAAAACGATATTTTAACTAAATTTACATTTATTTTACCTTTGTCCCCCTTCGCGAAAAATATCGTGGAGATTTACATAACAATCTAGGGATCATTATGACAACTAACAACAACTTGAAGAAGTGCGCAATTGCACTGAGCTTGACTGCGTTGTTTGGGACGACGGCAGCAATGGCTACTCCAAACCAACTAATGTCACCATCTATGCAGGAAACTGCGGCGAAATTACAAGGCCAAGAAGGCTTTGGTACACAATTCATCATCAAGTATAAAAACAACAGTGATGAAATGATGACAATGTCGGCAGCAGAACAAACGCCGACTATGATGAGTAAAAAAGCAAAAGGCTTTGTTAAAAACTTCACCAGCAAAAAAGGTAAAGTAAAAGCACAATACGTTCGTGCAATGGCGATGAATAATCACCACGTAATGCGTGCTGATAAAAAACTTTCTGCTGAAGAAGCACAAGAATTCATGCAAGAGATGGTTGCAACAGGTAACGTTGAATACATCGAAATCGACCAAATGTTAAAGCCATTTGCAACGCCTAACGACCCTCGTTATAACGACCAATGGCACTACTACGAGCAAGCGGGTGGTCTTAACCTTCCTACAGCGTGGGATACAGCAACGGGTAGCGGTGTGGTTGTTGCGGTACTTGATACAGGTTACCGCCCACATATTGATTTAAATGCCAACATCCTTCCTGGCTATGACATGATCTCTAACGTGTCTGTAGCTAACGATGGGGGTGGTCGTGATAGCGATGCTCGCGATCCGGGTGATGCAATCAGCGCTAACGAATGTGGTTACACACATGGTGCGCAAAGCTCAAGCTGGCACGGTACGCACGTTGCGGGTACTGTTGCGGCAGTGACTAACAACGGTGAAGGTGTTGCCGGTGTTGCTTACGATGCGAAAGTAGTTCCTGTACGTGTACTTGGTAAATGTGGTGGTTTAACTTCTGATATCGCTGACGGTATTATCTGGGCTTCAGGTGGTTCGGTTTCTGGCGTACCAGCAAATGCTAACCCTGCAGATGTTATCAACATGAGTTTAGGTGGTAGCGGTTCATGTAGCTCTACAACACAAAGCGCTATCAACCAAGCACGTAACAACGGCACTGTGATCGTAATCGGCGCGGGTAACGATAACGATAACTCTGCAAACTACAACCCAGGTAACTGTAATGGTGTTGTAAACGTTGCATCTGTTGGTCGTAACGGTGGTCGTGCTTATTACTCAAACTACGGTAGCAACATTGACGTTGCAGCACCGGGTGGCGCACAAAGCTTTGCGAATGACTCTGAAGGTGTGTTATCAACACACAACTCAGGCTCTACAAGCCCAAGCAGCGATTCATATCACTACTCGCAAGGTACGTCGATGGCAGCACCACATGTTGCGGGTGTAGCAGCGCTAATCAAGCAAGCTAAACCATCTGCAACGCCAGATGAAATCGAAAGCATCTTAAAATCAACAACTCGTTCTTTCCCTGCAACATGTACAAGCTGTGGTACAGGTATTGTTGATGCAGCAGCCGCTGTGGCAGCAGCATCAGGCACAACACCGCCACCACCAACAGGTAATGTGTTAGAAGATGGTCAAGCCCTAACAGGTTTAAGTGGCTCTGCTAGCAGCCAAACTTTCTACACAATGGAAGTGCCAACAGGTGCAACTAACGTAACCTTCACAATGAGTGGCGGTACAGGTGATGCTGACCTTTACGTTCGTGCAGGTAGTGCACCAACAACGTCAACCTATGATTGTCGTCCTTATAAAGGTGGTAACAACGAAGTATGTTCTATCGATAACCCAACAGCAGGTACTTACCATGTAATGCTGAATGGTTACTCTGCATACTCAGGTGTTAGCCTAGTGGGTGATTTAACAGTGTCTGGCGGTGGTTCAGGCTCAGGTTCACCACAAGCAGGTGGCGGCACAGTGACTGATATCTCTGCAAGTGCTGGTCAGTGGAAGCACTACACGCTAGAAGTACCAGCAGGTATGGCAAGCTTCACTGTTACGACGTCTGGTGGTTCGGGTGATGCTGACTTATTCGTTAAGTTTGGTAGCCAACCAACAACTTCAAGTTATGACTGTCGTCCGTACAAAAACGGTAACGCAGAAACATGTACATTCAGTAACCCACAAGCAGGTACTTGGCACTTAAGCTTAAATGCATACAAGACCTTCTCTGGTGTAACATTGGATGCACAGTATCAACCTTAATAGTTGATCTCCTAAGTTCCCCCTGGGACTTTTTAGCCGGACTTACGTCCGGCTTTTTTGTATTGCTATTAAAGCTTTTCAAGCACAGCTTCAGCGCGACTTACTACAAACTCTTTATCTTGTTCAACAAACAGCCCTGTTACCGTTTGGTTTTCAACGATCATCGCATAACGCTTTGAACGTACGCCACCAAAACCAGCGGTGTCTTTATCTAAACCAAGTGCTTTAGTAAAGCTTGCATCACCATCAGCTAACATACGAATATGCTCTGCGTTATGAGCTTCACCCCATGCTTTCATTACAAATGCATCGTTCACTGATACACAGTAAATTGCATCAACGCCTTTAGCGGTAATTTTATCGGCTAAAGTAATAAACTCAGGTAAGTGAGCGTTTGAACAGGTTGGCGTAAATGCACCAGGCACCGCAAATAACACTACTTTTTTATCTGCAAATAATGCCTCTGTTGATAGTGTTTGCATGCCCTCACTGGTTAATTCGCTAAGGGTTGCCGCAGGTAGAGTTTGGCCTTGTTCGATCATCGTGATTCCTTGAAAGAAAATAAGAGTACAGAGTATATACCCAAAAAATTGAATACCGCATGATTTAAGGGCAAACAATGCAAACCATTGCTCGCCCTTTGAAGAGTTATAAACCTAAACTGGTTTTAATGGTGTGCATTTGCTCTTGTAGGCGGTGCTGAATATCACTAACCAGTGAGTTCGATTCGCTTACCTGCCCTTTCATGCTTTGCATTGATTGGCTAAAGTTTTCGAGTAAGGCATTTTGTTGTTTAGCCAGCTCCATAGCATCAAATGCTACCTTGTTAGCATCTTGCGCATTGTCGGCAACGCCTTCTGAATTACGTTTAAGTTCTTGAGCATTTTGTGTTTGTAGCTCGGCATCATTAGCCAGTGCGCTAATTTGCTCCGATACCATGGTGGAGTTTTCACTTAAGCGGTTTAGCTGATTGTTAATATCATCAAGCGAACCTTGTGTTTGTCTGGCAAGTTTTCGTACTTCATCGGCGACAACTGCAAAGCCTCGACCATGCTCACCTGCGCGTGCCGACTCAATCGCCGCATTCAGTGCCAGTAGGTTTGTTTGCTCAGCAATGTTTTTGATTACTTCAATGACTTGGCCAACATCATCAACGCCTTTTAATAACTCTTTTAAGCTACCTAGACCTTGCTCAACACGCTCTTCAGTACGAGAGCTTGCGGTTAACATGCTGTCGGCAAAGCCTAGGCTCTGCTCCATCGCACCAAAGGTTTGTTTGGCGTTGTCAGCCACTTGACCATTAATGTTATTGACCTGCTCGCCAATGTGCTGAATATCACTTAATAAGCCTTGGTTTTGTTCCACTTGAGAGTGGCTGGCATCTGTTTGCTGTGCAATAGTATGTAAGTGCTCGCTCATCTCTAGCATAAAGTCATTAATAACTTTAAGCATTTGTGCTCGCTCTTCTGCCTCACCTCGCTGGCGCTCAATCAATTGATTAAAGTAATGGGCAATTTCACCGACTTCGGTTTTCGGATTTTTACTCTCGATATTTTTAAGCTCATTACTTTCAATTAAGAAAGCAAAGCCATCGCGCAACTGACGCAGTGGGTTAAGCACTTGGTTACGCTGAACAAAGTAAACGCCACCCGCTAAAACCACCAGCATGCCAATAGCCACGCAAAACACGATAAATACTTGTTGTTTAAGTTGGCTTTGTTCATCTTTTAGTTTTTGCTCTGCACCGAGTACCGTTGCTGAAAGCGCACCGATTTGTTCGCGTAGTGCCTGCATACCGGTTTGACGTAGCTCAGCTTGTTCAAGGGTCGATGCTAAATCACGTGGAAAGCGTTTAGGCCAGCTACTTAGCTCGGCTTTAATGTCACCCGCTAAATCTTCAGCTTCTTCACCTAGAAACAAGGCGTCTTCATCCACTTCGCTCATTACACCTAGGTTTTCGAGTCTATCGATTTTGGCAGCAAGCGAATTTAGGTTTTCAACACTTTGATTGAGGCTATTTTTAGTGTCTTGATCAAAGTTGATCACCAACTTGTAAGTATACAAGGCAAGTGATGTCACTTCGCTGTAGTAGTCAGCGGCAAGTTGGTAATACTCAAGAGCAAGCGCGGTTTGCGGCTCGGCTTTGCTTGCATAACCAATTAACGATGAGGCAGAGCCTGCCATTTGTCTTAACGAGTTATCAAGTAGCGCCATTTCGTTGCCCGATAGCTTTCCTAACGCGCGATACTTGCCATTAATGTCTTTATCGAGCTCTGTTAGCTGACTATTTAGCTGACCTGCAAGGTCATCAGGTAGCTCTGCTAAATGCTGCTTTTTAACATCGCTTATGAGCGTTGACGCTTTATTTAAATGTTGGCTGTCACCTTGCTCTAAATAATCATCAAGGTAACTTTTTAAATCAATAATGATGGTGTTTTTAAGCTTATTATAAGCGTTATCTTGCTGCTCTAATCCGAGTAAAGTTTGACTGGCCCAGAACAAGGTGGCTGCCAGTAAGATACTGGCGAGTGTGAGTAAAACGGCCAATAGCCGAGTAAATGATGACACGCGCATAAACGATATTCCCAAGTAACGTTACGCGCGTAGAATATTAACCTTTTATGACAATTTGATGAAAAACCACCACAAACAACTACACGAAAAAATCAAATGCATCCGAAAATATTAGATTTAAACCATCGCGGCTTTTACGTATACATCAAAGCGGTTCTTTTTGGTTTTGATTTGCATACTCGGGGTTTTGTCATTTAAAAATGGGGCGTAATCAGGGCGCTTCACGACGACTCGCTTACTGGCAAGTGGATAAGCAAATTCTAATAAATCATCAGCATCGCTGTCTGCACCGACGAGTTCTTGAAATACTCGCATTTCCTTTTTAACAAGGGCTGATTTTTCACGATGAGGAAACATAGGATCTAAGTACACAACATCAGGCACTTCGTTACATTGCGCCAGTAGAGTATGGCTAGAGCCAAACACTAGGCTCATGTTTTCTTTCATCCAAGGGCCAATTTCAGCATCGTTATAGGCGCGTTCTAAGCCATCAAATAATAGCGCAGCAACCACTGGGTGGCGTTCATGCAAAATCACTTTACAGCCAAGAGATGCCAGTACAAAGCCATCGCGGCCAAGTCCTGCGGTGGCATCTAGCACCACAGGCGTGGCACCTTTGTTTAAACCAACCGCTTTTGCGATAGCCTGCCCTTTACCACCACCAAACTTACGTCGATGAGCTGCGGCACCCGTTACAAAATCAACATGAATAGCGCCAAGCTTTGGCTCGTCCTTTTTCTTAAGGCTCAAGCCTTGATCGTCGTAATGAAGCGAAAAGCCTGCATTTTGCTCAGCCCACTTGGCCAAACCAAAACGCTGTTCAATCGCATCTAAATAAGGACGCATTTCTTTAAAAGGACAATGAATTACCACGCAAAACTCCGAGCTATCTGATTCGCAGCCAGTATAGCATGGCTTAAAATAGCTCGATATCCGTTTGTGAGGTCACATTTTCGGTCTCACTCGGCTCAGCCATTTTTTGTAAGCTCGCTAAAAGCTCACTACGCGATTCGATAATATGCTTTAGCTGAAACTTTATAAACGATAAGTCTTCATTCAGTGAGGTAAATATCAGCTGAGTTTGCTTTAATTGCTGCAAGTGAAATGCGACTTCGTCGCTGCCCGATAAACCACTTTGCTCAATAGACTTATTTAGCTCATCAAGTTGGGCGGCAAATTTCTCCACAGCATGTTCGCGCGAATCACTGTTTTGGTACATTTGATCAGATAGCTCATTAAACGAGTTACCAATTTGCTGCGCCTGAGTCAGTGCCCGCTCATTGTTTTCCATATCTTGTACTTTGGCGTTAGTCACTTCAAGAATATGCGGGAATAGATCTTTATAACGACCATAAAGCTGGGCATCATCTAGTGGCATGTTTTTGACCAGCATCGACACTTTAGGGTAATTAATAATTGTGCGATGGCTAAAATCAACAAAGCGATTTGCATCACGGTGTTTTTCGAGTAGCTCTTGCTCAAGTGGACACACCCCGCCCTCAGCACTACAAAATATACCTACATCTTGATACCAAAACGCCAGTACGACATCGAGCTCCATCGGATTAAAAAACTCAAACATATGCTCAGATAGCGCTTTGATATCATGTGCATGATAGCTTTGCCCAACGTAGCGCATGATGCGGCCCATATCGCCTGAATCTGTCATCGCGATTTCGGCAGTGATTTGCGCTCGCTCTACATCACTTTTAAGCTTTTTAGAGTGCTGACGATATTGATATAACACGCGAATACGTGCCATGAGTTCTTCAGCATTAAATGGTTTTACAATATAGTCGGCTGCACCTGCGTTATAACCTTTTACACGGTCTGGAAGGTCAGCTTTACCCGATAAAAACATCACAGGCGTGTCTTTTGTTTGCGGGTTAGCTTTTAATTCGTTACATACCTCAAAACCTGTTTTACCCGGCATTTCGATATCAAGTAAAATGATGTCAGGGTTGTACTTTAACGCCTGTCTTAAACCTTCGTCGCCATTTTTAGCATGGATCAGTGTGCAGAAGCCCGATAGCGATTCCTCAATCACATGATGGATATATTTATCATCATCAATGGCTAATACAAGTTTTGACATGCTTAATTCCTATAAACTCTTTTTTAAGAAGGATAGTACGAGAGCGTGATTTTGCGAAGAAATATTAATAAAAAAAGCGCCTTACGGCGCTTTAGATCAACAAACTTTATTATGCAGCAATGCCGCTGTGTCTAAGTAGTGCATCAACTTGTGGTTCGCGTCCACGGAACTTTTTAAATAGCTCCATTGGCTCTTCACTGCCCCCTTTCTCTAAAATGTTCTTTAAGAAAGCTTCGCCCGTTGCTGGATTAAAAATGCCTTCTTCTTCAAATTTAGAAAACGCATCGGCCGAGAGTACTTCAGCCCACTTGTAAGAGTAGTAACCTGCGCTATAACCACCCGCAAAAATATGGCTAAAGCCATGCTGAAAACGGTTAAACGCGGGGGCTTTAACAACGGCCGTTTTACTGCGCACCTCATCTAGTGTTGCTTGAATATTACATGGTTCACCCGCTTTGTACGTATGGTGAATCGTAAAATCAAACAACGAGAACTCAAGCTGACGTAGCATTTGCATACCTGATTGGAAGTTCTTCGCCGCAAGCAGTTTATCTAATAACTCTTTTGGTAATGGTTCACCTGTTTCGTAATGACCCGAAATAAAGCTTAAGGCTTCTTCTTCGTAACACCAGTTTTCAAGGAACTGACTTGGCAACTCAACGGCATCCCATGCTACACCGTTAATACCTGCAACCGGCGCTGCATCAACTTGCGTCAACATATGGTGAATACCATGACCAAATTCATGGAATAAGGTCGTTACTTCGTTATGGGTAAACAAGGCTGGCTTATCACCCACTGCTTTATTAAAGTTACATACTAAATACGCAACAGGGGTTTGTAATTCGCCGTTAGCACGTACTTTACGACCCATGCAGTCATCCATCCACGCGCCGCCGCGTTTGCGATCACGAGCGTATAAATCTAGATAAAAACGACCACGTAAAGTATTGCTGCTATCGTAAATTTCGAAAAAGCGTACATCTGGGTGGTACGTATCAAACTCTGTGACTTCTTTAACGTTAATACCAAATAAACGATTAACTGTAGTGAATAAGCCACTTAAAACTTTATTGGCAGGGAAATATGGGCGCAGTACTTCATCAGAAATCGCGTACTTTTCTTGCTTAAGTTTTTCGCCGTAGTAAGCGTAGTCCCATGCAGCAAGCTCCGTCACACCGTGCTTGTCTTTTGCGTAGGCTGTTAGCTCAGCAAGCTCTTGCTCAGCTTGCGGTTTTGATTTGTCGGCTAAATCTTCTAAGAATGAGAAAACTTGCTCTGGCGTTTCTGCCATTTTAGTCGCCAATGACATATCAGCGTAGCTGTTAAAACCAAGTAACTCGGCAAGCTCATGACGCAGTGCAAGCTCTTCGCTCATAATGGCAGAGTTATCAAACTCACCGGCATTAGGGCCTTGATCAGAAGCACGCGTCACAAATGCAGTGTAAAACTCTTCACGTAACTCGCGGTTATCTGCGTAGGTCATGATTGGTAAGTAAGATGGAAAATCTAACGTGAATACCCAGCCATCTAGCTCTTTGCTTTTAGCTGTATCAGCACCAAGGGCTAATGCAGACTCAGGTAAACCAGCCAGTTCGCTTTCATCAGTAATGTGCTTTTGCCAAGCAAGTGTGGCATCCATCACATTATTGCCAAACTTAGAAGCCAGCTCAGATAAACGCGCACTGATTTCACCATAACGCTTTTGTTGCTCAGGCTTTAAAGCAATACCAGATAGCTCAAAATCACGTAGTGCATTAGTAATGGTTTTTTGTTGGGCAATGGTCAGTGTTTTAAATTCGTCACTGCTGTGAAGTGCATTGTAAGCATCATACAAACCTTGATGCTGACCAACAAAGGTTGAATACTCAGATAACAACGGCAAACATTGCTCATAGGCTTCACGTAGCTCGTCGTTATTAACGACAGAATTCATATGTGATACCGGTGAAAATAAGCGTGATAACTTGTCATCAGCTTCTTCAAGCGGAAGCACCAAATCATTCCATGTGTATGATTTAGTTGCCAGTACCTCGTCAATTTTGGTACGACACTCAGCAATCGCCGCTTTTAATGCTGGCACTACGTGTGCTGGTTTAATTTTAGAAAACGGCGGAAGCCCTTCTAAACCAATGAGTGGGTTATTTTCTGCAATTGTCATTTTAGTTCTCAAATTTTATGCGAAGATGATTTTGAAGTTGGGGCGAATTGATGAAATACAAGGGGCTTAACCTTGGTCTTTATTATGCTATTATCAACTTATTACTAAATCGATTAATTAATAAAGAATTATCTATTTTTGAGGACAAACTATGGCTCAGCATTTTGATTACATTGCAATTGGTGGTGGTAGTGGCGGTATTGCCTCTGCAAACCGTGCAGCAATGCGTGGCGCAAAAGTCGCTCTTATTGAAGCAAAACACATGGGTGGCACCTGTGTAAACGTGGGTTGTGTTCCAAAGAAAGTAATGTGGCACGGCGCACAAATTGCTGAAGCAATTAACGCATATGCACCTGACTACGGCTTTGATGTTGAATTAAAAGGTTTTAGCTGGGCTAAATTAGTTGAAAGCCGCGAAGCTTACATTGGTCGTATTCACCAAGGTTACAACAAATACTTATCTAGCAATGGTGTAACTGTAATCAATGGCTTTGCTAAGTTTGTTGATAACAAAACAGTTGAAGTAAATGGTGAGCTATACACAGCAGACCATATTCTTGTTGCTGTTGGTGGCCGCCCTACTATTCCTAATATCCCAGGCGCTGAGCTTGGCATTGATTCGAACGGCTTCTTTGAACTAGACGCACAGCCTAAGCGTGTTGCTGTGGTTGGTGCAGGCTACATTGCCGTTGAAATCGCAGGTGTACTTCATAGCCTTGGTACAGAAACACACTTGTTTGTTCGTAAAAACAAACCGCTTCGTACTTTTGACCCATACATTGTTGATACGCTTGTCGAGATCATGGCTAAAGAAGGCCCGACTCTTCACACTGAGTGCACACCAAAAGAAGTGGTTAAAGAAAGCGATGGTAGCTTAACAATTCACTTTGAAAATGGTCACAGCCAAAACGTTGATGAAGTTATTTGGGCAATTGGCCGTACACCTACAACTGACAAGATCAACCTTGCAGCGGCAGGTGTTGAAGTAACTGAAGGCGGTTACGTTAAAGTAGACGAATTCCAAAACACCACTGCTGAAAACGTGTACGCAGTTGGCGATATCATCGAAAACGGTATCGAACTTACGCCAGTAGCCGTTAAAGCGGGTCGTATTTTATCAGAGCGTTTATTCAATAAAGAATTACCTGATGATTTAAAAATGGATTACGAGCTAGTGCCTACAGTGGTATTCAGCCATCCACCAATCGGCACAATTGGTTTAACAGAGCAGCAAGCAATTGATCAATACGGCAGCGATAACGTTAAAGTATATAAATCAAGCTTTGCAGCAATGTACACAGCGGTTACTCAGCACCGCCAAGCATGTAACATGATGCTAGTGTGTGCAGGCGAAGACGAAAAAGTTGTTGGCTTACACGGCATTGGCTTTACCGTTGATGAAATGATCCAAGGCTTTGCCGTTGCAATGAAGATGGGCGCAACCAAAGCAGACTTTGATGCTGTTGTGGCAATTCACCCGACTGGCTCTGAAGAATTTGTAACGATGAGATAAATTCGCGTTACGAGTCAATTTTAAAACCTTGTGGTGCTGCCACAAGGTTTTTTTATGCCTATGATTACAAAGTGAGGGTGAGTTGTTAAACTCAGTTAAAAGAATAAAAACGTAAACTACTTTGCAATCAATCACTTTATTCCCTGTGCACCTTGTCCAGTGCATCTTTTTGTTTCAAATGTTATTTGGTGCATTATTAATTAATAGCCAAAAACAAAGTCGTTCCTTGGTGCTGTTGTTTGCATTCCAAGGCTGTGTGTGCGCCTTTAACCTGTTAGAAGGATTAGGGTTTTCTAGTTACTTAATCACCCCAGCGTTTACATTACTGTATGGGCCTATGATTTACTTTTTTACCTTGTCGATTACAGGTAAACAGCCCTTTAAAACATCACACTACGCGGTACACTTAATTCCTGCGGCTATTTCCTTAGCCTTTACCCATTACACGCAAGCGATTATTTTACTTGGTTCGCTCAGTCAACTTGGCTACTTTTACTTTGCTTATGGCATTTTAAAGCGCTATCACAAACAACTTATGCATGCGCGATCAGATGCTGAGAGCCTTAAATTAAAGTGGCTGATCAAAGCATTATTTATTTTTGCCATTATTGTCATATTCGATTTGCTGCGCATGAATGCGCAACCAATTACGCCACTCGATTTAAAGATGCACTGGTATTTATTAAACGAAATACTGTTACTGCTAATGTTTAGCTTTTTGTTGTTTCACACCATCAAAAATAGCTTTCAATTCGAGCCAGTCACATTGTCTGAAGAACCCGAAGCTGAACAAACTGATTCGTCTGACGAGCAACTTGCACAGCAAATTTTCTCAACCATTGATGACTTGATTATTAACGAATCGCTTTATCGACAACCTAGGCTCTCACTGAACGACTTAGCAAATCAAACTGGACTCGGTAGTAAAGAAATATCTTGGGCTATTAACAGCACAACGGGAAACAACTTTTGTGAGTACATCAACCAGCATAGAGTGAATGATGTTAAACGCGAAATAGAGCAAGACTCACCTCAAAAACTCAGCCTGATAGAGCTGGCATTTCAAGCTGGCTTTAATTCTAAATCGACGTTTAATGCCGTGTTTAAAAAAGAAACGGGATTAACACCGAGTCAATTTAAGAAGCAAACGCAAAATAATTAGCTCATAAAACAGACAAAAAACGTCCTAAATCCTATTTTAGGACGCTTTTTTACAACCCAAACGCTAATTTAAACAAAAAACAGCTTTGAGACTCCTGATGAACAAGTCCTATTTTTTACTACTCAC
Organism: Pseudoalteromonas sp. Hal040; assembly: GCF_037162425.1. Classification (NCBI taxonomy): domain Bacteria; kingdom Pseudomonadati; phylum Pseudomonadota; class Gammaproteobacteria; order Alteromonadales; family Pseudoalteromonadaceae; genus Pseudoalteromonas; species Pseudoalteromonas sp. Hal040. The sequence continues at coordinate 355,460 of NZ_JARLUU010000001.1, read as the reverse complement.
ATTGTGCCTATTAATAAACTTTTCGGGTTTTGCGTTTGCAACGAATCACTCTTTAGAAGTAACGAATCAAGCCTTAAAAGTACAACCAAGTCGTGTTGGTGCAAGCGACCCAATCGCTTACTTTCAATCGAAAACAGCAGCAATAGAGTTTGCTAAACAACAAAACTGGGCTCAGGTGAATAAACTCACAGAAAAGCTCATTAATGAATATCAACATGATGGCGATACTTGGTATTTACTTGGTCTCAGTTATTTTCAATTGGCCGATTATCAAAATGCCAGCAATGCTTTGAAACGCGCACTTGCAATTGGAACTAGCTTAAAAGGCATTCCTAATGGGGCCAGTAATCCGAACGATTTAATGGTGAAAATCGCAGAGGCATACGCAGAGCTTAATAACCAACTGCAAGCTGAATATTGGCTTAAAAAAGCACTGGCATCTAGATGGGATGACCGCCCAACACTAGCTGGCACCAGCTTATTTAAAGCTGGTATTAATCCTCACTTTGAACGCTTTGCGCAATCGGCCAGTTATAAATCACTTGCGGGTAATAATTTGGATACTGAACTCAATCGAGATCAAAAATGGCGCGCCGATTTAGCGTTTTTAGTCGCAGAAATTAAACGTTTACACGTGGCAATGTATCAAAACATGAGCTCACAACAGTTTGCAGAAAAAGTAGCTGAGATTGATAAATCGATTCCTGAACTGACTGATCAGCAAATTGTTTTTCAGTTTATGGAGCTAATTGCATTACTTGGCAATGGTCATAATCTATTGATCCCAGCATGGGGTGAAAAAGGCAACTTTCAGCAACTACCATTTCAGTTTTATCAATTTAGTGACGGCTTATACATCACCAAAGCGAGTAGCGATTACCAACAATATGTTGGCTATAAAGTTGAGGCATTTGCCGATACACCAGCCCAGCAAGCTCTTGAGTTAACTAAGCGTGTTAATGCTCGCGATAATGAAATGCAAACCCTTTGGTTGGGTCCCTATTATTTAAGTTTGCTTGATGTGCTAAACGGGCTTGGCATTTGCAAAGGTAACGAGGTAACACTCACGCTCAGCTCACCAAAAGGCGCTATCACCACAGTTACACCAGCGCATAAATCAATGCAATTTGCAGGCTTTCCTAAGTTACCAAAACTTGCTGAACACCCCACGCTTAGATACTTAGCACAAAACAATACACCGTTTTGGAGCGAACAAATAAAAACAAATAAATTACTGTATGTGCAATTCAATGATGTGCGTAATAGCAAAGATCTCACCCTTGCTGAATTTGCCATGCAGCTACAAGCACAAATCAAACACGATGATATTGAGCATCTGGTATTGGATCTTCGCCATAACAGTGGTGGTAATGGCTCGCTCACCCCGCCTTTGGTGGCAACGGCCGCATTTTTTAAAGTATTAAAGCCACAAGGAAAGTTATTTATATTAATTGGCCGCAATACGTTTTCGGCAGGTCATGATGTAGCAGTTAAGATTGCCAATATAGTGCCAGCGATTTTTGTAGGTGAATCATCAGGCACCCGCCCTAATGTGGCAGGAGAAGCAGGCTGGTTTAATCTACCATACAGTAAACAAACAGGCCTTATTTCGAGCCAATTCCACCAGCAAAGCCGCGCGGAAGACCATCGTATTTGGTTAGCACCCGATATGCCAATTACGCTTTCTGCAAAAGACTACTTTGCAGGTATCGATCCGGTGATGGATGCTGTTTTAACCATAACTAAGCAGTAAACAGTACTGGCACAAACCTTGTAACTGTTAATAAAGTAACCAGTTATAGCAATAAATTACCCTTATTTACTGTGTAATTAAGCACTTATTACGCAGTAAACAAGGCGTTTTTACAAGGAGGCACGGTGTCTAAGTCTGCAATTTTATATCGCATGGTGACCGATGAGCATATTTGCCCATTCGGTTTAAAATCAAAAGATTAATTAGAGCGTCATGGTTACGATGTTGATGATCGTCATTTAACCAGCCGTGAGCAAACTGACGAATTCAAACAGCAGCATGATGTAAAAACCACACCACAAACCTTTATCAATGATAAACGTATTGGCGGTTACGATGATTTGCGCGACTTTTTTATTCTACCTGAGGCAGGTCAGCAAGGTACCAGTTATACGCCTGTTTTAGCGATTTTTGCAGTGACCATGCTACTAAGCTGCGGTTTTACTTATGCCAGCGGTGAAGCTTTATTTTCTATGCAAAATCTGATGCTGTTCGTTGCATTATCCATGGCGGTATTAGCCATACAAAAGCTGCAAGACTTATTCAGCTTTTCTAACTCATTTATTACCTACGACTTACTGGCGATGCGTATCGTGCCCTATGCCTATGCTTATCCATTTATCGAGGCGTATGTAGCGTTAGGTATGGTGGCTAAACTACCAGCCTTAGCTGTTGCACCATTTTCATTATTTATTGGTGGTATAGGTGCGATATCGGTTATTAAGGCTGTGTATATCGATAAGCGAGAGCTAAAATGCGCCTGTGTTGGTGGCGACAGTAATGTGCCGCTCGGCTTTATCTCACTGAGTGAGAACCTATTTATGATTGCTGCAGGTATATGGATGCTTATTAGCATTTAGCAACATGTATAACAGTGGCTTAAATCTGCGGTTAAGCCACTTTAAAGCGTGATTTTAGCCACCGTTACGTAAATCGCGCTCGAATTCACTTTCGGTTTTTACTGGATGACAAGTCGATTTGACCGCGCCTTTTTTGCTGTCGTTATCTTCGGTGCTATAAATGGTATAGGTGTAATCAGTTTCGAGTTCACCACCTAAACATTCATGCTCAGCGTAGATTTCATTTTCAGCCCCATCAACCACGGCCTGTGATGCACAGCCTGCAAGCATAGCAAGTGCGAGTACAATTGGAATTGCTTTCATATCTTGATCCTAAAATGCTATTTTTATTTTTGCTGTAAGCAATAGGTTAGCTCACACAATTAAGTTAACGGCAAAGTACCTTTATTGATACAAAATTTGTGTAAGTTTTTGTGTAAACAGAAAGCGAGGATAAGTGAGGCAGGTCAAGAATTTAACCTGCCATATAATAAATGGTTTTAAGCCGTGCCACCCACGGTTAGGTTATCAATTTTAAGGCTTGGTTGCCCTACACCTACAGGTACGCTTTGGCCATCTTTACCACACACGCCAACACCTTTATCAAGCGCTAGGTCGTTACCAACCATCGAAATTTGCTGCATCACTTCTGGGCCATTGCCAATCAGTGTTGCGCCTTTGATAGGTTGCGTGATTTTACCGTTTTCAATTAAGTAGGCTTCAGAGGCACTAAATACAAACTTACCTGACGTAATATCTACTTGGCCGCCACCAAAGTTAGGCGCGAAGATACCTTTTTTCACCGAGCTGATGATATCAGCTTGGCTGTGCTCACCACCTAACATATAGGTGTTGGTCATACGTGGCATAGGTAAATGAGCGTACGATTCTCGGCGTGCATTACCAGTAGGGTTAACACCCATCAAACGCGCATTTAGCTTATCTTGCATGTAGCCTTTTAGAATACCGTTTTCAATAAGCACGTTATACGCAGCAGGCGTCCCTTCGTCATCCACGTTCAATGAACCACGGCGATCAGCAATGGTGCCATCATCCACGACTGTACACAGCTCAGATGCCACCTTTTCACCTACTTTACCGCTAAACGCAGATGCGCCTTTACGGTTGAAGTCACCTTCTAGGCCATGGCCTACCGCTTCGTGTAGTAACACACCCGGCCAACCTGCGCCTAGCACGACTTCCATGCTACCGGCAGGTGCATCGATTGCTTCTAGGTTTACTTTTGCTTGGCGAACAGCTTCTTCGGCGTATTCCATCCAACGCGGTTTGCCATCGACTAACTCTTTAAAATAGCCATAATCTAAACGCGCACCGCCCCCTGCACCACCGCGCTCACGACGGCCGTTCTTCTCAAGTAACACTGAGCAGTTTAAGCGAATAAGCGGGCGAATATCGGTGGCAAAGGTGCCATCACTTGCAGCAATTAACACTTCTTCATAAACCGCCGACATTGAACTGATCACTTGCTCAGCATCCGGCGCTAATTGACGAATATAGTTTTCAAGTTCACGTAGCAGGCTTACTTTGTCATCGTTGCTCATGCTTTGAATTGGTTGATGCGGCGCATACTGTTGTTTAGCAGCTACATCACTGAATACTTGAATCGTTTTGTTTTCGCCAGCATTGGCAATGCTGCGCGCTGCCGTTGCGGCTTTGTTTAACGCTTCAAGGTTAATCGCATCTGAGTATGAAAAACCGGTTTTTTCACCGCTAACAGCACGCACACCCACACCACGCTCAACGTTGTATGAGCCTTCTTTTACTAAGCCATCTTCAAGCACCCAAGATTCGTGGTGACTCGATTGAAAATACAGGTCGGCATAGTCAACTTGGTGCTGATGAATAAAAGCGAGCGTTTTTTCTAATTCTTCTCTCGTAAGTTGGCTGTCATGTAATAAATGCTGTTCAACCGTGTTCATAATAAATGCTCTCTAAATCGTTGCTGAGACTGCACAGGCATGTCTTGGCGAATTGTATTCAAGCGGTTTAAATCAAGCTCATGGCTGATAAACCCGGTACCAGAGGCAAGCTCACTGAGCGTTTCTCCCCATGGTGAAATAATAATGCTGTGACCATAAGTGTGGCGGCCATTTTCATGCTCGCCCCACTGTGCTGCGGCAACCACATAGCATTGAGTTTCGATTGCCCGCGCAGCTAATAAAATATGCCAATGAGCAGCACCGGTGACGGTGGTAAAGGCACTGGGCACTAAAATAAGCTCAGCCCCTTGGCGCTGCATGGCGGTGAATAAGCCACTAAAACGTAGATCATAACATACTGCTAAGCCAATTTTACCAAATGGCGAGTCAACCACCACAATATCGTTGCCTGCTTGCGTCGCATCAGACTCACGGTAACTGCGCGTAGTGTCGGCAACATCCACATCAAATAAATGAATTTTATTGTACTGTGCAACCACATCGCCTTGGTTATTGAATAAAAACGAGGCGGCTAGATACTTACCATTTTGCTGCGAAACAGGCAGGGTGCCAGCGGCTAACCAAATATCATGTTGCTTGCATAAATCGGCAAGTTTCGTTTTATATGCCTCACTTTGTAGACCTAATTGATAGCTAGCTTGGCTTTGCTTACTAAAGATCAAAAAGCTTTCGGGTAAACACACTAGCAATGGCCGAGTTGCAGGAAGCGTTGATAATGTCTGTGCTAGAAAAGCGAGGTTTTGCTCAGCATTCATGCTTGAGCACATTTGTACTGCAACAACCTGTGGGTGAGGATTAGCCTTCATTATTATCTAAACTCGCTGAAGATGCGGCATCTTTTAATTTTAATTGCGTCGACGACTGCGGCTGGCTTTGCGCAGCTTGCGGTAACGTCACTTCACGGCTCTTACGATCCACTTCTTTCACAACTGGGTCATTCATACTGCCTGTTACTTTAAAGTTGATCTCTGAAATCACCCGCGCCGAGTGAATCACTTTATCGATTGCCAGCGCCGCAAGGCCACTTACTGGGTTAACCATCCAGGCCACAATAACAGGAATACTCGACGTCACCTGCGGTGCGACTGCTAGGTCGTAATCAATTTCAAAGGTGTTTAAATTAGTATGGCCTTTAATCGTTAAATCAGCAGGCACACCATCAAGCTTGGTATCTTGAGTGTAAGCAATGCCCTTTTCTAGCTGCATGGTGCCTTGCATGCTGTTATAGAAAAAGCCTTTAGAGAATACATCTCTAAAATCCAGTTTCAGCTTACGCACTAACGAATCTAAACTCAGTAATGAAAATACTCGCGCACCACCATCACTGATCTCAGCAAGGTGCCCTTCACCTAAACGCCAATCTAACTCACCGGCTAAACTTGGCACATCAAAGCTATAAGGTGCGCCTTGCCAAGCAAGATCAAACTTAATATTGGCATCTGAATCTTTTACTGTGGTGGTGATATCAAACTCATCAAATAACTCGCCAATATCGTCACTTTGTAAGTTACCACTAAAGCGTGTTTGCCCATCGGCAAATTGCCCTTTACCACGTAATACGTGGTCGCCTTTGTCGATAACCAGCTCAGTAAACAAGAGTTTATCGCCCTCCCCAACTAAGCTGCTTTTAATTTTATCGAGCTGATACTCAGCGACTTTACAATCTTCACAGTTAAACTCGATGACTGGGACATGGGTTAACCAGCTTAAATCTTCTGGTTCTGAGTCTTGCTCTGTTTGCTCTGCGACTTCGTTAAAATTAATACGCAGGTAGTCAGTAAAAATTTGAATTGGTCTGCGCGTTTCACCGGTTGGAATAAGTGCGTCGGCACGTAATTCTTTGGCATTTAGCTTTAACTCTAAGTCTGATTGTTTTGGCGCTAAGCGAAATTCAAAATCATTAAAGTCGATATTGTGTAGTGCCAGTTTATTAAATTTACCCGTTACGTTATTGAACGTAGGCATCACACTTGGCGCATCTGACTTAACTTTGGTAAGCGCAATAATCTGATCAATTAAGCCAAACCAAGGCACTATTTCAGTTTCGGGTAAATCGATAGATACTGCAAAACCTTCACGATTAAGCCCTAAATCTTGTGCCCCCAAAATTAAATGGGCATTACTAAATTTCTTTTCGCCGTTATCTAAAATCGCATTAAAGAATAACTGCTCATCGATATTTGCGGTGATCAAATTAGAGATATGGTCACCCTGCACGATCGCAGTTAATGGCCATTTCTGCTCTGCGCCTTTGTTATAAGGTGCAGGTAGCTGGCTAGTTACACCGATTAAATTACCACTTACATCGGCGCGGTAATTAAAGTCATTAGGTAAAAAGTTAAGCGACACATTTATATCAACATCACTTTGACCGCTTAAGTAACCGGCCAATAAACCATGGGCTTGTTCAATCAAAGGTTCAGCTTCAAGGGCCAGCTTTATCGCAATTTCGGCGCGATAGGTATCAGCCACATTTTCACTGTTGTAGTTGGCAGTAAGTGGCATGCCCATCCAATCTGCTTTGGCATTTTTTAAGTCTATTTTATCGTTATTAAACTTAACAATACCGGTCATGTGGTTAAGGGTGATACCTGGCTGTGCAAGGTAAACCGGAATATTAGCCAATTCAACTTCACCTATCGCATCAACATGACCCGAACGTAAATTAACTAACAGCTCAATATCGGCAGTTGCTTCGCCTTGTGGTTGCACAACTTCAAAAACACTCGCCAAAGGCTTGGCAAGCGGAGTCGCCGTGAAGAAAGGATTAAGCTTATCGCCATGAGCACGTTTATTAATGGCAACTTTTAGGATTTCTGCATTCATTAAATCAGCAATACTGACATGGACACTCTCACCTAGAGAGAGGTTAACCAGTTTGCCCGACTTACTATAGATATCCATGCGCTCATTTTCGAAATGTAAAATGACGTTGGCATCTTCAACTTCAGGCCAGCTTGGTGAAAACTTATATTTAGCATTTTCAACATTCGCCAATACTTCAAATTGACCTTGCTGCTCTTTAAACGGGAACCCTTTAAATGGCCCCGAGAACAGCACTTGAGCTTTATTGACTTCACCGCCCTTAATTGCGCCATTAAGGTAATTAACTAGCTTTTCGCTCATCACAGGTAACGGGAAATAATGCCCAGCGACTTTGGCATCCGCCGCGTAAGCTTCGGCATATAAATCTAACCGCGGCTCATCAGTCAGGCTTAGCATCATCTCTGCAGCCACAGTCACTTCGTCGTTATCAAGCCAAATATTATCGCTACTGATACGCCAGCCATCATCGTAATGGTGTAGGTCGAGTTCAACATTTAATTGATTGTAGGCAATATCTTGACTAAAGCTGCCATTGGTCAACAGTTGGTTATTCTCGCCATATAGCTGAATTCGACCAGCAGTTTGATTAATTAAGCCATCAACACGAATAGCTTGACCGCCCGGAATACCTTGTAGCGCCAGCCAATTAATTTGCTCGCCTTGGAACCAAAGCTGCCAGTTATCTTGTTGACCGAACTCAAGGTAGGCATCACTTAACTGACCATTGGGTTGACGCGCTAAAAACGGGGCAAGCACTTCAAAGTTACTTAACTGCGATAACTTTGCCAGCAATGCAAAATCAAATTGCTTTAGCCAAATTTGACTTTTATCACCAAGTTGAGCTTCAAATTGTAAGGTCGGCCATTGTTTTAAATCGCTTTCAAAGGTGAGTCCGGTGCTTTTTAAGCGCCAGCCGTCTTGCTTTGGAAATAAATGAAAACCACCTTCGCTCAAGCTAATTTGATGTGCTTCTTGGTTTTGTTGCCAGTTGATGAAACTCGGTAGCCACTGCACTTTCACATCGCTGATCAGGCCTTTCTCAAGGCTAAACCAGGTTTGTAAATTGATGTCGGAATTAAGTTGCTGCTTGTCGGTATTAATATATTGTGCCAGCCACTTAGACACATCGACGTTCGCCGCTTGCACATAGATATCGCCAGCCATGGTTTCGAGGGTCGATCCATTCAGTGCCATGCGGGCATCAAAGCTACCCACTGAAATTCCCGGTAACGCTAATGTGCCCGAACCTTGATGTTGCTCAGGGGTATTTTGCCAGACAATGTTCTCAAGGATCAGCTTACGCTCTTTACCGTCACTAAGGGTAAAGTTCAAACTGCTGTCTTGCACCGCAAAGTGACCCGTTTCACCAAGGAACAGGCTTTCGATCAATTCTTTTTGTTCAAAACTGCCTGTTTGCTGGTTATTGCCCAGATCAAGCATGGTGGGTAAATCAACATCAGCATGAAAACCATTAATAACAAAGTAGCTCGATTTAAGCTGACGGGTTTTTATAGATTCCCATAAATTAACCTCAAGGCTTGCTTTATCGATGGTGAGTGCGATGGGTGAGGTTTGGTTATCTTCAAACGAAATATCTTCGATAACTAAAGCGGGTCCCTTACCCTGCCAGCTGGCTGAGATAGAACCGATCGCTAAGTTTACGTCAAAGCGTTCATACAGAAACGCTTCAATATCATCTTTGTAGTCATTCGCGTAAGGCAGTGAGTACTTCACTACCGAGACAATAACGGCCAGCAGTACGAGAGTGATAGCAAAGACTTGCCATAACTTACGTAAACAATAAAAGCAGACCGTTTTTGCCTTCATTACATCATTACCACATCAAACTGTTCTTGGTTGTATAAACTCTCTGTTTGAATACTGACTTGCTTACCGATAAATAGTTCCAGCTCGGCAAGGTTGTGGTATTCATCATTGATCAGTGCTTCACTTACCGATGGAGAGGCATAAACCATAAACTTATCAGCTGCATAAGCACGGTTTACCCTAACAATTTCACGCAAGATTTCGTAGCAAACTGTTTCTACGGTTTTTTGTGAACCACGCCCCGAACACGCAGGGCATACGTCACAAAGGATATGCTCTAAGCTTTCGCGGGTACGTTTTCGGGTCATCTCTACTAAGCCTAGTGCAGATAGGCCATTTATGTTGGCTTTTGCACGATCTTTTGCGAGCGCAGACTCAAGCGAATGCAAGACTCGGCGTTTGTGCTCATCACTGATCATATCGATGAAATCGATAATAATGATGCCGCCTAAGTTACGCAAACGCAGCTGACGGGCAATGGCAGACGTTGCTTCGATATTGGTATTAAAAATGGTTTCTTCTAGGTTACGATGACCAACAAATGCCCCGGTATTGACATCAACAGTCGTCATCGCTTCAGTTTGGTCGATAATTAAATAACCGCCTGATTTAAGCTCAACTTTACGGTGTAGCGCTTTTTGAATTTCGGTTTCAACATCGAACAAGTCGAAAATAGGTCGCTCACCTGGGTAATATTCAAGTGCTCCCGATAAGATAGGCACAAACTCTTCAGTAAATTCTTTAAGCTCTTGATACGTTAATTTCGAGTCAACACGGATACGCTCCATGTCTTCACCAACGTAGTCACGTAGCGTACGAAACGCCAGTGTTAAGTCTTCATGCAAGATGCTTTCTTTACTGATCTTTTTACGCTTAGTGACGATTTTTTGCCACAGCTTTTTTAAGAATTCCGCATCATGACGCAGCTCTGCCTCAGACGCCCCTTCAGCCGCTGTACGAACAATAAAGCTGCCATCTTCGTCGCCATACTCAGCAACAATTTTCTTTAAGCGTAAACGTTCTTCTTCAGTTTCGATGCGCTGGCTTACACCCACATGTGTTGCATCTGGCATAAACACTAAGTAGCGAGAAGGAATAGTGATATCGGTCGTTAAACGTGCGCCTTTGGTGCCCAGAGGATCTTTAACCACTTGCACCATGATGTATTGACCTTGGCGCACAAGCTCACGGATATCTTGTACTTTTTTGATTGGCTGCTCGTCAACGCCTTCTACAATTGAGGCACTGTTAACAATGTCTGATGCATGTAAAAAAGCCGCCTTATCTAAGCCAATGTCGACAAACGCAGCCTGCATACCCGGAAGTACGCGACTAATTTTACCTAAGTAAATATTGCCCACGATCCCAAGGTTGCCAATTCGCTCTAGTTGGATCTCTTGCAGTACGCCGTTTTCAATTAGCGCAACGCGACTTTCGCTCGGTGTAACGTTGATCAGTAATTCAGTGCTCATGTTACCCTCTTAAAAATTCGTTTAATAACAGCTCTGTCTCATATAAAGGTAAGCCGACAACCGCAAAATAGCTACCCGAAATATGGCTAACGAAGCGCCCACCTAGGCCTTGTATACCATAACCACCGGCTTTATCTTGCGGCTCGCCACTGTGCCAGTAAGCATCAATTTCAGCATCACTAAGTGGCTTGAATGTAACATCGGTGATCACAAGACAACTTTTTACTTGCTCACTATCAGCAATTGCCACAGCGGTCATGACTTGATGAGTGCGGCCAGATAAGCGCTTCATGGTGGCGGTAAAATCAGTTTGGTCTAGCGGTTTACCAAGTGCAGTATCGTCAATGACAACCACGGTATCGCTGCCAAGCACAGGGCGGTCTGTGTAACCCATAGCAACGCCCGATTGTGCCTTGAGTCTGGCTAGGCGCTCTACATAATCACGAGGGGCTTCGTTTGGGAATTGGCTTTCATCAGCATCAACGCTAAATTGAGAAAACTCAACGCCAAGTTGGCTGAGCAACTCTTTTCGGCGCGGTGATGCAGACGCCAAATAAATTGCGGTTTGCATTATCTAATCCTGAAATGACGGCGATATTTACGCAAAATTAAGAATATCCACCACCAACAAAGCATGCCGGTTAGCACTGGCCACATATAATGCGGGCTAAAATAAACGCCCATTAAAAAGTGGTTTAGCCAAAATTGCATTAGGTGGTAAAGCGTTAAAAACAAAGCAATTAAAATGCTTTGCTGCCATAAAGAAAAGTTTCTAATTTTTTGGAAGTTACTCGCAGTGATAAATATACACACCGAATAAGTCAGTGAGTTCACACCGAGAGGCGAGCCAGAGGCAAGGTCCATCAATAGCCCAACGACCCAAGCTGTGCCAATATTTAAACGATGCGGCACCGCTAACGACCAATACATTAATACCATTAACACCCAGTCTGGGCGGTACGGTTCAAACGAAATTGGTAACGGCATTAGCGCCATTACCAATGCAAAAAAGATACTGATAGCAATCAGCAAAGAGTGACGACTATTCATTGCTGATGTTCTCCTGCTGATTGCGCCACAGCACAACCAATAAGCGAATACGGTCAAGTTGCGCAATTGGCTCAGCATAAACTTGTGCGAATGGACGCCCTTCATCACGGTTAATTTCGGTCACCACGGCAACCGGATAACCTTCTGGGAAGGTGCCACCAAGACCAGACGTAACCAAGATATCGCCAATGCGAACATCAAGGCTATGCGGCACATGCGACAGCTTTACCACGTTAATTTTGCCAATGCCCTCAACCACGGTACGCACATCATTACGTAATATACGCACAGGTGTGGCATGGGTTGTATCGGTCATTAGCAATACGCGAGAAGTCGTCGACCCGACTTGGGTGATTTGCCCCACTACACCCATTTCGTCAATCACTGCTTGGCCTTCACTTAGGCCATCCGTTGTACCACGGTTAATAACCACTTGGTGGCTATACGGGTTTGAATGAACAGAGAGGACTTGTGCAATGATTTTACGATTTGATTGCTTAGCCGATGAACCGAGTAAAGCGCGTAATTTATCGTTTTCACGAGATAAAAATGACAGTTGTTGTAGTTGTTCGCTTTGTAATAACTGCTTCTTTTTTAACGCTTCGTTTTCGGTTAATAGCTGTTCGCGGGTATGCAGATTCTTCGCGCCAATACTAAATAGCTCATACGGCAAATTGGCAAGATAAATAAGTGGGCTAACTAGGGTATTTAGACTGGTGCGAATTGTTGTACCACCTTGAGTGTAGCGATCGCCCACGATCAACACGACACTCAAAAGCACTGCGACAAAAAGTCGCAGCTGCAAAGAGATGGTACGACCAAACAGTAACTTCATTAGTCGTAGCTAAATACGTCACCACCGTGCATATCAATCATTTCTAATGCCTTACCGCCGCCACGCGCAACACAGGTTAATGGATCATCAGCAACCACAACCGGAATACCTGTTTCTTCCATTAATAGGCGGTCTAGGTCTTTCAATAATGCACCACCACCGGTTAATACCATACCGTGTGCAGAGATATCAGATGCAAGCTCTGGCGGAGACTGCTCAAGAGCAACCATTACCGCGCTCACAATCCCCATTAATGGTTCTTGTAGTGCTTCTAAGATTTCGTGTGAGTTCAGCGTGAATGAACGCGGTACACCTTCGGCTAGGTTACGACCACGTACTTCAATTTCAATTGGCTCATCTGTTTTGAAAGCCGAACCAATTTGGTGCTTAATGTTTTCAGCAGTTGCTTCACCAATTAAGCTGCCAAAGTTACGGCGTACATAGTTGATGATAGCTTCATCAAATTTGTCACCACCAATGCGTACAGATGAAGAGTAAACCACACCATTTAATGAGATAATAGCAACTTCAGTTGTACCACCACCGATATCAACAACCATTGAACCGGTTGCTTCAGATACAGGTAAACCTGCACCGATAGCCGCAGCCATTGGCTCTTCGATTAGATATACTTCACGAGCACCTGCACCCATTGCAGACTCACGAATAGCACGCTTTTCGACTTGTGTTGCACCACAAGGCACACAAATAAGAACACGCGGGCTTGGGCGCATAAAGTTGTTGTTATGCACTTGTTTAATGAAGTGTTGCAGCATTTTTTCGGTCACGTAGAAATCAGCAATAACGCCGTCTTTCATTGGACGAATCGCTTTAATGTTACCCGGAGTACGACCTAACATTTGCTTAGCTTCGGTACCTACAGATGCTACGCTCTTAGGGCCACCAGCACGCTCTTGACGAATAGCAACAACTGAAGGCTCGTTTAATACGATACCTTCTTCTTTTACATAAATTAGGGTATTGGCTGTACCCAAGTCGATCGATAGATCGTTTGAAAAAATACCACGGAGTTTTTTAAACATGAGGCTGGATGACCTTTGAAAATTCGTTCTTATACTAGCTGCTCTCACTCTATCATGCTAATCATGAAAAAGCGCAACTGCTTTAATTAAAATGCTAAAAAAGGAAGCATCCATTGCTTCCTTTTTAAATTCTTATCGTTCGCGTACTAAACGAAAACCGATATAGTTTGCACGAAAATCTGGCGCTAAGATTAAGCGCGTTGATACGCGTGCTAGGCTAGGAGCAAAATTCCATGCACCGCCTCGAACAGCCACATCAGACTGTCCTGACTTTTTGTTTGTCCATTCCCACACATTACCTACTGTATCGTATAGGCCAAATGCGTTAGGAGAAAACGACCCTGTTGGTGCTGCGCTCTTGTTTGACCATTCGCTACCACACCAGCCACAGTTCGCTAAATTCTTACCAATTTCGTTACCCCAAGGGTATTCAGTTTCTTTACCTGCACGTGCAGCGTATTCCCACTCAACCTCGTTAGGTAAACGAAATAGCTGACCTGTTTGACCCGATAACCAATCTGCATACGCTTTGGCATCGTTATAAGTTAAACAAACCGCCGGAAAATCACTTTCTTGATCAAAGCCTGGGTTACGCCAGTTTAGAGTTGCTTCCCATACTGGTTCACCATTTAAATAATACGCACAGCCGCGATCTTTTTCTGCTTCTGTTTTGTAGCCTGTATTCGCAACGAATTGCTCATACTCACCTACGCTTACTTCTTTGCTTTGCATTGCAAATGAACTTGCAATGGTTTTTTCTACTACAGGGCGCTCATTCGCTAAACCATTACCGTTAATATCACCCATTTTAAATTTACCAGCAGGGATAACCACAATGCTGGCAGAACTGGTTTTACTAACAATACTCGCAACAGGTGCTGTGACTGGTTGCTCTGGTACCGCAGTCACTTCTGCAACTACAGGTTCAGGCACTTTTACTAGGTTTGCATTAATGGTTTGTGCTTTACGCAGATCAATTCGCGCTTTGTAGCTTTTATATCCACGTTTGCGAATTTCAATATCATGAAAACCTTTTGGTAATGATGTCGTTAACCTAGTTGCGCCATAGCTCACACCATCAATAAACACTTCGTCATCATAAACATTTGAACGCAGTGTTATTTCAACCATTTTAGATTTTTTTAGATCAGGTAATGGTTCAACCTTTACTGGCTTTTTTACAGAGTAATCGCTTACTGGTTGTTCGCTCATACGCGAAACCGATACCACCTGGCTATTATCCTGAGAGTCACTGAATGTTAACTGACTATCAGAATATGTGGTGCCGTAGTTTGGTTGGAAGTTACCTGCCAGTGGCGAGCCATAATCTGCACAAAAACGGTTATCTAAATTAAGTAAGCTGCATAAACGGCTGCTGTTTACGTCACCGCGCATCGTCACACTTAAGTTAACGTTGTAGTTACCTTGACCACTGAAAGCACTATTTACTACATGACTACTTAAAATCTTAACTTGTGCACCAGCAAGGTTACGTTTTGGTTCAACTAAACGCTCTTCAGTTAAGTTAGCAAAAATTTGGTCTACAAAGCGTTTAGTGGCTTTTTGTAAGCCCATTTGCTGACCACGCTGCTCACAGGCAGCAAGTGTTTCGGTGCGCTTACAGTTAATTGTGTGATTAACCTCTAACGTGCCTTCACGCGTAAACTCATTACGTAAACGTTCAACACGTGCCGTTGCTAACTGCTCTTTTAAACTTTCTAAGGTGTTTAACTGGGTATGCTTTGATACACGAATTTGCTCGATATCTTTTCTATGCGAAGCAATTGCCGCCAATTGCATCGAAATATCATCTTTGTTTTGTTTATGATCAACCACCGCTTTTTGATAACGCGACTGTGCATTACTGATATCAAGCGTTGGGTCATCAATCAATCGGCGATACATCTCGTTCATTGCATCTAGCGCTTGATTCTTTTCTTTGTCTAGCTCTGTTGAGCGGGCGCGCAATAATTCGAGTTGTTTTTGTAACTGACTTTCTTCTTTTAGGTGTTTTTCGAGGATTAAGGTCGAGTTATCGTATTCGGCTTGTTTTTTACTGATCTCTGATTCAATGCCAGTTACCGTAGCAGTATCTTGTGCAAATGCACTAGTTGCTAGCAAACTAACTGAAATTAACAGAGATAAAGGAGCAATTCGCATATATTCCATTCCCAAAAAGCGGCAATTATTTGGTCATTATTATTTTTTTATAATTAAACTCTTATGCTATGTACTTGCAAGGCAAAACACAAGCTTTGTTCAATTATTATCTGAGTTTACATCTATTACCTTAGTTGATGCCAGTAAATAACAAAATCATTTGAGTTTAATTGACTAATTTCTATCTGTAAGACGACTTTGCTACAATTAGGCGTGTTTTTTTATGAAAATTAATGCCGTGAATAGTTCTTTCGAATCACCAGTACAATCAATTCATCACCCCTTATTAGCTGCGCGTAAAATTCAGCTGAGCATCAAGCGAGATGATCTTATTCATCCGCAAATTAGTGGCAACAAATGGCGTAAGCTCAAATTTAACTTAGATACGATGCAGCAACAGGGGAAGTCTGAACTACTCACTTTTGGTGGTGCATTTTCAAATCATATTCATGCCACGGCAACTGCGGGTAAACTATTTGGCTTTAAAACTCACGGTATTATTCGCGGCCCTGAATTAGACGAAGCAAATCCAACACTCAACTACGCAAAGCTATGCGGTATGAGCTTACACCCCGTAAATCGAATTACCTACCGGTTAAGGCACGACCAAACTTACTTAGCACAACTACAAGCGCAGTTTCCAAATGCCTACATATTGCCAGAAGGCGGCACTAACACAGCCGCACTTTTAGGCTGTAAAGAATTAGCGCAAAACCTACCAAGCTCTGATGTGATTGTTTGCCCAACCGGTAGTGGCGGAACACTAGCAGGTTTAATTGAGGGTGCACCACAACACACAACGCTGTTAGGTGTCGCAGTACTAAAGCAAGCACACTACTTAATTGATGAGATAAAGCAGCTAAGTAATAAAGCAAATCAGCAACAAAACTGGCAGCTGCTTTGCGACTTTCATGATGGTGGCTACGGAAAGTTTAGCGATGCTTTGTGGCAATTTTGCCAAACTTTTAGTGAGCGACACGCAATTCCGCTTGAGCCAATCTACAGCGGCAAAATGCTCTATGCCGTTTGGCAATTAATAGAACAAGGTTACTTTAGTGAAGGAACGCACATCATTGCAGTTCATACTGGTGGGCTACAAGGGTTAGATGGCCTTAAGTACCGAGGACTAATTGACTAACTGTAAGGTGTAATATCCGCCAGTTTTTGCAATGGCTCAGCAAAATAAAAGCCTTGAGCAGCAATGACACCTAGATTTTTTAAAGTCGCTAGCTCGTTCTGAGTTTCTACTCCAACTGCATAAACAGGAAAGTTTAACTCAGAGCCTTTGTTGATTATCTGCTTAACCATCTTTTGCTGCTGCGTGTTGGTGTCAATATTATGAATTAGCTCAAATGCCAACTTAATACTGCAAACATTTTTAATATTTTTGTAAGTCGCTAAATGCTCAGCAGTGCGCACATTATCAATGACAATGCCTGCCGACAGTTTTTCTAAACACTCGAACTGATCACTGAGCTTTTTGTGCTGTTTTAAATAATCGTCTTCACTGAGTTCAAACTGCAGTTTTTCTGCACTTTTAAATTCGACCATTTGTTGTTTAAACCATATCCAAAACTCGTCATTAAACCAATTCATTGCGTGCAAGTTTATACTAACAGTCAACGGGCCAGTTTCGTTTTTCAGCATTTTCTTCACTTGAGAAATAACAGTTTGGTCCAATAACAAAACATCTTTTTTACTGCTCATATGAGGAATAAAATGCCTAGCCGCAAGTAAGCCTAAACTCTTGTGACGAATACGGATCAACGCCTCATGCTGTAAAATGTCGCCGGTTTGTAAGTCGAATAAAGGCTGAAAAAACAACATAAAATGTTTTTTCTTTATGTACTCAAAAAGGTGCTCTTTACTATCTGCGAGCATACTTGACTGCGTATGCCCAAAAGGCAAACGATGAATATGCTGCCAAGCACTTTGTTTAGCCAGTGCTAATGCCGATTTAGTAAGCTGATAGACTACCGCCTGATCAGCTCCCGTACGGTAATTACACACGCCTATTTTTATATCCGATCGCGACAAGTCACTACGGTAGTTTAAACAGGCTTGATAAATAACCTGATGTAATCGCTTGGTGTATTTATCAACTTCTGTGGCAGGCACACTGTTTAATGTCACCGCAACGCCACCCGATGGCAGTAATTTAACAGAGCGATTTACTAGCTCACCAAATCCCTTTGCTATGACTAATTTAAAGTAATTATCAACGTCGAGATTAGCAGGAAATGGATTTTTCCAAAAAAACAGTGCAAACAAATGATTGTAGTTAGTTGGCACACCATACAAAATATTTAAATCTTGATGACCTAAAGGTTTTGGAGGGGCTATTTTCTTTGCCGCCAACTGAGTGCCCAAGGGCTCAAATGGTTTAATAACTGGTTTTTCAACCACCGCTAACTGCTTGAACATTTTTTTCCACCAGCGGAAACCCCAATACCCAGTGCCAAGCAATATTAGATTCAAGAACAAAAATAAGTGACTTTCAACCAGCCAAGAAGGCCAATGAAACAAGCGCAGATTAACCGTTTTGTAGCTAAACACCTCTTGCTCAAGGTTAATAAAATTTGCAAAGTTATGTGGCACATCACTGGCACTCATTGCAAAGCCTTGGCTCTTTACCAAGGTCGCAATAATATCTTGCGAAGCAATCGGGTCGAGATTTAATTCATACACTTGCTTTGCAAGCTCAGTACCTGTGCGATGAACTTTATCGTGCAACACATCACTTAAGAAAATATTAAAAACAACTAATAGCAAAAACGCGGCCGCCATATAAATGGCCTCCGGTTGCTTTATTTGTGAAGTTAAGTCTCGTTTCATTTCACAGGTTAGTTGCCCAAACATACACAAAGTGTTGTTCAAGAACCCCATAAATACAAGGCTGCAGGGCGATTAAAAGCAATTTCAGAATTATCCTAGAAATAACGCTGTCAAAAGTTTTGTAATTTTAAACACCTAGCAAAAAGGGTTAATGATAATTATTTTGTAACCAGCAAAGCCCACCTAAAGGAGTAGCAACAAAGTTTGAGTTATTAATAAAGCCAACACATGGGCTGGCTTTAAATCTTAGCTATTACTTTCAGAGGGATATTAATAATACTGACCGCAGCAGTTCAGTTAGTCTTGCTTATTAATTAACTTTAAACATATTGACGGCATTAGAGGTTCTTTGTTGGGCATTTTCTAAATCAACGATAAGCTTTGAAAGTAACGTTAATTCATTTTGCACATCATGCATATTTGCCGTGATATCCTGACTTGCTTTGCTTGCTTCTTCAGCAAGTTGGCTTTGCAATTCAATCGCGTCTGACACCGTGTTTGTTTGTCTGCTCACATCGCTGATATTGTCAGTTAAAATATCAATATTCGTTAGCGCTTTCTCGCTATTATCACTGACCATTTGTGTTGATTCAGAGGTATTCTCCATATACACCTGCAACTGCTGAACTTGCTGCTTTATATCATCTAATACAGAAGAGATTTCAGATGTTGAGGCCTGACTGCGTGTAGCTAAACCACGCACTTCATCAGCAACGACTGCAAAGCCACGGCCTTGCTCTCCTGCCCTAGCAGCCTCTATTGCTGCATTAAGAGCAAGTAAATTAGTCTGTTCTGCAATGCTCGAAATCGTATCAAGCACAGATTGAATACTATTAGTCTTGGCACTTAAGGCATCCGATTGCTCATGCGCTTGCTGGATCAAATCTGACAACGAACTAATACTTGCTTTATTCTTACCGATGATTTGCTTGGTGCTTGCGGATAAATCATTGGCTTTTGTGGTGTTTTTAGAACTTTCTTCCGCAGATACCGCGATTTGTTCAATCTGGCTATATAACCTTGTGAAGTTATCGTGCAACGTTGTCGTTGTTGAGTTGATATTTTCAACACGTAAAGACAGCTCTTTAGCAAACGAGATTAACGACTTAACACTGGATTCACTGGTGTTATTTGATTGCTGAACTTGCCTAATTAAATCGGTAAGCGCATCGACAAGCTCATCAACACTTCTGGAAATTGAACCAATTTCATCACTTGAATTATCGTTAATTCTTACTCCCAAATCATGGCTCGTGGCAATGTTACCAATGACATCTCGCACCCTCGTTACTTTCCTAGCCAGCGACTTAATAACAAATAATCCAAACGCGAGGAACAAACCTATAAGAACAATGGCAAAACCAGTTGTGGCATATACCGCTGTATGTGCACTACTGCGACCGTGCTCTATGAGCGCTTCTAGGTTTTGCTGCTTCTGCAGAATATGTTTGCGGATTTTGCCTATTAACTCGGTCGACTGAGCAAACCAATCCGCTGGTGCTGGATAGTTTTGGGCTAACTCGCCGCTTTCTTGGTTAAGTTTTTCAACAATGCTTTTTACATCTTGATAAGTTTGCGAGTTAGTCAATTCTGCTAACCACTTTTGATCCGCATCATCTGTAAGTGTTAAAGAAAGCAGAAACAAGGTTTCTTCAATGTTGTGAAAATAGCTTCTGATAAGCAATTGATTACTTTCAGAAATAGACTTGGAAGATAAAACGCCATTCACTTTACCTCTCACCTGCCCCAGTCTTTCCTTTAATAAAGACATTTCGATTATCGCAAGACCAGACGCAATCGCTTCACTTTGTTTGACCTGCGAAACGCGTCGGTTAGCCACATCAAGCATGAACTTGTTTGAATCTGAATAAACAACAAATGCATGTTGACCTTGTTGCTTATCGACGCTCTCCCTAAGCGTTGTGATCACTTCATGCTTCGCCAATACGGCTTTGAATAATGTTGATGAAAGCTTTTGTTCTTGGGTATAGCGAGCAAATTTGTTAAACGCTTTATCGACCACTGAACGCTGCTGAGCAACACGCTCTTTATTTTGACTGTAGCCCGAGCCGATGAGACCTGCCGTTAACCCTCGTTCAACAGCCGTTTCGTGAGCTATCTCATCAATCATTAAAGCTTCACGTATATATACGGCATCTTTCTCAACGGTGCTTTTTCTAGCTAGTGACTCATTAATAACAGTATAAGAAGCTGCAATCATGACAACTAAAGCAAAAGCGATAACCGCTGCTAGCGCCTGTTGAAAACTTATCTTCCTTAAAAATTGCATAAATAATAGAAAAGTAGTGGATTAGGATTTTATAAATTTAGACCAGGTTTTGAATATAGCCAATTCCGCCTACCAACTTGCTTTTATACCAATCCGCTTAATTAAGTAGTCTATTTTGAGGCAATAAAACCTCGTTGATAACAAGGCAATAATTTCGTTATTTAGTTGTTCTAAATGAGAAATTTTTAACGTAGTTAGCGACAGGTTTAATCCCTCAAAATGATTAAGTATTATTGCGGGTTGGTATTAGGTTAAGCATTAATTCTCACACATAAAAAAAGCCCCGCTAATGCAGGGCTTCTTAAAAACTAATTACACAGTTTTTGTTATGTCACCAATTAGAACGGAAGTAACTGCCAAAAATCCTCATCTGACTGGATGAGTGAGTGAATGAATCCATTTAAGTCATTGTTTTTAAGAAACAAACAAACTTTTACTAGTGTTCTTTTATAATTTTATTCTTACAAAACAGATCATTCCGTAAAATTAACGCTTAAAGTTGGCCTCAATTAGCTCATTCTTTACACTTTTTAAATTTAACAATCACCCAAGCTCTCCCAGTTTAGCAGCCCTATAGCTCAACTATAATATTTCAATAATTCTTCATACTGAAGCCACTCAGGACTATTTCTTAGCTTTTCAATAAATGAAAATGGCAAAGAGCTATTCAAGTCAAAATCTTCATATAACCCTGGAGCGACCCTTTGAATAAGAGTACGAAATTCTTGCTTATCGATACTACATCCATCCAAAATTTCGTTGAGGGTTGAATAATCACCATCAGCATCTAATGATGCAAAAAGAGCATTTAACCTGCATAAATATAAATGCTCTTTATCTTGGAAGAAGTAAGGCAACTCGTGTATTGGAACTTTGAGCTCCCCTTTGTATGAAATCCAATATTTTAAAAAGAATACTCGCCTGCCATGTCATTGATAGTTTCTAAATGAAATAGAACATAGCTAATACATTTACCAAGCTGCTCAGTAAAATCAAATATTGATTCATTTCGATATGCAAAAGCTAAAACCTTTGCGAAATAGTCATGTGTATCTTCAACATCATAAGCTGCGCAAGGCATACGTTTAATTGCGGATTTCTGAAGTGGAGTGAGGCTTAAATTCTCTGAATATTCGCGCTTTAGGCAATTACATTTCGTCATAATGATCTCCTGTAAGCAGCAGTCCACCCAACCACGGCTTACGTTGAATCATTAGATAAAATGTTGCGGATGCTCGGCTTCGTCATTTTGGTGGCACAGGCTGTCCGCACAGCCCAGCCATAAGCAAATTGCTTACGATTGAAATTAGTCTATATCAATTATCTTCTCTAAATCAACCTGATCAATTTTCAATATAGAAGCTATTAAGGTCAAAGAACTAACATTTTTCAAATAGCTTACTTTGGCAAATCCGCTTTGCCAGCTTGGCCATAAAGATTTAATAGTATCAATCAGCAAAGCTGGATTCGCGTGTTCATGTGAAAGAAGGCAAACTTTTTCTTCCGTTAATTGACCACTATCAATACTATGTTTTAACTTAGCCCAAGATTTATACCCATATACGTCTATCGCTAATGTCATTTGCGCTTGATTTAATTTACAGCCTGACAGTTCAACAATCGTCCTGGCCTGTCGCTGAGCTGTACGTAGTAATTGTGACTTTTGTTCAGGCACTACTAGTCCTCGAAGTATCAGGCAATCCACAACATTTCTGATACTTTGAAAATAAGTAGTTCAAATTAATAAATGGGCTTTCGCTTCGTTATTGTGGTCACAGGCCGCCATCATGGCCAAACTAAACTTTACTAATTGCTAGGTTCTAACTTCAATTTTTTCATGTTCACAAGCTTAGGCTCTGTTTGTATCTGGTATTTATAAGCTAAGAAGTTTGCTACTTTCCTCTCATGAGTTGAAAGAATTAATTGGCTATCTTTAAACTCATATTTTAATAGCTGAACAAAGGATGCTAAGTTCATTTCATCCATTGTT
The DNA here is from genome assembly GCF_037162425.1 of Pseudoalteromonas sp. Hal040. Classification (NCBI taxonomy): domain Bacteria; kingdom Pseudomonadati; phylum Pseudomonadota; class Gammaproteobacteria; order Alteromonadales; family Pseudoalteromonadaceae; genus Pseudoalteromonas; species Pseudoalteromonas sp. Hal040. The sequence continues at coordinate 332,579 of NZ_JARLUU010000001.1, read as the reverse complement.
TGTACTGGGTCATCGATCAATAGTGTTTTGAGCTGGGTAGGATAAACTTTGTTCATTGCTAGCATAAACGATATCACTAGCCCAGAAAGTTGTCCTGAACTCATAGTATTCCAAGCGTCATGAGCATCATTTAAACCAGAAGTAAACCTGATAAAGCCATTATCTCTTGTAGACTCGGCACATTGTAAAAAGGCACCATTCCCATCAGGTCTTGTTTGCAATATTTTGCTACTGTAAATATAAAATGGAATAGCTAACTGCTTAGCTACTGACTTTTCGTATTCTTTGATTTTCTTCGTATATTTACTATGTATACCTTTAACCGTAGATTCTTTTCTAGAAAGTGTCCCATGTATAGTCTGTAACTTCTTAATGCGTTCATCTAGGGCTGTTAACTTATCTGAGTTAAACTTTAGTTTAACAAGGTTCAAAAATTTCAAATCTAATTCAACATCTGAACCAGTCAGCTGGTCCGCCTTACTATTGAGAACCTGATTGGATACAACACTTAGGTCAAAGCTTTTTAAAATGGATTTTATCTCATCAAATGAAATCTCACTTTCCATTGATTTCGTTACGTTTCTTAAAGATGATTTAAATTCATGTATTCTATATAGACCTTTCTCGCCTAAGAGAACTGATGAGTCAGCCTTACAAAATTGACTAAACTCAATTTCATTGATGTTAAGCCACTCTATAACTTTACGCATCCGCTCCCATCGCTCTCGGGGTAAGACAACTTCCTCCAATCCTAGTTTGAAATCCAATAATCGGATGTACTTTTCAATAAACCTATTTGCTTTTTCTGCACATTTAGATACTAAGTTTTTCCTTAAATCAGTCTCTAACAAATTAAGAGCTGATAACGCGTCAGATTGAAGCTCCTCAAACACTTTTGATTGCTTTTCATACTCTAACCGCAGTTGTTCATTTGAGTTTTTTAAATCACCACAGAAAGGACAATTAGTTTTGCTGCTTTTCATCTCAGAAATATGAGAATCAAAGCATGTTTTCAAATTTTTCCTACTTTCTAATAACCTAGCCAAAACCTTTTGATAACCACCTACCTCTTTGGAAGCCTTGAAGTAGTCATCTAATTTATCCTTGTGCTTCAAATACTCTTTTGGGAAATAGCTTGATATCTTCTCAAGTAAATTTGGTAAGTCAAAATGTTCATTTTCAGCTAGAGATAAAAAGCTCCTAAAATTATTAATTTTTAGTTCGAGTTTGTTAAGACTTAAAACATGTCTATCTGCTTTTTGCACTTCTTCATAGCTGTTCAAATGACCTGAGAGCATAATATCTTTTAATGCTTGCTCGCGCTGTTCAATTAGTACGTCTAGAAAGTAGTTAAACTCTAAATTCCTATATTCATCAATGTTCTTCGTAAGCCATAACAACGTTTCAAGCGCGTCACGAGCACCACCGATTTGCTCATTAGAAGTAGGAATAAAATTTGTTATGAATTCCAACTTACCGCTAGGTTCCATAACTTGAGCATCTTCATTATTGTCAACTAATAGACCTAAAGACTCACTAACTCTTACTTTTTCAGACTCAAGAACAGTTATATCTTTATCTAAAGAGTTCAATCGGTCATTTATTTTTTTCTTTATTAAATTAAGTTTATCTCTATCTTCATTTTGTCTAATTGAACCAAAAAGGTAACTAATTTTACCATGCCTTTCACTTTCCTTGTTTTTCAAGAAGTGACATGTCTCTTCTTGTTGGACATAGTTAAATAAATCAAAAGTAGATTCTAATTCACTATTACCAAGTAAATCCTCCAAATTTAACGATTCATCGAAGGAGTATTCAGAATCATCATTAAATTGACTTGGCCACTCACTCAAAAGCATTCTTTCTAAAGTGAAAAGTGTAGGTTTGTTTTGTTGTTTTGTTGTCTGAGGAGGAATTTTCAAATATATGACAGCAGCAGTAATGTTTTCCGATTTTAGCTCTAAAAATATCTCCGTAACTTCTTTACTATCTTTCTTTAAAAGATGAGTATCTTTTTGTTTTCCATCTGTATTGACAACTCTTCCAATTTTACGGGTGAGACATATCTCCACCGCATCAAATAAAGTCGTCTTTCCGAATCCATTTGGCCCATCAAAAATAAAAACGTCAGAAGATGAAAAATCTAAAAAAAACGGCTCACCGAAAGACTTGAAGTTTTTCAACCTTAATCTTCCTAGTTTAATCATTTGCTTCCCCTATTGACTTGATCCATTCATCAATCTGAGATTCACTTTGAAGTGCGAGAAGTTCGGGTAAAAGTTCGATTTCCGATTCAACTAAACTTTCTGCAATCATATTATCCAGATTAAGCTTATTTTCCTTTTCGACTTCTAAGTTTAAAAATGGAACTTTTTCGTAAAGCCTAGCAATGAAGTCATATTCTTCATCCTCCCCCAATAAAAACTCCTCATAGCGAGATAGATCTGAGACCACAGAGCAACATTTTTCAGTAAAACTGTTTTGTTGAGATTGACTCTGCAAAAATATGCCAAGTTCTCTTTCAGTAAAATATAATACCTGTTTCTTGAAATAATAATTATTTTCTTCAACGGTAGATACAACTCTATACACCTCCTCATTGGTCAAGAAGTTAGGCTTTTCAGTTGTGATAATCAATGTGGAGTTTTTATCAAAGTAATGATTTAAACTACATATTTCATTTTGCTCAAGATAAGCCCTAATTTTTGTCGATATGGCCACTTGAATCAGGTTATTTACTATCTCGATCAACCTAAATTCAATGTTTAATATTATGAAATACTCAAAGTCATCCTTTGTACATAGAAAAAAATCAATAAATATGTCATCTTCCACATTGAAATCGCTAATTTCATAAACAGCAAAATCTTTCTCTTCTGCTATTGTTGAAATTAATTCTTTACAATTCATTGCTTAATTCTCCCTAAAGCACCTCGAACAGATTCAAACCTTATTGAGATAGGATTACTTGTCGAGAGCCCATGCTCCTGAGTACTTTCCGCATCTATACTTTCCGCAATAGTTTGCATCTGTACGAATTGCTCTGATAAGTCGTGTTCATCTGATGTTTTTATTATTAAATGCGTTGATTTAGAAAGAGGTAATAGTTGATTGTTTTGTTCAATCAGACTCTTTATTTTATGAAGTTCATAATCTCTCTCATATGGTTCATCACCTTCAATCACGATTGCGGATGTATGAAAGACCTGCATTTCATCGACTTTAATCATTAAATCTACAATTTCACTTTCTAGTTCACGAATAAAGTGAAGAAACGCCTCCTTAATTGAACGTTTACAAGTTATGTTGCTGTAGTATTCAGCGACTGGGCTTATAGGTATATGATGTGGGTTGAGTTTTTCTAACAGTTCTGAGTATTTATGCTGCTCAAGCACTCTTTTTCTGTTTTTCTCTAGGTTTAACTTTCTGGAAATATTAATATCTTCTTCAATGTTTCCCTCTATGAAATATTCTAACCTTTCTACTTCTTGCAGAAATGCATCTTCAAAACAATTAGCACATAACCTTTCCCAATAGTCATCATCTTGTTGCTTAGTTAGAACTTTCAAAGGTGCTAATAACTTAAAAAAGAACAGAGAGCTTTTTGCCTCTAAGTATCCATCGCCTTCGTGTATACCACTTCTAATTGCGTTGTGTCTTTCAGAAATATGCTCATCAATTATTCCACATAAAGCTGTTCTATAATTGTCAATTTCATCACTTGAAAATGCTTCACCTGATAACGTAAAGCTTAAGATATTGGTAATTAAGTCATTAATTTCTATAAGAAGGTTAGAATCAGAAAGAACTAAAGAATAGTCAGGAGGTGAATCAAAACCTAGATATATATCCATCCCAGATAAACTGAGAAGTCCACGAGTTAGATCTTTAAGATGCTCTGGGACACCTGCAAATAGGTTGATGTCCTGAGTTGGTTCGGAAACTGACTCAGCTGTATGGAAATAAACTTTCGAATTGCTAAATGTCTGGTCGCAGAATAAGTGAAACTCTCTAAGTAACCTCCTTAGCTGTTCTTGGTCAACCCCCTCAACCTCTGATGTTATGCTGCTCCAATTATCAGTTAATTGATTAAAATCATTTATATAGCCCGATGCTCGCATCGCTTCAAACTTTTCGTGAATGCACTCCAGCTTTCTCTGATTTTTTTGTTCTGTAGTTGAGCAACCAGTATAATCTACATTTAAATCTATATATTTCAAAAAGTCAGTTTCAGATAAACGGCATAGCTTACGATTTAAAATCGTCACAACTGCACTTACATGATCTCCAAATCCTCTCCCTGCTTTGTGTTTCACTTGGTGAAGTGAAACGTATTCCCCATTGTTTTTTATAGAAAAATCTTCAACCCATTCATATTCAACTGAATAACTTCCTAGAAAATTATTAAAACTTTCAGAATCTAATCCATCTCGTTGTAAGTTTTCAAGAATGAGTTTAAGACAAACGTAGAGCCCAACTTTTCCTTGGTAATTAAAACCATTCCATGAAGGCGTTGCATCATGTAATGCACTTTTTACATCCTCTGCCATTCCGTTCCACCAACTGCTAGCTTTCCTAGCTTATTATTTTCAGTCCTAGTCATTACGCAACTCAATATACTCTTTCACGCTGTCATAATTACTTAGGTACAAAGTTTTATTTAAATTAATACAATTAGAGTTACTCTGATAATCTATGTTCCACGCCTTAAGTAAGAAGCTGACAAAAACAGCTCGAACCTTCAACTTCATGCTCCCTGAATTCATCCCATAATCTAACTCTATAGCTTTTGGATAAACTAATTTGGGGTGTGGAATAAGTTCTAATTCACAAAATGAATTCCAATTTATATCTAGATCCACAGATTCAGTGCTTTTTAATGGGCTATTTACTAATTCAATTTTTATAAATCTTGTTAAAGTGTAGCTTTTAAAACTCTTATTTTTTCTATCAAAAGCTCGCACATACCATCGAAGTCCATCACTAAAAACCGCATGAGGCACAATTTGCCCTTTAACTAAACCACAACTAAGCGACTCGTAGTGACAAGCAACTACTGATTTTGAAAAAATAGCTCTCGTTATCGCCGATATGACTTCAGTGGTTGGTTGACCTAACTGCACAGTATCAAAACAAAATTGAGAAGCATCTCGTACCTGCGATATTTCGCCACTAGAGCCGTTTACAAGCGCTTTAAGGGCATTCGTTGGGTTATGCTCAAAAACAGCTCTGAAAGCTTCTGAGCGAACATAACGCTTATTCTCGTGCATTAGCACAGCGTTACCAGGAGCCAGTTCTTTATACAAAGCAAAATCACGAGTACAGGATGCAGGACCTATCCCAAACTTTTGGATAAGTTCTGCCCTTGCTATTTGACCTAAAAACTCAAGATTAAAGTCAATAAAAGCAAGGCGTTCACGCTGTGAATGGCTCATACTATCTAACAGCATTCGGACATATTATATCAATATTTATTAATCTTAGATTAGATGAAAGTCGAAGATGCAGCAATCAAAATGATGAAATCATTTTGATTTTATGTGCTATCTTTTAAGTTCGATAATCAACCTATTAGATACTATGAACGTTAAACCTGAAGGCTGGTACATATTGAAGTTTTACCGTGAAGATGGAACCGAATCCTTCAAGATTTTTTCAACTTGGCAGCAAGACGATACTTGGAGACTATCTTCTGGTTCAGATACGCTATCGAACCTTACTGTCCAAGGAAAATGCCTCATATGGCCACAGATGTCTGGGTCCATTTATGAGCTACCATTCGAAGGGCAAAATCAAACTACGTCATACACACTCAGCATATTGGAACAAAAGATAATTCCTACTTTAACTGAAGGTAGAATAAAACTGACCAGATTGGACTTAATTAACAATGACTCATTTGATATCCACACAGTCACAGAAACTAAGCTTAATGATGTGAAAGACTTTAACCCTCAAGAATGTGTTAATAATACACAGCGACTGCAAAACGATGTACATACGAAAGTCTCAACAGAGAATTCATATACTGAGCTAAGCAATGAGTTTGGTGGGTTGTTTAAAAGGATTGAGTCACCCAAAGATCCTTTATCAATTTTTAGAGCCACCGAAGAGGAACTTCGGGCGACTTATAGACCAGGGAAAACTGAGAGTGAATCATAAAGTAAATGCATGGAGAGTTTCATGAGAATTGAACAAATGCCGGGGTATTCATTGCCAACCCTAGCAGTATGGCCACAACCTTGGTATGAAGGATGTTTATGGCAAATGTATGAACTAAAATTAAGAAAAGATGGTTCACTACACTGGTATATAGGCTTCTATGAGTTTGATACGAATCATGTGAAGGCAGATGTTTATGATACTTATGAATCCGCCGTGCAAATTGCAAAGGAAAGAAACCTTGAGCTGAACATCACCTTCAATCAGCTTGAACTTGCGAAACATGAAAGAGAATCCTTGCAACTCAAAATAGAAAAAGAAGTAACAAGACAGAGCCGCCTTTTTGGAGAAGAGCAACTTATGCTTTCTGAAGGCTTGAGTAGGCACAAAGAAACTCCTCGCCCACGAGCCGAAGACCTGATTTTACCAAGTAATAACGAGAACATTCGCAGTTCATTAACTGAGATTTTAAACGAAACGCCCTACGTAAATTTTGTTAGATTAAAGAGATACGGTATCAGCTTGCTAAAAGAAGGCCATAATGATTGGACCACAAGAGCCAAACACACCAAACAAACTGCCAAATACTTCTATCGAGAAAAAATTGCAGCAGCATTTGGATTAAACGGTGCTGAGCATTGGGGTAAAACTAAATCTAAAATTAGAGAAATTTTGCTGCCTAGAGCAAATCAGCTACTCCAATTAGCAAGCGTAAAAAGGATGCTCGCCGAAGCTGAGATCCTGGGAAAAAAGGTCGTGGTTGCATCAGGCTTTGTGTTTTGGTTTGAAGAAAATAACAATGTTGGCTGGGTTGTTAAAGAAGTGAGTTATACAAGCGCAGAGAAATCAGGAAATACTCTCTGGAAGAAAGGGACTATATTATCTAAAAATCATGGCCGTATCGTTGTTTTGCCGTACATAAAGGAAAATGGAGAGCTCGTTCAAGGCCACACCAAGAATGCACCACATGATGGGATAGCAAAACCAAGACATCCTAAAGAATATGTAGAACTTCCGTATGAAGTATTGGACGATGACTTGATGCTTGGACTGTTTGGTGAGCTGAAATATGAATAGTTTCGATGATTAATTTTTTGAGATATTTAGCATGTCGTGCTTTAGATTACACCTCCAAAAGTATGCTTGTGAGCACAGGTAAGTATCGAAAACCTCTATAAATAATAACTTTTTATTCTCTTATACTCTTTTGGGTATTTAGGCTTTCTTGACTTTCTTTTTATAGCCAAAAGCCTCGATTTTTTAACCTTGTGGGCGTAGTTAATACCGTTTATAAAGCAATTGGATTTGCCATGATAATATCGATAGAAACCGAGCATATCCTTACAAATAAGCTGTTCCAATCTTACCCATGGATCACTATTTTCAAAGTATAAAATAATATCTTTATCAATCCACTCTAAAACAATTCTAATTAGTTTTAGCATTTTTTCGAGACTTGTTAATGTATGACGAGGCTTTTTTGGAAAAAACCCACTCCTCCTAAATTAGATATCTCTGGAAAATTTAGAAGTGAATCATGATGACCAAGCCGGTTTCTAAAAAGACGAACTTGTTCAAGTATAGATGTCAGTAAGTCAATAAAGTCATTATCGTGTGTAGGAGCATTCGGGAACATCGCATTAAGCAAGTCAGTTCTCTTATCATCATGAAACTTTGGTTTAAGTTGCTTGATTACTTGTGGCCAAAAAGCAAAGGACAATTCAGCAATCACAGCGTCAGGAGTTAAAGACTTTCCTTCTCGTGAAAGCTGGCTAATCGCATCTTCAATTTTCCCTAATGATCCTGAATATTTGTAGCCGGATCTTTTGTCTTTAAGTTTTTTCCCCGTTAGTCGATGCTTGATATGTAATGGGGCTTTTTTAGCATGAATAACGGAGATTCCCATCCAATCGTAACTATCATTTACACGAGAATCGTAATAATTAGATAGTGTGAAGTGAATTGTATTTCTCAAGACGACTTCGAAATCATTCATAACCGCAAAAAATGAAGATGATAAAGATTGATGCCAGCGGTAGACTCCCTGGAGTTCCATATCATCAGTTGTTTTAAAAAACTCTGAAACTTACTTTTTCTTGGGATGGAAATTAAATCGTGCATAATCCGTTGCTTATAAGGGCCAGAAAGTAAAAAACCCGCCAAAGGGCAGGTTTTTTACTCAATTTGTATAGTAGCACGTCCAAAAGGTTTAAAAACTACTATCTCTACATCGCTAATAATAGTGATATCTTTATTATGTTGCAAGTTTAAAAAGTAAATTAGGTAAAAAACTTCTGCGCAGAGATACATAGCCAACCGCTTTAACAACTTCAGTAAAGTCAGACTCATTACCAACTATATGAACCTCTTGCTCGGCTCTTGTAATAGCTGTGTAGAGCCAAGCTCGATCAGTTATTCGGCCTTTCTGTAGTGCAACAATCACCCTTGGAAACTGAGACCCCTGTGCTTTGTGGAGCGTAATGCAATAACCCAACATCATACTATCCAACAAGTCCTGGGTAATGCGAACAAACTCACCCGTATCAAGTTGCACCTCTCCGTATTCGTTTCCAGTAGAGTCAACACTGGTCAAAGTCGCCAACGTGCCATTTTGAATTCCTCTCTCATAGTTATTCTGTGTAAATAAGACTTCATCTCCCTCACGTAAATCACCTCGAAAGTACACTTCACCGTGCATGAAAAACTGCATGGCTTGCCCATTTGGGTTCAATGAGTTCTGAATCCACTTATTTATGTCATCGACCAAAGCAGTGGTTGGCGCGATCACACGGCTATTTCCAGGCGACTGTTGATAAAGCTCAGCACAAACATTCTTAAGCTGCTTATCTGGAGTATTGTGAAAGTAGATCTTGCCCGAACTCAATTTTTTCGGAACAACGCCTTGATTGATAAGGCTAGAATACTCCGGAATTCCACTTGAACACTCCTGCCTTTTAACAATATCCAACCTGGTATTTGCGATACGCTTTGAATCAACCAAATCAGCTAAAACCTTACCACACCCGATTGGTGGTAACTGATCTGGGTCGCCAGTAAATATCAAACGGACAGATGGGTGAACATGTGTCACTAAACGATACATAGTTGGTAAATCAATCATTGATGCTTCATCAATAACCAATACATGATTAGGTTTATTGAACGATGGTGTAACAGGCTCTTTCCTCAAAAACGCGGCGATTGTTAATGTTTTAAAACCAATTGACTCATTAAGACGCATCGCGGCTCTTCCTGATAGCGCCACAGCATGTAATTCAAACCCCATTGCTCGATAAGACTTCAACACAGTTCGTAATACGGTTGTTTTACCAGTGCCAGCACCGCCCGTAATACAGCTAATAGCATTACTTAACGAAGTTGTAATAGCTTCATTCTGTTTATCTGTTAACTCGTAACTTAGTTCTCTAAGAGCGAGTTGGTTGGCTTGTCTAGCCGTATCACTATACAAGTTATTATTGGTGGCGAGTAATAAAAAGCGCTTCGCCACTACAGATTCCATTAATAATTGGGCTGTTGGATGATATGTCCCTGTATCGCTATTTAATAGATACTGAACAGAGCTGTAACCAGCTTGAAAAGCTAAACTGACTAGCTCACCGCTTTTAAGGCACTTCATCAGTAAGGGCTTTAGCCGTTGATGAGTAGTAAACGTATGTCCACGACTTACTTCCACACTGATTGAAAATTCAAGTGCGGCACTCAATCTGAGAGGACTGTCTAAATCGACCTCAAACTTTGTTTGAGCAAGTTCATCCACATCTTTAAAGCTCATACCAAATCCAATTAAAAGGTATGGATTATTTCTAATCGAGATAACAGTGTCTTCATCATGGAATTTCAGCAATCGCTGCTGAATTGAAGATGGTATTTTACATTCTGACATCCAATTACAATGAGCTAAGTTTTTATATTTTGCATATCCCAAATACAGCGAGTTAATGGACTCCTCAGATAATACTTGTCGCAGCTCAGCTCTGTTTTTAGTGTTGTCTTTTTGCAATTTTTCATGAAGTTTATTGCCAAATAACTGCCACAGAGCTCGGGCTTTGCTTTCCCCGATCCCTTTAAAGTCTTTTTCTTTCGCAATGAAGCGAATTAGTTGCTCACCGGTCTCAGGTAAAGTACAGATAGTGTTACTCGGTGAAGTGTATGTATGCTGTTGCATCACATAGTTATCGAGCTCTATGTCTTCAATAGCTCTAGTACCTTCAACCCTCCAATATTGCCCGATTGAGGGTTCGACTGGCAGCAACTCTAGTTTTGACTTGATGGTTATATAGTACTTACCATCATTAATTTTGTATGAATCACGTTCTATTGGCACCCCAGAAAAAATGATAAATCCAAGAGCTTTGTATGGAATACTAGTAACACGTAATTGATCTGAATGAATAGTAGAGTTCATCGTGGCATGAACCCCATTTCAGATAGCGTTTCAGATAGTTCTGTATAACGGCTAAGTTGGTTTTTTAGCTCTTTAACTAAACTTCGCAACTCAACATTCTCTCTTTCTAAAGCAGATAACCTGCCTGATTCTCGCTTTCGCTTGCTAGCTTTAAGATCGTATACCTTACCATTACTTGTAACTTCTTTTGCCTCATCAGTCAGCGGTGGAAGAATCCCCTCCTTCCTTAATTGATCTTCCAACTGATTGATACCTGCACGCAACGTTGGATTCTGAGTTAATGCAGAACGCCCACAATCAATGGCCTTTGCAATCTCCCCCCGATTTAACTTTCCTCGATAAATAATTTGGCGATAAGTATCATCTGTCTGAGTTGCTTTCCAAGCTTCAAATGCCTGAACATTTGCAAGGGCCAGCTCAATTCCATTTGCCATACCTAGCCCTCCCTACGATTTACTTCTGAAAGTGGCTTTTCAAGCATTTGCACAACACTGCTTACATCAGTATTTTGATCAACAACTACAGCATGGTCTAAAGTGCAGATACGAACTCCATGTAAATAAGCATTATATTGCCACTTAATAAATCGTTGTTTATAAGCCTTATTCTTATCTAACAACAGCTCAACTTGTGCTTCTAAGGCTAACGCTTTATTCTTCCAGTATTCAAGGTTATAGTCTTCTGACCCTGATGGTTTATCTTGCTCACAAACAGCATTCCTCAACTCTTTTTTCCGTTTAGTAAATGCCTCTTGGATTTCAAGATAACTTGATAAAGTTTGTCGAGTTACACCAACCTTCTCAATGGAGAGATGGCACGCCACCTCTTCACATAATAACCCCCAAGTTAACTTTCCTTGCCAATTGCGAATAATAGATAGAACATCGATAAGTGACTCTTCAGTAACCACTACTTTAGGCATCGTCACCTCTAAGTAGCCCAAAGATTTCGTTTTGCATTTCGAGTTCGTCGGTCGAAGGTATTCCAGTTGTTAAACCTTTTCCTCGCAAAACCTCTTTTGAGGGTGATGGATCATATTGTTCAGGAATAAACAAAGCAGTGCCATCTGGAATGCTTTCATCTTCAAGAAGACGAATTTTGGTTCGGATGTGCGCCAAGCGCCACATATGATTATCAACCCAACGATCAGCACCAAAAGCACCTAATTCATGTTCTTTCATGGCCTTTTCAAGCTGGCTCACTACTGCTTTTTCTCGCTGTTTTAGCAACTCTAAAGACTTGCTAAAACCTTTAATGCAAACTAATTCTTTGCAGGTTTCACAGTCACCATGGCGCTGACAAGGAAGCATTGCATAATCATGAACACATAGCCCAAGCTCAGTCGTAATAGTACACCCTGGTAAGTCACTACCTATATCTTCATATGAAACAGGAATATTTAAGTTAATCTTATCTAGCGAAGAGGCATCTTCAGGGATCATTAAAGCGCCAATTTCATCTGCTTTTTCTTGTTCTGTACGATGATCATAACTAGCATTATCTCTTATTAGAGCGCGTCCAGCCCAGTTTGCTAGGGTAACCGCATCCATGCCACCACGTTCCGCCATAGTACTCAGCCAGTGTCTGGCTCCATGAGTATCGACCCGTAAATAAGTTCCATCTGCTTTTTTAAACCCATGCTTAACCCACAAACTAGCCGCAGAGCGGCTATCTTTTTGTATAAACCGATCATTAACTTGGTTGCATGTTGGAAACAAAAAAGAAAATGGTTTTGCAGCTCTTGCCCTTGGGTTAAATTCATTTTCCCGATATAGCATTAGAGCTTCTGATACCTTTACTTTCCTCTCGTTATCAATAAAAGGCCAGTTCGGGAATTTTGATGTGTAAAAAGCCCACTGATGTTGACCTAATGCTCGATAGGAAATTTTACCGTTGTTTTTTTCGTAAAGATCTTTCAACCATTTAGTTCCATGTTGAAGTGATGACTCATTTTTAATTACCAACCCAAGAGCTGCACCAAGCTGTTGTGGAGTTAGTATCTTATCTTCAGGGTAATCAGGAGGCGTTAGGCAATCACTGTGCCGATAAAATATTCCTGGATTATTCTCAGCAAATTTTGCTGCTAATCTTGCTGACTCACCAACTCTGATTAAGCGACTATGAGCTTCAATAACAACCTCTTTCATCTCTGTTGGAACCCACTTGATTCCCTTCTTTCCTTTCTTTGAGGGATTCCATCTAATACCAAGCCTTTCTATGCCAGCTCTATCTTCTTCTTTGACAAAACAATCGATTGGTAGCGTTAACTCCGAAAAGCGAGATGGTGCGGTCATTAAAATCGCCATTGCTGACGTATAATATTCAGCTTCTACTCCATAAGTAGGGGCTTGACTAAACATATTAGCAACCAGCATCATTTCTTCATTGCTTGGAAGTTGCTCATTCCTATGCTCAATACCTTTTTCATCTAGTGAAATGGTCAGATCTTTCTCTCTGGTATAATTATTCTTCCATTGTGGAAGGCTAGGTGTAATCTGGTTATCACGACAAAAATCAAGTAACAACTCCATTTGATACCCAGCTTTATTCCTACCTTGTTTGTTAGAAAGCCGCTTAGGAAATAAAATATTTACTTGCTCTAAAACCAACCCATCTAGAAGTAAAACATCAGCACTTCCCTTAGCAAGAATAAGTGCCTCTTCCAATATTCTTAACGCTTCAAATTGGCGCTGAAGATTAGATACGGGGTTATATGAAAAAATATAGCGAATATATGCCTTCGCAAAATCGATAAATGGCGTAGCCATTGGGTAATAGTTATATGAATCAAATGGCTTTGTGTTTGTAGCAAAGCGAGCGATCACCTTCTTTGTACCTTTGTGGGTAGCCCATTTACTCTCCTCCCAACAGTTTTTACCAAAAGCACTTAACTTGGTTTTACTGACCTCAATAAATCTCGTTAGGTTTTCTTTAGCTGTTAACTCAGCTTTCGCCACAAAGTGGTAAATGTTATTTTCCATTGTTCATGCCCTTCTCACGTTGCAGCTTAATTTCCTTGCACTTATCCACAACCATCTCAACAGCTAAAATAAGACGATCTTTTGTTGCAGCATATGTCTCACTTTTCGTTTCTTTTAAACGCGCTTCTTTTTCTGCATAAAGGCTTTCAAGAAACTTCTCATGAGGCGCATCGAGTAAGGGCCGAAATTTTTCACATAAATAACAAGCTTCATATCCTTTAATACAAAAATCATTTGTACCACAGGCTCCGACTTCTGAATTGTCCTTGTTGGGAATACGAGCAGCGAGGTCATCACCACGCTCACCTTCTTCAGGTTTCTCAATAACTTTACCCAGAAATGCATGTGCAAATGGCGCGAGTTGCTTGCCAACAGCTTTATCGATGTAAGTCACTGTATCTGCGGTGTTCTCGGTATATACCTTTACATTTTGGGTGTCCGAATGGCCTAGTGCTTTAGCAATAACCTGTGCTCCAAGACCTCTACGAGCAAGGTTAGTCCCTCTGGTATATCGAAAGCGACGAGCGGAAATATGAATAACATCTCCAGTCCGCTCTGAGTAGGCTTGCTGCTTTTTGCGAAATGACATCATGTAATCATTTCGAAGGTCATTAACCCCCATATGAAATAGGTCTAGACTTAGAAGTTCTCGTGATAAGGAAATACCTTCATTTGCAAAATTAGTTGCAACCTTCCAATCAATAAATAAAGGCACTAACCCTTTAAGCTCTTCAGGCAATTTTGTATTATAAAGGCTCTCAAGCCTATTAGTTTGCACCTGAATAAGGTTCAATAAAATCAAGTGCAGCTCTTCGATAATCACAATTGAATCGAACTGAATTCTAAAGTGCCCCCTCTAACTTTTGCTTTAGGAAGATTTAGAGTGTAGCTCTCTACACCTTTACATGAAGGTTTTTTAATAATTAAATCAACAGCTTTTAGTTGCCTAATATTTTCAGGTCGATAGGCGGTCGCTTGTACCGTGTTTACATAAGCATATGTAGGCAAGCAAATACTACCTTCCTTGAATAAACGGATAAGCTCTAAATTGATAGCTGTATATTCATTGTCCGTAAAAGCACCCGAATACGAGCAACGATTAGCAACAGCAACACCTTTAGGTCCTCCTGGGATGGTCAACTTTTCAAGGACATTGACCATTTCATTTGTTACCCCGAAGAAACCATATTCATGCCAACTAAAGAAAAATGCTCGCAGTGAACCTAAATAATATTTATGCTCGTCATCTAATATTGCATTCCAATTTAAGAGCGTATATTCATCAATTGATGTTGATTGGGTATCTCTAATCATGCGCTGAAATCGCGAATAAATATTCAGGGTGTATAGTGCAGATAGTTCCTGTGCATAAATAGAAAGCGAATTACGAAACCCTTCAAGTAGCTTCGGCTGAATAGCTAGGATGTCTGGCATGAAGGATATAGTCACATCTTTATTTAGTTTCCATTTATGACTATCAACATCAAAGCTGTATCCGTCTTTTGATACTTTTAGGCTACTATCAAAAACAGTATTTGACTTCATATCTTGCTTAATTTGCATATGCATTTTTTCTATCATTTAGCGTCCTTTTTTAGTTGCGCTTGTTTAATATCTTCTTGTAACTTTTCTTGCTCTAGCAATTGAACTTCATTGGCTTTTTGGCGTATGTGTCTTTGGTTGTAAACATCTCCCGATGCTTCATTTGAATGCCCCATCAAGTGCATACGCATCTTAGCTTCTTTCCCAGAATCAATTGTTTGATAACCAGTCTCTCCCAGTTCAGCCAACTTATTGTTCGCATCAATTTTTTTAGAAAACTCTTCGTTACCGTTATGTCTAAAAAAGTGCGGATGTAAAATGGAGAAACGGTCATCCATTGATCTCAATTCACTAAATATGTCGTCAAATGCTTTAATAGAAATGGGGTTCCCCAGCGTTCTTCCATTTTGATGCACCACAAACAAATACGGATGTAGCTTAGCCCCAGGAATCTTCGCCCGAATAGTAGTGATATATTCATCAATCAAGCTTGCAGTATTTGCAGAAATAAGAAGCTTTCGCTCTTTTGTTTTAGCAACTGGCTGATGGGGCCTCTTATCGTGTTTATCATCTTGAGTGCGCTCTACCCAGACATACTTTCTAGCCCCCACTAGGTCCATACTTGTAATCTTCATCGAAAGTAGCTCCCCTTTTCTAATGAATAACTCTCTAAGTAATAAAATCATCAAGTAATTTCGTTTTTTGTTTTCTATATTTTTAAATGGGTTATCAGGGTGACTAAAATGGGCTAACTCTAAAAAATCCTGAACTAAACCTTCTGGAATATCGTCATAAGATTTATTTAAATTGGCTCTTCCTTTAGGCAGCCTTGAAGTAATGCTCGCGTTCATATTGGCAATTTCCATAGCAAGTTCTGCATTATTTCGATGCTGAACAGCAAGCTCAGCAATAAAATTTAAGAAGTCTCTAACTGCCGTCATACGTGCATAAAGATGACGCTTGCCCACAGAACGCAAATGAGTAATTGAACTTGGAGAGTCATGCAGGTTAATTACCTTTTTTCGTTTGCTGCTCCCTTTATTGTTTTTATAGAGGCCAATGTCCAAAGAAAGATGGTCTTTAATACTGACGATATCCTCAGAAGTTAAAAACTTTGCATCCTTAAATTCTAAAAATAGATTCCTTTGGTTTATTTTTTCCCAGTGGAATAACCAATCTACCGCTCTGAGCTTATTCGTTATAGTGCTAGCTTTTTTGTTGCGCTGAGTCGCAGTAATCCACAAGGTAGAGTAAAAATGGGGCATGCCATCCTCACCTAATAAAACAGGGTAGCGCTCACCATTTTCAAAAATTAGGGTTTCTAATTTGTACATCTGAAATTCACCATATTTCTCTATTGCTAAGAACCATAGTTCGCAAACTTTAAATCGCCAAGAAAAAATTTGACTTTTTAGAAAAAGTATGATTTTTGACTTAATATACTGATAATTAAAGGGTTGGACAAAATTGAGTAGATTAAGAAGAAATTTATTAATGAGATTAAAAAGAATAGAAGCGCTAAATTTACACTTTTAAAATACAGCAAAACTTCTTTCACAAATTTTTAAGAAGCTAAAATGTAAAAATAAAAAAAACCCAGTTTTTACACTGGGTTTGGTTTAGAATTTTAATAAAAAGTGGCTTATATTTACACTTTTAAAAAATACAGGACCTAGAACGGGATATCGTCGTCAAAGTCGATAGGTGGTTCCATTGGGTTTGATGCGCCGCCTTGTGGTGCATTTTGTGGCTTAGGTGCAAAACCGCCTTGTTGAGGCGCACTGTTTTGCTGCTGACCATAACCGCCACCATATTGGTTATTGCTTTGTTGAGGTGCAGATTGTTGCTGCGGGCGCTGTTGTTGCGCAGGTGCAGACTGCTGCTGTGGCGCATAGCTATTATTGTTGCTTTGCTGCATTTGCTGGCCAGAACCGTAGCCGCCACTTTGTTGTTGGCCACCTTGGTAACCGCCTTGTGATTGACCACCTTGATAGCCACCACCTTGCTGCTCACCACGACCGCCTAACATTTGCATTTGACCGCCCATGTCTACCACGATTTCTGTAGTGAATTTTTCTTGGCCTGATTGATCAGTCCATTTACGTGTTTGTAGGCGACCTTCAATGTAAACTTGTGAACCTTTACGAAGATACTCACCAGCAACTTCTGCTAGTTTGCCAAATAACACTACACGGTGCCATTCAGTACGCTCTTGCATTTGCCCTGTGTTTTTATCTTTCCAGCTATCTGTCGTAGCAATGCTGATATTCGCTACGCCATTGCCATTAGGCATATAACGTACTTCTGGATCTTGGCCTAAATTACCAACCAAGATAACTTTGTTCACACCGCGTGCCATGGAACTTCTCCTATAAAACGTTAGATTAAACCAGCCACTTTGCGTGCTTGGTCTAGGTCAAATTCTTTATCATTAATCTTTAAATAGCTGCGATTTTCATCACAGACAACCGTTGCTTCAATTACGCCCGGTAAAGCAACAAGACGAGAAGCAAGCGCTTGTGCCTGCTGCTCTGAACTTAATTCAGTCATTAAGCTAATTATTTTACTTCTTGGTGGGACTTGCATATTCCAAGCAAGGATAAGCCATATTACCCCAACAAGTGCCGCCGCCGCAAACACTGCTTGCGCACTTAATGCTTGAGCAACGTAACCTCCTAATAAACCACCTAAAAAGGCACCAAAAAACTGTGTTGATGAAAATACGCCCATCGCAGAGCCTTTCTGGTTTGCAGGAGCAATACGTGACACAAGTGCAGGCATGGTTGCTTCTAAAAAGTTAAAAGCAATAAAGTAAACCAACATACAAATACCAATGCCAATCACTGAATCAACCCATAACGACATTGCTAGCATGCTTAAAACAAGCAGCGCGATTGAGCCAATAAAAGCTTGTTTCTCTTTTTCTTTACGAATCGCCACAATCATCATAGGCGCCATTAAGAAAAACGCTAAAAACAACACTGGGATATACAAGTACCAATGATGATCGGCAATTAAACCATCTTTGATAAGCTGACCTGGTAAGGCGACAAATACAGTGGTTAATGTCAGGTGCAGCAGCATTACACCAAAATCAAGGCGTGCTAATTGCGGGTGTTTAATCAGGTGTTTAATGTCATCTAAAGTTGCGAGCGTATCCCCTTTTGGGGCTTTACTTACCGCATTAGGAACTAAAAATAACACGATTAAAATACCTAAAATGGCAAGCCCTGCGGTGAGCCAAAATACCCCAGCGACTCCCCACGATGCAGCAACAATTGGCCCAAGTAACATAGCAACAGCAAAGCTCATACCGATACACATACCAATGACGGCCATAACTTTAGGGCGTTGCTCATCACGGCTTAAATCAGAAGCCAGCGCTAATAATGCACTGGCAATCGCGCCCATACCTTGCAAGGCGCGTCCTAGCGTTACCATTTGTACAGACTCAGCGGTTGCCGCAATCACTGAACCAAGAGCAAACATACAAAGGCCACCAATAATCACTTTTTTGCGGCCAATTTTATCAGACAACCAACCCATCGGTATTTGTAACACCGCTTGCGTTAAACCGTAGGCACCAATAGCAAAGCCAATCCAAAGCGGCGAAAACCCTTCTAATTGCTGACCATAAATCGCCAATACTGGCATCAGCATAAATAGGCCAAGCATACGGAATGCAAAGACGCTCGCCAACGAAACGGCAGCGCGTTTTTCTCGAGAGTTGAGTGAAGATGCTGTCATGAATTACTGATCTTGCTGTCTATTAAAATTTGAGCGTGGATTCTATCACAAGCGAAAACTAAATAATCACCTGTAAGCGATGATTTTTTCTTTGATCAAGGATTAATCTTATCGCGTATTATGAGATACTGAAAAAATAATTAGGTAATAAAACGAGATAGCATGGAAAACATTGAAGTCCGAGGCGCCCGTACGCACAATTTAAAAGACATCAGCCTAACCATTCCCCGTGATAAGCTGATAGTTATCACTGGCCTATCTGGTTCAGGGAAATCGTCTTTAGCGTTTGATACTTTGTACGCAGAAGGGCAACGTCGTTATGTTGAATCATTGTCAGCGTATGCAAGACAGTTCTTATCGCTGATGGAAAAACCCGATGTTGATCACATTGAAGGTTTATCACCTGCTATCTCTATTGAGCAGAAATCAACGTCGCATAACCCGCGCTCAACGGTCGGTACCATCACCGAGATTTACGATTACCTACGTTTATTATTTGCCCGTGTCGGTGAGCCTCGCTGCCCTACTCACGACTTACCGCTTGCAGCACAAACGATCAGCCAAATGGTCGATACAGTTTTAGCGCTTCCTGAAGGGAGCAAGCTAATGTTGTTAGCACCGGTTGTGAAAGACCGTAAAGGTGAGCATGTTAAGCTGCTTGAGCAACTAGCAAGCCAAGGTTTTATTCGCGCACGTATCGATGGCGAAGTCTGTGACTTATCAGATCCACCTACCCTTGAGCTTCATAAAAAGCATACGATTGAAGTTGTGGTTGACCGCTTTAAAGTTAAAGATGGCCAACAACAGCGTTTAGCTGAATCATTCGAAACAGCCCTTGAGCTATCAGCTGGTATTGCCCATGTAGCGGCAATGGACGATTCACTCAGCGAAGACATGCTGTTTTCTGCTAATTTTGCCTGCCCAACGTGTGGCTATGCAATGAGTGAACTTGAGCCTCGTTTATTCTCGTTTAACAACCCTGCGGGTGCGTGTCAAAGCTGTGATGGTTTAGGTGTGCGTCAGTATTTTGATCCAAACCGTGTTGTGCAAAATCCAGAGCTAAGCCTATCGGGTGGTGCAATTAAAGGTTGGGACAAACGTAGCTTTTATTACTTCCAAATGCTGCAAGCTGTCGCTGAGCATTATAAGTTTGACCTAGAAGTGCCTTTCCAGGAGCTTGGTAAAGATGCGCAAAAGGTGATTCTTGAAGGTTCAGGTAAAACTAAAATTGCCTTTAATTACCGTAACGACCGTGGTGATTTAATTACACGAAATCATGAGTTTGAAGGCGTTTTAAATAATATGAATCGCCGCTACCGTGAAACAGAGTCAAACTCAGTGCGCGAAGAGCTTGCAAAATACCAAACAAGCCAAGCGTGTCCGAGCTGTCATGGCTCTCGATTACGCGAAGAAGCTCGCCATGTATTTATAGGCCAAACCAATCTACCAGCAATCACCACGATGAGTATTGGTGAAAGCATGGCATTTTTTGATGGTTTAAATCTAACAGGCCAGCGCGCCCAAATTGCCGATAAGATCCTTAAAGAAATTCGTGACCGTTTATCTTTCTTAATTAATGTAGGCCTTAATTATTTATCACTTGAACGAAGTGCCGACACCCTGTCTGGCGGTGAAGCGCGCTGTATTCGTTTAGCAAGTCAAATTGGTGCAGGTCTGGTTGGTGTAATGTATGTACTGGATGAGCCATCAATTGGTTTGCACCAACGCGATAACGACCGCCTACTAAAAACCCTTATTCACTTACGTGATTTGGGTAATACGGTCATTGTGGTTGAGCATGACGAAGATGCCATTCGCGTCGCGGATCATATTATCGATATCGGCCCAGGTGCAGGTGTTCATGGCGGTCATGTTATTGCACAAGGTACCCATGACGATATTCTTGCCAGCAAAGATTCAATCACGGGTCAGTACCTTTCTGGTGAGAAGAAAATTGAAGTACCAGCGACTCGCCATCAAACCAACGACAAATGGCTTGAGCTATTTGGTGCCACAGGTAACAACTTAAAGAACGTTGATTTACGTATTCCATTTGGCTTAATGACCTGTATCACCGGTGTATCAGGCTCAGGTAAATCGACACTTATCAACGACACTTTATTTAAACTGGCTCATACCGAGTTAAATGGCGCAACGACCGCTGAAGCGGCCCCGTACAAGTCAATCAAGGGCCTAGATCATTTTGATAAAGTGATTGATATTGACCAAAGCCCTATTGGCCGTACTCCGCGCTCAAACCCTGCCACTTACACCGGCATTTTTACTGGTATTCGTGAGCTATTTGCAGGCACACAAGAAGCCCGTTCGCGTGGCTATAAAGTCGGTCGCTTTAGCTTTAACGTTAAAGGTGGCCGTTGTGAGGCTTGCCAAGGCGATGGGGTGATCAAGGTAGAAATGCACTTTTTACCTGATGTGTATGTACCTTGTGATGTGTGTAAAGGTCAGCGCTACAATCGCGAAACCCTCGAAGTACAGTACAAAGGTAAAAACATTCACCAAGTACTCGAAATGACCGTTGAAGATGCCCGTGAATATTTTGATAAAATTCCGGCCATTGCACGTAAACTGCAAACTTTAATGGATGTTGGCTTGTCGTATATTCGCTTAGGTCAAGCTGCGACTACCCTCTCGGGTGGTGAAGCACAGCGTGTGAAACTGGCTCGCGAACTTTCAAAGCGCGATACCGGTAAAACGCTATATATCCTTGATGAACCAACTACGGGTTTACACTTTGCTGATATTCAGCAATTATTAGTAGTACTTCACCGCTTACGCGATCATGGTAATACCATTGTTGTTATTGAGCATAACCTTGATGTGATTAAAACTGCTGACTGGATTGTCGATTTAGGCCCAGAAGGTGGTTCAGGCGGTGGTGAAATTTTAATTTCTGGTACACCTGAAGACGTCGCCGATTGTGAGCGCTCACACACGGGAAAATACTTAAAACCATTACTATAAAAAGGATATTGCGTGCGTAGGTATTTAAAAATTGCAAAATGGCGCGCTAATAAACAGTTTCAACAACAGCAACGTAGCTGGCAGCCTCATAAAACAAGGCTGGTTGAACGGTTACAAGCCATTTGGTTTAACTTAAGTACCGCACAAAAGCTCTACCTTTTAGCATTAAGCAGCCTGATTGTTCTGCAATCGGGCTGGCTAAGTGCCACCATCACTATCATTGCGCTTGTTATTGAGTTTTGGCCCAAGTTTAACCAGCTTTGGCACTCTCTTGCTGGCAAAGCACTGATTTTAATCTTCTATGCCAGTATCGCTAATTTTGTCTTGGCCGGTGCGAGCGGCATAGTTAATGATGTGACTCATGTCTCTTCCAGTCATTTTAACTACACACATAACTTTGCCACCCTGTTGTATTTACCACCCTGGGCAATGGGAATAACACTAGGTACTTTATTGTTATTTCAGCTTTTTTTGCCTTTCTACATTTTTATTTTATTGCTGATAAAGCCATTCGGCTCTGAGCGAGTTAAATTTATTAGTCAAAGCTATTCGCCGCTGTTAACCGCTATTGTGCGCTTTGTTTTAGCGTCAGTGGTCTTTATTAACCTGATTTCGTTCCTTGATGATAAGCCCCCTGAAGAAGTGCTCGACAACATGGTCAGTACCTTTATCGATAGCAAAGTCATTGCCAAAGAATCCGGTGAAGAGCAGCAAAAAGCGGTCGAAGAACTCGGTGAAAAGCTCGAGCAACAACTGCCTGAAAATAAAGAAAGCTCAGCCCCAAGCCAAGACGTAGATATAAAAGGTGACAGCGAAACCGCCGAAAACCTTCGCCAGTTTTTAGATACCAAAGGTTACTTTGAACGCAGCAAACGTTTAATTGCGATGTTTGCTTACAGCTTTGAAGCCGATAGTTATTCACGCTGTTTAAAAGCAGAAAACAGTAAAGCCGTTGAGCTGAATGATTACGAAATAGTACAAGTAACCCCTGATCACAATGCCGAATATGGCTATCGATTTGAAGTGATTGCGTGTGACTCACCTGGTGTCACTCCAGTAGCAAAGTAACGCAGCAATCAATACTACTCGCTTGGCTTACTGCGCTTTTCTCTGATGAAATGAAATATCGAAAGCCCAATAAAGCCAAAGCAAACTAAGGCGATTACTAAGTTGGGTATAAAAATAAGCAGCATTGTTGCGTCATAGCCGACCTTTGCGAAAGCTGCACAAAGGCTACCAATAATAAGCTCAGTTAAAATTAGTTCCCACTCTAATGAGCTATTCGCAGTCACTGTTTTACTCGCATAATGTTTTACTTTAAAGCCCATAGCAAAACCTACCAGTTCCTATTTTGATACACCTACACTAGCATCAAAATACACAACCTCAAAATAATAGGCTTTAAAACCTTATTTCACTCCGTAAGAATTAGACATAAGATACTGAAATTATACAAATTAAATTTTCAAAACCTTATAAATAAATCGCTTAGAACTAGATAAGCGACTCTATGTAAATTCCTCGCTATTGTAGTTTCCATCAACGGGCTACCAACCAATTTTGCTTCGCTGATAAAACTAATCAACCAATGAAAGGAATTAAATTATGACTAACTCAGTATTAAAAATGATGTCACTTTTAGCTGTTACTGCAATCATTATTACATCGCCTAATACCTTACTTAATACGCAAGGTGCTCAAAAACTTAATCAGCAATTAGAGACCTCTATCGAAGCGTCTATTGAGCAAATGAACAATAAAATTGATTTGCAAATTGAGCAACAACTCAATAAGTAATCGTTGGCTTGCTCAGAGTGCTGAGCAAGCTTCTTTCAATTAACAGGCGTAAATAATGAAAACATTGACTCGACACTTTCTCATCTCATCAGTTGCTGTATCTGGCTTATTAACATGTGGCTTTGGCGCTGCTAAAAGTGCTGTTTGGCAGGTAAGTAAAGGCGATGACTATATTTACATTGCGGGTTCAATTCATATTTTGCCTCCAAAAGAGCTACCACTCCCAGTAGAATTTAATCAGGCTTATAAACAGGCCGATACCTTAGTACTTGAAGCCGATGTACCTGCACCTAGCGATAGTTCAGCACAGCTCACAATGTTAAAAACGCTTAGCTACCAAGCAGGTGAAACCTTAAGTAGTAAGCTAACAGCACAAGTGAAGCAGCAGTTAGAAGAGCAGCTTAACCGTTACGGAATGAAACTGAGTGAGTTAGATAGCTTTCGCCCATTTTTGGTAAGTTTGTTAATGACGTCATTAGAATTACAAAAGCAATCACTACTAGGTGAAGGTGTCGACAGCTACCTAACTAAATTAGCAAAACAAGATGATAAAGAGTTGGCTTTCCTTGAAACCTTAGCGTTTCAATTACACCTATTTAAGCAATTAGGTAGCAAAGATGAAAGCGCCTTTATTGAATCACAGTTAGCGCAAATATCTCACTATCAGCATCATTATGCTGCCCTGCTTGATGCATGGCGACATGGCGATATGCAGGCAATGAATACACTCACTATTATGCCGCTCAAAGAGCATGATCCACTCACCTATAACATGCTAATTAAGCAACGTAATTTAACCTGGCTTAGCAAGATAGAGCGCTATTTTACTAATCATCAAAAAGAGCTGGTGCTTGTTGGCGCAGCCCACTTGGCCGGTGACGATAGCTTGTTAGGCTTACTAAAAAATAAAGGCTATGCAATTAAACAGTTGAACACAGATGAGGAATAAGAAAATGGAAAAAACAGACAAAACCGCTGCTGCACTTATCTGTTTGTTTACAGTATTAATCGTGCTTAGTTTTTAATAGCTAAAAAAATACCGCTTTATAGCGGTATTTTTATTTCAATTATTTGCTGAAAGCTTACGGGCGAGGGATAAAGCCTACCGCATCGTACACAGCTTTTAATGTTTTCTCAGCGCGAATACTCGCCTTTTCAGCACCTGATTTCATGATACTGTCAAGCAATGATTGATCTTCACGAATTTCTTTAAAGCGCGCTTGAATTGGCTCAATCATATTAACAACCGCTGCTGCGGTGTCTTTTTTCAGGTGACCATACATTTTGTCTTCATATTCAGGTACTAAGTCTTCAATTGAGCGCTTAGTTGCAACTGATAATAAAGTAAGTAGGTTAGATACACCTGGTTTTTCTTCACGATCAAAGTAAATACGCGCTTGCTCGTCTGAATCGGTTACTGCTTTTTTCAGTTTCTTTTCAATCTTCTTCGGCTCATCCAATAACATGATGTAACCGTTTGGATTTTCATCTGACTTAGACATTTTCTTCAGCGGATCTTGTAAGCTCATTACACGTGCGCCAAACTCAGGAATGTACGGCTCAGGTAGTTTGAACACGTCACCGTATAGGTTGTTAAAACGTGTTGCGATATCACGTGTTAATTCAAGGTGTTGCTTTTGATCTTCACCCACTGGCACTTGATCTGCTTGATATAACAAGATATCAGCTGCTTGCAGCACTGGGTAAGAGAATAAACCCACATTCACGTTATTCGCATGCTTAGATGACTTATCTTTGAACTGCGTCATACGATTAAGCTCACCCATTTGCGCGTAACAGTTTAATACCCAGCTTAGCTGTGCATGTTCTGGTACTTGAGATTGTACAAATAACGCCGCTTTCTCTGGGTCGATACCACATGCAGCATATAGCGCAATACCGTCAAGAACGCGCGAACGTAATTGCTCTGGATCTTGGCGTACCGTAATGGCATGTAAATCAACTAACATAAAGAAACTTTCGTGGTCTTCCTGTAGCTTAAGCCACTGGTTAATAGCGCCAACATAGTTGCCTATTGTCATACCACCGGTTGGCTGAATGCCACTTAACACTACTGGTTTACTCATGATGTTCCTTTATATTTTTTACTAAACTAAAAAGACGAAATTAAAATGCACTTACCTTTGGGTAAGAACGGGTATTATATCTAAGAAATTCTCGCAGAGGTACTCTGGATTGAAATCAGCGAGGTTTTCACCTTGGTTATAGCCATAACCAAGCGCGACAACGTCAACATTTGCAGCTTTTGCTGCCAAAATATCACTTTTTGAATCGCCAATCATAACCGCTTTTTCAGGGCTAACATCTAATTGCTGACAAGCAAAGTGCAATGGTTCTGGTGAAGGTTTCTTAGCCATATCATCGCCACAGACAATAAACTGAAAATGGCTGGTCAATGACAGTTTATCAAGTAACTTTTCGGTAAAACGGCGCGCCTTATTGGTGATCACCACTTTAGGAATACCAGCAAGTGCGGCAAGCCCTGTTTCTACATGCTGATAAAGCGCACTATAGTCACCCACAACGTGGTCATAGTGCTGATAAAATAAATTAATAGCGCGCTCTGCAAGGGCTTCATCTAAATGCTCACTAACTTGCATATCGCCACTCAAACCACGTTTAACAAGTGTTTCTATACCATTACCGACCCAGCTTTCAACTAGCTTTTGCGTAACAACCGGAAACGCTAAGTCGGTAAGAGTCAGGTTCATTGCAATATATAAATCATAAACACTGTCGACTAGGGTGCCGTCTAAATCAAAAAATGCTGCATCGTATTTCATGATTCAACCTTTGCAAGTTCGCCACGCATCGCATCGATAACGGCTTTGTAATCTGGTTGATTGAAAATTGCAGAGCCTGAAACAAACATATCAGCGCCCGCTTCTGCAATTTCAGCAATGTTATTAACACCAACACCACCGTCAACCTCTAGTCGAATATTACGACCTGAATCATCAATAATTTTACGCGCTTGGCGAAGCTTTTCGAGCGTATGCGGAATAAAGCTTTGACCACCAAAACCAGGGTTAACCGACATTAATAGCACCACATCAACTTTATCGAGCACATGCTCAAGGTAGCTAAGGCTAGTCGCAGGATTAAATACAAGCCCTGCTTGGCAACCGCTGTCTTTTATAAGCTGTAAGGTACGGTCAATATGCTCACTTGCTTCAGGGTGAAAGCTAATAATAGAAGCGCCCGCTTCAGCGAAGTCTGGGATTAAACGATCAACAGGTTTCACCATAAGATGCACATCTATAGGCGCTGTGACACCGTAATCGCGCGACGCCTTACAAATCATCGGGCCAAAAGTTAGGTTTGGCACATAATGGTTATCCATTACATCAAAATGTACAACGTCTGCCCCACTTGCTAATACACGATCAACATCTTCACCTAAACGGGCAAAGTCAGCTGATAATATAGAAGGGGCTATTAAATACTTTTGTAATGTTTCCAACATGAGAGATTCCATCATAATTTGCGACTGCAAGAAGAGCGCATAATGTAACCCAATCGACAGCTGATTAAAACACCACAGCAGGTTGTTAGAATGCGATAGAGAGAAGCTAATCCTTTTAGCCTATTGAATTTAAGGTAAATTAATCAAAAGTTGAGCTAAAGCTCTATTAATCAAGATGTAACAATACATGCATATGAAACAAAATATAAACATAAAATTTACTTTAAAGGGCTAATTTTATTAAATTTTTATTTAATTCAGCAGTAATTAAGTTTGTTATTTGAGCAATTGTTATGTATGCTTGTCTAAATAACACAAACAAGGGTTATTCTCATGCGTGCTTTTAAAATAGGGATCTTAATCGCGTCCGCACTTTCTGTTGCTGCGTTTGTATCTTTTTCATCGGCTGATGAAGACGACTTTTTAGCAGTGGCGTCTGGTTGCTCGTGCAACACAGTTAGCGCATCATCATCTTCTGCTCAATGTATGAAAGCAGAACAAGAAACAGGATGGTTTTCTTGGTTAACGGGTGATAGCCGCGACGCTCAATTCCATTATCTTGATTTACTTGAACTATTAACAAGTAACGAAGAATCAAAGAAAGTTAGCGGTTTAGGTTCTAAGTTCTAAATCGCATGAACAAATTCATTAGTGCATTACAAAGTGTCTTCGCGGCATTTTTTGGTGTGCAATCAGAAGACAAGCGTCAAGCTGATTTCAAAGAGCATTCGCTCAGTACAATTATCGTCATTGCCCTAGTTTTATTCAGCCTGTTTGTAGCAGCGATTTATTTCACCGTTTCTTTGGTGCTAAATACATAGCCATTAGCTCATTCACTTTATTACGTGAACCACCCTTAGGGCTAATTGTGCGCTTTACCTGAATTTCATCAAGTGATGCTTGGCTATAGATTTTACGAGTCCATACAGTATCGTGGTTAGAAATAAGTACCGGCGTGTTATTTTCGAATGCCGCTTGCTCAGCTAAATTAGCCAAGTTAGCTTGATCATCTAAATTGAAGCCGCCTTTAGCATAGGAAGTAAATGATGCCGTTTTACTCAGCGGTACATAAGGTGGGTCGCAATACACTACTGCGTTTTCAGGAATAAGCTTAAACACCTCGTCATAACCTAAACAGGTAAAGGTTGCTTGCTGTGCTTTTTCAGCAAAGAAATGCATTTCTTTTTCAGGAAAATACGGGCGCTTATATTTACCAAAAGGCACATTAAAAATACCTTTTAGATTGTAGCGACACAAACCGTTATAGCCATGACGATTCATATATAAAAATAAAATCGCTCGCTCATACACATCGCTGCTCTGATTAAATTGAACACGATACTCATAATAGGCTTCAGGGTGGTTATTGAGCTCTACAAACAACTTTTTTGCATCACTGATGAACTCATCAGGCGTGCGTTTAAGCTCAGTGTAAAGATTGATCAGATCCGCATTGATATCGTTTAAAATATAATGCTTAAAATCCGTATTAAGGAATACAGAGCCAGCACCAACGAAAGGTTCAACTAAGGTGTCAGCATCCACACTCGCTTGCTTCAAGCGGGTATGAATATCTTCAACTAGGCTGTATTTTCCACCCGCCCATTTAAGGAAGGCTCTGGTCTTTTGCTGCATCTGCTCTTAACTTCAATTCGGTGTTGCGCGATTTTACACTAATCAGTTTTAATTTACTGATTTAGTGAAGCGATTTCTTGTTTAATTTTACTTATTTTTTTATAAAACGGCTGATTTTTACGCACATTATCAGAAAGTGTTGTTACGTCCTTCTTCGCGTCATTGAGTGTGCTATAACTGCCATAAGTGACAATCCACCACGGCTTACCGTTACGTAAACTTTGGTAAGTCTTTACCTGCCCTTGCAAGGCATTTTCATTAATAAACTTATCGCTGATCTCTTGCTTAGTCACCGCAAGTAATTGGATTACAAAATTGTCATCTGGCTGAGTTAAATACCACGCGTTACCCACTAACGACTGCTGAGGTTCAGATTCAATTACCTCGTCTGCAATTGGCTCAGCGTTACTCAGGATGGCTGTTGCGACTTCATCAGGCGTTGGCTGATCAGTCTCTTGTGTTACTTGCTGTGCAGGTAATAGGCTATCAACAATCGCGCCGACATTATTGTTATGACTTTCTTTTTCACGGTTTTCTATTACAGAGTTATCAACCGGCCCATTAGCAGCTTGAGTCGTGTCGACAGTATCATGATTGGTAACTTGCTGCTCGGCTTGAGACTCATCTTGAGCGTGCTCCGAAGCTGGCTCTTTGCTTTCTACTGGACCATTAATTACCGCTTCTGCAGGTAATGCGGTTGCCACAGTGCTCGTTGTATCTTGCTGATAGTGCGCTTTCCACCACTCGGTCATGTCTGCTTTATATAGAAAACCAATAATAAGCAGCATGGTTGTGAATAAGAGCAAAATTAAATAAAGCAGTTTATAGCTTTTTTCGGGTGCGCGAATGTCTGCGGTTTGTTGTTCTGGTTGCCATGCAAGTAATAAGGCAGGATTACCATGCGCCTCTTGTAAGAAAGTGCGAAAAACAGGATCTTCTTCCACAGGGAGGCTATCGAAAAACCAACACATGAGCTGTTTACTTTCACTAATGTTTAGCGCTTCAAGATGGATCTCGACCGCTTGACTAAACTGCCCGACCGATTGTGATGCAATCAATATATATAACGTGCTTGGGCTTTGCTTAGCAAGAATTTCTAATTGCTGAATTAACTCTTCCGATAAATGACGGCCTCCATCAATCACCCATAAACAATCACCACAAGGCTGTTGTTTATAGAGTTGATAGAAATTTTCAGACAAACTTAAAGCGTGATCAATCAGCGGGTTACTAAAGCTTTGTTCTAGCAATTCAGTCATAAACTGCTGGTCAGTCATTTTTCCTGACAACTGAACAAACGCTTTATTAAAGTTGTGGTATTTATCAGTAATGAAGGTTTCTAATAAATAGCTTTTACCAAGACCTGACGGGCCAAGTAAGCAAATTAGATTTTGCCCATATTCAAACTGCAGAGCGATTCGATCAACTAGCGCAGCACGGCTAGGCAATATTTGCGATTGCATTAGCGCGCTATTAAATCACAAACCTGCTGATCAGTAACATCACTTACCAGCGCACATTGACCAAATTGGGTAGGAAGAATAAAGCGTATCGTGCCTTTTTTATTCTTCTTGTCTTTACGCATGTGCGTTAAAAATTGCTCGCTGGTCATTTCTGCTGGAATATCAACAGGTAAGTCATAATCTGCAATCAATTTAACGACGCGCTCAAGTTCAGCGGCGGTTAAATCATCACGGGTATGCGCTAGACGTGCCGCAAGTACCATACCTGCCGCAACAGCTTCGCCGTGTAACCAGTTACCGTAACCCATTTGCGCTTCAATCGCATGACCAAAAGTGTGCCCAAGGTTTAGTAATGCGCGTAAACCCGCTTCTTTTTCATCTTGTGCAACAATTAAGGCTTTGATTTCACAACAACGGTAAATTACGTGCTGTAATGTTTGCTCGTCGAGTGATTTAAGGTTGGCAATATTTTGCTCAAGGTAAGCAAATAACTCGGTGTCGTAAATGAGGCCATACTTGATTACTTCAGCCATGCCCGCCGCGAATTCACGCTCTGGCAAGGTATGAAGAGACTGTGTATCGATAAATACTGCTTGCGGCTGATAAAACGCACCAATCATGTTTTTACCAAGCGGATGATTTACTGCCGTTTTACCACCTACTGACGAGTCAACTTGCGAGAGCAAGGTAGTTGGTACTTGAATAAAAGGCACGCCACGTTGATAACATGCAGCAACAAAACCTGTGAGGTCACCCACAACACCACCGCCTAATGCAATAAGGCATGTATCGCGACCACAGTTATGTTCAAGTAAGAACGCCGAAATCTTTTCAAACCACTCAAGTGATTTGTATTGCTCACCATCAGGGATAATAAAAGATAACGGGTTAAGATCTGCTAACGACGTCATTACATCATCAAGATATAAAGGTGCAATGGTGTCGTTAGTGATAATGATTGGTCGACAATCGCCGATGTGCTCACGCAGCCGACCAGTCTCTTTAAGAGCAGATTGACCAATATAAATAGGATAACTTCGCTCGTCCAAATTAACTGTTAATTCAAGCATAGCTAGTTTCCTTTTTATTATTGGTTTTTAAAAATCTAATTTCTCGATGATTTGATTAGCAACAACTTTCGCGCTTTGCTCATCAGTGCGGACAACAAAATCAGCAACTTCTTTGTATAACGGTTCGCGTTCTTCAGCTAAGCGCTCTAGTACATCACGCGGTGCTTCTTCTGTTTGCAATAATGGGCGACGCTTGTCGCGCTGTGTGCGTGCAACTTGCTTTTCGATTGGTGTCTCTAGGTATACAACGATACCGCGAGCCGATAGCTTGTTACGTACTTCTTTACTGATCACAGAACCACCACCTGTTGCAAGAACAATACCTTGCATCTCAGTTAGGTCTGAAATTACAGTTTCTTCACGAAGTCGAAAGCCCTCTTCACCCTCAAGATCGAATACCCAAGCAATGTCTGCTCCAGTACGACGCTCGATCTCTTGATCTGAATCGAAAAATTCAAGGTGTAATTGGTCAGCAATGTGACGACCAATTGTGCTTTTGCCAGCCCCCATAGGGCCCACTAGAAATATATTACGTTTCTCAGCCATATCTTTTTAGTACAAACGAACTCTAAAATTTGAAATAAAACCCCGCCTAACGACCTGGCCCCAAAATTAAGGAGGGGATTATCTCAGTAATTGCTTGGGTATTTCAAGTCAATTAGCATAAAAAGCCAGATAACGAGCAATTAAACATGCTAATTGCTCGTTGCTTAAGAAAAAATCACTTAATCGATTTGAATTTTTGGTGTTACAAAGATTAGCAGCTCTTTTTTCTCGTTAAATTCACTGGTGCTTTTGAACAGTACACCTAAGTAAGGAATATCGCCTAACAGAGGTACTTTCTTAGTTGAGTTAACGATTTGCTGCTGGAAGATACCACCAAGCACCACAGTTTGGCCATTTTCTACTAATACCTGAGTCTGAATCTCTTGGGTATTAATGGCTACAGCGGAACCCGTTGGTGTCTGAACCGTATCACCACGGGTATCTTGCGTGATCACAAGATCCAGAATGACCTTGTTGTCTGGCGTGATATGTGGTGTTACTTCTAAACTTAATACCGCTTTTTTGAACGTTACTGTCGTTGCACCACTTGATGCAGCTTCAACGTACGGGATCTCTGTACCTTGCTCAATGCGGGCTTTTTGTTGGTTCGCCGTGGTGATACGTGGACTTGCGATAATCTCACCGCGGTTTTCTTCTTCAAGAGCACTTAGCTCTAAATCTAAGATAGTGCCATTGGCCAATTTAGCAATTTGTACACCAATGCTACCCGCAGGGCTTGAAACCGGTAAGTTAACATTTAATCGATCAGACAAGCTTGGGATATTGTCGTATGAACCCGCGCCGACCATGCCTCCAGCACCCTCTAGGGTACCAGAGATTGCGCCGTCACTACCCACATCGCTAATCCCCCAGCGAACACCTAAGTCTTCTTGCACGTTATCATTCACTGTCACCATACGTGATTCAATGACCACTTGTTTAACAGGAATATCTAAGGTTTCCACCATACGACGCACGCTTTCGATGCTTTTCGCTGTGTCTTTAATCAGTAATGTATTAGTTCGTTTATCAACAGACACACTGCCTCGCGCAGAAATAATGCTGTTGGTGTCTGTTTTCAATAAGTCTGCAAATTCTTCAGCTTTAGCATAGTTAAGGCGGATATATTCGCTGTATAACGGCTCTAAGTCTTCAACTTGTTGCTTAGCTTTTAGTTCCTTCGCTTCACGAGCGGCAAGCTCCTCTGATGGTGCAACCATCAAAATAGTACCGTCCATACGCTTATCAAGGCCTTTAATTTTAAGCACGACATCAAGTGCCTGATCCCAAGGTACACCATCTAAGCGCGGCGTGATATTGCCTGTGACTGAGTCACTTGTTACTAAGTTAAACTCGTTATAGCCTGCAATAATCTGTAGCACAGAGCGAATTGGAATATCTTGGAAATTAAGACTCATTGGGCGACCTTGATATTCAATTCCGCCATCAAGGTAAGCTCGTCGCGTATCATCTTTTTCAACGGTTAGTGTAAAGATGTTTTCAATTTGTTGATGAGTAAACTTGAACGCTGCATTTGGCTCAACCACGATGCGCGTCATATTGCCTTCTTTGAAGGTTTCGATATTACTAACAACAGTGCCAAAGTCCATGACATCTAATTGATACAATAAATCATCTAAAATATCTGTGTGGTGGAACTCTGCAATAATTTTGCCGCCACTTTCATGTACATCAATTGCAGCTTGCGTATCTTGTAAGAAGACTAAAAGGCGTGCTTCACCTTTTTCGCCGCGACGAAAATCGATCGACTGAACAGTATTGATAAAGTTATTTGATGCTGTCAATCCACTAGCAGTGTCTTCGCTCGCAATTGGGTTATCTGAAACATGCAAAGTAACAATGTTGTCTTTCGCTGAAGTTTTATAGATTTTCAGTTTGTCTAAGTTAACAACAACTTTCAAACCATCAGCGGTCAAGGTGCTTGTTACATGCTTAATGCCTGCTTGGTTAACTGGAACATCGCGTACTTCATTATCCACACCCACATTACTGAAAAGCATTTCGATACGAGCTGGCGAATTATAAACCTGAACCTTAGGTTCAAATGTTAGCGCTTCATCAAACACCAGCTGTAACTGTGTTTCACCTTTCATTAATGGGTTATAACGTACGTCATACAGTAAAGGGGCGGCAATTGCCGTCTGTGCTACGATTAAGGCTAATGCAGCTAACATGAATTTATGCATGTATTTTAACCAAGCCATTCCTTTATGCATCTTCTTTTTACCTTTCATAAGATTAACTTGCACCATTTGTTTCCGCCTCTAACATTTCCAGCTTAGTCAGGCGTTCCTTCCAACAACCAGCCCCATCCGGGATTAATTCTAATAATTCTATATAATTGTCGTGCACTTCTTTAATTTCACCATGGTACAGACCAATATAATTACCCACAGTGACGCGATAGAGCGTATTGTCTGCTGCTTTAATCAGCGCCCAATTGTTGCCTACACGGCCAATAGTCCCTTGCATAACTAGGTTATCTAATGGGTACTTCTCAAGTGGTTGACGAACACGATTAGGATCTGGGTGTAAGCAGTTTTTAACTTGTACTAAGTTGTTTTGGATAATTTCCGGCTTTGGTGCCACAAACGGGCTGCGTAATTTTCCAGCACTATATGCAAAATGCTCAAACTTTGTGATCTCTGGTATCGGTTCAACTTTAGGCGTTGTACTCGCTTTTACTTGATCAATAAACTCTTTTTGTTCTGAAGTATCGTCATTACACGCGCTTAGCACAATAGTCATGGCAATAATTAAGGGAAGTTTCTTCATTTTTTAGCTCCCCCTTCATAACGATAAGTCTTAGCAACAACACTGAAAGTGAGTTCACCATCACCCAGCGTTTGAATAGTAAAGTCGTGTAAACTCACAATACGAGGTAATTGAGCAACTTTACCTACAAACTCACCAAACTCATGATACGTGCCTACCACTTCAATTTTAATCGGCAGCTCTGTATAAAACTCTTTTTCAACTTCAGGTAACCAGCCAATTTTTAAAAATGTTAAACCACTGGTGGTACCAACATAAGATAAATCGTCCAACAAGCCTGGTGTTTCGTTTGAGGTTGGTAAGCGCTTTAATAGCTGTGAAAACTTATCTTCCATCTCAACCATTTGCTGGCGATATATTTCTAAGTTACTCGCAATGGCATATTTTTCTTTATAAGTTTTGCGTAGTTCTGTCTCTTTCGCTACCGCACTGTGATAACTGGCTATTTCGTCAGACACTAATAAGCTGTAGCTAAAGTATAAAACCAGCGCAGCCACAAACGCACAGCACAAAGCCTTAACAGCAATGGGCCAATCGCCCATATTTTCGAGCTCTATTTCATTCCAATCTATTTCAGTTAACGCTTTGATATCAAGGTTCATTACGTGCCTCACCTATCTGATCAAATGGTTTAACGTAAAAATCCATATTAAAGTCACTCAATAATCTTGACGTTTGTTCACCAGCAACAATGCCTTGCATAATAGGACGCTCTAACAAATATGAGCCTTGCACTTGACGCAGCATGGTTGATAAGCGGTTATTAGACTCACTGCGACCGATTACATGAATACGATCATCACGGCGTTCAAGCTTGGTTAAATAAACTCCGGCAGGAACAATATTAGCGACCTCATCCATAATTTGCGTCCCTAAGTTACGGTTACTTTGTAACTCTTCGATGAGGCGCATACGTTGCTGTAAGTTTTCTTTTTTCTTATCGAGTTCGTTTATCTCACGAATACGTTGGTTCAATAATGCAATTTCAGTATTTAAGAAATTGTTCTTCACGTTTTGTCCATCACGCAAGCCGCCATAAAAAGAGCTTAGTAAATACATACTTAAGAAGCTAACGACAACAACGCTAAATAGCACGGTAACGAACTTATTTTGTGAGTCTTTTCTGTGTTGTTCGCGCCAAGGCAGCAGATTTATATGTGGCATGGTGAAAAGCTCCTTAATGCCAATCCTGTGGCTATCGCAAACTGAGTGCGGTGACGCTGCAACATATTACGATCAACTTTTGCCGAAATCTCAATGTTTGCAAATGGTTCAGCAACGACAGTGTGAATTCCTAACTCTTCAATTAGTAACCTATCAAGCCCTTCAATCATGGCTGTACCACCAGTGAGTACAATGTAATCAACTTGATCTTTACCACTGGTCGTCAAGAACATTTGCACTGCGCGTCTAACTTGCTGTAGCAGTGACGTTTGGAATGGAGCTAATACTTCAAAAGTATAATTTGGTGGTAAGTCACCCGTCGTTTTACCAATTTCAGCTTCATCAAAGCTCTTGTTGTAATATGCAACAATGCTATTTGTGTATTGGTCACCACCAAACACTTGGTCACGGGTGTAAATTGTTTCACCTTCTTGCACAACGCTCACAAGCATCAGCACAGCACCAATATCAACAACAGCAACACACTTGTTAAAAGCATCACTTGGCAGTTGTTGGTAATAAACATCCATCGCACGGCTCAGTGCATAGCTTTCAACATCAACAACCGCTGCTTTTAGGTTAGCAGTTTCTAAGGCACCTACTCGCGCTTGCACACTTTCAGTTCGAGCGGCAGAGAGCAGTACATTCACTTTACTTGGATCAGCTTCATTGATAGCCAGCTTTTCAAAGTCAATGTTAACCTCATCGAGTGGATATGGGATTAAACTATCAGCTTCTATTGCTATTTGTGACTCTAATTCAGCATCTGTTAATGATACATCCATAAAAATCACTTTCGTAATTACCGTTTGGCCTGAAACGGCTACAGCTGCGGTTTGAACTGATTTAGGAATTTTTCTTTTTAGTTTAGCGATAACATTACCTATCGCTTCTATGTCTTGTATGGAACGTTCAGACATAGCGCCTTTTGGCATAGGTTCAATAGCTAACGCTTCAAGCCGCAAACCTGCGTCTGTCTCTTGCAACAGCACTGCTTTTATACAGTGCGATCCGATGTCGATTCCTACCATCATAGATGAAGGCTTTTTAAATAGCTGACTTAGCATGTTTGCAACTTGGCCTTTGTTTTAATAATAAACAAGTTATAATTTTTATCTGAAAAAATATTATTCATTTTTTAATCAATATATACTAGCAGTCTCCGATTCTAATTGGGAGTCCATTTAGGGAAAATATAAGTGATTTTATTAAAGCGAACTTTACAATTTATTATCATCTGCTCATTTTTAGGACTAATCACTTTAGTTGGTCTATACTATTACGTTAAACCTGATATTCCTAGCGTACAGGTTCTAAAAGACGTTCAGTTACAGACACCTATGCAGGTATTCTCACGTGATGGATTATTGATTAACCAATTCGGTGAAAAACGCCGCATTCCCGTTACAATAGATCAAATACCCCAACCATTAATCAATGCAATATTAGCAACAGAAGATAACCGTTTTTACGAGCATATCGGTATCGATCCAATTGGTATCGTACGTTCAGCCATTGTACTCATATCTACCGGTGAAAAGAAACAAGGCGCAAGTACTATAACCATGCAGCTTGCCCGTAACTTCTTCTTAACCCGAGAAAAAGCATACATTCGTAAGGTCAAAGAGATCTTCATCGCTCTTCATATCGAAAGTATATTAAGTAAAGACGAAATCCTCGAATTATATTTGAATAAAATTGAATTAGGTAACCGCGCTTTTGGTATCGGTGCTGCTGCACAAGTGTATTATGGTAAAGACCTAAATGAACTAACCTTAGCGCAAATGGCGATGATTGCGGGTCTACCAAAAGCCCCATCAGCACTTAATCCAATTCGCAACCCTGTACGAGCCAAATCCCGCCGTAACGTTGTACTAGGGCGTATGCTTACAGAAAAGTACATCACTCAAAGCGAATACGAAGAGGCTATCAACGCACCAATTACAGCAAAATTCCATGGCGCTGAAATTGAAGTTTATGCACCTTATATTTCTGAGATGGTACGCGCTGAAATGGTTGAACGCTACGGTCATGAGCGTGCTTATAATACGGGTTTTAAAGTTTACACCAGTGTTGATTCGAACATTCAACAAGCCGCGCAAGATGCCATTGTTGATAACCTTCATGCTTACGATATGCGTCATGGCTACCGTGGTGCAACAGCACAATTGTGGGATGCCGAGAGAGAAAGCCCGCTTAGCCAAGAAGACATTTTAAATAAACTAAAAGACGTTAAAGAGTTTGGCCCGCTGTTAGCTGGTGTTGTCACTAATGTCGCTGAGCAATCAATTGATGTGCTATTAAAAAGCGGCGAACAAGTTACTGTTGAGTGGGATGGCTTAAAATGGGCTCGCAAATATATTACCCGTTACCGTCAAAGCTTCGCACCAAAAACAGCGGCTGACATCCTAACCGCAGGCGCGCAAATTTGGCTTCGCAAAAATGCGGATGAAAGCTACATATTAAGCCAGGTTCCTGAAGCATCAAGTGCTCTTGTGTCTCTTGACCCACAAGATGGTCGTATTAAAGCGATTGTCGGTGGATACAGTTTTGAACAAAGCCAATACAATCGTGCGGTACAAGCAAAACGCCAAGTAGGTTCAAACATAAAACCCTTTATTTATTCGGCAGCGCTTGAAAACGGTTACACACTTGCCTCAATTCTTAACGATGCGCCAATCAACCAATGGGATAAAAGCCAAGGTGTGGCATGGCGTCCGAAGAACAGCCCTGCGGTTTATAATGGCCCTATTCGTATCCGCCGAGCATTAGCGCAATCGAAAAACGTTATTTCAGTGCGCTTATTACGCGGTGTAGGTTTAGAGCGTACAGCCGATCACCTGCTTAAATTTGGCTTTTTAAATAGTGATATTAACCGCGACGAGTCATTGGCTCTTGGTAGTGCCTCTATCACCCCTCTTGAGCTAGCTCGAGGAATGAGTACCTTTGCCAATGGCGGCCACTTAATTAAGCCTTACTTTATCTCTGAGATTCAGGATTCAGCAGGCACTGTGTTATTTAAAACAGAACCAGAACTTGCCTGTGATGCACCACAACCAGCAATTACTCCTGAGTTTGCATCACTTGATAATAATCAGCTAAATCTCACGGATGCAGCTGTAACTGATGCGCCTCGTTGTGCACCGCGAATTATTTCAAAGCAAAATGCATTCTTGATCTCACAAGCTATGCACAGCGCGATATGGGGTGGCGGTAGCTGGACTCACAAAACCGGTTGGAGCGGCACCGGTTGGCGAGCTCAAGCATTGGATCGTCGCGATCTGGTAGGTAAAACGGGTACCACCAATGATTCTGTCGATACTTGGTTTAGTGGCTTCAATCGTAATGTGCTTACCTCGGTTTGGGTTGGTTTTGATAATCCAGGTATCACGCTTGGTCGTTCAACTTACAATAACAACCTCGATAAATCACAGATTTCGGGCGCAGAATCAGGCGCTAAAACAGCGCAGCCTGCATGGGTCGACTTTATGCGAGCAGCGCTTGATGGCATGCCTGAAGCACCGATTGAGCTCCCTGAAGGACTCGTATCAGTACGTATTGACTTAGAGACAGGTCTATTGAGCCACAAAAATGACTACACCAGTCGTTTTGAGTACTTCATTAAAGGCACTGCACCAACTAAATATGTACTTACGCAGCCTACTGACGTGTTTGAAGAAAAGCTCAGCACGGAGGAAGAGTTGTTCTAAGTAACTAAGTTGCTATAAGAAATAAAAAAGCGCCCTTGGGGCGCTTTTTGCTTAGCTATTTAAACTAAGATCAGCAAAATTATTTTAGGTTATTTACCAGCCAATACAGGTCTGAATGAACCCCAGCCGCAGTGACTTCTTTACCTGCTCCAGGGCCTTGGATCACTAATGCATTATCTGTATACCACTGTGAATTGATCACAAAGATGTTATCGCCCGGTTTAAGGCTTGCTAATACATCATCTTTGCCAACATTGACTAAACCGACTTGCGCCTGAACCTTGCCATCAACGATTGTAATTGCGCCTGTGTAGCGCACTACTTTATCTTCAGCTGCAGCTTGGGCTGCTTTTTCTGTCATAAATTCATCGAGCAGCTGTTTGTTTGCAAGAAAATCTTGCCAGCTACCTGCTGCCAACGCTTCTGGCATTAGAGGTGTTAAAGCAATGTCTTCAAGCTCTAAATCTAGGCCTAGGTCACGAGCTAAAATTAGCAGTTTACGCTGCATATCGCGGCCAGATAAATCTTCACGAGGATCTGGCTCTGTATAACCCATTTGCTGAGCTTGAAGCACTAAATCTGAAAACGGCACGCTCCCATCGTAACTGCTACATAACCACGATAAAGTACCCGAGAATACCCCTTCAATACGGTTAATACTGTCACCGCTATTTTGTAAATCAGCTAAAGCAAAGTTAATCGGTAAACCTGCGCCTACACTGGTGTTGTAGCGCCATAGTAGATTTCGCTCAGCTAAATTAGTACGTAAGTTTTGATACCAACTATGCGCGGCAGTACCCGCATATTTGTTTGCACTGATCAAATGACAGTTAAGTTCAACAAAGTCAGGGTATAACTGACTGAACGCCTCACTGGCAGTGATATCAATCACCACTTTGTGCTCATAATCAAGTTCATTGATACGTGCTAATAATTCTGCCTTGTCGTAGCTTTGCGCTTCGTTATGCCACTGCTCTTGCCATGTTTCGGTATTTAAACCGCTAGCACTAAAAAGCATTTGCTGTGAACGAAGAAGAGCAACCACTTTTACCTTGTACTGAGCAGATAAACGAGCAAACTGAGCTTGTAGTTGCGCTAAGAACACTTCGCCTACATTACCAAGGCCAGCAACTATAATGGCCAGCTCTTGGCCTTTGTTTACCAACTTGTCATGTAATAAAGTTAAAACGTCACTATCAATTGCCTGATCATTTAAGATCAACACATAGTTATCGTCTTGCTGTACAAAACGTGGATGAATGCTTTGCTCTTTTAAAAGCGCTGTTGCTTGCTCTGCAAGAACACTAACATCAGCAGTAGGTGCAACCACTGCACAACCACTTAAATTAGACTCAACAATATTTGCACGGCCCGCTAAATGGCTCACAACCTGATGAGTACTTTGACCAGGCACCAATAAGTAGGTATCGCCCTCTTTAACAAAGTGATGCAGGCTGTGTTGAATTAACTGGCTTAGTTCACCAACTTCACCACCACTTAGTTTATCAACCCTTAATAAATCGATGTTATCTAAGGTCGTAATAAAACGTTTCGCTTTACTGTAGCCTTCTTTAACTACTTCGGTTGGCGTTGCATCGCAATCAAAGCTACTTCTAACCACAAGCTTGATCTCTGTGTCTTTTAGCGGTGACAAGGTTTTTGCATGCAATACTGGATTGCCCAAACGCGCTAATAGGTTAGCTTGCTCACGGCATACCTTGGCGTATTTAACAGCATTTTTAACTTTACGAGGATCTGTGCTGAATACACCTTGCGTGTCTGTCCAGATAGACACTTGCTTGGCAAAAGTATAACTGGCCAGTAACGTGGCGCTATAATCACTGCCATTACGGCCTAAAGTAACCGTATTACCTTGGCAATCTGCGGCAATAAAGCCCGTTACTACGTTGATATGCGATTTACTTATTGCACTTGTGCATTGCTGCTGATTTTTTTGATGTAAAAGCTGGCCATCATTTAAAGTAAATAGCTGCCTTGCATCAACATCTTGCGCGGCGACACCTAACTGATTTAAGTAAGCGGCTAACAAACGTGCTGACCACACTTCACCATGTGCAAGTAAAGGGGCTTCAAGTAACTGTTGCTGACTAATTAATTCATTTAAAACAGCAAGCTCATCTTTTAGCTGTGCTAACGCCTGTTGTTTATTCTGGCCTGTGAGTAGCTGCTCAATTAAAGCGCGTTGGTTGTTATCAATAAGCAGTAGAATATCGCTAACAGCTTGGCTATCTTGCTGCTGGTAACTTTGCCATAGCTTCACTAGGGTATCGGTTGTTTTACCCGATGCCGACACAACGATGCAATCGCCCTGCTCTGTATTCGCTAAAACAATGTTCGCTACCGCATGATAACGATCTGCTGAGCTTAAGCTTGAGCCACCAAATTTATGAACAATATTTACCATTTCTTCTACCACAATGCCGTATGTGCTGGCGTTAATTTGAATGACGCGTTTTGCTGTGTATCTTGCTGTGTTTGCTCTACAGCCGCTTTTGTAACTTGTTGGCCTTGACCAGGCTTAACTAAATTGAATACACGGTCTAAATCTGCAATGAGATCTTTTACGTCTTCAATACCTACAGAAATACGGATCAGCGTATCGCCTACACCGGCTTCAAGACGCGCTTTAGGCTCCATACCTGCGTGTGTCATTGTTGCAGGGTGACAAATCAAACTTTCTACCCCACCTAGTGACTCAGCAAGGCTAAAATCTTTAAGACTAGTTAAAAACGCTGCTGCATCGTTAATGTCGCCTTTAATATCAAAGCTCACCATACCACCAAAACCGCGTTGCTGTGCTTTAGCAAGCTCATGCTGCGGGTGAGAAACAAGACCTGGGTAATAAACTTGGCTTACATAAGGAGAGTTTTCTAAATACTCAGCAATAGCAAAGGCATTTTCTTGGTGCTGCTTTAAACGCACATTTAAAGTACGTAAACCACGAAGCGTTAAGTAACTGTCAAATGGCGCACCGGTAATACCAATGTTATTTGCCCACCAAGCCAACTCATCACCTAGCTCTTGCGTTGCAGCAATCACCGCACCGCCAACTACATCAGAGTGACCATTGATGTATTTCGTGGTTGAGTGCACAACAATATCAACACCAAACTCAATTGGGTTTTGTAATGCAGGTGATAAGAAGGTGTTATCAGCCGCAACCAAAGCACCGCACTGCTTAGCGATGCTAGTGATTGCTTTAATGTCTGTTAAACGCAAAATTGGGTTACTTGGCGTTTCAATCCAAATCAGCTTAGGTTTAATCGCCAAAATTTCTTGGTGATTATCTGTATTCGTTAAATCCAATACTCTTAGTTTTAATAGACCACGTTTTTCAAGCGAGGTGAATAAACGATAGCTACCGCCATAACAGTCATGTGGGATCACTAAGGTATCGTCACTGTTTAATAATTGGGTCGCTAAGTGTACTGCTGACATACCAGTAGCAGTGATAATGCCTTTTGCGCCACCTTCAAGCTCAGCTAAGGTTTCAGCTAAAATGTCGCGATTTGGGTTACCAGTCGCGGCCATAGTCATATTGGCGCTTAGTATCAAAGTCAGCAAATGAATAGGTGGTTGATAAGTATAAAGGTGGCACAACCGCACCATGATGTTTATCGGCTTCGATGCCGTGACGAACAGCAATCGTCGCTTTATTTTTTTCGCTCATTTCATCACCTATTCTTAAATTGGATGTTTAGACGTCTAAAAGGTTAGATGATCAAATATGAGAAGTCAAAGCATTTATGGCTCACACATAGAAGTTT
This sequence comes from Pseudoalteromonas sp. Hal040, assembly GCF_037162425.1. NCBI lineage: Bacteria > Pseudomonadati > Pseudomonadota > Gammaproteobacteria > Alteromonadales > Pseudoalteromonadaceae > Pseudoalteromonas > Pseudoalteromonas sp. Hal040. The sequence goes on along the minus strand of NZ_JARLUU010000001.1, from coordinate 289,283 downwards.
ATACATTTACACCACTAGATGGCTAAATAACTAGTATTTGACTATCTTTTTTAAAGAGATAGAATTTCCGCATCTTGCGCTGTGAATAAGGCGTAAATCACTGACAACCGAGGCAACGAAACAACTTATGGCTAAATGGAACGGTGAATACATTCACCCATATGCAGAACACGGTAAAAAATCAGAACAAGTAAAAAAGATTACCGTATCGATCCCACTTAACGTATTAAAAGTATTAACTGACGAGCGTACACGCCGCCAGATCAATAACCTACGTCATGCGACGAACAGTGAGTTATTGTGTGAAGCTTTCTTACATGCTTTTACAGGTCAACCATTACCAAACGATGACGACCTTCGTAAAGACAACCCTGAAAAGGTGCCTGAAGAAGTTAAAAGAATTATGCAAGAAATGGGGTTAGATATCCCAGTACTTGATTCAGAATAAGTATTTCGGCCATCGGATCACCGCCGATAATCGCAGATATAAAAAAACTCAGCCTTGGCTGAGTTTTTTATTGAACATTATACTTAATAGCTAATTAAATTTAACGCATGTAATCTTCAGGCATGTCGATTTGCGCCACGCCCGACTCTACTGCAGCTTCAGCAACAGCACGTGCAATACGTGGTAATAAACGCGGGTCCATTGGCTTAGGAATGATGTACTCGGCACCAAACTCAAGCGACTCAACGCCAGCTGCTTTTAATACTTCACTTGGTACAGGCTCTTTCGCGATGCCACGAATTGCGTGAACTGCAGCAATTTTCATTTCATCATTAATTGCCTTTGCTCGCACATCAAGGGCACCACGGAAAATAAACGGGAAACAAAGCACGTTGTTCACTTGGTTAGGGAAGTCTGAACGACCTGTTGCCATAATTAAATCATTGCGTGCACTGTGTGCAACTTCTGGCGCAATCTCAGGATCTGGGTTTGAACACGCAAACACCACAGGCTTGTCTGCCATCAGCTTGAGATCATCTGCAGTTAATAGGTTAGGACCTGATACACCTACAAACACATCGGCATCAGCAATAACGTCTTGCAACGTACGTTTATCAGTGTTGTTAGCAAATAATTGCTTGTACTCATTTAAGTCATCACGACGAGTATGGATCACACCTTTACGGTCAAGCATATAGATATGCTCACGCAGTGCGCCACACTTAATAAGTAGTTCCATACAGGCAACGGCTGCAGCACCAGCACCTAAACACACGATGATGGCATCTTCGATATCTTTACCTTGAACTTCAAGGGCATTAAGCATACCAGCCGCAGTAACAATCGCTGTACCGTGTTGGTCATCGTGGAAAACTGGGATACTACAGCGTTCAATAAGTGCTTTTTCGATTTCAAAACACTCAGGTGCTTTAATATCTTCTAGGTTGATACCACCAAACGTATCAGCGATATTTGCAACCGTATTAATGAAATCTTCTGTTGTGCGGTGTTTAACTTCAATATCAATTGAGTCAAGGCCAGCAAAACGTTTGAATAGTAACGCCTTACCTTCCATTACAGGTTTTGATGCAAGCGGGCCTAAGTTACCTAAACCTAGAATTGCGGTACCGTTTGAAATAACCGCAACCATGTTGCCTTTGCCTGTGTATTTATAGGCATTTGCTGGATCAGCAGCAATTTCACGGACTGGTTCAGCCACACCAGGGCTATAAGCTAAAGCGAGATCGTTAACCGTTTCGGCTGGCTTGGTTAGTTCAACACTAATTTTACCTGGAACGGGGTGAGCGTGGTAATGTAATGCTTGTTCACGAAAATCTGACATAACGCGATAGTATCCTGCAAAAAGTTAATAAGTGAGAGAGCTTGCATCAGTACGATACCTGTAATGTATAAAAATTCCAAGTATTATCAGGTCTATCCTGTTATATGCTATATCGCTTAATTTTAAAGGATTTCCCAACAATTTCTGCACATAGTTGCGATTAATCAGACATAAAAATTCACCTATTTATGACCTTTTAAGCACGTGTTTTTGTATTTTATACGCACGTACACTGCAATTAGCCGAAATTAGCCCGGAATAGCCATTTCAACGAAGTTCACAGCATTTAATCACAAAGTTATTTGAATTTATTATTTCTAATAGCTTTTAGATACCAATACGCTTAATTAAGTAGTCTATTTTGAGGCAATGAAACCTTGTTGATAGCAAGGCAAAAATTTCGTTATTTAGTTGTGTTCTAAATCAGAAATTTTTAACGCAGGTAGCGACAGGTTTAATCCCTCAAAATGATTAAGTATTATTGCGGATTGGTATACTCATTTATACAAAAAAGAATATAGCCAAGGGATGGCACTTTGTCTGCAAAATTAGCAACATAATGGGCATAACACTGAGAAATAGTTATGCAAGATACATAATTGAAGATGATAAGTAAGTGGCGGAATTAAGAATTTTAGGCATAAAAAAAGCACCCTAAGGTGCTTCTTTTAACAAAACAGCAGAAATTACTTCTTGCTGCTAAGTGCACCGAAGCGCTTGTTGAAACGATCAACACGGCCGCCAGTGTCTAAAATCTTTTGCTTACCAGTGTAAAACGGGTGACACTCAGAACATACGTCTAAGTGGATGTCTTTACAAAGAGTTGAGCTAGTTTCGAATTTGTTACCACATGAACAAGTTGCAGTGATAGCTTCGTACTTAGGGTGAATACCTTCTTTCATAGGGAACCTCTAGTTAAGGCCGTATCGCTCTCCAAACCCGAAGTCTGGCACCATACGCAGTTAATACAATTAATAGGCCGCGTATTTTATAGCTCATGTGACCTTGCGACAAGCTTTAAATGCATCTTTCGCTAAAAAATTAATCAAATGACTTGTTGTTCAGTAATTTGTTGGTAGGTTTTTAACTGTAATTTTAGTACATTATCTTCCTATCTTTGTTTCAGTTGAGTTGTTATGCACTTTGTAGAAGTTGCGATAAAAGTCCCTTTACAGCGTACCTTCGATTATAAAGTTGAACAGCTGCTGCATAGCCCTGAGTTAAAGCCTGGCATGCGCGTTCGAGTGCCATTTGGTAGTCAAAAAAAGGTAGCGGTGGTCCTGGCATTAAAAACATCAACAGATGTACCTGCTGACAAAATAAAGCCGATTATTGATATCATCGACGAGACCCCTGTTTTATCGACTCAGCATTTAGCACTACTGAAATTTACTGCTCGTTACTACTGTTATCCATTGGGCGAGACCATTCATACAGCGCTTCCGGCTGCATTAAGACAAGGCGAATGCCCAGATAAAACCAGCATTAATATGGTTGAATTAACTGATAAAGGGGCAAAACTTCCGTCACTAAAAGCAAAAACTCAGTTAAGTTTATTAAAGCAGTTAGCCGAATCGGGCAAGTCATCGGTTACCGAATTAAAAGCACTTGGATTTACAAAAAAACCATCGATAGCCTGCTCGATAAAGAACTAATCACCCAGTTTATCGAGCATGATAATCAGTGGCAGCAGCGCGCGCCAACGGTGGGTGACAAACCCGTCCTTAATAAAGAGCAAGCTGTTGCTTGTACCAGCATTAATCAAGCCAGCGGATTTACTAGCTTTTTACTTGAAGGTGTCACCGGCAGTGGTAAAACCGAAGTTTACTTACAATGCCTTGAAGAAGTGCTTAAAAAAGGCCAACAAGCCTTAGTATTAGTGCCTGAAATTGGCTTAACGCCACAAACGGTCAACCGTTTTCGTCGCCGCTTTCCCGATACCCCCATTATGCTGTGGCATTCAGCTCTAACAGATAACGAACGCTTACAAACTTGGCGATTCTGTGAAAAAGGCAGCTGTGCCATAGTGATCGGCACACGTTCGAGTATTTTCTTACCTTTTTTATCACTTGGTATGATCATTGTTGATGAAGAGCACGACAGCTCATTTAAGCAGCAAGACACATTACGTTATCATGCCAGAGATTTAGCCGCTTATAGAGCATACCAGCATAATATCCCGCTGGTTTTAGGCAGTGCCACGCCAGCACTTGAAACCTTACATAAAGCAATAAATAACAAATACCAGTTATTGAGCCTTACTGAGCGGGCTCAAACCAGCACAGCTAACCAGTTCCAATTAATGGACATGAAAGGGCAACCTGAGCAAGCAGGTATTGCCCATGCCAGCCTCGCCTATATGCGCCAACATTTAGATCGTGGTAAGCAAGTGATGGTGTTTTTAAACCGTCGCGGTTTTTCACCTACTCTTATATGTCATGAGTGTGGTTGGCTAAGTGAGTGCTCACGTTGTAGCACCAGTGCAACCTTTCATAAAGCCATTGGCCAGATGATATGTCATCACTGCGGTGAGCAACATCAGGTGCCCCATCAATGCCCTGATTGCGGCAGCACACAGATTTTCCCCAATGGTAAAGGGACTGAGCAAATCGAAGAGTTTTTAACGCAAACCTTCCCTGATATTCCAATTAGTCGTATCGACCGAGATTCTACTCGTCGTAAAGGCAGCTTAGAAAAAGCCCTTGATGATATCAATCAAGGCGGTGCGCGCATCTTAGTTGGCACGCAAATGTTAGCAAAAGGCCACCACTTTGCTGATGTTAGCCTTGTATTGATTCTAGATGTCGACAGCGGTTTATACTCATGCGACTTTCGTGCAACCGAGCATTTAGCGCAACTTGTCACGCAAGTGGCTGGCCGTGCTGGTCGAAGTGGCGAACCCGGACAGGTGTTACTACAAACGCACTTTCCTGAGCACCCGCTACTGCAAGACTTAGTAAACAATGGCTATCAGGATTTTGCCCGCTATGCACTGACAGAACGAGAAGATGCCCAACTACCTCCAATCACCAATATGGCTATTGTGCGTGCAGAAGGGCATAACATTAATCAAGTGGTGGATTTTTTAACTGATTTGGTTCCTGTCCAGAACATATCTGGTATACAATTGCTCGGTCCGATACCTGCGCCACTGGAACGTGTGGCAGGTAAATATCGCTTTCAATTACATATTCAGGCGCAGGAACGCTCACACTTACACCAATATTTAGCGCAAATGGTCGACTATATAAGCACCAGTAAATTAGCGCAAAAGGTGCGTTGGAGCTTAGATGTTGATCCTATAGATATGATTTAAAGGCCAATTAAGAGTCATGGCACAACACGATTACATAAATAAAAAACCAGCAAATCGAAATAATAAAAAACAAGCCCCGGCGAAAAAGCCCTTCCCTGTTCTCCTTGTTTTAATTGCGCTTATTTTAGTAGGCGGGTTTGGTTATGGCTTGTGGTTTATCAAACACAATGCCGATCCTGAGTTAGTAGAGCAACAAGCAAACCCCACCAAAAAAGAAGAAGAAGTTATTCCTCTCCCTGAGCCTCCTGAATTTATTCAGGAAATTAAAGATCACGAAGTTCAGGTTGAAGTAAAAGAAATAGAGCAAAAAGGCCCGTATGTAATGCAATGCGGCTCTTTTAGAACAATGGATCAGGCACAAGCGCTGAAAGCTAAAATTGCTTTTGCTGGCTTAGTTGCTGAAGTTAAACGCACCGAAGGCAGTAATGGTGCATGGTATAAAGTACGCTTAGGCCCATATGAGACCAAACGTATGGCCGAAAGTGATAAGAATAAACTTAAACGTATCAAAATAATGGGCTGCGGAATTTGGCTTTGGACTTGATTTTAGTTCATTCACCCATATAAACACCTCATCAATCGCTTTTTACGAGCGGCCTTGCCGCTCGATGATGAGGAATAATCATGACCACTATTGTAAGTGTACGCCGCGACGACAAGGTCGTTATTGGTGGCGACGGCCAAGTTTCACTTGGTAACACCGTAATGAAGGGCAACGCCCGCAAAGTTCGACGTCTTTATAATGGCAAAGTAATCGCTGGTTTTGCTGGCGGTACTGCTGATGCCTTCACCCTTTTCGAACGATTTGAAAGCAAATTAGAAATGCACCAAGGCAACTTAACCAAGGCTGCCGTTGAAATGGCCAAAGATTGGCGTAGTGATCGTGCACTTAGAAAGCTCGAAGCACTACTCGCGGTTGCTGATGAAACCGCTTCATTGATCATCACAGGTAACGGTGATGTTGTGCAGCCAGAAAACGACCTTATTGCGATTGGCAGTGGTGGCAACTTCGCACAATCAGCAGCTACAGCGCTGCTAGAAAACACCGACCTAAGTGCACGTGAAATTGTAGAGAAAAGCCTTACTATTGCTGGCAACATCTGCGTATTCACGAATAATTTCCAAACTATTGAAGAATTGTAATAGGAACTGCCATGTCTGAGATGACGCCAAGAGAAATCGTTCACGAGCTAGATCAACACATTATTGGCCAAGCTAAAGCTAAAAAAGCAGTTTCAATCGCGCTACGTAATCGCTGGCGCCGTATGCAACTAAGCGACGAGCTACGCGCCGAAGTAACACCAAAAAACATTTTAATGATTGGTCCTACTGGTGTGGGTAAAACAGAAATTGCTCGTCGCCTTGCAAAACTTGCTAATGCGCCTTTCATTAAAGTTGAAGCAACAAAGTTCACTGAAGTGGGCTATGTTGGTAAAGAAGTTGAGACTATCATTCGTGATTTAGTTGATATCTCAATTAAAATGACTCGTGAACAGCAAACCAAAAAATTTAAACACCGCGCTGAAGAAGCGGCAGAAGAGCGTATTCTAGATGCCCTTTTACCACCAGCACGCGATACATTTGGCGAGTCAAAAACAGAAGAGAACTCTTCAACTCGTCAAACATTCCGTAAAAAATTACGTGAAGGCCAATTAGACGATAAAGAAATCGATATCGATGTTGCACAAGCTCAACCTAATGTCGAGATCATGGCTCCGCCTGGAATGGAAGAAATGACCAACCAGCTACAGAGCATGTTCCAAAACATGGGTGGCGATAAGCGCAGCAAGCGAAAGCTAAAGATCAAAGAAGCCTTCAAACTATTAGTTGAAGAAGAAGCAGCAAAACTTGTAAACCCTGAAGAGTTAAAAGAGCAAGCTATCTTCGCTGTAGAACAAAACGGTATCGTGTTCATCGATGAGATCGATAAAATCTGTAAACGTGGTGAAGCGTCTGGTCCAGATGTGAGCCGCGAAGGTGTTCAGCGCGACTTACTACCATTAATCGAAGGCTCAACAGTGAGCACTAAACACGGTATGGTTAAAACAGATCACATGTTGTTTATTGCATCTGGCGCATTCCAAATGGCAAAACCATCAGACATGATCCCTGAGCTGCAAGGTCGTTTACCAATTCGCGTTGAGCTTGAAGCACTTACTGCTAATGACTTTAAGCGTATCTTAACTGAGCCTCATGCTTCATTAACTGAGCAACAACGTGAGCTGTTAAAAACAGAACAAGTTGACGTTGAGTTCACCGATGATGCAATTGAACGTATCGCAAAAGCGGCTTGGCAAGTAAATGAAAAAACCGAAAACATCGGTGCACGTCGTTTACATACAGTGATGGAAAAACTAATGGAAGAAATTTCATTTGATGCCTCAGAAAAAGCAGGCACAACACTGACTATTGATGCCAACTACGTTGAGCAGCACTTAGGTGCCCTTGTTGAAGATGAAGACTTAAGTCGCTTCATTCTTTAATCAACAAATTAGCGTTATACTAAAAAGCCTCCAATTGGAGGCTTTTTAGTTTATAAATCGTGGATTCGAGGCTGACATGAAAGAAGTCACTAAAGTGCATTATCACAGCGTTAGTAAAGTATTAGATGTTCATTTTGATGATCAGACTATTGCTCAATTTAGTGCTGAATTTTTGCGTGTTCACTCACCGTCTGCAGAAGTGCAAGGTCATGGTAATGAACCAATGAAACTCGTACTTGGTAAGCAACACGTAGGAATTAGCAAAATTGAGCCAGTTGGTCATTATGCAATTCGATTAGTGTTTAGCGATAATCATAATAGCGGCTTATTCAGCTGGCACTATTTAAGTGAGCTACAAGCTAACCATGATGAGCTTTGGCAGCAATACCAAAAAAGAGTCTCAGAGCACGAAGCAAGCAAAGATAGCGTGCCTATTAAGTTTGTGCCTTAATACCAACCCGCAATAATACTTAATCATTTTGAGAGATTAAACCTGTCGCTAACTGCGTTAAAAATTTCTCATTTAGAACAACTAAATAACGAAATTTTTGCCTTGTTATCAACGAGGTTTTATTGCCTCAAAATAGACTACTTAATTAAGCGGATTGGTATTAAAATCTTGTCGCGGTATACACTCCCAAGCAACAAAAAAGCGCGGTGACGAAACCGTCACCGCGCTCTATTTATATACAAAGTATCAAGTCATTATTAAACTTTAAACTTATCGATTGCCTGATAAAGCACACGTGCTTGCTCAGACACCTCTTCGCTGGTTTGTGCATTGGTTGCCGCGTGACCCGATGCTTCTTGTGCAATATCACGAATACGTACCACGTTTTTATTCACCTCAGAAGCTACTTGGCTTTGCTCATCAATCGCTGTGGCAATGTGGGTACTCATATCCATAATGGTTTGTACATCTTCGGTGATTGAGCGTAGTAACTCACCTGCTTTACTTGCCTGTGCTGCACTTTCGCCACCTTGCGTGCGACATTGCTGCATAATACTCACTACTTCTTGCGTACGCCCTTGTAAGGTCGAAATTATGCTCTCAATCTCTTGTGTTGAATCTTGGGTACGTCGCGCGAGTGAGCGAACTTCATCCGCTACCACTGCAAAGCCACGCCCTTGTTCACCAGCACGCGCCGCCTCAATGGCCGCATTGAGTGCCAGTAAGTTTGTTTGCTCAGCAATACCACGAATAACATCAAGGACAGAGCCAATGGTTTCAGCGTCTTTTTCTAACTGCGACACCACACTTGACGCATTACCCAGTGACTCTGATAAGTGATTAATTTGTACTACCGTTGATTCAACCTCAGAACGACCTTGCTGCGCACTTAAGTTAGTCGACTCGGCTTTTTTCGCTGCAGCTTCAGTATTGTGCGAGATATCTTGAATCGTTGCCTGCATTTCGGTGGCTGCTGTGGCAACCATATCCGCTTCGTGAAGCTGCTCTTGCATACCAGAGCTAGTTGCTGCCGTCGTTTCTGATAGATGCTCTGTTGCCACGTTAAGTGTACTTAGCGCCGTATTTACTTCATAAATCAGTTTTTTGAAATCACTGATCAAGCTATTAAAGTCAATCGTCATGGTGGTGATTTCATCTTTACCCGATTGAGTAATCGACATGCTTAGATCATTATTGCGACGAATTTCGTTAATCGTGTGGTATACACGCTCAATAGGCTGAATAATTGAACGGCTGGTAAAGTACACCAACAGCATTACAATGATACTTGCAATAATGAACACAGCTAGCGCAATCATTTGTGCACGCGATGCACTTGATTCAACAAACACTTTTGTTTGTGTAGTCAGCTCTGTAACAATAGCATCACTCATTTCGACACTACGTTTCATTTCACCCAGCGCACCAGATTCTAAATTAAGGCCCAATGCCACTTGCGCATCAACTAAGGCTTTAAATTTACTTTGATAAGTCGCCAGCAAACTAAGTAACTGGTTTTCGTAACTTGCATCGAAGCCAGCACTTTTGATCTCTGATTGAAAGTTTGTGACTAGCTCATCAAACTTGCCCATATACTTTAAGTCAAAGCGCAGCATAAAGTCTTTTTCTGCTCGGCGAAGCTGTAGCATTAAGGTCAATAATTTATAGTTTTCGCGCTCACTTAATAATGTTTCTACTTGATGCACCGCACCACGTAAATCGCCGTATAAGGCATCTTTTGGATGTAAACCAATTTTCTTTTGTAGTACCACAACCTCATTGAAGTCATCGTAATAAGTTTTCGCAAGGCGTCTAAATTCATTTAGCTTAGATGAGTCCATCGACAAATCTTTCACTAACTCGTCTAGTCGCGCCATTTTATTTTTTAGCTGCGAATACTCTTTCTCAAAAAGCTCTAGGCTGTCGACATCTTTGTAAAACAAAAAGTTTTTTTCATGTTTACGCATCGCAAGTTCATGAATGTCGAGCTCCTCCGCATTTTGAATTGTTTCATTGAGCTTTAGCATCATGCGCGACTCAAGGATAATTACACATAGCATCACAATCATTGCAAGACCAACAACGAGCGCGTTTAGCTGCAAACGTCGCTTTATAGTTAAGTTTTGTAATACATTCATTCAAAGTGCCCTATAGAAACATGCATTTAAAGTATAGCTAAACTATTTAAAGCAGCTAATAAAAAGTGGTTAAACTTGCCGCGCATTTTCCAATATAAGGTACTTTTAAACAATCAGTTTTTGTTCTAAATCAACCTGTTGCCATAGGTGTTTATGCAATTTATCCAGCTTTTCCCATTGCTTTTTTTGCAACCAATCAACCAAAGGTGCTGGATCGCTCGGAAAATTCAGTTTTTTGTTCTGTGGCGATTGCAACCAATCATCCATCGCATTAGGGTTTAAATAGCTCATGACATGAGCTGCTCCCATCGACAATAGCGTCTGCGCATTAATTCCCTGCTCAAATTGCTTACCAAGCGGTTTTAGTAAAAGTTTTTTACCAAGCTGCAATGCTTCACTCGCAAGTTCAAATCCAGCATTGCCAATTACACCACCGGCATTAGCGAGATCATTTAAAAAGCCAACGCGTGAAGGTGCTCGAAGGTGAATATTTCCGATTGAGCAATCCTGCGCATCTGGGTGATAACAGTAAAACTCTCGTTCAGGAAAATCTTTTAAATACTCAACCACACTGTCTATATTCTCAAAAGGTAGATACACCAATACCTTATTTTCGACCATTACCGGGTTATCATGATGATGGTTTGCAATAAATGGCGGAATAATGTTTTCTGCATAAGGCTGCCAATGCACCCCCAAATAAACACTCGCTGGCGCATAATTACGGATCAGCGCACGGCGAAAGAAAGCTCGGCCAAACATTGGCACTTTATCAGATAAAAATGCCGCTTGATGACTCATACCAATAACAGGGATACCTTGCTGTTTAGCTGCCCACGCGGTAATTGGCTCAAAATCATTAAACACCAAGTCATAGTGACGTAAATCAAGGTTTTTTATATCTTTAATCAATTGTAGTGGGCGCGCATTCTTTAAAGTTTTAAAGCTATCAACTTGCCCCGATTTGCTGGTAAACGACAAGCCTCGAAATGCCCGGTAATCGGCAAAGTCATCCATATCAAAGTAGTCTTGCTCTTTACGGCCCGAAAACACATAGTCAACATCGACTCCCAATGCTTTAAAAGTCGTTGCCATCACGCGTGCGCGAGTTATATGTCCATTACCCGTGCCTTGAATACCGTACAAAATTCTCATATAGATTCCACCACCATCACTGCTAATACCGCACAACTTGATCCCATCACCGCGCCAATCACTACATCAGCGGGGTAATGCACACCAATAATCACCCTTGAAGCCGCCACCCCAGATGCCCACATCAACCACAGCACAGCAAATTCAGGAAAGTACATAGTCAAAATAGTCGCCACCACAAACGCTCCTGCACTATGCCCCGACGGTAAGCTAAACTGATCGCTCGGCACTAAATAAGCACCTTGCACTAAGCAGTCGCAAGGTCTAACCCGCGCGATGCGCTTTTTAGCGAGAAAGTAAATAGGCCGCTCAATAGCAAAACCCACCAAAATACTCATCGCCAGTTGTTGGAAATGCAGTTGCTCGGTAAACCACCAAAAACCAAGAAACAACACCACGTAAAGTCCACCATCACCGCTTTTTGATAACCCAAGCGCTGATCTTCTGAGCCAAATTGGCGAAGCGTCGTTAAACACGCTTAAGAACAGCTGTTCATCCACTTTGGCCAATTTTGTAAGTATGTTGTTTGCCATGGTGAGCTCCTTGTCATACTTTGCGTCTAATTTTTATACTTATCTCAGCTTAGGTGCTAAAAATAACAATTAGGTGACGCTTTTGAGACACTAATGTTGCGGTAACGAAATTCCTTTGATTTAAACCAATATTCAGCTATTAAGTCGTTGTTATTGAGTTGTATCAGGGTATACTGAGTACTAAACAGACAGTCTCTTTAGAGGATGAAAAAATGGATTACAGCACTTCTGATTTATGCGACCACTTTGCAGATGTGGTTGATGTGCTCGAACCAATGTTTATCAATTTTGGTGGACGCCCAAGCTTTAGTGGTCGAGTAAAAACCGTTAAATGCTTTGAAAATAACGAGCTGATCCGCGAAATTTTATCAACCGATGGCACCGACAGCGTGTTATTGATTGATGGTGGTGGTTCAACCCGACGCGCCCTTATTGATATAGAGCTGGCTGAAATCGCATTAGAAAACAACTGGCAAGGCATTATCGTTTACGGTGCAATTCGCCATGTTGATGAACTTGAAGAGCTAGACTTAGGCATTCAAGCTATCGCATCTATTCCTGTTGCTGCCGATAGTGAAGGTGCAGGTGAAGACGGCATAGGCGTTAACTTCGCAGGCGTTTCTTTCTTTGATGACGACTTTGTTTACGCTGATAGCACCGGTATTATATTATCTGCTGAAGAATTAGAGTTAGAAATAATAGAAGACTAATCTCGGTGACAAACTACCTTAAAATTTATGATGAAGCGGCGGTAAAGCACTTATGTGTCCGCCGCGCTAACGAACTCAAAGCTTGGCAAGCCCTTGCCCTTCTCGACACTCAAGTTAACGCCCCACAAGCACTCATCGATGCAAAACAATTCGGTATTCGCTATGTCTTAGTTGGCGTATGTGAAGATATTGGTCCTCGCGCTAACTTAGGTAACGGTGGCTCAGGGCAAGCGTGGCAGGCATTTTTAAAGCGCTTTTTAAACCAAACGCATAACCAGTTTTTAAATCATGAGCGTGTGTTATTACTCGGCGAAGTGGCCCTTGATGACTTAAACCAACAAGCCGCTGACCTTGATAATAAAAACGACGCTGATTTAGCCAAACTCCGTGAATTATGCGCTGATATAGACACCCGCGTTGAGCAAGTACTTGCGATGATTTTTGCAGCTGGTCTTGAGCCAATTGTAATCGGTGGCGGCCATAACAACTGCTTAGGTATTTTGCGTGCCCTTAGTAAGCAACATGGCAAGCCAGTCAACGCCATCAACTTAGACCCTCATGCTGATTTTAGAGAATGTGAAGGGCGTCATAGTGGCAATGGCTTTAGATATGCGTACAGCGAGAATCACCTTGCTGATTACCATGTAATGGGTTTACACGAATTTAAAAATAACCAAGCGATTATGGATGCCCTGACAAACGCAAACTTCAGGTTTGATAGTTACCAAGATATTCAAGTACGTCGCAAAGTCGATTTATCTTCAGCATGTAAACACGCATTAGCTCAGTTTGATAATGCGCCGCTTGGAGTCGAAGTAGACCTAGACAGCATTTCATTAATGCCGGTTAGTGCTTACACCAACTGTGGCTTTAGTGTGAGTGATGCAGAACACTTTGTGCATTTAGCTGCCAGCCAAACAACGGCTCGCTACCTTCATTTATGCGAAGGCGCCCCGTCACAACACCCGGTAGGCATAGAAGCAGGCATGAACGACGCAGGCCAAATAATCACCGCTCTAGTGAATGCGTATTTGCAGGCGAGAGAAGTAAGTTAGTAAGTTAGAAAGTTAGAAAGTTAGAAAGTTAGAAAGTTAGAAAGTTAGAAAGTTAGAAACTCTAAAATACCTAGTATCTAAGTCAAGGAGCTCGCCAACTTTCAATCTGATAGCTGAAAGCTGAAAGCTCTATCTTTACTCTTTCCCCTAGCAACTTGCTAACTTTACTCTTGAGACTCGCTAACTCAACCCTGATGCTCTAACCGCCATTGTTTTAACCACGACATCATGCCTACGCTGCTAAGCGGGTAATTAAAATAATAACCCTGAGCGGCGTAGGTGTTTAACGACTTAACAAATTTAAGTTGCTCTAGGGTTTCTACCCCTTCACAAATCACCTTGGCATCATTTTGATTATGCATATCCACCATGCCAGAGACTAAGCTACGAACTTGGCTTTGATGGGCAAAATCAGCGGTCAGTGAAGCAGCTACTTTAATGTACTCAACATTAAGGTTAGGTAGTTTAGCCAGCCAAATTGGTGTGTCACCAAAGCCATCAATACACAGCTTAATACCAATGCTATTAAGCCTTGCGACCATCGCTTTACCTTGGTCATCTAAGCTCATGAATAAATCGAGCGGGCATTCAATAATTAAATCACCCGGCTCTAATCGGTGCTCAGTCATAATGCGATCGACAAATTCAATAAACTCTTCGTGCAGCATTTCTGGGCCAAACACATTAATACTGAGTGGTAGTTCAATGCCTTCCATACGTAGCGCCATAGCAAGCTCAGCAGCTCGTTCAATAACATACGCAGCTACAGGGTAACTTAGGCCAGCAACACGAATATCATCAATAAATTTGTTCGCCGAAAGAATGCCTTGTTTTGGATGCTGCCAACGTAATAGTAATTCTAAAAACTCAATTTGCTCGTCGCTATTACGAATAACCGGCTGAAAATAAAGCTCAAGTTCGCTGGCAAAATCGAGGTGAGCTAATTCGCGCAGGCGTGCTTGTTGTTCTAATTGCTCAATCATCATTTGCGGATGATAAGGTACAATAGCTCGCTCAGGGTTTGAATCAAGAGCAAGGTTAGCAAATGAAATCAGGTTCTCGAAGCTATATTCAGGTTCGTCACAGTTCACATAACTGGCGCGTACTTTAACTTCAATCGTACAATTAGCAACGTTGAATGGCTTTAATGTTACTTGCCTAATTTGGCTTATAAGCTGCTCGTGAAGATGCTTTTGCTCTTCGAGCGAGCAAATAAAAGCAAAGTTTAAGCCCCCTAAATGTGCCAGCTTTTCAGCCTTTCCAGCAGAACTTGGCATGCTAAGCACAGCATCAACACTGAGTTGCTGTTTAATACGTGTCGCCGATTGTGCTAATAATAAATCCCCAAAATCACGACCGATATGCTGGTTAACATCGTTAAAACCTTCAAGGCGGATCATCACTAACGCGCAGTTTGTTGAGTGTTCTTCGCTCCAAGCGACAAACGTATTTTTTAGCGCATTACGATCCGGTAAGCCAGTGAGAGGGGTGGCATCTATGTCATCATTATGGAGCGGCTCAATTTCAACCTGCTCTTCATCCTCTGGCTCTTCATAATTGAAAAAGCCTGAAACAGATAAAATAACTATCGAAAAAACAAGCCAATATAAAGCGTTGTCGAGTAATAGATGGGCAGAGTATAAAACCGCAAACGAAATAGCAGCGGCGACACTCAATATTATGGCAAGCCAGTTTGTGGTGCGAAATGCTTGCCATAAATGAAAGCATAAACTTAAAGCGAGTAAAATAACTAACCAAGGAAAGCCTAAGCTTAAAATTGCTAAACCTAGTACGCCATTAACGACTAGGCTTAGTCTTAAAATTGGGTTATGGGTTACGCATAAGGCACAGATCATTGCCATAAAAACGCTACCAGCTAAAAACACTGGCACAACATCACTTGTTAAATTTACGAGTTGGGTGCTGCTACTCGCTAAACTAAAAATCAATGACATGTAATCCAAACTGCGTAATAAAACTTATCTAATTAAGTCTACCCAAAATCCACAGATTTAACAGTTTATTTACGCCGAATTGGTAACTTAATTGTGCTGGGTGGGATATTTGCCAATGAGCAATATCAGCGCGAGCCCCTACTTTTAATACACCACGATCGTCAAGACCCAAGGCACCCGCGGCGTTTCGTGTTACACCAGCTAATGCCTGCTCTGGTGTCATGCGGAAAATAGTGCACGCCATATTCATCATTAAGTGCAATGAACATAACGGTGAAGTTCCAGGGTTAAAGTCAGTTGAAATGGCGATCGGAACTTGGTACTGCTGGAGTAGTTCGATTGGCGGATATTTTGTTTCGCGTAAAAAGTAAAATGCACCTGGTAACAATACCGCTGCAGTGCCCGCTTTGGCCATTGCTTGAATGCCAGCTTCATCTAAGTGTTCAATATGATCCGCAGATAAGCCATTAAATTCGGCAACAAGCTCTGCACCATGTTGATTAGATAACTGCTCAGCGTGTAACTTAACCGGTAAGTTGTGCTTTTTAGCCGCTTCAAACACACGGCGAGTTTGCTCGTTGCTAAAGCCAACGTTTTCACAAAAGGCATCAACTGCATCAGCTAAATCAGCTTCAACAACACGATCAAGCATTTCACCGCACACCAAGTCAATGTACTCATCGCTACGGCCTTTATATTCAGGCGGTAATGCGTGAGCACCTAAAAACGTGGTTTTAACATCAACCGGGTGGTTCTCACCGAGTAAACGCGCGACTTCGAGTAGTTTAATTTCGTTTTCGCAATCAAGGCCATAGCCAGATTTAATCTCAACCGTCGTCACGCCTTCTGCGTATAAGGCATTTAAACGCTCTTTAGCACTAACAAAGAGAGTTTCGTGGTCGGCTTCGCGGGTTGCACGTACAGTGCTTGCAATGCCGCCACCGTTTGCAGCGATTTGTTCGTAGCTTACACCTTTTAAACGCTGCTCAAACTCTTCTGCGCGGCTACCGGCAAATACTAAGTGAGTGTGACAATCAATCAACCCAGGTGTTAACCACTGCCCTTTTGCAGACACGGTAGGCGTTGCTAGCGCATCAAACTTTGGTAAATCAGTTTGTGCACCTAACCAGGCAATTTTGCCATCTTTAACGGCAATTGCTGCATTTTCAATGGCGCCGTATGGTGCATCAACAGCAGGATCCATTGTGGCGATATTGGCATCTGTGATCACTAAATCCCAGAGCGCTTGGTCATTGTTGGTTGTGTGCATTTTTCACCTATTTTGATGCTTGCAAAAGACTCAACGAGAGCCTAGATTTTAATTTGCTTAAAGTTTATCAACTCGTCTTGTATATACAAGGAAATTATGTCACCTTGTAACACACTGTTAACTTATAAATAAACTTTTCATAATGAGCGTCCCTAAGTTTGCGCAAATAAAAGAATTCATTCTGGAAAATATTCAATCGGGAGAATGGCAAGAAAACGACCGCGTCCCTTCTGAAAACGAACTCACCAGCCAATTTCAAGTTAGCCGTATGACAGCTAGACGCGCTCTGTGTGAATTAACCGATGCCGGTATTTTAACTCGCAGCCAAGGCCAAGGTACTTTTGTTGCCAGCTTCAAATCACAATCATCATTATTAGAAATCAAAAACATTGCCGATGAAGTTAAGGCACGAAACAGTGATTACAGTTGTACAATTTTAGTGATGGAATCTATTCGCGCAATCGCCCCCATCGCAATTGCTTTGGGTGTCGAAGTCGACAGCCATGTTTATCGAAGTGTGATTGTGCACAATGAAAACGAGCAACCTTTGCAAGTTGAGGAACGTTTTGTGAACCCAGCTCTTGCTAAAGATTACTTACAACAAGATTTTCACAGCCTAACACCCCATGAATACTTATCGCAAAATGCCCCACTCACAGAGGCTCGCCACACGGTCGAAGCGATCATGCCCAACCAAGAAATGTGTGAATGGCTCAACCTGTACAACGAAGAGCCCTGTTTACAAGTGATCCGCCGAACGTGGTCAACGCAAGGTATTGTAAGCTTTGCACGCTTAGTCTCACCAGGTAGTAAATACCGACTAGGTGGTCACCTTACTTTTAAAAAATAACTAAATGGGCATTTGATAACTAAAACTCAGTGACTCAATCGCAGAGCCATCAATGATACGCTCACCTTCGTCTTGGCTCGTAAATGTCGGAGGCTGATTGCCCTGCTCAGCGCATTTTTGCTGGTAGTAATCCGCTTTTGTTGGATGCGCCGGATTGACCACATTATAAATACTGCTCGCACTAAACCAGTTTTCAAGTACAGAAAAAATCGCCGCTATCACATCTTGCTGTTGTACCATGTTCACCACTTGCTGACTTGAGCTAGACAGCTCTTTTCCAGCAACAAACTTACCTGGGTCGCGCCCAGGCCCAACAAGGCCCGCTAAACGCAATACTTTACCACCGGCACTTAGCACTAACTGCTCGGCATCAAATAGCAGTTGCTGGCGCGCTGATTGACAATTAATTACTGTACTCTCGTCGTATTGACCATTCTCAGTTGGGTAGACCCCCGTCGAAGAACATAAAATAAAGCCTTTACAATTTAGTTGCTTGGCAAGCTCAAGCCCTGCTTGCAAAGTGACTAAATAATTACTTTCTGAGCTGCGACTACGCGGTGGAATTGCACACACCCACCATGCACCTTCAAGAGAAACATCGTGTTTAAGCACATCGTCTGCAAGCGCAAATTGGCGCTGAAAGTCATGTTCGTGCTCGCTACTTCGGTGTGTACCCTGCACTTGCCATGCTAATTCTTTTGCCTTAATACAAAGAGCTTGGCCGAGCCAACCTGCGCCTAACACTACCATTTTGTTATCACTAACAGTCATTTAGTAACTTACCTTATGTATTATGTAATATTTTATTAATAACCATCGCTTTGCAGTGTAGCGATTTGGGTGCAAATATGATTAGATAGGTAACTCTACCCGATAATAAAAACACGTGCACCTATGTTAAATAACCTCTCTTTACGTAAAAAAATATTACTACTCATCGGCGGGACGATAAGTGTACTACTGATCATCGCGTCTAGTTTTTTTGTTAGCCATATTGCTGATTTATCGCGC
The DNA here is from genome assembly GCF_037162425.1 of Pseudoalteromonas sp. Hal040. Lineage (NCBI taxonomy): Bacteria > Pseudomonadati > Pseudomonadota > Gammaproteobacteria > Alteromonadales > Pseudoalteromonadaceae > Pseudoalteromonas > Pseudoalteromonas sp. Hal040. The sequence goes on along the minus strand of NZ_JARLUU010000001.1, from coordinate 270,566 downwards.
CAAGCTATTCAACGCGAAGCCGACAGCTATTTACAGAGTGAGCGACTTTCAATGCAAGGTTACTTTGCCAAATACGGTAAAGTAGTACAAACCTTCGTGACAAATCCGCATTTAGTGAATTGGTTCGACAACTGGACTAAACGTGACCAAAGCCTTGATAACCAGCCTGGATACGACAGCGTTAATCAAGATTTTGTACGAATCAGTGGCAACGATGACAACATCTTATCTGCCTTCTTTGCATCTGCAACAACAGGTGAGTATTTCAAAGAAAATGAGCGTACCAGTCATTACAACGGCCAGCCTTACTACGCTTATAAACGTGGTTGGTGGCAAGACGCTCTAAAGATCAACAAACTCTATGTAGGCCCAATTTCTGTGGATTTAACCACAGGTAATGCCTCTGCAGTTGTACAACAGCCTGTTTATAAACAAAACAAGCTTGTTGGCTTTGGTGGTGTTGATTTACAGCTTAATAATATCAACGACATGGTTGAAGAAATCCGCTTTAATGGCCAAGGCTTTGGTTTCTTACTTGATGGCAACCAAAAGGTTGTGCACTTTTCTAAACGCACTGGCCACAAGCTGTCTGTGACTGACGAAGGTCCGAATGGCAAAGAAGGTTTAGATGCCCTCGAAAAGCAATTTAGCGACACTTCAGGCTTTAGCGAATTAAACCGCGCGATGAAAAGCCAAAAAGATGGTAGTAGCTTTGTGACTTTCAAAGGTGAGCAATATTACGTTGTATACAACCGCCTTGAATTAGAAACCCCTTACCTTGATTGGTACGTGGGTATTTTAATTCCAACCAGTATGATTGATGAACCAGTGAACGATGCGGTGATGACAACCACAACCTCAGTGATCATCATTATCGCGATTATCATTGCGATGATCTTCTGGGCAACGCAAATGATCACCAAACCACTGACTAAACTGACTTACATCATGCGTGATATCGCATCAGGTGATGGCGATTTAACACAAAAAATCGAAATTAAGAGTCATGACGAAGTGGGTCAACTTGCTCATCACATGAACACCTTCATCGATAAATTGCGCGCGATGATGCTTAATACTGCCGCGCAGGCTGAGCAACTAAGCCAAGCTGCGAGTCAGTTGAAAATTGTTTCGCAAAAAACCAACGATGAAATTCAGCAAGAAAAGCAACAAGTTGACAGTGTGAGTGCGGCTGTAACCGAAATGGCTTCTACAGTGATGGAAATCTCGCGTAATGCGCAGCACACTAATAATGCCGCTGAAGAAGTACAAACTATTACTGCAGATGGCACTAAACGCTCGACTCAAGCTCAGTCAGTAATGACCGCTCTGGCGAGTCACATCGGTGAAGCATCTAAAGTCGTTGCGGGTCTTGAGCAAGAAAGCGGCAATATCGGCGCGGTGGTTGATGTTATCAACTCAATCGCTGAACAAACCAACTTACTCGCACTAAACGCGGCGATAGAAGCTGCCCGTGCAGGTGAGCAAGGCCGAGGCTTCGCAGTTGTTGCCGACGAAGTTCGTTCACTGGCAAGCAGAACGCAAGAATCTACTGATGATATTCGCAATATGATCAGCCGTTTACAACAAATTGCTCAACAAGCATCAACCATGATGCAACAAGGTCAAGAACGTGCTGAAGGCTCAGTTGAGCAAACACAAATTGTATTGCAAGCACTGCAAGATATCGCGCAATCAGTGACAAATGTACAAGATCAAAGTCATCAAATTGCGACTTCGACAGAACAGCAGACTGTGGTTGCAGAAGATATCAACAATAGCTTGGCAGCGATTAATCACTTAGTGAATAGCACTGCGGATCATGCCCATGAATTGGCGGATGAAGCACGTGATTTGAATGAATTAGCTGCGTCTTTAAATAAGACTGTTAATCAATTTAAGTTATAAAGATAAATTGCTGAAGTAGTTAAAAACCCGATGTCACCTGAAGATGACATCGGGTTTTTATCGTCAGCCTTCCCTGTTAATCGTGGCGCAACCGCTTTCGCGTGTTCCATAAATTCGTGCCACTGTTGCTTGTTCCATAAAGCAACTCCTTTGTCGGTCAATCCTTGTGTTGGTTGCGTTTGTACTTGTTCCATATAGTCCCCTCCTTACGCTAGCTTCATCCTGTTTGGCTCCCAGCCTAAGCTTATTCCTTGCTGTCATTTCCGTTCACTTTATCCATAAAGCGTTGCCATTGTGCGCTACTCCATAACGCCTTGTTACTTCCTTGTTGTCCTTTGTGCTTAGCTACATTGTCCATACTGTAAACTCCTTGCGGTTTATCGTCCGTTACTCCTACAGCCCTTCCTTGCTGTGCTCCATTACCCATCCTTGCTAATTAATGCTGTGATTATCGCTTAGCGATGATATACACAGCATGAATCAAACCTGGAATGTACCCTAATAAGGTTAAAAGAATATTAATCCAGAACTGCGCACCTAAACCTACCTGTAAAAATACGCCGAGAGGTGGAATTAAAACCGATAAAATAATACGTATTAAATCCATGACTCACTCCTTGAAAAATAGAAGCCCAGCCAAAGCAGGGCTATGTAGGCTTGCTGTTATTCAGCAACAATCGTTAATTCATCGATTACTTTGCGAACATCTTCAGCGTTTTCAGCAATGCTGATTGCTAATTGCTTTTCTGCATCAGACTCAACAGTACCTTTCAGTGTTACTACACCGTTGTCGGTATCAACATCGATATCGGTACCACCCACTTCTGAGTTAAATAAATAACGCGTTGTGATTACAGTACTGATTTTTGCATCGGTTAAATCGCTTTCGGCTGAATCAGCTTTATCCGCTTTCATCTTCTTAGCCTTCATGTTTTTAACAACCGTTAGTTTGTTATCTACAGAGCTAACGCCATCTAGGCTAAGAACCAGCTCTTCAGCAAGCTCTTTATCTAATTCGCTATCAACTTTACCTGTTAATACAACCTTGCCATTCGTTACATCAGTGTTGATGTCAAAGTTGTTAAGGTTTGTGTTCATAAGAAGCACAGTTTCTGCCTTACCATCAATCCAAGCATCTTTACTTTCATTTTCCCAGCTGCTTGCCTGAGCTGACATGCTAGTTGCACCAATTACTAAAGCGGCAATCATAGATTTGTTAAAAGTGTTCATAATCTTTCTCCTTTTGATTAAAGACAGTTTTACTAATGCGACTATGATGCCAACTATTTAATTATTAATTTTCAATAGGTTAAATGCCAATTCAGCGGTGATTTATATTCATTTCGGTAAAGATTTACAAGCTGCTCGGTAAGATGTTCACAATGTTGCAAAAATAACCATTTAGTTGCTGATTTTATTAATCTGTGGTTAATTTAACGAAGTAGCTTATTCAGCTAAAAACACAACAAACTGATTTATAAAGAAATAAACTTTGGCCTAAGCTTTGCACATAACGAATAACAGAAAAATCACTTTGATAATCACAACAGGGAACTACCATGGCCGTTAAACTTGAAGATCGCCCAATCGATCAAGTAAGAGAAGAAGTTATTGATCAACTCATTTATAACTACAGTCATGCTGTTATTTCAGCTGAAGCATTTGAACGCCGCCTAGACCAAGCAATGGCGGCCACCAGCAACGAAGTACTCGTTGAGCTTGTTGCTGATTTAGATCTGAAGGCAGATATTGACTACAAATCGCAAAAGCATGCGCAATTTAAACCTCACTACAGCCATAGCAGCGACAACGAAAGCCTGCAGCTTCGAAGCATTTTGGGTTCAAATGAGCGCGGCGGCCAATGGGTGGTACCAAAAGAAATTCACCTCACAAACTGTTTAGGTTCAATCGAACTCGACTTTAGTGAAGCAATTTTCCAACATCAGCATGTCACCATTTATGTGAACTGTATTTTAGGTAGCGACGAAATCTACGTGCCAGAACATGTCAATGTGGTATCTAAACTGTTTAGTGTGATTGGCAGCGTAGAAAACAAATCAGTTGCCTTAAATAAAGGCCAAGGCCCAACCATCACCATTGAAGGTAATGTATGGCTAGGCTCAGTTGAGATCAAAGTAAAACGCACCATGAAAGAAAAGTTCATCAGCTTTGCCAACAGCCTAAAAGCCAGTTGGAAAGAGATGAATAAGGTGCAGTAAAGGTGCTAGGTGCTAGGTGCTAGGTGCTAGTTATCGTAGCCGCAGTTTTACATCGCGCAATATAATAAGATAACGCGCGAAATAAATTTCACGCCTACATCAAACGTAGGCGTCACGCTTGCTTGGCGCGTCTTATATACAACGCCATTTGATCAACCTATGCCTGACCTACAAACAACACCGCTCGGCTCAAAACTGACGGCTGAAAGCTGATGGCTCCTTAAATTTTCGGCACTAAAGTACCTCCTACGAGGCAGGCCTTTGGTAAAGGCCTACAAACAACACCGCTCGGCTCAAAACTGAAAGCTGATAGCTCTAGCTACAAGTCATTATTCCTCTCACTCGGGATATCACTGAAATACTCTACAAACTCAACTTCAAAGCCTGCGGGGTCGATGAAATATACATTTTTACGATAAGGGTTTTCTGGGCCGTGTTTATCAATTTCATAACCAGCCGAAACCAGACGCTCAACTACAGCATTAATATCGTTTGTCACATAAGCAAAATGAGCCAGGCCCACTTGGTGACCTGCTAAATCACGGTTTTCAGCTTCACCGTTATCGCTTAATGCAAGGTATTGGTAATCATCCCCAAAGTGCAGCCATTTACGCGGTTTGCCTGACCATGTGCTATCACCTTGGCTACGCACACGCCAGTGCGGGAATGCGGCTTTATAAAAGTGCAGCATGGCATCAATATTACTAACAACAAGGTTTACGTGCTCTAAATACATGGTAGTTTTCCTTTTTATTTTTAAACTGCCATCAAGATAAAACCTCAAGTTAAGTTTAGGTAAAGCGTTTTTTCAAATAAAAAAGCCCCACAAACGTGAGGCTTTAAAAATTGAGTAGTTATTGATGAATCAACTACCAGCAACCTGCATTTGTTCAATCAATACAGAGCCAGTTTGAATACCACCGCGACGCTCGATGTCGCCACCTAAGCCGACAACTGCCTTGAACATGTCTTTTAAGTTACCAGCAATCGTGATTTCACTGACTGGGTATTGGATTTCACCATTTTCAACCCAGAAGCCAGCTGCACCACGTGAGTAATCACCAGTTACGGTGTTCACACCTTGGCCCATCAGCTCAGTTACTAATAAACCTGTGCCCATGGTTTTTAATAGCGCTTTTAAATCGGCATGGGTTTGTTCAACTAGCCAGTTATGAATACCACCAGCATGACCCGTTGGTGTCATCGATAGTTTGCGTGCCGCGTAGCTAGCTAATAGATAAGTTTGCAGCTCACCACCTTGAATAATTTCACGGTCTACCGTTTTTAAACCTTCAGCATCAAACGGCGAAGACGCTAAACCTCTTAATAAATGCGGGCGCTCAGAGATATTCACGCAATCGCTAAAGACTTTAGTCCCTAAGCTATCAAGCAAGAAGCTCGATTTACGATAAAGTGCACCACCACCAATCGCCGACACTAAATGGCCAAACAATGAGTTAGCAATATCTGCTCTAAAGATTACAGGCACTTTCATAGTACCTAGCTTTTGGCTATTAAGCTTAGCCAAGGTTTCTGTTGCAGCTTCGAGACCCACTTTTGCAGCGTCATTTAAATCATCTTTATGGCGCGCTACGGTATAGGCTGAATCGCGCTGCATTTGCTCGCCATCTTTACCTATCACCATAGTGCTAATGCTATGACGGGTACGTGGGTAACCTGCAATCATGCCATGGCTGTTACCATAAACACGTAGACCTTGGTGAGAAGAAAAACTCGCACCGTCTGAGTTTACAATACGCTCATCAGCGTTTAATGCCGCCTGCTCTGCTTGATGACAAAGCTCAATACCTTGCTCTGGGCTTACTTCCCACGGGTGGTATAAATCTAAATCAAGCGGTGCAAACTCAAGCAACTCTTTATCAGCGATACCGTTAAATGGGTCGTCAGAAGTGAACTTAGCAATATCAATGGCTTTTTCGACCACTGTACGTAATGTTTTAGGGTTTAGGTCTGCCGTTGAAGCAGAACCTTTGTTATTACCCACATAAACACTGATACCTAAGCCACCGTCCTGGTTAAACTCTATTGTTTCAACTTCACCCATACGCGTGCTGACAGACAAACCTGATGTGCTCGACATCGCCGCTTCTGCTGCTGTTGCACCGAGCTTTTTTGCATGCTCAAGCACTTCGCTTACTGCGTCTTTCACTTCAGAAATGTGTTGATAAATAGGATCTTTCATCTTGTGTGTCCTAGGTTCTGATATTTTTTATAGTGTAACGAATGCTAACACACTGCGAGACCTGCATCAGCTAATATTAATCATTAACTAAATGACGTATAATAGTGAATAGTTAAGTTTACTGAATGAGCATCCTTATGGCGAAGAAGAAAAAGCCACTTATCGAAGAAGAAATTATTTACGTATCAAAAAGCGAATTAAAACGTGAAGCCATGCAATATCATGGTCTGGGTGCTGAAATCGCGAAAATGCCGAAAAAGCAACGCGATCGTTTACCACTCAATCACGATTTAAAAGAAGCCCTTGTTGTTTCTGATAAGGTGAGTGACAAAAGCGATGCATATCGTCGTAACCTAAACTACATCGCAAAAGTATTACGTACCACAGAGAACGTTGATGAAATTCAAGCGATGATCGACATCATGCTTAACAAAAACAACCAAGCGGATGTTTTGTTGAACAAGATTGAAATGCTTCGTGATGATTTGATCAAACAAGGTGACGACCTGATCAATTCAACAATTGATCAATACCCTTCTCTTGAACGCCAAAAAATGCGCCAATTAGTGCGTAGCGCCGCAAAAGAAGTGCAAGCAGAAAAGCCTGCCAAAGCTTACAAAGAGTTATTCCAGTATCTTAAAGATGCGATTATGGTTTAATTTCTTCGCGCGAAATAAATTTCACGCCTACATCAAATGTCGGCTGAAAGCTGACAGCTCCTAAAACAAAAAAGGCTCTGAGCGTTCACTCAGAGCCTTTTTTAAATCGATAATCAATTACCAGATTTTTACGCGATCTTCTGGTTTGATATACATTTTGTCGCCTTCTTTCACATCAAACGCCTGATAGAATTCTGGCATGTTTGAAAGAATACCGATTACACGGTAGTGGCTTGGAGAATGAGGGTCTGTCATTAGGCGGTTACGTAACTCTTCGTCACGGTATTTACGACGCCAAATTTGCGACCAACCCATGAAGAAACGCTGATCACCTGTGTAGCCATCAATGATAGGCGCTTTTTCATCACCAAGTGATAATTGATAAGCAGTATAAGCAACAGTTAAGCCGCCTAAGTCACCAATGTTTTCACCTAATGTAAGCTGACCATTTACCGTTGCATCTTCAAATGGTTTGTACTCGTTATACTGAGCAACTAACTGACCCGTGCGCTCTTCAAACTGTTTAAGGTCTGAGTCGCTCCACCAGTTACGTAAGTTACCGTCACCATCGTACTTCGCACCTTGGTCATCAAAGCCGTGACCTAATTCGTGACCGATTACCGCACCGATTGCACCGTAGTTAACAGCATCATCAGCTTCTAGGTTGAAGAATGGCGGTTGTAAGATAGCCGCTGGGAATACGATTTCGTTGTTTACAGGGTTGTAGTAAGCATTAACTGTTTGTGGTGTCATGTGCCACTCAGAACGGTCAACTGGCTTACCTAGTTTTGCAGTCATATCTGCATATTCCCACTCGCTGTGGCGAATGTAGTTACCTACTAAGTCGTCACCTTTAACTTCAAGTGCAGAATAGTCTTTCCATTTATCTGGGTAACCGATTTTTGGCGTGAACTTATCAAGTTTCGCTTTCGCGACGATTTTTGTTTCTGGGCTCATCCACTCAAGGTTTTCAATCGCAACTGCATAACCTTTGATTACGTTATCAACTAACTCTTCCATACGCGCTTTCGCTTCAGGTGGGAAGTTGTCTTTAACGTATACTTTACCTAGCATTTCACCTAATACACCGTTCGATGCATCAACCGCTTTTTTCCAAAGAGGTGATTGCTCTGTTACACCGCGAAGTGTTGTGCTGTAGAAGTCAAAGTTAAGGTCGACTAGCTCTTTATTTAATAATGCAGCGTAGTTGCTAACAAAGTGGAACTTAAGGTAGTTCTGCCAAGTTGCTAAATCTGTATCGCTGTAGATACCCGCAAATTTTTCTAGGTAGCTAGGTTGGCGGATAATTACATCTTCAGTTTTGATACCTGATGCATCAAGGTAAGCTGCAAAGTCGAACTCACCTGTTAGTTTGTTAGCATCAGCAACACTCATCTTGTTGTAAGATTTAGTTGCATCACGGCTTTCTACACGGCTCCACTGCGCATCGGCAATGCTTGTTTCAAGTGCAATGATATCTTTAGCTGCGGCTTCAGCATCAGCTACACCCGCTTTGCTTAAGATAGCTGTTACGTATGCTTGGTAAGCTTCACGGATTTTTGTGAATTTCTCTTCATCTTTTAGGTAGTAATCACGATCTGGTAAACCTAAACCAGACTGGTAAACATACATCGCGTTTTCGCTAGAGTTTTTCGCGTCGTTGTTTACGTACCAACCAAACGGTAGGCTACCGCCTTTAATGCGAAGTTCAGCCATTAAAGCAACTAAATCAGACTTGTTTTTAACTGCATCAACACTATCTAGTACTGGTGATAATGGCTTGATACCTGCCGCTTCACGACCTGCTTCGTCCATGTAGCTGTTGTAAAATGCAGCTAATTTAGCTTCATCAGAACCCGGCTTAACATTAGTGTTTGCCGCTGCTTTTTCTAATACTTCTTTCATCGCTTTTTGCGAATCATCGTAAAGCTGAGTGAATGAACCGTAGTTTGATTTATCACCAGGAATTTCTGTTTTCTCTAACCATTCGCCGTTTACGTGATAGTAAAAGTCATCTTGTGCGCGAACAGATTTGTCCATGTTCGCCAGTTCAATACCTGAATTTAAAGGTGCTTTTGCTTCAGTTACGGCCGCAGTTGCTGGTGCTTTAGTTTCTTGTTCTTTTTCACCACAACCAACAAGACCGAGGGCTAGTGCAATACTTGCCGCGGTAAGTGTTACTTTTTTCATGGGAGTCCCGTACTAATTATTTTTTGATGTATTTATCGAAAAACTAGCAAACCTAATTAATCATTAGTTTTTCGCTTTCTCCATAATAAACCTCTCGAGCAAAACAATAAAACCGAATATGTAACAATTCTTATCAAAACAAGATGAGTCGCATTTTTGAGCGATGGGAGGGAGAGATTAAGTGGTTAGTGGTTAGTGGTTAGTGGTTAGTGGTTAGTGGTTAGTGGTTAGTGGTTAGTGGTTAGTGGTTAGTGGTTAGTGGTTAGTGGTTAGTGGTTAGTGGTTAGTGGTTAGTGGTTAGTGGTTAGTGGTTAGTGGTTAGTGGTTAGTGGTTAGTGGTTAGTGGTTAGTGGTTAGTGGTTAGTGGTTAGTGGTTAGTGGTTAGTGGTTAGTGGTTAGTGGTTAGTGGTTAGTGGTTAGTGGTTAGTGGTTAGTGGTTAGTGGTTAGTGGTTAGTGGTTAGTGGTTAGTGGTTAGTGGTTAGTGGTTAGTGGTTAGAACAAAGTAAAATACAATTCATGTGTAGCAAGTTCTTTGTTTAATTACACAAAAAATAAAACCACCCTCTCGATCTGATCTGACTTCTGAAATCTAACTACTAAAAACTAACCTCTATTATATGACCACCGCGCGAAATAAATTTCACGCCTACATCAAACCTAGGAACGACTGTTACAGCTCAAACCGCTGCTTTATCTTTTCGATAATATCAACATTAGCGGCTGGGAAGCTGTAATCATCAAGCTCACTTAGTGAGACCCATTTACCTTGTTGGCCTTCTGCGCCATGGGCTGTGCCAGTGAAATCATCAACAATGTGCACATCTAAGCGTACGCATTTATCGCCGTAGTCATGTTCAATAACCATTAGCTCTTCACTGCCATTTACAGTGAGGTTTACTTCTTCTAATAACTCGCGCTGTAGCGCAGCAAACACGCTTTCGCCCTGCTCTACTTTACCGCCTGGGAATTCCCATAAGCCACCTTGGTGTTTGTCGTCTGGTCGCTTACAGATAAATAATTGCTGATCTTTATAAATAACACCGACTGCAACATGCACTACTTTTTTAGTCATTTGTTGTTTCCTTATTCATAAAAAAAGCGACGCAAGCGTCGCTTTTTATCACCGTGTTTTGGTTATTTTAATTTACCGCAACACTGCTTAAATTTATTACCTGAACCACAAGGGCACGGCTCGTTACGGCCGACTTTTGGCTCTGCACGTTGAGTTACTACAGCACCTTGAGGTAATTCGCCACCAATGTGCTCAGCTTCTTCGTGTTGGTATTCACGCGGTGCATTTTCGCTACGGCGATGTTGCTCTTCAACTTTCTCAACATCTTCTTCAGCGCGAACTTGTACTTTACTTAAAATACCCACAACGTCGATTTTTAAGTTCTCAAGCATTTCAGAGAATAGTTCGAATGATTCACGCTTGTACTCTTGCTTAGGATTCTTCTGTGCGTAACCACGTAAGTGGATACCTTGACGAAGGTGGTCCATCGCAGCCAAGTGATCTTTCCAATGTTGGTCTAGGCTTTGTAGCATAATCGCTTTTTCGAATTGACGTAGTACAGACTCGCCTACCATCTCTTCTTTTTGCTTGTATGCTTGCTCAACCGCTTCTTCGATACGCTCACGAAGTTTCTCTTCGTATAGTTTGTTATCGTCAGCTAACCATTGTGAAATTGGCAGCTCGATTAAGAAATCTTGCTTTAAGCGCTCTTCAAGGCCTGGGATATCCCACATTTCAGCTAAGCTTTGCGGTGCAATGTATTGATCAATTGTACCGTTTAATACATCGCCGCGAATGGCAGTGATAGTTTCTGAAATATCGCCTTCTTCAAGAAGCTCGTTACGTTGTGAGTAAACTACACGACGTTGGTCGTTTGCTACATCATCGTACTCAAGTAATTGTTTACGAACGTCGAAGTTACGTGCTTCAACTTTACGTTGTGCGTTTTCGATTGCGCGGTTAACCCAAGGGTGCTCAATCGCTTCGCCGCGTTGCATACCTAGTTTACGCATCATGTTAGTCATGCGCTCACCAGCGAAGATACGCATTAGCGCGTCGTCCATTGATAAGTAGAATCGGCTTGAACCGGCATCACCTTGACGACCAGAACGACCACGTAGCTGGTTATCGATACGACGAGATTCGTGACGCTCAGTACCAATGATGTGTAAACCACCCGCTTCGATTACTGCATCGTGGCGTTTTTGCCACTCATCTTTAATCGCTTTGATTTGTTCATCAGTTGGGTTTTCTAGTTTCTCAACTTCGCTATGCCAGTTACCACCTAACACGATATCGGTACCACGACCGGCCATGTTAGTCGCAATGGTTACTGTGCCAGGTAAACCTGCATCGGCAACGATGTCTGCTTCTTGCGCGTGGAACTTAGCATTTAGTACGTTGTGCTTGATTTTTTCTTTACGTAAGAACTGCGATAAGTACTCAGAACTTTCGATAGAAATAGTACCCACAAGTACCGGTTGACCACGTTCTTGACAATCTTTGATATCAGCAAGAATTGCTTCGTACTTTTCTTCTTGAGTTAAGTACACAAGGTCAGCACGATCATCACGGATCATCGGCTTGTTAGTTGGCATTACTACTGTGTCTAGACCATAGATAGACTGGAACTCAAACGCTTCTGTGTCTGCTGTACCTGTCATACCCGCTAGTGTTTCGTATAAACGGAAGTAGTTTTGGAATGTGATTGATGCCAATGTTTGGTTTTCGTTTTGAATGCGTACACCTTCTTTTGCTTCAACAGCTTGGTGTAAACCTTCTGACCAACGACGACCTTCCATTGTACGACCAGTGTGCTCATCAACGATGATAACTTCGTTTTCTTTAACAACGTAATCAACGTCTTTTTGATAAAGCTTGTGAGCACGAAGTGCCGCATACACATGGCTTAATAATGTGATGCTTGAAGCTGAGTAAAGTGAATCACCTTCTTGAATTAAGCCACGCTCAATCAATAGTTCTTCTACTTTAATTTGGCCACGTTCAGTTAAGTGAACTTGCTTAGATTTTTCATCGATAGTGAAGTCGCCGTCACCTTCAACGCCTTCTTCATCTTCTTTTTCTTGTAGCTCAAGTTCTGGCACAATTTTATTGATTTCGATGTAAAGCTCAGAGCTGTCTTCAGCTGGGCCTGAGATAATTAGCGGCGTACGCGCTTCATCGATTAGGATTGAATCCACCTCATCCACGACTGAGTAGTAAAGTGGGCGTTGTACACGTTCTTCAATGCTAAATGCCATGTTATCGCGAAGATAATCAAAGCCAAATTCGTTATTAGTACCGTAAGTAATATCAGCAGCGTAAGCGATTTTCTTTTGCTGCGGCATCATGCCAGGTACGTTACAGCCAACTGTTAGGCCTAAGAATTCAAATAATGGGCGGTTAGTTTCGGCGTCACGTTTTGCAAGGTAGTCATTCACGGTAATTACGTGAACACCCTTACCTGTTAAACCACGAAGGTATGCAGGTAATGTTGCTGTTAGTGTTTTACCTTCACCGGTACGCATTTCTGCAATGCGACCTTGATGTAAAACCATACCACCTAGTAGCTGTACGTCGAAGTGACGCATGCCGTTTACACGCTTAGATGCTTCACGTACCACAGCAAATGCTTCTGGTAAAATGTCATCTAGGCTTTGTCCGTTATCGTAACGCTCTCTAAATTCTGCTGTTTTTGCTTTTAGATCTTCATCAGAAAGCGCTTCTAATTGCGTTTCAAGCGCATTGATCAGTGCGACCGTCTTTCTTAGGTTTTTAATAGTGCGGTCATTGCGACTACCAAAAATCTTGGTAAATAAATTAGATATCATGATAAAACCGTTACAATATATTCTTTGTTAGCTAGTCATTAGCTAACCCACTTTCTTCAATTGATAATTAATATGCGCTTATGCTCATGATGTAGGGCATATTAATTAACAATTTATCAGTACGCTGTTCAAAACACCGCTTATTTCGTGCGCTATCATACCAGAGTCTGCGCAACATCAAACCTTCTGTGTGTGAAGATATGGATTTTCAGCAAGAAAATTTAAAAATCAGCCGTAAACTTTAGTTTAACCCCGCAAAAATCACGAAAATTAAACTACTGAGTAGATATGGCGACAATCGAAATAAAATCAAGATCAGGGGAGAAAAAAGCAGGTTAGTGGTTAGTGGTTAGTGGTTAGTGGTTAGTGGTTAGTGGTTAGTGGTTAGTGGTTAGTGGTTAGTGGTTAGTGGTTAGTGGTTAGTGGTTAGTGGTTAGTGGTTAGTGGTTAGTGGTTAGAACAAAGTAAAATACATTTCATTCGTAGCAAGTTCTTTGTTTAATTACACAAAAAATAAAACCACCCTCTCGATCAACTGATATCTAACTTCTGAATTCTAACTACTAAAAAATCTGACTTATGATATCTAATCTCTATTATAAAACCATCGCGCGAAATAAATTTCACGCCTACATCAAACGTAGGCGTCACGCTTGCTTGGCGCGTCTTGCACTTAGCACCAAGCCAGAAAATCATTAAAAAACCTACAAACAGCACCGTTCAGCTCAAAGCTGACGGCTCCTTAAATTTCGGCACTAAAGTACCTCCTACGAGCTATACCCACAAACCACACCGCAAAGCTGAAAGCTGATGGCTTTATTTACTTTTTCCGCCCATGTTGTGCTAAACGCTCTAACTTGGCTTTTAACGATGGGGGTGCATCTGCGGCGATGGCGCTGAGGTAATCAGCAGTTTGTTCGCTCATTTGGCGTTTCGAAACAGGCTTTTGCTCTGGTTTATTAGTTGCCGATAAGCGCTGAGTTGCTTGTGGGTTTGCGGTAATTTTAATTTGCCCAAGCTCTACCATGCCAGCGGCACGAAAATGCGAAAGCATATCCATTTTTAAGTAATTTAAACGCAGTGCAATCGGTGCAGAAACCGCTTCTATCATCAAAGTACCATCACGGTAGTTACTTACCCGGCATTTTTTTGAAAGCGTTTCACCTAAAAAGTCATCAAGAATGCTTTGTTGAGAAGACAAGCCTTGGGTTTTACCAGCATAAGATGCTAAGCGACCACTCAAGCCCGCCATAATATCGCCAAGTGCTTTTGGCGCGTATCTATCTTTTGCCATTAATCGTCTACCTAAAAGGGTTAAACACCACACAGAGAATATACCACCTACGTAAATATGAAGCTATTAGGTTCGAAAACTGTGGTTAGTGGTTAGTGGTTAGTGGTTAGTGGTTAGTGGTTAGTGGTTAGTGGTTAGTGGTTAGTGGTTAGTGGTTAGTGGTTAGTGGTTAGTGGTTAGTGGTTAGTGGTTAAAAAAGTAAAATACATTTCATGTGTAGCAAGTTCTTTGTTTAATTGCACAAAAATAAAACCACCCTCTCGATCAACTGATATCTAACTTCTGAATTCTAACGACTAAAAATCCGACTTCTGATATCTAATCTCTATTATAAACCATCGCGCGAAATAAATTTCACGCCTACATCAAACGTAGGCGTCACGCTTGCTTGGCGCGTCTAACATTCAACACCAAACCGGAAAATCATTAAAGAGCCCGCAAACAACACCGAACGGCTCAAAACTTATGACTTATAGCTTTAAGCTTCTCTTCCTCCACCGTGAGTGTTTCTGGTACACTTTTCCTTTGTTTTTCATTTAATTTGCGCGATGACTCAACACTCTCTTACTTTAATCGTATTGGCTGGCGGGCTGGGTAGCCGCTTTGGCGGAAACAAACAAATTGCCGAAATTCCGGGGCTAGGCTGTACCATCATGGAACTTAGTATTCAGGATGCGGTTAAAGCAGGTGTGAGCCAGGTGGTGATCATCATTAATAAAAACATTCGTGCTGAATTTGAAGCGACGATTTTACCGCGCCTGCCTAAGTCGCTCGAAGTAATCTTAGTTGAGCAACAAATTAACGCGCTGCCACATGGTTATGAGCACTTAGCTGCTGAACGCCAAAAGCCATGGGGCACAGGTCATGCGTTACTTTGCGCAAAACCTTATGTGAATAACCCTGCTATTGTCATTACAGCCGATGATTATTACGGTGAGTCTTCTTTTGCCATTATTAGCGAACACTTCAAACAGTATAGCAATTGGGCGATGGTAGGTTATCCGATTATAGATACACTCTCCGAAGAAGGTGGTGTAAACCGCGGTGTATGCTCTGTTGATAGCCACCAGCATTTAACTGATGTAGTCGAGTACCTAGATATTAAACTCGAAAATAATGTTTTAAAAGGCAACAATCCACATGGTGAGAGATTACAAATTGCCGATGATGCCCTAGGTTCTATGAGCTTTTGGGGAATAACGCCCAGTTTATTTAATGACTTAGAAACAGGCTTTATTGAGTTTTTAGAAAATACTGACAACGGTGTCACGAAAGAGTATTATTTACCAAATGAGATACAATTCGCGATTAAAGATAACCGCCAAGCTGTAACCGTTTATACTGCACAAGAGCCATGGTATGGCGTAACCTACAAAGCTGAACTGGATGCAATAGCACACACTTTATGTCAGTTACGTCGTAAGCTAAACGATTAAACCCTCGCCTCTTCTTGCAAAAAATAAGTAATGGAAAATTAATGAAGTCGAACCCTGTTGCAACTTATCTTTCTGAGCACTTTGGCTTAAGCACAGATAACGTAACGCTAAAGCCTATTGGCAATGGCCACATCAACACAACCATGTTACTTAAATCAGAAGAAAACGCCTTGGTTGTGCAAAAGTTAAATACCGATGTGTTCCCTAATCCTAAGCATCTTGTTGAAAATGCACGGCTCATTGAGCAGCACCTAAGTGAAAAACACAACAATGGTGAATACAGCCTCGAAATTATTCGTCATGTTCCAACTATCGAAAATGACTTTTTAGTTGAATGCGATCAAGGTGTTTGGCGTGCACTCGAATTTATTGGCGGCAGTTATAGTGAAGATGTTGTAGCAACTATCTCGCAAGCACAAACTGCAGCCAATGCATTTGGCCAATTCGCGCTAGCACTACAAGATTTTCAGGCTGATCAGCTGCATCATGTGATCCCAGATTTTCATAACTTAGCGATGCGCTTTGATGCTTTCAAAAAAGTTCTCGAAAAAGACTCTGTAAACCGTGTGGCACTTTGCCAAGACGACATCGATTTTTGTTTAGCTCAGCAATCACTTGTTGAAGAACTAAAACAACTTGAAGGAAACATTCCTTTAAGACCTTGTCATAACGACACAAAAATCAACAACATGCTTTTTTGCACGCAATCTGATGATGCAAAGGCAGTTATTGATCTCGATACCTGTATGCCTGGTTATTGGTTATTTGATTTTGGCGATATGGTGCGTACCTTCTGCTCTCCTGAGCAAGAAGATTCAACCAACCTAAGTAATGTACGTGTTCGTGAAGAAATCTTCGCCGCCATAGTTAAAGGCTATGTTGAACCACTGCAAGATGTGATCACCGATGCCGAAAAAGAAAGTTTCTGGCTAGGCACCAAAGTTATGACCTTTATGATTGGCCTGCGCTTTTTAACAGACTTTATTGATGGCGATAACTACTTTGCCACCAAACATGCAAACCACAACCTAGAACGCGCCCGCAACCAGTTTGCTTTATATCGCGACATTCTTGAAAAAGAACATACCCTTAAAGCGATTTTAGAGATAAATAAGGGGTAAAAATATAGAGGTTAGAGGTTAGAGGTTAGAGGTTAGAGGTTAGAGGTTAGAGGTTAGAGGTTAGAGGTTAGAGCAAAGTAAAATACATTTCATGTGTAGCAAGTTCTTTGTTTAATTGCACAAAAAATAACACCACCCTCTCGATCAACTGATATCTAACTTCTAAAATCTAATTACTAAAAAATCTGACTTCTGATATCTAATGTAATATCTAGCCTTAAAATCAGGAGATTATTATGCATATAAAACACCACGGAGCGGTGAAAGGCGTAACAGGGTCTTGCCACCAGCTATTTATTGATGATGCAAATTCTGTACTTGTTGATTGTGGTCTATTTCAGGGGGAAGACAGCAAACAAGACCTAGCAATTGAGTTTGATATATCAACGGTAAAAGCGCTGATTGTCACGCACTGCCATATCGACCATGTTGGTCGCATACCCTATCTACTTGCAGCTGGTTTTAAAGGGCCTATTTTCACCTCGGTTGCCACAGCAAAGCTACTGCCTATGGTGATTGAAGATGCTTTAAAAGTGGGTGTAACTCGCGATGAAGCAATAATCCGCACTTGCTTAAAGTTACTAAAACAACAGATTGTCTCTCTCGATTTCAACACATGGTACTCTATTCCCGTAGGAGTGGGCTTTAGCCCCGAAAAAGTAGCCTCAAGCAATCAAAAACCCTTATATAAAATTCGCCTGCAACGCGCCGGGCACATTTTAGGCTCAGCCTATATTGAAATTGAGCTAGGCAAAAAACCAAACTCGCATAGAGTGGTATTTTCAGGTGATTTAGGTGCACCTTACACGCCATTATTACCAACGCCAAAACCGCCTTACCGCGCCGATACATTAGTTATTGAGTCGACCTATGGTGATAAAAACCATCAAGGTCGTAAAGAGCGCGTAACCGTACTTAAAAAGGTTATAGAACGTGCCGTAAGTGATAATGGCGTGGTACTCATACCCGCTTTTAGTATTGGCCGAACTCAAGAGCTACTCTATGAGTTTGAACAGCTAATTCACTCTGCAAGCAAACGTTCTATGTGGCATAAACTGCAAATTATTGTAGATTCGCCAATGGCAGCCAACTTCACAAATGAGTATCTACACTTTAAAGCGCTGTGGGATAACGAAGCAAAAAAACGCGTAAAACAAGGCCGCCACCCGCTCGACTTTAAGCAGCTACACACCATTGATAGCCACCAAGAACACCTTGCCCTGATTAACTTTTTAGCCTCAAAACAGCAGCCTGCAATAATCATTGCTGCCAGCGGTATGTGTAATGGCGGCAGAATTGTTAATTACCTAGAACGGTTTTTACCCGACAAAACAACCGATGTCATTTTTGTAGGCTACCAAGGGCAAGGAACCTTAGGCCGAGATATTCAAAAGTACGGCCCACGCGGCGGCTATGTAGTTATCGATAATCAAAAAGTAATGGTTAAAGCGCAAATTCATACCATCAGCGGCTACAGCGCCCACGCTGATCAAAAAGGACTTATCAGATTTGTCACCGGCATGCGCAAAAAGCCAAGTTTAATCAAAATCGTCCACGGCGATGAGCAAGCCAAACAAGCACTAGCAGAAAAGCTAAAAGCAGAGTTAGGCTACGGGACAAAAGTAGAAGTTAGTGGTTAGTGGTTAGTGGTTAGTGGTTAGTGGTTAGTGGTTAGTCAAACAAGGAGTTAGTTATGAACTTTGAAAATCTAGATGTATGGAAACGGTCTGCACGATTAAGTGCTGAAATTTACAAATCAACAAATGAATTAAAAGACTTCGGTTTTAGAGATCAGTTAACCCGCTCAGGCTTATCAGTGCCTAGTAACATAGCTGAAGGAGTAAGCCGTGAAAGTTACAAAGAGAAAAGTCGGTTTATAGATATCGCGAGATCTTCGCTTGCAGAAACAAGAACACAAATCTATATAGGCCTGGAGATAGGCTACTTAGAACGTGAAAAAGCATTGTATTGGATATCAGAAACCAAAGAGTTAGGGGCCATGTTAACGGGTCTAAGACAACAGTTTGATAATAGAAGTTAGTGGCTCTAACCACTAACCTCTTATATCTGACTTCTTATGTTTGACTCGTTTCTCGCCCCTCGCTACTGCGAGTCGCTACTATTTATAACTCTCATACGCTTCTTTCATTCGCGCTAGGTTGCTATAAATATAGCTCGAAGTTAAGCGACCGCGTTTATACATTGTTTTGTCCAAGGTGATTTGTGACGAAGGAGCATATGCTTGGTTGAATACAAGCACGTTTCTTTCACCAATTTGTGTACTTAAGCCAATTCGCCAATTATCACGGCCTTTTAACTGACCAAATGGTGTTACTTTCATGTCTTTTCGCGGTGTAAGCGGTATATTAATTGCTACACCGGCTTTTTGCGCGTCAGTATTTTCATAAAACACAGCTATGTAACTATCACCAAACCAAAAACGGCTCTCTAACTGATAACCACTATCGCCATAAAAATAGCTACCTGCAGTAGCATGCAAGGTAATATCTTGCTCAACCCAGTTGTACTGGTATGTAAGTGTTTCGTACTCACGTGATGCGCGGTAATCTGCATAATCAAAGTAGGCAATTTTAGCACTAACAACATGGCGGCCTTCAGGGCTTAACCAAGCGGTCTCGTTAATAATAGCTTTATAATCAAAGTAGTCTTTAAAAAAGCCAATTTGCGTTTGGTTATAAAAGCCGTATGGTAGCGCAAAGGTTTGGTGCAGCACAGCATTAACAACGCCTTCATCTAGGCTGTAATTATCAAATACACCGTTATCTTCAAAGTCACTACTTTCGTCTATAATAGTTTGGCCAGTTACTTTTATGCCACCACCTTGCCACAGCGGCACATCGAGCTCGGCTCGTAATCCTAAGGAGTAATCAAAAACTCCAAGATCGGTTGCATATGTGGTAGATGTAGCTGGGCTGAGTGTTAAGCGTGGTTTAAAGTAAGGGCTTGCCTCTGCTTTACCGGCCCATACAACACCTTCAGGAATACTCGCTTTCCCTTGCTGTACATTTAAATCAGGGCTTACGCCTTTTTCAATGAATAAGCGGTAGTTATCAACCTTGCCCTGAATTGCAATTAAAGGGATATCTGTTTTAGAAAGCTGTACATTAAAGTGCGTGCTTTCATCAGTCACATTTTCGGCAATACGGCCAAGGACTACACCAATGGCATCAATATCGTTACGGTTAAATACCGAGTTTTCAAAGTTTACGAATACAGTATTCAGGTTGTAGCCAACCACTACATTCTCGAAGCCATCGTTAATCAGCGCTTCTTTTAATTCGATTACTTGGCTATTTAAACTTGAGGTGGCTAGTTTTTGCGTATTTTGTGTTGGAGCTTGTTTTACATTTACTACTGTAAGGGCCTTTGGTTGTTCAGCCAATTCTGGTGCTATGGCAGTTTGAATAAAGCCTAAACCATGATCATCTATTTTAGCTATTGGTTGAGTTGATACCGGTGCTACATAAGGGGCTGCTTCAACTTTTTGATAATTCTGTTTATCTTCACTCGAAAGCGGCATACTAAAGTTAACACCCCAATAGGTATCTTCTTTAGAGTAATCAGTATTACTATAAAAACGGCTGGTAAAGGTTAGCTCGCCGATATCATAAAGCCACTTTTTAGGAATAGTCACTTTAGCACCCGCATTAAATGCCTCTGCATCATGCTCTGCTTGTAAACTAAACCAGTCGAATACTTGGTACTCAACGCCCCCAAACACACCATCCATCTGGCCATAGAAACGATCACTTTTAGCAATACCTGCTGAGAATTTAAAATTCCATAACTCTTTTGATGCAACAGCATAATATGTCTTATAGAAATTAACATCACCACCAATATCTCTTGCGCCTACAGCTAAATCAAACCAATCTTCAGGAATATATGGTATTTGATACTTCGCATTAAAAGATAAATCTCTTATTTGCTTCCCAAAACCAACCTCAAAGAAATTGTCATGCATAGTATCACTGACAATCATACCATTAACTTCAAGACCATCAAAAAGTCCAGCTGCAATAATAAATGTATGACCATCTTCAGTAATTTTGCTTTTTTCTAGTTGATTTGTGAAACCAAAACTGACACTTCCTTTATCTAAAACACTCGCATTTGGTGTGTTAATTAAACCAGTGTACCCAACAAAAGACTGCTGAGAATGAACGCTATTAGCTAAAGCTAATGGAGAACTAAGAGTGATGGCTCCACCAAGGATTAAACACAATTTGGACATACTTTTTTCCACGTTTAAATTACAGAATCCCTATGAATCATAAATATAACACCGACGTTACAATTTAGATATTATTCTATCTATTTCTTGTAATCACTTACCTTCATAACCGTTCGGGTTATTGCTTTGCCAGCGCCATGTATCTTGCATCATCTCATCGATACCACGCTCAGCTTGCCAGCCAAGCTCTTTTAACGCTTTTTCTGGAGCTGCGTAGCAAGCTGCAATATCGCCCGCTCGACGCGGCGAAATTTGGTATGGTACGGCTTGGCCGCTGGCATTCTCAAAAGCGGTAACCATTTGCAGTACTGAATAACCATTACCTGTGCCAAGGTTAAATACGTGCGCACCTGTATCACTTGCAATTCGGGTAAGTGCTTTTAAATGACCTAATGCTAAATCGACGACATGGATATAGTCACGAACACCTGTACCGTCTACAGTATCGTAGTCATCACCAAATATACCTAGCTTTTCTAGCTTACCCACAGCGACTTGCGAAATATAAGGTAATAAGTTGTTAGGAATACCGTTTGGGTCTTCACCGATAAGGCCAGATTCATGAGCGCCGACAGGGTTAAAGTAACGTAAGATAACAAAGGCAAAGCGTTCATCTGATTTCGCGATATCTTGCAGCATCATTTCAACCATAAGCTTTGATGTGCCATATGGGTTAGTTGTACCGCCAACTGGGAAATCTTCACGAATTGGCAGGCTTGCTGGGTCACCGTATACCGTTGCTGATGAGCTAAATACTAACTTAAATACGCCAGCATCACGCATAGCATCAACCAGAGTCAGTGTACCTTGTACGTTGTTTTGATAATACTCGATAGGTTTTACAACCGATTCACCAACCGCTTTTAAACCTGCGAAGTGAATAACACTATCAATAGTATGTTCACTGAAGATTTTGTCTAAGCAGGCTCTATCTAAAATATCACCTTGATAAAACGTGACGTCTTTACCCGTGATTTGTTTTACGCGAGCCAATGACTCATTTGATGAATTGCTTAAGTTATCGAGTACAACAACGTCAGTACCTTGTTGTAATAACTCTAATACGGTGTGAGAACCGATGTATCCGGCTCCGCCGGTGACTAAAATGGTCATAGAACTTCAATCTCTTATAATTTTTTATGATACGCAGCAAAATTAAGGGCCAGAGAATATATATTCTCTGGCCCTTAATTAATTTTTAATTAATCTGCTCAATAGCCCTTTAAACTAGACTGCCTTCAGATGTCTTTCTGAAGGGGCTACCATTTGCGACACGAAGTCAGTAAATTCAGCACCAAGATTTTCATCGCGCATGCTGTATTCTACAATCGCTTTTAAGTAACCAAGTTTATCACCGCAATCATGGGCACGACCACTCATGTGGAAAGCTTCTACAATTTCGTGCTTCATTAGTTCATCGATAGCATCGGTAAGCTGAATTTCACCACCTGCACCCGAAGGTGTTTTCGCAAGTAATGGCCAAATCGCTTTTGATAACACATAACGGCCAACAACAGCTAAGTTAGATGGTGCTTCTTCAGCTTTTGGTTTTTCGACCATAGTCTTGATTGGCGCACTTTCGCCCGCTTTAATTTTAACGCCACCAATATCAGCAATACCATATTTATGTACGTTCTCTTGCGGTACTGGCTCAAGCATTATTTGGCTTGCTTTAACTTCATTAAAGCGCTTTATCATAGCAGCAATGTTTTCGGTTTTTTGATCCGCAGTGTAGCTATCTAAAATTACGTCTGGCAGTACAACAACAAAGTCGTCATCACCGACAATTGGTTTTGCACACATAACTGCATGGCCTAATCCTTTAGCCTCGCCTTGGCGTACATGCATAATGGTTACATCGGGTGGGCAAATAGATCGTACTTCTTCAAGCAAAGTACGTTTTACACGTTTTTCGAGGGTTGCTTCAAGCTCAAAGCTGGTATCAAAGTGGTTTTCTATAGCATTTTTTGAACTATGAGTAACCAATACAACTTCTTTAATACCCGCAGCAACACATTCATTTACTATGTATTGAATAAGTGGCTTATCAACCAGAGGTAGCATTTCTTTAGGAATTGCCTTTGTCATCGGTAACATACGTGTACCAAGGCCTGCAACAGGAATGACAGCTTTCATAATGTTTAGTCCCTTAATTGTAGTGATAAGAATAAATAATTACAAAGTATGAGTTATTAACTCATTTTGCGCAATAGTAAAAAAAGATTTATAAACACGTTAGCAGTAATAATATTGACGGAGGATGAATGAAATAAAGAAGTCAGAAGTCAGAAGTCAGAAGTCAGAAGTCAGAAGTCAGAAGTCAGAAGTCAGAAGTCAGATCAAGCTAGTGGCTGAAGTGCCACTAGCAAGGGGTTAGTTATAAAAATTAACGAGAGTGGTAATAAACTGCTCAACTTGTTGTTGCTCTAGTTCATTAATACCTGCCGCTGCTGCGCGGCCGCCGCCGGTGGCAAATTGGCTGCATACATCAACAGCGCCTTGTTTATTATTAAGTGGTGCTCTTACACTTACGGTATAACTTCCTTTGTTATTATAAGTAAGTACTGCATGGGCTTTGTTTGGCGCTTGGTTTGCAAGGTCATTGCCTAATACACCACTTACACGACGAGCCCATGGGGCGTCATCAAGTAAAATAACCTTTGCTGTATCGCAATTATGTAAAACCTTAGCATCAGCCGCTTTTTGCATATCAGCTTTGTAAGCTTTTTCTAATACGTAATAAACCGACTCACTGTCGTTAATGGCATCAAGCGGTGACTTATATTTTAGTAGCTCGTTAAATAAATCTGCTGGTGCAAAGTGTAAATCAGCTACCTCACTGCCATAGCCGTTATAGTTAATATAAGTACCAAATGCTTTAAGTTGTGACTTTTCGAGCTCTGTAACACCTAGTTTATCGGCTTCACTATCGGCTTTTGCAAATAAATTATCGCCATAAGCAGCTGTGATTGCCCATAAGTGGTATTGCTTATCGATAAGGTTGCTCACTATTAAACTCGTACACATGTTTGCATCTAAATCGATGTGGGCAAATAAGTTTGCATGGTTTGGAATATCACCCGCTTTATGATGATCCACATACATTACTCTTGCACCCACACATAGAGCGTCGTGCAACTCTGCCATGTTTTTTTCCATTGAAATATCGAGTACACGTATATTATCACCAGCTTGTGGAGTAATTTTTTTCAATAGTTGAATATCACGTTTTACGCCGGTTACTTTCACGCTTTCAATAGGATTAGCGAGCTGTAACTGTAAAAGTGCGATGATGCCATCGGCATCACCGTTAAAAATATCGTAGTTCATAAAGTCTCAAAAAATAGAAGTCAGAGGTTAGAAGTCAGATTACAGATGTTAGAGGTTAGACGTCAGAGATTAGAAGTTAGATACCAGATTTTAGAGGTCAGAAGACAGATATCAGATTTTAGACGTCAGGTTTCTGGCTCTAGATTTCTATAACCCCTGCTTCGCGTAAATAACCAATAATTTGTTCAACACTTTGCTCAATGCTTTGCTGTGCTGTTTTTACGTGAATCTCTGGCTGCTCTGGCACATCGAACGCTGAGCTAATACCTGTAAAATTAGGGATCTCACCTGCACGGGCTTTTTTGTATAACCCTTTAGGGTCGCGGCTTTCGCAAACCTCTAATGGCGTATCAATAAATACTTCTACAAATTCACCTTGGTGCATAATGCTGCGAGCGCGAGCACGGTCTTCTTTAAAAGGTGAAATAAACGCCGTTGATACAATTAAACCCGCATCAACAAACAGTTTAGCTACTTCGCTAATACGGCGAATGTTTTCAATGCGGTCTTCGTCACTAAAAGTCAGGCCCTTGTTTAAGCCCATGCGTACGTTGTCGCCATCAAGCAGATAAGTATGACAACCTAATTCGAATAATTTAGCCTCAACCGCGTTCGCAATAGTCGACTTACCAGAGCCACTTAGTCCCGTATACCAAAGTAATACCGGCTTATGCCCTTTATGTTGTTCTTTTTCAGCACGCGAAACAGTTTGATCGTGCCATACAATGTTCTCGGTCATGGTACCTCTTGGGTTCAGATTTCAGATTTCAGATTTCAGATTTCAGATTTCAGATTTCAGATTTCAGATTTCAGATTTCAGATTTCAGATTTCAGATTTCAGATTTCAGATTTCAGATTTCAGATTTCAGATTTCAGATTTCAGATTTCAGAGTCAAAACGATTCTTTAAACTTGTCAACATAGCAGCTAACTCTTTTGACTCTGCAATCCAGCTTAAAGCAATTTCACGCTCTATATAACCAACCTCTGAACCAATGTAAATTTGAGTTCTAGCTTCAGCTAGAGAAGCTCTAGCAATATCAATAAAGCGACTCTTTTCTTTAAAGCTATCTCTACAGACTCCCTCTGCAATATTACTTGGCACTGAAAGGCCTGAACGAGTAAGTTGGCTCCTGAAAGCATAATCATTTAATTGAGAAGTGGTTTTATAAATTTCTGCACTTAATTTAACAGCTCTTTTCCAAACATCTAACTTTTCAAAATTCATCGCAGCTCAGCTCCTTCTGATATCTGACTTCTAATATCTTACCTCTATAAAGTTCGATTTAAAACGTAAAACACAGTGCATTTACTTTAGAATACTGAGAGGTATGTGATAAGGAACGATGGGCAGAACTTTATATTTGTATATTTCACATGCTAATCGTGATGACTTCTTCCACACATCCATTTGTTCAAATTTCATAATTAGTCCCTTCGCCATTAAGTGAAATCCATTCACAACTAAACCTTATCGCAAAATAAACCTAGCGCCTAGAGCCTAAAGACATATTTCTAGCTAACGCCCAGTTCCTAGCATCCTAGGGCCTAGTACCTAATCCCTAGTACCTAACCCCTAGTACCTAACCCCTAGCACCTAACCCCTAGTCCCTAGCACCTAACCCCTAGCACCTTATACCTAAAACGGAAAAAACACAGGTATCAGGGTCAGTACCACTAGGCTGTAGGTTATAGAAATCGGTAGGCCGAACTTTATGAAATCGGTTAGCTTATAGTTGCCGGCATTGTAAACCATTAGGTTAGTTTGGTAGCCGTAAGGGCTAATAAAACTGCCACTTGCGGCAAAAGCGACTGCAAGTACAAATGGCATGTAACTTACGCCTAAGCCTTGAGCAATGGTAAATGCAATGGGGAATGTAAGTGCTGCAGCTGCATTATTAGTAATTAACTCTGTAAATAAGAGAGTAAGTAAAAATACACCAAAAAAGGCAATGTAAACGCTTTGCCCTGCAAGTAAACCTTCGACTTGCTCGGCTATTAATGTAGACACCCCTGAATTATCAAGGGCTGTAGCGAGGGTTAAAGCACTCATTACAATAAGCCAAAGCTCTAACGGAAAACGTCGCTTAATTTCGTTTAATGATAAACAACGGCAACCCACCAGCACGGCTAGGTAAAAAATAAAGCTTTTTAATAGGCTAATATCAAAAATTAACGAGCCCGCAATGGTTGCCACAAAGCCCCAAGTAACAATGCGCTCTTTTATACCTTTAAGCATGTTATCGGCTTTTACACCGCTCAATATAAAAAAGTTTTTAGTTAAGTTATTACGTTTTGCAAAGTCAGGACCAACCGCAAGAATCAAAAAGTCGCCGCTTTGAATGGTAATATCACCTAGCTTACCCGAGAGCTTTTCACCTTCGCGACGTACGGCAACAACCGCGGCATCAAACCTTGCACGAAAGCCTGCGGTTTTTAGTGTTTTACCTACCACAGCAGCACCCGGCTTAATTACTACTTCGGTTAAGTTATCGCGTAGTAAACCATCTTGCTCTGCAAATAAACTTAAACCTTCAAATTGCTGCAGCACCAGTACTTTAGTGACATCACCCGAAAAAATAAGTTTATCGCCTTCTCGTATCATCTGCGTAGGCGAAACAGGCGAAATTAAGCGATTATCGCGAACTACTTCAACCAAAAATAATGACTCTAAGCTACGCAAACCATTTTGCTCTACGGTTTTACCTATCAGTGGTGAGCCAGCATTCACTTTTGCTTCAACAAAATAATCGCTAGAGGTTTCATCTTTACATACTTTACCTTTTAAACGATTAATCGTAAGTGCCATTACCAAGACACAGGCAGTCACTGCAGCTAGGCCGATAGGTAAGAAATCAAAAAACTTAAAGCCCTCTGCGCCGCGCTCAATCAGCATAGAGTTTACAATTAAATTCGTTGAGGTACCAATTAAGGTAAGAGTGCCACCTAAAATAGCGGCATAAGAAAGGGGCAGTAAAAGTTTAGTAGGGGCAATCAGTTTATTGTTTTTTACAGGGCTAATTAAAGTAGCAACCACTGCGGTATTGTTTAAAAAGCCAGAGGCTACAACTGTTGCGAATAAGGTTCTTACATAAGACTTAACCACAGAGCCATTAAATAAAACACTGGCAAGTTTTCGTAAAAAGCTAGTGCGCTCAAAAGCAAATGCACATACCACTAAAAGCAGTAATGTGACCAAGCCTGGATTAACTGCATTATTCAAAAGCTGTTCGGTAGAAACCAGGTTAGTGGCAAAGCAGGCTAAACAAGCGGCTGCAAATACACGCTCAGGAAATTTTTGAAATTTTATCAAGCCTACAATGGTTGTAATAAATATAACCACTATCAACCATTGCTGTAAAATCATTCAAACATCCTTATTCGTAGCTCGTAGCTCGTAGCTCGTAGCTCGCCAAATCATATCTTCTGCCAAAACATTAAGGTATTAAACCCTAACCGTTTTTTAACAAAATAAACTGCAAGTAAATTTTGGAGGCTAATAAAAAATGCAGTGGCAGACGCTGCACCAACAGCGCCAAACAACTTAGTAAAGATAGGCACGCTGATTAAAACACCAAAACCACTAATAAGTGTAACTAAACGCATATCGCGCTCATGACCAGTCATTTGCAATAACAGACCAACTGAACCCGTAACTACGTTCACCGCTTGCCCTAAAACTAAAATCTGTAAAATTAACGCTCCTTGCCTAAATTCTTCACCAAAAAGGCCCATTAAAAATTCAGGAAAAGCCAACATAAATAATACAACAGGTAATGCAGTTAGTACTAATAGCCGCACAGAGAATAACGCAGTTTTGCGAATGCCATGCTCATCACCCTTCGTATGAAAGGCTGAAAATTTTGGTGCAACAACTAAGTTTACCGCCATTAATATAAACGACGTTAATAGTGCAATACGCTGTGCAACGCTAAAAAAAGCAACCTGTTCTGCAACCAAAAATACACCTATAATGATTGGTGCACTCCATTGTACTGCTTGGCTCATTATTATAATGACCCAATTAGGTCTTGCACTATGCCAAAGCTTTTTAGGATCTGGCTTTTCTCCATTATTATTTAATTTTTTAATACTTAACCAGTAAAAAAAACAGGACGTTACACCTAACGATAAGCTTAAATAAAGCGCAGTAGTACTTGCTGATTTAGCCGAAAATACAACAACTGCCGCACCACACAACATTAAGTGAGCTATATTTTGGCACGGGATACTAGCAATAATTTTATGCCGAGCCTGCAAGCTCATTGCAACTAAAAATACGATACTCAAGCCAATTATCGCAGGGGCAATTAATTGTAACGTATCAGTTAACTCCGGCTTGTTAAATACGGCTTCAGCTAGCCAAGGGGCGAGCGTGTAAGTAATAACAGTAAATATAAACGAAACTGGCAGAACATATTTAAGTGCAAAATTTAATATTGCCTTTACTGTATAACCATAGCTTGCATCTGCAGATGTAAAACGCAATACAGTATTGTCAAAACCGAGCCTAGCTACTGCAGACAGTAACATAACTAAAGCAAGCGCAAGAAAAAAATAGCCCGACTGCTCAGCGCCTAATTGCCTTGCAATAATTAAATTAAACAAAAATGCCATACCGGCACCTAAAACTCGAATAGCGAGGGCAATGGCGGCGTTGATTACAGTATGACGGTGTTCTGAGTCACTAAGCACAGCTTTGGCTTTAGAAAACATGGAAGTCTCGACTTGATTACGGTGTAAAAAGTGCAAAATGCCTACTAAAATTAGTAGGCATTTTTATTAACAAAGCCTTTAAATATGGTTAAGAAGATAATTTTTATATCGAACCATACTGACCAGTTGTCAATGTAATAAAGGTCACAATCTATACGTTTTTGTAAATCAGTATCACCACGCCAACCGTTGATTTGAGCCCATCCGGTAATACCTGCTTTCACCATATGTTTTTGCATATAACCAGGTATTTCATCTTTAAATTGCTCTACAAATACAGTTCTTTCTGGTCTTGGGCCAACAATAGACATATCGCCTTTTAGAACATTAATAAACTGAGGCAACTCATCTAAGCTTGTTTTTCGTATAAACTGCCCAAATTTAGTATTCGTTTTATTTTTTGCACCGCCCCATTGAACACCATCTTTCTCACTATTTTGTGGCATTGAACGAAACTTTAGCATCATAAATTTTTTGTTATTCCAACTCACTCGCTCTTGTCGGTAAAAAACAGGGCCAGGAGAAGTTAATTTTACACCAATAGCCAAGGCAATCAGAATTGGGCTTATCATGAGTAAGATAATACCGGATAAGAACTTATCTTCTAATGATTTTAGTAACTGGTTACTTCCACTAATAGGTGACATACTTAGGTTTATGACTGGCATACCCGCAATATCACTTACAGAGTGGTTTATAAGCCTAAACCCACGCATATCTGGGATATAACGTATAGTTTGCGTTGCATTTCTTAAGCCATGAAGTATTTGTTCAACTAGTAACTCGTCAGAAAGCGGCAATGCAATCCAAATTTGGTCGATTTCTTCGCAGTGCTCATTGATATAATTTTCAATATTATTAAAGTCACCCAACAAATTACAATCGGTTAATGGTTCATCACCAAATGAACCCACAATCCTATAACCTGTCCAAGGTGAATTATACACTTTTGCAACCATGCGATTTGCAATATTACCATCACCAATTACAACCACATGACGCTGGTTACCACCTTTAGAGCGGTATTTATTTAATAACACACGAATAGTAAATCTTATGGCAACTAAAGCTACAAGCCCAAGCAAATACCAGTAGATAAACAAGGTATTATCATAATTTATTGAATTATCAGATATATAATAAATTGCACCAAGAATTAACTGGTTAATCGTCCAGCAATAAGTAGCTAGGCCAACCTCTTTAAGTTTAGATTCACCACGCCACGTTCTATACATACCCAAATAAGGATACAACCAAAACGCGATTGCAAAACTTAAAAATAGCGTAAGAATAAAACTCTTTTGTGGCCAAATATCACCATTGATAAGCCACATAGAAACAGCAAAACCAAAAAAATGGCAAACAAATCTGAACAGCGGTGCATTAATGCCACCAATACGTGGTTTTCTTTTGCGAAACCTTTACTCATTATAGAATCCCGAGATCTAACAAACTTTCAAAATAATAATTGTTATTTTTTCAAAACACCAACAACTTCTTTACCATCACAAACTATTAAACAATTTATCCCTTTAACTTGCATTTCGTCATATGCAATGGCCATCGAAGCATCTGGTTTTATAGTTACAGGCATACAGCTTGCTATATGCTGTGCGGTTAAATCAAAAAGGTCTTTACCAAACTTTTCTATTGCACGACGTAAGTCACCATCAGTAATTATTGCATTTAACTGACCATTATTAATAACCAAGGTCAGCCCGAGAGCACCTTTTGACATTACATTAATGACTTCGCTCAATGGTGTTTCTGGTGAAACTATGGGTAGATTCTCTTTAAACATTTCATCAGCGACTTTGCTTAATAATTTTCGTCCTAAGCTACCACCAGGGTGAAATCTTGCAAAATTCTCTGGCTGAAACCCTCTTAACTCCATTAAAGCGATTGTTAAAGCGTCACCCATCACTAACGTCGCCGTAGTCGAAGAGGTTGGCGCCAGTTGCAACGGGCATGCCTCTGCTGGTACCGCTATATTTAAATGATAATGCGCATTTTTAGCTAAAGTAGATGCAGGATTACCTGTTATCGCAATTATTTTATTATGGTTATCTTTTAGAAACGGCAGCAATTTAAGCACTTCATCGGTTTCGCCAGAGTTTGAAATAGCAATGAATACATCATCAGGCGTGATCATACCTAAGTCGCCATGAAATGCTTCGCCAGGGTGCATAAAAAAGCTTGGCGTACCAGTACTTGCAAATGATGCCGCTATTTTTTTACCTATAATACCCGACTTACCCATACCGCAAATAATTGTGCGCCCTTGTGTATTTAATATAAGCTTGATAGCAGCATCGAACTGTTCATCTAACTGTTTACTAATAGCATGCAATGCATCAATCTCATTGCTAATCACTCTGTTCGCTATTTCTAAGGTATTCATAAATTTTCCATTTTCTGTTTTACTGCTAAATAATCTTCTTTGGTGTCG
This sequence comes from Pseudoalteromonas sp. Hal040, assembly GCF_037162425.1. NCBI lineage: Bacteria > Pseudomonadati > Pseudomonadota > Gammaproteobacteria > Alteromonadales > Pseudoalteromonadaceae > Pseudoalteromonas > Pseudoalteromonas sp. Hal040. The sequence continues at coordinate 238,943 of NZ_JARLUU010000001.1, read as the reverse complement.
ATCCCATGAGGAATATCACCAATGTAATCCATTACACCTATAGAAAGACCATTACTCAACGCTCTTAATTGTTCTAACTTTTCAAGTTTTTCTAAATGCGACTCAGGCAATTCACATATTGTTTTTAACGCAGACACTTTATACACATACACACCAACATGTCGTTTTGCGGCTGAAAGATCATCCGGTGCATCACGGTTGATTGGAGCTGGTGCACGAGTAAAATATAACGCTTCATTGTGTTCACTTACTATAGCCTTAACAACATTTAGGTTATTAAAATCACTTTGCTTTGTTATCGCTGTAGCGGCAGTGGTAACACTAAACTTGTTATTTTGCTGAGTAAAATTAATCAATTCACGAATTAAGCTTTCAGGAATAAGTGGTTCATCACCTTGAACATTCATTACGAGTGTTGAATCTGGCCACGCCATTTTAAGCGCGACTTCATGAACCCGATCTGTACCACTTACATGTTTATCACTAGTCATTACAACAGGAAGAGACAGCGCTTTAGCTGCCTCTACTATTCGCGTGTCATCAGTAGCGATAAAAATGTCATCTATAGCGACACCAGCTTCAAGAACCCTTTGTACTACATGCCAAAAAACTGGTTTCCCGCATATTTCTAATAACGGTTTAGCAGGTAAACGTGAGGAGCCATATCGAGCTGGTATTACTACTTTAAATTTCACTTCATCCATCACAAATAGCTACAAAATATTAAACTAATTTACTTTCTAAAAATGGACGCTTATGTGTAACAGCATCGATTTCTAGCAAGGTTTCTAGCATTTCATGCATGTGCTCGAGTGGAATCATGTTTGGTCCATCACTAAGGGCAACGCTTGGATCTGGGTGAGTTTCAGTGAACAAACCATCAATACCTACCGCAACGGCTGCCCTTGCTAGTACCGGAACCATTTCTCTTTGCCCACCCGATGTCGTACCTTGGCCACCCGGTTGCTGCACAGAATGAGTTGCATCAAATACCACCTTACAACCAGTGCTACGCATTACAGGTAAACCACGCATGTCACTAATTAAGGTGTTATAACCAAAAGAGGTACCACGATCACATAACCATATGTCTTTATTGCCCACTTCGTGGCATTTATTCACAACTTGCTGCATATCCCAAGGGGCTTGAAATTGTCCTTTTTTAATATTAACAGGCTTACCCGCACGCGCCACTTTTTGAATAAAGTTTGTTTGACGCACTAAAAATGCAGGTGTTTGCAATACATCAACAACACTCGCTACCTCATCAATAGGTGTATCTTCATGTACATCTGTTAATACGCGAAGACCTAAGTCTGATTTAACCTTAGCTAAAATACGCAAGCCTTCTTCAACGCCTGGGCCTCGGTAGCTAGAGGTAGAACTACGGTTAGCTTTATCAAAACTCGCTTTAAAGATGTATTCAACACCTAACTCTTCAGTTACTTTTTTCATTTTTTCAGCGATTTCAAAAACCAGCTTTTCTGATTCGATAACGCATGGGCCTGCAATTAAAAACATGGGTAATCCTTGTACTATATAATTCTAAAAAATATTCTTTACTGTTCCATACTGGCAACATCATCAGCGATAATTTTGCTTAGTAATACGTCGTAAATTTGTTCTAAGGTTTCAAAACGAGAGAGTAAAAGTTTATCGGCAACCTCTCTTACTACACCGTGCCCACCACTTGCCTCTGTTACATGCGTTGCATATTTAAAAACAAGGTCATGGGCATCTTTTGGTGCAAAGCTGATACCGCACTTTTCCATTACTGGTATATCTAGAACATCATCGCCAACAAACGCAACTTGCTCCCAATTTATATTCAGCTCATTGCAAATAGTTTGGACCCTAGGCAATTTGTTTTTACAGCCTGTGATAATGTAATCAAAACCTAGTTTTTCACAACGCTCTGTTAAAGCAGCACTTGCCTTACCCGAAACCACACCGGTTTTAATACCATGACTTCGTAACAACTCTATTGCTAAACCATCTTTTACATTAAACTTTTTAAAACTTTCACCTGTTGAATCGATATAAATACTTCCATCAGTCATAACACCATCAACATCAAATAAAATTAAACTAATCTGATTCATTTGGATTCCTTCTATCGATTGGCACACACTACATAATCATAAGAGATGGTTAATGCTTTTTCTAAATTTTCACAAGTGTGCGAAAAAGCAATATCTTTATTGTTTTTGAGTGCTCTTTTTAAAGCTTCATCCTTACCTTCTATGATTTTATTTATTTCACTTACGGCTAACTCTTCGTTTTTCAAACAATAAAGATTTTCGGCTGTAAAAGGTCCAATTTCTCTTAGTAAAATAGGTAAACTCATTTCAACAGCTTCCAGTACTGAGACAGGGAAACCATCCCAAGCTGCTGTGTGAAAATAAAGATCTAACTGCTCTAATTGGCTAAGAACTTCTGGGCGTTTTAACCAACCTGTTACTTTAACACCTGCTGCCTTTAATACTTCTACTCCATCACTTTCGCCGCCACCAATCCAAATAAACTCAACGTCCCCCGAAAACTGATTAGCTACGTTAGCAAAAAAAGACACTCCTTTTTGAGCTGTTATACGACCGACCATACCAATTTTAATTGGTTTATTGGCTCTGTAAGGTGTTTTACGCACAAGGGCCTCACAAACATTAACCAATGAATGAGTAATTAACTTATTATTAAGTGAGGCTGCTATATTTGTTTCATCAACACCACAACCAGCGATGACTTTACAACGCCTAGTTAGCACTTTCTCAATAAACCAATAAGCTTTCCTTAATACAGGGTGATCATCTCGTAAGAAAGCAAAGCCATGTGGAGTGTAAACAATTTTATTTTTATCAATACTAGGTAGAAGCCTAAAAATAAAACCTGCATAAGTACTATGTAGATGAATTACATCAGGATTTATTTTTTTTATATGTTGAATAGCTCGTTTTAGTGAACTTAAGTTTCTACTCAATAATAAAGAAGTTTTGAATTGGGTTTTGCCTTCTTCACCTGTTTCATCGCCCTCTCTGGTTGCAGCTAACAAGTGGTGGTCAAATTTCGGGCTATTTTTAACATAGGTATTGATAGCGGTTGTTACACCACCACCAAAAGACTCTGTTATATGTAGAATTTTTTTCTTATTCATAGTGAGAGTTTTTAAATATTTATATTAGTGAATCGGTAAGAAGACTAAAAAGATCTACACCTAAAAACGCTTCTGGATTATCAAAATAAAACCAAGGTGTAGAGTAAAACCTAATTAAACAACCAAAGAAAAGTACTAGTGAGACAGAACCCAACAAAAAAGCTCGCAATTCTTTTTGCATTATTCGAGTTATATAAAACGAAATATAAAGCATTATAAAAACAGCAAAATATAGTAAAACACGTTCAAAAATTTTTGGAACAGATAACAGAAATAACAACAAAGGAAAAAGAAATACCAACATAGAAGATAACATGCTATAGGCTTTGGAATTGATATCGTCTTCAAGCAAAAACTTTCTCTCAAAGGAGAAAGCGATAACAGCAATAACATAACCTACACCAACAAAAGCCAAAGATTGACTAATGTCATAATCCCCCCAGTTTAAGTAAAGCTCTGCCTTTAAGCTAAAGCTAGAAAAGCCTAAAATAGAAAGAGAAGTCAAAATCTGCAATAGGTATGCAGAAAAGAGTATCGCTATTAAGGAGAATACAGACATTAAAAATACTTTTCTTTTTAATGGTTTTAAACCAAACAATATAAAAGGCAAAAATATCAACACTGAAAAGTGAGAAAAAACAGCGAATATATAAATCATGTACCTTTTAGATCCAGAGTAGGTAATCGATAATATTAAAAAGCCTAGTGCTAACCCCTGACGTATTACATTCCCATAAGTAAGCAAAAAAAATGAACTACCTAGAAAGAAAAGCAAAAAAAACAATGCTGATTTTTTATCTACCCTTTCCAATGAGTAAAATAACAGAGAGAAAGAAATTACAAAAAAAGCTAAAATAACAGTTCCAGGCGCAAAAAAGAAAGCCAATACTTTTATTAAACCAAATGAAACTACCTCTGGTTGAAAGCTAATAACATTAAAAAAACCACCCTTTGAAAAATAATCTATATACTCTAAATATTGAGCTTTATCATTCCCTGCATATGGGAAGGATGTTTTTGAGGATATATATATAGATACAGGGATCAACAACAGCGAAAAAAGAAACCAGTTATTAACTTTCCCCCTAAAAGAGACTGACAAGGTTATTAGGAACAAAGAAAAAATCAAAGGGGAATAAAGATACCCCCCGCCACAGTCAAAAAAAGCAATGCAACTCTATGGGTATGGAGGAAATCAGATAAAATCATGTAGATTCGCTTTTTTTATAACTTCAGACCACTCTAAACGCATTATCTTTTCTTTAGAAGTATATTTAGTTGTTTTTATATCAGCTAAATTATCGAAAACATTTTTCTTTGTTACTACAGCTTCAATACCCAGTTCGCTTAAAGCTCGTGTATTACTAGGTGAGTCATTACAAATGATATTTACCCCTAGTGCAGCATACTCAAGTAACTTAGTTGGCGTTTGATAACAGTGAGGTCGATGATATGGAAAGTAGCAAACAGCAAACTCACATGACTTTACGATTTCAAGAGCCTCCTTTTGGCTAACTTTCCCAGTAAAAACTAATGACTTCTCATTTTTGTATTGCTCAAGCAGTTTTTGCTCTGGCTGTCCAACCAGTACAAAAGTATCACCTTCTTCCTTATTTTTTAAAAATGAATCTATAACTTTATCAAATTGCCTTTCATAGCTCATTGCACCGATATAACAGTATTTACCGACAATTTCTGTACGCGCTTGAATATTAAAAATCCACTCAGGTACGCCCATATCTAGAGTAGTATGAGGCACTTGATCAGCAAAGCCCATCACATCTCTTACTGTATCGTTCAAGAAAATTCTTAAATCAGGCTTATAATTAAAAATTTTTTTATTTTATCTTTAATTACTAGAAAACGGCCAACAGACAATGAGCGATAATCATGTATAATAAATTTAGCTTCAGGCTTGTTGCGAAAAAAGCCCATGATACACCACAGTATAACGCTTGACTTATTGTCTATCTTTTCATACTCATCTAATGTTCCATCTAAAACATCATACTTTTCGCTAAAATAACTTCTGTAAGCATCAATATCGGGGTAATTCGCCTTACCTGTATGCAAAATAAACAACACATCTTTCATTTTTTATATCTCTCTAAATCCCATACCAACAACTACTTTATTTGCATCAATATCTTTTGTAACTACAGTGCCTGCACCGACTTTTACATTATCCCCAATTTTAATTTCGCCAATCAAGCAAACAGAAGCGCCTAGTTCAACATTATTACCAATTATTGGGGCACCCGAATTTGCTCCATCTGCTAAGGCTTTATTTCCAATTGTTACTGATTGCCTTACAGTAAAATTATCGCCAATAATTGTATAACCATTAATTACAAGACCAACACCATGATAGATCTTGAACCCCTTGCCAATACGTGTTTTTATAGGGATTTCAACACCCAAAACCCACTCCACAATGAATATGTAAATAACAAAAATGGGGAAACTTAAAAGCCATGTAACCTTTGGTTTATAAGCAAGATAATTACTTACTCTAAATAAAAAAATAATTAAACGGCTTTTCCACATGTAGTTTTCATATAATTCTAATTTCAATATGGATATTAGTGTTTTCAAGTTATTTGTTGGCATAGGAGAGAATCTCTTGAGCTTTTTCGTTAGTTATTACCGAACCGTCAAAAAAATCAACACCATCAACTAGGTAGCCATGTATATATTTTCGAAGCAAAGGCTGATTAAACTCTCTGTAAAGTGCTCTGCCTAATACAATCAGATCTTTTGATAGAATTAAGGCTTCAAGCCCAACTGTTGAATTAATTGTTATTACCAATCTAGCTGATTTAATTAAGTGGACCGTATTTTCATTCACAACTTTAAAATTGAACTTCTCTCTCAGCTCAATTATTTTTTTTATTTCTGATTGGTCTTGCTCAGCAGGATGCAACTTTACTAAAAGCTCTAGATTTTTCGCTTTAGCAACCTTTACTGCTTCCTCAATTGCCTGACAATTATCGAAATCAGAGTGCAGCTTTAATTGTGTATCACTACTTACTTGTAGTGGTAAAAAAGCGAAAGGTTTTTCCAAGTGCGCATCGTCAAATAAAAAATAGTCGCTAACTTTCTGGCTTTTATTTAATAGTTCTTTAATTGAAAATGTTCTTAATCCATTGCCTTTTAATAGAAATTTAAAAGTTCGATTTAATATACTTTCGATTTGATTCTTTCTATTTATTCTAGCTTGAGGAAGTGGCCTTTCTTTGTCTATTTGATACTGCTCAACCCACTTTAAATGCAATTGTTCACTCACATCCTCTAGCTTATCTAAGGACTCAACATTTTTAGCAATTGAAGAATTTGCGTTTACTCCCAAATGGTTTGCAAATAGCTTGTTATTGAAATTAGACAGTTCTAAAAATACAGTTTTAACCCCGTTCTCTTTTGCAACATATGCAATTGACCTTGCAAGTAATTGTTGACCGTTCCAAATGACGGCACAACTTATGCTGTACTTTTTAAATAAATATCTGAAAGTTAATAATGAACTTAAGGCATCTTTATCACATTGCTTTTTTGAGATAGCTCCATTAAGAAACTCAATGCTGTCATAAAACTCCCGTGGAACACTCTCAGTTTTTTTATGTCGCCCCCAAGAGCTAATGAAATGAAATTTAATATTTTTTCTAATGCACTTTAAAGCGACCAAAGGTTCACCTGTCACAACTAAGGCACTACTTTTACCTAAGCCGCATGCTAACCTCTCCATAAAACGAAAGCGCTCTATAGAATCACACATTAAAAGGTTATATTTTCTAGAACTCATATTGGAACTCATCAACATCACTTCTATAAACACTTCTTACATGCTTTATCATCTGTGGAGTATAAAGCTCACTGTAATGCACTCGCGCAACTTTATTGTCGTGTTTCAAAGTTGCGCTACTATTAACTTTAGTTTTTATTACTTCAAAGCTTTCATTTAAATTTTCTAATTTAAAAACGTCAGGAATAAGACGTTCTTTTTTATCATTTAGGAAAAAGGTTTGTGGTAATAAGTGCTTCCATGTATATACGCTCTCAGTAGATAACCAATGCATAACAAATTTCTCAAATGAGTCATACTTCGCTATATTTGCCTCAGCCCACTTTCGATCTTCTTGATGTGGTGACTTAAGAAGGTAATGATAGGTGGATGCAATTCTATCCCAAGGGTTTCTCACAATTGAAAACTTGTAATACTCTTTAAACTTTCTTGGATTAGCCTTTTTCATAGCAATCGCGGTATGATGACCTTGTCTTCCTCCATATAGAGCATTAGATACTGATGTACCTGCGGCCTTTGGAATATGGATGAAAATTGATTTAGTTTCATCAAATGCACGAGAGTAATAAACCCCTTCGCCTTTAATTAGCTCCCTACCACTTTCCAGAAGGTGAGTTGGTAGTAAATTCCTTAACATGTAAGCTTTTAAGCTCACTTGGCGTAGTTCATTCACATTGAAATGATTTATAGGGTTATTTAACATCATATTTCTGTACAGCCCCACTCAGGAAAATGCTCACGAATATATTTATTCAAAGCCTTCTCAGCATCTGTATAAACACGAGTTTCAAAATTCGAGCTTTGTGGCTCACTCGTTGTATTTGTGATCATACCCGCGCCAACTGTGACATTTGTTAAGCGGTCAATGATGATGAACGAGCCTGTGCCTACCACTTGTTTATATTGGTCAATCACCACTGGCGCTGATGTTTCAATGGTACAATTAGCAATTTCGTTTAGTTGTAATTCACTGGCATCAATTTGCTCTAGGGTGTTTACATCAATACGGTGGTTGATATTGCTGACTTTACCAAAGGTGTTTTTAGTACCAATTTTTAGCTCGTACTCTTTACCTGGTTGCATTGCGGCATCCGCCATCCAAACAATTGTTGCTGCAAAGTTTGAGCTCGCTGTTGGTAGTTGCTTTTGATCGGTGCTTGACTTAACAATGACATCACCGCGTGAAATATCTATTTCGTCTTTTAAAGTAAGTGTTATTGCTTGACCGGCAAAGGCTGCTGGTAGATCGCCATCGGCAGTAACAATGCGCTCTACCGATGATGTTTTACCTGATGGAAATGCTGTAATTTGGTCGCCTACATTAATAATGCCACTGGCAATGGTGCCACAGAAACCACGAAAATCTAAATTAGGGCGATTAACATACTGTACCGGTAGGCGGAAGGTATCTAGGTTTTTATCGTCACTAATGGTTACTGTATCAAGTAATTGCATTAATGTAGCACCTGGGTACCAATCTAGGTTGTTGCCTTTATCAACAACGTTATCGCCTTTAAGCGCCGAGATTGGTACAAAGCGTACATCAGGAATATCTAGTTGCTCAGCAAAAGCTTTGTAATCGGCTTTAATTTGGCGGTAAACGTCTTGACTATAATCAACTAAGTCCATTTTATTAATGGCGACAATTACGTGTTTAAGGCCAAGTAGTGATGCAATATAGCTATGGCGTTTAGTTTGGGTCTGTACGCCTTTACGGGCATCAATCATTACAATAGCAAGGTCGCAGTTAGATGCACCGGTTGCCATATTACGCGTGTATTGCTCGTGCCCTGGGCAGTCAGCAATAATAAACTTACGCTTTTCAGTTGCAAAATAACGATAAGCTACATCAATGGTAATACCTTGCTCACGCTCTGACTGAAGGCCATCTACCAGTAACGCTAAATCGAACTCTTCGTCTGTGGTATTGAATTTTTTTGAATCGTTTTTGATAGCCGCCATGTGATCTTCAAAAATTAATTTTGAGTCATGTAATAAACGGCCAATTAATGTTGATTTACCGTCATCAACATTACCACAAGTTAAAAAGCGCAGTAGATCTTTGTTTTCGTGTTGTTTTAAGTAACCTTCGATATCTGTTTCAAGAAGGTTTGGGGTAATTTGTTCAGTCATTATAAATCCTTTGAAAATGGAAGTTGTTAGTTATCAGAAGTCAGATTTCAGTCGCTTTCGCTTAGAAATAGCCTTCCATTTTCTTTTTCTCCATTGAGCCTGATGAATCGTGGTCGATTACACGGCCTTGGCGCTCTGATGTTTTGGTTAGTAGCATCTCTTGAATGATTTCTGGTAACGTTGTGGCGTTAGATTCAACCGCACCTGTTAATGGGTAGCAGCCTAGAGTTCTGAATCGTACCATTTTCTTCATTGGTACTTCGCCTTCTTCAAGTGGCATACGTTCGTCATCAACCATAATTAATGTACCGTCACGCTCAACTACTGGACGCTCTGCCGCAAGGTAAAGTGGTACAATATCGATGTTTTCTAGGTAGATGTATTGCCAAATATCTAGCTCGGTCCAGTTACTTAGTGGGAATACACGAATACTTTCGCCTTTGTTTACCTTGCCGTTAAAGGTATTCCATAACTCAGGGCGTTGGTTTTTAGGGTCCCAACGGTGGTTTTTATCACGGAATGAATAAACACGCTCTTTAGCGCGTGATTTTTCTTCGTCGCGACGTGCGCCACCAAACGCAGCATCAAACTGGTATTTGTCTAATGCTTGTTTTAAGCCCTGAGTTTTCATAATGTCGGTATGCTTTGCACTACCGTGAGTAAATGGGCCTACGCCTGCATCTACACCTTCTTGGTTAATATGCACCAATAGATCAAAACCTAGCTTTTCGGCCATTTTGTCGCGAAACTCGATCATTTCTTTAAATTTCCATGTTGTATCAACATGCATTAAAGGGAACGGTGGTTTAGCAGGGTAAAACGCTTTCATTGTTAAGTGCAGCATTACCGCAGAATCTTTGCCGACAGAGTAAAGCATTACTGGGTTATCAAATTCGGCAGCAACTTCACGAATAATATGAATAGATTCAGCTTCTAGTTGCTTTAGGTGAGTCATGCGGGCTTGGGAGATTTCCATTTTTACTCCATGAAAGTATGCTAGGTTTCGAAAGAAAGAAGCCGTAGGAGAAGTCAGAAGTTAGATATCAGAGTTTAGACGAGAGAGATATCAGAGGTTAGATATCAGAGGTTAGATATCAGAGGTTAGATATCAAGTTTCAGATATCAGTTTTAAGATATCAGATGTCTGTTTTCAGATATCGGTGCTTTGATTTCAGAATTTGGGCTTCAATCACCGAGATTATTTAAATTTTATTTAACACTAGGTTCTAGGTTCTAGGTTCTAGGTTCTAGGTTCTAGGTTCTAGGTTCTAGGTTCTAGGTTCTTCAACACGCTTGCGTGGTGACAATTAAGTCAAGCAGAACCTAGAACGTCTTTAATTACTTATCAGATTTATATTCGTAGTTGTAGTAACCATAGTAACCGTATGCATTGCTTGCTTTACGAACTACACCATTAAATACAACACCTTTTACGTCTATACCGTTTTGCTCAAAGCGGTTTCGAGTAAGTTCAATTTCACGTAAATGGTTTTGACCAAAGCGCGTTACTAATAATGTACTACCTGCATGAGCACTCACAATTGCTGGGTCGGTAACCGCTAAAATAGGTGGTGTATCAACTATAATAATGTCGTACTTGCCACTTACCTCATCAACCATCTTACTAAAGTTGCTATGCATTAATAGTTCAGATGGGTTTGGCGGTATTTGACCACGGGTGATTACATCTAATCCTTCAACTTGTGATTTTTTAGTTACTTGTTCAAGGTTTAAACGGCCCGATAATAAGTCACTTAAACCGTCATCCCATTTCATACCGAACTGAGTTTGTAAGTAACCCTTACGCATGTCGGCATCAATAATCAGTACCTTCTTACCACTTTGTGCCAGTACTGTTGCCAGGTTTACCGAGATAAACGATTTACCTACACCTGGGCTTGGGCCAGATATAGCAATAATGTTATTTTTAGCCTCCATCATCGCAAAGTGTAAGCTGGTGCGCAGGCTGCGTAGCGCTTCAATCGATAAATCAGCAGGGTTATCTACCGCAAGTATCGACTTAGGCTTATCTTTAACTTTACGGGCACGGTTAAAGCCGGTTAGCTTATCTTGAAAGTCAGAATACGGTACCGATGCATAAACAGGTAAGCCAATACTTTCGATCTCGGTTGGGTCTTCAACGCCTCGGTGCATTGCTTTTTGAACCAGCACTATCGCCACAGCTAAAAAGCCGCCTAACAATGTTGCTACGACAGCAATAATTGCTTTTTTAGGTTTTACTGGTTCTGTGGTATCTACCGCTGCAGCATCTACCACACGTACATTACCTACTGTTCCGGCACGTACAATATCTAGCTCTTGCGTTTTACCAAGTAATAATGTGTAAATTTGGTTACTTACTTCTACATCACGTTTTAAACGCAATAGCTCTTGTTGTGTTTCTGGTAAGTTACCAACTTCGCCAACTAGTTTTTGCTTTTGCTTTTCTACCGCTTCAATTTGCTCAAGTACACCTTGGTAAGTTGGGTGGCTTTCTTTAAATTTACGACTTAACTCCAAGCGCTTTAGCTCTAACTCTTGTAATTTAGTCTCAAGCTCAACAACTTGCTCAAGCACACCTTGAGTTTCTAAACTAATGTTGATTGATTGACGTTTTATTTGATAATCGTTAAAGCGCTCTTCAGCATATTCAAGTTGCTTTTTAACTTCTGGTAGCTGAACCTCTAAAAACTCGAGTGACTTTTGCGCTTCGGCACTATTACGCTCTACATTGCGGCGCACATAAATTTGCGACACTTTATCAAGTACTTTTTCTGCGTGTGCTGCACTTTTATGTTCGTACGACATTGCAATAATGCCTGAATCTTTACCTTTCTCACTGGCACTAATCTCTTGTTGCAGCTCAACAATTGTGCGATAGCGATTTTTCTTAGCTAATGTAAAAACTGTCCCAGGTCGGGCATTTAAATCGCGAACGGTTAACTCATAAAACCCTGCACTTTCATCTTTACCTACGGAGCCTTTCAGTACAGACTCACCATCAGGATTAAATAGCTCAAAGGTTTTACCTTCTCCAACTACCAATTCAAATGACTCACCTAAAAACCCTTTAGGTACGTTAAATCTGAAAATATTAATACTTTCGCCGCCCCATGCATAACTACTCAGTCCTAGAAGTGGTTCGGCAATATCACCCTCTGACTCAGCAGCAAAACTACGATATAGCTTACCACCTATAACAGGGAATAATTTAGGTTCAGCAATTATATCAAGTTTTAGGGTATCAACTGCTTCACCAATCACCGAACGCGACTTTAACAGTTCTATTTCGGTTACAGCGGCACTACTACTTTCGAACATTCCTGCCATATCATCAAGACCAGGTACCGACGGGCTACTTTCCTCAACCTGAACTAACGCTGTTGCTTTATAAATAGGGGTACTTAGCACCGCAACCGCTACGCCAATAATAGCAAATACAGTTGTTACTAAAACGATAAACAATTTACGGTCTAGTAAAGTACCAAGTAATGCGAGTAGATCTATTTCTTGCGATTGCGTTTCTTGACTTCTATTTTGATTTTTACTTGCTGCTAATGCAGTGGGCTGAGCATTCATCTACTACCCTTTCCTTATAAATACTTTTGCCAAGCGCTACATGCGCTATCGATTAATGCGTAAACATGCTCAAAAGCCTCTTGGCTTTGACGGTATGGGTCGGGTATTTCTTTATCGCCAATCCATTTACCTAGCAAAAATGTTTTACCACGCGCTTGCGGGTAGCGAGCACATAAGTCGTTTATATGACGTTGTTCCATCACTAAAATAACGCTGTGCTGTGCAACAAGGGCTGAGGTTATTTGCCTGCCCTGATGCTCGCTCATATCAATACCATGTTGCGTTGCAATTTGCTGCGCTTGTGCATCTGCGTGCTTACCTTCAAGGGCCGTTAAGCCCGCAGAAGACACACTTACATTTTTACCTAGTAGTTTACTTTTCAATACATATTCAGCGGTTGGGCTTCGGCAAATGTTGCCGGCACACACAACCAATACAGAATCAAACATACAACTTAACCCCTAGTTTGACCCTGTTACATCATCAATTGCATTAACTGAACTAACTGATGGTAATAATAAGCTGATTACACGATTCCAACGTGCTAATGGTGCTGACGTTACGTATACAATATCGTGCGGTTGCAACTCAAACTGCTCTGCAAGTACTAAGGCTGCAACATTCTTTGCATGTAGTTGATATACATCAGCAATAATGCCATCAGTTTCTAAGCTGCGTTTACGTAATACAAATACACCATTTGCGTCAGCTGTATTTTCGTTTAAACCACCAGCATCGCTTAACGCTTGTGCTAAATTTAAACCATAACGATTAACGCCCACTGTACCGGCGCGCTTTACATCACCTAGCACAAACACTTTTTGCATATCGTTACGATTAACATGCACAATATCACCATGTTTTAACAGGCGGTTTTGTGAGATATCGCCATGGGCATAAAAATCATCAAGTTTGATAACTTCTGTTTTATCGCCACGGGTAAACGTTACAGTGCGCCAATCAGCAGAATCTGTTAACCCGCCAGCTTGGTTTAGTGCGTCAATTAAAGTTAGAGGCACTTCAGTTACAGGGAGCACACCTGGTTTGTTCACTTCACCAGTTACATAGGCTTTTTGGCTTCTAAAGCCAACAATTTTAATATCTACTTGAGGGTCTTCGATTACGCGACTTAAACGCTTAACAAGTTCTTTATGAACTTGCTGTACTGTTTTACCGGCCGCTTGAATATCTGGAGCGTAGGCAAAGGTAATGGTGCCGTCGGCTTGTACGCGGAAACCGTCAAACTCAGCGGTACGTTGTACTGCAGCAGGAATTGTTAATTCAGGGTGATCCCACACGCCGATTGTGATTACATCGCCAACACCTAATTTGTATTGGTAATCAGAGGTGTCGATGCCATCTAGGCTTGATGGTAACGCTGGTTTCGTTTTACTTTGCTTTTGTTGGTTAATTAGAGAAGAGTCGATGATTTGGATATTTACTTTATCGAGCTCCTTCTCAAGGTTATCTATTTGTTCGCCCGATTCGATTCCTTCAAAATGGCTACCGGGGATGATTGTACAGCCAGTCATTGCTAGTAACGCAAATGACGTTACAATTGTTTTACAGCTTAGCGCCATTGTTATTTCCCAAATAATTATTCTTAAAACGTCCAGTTAAAATAAAACCACAACTGTTTATTTTTACGCTGCCTAATTAAAGCATGGCATTACAAGGTTCGCAAGACTGAGTGTTTAGTAAACGCTCACTTGTGACAGGTTTTTGCAAAATAGTTAATGAATACATCTAGGTTCTAGGTTCTAGGTTCTAGGTTCTAGGTTCTAGGTTCTAGGTTCTAGGTTCTAGGTTCTAGGTTCTAGGTTCTAGGTTCTAGGTTCTAGGTTCTAGGTTCTAGGTTCTAGGTTCTAGGTTCTAGGTTCTAGGTTCTAGGTTCTAGGTTCTAGGTTCTAGGTTCTAGGTTCTAGGTTCTAGGTTCTAGGTTCTAGGTTCTAGGTTCTAGGTTCTTCAAGATTGTAAATCGTTGCTTGTGTGTGTTTGCAAGTGGTATCGCGTTATAAATAAAAGCCTACTTCGTAGGAGGTGTTTTAACGCCGAACAATTTAAACCATTCACGGCTAAAGCCGTTCATACGGGGTTGGGCGTCTAGGCCATCACTGTGCATACAATTTTGTAGGTGTGAAATTTATTTCGCGTGAAGTATTAACAACAGTGCCGTGTTTGAGACGCGCCAAGCAAGCGTGACGCCTACGCCGTAAATATAATGTAGGAGGCGTTTTAACGTCGAAAATTCTTCCTCATTCACGGCTAAAGCCGTTCCTACGGGCTTCTCGCTTCTCGCTTCTCGCTTCTCGCTTCTCGCTTCTCGCTTCTCGTAATATCTTGAAAGCAAAATTCTTTGCTTTCAAGCCCTTCGGGCACGCTTCCGCCCCTAGGTTGCAGTTCCTACGTACTGATTTTATTATTGTTTTTTTACGTGTTAAAGCTTAATGCTTACACCGTAGGAGGCGTTTTAACGCCGAATATTTTATTCCTGTTCACGGCTAAAGCCGTTCCTACGTTTTTGCTGTGCTGAATCACGACTTATAAACTGATTTCTTTATTCTCTACACTTACGGCGATTTGCTTATTCAACAAGTTAACTAATAGAATGCTGCGCATGTCGCCGTCTGGCTCTTGGTAAATTGCTTGAACATTTTTAAATGACTCTGTGTTTAGATAAACAACGTCACCTGCTTTAGGTAACGTTGATGTTACCTCGCATAAAACACTCATAGATTTAAGCTGTGCAATTAACTGCTCAGGAACAATTTGAAATCTATGACCATAAGCAACAAAGCCACTTACACCACGGGTATTTTTTACCGCAGAAAAGTTACAGTTTTGAGAGTCTAGCTTTATGAATAAATAACTAGGAAAAAGAGGAGATGTACGAATTGATCGGCGACCCTTTACGATTCGCTCAATTTTATGTTCGGGAAAGAACACTTCAAAACCCTGGTTTTGAAGGTTAGCTTGAGCTCTTAGCTCTTGTTTTGATTTACAAAAAAGTAAGTACCAACTTTCCATAGCCACACCTAAAATACTCATTTTCCTTAAAACCAATCCAAAAGGATTGGTTTTTATGAGCCAGCGATTATACGCAGAGAATACAGGCGTGTCTATTACAAAATTGTTATTACCCCAAGTGAGAACTAGTCACTACCAAACAGGTCTCTGGTGTATACTTTTTCTGCAACATCATCGAGCTCAGTTACCATTCTGTTGGCAATGATTACATCGGCAGATGACTTTAACTCAGCTAAATCATGGGTCACTTTGGAGTTAAAAAAAGTTGCTTCATCTAATTCAGGTTCATAAACTATCACTTCAACACCCTTAGCTTTGATTCGCTTCATGATGCCTTGAATAGCGGATGCTCTAAAGTTATCCGAACCAGCCTTCATGATTAAACGATGAATACCCACTACCTTTGGCTTTCTTGCGAGGATCGACTCTGCGATAAAATCTTTACGAGTAGAGTTTGCGTCTACAATGGCGCGGATCATGTTGTTTGGTACGTTTTGATAGTTAGCCAATAATTGCTTGGTATCTTTAGGTAAGCAATAGCCACCATAACCAAAAGAAGGGTTGTTGTAATGACCACCTATACGTGGGTCTAAACTAACCCCCTCAATAATTTGCTTCGAATTAAGTCCCCGACTTTCTGCGTAGCTGTCAAGTTCGTTAAAATAAGCCACTCGCATAGCCAGATATGTATTTGAGAAAAGCTTAATTGCCTCAGCTTCTGTTGAACCGGTATATAGAACGTCAATCTCTTTTTTATTGGCACCTTGAACTAACAATTCAGCAAATGTTTTTGCCCTATCTGAATGCTCACCCACAATAATGCGAGATGGATTCAAGTTATCGTACAAAGCTTTGCCCTCTCGTAAAAACTCAGGTGAGAAAATAATGTTATTTGTTTTAAATGTTTTTTTTATGGTTTCAGTAAAACCTACCGGAACTGTAGATTTAATCACTATTACTGCATTGGGGTTTATTACTAAAACATCAGCAATAACAGCTTCTACAGATTTGGTATTAAAATAGTTTGTAGTGGGGTCATAATCAGTGGGTGTTGCAACAATTATAAAATCTGCATTTTCATATGCTAGTTTTTTATCTGTAGTCGCTTTAAAATTAAGCTGCTTGTTTTCTAAAAAGTCTTCTATTTCAGGATCACTAATAGGAGATTTTTTATCATTTAGCAGCCTTATTTTATCTTCTAAAATATCTAAGGCTATTACACGGTTATTTTGCGCTAACAACATTGCGTTTGAAAGGCCAACGTAACCCGTACCCGCGATCGTTATATTCATAACCATCCAAATAGATTGATTTTAATGTTAATTTACGTTTTTAAGTAAAGTCACATTAGCACTATTTTTCAAGTTTTCTTGCCAATTTAAATCGCAAATACCATCTGTCGGATTGAAGGCTGTTGGCGCTTCTAACAACAACTTGCGAATAGAGTGATGATCGTTTAAATCACATGACGATTTAAGCTCAAATAAAATTTGTTCAAGCTCATCCCATGGCATTTTAACTTCATGGGCACTCATGATTCTTTGATGATCAGTACCAACAACGTTATCACCAATTAATAACTCCTCGTAAAGCTTCTCACCTGGTCTTAAGCCTGTGCATTGAATTTCGATATCGCCAGAAGGATGCTGGCTCGATTTCACTTCTAAGCCAGAAAGGTGAACCATTTTAGTCGCTAAATCTATAATTTTAACCGGCTCGCCCATATCTAAAACGAATACATCACCACCTTTACCCATAGCGCCCGCTTGAATGACAAGCTGAGCTGCCTCTGGGATGGTCATAAAATAACGAGTTATATCTTTATGAGTTAAGGTAATGGGTCCACCTTGCCTAATTTGTTGCCTGAATAACGGTACAACAGAGCCTGAAGAACCAAGTACATTACCAAAACGCACCATAGTAAAGCGCGTAGTTTTTTGCGTATCAGATAATGCTTGTAGCACTAATTCAGCCATGCGCTTAGTAGTACCCATGACATTAGTAGGTCGAACCGCTTTATCGGTTGAAATAAGTACAAAGGTTTCAACGTTATTTTCTATCGCAGCACGGGCAATGTTACTGGTACCAAATATATTATTTTTAACACCTTCAATAACATTATGCTCAACTAAAGGCACATGCTTGTAAGCCGCAGCATGATAGATAGTTTGCACTTTAAATGACGAAAGTGTCATTGAGATGAGTTTAAAGTTTTGAATAGAGCCAAGAATTGGCACTATTTCGATATTTAAGGAGTTTTGAAAAACGTAGTCTTTCAGCTCTTTTTCAATTGCATATAAGCCATATTCAGAAAGTTCAAATAAAACTAGCTTCGTTGGTGAGTTTTTAACAATTTGACGACAAAGCTCAGAGCCAATAGACCCACCTGCACCTGAAACCAAAACAACCTTATTTCGAATATTAGCAGACATTAATTCGGTGTTTGGCTCTACTGGGTCACGCCCTAAAAGATCTTCAACACCGACTTCTTTTATTTGTTCTAATGAAGTGTTCCCTGCTACCAAATCGGCCATTCCAGGAATCGTCATCACTTGTAACTTATATTTTTCAATATTATTTAGTATCTCTTTGCGGCGGTTGCGACTCGCACTAGGCAATGCTAGTAAAATTTTAGAAACATGTTTAGAGCGGACTACATCAGCAATATTCTGTGACGAAAAAACATTCAACCCCTGAACAAAAGTGTGTTGTTTTTTTATATCATCATCGATAAATGCAACTGGCGCATACTCAGGGCCATTAGCAAGGGCGGTTGCCAATTGACGACCTGCAGAGCCTGCGCCATAGATAACAACATTTTCTTTTCGACGCATAATCAACTTACCTACGATTGCTCTTACTATTAAGCGACTACCGCCAACCAGCAATAGTGAAATACAAAAATAAATCACGGGTACAGTTCGAGGAACTTGAAAATTAAAGAAAAATGAAAAACCTATAAAATAGATTGTTGATAAGATCACTCCGGCTAAAATTGCCCATAATGCTTGTGAGTTAATATATCTAAGCACTGCA
This sequence comes from Pseudoalteromonas sp. Hal040, assembly GCF_037162425.1. Classification (NCBI taxonomy): domain Bacteria; kingdom Pseudomonadati; phylum Pseudomonadota; class Gammaproteobacteria; order Alteromonadales; family Pseudoalteromonadaceae; genus Pseudoalteromonas; species Pseudoalteromonas sp. Hal040. The sequence continues at coordinate 220,218 of NZ_JARLUU010000001.1, read as the reverse complement.
CGGTACAACCCTAGCTTCACAAACGACAATAAACTCAGCGGTAAAATAGCTGATAATATCAACCAGTTATTCACATCACGTAGTTCTTCTAAACTATCAAGCCTTAATATAAAGGCAATCCAGAACGATGAAAAAATAAAAACTGTATCGACTAAAAGAGAAATGACTCGCTTTTGGGTACGGGGTAATTTTACAAGAGTATCTAAAAACAAAAGAGAATCCCTATCAGAAAGAGCAATAAAATAGTCCTGTCTCTATTTTACTACAACAGGTAACACTAAAACAATTAAGTAAAATAAACACTTTTGGTAGTTTTTATCTTTATGTTTTTTGTTTCAATTATGTAACCAATTGTAACCTGCTATTTGACTCTATCTCCGCTGCCTTTTCCTGCAACTGTCATCAAAATCAATTTAAAGTAAATTTTAATGGTCAATGAATCAATCATCTTTTTGTCTAATTTAGCCAATTTCAATGGCGTGGACATATCAACGTCATTAACTTGAGCAAGCCCTGTAATACCAGGCCTAACAGCAAACACGTTATATTTATCCCTCTGTTTTGTCAGCTCATGCTGGTTAAATAATCCAGGCCTTGGTCCCACTAAGCTCATTTCACCCTTTAAAACATTCCAAAGTTGAGGTAATTCATCTAATTTAGTACGTCGTAAAAAACCGCCAAATGGTGTAATCGAAGAGGCACTTGCTAAATGACTAGCTACAGAAGCAGTATCAACTTTCATTGTTCTGAATTTAACTAATGTAAACGGCTTCTTGTTTCGCCCTACCCTCTCTTGTTTGAAAAGAGGTGAGCCTGTATCAAATAAACCAACAAAATATAGGGCGATTAAAAAAGGTAACGTAATTATCAAGCCAATTAGTGAAAAAAAGATATCGAGTAAACGGATCATTTAAAATTCCAAAATTATTTAATAGCAAGCTTAAAGCCATGTTCAACAGTATATGGCGGAGCCCAATTCAATGTGCTTTTAGTATGAGTAATATCTAGCTGCAATGACCCGACTAGCCTATCAACCATAGCTTGCTTGCCAGTTATCTGACCTGCAATTCTAAAGCACCAAACAGGTATTGGAAGGGTAAAATTATTCTTATTTTGTGCTTTAGCCATAAACGCAATCATATCCGCAGTTGATAAGTCATTATCATCACTGACAAGAAAAACCTGATTTGCAGCACTTGGGTGGCCTATACAAACTTGGATTAAATCCACTAAGTTATATACAGAAACTAAACTTCGCTTATTTTTATTTATTAACTTAAATGGTAATGGAATACCTTTACCTACTAACTTCATTAAAGAAGCAAAGTTAGCCTTTACCCCCTCACCATATACAAGAGGAGGACGAATGATAACAATCTCCATGCCTGTTTGATGGCCAAGCTCTAACAGTTGCTGCTCAGCCTCTGCTTTAGATATACCATACGGGTCCTCAGGTAAAGGCTCATCCTCATAAGTGAATGCCGCACTGTTCGTTGTACTCTCACCATTGACTTTAATAGTACTAATAAATATAAATCGATTAACACCAGCTTTTGCTGCTTGTTTTGCTAAATTTATAGTCCCTAGCGTGTTAACAGCTCTGAACTCTTCTAAGGGCTCAGCTGCTTTTTCATTCATAACATGCACTCTAGCGGCAATATGAATAACACAGCTTACCCCTTGCAGCGCATCGGCATATTGACTATCAGCATCTATGTTTTGCTTAAAAACTCTACCGATACTAGAGTCTTTTCTACCTACTAAATTTAAATTGTAATGCCCTTCAAGCTTCTTAGTTAAATAACTCCCAACAAAGCCTGAATAACCTGTAATAAGTAAGTTATCCATGTTCGCTCCGATAAGATAGGATAGAACTAGCCATTTCATTCATAATATTTTTTCGAGTATATTTTTTAATAAAGCAATCGCGATCAATTGGCTTTTCATCTAAAGCAAGCAATTCATTTAAAGCAGCTTTTTCATCGCTTGGATAAAACACTTTCGCATTAACAACTTCTTCATTAAGGAATTCCGTCGCGAAGCCACTCACCCCAGCAAGAATCGGTTTACCTGTTGCAGCATATTCAAAAATTTTAGACGGGAGTACCTTTTCAAAGGCTGAATAATCATTTAAGTGCAAAAACAATATATCGGCCTGCAAATATTCTTCAATTAGTTCCGCCCTTGATACTGGAGGATGAAAAGAAATATTTTCTACGCCTTGACTGCTTTGCATTAAAATAGGCTTTCGACCGCCATCACCAACGACTTTGAAGTGATACTGACTGCCAGCCAACCGGGCAAGCTTAGGAATAATTGTATTTAAGCCTTGGCCTTCACCTATGTTACCTGCATACAAAACTGTTTTAATTTTATTCGAATTTACACTATTGGCTGTTTCTTTCGGAAAGTTCAAGAATTCATTATCAATGCCATTTGTAAAAAAAGAATAATTAGGCTTTGGGTAACGTGAAGAGAAATAATCATTAAAGCCTTTAGATACTAAATTAATATGTTTAGCATTACTGAAAGTATACTTCTCAATTACGGTAAGTAATGGCTTAATAATGAATGCTAACTTGGGGTTTAATACATCTTTAATAGTATCTACAAATATATCGCGTATATCTAAGTAAAGCGGCAACCTTTTACTTTTGGCAATTTGAGCTCCTAAAAACGCTGTAAATAAGCGTGAACTAGTCGCAAATACCAAATCGTATTCCTTGCTGTTAGTAAGTTGCTTTGCTCGCTTGAAATAAGTCAAAAATGATTTTATCTGATCAAGCATGCCACTTTTGTGAGAGGGAAGATGCACTCTGCGAATTGTGACATTACTATTTTTTTCATGCTCTAGCGCCCCAGCTTCAAAACTAGCATAACGATTGGGCATGGTAGTAATTACATCAATTTCTATATCATTATGCTTTTTAAGCTGTTCTATCAAAGCTGTTGTTCTAAATGAGCCTGCACATAAGTCAGGAGCGTAATAAAACGACAGAACTAATACTTTCAACATTATTGCCTTATAAATTCTATTTTTGTAACCAGCTCATCACCAGTAAAAGGAATGATAACTTTTTTGTTATCAACAGTTTTTCCAAATTCAGGGTGCCAAGTGCTAGTTTTCAACTCTAAATTTTCTGAACTTATTAAACGCAACTTGATGCCTGTTTTAATATGAAGGTCTAACATTTTATCATTTACAATATGGGCATCTACATTTGGATGAATATGTAAATTGAATTCTGCACATGACTTATTAGATAACGTATCAGTAATTATACAAGTTTTGTTAGAAGCTTGAATAGTGCGCGTGTGGATCACCTTTGGATGCAGTCTCTCATACCCATTATGCCGTGCAGATAACACAACACCTGACGTATCACAGCTAGCCTTTATTAAAGTTGAATAAGCTCGACGAGCTACACGAAACCCTGACCAAACTTCAGATGAGCTAGAATCACAAACAACAAGGGTGTTGTGGGCCGCTGTCTCCCTTTGCCTCAAGCGCTCATTACTAACACCGTATAGAGATGTTCCAGAGTTTACAAAGACTCTTTGTAGCCCTACTGAGAGTTCAAAACTTAAATTATCTGCATGCGCATGACCTGGAAGGTAATCAGGTCCGACATTAGCATGGTCGAAAATTAGCGTGTAATCATCGTATTGGACACGGCTATAACCACTTTGCTGGTTAGTTACAAGCACTTCTTCATTGCTCGAATGTTGAATACCTAGCTTTTTAGCGTAGCTAAAAATATCTTTGGGCACAGCAGCTATGCCGATTGCTGCATCATTAAAAAAGCTAATTTCTCCATCTGGGTGAATCATTGAAGCTAACCATTTTAAGGCTTTTTCAGCTAGGCTAATCCAGCTTTCTAAGCGTAACAGTAGGTAACTATTTTGACTCACCTTTGCCAAGTCAATAAGCTCGAGTAGATCCCATAATAAAATTTCATGGTACATCGGTGATAACTCAAAATGAGCACCATCTGATAAAAACTGCTCCTTAAGTTCCCTATCTAAAAGCTTTAAACCTAATAATAATAATTCATCTCCTTCTTTACCTTTAAGATAAGCCCCAACAAATGTTAATGCCTTAGCATTCGCAAACAAATGATTGCCTAGAATATGATATTCAAGTTGTTGGGTAAGGGCTGCAGCCTGTTGCGCAATACTACTTAGGTATTTTTTATCAACAATATCTTTTTTACTGAACCACTTAATCCAGTTAACTAGCCTCAATGACAAAGGGTAAGGTTCCCATCCATTACCAACACAAGGAGGATTTTCATCAATCCATTTATTTATAAATGCGTAATGTATTTTTTCCCGCTCTTGAGAAGTAATAGAGCTGAGGTCATCAAAATAATGCAGGTTATATAACCACAGTTTTTCATAGCTAGGGTGATTCCAATCAGCTTTCTCATTGATAGCACCACTTTTATTAAGAAAAAAACCTCATTCTTAGAGAAAATAGACTGTTTAAAAAGGCTAGGACCTTTCCAGGTCCACTGATTACAATCTGCGATTACAAGCTCTGCTACTTTAGGTCTCTTAAATTTATAAAGAGCCCTAAAGTAAAACTGCTCCAACTTAAGATACTTAAGCGTATGAAATATCTTAATATACTGTTCTAATATTGCTTTCATTGTGTACGAAGTTGCTTAGCTATATCTATTGAAATAGAAGCTACTTCAAAAATTTCACTAGCATCAATAGGCGCAGCAGTGCCATTTTTAATAGACTCTAAAAATAATTTACAACAATTTTTTTGACCTTTATCTTGTTTCCACAAGTTAAGCTTTTTAAAGCCTTTCCAACCAAAACCCTTTAACTTTACAAAGTTGTCTAACTGCAATACTTTACCATCAGCGAAGGCTTCTATTCGTTCTTTAGGAAAACTTGCAGCTCCATTTGCGTAATAATTTATAGTTCCTAATGAACCATCTGCAAACCCTAGTATAATCGCAGCTTTGTCTTCTGTAATTTCTACTGAGTCATTATCACCCATCCTGCGGGCTTGTACTGATACAATTTCACTACCTGCAAGGAAACGCATTAAATCAACAAAGTGACATGCTTCACCAATGATACGTCCACCACCTACATTATTATCTTGTGTCCAATGATCTGCAGGTATACTTCCAGCATTCATTGTCATAATAAAAGATTTAGGGCTTTTAATAGGCTCTAAAAGTTGCTTCATTTTTTGAACTTGTGGCGAAAAACGGCGATTAAAACCTACCATTAACTTAGGTGCATTTTCAGCTTTTATAGCTTCCACATACGCAGCCTGGACTTGACTTAGCTCTTCATGTGTTATTGCTAATGGTTTCTCAACAAAAACATTTTTACCTGCTTTAAGTGCTTCTTGAACAAAGTAAGCATGGCTATTATGGCGAGTCACGATAGCAACTGTATTTATGCTTGGATTACTAAGCATGTTCATAGTGTCAGTTGTTGCTTCAGAAAAACCAACCTTTTGGCCATGGATTACTCCATTTATACCACCAGATGTAGCGATACTATGAAATTGCGCTCCAGATTCTTTGAAAGCAGGAATCAATACTCGAGATGCATAATTACCAGCCCCGACAAAACCAATTACAGGCTCGCTTGGTTCATAACTTTTTGAAGAGTTCAGAATTACTGTTTTTGCATGACGAGATTGTTGCTCTGATTCAAATTGTAATAATATACCAAACGCACTTTTGTCTGTGGTTAACAATTCATATGCTTCATTCGCGTCCTCAAACTTAAAGCGATGAGTTATCAATGGATTAACATTTATTTGTCCACTAGCCATCATATCTAAAATAGCTTCAAAGTTACGCTGCTCTGTCCAGCGAACAAATGCTAGTGGATAATCATTTCCCTGCTCTTCGTAATTAGAATCGTAACGACCTGGCCCATAGGAGCAAGACACTTGAAAAGTTAATTCTTTTTCATAAAAATCAGCACGACTTAGTTCTAATCCAGTCACACCAACCAATACTATACGCCCACGTTTTCGGCTCATTCTAGCAGCGTGTGTAACAGGATCATTTGACTTAGTAGAGGCCGTTATTATGACACCATCAACACCCACACCTCGGCTAAAAGCCATACCTGCAGCAATGGGATCTTCACCTTTACCAGGATTGCATATTTCAGCCCCAAATTGTTTAGCAAGATCTAGTTTATCTTGGTCATAATCTATTGCTAAAACTCGGCAGCCATGAGCTTTTAACATTTGCACAGTTAATAAACCAATTAAGCCTACACCTGTTACAACAAAACACTCCCCAATTGTTGGATTTGCTAAACGAATTCCTTGCAGTCCAATACTTGCAACGACCGTAAATGAAGCTTCATCATCACTAACTTCTGCAGGTATTTTCGCAACCAAATTCTTAGAAACTCGCACCACATCAGCATGAGGGCCGTTTGATACTACACGATCACCCTCTTGAAAATTATCGGCCCCCACTCCAACACTTTCAACTACACCTACATTACAATAACCTAGGGGTAAGGGTTGAGCCAACTTGGACTTTACAGCATCAACGGTTGTCATTAAGCCGTCTGTCTTGACTTTCTCAAGCACCATCTTAACTTTATCTGGCTGAGAACGTGCTTTATCAATTAAGTTGGCTTTCCCAAAGTCAACTAACATTCTTTCCGTACCAGCAGAAATAAGAGTTCTAGTCGTATTAATTACAACATGATTTTTTGTTACCTGAGGCGCTGGCGCTTCAACAATGGCCGAGCCTCCTTTTGCCATGTCTTGAAGAATTTGTTTCAATCTAGTTCCTTAAGCTTTTCTAAATTTATTATCAACTTTTTACATGTACCTTCGATATCATTAACAGCTACAGTTTCAACTTTGTCCGGCCTTACAGTTACATCGGTTGCTATAACATTACCGCCAAAATGTAAAACCTCTCGAACACTTAAAGAATCACCATCTGTTTTAGTTAATCTTAAGAGTGTTGACGTCCTTGGTAGCAACGGTAGTTGTGACAATCCACCTTCGATAAATTCGAAGTTTGAATATTCTTTTAACTCATTGATAAGCTCTTTTATTTCCATAGAAAATATAGAATCATCAAATTTTCCTATCATCAAAACAAACGTAATTTGTGGGAATAACACTAAACATGATTCGAAGACCTTAAGTGTATCTTTAATACCATAAAGATCATTTTCAGCTTCAGTTGAAACTGGCATCCAAGCTGATGCTAAAACAATATTTCTTATATCGCCCTTTATTAAGTACTCTAAATGTTTTGGAAAACATTTCTTTGCCTCAGCAGTCTCATATTCAGAAGGGGCAAGGAAGGGGGACTGAACCTTTATCTTTGATTGTTTCACTTTAGGTAAAAAATCATAATTATTTATAAGGTTTGGATTTACAACCGCAATTGATTGAGCAGAGTGACAAAATTGTTTAAAGCAGAAACTATAGATCTTTCCGTTTTTTAATCTTCGGCTACTGTTATGATCTAAAAATAAGGATGAACGAGCCACACCCGATATCGTCAAAAAAAACAGAGCAATTGGGTTTGATATATTAACTTCAACTACAAACTCCTTATTTGTGATTCGAAACCACAAAACATGTAATATAAGAAGTATTAAAGACATTTTTTTTGTCGAATTATAAACCGTAACATTCCGACCTGCATTTTTAAGGCTTTCAGCACGGCGCATACAATAAATCGAAACCCCACCTAAAGGCGGAGGCATCGCACCAAGTACAAAATATTTCATATAAATATCATAAACCCTAATACAACATTTTTAACCACCCACTATATTCCCTAACATTACTTTTACTTAGCATTGAATTTAAAATTAGATAGTGGTAGGCATAACAAACTAACAGAGCAACCATTAAAGAAATTAACCTTAAAGGTAAGTCTCTAATCATAGCTATGAAGTTGATGATGATAACAGAAAATACAAAATCGTTAAAAACATAAATTCTATTTGCTAAAATTGGAAAGCTCATAAACAAAAAGCATATAGAAGAAGAAACGAGATAAATATCTAATAATCTATCTTGAACTCTAACAACCCAACTTTCACACTTTTTATCATCCATGATATTTGATTCATGTATTTTAAAGAAAATGTAGCACAGTATAAAACTCAAAAAATATCGAAGTTGCACATGAAGCGCAATTCCCTCTTCAGCATTTTCCAGATAACCTTTCACTTTGACTAAAAAATACCCCCCATTACCTAAAGGAACAAAGTTCAATAGCAACTCAGGAACATTTATAAAATTAGAAGAGAAAAACAACAGCAACCCACTAAAAAATATGAAACTTTTAAGTTTATATTTCGATACAAAGAATGAAATTAGAAATAAAAAGACAAACATTAACGAAGCTATATGAAATAAAGCAGCAAAGACAATAAAAATAAATGTCGCTTTTTTATTTTCCAATACAAAAAAACATGCAGAAAAGTATAAAAAACAAAGTGCAAAAGCCCAGCGCACTTGAATAAACTCAGAGTTATAATAAACAAAACTAAAGTAGACAAATGCACTAACAAGTGGGTATAGGGCAATTCTATTTAATACAACAAACTTAAGCATCAGACTAAAAAAAGCTAATACAAATAGAAAAAAGTAACCCTCTGCCTCAAAAATTTTGAAAACTGAATTTAAAAATATATAGCCGACCTCTGCTGGCACCTCAGAAAAGTTAGAATTAGACTGAAATAACGAAGGTGTTATATCATAAAGCCACATATACGAAAGGTAATCATTAGCACTGTAATACCTTAAGCCTGTGAAATAAAATAAGATAAAAAAAGCACTAAAAAGTGAAACAGCACTTAGTGCTCTATTATTAAAAATTGATAATGAGGCAAAAAGAAAGAAAAGAGACCAAAACAAAAGATAAACTAACATAGACTCAGCCTCAGAACAGTTGAGTAAATAGAATGCAATGAGTTCACTCTAAAAACAACTTCCAACTTTCAGCCACTTCTTCAATTGACTGTTTTTTAGCATGGAAATGAGCATTTTCACTCATTGTCTTGTAAAGTTCAGGGGTTTTAAAAAGGCATTCTATTGAACGAGAAAAACCTTCTGAATCACCATCATCTATAAGATATCCATTAAAATTGTGTTCAATTAACTCTCGGGGACCTGTAGGGCAATCAAAAGCAATAACAGGTAACCCATATGCATTTGCCTCACCAATCACCATGGGTAACCCCTCATAAATAGAAGTCATTAATAGAACATCATGATTTCTGTAAACTTTATCCATATCTTTTTGATTACCTAAAAAAGTCACTTTATTATTTAGGTCTAGCTCATCACAAAGAGATACTAATTCTTCTTTTTCTTCACCGTCACCAACAATTGTTAAATTAAATGAATCATCTAGGGTAGAGACTATTCTTAAAAGCCTAGAAAAGCTTTTCTGCTTAGTTAAACGCCCTACTGCCAGAAGTTTTTTTGTTGGTTCTTTTTCCATATAAGTTGGTAATGGTAGACCAAGTGGATTTTTCATGACATGTAGCTTGTCTGCATTAAACCCTTTATTGAGATAAGTTTCTTTATCTCTTTCTGTTAACAAAAATAAAAAGTCAGCTCTTTTGAATAAAATATTTCTAGCGAACTTTTTAAATTTAGACTTAACAGCGTAGTAATTGTTATGCTCACAAATAATTACTTTTTTGCTACTAATTAGCAAATTAAGCATAAAGCGAATGGAAATATCTGTAGCAGATAAAATTACCACATCATAATTGCCAGACTTAAGCATTGATTCAATTTTAAAAAAACGTGTGAACTGCTCGCTAAGCTTATTGATTAAGCCAGAAACATTATAATTAAACCCTAATGATTTTCGCTCTACCTTCCTATCTAAATCATAAAAATCACTATCTTTTGACACACCAGTAGCCAATGTAATTTCGTAGCCTGAATTAGACCAATGTGAACATAGCCGAGCTGCAACTCTCTCAGCGCCACCAGACTGTAAACTACCAATTACAAATAAAACACTCTTCATAATGTTACTTCATATATAATTTTAATAAATCAATTTAGAATTTACGCTTAAAAATTCCAAAAAACATTTTTAAACATCATCAAGCGCATGAAATAAAATTCAAATTAAATCAATAGAACTTGTCAAAAAAACCAAAACTAATAACTCTTTGATATATTTCGTTTCTTAATTAACTTATCGAATAATATTGTGCGCATTAATTCCAGCTGTAACTTTAAAAACCGTTTAAAGCTATATCCATGGTAGATATCTGCATCCGAATTTATATCATCAAAAACATTCATAAATCTTTCAATAGAAAAGTCATAACTTCTTTCGTACTCTTTTTTTCTGAGAGCATTAAATTCATCTTGAGGCATATCTATTAAATCCAATATGTAAGATTTAAAAGTCTGTTTAGGGTATTCCAACCCTAGCTCATGGTAATTTTGCTGACACGTATTACTTAAATAACCATAAGTATCAGAATTAACATTAGACTCTATACCAATTAAACATACACAAGAATGACCTGCAGCAAGCACTAATGAAGTTCCACTTCCTACAAATACATCAGCTCTATCTATATGGGCATCTAAATCAGAGTAATTAACATGTTTAATGAATTGAACATACCCCTCTAGTTTGTTTTCTTTTACATAAGCTGTGAGACTATTGTAATCGGGACCATCACCAACTATTTTATAATTAACAAAAACACCATCTTTAACTAAATCGTTTACCAATTCTAAAACATGCAAATTATAAGTTTTAAATGAAACTAAACGACCGACAGAGAGAATATTCAGCGGTTCATTTTTCACTTTATATTTAACCTCCCCCCTTGGAACGCCGAGTGAAACCTCCATTATATCCGGATCACTTTCCTGAAGAGCAAATCTAATATTTTCCGCAGTTCTTTTACTAGTAGCAATTAATGACCTTTCATTTAAACAATTAATAGTATTTAACACTTCTTTATAAAAAGGCGGATCATTAGGCAAGCTCTTGCATTCATTTGCATGGTAAAAGCCTAAAGTAAGCTTGACTGGTTCAATAACACCACGTAAAAGCAAAGAGGATATAATATAAAACGTATATAAGTTTGTAGTGTGACATGCATCAATCTCGGACATAAGAAGTGCAACTTTATCTTTATCATATACACAAAATGGAATAAACAGGCTACTAACTCTAACTAGAGATCGATTTACTTTTGTAGGGTAAAATAGCTCATCAATAAAGAATACATCTGCATTATTTTTTAGTTCAGAAAGTAATTCTTTGTCATATTCACGTGAAAGCAATAACACTTTCCCTCTAGAACCTATGCTATTTTTGTATTTGCACATTTCTAAAATTTGAGTTTGAATACCCCCAACCTTAAAGTCAGAGTAAACAAACAAGACGCTAATTTTTTCTTGCATAAAAAACTCTATAAAAAAGCATAAAATTACAAATCAACTTTATTAACATAATTAACGGGAAGACCCAAACAACTAATTCACTGTCCAAATAAGCAGTAAAAAAACAAAACAAACAAGATATAGAAGCTCAAGAATAATAATAGTTGACTTTTTTGCCTTAGCAACAAGAGAGAAACCTATCGAATATACCAGAGAACCTAAAATCATATTAACAATCAATGGATTAAAAAAGGCTACTGCTGGCAATTGTTCTTTACTGAAAAGGACCAATATTATTTCTTCAGAAAAGACAAACAACAACAATGAAATAAACAAAAAAGACACCAAACTTAATATACAAGTTTTCAAAACGATAGAAGCCACTAATTTCAAATCACTTATACTGGATATCTTCCTATAGTAGTAACTTGAATAATATGTAAGTGATAAACCTAACAACAACTCAAAAAGCCTTTGAGCCGTATAAAAATAGCCTACAGTTTCTAAATCGTATGCCTCAGAAATAACAAACCTAGCAATTGCAGAGTAAATGTAAAATGCTGATGTGGACACAACACCATACAACAAATAACCAAAAACCTTGTTTAAATAAAACAAATCTTTAAAATGTATTAATAGGCTTTTAAAGTCTATTTTTTTGATATATTCAGAAAACATAAAAAGACCTAAAAAACCAGGCCTAAATAAGATAAAAGCAAATGTAAGATAAAACTTTTCAAAATATATAGTTAAAATCAAGAAAGCACTACACAAAACAGAGTTACCTACATTAAGTAAAACAAAGTCTTTCCGAACACCTCCATTAATGACTACCGCCTGCTTAAAGATAAATATTTGATAAAAAAATGGCAATGCAAACAACAAATAAGGAGTCATATACTTTTCAATATCAAGTAAAAAATACTCTGCAACAAAGCCAATTTCATTTAGAATAAAAAGCAATATTGATATTAAAAGAGCAAAAAAGAAAAAAACTTGTAACGTTACCCTTTCTCTAATATCAGCTGAGAGAATACAGTTTTGTAGGCCAGAGGTACTAAATGCACTGATTAAAGAAGATAACAAAACTGCTTGACCATAAACTGCATATTCACTAACAGATAATGACGAAGCAGCCACTTTGTTGGTAGCCAACGTTAATAATAATATAAGAAGTTGTGCGGTTATTGTTGTTACTGCATAGGACATTAAGTATTCCTAACTTAGCTATCAAAAAAGGAATTGATATTTTGGCAAATTTTTCTCACCTGTTTTATTTCTAAAGAAAAGTAAATAGGCAATCTTAATAATCGTTCACTTTCAGAGGTAGTGTAAGTATCATCCCCTCGCATAAGCCCGAATTCTATACCCGCTTTTGAAGAATGCAGTGGTATATAATGAAAAACAGTTTGAATACCTTTCTCTTTGAGGTACGACATTAGCTCTTGCCTTTCTGCTAAGTTTTTGCATTTAATATAAAACATATGAGCATTATGGCTGCAGTCATCAGGGATATATGGCAACGCAATGAACTTTTTATCAAATAATGGTTTTAAACCTTGGAAGTACTCTTTCCAAAGAGCTAAACGGTGGTCATTAATTGCTTTTGAAGACTCAAGCTGCCCCCATAAGTATGCTGACTGCAACTCACTAGGTAAAAAGCTGGAACCAATATCTTGCCAAGTATATTTATCAACTATTCCATGTAAGAACTGGCTACGATTTGTGCCTTTTTCACGGATAATTTCTGCTCTTTCAACTAATTTGGGGTCATTAATTAAGATTGCCCCGCCCTCGCCGCCTGAAGAATAATTTTTCGTCTCATGAAAGCTATAGCAACCAATATGCCCAACAGCACCTAAGGCTTTTCCTTTATATGTAGACATTACCCCTTGCGCTGCATCTTCGATTACCCAAAGAGCATATTTTTCTGCGACAGCTAATATCTTATCCATCTCGCAGGCAACTCCTGCATAATGAACAGGTACTATCGCACGAGTTTTAGGAGTTATTGCAGCTTCAATTAATGATTCATTTATATTCATGGTATCAGGGCGTACATCAATAAATATTATTTTTGCTCCACGTAGAACAAATGCATTAGCTGTTGAGACAAAGGTATATGATGGCATAATAACCTCATCACCTTCTTTTATATCTATTAATATTGCTGCTAATTCCAATGCAGCTGTACATGATGGAGTAAGTAATGCTTTCGTTGTTTTAAAATGCTCTTCAAGCCATGATTCACATTTTTTAGAAAAGTAACCGTCACCACAAAGCTTATCTGAATGGATTGCTTGCTCGATATAACCTAACTCATTACCTGTTTTTGGGGGAATATTAAAAGGGATCATTTTTAAACCTGTCTATAAAACCAATAGGAGATATCAGCAATATCAAATCCAGCTTTACTATATAAATTTGAAGCTAAAATGTTGCTTGTTTGTGTAGCTACTGTGATTTTTTTCGCTTTTCTTGTAATACTATAACTCTGTACAAGTTCAAGTAATTTTTTACCGATACCTTGGCCTTGAAAAGCTGCTGCAACACCAATAAGCCCTATAATTGCCTCACTATCGCAGATACGAACAGTTACAAAACCTGAAATAGTATCTTCAGCTTTTAAAACCAAACAGCAGTCATCAAATTTAGCTAATACGGCATTTTCTATCCATGTTTGATAGAAATTATCTCTTTCTAATGAAGTGAACCAAGGTTCTCGAAAACGACTGTTAGTATATAAATTACTAACTATCAGTTTAAGTTCACTTATAGAGCTTTTTGTCGCTAAATAACCATCAAAGTCTTTTAATGAATCCGAACAACTACTTTCATGTAATTTTTTCTGAAAAACGAGTTCACCTTCTACAAAACTAAAGCCATAATTATTTAAACGGTTTATAACTTGATAGTTATTAGAGTCGACTTTAACAGTTACGAGTGAGCTCACTGGCCAACTTTCAACCTTAGGCCACGGTTGAACTTGATCAATTGTTAAAATTGTTCGATTAAAAAAGCTACTATCCCACAATTTTTTTGTGAATAATTTATACATTATTATGGTACTAAACCCATTAAATACTTCCCATAGCTATTTTTTAACATAGGTGTTGCAAGCTTTTTAAGTTGCTCTTCTGTTAACCAGCCATTATTGAAACCAATCTCTTCTAAGCAAGCTATTTTATAGCCTTGTCGCTTTTCAATTGTTTCAACAAATTGAGCTGCTTCTAGTAAACTTTCATGAGTCCCCGTATCTAACCAAGCAAAACCACGCCCAAGTATTTCTACATTAAGTTTGTCTTGTTTTAAATACATTTCATTAAGGCATGTAATTTCTAATTCACCGCGTTGCGAGGGTTCAACTTGCTTAGCCATTTTCACCACGGAATTATCGTAAAAATAAAGTCCTGTTACAGCGAGGTTTGACTTTGGCTTATTAGGCTTTTCCTCTATTGAAATTGCTTTTTTATTTTCATTAAATTCAACTACCCCAAATCGCTCAGGGTCTTTAACCTGGTAGCCGAATACAGTTGCACCTTGACCTTCTTTAGCATTTTGTACCGCATGCTTTAATTTAGGGGTAAAACCTTGACCGTAAAAAATATTATCACCAAGTACTAGGCATACATCATCGTTTCCAATGAATTTTTCACCTAATATAAAAGCTTGTGCTAGCCCATCAGGGCTAGGTTGTACAGTGTAACTAAGTTCAATACCAAACTGAGAGCCATCTCCTAATAACCGTTTAAAAGAATCTCTATCTTCAGGAGTAGTAATAATTAAGACTTCACGTATACCTGCCAACATTAGAACTGAAAGCGGATAATAGATCATGGGCTTATCATAAATAGGTAATAATTGCTTAGATACCCCCATAGTTATAGGGTATAAGCGGGTTCCTGAACCTCCAGCTAAAATTATTCCTTTCATATTAGTTACTCCCTTCTAACTCACCTAGACGTTCACGCTGATAAGAACCACTCTGGACATTTTCACACCATTCCTGGTTATCTAAATACCATTGAACTGTTTTACGTAGCCCTGTTTCAAAGGTTTCAACGGGATACCAATTTAGTTCTTTAGACATTTTTGAAGCATCGATAGCATATCGTCTATCATGACCTGGTCGATCAGTTACATATGTAATCAAAGAAGAGTAACTTTCTAATAGTTTTCCATCGTTAGACTTGATATTTCTCGCTTCACTTGGCGCCATCTCATCTAAAATGCTACAAATTGTTTTCACAACTTCGATATTTTGCTTTTCATTATGACCACCTATATTGTAGGTTTCTCCAGTTTCTCCTTCTGTGACCACTTTATATAAAGCACGAGCATGATCTTCTACAAATAACCAATCTCTAATTTGATCGCCTTTACCATATACAGGTAACTCTTTGCCCTCTAAAGCATTTAAAATAACGAGCGGTATTAACTTCTCAGGAAAATGATATGGGCCATAATTATTTGAACAATTAGTAATTAGAGTGGGCAAACCATATGTACGCATCCAAGCCCTTACTAAGTGATCACTTGATGCCTTACTGGCAGAATATGGGCTGCTTGGTGCATATGGCGTATCTTCAGTGAATAGTGGCAACTTTTCATCATTAACTTCACTTGGGTGAGGTAAGTCACCATAAACTTCATCTGTTGAAATATGATGGAATCTAAAGGATGATTTCTTATTTGCATCTAACTGACTCCAATATTGTCTGGACACTTCAAGTAAATTATATGTACCGACTATATTTGTTTGAATGAATTCAGCTGGTCCTGTAATTGATCGGTCAACATGACTTTCTGCAGCTAAGTGCATCACAACATCTGGTTTGTGACTAAAAAAATGCGTTCTAGCTCTTTATAATTACAAATATCGACGTGTTCAAATGCGTATCTTTTATCAGAAGCTATGCAATCCAATGACTCTAAGTTACCGGCATATGTAAGCTTATCCACATTGACTACTGAGTGAGGAGTGCTTCTAATAATATAACGCACTAAAGCAGAACCGATAAAACCAGCTCCTCCTGTGACTAGAATCTTCATTTCCAAATACCTTTCGTATCTATAAGATATGGACTATCAATTTTACTTTCTTTAAAGATTTTATGATCCACAAGTAGTAAATGAACATCAGCCTCATTACTTGCAACTTCAAACGACTTTAAATGTAAATTATCGATATTATTTGGTAATGCATCAATATTTGGCTCCACAGCAACTACTTTTCCCGCATGAAAATCCGCAACACTAAGAGATATATTTAAAGCAGGGCTTTCTCTTAAATCGTCGATATCAGGTTTAAATGCTAAGCCATAACAGGCTACAACAACATCTTTCGCTGTTTTGGTAGGATTCGCTTGTAAGAAGTCAGAAATCGATAATTTTACTTTATCGATGACCCAATGAGGTTTTGCATCGTTTACTTTACGTGCTGTATGAATAATTTTTGCTTCTTCAGGTGTATTACTTACTATAAACCATGGATCTACAGCAATGCAGTGCCCTCCGACTCCGGGACCTGGCTGAAGAATATTAATCCTTGGGTGCCTATTAGCTAAAGAAATTAGTTCCCAAACATCTATATCCAATTTGTCACAAATTATCGAAAGCTCATTTGCAAAAGCAATTTGTACATCACGACATGAATTTTCAGTTAATTTAGCCATTTCAGCCGTACGAGCATTTGTAATTACGCACTCACCTTGTACAAATGTTCTATATAACTCAACTGCTCGCGCAGAACATTTAGCTGTCATTCCGCCTATTACACGGTCATTCTCTACTAACTCTCTAACAACATGCCCTGGTAATACCCTTTCAGGACAATGTGCTACGTTAATGTCTGAATCTTCACCTGAATTTTGAGGAAAAGTTAAATCGGTTCTTAACTCAGCTAACCATTCAGACATTTTTTCTGTAGCACCAACTGGTGACGTCGATTCGAGTATCACTAAATCACCTTTTTTAAGTACTGGTGCAATCGACTCACTCGCTTTTTTGATATATGTTAAATCTGGTTCTGGAATTTCTGACTCGCTGTTTTTAAATGGAGTTGGAACCGCAATTAAGAAGGCATCAGCGGGTTCAGCTTCTAAAGTTGCTCGTAAATACCCTTCAGTTACAGCGGCATGAACTATCATATCTAAATCTGGTTCAACTATATGAATTTGCCCTTGATTAATAATATCTACTGCATGTTGATTTACATCAACTCCAATTACTTTCTTTTTACGTGATGCAAACATTGCAGCAGTTGGAAGGCCTATATAACCTAAACCTATAACTGAGATTGTATTAAATGACATGGTTATCCTTGTGTGTAGTGCTAGTTGCTAGATCTACAAATTCTATTTTTAAACTTTTTGAATCAAGCCATAGATTAGGCTTTTAAGCTATAAAGCTGGTTTTATGATGCTCAAATACGATCAAACCGTAATTAACAGTTAATTCTTCGCAAGAAAGTCGCAAATTCTTTGGCAAGCTTTACCATCACCATACGGGTTATGGGCACGACTCATAATCCTGTAAGCGCTCTCACTTGTTAATAGATCATTAAGTGACGTTGTAATTTTATCGACACTAGTACCAACTAGCTTTACTGTCCCGGCCTCAACAGCTTCTGGGCGCTCTGTTGTATCACGCATTACCAATACAGGCTTCCCAAGGCTTGGAGCTTCCTCCTGAATACCTCCTGAATCAGTTAAAATAACGTGTGCACGATTCATCAAATATACAAAAGGTAAATATTGCTGCGGCTCTATAAGATATACATTATCAAGATCGCTTAAAAAGCGTTTCACTGGCTCTTGCACATTTGGGTTTAAATGAACTGGATATAAAATCTGACAATCTGGATATGACTTAGCCGTTTTAGCTAACGCTTCACAAATTCGCTCAAATCCTCCACCAAAGCTTTCGCGGCGATGTCCGGTGACTAAAATAAGTTTTTTATTGTCATCAAGCATTGGGAACTGAGCTGCAAGAGTATTATTTAGGTCTCTTTGGTTTTCGATTTGTTCTTTTACCATTAGCAACGCATCAATAACTGTATTACCTGTTACGCTTATATTCTCTTTTGCATAGTTTTCTTTTAACAGGTTTTGTTTTGAGGTTTCTGTAGGTGCAAAGTGATATTTAGTTAATGCCCCCGTTAATTTACGGTTTGCTTCTTCTGGCCACGGTGAATAAATGTTCCCCGTACGTAAACCAGCTTCAACATGTCCGACTGAAATTTGCTCGTAATATGCAGCAAGGCTTGCTGCAAAAGTAGTCGCAGTATCTCCATGTACAAGAACTACATCTGGCTTAAACTCTTTTAGGACTGGAGTTAATTCTAATAAAATTCGACTTGTAACTTCAGGAAGTGTTTGTCCTGATTTCATTATATTTAAATCATAGTCCGGTTTAATACTAAAAATATCAAGTACTTGATCTAGCATTTCACGATGTTGTGCAGTAACACATACCTTTGCATCAAAACGTTCATCACAAGCTAATAAACGAACTAAAGGAGCCATTTTTATAGCTTCTGGACGAGTACCAAACACTGTCAATACTTTCTTTTTCGGCAAAATCATTTCCTAAATTCAAAAATCATAAAGATAAAAATAAATCAGTTAGAACTACGCCTAATGAAAAACTCCGCTAAAATATAAATAAGCCCAATAGTTAACCCTATAAATGCACCTAAGATACATATAAGAGCTCTTTTTGGCTTTGCTTTTATTTCCGGAATAACAGGCGCATCAATAACCTTAAATACATACTCATCTCTAACATTAGCGAACATGATTGTTTTTGCCTGCTCCTCAATAAGCTTGTATAAAATTGACTTCATATCAGCAACATTAGTCTTTTCGATCTGTTCAATTAAGAAATGAGTGCTTTTATTTGCTTCTAATACATCCCTTTTTTCATTTCTATATTTATATCTTCAATCAGCAAAGTTAACCACTCACAGGCAACTGTAGGTGATACATGCATGATTGATAACGTCAACATACCTGTATCTTTATCGACGCTTAGTAACATATTGTCACTAAAATAATCGTATGCCTCTAAATATGATGGCGTTGCTTTCAAGGGTAATGATACTTCTCGAACCCATTTTTTTGATGATGGATTATAGATGCTTTCGTCATAAACTACAGAGTTACTCTCTCTGTCCCATGACTTTGCAGCCATTAGTTCAGGTAGTATTTGATGCCTATCCAAAAACTGTTTAAAGAACTGCCTTGATTGTAAGATTTCTATTGCTAATTGAACTTTATTACTTGTTTGTCCACCAACATTCACTCCAGCTAAGCTAGCTAGTCCTCCAAGTTGACCAGCTAAAGATGCAAGCCCCCTCCTTGCTCATTTTCAGCTGGAGCAAGTAACGCTTCTGATTTATAAATATCAGGTTGAGATAAGGCGAAGGTCACTGACAGTAAAGAGCTAATCACCAATATAATTAGTAATTTATACTTACCAAGCCAAATAATATTAACTATCTCGGGCAAGGTTACTTCGTTTTCAGTGAAGTGATTTTTTAAAGTTTCTGTCTGCGTTTCCATGATTTCCTGTAACACTTATAGAGTTAAATACTACTAATCGCAGCAACAGCTACACCTAACTGATAAACGATCTGTGTTGCTGTACTCCACAGAGTTAGGTTATCCATATAATCAGCATTCATTGGTACAACAATGGTATCACCTGCTTCAAGCGTATTTGTGTCATTAACTGCAAACCAGCTACCTGTACTTGGTATTTTCACTGAGCCATTAGCTTTGATGATATAGATACGTTCATCAGCTGCGCGCTCTTTTAGACCACCACTGAGGTCAATATAATCGTCAACTGTAATGCCTTGCTTGAATAAATGTGAGGTTGCGTAGTTAACCTCACCGATCACACTGATAGAGTCACGTTTACTTGGCACATAAAGCGCATCACCATTTTGTAAAACTAAGTTTTGCTTATCTTCAACGATAAGTGGCAAATCAATAACCAATCGCCCCACAGCTTCAACGTTAGCCAGGTCATTCAATAGCTTATTCATTTCATCATAGGAAAGGCTGTTACTACTCACAGAATTTTCAAAGCTCTTTGATGCAATATCACGACGTAAATCTTCTGAAAGCTTTGCTAATTGCTGTTGCTCTTGTTTGCGAATTGCTTCGCGAGTGAAAATAGCTGCATTTGGCGCGGCAAACTCAGAGAAACCACCTGCACGCTCAAGTAAATTGCTTAATGTTTCACCACGGCGAATTGTGTAAATCCCCGGGAATTTAACTTCACCTTTAAGCTCTACTTTTACGTTTTCTTGCCAGTTAGGAATTGAGAAAATATTAATACTGTCTTTACTACGTAATGCGATATTTTCACCATTACTACCTAACATGGCAGCTTGTAGATTAAATTTGATATGTTTAACTTTTGATGCATTGCCATCCATTACACGGGTTATTTCTGCTTGTTCTGTATAAGCAGACTCCAGTAAACCACCGGCCGCGGCTATTAAATCGTTTACTTCGCTATTGACTGTAAGAGGATATACACCAGGATAAGTTACATGGCCATTTATTTCTACAAGTTGCATTGCCACAGCAACTGAAGCTTGCTGCTTTAACTTTGCAATGATTGGCTTTAATAAGTTAAAACGGCTGAAAACCGCATAGTCTTCTGCATCAAGCAACTCTTTATCTTTATTTAAATTGCGCTTGGCAATATCAGCAATTGATTTAGCGCTGTCTTCTTTTAACTTTAAATCGTCTGCTATGCCTGAAACACCAATATATTTTTCAAATTCTCTTTGCAGGTATTCGTGCCA
The DNA here is from genome assembly GCF_037162425.1 of Pseudoalteromonas sp. Hal040. NCBI lineage: Bacteria > Pseudomonadati > Pseudomonadota > Gammaproteobacteria > Alteromonadales > Pseudoalteromonadaceae > Pseudoalteromonas > Pseudoalteromonas sp. Hal040. The sequence continues at coordinate 198,988 of NZ_JARLUU010000001.1, read as the reverse complement.
TTGCTTGACTTTATATTGCTGCTGTTGCTGCTCTTCAGTAAGGGCCATATTCGCAAGAGCACTTTCTTCCGCTTGCTTTTCTTGATAACGGCTAAATACAAAAAGCTTATCGTTAGCTTTTAACTCTAGATCATGCTCTGCGGCCTTAACAATCGCTTGTGCTATATCAAATTGAAAAACTTGAATATCACCTGCTACATTAACTTCACGAACAAGTAATCCGTAACCTAAATCAGCCTGGGGCAGCAAGTCACCACGCACCGATGTTAGAACGTCAGAGATGTGTTTGCCTTGATGCCATTGATAATGACCCGGACGTGCAACAGCGCCAATTAGACTAATACTGTTTTGATATTGAAAACTTACAGGATTAAAACGAATACGGTCGCCATCGCGAGGAATATAGTTAATTTGATTGCCACTAAAATCAACAGATAATACTTCTTTCATATTATTGTTATTGAAGCGTTCAACAATTGCTTTTTTAGCGTAAGCTTGCGGTTTTAAACCACCCGCCATTTTTAATAACTGTGCGGCTGTTTCACCTTTTTTTAGCTCAAAAATTGCAGGACGTTTGACCAAGCCTTCAACAGAGACCTGTGAACCCACTGATGGAATAAAAACTACATCACCCGGTTTTAATATAATATCGTTGCTGCTATCACCGTTAATCAGCAAATCATAAAGGTCAAAGTTTGCAACAACCTTACCCGCACGTTTAACTTGAATATTACGTAGTGAAGCAATATCAGATACCCCACCACTGACAAATAGTGCATGCGATACTGTTGTCAGTGAGGAAACAGAATAACTACCAGGCTTGTATGCTTCACCAAGCACTAGCACACGAATGCTACGCAGTTTGCCAACTGAGACAAATGCTTTAATACCAATTACTTCTTGTTCAACTTTTGCTTTAACTAACTCTTTGACTTCTGCAAATGTAAGACCGGCTACCTGCACAGGGCTTAAGTTTGGAATACTAATACGCCCTTCACGGTCAACAACAACTTCATAGCTCTCGCTTTCTTTACCGTAAAAGTTGATGTTAAGTGTATCTCCACGACCAATTAAGTAGGTATCAGGAACTGCCGCATTTTCACTTGGCATAAATGATGTTGGCTCACCAGCAAACAAGTCATAACCAAAAGGCTTTACTTCATCAACTTTCGGAGCAAAGCGTTCTTCATCTGTTAATTGTTCTTTTTCTTGTTCTGGACGAGGTTGGATTGTTGATTCTTGTTCAATTTGGTCGGTTGAAGATTTTTTACCCGTAATCGTCGATAAATCTACACCATACTGCCTTGCTAGCGCCTCTTGTTGCGCTCTGGGAAGCTTTTTAAATTGTTCGATTTGTGCGGCTGTAGGAGTAAAAGCCAATACTGATGCAGAGGTTAACAGCAAAAAAGTAATGAAGAGTCTTTTAAATAACATCACAGGTAGGGATATCCATAATTCTACAGTCAAAAAGATTGTCTATTCTACCTGAAATTTAAATAAATAAAAAAGGGACTTTCGTCCCTTTTTGTCATTAAATCGTCAACAAACAGATTTATTTAGTTAAAAACTGTAAACCAGCGTTAGTGACGTTTCTGTATCTGTGTTTTCTTTATCATCCGCAACATCTGAGTTGTGAGTGATGTTGTAAGCCACTTTCATTTGTAGTGAGCCGTTGATTTTAGCAAGGATTGCAGACTCTGAACGTGTTTTAGTATTGGTATCACCATATTCAACTGATACTAACTGAGTAAAACGTGCACTGTCTGAAATTTGCCAGTTGTAATCAACTTTACCTAACGCGATTACTTCACCTTCGCGCTCACCGGCAAGTGAGTTACCGTTGTCATCAACTTCAGTACTGTCATCTGGGTATTGGAAGTACTTATAACCAGGACCGATTTCTGCGTTTAACCACATATCAGAACGGTCGATTACACGTAGACCATAACCCGCTGAGATAACTGATTCGTTACGGTATGCACCAAAGTAATCAGATACGTGCGAGCCGTAGATGAATAAGTGTGAGTGCTTTTCGTTTAACTTATAGTTACCTTGTGCAGAGATTGAGTACTTTTCGTTAGTACGTTGAGTTTCTTTAACGCCTTGGTCGTTTTCGATCTCATCTTCTTTATAAAGACCGTCTAACTTGTACTCGTTATTCCAATTTTCTAGGTTGTGTAAAACCTTGATACCACCTTTAAGCGTGGTTGTTTCAGTGTTACCGCTCGTTACGATAGCACCTAATTCACTGGTTACATCCCAAGTTTTGGTTTCATCTGCTGCGAATGCGCTAGTTGCAGCGCTTGCTGCAACTAGAATTGATAAAGCTTTTAATTTCATTAAAAAATAACCTTTACTACTTGTAAGTTAGACTTATTAGTCTTCTTTGTGCAAATGAACATCCATTTGCGGGAATGGGATAGTGATGTTGGCATCGTCTAATGCGATCTTAATGTTTTCCATTAGGTCGAAATACGTTGGCCAGTAATCAGCTGAGTTAACCCATGGGCGAACTACAAAGTTTACGCTTGAATCTGCAAGTTCAGATACAGCGACTGTGTATGCAGGGTCTTTTAATAAACGAGACTCTTTGTCTAATACAGACTTAAGAACGGCTTTTGCTTCTTTAAGGTCTGCATCGTAACCAACACCGATAACTAAATCGATACGACGAGTTGATTCACGAGAGAAGTTTGTAATTGGGCTGCCCATTATTGATGAGTTAGGCATGATGATTACTTTGTTATCTGGTGTACGTAATTCAGTAGAGAAGATTTCGATTTTCTTAACTGTACCCGCTTTACCACCTGCTTCTACATAATCGCCTGATTTAAAAGGACGAAGTAAGATGATTAAAACACCTGATGCAAAGTTAGATAGTGAACCTTGTAGTGCTAAACCTACTGCTAAACCAGCCGCACCTAAAATAGCAATGAATGAGGTTGTCTCAATACCTAATTGAGATAGTGCCATTAAAATTGTTGCAGCAAATACAATTGTATAGACAATGCTAGCAACAAATGAACCTACAGCTTTATCGACTTTCTTTTTATCAAATGCTTTTTCAGTCATCCCTTCGCAGAACTTCGCGATGCGACTACCGATGAAGAAAATGATTAGCGCTAGAACCGCCTGAACGGCGTAATGTATGATTAAACCTGAATTCTCGTTGATCCAGTTCATTATTGTATCCATGTTCTCTCCTGAAGTTCATTTTTAGCATAACGCTGTACAAATTATATATGATCTTTGGTTAAAAAATCATTAAATTACGCGCAAAACTACGAAATGAGTATTTGCTCAATTACAAAAACCGCAAGTCTAATCTGCGAAACTGAACGCGAGCTGACCACGAAGGCATTTCTGAATTTTCTGAGGCAAGTAAGTTTTTTTTACTTTTTTCAATTTAGGGGTTCACAAGCTTAGTTTAATTATGTAATATGCGCGCCACACCAAACGAGGTGTATCTCAGTGGCGGCTGTAGCTCAGTTGGTAGAGCCCCGGATTGTGATTCCGGTTGTCGTGGGTTCAAGCCCCATCAGTCGCCCCACTCTTCCCCCTTAGTAAATCCCTATATTTGATTAATATTTTCTATTTTAATCTCAAGATTTAGTTTTATCTTCATCGACTGATTTCAATTCTAAAAGCTGTCAGCTTTGGCTGTTCGGGTTTGTTTGTGGTTCAATATTTCTTTTGCACAAAGAGAAGTGAATGAGGAAACCACAATATTACTTTCTCTTAAGCGAAGCGTCTCATAATCTCTTTGTGATCATTTGTTCTTCTCTGTGCAGAGCGCGCGCCTCTGTGTACTCTGTGGTTCAATAATTTTTTGCACAAATAGAAGTGAATGAGGAAACCACAATATTACTATCTCTTAAGCGAAGCGCCTAATAACCTCTTAGTGATCATTTGACCTTAAATTTCAAACAAAAAAATGCCACCTTTCGGTGGCATTACACACGGGATTATTTCTATTTACTAGAAATGCTTTTCAAAGTTTAAGGCGATGTGCTTCACACCTAACCTCAAACTCATAATTACTTCCAACTTTTCATCTTGTGGCCTTTAACAGCATAGAAAAGTATGAATAAATAACAAGGCAACATTACAATATAAGCCATTTGTTGTGCTTCAGCGCTTTTCACGCCGCCACTTGCTAGGCCCCAAAATAATGGACCGAATGCGCCACCGGCTATGCCCATAATAAGTAGACCAGAGCCTACACTAGTTAGCTTGCCTAAACCAGATAATGCGAGCGGCCAAACTGCAGGCCAAACAATCGCATTAGCAAAGCCTAGCACAGCAATGAGCAATAAGGTATCAGGCAGTACCGATTTTAGGCCAAATAATGTTGATATAAATACAGTTTCATTGCTACCAGTGACTATCGCTAGGGTTAACACACAGCCCAATACCGCTGAAATAGTTAACGCGGTTTGTTGTGACAACACCCGTGGGATAAGTAACACCCCTAAAAAGTAACCTAGCACCATACAACCCATGGTGTATGACGTCATAACACTATATTTTTCAACACCTAACGACAACGCAAAGCTACCAATCGTATCGCCTGCAATGACTTCAACGGCCACATAAACAAAAAGGGCCACGATCCCTAGCGCAAGACTCGGATGGCTCAGCGCTTCTTTTACTTGCCCCGGCTTTTGTTCATCTACATCATCAATTAACTCAGGCAATGGCATTTTGGTAACTGCAAAGCCGAGTATACCAATAAAAATTGCCATCCCTAAATACGGTAATATTAAGCCATTGGCCATGGCATCAATGTCTGTTTGGCTAAGCTCTTTACCTACAAAGCCTTTAAAATCGCTGAGTATCAGTGCGGTAAACACGATTGGTGCTACAACACCGGCCGTTTTATTTAATATACCCATAATACTGACACGAGCCGCGGCTGATTCTTCAGGGCCGATTCTGACTACGTATGGGTTAACCGCTGTTTGCAATAATGTTTGCCCAGCCCCCATAACAAGCTGCGCGAATAAAAACAGTGCAAACACTTGTGTTTTTGCAGCAGGAATAAATAGTAAACCTGCCACCATCATGGTCGCCATACCCAGTGCCATACCGTTTTTATAACCTACCTTTCTGATGATCATCGCTGAAGGTAGAGCCGTAAAAGTCACTGCGATATAAAACGAGAAAATAATCAGCGATGCCTGAAAAGGTGAAAGCTGCAAAATTTGCTGTAAAAATGGCATCAGTGAGCCATTTAACCATGTAGCAAAACCCAGTATAAAAAACAGCGTGGCAACAATCGCCATAGGCACAACACTGCTTTGTTTATTCATTTCAGACATAACATTTCCCATAACAGCACAGCTCGACTCTACAGCGCTGCTCATTCAGATGATTATATAAAAGAGATATTAAATATTTATAACACTATCGCAACAAAAATGACAGCGCTGACATATTTTTTAGATACCGTAGGCGTGAAATTTATTTCGCGCGGAGATTTCAAATTAGCCGTCAGCTTTCAGCTGTCAGTTTTGAGACGAACGGTGTTGAATGTAAAACGCGCCAAGCAAGCGTGACGCCTACGATGTAGGAGGTGAGAGATGCGAGGTTCGAGGTATTGTAGGCGAGAAATTTATTTCACACGAAGTTTTGGGATTAGCTGTCAGTTTTGAGCCGAAAAGTGTTGAATGCAAAACGCGCCAAGCAAGCGTGACGCCTACGCTTTGTTGTAGGCGTCACATTTATTTATCGCAAAATATTACTCACCCACAACGGTCACGCGGCTGGTTTGCTGTGCGTTTAAGCGGGTGCGTAGCGCAACTTTTGCATTGTTATCAACCTTCACTGGCTCAGCGTAAGTTTGCCAGCTTTGCCCGTTGTCTAGGCTGTACTCAATGCTCAAATAAGCAAATGCACTGTTGGCATATAACTTACTATTTTCAATCACACCGCCCGGTACCGGTAAATGCAAATTGATGCCATCTTTGGCTAACTTATCAAGCTCTTTCAAACCGACTGCACTTGAGAACTCAGCCCAGTCTTTTGCTTGTTTTTTACTATCGACACTTTCGCCTTCCCAATCAGCTTTATGCCATGCGCGCTCTGCAACAGACAAAATACGCGGGAAGATCATTGCTAATACTTGCTCTTCAGTACGGATTGTTTCTGACCATACCTGACCTTGCATACCCAAAATATTCTCAGGCTTTTCAAGTTTAGGTAACGGGCGACCCACCAACGCTTCTAAATTAACGATTGGCTCACGGGTGCGGGTGTAATCAGCATTGGCATACACGTCATCTGGCATGTAATTAAAGGCTTTTTTAGTATCTGTGTAACGAGTTGCCCAGTAATAACCACGCTCTTCAGGGCTTGCTTCGTATGGGTGGTCAAAGTACAAATGCGTACCGTGTGATAACACCACTTGGTAACCAGCATTTGCTAGGCGGTATGCTCTATCGGCAACACCCCACTCCCAAATGTTATCCCAAGTATTTACGGTAAAGGTTTTATTAGGGAACTCATCACGTTTAAACGAGTTTTCACGGTCGTACATGATACCGTCTTCCCAAATACCCGGAGAAATACCACGTTTTTCAAGTAAGGTCGCAACACGTTGTGTGAAGTAAGGTTTTAAATCAGCAGGGCCGGATACACCGTTATTTGGATCGGCAAATAACGCCTGACAGATTGGCGAACCTATCCACGAACCAGCACCGACTTCATCACCACCAATATGCAGGTTCTTTAACTGAACACCTGCTTCGCGGTACATCTGCTGAAGCTCATAGGTCACTTTATCTAAAAATGCGTAGGTTGAGTCCATACACACATTCATTGAGTTATCTTTGTAGTTTTGTACCGTCATGTACACAGAGGTATCTTTTGGATCAGTAAGCAAATATTGCGTTGCCGGTCCCATATCTATGTGTTGAATTTCTTTGTTTGCAGAGCGCGTTTTAATGTTGTTTTTAGCGGCTTTCTCAGCTTCTTCTAACATGTTGTGATAACGTGCTTCCATCGCTTTGATTGAGGCACGCGCATGGCCTGGGCCTTCAATTTCTGGGATGATTTGAATGTGACGGTTTTTCGCAAACTTTAACAGCTCAACAAACTCATCACGTTTCAAATAACCATTACCTGAGCCTGATTTAAATGGCCCTGTGCCAAGCTGAGTCAATAAACACTCGCGCTCTTCTAAATCAAAGCAGCGATAGCCGCCAACGTCAGTGAGTTCCGGTAGGCCTGGGATCTCAAGTCGCCAACCTTCATCTTCTGAAAAGTGCCAGTGTAGCTTATTCATTTTATAGCGAGCCATTTGCTCAACCAGCTTGAACATTGCCTCTTTGCCATGGTAATTACGACCATTATCGTAGTGCATGCCACGCCAACCATAGCGCGGTGAATCTTCAAGTTCTAGCTGAGGTAAGCTGGCACTGCCTTGGCTGTTGGCAGGAATGAGGTTCAATAAGCTTTGCATCGCATAAAACACACCGGCGTTATCGCTACCTACGATAGTGATCACTTCATCATCAATTTCTAGAGTGTAGCTTTCAGCTTTTGCATTATTGAGTTTAGGGTCGACTTTTAAGCGTATTACTTTGTCTTTGCCGACATTGATGTGATCTGGCTGTGCTTTAAGGCTAATGCCATAGTCATCTTGTAAGTCTTGCATAAACACCATAACTTCGTGTTTAAGCTGGCCTTGATAACTGATTTGCCAATTATTGTTTAACGTTGCGCTACCACGATTAAAATCGACTTTACGAGGCTTAGGAATAATACGCTTTAAAGCATCGTCTTTACTAACCGACACCTTGTCAGCGCTATTACGTTCATAGCGGACTTTTGCAGTTGCTAAAACAGATAAATCTTTTGGCTCATTGTAACGACGTAACTGATTTTCGCGGGTAAATGGCGTAACAAACTGTTTAAAGTCTTCAGTGTCAGTATTAGCAAATACAGCGGGTTTATTCTTGCCCGAAACAAAAAATGCCCGTGGCATAAAGTCACTGTAAGCAACAATCCACACTTGCGCATCGAACGGCAGCTCTAAGCTTTCACCTGCTGCTAAACCATTAAATTCACTCGTTGGTACGATGCGGTGAAGGTCACCATTCACATGCTCAATGTTTAACCCCGCAACATACTCAGTTGAGATTTTACGAACTGAGTGAATGTAAAGCTGCCAGTCGCTCTCGCCTGCAGGTAACGCCACATCAGAGCCATTATTGAGGGTGATTTTTCCTAAAAAGCCCGCATCTTTATTACGAAAGTTATCTTCAACCGAAAATAGCAGTTCGGTATCTTTCGCAAACTGATCAACTTGCGATTGGGTTAATGCTGCACTTGCCATTAAAGGGGCAGTCGCAAGCATTACCGCGAATACAGACTTTTTAAAATCCATTACTTTCTCCTCGTTTAAGCCCTGAGTGTACGGTATTTCTGCGTACTATTTTTCATTTTTGTTCATAATTCGTTCCTATCATATAAAAACTAAAATGACAGCGCTATCATTTTATGAAAAATAAAGGCGAGGAGTTAGCTATCAGCTATCAGCTATCAGCTATCAGCTATCAGCTATCAGCTATCAGCTATCAGCTATCAGTCTGACGGCTGACGGCTGACGGCTGACGGCTGACGGCTGACGGCTGACGGCTGACGGCTGACGGCTGACGGCTCAAACCTTAACACACAGATACTTCTCTTCTAGGTACTCATCTAACCCTTGGTGGCCGCCTTCTCGGCCTAAGCCTGACTGTTTAACGCCGCCAAAAGGCGCTACTGGGTTTGAGATAAGGCCTTCGTTAATACCTATCATACCGTATTCGAGTGCTTCGCTTACGCGATAAACTTGCTTGATGTTTTCACTATAAAAATATGCAGCTAAACCATAAGGTACGTCGTTCGCAAGCTTAAGCACTTCTTCTTCATCATCAAAAGCGATGATGCTAACTACAGGACCAAACACTTCATCATGATAGATATCCATCTCTGGTGTCACATCAGTTAAAATTAATGGCGCTTGAAAGCTACCCTCAAGCTCGCTGTTATCACCGATTAACGACGCCCCTTTATCAACCGCATCTTGCACCAATATTTGTACTTTCTCTTTTGCTTTAGGGTAAATTAATGGGCCGATATCTACCCCGTCATCAAGTCCATTACCTACCTTTAACTCAGCCACTTTGTCTGTGAGTTTTTCGAGCACCGTTTCAAGTACTGAACACTGAACAAAAATTCGGTTAGCGGCAACACAGGTTTGTCCTGCGTTTCTAAACTTAGCCCCCATAAGGCCAGCAACCGCTTCATCTAAATCGGCATTATCAAAAATAATGAACGGGGCATTGCCGCCAAGTTCCATAGACGTTTGCTTAATTGTTGAAGCGCACTGCGATAGTAACTGCTTACCTACATCGGTTGAGCCTGTGAATGTGAACTTACGCACACGCTCAGACTCGGTCATGATCTCACCCACCATTTTAGCGTTTTCAGAGACCACTACATTAAGCGCTCCTTTTACAAACCCTGCTTTATCAGCAAGGTAGGCTAAGGCAATAGCGCATAATGGCGTATGCTCCGAAGGTTTAATCACAAAACTACAACCCGCGGCATAAGCGGGTGCCACTTTACGGGTGATCATGGCAATCGGGAAGTTCCAAGGTGTAATACCAGCCACCACACCGATTGGCTGCTTTATCGTTGTTAAACGATGTTTGCTATCGGTAGCAGGGATGGTGTCGCCATAACTACGCTTTGCTTCTTCACTAAACCATTTAATAAAGCCTGCACCGTATTCCACTTCGCCCAAGGCTTCTTTTAAAGGCTTACCCTGCTCTTTAGTCATCAATTCAGCAAGCTGTTGCTTGTGCTCAATAACCAACTCATACCAGCGACGCAACGTTTCACTACGCTCGGTTGCAGTTGTTTGCTTTAGTTTGCTAAATGCCTCGTCAGCACTTTTTATAGCCAGCTCAACCCCTGCTTCATCAATATCAGAGACATGGGTGATCGCCTCTGCAGTTGCGGGGTTATCTACACTAAAACGCTGGCTCGTAGAATAAAAGTCACCGTCGATAAACGAATCAGAAAAAACCAAATCAGACATAGAACCTCCAAAATCAGCTATCAGCTATCAGCTATCAGCTATCAGCTATCAGCTATCAGCTATCAGCTATCAGCTATCAGCTATCAGCTATCAGCTATCAGCTATCAGCTATCAGCTATCAGCTATCAGCTATCAGCTATCAGCTATCAGCTATCAGCTATCAGCTATCAGCTATCAGCTATCAAAAGCTTAAGAAAATCGGGAAATAAATGTAAAGCTACTTCAGTTCATTAACACAAATAACTGAACCACCCTCTCGTTCTGCTAAAAACTGACGGCTGAAAGCTGACAGCTCTAAAAACAAAAAACCGCTGTAGAGACCAAGCAACTACAGCGGTTTTACGAAATCAAAGCCGTTAAAAATTAATGCTCTTCATTAACGATATTGAGATTATACTTTGGAATTTCAACCACTAAATCTTCATCTTTGATCACCGCTTGGCAACCAAGGCGTGACTCAGGCTCAAGACCCCATGCTTTATCTAGCATATCGTCTTCAAGCTCATCACTCTCATCTAAAGAGTCAAAGCCTTCACGAATGATTAAGTGGCATGTTGTACACGCACATGACTTTTCGCAAGCATGTGGAATGCTAATACCATTTTTTAGTGCAACATCTAATACTGTTTCACCTGCAGGTGCTTCAATTGCTGCGCCTTCTGGGCATAATTCTGCATGGGGAAGAAAAATAATTTGTGGCATACCTTACCTCGTTAAACTTCGTCTACTGACTGCCCTTGCAGCGCTTTTTTGATTGATGCATCCATTCTACGAGCAGCAAATTCGCTACTTGCATTGTCTACAGCTTCAATCGCTGCTTTAATTTCTGTAGGTGTTGTTGCGCTTTCACGTACGGCAACAAGTTTAGCAATTTCTGCTTTTAACGCACCTAATTCTTGTTCATCAAGTAATGCACTGTCGGTTGCAAGTGATGCTTCAAGCGCTTCAACAACACGTAACGCTTCAACTTGCTGCTCTTTAAGCATCCGCGCTTGCATATCGTCTTTTGCGTTAGTCATTGATTCTTTTAGCATGTTAGCAACTTGGTCGTCCGATAAACCAAACGATGGTTTGACTTGAATTTCAGCTTGCACACCGGTTGATTTTTCCATTGCCGATACACTTAATAGGCCGTCTGCATCTACTTTAAAGGTTACGCGAATGTGCGCAGCACCTGCTGCCATTGCCGGAATACCTTTTAAGCTGAACTTAGCCAGTGAACGACAATCGTCAACTAACTCACGCTCACCTTGTAATACATGCAGTGACATTGCCGTTTGACCATCTTTGAAAGTGGTGAACTCTTGTGCACGTGCTACAGGGATCGTGGTATTACGTGGAATAATTTTCTCAACCAAGCCACCCATGGTTTCAAGACCTAGCGACAGTGGTAATACGTCTAATAGCAACATGTCTGAATCTGGCTTATTGCCAACCAATACATCTGCTTGTAGTGCGGCACCGAGTGCAACTACGCGATCTGGGTCTATAGAAGTCAGTGGCTCTTTATCAAAAAATGCAGCAACTTGAGAGCGTACAATTGGCATACGTGTCGAACCGCCAACCATAACTACTTGTAGTACTTCCTCGTTCTCGATACCCGCATCTTTTACGGCACGGCGACAAGAGCGTAGTGTTTTCTTCACCAAGCTAAGAGCAAGCTCATCAAACGTTTCGCGGGTTACTTCAACTTTGTGGCTTTGACCATCAAACTCTAAACCTACATTCACAGTTTGGTATTGGCTTAGCGCTTCTTTACACGCTTTTGCTTTATTGATGAATAAACGCAATACCGATGCAGAAAGCTCGCTCACACCCGTTTGTTCTTTGAAGTAATCGACTAATAGCGAGTCAAAATCGTCACCACCAAGGCTTGAGTCACCGCCTGTAGCAAGTACTTCGAATACACCTTGGTGTAAACGTAAAATAGAAATATCGAAGGTACCGCCACCTAAATCATATACGGCGATAATGCCTTCTTGGCCTGAATCAAGACCATACGCAACAGCCGCGACGGTTGGTTCGTTTAATAAACGTAAAACCTTAATACCTGCAAGCTCTGCTGCATCTTTGGTGCTTTGACGCTGTGCATCATCAAAATAGGCTGGCACAGTAATAACGGCACCCATGATGTCTTGACCTGCAAAGCTGTCTTCGGCGCGTTGCTTTAATGTTTTAAGAATTTCACTCGACGCAGTGACTGGGCTAATTGCTCCTGCAACTGTGCTGATTGCTAACGAACCGTCATGCTCGCAGAATTCATACGGTAATTGACCATAGCTGTTTTCGATTTCAGCCTGCGTTTTACCTAAGAAGCGTTTTACCGAGATTAATGTGTTTGCAGGGTCTTGAGTGGCAGCTGCAGCTGCTTGTTCGCCCACCACAATGCTATCTGCTTGGTATTGTACAACCGATGGTAACATCGCATTGCCTGCTAAATCAGTCAGTGTACGAGCTTCGCCGCTTTGTACCGTTGCAACTAACGAGTTAGTTGTACCAAGGTCAATACCGACTGCTAATTTGTGCTCGTGTGGTGCCGCGCTCTGCCCCGGCTCAGCAATTTGCAATAATGCCATAATGCTCTTTTAAACTCTTAAATAGCTGTTGTGTAACAACTAACGATTAATCATCAAATAAACTGTCTTCAATACGCTCTAGTTCTTCGCGTAGCTTATAAACAAACTTTAATTTACGAATATTATCAGCAGCAGCCTGCCATTGTTGCTCATCACTGCTTGCGAGCTGAGCGGCTAATTCGCTACTGTATTGCTTGTCGAGCTGTTTAATTTGCGCTTCGAACTGGGCAATTGCTGCATCAGGATCTGCGGCATTTTCAAGCTCTTCTAATTCTTCACGCAGTTCCATTTGCTGCATTAAGAATAGCGGGTCTTGTAATGTTTGTTGCTCGGCGCGAATATCCACACCTAATTCACTAAGCATGTATTCAGCACGCTTTACCGGGTGTTTTAAGGTTTGTAATGCATCATTGATTTCGGCTGCACTTTGCACTGCAAGTAGCTTGTCGCGACTGCTAGAACTGGCATGACGATCTGGATGAACTGCACGTTGCAGCTCGAGGTAGTGTTTGTTAATTGTCGCTAAATCAATGTTGTAATCTACTGGAATTGCAAATAACTCAAAGTAACGCATTACATAATCCAACTCGGTAAACAGGAAAGAACAAAGCCCTACATAGGCAGGGCTTGAAGCAAAGAAAATTTTAATAGCTTAAACGGTGAAGCTTTCGCCGCAACCACACTCATCGGCTTGGTTCGGGTTGTTAAACTTAAACCCTTCATTCAAACCTTCTTTGGTGTAATCAAGCTCAGTACCATCAATGTAAACTAAGCTTTTGGCGTCAACGATCACTTTCACACCACGGCTTTCAAAAATTTCGTCGCCGTCTGCTAACTCATCAACAAATTCAAGAACATAAGCAAGACCTGAACAGCCCGTCGTTTTAATGCCAACGCGTAGGCCAATGCCTTTGCCGCGATTTGCTAAAAATGATTCTACGCGGTTTGCTGCCGCATCTGTCAATGTCACTGCCATGAATTTATCTCTTACTTCGCTTGTTTGCTTTTGTAATCAGCAATTGCTGCTTGAATCGCGTCTTCTGCTAAAATTGAACAGTGAATTTTCACTGGTGGTAATTCAAGCTCAGCACTGATATCAGTGTTTTTGATTGTTGCAGCTTCGTCTAATGTTTTGCCTTTTACCCACTCAGTTACAAGTGAAGAAGAAGCGATTGCGCTACCACAACCATATGTTTTGAATTTTGCATCTTCAATTACACCTTCTGGTGATACTTTGATTTGCAATTTCATTACGTCACCACACGCTGGTGCACCCACCATACCTGTTGCAACTGACGGATCATTTTTGTCTAAAGAACCCACGTTACGTGGATTTTCAACATGATCGATTACTTTATCACTATAAGCCATAATACTATCCTCACTACCTGCTAGCGGCGGCGATCACTGATTAGTGATGCGCCCACTCAACTGAATCTAAATCAATACCTTCTTGATGCATTTCCCATAGAGGAGACATCTCACGTAAACGGCCAATCGAGTTTTTGATTAGTTCGACGGTGTAATCAATCTCTTCTTCAGTCGTAAAGCGGCCAATGCTGAAACGAATTGAGCTGTGTGCTAATTCGTCATTGCGACCTAATGCACGTAGTACATAAGAAGGCTCTAAGCTTGCTGAGGTACAGGCTGAACCTGATGAAACAGCAATGTCTTTAACAGCCATTAATAACGACTCACCTTCAACAAAGTTGAAGCTGATATTTACAATACCCGGAACTGAGTGGCTTGGTTCACCGTTGAAGTAAACTTCGTCCATATCAGCCATGATGCCATCGTTCAGACGCTTACGAAGAGCGCTGATGTGTGCATGATCTTTTTCGAAATCTTCTTTAGCGATTCTAAATGCCGCACCCATACCAACTAATTGGTGCGTAGCCAGTGTGCCTGAACGCATACCACGCTCATGACCACCACCGTGCATTTGCGCTTCTAAGCGTGCACGAGGCTTACGACGAACATACAGTGCGCCTACACCTTTCGGGCCATATACTTTGTGGCCAGAGAATGACATGAAATCTACTTTTAACTGTTGCACGTCGATAAGTACTTTACCTGCGCTTTGTGCAGCGTCTACGTGGAACATAATTTTGCGCTCACGGCACATTTCGCCGATTGTCGCGATATCTTGGATAACACCTAGCTCGTTATTTACGTGCATTACGCTCACTAGTACTGTGTCGTCACGCATTGCAGCTTCAAGCTTTTTAAGGTCAAGTAAACCGTTTTCTTCAACGTCCATATAGGTTACTTCGAAACCTTGACGCTCTAGTTCACGACACGTATCAAGCACCGCTTTGTGCTCAGTTTTAACCGTGATAACGTGCTTGCCTTTCTTTTTATAGAACTGCGCAGCACCTTTAATTGCTAGGTTGTTTGATTCTGTAGCACCTGAAGTGAAAACAATTTCACGCGGGTCAGCGTTGATCAGATCAGCAATATCTGTACGTGCTTGATCAACCGCTTCTTCTGCTTGCCAACCAAAACGGTGTGAGCGTGATGCAGGGTTACCAAAATTACCGTCCATAGTCAGGCATTGCATCATTTCTTTTGCCACACGTTCATCAACAGGCGTGGTTGCTGCGTAATCTAAATAAATCGGTAACTTCATTTCTCTCTCCGCTTTCGTCAAGCTACAGTTGACAGCTTACTTGAATGTTTTCCAGTTGCTTAATTGCATTGTTGATGCTGTTATCTTGGCGTGATGCGACTTCTTTCACATCTGACTTTTCAACCAATTCAGCAAGGGTAATACTATTTAAAAACTCTTCGATACGTGCGCTTAAGTCCGACCATAAAGTGTGAGTCAAACAACGCATGCCGCTTTGGCAGCCACCCGTTGCGTTGTGGCAACGTGTTGCATCAACAGACTCATCAACGGCATTAATCACATCGCCGACAGAAATCTCGCTTGCTTCTCGACCTAATAAATATCCGCCACCTGGGCCACGCACAGAGGTCACAAGGCCATTTTTACGTAAACGGGCGAATAGTTGCTCAAGGTAAGATAACGAAATCTCTTGGCGTTCAGAAATATCGGCAAGAGGCACTGCACCCACATTTGTATGTAGTGCAACATCCAACATGGCGGTTACTGCGTATCTGCCTTTTGATGTTAACTTCATGGAGCCCCCGATGTTACTGCACGCTAAGGTGTGCAAATTTTAATTACCAGACCAAAATAGTCAAGTATTATCACTTGATAAAAATTGATACTTGCCATTGATAAAACCGAATACTTGACAAAAATAGTCAAGTACTAGGTACATTGTAATTACCTGAGTAATTTAGTCAAGTATTCTGGTGAATAAAGCTTATAACCTAAACTTATTTAATAGACTTATTAATTGAGGTAAGAATACCGCGTAAGATGTTCATCTCAGCTTCTTCTGGACGCGCGCGATTAAATAAACGACGTAACTTAGTCATCACCATGCCTGGGTGTTGTTTGATGATAAAACCCGTGTCATTTAATGTTTGCTCTAAGTGCTCGTAAAACAGCTCAGTTTGCTTTGCGTTTGGATAGACTGCTTCGTCTTCTTCTTGTACTTTTGGCTGTTTGTTTAAATAAGCCATACGTGTTTCATAACACAGCGTTTGCACGGCCATCGCGAGATTTAACGAGCTGTATTCAGGGTTTGCAGGAATACACACGTGGTAGTTACATTGTTGTAGTTCTTCGTTCGTTAAACCACTATTTTCGCGACCAAATACGAGTGCAACAGGGCCCTGTTCAGCCTCTGCCACTAATTTTTCACCACATTCACGCGGCTCAACCATAGGCCAAGATAAAGTACGTGAGCGCGCGCTGGTACCAATTGTTAAGCCACAATCAGCAATCGCATCTGCCAATGTATCAACAACTACTGTTTTACCTAAAACATCAGTTGCACCGGCTGCAAGCGCACTCGCATGACTGTCAATTTCACAAGCAGGATCAACAAGATATAAATTTGATAAGCCCATCGTTTTCATAGCACGTGCCGCTGAGCCAATATTACCAGAATGTGATGTGTTAACTAATACGATACGAATATCATCAAGTGTCATTGCGTTGTTACTTACTGAAAGTCAAAAATTGCGGGGATTATAACATAGGTATCAGGTATCAGGTATCAGATTTCAGATTTCAGATTTCAGATTTCAGATTTCAGATTTCACATTTCAGTAACTTTATGCAACACCTCCTTATTAACAAT
Source organism: Pseudoalteromonas sp. Hal040 (assembly GCF_037162425.1). Taxonomy (NCBI): domain Bacteria; kingdom Pseudomonadati; phylum Pseudomonadota; class Gammaproteobacteria; order Alteromonadales; family Pseudoalteromonadaceae; genus Pseudoalteromonas; species Pseudoalteromonas sp. Hal040. The sequence continues at coordinate 182,105 of NZ_JARLUU010000001.1, read as the reverse complement.
AATCATTTTATATTTGTTGGAGCCATCAAGATAGCAAACCCACTCGGGCCACTGATATCTAACTTCTGACGACTAATCACTTCCTCTGGTCACTAACCACTTCTTCTGAGATTAAATCAATAACAAAATCAGAATCGTACAAAAAACAACCTCATTTATTCGAGTTTCTTGTTTACTTTACGCTAGAAATCGCTAGAATACGCCGGCTTAAATATATTCGTTCTTTTACAACCCAAAGGTAATGCTATGCATCCAATGTTAAACATTGCGGTTCGTGCGCGCGTAACGCAGGCAAAATTTTACTTCGCGCAAGTGAAGATTTATCAAAAGTTGATGTACAACAAAAAGGCACTAACGATTTAGTGACTAACATCGACAAAGAAGCTGAAGCCGCAATTCGTGACACTATTTTAAAATCTTACCCTGATCATTGTATCGTAGGTGAAGAGCTTGGTGAGCATAAAGGTAAAGATGCAGATTACCAATGGATTGTAGACCCGCTTGATGGCACAACTAACTTCATCAAGGGTATCCCTCATTTCGCAGTATCAATTGCACTTAAAGTTAAAGGTCGTTTAGACCAAGCTGTTATCTATGATCCAATCCGCGGTGAATTATTCACAGCATCACGTGGTCAAGGCGCACAGCTTAACAGCAAGCGTTTACGCGTAACTAAAACTAACGAGTTAGCAGGTTCTGTACTTGCAACTGGTTTCCCATTCAAACAAAAGCACCACTTAGACGCATACTCTGAAGCGTTTAAAGCACTTTTCGTACACACTGCTGATATCCGCCGTGCAGGTTCTGCAGCATTAGATATGGCATATGTTGCTGCGGGTCGTGTTGATGGTTTCTTTGAAATTGGCCTTAAGCCTTGGGACACAGCAGCAGGTGAGCTTTTAGTTAAAGAAGCGGGCGGTATGGTTGTTGATTTCGCAGGTGGTATTAACTACAACCAAAGCGGCAACATTATCTGTGGTGCACCTAAGTTAACTCAAGCGATCATTCGTGAAATTCGCCCAGTTTTAACTGAGTCACTACTTCGCTAATAGCGGTTGTAATGCAAAAATACAAAAAGGAGCTAAAGCTCCTTTTTTTGTGGCTGAAAATAATCGTTGTCGAGTTTTATTTCTGTCACCTTACCTTCTGAAAATGGCAACTTCGCTAAGTCTTCGGCAAAGTAGCTAGCAAATAACTGTTCAAACTCGCCCGTACTTTTCATCACCTTGAGTCCTATTAACAGGGCTTCTGCCAATTCAGGCTTGTGGTTACTGACAAAAAAGTAAAATGCTGTTGGATAACTAATATAAAGGTCAGGCACTATAACCAGCTCGTCACTTTTGATTTGCTCCATTTCAGAAATGACTTCAATGAACGAGCGCGGAAAATAATCAACTCGCCCTCTGATCACTAAGCTAAACATTGCCTGATAATTTGCCAGCGGCCTAACTGTTAAGCCGTTTTGCGCAAGGATTTTAGTATCGGGCCAATCATGGCCTTGAATGGCACTAAACTGCGCTAAATCTTGTTTCGTTTTTACATCTTTAAAACGCGGTAAAAACGCTCGCTTAGTGAGTAATGCGCGTTTACCAATGTAGCCTTTAAACAGAGGTACTTTGACGGCTATTGCAAGGTGTTCTCGCTCAGGGCTTGTCATACTCCAAAACACATCGGCCTGCTTTTCATCGAGCATCAGCAATGTGCGCTGTTGATGGGGGTGAACCAGAACCTCGTTGATTTCTGCTTGATAATTACTGGCGCGCAAAGCTGCTGCCAGCAATTCATGAAGATAATAATCGCGTTTATACAGTGGGCGTTGTTCAATCGCTAAATTGACCACATTTTTAGCTTCTGTGGTAAGGCTGTATCCTAGGCTTAGCAATACTAGGATTGCACTACATAGTCGCTTCATTGTTATTTTTATTCATTGTGTTTTTTTTAAGCTACACCCAGTTAAACAGGGACACAAGTAAAATTAAGCGAACTTAAAATTTCTTCATGAACTGATAGATATCACTTCATCTTTTTGGCTGCTTAAACGCACCACTGCAGGGGCTGGTCGACTACGTTTACATACAAACAAGTGGCTACTCTGATAACGCTTGGCCTCTTTTTTCGCATCTGTTGCCAGCGTCGCGACTTGGTGGCTGTTAATACATAACTCTAAATCAGGCTTAACTAAACCGATTGATAATGTAAGTAGTGGCACAAACTGCTTTTTACCTTCTCGATTGCTTGCCCAATAACCCCCTTGCTCAATGTGTTCTGGGGTGAAAAAGGTGCGAGACTGCAGCTCAAACTTACTAATAATGTCATGACAAACTTGCTCTGCATCATTTTTATCAAACACCACCATAAAGTCATCACCGCCAATGTGCCCGACAAACCCTTTGCTAGTGCTACAGGCCTCTACGATGACTTCAGCAAGTAATTTTATAACGCTGTCACCACTGGCATAACCGTATAGGTCATTGAATTGTTTAAAGTGGTTTAAATCAACGTATGCGAGTGAGAACGGATAATTATTGCGAAGTCTCAGCTCAATTGCTTCGTTAATCGCAACATTACCCGGCAGCATAGTCAGCGGGTTGGCATGTTGCGCATGGCGAATTTTTTCTTCGGTAATGTGTTTTAAGATATTACGCAATGGCGCCAAACCTAAGTATTCACCACTTCGGGTGATCACAATGTGGCGTCGAATATCAAACTCAAATTCGGTAATTTGCTGACTCACCGTATCGAGTAACTCGTTTTCGTCTACCACTAACGGCTGTTTATCCATTAAAGAAGTAACTGGCTGCTTATCATAAAGTGCATGGCCATAGGGCGCGGCAAACACTTCAGTGAGTTGATCTCGGTGTAATAAGCCAACAGGAATATTGTGCTCTAATACGGCAAGACTAGTTAGTGCTTTATCTTGTTCAAAGATACTGTGGGCATCTTTACAGCGGGTTGTTGCTTCAATGCTGGCGTGCTCGACTGCCAACCAACCAATCGCCATAGACTGCTCAAAAGTATTGCTATTGTCTGATGACTCTAAGTGTTTTAAGCAGTGGATATTAATTTCGTAACTTGGCTGTAAGCTCGGCCGTTCGAGTAAAAAGCCTTGTGCGTGCTGCACGCCTAAGCTTTCGAGTAAACGAAGCTCCTCTGCCCGTTCAATGCCTTCTGCGATAACTTGCGTATTGGTGGCTTTTGCAAGCTCAATAATTGACTTTAAAAACTCTTTTTTAACCACACTCTGGTCGCAATGATCAATAAAGTAGCGGTCTATTTTTACAAACTCAGGACATAACTCAGACCATTGCTTTAAACCCGAATAGCCAGCCCCTAAGTCATCAATAGCAATCGAAAAACCTAGTTCGCGGTAATGAGCAATGGTCTTTAACAATAAAAAGCCATCATCGACTTTTTCTTGCTCTGTAACTTCAATGACTACTCGGTTAGTTGCAAGGCCAAAGTGTTCAACTAGGTGTAATGTTTCACCTTTAGGATGGCAAGGATCGAGTAAGGTTTTAGGGCTTACATTTAAGAATAACTTGCCTTGTAAATTGAGTTTCACAAAGTTCTCAATTGCCCTACTGCGGCAAAGTAGCTCTAACTCAGAGACCTTATGGCAAGCAATTGCTGCGCTGAATAATGCACTCGGCATTTCTAACTCAGACCCTTTTGGGCCGCGGCTTAATGCCTCATAGCCCAAAATATGTTGATTAGAAATATCAAAGATAGGTTGAAACAAGGTTTCAATAGCACTGTTATCTAAGATCTGCTGTAGTTGTGCGTTCACCTTACACCTAGCGTTAGCAATACAAATAGGTGGGTAAATTATCAACCTTGTATGACAATTTTATGGCAAGGCTATGACGAGTACTGACTACTCAATAGCGGTGATCAGCTCAAGTTGCTTAATGCGAGCAAAACTATCTATCATCTTTAATTTCGCATTTTGGTAATCACTCTGTGCTAAATCAGCTTGTTGCGCTAGCGAATAGACGGCAAGCGGATTAAGTAATAACTGCTGTGCATGGTAGCAACTTGCTGCAGCAAACTCAGGAAGGTTTGGCTCGAGGTTGATAATGATTTCATTCTTTAACGCGTCTGTGTCATTACTTTGCGGTTGCTGAAACTCGGTTGCGCCTGCCAGCGCATGCAAACTTGCCTCACACTCCGGCAGCTGCGCTTTTAGGTTTAAAAACAAACCTGTTGATGAGGTAATTAACTTAAGCGTCAAGTCTTGTAGTTGCTGAGTTGTTGATTGGTTTTGCAATGCCTCTACAATTTGCCAAGCTAAACCTTGGTAGTTGTCGAACTGCTGCTCTAGTGTTACCTCAGGTATTTGCTGCACTTCTGTCTGTTTTGGCTCTGGCTTATCGTCACAAGCACTGAGCATTAAAAGTATAAACACGCTAAACATCAGGTGTTTCATAATGTCTCCCATAAAAAAACCGCCCTAGGGCGGTTTTCTTTGTATCACTGATTAAGGCATAGGATCGAGATCCGCACCTTCTTTTTCAATTACTTCTGGAATTAAATCCTCTTTACTTACACCCATTGCAATTGCTACTGCTGAAGCAACGTAAATAGACGAGTAAGTACCGATAAACACACCAAATAGTAACGCAGTTGCGAAACCGTGGATCGTTTGACCACCCCATACGAACAATGCAATCAATACTAAAATTGTCGTGATTGAAGTAACTAATGTACGGTTTAACGTCTGCGTTAATGAAATATCGATAATTTCAATCGTGTCATCAACACGCACTTTACGGAAGTTTTCACGGATACGGTCAGATACAACGATAGTATCGTTGAGTGAGTAACCGATTACCGCCAAGATTGCCGCAAGAATCGTTAAGTCAAACTCAAGACCTAGCACTGAGAATAAACCTAATGTGATGATAACGTCATGTAATAGTGCTGAAACCGCACCTACCGCAAATCGCCATTCAAAACGAAACGCAACGTAAATTAAGATACAGATAAGTGCAGTTAACATGGCAAGGCCACCCTGCTCTTTCAGATCTTCACCCACACTTGGGCCAACAAATTCGATACGACGCATTTCTACTGTCGGCTCAATTTTTTGCAATGCCGTAATGATTTGGTTACCAATAACTTCTGCTTTAACGCCTGCACCTTGCGGTGCAAGACGTACTAAAATCTCTTTACTTGAGCCAAACAGCTGCACCGAGAAATCTTCAAAACCACTTTCTGTGATTGCATCACGTACTTGTTTAAGATCGGGTGCTTCTGTAAAGCCTACTTCAACAGCGGTACCGCCAGTAAAGTCGAGACCGAAGTTTAAGCCTTTAGTAAAAAACGATACGAAAGAAGCCAAAATCAACAAGGTTGATACTGTCATGGCAAACTTACGTAACTTCATAAAGCCGAGTGTTTTACCACCGAGTTTTAAAATTTGCATGCTGACTCCTAAATCGACAACTTCTCAATACGCTTACCGCCAATGAATAAGTTGATTACCGCACGGGTACCAACAATGGCTGTAAACATAGAGGTGATAATACCAATCGCAAGTGTTACTGCGAAACCAGCAATAGGACCAGTACCCACTGCAAATAGGATCACTGCTGCGATTAGCGTTGTGATGTTAGCATCGAAAATCGTACTAAATGCGCTGTCGTAACCAAAATGAACAGCTTGTTGCGGGCTACGGCCATCAGCAAGTTCTTCACGAATACGTTCAAAAATAAGTACGTTGGCGTCAACCGCCATACCTACGGTCAATACGATACCTGCAATACCCGGTAGTGTTAACGCTGCACCTGGGATAAGCGACATTACGCCGACGATTAATACTAGGTTTGCGCCCAGTGCCAAATTTGCCACCATGCCAAACCCTTTGTAGTAAACAAGCATAAATACAAGTACAAACACAAAACCAAGCACAACCGCAGTCATACCCGCTTCGATGTTCTCTTGACCTAGGCTTGGACCTACTGTGCGCTCTTCAACAATTTGAATTGGCGCTACAAGTGCACCGGCACGAAGTAATAAACTTAGGTTATGTGCTTCAGCTGGGTTATCGATACCAGTAATACGGAATGAACGGTCAAGGCGCGCTTGAATGGTTGCCACGTTGATCACCTCTTCCACTTTAATTGGCGGAAGCGCTTTACCGTTTTCATCTGTTTTACCCGATGGCTTGTATTCAATGAATACCGTTGCCATGCGTTTACCGATAGCACGCTTAGTGAACGCATTCATTTTTGCGCCACCTTTGCTGTCTAGCGTAATGCTAACTTGTGGACGTTGATACTCATCTGTGCCTGATTGCGCACCAGTAATATGACTACCTTCAAGAATGATGCGTTGCTTAAGTACCACAGGGTAACCTTCACGCGCCATGATCATTTCTGTACCTGGCGGTAAACGACCTTGCAGCGCAGCACTTGCATCTGCGTTTTCGTCAACTTCGCGGAATTCGAGTGTTGCTGTTGCACCCAGAATTTCTTTAGCACGCGCCGTATCTTGCACACCCGGAAGTTGCACGATGATACGCTCAGCACCTTGGCGCTGTACGTTAGGCTCTGCAACACCGATTTGGTTAATACGGTTACGGATAATCGTTTCGTTTTGTTTGATAGCGTAGTCACGAATTTCTTTTAACTTTTGCTCGCTCATGCTCACGTAAAAAGCATTGTCGCTGCTGCTATCATCAACGTATACGTTTAATGGGTAACGTGTTGATAAGAAACGCTCTGCTGCGCCTTTATCTTCTTCGTTACGCATTTCAACACGTAATCGCTCGCTATTCGCTACACGGCGAATGGTACGATAACGTAGTTTTTCTTCACGTAAGTCACTTTTGAAATCTTGTTCCATTTGCTCAAGCTGAGTATCAACCGCCGTCGCCATGTCGATTTCCATAGTAAAGTGAACACCACCGCTTAAATCTAGGCCTAGTTTCATTGGGTTACCACCCAAAGACTTTAACCACTCAGGTTGAGCAGGCGCCATGTTGATTGCTGAGATGTAATCTTCACTAAGGGAATCACGCAGTAGATCTTGCGCTTTTAGTTGGTCTTCAACATTTTTAAAACGAACGAGGATTTGTCCGTCTTCAAGTTTGCTTGATTTAACAGTAACGTTATGTTCTTTGAGAGTCGCATTTACTTTATCGAGTACGCTTAGGTCAGCATCAGTACCTTTAGTGCCAGATACTTGGATGGCCGGGTCACGGCCATACAAGTTAGGTGAGGCATATAAAATACCAACGACTAACACTACAAGAACAAGTAAATACTTCCATAATGGAAACTTGTTTAACACGTGTGAGTCCTTATTTTTATTGTTATAGCGACTTCATAGTGCCTTTTGGCAATACTGCAGAAACAGCTGATTTTTGTACTGTTACTTCTGCTTGGTCGTTTAATGAAATCACGATGAAGTCTTTGTCATCAGCGATTTTAGCAATCTTACCTACTAAACCACCTTGCGTTAGTACTTCGTCGCCTTTCGCCATTGCGCTCATTAGGGCTTTATGCTCTTTTACACGCTTAGCTTGTGGACGGTAGATTAAGAAATAAAATACCAGACCGAAAATGCCCAACATGATTAGCATTTCCATGCCACCACCTGCTGGTGCTGCACCTGCCGCACTTGCGTGGGCGTTTGAGATGAATAAACTCATTTCACTTCCTCTTTAATTTTTCTAAAAATTTAATCTGATGTATCTGCAAGCTCTGGTACTTCTTGACCACGGCGTGCATAAAAATCTGCAACAAATTCGTCTAGTTTGCCATTGCTGATGGCATTACGTAAGCCTTCCATCACGCGTTGATAATAACGTAAGTTGTGAATCGTGTTTAGACGTGCGCCTAAGATTTCATTACATTTATCAAGATGATGCAAGTATGCACGTGAATAGTTTTTACATGTATGACAATCACACTCAGGATCCAGTGGACCGGTGTCTGTTTTATGTACTGCATTACGGATTTTAACAATGCCGCCAGTAACGAATAAGTGACCGTTACGGGCATTACGCGTAGGCATTACACAGTCAAACATATCGATACCACGGCGAACCGCTTCAACTAAGTCTTCAGGTTTACCAACACCCATTAAGTAACGAGGTTTGTCTTCTGGCATTTTGTAAGCACAGTGATCAAGAATATTGATCATCTCGTTTTTCGGCTCACCAACCGATAAACCACCTAATGCATAACCATCAAAGCCGATTTCTTCTAAGCCTTTTTGTGATTGTGCACGAAGCTCAGGGTACATACCACCTTGGATAATACCAAATAGCGCAGCTGGGTTATCACCATGGCCTTCTTTTGAGCGTTTAGCCCAACGAAGTGACAACTCCATAGAGTCTTTCGCTTCTTTTTCTGTCGCTGGGTATGGCGTACATTCGTCAAAAATCATTACGATGTCAGAGCCTAGATCACGCTGAACTTGCATCGCTTTTTCTGGCGAAAGCATGATTTTTTCACCATTAACGGGTGAGCTGAACATCACGCCTTCTTCTGTGATTTTACGCATTGCGCCTAAGCTGAATACTTGGAAACCGCCTGAATCAGTTAGGATTGGACGATCCCAATTCATGAAGTCGTGTAAGTCACCGTGCTGCTTAATGATTTCTGTGCCAGGACGTAACATTAAATGGAAAGTGTTACCTAAGCAGATTTGCGCGCCAGTATCTTTTACTTCGTCAGGGGTCATGCCCTTAACTGTGCCGTAAGTACCTACCGGCATAAATGCAGGGGTTTCTACAACGCCACGTTCAAAAATCAAGCGGCCGCGGCGCGCTTTACCGTCAGTGCGGTCTAATTCAAATTTCATATTATCCTCAGTGTCGGAAAAACAGTCCAACAAGCTATAATTTAACCGCTCGATTCTACCCTGTTTGCAGGTTTATTACTATTAATTGGGCTAAATTCGAAAATAAAAAGCCCAGTTCAAAAACTGGGCTTTTTATTGGGTATAATCGTTATTTACGCGTTAAGAACATCGCATCGCCATAACTAAAGAAGCGATACTGTTCTTTTATCGCCGTATGATAAGCACCCATAATGTTATCTTGGCCTGCAAAGGCACTGACTAACATAATCAATGTTGATTCCGGTAAGTGGAAATTTGTTACCATGGCATCAACCACATTGAACTGATAACCCGGGTAAATAAAGATATCGGTATCACCAAAGTAAGTATTTAATTTGCCGCCGTGCACTTTAGCAGCAGACTCTAACGAGCGAACTGAGGTAGTACCTACGGCTATTACGCGACCACCTTTCGCTTTCGTTTCAGCGACCGCTTTAACCACATCATCAGGTACTTCAATGTACTCAGAGTGCATAACATGCTCGTCAACTGAGTCAACGCGCACAGGCTGGAATGTACCCGCACCGACATGCAAAGTCACAAACGCCATGTTAATGCCCTTATCTTTTAAGGCCGCCATTAACTTATCATCAAAATGCAGGCCCGCAGTTGGCGCGGCAACAGCACCAGGCTTTTCACCATAAACCGTTTGGTAGCGCTCGCGATCTGACTCATTATCAGGGCGGTCAATATAAGGTGGTAATGGCATGTGGCCGATGTCGTTTAAGATATCGAGGACATTTTCGTCTTTGGCAAATTCAAGCTCAAAAAGCTCGCTATGACGCGCAACCATGGTTGCTTCAGCTTTACCTTCAAGAATGATTTTTGAGCCTGGTTTTGGCGATTTGCTAGCTCGCACATGCGCAAGCACACGGTGCTCGTCAAGTACGCGTTCAACTAACACCTCAAGCTTACCGCCCGATTCTTTTTGCCCAAACATGCGGGCAGGGATCACTTTAGTGTTATTAAAAACTAATAAGTCATTTTTATTAACAAGCGATAAAATATCACTAAACACTTTATGCTCAAGGTGGCCTGATGGGCCATCAAGCGTCAGTAAACGGCTGCTAGTTCGATCTGCTTTCGGAAAACGAGCAATTAATTCATCAGGAAGGTCAAAGCTAAAATCAGCTACGCGCATAGAGCATATCTCTCATTAATAAAAACGCGCCAAGTTTACTCTGATACGCCCACCACCTCAAGCAAAGCCCTGTGCCAACTTCGTACAAGCTTAAAGGATTGCAAACTTAAGTACTTATTAACCGCTTTTGGGTAAAGTTTGCTTGTAGATTAGGCAAAATGTCATTATTCTAGCTTATTCACTAAACATGGTTTAAGTAAGAGGTAGTAGCGCCATGGCCAAGCAGTTAAAGCTGCTAATTTTGAACGCAAGCGTTGCTGAGCGTGAGACTATTAAGTCGACATTAAACAAGCTTAATGTTTTCATGTTTATCGAAGCCAGTGACTCTCAAGATGCGCTAAAAATTCTCAAAAGCCACCCGGTGGATATTATCATTACAGGCCTTGAAGTCGGTAAGATTGATGGTTGGCGCTTTTCACGCATGATCCGTTCAGGGTTATTAAAAACCCCAAAAAACACACCTATTTTACTTACTCCACCAATCTATTGTGAACGTATAGCCGAAACCACTGCTCGCAGCTATGGCATTGATGCTGTTCTTCCATTTGAACGCCAAGATATGTTGCCGCAAGTGCTTGCCAACGTGTTATCAACACACCTTGAAAAAAGTAGTCGCCTTAATTTATTACTGCTTGAAACCGATAACCGTAAGGCAAAGGATATCAGCGAACAGCTAAAACTTAGCTTCGCGATAACCCATACCACCTCAACAAAAGCGACGCTTGCGACCTATCTACAACAAAAGTTTGCCATTGTATTGATTGACGCCACCGAGTCTCATTCAGATACTGCGGCTGGGTTAATTAGCGAAATATTACAACACAACCCTAAGCAAGCAATCGTAACCATTATTGATAACAATGATGCAGATTACGCAGAGCAGTTATTACTTTCTGGTGTTACTGATTTTATTCGCGCCCCGTACGATCATTCATTATTGAGTAAAGTGTGTGACCACGCTGCTCGTCGTGAAGATTTCATGGTTAGCTACGCAGAGTTTGCACAAAAAGTAGAACAACTAAGCCAAAGTCAAAGCCGTTATAAAGAGCTGTTTTCTGCCCACCAACGTATCTTATTACATTTAAATACGGTGGTACTTGAGTTTAACCAAGAGGGAAATATTCGCTTTATTAACCCAGCTTGGGAGCACTTAACAGGCTATGGCATTAAGTCTAGCTTGGCAAAATCATTGACTGATTTTTGTTTGCCTGAGTGCAAAACAAAGCTACAAGATACAATTCAGAGTATTTTGCATGGTGGTGAGCAACAGCAACAGGTAGAGATCCAACTTAAGCATAAAAATGGCAATGCTATTTGGGTTGAGTGCCGTTTACAGCTGATTAAAAACAGCCAAAACTCTGCGACCATTACCGCCACTATTGATAACATTCATGAACGTAAGCAGGCTGAGTTACAACTTCGCCATTTAGCCTTGCACGATACGCTCACAGAGCTACATAACCGTTACTACTTTGACCAACAGTTACAACGTATTTGTAAGGCCAAATACACCAGTAAAGATACAGAGCATGCGCTCATCTATATCGATTTAGATCACTTTAAAATCATTAACGACAGTAAAGGCCATCAACAAGGTGACATCGTTTTAAAAGAGGTTGCCCAGTTATTCACTGCGAATATCAGTGATGAGCATTTAGTGTGCCGCATCGGTGGTGATGAATTTGCCGTGATCTTAAAAAATACTAACTTACTTGATGCACACTTGGTGGCAGAAAGTATTTGTATGGCGATTGAAAAACACCGCTTTCACTCCGAAGGCCAAGAGTACTCAATTAGCTGCTCTATTGGTTTAACGCAAATCACCGAGCAAAATAACGACCCAAGTGAATGTTTAAAGCAAGCTGATATCGCCCTTTATGTAGCAAAAAGCTTAGGCCGTAACTTAGTTCACTGTTACTCAAAAGAAGATAGCCATCATAACAGCTTACAAGCGGGTCTTGAGTGGGGTCATAGCATTCGCCAAGCATTACAACATGATGCAATCGAACTGCACTATCAACCAATTTGGGACTTCAAACGCGGCCATGTTGCTTATTTTGAAGCGCTATTACGTTTGAAGTTGAATGACGAGCTTATTTATCCCAACCAGTTTATTCCTGCGCTTGAGCTTTTAAACGATACCTTTTTAATGGATCAATGCGTCATTCGTAATGCCATTAAGAGCGTTGCCGAGTACCCAGAGCTTAATCAAGTCGCAATTAACTTATCAGCACAGTCGTTTTTAGATGAGCGCCTATTGCCGCACATTGAATCGAGCTTAAAAGAATATAATGTTGAACCAACACGCATTATTTTTGAGATCACCGAGTCTGCGAGTATCAATAACCTGGTTGCAACCCGTGCGATGATCGAGCGTTTAAACGGCTTAGGCTGTCATTTCTCAATTGATGACTTTGGTACCGGCTTTAGTACCTTCAACTACCTTAAACAATTACCGGCTCAGCATGTAAAAATTGATGGCTCATTTGTTCGTGATATGTTGAATGACCCAATCGATTTAGCTCTTGTAAAAGCGATCAATGATATTAGCCGTTCGCTTGATAAGCGCTCTGTAGCTGAATATGTTGAAAACAAAGATATATTCTTAGCACTAAAAGAAATTGGTATAGACTATGGTCAAGGGTACTTTATTGCCCGCCCTGTACCGGTTGAAAAAATTAGCGCTGAACTTAAAAAAATATCTGAAAATAATCTGTTTAATTAACAGTTAGCTAACATTAAAAAGCCTAGCTCTGATACATTTTTAAACATTTTTTATTAGTTTTTAAGCTTCCATACTCACAATACTCATCTATACTTTAATCCACAGCAAGAACAAATGTCGTGGTTTTATGGTGATTGCCAAATAAAAACATGACATTACTTATTACATTAAACATACTGAATATAACTTAACATCGTTAAGTCCATGTATTGACGGTATAAAGGAGAAAAGTGATGACACAACTAATCGTTTTGTTGCTGATTGTGAATCTAGGGATAGCGTATCAATGTTACCGTAATGCGACCTTTAAGGGGTATCCGGTAAAAATATTTACAGGGCTAGGTTTAGTCCCTTACTTCAACTTAGTCGTGTGGGTTTATTTGTTGTTTTTACCTGACTTAAAACCATTTTCAATGAATGAAAAGCAGCCACTTTAGGCTGCTTTTTAGTTGGGAGAATTTAAAAGCGATAACTTGATGCCTTGTCGATAAGTTGTGCGGCTTTTATATCGCCAACCACGCACTTTTTGATATCTGACTTTTTAAATACTTTAACCAGCTCACCCTTACCTTCACTCACACCGCGAATGATAAAGCTCACATGTTCATCGTTAGGCAGGCTTCTTAAACCGCTACCATAATCACATAAGGTCAGTGATAAGCTTTTATCTACTTGCTTAGCTAAAGCAGCCAACTGCTGTTGTTGCTCTTTCACACGAGCTTGTTTTTTCTCAGCTAGCTCTTTGCGCATTTCTTGTTGTTTTAAAGACAGCTTTTGCTGCTCTTTCTCAAGCTCTTTAATTGATGCTTGTAGTGCTTGTTTACGTTTTTCGAGCTCTTGCTCTTTAGCATCTTTATCGTGGCGACGATCAAACTCAAGGTCACGCTTTTCACGTTCAAGATCACGGATTTCACGGCTCACATCGCGCTCTTGCTCGGCAACTTCACGCACTCGTTCTGCACTTTCGCGCATCACTTCCATGGCCTGCTGATAGGCTTCTTGCGTTTTTACGACCACCGCATCGCTGATCACTTGCACATGCTCGCCTAGCACTTCGATTTCAGTTAGCTCTTCAAAATCGATATCTGGCATGGGTGGAAGCGGTGCATCAGGCACTGACGCAAACACTGTAGACCAGCGTGAGCCGCCTCTTACGTCAAAGCTAAACACCACACCTTGATGCTGCAAATAACTTGATGATACGTTTCTTACCTTGTTATCGGTGTCTTGTTTTAATGCTGCTGTGAGAATTTTTTCCATGATCCCGACTTCACGCTGAATTTTATCTAATTCATCACTTGCTTGTGCTTGTACGCTTACTGCTGTGCAAAGCAATAAGGCAGCCGTGGTTGATTTGTATTTTGACATCTTAATACTCCAAATTGTTGGCAACGGTTGGCATTGGCCTGCCATCCACTTGCTCTGCTAAATCATTTAACTGCATACGTAAGTACGCTTGGTCTTGGGCGCGCTGTGTTTTGATATAAGCCAGCACGCTGGCAATATCTTCTTGGCGCTCTACTCGCCCGGTTTTAATTGCTTCTTTGGCCAGTTGATACATCTGCTGTTGCTGCACTTCGTTTTGCGCAGTGATGATGTTTTGCAACTGATCAATTTGCTTTTGTTGTGACTCTAATAAATTGGTTTGTTTAGCCACTTGTTCGAGTAACTGCTGGTTTCCTTGCTGTGGATTACTAACAAAAATCCACGCGCAAAATGCAATTGATGCAGCTACTGCCCACATCCCAGAACCAAAAAACAAACTCGTTTTTTGCACTTTGGGCATCGTGGATTCTCGATCCCAGTTTGGTACAGATACTGTTTCATAGTGGTGACTTTGTTGTTGCCACTGCATTGCATTGTTCATCATTAATGCATACTCAGCATCGGCTTGAAGTAACGCAATTTGCTCATCAGTTAGGCTTTCGCCTTCTAACCATGCGGTAAATAATGAATCTAAATTAGCCATCTACGGCCTCCAAATGCACTTTTAACTTACCAAGCGCACTGTATAGTCTTGATTTAGCTGTATTGGTTGAAATACCTAATTGCTCAGCTATTTCTTCAAACGTACAGTGCTGAAAAACTTTAACTCCACCACCAAGCGTTGCTCCCAGGGTAAATTGTTCATCATTTCTTTGAGTTCATGATGCTGCTCAGATTGCAGTTGATTGGTTTCTAACTCACTGCGCTCACAGCTTTCTTCTGGTACGGCGTCCAAACCTTGATGCAGCTTACGGCGGCGGTAATATTCAACACTACGCCGATGCACAATTTGATAAAGCCAAGTGCTAAAACTCGATTCACCACGAAAACTCGGTAAGCTCTTATACACAGAAATAAACACTTCTTGCATTAAGTCCATTGCATCATCAGGGTGACTTAACATCCTTAGGCAATAGTTATATACCTGTGATTCGTGCTGCTTGACTAATTTCAACCACGCCCGTTTATTGCCCTGTTGCGCTTTAGCAATTAGTGTCTCAAGTGATTGAAAAAACACGCTAGCCTCGTCATCTGATCTGCCTTTAATGGTTTTGTTATTATGTTAGTCGAGGGAAGGAAAAAAATAGTTTGCTTAAATAATAAAAAACCCCAAATTTTTTATTTGGGGTTCTTTATACCCAAACCACCTCAAAATGCGAGTTTCAGTTGGAATTAAAAGCGATTTAGGCAAGGCATTGATTGCAAGTAATAGTGGTTCTATTGTTAAAATCAATAACGCAGTATAAATCGCTTTTAAACCAACCCGTTGGGCGCTTCACAGGCACTTACTCTCATCGTTGTTACTTCTTAAAAGGGACTGCCATTCTTGCAAAGTAACGCCTTGATATTAAGCACCTGTGAAACGCTGAATTCTGCATCTTGAGGTGGTTTGGGTATATTATTCGTTACACTGACCGTCTAAGCTACACTGCTTATTCAGAAACAGCTCTAGCTGCTGGCTAAACAGCCTAAAATCTCTGATCCGGCCTGTTGTTTTACGCCATACAATACCAATATCTCGGTATGCATCGCCTTGTGATGGTGTGGCAACCATATCTTTTTTATCTAGAATACCGGCGTTAATTGCCATCTGCGGTAAGAAAGTAACACCAAGCTGGTGTTCAACCATACTTAATAAGGTATGTAAGCTTGCCGCTTCAAATGGGTTAATACAGCTTGAGCGATTCAAATGACAAGCACTGAGTGCGTGGCCAGTCATACAATGCTCACGCTCTAGCAAGAATACACTTGCATCCGGTAAAAGATTAAAATCTTCCACGCCATCTGCGGGTGTGTAATCTTTATGATGCACTAGGCTGAAGTGATCTTTAGCAAGGACTTGAGTATGAAACTTTTCAGTGTCATACGGTAACGCGAGCAATGCCATATCAATTTGCCCATGCTCTAGCTTATCGAGTAGTTTGTCACTGGTATCTTCAACCAAAACTAGCTCCAGCTCGGTAAATGTTTGTTTGCAGAAATGATATAACGGCGCAGCAATAAAGCTGGCAATCGTCGGGATCACACCAAGCGTGAGTGTGCCGCTTAATGGCGTTAAAAAGCTCTTCGTCAGCTCTTTTAAACTTAAGGTGTCGTCAATGATCTTACGTGCTTTTTCGACAACCTCTTCACCAATTGCAGTAAACATTAAGCTGCGGTTTTCGCGCTCAATAAGTTGGCAACCTAGGGTTTCTTCTAAGTTTTGAATTGCACTACTTAAGGTTGATTGACCAATAAAACAGGCGCTTGCTGCGCGGCCAAAATGTTGATGTTGGTGAACTGCTAATAAATATTGTAGTTGTTTAATACTTGGTAAGTTATTCATACTCTACCTGAAAATAAAAAGACCCCAACACCTAAGGCATTGAGATCTTTTCAAGCTAAAAGTCTTTTAGTACTTTTTTATACCCCGAAGGCAGTTCTCAGTACGTAGAAAATAACAATAGCAAGGGCTGCGCCAACTGGCAACGTAATTACCCAAGAAACTACAATGTTTCTTACAACACCCATGTTAAGTGCCGCAATACCGCGTGCCATACCAACACCTAATACCGCACCAACAAGTGTTTGTGTAGTAGAGATAGGTAAACCAGTACCTGATGCGATAACAACTGTAGAAGCAGCAGCAAGCTCAGCAGCAAAACCACGGCTAGGCGTTAAGTGGGTGATACCTTCACCAATTGTTTTGATTACTTTCTTACCTAAGATAGCAAGACCAGCAACAATACCTAAACCACCTAGTGGTAAAATCCACCATGCAATAGCCGCTTTCTTAGCGATTTCACCGTTGTGCTCAACAATGTTTACAACAGCTGCTAGTGGACCAATCGCGTTAGCAACGTCGTTTGAACCGTGTGCGAATGCCATACAACATGCTGTTAGTACCATAAGTACCGCGAACACTTTCTCAACGTTGTTGAATTGCATTTTCTTGTCAGCTTTAGGGTCAATCTTAAGGCGTGAAATAGCGAATTTACCAATGATACCGACTACAACAGCGATCGCGATAGAAAGCATGTAACCTTCAAATGAACCTAAGTTGATACCAATGTGCTTCAAGCCTTTCTTGATTGTTACAAGAGACATGATGAAGCCCGCTAGACCCATGTATACAGGTACGTAGCGCTTGGCATTTTTAAGAGGTGCGTCAGTGTCAAAAATTAGCTTTTGCGCACTCATGAAAATCAAATAAGCAATAAAACCAGATATAGCAGGGGTAACAATCCAGCTACCTACAATACCCATTACCTTGTTCCATTGGATTGCTTCGCTACCTACCGCAACCAATGCGAAACCAATGATGGCACCAATGATTGAGTGAGTAGTTGAAACCGGCCAGCCTAAGAACGAGGCAATCAATAACCAGCTACCTGCAGCGAATAACGCGGCGATCATACCGAGTATCATTAACTCAGGTACGTCCATAAATGGGGTCGCATCGATAATCCCTTTACGGATCGTTGATGTAACCTCACCACCGGCAAGGTATGCGCCAGCGAACTCAAACACCATCGCGATGATGATAGCTTGCTTAATTGTAAGTGCTTTTGAACCTACTGATGTACCCATCGCATTGGCAACGTCATTTGCACCAATACCATAAGCCATAAAGAAACCGACTGCGGCGGCAGTTAAAACGAGTAACGTGCCGTAATTTGCAATGATATCCATTGTGTGAACCTTTAATTTTTTTCGTATGAACTGATTTTTAATTAACGAGCTAACATCAGCTCAAGACGAGAACCTACGCGCTCAGCAATATCAGCTAAGTCACCTACCCATTCGATGATCTTGTATAAGAACATCACGTCGATTGGGTTAAGTTCATTTTCAACGGCGCGCAATTGACGGCGAATTTTGATTTGCATGTCATCCGTGTCTTGCTCAATTGCGTCCAATTCAACGAGCATTTTCTCAACTAAAGTCACTTCGCGACCTTTGAAGCCCGTTTCAAGAAGCTCATCTAGCTCATTGATTGCTTTTGATGCTTGTTTTGTTGCATCAACACAACGAGTTACATAAGCAAGGAAATCTGCTTGGATTTCGGTAGGAATAGTCATCTCACGACCAACTACACGACCTGCAATATCTTTTGCTTTATTAGCAATTTTGTCTTGTTGAGTAACAAGCTCTAGCAAATCGGTACGCTCAACTGGCATGAATAAGCCACGTGGTAGTTGAAGGCGAATGTTACGTTTCATTTCATCAGCTTCACGCTCTAAATTACGAATGTTTAGGCGGATTTCTTCCGCTTCTTGCCACTCTTCTTTGAAAACGTGATTAAAGAAAGGGATCAATGCTTTACTTGCTTGATGTGCTTTCTTAATGTGATCTTCCATAGGCTTAATAGGAGATTTAGCAAATACCCCTAAAAATGCATTTGTAGGCATAACTGACCCTTTATAAATTAGTATGCTTTGGCAGCTGCGAATTTTACAGCATTGTGTTCGATTGTGAACGCTTTTTCTGCCTTACATTACCAATAATAGACAAAGCGGCCAAAGGCCGCTCGGTTTAATAATGAAAAGTTGCGGTTAAAATTACAGCGACTTTTCGATATCTGCTTGAGATGTATGACGAATATCTTTGCCGTTTACAAAGTAGATGATGTACTCAGCAATATTTTGACAACGGTCGCCGATACGCTCTAAAGAGCGTACTGACCACACTAAATCCATAATTTTCGGGATTGAGCGTGGATCTTCCATCATATATGTCATGATTTGACGGGTAATTGCTTCGTATTCACGGTCAACTTTGGCATCTTCTTTATGTACTTCAAACGCACATTGCACATCCATACGTGCAAATGCATCAAGTACATCATGAAGCATTTTTGATACTTGGCGACCCATGTTTTCAATGTTCACCAGTAGGTCTTGCTGATCTTTTGTAAATGAGTCCAGCGCAACTTTAGCAATACGCTCAGCTTCATCGCCAATACGCTCTAAGTCAGCAATTGTTTTCGCAATGGCAATTACAAGACGTAAGTCACTGGCAGCTGGCTGACGACGAGCGATAATGCGTGTGCATTCTTCATCGATGTTCACTTCCATTGCATTTACTTTATAGTCGTTCTCACGAACTTTTTGTGCCAGATCTGCATCGCCATTGCTAACAGCATCAAGTGCACTGTTTAGTTGTTGTTCAACTAAACCACCCATGTTTAATACATGGTTGCGCACATTTTCAAGCTCTTCATTAAAGCGGCCCGAAATGTGTTTATTGATATTATGTTCCATTGTCTACCTCTATAAATTTCGTTTACGGTACCAAGTGACTTTATTGACTAACCGTAACGGCCTGTAATGTAGTCTTCTGTTTTCTTCTTGCTTGGTGTTGTAAATAACGTATTGGTATCTGAATACTCAATCAACTCACCCATGTACATGAACGCAGTTTGGTCTGATACACGAGCAGCTTGTTGCATGTTGTGAGTAACAATTACCACGGTAAACTTATTCTTTAAGTCGTTAATTAGCTCTTCGATAACTAAAGTAGAAATTGGATCTAGTGCCGATGTAGGCTCATCCAGAAGTAGTACTTCAGGCTCGATAGCAATTGAGCGAGCAATAACAAGACGCTGTTGCTGACCACCCGATAGGCCAAATGCACTATCGTGTAAACGGTCTTTAACTTCATCCCATAACGCCGCGCCACGTAAAGATTGTTCAACCACTTCGTCTAGTTTACGCTTTTCTTTAATACCTTGTAAGCGTAGGCCATAAACGACATTTTCGTAGATTGATTTTGGAAATGGATTAGGACGTTGGAATACCATCCCAACATTTCGTCTTAATGCTGCAACATCAACACTCTTATCGTAGATGTTGTGGCCGTGTAATAAGATCTCACCTTCAATACGACAACTATCAACTAGGTCGTTCATACGGTTGATACAACGTAAAAGTGTTGATTTACCACAGCCTGACGGACCTATAAACGCGGTTACCTGACCTTTCGGGATGTTCATATTTACGCCGCTAAGCGCTTGTTTATCACCGTAGTATAGATCTAAGTTTTTAATCTCTAACGCTGTTTGCTCTGCAGTTAGGTTATCTAAATCTAGCTTTGCCGAGCTTTTCGCTTGGTTTACTTGTGGTGCAACTGTAATCATCTCTGTCTACCTATAAAAATTCTGTATTAATGCTCAAGAGCTCTAAACTTTTCGCGTAAGTGGTTACGAATACCAATCGCGGTGATATTCAGGGCGATAATTACTGATACCAGTAAGAATGCCGTGGCATATACCAGCGGACGTGCCGCTTCTACGTTAGGGCTTTGGAAACCAACATCATAAATGTGGAAACCTAAGTGCATAAATTTTCTATCTAAATGTACGTATGGGAAGTTACCGTCAAGAGGCAGTGTTGGCGCCATCTTAACAACACCAACAAGCATAAGTGGTGCTACTTCACCGGCTGCACGTGCAACCGCTAAGATTAAACCTGTCATAATCGCAGGGCTTGCCATCGGAATGATGATGCGCCATAGCGTTTCTGCTTTTGTTGCGCCAAGTGCTAATGAACCATGACGAACCGTGCTTGGAATACGTGATAAACCTTCTTCCGTTGAAACAATAACAACTGGAAGCGTTAAAATTGCTAGCGTTAATGCTGACCAAATCACACCTGGCGTACCAAATACTGGACTTGGCGATGATTCTGGGTAGAACAATTGGTCAATACTGCCACCTAGCATATATACAAAGAAACCTAGACCAAATACACCGTATACAATTGAAGGTACACCCGCAAGGTTGATTACCGCGATACGGATCATTTTAGTAACGGCATTCTTTGCTGCGTATTCATGTAAGTAAATCGCTGCAACCACACCAAACGGCGTAACAATCACTGCCATCAGTAATACCATGAACACAGTACCGAAAATCGCCGGGAATACCCCCTTCAGTGTTTGCCTCACGCGGGTCATCCGCTACAAACTTACCAAGTTGTACAAAGTAGTGGCCTAGCTTAGCGAAGAAGCCCATGTCATTTGGGAACCACACATCAAGAACTTGATACAGAGGTAAAGTAACCACTTCACCGCGCATGTCTTTAACCGTTACTTGGTCACGCTTTGCTTCTTTACGAAGTGCAAATAACTGTTTTTCTAGCACGGCATATTCAGCACGTAGCTCAGCGCGTGTTTGTGCAAGCTCAGCAACACGCTCATCCGTCAACTCGTTATCAAGCTGATACGCTTTTTCTTTTAAGCGCAAGCGCTCAAGTTCATAGTTGATATGACCAATATCACCATTTTGTAAATCGAGCGCTTGGTCGTTTAGGTCAACAGCACGGTCAACAAGATCATAAAGTACCTCGATTTTGTTATCTGTAATAACTTCACCGTCTTTAATAACCTGTTCTACATAACCGTAAAAGTTACCGTTTTTGCTACGCTCGAATACTGCAAGTTCAGCTGGCGCTGTACGCGATGTGATATCTGTCTCTAATACCCAACGGAAATCGAGATCAACGTACTCACGGTTACCTGTTTTGATTAGTAAGCGCTCTAGTTGCTCTTTGTCGTAGTGAGATAAATCAACGCCCGTCGCCTCAATACGTGATTTTGCAACTAGCTCACGGTCATAAACTTCACCGATCACTGTTTGTTTAGCAACTGAGCCTTGCAGCTCAAGTTGCACTACTTCTGATGGCCAGAAAAAGCTTAAACCTTTCCAAGCAATCATGGCTAATAAGCCAAGAACCGAGATTAAACTGATGCTTACCGCACCGCCGGTCATCCAAATCCAAGGAGAACCAGACTTAAACCACTGCTTTACCATGTCGTGTCTCTCCACCTACATTGAACTGTATTTTTCACGCAGTTGCTGACGAACAAACTCAGCCACTGTGTTGAAAACGAATGTGAATATGAATAGTACAAATGCTGCTAAGAATAGAATGCGATAATGCGAGCTGCCTACCTCAGACTCTGGCATTTCTACCGCGATATTCGCTGCAAGCGTTCTCATACCCTGGAAGATACTCCAGTCCATAATAGGTGTATTACCTGTTGCCATTAGTACAATCATTGTTTCACCTACAGCACGACCAAGACCCATCATTACTGCTGAGAAGATACCCGGGCTTGCTGTTAGTAGTACTACGCGAACCAATGTTTGCCATTGCGTTGCACCGAGTGCTAATGAACCATTTGATAAGTGCTTAGGAACACTGAATACCGCATCTTCCGCAATTGAGAAGATAGTTGGGATAACAGCGAAGCCCATCGCAATACCAACAACTAACGAGTTACGTTGGTCGAATGTCATACCTAATTCATTGGTTAGGTACTGACGCACATTACCGTCAAACATCCAAAGCTCAATTGAGTTACTCATCGCAAACGACAACCAACCAATAAAGATAACCACTGGAATAAGTAAAATAGAGTGCGAACCTTCAGGAACACGGTGACGAATTGACGCCGGTAGCTTGTTCCAGCCGAATGCGGTTAATAAAATACCAATTGGTAATAACACTAATAATCCGACAATCGCTGGTAAATGCTCTTCAATTAATGGTGCTAACCAAAGACCGGCTAAGAAACCTAAGATTACTGTTGGTAATGCTTCCATGATTTCTACTGTCGGCTTAACCACTTTACGTAATTCACTCGACATAAAGTACGCCGTGTAAATCGCAGCTGAAAGCGCAATAGGTACTGCAAACAGCATCGCATATAAAGCTGCTTTAATCGTACCGAATGAAATTGGCACTAATGAAAACTTAGATTCAAAATCATCACTGGCAGAGGTTGATTGCCAGATATAACCCGGCTCTGGGTAACCTTCGTACCATACTTCTTGCCATAACGCAGACCACGTTACTTCTGGGTGTTCGTTATGGATTTCGATTACTTTTAATGCGTCATCTGCAAGTACTAGTGCCGCATTTGAACGAGGTGCAATTGCAAAGTTTTGAATTGGACCGTCACTTACTTTACCTTGCCACAGTTTTGCGTCGCTGGTTGTGTAATAAATACCAAGCTCACCGTTAGCACCCGCTGTGAAGAAGGTACGACGATAGAACTCTGTAAAAATGTTTAGTTTCGATTGTTTGCTGGTTTCAAAAGCGCGGATCTTTTGGAACTCACGTCCCTCTTCCGTGTTTACTTCAAACCACTGAGATACTTCACCATTATCGTTAGCAAGCATCAGTGAGTTAGCACCCGCTAATAACTGAGTTGAAACTAGGTTCGCGTTTTCTTCGTTAGCTGCAAGCAGTTGGATTTGCTCAACTTCAGAAGGGTAACGCGTATCGTATACGTAAATTTGATTTGCAGAGCGAACGAATGTACGTGTTGTATCAGGTGAGATTAATAGCTCATCCACACGACCTTCGATATCAAGCTCAGTACGCTCGACATTCCACTCGACTTCGCCAGTGAACATGTTTTCTTCACCGACAAAGCTGCTGAATAAAACGCGCTTGTCAGCAGTTAAAGCAACAACAGCCGTTTTATCTTCATAGTGGCTAAACGCAAATTTAGTGATTGCTGCGCCTTGTTCATCAACTTCAAGCGCCATATCACCGAGCGGGTAGTCTAATCGGGGTGTTAATTGGCGTTGGTTATTTGGGAATGTCACCAAAAACTTAGGTGCAACCACAACAACCGTACCATTTTCTAAACCGTACGCATATTGACCTTGAAACGGTGCAGAGCTTGCAAAGCTGCTTACATCGCTAGGTAATTCAGCATTAAGAGTGGTGATCTTTTTACCAAAATGTTCTTTTTCAACATTGTAAAAGTCCACGCTACCTTTTTCACCGAGTAAAAAGGCAACCTCTGTTTGCTCTTCAATGCCAAGGCCAACAACTTCTGACGCATTTTGTAGTTTTACACTGTTACGTGTTTCTACTTTTGCTGATTCAAAAATAGGTTGAACAACATAAAGAAGGTAAAAGAATATGAGTAACAGTGCTACTAGCACCATTACGCCACCTGCGGAAATACCCCACTTGGCAAACCTGTCTTTAAATAGACGGCTTCTATCCGTATGAAAGGTAGGTTTATTCGGATTGGAAGTCATCAAAACACCCTTAAATCTTAACGTTGCGCGAATTATATTTCACCAAGATGACAGTAATGTTACAAACGTCATAATTCAGTGTAATAAAGCAAGCTTTTCGGGAACGTAGTTTAAAGTTAAAAAATGACCAATTTACGACAATTGTAAGCGCTTTTATAAGTCCTAAATTAACAAGCTAACAAACTGTTATATCTAATTTTTTATAACTATATGGAAAAAATTGGACAAACAATAAAACAGCATCAATACTCAAGAAGACTTATTTTTTTCAACAATAAGAATCATTTTTAACCAACGCCTCCTTCCTTTTATTGCATTTTTCAGAGGCATTTTTATAGAGATTTAAGTATGAAGCAGTTAGTAATTACTATTTTGGGGCCAGATAAACCCGGCCTAGTTGAAGACCTTTCAGCCACAATTCTAAGCCACCACGGCAACTGGTTAAGCAGTAATTTAAGCCACCTTGCAGGGCATTTTGCAGGGATCATTGAAGCAGCAGTACCTGAAGAACACTTACAAGAATTACAAGATGCGTTACATAGCCTGCCGCATTTAGAGGTCAGAATCGAACGCGGCACCGAGACGCTGCCTGATGAAAAATCTGAGCAAATTAATTTTGTTATCACTGGCAATGATAGACCTGGCATTGTACAAGAGCTAGCCAGCGTTATTCGTCACAAAGGGGCTAATATCACTCACCTCAATTCAAAGCAACAAAGTGCACCTAACTGGGGTGTGCCTATTTTTAGTGCCGTTGCCACCGTTGCTTTACCAATGGGCATGAACAAAGACGAAGTAATTAGCGCACTTGAGTCTATCACTACAGACCTAATTGTTGATATTGAGGACGCGTAACACAAGTTTATAGGGATATTTTGAACTTTAAAAAAGCGACATACATGTCACAAAACTGACATGTATGTCACACAACCGTCATCTGCATCCTCTATATTCTAACTAGCTATAAACGTTGGAAAACCAGATGAACGCATCACATTCTTCTTCTCAAGCCATCAATTACTTTGCCAAAGAGCTAAGTTGGCTGTCATTTAATGAACGCGTGCTGCAAGAAGCCAAAGATAAATCGAACCCAATTATTGAGCGCATGCGCTTTTTAGGTATTTACTCAAACAACATGGATGAGTTTTTCCGTGTCCGTGTTGCAGATGTAAAGCGCCGAATTTTACTTAATAAAATTCCTGATGCGAACTTTGATGAAGATGAGATCCTACTCCATCAAATCCAGAGTAAAGTGCTCCAGCTTGGCAAAAAATTTAATCAAATTCATAAAGATATTTTGAATGATTTAAACGAGCATAATATTCACGTAGAGTTACCAGAGAAGTTATCTGAATTTCACTTGAGTTGGCTGAAAAAATTCTTCCACGACAATGTACTGCAACACATTTTGCCGATTTTGCTCTCTGAAAAGAAAGACTACTCAGATCAAATTAACGACACCATGACTTATTTGTTTGTCGAGATGACCAATCAAAAAAGTCATTATGCCATGATGGAGGTGCCTACTGACCGCGTCTCACGCTTTGTTATTTTGCCGCCTGAGAAAACACGTCGCCACAAAACCATTGTGATGCTTGATGACATCATTGCCTACTTTATTCGCGATGTATTTAGCAGCTTTTTTAGCTTTGATGATATTCAATGTTATGCCATCAAACTGACCCGCGATGCCGAGTACAATTTAGATGATGAACTCGAAGAAGGTTTACTCGATAAAATGTCGAAAGGTCTGAAACAGCGTATTTCTGCTGAGCCTGTACGCCTTGTTTATGACGAGAGCATGCCTGATGAAATGCTTAAAGTGATGAAAAAGCGCCTTAACATAAGCCAACATGATGCGCTTATTCCCGGCGGCCGTTATCGTAACTTCCGCGATTTTATTGCGTTTCCAAATGTTGGCCGTCAGTATTTAGAAAACAAACCACTGCCTGCATTACAAAGCACGGCCTTTAACAATCACTCGAGTGTGTTTGATGCCATTTCAGAGCAAGATATTTTACTGTATTACCCCTATCACACCTTTAATCATTTACTTGAGTTTGTGCGCCAAGCTGCTTTTGACCCAGATGTAACCCAAATTAAGGTCAATATTTATCGTGTTGCGAGTCAGTCTCGACTTGTCTCTACGCTTATTAATGCGGCAAAAAATGGTAAGCATGTAACCGTAATGGTTGAGCTGAAAGCGCGCTTTGATGAACAGAACAACATTGAATGGGCAAAAACCCTAAGTAACGCTGGGGTTAAAGTGATTTTTGGTATTCCTGCGCTGAAAGTGCACAGTAAGCTATGCGTTATTCACCGTAAAGAAAAGAATAACATCGTGAAGTATGCCCATATAGGCACGGGTAACTTCCATGAAAAAACCGCCAAAATCTACACGGACTTTAGCTTATTCACCAAGCATGAAGGCATTAGTGAAGAATGCGATAGCGTGTTTAAGTTTATCGAAAGTAGTTACCGACCATTTCAATTTGACCATTTAATGATTTCGCCAGTTAACGCACGACAAACTATTATGTCGCTAATTGATGCTGAAATAACCAATGTAGAGCATGGTAAGGCTGGCCGAATTACGCTAAAAATAAACAACCTTGTTGATAAAGAGCTGGTCGATCACCTCTACTTTGCCGGAAGACGCGGCGTAAAAATTCGCATTATTGTGCGTGGTATGTGTTCCTTAGTGCCCTCTGCTGTTAACGATAATATTCGCATTATTAGTATCGTTGACCGCTTTTTAGAGCATCCTCGGGTGATGGTGTTTCATAATAATGGCAACGAAAAAGTGTATATTTCATCGGCAGACTGGATGACCCGAAATCTTGATCACCGTGTTGAAGTCGCGACTCCGATTTATAATGAAAAATTAAAACAGCTTATTATTGATATTCTTGAGCTACAGTTTAAAGATAGATCAAAAGCACGCATAATCGATAGCGAACAAAAAAACAGCTATGTGCGCCGTGGCAATCGTAAAAAAATTCGCTCGCAAATTGCCATTTATGACCACCTTAAGAAATGGGAAAGTAACTACAATAATGAATGATTATCCCTCAATTGCTGCCGTTGATTTAGGCTCAAACAGTTTTCATTTAGTGGTGGCAAGAGAGGTCGATGGCTCTTTGCAAATCTTACACAAAGAAAAACAGCGCGTTTATTTAGCTGACGGTTTAGATGATAAAAATCATTTAAGCCAAGAAGCTATTGAGCGCGCACTAGCCATTCTCAAACAATTTGCCATAACCTTGCAGGACTTTCCCTTGAGAATGTCAAAGTGGCCGCTACTTACACATTGCGCCGTGCGAAAAACATTCATTCATTCTTAACGCAAGCAAGTAAAGTGTTTCCTTACCCGATTGAAGTAATATCAGGGCAAGAAGAAGCGCGTTTA
Source organism: Pseudoalteromonas sp. Hal040 (assembly GCF_037162425.1). NCBI lineage: Bacteria > Pseudomonadati > Pseudomonadota > Gammaproteobacteria > Alteromonadales > Pseudoalteromonadaceae > Pseudoalteromonas > Pseudoalteromonas sp. Hal040. The sequence continues at coordinate 154,453 of NZ_JARLUU010000001.1, read as the reverse complement.
ATATACCAAGGTGTTGCCCATTATATTCATCACGATGAGAACCGCTTAATCATTGATATCGGCGGCGGCAGTACTGAACTCATCATTGGTAAACACTTTAAACATAAGCTACTTGCTAGCCGCAACATGGGCTGTGTCAGCTATACCAAGCAGTTTTTTGCAGATGGACAAATCAATACTAAGCGCTTTGCCAAAGCCGAAGTTCGCGCAGAGCAAGAACTCGAAGTGATCTTTGCAAATTACTTATCAGCTGGCTGGCAATCAGTGGTGGGAACATCAGGCACGATTAAATCAATCCTTGCCATGATCAATGCAAACGATGCAGAGCAAGAGCTAATTACTTTAGAGCGATTATTAGAATTAAAAACCCAGTTTATTGCTGCAAAACAAATACAAGCGCTGCAAATTGAAGGTCTTACGCCTGAGCGGCAAGTGAGTATTTGTGGTGGTTTAGCTATTTTAATTGCCATATTTAGACTGTTTAACATCGAAGCGATGCAATATAGCGACTTTTCACTGCGTGAAGGCCTGCTTCATGAAATGCAGCAAAAGCTCGCCCATAAGGATATTCGCACAAATACCATAGCGAACCTATCTGAGCGCAATGCCATAGATAAAGATCATGCTAATCGCGTCTCAACAACCGCAAAGTGGCTATTCGAACAAGTAAGAGAAACATGGCACTTGACTGACTCTGATCACATAAATTTACTGGATTGGGCTGCACAGCTACATGAAATTGGTTTAGGGGTTAATTCTTCGGGGTTACATAAACACAGTGCCTATATCGTGGCGAACAGCCAATTACCTGGCTTTACACAGCAACAACAAACACTTCTTAGCTGTATGATCCGCTTTTATCGTAAAAAGATCCGTTTAGAAGATTTTCCGGCACTGCATACCATGCAACATTATGAAATATTACAGCTCATTGTGATTTTGCGTTTAGCAGTACTACTAAATCAAAAGCGCATTACTGACCAAGGCTTTAAGCTTGAGGTAACAGCCAAGCAAAATAGTATGTTCTTAAAGTTTCACAACAAGTGGCTTAAAGAACATACCTTGCTTTTAGCTGACTTACAGCAAGAACAAAAATACCTTAAAAAAGTCGGCTTCTTACTCGATTTTCATTAAGCTGATTAATATATACCCAAACACCTCAAGATGTAAGTTTCAGTTGGAATTAAAAGCGATTTAGGCAAGGCATTGATTGCAAGTAATAGTGGTTCTATTGTTAAGATCAATAACGCAGTATAAATCGCTTTTAAACCAACCCGTTGGGCGCTTCACAGGTACTTACTCTCATCGTTGTTACTTCTTAAAAGGGACTGCCATTCTTGCAAAGTAACGCCTTGATATTAAGCACCTGTGAAACGCTGAATTCTGCATCTTGAGGTGGTTTGGGTATACTACATATCCATATGGCGGTTTGAGCTTTGCATCATTTGCTTAAGGCCTTGATGTTCAAGTTCTAGCAAACGTTCGAGCTTTTCTTTGGTATCTGCCGTTTCGGCGCGTGACACCAAGTACTCATATAAGTCGATTACTTTTTGGTGTTGCGTGGTTAAGTAAACCTGAATCGCCTTTTCATCAATGCGCTGATCAGTGCTGATATCGTTAAAAGTAATTAGCTCTGGATTTTCAGAAAAATACTCATAGCAATACGTATCGAGTGTGTTTACTTCGGTAATCGCTTTAAAACCAACGAGATCTTCTGCCAGCTTCTTCTCATATTGCAGATAATAGTCCACCAGCATTTGATTGTGCTCGTCCAGTAAGTCTTTAACACTGTGGAAATTGGCTGCCATTTGAGTATGAAATAACACGGTCCAATCATAAACTTGTTGTATTGTTTTAACTTGCATGTGCATTCCTTATCAAAATCAATTTAATATGACTTTGCATAAATCACACCAGCAACAAACAAACCAATTATCAACAAGTTAAAAATAAAATGTGTAACTTGCAGCAATTAAAAGCGCACAAGTTACACACTGACTGTAAAATTTATAGGTCGCGTTTACGCCATATAAAATAAAGCGCAGGTAACACAAGTAGCGTTAAAACTATGGCACTGAGCATCCCGCCGACCATAGGCGCGGCTATTCGGCTCATCACCTCACTGCCCGTTCCAGTGCCATAAAGCACCGGCAGTAACCCAATGATAATAGTGGCAACTGTCATCATTACAGGCCTAACCCGAAGGCCAGCACCATTGATGATTGCTTGGCGCAGCTCTGTAACCGTAAACTGCGATGATTGCGCTTTGGCATCTTGATACGCTTGATTGAGATAAACCAGCATGATCACGCCTATTTCTACGGCAACTCCTGCTAAGGCAATAAAACCAACCCCAACAGCGACCGAAAAGTTAAAACCTTCAAGGTACATCAGCCAAATACCCCCTATCATTGCAAGTGGTAAGGTCAGCATGATCATTGCCACCTCAATAAAGCTTCTAAAATTGAGGTATAACAACACCACAATGATTGCCAAGGTGAGTGGCAATACGTAACTGAGTTTGGCTTTTGCGCGCTCCATGTATTCATATTGCCCCGCCCAAGTAATTGAATAACCAGCAGGTAGCTCAAGTTGCTCATGCAGCGCTTGTTGCGCACGCTCAACATAACTGCCGATATCACTGCCTTCAATGTCAATTAAGCTCCAGCCATTAATACGTGCATTTTCACTTTTAATACCCGGCGGGCCATCTTCGATGAAGACATGGGCAACATCAGCCAATGCAATACGCTGTCCGTCTGGCGTCACAATCGGTAACAACTTAAGCTCTTCTGGCGAGTCGCGATAATCTTGCGGGTAACGCAAGTTAACTGGGTAACGCTCTTGCCCTTCAACCGTTTCTGTCACATTCATACCACCGATAGCGGTGGCAACTACCTGTTGCACATCAGCAATGTTCAAACCATAACGCGCTGCTTTTTCACGGTTGATATCGACTTTGATGTAGCGACCACCAGCAACGCGCTCTGAGTACACCGAAGCTGTCCCCGGTAAATCTTTTAAGATGACTTCAATTTGCTCACCGATTTTTTGAATTTCGCTCAGCTTTGGCCCTGCTACTTTGATCCCCACAGGCGTTTTAATACCAGTGGCAAGCATGTCGATTCGCGTTTTGATTGGCATAACCCATGCATTGGTAAGCCCTGGGAACTTAACCAGATTATCGAGCTCTTTTTTCAGTTTTTCGGTTGTCATACCCTCTCGCCACTGTGATTTTGGCTTTAACTGAATAAAGGTTTCGATCATGGTGAGTGGAGCCGGATCTGTTGCAGTATCCGCTCGACCTACTTTACCAAATACCGACTCAACCTCTGGCACACTGGCAATTAGCTTATCTGTCTGCTGTAAGATTTCACGGGCCTTACCTATTGAAATACCTGGGTAAGTCGTTGGCATATACATTAAGTCGCCCTCATCAAGAGGAGGAATAAACTCACTACCAATTTTATTAACCGGGTAAAAGCCAATAGCAGCCAACACTAATGCCAGTACCAATGTTGTTTTCGGTGCTTTTAATACCGCATTTAACAAGGGTTTATAGGCTGCCACTAATATGCGGTTTACAGGGTTTTTCTGCTCCGAAATAACCTTACCGCGAATAAAGTAGCCCATTAATACCGGCACCAGTGTAATCGCTAAACCAGCCGAGGCCGCCATTGCATAGGTTTTTGTATAAGCCAGTGGCGAGAACATTCGTCCTTCTTGTGCTTCAAGAATAAACACTGGCATAAAGCTGACAGTGATAATTAATAAACTAAAGAATAACGCGGGCCCGACTTCTGCGGCTGAGTCCATCACCACTTGCCAGCGGTTTTCATCGGTCAGTGGGGTTTTCTCCATATGCTTATGCATATTTTCTATCATCACGATAGCACCATCTGTCATTGCACCAATAGCAATCGCTATCCCGCCAAGCGACATGATATTAGCGTTTATACCTTGCCAATACATAACCACAAAAGCCGTTAAAATGCCCATTGGCAACGTAATAATGGCTACGATCGATGAACGTATATGGAATAAAAACACCACACACACTAAGGCCACGACGATTAATTCTTCAATTAGCTTTGAGCTTAAGTTATCAAGCGCTTGGGTAATAAGGTTTGAGCGGTCGTACACTGGGATGATTTCAACGCCCTCAGGCAGACCTTTTTTGAGCGACTCTAGCTTTTCTTTTACTAGTTTGATGATTGCTTCGGCGTTTTCTCCAAAGCGCATCACCACTACACCACCAGTTACTTCGCCCTCGCCGTTAAGCTCGGCAATACCACGGCGCATTTGCGGCCCAAGTTTTATATCAGCCACATCGCGTAATTGCAGTGGCGTGCCATTGGCATTAGTACCCAGCGGAATGGCTTCTAAATCTGCGACACTTTTAATATAACCTGTGCTTGATACCATGTATTCGGCTTCAGCCATTTCGACCACTGAGGCACCGCGCTCTTGGTTACCTTGCTTAATTGCTGTTTGAATTAAACTTAGCGGAATACCATAAGCACGCAATTTATCTGGGTCGACATTAACCTGATACTGCTTAACCATACCGCCAACAGACGCTACTTCTGATACGCCCGGCACAGTTTGCAGCTCAAACTTTAAAAACCAATCTTGCAGGCTTCGTAGCTGACTTATATCGTGCTTACCGGTTTTATCCACCAGCGCATACAAGTAAATCCAACCCACTCCTGTCGCATCAGGGCCAAGTTCAGGCCTTGCTGAGTCAGGTAAGCGAGCACTTACTTGACTCAAATACTCTTGCACCCGACTACGGGCCCAGTAAAGGTCGGTGTCTTCATTAAAAATAACGTATACATAAGAGTCACCAAAAAACGAAAAGCCCCTTACCGTTTCAGCACCCGGCACCGACAACATGGCCGTGGTGATAGGAAACGTTACTTGGTCTTGCACCACTTGTGGCGCTTGTCCTGGGTAAGACGTTTTTACAATAACCTGCACATCAGATAAGTCAGGCAAGGCATCAACTGGGGTATTCTTTAAAGAAAAAATCCCAAAGCCCGCCAACATTAAAGACAGCAGTAATACAAAGAAGCGATTACCGACTGACCAACGGATCACGGCGGCTATCATTGCATTTCTCCTTGCATAGGGTGGCTCATGGTCATGATGTCAAAAATCACAAACTCACCGTCTACCAACTTAAAGGTAAAATGCACTTCATCATCGCTTTGCAAACTAGACATATCAATGCGCGGCGAAAAATGAAACTCCATAGTTGCAGCCTCGCGTCCCCACTTAGGGATGGCTTCGCGACTGATCACGGCTTTGCGGGCTTCGCGGTCAATGCTGTTGATCACGCCATTGACCATTGCGCTGTCACTATCAGGCTCTTGCATACGCATAAAGTCAGAACTCTTACTTGATTCGGAATCTATTAAGAACTGCGCTGAAACCACAACGTTATCGTCTTTCAGTAAGCCTGATAAAATTTCAACATCATGATTATCACTACGACCTAGCGTCACAGCCACTGACTTAAAGCGCCCTTCACCTAAATCAATGACAACACGGTCTTGGCTACCGGTGCGGATCACCGCTTCTTTGGCTATCACTAATTGCGGCTCAGTTGGCTTAGTAGTAATGCTGACTTCAGCAAACATATTCGGTTTTAATAAGCCATCTTGGTTGGCAAAACGTAAGCGCACGCGCAGGGTACGGTTTTTCTCATCAAGGGTTGGGTAAATATAATCGACCTTGCCTTGCCAGCGTTTGCCCGGTAAGTAATCTAAGCTCATGGTAACAGGCAAGCCTTTATGAATAAGCCCTGCTTGACGCTCAAAAACTTCTGCCTCGACCCATACTTCTTCTAGGTGAGCAATACTCATCATGGTTGTGCCTGGTTTCACAAAGAAGCCTTCGCGGATATTTAACTCATCCAATACGCCACTTTGCTTGGCATAAAAGGTAATGTTTTGTCTGACCTTTTGGCTTTGCTCTAATCGGGCAATAAAATCGTCAGAAACATTCAGTGAGGCCAACCGTGCTTTTGCCGCACGTATAAGCACCGCATTGTTACGTTTAAGGGCAAGCAGTAGCTCTTCTTGCGCATTCACTAGCTGTGGAGAATACAAGGTATAAAGTGGCTCGCCTTGCTTAACTTGGTCACCAGCGGCTTTTACATATAAGGTTTCTATCCAACCTTCGACACGAGGGTGAATATGCACGAGTTGGTCTTGGTCGTATTGCACATAGCCAACCGTATCAACCGTCGTTTGTAATGATTTAAACCGTACGGGCGCTGTTCTTACCCCTAAATTATTAACGACTGCTGGTGAGATTCTCACAGTACCTGGGCTGTCTTCAGCGCTACTTTGCTCTTCATAAACGGGCACTAACTCCATACCCATTGGTGATAACCCTGGTTCATCACGGCGGTAATTACTGTCCATAGGCGCCACCCAATATAGCGGCTTTTTCTCAGCGCTTGGCATTTGTTCATGCTCTGGCTCAGCCAATTTATTTACAGCCGTTGCCAATGCTGCACCTACCGCCAAAGCGATAACTAATTTCACTGTGTTATTCATTGCTAGCTCCTTGGCTTTGTGCTGCATTTATTTGGTTATCTTTTGCTGCTGCGTAATAATTAAGGCGAGCGAGGGTTATTTGTTTGTCTATTTCGATGTTTAACGCATCAATTTTTGCGTTAAGTTCGCTGATGCGTGCGCGCATCACTTCTGAAAAGTCACCATCATCATTGGTGTAAGCATTTAATGTCGCCTCAGCTTGCTCTGCCATTTGCGGTAATAGCTGCTGTTGATACAGCGCTTTGCGCTGAGCAAGTCGGCTTAGTTGGCTAAGCTCTTTAAAATACTGACCTTGCAGTTTTTGTAGGGTAATAAGTTTGTTGGTTTTTACCGCCTCGGCATTAGCTATTGCCGCATTGACTTGTTGATCTTGACGGTTATCAGTAAACAGCGGTAAATCAACACTTACCCCTATAGAGAATAAGTCAGCGCGAGAGTCACCCATCGGGGTATCATCACGATAGCCATAGCCTAGGTTCATACCAAATTGCGGCTTATACGCTTCTTTCGCCACTTGCACTTGGGTGTTTTTAGCACGCATTGCATGATCAATAGCAATAATTGCCGGGTGACTCATGAGCACTTCTGTGACACCCGATGGTGCAAGCTCTTGATAAGCCATTACTGCGGCCACCTTGGTGTTTTCATCGCTCACTGCACCGTTTAGCATTTCAATAGGTAGCCATTGTGCTAGTCGCTTTTTGGCACTATCAAACTGTTGCTCTAACATCACCAGCTTATCTTCAAGCCGAGTCAGCTCTAGCTGGGCGCGAATAATATCCTGCTGGCGAGTCGCACCAAGTGTATTAGCATAACTTGCTTCTGTAATATCAATAAGCTGATTAAATAAGGCTTTATCTTGGTTGATCAGTTGAATGCTTTTTTGTGCGCGATAGGCATTTAGCCATGCTTCACTAACCATGGCTTTAACCTGTGCTTGGCGGTCTGCTCTAAGCCAAGGGTATTGTTCAGCCGATTGTTTTAAAGCTTGTTGCTGTAAGGCAAGACTATCACCTCGGCTAAATTGTTGTGACAAGCCCACTTTGAATTGCGTCATACCCTCTTGGTCAAAGGCAAAGCCATCGGTTGGTAAATTCATTAGCCCAACAGTTAACACAGGATCTGGCAAGGTACCGGCGGCAATGCTTTGCGCTTCTATCGCCTGTTGCTGGTATTTATTTGCCTGTAACCAAGGCTCGTGAGTCAATGCATAATCAATCACCTGATTGAGTGCCAACGGCTCTGCTTTCACTAAACTTGAGGTTATCAATACTGCGCCTAGAGAAAGCGCCTTAATCAATTTGCTGTGAATCATCACATGCTCCAAAAATCTTAAAAATGGTTAAAAAACAATAGATTTTGGGTGCAGAATGAGGTGTATTTCAGCGTTTTACTGAATTTTAAATAGACCTATCCTGCTTAAGCAGTAATAGGTGGGCGATATAAAGAACTTGCATGGAAACTCAGCTGGCTGGCGCCTAACACGGTGACTTTTTCTGATTGCTTAATTGATTTAACAACTAAATCATTTAACGGCAGGAGTGAGTGAGCTGTACAGGCATTAAACGGACACGCACAATCGCTGTTATCCATTGCATTTTCATGGCAACAATCCATATCACTCATGTCGCTGTCAGCATTCATATTAGCATGATGATCCATTTGCATGCTGGCATGTGGCATATCACACACCATAGCAACAGACGCAACTGACTGACCCACAAAAGTGAGCAGCATCATAGCTATCAATAAGTAGCTTGAAAGTCGCGTCATCATCATACCTTAAAAATTAATTGCCCAAATTGTAGCCCGAAATTTACGCGCTCGACAAGGGTTTATCTATTTTTATGCTATTGCTGGCAGCAATAGCAAACAGGCAATAGCCAGTAAAATACCAAAATCCATCACCCAGTTCTGCATGCATTTTTATTAGCTCGCCCATTTGCCCATCGGCATTACCTGCTAAATAGGCCACGATCAACGCAATCACAAACACATCGACCATGCTCCATTTACTTAGGCCCTGTATGAGTTGACCGAGTAAATGCTTAAATCTATTCGCAGGTAAAAAACAATAAAGCAACTGCATCAGGAGTTTTAAAGTGGGAATGACAATCGAGAAAACTCCAACAAGCGCGGCGACAAGGTAGTTTTTGTTATTAGCAAGCTCATTCACGGTACCCCAAATGCTGCGTGTTTTTTTATAGGCATCAATTTCACCTTCAAGCTTATCAAGCCCCAACATGCTTGATGCCATCATTAACACGCTACGAGTATTGCGATCGCCTTCATCAGCAATCATTTCAATACCTGTTTTGGCAAGCTTAGATTTATCGATTTTTCCTTCTAGGGTGAGCACCGGCTGGGTTACACCGGGAATAAGTAACGCCAAGGCAATTAAAATAGCCAGTACCGGAAAAACAACACGCATTAGTTACAAACCTTTTAAATACTTTGAGCTCGCATCATAACGAACTCCGCGCATCTAGTCTGTAACCGATGATAAGCTTTCAAACACTTCATCGGCATAAGCACGAGCATCATACATAGCTTGAAAAACCACATCCATTTTTGACGCAGGGCGGATCATCATTAGTAGCTCATGGGCTGTGTGCCACTGCTCTTCTTCCATTGCTTTAACAAGCTGTAAGCTCGCACCTTGCATGCCATTAAAGTTTAATAGTGCGCTCGAAAGCTCACTACCCAGCGAAAACTCTTTGGCAATGATATCTAGCTCCATATCTAAAATTGCATCTAAAACAGAGAGTAAGCCAACTAAATAGCCTTGCTCAGCAAGTTCTTTACCACCGGGTTCAAGCATCAGCGCAATAAATTTAGCTCGTGTTAAACCAAGTTTGGTCAGCTCTTGCGGTTTATCATTACCTAATTCGCTGAGCGCTAATACCCGCACAAATTGTCTAATCGCATCTTCACCGAGATAAATAACCGCTTGCGAAATCGAACGAATTGTTTGCTGACCACTGCTTATACGCGCATTAACTAATTTTAAAATGCGTGCTGTAAGGCCTATATCTTTGGCAACCCGTTGTTGAATTGCATCAAAATTTAAATCTGTTTGCGCAGTACAGTTAAGTAATTCAAGCACGGCAACTTTTGATGGTTCAACATTACCAAAACTCAAAAGCTCTGGCTTGGCAAAAAAGTAGCCTTGAAACAGGTCACAACCAACCGCTTTTAGCTGCTTAAAGTCTTCATAAGTTTCAATGCGTTCCACTATGATAGTGGTCTCTGGGAAGCTGCGTTTGAGCTTTTTGATCATCATGTTGGTTTTGATAATCGGCTGCGTAACTTCAAGCTTAATAAAATCCATTAAAGGTAAAATATCTTGCCATTTATCTGTGCCGTCGTAATCATCAAGCGCGAACAAATAGCCTTCTTGTTTTAACTGCTTAACGCGATTCACTACTTTTGGAATACTGGTAGCCCGCTCGACTATTTCGATAACCGCACTGCGTGGTTGTAACAGCTTAGGAAAGTCATCCAAAATAGCGTCGGTCGATAGGTTGATAAACGCAGGTTGAAAACCCGTTAGCTTCTCGAGTCCCATCAACATTAACGCGTTAAAAAACAGCCGCCCCGTTGCTTGGCCATCACTCGTGCCTGCAGGAAAGACATTATCGCTCGATTCTCTATACAATAATTCGTAAGCATACAAACTTTTATCAGCATTAAATATTGGCTGCCGGGCTATATACTGAGTCACGCTCTGACTTTTGTTACCTTCCATACTTAATTCTGACATTCTACTTCTCACTTAGATGTGGCTATCTCCACATTACTATTGTTATAAGTATAGTGAAAGATGTTTACCTTGCTAAAAAACAAAAACCCAACCAAACTAGGTACATGAAAACGAATCCAATCAGACCATTGCGCTTCTCTAACTCGATTTTCTTAATTTTACTTTTTCTTACTCAAGCAGTTTTGGCTGAGCAGCAACCTGTAATGAAATACAATGTAACTGGCTCTGGTAACTACTACCCTTATTATATTGACGATAAAATCAACCCAGGGATATTCCCTGAAATTATCAAGCAAGTTATGCTGCTTGCAGATATTCAAGTGCTGCATGTCGAGCTTCCTGCCAAACGAACTGTAAAATACCTTCACCAAGGTCATATCGACTTTGATGTCATAAGCCCCGAATGGCTGAGCCAAGCTGAAAAACAAAACCCACAATTTAGTTACTCAGACACCCTATTTACCGTTGATGAGTACCTAGTGAGCCTAACAAACTCTGTGACTCGATGGCAGCAGCTAAACAGTATTCGCAACCAGCCTGTAGGGACTGTTCTAGGTTATTACTATTATGATGATAACCGCTTTAAACGGGTTGATTTTCACTCTGAAAAACAGCTCATTAAGGCACTAAAAATGCAACGTGTTGAGGTCGTTATAATTGATAAACTACCCGCATTATATTGGGCTAAGCTATTTGATGCTGATATCAGCTTTGGCGCATTACATTCACAAGGAAACCTAAAGATTCGCCTGCGCAGTGAACATCAATCATTGTTACCAAAAATAAATGCAGCAATCAAAAAATTAAAAAGCTCTGGCAGCTTAGATGCCATAATCAATAAATACACAAAAAGCATACCCCCACAATAATTAGGGATATTCCGCTTTGGACCTGCTTTTGCTATAATGCGCGCTGTTTTTCTTACCTTGTTAACTAAAAAGAGCCTCCTATGAGCATTGAACAAGCCCTAATCGAACGCAGTAATAACCAATGTGAACTTTGCACTAATACAGATAATCTATCTGTTTACGAAGTGCCACCTGTTACAGAGGCTCATTCTGATAAATGCATTTACGTTTGCCAAACTTGTAAAGATCAAATCGAAAACAATGCTGATTTGACTGCAAACCACTGGCACTGCTTGAACGACAGCATGTGGAGTCAAACTCCTGCTGTCCAAGTTGTGGCTTATCGCATGTTGAAGCGTTTAGCTGCTGACAACGGCTGGGCACAAGACGCACTCGATATGATTTATCTTGAAGAAGACACGTTAAAATGGGCGCAAACGGCCCTAGCTGAAGATGACGATATTAAACACATCGACAGTAATGGTGTTGTACTTCAAGCGGGGGATACAGTGACACTTATTAAAGATCTTGATGTGAAAGGCAGCAGCCTTGTTGCTAAGCGTGGCACAGCAGTAAGAAACATTGGCTTAACGAGCAACCCTGAACACATTGAAGGCCGTGTTGATGGTCAACGCATTGTTATTCTTACCAAATACGTGAAAAAGTAACGAGCACTCAATTTGCTTTATTTCTCTTAAGCGATTCGTTATTAAGAAAATGGGCCTAGTGCCCATTTTTTGTTAATTAAGCTATGATTAAGTCAGCGAACTTTATGCTAATTAAATAACAAAGACGCATAACCCTAAAAACGCAAGGAAACAATCATGGCTTCGGATACCATCTCATCTTTCAAACGCGCTTCTCTATGCAGTTTAATGATCTTAGGGAGCAGCTTAGTATTAACAGGTTGTGGTGAAGACTCTGCCGCACCACAGGCTGAGCAATCAACAATGAAAACTCTTAATACACAGGTTATTTATTTAGATCGCAGCATGCTGCCACCAGGTTCAGTATTAAAAGTACAACTTGCTGATGTATCAAAAATGGATGCCAAAGCTGACGTTATCAGCGAACAAGAAATTGAATTAAATGGCGCGCCGCCATATAACGTAGCACTTGAATATGACGAGAGTAAAATTGCTGACCGTCACCGATATGGTGTGAGTGCACGCATTGAGAATCAAGGTAAATTACTTTACATCAGCACGACTCACAATAATCCATTTGCTGAAGATGTGACGGATGAAGTGTATAAAGTGACAGTGACAAAAGTTTCAGCTAAAAAGCCAGACGTTACTTTGACTAATACGTATTGGAAAGCCGTTACCATCAGCGGAGAAGCAATCACCGTTGAAAATAAAGAACCTTTCGTGCAGTTTAAAGACGATGGTTCAACCAATGGTTATTTAGGGTGTAATAACTTCTCAGGTAGTTACGAAGTTAACGAGCAGACGCTTACATTCAAACCATTAGCAAGCACCAAAAAAATGTGTGTCGCACAAATGGATATCGAAGCAGCCATGTCGGCAGCACTTTCAGCCACAGCTCAATATTCTATCAATGGGGAACAGCTAACCTTGTTAGATGATAGTAATGAGCCGCTTGCAACCTTCGCAGCAACTTACATGAATTAACAACAGTAAAATCAAAAACGCCCAGCAAATGCTGGGCGTTTTTGTATTGAAAAAGAATTACTCTTCAACTAACTGTTCGCGACGATAAAAACCACTGCTATCGCTTAGTAATGAAACAAGCTCAGGTAATACCGCATCCATTGTTTGCTTTAATTTCCATGGCGGGTTGATCACTATCATACCCGATGCAGTCATACCATGAACGTCGGTATCAGCCTCTGTTGCAAGCTCGAAAAGCTGAATGTTACGCATACCCGATGCTATTAAACCCTCTTCCATTCTGTCAATTCGCTCACGATCTACAACCGGATACCAAATCATGTACGTTCCAGTTGCAAAGCGTTTATGCGCCTTAACAAGAGTGTTAACGACCGTGTCGTAATCGTTTTTAATTTCGTATGGAGGGTCAATAAGCACGCAAGCCCGGCGTGATGCTGGTGGTAATAAACCAACTAAGCCTTGAAAGCCGTTTTCACCACGTACGCGAATAGAGCGCTTACCTTTCATGTTGTCTTGCAGTAACTGTAAGTCACGTGGATGCAATTCAAAGAACCACCCGTTATCTTGGCGACGTAAAAAATGCTCTGCTATTTTTGGCGAACCAGGGTAAAAATCTAAATTACCATGTGAGTTAAATGATTTTATCAGCTCAATATACTCATTAAGTGCATCATGCTCACTGTTGTGCTGCCAAAGCTTAGCAATCCCATCTAAATACTCTTGTGTTTTTTGTGCATCACTGCCTGCAAGTTCAAAAAAGCCAGCACCTGAGTGGGTGTCCACATAATCAAGTGGTTTATCTTTAATTGTTTGGTATTTAAGAACTTCAGCTAGAACAAGATGTTTTAGCACATCAGCAGGGTTACCTGCATGAAAAGAGTGTCGATAACTAAGCATATTTATAAGTCGCCAAATGCAAAACTGCATTAAAAATGAATGGCCATATTGTACATGATAAACAGAAAATGATCCTAGGATCTGGCACTTTCGTGAATCAAAAATGAATAAAAAAGCCGCTACGCTGAATTACACCTTAATAATAAATAAAAATCCCCTAAAAAGGCCGTAAATGCTGGCATATCAAGACACTTTCCTTTACATTTGCATGACAATAATCACAGTTTTATGAGCGCATTTATGAATAACGAAACCCTTTCCCAACTCGAACAACTGATCGACAAATTAATCCTTCGCAACAGCGAACTTGAAAGTGAAGTTAAAAGCCTACAAGAACAAACCGCTAAGCTTTTAGATGAGAACGAAACTCTGCAACTGGAAGTACTAGAAAACGAAGAGAAACAAAAAGATACAAGCAGCACATTGACTGGCCTGCTTGAGAAATTGCAAAGCGTTCAACAGGCTAGCTAATGAGCAGCCCACAAAGTCAGCGGGTCACCGTAGAGCTACTAGGTAAAGAGCATGAGTTCTCTTGCCCACCAGGGCAAGAGCATGCCCTAGTTGCTGCTGCACAAAATTTGAATGACTTAGTGGAGCAAATGAAACAACGCTCATCGGTTCGCAATGACCAAAAAGCATTGCTAATGGCAGCATTACATCTAAGTCATGAATTGCTTGAAGTTAAATCGCAACAAGCAGAACAAGAGCAACAACATGACAGCTTAATAGATAAGCTCAGCCAACACCTTAGTATTTAGAAAAAAGCGCATCTGGCGCTTTTTTTGTTTACAATCAACTGCACTGACACTTATTCGAGCTAAACACCATGCGATTTTGTGCTTTTTTGATCTGTATTTTCGTAAGCTATAGCGCCCAAGCAAGCGTTAGCTGGCATAGCATCACTCCCGAAATCCAATTTCTACAACAACAAAATAAGCTGCGCTTTTACGATTCGAATCAAGTGCTGATAGAGGGTAAAGAATGTGCCTTAATGTTTGATGCCAGTGGTAACTTTGCCGAAGTAGAAAAGCTCGCAGAACAGCTAAAAAAACGCTTAAAAACACCATTATGTTATTTAGTGGCGAGTCATTATCATGATGATCATCTGTTAGGCTTGGCCGTTTTACAGGCTGAGTTCCCTGAAGCTAAACTCATTGTACATCAGCAAGTAGCGACTGAGTTTTCAGCAATGCAGCAAGCATTGGCAGATAAATTAGATGGCTATGAAAAAAGCATCGAGCTCAGCTATCAACGGCTTGCCAATCAACCTGAAGATCAACAAGCTATTTGGCGCGACAAACTTGAACTTGCAAAAAAGCGCTTATTTCGCTGGCGAGAGCTCACCTTAAACCCGCCAGCTATTAGCATTACTGAGTCAACACAGCTAAACCTTGGTAACTACCCCGTCGTTATTACACCTTACCAAGCGCATACTAAGGGCGATCTCACTTTAAGTGCAGATCAAGGTCGCGTACTGTTAGGCGGCGATATAGTCGACAGCTTACCCTACCCTGGGCATGGTACATTCACGCGCTGGATAACCACGCTACAAGATATTCAAAAAAATACCGCACTGACAACTATTTTACCGGGTCACGGTAAGTCGCTGACACCTGCTGAACTGGCGCTCCCTTTAAGGTTTTTGAAAACCATTCAAGAGATGACAAATTCCTCGCCAGATAAATCAGTGAGTGAATTAATTCCGCTTTTTCCTTCAAATGTTAAACAGCAATACCAACTTGATGAAGTGGGCGAAAGAGCGTTTTCTATGTTTCTAGAAGCTGGACTTAAACAGAGCAAATTGTCAAAATAGGGCTAAAATAGTAAAAGGATTTTATTATATGGCTCAAGTAAGTTTGAAATATTTACTTTTGCTGAGCTTGTTTATTGGCTTACAAGGATGCCAACTAACTCAGCAAGAAACAGAACAACAACGGGCAAGGCCGGAGATTTTTAGCCATTTCGAGCCCGATTTAACAACCCAGCAAGCACCTAGTGAGTTTGTCGATTCAACAGCTGTCGAACCTCGTCCTATTGCTGCGCCCATAGCAGTCAATAATACCCCACTAGCAAAGCCTCGATCAAAAGATCTATGGCAGCATATCGCCAACAATTTAACGCTGGTATTTCAAACCAACAAACATACATCTGCACGAGTAAAATGGTATTTGAAACAACCTAATTACTTGATTAAAGTAAATAAACGTGCTGCGCCCTATTTGTATCATATCGTCACACGTATCGAGCAACAGAAGCTACCGATGGAGCTGGCACTATTACCCTTTGTTGAAAGTGATTTTAGACCAACAATACGTTCATCAGAACAAGCCGTTGGTGTTTGGCAGTTAGTCGGCGCAACGGCCTATCATTTTGGTGTGCAAAGCGACCAATGGTATGACGGACGCCAAGATATACTCGCTTCAACTGATGCCGCTTTAGCTTATTTAAGTTACTTACATAAACGCTTTGATGGTGACTGGCTGCATGCCCTTGCTGCCTATAACAGTGGTGAAGGACGCGTTAAAAAAGCTATCGAAAAAAATAAAAAGCTTGGCAAAAAAACTGACTATTGGTCATTATCACTACCAAAAGAAACTGCTGAATATATTCCTAAACTTTTGGCGCTTAGCTATTTACTTAAGCATCCTGAGCAAGGCTTAAAGCGCCCTAAATTAGCGAATAAAGCACTCACCACTGAATTTGATGTCGGCCAGCAATTTGATTTTTCGGTGATCGCTAACTTATCTGGCGTGGGGCATAACCAGCTCCACAAATTAAACCCAGGATATTTAAAAAACCAAAGCTCGCCAAATGGTCCACATACTCTGCTTTTACCTATGGAGCGCCGTACCTTGCTGCAAAGTAAGCTGTTTCGCAACAACTTTGCTGGTGAATATATAGTGCAAAAAGACGATACCCTTTATGGCATTGCCAGACGCTTTAATATGTCTGTAAAGGATCTGAAAGCGCTTAATAGTAAAACAAGTAACCTGATTAAAGTCGGTGAACAATTGCGACTATCACAGCCCCAAACCATGCCTGAATCTTTACTGGTTGATTACAATATTAGCCCTTACCTTGAACAGCATGAGGAAGTTATCGCAACCATTGCGGTTGATTACCTCGTTAAACCAGGTGATTCAATTTGGAGTATCAGCCAGCTATACGACGTGCCTCATAAAGACGTTGCAACGTGGAATAAACTCAGTGCCACCAGCATTTTAAAACCAGGCACCATTTTGACATTGCACCTACCGCAAGCAAAACCCGCTGAGCCGCAAGTACCAGCCAGCGAAGCCATGTTGTCAGGTATCGAAAGCTCGTTGAAAAAGCCTTGATTGCTCACGCTTTGTGGTTAGCGTAAAATCAGCGCCTATATTTTAAATTCAAAAGAGAAATAACATGCAAATCAGTAAAGACGCAGTGGTTGAATTTCACTACACACTTAGTGAAGCAGGCGAGCAAATCGAATCAAGCAAAGATGGCGAGCCACTTTCATATATCCATGGCACTGAAGGCATGCTTCCTGGTCTTGAAAAAGCCCTTGAAGGTAAAGCGGCTGGTGTTAACTTCAGCGTAACACTTGAGCCTAGCGAATCTTACGGCGAGCGCGTTGATAATCTAATTCAACGTATTCCTCTTAAGCACTTACAAGGCAACACAAAAGTGTGGAAGCCAGGTATGACTGCAATCGTTCATTCAAACCAAGGTCGTCACCAAGTGACTATCGTTAAAGTAGGCCGTTTCAATGCAGATTGTGACTTAAACCACCCATTTGCTGGTAAAACACTGACATTTGATGTTGAAGTGATCAATGTTCGCCAAGCAACAGCTGACGAATTATCACACGGCCACGTGCACGGTGAAGGCGGTTGTGGCCACAGCCACTAAGGGTAAAAAATGACAAACGTTGCAATTGTCACCGGTGGCAGCAAAGGTATTGGTAAAGCTGTAGTTGAGCGTTTAGAGCGTGAAGCCTACACAGTTTATAACTTGGATATCACCCCGTCTGAGGGAAATTATCACTACTGTGATGTCAGTGATGTTCAGCAGGTGAAGTCGGTTATTGCCGACATTATTACACAGACGGGTCGCGTTGATGCTTTAGTCTCTAATGCGGGTCGTCATTTAAGTGCCAACATTGAAAATACCGATGAAGCAACGTTTGATGCCCTGTTTGCGCTCAATGTGAAAGGTGCCTATGCAGCAATTCAAGCTGTATTACCTAGCATGAAAAGCCTGCAAGGCGGTAGTATCGTATTGGTTGCCTCTGATCAGGCAATCATTGGCAAACCAAACTCGTTTGCTTATAACCTAACCAAGCACGCGCTAGCTTCCATGGCAAAAACGACAGCACTCGATTATGCGGCGTTTAACATTCGTGCTAACGCGGTTTGTCCAGGTACGATAGAAACACCACTGTTTCATAATGCGATTGATGCATATTGCCAGCGCAGTGGTGCCGATAAAGCAGAAATTGTTGCTGAAGAAGCCGCGCTGCAACCGCTAGGCCGTTTAGGGCAACCAGAGGAAATTGCTGCTTTGGTGAACTTTTTAATAAGCCCAGAAGCAAGCTTTATTACTGGCAGCTTACAAAGCATTGATGGTGGATACACCACGCAATGAGCGACAAAATTATTGACCCCCATGTGCACTTTTTTAACCTCACTGAGGGTCAATACACTTGGCTACAAGGTAGCAATTCCCCCCTTGGCCAAATTTAGATAAAATCAAAAAGCAAATTACTACCTCAGAACTTAAAGCCGCTTGTCCATTTCAACTAGAAGCTTTGGTGCATATTGAAGCTGGGTTTGATAATCAAGCGCCTGTGAATGAGCTTAATTGGCTTGCAACATATTTAAATGACATTCCTTATCGCGCAATCAGCTACAGCGCGATTGACGCATCTAGCAAACACTTTGAAGTGTCACTCAATGAGTTAGATCATCCATCTTTGGTTGGTATTCGCGATATAACCGAAGGTGATGAAGCCAAGCGCTTATTAACTCCTCACTGCCAAGACAACCTAGCCATGCTCGCAGGCGAAAACTTACACTTTGAAGCACAGTTTGAAATTGAAAACATGCAGGCAACTGAGCAGCTGATTAAGTATTGCACAGCCCTGCCATCATTACGTGTGGTGATTAATCATTTAGGCTTTATTTGTGATGAGCAAAGATGGCTTGAAGCAATCATTAAGCTCAGCCAGTCGCGATAATATCTCGATAAAGTTCTCAGGCTTAGAATTCACGCAAATTGCCGTAAACAAACATCTTTGGCTGGTTAATAATTTAGTTAAGTATTTTGGTGAACATCGCGTTATGTTTGCCAGTAATTTCCCTGTTTGCCAAATGAATACCAGCTACACAAACTGCTGGAAGCACTATCACTCATTGTGCTCGCAGTCGAGTTTATGGCATAAACTAAGCTATAAAAACGCCCGCGAAATCTATCTAATTGCTTAAAAACTAGCTATATTCAGGTCAGTAAAGCTGTTTAGGTTGGTGTTATGTTTGTTCATTTTAAAAAGCCTTTAGCTGCTGTAGCAGTTACGTGTTCGCTTATCATTGCAGGCTGTGGTGGTTCTGGTAGCTCAGAGTCAGGGACTATCGATGCTGCAGATATCACATGGACTCAAGGTGTATTTGAGCCATCAAGTAAATTTGACCAACAATGCCAAGCACTCAATGAAAAGCACTGGCTACGCGCTTGGAGTCACGAAACCTATCTTTGGTATGACGAAATAACGGACCGCGACCCTGCATTAACTGACGGTGTTTTAAATTACTTTGCCTTATTAAAAACCCAAAACACCACGGAGTCAGGTGCAAACAAAGATAACTTTCATGCCAGCTTGCCAACTGACGAATGGCAAGCTCAGAGCCAATCTGGGCAGTCTTTTGGTTATGGCTTTAAACTTAAGTTAATCAGTGCCAGCGCCCCTCGCAAAGGGATTATCAGCTACACAGAACCTAATTCTCCGGCTGCAAATCTCAATCTGAGCCGAGGCTTAGAAGTCGTTGAAGTGGATGGCGTTGACTTTGTTAATGCCAGCACCCAAGCTGAGGTTGATGTATTAAATGCAGGCCTCTTTCCTTCGGAATCCGGCAAAGTAACCTCTTTTGTATTCAAAGACATTAATACCAGCGAAATTCGTGAAATCACTATGACTGCACAAACCATTACAGGCCAAGCAGTTAGTAACATTCAGACCTTTGCCAATGGTGAAGTAGGCTACTTTCAGTTTAATCGCCATAATGCTGTGGCAGAAAAGCCTTTGTATGACGCCTTTAATAGCTTAGCTGCAAGTAACGTTAAAGACTTGATCATCGATATGCGATACAACCCTGGTGGATACTTATTAATGGCCAGCCAAGTTGCTTACATGGTGGCAGGCGGAAACAATACCTCAGGCAAAATCTTTGAACGCACTATTTTTAACGATCAACATCCAACCTTTAACCCAGTTACTGGCGATCGCTTAGAACCCGTTTATTTTACCGATGAGTTTTTAGGCTTTGCCGAAAACCCAGCTATCAGCCCAGGAACCCCATTGCCTTCGTTGAACCTAGAACGTGTTTTTGTGCTGACAACAGGCAACACCTGCTCAGCCAGTGAGGCCGTGATTAATGGCCTACGGGGTGCTGATATCGAGGTAATTCAAATAGGCGAAACAACCTGCGGTAAACCTTATGGTTACTACCCGACTGATAACTGTGATACCACTTATTTCAGTATTCAGTTTACCGGCGTCAATAACAAAGAATTTGGTGAATATGCTGATGGCTTTGCGCCACAAAATAGCAATGATAGCGAGTATCAGCCAGTGATGATCCCAGGCTGTGCTGTCGCTGATGACTTCACACACCAATTAGGCGATGAAAATGAAGCTATGCTAAGTACTGCACTTAGCTATCGCGAGACAGGCCGTTGCCCTCAAGCCACTTCAACGATTAGTGAACAAGGGTTTGCACCAGCAATTTTTACAGACACACCAAAAGTGCATGACATCCGTACTTCGACCTTACTTCAGCAAAGTAAAATTTTAGAGCAGTAGGAACCTTAATGAGAGCCCAACTAACTAGTGTATTACTGATATCGACGCTGCTAGGCTGTAATGCACAAAGCCAAGAGCCAACACCTAAATTACAACATGCGCGGCTAACTGAGCCACAAAGTGAGCTAATAGCACAAGGTATTGCCAGATTAATGCATAGTAAGCCAATCGCAGTTGCCGATGATGCGTTTATAAATAGCAGTGTGTTAGTCACAGATAGTATGAGTGTTGTGGATGCTAAGGGTAACCCGATGATGGGCAAACAGCTAGCGATGCCTGAGCGCTTTGAATTATTAATCAAAAACAGCATGTGCTTTGTCCGCCATTTAGATAGTAAAGCAACCGAACCACTACCTTTGGTAAAATGCAGGCCAATTGATTAATTTAAACCTGAAAAGTAGATATAAAAAAAGCCCTTACGGGCTTTTTTAGTCGGGGGACAATCAAATTGATTGTTCTTATGCTTAGAAGCGAGCTTCAAATCCTAAGCGTACATAGCGAGGTGATTGCCATGTATACGCAGATCCATAATAAGAGTTAACTTCACCCTCATTTTGCTCATAATGCTCATTTGCTGATGTGATTTCTTGGCTATTAAGTACGTTGAATACGTTAATAGTCGCACGCATATCAATATCAGATACTGTGAAGTCATATGCAGCTGATAAATCTAGGTTAAACGTCCAAGGAGTACGACCTGCTGTACCGCGAGTGTGCTGCTCATAGATTTTTTCGTCTTGTTGACATTCGCCATCACCATTTGTGTCTGGACACTCATTGGTATAGATGTAGAAAGTATCACCCCAGCCGCCATTTAGGTTTGGATCTTTTGATGGGTAACCTTGACCAAATAAGCTTTGTGGACGACCACTTTGAAGTGTCGCATTCCAACCAACTGTTAGGTTTTCAACAGGCTCCCAGCTACCGAAGAACTTGAACGTATGACGACGATCGTTAGGCTGATAACCTTGTGAACCATCCATTACTGCAGGGAAATCGAAATCTTGCGTAATACCCGCATCAGCTTGGCCGATGTCAGACTTAACAGCACCTTCGAAGTTACCAACACTACGCGCCCATGTATAACCAAATTGGTAGCGGATAGTTTCTGCGCGGTAATCTAAGCTAAATTCAACTGACGTATACTCATTGTTTGCTTTCGGCAAGCCGATTGTTTCTGCTGAGTAAGTTGTTAGTGAGCCAGCATCTGGAACACCGTCATTATCAAAGCTTGAGTCACCCCAATCTGTGCCATTCCAGTAGTAACCATCGCTGTACCAGCTTGATGTAGAACCTGGATTGATCATGACGCAGTATGGGTATGCATAACGGCCACAGTAATCATCAAGTGCGGTTGCAACTTCACGATACGTACCTTTTACACCCACAGTGTATTCATCATTAAGCGCTTGTTGTACACCGATGATGTACTCATCTTTAGAGAACGGATCCGCTTCTTTTGCTTGGAAAATATCTTTTTCCGGAATAACTGGTACACCACTCACTTGTTGTGAGTTTGCTAAACCACCACTACCGATAGAATCAGCTAAAGGAGCAAGGCCTGTTGGTGCGCCAGTTGTAGGATCAACACCCGTATATGTGTAGGCAGTCGTGATATCACTTACACCTGATGCCGCACGGAAAATCGTGTTATTAGCAACTGGTAAGTAGTAACGACCATATGTACCGTACACTTTTGTATCACCCGTACCTGTTGGATCCCAAGTGAAACCTAAGCGCGGTGCAATGTCTGTTTTAAAGCTTGTTAATAACTTGCCTGTTGTACCCCAACTATCGAATTCATCGATACGTAAGCCAACATTCACTGCAAAGTCATCAGTTACTTGCCAGCGGTCTTCAAGGTAGTAAGCTGTTAATTCTGATTCAAAGCTACCACCACCGTCAAAGATACGATCTTCAACATAATCAAGTGCAGCACCTGTGTTATTGGTAAGCGCACCATTATCAGCTTGCCAGCTACCATTTGCAGCAAGTGTACGATAGTCATAGCTATGACCACCAATTGGTTGGCTGATTCGCTCTGATTTACGCTCTTGGTAATCGATACCAAAGCTAATTTCGTGTGCATCCCACACATACTCTACATCTAAGCGGTATTGAGTGTTGTCATCGTTATTTGCACCGTAACTACCACCAGCACCACAGCCAGTGATTGGGTTTGAAGTACCACGCGAGTCAGTTACACTTGGACAAACTAGGTTTTCAGACTGAGTTTCATATTCAGTTTTGATGTTACCAGCCATTGCAGTCACTACTAGGTCTTCTGTTAAGATACCTGTATAGCTTAAGCTTTGTGCTTTACCACCACGCTTTAGAAGTGCGCCATCGATACGATCACCAATCGCACCATTATCATATTCATAAACAGAGCGCTCGATATCACGACGGTTTGAGTAAGCGAAATAGCTTAAACGATGGTTGTCAGTAATATCCCAATCTAGTTTACCACCCCAGAATAAGTTATCGCCGCCTGATGCTGACTCTTTGCGATATTGATCATTTGGCGAGAATTCGTCACCACCCCAAGTATATGTAGACTCAGTATCACGAGGGTTAACTAAGCCGTAGAAGAATAAAGTGTCTTCAATTAACGGACCGCCCACTGCTAAAGTGATATCAGCACTATTATCAGAGGCTACGCTTTCATCTCGGAAAATTTGCCCGGCACCTTGGTTACCACGAGAGATTGAGCCATCATCTTGTAGTGAATCAGGGGCATATTGCACAACTGCAGAGAATTCCCACTCATTGGTACCACTTTTGGTCGTGGTGTTAATCGTACCACCTGTCGCTCGGCCAAACTTAGCTGAGTAACCACCCGTTTTTACTTGGAATTGGTCATAAAATTCGAACGGCACTTCACCACAGCCTAAACCTTGACGTGTATTTGTAACCTCTAGACCATTAATATAACAAGCATTTTCAGCTACAGATGAGCCACCAAATGACGCAGTGTTACCAAATGCACTATCACCTTTAACTGCACCAGGTGCTAATAATGCAACCGAAGTAAGGTCACGGCTAATTGGCATACGGTCGATTTCAGCATCGGTAATAACTAAGCCTGAGTCAGCTGTAGATAAATCGATAGATGAAATACGCGCACCAACAACCTGGATAACTTCAGGGCCCGAGTTTGCAACGCTTGCTAAATCAAAGTTTGCCTTTGAGTTAGCACCTAAAGAAACACGCACTTTATCTTCAGCAACAACATTACCGTCTTTTAGAATCTGAATGTCATAGTTACCTGATGGTAGTGATGCAAAGCGGAACGTTCCATTTTCTGAAATATTTAAAGTACGTTCTAAACCTGTTGCTGGGTTTTTAACTTTTACAGTGTATGAAGAGGTATTTGTCACATTCTGAACAGAACCAATAACGTCTGATGCTGATGCGGGAAGGGCTAAACCTAACGATGCAGTTACTGCAATCGCTGTTATGCTTTTCCGAAACATTGATTTCATTTTTGTATCCCTGTTTAAATTATAATTATTCATACCTTTAAAAAGGCATATTTACATTAGTAAAGTGAAACAAGAATGTAAATTAAAAAACATAAATATATTACAAAAAATCCATATTTATTAGAAATAATGGATAAATGTAACTTTATGTAATCAATAGGATTTGCGAAGTATAATTTCAGAAACATAAACAATTAACATTGAAACTATATTAAAAAAGTAAAAACAACCCTTATACTTAACATTAAACCTAAGGAATTAAGGCTTTCCTTTTTAATCACCGATCGTTAATTATTTTATAAATGAGCCCAATAAATAATTTTTAACAATTACACTTTCTCACAAAAAAAGCCCTTACGGGCTTTTCATTGTTCAAAATTAAATTTTAACTTTGATATTGTGAATTAGTGTTACTTAATCTCAACACGTTGAGAACGCATAACAACTTCATCATTTAATTCAATACCGATACCTGGCTCTTCTGATACTTGGAAGAAACCATTTTTAGGTTGTGGATCTTGAATACACAATTCACGGTTCCATTTCTTAATCGCATAGGTGTGATGTTCGTGAATTAAGAAGTTAGGAATTGCGGTTTCTAAGTGCAAGGAAGCTGCGGTTGCAACAGGGCCGCCACACACGTGAGCTTGAATACGCACATCGAAGATATCAGCATAATCACACACTTTTTTAGTTTCTGTGAAACCACCACATAGACCTAAGTCTGGCTGAAGTACATCAATACTTTGATCTTCTAGATATGGACGCACACCCCAGCGATTATACAAACGTTCACCACCTGCAATTGGCACGGCAACTTTGTCGGCAACTTTTGCGTGTAATGAATGATTTAAGTAGTTCACTGGCTCTTCGTAATACATACAATCGAACTCTTCAGCAATTTCACCAATTTGAATTGCTGATGTCGCGCCTGGTAAGCTGTGACATTCAAAAATAATATCAACTTCGTCACCGACGGCTTCACGAATAGCTTGCATGCGCGCACGATATAACTTCATTTCTGCACGAGAAATAATGTTAGTTCGGTCATAATAAGTATTGCCGTTTTTATCGTACTGAATAGGGTCAACTTTTACCGCATCATACCCTTCAGCCATCGCCTTAAGTGCAGCTTCTGCATATTCTTCTGGGTGAACAAGTGCTTTAAATTCGCTGTCCCAGTCAAACTGTAATTGTGATGCATAAGTACGTAGCTTGTCGTTAACTTTACCGCCTAATAGCTGGTAAACAGGCAGGCCTAATGCTTTACCTTTAATATCCCAAAGCGCAGTATCAATGGCGCTCATTGCTGCATACACAACAGGACCACCACCTAAACCCCAAAAGCTTTCGCGTAGCATTCGTGACCACAGTTTTTCTGTTTGAAATGGGTCATGACCAATTAAAAAGGCATCAGCCATTTCTTTGATCATTGCCGCAGCTGCACTATGACCTAAATCATAAGCCAGACCCGCTTCACCTACACCGCTAATACCTTCATCGGTGTGAATACGCACAAAAACAGGTGTCCAAGCAGGTCTGTCTGGACAATGAATATCGAACACTTCGACGCGATTAACTTTCATGGTTACTCCTTACTGAGCAAAACTAGGATCAAGACGATAAGCTTTACGCAACATTGCTGGCCAAGCTAGTTGACCACCCGTGCTGCCGCTATGCACGACATTCGCTTGATTATAAATATTATCGATAATTGGTTGTGGTACCGGAATTGCCGTTTGACCACTGGCTTGAATAGCCAATTGAATTTCACACGCACGCTGCAAATCGTAAAAGCGCATAAACGCATCACCCACGGTTGGGCCAACGGTTAAACCACCGTGGTTAACCAATAACATGTGATTGGTGGTGCCTAAATCATCTTGCAGACGCTTTTTCTCATCACTGTTTACCGCTAACCCTTCGTAGCCGTGATAAGACAATGATGTCAATGAAAACATTGAGTATTGGCTTAGTGGTAACAGGCCTTTTTTTGCGTTGCAACGGCGATGGTTTCTTTTGTGTGTAAATGAATAACACAATGAGCATCATCACGAACTTCATGAATGGCACTATGAATAGTGAAACCTGCCGGGTTAATTTTAAACGGCGTGTCATCAAGAATGTTGCCTGCTAAATCGACCTTTACAAGGTTCGATGCCGTCACTTCATCAAAACTTAAACCAAACGCATTAACCAAATACTGATCTGTCCCTGGCAAGCGGGCAGACAGATGAGTGTAAATTAAATCACCCCATCGAAAGTGCTCCACCAAACGGTAACAGGCAGCTAAATCAACACGAAGCTGCCATTCTTGTTCAGATACTTTATTTTTTAAATCGAGTTTTGGTAAGTCAAACATGGGAAACCTTGTAAATGTGACACAGCACAAATAGATGTATAGAAGTCTAAATTACTATTAATGGATGATCAATAGGTGATACAAAAAGGCCACATCAATTGATGTGGCCTTTTTCGCTTTATGTATGCTTATTTTACTTGCGATAAGTAATCAGCAATTGCAGCCATTTCTTCTTCAGATACGTTTGCAACCATCGCTTTCATCGCAGCAGTCATACCGTTACTACGCGCACCTGATTTGATGTCTTTCATTTGCGCTAGTAAGTACTCTTTATTTTGACCATTTAATTTTGGGTACTGAGCCATGATAGGCGCTTTACCTTCTGGACCGTGACAAGTTTGGCAAAGCTTAGCTGTGTAAAGAGCTTGGCCATCCGCTGCCATCGAATTGAAAGATAAGCTTGCAGCCATTGCAATGCCAGCCCCACATAAAATTTTCGTGATCTTGCTCATTTGTATCTTCTCTTTATTGACGGGTTATTAAACATTTTCTTTAGTGTAGACCATGATTTAACAATATTGCACCCGAAAATTGTAACGGCAATCGAAACAGGTGTTACCAAATTAAATCATCAGGTACTTCAAAATCAGCATACGGATCATCTTCATCCTTCTGCTTATCTTCAGGCTCAACATGGAACACTATATAATCTTCGCTGACCTCAGCGACTTTTCGCGCTGGCTCGTCTTCCAGTACAAAAAATTGGCCTTCTAAAACACAAATTGCTAAACGGCCACCAGCAAGGGCCTTTTGTGTTTTTTCGTTTACTTCTAGCTCTTTCACTTTATTTTGATAAGTGAAGTTAAATGTTCGGTCACCACGAATTTCATCTTGATTGTGATGCTCTAAAATTTGCTTAACGCGGGCAACTTGCTCACGTTGTTTTTGCTCTTCTAAACGCGCTTTATTAAGCTCATCGGCTTTTTTCTGCTGCTCAAGCTTAGTTTGCTCAATATGTTTTTGTAAATCGCTCGGATTACTGGTGGCGCCTTTCTTTTTCTTCTTTTGCTGTTTGCGCTTTTCTGTTTTGGCTACTTTAGCTTTGTGTGCCGTAGTAAGGCCAGCTTTAAGTAATTGATCTTGTAATGAACCCATGACGAAATTCCAATTTAATAATGCGTATTAGGGTTATTTTAATCAGCTCTGCCAACAAATAACAGTACTGAGCCCACTTGATTCACAGCAATCGAGTATATTGCAGTGAGATTAACATGCGATGAAATCATGACACTTTGATTTAACGCAAGATTTATAATTTTAGTCGCCTTTGAACTTGTAAAAAAACCTGTACCCGATAAGCTAGGGCTTTTCCTCTAGGGAGCTAAAAATGCAGCTGCGACATTTGTTACTTTGCTCTGTATTTATTTTCTTTGTTTTATACGCCCCACAACCCTTACTAGGATTATTCGCCAGCCATTTTTCTGTATCGCCAGCGACTGCCGGTAGCTTAATGACCGCGACGATGCTGCCACTGGCCATTGCTCCTTTAGTTTACGGCTTGTTCTTAGCTAAGCGAAATCCACTTACAATTTTAAAATTTGCCATGCTCGTGTTGGCCATAAGCTGCGTTGCTTTTACCTTTGCACCAAGCTTTGAGCTGCTATTGCTGGTTCGCTTTATCCAAGGGATCACTCTCCCGCGGCGCTCACCGCTATGACCAGTTATATAGGTGTGACTTATCAGGCCGACCAATTACAACGTAATATGACGCTTTACATTGGCAGTACCATAGTCGGTGGCTACTTCGGACGCATGCTTGCCGCCTTGTTTACAGACTTTTTAAGCTGGCAAAGTTTTTATTATGTGATTGCGCTAGGGTTAGTACTGTTTGCAATCGCCATTCCCAAATCAAGCAAAAGCGCAAGCATTCACGCTGCAAAATCGCCGCTGTTGTATCTAAAGCAATTAAAAGATCCACTCGTATTAAAGCTCTACGGGGCAGTATTTTGTATGTTTTTTTGCTTTGCAGCACTGTTAAATTATTTACCTTTCATTTTGCAAGACAGCTTTGCTATCACCAATACCCGAGATATCGGACTGGTTTACAGTGGCTATTTATTAGGTGCGCTGGCATCCATAGCCACACCTTGGCTGTTACGTAAGTCATCAACACCTTGGCGTTTGCTAACTTGGGTCTTTGTATTCTATAGCCTAACAATGGTGTTATTAATGAGCCAACAGTTACTGCTATTTGTGGTCGCTTTTACTGGCTTTTGCGGTGCAATGTTTGTGATCCACTCAAGTGCCGCCCCACTGGTAAATAAAATCAGCAGCGCACCAGCAAGCGTGACGAATGGAGGCTATGTATCGTTTTATTATAGCGGTGGCGCACTGGGTTCGTTATTG
Organism: Pseudoalteromonas sp. Hal040; assembly: GCF_037162425.1. Classification (NCBI taxonomy): domain Bacteria; kingdom Pseudomonadati; phylum Pseudomonadota; class Gammaproteobacteria; order Alteromonadales; family Pseudoalteromonadaceae; genus Pseudoalteromonas; species Pseudoalteromonas sp. Hal040. The sequence goes on along the minus strand of NZ_JARLUU010000001.1, from coordinate 125,495 downwards.
CCTGGGCTGGTATATCAGCAACACGGCCAAGTTGCCTTTATGACCGTGCTACTTTTAGTCTGCTTAGTGGGTTTAAGCTTAGTTTATTTGGCAGGTAGAAATACGATACGCGGTTGATGCCCGGTACTTTCAAAAAAGCGCTCTAAATCATCTTTTTTCATCAGCCATGTCGCGGTATTTTCAAAAGGGTGACAATGAAAAAGCTCGTTAAACCAAATTTCTTGGTCTAGCCAAAGGGTTACATTATTTTGCTTATCGTTTAAAAGTGCCAACATAGAAACACAGCCCGGTGGCACTTTTAGATAACGCGCTAATCGCTCATCGGATGCAAACCCTAATCGAGATAAGCCTTGCTGCTGAGCAATAGCCTTTAAATCAAGCTGCTTGTCGTGAGCAGTGATCACTAAAAAGTGGCGCTTGCCTTCGTTATCTCGTAAAAACAAGTTTTTTAATCGAGTGCCCGGTCTATCGAGCATAAATTTATCGGCATCTAAGCTACCGTGTAATGGTGGATGCTCAATCACATCATAATTAATATCTAATTGAGCTAGCGTAGCAGCTAACTTGCTTTTATCTGCATACATTTACAAACAACGTCCTCGTAATTGCACACTTAAATCACGCCATAATACTTCATCAATGACGTGCTTATCGTCACAGTATTGTCGTTCTTTAAGTTCTTCGTTTAATAATTCCACCGCTTGATCCTCAAGCATGAGTTTTAAGTTGCTTGATTCTTCAAAGACTTCTTGTTCGGAAAAATCTTTAAATTGGCTTCGTGTCATAGGCTTATCAAGGTTTATTGGGCGACGACCTTGGGCTTTTACTGACACCACATAGGCAAAAATTTTATTGCCTTGGTCGTCATTTTTTTCGTAAAACTGCTTATTGTTAATTTCAAACGGAGGGGCCTCTTCTTGGCTTGCGCAACCGGCAAGTAAAGCAACCAAAAGCCATGCTATTTTTTTCATTATTGGATAAGCCTTGTACAGTGTATGCGCACTAGTCTATCAAAAATAAAACAACAGAGTAAAAATTCGATCATTTTAAAAAAATACTTGACCAAAAATGCAAAAATATTTAAAGTTCACCCCGCTTGAGACGCAAGACTTAAGCATCCTGTATTTTAGGAATGTGGGGCTATAGCTCAGCTGGGAGAGCGCCTGCCTTGCACGCAGGAGGTCAGCAGTTCGATCCTGCTTAGCTCCACCACCTTCCTACTCTTCTTTAGGCAATCTGCCGAATCTTTAATAAAAACCAATACATTCTAAGTTAAAGCAATTTTATTTGTCTTTCTGTCGTATTCGTTTTATAACAGACACAAAAAAACCGAGCAAAGCTCGGCTTTTTAAACAATTTTTTAGCGATTACTCACGAATTTGACCTTCGCCATTCACTAAGTATTTTTCAGTTGTCAGCGATTCTAAGCCCATAGGGCCATAAGCATGTAGCTTCGTTGTCGCAATACCAATCTCAGCACCTAAGCCTAATTGTGAGCCATCAGAAAAACGCGATGATGCATTAACCATCACCACAGATGCATCCACACTACGTTGGAATAACTGCGCTGCAGCTTGATCTTTAGTACAAATCACTTCTGTGTGGTTTGAACCAAATTTAGCAATGTGATCAATCGCACCTGCAAAATCAGGCACAACCTTAATTGCAATTTCTAAATCTAAGTACTCTTCACCAAACTCGTCGTCAGCAAGTACAGTGGCATTATCAAAATACTCTGCAGCTTTCGCATCTGCATTTACTTTTACGCCTTCTTGACGAAGAACAACTGCACACAGGTTTAAAAACTCATCAGCGATATCTTGGTGAACCACTAAACCTTCTAAGGCATTACACACACCAGTGCGCTGAGTTTTACCATTTAATAGTAAATTGATTGCGACATTCAGATCAGCGTCTTTATCAACATAAAGGTGGCATACACCTTTAAAGTGCTGAATGACTGGGATAGTGCTGTTTTCTGTCACAAAGTTAATTAAGCCTTCACCACCACGTGGGATGATTAAATCAATTGTGTCGCGTTGTTGCATCAGCTCCATAAGTAGACCACGGTCTGGATCTGGGATCACCGAAATTAACGCAGCAGGTAAACCATGCTTTTCAAGCACTTTGTGCATCACACTCGCAATGGCTTGTGAACTACGCAGTGCTTCTTTACCACCACGTAAAATCACACCATTACCCGATTTAAAGCATAACGCACCAGCATCAGCCGTCACATTCGGGCGTGCTTCATAAATCATACACACAACACCAAGTGGTACGCGCATCTTGCTGATCTTAATACCGTTTGGACGCTCTGAAATTTCACGTAATTGGCCTACAGGATCATCAAGGCTAACAATTACTTCTATGCCTTCAGCCATTGCTTCAATACGCTCATCGTTTAGCGTTAAACGGTCAATCATAGACGCAGCAAGGTTGTTATCACGCGCTGCTGCCAAATCGCTTTCGTTTTCTTTGATGATAAAGGCTTTATTTTCTCGCAATGCCTGTGCCATCTCAGTTAACACTTGATTCTTAGTAGCAGTATCAAGTAAAGCTAACTGGGTTGCAGCTTTTGCAGCCTGACTCGAAATATCCGTAATTAAACTCATGACTTCTCCAATAATGCGATATCTTTCTCTGAAACAACTGGGCCGATTGAATCTTGCATTTTTTCGCTAAATTCACTTTGCTCGTTGTCAGCAATAAAATTCAATAAACAGCTACTGTAATTCGCTGTTGCTTTTGCTAGACGCGTACCATCATCACTGCGGACTAAAATAGTATCGCCTACGCCAAATTCTCCATGTACCGCAACGATTTCATCGCTACGAATACAGCCATCTTCGGTTGATTTATCAATCGAACCTTCTACGACAACCTCACCTTGCTCATTTGCTGTGTGAGTCATCCAATGCACAGCTTCTTGCATTGGTTTGTCATATGGTTTGAAGATAGTACCTGGGTTATCACCCTCTAACAGTCGGTTAAACGTCTGTTCTTTAAAACCATTTAAGATAAAGGTTGTAATACCATGTGAAGTGGCTTTTTCTGCCGCTTCAATTTTCGTTTTCATACCACCTGTACCAACTGCGCTGGTTGCACAGCCGGCCATGGCATAAATAGATTCATCAATGCTATCTATTTCAGGTAGCAGCACTGCATCTTCATGTAAATTCGGGTTCTTGTCATAAAGACCATCTACGTCCGAAAAGATCATCAATGCATCTGCATCCGCGACTGGCTGCAACCATTGCCGACAAGTTATCGTTGTCGCCAACTTTTAAATCATCGGTTGTTACCGTGTCATTCTCATTAATGATTGGTAACACACCATGTTCAAGTAAAGTGAATACGGTTTCACGAATACTGGTGTAACGCTCACGGTCACGTAAGTCACCGTGGGTTAATAAAATTTGTGCCGATGGAAAATCAAAGAAGCGATCCCACATTGCCATCATTTCTGTTTGACCAGCAGCCGCCATAGCTTTTTTCATCGTTACTGAACGTTTTTCTTGTTCAGGGAATAAATGCGAACCAGCAGCTACCGAACCCGATGATACTAAAATAACTTCGATACCTTGCGCTCGACAACGAACGATGAACTGTGCAATGGTCAGTAAATAACGTGAACGACACCCATCTTGTTCTGGTGCGATTAACGCGCTACCTACTTTTAGTACTATACGTCGCCATTTAAACTTTTGCATAACTGTTCAACTTTCCATTTTACTATCTGTTCAGTGCCAATTTGCCACTGATTAAAAGACTCGCGTTTAGTGTTACTAAACGCACTGACTATTATCACTTTGTCAAACCACTTATCTATGCACACGACTACGCCACGCAAGTACTGCGATTAGATATAGCACAACTTTTATTCAGTCAGTAGACCAAACGGTTATAAACCATAAGTTGATTAAAAAAGATAAGTGTTGTTTATGTATCGCTGTAAAAAGCTGTGTGCGGCTTTTATTAATCACAACATACATAGAGCCTATACAATCAGGTACACCAGCAGATAGGGTGTAGATTGTATGACCGAGATTTAGCCGCCACGATGGGGGCTAAACATTGACCAGATAATGAACTTATATTCTATTCAACACGTAATAAATATACACTGAACGTTAGCAAGCTCATTTCTATTTAATTAGAAAACAAAGTGTATAAAACACTAAATATGTTACAACCAACTGATTAATTAAAGATAAAACACTAAACAAGTGTAATATCACTTATAAAAACTTAGATATCAAATTGTTTGAACACGAAATATAATACGGGAAATCAGGGGCAAAGATCAAGGGCAAAAAGTAATCATAGCTTTTATACTTGCCATAAATGTTAGAAATAGACACTTTTTAACAATGAGTTAGTGAGCAAGATGCATGGCATAATGATTTTTTACCAATTAATCTGATTTTTGTTCTTAAAAGCACCCCAAAAAGTAGTAATAACGACTAAAATCGTATTTGAAGCAACAAGTTTGCTTGTGTCCATGACGGTGAGTAGGCTTTAATAGGCAAGCATTTTATTTAAAAGTTCAGCGGCTAACTATCGTCTTCAAACGCGATTATCTATGGTGTTGGTATTTTTTAAATAGTAGTAACTAAAGGATAATTCATTCTATGTCAGCAATTTATATAGCAGGGATCGCCTTGTGCTCGGTATTAGCACAATGGGTAGCTTGGGCGTTTCGTGTACCGGCTATTTTATTTTTACTACTAACAGGTCTAGTACTTGGTCCTTTCAGTGGCATTTTAGAACCCGACGCATTATTAGGTGACTTATTATTCCCTGTAGTCTCTCTTAGCGTTGCTGTGATCTTATTCGAAGGCTCACTGACCCTTCACTTTAGAGAACTAAAAGGTATCGGCAAGGTTGTTCGTAATCTTTGTTCAATCGGCATGATCACAACTTGCTTAGTAATAAGCCTAAGCGCATATTGGATTTTAGAGCTTAACTGGCGGGTTGCCGCAGTGCTTGGTGCAGTACTTGTTGTTACTGGCCCTACTGTTATTGCACCGCTGTTAAACTCTATGAGACCGACCCAAGATATCGACCGTATTTTGCGTTGGGAAGGCATAGTAATAGACCCTATTGGTGCCTTGTTTGCTGTATTGGTGTTTGAAGCTGTTATGCTTGTAGGCCAAGGCGAAGTACTCAGTCATACCATTATCGCTCTATTTAAAACCTTAGGTGTTGGATTAACGATTGGTGTGGTAGCAGGTTGGCTCACTACATTGCTAATACGCCGCGAATGGCTACCGTTCGAATTACATAAATTTGGTATTTTAGCGTTAGTACTGATTAGTTTTACGGTTTCTAACCACCTTAGCCACGAATCAGGTCTTCTCGCTGTTACTGTGTTTGGTATTTGGCTTGCGAACCAAGATGAGCTCGAAATTGACTCAGTGCTAGAGTTTAAAGAAGACCTGTCGATGATCTTAATCTCATCGTTATTCATCTTACTTGCTGCCCGTCTACAGCTCTCTGATTTAATGATGTTACATAGCGATGTGTTTATTTTCTTAGCCATCGTGTTATTTGTAGCCCGTCCTGCATGTATCGCAATCTCGACCTTTAAAACCGATTTACCACTTAAGTCTCGTTTAGTTCTCTCGTGGATTGCGCCACGGGGTATTGTTGCCGCGGCGGTAGGTTCTGTATTCGCGTTAAGTATGGTGGAAGCCGGCATTGCTGATGCAGAGAAAATCGTGCCACTTATCTTCACGGTGATCATCGTGACAGTGGTATTGCAAAGTCTGACAGCTACGCCCTTGGCAAAGTTATTAAAAGTACGTCAGCCTGCGCCAAATACCATTTTAATTATTGGTGCAAACCATGTAGCCCGCGCCATTGCCTGCGGCCTAAAAGATCAAAATATTCCAGTGCATTTGTCTGATCCGGCATGGGAGAACTGCAAAATGGCACGTATGGATGGCTTACCTTGTTACTATGGTAATCCACAATCTGAACATGCTGAACGTTATTTACCATTAACGACGATTCGTAGTGTTCTCGCGCTTTCGCCTAACCGCCACCACAACGCATTAGGTGTGCAGTACTTCTCGCATTTACTTGACGAAAAAGATGTGTTTTCACTGCGCTCTTCAACTAACCATGCTAAGGCAAACAAAGACAGTGCGACCTTCTTATCTCGACAAATTCTGTTCGGCGACAATGGCGCTTATGCGCGCTTAAGTAGCTTAATTGCCAAAGGCGGCAAGGTCAGTGCAACACGTATTTCTGATGAGTTTAGCTGGGAGCAATACAAAGAAGTAAATAGCGAAGCTATCCCATTGTTTATCTTGCATGGCGAAAAGACAGATGATGATGATTCACCTATAAAAATTCGTCCGTTCACTACTAACATGGAAAAAACTCCGCAAGTAGGTGAGCGAATTGTGGCGCTACAACCGCCTAAATTGTCGGTGCTGAAAGACCCGAACAACGGCAAACCAAAAGAAAATAAAGAAGAGAAATAATACCAATTCGCTTAATAAAGTGGTCAATTTTGAGGCAATAAAACCTCGTTGATAACAAGGCAAAAATTTCGTTATTTAGTTGTTCTAAATCAGAAATTTTTAACGCAGGTAGCGACAGGTTTAATCCCTCAAAATGATTAAGTATTATTGCGGATTGGTATAATAATGAGGCCAGCATTAGCTGGCCTTTTTAAATGTATTTGTATTTACCTACATAGGTAAGCGTGCGCGTGCTACGACGCTGTCTGGCATTTTCTCTGCAAGCTGTGCAAGTAGGTGCTCAATTTTTTTGTGGGTGGCTTTATCGGCAACCATTGAGTGGAATAACCATCGGTAGGCGTCTTCATAATCACGCGGACTACCATAGCCTTGATTAAATAGGTTAACCAAACGCATTTGTGCCTTTAAGTTGCCTTGGGCAGATGCTTCTCGTAAATAGGTGACTGCCATCGCTTTATCTTGCTGCACTAACTGGCCAACATCATAGTAACGACCAAGCTGCTCTAAAGCCGCGCCTAGCCCTTGCTGAGCGGCCTGACGCATGTAATAAACCCCTAACTCTACATTACGGTCTACACACACTGCATACGCTAGCATATCGCCATACAGGAACTGATATGAGGGCAGTGCCATTTTATTGGCTCGCGCCTCGATATCTTGCACTAACTGGCAATCATCTGCCTTTACACGTGCTAGGTGGGCATTTTTATTGATCAAGCCAATTAACTCGCTCTCTGTGTACAGAGGCACTGCAGTTATTGGCTCTTCAGCCATGCTTAGGCTTGAGAAGAGTAATGTTAAAGGCAATAAAACACGCATCAAAGTCACTTAAGTAAAGTCAGTCTTAGCAAATAATATACAATTATCATTCCAGAGTGAATTTCGGGCACAAAAAAAGCTGCCGAAGCAGCTTTTTGAGTCACTATGACAATTATGCAAACGGGCTGCGTAATACCATAGTTTCTACACGGTCAGGACCTGTAGAGATGATATCAACTGGAACACCAGTGATTTCTTCAATACGTTTGATGTAATCAAGTGCCGCTTGCGGTAATTGATCAACTGACGTAGCACCTACTGTGTTTTCTGACCAGCCTGGCATCTCTTCGTATACTGGTGTTACTTTCTCGTAACCTTCAGCCGCTAATGGCGTAACGTTCGTTACTGTGCCATCTTCTAACTGGTAACCAGTACAGATTTTTAATGTTTCTAAACCGTCTAAAACGTCTAGTTTAGTTAAACAGAAACCTGAAATGCTGTTGATTTGAACTGCACGGCGCATTGCCACTGCATCTAACCAACCAGTACGGCGTAAACGACCAGTCGTTGCACCGAACTCATGACCTTTTTCACCTAAGTGCTTACCTACTGGATCTTGTTTATCAAGACCGTCGTAAAGCTCTGTAGGGAAAGGACCAGAACCTACACGCGTTGTGTAAGCTTTGATGATACCTAACACGTAATCAAGGTGTAATGGACCAAAACCAGCACCTGTCGCTACACCACCAGCCGTTGTGTTTGATGATGTTACGTACGGGTAAGTACCGTGGTCGATGTCAAGTAATGTACCTTGCGCACCTTCGAATAAGATATGGTCGCCCGCTAAACGCGTTTGATCAAGTAGCTCAGTAACATCAACAACCATTGCTTTTAAGATATCTGCGATAGCCATTGCATCGTCAAATGTCTTTTGGAAGTCAACTGGCTCAACTTTGTAGTAATGCTCTAACGTGAAGTTATGGTATTCCAATACTTCTTTAAGCTTGCTAGCAAACTGTTCAGGGTTGAATAAATCACCTACACGTAAACCACGACGTGCTACTTTGTCTTCATAAGCTGGACCGATACCACGACCTGTAGTACCAATTGGCTTATCGCCACGTGCTTTTTCACGGGCTAAATCTAATGCAATGTGGAAAGGTAAAATTAATGGACATGCTTCGCTGATTAATAAGCGCTCACGTACTGGTACGCCACGCTCTTCTAGCATGCCGATTTCTTTCATTAATGCTTCTGGTGATAAAACAACACCATTACCGATCACACACTTAACATTGTCACGTAATACACCCGATGGAATAAGGTGTAAAACCGTCTTTTCACCGTTGATTACCAGAGTATGGCCTGCGTTATGACCACCTTGATAACGAACTACTAAAGATGCTTTGTCTGTAAGGAGGTCAACTACCTTACCCTTACCTTCGTCACCCCATTGGGTGCCTAGTACAACAACGTTTTTACCCATTGCAAATTCACTTAGAAAAAATTAGGACGAGATTTTATCAGAAAACGAGGTGAAAGATCACCCCGTTTAGCTTATTTTTTCTGCGCCTGAATTTTTATCATCTCAATTAATCAAACAACCGCATGCAGAACAGAGGTTTATAAACTAGCTAAGGATAAAAATTAATCACGTGCAGAAACAAAAAAAGCCCTACAAGCTGCAGGGCTTTTCATCACACAAATAGTAATTATTGTGCTTTTGTACCTTTCATATAATTAAAGAAGTCGCTATCAGGTGAAATCACCATCACGTCTTGCTTATTTTTAAAAGTGTTTTTGTAAGCCTCTAGGCTACGCACGAAACCGAAAAACTCTGCGTCTTTGCTGTAAGCGTTAGCATAGATAGCGGCAGCATCGGCATCACCTTGACCACGAACAGTACGCGCATTACGCTCAGCGTCTGCAAGCATTACTGTTACACGGCGGTCGACTTCTGCACGAATTGTTTCAGCTTTTTCTTGACCTTCAGAGCGGTGCTCTTTTGCTACCGCAGTACGCTCAGCGCGCATACGTTGGAAGATTGAGCTACTCACCTCTTGCGGTAAGTTAATTTGCTTAACACGTACATCAAGTACTTCAATACCTAGCTCTTGCGCACTTTCAGACGCTTGAACTAATGCTTCTTCCATCAGCTCACTACGCTCACCAGAAACAATCTCTCTGATAGTACGAGAACCGAAGTTAGTACGTAGACCATTGTTTACCTTTTGCTTAAGGAGTGTTTCAGCGTATTGCTTATCACCACGAGCACGAAGGTAGAATGCACTAAAGTCATTAATGCGCCACTTCACATAAGAATCAACGATTAAGTCTTTTTTCTCACTTGTTACGAAACGGTCAGGTGCACCATCTAGCGTTTGAATACGTGCATCTAAACGACGTACTTGGCTAAAGAAAGGCACTTTTAGATGTAAGCCAGGACCATACACTACAGCCTTATCATCACTGTCTTTTTCAACTTTGCTGAATAACAGTACGATTGCTTTCTCGCCTTCTTGCACGACAAAAATCGCTGAGAAAGACAGCACAACTGCAAGGGCAAGTATTACTAAACTAAAATTTTTCATCTTGCTTATCTCCCCTCATTAAAACGGTCAGTTGCGAAACGGTCATTGCTTGAATTTACCGTGCTGTTACGTGATGTGTTTAGCTTATTGCGAAGATCTTGAATATCACTTGAGCTTGGTAGTGCAACACGTGTTGCTGTGCCTTGCTTTTCCATGATTTTATCAAGTGGTAAATACATCATGTTATTACCGCCTTCAACATCAACTAACACTTTAGAGGTGTTACCTAGCACTTCTTCCATCGCATCAATGTAAAGACGCTTACGAGTTACTTCTTTCGCAGCTTGGTACTCAGGTAATAGCTTTTCAAAACGTGCCACTTCACCTTGTGCTTCTAATGTAATACGTTCACGATACGCTTCTGCTTCTTGTGTCATACGGGTTACTTGACCACGAGCACGAGGTTCAATTTCACGAGCATAGGCCTCTGCTTCACGGATGAAACGCTCTTCATCTTCTTGTGCAGCAATTGCATCATCAAATGCGTCTTTTACTTCGCCCGGCGGACGTGAATCTTTAAAGTTCACATCGCTTACAATAATACCTAGATTGTAAGGCTCGATAATTTTGTTTAGCTCATCCCATGTTTGTTGACGCACTAACTCACGACCAGTTGTTAGTACTTGGTCCATTTTCACATGACCAATAACATAACGAAGCGCACTATCAAGGGCTTGTTGTAAGCTGTGATCAGCATCAGTAACGCTGAACTTGTAAAGATGTGGGTCGATAACACGGTACTGTACTTCAAACTCTACATTTACCACGTTTTCGTCTTCTGTCAGCATGAAGCCTTTAGCAGATAACGAGCGAACCGCTTCGATATCAACCGGGATCACACGTTCAATGAAGGTCATTTTCCAACGTAAGCCAGGTTCTGCAATGCGATTGTATTGTCCAAATTGTAAAACAATACCGCGCTCAGCTTCTTTTACCGTGTAAATACCACTTAATGCCCATACGATGACGGCAATAATAAGGATGAAAGAAATGCCTGCGCCACCAAGTCCGCCGCCGCTTTTACCTGGCTTATTACCACCAAATAAACCGCCAAACTTGTTGCCGAACTTACGCATTACCTCGTCTAAATCAGGTGGGCCTTGATCTTTTCCGCCTTTATTATTCCACGGATCTTTATCATTGCCATTATTACCCGGTTCATTCCAGGCCATAGCTATACTCCATTGTTATCTAAATGAATTAGGTTAAATCTATCAAATCTACAGCATTTCTCATACTAAAAAAGACAAATGCTGGTGATTTTTAGTTAGTCGCTATGAAAGAGTTGAGATCCTGTCCCATCTCTTTTTTCAAGCGATTCCATTCTGCCATTGGCAAGCGTACCGATAGTAACCAGTTCCCTTGCTCATCAAAACTCTCTTGATGAACTGCGTTTAAGTTAAACAGTGCTGCACGAATACGACCATGCTGAGGTGGTAATTTTAGATCGTCAGCAAACATTTTCTTAGCAAGTAACTCGTTAATTGCCTCACTCAGCAGCTCACAACCAACACCTGTTCGTGCCGATAACCACACCCGTACTGGTTGGCCTTCGTCATTTCTATCTATACGTGGCGCAACGTCATCGAGTGCATCAATTTTGTTATAAACCAATAATTGCGGCACTTCATCTGCTTCTATCTCTTTTAAAACAGACTGTACTTGCTCAATATTTTCTTTTCGACGTGGGTCTGCCACATCGATAACGTGTAACTGTAAATCCGCTTCGCGGGTTTCCGTTAAGGTTGCTTTGAATGCTGCGACAAGGTCATGAGGTAAGTGACGAATAAAACCTACCGTGTCAGCTAAAATAACTGGCCCAATATCACCTATATCCAACTTACGTAAGGTTGGATCAAGCGTTGCGAATAACTGATCTGCTGCGTACACATCAGAATCTGTAATACGGTTAAATAACGTTGATTTACCCGCATTGGTGTAACCAACCAGTGACACAGTGGGTATTTCATTTCGCGTACGCGCACGTCGTCCCTGCTCACGTTGAACAGCAACTTTATCTAAACGAGCACGAATATTTTTAATTCTTGCACGTAGCAATCGTCTATCGGTTTCGAGCTGGGTTTCACCCGGACCACGTAAACCTATCCCCCCTTTTTGTCTTTCAAGGTGGGTCCAACCACGGATCAGGCGAGTAGAAATATGGCGTAACTGAGCTAACTCAACCTGAAGCTTACCTTCGTGAGTACGCGCTCGCCGCGCAAAAATATCAAGGATCAAACTCGTACGATCAAGAACACGGCACTGACAAACGCGCTCTAAATTGCGTTCCTGTGACGGGCTAAGTTGATGGTTGAAAATGATGACATCTGCATTGTGGATTTTGACAGTTTCAGCGATTTCTTCTGCTTTTCCGGTACCGACGAAAAGTTTCGGATGCGGTGCTTGACGACTGCCTTGCACAATCGCCAAACTACTAACACCAGCAGAAGATACCAACAACTCTAATTCGTGAAGATCTTCGCGATCCCCCTCTTTAGGTAAGTCGATATGAACTAAAACTGCCTGTTCGCCGGCTTCATAACGGTCAAACAAGCATTACGCTCCTAAGTTTAAAAATTTCCAGTTTCTTGCTCTTCTGAATCATCACTTCCTTGAACGCCTTGGAAGTTAACAGAACGCGCTGGAACAACAGTTGAAATAGCGTGTTTATACACCATTTGATTTACGGTGTTTTCAAGTAAAATAACAAATTGGTCAAATGACTGGATTTTACCCTGTAATTTAATGCCATTAACCAAAAAGATTGATACTGGAATGCGCTCACGACGTAACGCATTTAAAAATGGGTCTTGTAACGACTGGCCTTTTGCCATGTTATTTTCCTTCGTTCTAGGTGTTATTATAATTAAGTAGCTGAACTAATTTAACAAAGCTAAAAAACTTCCAGCTACTACTAGCTTAGCGAACTTACTACACGTTGCAAGTTTTCTTCATCACCCGTGGTCAACCAAGTTACTTCAGGCCAACCTCTTAACCAAGTCAGTTGTCGCTTGGCTAACTGCCGTGTGGCTGCAATACCACGAAAGACCATCTCATCATAGTCAATTTCGCCAGCAATGTAATCCCACATTTGTCTATAACCCACACAACGAATCGAAGGTAGGTCAGGGTGTAAATCCTTACGTTTATATAGGGATGAAACTTCATTTTCAAACCCCTGATCGAGCATTATTTTAAACCTTTTCTCAATTCGCTGATGTAATTCACTGCGATCATCAGGCGCAATGGCAAATTGATAGAAAGTATAAGGAAGCTCAGGCTGCTTTTGTTTTTGCAGCTCAGTCATTGTTTTACCTGTTATACGATACACTTCTAATGCGCGATTAATACGTTGCGAATCATTTTCGCTCATTTTTTTCGCTGCATCTGGATCGATTTTCACAAGTTCTTTATGCAAATGTGGCCAGCCAAACTGCTTTGCTTCCTTTTCGAGTTCAGCACGTACTTCAGGTGATGCCTCTGGTAGCGGTGATAAGCCATCAATAAGCGACTTAAAATACATCATTGTACCGCCAACCAATACAGGTACTTTACCTTGCTTATGAAATAGATCAATCTTTTCAATTGCATCACGGCGAAAATCCGCCACTGAATAACTTTCTGCTGGGTCAATAATATCAATCAAGTGATGCGGCGCACGAGCAAGCTCTTCGGCATTTGGTTTTGCCGTGCCGATGTCCATATCTTTATAGACTAATGCTGAATCAACACTGATTATTTCTGTGTTTAAATGATCACACAGCGAAATTGCTAAGTCTGTTTTCCCTGCAGCGGTTGGTCCCATTAAAAAAATGACGGGTAAGTTATTCAAGCCTAAATACCTTGCTTAATTTAAAAACTGAGATAGTTCTATTTTAACCGCTTTTTGACGTAAACGTTGCATAGTTTGTGGATTATTTTCTAACCGAGCCACTTGCTCCATAAAGGCCTGACTTGCGTAATAACGTGCGGGTATTTGCTGAGCTAACCAAGCTAGCCATTCATCGAGTGAACTTGGAGAAGCTTTACAGCCAGTAATAAGCCGCTCAATAGCATCACTTACATCAAGTAAATACACGCAAGGCGGAAGCTTCTTCACCATCACAAACTGTTTTTCTATTACTAAATCAAAACCAAGTAAGGTAAACCAAGACTGCTGAGTATTTAGCGCGCTAATATCATCAGCGCTTGCATTTACTCGCACGGGTAACAATAGAGCTTTGCCATCAAGGCTGCCCGCTTGTTCTACTTGGGCTTGCCAGTCGAGTGCTAATGCATGCTTAAAGTGCGCTGCAAAGAGTTGATGGTCTTCGCTAAATACGCACTCGCCTTCACGTACGTGGATGAGTTTTGCAAGCTTAGCTTGCTCAACAACAGGTGCTGCAATGCTTGGCTCTGGGCGTACTTGGTCAAAATGCGCAGCATGTTGCTCACTGATCCCTTGATAAAAAGCATTTACATCTTGATGCGATGTTTTACTGCGTCCTTGGCTGTCGCCACTAAACCCACCGCCAGAGCGCCCTGCTCCTGTTGCCCCTGAATAACTCGCTGAACGTGTTGGCTGTAATTCAGATTTCGGATAATCATACTGCTCTGTTGGCGCTGATTGAATAAAACTTGGCTGCGTGTTGCTTTGGAGTGTCTCATTCAGCGGAACATGCTGAAAAGCAGTGTCATTGTGCTCTGCAAAACTGGCCTCATGCTGAAGTGGCACCACAACTTGTTTTATTGCCTGCAAAATAAAGTCATGCACTAAACGGCCTTGATGAAAACGCACTTCATGTTTAGCCGGGTGCACGTTTACATCGACCTGACGAGGGTCAATATCAATATAAATAACAAAACCGGGCAGCTCTTCTGAGCCTGCGACTTCTTCAAAGGCTTGGCGAATAGCATGCAAAATAAGTTTATCGCGCATCATGCGATTATTCACGTAGGTATATTGTGTGCTATTTGCTGAGCCCACGGGTAATACCCAACCTCGCAGCATCAAACCAGCCTCACCTGATTGAATATGCAGCCCCTGCTCACTAAATGCTTTACCCGCCACTTGTGCAACACGACTTATCGCTTGCTCTGGGTTTGGCTTAGCACGGTATTGACGCACGACCTTGCCGTTATGCGTTAGCGTTATAGACACATCAAAGCGACTCAGCGCGATCCGCTTAATAAGCTCATCAATATGTGAAAACTCGGTTTTCTCGGTACGAAGAAACTTACGGCGTGCAGGAGTATTAAAAAATAGATCCTTTACCTCAATGGTGGTGCCGTCAGGGTGTGCAGTTGGCTTAACCTGTACCGCCATGTCACGGCCTTCTGCAAATGCTTGCCATGCTGCTTCTTGTTGTTGTGGTTTTGAGCTCAAGGTTAAGCGAGAAACAGAACTAATTGAAGCTAACGCTTCACCACGAAAACCCAGCGAGCAAATATTCTCTAAGTCATCAAGAGATTTTAGTTTACTCGTCGCATGGCGCGATAACGCTAAGGTCAGTTCATCTTTATTAATGCCTGAGCCATTGTCGCGAATACGAATTAGCTTATGGCCACCACGTTCAATATCAATTTGTATACGCGTAGCGCCTGCATCTAAACTGTTTTCAACGAGTTCTTTAACAACGGAAGCAGGACGTTCAACCACTTCACCGGCAGCAATTTGGTTCGCCAATCGCGCGGGTAGTATTTCTATGCTCATAGTGTTCCTAACACGAAAATTGACTAGCTTTGGGGGATATCAAGCTCTTGACCAATAAACAAAGTATTCGATTTTAAGTTATTAGCAGTTTTTAATTTACTAACCGAGGTGTTGTATCTGTTTGCCAAAATACTTAACGACTCGCCCGGACGTACTTTGTGTTTAGTCGGAAATTGCGATTTTAATTTCGCAAATAACGAATCATCCGGTGGATTTTGCAGATAATAACTTTTAATTGATGTGAAAATTGCTTTAGCTAAGCGCTCTTGATGCTGCGCTGTTTTTAATAATCGCTCTTCACGCGGATTAGAAATAAAGCCGGTTTCGACCAAAATAGACGGGATATCTGGCGATTTTAATACAGCAAGACTGGCTGCCTGCGGCACTTTTTTATGTAGTTTGGCTACTTTTTTTAATTCACTCACCACTTCTTCTGCGACACTAAAGCCCGTTTTCATTGAGTGGTCCATCGACATATCTAATAGCGCTTGAGCTAAATATTTTTCACTCGCAGTATCTTTTAATACCCCAGCTGCACCACCTAAAAGCTCGGAGTGTTTTTCTTTATCCTCGATCCATTTACCGATTTCTGAGTTAGCACGACGAAGCGATAACACCCACACAGAGGCCCCGTTTGGCTGCGGGCTGGTAAACGCATCTGCATGGATCGAGACAAAAAAGTCTGCTTTTTTCTCTCTCGCAATACTGGTGCGCGTATTCAAGTTTACAAAGTAATCACTGCGGCGCACCATGCGCGAAATCATGCCCTTTTCAGCATCTATCATTCGTTCTAAGCGCTTGGCTATTTGTAGCGTGATATCTTTTTCGTAAGTGCCCGATGGGCCAATTGAGCCAGGATCTTCACCACCGTGACCCGCATCAATCGCAATAACGATATCACGCTCTTGCTGTAGCTCACGCTTTTTAACACTGGTATTCGTTGCAGCCACAGGCTCAGCTTTCGGTGTTTTGTCTACAAGGTCAACGACTAAACGGTGTTTGTAAGGATCGGTAGGCAATAAGGCAAACACCACTGGTTTAGTGGCTCGCGCTAATTCAAAAACAAACCGTACACTTTTACTATCTTTTGGTTTTGAGTAACGCAGTTTTGAAAGTATCTGATGCTTTTTAGGGATATCAGGCAAGCTATCAAGCTTATCAGTATCTTTTAAGTCAATCACTAAACGGGCTGGGTTCTTCAGCATGAAATAGCTAAAATCAGGTTTATCGTTTAAATCAAAGACCACACGGGTGCTATCTGGTGAGGGCCAAACACGTACGCTATTAATCGTATTTTGTGCGAGCACAATCTGGCTCACAACCAAAAACATTAAAATAGTTAATAGTTTAAACGTACAACGACCCATTTTTACTCGTACACCTTTATTTTTATTAGTTTATTCTTGCGCGCTCTTAAGTTGCTTAACAATTGCCTGACCGCGGTCAGTTAAGCTGTTAATAGTAATCGCACGCGCTTCGCCTTCATAGCGTAGGGTGATATCAAGATCCGGTGTTGGGATAAATTCGCCGCCTTTTTCTGGCCATTCCACAACACAAATAGCCTGTGGTGAAAAATAGTCGCGAATACCCATATATTCAAGTTCTTCAGGATCACCTAAGCGATACAAATCAAAGTGATAAACATCAGCTTTAGCTAATTGGTAAGGTTCAACCAGTGTATAAGTTGGACTCTTAACCTTACCTTGATGACCGAAACCTTGCACGATACCACGGGTTAATGTCGTTTTACCGGCACCTAAGTCACCGTGTAAATAAATAACAGCTCCTTGCTCCATTAATGCGGCAAGTTGCTTACCCATATTAACCGTTGCTGCTTCATCAGCGAGTGGAAAACCAACACTGTCGGTCATTATTACCTCATGAAAAACGAAAAAACATTACTTTGTTAATCATACCAGAATATTTTTGTAAGGCGAGAATCGCTCTTATGCCTAATTTGACAAAAAAAAGCCGGCAAAGTTGCCGGCTTTTTAGCTTAAACAGAATTTTGTTTACAGACCTAGTTTCTTCTCAAGGTAGTGGATGTTTGTACCACCGTTTTGGAAGTTTTCATCTGCCAAGATTTTCTTGTGCAGTGGTGTATTGGTCTTGATGCCATCAATAACTAATTCATTTAACGCATTGCGTGAACGAGCAATCGCTACATCACGGTTCTCACCGTAACAGATCAGCTTACCAATCATTGAATCGTAATGAGGTGGTACTGTGTAATCTGCATAGATGTGGCTGTCCCAACGAATACCTAAGCCGCCAGCAGGGTGGAATCGCGTGATTTTACCTGGTGAAGGAATGAATGTTTCTGGGTCTTCCGCATTAATACGGCACTCAATTGCATGACCACGAATAACCACATCTTCTTGTGTGAATGATAATGGCTGGCCAGCAGCAATTTTTAGCTGTTCTTTGATTAAGTCAACGCCAGTAACCATTTCTGTTACTGGGTGCTCAACCTGAATACGGGTATTCATTTCGATGAAATAGAACTCGCCGTTTTCGTATAAGAATTCGAACGTACCTGCACCGCGATAACCGATTTCGATACACGCACGAGTACAACGGTCACCGATAAACTTACGCATTTCAGCTGTAATACCTGGTGCTGGTGCTTCTTCAACTACTTTTTGGTGACGACGTTGCATAGAACAATCACGCTCACCTAAGTGAACTGCATTGCCTTGACCGTCAGCAAGTACTTGAACTTCGATATGACGTGGGTTTTCAAGGAATTTTTCCATGTAAACCATACCGTTACCGAAGAATTGCTTCGCTTCTTGTTGCGTTAGTGCAATTGAATCTACTAATTCTTTTTCGCCGCGCACAACACGCATACCACGACCACCGCCGCCGCCTGCTGCTTTAATGATTACAGGGTAACCAATACGCTTAGCGATTTGAATATTGCGCTCGTTGTCTGCGGTTAATGGGCCGTCAGAACCTGGTACACATGGTACACCCGCTTTACGCATCGCTTCGATTGCAGAAACTTTATCACCCATTAGACGAATTGTGTCGCCTTTAGGACCGATAAATACAAAGCCGCTTTGCTCAACTTGATCAGCAAAGTCTGCATTTTCCGAAAGGAAACCATAACCTGGGTGAATAGCAACCGCGTCTGTTACTTCTGCCGCTGCAATAATGCGCGGGATATCTAGGTAACTTTCGCTTGCAGCTGGTTTACCAATACAAATTGTTTCATCTGCCAGTAACACGTGCTTAAGATCACGGTCTGCCGTTGAATGCACAGCAACAGTTTTGATCCCAAGCTCTTTGCAGGCGCGCAGTACGCGAAGTGCAATTTCACCTCGGTTTGCAATGACTACTTTATCTAACATAGAGTTGGCCTTTTGTTGCGCTATTATTCAATGATGAATAAAGGTTGATCGAATTCTACTGGCTCGCCATTTTCAACTAAGATAGCTTTTACTGTGCCTGCTTTATCAGATTCGATTTGGTTCATCATCTTCATTGCTTCAACGATACATAACGTGTCGCCAACATTTACTTTTGAACCTACTTCTACATAAGGCGCTGCTTCAGGAGAAGCTGCTGAGTAGAATGAACCAACCATAGGTGATTTAACTTGGTGACCTGTTGGTGCTGCTGGCGCTGCGTCTGCTGCTGGTGCTTCAGCCACTGGAGCTGGTGCCGCCGCTGGAGCAGGTGCTGCAAAATGTTGCGGCGCATACTGCATTGCAGGTGCTGCAGCCATGTTGCTACGATTGATGCGTACTGATTCTTCACCTTCAGTGATTTCTAATTCAGCAATACCAGATTCTTCTACTAGTTCGATAAGTTTTTTGATCTTGCGAATATCCATTGATCGACCCGCCTGTTAGTTATTTAAAAATTAATGTGTGTTTTGCAACCGGCTAACAGCAGCTTCAAGTGCCACCTTATAACCCATTGCTCCTAATCCAATAATGACGCCTTGTGCCACATCCGAAAAATACGAATGATGGCGGAATGCTTCGCGAGCATGCACATTAGTTAAATGCACCTCGTAAAAGGGAATGTTTACACTAAGCAATGCATCCCGTAAGGCTACGCTAGTATGCGTAAATGCAGCAGGGTTAATAATAATTGCATCAACCACTTGCCATGCATCGTGAATACGTTCTATTAATGCTGCTTCACTGTTACTTTGGAAATGCGTTAATTCAACATTGTGACCCGCAGCAACCTGACTAAGTTCGGCTATAATCTCATCAAGAGATTGAGTACCGTACTTTTCTGGTTCACGCTTGCCAAGCATGTTTAAATTTGGCCCATTTAGAACTAAAAGTTTGAATTTTGCAGCCATAATACGCGATATATCCTATAAGTAAGCAGTTTAACCATATTCACCATAAACCCACGCTTAACCTAAGCGTGTTGATGTAAAATAGCAACTATTTCTCACGTTAACCACCTATTATAGATATTTCGACGTAAATAGCAGCAAAATACTGGTCTAATCACTACCTATTCGTGGTAAAGGCAGGCACAGCAAGGCACACAACAGGGTCATTCTGAGCATTTTCCTGCTGATAAATTGAACTTTACCAAGTGAAATTACGACTTTTCATTGAAAACCACCATTTTTTACGAGACAGAAACAAAAAACGCCACTCAGATGAGTGGCGTTTCGCTATTTTCTTGCACGTTTGCGTTTATTTAGCGCTATTTCGTACTTTTGCTAAATGCTCAGCAAAGTCTTTGGCATTTAAAAAGCCTGTTACACGTTGCTCTAAAAGCTCATTACCTTGGGTATCAAAGAACAGAATGCTCGGTAAACCAAAGACTGTGAACTCTTCCATTAGCTCAATTGTTTTTGCATCACTTTCGGTTAAATCGATTTGGATTAACTCAAAGTGAGTAAACTGTGCTTGAACATTCGTATCAGGAAAAGTGTAGTGTTCAAACTCTTTACACGCGACGCACCAGTCTGCGTATAAGTCGACCATCACTAAGCGCCCTTCGCTACTTGCAGCTGCAATTTCGTCTTTCAATTCACTTAAATTAGCAACTTGTTTAAAACCATGTGTTTGTACTGCGGCTTCGGCAACCACCGCTTTACTCGGCCAAAAATAATTTTTCGTTAGGCTCGCCCCCGTCACAACCAGTAAGGTTGCAGCAAACCAGAGTGCTGTTTTTAGCTTGCCTTGTGATTGCGCACTTTGCCAATGGTGTAAATAAAGTGCGGTCGCAAGTGCTAATAAACCAGCCATTAACCAAATGATTTCAATATCAACAATACGCTCAAGCAGAATTAGCGGAACGACCAGCATGATGAAGCCGAATAACGTTTTCACTTGCTCCATCCAACCACCGGCTTTGGGTAGTAATTTACCGCCAGAAGTCCCCAGTAATAATAGCGGTAAGCCCATGCCTAAACTGAGTACATAAAGTGTTAAACCACCGACCAGGTAGTCACCACTTTGGGCTACATAGAGTAAAGCAGCAGACAATGGCGCTGTTGTACAAGGTGACGCAATCAAACCAGACAACACACCCATCATAAATACGCCAACATAGTTACCGCCTTTTTGCTGGTTACTTACCTGAGTAAGCTTATTCATCATGCCGCTAGGCAGCTTAATTTCGTACCAGCCAAACATCGACATCGCCAGCAATACAAACAAAATACTAAAGCTAATTAACACCGTTGGGTGCTGCAAGTACCCTTGTACTTGACCACCTAATGATGCAACTACTAAGCCCAGTGCAGCATAGGTAACGGCCATCCCTTGCACATAAACAAACGACAGCGAAAACGCTTTTTTAGTCGATAAGTTCTGCTGACCCGCTATAAGGCTCGACAAAATCGGAAACATTGGAAATACGCAAGGCGTAAAAGCCAGACCAATACCCACTAAAAAGAAGATTACTAGGTTGGTCAATAAGCCCTGCGATGCCAGTTTATCGGTATATGACTGCTCACCAGCTGGTTTTGCTACTTCTTGAGAAACGTTTGTTGATGCCTCATTGGTATCAGCTGCTTGTGTTAATGCCGCTAGCGCATTCCCCGCTGACGCGGTTTGTGAAACTTGCTCGCCAGCAATGACAGATAAAGGAATGGTTCTAACTTCTGGCGGATAACAAAGTCCAGCTTCAGCACAGCCTTGAAAACGCACTTTAACAACCGCCCCTTCCGTCACATTACTGAGCTTAGTCACCACACTCAATGAGTTAAAGAAGACCTCGGTTTTGCCAAAAAACTCATCCTCTATGATTTGCCCTTTGCCAAGATCTGGGATTTCAATATCAGCGCCTTTAGCAATTATTTCGACTTTCTTTTTATAGAGGTAATAATCAGGCGCTATATCCCAGCCGATAAATAACGTTTTGCCTTGCTGGTCAAAATCAAAAACAAATGCCTGATCAACTGGCAGAAATGTTTGCTCAGCAGGTTGTAATAGATTTCCAAGTAAATTGTTATTACTTGCACTGGCCGGCACAAGCCACAGTGCGCACAGTAATAAAAGGAACGATCGCATTAATTAAGTACCTCATCCATCCAATTAAAATAGGCTAAATTGCCTGTTGCTACATCAACGACCTGAATTTCTGGTATCTCATAACTATGTAATTTCTTGATAGTTTGGATCACTTCATTCATTTTTTCTGACTTTGTTTTGATCAGTAACTTACTTTCTGTAGCTTGAGTTATCTCGCCATCCCACATGTAAATAGATTCGATTGTAGGCATAATGTTCACACAAGCCGCTAGCTTTTCTTTAACTAGATGTTGTGCCAACTGACGGGCTTCAGCCTCATTCGCACAAGTAGTAAAAATAAGTCGAAAATGCGTAGTCATAAGGAACCTTTGTTTGATTACGTGAGTCGCACCATAGTAGCCGATAGTAACTATAATGTGTAGCGAGCAAGGTGATCCTAGGTTCCACCTTGAAAAATGACCTGCTCACCCCTATTTATATTTCACTGACTCGAAAGAGAATGACATTTTTTAGAGAGCGTTATGTTTAGATTTTTGTTTTTGTTATTTATTTTAGTGCCGATTGTGGAGATTGCGTTACTCATTCAAGTGAGTGAAGTAATCGGCGGCTTTGCCACCATAGCGCTTGTGATTGTGACCGCGATTGTCGGTGCGAAATTAGTGAAGCAGCAAGGCATGGGCGCGATTCAAAACGTGCAATTACAAATGGCACAAGGGCAAATGCCTGCAAAAGAATTATTTACTGGTTTATGTGTGATTATCGCCGGCGTTTTATTAATGACACCGGGCATTATGACTGACTTTTTTGGCTTTTTATTACTCACGCCAGCAATCCGCAACAAACTAGCTGCAGGCCTTGCCAGCCAAGCGACAGTGCGTATGAGTACGCAAGCAAATCAAGGCTCTGCACACTTCCAATATCATAGCAAAGCAGCCGCTCATGAAGAGCCAAACCATCAACCTACAACTATTGATGGTGAATTTGAGCGAAAAGATTAAAATTTTTTAATTTTTGTACTTGGATTTTTTTAAGCCACCCCCATTAATGAATGCAATGAAACGCAACGGGTGGCTTAGCACTCCCCTGCAATAACACAAGATTTTTTCTGTACTGTTCAGAAACTGTTAGGAGAACTAAATAAATGAACATTCGTCCTTTACATGATCGCGTCATCGTTAAGCGTCTAGAAGAAGAAACTAAGTCTGCTGGCGGTATTGTATTAACTGGCTCTGCAGCTGAAAAATCAACTCGCGGAGAAGTTATCGCTGTTGGTAATGGCCGCGTTTTAGACAACGGTGAAGTAAGAGCATTAGAAGTAAAAGCCGGTGACACTGTGCTGTTCGGCTCTTATGTTGAAAAAGTTGAAAAGATCGAAGGTCAAGAGTACCTGATCATGCGTGAAGATAACATTCTAGGCATTGTAGGCTAATCCTACTTTTCATTTAGCAACCCGTTTACAGAATTTAAGAGGAATTAAATCATGGCAGCAAAAGAAGTACTTTTTGCAGGTGACGCACGTGGCAAAATGCTAACTGGCGTAAACATTTTAGCAAACGCAGTAAAAGTAACTTTAGGTCCTAAAGGCCGTAACGTTGTATTAGACAAATCATTCGGCGCTCCAGTGATTACTAAAGACGGTGTATCTGTAGCAAAAGAAATCGAGCTTGAAGACAAGTTCGAAAACATGGGCGCACAAATGGTTAAAGAAGTAGCGTCGAAAGCGAATGACGCTGCAGGTGACGGTACAACAACTGCAACTGTATTAGCGCAAGCTATCGTAAACGAAGGCTTAAAAGCAGTTGCAGCGGGTATGAACCCAATGGACCTTAAGCGTGGTATCGATAAAGCTGTTACCGCTGCTGTTCAAGAACTTAAAGCACTTTCTGTTCCTTGTGCCGATGCTAAAGCAATTGCACAAGTAGGTACTATTTCTGCTAACTCTGATAGCGAAATCGGTAACATCATTGCTGAAGCAATGGAAAAAGTAGGCCGTGATTCAGGCGTAATCACAGTTGAAGAAGGTCAGTCGTTAGAAAACGAACTAGACGTAGTTGAAGGTATGCAGTTTGACCGTGGTTATCTGTCTCCTTACTTCATCAACAACGCTGAAAAAGGCGCAGTAGAGCTAGACAACCCATTCATTCTACTTGTAGACAAAAAAGTATCTAACATTCGTGAGTTACTACCTACATTAGAAGCCGTAGCTAAAGCTAGCAAGCCTCTACTTATCATTGCTGAAGACCTTGAAGGCGAAGCGCTTGCAACGCTTGTAGTAAACAACATGCGCGGCATCGTTAAAGTATCTGCAGTTAAAGCTCCAGGTTTTGGTGACCGTCGTAAAGCGATGCTACAAGACATCGCCGTATTAACTGGCGGTACCGTTATTTCTGAAGAAATCGGTTTAGAGCTAGAAAAAGCAACAGTTGAAGACCTAGGTACAGCGAAGCGCGTTGTAATCACTAAAGATGACACAACAATCATCGACGGTGCAGGTGAAGAAGACGGCATCAACGGCCGTGTTGCACAAATCAAAGCACAAATCGAAGAAGCAACGTCTGACTACGATAAAGAGAAACTACAAGAGCGTATGGCTAAACTAGCTGGCGGTGTTGCAGTAATCAAAGTTGGCGCAGCAACTGAAATCGAAATGAAAGAGAAAAAAGACCGCGTTGAAGATGCGCTACACGCAACTCGCGCGGCGGTTGAAGAAGGTGTTGTACCGGGTGGTGGTGTTGCATTAGTTCGCGTAGCTAGCAAACTTGCTGAGCTTGTTGGCGACAACGAAGACCAAAGCCACGGTATTAAAGTTGCACTTCGTGCGATGGAAGCACCACTTCGTCAAATCGTAACGAACGCAGGTGACGAAGCATCAGTTGTTGTTAACACAGTAAAAGGTGGTGAAGGTAACTACGGTTACAACGCAGCATCTGGCGAGTACAACGACATGATCGAAATGGGTATCTTAGACCCAACTAAAGTAACGCGTTCTGCACTACAGTACGCAGCTTCAATCGCGGGTCTAATGATCACAACTGAAGCAATGGTTGCTGAAATCCCTAAAGATGACGCGGGTGCTCCTGATATGGGCGGCATGGGCGGCATGGGTGGTATGGGCGGCATGATGTAATTATCCCCCTGGTTAAGATCTTTATTTAAAGATATTACCCGAAGGCACCTCACCTTCAAAAGAAAGCCCCTATAAACAAATGTTTTTAGGGGCTTTTTACGATTATAGAAACACAGTCTGATTTAAAATTTCTAACTCTATTTAACTAGAGCTGCTCTTAGCTACTTACCTTTCTTTGGTTTACCTTTATCTGATTTAGCAGCCTCACTGACAATCATGTCTTTTTGCTCTTCGGTGATTAAAGCTTGATCTAAAAGCTCTTCTGCCGCTTTTGCAACACAACTGACGTATTTACCATGATTAGCAAACTCTGATGATTCTCCACATTGTGCAGCCATATGTTGCTCAACAGAACATCCTTCATAAGTTACCTCCTCTGAAGCTGGAGTATCAGGGCAATAATCAAGATCATTATTCACACCATCGCCGTCAACATCAGCATCACATACATCACCTTGGCCATCCTGATCAAAATCTAGCTGATCAGGGTTTGCAACTTCAGGGCAATTGTCCACAGCATCAGGGATACCGTCTTGATCCATATCTTCATCAACGATACCTATCGGGTCACTGATAGTTGAAACAAGGCAATAATCATCACATGAATAAGTTAATGAAGCTGGCATCTGATCCCATACAGCCAAAATAGTGCCGTGCATTGCATCATTTGTGTAAATTAACCAATATTGCCATCCCCAATACACATCATATGATGCTCCACCATCATTAAGGATTGTATAACTGCTCGGTCTTGGTCGAATATCAAATGCGCCTATGCCTGAGCCATAGTTGAACATTTGCATTGCAAATTTTCCATCTTCAGTCCGAAAACCATCATCATACATTTGCTGCGTAGTGTAAGTTCCAAACGTTCCACCAGATACAACTTGATCAGACGATACTGAGATTGTCGAACCATTAATACTGCCATTTGTGGGTTGTAAGTGAACAGTTCCAGTCATAGCTGTAACATCTGCAAATGCCACTGCAGACATAAAACATGAGGCTACTCCTGAAATAAGTAGGTGCTTATTCATATTTATATCCTTAAATTTTGGAGGGTTGAAATGTGCATTCCAAACATCACCCAGAAGTTTAATGAAGCAGTATGAGGCAATTTTATAAGGTGTATAAAACATTCCCGAGACATGACGAAACGAGCTTTTCTGAAACTGCGGATTAATATTTGTAGACAATCCCAAAAAAGTCAATTTACAACCAGCAATAATTTACAAAAACTTTACCGGCGTTACCGTGAAGATTTAAATTTAAAACCAAAAAAGAAAAGACAAATAAAAACACAAAAAATCAATGCGTTAAAAACAGATAAAGCTCGAGAAGTAAGAATTGAAAGATAGCATGCGAATTCAAGTCACTTTACACAGGCCGTTTGTACCATTTAATAGAACAATAAACTAATAGCTAAGCTCACAAGCCCCGCCATACTTCTTTTTCAATGACTGGCACGTTGAATAGGCATATCCACAACGTTTTTCACCTTTCAGTATGTGGCAGTTCTAGCTATCAGTTTTAAGCTGTCAGCTATCAGAACCAGACGGCTGACGGCTGACGGCTCAGTTAACCAACTCCCTCACTATCGCAAACAAGTCACTCGGCAACATGCCTCTTTCGCCTTCATGCTCTGCAGCAATATCCCCAGCTTTTGCATGTAATGTTACGCCCAAACACGCTGCTTGCTGAGGAGTAAGCCCCTGTGCGATCAGTGCCGCTATGATACCTGTTAATACATCACCACTGCCGCCAACCGCAAGTGCAGGATTTCCATCAATACACACCCATGTTTGGTTATTATTAGCAATTAAACTACCAGCGCCTTTGAGTACACAAGTAGTGGAATAGCTGCGCGCAAGCTGTTTTACCGCATGAAAGCGATTTTCTTCAATATCAACCGTGCGGCAATTCAGTAATCTTGCAGCCTCACCGGGGTGCGGTGTGATTACGGTATTCGCTAATAGGAATGATGAAGCATGCTGAGCTATTAAATTTAGTGCGTCGGCATCAATAATCAGTGGCTTGTTATTAGTGAAACAATACTGCATGACAATTTCAAAGGTTGTTTCGGACCAAGCGTCCTGACCAAGCCCTGGACCAATAGCAATACAACTCGCCCACTCTAGCGCACTAATTATATTTGTATCGGTAACCATAAGTTCAGGTCGTCCAATGCTCACTGGCAAAATAGAACTGCTATGGGTATACACTTTGACCATGCCCGCACCAGTGCGAAGAGCGGCCTCTGCGGTTAAACGAATTGCGCCTGCTGTGCCAGCATTACCACCAACACACAATAATTTTCCATGACTGGTTTTGTAACTGTTATTATCGCGCTCAGGAAGCCTCGGCTGCGTCTGATAGTTGATAAGCTCTGCAGCGGGTGATGTCAGTTTTAAAAAGGCATCTTCAATACCTAAATCAGCAAACTCTAGGTTACCTGCATGTGCTCGCCCTTGCCCTGTCACTAAACCTTGTTTAATCCCCACAAAAGTCACAGTGAGTGCAGCTTTAATTGCGACTCCCTGTACGACACCTGTGTCTGCATGAATACCTGAGGGTAGGTCGATAGCAACTATCGGCACTTGGCTTTCGTTGGCAGCTTTAATTAAGGTTGAAAAAGGCTCGCGCACCTTGCTTTGAATACCCGTACCAAGTAAGCCATCAATAATGATGTCTGCTTGCCCAATAACGCTTATATCTGCTGTTATTGCTCCCCCTGCGTCGAGCCAAGCTTGCTGAGCATTGAGGGCATCCCCTTTGAGCGGTTTATCGGGCATGGCAGCAATAACTCTAACCTGCTTACCCGCTTGTTTAGCTAAGCGAGCAACAACATAACCATCACCTGCATTGTTACCAACGCCCGCTAACACAACGAATGTATTTGCTTTAGGAAAATAGCTGATAGCTTGTTGGTAAGTAGCCTGCCCTGCTCGCTCCATAAGCTCATACATACTGATACCACAGCGCTTGGCAGCGGGTCCTTCATTTTCACGAACTTGCTCTGCTAAAAATACCGACTGCGAGAGAGGTACTGACATATCAATCCTTAAATTGGCCTTTTAATCAGCATATAAGTACAGCTGAATGCAGTCAATGAGGCATAAAAAAACGGCGCGTAACTTACATTACGCGCCGTTTTTCTGAAGCTATAGTAACTTACTCTGTGTCTGGTAAGTTACGACCGTAGAAGATCTCTTGCATCTCACGAGTTAGCTTAGAACGAATTTCTTCTTCTTCGTCTTCAGAAAGATCCGCTGTAGAAACACCGAATAAATAAGTATTCAAGTCTGTTTCTTTTAACATCATCTTCGTGTGGAACAAGTTCTCTTGATACACGTTCACGTCCATCATTTGGTACGCTTCTTTAGTATCTTCAGTCATGTAGTTCTGAATTGAGTTAATTGCATGGTCGATATAGTGCTTAACACCATCAACATCACGGGTGAAACCACGTACGCGGTAGTCAATTGTTACAACATCAGACTCAAGGCTGTGAATTAAGAAGTTTAACGCTTTTAATGGCGAGATAATGCCACACGTTGATACTTCGATATCAGCACGGAATGTACAGATACCATCATCAGGGTGTGCTTCTGGGTATGTGTGAACACAGATGTGGCTCTTATCTAAGTGCGCTACAACTGTTTCAGGAAGAGGACCCGGCGCTTCATCAACGTCATACGTTGTTTGTTGCTCAATCGGCTCTTCTGAGATCAAGATTGTTACACTGGCACCTTGCGGATCATAATCTTGGCGAGAAACATTCAAGATGTTTGCACCAATAATATCCACAACTTCACCTAAAATATCGGTAAGGCGATCAGCACTATACTGTTCGTCGATATATTCAATATATTCTTTACGCTGTTGTTCAGTCTTTGCGTAACAAATATCGTAAATACTAAAGCTTAAGCTCTTAGTTAAGTTATTAAAGCCATGAAGCTTAATTTTATCGAAGGGTTTATTCATGCTAAACCAACCTTTAAACGAGTGAAACCTGCACCAGCAGAAATAAAAGTTCGCGGATTTTATACGAAATTTGTGCTCGGAAAAAGCGTTATTTTACCTGTTCTTGCACAACTTCATGACTATGCGTAATTTCTACTGTTTTATCAAGCATTAAGGCAACAGAACAATACTTTTCAGCTGACAGTTGAACAGCGCGAGCAAGGTGCTTTTCAGAGACATCGTTACCGGTAACCACAAAGTGTAGGTTAATCTTAGTAAACACGCGAGGCGCTGACTCTGCACGTTCAGCAGTTAGCTTAACTTGTACGTCAGAAAACGACTGCTTCGCTTTTTTCAAAATGCTAACAACATCAACAGATGAACAACAGCCTGCTGACATTAACACCATTTCCATTGGGCTAGGTGCTGCACTATCGCTACCTGCATCAAAAACTACATTGTGACCTGAATTTGAAAGGCCAATAAACGTATCACCTTCTACCCATTTTACATTCGCTTGCATGTGTTTTATCTCTTAAAGTTATTTTGCTTGATTGTAAGCAAGTCACACACAGATGCAAGGGATAAGAGGTGAGCTTTAGAGGAAAGCGAGTCGCTTATTTTAAGCAGCTCGCTTAAGACGAGAGATTGTGTGGTGCTTTATAAACTAGGCGTTTTCTACAACAGCACTGTCGAATAAGTTTTTCACCAATCCGGCAAACTCATCGATAAAAGCATGCTGTTCAACGGTTACAGTGTGATTCGTGACACTACTAAGTACTTCTTGTAGGTCGTAAACAATACCGTCGACTTCGCGGACTATTTGACTACGTTGTTCAGTATTAAGCTCTGTATGTTGCTCGCAAAGTAACATGACGTTTTCTGCTATCACGTCTTCAATCAGCTCTAACACTGTTGGAGCTCCTGGTTTAATTTGACCTGGCTTCTCAAAAAGCGCTAAATTTTGAGTGAGATACATGACAAGATCATCGTACCCTTGCCTATCTAAAACCATACGACTGCACACCTAATAAAAAACTATCTCTTTAGATTTAAGCAGAAAGCGCTTTTAATTGCTACCTTTGCTAGACATCTCATACAAAAAAAGCAGCCTAAGCTGCTTTTTGTAATGATTTACGATTATTAATCGATTTTTAAGCCTGGACTCAATGTCGCTGGCATCGCTACTTTTTCAAGCTCAACTGAAGCGACTGGGTATGCACAATAGTCAGCTGCATAGTAGGCACTTGCTCTGTGGTTACCCGATGCGCCAATACCACCAAATGGTGCAGCACTTGATGCACCCGTAATAGGACGGTTCCAGTTAACGATACCTGCGCGAATACGACGTAAGAAGTGATCATAATCAGCGGCGCTGTCACTTAATAAACCTGCTGACAAGCCAAAGCTAGTGTCATTTGCTTTATCAATAGCGGCATCAAAATCAGTAAAACGGAATACTTTAAGCAGTGGTCCAAAGTGCTCTTCATCTGGGAAGTTCGCAACGTTTGTACACTCTAAAATACCCGGTGTTACAAAGCCGGTATTTTCTTTGTGAGTTAGCTCAACAAGTACGTCTGCACCTAGCTCAACAAGTTGCTTTTGTGCAGCAACCATACCTGCAGCCGCTGTAGCAGAAATCATCGACCCTATGAAAGGTTGATCTTCTGCGTCGTAGTCGCCCACTTTAATTGCTTTAGTTGCTTTAATAAGACCCGCTAAGATGGCATCACCTTGCTCACCTTTAGGTAAAAACAACTTACGCGCACACGTACAACGTTGACCAGTAGAAATAAACGCTGATTGGATAATATCGTGGATAGCCGCTTTAGTATCAGTAACATCAGTAACGATTAACGGGTTATTACCGCCCATTTCCAACGCTAAAATTTTACCCGGTTGACCTGCAAACTGTTCATGTAAAATATGACCCGTACGAGAAGAACCCGTAAAGAATAAGCCGTCGATACCTTTGTGAGATGCAAGCGCTTTACCGGTTTCAACTTCACCTTGCACAAGGTTGATAACACCCGCAGGTAGACCAGCCTTTTGCCATAACTTTAACGTTAACTCAGCAACTGCTGGCGTTAGCTCAGACGGTTTAAATACCACGGTATTACCAGCTAAAAGTGCAGGTACAATGTGCCCGTTTGGTAAGTGACCAGGGAAGTTATACGGACCAAACACAGCGACAACGCCATGAGGCTTGTGACGGATCATCGCACGACCTTGTGGCATAGGGTTTTCAACATCACCAGTACGTTCTAAAAATGCTTTTTCAGAGATAGCAATTTTACCCACCATCGCACCCGCTTCAGTACGAGTTTCCCAAAGTGGTTTACCGGTTTCTTGTGCGATAGCAATCGCTAATTCTTCGCTGTGTTCTTTAAGCGTTTCTGCGAATGTTTTTACAATCGCTAAACGCTCTGCAAATGTTTTATCAGCCCAGCTGTAAAACGCTTCACGTGCAGCAGCAACGGCGCTGTCTACTTGCTCAGCGGTTGCTGTGTTTGCTTGCCAGATCACATCGTTATTTGCTGGATTTACAGATTGAAAATCATGACCAAGGCCCGCTTGCCATTGACCATTAATAAATTGCGCTGCATGAGTCATTAATATGTCTCCTGAATTTTATAGTGTTGCAAGTGAAACTGAATCGCCAGCTTCTAGGTGAAGCGCCTTGGCAAGTTCACTTGAAATTGTGACGGTATCGGCATCACACGTAAGGCTCACTTCAGTCACGGTTGCTCTAAAATCAGCAAGCTTGTCGTTTGCTAACAATACCGTGGTGTCGCCTTGGCTTTCACCAATCTCAACTTTTACTGTTCTTGCGTTACGCACTGTGGCGATATTATCGACCTTAGCTTCAACAGTTGGACCCGCATCAAAAATGTCTACATAACCATTAAAAGTAAAACCTTCACTCTTTAATAGTTCAATCGCTGGGCGTGTATTGTCATGTACTTGACCAATCACAGCTTGCGCGTCTTTGCTTAGTAAGTTGACGTAAATTGGGTATTTTGGCATTAACTCAGCGATAAATACTTTCTGACCAATACCCGTTAAGTAGTCTGCCGTCGGAAAGTCCATCGAGAAAAAGTGTTCTTCGAGCCATTGCCAGAATGGGCTTTCGCCATTTTCATCTGAAACACCACGCATTTCTGCAATCACTGTTTCAGCAAAACGCTCTTTATGTTGGTTAATGAACATAAAACGCGCTTTTGAAAGCAATTTACCGTTATTGTTTTTACGGTAGCCGTCTTTTAAGAATAAAGTGCACAGCTCAGTTGCACCTGTGTAATCATTACACAGCGTTAAAATATCAACGGCTTTATACACGTTTAGCGTACGAGATGAGTGAATCGCTTTACTTAAATGATAATGATAAAAAGCATCATCCAAACCTACGGCAGCTTCAATACCTGAAGTCCCTACAACTTCTCCCGTTTCGCTATCTTCAAGAACAAACAAGTAACCTTCATCACCTGGCTGCTGCGCTGTTTTTGCGAATGAGCTGACAGAGTGATCGATTTTCTTTTGTAATAACTCTTCATTATTAGGCAAAGACGTAAAGCCATGTCCTGATTCATCAGCAATCTTTACTAAGGCTTGGTAATCGCTTTGCTGGATTGGGCGAAGGATCATCATAAGTCCGCTTGCTCCCTTATAAATAACGGTAAATTAAGAAATGAGGGCAAGCCTAGCTTGCCCTGAAATGACAGTTTCGCTTAGCCGTTTACGACTTTTGCAACTGCTTTTTCGAAACGAGCCATACCTTCGCGGATATCAGCTTCTGGAATAACAAGTGACGGTGTGAAACGAACAACATCAGCACCAGCAACTAAAGACATAACGCCTTCTTCAGTACCGGCAACTAGGAATTCTTTTGCACGACCTTTGAATTGCTCAGTCACCACTGCACCAATTAAAAGACCTTCGCCACGGATTTCAGTGAATACATTGTACTTTTCGTTAATCGCAGTTAGTAACTCACGGAATAATGCTGACTTTTCTTTAACACCGTTAAGTACGTCTGGCGTATTTACTGTGTCGAATGCTGCTTCTGCTACTGCACACGCAAGTGGGTTACCGCCGTAAGTAGAACCATGAGTACCGACTTTTAAGTGCTTAGCAATATCAGTTGTCGTGATCATCGCACCGATTGGGAAGCCACCACCTAACGCTTTTGCCGTTGTTAAGATATCTGGAGTTACATTAAGACCTTGGTAAGCATAAAGTTCACCAGTACGACCAACACCTGTTTGCACTTCATCAAAGATAAGTAGTGCATTGTGTTTAGTACATAGCGCACGTACACCTTCAACAAACTCAGCAGTTGGAGAAATGATACCGCCTTCACCTTGCAGAGGCTCCATCATTACCGCACAGGTATTGTCTGAGATAAGTGCTTCAAAGGCCGCTAAATCGTTGTAATCACAGTGCACGATATCACCCGGTTTTGGACCAAAACCATCAGAGTATGCAGCTTGACCGCCTACTGTTACAGTGAAGAATGTACGGCCGTGGAAGCCTTTATTGAATGAGATAATTTGTGACTTTTGCTCACCGTAATTATCCAGTGCAAAACGACGTGCTAGCTTAAGTGCCGCTTCGTTTGCTTCTGCACCTGAGTTTGCAAAATATACTTTCTCTGCAAACGTTGCATCAGTTAGCTTTTTAGCTAAACGAAGTGCTGGCTCATTCGTCATTACATTTGATAAGTGCCAAATTTTTTCGCCTTGCTCTTTTAATGCACTTACAAGAGCCGGGTGACAATGGCCAAGACAGTTAACAGCAATACCACCAGCAAAATCGATAAATTCGCGACCTTCTTGGTCCCATACGCGAGAGCCTTCGCCTCGAACTGGAATAACACTTGATGGTGCATAGTTAGGAACCATTACTTGATCAAATAATTCGCGATTGACTGTCATTTTATATCCTCATAATTGTAAGCACACACAGAGTAAGGTAGCGCCCTAAAGCTAAACTAAGCCATTTTACTTAGCCGATTGAGCTTAGCGCAAAATCACCAAAATTACTCTTTGGTTCAATTTTCATTCATCCATTATTTCAGAAAATTTTCGTCATGTCTCTTAGAAAACTTTCATGTAGCCCTTGAAAATAAAGGGCTTGAGATATTTTTTCATGGATAGTGAATAACTATTTGAAGGTTGTTTTTCGCTCGAAATAGAACAAAAAGGCGTGCCGCTACTGAGCCAAGCAGAGGCTAAAGAGAAAAAATTTGTTGCTGCGGATTGATAAACAGTGAATGAATAGTCGCAAAAAAATTAACAATTTTTTTAATTAATTTGGATATGAAAGCGATCAAAATTGCATTTTGCTAGCTGATCAAGCTCTTCTTTACTGAAATCGAAGTGCGCAAACCAACGCTCAGTTTCGTCACTTTCGACCAGTTGATGCTCATTTAAACTTAAATACTGGGCATAACAACGGGCTTTTAAAATCACTTTGGTAAGTGGCAAATACTCATCATTTTTAGCCAGTGGCGTCGTTAACTGCTGCATGACCGCATTAAATGGTAAATACCTAAAGGCCATTTGCTCAATCACGGTCGCTGTTACCTTCATCGACTGCTTGTTTAGCAAGGTGCTTAAAAACAAAGGGTCTGGTTTTAGTTCTAATAAAGCTGTGTGCAAGTCTTTCTTTTGCTCATCACGGGCTTTTGTTACTTGGCGTTGCCAAACTAACTCGAAAATACGAAGATATATGCGAACTAGCGCTATCTTACCCACATCAAGTAGCATACCTAAAGTAAACGCGTGCACCTCATTTACACCATTAAGCTTCGCAATCTCTTGTGCTGCGATAGCACATGCCATTGAATTATCACGAAGTCGACGTTTTAACAGCGGGAATGGTTCTGTACTGTGCGGCATCCAATGGCGTACCGCAAAGGTTGGCACGACAAATTTTAAGTTATCTAAACCAATGTAGCGCGACGCTAATAATGGATTATCTACTTGAACTGAAGTGTGTTTATTACGTTGTTTACGATAGAAAGGTAAATTCACAAACGCGACAAGCTCACGGCCTAACCAACTTAAGTCTTTAACTAAGGGCTCGAGTCGACCCACTGAGGCCGAGCGCACAGCTAAAATATCTAAAATAGCAGGGACGCTATCTTGGATGCCGATTGTTTCGTGAATCACGGTATCAATGTCTTCAAGCTGCTTCTGCATGGCGGCTTCAATCACTTGGTGTAACTGTTTGCTCGCCTGAGCACGGTATTTATGGTGAGCTGTACTACTCTTTTGACGCTTTTTCTCGGCAGCAACTTCAACCTCTAATAAAGTACGCTGCTCCATTGACTCGCCATAATCGATTTCTAAAGTATGAATAAAACCAATTTGGCGCTGTGCAAAACTGTGACCAAGCAAAAGATCGTGCGCGCGCTCATTAAGCACCATCGCAGTCCTTTGTTGTCGGTTTTCTTCGGTCATTTGCACAGGCGTATTGTCGGTCATATTTGTTAATTCACTAGCCTAAGATTAGAAGCGAGTTAAAAAGTTAGCAAGTAATTCAAGCCCTTGTTGGGTCAAAATTGCTTCGGGGTGAAATTGCACTCCTTCAAGTGCTAAATCATTATGCATGATCCCCATAATTTCATCAAAATCAGAATTTTGTTCTGTCCATGCGGTAATAGTGAAGTCACTAGGCAAGCTTTGTTTATCCACCACTAAAGAGTGGTACCGACATACTGTCAGCGGGTTGGCCAAACCGTTAAACACACCTTGATTGGTAT
Organism: Pseudoalteromonas sp. Hal040; assembly: GCF_037162425.1. Classification (NCBI taxonomy): domain Bacteria; kingdom Pseudomonadati; phylum Pseudomonadota; class Gammaproteobacteria; order Alteromonadales; family Pseudoalteromonadaceae; genus Pseudoalteromonas; species Pseudoalteromonas sp. Hal040. The sequence continues at coordinate 89,645 of NZ_JARLUU010000001.1, read as the reverse complement.
GCTTAACTAACGAGGTTTTACCATGCATCACTTGCTTTGCACGGATCACATCGGCACCTAGAGCTTGAGCAATAGTTTGGTGCCCTAAGCAAATACCAAGAATAGGTAACTGGCCTTTTAATTGTTCAACCACTTGCAAAGAAATGCCTGCTTCGTTTGGTGAACATGGCCCAGGTGAAAGTACGATGTGCTCTGGGTTAAGTTGTTTAATCTCTGCGATACTGATCTCATCGTTTCGTTTAACTAATACATCTTGATCCAAGCGCTGAAAATACTGCACTAGGTTGTATGTAAACGAATCATAATTGTCGATCATTAACAGCATTGCGTGTAACCCAAAATTATTCAGTCAAAATAATGAAGGCGCATTTTACCCCAAGCACACATAAATGTCGGCAAAAAATGGTTTATTCCTCTGCGATTAAATGCGTTGTGAGGTCAGCCCTTTCTTGCTCATTAAGTTTTTGCGAGCATTTATTTGCAAAGTCGTAACGTACTAGTACCGTTTTACCAACGGCACAGCAGTTATCTTGCTGCCAAGCCTCTTGGCGCAGTACAAATGAACTAGAGCCAACGTGCTCAACACTGGTTTTCACTGTGACATCGTGACCATAAAACAACTCACCTACAAAGCTTACTTCAACTTTAGCAATGATCAGTTTCCACTCATAAGGGTTTAAATCGGGCGTAAAAAACCTGAAAATAGGCGCTCGGGCGGCTTCAAACCATACAGGGAGTACGGTATTGTTGATGTGCCCTAGCACATCTGTTTCGCTAAAGCGTGGTGTGATAGTTTCAGTAAACATAGTAACCCTATAAAAAATATAAACTAAAGGTAGCTCATGACGGACTTTATTCGCGTATACGAAAACGCCCTCAGCAAAGAATTTTGCGACAACTTTATCACGGTATTTGAACAAAGCCCGCATTTAAAACAAGGCATTACCTCAGGCGGAGTTGACCTAGCGAAAAAAGACAGCCGCGATTTATACCTTAATAATCACCCTGAATACGCTGAGCAACTAAAGCATATTCAACAAACGACTGCGGGTTACGTCTTCAAATATCTTGAAGAACATATTTTTATGATGATTGGTGCCTTTGGTTTAAAGGTTTACCATCCGCAAACAGGCAAATCTGTTGACCTAACACAAGATAACTTTGAAGAAGTCGGCAAACCACAATTGCCATTACTCGTGCAGCAAATTTTCCGCATGGGTCCAATTCAAGCACAAAAATACGATATCAATAAAGGTGGCTACCCTTATTGGCATAGCGAGGTATACCCGCAAGCTGGCCACAACGAAGCTCTACATCGCGTGCTGTTATTTATGTTCTATTTAAATGATGTAGAAGAAGGTGGTGAAACTGAGTTTTACTATCAACAACGAAAAATATCACCAAAACAAGGCACTATGGTCGTAGCGCCAGGCTACTTTACCCACACTCACCGTGGTAATAAGCCAGTTTCAAATGATAAGTATATTTTAACCTCGTGGGTCTTATTCAACCGCGCGGAACAAATTTATGGCCAACCACAATCCTAATGCTAAGCGGTAAGCGGTAAGCGGTAAGCGGTAAGCGGTAAGCGGTAAGCGGTAATAAGCTAAGCTAAAGCTATTAGTAGAAGGAGTGCAACGTTTGATGTTGCGCTTTTTTATGGCAATAAAAAAGCAGCCCACTCAGGCTGCTTAAAACTTATAGCTTAACTAAAACTAACAACTCAGATTTAACCTGCCAGTAATTGATCAAATAAATCAAAAACCTTATCAAGCTCTTCAATCGTGTTGTAGTGCATGCAACCAATGCGTACTACGCCGCCGGTTTCTAATACACCGAGCTGCTTACATAAGCCTTGAGCGTAGAAATTACCATCCCACACGCAAATATGTTGCTTACCTAAAAACTCAGACACAATACGTGGCTCAATGCCTTCAAATGTGAGGGCAAAAGTCGGTGTACGCTCAGTTAAACGATCTAAATCATCAATACCGAATAACTTTATACGCGGATAATTAGCTAAACGCGTTAAGAAATGCTTACTTAATGCCATTTCATGTTGTTTAGTAATAGCAAATGCAGCCGCAAGTTTTTCTCGGCGTGAATGGCTTTCGTCAAGTTCACTAATTGCAGCAATGTAATCAACAGCTGCAATTAAACCAGCCAGCGCTTCAAAACTTTGCGTACCCGTTTCCCAGCGACCTGGCGCAACATCTTTTGCCGGCTCAACTTTGTATGGTGTGAAACCTTCAAGGTGTTCACGTTTACCATAAACAATACCAAGGTGAGGACCAAAGAACTTGTATGCAGAGCACGCTAAAAAGTCACAATCAAGCGCTTGTACATCAACCAGCTCATGAGGTGCGTAATGAACGGCATCAACATAAACTAACGCACCAGCCGCATGAGCAAGCTCAACAATGCGTTTAATATCATTAATTGAACCCGTCGTGTTCGACGCATACGTCACTGCAACAAGCTTTGTTTTGCTTGATAAAAGGCTTTCAAAATGTGCCATATCTAAGCTGCAATCAGCTTCGTTGATAAGAGCCGTTTTTACTGTTGCGCCTTTATCTTCAGCAGCTTGCTGCCAAGATGATACGTTTGAGAAATGATCTGCATTGGTAACGATGATTTCATCATCATTAGTCCAATCACGCGAGATAGCGCGGCTAAAGCTGAACGTTAAGCTTGTCATGTTTGCACCAAACACGATTTGCTCTTTAGATGGGGCATTTAATAAATCAGCTGCAGCTTGGCGAGCATTTGCCATTAACTCGACTGTTTTGTCACTTGAGAAAAATGCACCACCTAAGTTTGAATTGTAGTAACCCAAGTAAGCAGTCATAGCACTTAAGACTGACTGTGGCACTTGAGAGCCGCCCGGGCCATCAAGGAAAATAGGTGACTGTCCTGCAACTTGTTGCATAAGTGCAGGGAATTGGCGACGTAATTGCTTTAAGTTCATGAGTTACCCTTAAGCAGTGAGTACGAAGCAATCAAGGTAACCTTCTTTGCTTGCGTCTACTTTATTCATTGGCGTTGCGTTGTGCCATACTTCACGGTCATTAATCAGTGCGAACATGCCGTCTTTAATTTCCATTTTGAAACATGGTTCAGCTTGTTGGTGTTCGTAAACAAGTAGCTCACCACCTTCTAGGTTTTCGTGTGATACACCACATACACATACGTGATCAAAACCATCTTGGTGAACACCTTCTGGCGCAGCAGGTGTGTCACTGTCGATCGCAAGCATTCTAAATTGATGAATTTCTATATCGCGATCATCGCTAATACCTGTCATATCGCGGAACTGATTAACGATTTGCTTCATGCCATCCGTCGCTAATAAGCTATCTTCAAGGTTCTCATACGTGCGCTCTACATTACCTTGAAAGGTATTGATTGAGTCATCTTGCACGAACGCTTTTGTAGGTTGTAGTTTTAATTCACCATCAACAACTTTAATGACTGAATAACGACGCTTACGAAATTCACCATCTGCGTATGGATTAGCAGGTAGGTTAGCAAACGAAGGCTTTACTGCATCAATATGCGCTTGGCTTACAAAACGAAGTTGTAAAAGGTTCTGGTTGTTTAATGTAGTCATTTCGATCTCGCCTTATTACGTTGAGAATGTTGGCGAGGATTTTAATTCAATTAGCGGGGAATTTTTGCGTTTTTATGTAAACCAGCAAGGCATAATGCATAATTTTAAGATCGTTATACTTGGCTTTTAGAATATTTAATCTAAAAAATAAAAACAGCCACAAATGTGGCTGTTTTAGATTGCACAATTTACTACACGTTTAATTGCTCATAGAAAGGGAAACTTGATCTTGTGACTGACAACTATTACCTGCTAAATACTTACAGAAAACGAGTTCGGTGCGATTGTTACTGATAAGCTCAAGCAGCGTGTCTTGGCCATTTTCAATAAATGACAATTTACCATCAACCAATTGAACACCCGTGATACTTTGATCTCCAATCGTCAGTGAGTAATCGTAAGTCTGACTATCTTCATTATAATCCTGCTCACTTAATGACCATGTTGTGCCATCGCTCTCATATAAAGTGAAGCTATATAAGTTGTAGTCGTAGAATTTATCAACTGCTGTTGAACTAGCATAATCATGTACATATAGATTGGCAGAGAATTTTTCTAGCACCCCAGTGCCATTATCATCGAACGCCACAGTACGCTCGACAAAATATCGGGCTCCATCAATAGCAATTAGCTTGTAAACAAACTCACCATAAAGGAAGCACGTATCTAAGCTAGTATCACAGAAGTCAGTTGTTTCCCAACCTCCAGAGCTAGTATCTACATAAAGCCTTCTAATATAGCGGTTATTAACAAAGCTTCCCTGATATGAACTTGTTCCAAAGGTAAAGAAGATTTCACCATCGTCATAAATTTGGATTTCACTCCAATGCGAATCAATTTCATGACCCTCTCTAAATTGATGACGACCAGAAAAATTACTTGTATTAATGGCTACTTCATTGCGTTTAACAAACATGCCTGCATCAACATAATCCCCCTCGCTATCATTACCCTGGTCTAAGAATTGGTAACCAACGTTAATATTTTTAGTGAAGTAGAGAGTATCTGTTGAATTATCACTGTTGTGATTAAGTACTAAGTTGCTATCAATGATCTGCCAACTAAACGTATCTTGCTCATCATTCAAAATATCTATGTAAGAGCCCGTTCCGTCAGCATTGATCTGCATATTTAATAGCACTCCTCCTTGTTCTGCGCTTACTGCCCATTGCCCTACGATATCATCACTAGCAACAGCAATTTCATCGCCATCAGCAAAAGCATAAACATTGGAACTTTCAGAGCTGGTATTCACTAAAACGTCATTCTCGTAATAGCTATATTCAACTGTTAGCCAATGCCAATTAAGCCCTTTTTCTGCCATTGGCATTAACTCAGCGTAACTGATCTCAGTTCGATACTGAACCTCAGTCATACCATCAGGGAAAGAGATATATTCTTCTACAACGATACTATCGATAGGTGATAACTCAATGTGATCATCAACTTCATACCAGTTGATATTTGAACTACCGTTGAGAGTTACAGCGCCAGTGTTATCTGCATTTAGTAATAAGCCCAAGGCTGGTGCATTATATAAATCACTGTTATTTAAAATATACTCGCCAGAAGCTAATAATGCAGGTTTAAACGTTGCGGTAATATCGCAATCAGCACCTGTGGTATAGACAAGATAATAGCCTCCTTCAATATATCCTTCGCATCCTGTAATTTCGTCAATAACATACCCTTCATCAGGGCTAATTACGAAAGATGCATATTGGTACCAATACGAAGTTTGACTGGTAGGTGAGAGGTTACCGTTCTGAGATGGATTCACAGTTAAGGTTACTTTAGGGCGCTTAGGTAAGTAACTAATTTGCGTATCAGCTGAACAACTACTTCCTTGTTGGTATCGGCAAATAGTAACAGCATTTTCATCCGCAGAAACCAGTTCAACAAACCACGTATTACCATCAACTTGATAGCTTAATACGCCATCATTGAACGTTGCTATATGCTCAACACCATCAAAACTGACAACATACTCTACTTCACCTAAGTCATTATATTGCATGTAAATCGCATCTGAAGAGCTATCATCTTTATAAAATAAAATAGAACCCTCTAATAGCTCTTCAGTAAAGGCTGAGTATGACAAGTCTTTACTGTATTCATAAATGAATACCGATTTAACTTCATCATATGCCTCACCAGCCATAGTGTAATAAGTTAGCGTTCTGATAATGTAATAGGTGCTACCAACAATGTTAATGAATTCATGTTGCATTTCACTTTCAAGGTAACAGTCATCAGCAAAGCCATCACAGCTTGAAACAAGACCATATGTTTCTGAATAAAAGCGTTTTCTAGAGAAATTGCCATCTTCAATATGACCTTGGAAACTTGAATAACCTAAACCAATAGCAACACTACCATCAGGGTAAATATTCAAATCATAAGATTGAGAAGTACCAACAAAACCATGCCAACGACCAATAATATCCTCATCGGTTGTTGTTACATTCGCTTTTTTAACCATTAAGCCTGTTAATGTATTACTTGGCTCATCAAAACTAGTGTCTAATGCTACAACTTGATAGCCCGCTGAGAGGGCTTTCGTGAACCAAAACTCAATTAGCCCAGTTTCACCATTTTCATCATAACTAATAGATAACTTAGTATCATTGAGTACCCAACTAAATACCTCACTACTTTCACCCGTTACATCTCCTGTACCATCGGCATAAAAGCGTAAAGTTTCAGGTTCATCATCAGATGACGCAGAATCGTAATCATTGTCTCTGAGGTCTAAAACCCATGTGCTTTCTGTTAACTCGGTAGTGTTTAGTGCTATTGTTTTAGTTTTATCAATCAGGTTTGTTGTATAGGTTCGAGTACTTGAAGGCTCCACAACGGGTTCACTACCATTTTGGTAGTCCAATGTTCGCTGTGTGGTTTGAGTTACTTCAATCGTTCTGAAAACCTCGTTTTCTGCTAAAACTTGAAAACTAATATCTGTTAATTTTGTTTGCGCAATATAAGATTCATTGCCATCGTTATATTCATCAGTGTAAGTCACTACACTATTTGCCAATGCTAAAGTATACACTCCTGATTCTTTACTCATTGTCAGTGTTGAGCTTGTATTTGCATTAAGTTCACCCGTACCGTCACTTGCCAGGACAAGGTGATATGCATCATTGTTATAATAACGAGGTGAGTTAACGATAAAATCACCAACAATAGGCTCATCGCTATCAGAAACTAAGTTTTCATCTTTTTTAATTTCTTCTTTCGTCTCTTCAATGAGATCAGGATCTTTCTCATTTACTTCATCTTCAAAATTCTTAGCGGTATCTTCGTCACTGACAAGATCGAGTGTATTTTCTACGCCTTCAGGGAGAACATAGTCAGCATTATCCACGATGATTTTGATAAGAGTTGCCAATAGGATTTTTTCATCAGCATCAACATTTAGTAACGCTGCGTTTAGCTCTTCTACAGATTGAGGTTCTTCATTATTACGCGTTAAAAGCGCATACTCTGCGGTCGTCACATTCGTGATGTTGACGCCAAAGTTGTCTTCACTATCAAGCGTACTATCATCACCAGCCTGTTCCAATAACGCTTGAATTGAGCTTAACTGTGAAACGAAAACAACCCCAGGATTGGTGCTATCAAGACCTTTTGCTTTAACCAGCACAAGCTTTTCACTTGCAGATTCGTCCACTACAAGCTCTATTGTATAGCGCCCGGTTGGGTCTGCATTGACCGAAAAGACATCACTTCCAACATTAATCTCTAACTCTGCATTAGCAATTGGTTGATCCGTTACTATCCCGGTAATTGTCACTGTTGATACATTTCGTTTAAATATAACGCTATGCTTTGCTGAAGCTGTTGCCCCATCATTATCTGTTACAGTGACAGTGAAGTTAACAGTTGTATCAGCATCTATATCAGGTGTTTGAAAAGTAGCTTCTGCGCTTGTTAAGCCACCGCTTTGTGCAAAGTCAAAACTAGCATCAGATGTCCAACTATAAGAAGCAATGCTACCGTCGCTATCAACAGCTACAGCGCTTAATTTAAATGAGGTTTGCTCTGTGCCCTCTGAGTCAGCACTAATAGAAACTGTTGGACTTTGATTAACTGGGTCTACAGGATCTGGTTTAGTTCCAGAGTCACTACTTCCACCTCCCCCGCATCCAACTAAAAATAAGGTACCAAAAACCGCGGCTAACAGCCGCTTTTGAATTAACATATCTATACTCCATTACATTCGCTTATAGCAGGGAAACTCTTAGCTATTTAAACGCTAAATCCCTTAACGTTGATAATAAGCCACAGCGAACTGTGGCTCTTGGTTTACTCAATTAATTGCTTTTCTTACTTGCTGAAGCTGCTCTTGGAATGGTAAACCTCTAAGGTCGCCTAAGCCTACTGCCATAGTCAGTGCATAAATTTCACTTTCTAGACTCAGCATGTGTGCTTCAACGGTGTCTTTATCAATAGCCGCTTTTTGCGCCAAGTACTCAGCATAGAGACTATCAATACGATCTATTTGCAGTGCCAATAATGCTGCTTGTTGTTTAATTTGCTCGTACTCACGATAGTTCGCTTTGCTGTATGCTTCGCCTTGTTCTAATTGCTTGCGAACGTCCTGATAAACAGTCGGAAAAACATCTACTTTTTTGGAATTAGCTAGTGCATAAATTTTTTCGATATACTGAGAAAAATAAAACTGCACAACGGCGTCTTTTTCTAAATCAATGAGTTGTCCTAATAGCTTAGGTACATATTCAGCAACTTGCTGCTCTTGCCCATCGATGAGCATTCCCTTTAATTGCTGATGTTGCTTATCTAGCTCTCGGTAACGCTTCTCATAAGAGGTTTCCGCATCCAATTGATCTAAAATTGCAAACTCATCTCTTATTGGCTGTAAAACAGAAGTGATCCTTTGCTTAGCAAGCTGCGCTTCAGCAACCAACGAAATGACTTCCTGACTTTGAGACATGATTTCATCTGAAACCGTATCCGATGAAAATAGTGACGCGCTTTTTAGCGCATATTCAGGAGCTAAACGCAGCTCATTAAATTCAGGCTCTAGCACCGCCCATACTTTGCGAGCCTTAGTTACACGCTCCTCATCAAATTGCGCTAGGCTATCTGCATCTATTTGATTATAAGCACTAAGGGCTTCTTGGAAGACACTTTGGGCTTTATCAAATGCTGCACGTATTTGCTCAGGTGTTGCTTCTTCGCCAGTAATGCTACTGGCAAGAGAACCTAAATCTTGCTGTACAGAATCAATAGTTTTACATCCAGATAAAGCACAAATGAATAACGAGCTAACAATGACTAACTTGTTCATTAATAGCTCCACTGTAAACCAACGGCAAATGATACATTACTATATTCAACTTCAGGCACGCGCAGACGTTGACCATTTTCAAGATTCTTGGTCACAATATCGCGAGACTTGTATTGCGCATCAATACCGCCCATTAACGCAATATGCGACATTATTTGATAACGCAGTCCCACTCGCCCCAACACTCCCCAGCCATTAAAGCTGTCGGTAAGCGTGGTTGTTTCAAATTGAGTGTTTTGAATTTCTGAGTACATTGGCGTACTCAGCTCAGCTTCGGCATACCAACTGTATTTATTGAAACTGTCTTTTAAACGGCTATCGTAACGAGCACCTAAAGTAAGCAAGATACCCATTTGATCTTCTGACACAGAGACCACAGGTCGAAGCTGAGAATTGTAGTCTTGTTGGTCACCTATATTGTTTGCATTGTTCATACCCGGCAAGGTAAAACGTGCTGGGTTATCGGGATCCGCTGAGATAGCAATAAGTGCCTCATCAAATGCCGCTGCACCAGGCTGCACAAAGGCAAAATTTGAACGTGTAAAACTCGACGTAAAAAACTTGGTACCTAGGGTGAATTGTATGGCTTTTGAAAAGTTATATGCGCCTTTAAAACCGATCTCATTCGCTTTCGTTTTAAATGCATTTTCTTGAATATCGCCAAACTCAGCCAAGTGCCAAGTTTCAGTTTCAATTTCAGTCGAAATTGTTGCTGCGCTTTCAATATAAAAGCCCCATGTATCATCAATCCCTGTATATGATATCTGTCGAATTGCGGGGTTAGTAACATCAATTGATTGACTGAGCTTGCCAAATCCAGCTACATCATTGAGTGTTTCACTGTAGCTAATCGTTTCAAAACCGAGTCGAACTTCGCTAAAAGAGGGGTTAACAGCAAGAGCCGAACCGCTGAGAGGGAGTAAAAGAAGAAGTGCTTTCATTGTTCAATTCCTTGATTTGCAAAATCTATGCAGCCAAGAAATGATGCTTACCTTCCTTGGTTACAATATTAAACACAAAGTTACAACTGTTAACTTTTCACAACAATCAGTGTAGACAAATGTATTAATTTTACAAACCAAACTGAACAAAAACTTAATAAAAAAGCCCGCTAAATGCGGGCTTTTATACTAGTAAATTAAATTATTACTAATTATACGGCTTGCTGAACGATTACTTGGTCTGCCTTTTTAGTGTATTGAGGCATACGGTGGAAGTTCAGGTAGCGATACGTATCAGCGGCTGTTGCATTGATCTTAGCTGCATACTCTTGATACTCAGCTGGTGTAGGTAATTTACCTAGGATTGCTGCTACTGCTGCAAGTTCTGCAGATGCTAAGAATACGTTTGCGCCAGTACCTAGACGGTTAGGGAAGTTACGCGTAGAAGTAGACACAACAGTTGCTTTATCAGCAACACGTGCTTGGTTACCCATACACAGTGAACATCCTGGAGTTTCGATACGTGCACCTACACGACCAAAGATACCATAGTAACCTTCGTCAGTAAGTTGGTCTTTATCCATCTTCGTTGGTGGTGCAACCCAAAGTTGAGTTGGGATACGGCCACTGTAACCATCTAGTAGTTTACCTGCAGCACGGAAGTGACCAATGTTAGTCATACACGAACCGATGAATACTTCGTCGATTGTCTCGCCAGTAACGTCTGAAAGAAGACGCGCATCATCTGGGTCATTTGGTGCACAAAGGATTGGCTCTTTGATGTCTGCTAGGTCGATTTCAAGTACGTGTTTGTACTCTGCATCTGCATCAGCTTCCATAAGCTCAGGGTTAGCTAACCACTCTTGCATCGCTGTGATACGACGCTCAATAGTACGAACATCACCGTAACCTTCAGAGATCATCCACTTAAGCATTACGATGTTTGACTCAAGGTATTCAGCGATAGACTCTTTAGAAAGTTTAACTGTACAACCTGCTGCTGAACGCTCAGCTGACGCATCAGAAAGCTCGAACGCTTGCTCAACTGTTAGGTGCTCAACACCTTCGATTTCTAGTACACGACCAGAGAACTCGTTGATCTTACCTTTCTTCTCAACTGTAAGAAGACCTTCTTTGATACCGTAGTAAGGAATCGCATGTACTAGGTCACGTAATGTGATACCTGGCTGCATTTCGCCTTTGAAACGTACTAAGATTGACTCAGGCATATCAAGAGGCATTACACCTGTTGCTGCTGCGAATGCTACCGCACCTGAACCCGCTGGGAATGAAATACCTAGAGGGAAACGAGTATGTGAGTCACCACCAGTACCTACTGTATCTGGTAATAACATACGGTTTAACCATGAGTGGATTACACCGTCACCAGGACGTAGTGATACACCGCCACGGTTCATGATGAAATCAGGAAGTGTGTGGTGAGTGTTTACGTCAATTGGCTTAGGGTAAGCAGAAGTATGACAGAAAGACTGCATTGTTAAATCTGCAGAGAAACCTAAACACGCAAGGTCTTTAAGTTCGTCACGCGTCATAGGACCTGTTGTATCTTGCGAACCAACAGTTGTCATTTTCGGCTCACAGTATTGACCAGGACGTACGCCAGGCATGTTACATGCTTTACCAACCATCTTCTGAGCTAATGTGAAGCCTTTACCAGAATCTTCAACTAGAGCTGGTTTGCGGAAGATATCTTCTGCTTCTAAACCTAGAGATTTACGCGCTTTGTCAGTTAGACCACGACCGATGATTAGTGGGATACGACCACCAGCACGCACTTCATCAAGAATTACGTCTGATTTAAGAGAGAAAGTAGAGATTACTTCATCAGTACCGTGACGCTTTACAACACCTTCGTAAGGGAAGATATCGATTTGGTCACCCATGTTTAGCTCATCAACAGGTAGTTCGATTGGCAATGCACCAGAGTCTTCCATTGTGTTGAAGAAGATAGGAGCAATTTTGCCACCTAAACATACACCACCAACGCGCTTGTTTGGTACGAAAGGAATATCATCACCCATGAACCAAAGTACTGAGTTAGTTGCAGATTTACGAGATGAACCCGTACCAACTACATCACCCACGTATGCAAGAGGTAAACCTTTAGTTTTAAGCTCTTCTAGTTGTGAGATTGGACCAACTTCACCTGGTTTTTCAGGGTTGATGCCATCACGTTCGTTCTTCAGCATAGCTAAAGCGTGTAATGGAATATCTGGACGTGACCAAGCATCTGGAGCAGGTGAAAGGTCATCAGTATTTGTTTCACCAGTTACTTTGAATACGGTAACTGAAATTTTTTCAGCAACTGCAGGCTTGTTTACAAACCATTCTGCATTTGCCCAAGACGCGATCACTTGCTTAGCAAATTCGTTACCTGCTTTCGCTTTTTCTTCTACATCGTAGAAAGCGTCGAACATTAATAATGTGTTTGAAAGACCTTTAACAACGATTGGTGCTAACGCTTCGTCATCTAAAAGATCGATCATAGGTTCGATGTTGTAACCACCTAACATAGTACCAAGTAGCTCAGCTGCTTTTTCTTTTGATAAAAGTGGAGAGCTCGCTTCACCTTTTGCAACTGCAGCTAAGAAACCAGCTTTAATATAAGCCGCATCATCAACACCCGGTGGTACACGGTTAACTAGAAGATCAACGATGAACTCTTCTTCGCCTGCCGGTGGGTTTTTGATTAATTCAATAAGATCAGCCGTTTGCTGAGCATCTAATGGCGCTGGTACGATACCTAACGCGGCACGTTCTTCTACGTGTTTACGATATTCTTGTAGCACAATATTGCCCTCTTGGTGACGTGAAAGTACTCGGTAGTATTAAGCTAAATACCAATTAAGACCCAGTACTTATAGTATTCTGACGGTTAATTATAAAGCTTTTAAGTATAGATGAAAATCCATGCTGTGGTTAGGCACTTTATATTCACTATAAATACCATGAATAGTACTAGAAAAAAACGCTATTCAAATGAATATTTATTAAGAATCATTCCTATCTACTTACTTCAAGTCTTAGAAATAAAAAAACCCAGCACTAGGCTGGGTTTTTAAAACTTTCGTAAAGAGTTAAATTAACGCTCTACTTTAACACGCTCAATTACAGTTACTTTCGCTTCAACACGACGGTTTTCAGCGTGAGCTTCTGGCGTATTTGCAGGGTTTTTAAGGCGTTCCTCACCCATACCAACAGTAGTTAGACGCATTGGATCAATGCCATCTTCGATTAGTTTCTTAGCAACTGCATCAGCACGTTTCTTAGATAACCACTTGTTGTAGTCAGCTTTACCAACTGATGAAGTGTGACCTTCAAGTACTACGTCAGTACCTGGGTGCTCTTTTAAGAACTTAGCAGCACGGTCAATGTCATCTAGATATTGTTGAGAAACTTTAGATGTGTTGTTAGGGAACGTGATTAGTAAGCTCTTAGTTACTTCACGGTCTTCATATAATGTACAACCAGTGCCATCCACAGCATCTGTCATTGGCGTGTTAGCACATTGGTCATCAGCATCAGGGATGTTATCGCCATCGCTATCAACTGGCTCAACTGCAACAGGAACAACTGTTGGAGCAGGTTCAACTGGCTCTGAAGCTGAGCTTTGTGCGCCAAAGATGTAGCTTAGGCCTAATTTAGCGCCAACATCTGTGTAACCACGGTCAAGACCTTGGTATAAAGATGTTTCAGCGTTAAATGCGAAATTATCTGTGAAGTAGTGTTGGTAACCAGCCCCCACGTTTGCGAACATTAGATCTTCATCAACCGCATCAAGATTTTTAAGACCGAAAATACCGTAGAATGGACCACCACCTAAGTGATATAAAGCGTCGATACCGTAACGTTTGCCGCTTTCAGAACCACTCATTGTAGTGCCATCGTTTAAATCTACGCTGTAGTCGAAATCCATATCAGCGTATTCTAAACGAGCGCTCCAGTAATCACTGAAACGATAACCAAGCTCTAAGCCCCAACCTGTAGAATCATCTACATTTAGGCCGCCAGCTGAAAAGTCACGAACGTCTTCCCAAGATGCGTCATAGTAGTCGCCAAATGCGCCGATGTAGAAACCTTGCTTTTCGGCAGCGAAGCTTGAAGCACTAGTTGCAGCAAGTGCTAAAGCAATAGTAAGTGATTTTAATTTCATTGTTTCCTTCCCATTTTCACAATTAAAATTGTAGCTAAGTTAAACCAGCTCAATCAGTTTAAACAGAGTAGTCGACTAATAGTTAATCAAAACTTAACGAACTCGGTACAGAACAAAAATCTTGCCGAGTAATTTCAGTCAATTACCCAATAATAGGTTATCTAAATAACTTTGCATAACAATGCCTTTAGATCGCTTTGTTATGATTAGGTGAAAGCCGCTTTTCAGCCCAATCTACTGACTTCAAAACCGATAAAAGTCCATTCCCAATTACATTATTATATTGGTTATTTTTAAATCAACAAGTTGAAAGCAACTTTATTTGTAAATTTTCGTTAAAAAGCAAAACTTTAGTGCTATTTTATTGATATAAATCATAACACTGGCGGCTAGCTTGCTCAATCAACGAACACTTAGATTTTAAAAAATGAGCATTTACAATTGTTATCAACCATAAAGATTAACCCTTAAGTACCACAAAAAGTTTGGTAATTACAATCACCTTCCTTCGGAGGTTGATACCATGCAGCAAATTGTTCCTCATACTTATATGGAGCTTTGATGACTTTCATAAACTCATCAAGTGAAACGCTTTGAGCTGTTTGTTCATACTCAGCCAAGATCATTTCAATATTATGATTGCGTGGAATGACTGCAGGATTAACAGCTCGCATTGTGCTGTAACTTTCAGGAGATGTTCTTAACTTCCATTTTGAAACCCATCCTTTAAGTTGAGAATCGATAGCAAAGTCTCTCACTAAAGATTCAGTGAGCGCATTGAAAGTATTGGTATAATCAAGCTGATGTTGTTTCATTAAACTTAGCAATTCTGAAACCAAAGCATGATCGCCTTCTTGCTGATCTGCTAATCCTAATTTCTGCTGCCACATAGTATTAAATGCATCATTGAATTTAGCTGCAAAATCATTCACTACCGGCGAGAGTTTTTCGACGGCACTCTCTTGATCAGCAAATAACGGAATTAAGCTTTCAGCCAAACGTGCAATATTCCAATTGGCAATATTGGGTTGATTACCAAATGCGTAACGTCCTTGATGGTCAATTGAACTGAACACCGTGTCTAGGTCAAACTGATTCATCATCGCACAAGGACCATAGTCAATCGTTTCACCACTAATCAAGGTATTATCGGTATTCATCACGCCATGTATAAAGCCAATTCGCATCCAGCTGATAACAAGCTCAATTTGCTTATCGAGTACGGCAGTTAAAAATTCAATATAACGCTGCTCACCCGTGCTGTTAATGTCAGGAAAATGACAATTAATTGCGTAATCAACGAGCTTTTCTAGCCCTTCGATATCCCCTTGGGTAGCTAAATATTGAAATGAACCCACACGGATATGGCTTTTCGCTAGGCGAGTAACAACTGCACCCGGGCGAGGTGGCTGACGATATACCGTTTCGCCAGTTGTAACCACAGCTAAACAGCGCGTAGTTGCGATGCCAAGCGCATTAAGCGCCTCACTCATTATGTACTCTCGTACTGCTGGGCCTATGGCACAGCGACCATCACCACCGCGCGAGAACACTGTTGCTCCAGCGCCTTTTAACTGCAAGTCCCACAATGTGCCATCTTTATCTGCAATAGCGCCAAGCAAATGTGCTCGGCCATCACCAAGACGCGGTGAAAAATGACCAAATTGATGACCTGAGTAACCAAGTGCAACCGGTGCAACGTCGTTATCTATCGTTGAACCAGATAACAATTTAGCTAAAAATTCGCTGTCGTGATTAATCGCAAAATTATCAGCGAGCTTGTCATTGAAGAGCAGCAATTGCGGCTCAGCAACGGCGCTAGGCATATCTTTAATCGCAAGTAGTTCACTAATATCTGTGTATCGAGTTTGCAGTTTCATAACTGTCCTTAACGTGTTGCGACACCTACGCGGTTATCACCTACACCATAAGCCACGAGCTGACTAAGTGCCTGCAGGCTGTAACCACTTTGTTGTTGTAATTCATTGAAGAAGTCTTGCGCCGCTTGTAATGACTTTTTAGTTTGTAAGCCGCCATCAATCAACTCATGGGCACGCAAGTAGGCTTCTACATCGCGAGAAAGCAAAAAGGTATCTTTACCAAGCGCTCGCAAAGCGTAAGGGCCAGTGTTGCCTCCTAATCGAGCGCCATGTTTTTTAAGATAAGCCCACAGACCAATAATATTGTCAGTTGGCCAATCTGCTATAAATTGACTGAAGCTGCCATGTTTTTCGGCAACTTCGTGGATCATGTATGCATTTTCAGGGATCGTTTGTACTTTTTTGAAATTTCGGATGATACGTTCGTCACTAGCTTTTTGCTCAAGCATATCCGGTGGCATCATCAATAATTTTTCTACGCTGAAATCCCAAAACACATCACGGAAACCAGCCCACTTATTATTGATTACAGACCAATAAAAGCCGCTTTGAAAGACTTTACGCGTAAACTCTTCTAACCATAAATCGTCATGCATTTTGGCAATATCAGTATCATCGAGCGGGTTTGATAACAGCGCATGCAGCATTTCTTCACTGCCCTTTCGAGATACGGCTCGTTGATAAATATCGTTGAATTTTTCCATCATTTTTCCAATTTATGTGGTTAGCGCTAAGTGTACGTAAAAACATGGTTATACGTAACCATGTTGCAAAATCGGTCACTAAAAAACAAATCCTTCGCCTTGACACCTAGATGGCTAAAATGCTTTAATCGCCGCCAATACCCTATTTAACTATGTTGGCTTTAACCTTTAAAGCGAGCATAAAGGGCTGGAAGAGGTGCGTTATTCAGGTAGCGTATGGGAAGAGCACAGACTCTGTTGATCATACGTGAGGGGAATTAACGCCGAGAAGTAACACCGTTTGTGAGGTGCTTATTTCGGGCGACTGGGCTGAATCCCAGCGACTGTCACCAACAATAGCAAAACGCTATTGATTAGTTTGGTGGAGAGCTTCTGGTCTTAGTATAATAAGGCCGTCGCGTCTTTATTATTTTAAGCCCATTCGCTCTTCGAATTATACCTTGTTCGAACGACAACATGCGGCTCCATTCAAATGTTCCCGCATAAACTCTTCGAATACCTTATAAGTTCGTGAGAGATGATCAACAATTTTGATTTAAACGACTATCCATTATGGACAGCACTTGTCACGCCATTTTCTGAATCTGGCGAGGTCGATTACACGGCCCTTGAACAACTGGTCACTGAGCAGCAAGATGCAAATAACGGCATTTTATTGCTTGGCAGTACCGGTGAAGGACTGGCGCTTTCACTCAAAGAGCAACAAGCCATTGTTGAGCATGTTTGCCAATTAGCACCGACTGTACCACTTATGGTTGCTGTGGGCGGCATGAACCTCAAGCAACAAGTTGCTTGGGTTGAATACTGCAACCAACTACCTATTCATGGCTATCTATTGGGCTCACCTCTGTATGCAAAACCTGGGGTTGTTGGCCAAACACATTGGTTTGAAAGCCTACTTAACGCAAGCCATCACCCTTGTATGTTGTATAACGTACCAGGACGTAGCGCAGTTGAGATCTCACCGCAGGTGATCAAAAACCTTGCTGAGCACAAAAATCTTTGGGCTTTAAAAGAGGCCAGTGGCGACATTAGCAAATTTGAAGGCTTTAGAACGGCATCACCAACATTAGCCATTTTCAGTGGCGATGATGCACTTATGCCGTATTTTGCTCAAGCTGGTGCCAAAGGTTTAGTTTCGGTTGCCGCGAATGCTTGGCCGATTCAAACCCATGAGTTTGTTAAACGCAGTTTAAGTGGTCAATACCCAAATCTATTCACCGATTGGTCGCAAGCAATCCAAAGTTTATTCGCTGTAGCAAATCCAATCCCCGTAAAAGTACTGATGCACCTGCAAGGTAAAATAAATACCCCGCATTTACGTCCGCCGCTTACGCATTTAGAGCTTGAGCAAACAGACAGCATCACCCACGCAAACAACACAATTTTATCTTGGAACTAAAAACAGGTTTTATCATGAGCTGGTTAGAATTATTAAACAACTTAGAATCAGGCGCAGTTCGCGCAGCAACACAAGACGAGAACGGCAACTGGCACGCCAATGTTGAAGTTAAACAAGGCATTTTAGAAGCCTTTAAAAATGGCACAAATACCGAGTTCCCGGGTGGTTTTGTTGATAAGCACAACTTAGCACCACAAGGCTTTGCAGCAGATGCAGGCGTGCGTATGGTACCAGGTGGTAGCAGTGTTCGTCGTGGTGCACACGTTGCCAAAGGCACCATTATCATGCCTCCAGCGTATGTAAATATTGGCGCGTTCATCGACGAAGGCACAATGGTCGACAGCCACGCACTAGTGGGTTCATGTGCACAAGTGGGTAAAAATGTTCACCTAAGTGCAGCAGTGCAATTAGGTGGCGTACTTGAGCCAATTGGTGCCAGCCCTGTGGTAATTGAAGATGGCGCATTCATTGGCGCAGGCTGCGTTATTGTTGAAGGTGTGGTTGTGAAAAAAGGTGCTGTACTTGCGCCGGGTGTTCGCTTATCGGCAACCATTCCTGTCTACGATTGCGTTAACGAGCGCCAGCTAGACAAAGGTGAAGCAATCCCAGAAAACGCGATTGTGATCCCAGGCTCTCGTCCAGCTTCAAATGCATGGGGTCGTGAACAAGGTCTAAGCATGTCGTGTGCATTGATCGTGAAATACCGTGACGAACAAAGCGATGCATCATTACTGTTAGAAGAGGTTTTACGTTAATGAGCTTTTTGAGCACGCCCATCAAGCAAGCGGCTGAACACGTTTCAACGCATCTTGATACGCCATTTTTTATCTATGATTTAGATAAATTAACTGCACATTTAAATCAACTGACTGCACAAACCGATGTAAAACTTTGGTATGCCGTTAAGGCCAACCCACTGTCTCGCATTATTCAATGTTTAGACAGCGCAGGGTTTAACTTTGATGTTGCAAGTAAAGGTGAACTTGAGCAAGTACTTGCCCAAGGCATCGATAGCGAGCGCGTGCTCAACACAGGGCCTGCAAAAAGCCCTGCACAAATTTCACATTTTATTGCTCGCGGCGTACGTACTTTTGTGGCCGAGAGCATTAACCAAGTTCGCTGGTTAAGCGAACAAGCAACAAAAGCAAATTGTCAGCTGCAAGTTCTATTGCGTGTACAACTTCGTTGGCCAGACAGCGAAAAGAACCCACTTGGTGGTGATAGCCTCACTCCTTTTGGTTTGGGCTGCGATGAGTGGCAAGCACTCACTGCAAGTGATTACCCTGCTCTTAGCTTTGATGGTCTGCATATTTTCCAATGGGGCAATATGCTGAGCACTGACAAGCTCGCCGAGCTATGGCGCGCGATGATTGCGCCACTGCAACAGCTAGCACGCTCATTAAACATTAATCTTAATATTCTCGACTTAGGGGGGCTTAGGCATTCCTTATACGCAAGATGCTAACCGACTCGATTGGTCTGCACTTATCGAGACCCTGGCGAGCATAAAAGCAGATGCCGGTGTTAATGAGCTTTGGATGGAACTTGGCCGCTATGCGGTGGGCGAATGCGGCCATTACGCAACGCCAGTTGTTGAGCGTAAAGTAAATTACAATCAACAGCAGGTCATTTTATCAGGCGGTATTAACCATTTACTTCGCCCAGCTGTGACAAGCCAAGATTTTCCTGCATCGTTACTACGCGAATCGACGGCTGAGCCTGCAGCAATGACTTTATACGGGCCACTTTGCACCGCCCTTGATTGCTTAGGTGAGCACCAATTAGCGAGCGATTTAAATGAGCAAGACTGGTTGGTATTCAGCCAATGTGGCGCATATGGCTTCACCGAAAGTATGCCGTACTTTCTATGCCACGAATTAGCGGCTGAATACATCCTTGAACAAGGCAATATTGAGTGCATCCGTAGCGCTGAAGATGCCAGCTATTATTTAAGGTAATCACCATGAGTAAAGAATTAATCAGCCAAGAGAATATTGTGGTTGGCGAGATTGCAAACGGCCTACCACTGACAATTCCTGTGTATCGCTTAAAAGGCGATGGCACGGGGCCAAACGTGTATATACAAGCCAATATGCACGGCGCTGAAGTACAAGGTAACGCAGTAATTTATCAATTGCTTGAGCAGCTAAAATCACTCAAGCTGCGTGGCGATATTACTCTAGTGCCTTATGCCAACCCTATTGGTTGCAACCAAAAATCAGGTGAGTTTACTTTAGGTCGCTTCGATCCAATTACTGGCACCAACTGGAACCGTATGTACCGCTTTAATAAAGCGTTACCGTCACAGATTGCTGAACAGCATAAAGACAGTGATGATGCGACCCTTAAAGCGGCGTTTAAACAGGCACTCGTTGCTGACATCGACAGTCAATTAACGGGCCCAGATTACAGCCTACCAACGGGTAAGCGTATTGCGCTTAACTTGCAAAAGCTCGCCCATCAGGCTGATATTGTTTTAGATCTTCACACCGGGCCTATCTCAAGTCAGCACTTATACTGCCCTGAATACGCCAAAGAAAGCGCGAGCTACTTTAACATCGAACATGTGTTATTGATCCCAAGTGATTTTGATGGCGCGATGGATGAAGCGAGTTTCTGTCCATGGTGGTCACTATCTGAAGAGCTTGGCAAGCAAGGCCGTGAATTCGCTGTCCAAGTCGAAGCATTCACCGTTGAGCTAGGTAGCCAAGAAAAAATCGATTTAAGTGCAGCACTTGATGATGCAAATAGCATTTTAAGTTACCTCAATTACAAAGAGGTATTAGTTGATGCTGCGTACCAACCAAAAGCGATGACACGCTATGCCTGTATGCTTGAAGATTATATAGCTTACTACGCCCCTATGGGTGGCATGGTAGAATACCTTGCCCCACTGGGTGGCCATATTAAAGCAGGTGAGCCTATCGCCCGTATTTTAAGAATGGAGCGCTACCTTTCTGAGCAGCCGCTACAAACATTAAGTTTTGATAAAGACGCCATCGCTATTTTGCATTTTGCTTCAGCAAGCGTGAATCAAGGTACCGAACTTTATAAGTTTTTTACCAACGTATTTGAGCTATAAGCTCATCCCTTCTCATTGCGTGAGAGTCGACGGCTTAAGCCCTTAGGCCGTTACAGCAGGGCTCCAAGCTTAGCTTGGGGCTCTCTATTTACCTAAAATTTCAACAATTCAGTACAAGTTCACGGTTACTTATGTAAAAATCGTTATAATTATACCTACTTACAAGTCTACTGAAAGGGAACTGCAATGGGATGGCGCATTTGGCTGGCAGCCGCTGGCTTATTTTCTGTACCTGTATTTGCTCAAACTGAACAACCACAAACTAACGAACAAGATGACGCGCTAGAACTCGTAAAGCAGTGTATTTTGAACGAAGCTATTGGCGGTGACGGTAAACAAACACTCGAAGAACTTCGTAAAAAATGTTCTGACTTAGACGAGAGCAAAAAGCTCACCGCTCTTGAAAAACGTAAAGCCCGTGAAGAAGTAAGTAAGAAAAACCGTAATGTGATCACCCCACATAAGCGTAACTATATATTGCCGCTGTCTTACGTATCCAATCCTAATGAGCGCCCTTTTGATGGCCTAAAAGACCTCGCTGAAGAAGTCGATGGCGAGCCACTTGATAATCTTGAAGTAAAATATCAACTATCAATCAAAGTGCCTATCTTCGAAGGCTTCTCAGATAAAGACCAAGGCGTATTTTTTGCATTTACCATGCAATCGTTTTGGCAGTTTTATAATAAAGATATTTCATCACCGTTTCGTGAAACGAATTATGAACCTGAGATATTCTGGGTGAACTACCTCGACCCTGAGCATGTGCTTTGGGGCGATGAAATGGCAATTGCAATTGGTGCCTCACATCAATCGAATGGCCGCAGCCAGCCAAATTCTCGTTCATGGAACCGTATTTATGCGGATTTCTTATGGGAAAAAGATGGCTTTGTATTTAGCTTTAAGCCTTGGTACCGCATTCCTGAAGATAAAAAAGACGATGAGCTCGAAGCCCGTGGCGATGATAATCCAGATATCTACAAATACATGGGTTACTTTGAGTTCTCGGGTGCATACCGTTACAACGAGCATGAATTTAGCTTTATGACCCGTAATAACTTAAATTCAGATAACCGCGGTGCAATCCAATTAGATTGGTCTTTCCCTCTTTGGGGCCGATTACGTGGTTACGCACAATACTTTAATGGTTATGGCGAAAGCTTAATTGATTACAACGCCGATATTGAACGTTTTGGTGTGGGTATTCTATTAACTGACCTACTTTAACTGATAAAGAGCGAGCTTTAGTTAGCTCGCTCTAAATAGTCGTTATTTTTTAACGATGAAGTGACCTTCAAATTCTGCCACTAACACATCGCCATCGTATATGTTTACTGGCACATGGTAGCTTGCTTTACCACTGTCTTCTAACTCCGCTAACTTGCCTTTACAACCAGCCAGCTCAACACTTCCACGAGGGTCGTTATTCAGTGGTTTAAGGTATTTAATGTTGGCATCAGCTAACACGATATTCCCTTCAAGCCCTGCTTCTTTTAGTGCAAGGTAGGTTGCGCCCCACCCAGTTAAAGTCGCTAAACTATAAATCGAGCCAGCAAACATGGTGTTATGAAGGTTTAAGTTCGCATCTAAGTCGGCGCGAGTGGTAAACTGCCAATCGGTATAGCTTTCTACTTTAATACCCATCGCATCACTGATTGGGATCGACTCACGCCACGTGTTTTGCAGCACTTGTGTCCAGTTTGGATGGCGGAACCACCCCGGCTCAGACGGCTTTTGTTTTACCATTTTCCAGTGCTGAACATCATCATAAGCAAGGTGTGCTTTTTCTTTTACTTCGTAGCCATGACGCTTATAGAAATCAAGGGCTCGCTCACGAGCAAACAATACCAGCTCGTCGGCATCTTGAGTCCATGCTATTTTTTCTAATTCATGTAATAAACGGCTACCAATATGCTGGTTACGATTACCTTCAGCGACCGCCATATAACGAACTTGCGCTTGCTTGTGATTATTAAAATGCAGGCGAGCTACACCTAATACGTCGCCGTTATTATTTTTGATAAAGCGGTGCTCTGCGTCTTGCTCCAAGTCATCTTGCTCAGAACCGCGCGGCTCGCCCCAAGGTGCTCTTAAAACCTGCCAACGCAATGAATAATACGCTTGCCAATCTTCGCTGCTTTGTGGGGTGGTCACTTTAAACATAAAAACTCCTGTGATAATTCAGCCACTGTCTGTTGTTTTTCTCATGGCCTTTTGAATGCGAATTACGATACGCTATCTTCTAACAAGTTGGAATAATACTTTGGTGACCCAGCCTAAATTATTATTCTTAGCTGTAAAAACTAATGCACAATTGCACTTTATGCCTACTGGTCTATGCTGAAATAATTGTCTTATTTTTATAATGATATTGCTAAAGGCCCGAAATATGGAACATTTTTTTGAACCCAGTGGCGCAGTAAAACATAGTTTTATTGAGGACTGTCACCGATTAGGGCAACTCATTTATTGGCATAAGCAAGGCAATTACAGTATTCAAGTTAGGCAACTTAACCAATTACGTTGGTTACTGATCAACGAAACCCTGCAATCCGTTATCGAAAAACGCCGCCCTGCTAGATTACTTTTCCCACACTTACAATACCTTGCAAAACTTTGGCAAGACCTAGACGAACCTCAAAAGATTTTAGAACTAGGGCTAGGTGGTGGTGCTATTCGTAATTACTTACAGCACACCTACCCTGATAGCCAACTGACATCGGTAGATAAAAACCCCGACATAATTCACTGCTATAAACGCTATTTTGGGGGCGATCACGCTAATAACCTACACTGTTTTGATGCTCAGCAAGTGTTAGAGCAAAACAACGAATACAATTGGATTATCCTAGATTTATTCAGTGAGGTAGATGCGCCATTATTTTTATACAAACACCAGTTTTACACTAAACTAAGAGCAGCGATGGCAAAAGATGGCTTGTTGTTCATTAATTTTTTATCTAATCACCCATCGCAGCTAAAACAACTTGAACACCTACTAATCACTGAATTCGGTAAGCGGCCAAGCATTGTAAAAATCCCCGACTACGTGAACCACATAGTGATGATCAAAAAGTAGCTGTCTGTTACACAGATAAATTAAAAGTAACGGGGCCATCGTTACATAGGCTTACTTGCATATCAGCACCAAATTTCCCTGTAGCTACTGTTAAACCTGCTTTTTTAGCTTCTGTGATAAAATACTCATAGAGCGTGTTGGCTTGTTCTGGCGTGCCAGCACTTGAAAAGCTCGGACGCATGCCCTTTTTAGTGTCGGCTGCTAACGTAAACTGCGAAACCACTAAAAGCTCCCCCTTGATATCACTCAAACTTAAATTCATCTTTCCTTGTTCATCGGTAAAAATACGGTAATTACTGACTTTGTGTAAAAGCTTTTGAGCGCTTTGCTCGGTATCCTGTTTTTCAACACCTAATAGCAGCAAAATACCTTGCGAAATTTCACCGACTACTGCGCCTGCCACTTCTACTTTTGCCTGTTTTACTCTTTGAATTAAGCCTTGCATTGATCCCTCGATAACTTGATATACATTAAATCTGCGGCACGTCGCATTGCCGCCAAATATACCTGATTATCGCTGCTGTGCCCAATGCCATCTAAAATCAATAATTGCGCATTTAACTGTTCAGCAAGCTGCTGTACGGCACTATAGCGACAGATCAAATCGGCACGGCCATGAATAAACCAAATGGGTAGATGCGTTAAGACATGCGCATTTTCTGCGATATAGCCTTCTTCAATAAAACAGTGATGACGAAAATAATGCACCATTAACCTTGCTTGATTTAGCCCAACATGAGGCTCTTGTAACCCCCAGTTTGTTAAGGGCTCACCATGACATAACACCTGCTCCCAATGACACCACTGCTTGGCAAATTTACTGGCTTTAATTTGATCATCACTGTTTAGTTGTTGCTGATAAAAGTCGAGTAAGGCATGCCAATCAGTGTAATCATGTGCAAATTCATTAAAGCATTCTGGATAGAAATGCGCGCCGGCTCCTTTTGTTGTGTAAAGCCATTCAAAATCACTGTTACAAGCTAAAAAACTGGCCCGTAAAATAAGCCCCGAAATGTGTTCCCGGTGCTTAATTGCGTATACGAGCGCTAAGGTTGCCCCCCAAGATTCGCCACACACTAGCCACTTTTCAATGCCCAACTGATTGCGCAAAAACTCAAGATCTGCAACTAACTCTGAGGTGGTATTTTGAGAGATATCATGAGGAGTTGAGTGACCACAGCCACGCTGGCTGAACATGATCACCCGAAAACGTTCTAAATCGAAAAAGCGGCAATTTTCAGGACACAAACCCGCACCGGGCCCGCCATGACATAACACCACAGCGATACCTGTCGCGGCCCCATACTCTTGCACATGAATTTGATGACCATCGCCAACACTCAAATGATAGTCACGGTTGGCAATATAATGTGGATGTAACTGCACCTCGCTCTCCTTAGGTGCAGTATATTTAAACTTCTATATCAGGCGTGTCTTCAATGTTTTCAGGGCTGATACAAACAGTAAATTCTGCACCGAGTAATACGACAACCCATGACAAATACACCCATACAAATAAAATTGGGATCGTTGCCAGTGCACCATAAATTACTTCGTATGATGGGAAGTGGCTGATGTACAAAGCAAAGCCTTTCTTTGTCAGCTCGAACAACATAGCTGCAAACAAAGCGCCTGGAATTGCCGCTCTAAATGGAACTCGTGTGTTAGGAACTAAAGTATAGAGCATAATGAAGCCAACCATTGAAATTATGTAAGGTAATAATTTCAATAAAAAGCCACTAAATCCCGGTATCCCTTGATCAGCAAATGACACTAAAGACACAATGTATGAGGTAACACCAATGCTTGCCCCTAATAGTACAGGGCCTAAGCTCAGCACCATCCAATAAACAGCAAACGAAATCATCATTGGACGTTTTTTCTTGATACGCCAAATCCGGTTCAATGTGGCATCGACATTGCGAATAAGCAGCAAAGATACCGCCGCTAAAAAGCCCACACCGACGGCAGTCATTTTATTCGCATTACCGGCAAAGGCGCTAATATGCTCTTTAATGACATCTGACGAAGTTGGCACAAGATTAGTAAACAAAAAGTTTTCTATGGTTACCAAAGTGCTTTCGAAACCCGGAAAAGCAGAAAAAATAGCAACACCAACCGCCACTAACGGCACAATTGATAATAAGGTTACATAAGCCAAATAACCCGCATTGACAGTGATTTGATCGTCAATACAACGATTAAGATACTGCATCCACCAAGCAGGCTGTTGCTTTAAGAAAATGCTTATTTGCAGCTTATAACGAGTGAGCTTCTCATTCATAGAATCTAATTTCTGCTAAAATGTTTTGATAATCATAGCAATCCACCACATAATTTGAAATGACAGGTACCTAAAAAGGATTCTCAATGAAAAAACTGACACTTTTAAGTGCACCACTATTTGCAGTAACAATGGCATTATCAGGCTGTCAGTCAGCTTATTACTCAGCCATGGAGTCTGTCGGTGTGCATAAACGCGACATTTTAGTGGACCGCGTAGAAGAAACAAAAGAAGCACAACAAGAGTCACAAGAAGAGTTTCAATCAGCATTAGATAGATTAACCACGCTTATCAATTTTGATGGTGGTGAACTACAAGATGCCTACAATCAACTTAATGATGATTACGAGTCGAGCCTATCGGCAGCAAACGACGTAACAAGCAACATCAATAAAGTTGAAGATGTAGCCGAAGCGTTATTTGAAGAATGGGCTGATGAACTTGAGCAATATAAAAGTGCCTCACTAAAACGTGAAAGCAGCAAAAAGCTCAATGCAACTAAACGCCAGTTTGACCAACTGCTACGCTCAATGCGCGCTGCTGAAAGCAAGATGGAACCCGTGTTATCGTCTTTACATGACAACGTTCTGTATTTAAAACACAACTTAAACGCGCAAGCAGTTTCTGCCATCAAAGGTGAGTTCACTAATCTTAAACGCGATATTAAAGTGTTAATGGACGACATGAACAAATCTATCGAAGACTCTAATAAGTTCATTGAGCAAATGAATAAAGCAGGTTAATTAGCCCGCACTATTTTTTACTAAGCCTACTTAAACGTAGGCTTTTTTGTGTAATCTCTTGTTACTTTTTAATGATTTATCTTAAATCTTATTTTGCTAAACTCACGGCAAAGAATAAAAAGTAAGCATGGTATGCATTTAAAAACACTCTCAACACTTATTGCAGCAGCACTTTTAATAGCCTGTAGCAGCCCTAATAAGGTCAATGTTATTGCCGGTGAAGGCACCATCACGCCATTAAAAACCGAGGGGAAGTACGAAGGTCGCTACCACAACCTTTACCCTGGGGATAAAGAGTACCCAACAACCTGCACTGATAATTGCTATGAAGAATCAGACCTGCTTATTTGCGACGACAGCAACTCACAATGCCAGTTTCAAGCAGAACAACATGTGCCTGAAATCAACTCAGGGTTTACAGTTCGCTGGCTAGGCCATGCTGGTTTTTATATTCAATCACCCAATGGTGAACAGCTCTTGTTTGACCCAGTCAAAGAGCAATTTGATTCGCCCGTAGACTTGGCCTTTAAGCTCGCTGGGGGTATTTATCGCAAGCCAGGTTTTTGGCCCTCACAAGCTGAAATTAATGACTTAGATGCGGTACTGTATTCACATATTCACTATGATCATTTTAACAAAGCCGATATTGAAGAAATTGGTAACAAACCACGCTATCTAGTGCCATTAGGATTTGCCGATAACTTCCCAACAGGTGGCTTTGATATTTCAGAAATGGCCTGGTACGCAAGTACACAGATTAATGATTTAACGATTCATGCAGTGCCAGCCCATCACTTTAGCAGTCGCATCATGGTGCCTTTCATCTACGACGACCACAACAAAGATTTATGGAGTGGCTGGTTACTTGAGCAAAATGGAAAAACATTATATTTTGCTGGCGATACTGGGTATTCAAAACATTTTCAGGATATTAAGCAAAAATATGGCGAGATTGATATATGTTTAATGCCCATCGCTTCTTATTACCATGAGGAAAATGGTAAGTGGTATCGCTATGTCCACACAACGCCAGAAGACACTTTAAACGCTGCTGAGGAGCTAAGTTGTAAAGTGATGATCCCATGG
Source organism: Pseudoalteromonas sp. Hal040 (assembly GCF_037162425.1). Classification (NCBI taxonomy): domain Bacteria; kingdom Pseudomonadati; phylum Pseudomonadota; class Gammaproteobacteria; order Alteromonadales; family Pseudoalteromonadaceae; genus Pseudoalteromonas; species Pseudoalteromonas sp. Hal040. The sequence continues at coordinate 61,349 of NZ_JARLUU010000001.1, read as the reverse complement.
GGTTATGGCAATTCAAGCTGGCAAATGGGCGACCATTCAAGCCACTCTGCATTATTAAGATTACTGCAGATGCAAAAGCAGATGGACAGCCAAGTTCCCCTTTACATATTGAATGAAGGTGAGCAAGTGTCACTGTAGTGACACTTGCAAGCATTACATAGTATGTGTGAGCAACGAGTCCCGTAAAGCCAACATAAGTTTATGGGCGCTTCCAGCTGACATGGCTAATGGATTAAATGCGCTGCTACCAGAGTACTTTAAGTTTAATGGGGTTGTAAGTTTTGAATAAGGTATATAGCCCATTGACCAATTTTCAAATTCACGCTCAACAATTTCACAGTAATTAAGCATGATGATATTGCGATGGCGAGTGTCATTAAGAATACGATGATAAGTCTCATTGACCGCTTTACGAGATCCTTCTAAGCACTGCAGAAAATGTGTGCTATTAAAACACAGCAACCCTGTTACATTGCATTCAGCATTATTCTTTTTCGCTTTCTCAAGAATATCTTCGATGTCATTAGGCCCAAACCCATCGCTAATTTCACTTGTGTAAATCAGTCTAACTAAATACATCTTACTCTCCTACAAGTTGGATTTAGAAAAGATAGTACAGATGACATGTTTAGCAAAAAGAGTTAGCACGTAGCGCAGGCTAAATACTGACTTTTATCAAGCCCCCCCTCTTGCTCTGCTTAAAAATTTGAACTGCCCTTATAAACTTGATCCAAATCAACTATTAAATCGGCTTATTTAGCATCAGGAAAATTGCTTGATCTGGATCATATCAGCCGTCCTCAAGCCAGCCTATGATTAACCCATAGACATTAGGAGGCACAACCATGAACGTATTCTTCAGAGATTTTTTTAGCGACCCAGTTTTATTTATGTCATTCGGCATTTTGGCAGTTGTTATCGTTTTATGCCTTTTCTACGTTGGTTTCTTTATTAAGAAAATTCACGACGCAGAAGTTCCTAAATAAGAATTAAGCACGACGCACAAAGCCCCTATCCAATTTATTGTTTAGGGGCTTTTTATTTGCAGCTAGCTAAAATCTTGTAGCGGTTCTCAAAAAGCAAAAACTTGCTACAATAGGCGCTTATTTTGTTTCGAAAGTGTCAGCTATGTTACCTGAGTTTAAGCCTGCGTGGTGGATGCGCAATCGCCATTTACAAACCATAATGCCGCGCTTTTTTCGCCCTTTTCATAATACCCGCTACGACTTATCGACAATCGATACTCCTGATGGTGACTTTTTAGAACTGGCTTGGGCAATACCTCATAACGAGCAAGCACCCCTCGCTATTGTATTGCATGGTTTAGAAGGCAACATAAATAGCTTTTATGCTAAAGGCATGATGAAAAAACTTAAGCAGCAAGGCTTTGCTGTAGTTTTAATGCATTTTCGAAACTGCTCTCGCGAAGTTAACCGTTTAGCACGTGCTTATCACAGTGGTGAAACAGAAGACCTGCGCTTTTTCATCAACCATCTTAAGAGCAAGTTTCCAAAACGCCCGTTATTTGCAGTGGGCTTTTCATTAGGTGGTAATGTTCTGGCAAAGTATTTAGGTGAGCAAGGTACTAAATCGAACTTATCTGGCGCAGCCGTTGTGTCTGCACCGTTTGATTTATCTTCATCTTGCGACGTTATTCGCAAGAGCCTAGGTAAGATTTATCAAAAATATTTGCTCGACCGCATGAAAAAGTCGATGCAAAGAAAGCTGCCACAAATCGAACAACAAATTAGCCTAACGCCTGAAAAGCTTATGGCGATTGATGACTTATGGCAATTCGATAATATGCTCACAGCACCACTGCATGGATTTGCGGGCGCTGAAGATTATTATCAACAAGCGAGCGCAAAGCCGTTTTTAAAAAGCATTGCAACACCTACGCTGATTGTGCACGCCAAAGATGACCCAATGTTATCAATAAAAGCTGTACCAGATAGCGTAGATGTCAGTGAACATGTTACGTCGCGCATCTCAGAACAAGGTGGCCATGTCGGCTTTATTAGCGGTAAAAACCCTTTTAAACCCGAGTATTGGCTTGAACGAATTGTGCCTGAGTATTTTCAACAATTAGTTAAAAAAGAGCAGCTATGATCATTCCTCACGACCGCCTCGATAAAGAGACTCTGTATAATTTAATCGAAAGTTATGTGTTACGTGAAGGCACTGACTACGGCGAACAAGAGTTTAGTATTGAAAGCAAAGTAGCGCAGGTTCATCAACAGCTTAAAAGTGGTGAAGCCATGGTGTTTTTTTCTGAGTTACATGAATCAGTGACTATTATCTCAAAGGCTGAATTCATTGCCTTGCAGGCAGATCCAGAGTACCAAGCGTCGTTTAACGACTAAACTTGTAAGTTAAACCGTATCCCTTCACAATGGCTTTTTAACTTAAAGAGCCATTAAAAATGAAAAAACTAAGCTCATTGGTTGCCGCTGTGTCTTTGGCCTTGATTGGCCAAGCAAGCGCAGATCAGGTTACTGCATCAGATAAAGCCATTAAACTGGCAAAAGACACTATTTTAATCGATACGCATATCGATGTGCCTTATCGTATTCATAACAAGTGGGCTGACGTAACAAAAGCCACAAGCGACGGTGATTTTGATTATCCACGTGCTGTGCAAGGTGGTTTGAATGCCCCTTTCATGTCAATTTACATTCCTGCAAACCTAGAATTTGAAGGCAAAGGTAAAAGCTACCAATTAGCAAATCAGCTAATCGACTCGATGGAAGCGATTGTGCAACGCGCGCCAGATAAGTTCGCTATTGCAGACTCGACTGCTGATATTAAAGAGCAGTTTAAACAAGGCAAAATGTCGATTGCTATGGGCATGGAAAACGGCTCACCTATCGAAGGCGACATTAAAAACCTTAAGCATTTTTATGAACGTGGCGTACGTTACATCACTTTAGCCCACTCGCAGAGTAACCACATTTCTGATTCATCTTATGATATTCGTCGTAAGTGGAAAGGCCTGAGCCCATTTGGTAAAGAGTTGGTAAAAGAAATGAATAACATTGGTATGCTGGTTGATGTATCGCATATTTCTGATGATGCGTTCTACCAAGTGATGGAAATTTCAAAAGTGCCTGTGATTGCTTCACACTCATCACTGCGTAAATACACCCCTGGCTTTGAGCGTAATATGAATGACGACATGCTGTTAGCTCTTAAAAAGAACGGTGGTGTTATTCAAATTAACTTCGGTTCAAGCTTTGTTACGGCACAGGCTGGCTCTTGGTACGATCAACTTAAATCAGCAAAAGCTGAAAAGAAAAAAGACGGTACTAAGCTAAGTAAAGATTTTGATGCCGCTTATCGCGCTAAAAACCCGTTTCCATTTGCAAGCTTAGAACAAGTACTTGATCACATTGATCATGTCGTTGAGCTAATTGGTATCGATTATGTGGGTATTGGCTCAGATTACGATGGTGTAGGCGACTCTCTACCTACTGGCTTAAAAGATGTATCTAGCTATCCTAACCTAGTGCAAGGTCTAATGGACCGTGGGTATAGCGATAAAGACATTAAAAAGATTTTAAGTGGCAATATGCTTCGTGTTTGGCAACAAGCTGAAGCATACGCAAAAGCCCATTAATCGACATAAACTCTCTTTAAAAGCGCAGCTAACTAGCTGCGCTTTTTGTTTTTATCATCATAAGTAATTGATAATACAAATGGCTTGTTTTAATCTGCTGATATTACAAAGCAACTTGGATGATGTGATATGTCAACTTGGCAAGGGAATACTGCACTGGCATTTGCAAGCATTGCACTGGGCTTATCTATTTATAGCCATACAAAATCAATCTCGACGGACAAGCCTGTCGCGATTCAGCAAGCAAAACCTACCTTAAAAGAGCTGTCCATTCCAGAGCAAGATAGAGAAAACCTAGTTGCCTTACATGGCTATATTTTAGATCTCGAAACACGCATTCACGAGCTTGAAAATCGAGCGCCAGCCATTGATCCTGAGCTACTAGCAATATTGGTTGAACAATCGATAGAAAAGCAAGAAAACGAACGACGTGCCGAAATTGAGAAGAGAAATCCGGCGCTTGGTTGGCTAAGTAATTTACCTGATGACTACCGAGAACGCATCAAAGCAGACCCACAATATGCCGACAGCTCAATAAATGAAGCACTTGCTACCTTACTCAACTTGAGTAAATCAGAAAATGAGCGTTTAGCAGCCTACGGGCAACTAAAAATGACCCTAAGTATGCTCAGACGCGACTTGGACGACAGCCAAGCAAATGCAGTAATCGATGCCATGATAAGCATTAGCGATTACACTAATGATCCTAAGATTCGTGTCAGTACTTTAGAGAATTTATCTCGCCAAAATAACGTCTCACCTAAGCTCGCTGAGCATTTTCAAAAGCTGTTACAAACTGACGATAATGATTATGTTCGCAATATTTCTGCCACAGCCCTCATCGGCCAATTTTTCCGTGCCACAAGAGACGGCAACAACAGTTATGCCAGTGATTTAGCAGAACGCATTACGGCTCTTGAAAATAGTAGCAATGCAAAAGTTGCCGAAATCATGGCTGAAAACCTAAAAGGCCCACGCCTAAGAGAAGAGCTAGATAAAGCATTGGGGAAATGATAGAAGGTGCTAGGTGCTAGGTGCTAGGTGCTAGGTGCTAGGTGCTAGGTGCTAGGTGCTAGGACACACTAAATCCAGTTTACCCTCAAGCAACAATTAGTTCCTGTGAACCGAAAGAAAACAACCCGCTCAATCTACTTAAAACTTATGGCTCAGAGCTTCCAGCTAGTCTCTGCCATACCTATCATCAAATCGCTCGATGTCGCTTTCATCTAGTATCGCACCGGTTTGTACTTCTATAACAATCAACGGTGTGTTTTGTTGATTAGCAAGGCTATGTAATTGCTTTGCCGCAATATAGCAAGATTGGTCAGCTGTTAATTCAAATTCGTTATCGCCAACTCTGACATTTGCGACTCCTGATACGACGACCCAATGTTCTGCACGATGTTGATGGCGCTGAGTTGAGAGTTTTGCACCACTATTTACAATTATTTTTTTCACCTTAAAGCCGGTACTTTCAATTAAAGTACGGTAGTTACCCCAAGGCCTAAATACCGCTTGGTGGTGGGTCAATTTGTCACTATCAACCAAAGCAAGCTGTTTAAGTAAATCAGGGAGCTTATCGAGTGCACTTTTATCTGCCACTAAGGTGGCATCATGAGTATGTATAATGGCTTGATTACTCACACCGAGCGCCGCAATGGTGTGTTCGGCTTCGCTGATAAGTAAATTATTTTCGCTATCTAAACTCACTCCTTGCGAGGCTAAATAGTTACCATGATGATCTTTTTCAGCGATTTTCGACAGCGCTGAAAAACTACCAACATCACTCCAATTTAAATCAACAGGGATAACAGCAACGTTAGCGCTACGTTCCAAAATAGCGTAATCAATAGAATCACTGGGGCATGCTGCGAGCGAATTAGTAACAGGCCGTTGAAAACCTAAATCTGCAGTGAAACTTGCCGCTTTGGCGACACTGTCAGCAATCTTTGGTGCAAAGCGAGTAAGCTCGCTTAAATACACATCTGGCAGAAATAAAAACATGCCACTATTCCAGCTATAGTCACCACTGGCAAGGTACTTTTTGGCTAATTGCAGTGCTGGTTTTTCTTTGAATTCAGCCACCTTAAAGCAGCCTTCATGGGCTAACGGCTCTCCTTGGCGAATATACCCATAGCCGATATGAGGCTCTGTGGGAGTAATGGCAAAAGTCACTAACTGTTGTTGCTGACAAAGTGCTATAGCATTACCTAAGCAGGCAATAAGCTTATCAAAGTCACTAATGTGGTGATCAGCAGGCATCACCAGTAAGGGATCCGTTAGGCCATTTTGCAATGCAAATTCAGCCGCTAACGCAATCGCCGGTGCAGTATTTTTACCTTCGGGTTCAAGAAGCAACGTAAAGCTATCAGTGATTTCTGCAATTTGCGCTTTAGCAATAAAACGATGTTCTTCATTACAAACTAAAATCGGCGCATTAAATCGCGAGTCAGCGACACGTAAAAGTGTGCTCTGTAAGAGTGACTTTTCGCTAAGCAAAGATAAAAATTGCTTAGGCATCGCTTTACGCGACAAAGGCCATAAACGAGAACCTATGCCACCAGCAAGAATAACGGGGGTAATTTTGCGACTCATGATTGCTTTACGTAAATAATCCAACCATGAGTTTAACAAATTTTTGAGTGTGTAGCTTAGGGCAATTACATGTTAGAGTTCAACACATCTAAATGAACATACAAATAAAATGGCTTTTATAACCCATGCCATACGCACCGCGCCAAATTGCTATTCGTCATAAATTTTCTTTTTAGATGAGAAGGAGACCCTCCTTATCTACATTATCATCTAATCGTCAGTTTCTATTGGTGAAGGTAAGTGTGGCATGCCAAACCCAGGTTTATCTTCCTTTATAAAATCGCCTTCATTAACTGCTCTATTCGATAGTATTCCACCATAAACCACTTGAATTTCAATCAAATTTAATTCACGCATTATATACTCTCCATGTATTCACATTTTTTGTTGGGTAGTTAATAGGTTAGCCGCTTTTCTTTAGAAGAATTAACGTGCCTAGCCATTGACTTAGTAGCTTGTTAAATACAAGTTACTAAATTCATATTCGATTACGCAGTTTCATTTTTAACTACTTTGTTTGTTAAAGCACCACCTTGCAACTCAAACACTTTATCCGCCATATTGATAGTCTCTTGCCTGTGAGCAATCATTATCCGCGTCATCTCTAAGTGTTTAATTTGCTGACTGATTTTTGCTTCGTTCTCTTGATCTAAATGACTCGTTGCTTCATCCAAAAATAGGACGCAGGGAGATTGGTACAGAGCTCTGGCAAGTAATAACCGTTGAAGTTGTCCGCCGGATAAATTAGAACCCATATCGCCTACTAATGAGTTATAACCCATAGTCATTTTAGTAATATCACTATGAATTGCTGCATGGCGAGCGCACTGTTCTATTTTTAAGTAATTAGGTTGTGGGTCAAAGAAGCTAATATTATCGGCGATTGAGCCAGCTAATAGCGTGTCATCTTGCATTACTGCGGCTATTTGTTTGCGGTAATTTTTAAGGCCAAGTTGGGTAATATCCATGCCATCAAGTAACACTTTGCCTGATGTGGGTTGTAATAAACCCAACATAATTTTCATTAACGTCGTTTTACCCGCGCCAGACGGGCCAGTAATAGCAATAGACTCGCATGAATTTAGCGTTAAATTTATATCTTTTAAAATAGGTGCTTGATCATCGCTATAACTAAAACTGATATTTTCAAGGCTAAGCTTACCTTTCACTTTATTGTCGCTACTCCCTCTGTAGGACAAGTCACCATCGCGATTCGCTTCTTGCTTAGTAAGTGCAATATCAGCGATACGGTCAAGGTGTAAGCGCATCATTTTAAATTGAATAATTTGCTCGATGAAATTTGCAAAGCGACTTGTTAGCTGATTTTTATAGGCTATAAATGCCAACACCATACCGACAGATAAGCTATTACTCATAACCAAAAGTGCAGCAAGGTAAATAACCACTACATTCTCAAGACCAAACAGTAGTTTATTAAAAGACTCAAAACTAATATTTAATCGCCCTAAACGTATTTCACTATTTATTACCTCAGCATAACGGTTTTGCCAAATACCTTGGCGTCGCGCTTCATTACCAAACAATTTAATTGTTTGCATACCACGAATGTTTTCTAAAAAGTTTGATTGCTCTTTAGCAGAGTTTTGAATCATTTCTTCTGTGGCTTGATGCAGTGGTCGATACAGTACTAAGCGTACAAGCGTATAAAGGGTAATTGCGCCTACAACAACAGCTGTCAACTTAAGTGAATAAATCAACATCATAATCAATACGGTAATAGCCATAACGCCATCAACAAATGTTTCTACAAACCCTGTGGTAATAAGCTCACGTATTTGTGCTAGTGAGCCAAAACGGGAAACAATATCGCCAATGTGGCGGGATTCAAAGTAGTTCATAGGAAGGCGCAGTAAATGACGTAATAGATTAACCCCCATTTGCATATTTAGCAGACTCGAAAGCCTTAAAATCAACCAGCTCCGCACTGCATTAGTAATAACTGAAATGATCGCAATTAATGCAAAGCCTAGCGCAAGCACCGTGAGCAAAGACTCATCAAAGCTCACCAACACTTCATCCACGACCCACTGCATATAATAGGGTGTCATCAGTGCAAATAGCTGTAACACCAGCGACAGCGCAATTAATTTAATTAAGCCAGTTTTTAGACCAGTAACAGCACTCCAAAGCTGACTAAGCCTCATTCGTGCCTGTTCTTGTTTAGCTTCAAACTTACTGGTTGGCGTGAGCTCCAAACAAATTCCGGTAAAGTGCTTACTAAACTCATCGCTATTTAGATTCCGCTTCCCAAGGGCTGGATCATTAATCGCTAATTTGGCTGATTTTCCCTTCCCAGAAACTTTGGTCAAAACTACAAAGTGATTCATATCCCAATGTAATATACAGGGTGTCTGCAGCTTATGAACCTCTTCAAATGGACACTGTAACGCACGACTCGCTAATCCTAAGCTATCCCCCAACTCGATTAGCTGCTGTAAATTCATCCCCTTTAGGTTCGCCGCAAAGCGCTTTCGCATTGCAGGCATATCAAGCTTGTGACCGTGATAGCATGCCACCATGGCCATAGAGGCGAGACCGCATTCAGCAATTTCGGATTGGTGAATTAAGGGTACCGCTGACAAAAAAGAAAAACTCAATCCCAAATTAGACATAGCGTCTCCTTTTCCTCACTTGAACCTCTGACTGAGCATTATAATACCAATGATAAACCCACCCAAAAAAACGAAGACAACTACAAAAAGTGCAGGCCAGATAAAAAAACTAAACAAATCTTTATTTTCTGAAAAGCTCCACCCGATAATAAGAAAAAAATTTGGTAAAAGAAGATAAAAGATAATCTTCGACAAGTTTAATTTTTTCATTTTACCTCCAAGTAAAATGGGAGCATGCAAACTCCCATTATTCAAAGATCACTTAGAAACGTAATATACTCCGGCGGTGATACCTCCTAAAAGTGCACCAATGCCAGCCCCCAATGCTCCTCCTATTACAGTCCCGGCTGGGCCTCCAAATATGGTACCTAAAGAAGCTCCTATTTGGGCCCCAGCTGTTCCACCTGCGAGCCCACCACCCGCTAGAGACATACCTAACCCAGCAGTGGAACCACCAACAACTTCTTTCAATTCATTACTATGTAACTCTCTCATGCTTCTTCTCCTTTTACTTAGTTAAGTAATATGCGGTAATGCCTAATAAGCCACCAATACCGATGCCAAGTGCTCCGCCTATAATTGTACCTGCAGGACCACCAATAGAGCCGATCATAGCCCCTACTTGACCACCAATTTCAACACCTAAAGCACCTCCAGCTAATGCCCCACCAATACCAGATGCTGCTGCACCAGCAGAATTACCACCAACTACTTGAGTTCTTTCATTTACATTTAATTCGCGCATATCTATGCTCCAAATTTGTATAGCTAATTATTAATAACTATAATCAGCAAATGTTGATTATTTATTTTGCAATATAGAAATATAGGCAAAATAAGTAGTTAATAGGCTAGCTTTAGCTGCTCGCTAAAGTTAACTAAAGCTGGCCGATTTTTTAGTAATTTGCATTTAGCAAACCACCAAAACTTTCAAATTTATTTAATTTAACTCACGCGACCTTTGAGGCTGTAAAGTGGCTCTAGTAACCACTCAATTAATGTGCGCTGTTCTAACATTATGTCTGCCTCAAACAGCATGCCGCTTTTTAACTCAAAGGCCTTTCCATACGCAGACATTTGCTGCTGACTTAAAGTAGCCCTAAGTCGATATACTGGCTCTTGCAATGTAATAGGTATCCGCACTTCATTTGGTGTAATAAGTGCCTTATCAATACGGCTAATTGTGCTATTGATAAAACCAAAGCGTTGATATGGAAAGGCATCAAAACGTAACCGAGTTTCGTTGCCTATTTCTATAAACCCTGCGGAGCGAGTTGGTAATAGTAATTCAGCAACTAACTCAGAACCCTCAGGTATAATTTGCAGTAAAAGCTTTGCTTGGCTTAACACCTCTCCTTCGACTACTTGGATGCCTGTAACAACACCATTATTACTAGCCGTAATTGTGTAGCTATAGTTGCTTTTTAACTGCGATAGTTGATTTTGTGTATCTGAAATTTCTCGTTTTAAGTTACTGATACGAAGTGCATATTGCTGTGGAACGTTAGCAAGATTAAAGCGTAATTGACTCAGCTGGTTATTTTGCTGCATCAGTATTCGAGCTAAGTTTTGCTTCTCTTGCTTAACCTCGAGTAAAGCTTGTTGTTGCTGCTCACGTTCTATATTCGATAAAAAGCCACTCTTATTAAGCTGGTTGAAATTAACTTGTTGACTTTGCAACAGGGCAAGCTTTTCATCTGCGAGTGTTAATTGACTTTGTAATGCAAGCTTTTCTTCATTTAAAAGCGTTTGCTGCGCTTCAAGGTTTAGTATTTCTTGTTTTTGCAACACTTCCGTTTGCATAACCTCATGATTCAAAAGTTTAATTTGCTCTGTTAATTGTTCAACTAATTGTGAACTGAGATCTAAACCTTGACTATCATTTTGCTGAACAACAATTGAAGCAAGTGCTTGCCCCTTAATGACAGAGTCGCCTTCTTTTACATGAAGTTTTTCAATTGTTCCGCCTTGATTAGCAAAACTTTGAATTACGCCTTTACTAGGCATGAGAAAACCACGTACGGTTTCTTTGCGGGAATATTCTGCTGTAAAAAGAAATACTATAACCGCGACGGCAACAGAGCTTAAGGTTACAACAGTTAATTTAATCGATAATGGTTGCGCTAAGGTAATTACGCCAGTTAAACGTTCACTTTGTTGTGCAACCGCTTCCTTTCTAAACAAGCTCATAACAAAATCCTTTTGCTATATCTCTTGAATTTAAAATTAGCGGGACATTCTAATTTTTGTAAATCAGAATTTTCCTAAAAATAAAACAAAGCACAAATTGAAGGTTTAATTAGTAAAATTAATTAGAAAATCAATTATAAAATTAATTAAAATATATTAATTAAATTTAAGCACCAAGCTGTATATAACTTAGTGCTTAAATATTATTTAACTTGCTAGAATCTTCATTGGTAAGCTTAGGATTGCGCTTTCTGAGTCGGCAAAGTGCATCATCACAGCGACATGACCTGCAACAACCAGTGCGTACATTACCGCTGAAAAGCCTTGCCCGTATGTATCAAGAGGAATGAGATGTGAATAGTGACGTCCGCGCCACTCAAAGATAATCTCAAGAGCCCCTACAAATAAGAAGAACACCAGTAGCATCAAGCCAAAGGTGTAACTCAGCCACAAGCCAAATAACACACCTAATAAACACACACTTAGACCTATCCATGAACGCATAGAAAAACTAATACTTTTAAGTACATGGCCGCCATCTAAGGGCAAAATAGGTAACAAGTTAAATAGGTTTAGCAGTGCACTGAGTACTGCCACACCGGCGAATATTTCCATTTCAGTGGCGTAGTAAAGCACGACTCCCAGTACTGAGGTAATCAAGCCAAAAGCAGGCCCCATGAGTGAGATCACTACGTCTTGCCATCGCGTGGTAATTTTATCATCGGAAACAGCCAAACCACCGACGAAGGGAATAAGGTAGATACCTTTAGTTTTAATGCCAAAGTATTTCATCGCACGCACATGACCATATTCATGCACCACCAAGCAGGCAATTAGCATCAAGGCAAATTCAATAGAAAACAACCAAGCATAGCCTGCCACCGAAGCACCCGCTAAAGCTGCTTTCACAACTTTTGCACTTTTGAATAATTTAAAGCCCAGTGCCAGCAAACCAATAATGCCGCGTTTGGGTTCAGCTTCTTGTAACTCCGGTAAAGCAAGCTGGCTCACCTGCTGCTGATTAACAAAAATGGCTAAGCTTTTTTCGTGCACTTTACTGGTATCAAGACCAATGCGTTGCCCCTGAAAATCAAATTCATAAAGTTCTGGCTCTGGGTTATCGAAAGCAATTGCTTGTTGATGATGAAAAAGCTGAATTAACTGTGAGCCATTTAAATGCAAAATAAAGGTTTCGTCTGCGAGACTCAGCTGAAGTCTGACCATAGTTCTTATAAATACGAATAAAAAGTGCGGCTATTATACTGAGACCTTGCAAAATTACGAATTTCCTTTAGGTACAAGGCTGTGTATTTTCCGCACTATAAAACAAGCAAAAAACATGACTAAATAGGGTTTATCTACTACTTTTAACTATAGCGTTCTTGTTCAAGGAGTGAATATGGTTAAGTCAAATAGACACATACTCGTAGTGGATGACTCAAAAGCTATCCTGATTGTTATGCATGCCATCTTGAATGAGCTTGAGGTTCCACACATTACAACCTGCCTAAGTGCAGAAGAAGCCTTAGAAAAAGTTAAAAAAGCCCCTCGCTTTTTTGATGCCATTTTTACCGATCTCAATATGCCAGATATGGATGGCATGGAGCTTATTCGTCACTTAGGCGCCATGAAATACCAAGGTGCAATTGCCATAATTTCTGAGATGGACCCTAAAGTCATTGACCTTGCAGCAGACCTTGCTCGTAAGCATAACGCTCACTTAATTGGTAACGTCACTAAACCAGTGCAACTTAATCAAGTGTATTTACTACTGCAAAAGCTTGAGCACTTTGCTATTCATGTTGAGCGTACAAAAACCCCTATTTCTGAGTCATTGTTACTACATGCCATCAGTCATAATGAGATTATTCCGTTTTATCAACCTAAGATAAATCGCCATGATAATCGGGTTGAAAGCATTGAGGTACTTGCCCGCATCAACACAAGCCAAGAAGACGAAATAATTTTACCTGATCGCTTTATTTGTATTGCTGAAGACCTAGATTTAATAAACCTTATTACTTTCCAATTATTTGAAAAGGCCACTAACGATTTTGCAGAAATTAAAGAGCAGTTTGATCCTAACTTAAAGCTGGCATTTAACTTATCTCCCTCGCAGCTTGAGGACTTAAGTTGTCCAGATAAACTGGCTTTAATACTGCACCTTAACAAGCTCACGCCTAGTGAAGTTATATTAGAGATTACCGAACAGTATGCGGCGCGTAGTGCATCGCAACTTGAATCACTCAATCGCTTACGAATGCGCGGTTTTGGTATTTCACTAGATGATTTTGGCACTGGCTTTACTAATGTTCAGCAGTTAAAAACACTACCCTTTACCGAAATTAAGATCGATCGCACCCTGATCAGTAATATTGAAACCGATCAGTTTTCCCAAGTGATTGTTAGTAGCTTGGTGAATATAGCGATACAAGAAGATCTCGCTATCGTGGCCGAGGGTATTGAACGCGTTGAAGAGCTTGAATACCTCGACCGCTACAAAGAATTTATTTTAATGCAGGGCTTTTTGCTGTGCCGCCCAAAAGCCAAAGAAGACTTTTTAAATTGGTCACTCTCTTGGCGGCAAATGGTAAAAACCGCGACGGGGCATCGCCGCTAAGGTTTACGCTTATCATCACTGACAATGGTATTACTCGATGCTAAACGCTGTCGCCAACGCTGTTTGGCGACTTTTTGCATATTGGCTGATTGATCATGTTCATCTACAATTTCAAGCCCCATTAATGCTTCAATTAAATCTTCAAGGGTGACAATACCTTGTACATCACCGTATTCATCCACGACTAAACAAATATGCGTGCGCTCAGACAGTAAGGTTTCGAGTAAGGTCGGCACATGCAAGGTTTCTGGTACGGTGTAAATAGGCTTAACGAGCTTGCTAATTTTATAGTCTTCACCCAGACGATGATAAGCCAGCATAATGTCATTTTTATGCACAAAGCCAATAATATCATCACCATTTTTGTCATAAACCAATACCCGAGAGAACGATGAAGAACCATGCTCCGACAAGTATTGGTTTACGGTTAAATCCTTATGTACTTTAAAAAGCACCGTACGTGGTGTCATTAAAGTATCGAGTTTGGCATGACGAAAATGCAGCAGGCTGCGTATGATCTCAGATTCATCTTGCCCAAGGGCTCCTGATTCAGTGCCAATATCAGCCATGGCTTCAATCTCTTGGCGAATATAATAGGCTTCATCGTAATTACGCCCCAAAAAGCGCGTTAAAATGTCTGCAAACCACACAAAGGGTTTTAGAATAAACACTAACCAAATTAAGCTCACACTAACAATGGGTGTTAATCCTCGCCAATAATTAGCCCCTAATGTTTTAGGAATAATTTCAGAAAGCACCAGTACCAATAACGTCATAATTGCGGAGGCTACGCCAACCGCAGCATCTGAAAACACCACTGCAGCTTGTGCGCCAACGCCAGCGGCACCAGCCGTGTGCGCTATGGTATTTAACGTGAGTATTGCCGCCAACGGTTGGTCTATATTGTCTTTGAGTTTACCTACCCGCTTTGCTAATTGCGGTTGTTGCTTTCTTAGCATCGCAACATAACTTGGCGTAATACTTAACAATACCGCTTCCATCACTGAGCACAAAAACGAAACCGCAATGGCAACAAACATATAAACAAGTAGCAATGTCACGCTGAGCCCTCTTAAAAAAGTTAACCCGCTCACCATAGCAATTGAAAACCACAAGCTCAAACCCGACTGCAATCTAACGCAGAGCACTTTTTGGGTAATTTGCAGCGTGCTATATTGGTTTAAATTACCTTCAACAGGCGAAACTATGACACTTTCAACTACTTGGCTAAGCCAATCAGCCAAGCTAAAAACAACATTTAGTGCATTAGCGTTATGTGCGTTAAGTAATACAGCGATGGCCGCTGCCATTGATAAATCAGCGGTGCAATTTATTGGCCCTCTTGGCGAAGATATGCAACTTAAGCCATATCAAACGGATCATCGCGATGCCATTATTGCTAACCTATTACCTAGCTTGCAAAAAAGCGGCGATAGCATACGCGTATTTGGCAATGAGCTTGACTGGCAATCATTCGACAAAGTGAGTGCGCTAACACTTGGTGGTTTACAGGCACTCAAATTTACCGCCTCAACTGCACGCTTTAGCCAAGGCTCATTAACGCTTAAAGGCATTGAAAACGCGCAGCTATTTATTGATGGTGAAAAGCAAACAGAAAAAAATAAAAGCTATGAGCTAGCTTTAAGCCAAGGCGATCACCAATTTGTTATCATCACTGAGCAAGTAGCTAACTGGAATGAGGTTGAGCTTGATTTTACGGCTAAGTCTGAGCTAGATGCAGTGCAATTTAGTGCTAAACAACAACACGGTTTGTCGGCTAAGCAATTATTCGATGCGCCAACGGTCAGTTATATTTCAATGGCACCAAATGGCGATTACTTCATTACCAGCCAACGTCATTACGAAGATGCAACCGCTAATCAAGCGCAATATGTTACTGAGCTTAAAGACGCAAAAAGCAATACGCTTTATCGCTTTGAATCAGCCCAACCGAGTAACATTACTTGGAGCCCAGACAGCAAAAGCTTAGTGTATTTATTAAATGGCGAGCTTAAACGTTTAAACCTAAAAACCCTACAACTTAGCGTCATTGCTAAAAACCTCGCGGGTGCAAATGGCTTCCAATTTTTTGATAACAACAGCTTAATTTTTAGTTGGTCGAAGTCTCCAACAGACAATGGCAAGCTCACTAAACATTATCAAGGCCTGCAAGACCGTTGGTCTTATGCTCGTACCACGTCGCAAGTCTATTTACTCGATATCGCAACTGGTCTAAGCAAAATCTTAAGCCAAGGCCCGCTTAGCCATTCACTTGAAGATTTTGACGCTAAAAGCGGCCACGTTTTGATGAGCCGCTCAGCAAAAGCAATGCAGCTATCACCACAGCCTGCAACAGAGCTTGTTGAGCTAAACCTAGCTTCATCGGCTATCACGGTACTTGGTCAATACAATACCTTTAATCAAGCTAAATATACTGACGATGGAATTTATGTCACTGCCGGCCCAGATTTTAACAAAGGCTTAGGTCGTAACCTTCCTGAAGGGATGCTTGCGAATAACTATGACGGCCAACTTTATTTGCTAAGCCGTGACGGTAAAAAAGCCAGCGCTCTGAGTAAGGAGTTTAACCCAGCTATCGGCCAGTTAAATGTGCTTGAAAACGGTGATGCGCTTATTAAAGTTACCGAGCAAGATACTGTACAACTTTATCAATTCGACTTAAGCAAAAAGCGTTTTAATAAAGTGAATACGGGCTTTGATGTTGTTGAGCAAGTTAGCTATTCACACGAACGCACCCCGCGCATTTTGGTTACCGGTACCACAGCGTCAACACCTCAGCAGTTAAAGCAACTAAGCTTAGGTAAGAGCCGCGCTAAAACTGTGTGGGACTCTAAGCCAATTGGCTATGAAAATACGCAAGTAGCCTCATTGGAAGAGTTTAACTTTACTAACAAGGATGGCATTGAAATTAAGGGTCGCGTTTATTTACCCCATGATTTAGATAGCAATAAACAATATCCTGCGCTGGTTTATTATTATGGCGGTACATCGCCAGTAACTCGTGGTTTTACCGGTCGCTACCCATTTAACCTATGGGCTGAGCATGGCTATGTTGTTTACGTTGTACAACCTACTGGCGCAACCGGCTTTGGCCAAGAGTTCTCGGCTAAACACGTCAACGCATGGGGTGAATACACCGCCAACGACATCATCGACGGCACAAAAGCCTTTTTAGATAAATATAGCTTTGTAGATAGTAAGCGTGTAGGTAATTTAGGAGCCTCTTACGGTGGCTTTATGACCATGCTACTCGCAACTAAAACGAATATGTTCAGTGCATCGATTGCTCATGCTGGAATTTCAAATATCACCTCGTACTGGGGCCAAGGTTGGTGGGGTTACTTATACTCAGCTGAGGCATCTAAAAATAGCTACCCGTGGAACAATCCAACACTTTATAGCCAACATAGCCCGGTGTTTCATGCTGACAAAGTAACAACGCCGCTATTACTCCTTCATGGTGATTCGGATACCAACGTACCAGTTGGTGAAAGCCACAATATGTACACCGCATTAAAGTTATTAGGTAAAGATGTTGACCTGATTGAGTACAAAGGCGCAGATCACCAAATTTTTGCTCGTGATAAACGTTTCGACTGGTGGAATACCATGCTGGCTTATTTCGATAAAAACTTAAAAGATCAGCCGCAATGGTGGCAATACCTTTATCCTGAAAAGTAGTTTAATCCCTTGGCTGGGCACTGTGTGAGTGCTCAGCTGTCATTCTTTTCAACTATCGCTAAGCCATTAAATTGTAAGAAATAGTTACAAACCTCGCTATGACACTTCTCAGCCTTTGCCATACAGTGCTAACATAACAACAAATCAAGTGTGAAATTAAAGCGAATGACTATTCAAGTTTTATTGGTTGAAGACGACGAACTACTCGTTAAGCGCATTCTTAATCATTTTAAAGAAACTGAGTTTAATATTGAGGTAGATTCTACGGGGGCCGATGCATTAAGCATTGTGCAATCGCGTGCGTCATCAAAAGAAGCAATTTCTTTAGCCGTTATCGACATTGTGTTACCAAAACGCGATGGACTTTTGCTTGCCAAAGAACTTAATGCACTGACGGATATTGGCGTTATTGTGCTATCTAGTCGTGACTCGCAAGCTGACCGTATTGCGGGTCTTGCACAAGGTGCCGATGACTACATTTGCAAGCCGGTTGACCTACTTGAACTTGAACTGCGAATGCGCGCTCTTTTTAAGCGCATAAAAGGCTCTCAGCAAGATGATGAGAGTGAAGAGTTTATTGAATATGCCGACTTTAAACTGCACCCAGATAACCGCACCTTGATCACCCCTAATGGTGAAGAATCACGTCTGACCGAAGCAGAGCACAAGGTACTTATTTGCCTTATTGCAAATGCCGGTAAAGCGACATCACGTGAAAAAATTTCCGAAGAAATTGGTCAGCCTGACTGGAGCCCAAGCGATCGTACCGTTGATGTACTTATTGGCCGCTTACGTAAAAAACTCAGTGATGAAAAAGACCAAAAGCGTATCGTAACCGTTCGCGGTAAAGGCTACATGCTGTCTATTTAGCAAGCTTGCTAGTACTGCGTTAATTGGCTAATTAACCGCTCAAAGGCGCGATAATTCAGCGCCTCTTTTAATTCACTTAAGGTAATTGCAGGCTGTGCTTTCAAGTCGCTAATAGTGCGTGCCACCTTGATAATGCGATGATACGAGCGTGGTGATAAGGCCAGTTTTTCACTGGCTTTTGCTAAAAACTGCAGCTCAGTTGCTGCCAACTCACAATGAATACTCATTTCTTTATTGTTCAAGCGCGCATTCACTTTGCCTTGTCGGTTAAGTTGAATTGCATAAGCTCTTTCAACTCTGGCTCTTACTTGTTCACTGCTTTCTTCTACTTGCGTGCTCTGTAATTGACTACTGGTGAGTCGCGGCAGCTCAATTTGTAAATCAATCCTATCGATAAATGGTCCAGACACCCGAGATAAGTACCGCAATACTTGATCTGGCGTTGCACGTTTATCGGTATGGCTTCCTGTGGGGCTAGGGTTTAACGCGGCGATTAGCTGGAATTGCGATGGAAATTCCATTTGTCGCGCCGCTCGCGATATAGTCACCACGCCCGTTTCCATTGGTTCACGCAGTGAATCGAGCACCTTTCTCTCAAATTCGGGCAGCTCGTCTAAAAACAATACGCCATTATGAGCAAGGGAGATTTCCCCCGGTTTAGGGTTCGAAGAGCCACCGACAAGAGCAACAGCAGAGCAAGTAGGACGTTACAGGCAAGAAAAAAATTAATGGACAAATAAAGTTATTTTAAAACAATCCGCTGCTTTATTTTAACTAACTTTCGTGTCCATCTTATTTGTTTGAATTACGGTTAATAGCGACACTTTATGTCTACATAATTTTGAAGTGTTTTTTCTATTACAATTAGCCTAAATTTTGAAAGTAGCATCAATTAAGCACTCCAAATGAAGATGTAGGCTGATTTCTCGATTAGAATGTCAGTTAAAACCTCTTTGCCCAATTAACGACTAATTACTGCCTCATATTCAAAACTGAGAATCGAAGATTTCAAAAAAAATATTAATAGGTTACCTTATTAACACTACATCATGGGCGATGTAGGTAAAAATTAATGAATGAGAGATTACCATGAAGAAACGCGTATTTATTGCATCGTCCGTTGAAGGGCTTGATGTTGCTTATTCTATACAAGAAAACCTGGACTATGATTTTGAAGTGACAACGTGGCCTCAAGGAGTATTTGAGCTTTCTAAAGTAACAATTGAAACCTTGATAACAAAAGCAAAAGAATCTGACGCAGCTGTTTTTATTTTTACTCCTGATGATGATGTAATAGTTCGTGGAGAGTCAAAGGGAAAGGTTAGGGACAATGTAGTTTTTGAGTTGGGGTTATTCATAGGGGTTTTGGGTCTAGAAAGTTGTTTTGTAGTGAAACCAAGATCATTCTGTGAGTTGAACTTACCAACAGATTTGCTTGGATTATCAGTCGCAGACTATGAAGATAAACGAACGGATAAGAATTTAGTGGCAGCTCTGGGACCTGCGGCTTATAAAATAAAAAGAATATTAACCCCTAATATTACAACAAGAACAGAACAAAAAAGTGATTTATTCGAAATTTTGACTAGCGCCCCACTAAACCTTTTTTTAATCCTCAATTTAAACAATCAAAGCGTATTGTTTTTTCGAAAGACGGTTTTATTACAGAAGGTAATAATAAAAATGAGCATAGATGGCAAATTGTCGGTGATAAATTAGAAATACTTCAGCTAGATGGTAATGTACATAGTAGATTCTCCTATGATAACGAAAGAGATGTTTTTGAATGCACTGATGATGAAGATATAAACTGTATACCAGGCCAATATATTTTGTTAAACAACTCTTACTCTTCGATAGCTATGAATCACTTTTAAATTAAACCTAAAAGAAGGCCCTGATTTATGGATAGAACGTATTCAAAAAGTATTAATAATTAAATTAGAAAGCTTCTAAAACTTATAGTCTTCTTTTAATTAGCCAGACTAGCGCTTCGACTATTTATAGTTTCTTTTTATTGGAACAGTGAAGAACACAGAAAAGTAATTAAGAAAAAATTCTAATTAATTAAAATTTTACACTTGAAATTTAATATTTTCAGGCGGCAGTTTGAGATTAAAAAGTGTTCGAAATAAATCTATATCATACTTTTTGTCTCATTGCGCCTTACACCTGAACAAAACCAGTGACTTCGAGATAATGCTTCAAACATTACTCTTACTGGCGAATTCTTATTCGGGCGAGATTTTGCTGATTCAAGAAAGTCTTCTTTTATACCCTTTGGGGTGCGCTTATATTTATTTATGGCCCTATCAACGTTATCAACTGCCGTGAGAAGGTGCGAGCTTACAAACGTTGAAAATTTAACTGCAAGTTTAAAGCTATGAAAATGCTCTTCAATTAAAGCAATGTCATCAACCGACCAAGAACGAGGAGGATTTACATAATATCTGAGCCGAACTGGTACTTCCTCAATAACTTCAGCACATAACCAGTTTTCATTATAAAACTTCTCCTCACTAAAGTAAGGATGTAAAAAGTGATCTTCCTTTTTAGAAAAGACTGAAGTACCTTTCCCTCTGTTACAATCATTACAAGCAGGAATTAAATTCAACGGTTCAATTGAAAGTGCTGGGTATCTAGATTTAGGTAAATAATGATCTAATGAGGAAACTGTACCAACAAGACACATAGAACATTGTTCTTTAGATGAGATAAATATTTTGTCGTAAACAGCTCTAGCGCGAGTTCCCTTTTTAGAAAAGTAATTTTTATATAAGTCAACAAGTTCGTTTTTAGTTAATTGACAACCCCTTATTGGTAAAACACACTCTCCCCTAGCAATAGGCATAGCGATAAAAAAATGTAATTCCTTAGCTCTCGATCTCATTTTATAAGTTGATGATTGCCCCAATAAAAATATCTTATCTTGCTCTAATCGGTTCCTATAATAATGCTTATTAGGTGCGATATCTGAGACGCATAAATCAAAACACTCAGAAACAGTTTCTTTAATAGGCTCCAGTTTAATCACGTGAATAACCTTTCTCATCCAACATTGAGCGAAGAATCATCATTCCTTCATTTCCTAAACTACCTTCAAAAACACCATGGTAGATACGTTCAAAAGACATATTCGATTTCACTGCTTCTTCAATAACAGTAATGTAGCCAGATTTTTCAACATCTAAGCCAAATACCTCACGAGTAAGTACTCCAACATTTTCACCGAAAGTTTCAATTTCAGGCCTTGATATTACATATTCAGCGTTGTACCTGATAATTTTCCACACGCAAGTTCTTGGGATCTCTTGTAAAACAACTGGTGAATGCGTAGCAATTATAGAGGCTCCGTTAACCTCATTCATTAACCATGAAAGAGTTCGAATAAAAGCTGATAATAAAGGGGGTGGAGATGACTTTCTGGCTCGTCTATGAGCACTAAACTTTTCTCATCAACTTTTGATATCAAACTAAATGTTGTCATTAAAACAATTGCATGACCTGAACTCATATCCGGCAGTAAGTTCAAAAATTTTTGAGTAAAAGTTTTTCTAAATTTTTTATCTATTTCAACTGGATCTATAATAGCTCCAACCTCTTCTCTCATAAAGTCATTGAAAATACAGTTATACTCATCCCATAACGTCTCTAGCCCAAAAGACTTTATACTGTAATCTGAACTCAGTAGCTTTACAGCATGCCAAAACCTATCTCGCTTTTTATTATCACCATTTAACAAGCTCTCTGCATTGTGAAAGCAATCAAACAAGCTCTCGCACATTTCAATTCGCCGCTCATTTAGAGTTTTAAGCTGTCCGCTCCCTGGTTTCTTTAATCCAATATAAGAGTAACATGTACCTTTGGAAGGATCTCGTTGCTCTAATGGTGGAGCTTCTAAGTCAAATGAACTAAAAGATACAGAAACTATACTGCTAAAATAATTTTTTGGGATTGGACGTAGAGGGGTTGCCTCTAAATCTAGAATATGGGATAGACTCTCTCGAGGGCTTAATGCAGTACGAACAATTTTATTTAATAGAGTTGTTTTACCTGTTCCATTCCGACCAATCAAAGCATGAACATTTGTAGTTAAGCTGGGTTGTGGCTTTTTAACAACTTTGAATTTTAAGAGTTTGTTACCAAACTCTCCTAGAGTTGGATGAAAAGCAAAATGAAAAGAGATATTACTATTATCACCATAAAGAAAGCGCTTATACTTACCTTCAATAACCGAGATAGAGGCTTCTCTTAATAGAGATATTTTAAATACTCGCTCATTTTCAACTTTCTTAATAAGTTCTGAATTAAATACAACATCTCTAAGAGCTACCATTAGCGTATTTCTAAAGCTCTCATTCAAAGTAGATAAGTTATGATAGTATTCAGAACCAATCCCCAATGAGAAAAACGAACTTGGCAATTCCTCTATGAGGCTAAGTTTTCTAAGAGCTTGTTCTGTGCTTTCTTGCTCAGTTTGTCCAAAAAAACCTATTTTTACACCACCTATTTTATGATAAGTGCCGCCCTCATCGTGTATGGATAGATAGAAAGATGTAATAAAAGAAAAGTCATTCCAATTATCAATAATCAAATAGCAAGTATTTGCACCTGAGGAAGGTATGTCTTCGCTTCTATTTAAAATTATAAATCGCAGCATTTAATAGTCCTTTAATTATTGCCTAACTGATACTGCTATATTTTAAACAGTTTATCACTTTGCGAAAGTGACAGAACTTGATATTCCGGCTTATCTACTGATTTAGGTAACTTATCTCTCAAAATAGGCACTACAAATTGACAATTGGCATTTACAGCTTCCTTTACAAAACCTTCAATCTGATTATCATCAACTACTTCCATTTGATCATGTAAAATAAAGTGGAGACACTTAATACCGATTTTTTCTGCAAATTTAACGTATGCAATATCAAATGCAGCAATCTCACCTTTCTTTTTTCCTGTTCCTGTTTGCCCATCAAGTGAATCTATATATAACTTGTAGAAATGCTGCTCACTATTTCTCTTTTGTTCAAACGTTGCACTCATCGCAAACTTTTCTCCATACAAATTATTTGAAATTTCAGAGAAGTAGCGGTTAAATATTGTAATTCTGTCCTGAATTAATGCATCAAATGCATAAATAGATTTGTCTATATTAGAAAGCTGATTATCAATTTTTAATAAAGTATTTTTAGAGTTAGTAAGTTGTTCTAACCTTTCTTCAAACTTTCCCTTTTGTTCAAAATTACTATTTAATTCAGATATAACATGTTGTAACTCATCCACTGTATCTGACTTTTGTAGTTTATCGACTAGCCTTTTCTCTTCTACTAAATAAGTCTGAATTTCGGAATTCAATCTGGCTAAGCTTGAATTGACCTTTGGGAGCTCGTCAGCAACAAAATGCATCTTTTCGCGTACCATTTTATTATGGAATTCAACTGTTTCATCATATGTTTTCTGCAAATCAGGTAACAAGATCTCTGCTTGTGCATATATGTCAGCTAATTCTTTAGCTTGGTTATCAACTAGATCTTTCTTAAGTTCTGAATAACTCTCCTCTATTAACTCTCTTCTTAAATCGAGTTGACTTTGTTGGGTATATAATGAATTCAACTTAGCTCTTGCTTTATTCAAAAGTGTTAGGTCTGATTCATACTGTTCGTTAAGATTGAAATTATCTTTCTTGATTTCTAAAACTCGAATATCATGTTCTACGATTTTGAGAAATTGCTTTAACTTTGATTCACTAGTTCCATCAAACAAACGGTTATACAGCTTTTCCTCTAGTGCTCTTTCCTCTAATAATAACCTTTTTCTCTCAGAGTCAGGATATTCAACTCCTAACCAGAAAAGATACAAAGCTTCATACTCTTCTAATTTACCAAAACTACCTAGCACCCTAACTGTATTTTCTAAACGCTCAGCCTCGTCACGTATATTTTTAGCTTTTAATTGTTTGAAGGTTGGCTTTTCCTCATCAAAATCAAATATTTGTTTCTTTAACTCCATATCAAAATCCTTAGCCAAGACGGGCTGAGAATTTATTTCTAAGATCTTTTTCGAACCTGATAAGAAATTTCGACATATAGTCAATTCTCTAGATAGAGGATCTTCTAAGTTTTCCTGTAGTTTCAACGTTACTGTTACATTTTCCTCTATCAAAAAATTTTTGACTGACTCATTAACATTATTCTTAAACTCTTTACTCTGATAAATTTTCTTATCACTTCCGTTTAAGCAGAAATCTATCAGCCTCAGAACCGTTGTTTTTCCAATATTATTGCCAGAAACCTTTCCGTCACCAGAAGAGGATTTTGTTTCATCAACAATGAAGTTAACCCCTTTATGAAAAACGATATTACGAATTACATGAGAATCACATTCGATAAGTAACGAGCTCAAGAACATTGTTCAATCCAACCTTTCTCTGATTTGATAGCCCCTAATAAAAAAAGCCAATCTAGTGTATGTATAAATAGCTTTATCGAAACCTTCTCATTTTTCTTTAGCTCTTGGTATGCTTCAAAAAAATCTGATTTACCACCATTTCTATTCAGTATTTCTAGAGTCCTTGCCCCAAGATAGTAAAGCTGGAATTCGGGGTGTATATTTTGACTAATAATCACTACTTTTTTGGCTCCTCTAAGATTTTGCAACGGAGAAAGCCGTCAACAACAAGAATAGAGAGAGCAAACTCAACATCATCATAAGCTATAGTTGGATCATTGTTGGCACTTTCATCGATCCTTTCGTGTAATTTTCTTTTCACAACATCAATTAACTTATCAGCATTATTTTGTATGTTCACTAGGGACTGTTCAGCTCCTAATAGTTCACCTTTGGCCACCACATATATATGTTTAATTGCCCTAAGCACACCTTCCTTCTTAGGACTTCCGCTTTTTTCTAATTCTGAATACAACGCATTAATTTTACCTTGATAAACTCGATAGTTTTCCAATAAAGAGACATTAGTCACAACTTTATTGTGAGCAATTTTATCTTCAATTGAGAAAGCATTCTTTACCGGCTCCTCTTCAATGCCATCTATATCTCCATCCAGTATTTTATTCATTATGTCAGTCAATAAAGAAGGCCTATTATTTAGAGGTCGCTTATTTGAAGTTCGTAGCTCCATTTCTTGTTCATGCTTCTTCTTCATTAACTTTAACTTCTCAACAGTATATGTTTCGACATCATTGGTGATATCATGATGACGCACACATAGTAAAATCAAGTTATCATAATCAGCCCTTTGTGGATTCGACATGTTCTTATTCCACCGTTCTCCTCCTGCTTTGGCAGCCTCTATGTGGCAAATATTGGAATTTTTTGCTGAATATTCATCACTCATTACCTCATCACAATCTGGAAATGAGCAGCGGTTACATGCTAATCCAAACAACCTTTTGAGTGTTTTATCTGTATAATCCCTAGGCCCAGACATATTTAGAACCCTTTGTAATTATCATAAAATTCCCTATTTATTTTTAAACCCTAGACAGCACTTTTAAAGTAAATGTACTAACCCTAAGATATGGCATAGCTTTTCTTTTTCTTCTCTAGGGCATTGCACCAACATCAACAAATTTAAACCGTTGTTATTTCAGACATATTTTTCAAGCCGGGCTTGTTTATTTTATTATTGTCTGCTTAGCATATTTTACACTATAAGATTGCCACATATATATGAAAGCATAAGAAAATAGTAAAAACTAGTAACCAAATTGTTCACTTATGGCTTTTAGCCTTTGTTATCAAATTGATTATCGAAACAAGTTTAAAATTTAGAGCGTTTCATTTTTAATTTTACTACTGACTTTTAACAATTCATCACTCTCAAATATCGTAGAAATTAAAACACATGAAACCCTTGATAAAGTATTTACGGCAATGCATGGCTAGAAGTGACTAAACGGAAGAGTTCTTGCGTATTAATTAACCCCTAGCTTTCACTAAATCGTTTTTTAACTCAAAATAATGTGATTTCTCAAACTTAGAGGAGCTAGTGAATCACCACTTATATGCGAATGCCGTTTTAAGAGGTTACACGAGATTTTTCTATAAAATTGATTACCTCAGCTTTTGGTTAACGTTGGTAAACAGCTAGAATAGTGGATTTATAACTAAGCGTTTATTCAAAATCTTTGGGGTTAAGTTCTACTACACGACATAAATAGCCATGAGCTTTAATTTGTTCATCATTTAAAGATTGATCTGAAAACTTTTCAAGCTTAATCAGGCGCTTATCTTTCATAAGTGTACATTGCAAAATGTCACCAATTTTTAATTTGTTTTCTTCATTGAAATCTTCGTCAGGGGGCAAAGGAATAGCCCCGTTTTTACCAACAGTTACAATCATAATTTAACCTATGTTTACAGCGTGTCGATTCAACGTTTAGCTTTAATTTTGTTACCTCCAAAATATTTGAAAGTGAAGAACGATAAATAATGTGAGAAGCAGCCTTACTCACAAACAATACCATCACCATCGCTATCGTTCATATAACTGTAAGCAGGGTGCTTTGATGAAACAGGTGCAATACCATGCGCTTTCGCTTCTGAGCACGTTATCCGTCCATTGCTATTTGTATCATATAAATAGAGTACATCCGGACTTCTTGAAGCATCAGAATGGCCGGTACTTTGAACTTGATAAAAAATCATCTCAAAGCTGTCACATTCTGATAGGATTTTTCTAAAGCAATAGCTTCTGCTTGATCAACACTTAGAGCATATTTTTTTAATTTGAACAACTCGATTAGCGAACCAACACAGGTTTTTCTTAGGCAACCATTCTGAAGCATCAAGTCCACACTTTCCTTCATTACTACACCTATTGACCTCTGGTGCTGCCAAAGTAAGGTTTAATTGATCCGTAGCGAACTGTATGCGTGTACTAGCAGTTGCTTTGCACAATCCGCTGTCATGACCTTCTGATGTTGCAACAATATGCTCAATATCAGTTTCTCTATCATTATCAAAGTATCGTCCAGTGTATGGTCCGTATACAATTCCTCCCATAATCTCTACAATTTCATCCTCCACACTCTGGGGATATGGGTATTGCTCACTTTTATCATAAAGCGAGCACCTATTTTCTGGCTCCACCACAAGACCATTCCACATTC
Organism: Pseudoalteromonas sp. Hal040; assembly: GCF_037162425.1. Lineage (NCBI taxonomy): Bacteria > Pseudomonadati > Pseudomonadota > Gammaproteobacteria > Alteromonadales > Pseudoalteromonadaceae > Pseudoalteromonas > Pseudoalteromonas sp. Hal040. The sequence goes on along the minus strand of NZ_JARLUU010000001.1, from coordinate 33,986 downwards.
CCTGGTTTGCAAATGAAAAGCCACAATATATTGATAATAAAAGTATTAAAAAGTTTTTCATTAGAATATTCCATTACTTGAATTTTAAAATTATTTCGTTCGCCCAACAATCCATAATCATGAATCGCAAGTATTAAAAATCCCCCTATAAGTTATAGCCTAATACTTAGCAACTGCATTTTCAGTTAATGTTTTTCACTACTGAGCTCTTTGACTAAAATCTTCAAAACACTAATCAAAGCATGCTTTTCAACAGATAAGTCTTTTATCTTCTCCTCTAATAGTTTAGAGATGTATAAATTTTTTGATAGCTGTGAGCTTTTTTTTCTGAATCTATCCATTTTTTCAAAGACTCTTCATTTATACCTAACTCCTTTGCGACTTTGCATTCCTTCTCGCCAAATCTTAATACTTTTTCAACCGCTAACATTTTAGTTTTTTCTGTGTACAAGTTTTTCATAGCTGAATTAATCTTTACTTAGGTTTCCTAAGTATACATTATTTAGTTAAACTTAGAGAATCTAAGCACCAAGGAATAATTTAAGATGAAAATTTGGAAGTTTCTAGAAGCCCAATTCCATATAGAATCAAAGAAGCCAGACTTCGTAAGGGTGTCTCTCAGAAAAGTCTCGGTATCCAAATAGGCTTTGACGAAGGCTCGGCTAGTAGTCGTATGAATCATTATGAAAAAGGTAGACACACACCTGACATTAATACCCTGAAAAAAATTGCAGAAGAACTTGATGTGCCCTTAGCGTATTTTTTTTGTGAGTCAGACCTAAATGCGGAGCTTAGCTGTCTAATTTCAAAACTAAGCGATGAAAAAAAGCAGCTATTGATTAATGAATTAAGCTCTTTTCTTGCGGATAAGATTTGATTTAAGGCTTCAAATGGGCCTCCGATGTTCGAATTGTGTATGTTTTATCAATTTATCATCTAATCTTTTTGATAACATCTCCATCAAACTGAGAAACTCGAATTTCCAACTCTTTTACTTTGTTAATTAAGATTAACTCTCTGTTTAGCGCTTCTAGATAGTTTTTTTCTAACTCTTCTATTTGAGTCTTTTTCTTCCTTAGTCTCGACTCTAGCTTCTGTAACCTACTCTCTGGTGCTTTATAATTTGAAGCAGCTTTTCTTATATTATTTGCTAATCGTCTAAACTCTTCACCTCGAGACGGCTTAATCGCTCCTTTTCCTACCCCTGCTTCTAAGCAAACAGAATCTTGGTTAATTTTGTATTTACCTACAACTAGAACTTCAGGACAGTTACTCACTAGTCGCTCTAGAGCTGCATAATAGTTATCGATAGCACTCATTTAAGTTTTATATCCTTTCTGACAGCAAACCTTATTAGTTCATCATATTCAAATTGTTCAGTTCTAAACTCTACAGAACTAGAATTGGCACTATTTAAGTAATTTTTCAAAACTGAAATGCCTCTTTTTAGTTTTGACGGCTTAATAACCGCACTTTCACAATTTAAACAACTTAAAAAACTCTTTGTTAAGTATGAATTACAACTTTTAAGAGAGGTACATCCTCCTAAAGCTGTTTCCTTATATGCTAAGGCTCCTTGCTTAAATTTTCTAATCGTATTTTCTCTATCCTTAAGTAATATATTTTTTTTATAATCTAACCCATTAGTTGTATACCTTTGCTTATCAGTAAACTTTCCAGCCCCCCAAGTAAAGGCTCTTCACTAAAAATCACATCTATTATATAGGCGGTAAAATCAGCAAGAGCTTTTTGTGATTTATAAACATTAGCAACATGATTGTTTCCAATTTCAAATAACCCACCTAAATTCTCCGCACCATTAGCATAATAAAAAGTCACTTCTCTTAGTAAGTGCTTTAATTGTGTTTGGAGAGAGCCTAAGGATACTAGCCCGCTTTGAGCAGCATACACTGCCAAGCTCCTTCGATATTGATGACTTGTAAACCTCCAAGTATTTCCAACTGTATATTTTTTATTAGTACGCCAATCTCTTACAGGATCAAGCCGCTCAAGAAATACGATATCTTCTTCTTTGATTTCAACTTGATTTAAGCTTACTAATTGCTTTGTTATCCTTATATTGTTAGCGTCCGCTCGCTTCCCTAGTGGGTGATTTCTAATAGTTGCATTGAACCGAGATATATAAACCATAGAAATAAACAACGGACATAGATTTGAACTACCTGGTACAAGGCTAAGCCCAATATTTCGAGCTATTGGCCTAGCCATTGCCTGTAATATGTTAATCACTCTTTCAATATCACTGGAAGTTATCCATTGCTCAACTTTTTTATTTCCAACGTATTTAGTAGTATTACCAATAATACGAGCCCTTGGTCTTAATTCACTTTTATCAACATTAATGCAGTGATAGTCTAGTTGTAATACTTCGTTATCTCTCATGCCTGAATACAAGTGGATTAACTCTTTACATAGGCTTTGTATAGCTGTTAGTAATGAAGTTATATGTACACGATTTTCACATTTCTGCTTCTCCAGAAAGCTCTGAAGACCACACTCTTTGATCGTAGAGAGAAGCCTATTCTTACGTGCCTCCTCCCAATTCACTAAATTACCATGATTTACTTTTTCGGCTCTTACACTAGGTTCATCCATTAAGATTGAAATTAACTTCTCTATCCCTTCAATGTATTGCTCTAATTCATCAATTACCCCCACATCAAACGAGCCCTTTCTTGATAGATTCGAGGAGGGATAACGGGTACCTGCTCTCTTCTATATTTCCATTCATTCACTCTTTGACTTACGTAATTTCTTAATTGGTCGTCATAAGCGACTTCAAAGCCAATTCTTTCAGAACCTAAATGTATATATAACGCAAGCATTCCTTGGGATGCTTTAAGCTGGCTCTCTTTTTGGTGGGTATATATATATTTAGATAATAAACTCTTATCCCCCAAAACATTAGTCATTGTGGTATCCATAGAGCTCGCAAATAGAGCAAGCGGCCTTACAAAGCTGTAGAAGTATTTATAAAGAGTATTAACTGATAAGTTATTATTATTAACTCCTTTACCATTGAAAAATGAAAGAAACCACATCCACCGCCCTTCTTCTCTTAGTTGGTGTGGTAATAAAGTAAAGTTGATTCGATTACATTTAACGTTTGTAGAGATTAGCGATAAATTAATTATATCGTCGCCATACTTGTGTACTTCATTTCCAAAGCTATCACGTAAAACAACGTATCCAGCTTCCGGTATGCCGAAGGCATCATTAATCTTTAAATAAGAGTTTCCTGAACCAATATTGATATTTGATTCACATGCTTTTTTCGTTCCCACTAAAGCACCCCTAGACTAATATATAGCTCTAGCTTACTTTGCCAATAAGGGGTTAGTATCTCCTGCTTAAAAACCTTATTAGATATGAGCTCAATTAATGCTTCATTTCTGGTTTCAGCTCCCCTAATTTCCTCTAAAATCTCTTCAATTCGCTTAAGGTATACATCAAAGACAGATATAAAGTGCTCTCTATTAAAAGCTAAGGTTTTGCATTCAAAAATCAAGTATTTGAGGGATAGCAATTTATGGATATCTAAGTCATCAGCATGAACTCTGTAATTATCACAGAACAAACAAGTTTCAAGTTTTGAGCAGCTACTCTCTACCACATCAATATTTGATGAGCGTGGTTTTTCAAAGTCATTACATTGACCAATACTTGTATTAGTTATACTAGTTTCGCCTTTAATGTTATCTGAAAGAACGATGAAGAAATTGTTCATTTCTTTCGATGTAGTTTCCACATCATTACCAGAGTATTTCCGGATGTTTATTTTAGGAGAGTGCTGGAGTACCCATGCAGAAACAGCACTTCCATATGCTTTTCTTATCCAAATCCCTTTGCTGAGCCTTATCATGCTTGATGTGGCATCTAAAAAATCTATATTAAATGCATTACTCAAACTTTTACGTGATTTATAAGATGCTCCACCTTGTAAAGGGTGAACCCTTACATTCCTCTCCACACTCGCTAAAAACAACCTTTCAGATTCATTTCTAGTGTGGGGAAAATTTTCAAGAATATGCTTTCTCAACCTTAAATATAATTTAAAGTCATCTTTAAACTCTGTCTGGATTTCAAATTTAACTTTCTTTCCATTAGCTCTCATTTTTACTGACGTAAAAAGCATTGAATTCTTGGAAAATTCATAGTCCCCATTAAAATATATTCTAGCTGCTGAAGAGTCATTCATACCCGTTAAAAAAAGAAAGTGCATAAAATAAGCTTTTAATGAATAACCAATCAGTAGCTGCCTGACTTTTGAATCGACTTTTTCTGCTCTTATAATTGCTTCATTTGCTTTAGTTAATATTGAATTAGCTTTATGCCTCTTAATATCATATAAGGAGCATAGCTCTTCTGTAGAATAAAAGTGCCCATCTTTATAGTTAAATGCGATTCCTCTATTTTCATTCGTAGCTAATAATGCTCTAGCGTATGGTGCTAACCATATTTCCTTATCAAGTAAGGTGACTTTTGAAGGAATAGTTTCAGGTGTTAATAGAATTTCTGTGAGCTGTCGGAATAATTGAGTGTAGAAGGTGAATTGCTTAGTGAGTCTTTCATTACTTATGGTCTTTCCGGAGGTAAATTGATTTGGGTTTTCAGAAATCAGTTGAACTCCACTTTCAAAAAAACTTTATCGCAACTCTCAATAAATACCTCTTCCAGAAAAAGTAATGAGCTTCTTTGCCTTGCCCTTGCTTGAAAGCTTGATATCCCGAATTTTTTAGATTTATCATACAGAGCCATCTCGTTTCTTAAATACTGTAAATAATTTATAAAAGATAACTTTGCTTGGTCTGGTGTTTGCGGAAAGCCTTCCTCAGTACACCATCGAATATAATTGAGAATACATTTACAAAAACCATAGATAGTACTTTTCTGCCTTAGGTCCTGATGCATTCTATTTACTAAAGATAGAACTGACTTAACTATCACTTTGTGGTTAGGTAGGAGAGAGTTTTTCACAACATAAGCTTCAGTACTATCTAACCGGTTTTTTTTAGAAAGCTGGTAACAAAAATCAACAAGTGATAATTTGACATCTAATTGAATGATTATGTTATCTAATCTATTTAGATTCAAACCTTCAATAAACAGATCTTGTAGTTCCTCTAAACTAATTAAATTCGTTTCTATTTTATTATATAAAGGAAATTTATCTTTCATTTCAAGCACTCCATCAGTAACTTCAAGTGCTTTTCGTAAGAATGTTGAACCTTCGAAATTAAACTAAACTTTCCATCAAATGCTAAGTATTGCTCAGTCGTTCTTAGGCTAGAGTGATTCAAGAGTTTATGTACAAGCCTGAAAAGTTCCTCAAAAACCTGAGGTTTAGAGAGATCATTCTGGGAGTTATTAAAAAGAGCTAACCCAAACCTCACATAGTTCATACCAGCTGTCGCCCTAGTATCGTGAAATTTATAGTGACTTTGGAAGCCTTTCCGCTTCAGAATAGGTTTTAACTGTTTATTTATGAACGTTTCCAAAGCTTGACCATTTGGTGGTTGCTTAAAGCTCCCTTTATAAACATCAGTTTTACCTATATAAAGTGGATTTCCGAATTTTGAAAGGAAAACATATTGGTCGTCTGATTTTATGTTTTTGTACTTCTCCTTTGCTTTTTCCAACCTAGCCAAAGCTCTAGGAGAGTTGATATATATCTGAGTCTTATAATAAAGCTCAACAGGGACCCAGATTAGTTCAGATTTATTAACATTTCGACTATCTTTACAATCTGCAATTAATCTAGAACTTGAACTGCCTCCAGCATTTAAACACACCATCCCAAATTGGTTAGGCTTTGCCTCACCAAGAAATTGGTTTCTTCGATAAGTTAGAATCGTTTGCTTTCTTGCACCAGATAATAATCCATGTAGGTGGATCAATGTCATTTCTATATGGTTTATTTCTTTTAGAGCTTCAATCAACATTAGTTGCTCTTCTTCATCAAGAGGACGAAGTACTCCACCATCAATAATTTTTCCTTCATATGCAGCTGTTTCAATTTCAGCTCGATTTGTACCAGGAAATTTAGCTACATCGTAAGATTTTACAGTCTTACTTGCCCGCCTTCCTTGAGCATCAAAGTAGGAAATATATTGCTCTTTTTCTTCCCAAGGTGGAAAAGTGAATTGAACGCCCTCATAACTGATTAGAAATTGATAAAACTTAACTAGATTAGACATGTATAATTTTGCTGTATTCGCAGAAAGTCGCCCTCTCATAACCTTATCATTCAATTCAACCCTGAATCTTCTCAAAGGACTTCTTGTTCTTGAGCTACATTCTTTATAATCAATATTTTCAGAAACTATAAAGTCTGCAAATTTTTTCAAGGCAAGGGCTTTTCGATATAGGTTTTGATGAGAAGGTGGCTTTATGTATAAATCTTTATCTTTGATTAAACTAATCAAAAATCGATTTGCTTCTTCCCAAGGAGAATTATCATGCAAAAGTACCACAGAGAAGTGGTTATATGTCTGAAATTCAATCTCTTTATGTAAGAATTCAACAGTTCCATTGACTAAGGAAACATCAAAAATTTTAAACTCAGGAATTATAACTACTCTAGACTTGCAATTTTCTTTATCCAGTAAATTTAATTTAGAAAGCATCATCTTTCATTACTCTTTCTAATGAACACTTCAAAAAACTACAAGTAAATAACTTTAATTTCAATGCACACCATCTAAGCCATTTAAATGTCCATATATTTTTTTCTTAATGATATGTCTATTTTTCACTTATGTTATATGTGTGATGTGGATTTCTAAAGGGCCGTTCACGCCAATTAGATAAATCAACTGACTGACCAATTATCGAATATAGCGCGACGGTACTAATTGCTTCATCATCCGACATGGTTGGCATAATCGTTGGCATACGCTGGGCAAGCATTGACTTGCCAGTACCTGGAGGGCCAAGAAACAGTAAATTATGGCCACCAGCAGCGGCTATTTCGAGTACTCGTTTGGCACCTGGTTGGCCTTTCACGTCACTTAAATCGAGTAGCGATTCGCGCGGCGACTGCTGCTCTGGGTAGCTAATATTAAGTGGCAGGGGTTGCTGATTTAATAAATCATTCCAAACATCTTGTAAGGAGTAAACGGCTTTTCGAGAAACGCCCGACACTAGGCTTGCGAGATTATCGTTTTCAGCAGGTAAGAAACAACAGCGCCCCTGCTCTTTCGCTCCTAGCACCGAAGGCAAAATAGCATTTACCCCTCTTACCTCACCATTTAAAGCCAACTCTCCGTAAAACTCATAACGATGAATATCAGGGCAGCTTATTTGCCCTGAGGCGACTAAAATACCCACAGCAATAGCCAGATCAAAACGGCCACCTTCTTTAGGTAAATCAGCGGGCGCAAGGTTGACGGTTATTCGTTGATCTGGAAAACCAAACTGTGAGTTTTCGAGTGCGCTACGCACTCTGTCTTTTGACTCTTTGACTGACGCTTCAGGCAAGCCAACGATATGAAAAGCAGGTAAGCCATTTCCTAAGTGTACTTCTACAATTACTTCAGGAGCTTGCACGCCCACTTGTGCACGTGAAAATATTCTAGCTAAAGACACGATCCATGATGTCCCTATCATTCATCCCTAAATTAAGCTTAGTCGGGATATTTAAAAACGTGTAATGTCAGCTGCCATTTCATTGCAGCTAAACGCAGTGATAAGGTCATTAGCATAGCTAGCACCATGGCCATTTCGGTCACTAAACCCAGTGAGATACTTAGCGTGTAAACAATTCCACCTGCGATACAGGTAATAGCATAGAGTTCGCCCTTTAATAGCATCGGCATATTTCCAGCGAGCACATCACGGATAACGCCACCAAAGCAGCCTGTGATCACCCCCATAATAATTGCGGTGGTATCAGGCATGCCTGCGAGCATGGCTTTTTGTGCGCCCATCACTGCAAAAAATGCTAAACCAAAAGCATCTGCTACTTGTAGTGCATTGAGTGAAATCGATCGCTGTTTATTGATTAAACGAGTGGTAACAAATACAGAAAGTAATATAGCCCAGAAGTAGCTTTGATCATGTAGCCAAAATACGGGTACATCTAAAATAACGTCGCGCACAGTCCCACCGCCAATAGCAGTGACTGTGGCTAACACAACAACCCCAAAGCCATCCATTTTTTTGTCGTACGCCAATAGCGTTCCAGAAACAGCAAACACGGCTACGCCGATTAAATCAAACCAATGGTAAAGTTCAGTCATGTTTGTAACTAAAAAGTAATGTTAGTGTCGTTGTAACATAAACTTTTCAATCTTTTAAGCGAAGTTTCGATTACTCGCCTTTTTCGACCAGCTCAATAAACTTTAAACTCTGCATCATAACGCTGTCTGCAAGTGTGGAGTCTGAAAAGTAAGATTCCTTCTCTGTGGCTTTACTTGGCGCAGCTAATAAGATGTTGTAATCACCTTCTAACTCGACCCATAAGCTTCGTTCTTGAGCATTTAATTGCGCATGTTTCTTACGAACATTGTCGGCTTCATAAAATGCCTCTTGTGCTTTTAAGAATGCATCTTGTGATTCTTCGCTCATATCTTCACTTGAAAACAAGCTATTACTTAAATCGCTAATGTCTTCTTGCATTGCATCCATCGTTTGGCACCCACTAAGGGTAAGAAGTAATACTGAGAAATATAACGCTTTCATAAACTAACTCCTCAAAAAAGCCCAGTAGCATTGCTGCTACTGGGCTCAGAAAATTACTGCTTAATTAAACTGCCCGATACAAAAGTATGTAGTTCGGGATCATCATTATCATCATAAATTTCAGGTACTTCAAAACCTAGCGTCGCTACACTAAAGCCACCATCAATGGTTATCACAGGCGTCATGATGACACCGTAGCCATAATTTTGTGTAGCTGTTGGTTCGCTATACATCATCAACGACCCAAGATCTAATACCCACTCTGCAGAGCGTACTTCACCATCTAATTCAAATGTTGCAGTACCATCATTGCTTATAACGACATTAGAGGTTTCTAAACCACTGCCATCATCCGCCATAAAAGTGAATACATGTGAGCCAACGAGATCTGCTTCAGTAAAGGTTGCTTGGTCAATCACTCGGGTCACTCGTTCAAAGAGGCCAAAATCATCGCCATCTTTAAACTGCATAAAGTTACCTTGTGGTTTAACAATAAAGTAAGGGTCAGCTTGATCAATGGGATCACCATAGGTTTTCACATAGAAATCAACTTCTACCTTTTGAGTTTCTGGATCATAGGTGTAGTAACCACCTGAGATACCTAACTCATCAAACTCTGTATCATGAGCAAGCTCTAAGAAAGTACCGTCTTCTTTAAATACGCCAATAAAGAAATCACCATCGTAAGAGCCATATGTATAACCCCCTATCAACGGATTTGATTCGCTGTAGATTCTACTTAAAGTGATAATACCCTCACCTTCAATATCGAATGTCAGCGCATCCCCATCCACACTGGCAACGATACTACCGGCATCATCAATACCAAAGCTACCATTGGTATCTTCTGTAATAGTGACAACAAATGCACCTGTTGTTTCATTCCAAGTAAAATCACCAATTTCATAGCCTGGGAATGCGGTATCGTCATCAGGGTCGTCCATTGCTTGAATTTGTAACCACTTTCCGTCACGAATAATCACCGCAACATCAGGTTCATCAGCAAGCTGCCAAGCCCCATCTAATGGATGATCCGTTGCTGGGCGCTCTATAACAACTTGCTCTTCAGCCATTGCCTTATCAAAGTACCACGCTTGTTTAGCATCTTCAGTACATGTACCTGCTTGCTCATAAACACAAATGGTTAAGAAGTGTCGATCAAAATCACTCACTTCTGCTTGCATGCTACCAAATAGTAACTTGCCTGATGCTAAACTGTAGTCGTATTGATTGACCACACCAAGATAAGTAAAGGTGATTTGATGGCTATACTCAGCCGTCATCTCATCATAAATAGTCGCTATTTTAATGGTTTCTACACCGAGCTCTCTTGCTGTATAGAGTTCAATGTAGTTAGTTGTAATTGGGTAGCCATTATCATCATAACTTGCGTTTTCTTCTAACCAATAAGGTGCGAATTTGGTTACCCCATACTCATCTGATACAGAAAAATTACGTAGGTGAGATGAATAATCTTCGACACGCTCCGAACCATCGTAGTTAAAAAAGCGATATTTGCGATAGGTAAAGTTTTGGCCATTATTAGTGGCTAATAATCGTCACGAGAATTCACTGTATACTTGGCAAACTTCACCTTCAGGGCAGATTGGTTGAACGCCATTACTTGTATAATAGTTGTGACGTAAGAACACTCCATCACTACTCACTTGCCATGAACGGAAGTTCTGATTCAAGTTAAAATTCATTAAACCATCATCATACACATCATAATGAAGGTCTGTTTGTGGTGAGTTATAGCCCTGATAAACAGTCCATTTACCCAATAGGTCAGCTTTAGTAAATGAAAGCTGATTATCCTTCACCATTAAACCAGTGACAGTACGCGAGCTATCATCAGCTTTCGCTTCAAGTGATGCTGCAAATTGATAGCCAACTTGTACATTTTTAACGAGCCAAATTGCGATGTCATAACTGATATCTTCTGCGCTATTGGTTATTAGCAGTTGATTTCCATCAACTTGCCAAGCCACACTAACAGGCGCGTTATCATTATCTGTGAGCGTCCCTGTACCACCAGAAAGTAGCTCAATGCTGACAGCACTACTGTAACCACCAAACTCACTTAAGTTATCTATAACCCAAGTACCAATAAGTTCATCAGCCGTCACAGCAAGTGTTTGCTGTTGTTCAATAAGGGTCGCGTTATAATTCGATTCTGTGGTTCTATACACGACATCTGAACTGGTTAGGCGAGTTTCGCTTTTGCGGAAAAATTCGACCGTTCTGTTTGCGTCGTTCTCTAAAAGAATCGTTAGATCTAACTCAACTAAGTACTCACAGGCATCTTGCTGTTCATTGTTTGCATCAGTAATCACAAAGCAACTCATCAATGCCGGCTCAGCTAGCGTAATCGTGATGTCTTGATCTTGTTGCGACCAACTAAAGTCAGTATCAACATCCAGCAAACTAACATATCCGCTACCATCAGTATTAAACTCAAACTGCCCAACTGAGGTGCGATAGTATTGCGGCTGCATTAATAAATAATTGCCAGTAAGATTATTGATTGTTTGATCAACAAGTTCATCATCATCTTTAATCTCTTCTTTTGTACTGTCGATTAATCCAGGATCTTGGCTTTCAACTGTATTTATAAAGTCATCAATTTGTTCTGCACTGGATATTAAATCAAGGGTCGTATCGACCCCCTCTGGTAGTTCATAGTCATCATTATCGACAATGATCTTGATTAACGCTGCAAGTAGCAGTTTTTCGTCAGCATCAACGGCGAGCAAAGCGTCATCTAATGCCTGTTCAGAGTCGATGTCTGTACCATCGCGACTTAAAAGTGCAAACTCTGCAGTACTAACATTAGTAATGTTTACACCGAAGTTTTCATCTTTGCTTAATGTGCCATCTGCCCCCGCTTGTGAAATAAGCGTTGCGATTGATTTCAACTGGGATACAAACTCAACACCTGGGTCAATGGCGTTATTACCTAGCGCCACCAGCTTAACCAGTTCTGCGGCATCTGAGTCATCAACCTCAATGTTTACGCTATAGCGACCTTCTGCATCAGCGGTAATCGCAAATTGTTCGTCGCCAATTTGTACCACTATACTTGAGTTGATAATCGGCTCATCCGTTACAATACCGGTGATCGTTACACTGAGCACTTTACGTTTCAGTTCAATCGTTACCTTAGCTGTGGCAGTAGCACCATCATCATCAGTAACAGTCAATGAAACAGCAACATCTGCATCTTCTTCGATTTCTGGTGCTGTGATCGTAAGTTTACTTGTATCGCTTCCGCTAAGTGTTAACTCTGGACCTGATGTTTGCTGCCATGCATAACTTGCAATTGTGCCATCACTGTCTGTTGCCGTCGCTTGTAGGACTAACTCGCCGCCTTCTGTAACACTGCTATCACTACTAATAGAGACCGTGGGATTTTTGTTTGTTGCGACAGGAGGGGTATCATCATCGTCATCACCACCTCCACCGCCTCCACCACAAGCGGTTAAAGCGACAAGACTTGTCGCTAGTAATAATTGTTTTAAATACTTTATGGAGTGAAAATTAGGGGGCTCATCATGCTAATCCTTACATTGAGTGCTGTATTTCCCTAAAAAGAGGCAACTGCTTACACAGTTGCCGTAACTCAAGGGAAGCAAAACCTATTTTGAACATGAAATAAAGGCGGGATCTCAGTGTCGTCCTTAACCATAATCTGAGTTCAGTCATGTTTGCCCGTCAAATATGAACACCAGAGATCCCATCAAAGCGATTCATTTTTCGTTAAGGTTCAAGGGTAGATTAGTTACAAGAAATAAGTATGCTGAATGCCGACAAAAATGTACTCAAATACGACATTTAAATAATAAACAACAAGTTATACATAATGGCATTGGTATTCTTTCGCCGTCATTCCATATTTTGCTTTGAAAAATTTTGAGAAATAGGAACGTGAAGAAAAGCCCACATCGTCTATTACTAAGCTTATTTGTCGTCCTTGCCTTAGTAATTCAGCAGCTTTACTCAGTCGATAATTACGTAAATACTCACTGGGTGTGATGTTGAGTAACACTTTTAACTTACGTTGTAATTGACGCTCACTAAGCGCTAACTCTTTCGCACAATTCACCATAGAGAAGCCTTGTTGCTGGTAATGCTCGGCAACATACCGTTCAAGGTTTTCAAGTAACTGTTTGTCACGAGGATCAACAGCGATTGATTGCTCATCCTCCACATGCTCTGGTACAGCCAAAATTTGCTGCTGAGAGTATAAGTTGACCCACTGTATCCAATTCTCCACTTTTAAAAATAGCTCTTCTCTATCAAATGGTTTGGTGATCACATCTAATGCATGCTGTTGCAAACTACTTACTCGGGTCTCATAGTCGCCCTTAGCGGTCAAAATAATCACTGGAATGTGGCATGTAACAGGCGAATTATGTAATGAATCTAACACAGTAAAGCCATCGACCTTTGGCATCATTAAATCAGTAATAATTAAATCTGGCACTTGGCTCAGCGCTATTTGTAAACCGACTTGACCATCTTCAGCTAATAATACTTGATAACGGTGTTGCAGCTCGGTTTTCAGGTAATGGCGCAACTCGTCATTATCTTCAATAATTAGTACACTCGCTTTGTCATGACTCACTTTTGACTTTAGACTTGTGCTATCGACAGGAACTTGATCTGCAAATTGTGCAGTTTTAAAGGCGAGTTTAAAGCAGGTTCCTTCTCCTAAACGACTTGCCAGCTCAATAGTACCTTTGTATTTATCGACCAAACGTTTAACGATAGCTAAACCAACACCACTGCCTTCTACATTTGCATGACTACTCACTCTGTAGAATGTATCAAACACCTTGTCTTTTTCAGCGTCTGCGATGCCTTTGCCTGTGTCTGTTACTTCTATGTTGGCAAGCTCATCTGATGCGCTTACGGTTAAGCTGACTTGACCTTGTTGAGTATATTTAAAGGCATTACTTAATAGGTTGGTAAGAATCGTGATCACCCCTTCTCGGGTGCTTTCAATAAATACAGCCTCTTCAATATCAACCTTAAAGTCGATGGACTTTTCACCTAATACAGCAAACTGCCCTGCGACCTCTCTGGCAATTGCCGATAATGACACAACTTTAATAATCTCTTCATGGCGCTCATCATAACGAGTCAGCGTTAATAGCTTATCGACCAAGTTTTCTAAGCGCCGGCTATTACGCAATACCAAATTCAGTTGCTCACGCTTTTCGTTATTTCGCTCATCTGCTATGAGCTTTTGTAACGGCGCAATTAACAAACTCAAAGGAGTACGTAGTTCATGAGATGCATGTGTGAAAAAGCGTACTTTATTTTCGAGTGAGTCACTCAAAGCATCAGCTTGCTGTTCGATGAGTGTTTTTTGCTCTGCGATTTCGTCAGTGCGCTCGCTAACAATTTGCTCCAGATAATATTTTTGTTGGCGTATACGGCGAGTCCAAAGCACTGTGAATAACCACACCATCGCCAACATCAGCATGGTTGCTAGCAGATAAAACTCACTTGTTTGCCACCAAGGCGCAAGAACGGTTATGTTTAACAGTAATGGGGTGAGCGCATTTGCCCCATTTTCACTACTGGCATTTACAATCAACTGATATTCACCTGCAGGAAGGTTAGTGTAGTCAACAGCCAAATTCGGGCCAGTCACCTTACGCCATTGCTGTTCAAAGCCAGCTAATTGATAAGAATATTGATTAGTTTGCGGCTCAGAGTAGTGCAGATAACTTACCTGGAAATGAACCCGTTTTATGCCCGCTGGAATAGTCACTGTACGGCTTTTTTCTATTTGATATAAACTGCCTAAACGACCTTCACCTTGATTTACCACATCCTTATCATCGAACTGCAAACTGGTGAGCGCTAATTGCCCACCAATAGTATTAACTTCAAGGTCGGCAGGATTAATCACACTAACCCCTTGTGTGCCACCAAACATCAAGCGGCCATCATGGGTTTTTAAGTAAGCACCAGCATTAAATTCATTACCTTGTAAGCCATGTCGAGCTTTATAATTTTTTATGCTCATGGTTGCAGAATCTATTTTAGCGAGGCCGTTGTTGGTACTTAGCCAGACCGAATCTTCATTGTCTTTTAACAACGCATAAACGACTTGATTAGGAAGGCCTTGAGCGACATTAAACTGATGAACTTGCTGGTTGCTCAAATCAATAATATTTAAGCCGTTCGATGTTGCGAGCCACATTTGCTGGTCAATTTCTAAAAACGCACGCACTGTATTATCAGATAAAGCCAAGTCGCCTTTGCGATAATTAGTGAGGGTATCGATTGCAGCGTTGTAGTGATAAGCGCCATCACCATCTGTACCTATCCATAGATCTGCTTGCGAGGTTTTATATAAACTCGTCACCCGCGCCGTTGGAATTACCAGTTGTGTATTAGCTACAGGCTGTGCAAAACTAATAAATTTGCCGCGCTGCCTATCAAAACAAAACAGCCCTCCTCCATTCGTGCCGACCCAAACATTATTTTTCTCATCGACTAAAAGGGCATATATACTGTTTTCAGTTAAGCCATGCTCGCCTTCATCTGCTCGAAAGTGACTGATGCTGCCATCGGTATGCAAAACATCAATCCCTTGCTGCCAGCTGCCAATCCATATATCGCCATTACGATCTTCGGCGATGGCTTTAATTGCATTACTGCTTATTGAGTACGGTGAACTTTCGGTGGTTATACGATCTAAACGATTTAATTGCTGATCAAGAATATCGATACCGCCACCCCAGCTGCCATACCAAATACGTTGCTTTGAGTCTTCAAATAACGCCCACGCATCGTTACTTGAAAGTGGCGTTGGCTTTTTTAACTTACTAAATTGTAATGATACGGGGTCGAGCTTACTGATCCCATGTGCAGTACCAAACCACATGATGTCACTACTGTCTCGATAGATACTATATACCCGGTCATGGGCAAGACTATATTTATCAAACGGGTCATGCGCTAAAACGGTGAAACTTGCATCAATGGGGTCGTAAACATTAATTCCGCCGCCTCGCGTTGCTAGCCAAACTCGGCCCTGGCTATCAAACTCAATATCACGAATTTCATTGCTACTAAGCCCAGAATTATCATCATTAGAAGTTAACCAATGCGTTATAGTTTTGGTGCTTAGCTCAATCTTATACAAACCGCCGCCCTGACTTGCCAACCAAATACTGCCATCAGCGGCCTGTTTGATTGCAAAGATACTGGCATGAATATTTACTGGCTCAGCAAAGCCAGAAAAAACAGTATTAATTTGTTTTTTATTAATAAGATCATAATGAAGTAGCCCAGCTCCATGCGTTCCTATCCAAAGTATGTCAGCGATTTTTGATAGCGCATAAATAGGCTTTTTTAACCCTGTTATTAAGGTTTCAAGTTGCTCTGTTCGCTTATCGTAACGAAACAGGCTGCCGTCGTAAGTGCCAATATAAACTTGCTGTTGCGCCACCAATAAACTGGTAATGCGGTGCTCTTTTAAAAGCGGCTCAGAAAATTGATAATTATGTAATGCGAGTTGGTTTACGCCACTATTTCGAGTACCTATAAACAGCTGTGATTCGCTATCAAGTGCCAACGGATAGATATAGTTATTCGCTAGGCTATTTGTCTCATCAGATGCTGTGAATACAGTAAATTCATTACCATCAAAACGATTTAAGCCTGCCTGTGTTGAAAACCACATAAAACCTTGCTGGTCTTGCACAATATCAAACACAACACTTTGCGATAGACCATCATCAATATCGTAGTTTTGAAATGCAGACCAAGCTGAAGGCAAAAACAGAACTGCTAAGAGCACTATAAAAAAACGGATCATCCCTAAATCTACACATTTATTATTAGTTATTAATCAAGCGTAGTTCAGTTCAGCTAACATTCATAATCATTTCCCAATTTAGGGATGAATAACTAGGATAGATATCAAGGAGTTGGATTTAGATGCGAGTTAGCGAGTTAGCGAGTTAGCGAGTTAGCGAGTTAGCGAGTTAGCGAGTTAGCGAGTTAGCGAGTTAGCGAGTTAGCGAGTTAGCGAGTTAGCGATGGTAAAGTTTAAACGCTCTAAGTCAAGCCTATCGCTCTGATCAACTGACGTCTGACGGCTGAAAGCTGATAGCTCTGTTTATGTTGGGTTTCGCCGCGCTCAAACCAACCTACACAAAGCATGAACGGGTGAACTTGAGTGAAAACACTGCACTAAACAACACTCTCATTCTACTTAAAGCTTTTAGCTTTTAGCTTCCAGCTTTTTCAGGCATAAAAAAACACGCTTTAGCGTGTCTAGTATTACATATTAATTTTTAATTTCAGTTGGTTGCGGGAGCCGGATTTGAACCGACGACCTTCGGGTTATGAGCCCGACGAGCTACCAGGCTGCTCCATCCCGCGCCTGAAATTATTAAGTTTATTTTACTTCTCACTTAATTTAAGAAGTCAGCCAATTCAAAGAATTGGTTGCGGGAGCCGGATTTGAACCGACGACCTTCGGGTTATGAGCCCGACGAGCTACCAGGCTGCTCCATCCCGCGCCTGAATATTAAGTTTATTTTACTTCTCACCTAATATAAGAAGTCAGCCAATTCAAAGAATTGGTTGCGGGAGCCGGATTTGAACCGACGACCTTCGGGTTATGAGCCCGACGAGCTACCAGGCTGCTCCATCCCGCGCCTGTAATCTCTTAGTAACATGAGCATGTTAACGACGCCCTGTTTCAAAGAGAGCGCTATCATATAGCAATAAGATTAGAAATCAAGGGTTATAGTGACAAATTTAACTCAAACGAACAAAAAGCACACAAAACAAAGCTAAAATGCACGCTGATGAGGACTAATCATTTTTTGCCATTCCCAATCCGGGTGACCCATCACAATAAAATCAGGATTTTCTGTGCTTTCTCGTTGATTGTAAGTTAACGGGTTAAATTCAGCATCTGTAATGCAACCACCGGCTTCTTCTACAATCACTTGTGACGCGCCGGTATCCCACTCACCTGTTGGCCCGATACGTAAAAAGCAATCCGCTTTACCTTCAGCGATAATACACGCTTTTAATGAACATGAGCCTAACGCCACCGTCGCAAACTGAGTATTTAGATACTGGCTGACCGCTTCAATTTTTTGTCTACGGCTTACAGCTAAGGTTAAATTATCGGGTGTTGCTACCGAAATTTGCTGATCTTGGCCATTTTCACGTTTAAACGCGCCATTTTGATAACTTGCAAAATAAGTCACTTGTTTCGCTGGCCAATGAATAACACCCAGCACTGGGCGATTATTTTCAACTAACGCGATATTAACTGCAAAATCACCGCTTTCCAGAATAAACTCCCCAGTACCATCCATAGGATCAAGCAGCCAATAACGGTGCCAATCTTTTCTTTCTGCCAGCGCTGGAATAGGTGTTTCTTCTGACATAATTGGAATATCAGGGGCTAGGGTCTTCAAACCTGCCATTAATACGTCATTTGATGCTAAGTCAGCCTTGGTGACCGGAGTATGATCTGACTTTTGCTCAGCACCAATATCATCCTGCTGATAAATGGCCATAATGGCATCGCCTGCTTGCTCAGCTAACCGAATACACGGCTCTAAAAAATCATTCATTGCCCGCTCCCGACTCTAAGTACTTTGTTAATAATAGCAAAGCTGCGACACTTCGTGCTTCAGTAAAGTCTTCTTGTTGCAATAATGATTGCCAGTCACTTATTGGCCATTTTACAACGACAAGCGGTTCAGGCTCATCACCAGGTAAGGTTTCAGGGTAGAGATCTTCAGCATATAAAATATGCATAGTGGCATTAAAGTAACTTGGCGCCATGCTAACTTTTTTAAGTTCAGTGAAATGTTTAGCACCAAAGCCAACTTCTTCTTTCAGCTCACGGTCTGCAGCTTGCTGAGGTGTTTCGCCTGGGTCAATTAAGCCCTTTGGAAAGCCTAACTGATAATCATTGGTGCCTGCACAATATTCTCGCACTAATAACAGTTCGTTATCGGCCGTTACTGGCACGATCATAACTGCTCCCCTGCCACCGCCACGAATTCTTTCGTATTGCCTATGCTCATCATTTGAGAACTTCAATTCAAGCGATTCAACAGTAAATAGTCGACTTTTAGCGACAACTTCATTAGACAAAATTTGCGGTGGTGTAGGATGCTTTTTCTGTGTCATTGGCATTAATTTGCTATCATGGCAGTTATGCTCATCATAAATCTTTTAAAGTGAATTGCCTATGTTAAATTGGTCAAAAATCGATACTGTGTTGTTAGATATGGATGGCACCTTACTCGATTTGCATTTTGATAATTATTTCTGGCTTACTGTTATTCCCGAGCAATATGCACGTAAACATAAAATCAGTTTAGACGCAGCAAAAGCTGACATTTTGCACCGTTATCAACAAGTTCACGGACAAATTAATTGGTACTGTTTAGATTATTGGCAACAGCAACTTGGTTTACCAATTATGGCGCTAAAACGTGACATTCAACATTTAATCAGAATTCGTGAAGATGTTCCGCCTTTCTTAACTGAGCTTAGAAAAGCAGGCAAGCAATTGATCATGCTTACTAACGCGCACCCAGATTGTGCCATGTTAAAGTTTGAACATACTGCTATCGATAATTATTTAGATGGGGTGATCTCAACTCACCAATATGGCGTGAGTAAAGAGCATCAACCATTATGGCAACAAGTACATCAAGAATGGCAGTTTGATAAGGAACGGACTCTATTTGTGGACGACAGCCCTGCCGTACTAGATGCGGCAAAAGAGTTTGGTATCGGCCATATACTTGCGGTTGCCAACCCTGATAGTCAGCAACCGCATAAGCAGTTTGATGGCTTTTTATCGACCATCGATTTTCGCGAGTTTATCCCCGTTAAATAATTACTTCGGGTAACGCTGCTCTAAGCCTTGGTATACAAGTTTTGCAAAATCTGCATGCTCTGTATCGAGGCTTTTTACCACTTCAACTAAGTGCTCGTTATCTTCTTGGCCATTCCACACTTTGATATAACTACCGTCTTTGTAGCCATGATCTTGGCGGAAGAAGTTCAAGGTATTTTTACCAACGTAGCCACGGTATAAATCATCGATATCCATACCAATTTGCGCCATACATCCTGCAAATGCAGCGGCATTAAAACTCTTTTCAGCAACAGCTGATGCGGCTAATAATTCGAGTGTTTGTTTAAAATCATCGGCTTGAATTGGTGCACTTAACTCAGCTTCAAGTTGCGCAGCCAACTGCTCATAGCTGGTTTCACCATCAATACTTAAAGATAAACCAAAATGGAAAATATCAACTAACTCTAAAATAACTTGTTCTGTATCTGGGGTTTGTTTTTTCCACCACTTCCAACCGTAGTGATCAAGCATTTCAGCACACTCAACCCAAATTGCACGATACCATTCAAAACCTTGGCTAAACCATTGCTCATGAACTTTGGTATTCATCGCATTTTGCATTTCGAGCATAACAACGAGTTTTTGTAAATTAGCAGACATTCTTTATCCCAACTTGCATTTTTTATTTGCCTATATACTACAGTTAAATTTGAGTTTGATGTAGGTAAAGATGAAATAAATCCCGCAACAATCAGGTCATCTTTGCAGTTGATAAAAATAACCGAGGAAGCCCATGTTTAAATCCCTATTCATTAGTGTACTGTTTGTACTATCAAGCCACGTTATCGCTGCAACTGCGACCAATATTGCCGAGTCAGCAGAGAAAGTTAGTCCGTTATTACCTGGCTTAACGGTGCCAAATGTTGAATTGAAAGACCAATACGGTAAAACCGTCTCGCTCGCTGAGCGCTTTAAAGAGAAAACCACCGTGCTAATTGTTTATCGTGGTGGCTGGTGCCCATATTGTTCAAAGCAATTGGCCAGCGTGCAAAAAATTGAGAAAGAATTAGCAAATTTAAACGCACAATTAATTGCCGTTTCACCAGATAGCCCTGAAAAACTCGCTGAAACAAAAATTACAGCTCCTAGCTATCAATTGCTTTCTGACGACAGCCTCACTTTGGCGCAAACGTTAGGTCTAGCGTTTTACTTAGATGACAAAACAGCAAAGATTTACCGTAATAAGCTTGGGGTTAACTTTGTCTCGTTAGAGGGTGAAGCGAAAGTAGCACTGCCAGTACCCGCAGTATTCGTAATAGACACAAATGGGTTAGTTCATTTTCAATACGCCAACCCAAATTACAAAGTCCGCTTAACAGAAGATTTATTACTAGCCGCTGTTAAATCAGTGAGCGAGCAATAATTTAGTAATCGATAAGCAGACCATGTGTCTGCTTATCGGCCTTGTGTAAATTCTTGCCAAGATTCAATTAAATCAACAAAGTCTTCAAAACCACAGCCACTGCACAGGCCTTCTTCTTCAAGCATTAAATCATCATCTTGGTAGGCAACTAAGTCTTCGTTGTCTTGATGTAATGCATGAGCTTCGAATAGCGCTTCGTCTTTACTTAAGATCAAATCAATTTCTTGACCCTGTAAGGTTAAAGGCTCATGACTGCTCTTAACCGCAGAGATCAACGCTTGCACCATCGCGATTTTTTCTTTGCCGACTTCTTCATTTAGCCAACGGCCAATAACTGCATGCTCAGAGGAGATTTTAATGCGTAAACCGCTAATAGGATCGCGGATAAATTGATATTCCATGGAGGGTACTCGTAATACGTTATTTGCTAATTATACCGATTACAGCTAAACGTGGCGAGTTTTGTAGCCTTATAGCAACACGAGCGCCAACGTGGCGCTCGTGTTTGTGCTATTTAAAATAGCTAGACTCGCGATTTGAAGCGCGCAGCATCAATAATCGCCCATAGGTATACGATTGGCAGTAAAATAAAGCCAACTGCAACATAAATTAGTGCACCACTAATAACCCATGCTAAAAAGAATGCAATAGCCGCCATTAAACGACCTTGTACCAATTGTCCTAAACCAGGAAAAAAGATATTACATATTGCTGCGATTACATTACCGCCAGAACCTTGCTCTGCCATACTAACCTCTGTAGTTTTTAATGATTATACATTTAGTAAACACACTTTATGCCAACTTATTATAGCTTACAAATCAAAGCGTTAAAAAGTTACGTTATTTTGATTTTAGTTTTTTTTGCTAAAAATCGGTCAAATTCACAATTTTCATATCGCAATTTTAATGACTTGCCCAAATAGCTGTTTATAAAAACAGTATTTTATTTAGCCTTGCATAAACACCTGTTATACTCCACCCATTATAGATTGAAAAGGCGTAACGATGGACGTTTCTGAATTACTCGATGGCTTAAATGACAAACAACGGGATGCAGTCGCAGCCCCATTGCAAAATATGCTAGTACTTGCAGGTGCAGGTTCTGGTAAAACTCGAGTACTTGTTCATCGCATCGCATGGCTCATGCAAGTTGAGCAAGCTTCTGCATACAGTATCTTTGCGGTAACCTTCACTAACAAAGCCGCGAAAGAAATGCGTACCCGTGTAGAAGAAACCTTAAAAGCACCGGTTGGTGGTATGTGGATTGGTACCTTCCACGGCTTATCTCATCGTATTTTACGCGCCCATCACCGTGAAGCGAACTTGCCTGAAAGCTTTCAAATCTTAGATTCTGACGATCAACAACGTATGATCAAACGCTTACTCAAAGCGATGAACATCGATGATAAAAAGTGGCCAGCAAAACAATTTGGTTGGTATATCAGCGCGAAAAAAGATGAAGGTCTGCGCCCTAAAGACATTCAAGCCTACGATATTAATGAGCAAATGATGCTAAAAGTCTATGCTGCATATCAAGAGGCTTGTGACCGTGCAGGTTTAGTCGACTTTGCAGAAATACTGCTGCGCTGCTACGAAGTTCTTAAGAACCACCCAACACTTTTACGTCACTATCAACAGCGTTTTGCCCACATGCTGGTAGACGAGTTCCAGGATACCAATACAATCCAGTACGCTTGGTTAAAATTACTCGCAGGTAACACCAACAGTATTATGATCGTAGGTGATGATGATCAAAGTATCTATGGCTGGCGTGGCGCAAAAATTGAGAATATCAAACGCTTTTTAACTGACTTCGAAGCCGAAACCATTCGCCTTGAACAAAATTACCGTTCAACGGCAACAATCTTAAAAGCATCAAATGCGCTGATCAGAAACAATGCTGAACGCATGGGTAAAAGCCTGTGGACAGACGGCAATGATGGTGAGCCTATTTCTGTTTACGCCGCGTTTAATGAATTAGACGAAGCGCGCTTTGTCAGCAGCAAACTACGTAGTTGGCTAAATGCAGGTAATGCATTACAAGATGCCGCGATTTTATACCGTAACAACGCGCAATCTCGTGTACTCGAGGAAGCGATGCTACAAGAAGGTTTAAAATACCGTATTTACGGCGGTATGCGCTTCTTCGAACGTCAAGAGATCAAAGATGCACTTTCGTATTTACGTTTAGTGGGTAACCGTCAAGATGATGCCGCTTTCGAGCGCGTTATTAACACCCCTGCTCGCGGCATTGGTGATAAAACACTAAGCCATATACGTGATTGCGCGCGCAATGAATCATTACCACTTTGGTATGCCGCAAAGGCTATTATCGAGCAGCAGCACTTATCTGGCCGTGCAGCGAGTGCCGTCACTAAATTCTTAGAACTTGTTGAGCATATCGAAGATAAAATTAGCGATCTCACCTTAGAAGAGCAAGCGAAATACGCCATTCAAACCTCGGGGTTAATGGCAATGTATCAAGCTGAAAAAGGTGAAAAAGGCCGTGCCCGCGTAGAAAACTTAGAAGAGCTTATTAGTGCTTGTGGTCAATACGAACTCCCTGAAGATGAAGAGTTCAGCTCACCACTACAAGGCTTTTTGGCATATACCTCACTAGAGTCTGGCGAAGGTCAAGCTGACGAGCACGAAGATGCGGTGCAAATGATGACACTGCATTCAGCAAAAGGCCTAGAATTCCCGCTGGTATTTATGGTTGGTGTTGAGGAGGGTATGTTCCCATCACAACAAAGTAATGAAGAGTCTGGTCGTTTAGAAGAAGAACGCCGCCTCTGCTATGTTGGTATGACTCGCGCGATGGAAAAACTATATATTAGCCATGCAGAAAGCCGTCGCTTATACGGCCAAGAAAAATACCATAGCCCATCACGCTTTTTACGCGAAATGCCTGAAGACTGTATCGAAGAAATTCGTATTAAAACACAGGTTTCAAGACCACCTGCGGCAGGTCGTTTTAGTCCCTCAGTAACACATGCCGCATTTGAAGATAGCGGCTTTAACTTAGGGCAACGCGTATTACATGCTAAGTTCGGTGCAGGAACCGTACTCAATTACGAAGGTAGCGGCGCACAGTCACGTATTCAAGTGAACTTTGATGACCTAGGCAGCAAATGGCTTGTAACACAGTATGCAAGACTTCAAGCCTTATAATGAGTATATAACAGCACTGTGTAATGAGCTGGTGATTGCAAAGCATCGCCAGCTTGTCATTGTGCAAGGCAGCGAAACTTGGTGCTATAAGTTTGCAAACCAATTAGCGCTTAAAAATACCTATGTTTTCAGTAGCAGCTCATTATTAGCAAATAGTGAGTTTCCAAAACATGCTCACCAAATTCTTGGTCAAGAGTTTCATCACGCAATTTTTGATGGTTTTAGCGGTTTATTTGCAGATAAACTAGCCGCGCTGGCAGGTACCGTAAAAGCAGGCGGTGTACTGATATTATTGCTGCCCTATGACGATAAGTGGCAAGACCCAGCACTCACAAGTATCACCTCTTATGGCGAAGAGATTAAACACAGCTTTTTTAATCAGCGCTTTTTCGCCAAGCTAAAATTACAGCCACATTATTTTACTGAGCACTCAGTTCCTAGTTACCAATCAATTTCGCCAGCAAATGCTGAGATAAATTATCAGCAACAACAAGCATGTGTTGAGCAAATTATTAAAACCGCGACAGGGCGCGCTAATCGACCTTTAGTTATTAGTGCAGATCGAGGTCGTGGTAAGTCAGCTGCTTTAGGGCTTTCAGCAGCATGTCTTCAAGATAAAAAAATCCTTATTTGTGCCACCCAAGCCAAAGCCGTACAAACAAGCTTTAAACATTTAGCTGCTGAGCTTGGTGTTAGCAAAGAGCAAAACTGTAAGCAACTAGCTAACCTTAGCTATATTGCGCCAGATACACTGCTAAACGAAAAACCTGATTGCGATCTGTTATTTGTCGACGAAGCAGCAGCGATTCCTGTTCCTATGCTATTACAGATCCTAAAAAGTTATCCACGGATCGTATTTGCCAGCACTATGGTTGGTTATGAAGGAAATGGGCGTGGTTACACGTTACGTTTTTTACATTACTTACGTAGCCAATATAAATCGCTAAAGACTATTACTTTGGATGAGCCAATTCGTTTTGCTAAACATGACCCCCTCGAAAATAGCCTACGCGAACTATTACTACTCGATGCAAAGTACCTCGATACGCAGAGTAGTAAGTCTTACCAATTTGAAAACATAAGCAAAGAGCAACTCATTGATGATGAGCAGCTGCTTAGCCAAGTTATAGCGCTATTGGCGTTGGCTCATTATCAAACCACGGTAAACGACTTACGCCAATTGCTTGATGCCTCAGAGTTACAACTATCGATCTGCAAACAAGAAAATGCATTAAAAGCCGTTTGCTTAATCGCTATTGAGGGTGGCTTAACGCCTGAGATTGCTGAGCAAGTTATAAAAGGAAAGCGCAGGCCACATGGTCATTTAATGGCGCAAACTCTGACTCAATTAAGCCGAAGTACAGAAGATTTGTGTAAACGCTCAGCGAGAGTCGTGAGAATAGCTGTTGCACCTGAATGTCATCAACAAGGTATAGGCTCAGCCCTGTTAAACTACTGCAAAAGCCAATTAAATAATTGCAGTTATTTTGGTGCCAGCTTTGGCGCAAATGCAGCGTTAGTTAAGTTTTGGCAAAGTAATGGCTTTAATGTTATTAAGCTTGGATTTAGTCACGATAAAGCAACGGCTGAACATGCTGCTTTAGTGATTAAAGCGTTAGATAAGCAAACTTCAGATAGCGCAGAACTTTTAATAGAGGAGTTTAAGCAAGACCTGTCTTTG
Organism: Pseudoalteromonas sp. Hal040; assembly: GCF_037162425.1. NCBI lineage: Bacteria > Pseudomonadati > Pseudomonadota > Gammaproteobacteria > Alteromonadales > Pseudoalteromonadaceae > Pseudoalteromonas > Pseudoalteromonas sp. Hal040. The sequence goes on along the minus strand of NZ_JARLUU010000001.1, from coordinate 8,139 downwards.
CAACTCCTTGGTCACTTTAGCTCGCTTCCTTGGCAGCTTATTGCAGAGCTATTCAAAAGCTTACCAAAAAGTGACTATTCTCCTGCCTTAGATGCAAGAGCTGAGCGACTGTTAATTGGTGATATTAACCTCTTCCACGTACAGCCATTGCTATGGCAAATGATTTGGAGCACACCAATTAGTCTAAATTTATTAGATGAATATACAAAATTCATCCTTATTCGACTAGTATTACAGCAAACCTCTGTAAATAGCTTAATCGAAGAAGCCGGTTTTACAGGTAAAAAAGACTTAGACTCACAGTTCAAAACCGCAGTGCAAGGTTGGTATGCTCACTATAAATCACTTCAAAATCACAGCCATTAAGTGTTTATGTATTTATACCTTGCTGCTATCTCAGATAGCTTTAGCTGAACACGCACAGCCTACCATTAAACTCGGCATGTCCACTGCGCTCACAGGACCAGCAAAGCAAATAGGCGAACAACTAGCGCTTGGCAGTAATATTTACTTTAATAAAATCAACAAAGAAAACGGTATTAATGGGCAAAGTATCGATCTGATATTAGCTGATGATGGCTACGAGCCAAAAAATACCGTAGTGAATACCCGCGAGTTTTTATTTGATCAAAAGATCCATGCAATTTTTGGCTCTATGGGCACACCAACAGCTCATGCAATTAAACCTTTACTGGATAGGCACCGCATTCCTTTTCTAATGCCATTTACAGGCGCCGATTTTTTACATAACAGCTCAATGCCAAATGTATTTAATCTTCGAGCGAGCTACCAAGATGAAGCCATAGAGCAGATTAATTATTTCGTGAAAGAGCGTAAGCATGAAAAAATTGGCTTGATGATCCAAGCCGATGAGTTTGGCTATATGGTAGAAAACAACCTTGTTAATGCATTAAAAATACATGGTATTAAACCTGTAGAAGTCGCTCGGTTTAAGCGCAATAGTGATGATATTTCAAAAGCTTTAGCGCTTCTAAAAGAAAGTAAAGCAACCGCAATTTGTTTAGTCGGCACCTACGAGCCTCTCGCTGAATTCATTAATGCAGCAAACAAACAAAGCTTCAACCCAGATTATACTTCGGTGTCTTTCGTTTCGAGCCATGATTTATATCAGCGAGTTAAACAGCCCGCCAACATTATGGTCACTGAAGTGGTTCCCGACCCTAATAACTGTAAAAACCCTTGGTGTAAGCAGTTTATTGAAGATATCGGGCCTTATCACACGAGTGCGAATAGAATTATATTCGAAGGTTATTTGAATGCCGTAGCATTGGTTAGCGCTGCCCAAAAATGCCCAACGCCTCTAAACAATCAATGTCTGCTGACTGAGCTAAACCATCTCTTTACTGACACATCAGATTTCGCTGATCTATTTAACACTCACACTGCAGGAAATAACAAAAAAATCTACCGCTCATATTTTAAAAGTAATTAGGTTAAACTACGACTAAATTACAATAATGTTCTATGCTATAGAGACTTAACAAGGCTTTGAGGGAAATATGGATCTGATTAATTTTCGAGTTGGCCAAAAGACCATTTCACTAAAAATTCTCGATATTCTTCTAACTGAGCGTTACGAAGGAAATTTAACGTCGTTGCCAAATGAAAATAAAAGCTTCATTGGGGTTAAAGATTACATGGAAACCCCAACGCCTATCTTTGATTTAGGAATTGTATTAAACAATCACTCAACCAAAGAGACCAATACCGAATTATCTGACCTTTTAGTCGAAAGAGAGAAAGACCATTTAGATTGGCTAGATGCACTAGAAAATAGCCTAGTAACAGGTGCACCTTTTACAAAAGCCACAGATCCAGACAAATGTGCATTCGGTCGTTGGTATAACAACTTCGAAACTGATAACGAAGACTTACAAAGTATCTTAGCCAAGTTTGATAAGCCACACCGTGAATTACATGCCATGGCCGGTGAGTTATTAGAATTACAAAAGAGCCAACCTCACGACAAAGTAATTAGCTTATTTTCAGAGAAAAAGCGCCAAACATTTAATCAACTTATTAGACTGTTTGAATCGGCACGTGAGCAAATCATTCTTGATTACAAGCCAATCATCATCTTCACTACAAAAGATGGCGTAACACCTCATATAGGCCTTCTTGTCGACAAAGTAGAAGACAACATCAACGTGAAGAAAGAAGATATCAAACCGTTAGACCAACTTACCTCGGTTGGTTTTGATGTTGATCCACAAACTAAAAACATGATGCGAGGACTAATCAAAATGAAGCACAAACACAGCTTATTATTAGACCCAAGTGCCATCTTCCGCCCAGAGCACCTAATGCGCCACGAAGCAGAAGAAACCGAAGAGTATGGGCTTTTTTAGTCGCTAGGTAGCGAATTTGAAAGGGTAAAGTTAGCGAGGGGAAAGTTTAAAGGTCTGGCGTAGGTTGGGTAGAGCAAAGCGAAACCCAACACAGAGCTATCAGCCGTCAGCCGCTCGTTGGAGGTGTTTGGTGCTGCGTCTTCATCTACCGAAGGCTCTAGGTTCTAAGCAAAGTGTACTTGTAGGAAAGGCCTTAGCCATGAATGTTTTGCTTTATTAATTCGGCACTGAAGTGCCTCCTACAGGGTTTTGTTGCTGAGGGTGACCCTGTACAGGGCAACCCCACAGTTCAGCTGACGTCTGAGAGCTGAAAGCTGATAGCTAAAACGCAAAAAAGCCCGACTCTTTCGAATCGGGCTTTCTCTTATTTGGAGCCTGGCGATGTCCTACTTTCACATGGCAAATGCCACACTATCATCGGCGCTGTTTCGTTTCACTACTGAGTTCGGCATGGGGTCAGGTGGGTCCAAAACGCTATTGTCACCAAGCAAATTTGGTTTTAATTCGCTCTTTTGAGCAAATTAATAAATCTGGAATTCTGATATCAAGTAAATGTCTACTTTAGTGTCTTAACTTCTGTTCGTTACGCTGTCATAAAACGCGTTTGGCGTTGTATGGTTAAGCCTCACGGGTAATTAGTACAGGTTAGCTTAATGGCTCACACCACTTCCACATCCTGCCTATCAACGTTGTAGTCTTCAACGGCCCTTCAGAGACTTTAAAAGTCTAGTGAGAACTCATCTCGAGGCCTGCTTCGCGCTTAGATGCTTTCAGCGCTTATCAGTTCCGAACGTAGCTACCGGGCAATGCCATTGGCATGACAACCCGAACACCAGCGGTTCGTTCACTCCGGTCCTCTCGTACTAGGAGCAACCCCTCTCAATTCTCAAACGCCCACGGCAGATAGGGACCGAACTGTCTCACGACGTTCTAAACCCAGCTCGCGTACCACTTTAAATGGCGAACAGCCATACCCTTGGGACCGACTTCAGCCCCAGGATGTGATGAGCCGACATCGAGGTGCCAAACACCGCCGTCGATATGAACTCTTGGGCGGTATCAGCCTGTTATCCCCGGAGTACCTTTTATCCGTTGAGCGATGGCCCTTCCATTCAGAACCACCGGATCACTATGACCTACTTTCGTACCTGCTCGACGTGTCTGTCTCGCAGTTAAGCTGGCTTCTACCATTACACTAACCGTACGATGTCCGACCGTACTTAGCCAACCTTCGTGCTCCTCCGTTACTCTTTGGGAGGAGACCGCCCCAGTCAAACTACCCACCAGGCACTGTCCGTAACCCCGATAAGGGGCCAACGTTAGAACATCAAAACTACAAGGGTGGTATTTCAAGGACGGCTCCACAAAAACTAGCGTTTCTGCTTCAAAGCCTCCCACCTATCCTACACATGTAGGTTCAATGTTCAGTGCCAAGCTGTAGTAAAGGTTCACGGGGTCTTTCCGTCTAGCCGCGGGTACACAGCATCTTCACTGCGATTTCAATTTCACTGAGTCTCGGGTGGAGACAGCGTGGCCATGGTTACACCATTCGTGCAGGTCGGAACTTACCCGACAAGGAATTTCGCTACCTTAGGACCGTTATAGTTACGGCCGCCGTTTACCGGGGCTTCGATCAAGAGCTTCGTCCGAAAACTAACCCCATCAATTAACCTTCCGGCACCGGGCAGGTGTCACACCGTATACGTCATCTTGCGATTTTGCACAGTGCTGTGTTTTTAATAAACAGTCCCAGCCACCTGGTCACTGCGGCTCCCGTCCGCTTAGAGAGCAAGTCTCATCACAGATAGGAGCGTACCTTCTCCCGAAGTTACGGTACGATTTTGCCTAGTTCCTTCACCCGAGTTCTCTCAAGCGCCTTAGTATTCTCTACCTGACCACCTGTGTCGGTTTGGGGTACGATTCGGTATAATCTGAAGCTTAGAGGCTTTTCCTGGAAGTATGGCATCAACAACTTCACCACCTTAGTGGCTCGTCTCGTGTCTCAGTCTTAAGAGTCCGGATTTTCCTAAACTCTCAACCTACTCACTTTCACATGGACAACCAACGCCATGCTTGTTTAGCCTGCTCCGTCCCCCCATCGCAATTATACCAAGTACGGGAATATTAACCCGTTTCCCATCGACTACGCCTTTCGGCCTCGCCTTAGGGGTCGACTTACCCTACCCTGATTAACATGGGATAGGAACCCTTGGTCTTCCGGCGTGCGGGTTTTTCACCCGCATTATCGTTACTCATGTCAGCATTCGCACTTCTGATACCTCCAGCATACCTCCCGGTACACCTTCAACGGCTTACAGAACGCTCCCCTACCACTCAAACATAGTTTGAATCCGCAGCTTCGGTGCATAGTTTAGCCCCGTTACATCTTCCGCGCAGACCGACTCGACCAGTGAGCTATTACGCTTTCTTTAAAGGATGGCTGCTTCTAAGCCAACCTCCTGGCTGTCTGGGCCTTTCCACATCGTTTCCCACTTAACTATGACTTTGGGACCTTAGCTGGCGGTCTGGGTTGTTTCCCTCTTCACGACGGACGTTAGCACCCGCCGTGTGTCTCCCGGATAGTACTTTACGGTATTCGGAGTTTGCAAAGGGTTGGTAAGTCGGGATGACCCCCTAGCCTTAACAGTGCTCTACCCCCGTAAGTATTCGTCCGAGGCTCTACCTAAATAGATTTCGGGGAGAACCAGCTATCTCCCGGTTTGATTAGCCTTTCACTCCTAGCCACAGGTCATCCCCTAACTTTTCAACGTTAGTGGGTTCGGTCCTCCAGTTGATGTTACTCAACCTTCAACCTGCCCATGGCTAGATCACCGGGTTTCGGGTCTATACCTTGCAACTCAACGCCCAGTTAAGACTCGGTTTCCCTACGGCTACCCTATTCGGTTAACCTCGCTACAAAATATAAGTCGCTGACCCATTATACAAAAGGTACGCAGTCACCCTCGAAGGGCTCCTACTGCTTGTACGTACACGGTTTCAGGTTCTATTTCACTCCCCTCACAGGGGTTCTTTTCGCCTTTCCCTCACGGTACTGGTTCACTATCGGTCAGTTGGGAGTATTTAGCCTTAGATGATGGTCCACCTATATTCAGTCAAAGTTTCACGTGCTCCGACCTACTCGATTTCACTTAAGATGCATTTTCGTGTACGGGACTATCACCCTGTATCGTCAAACTTTCCAGAATGTTCCACTAACACATAATAAGCTTAAGGGCTGGTCCGGTTTCGCTCGCCGCTACTTCCGGAATCTCGGTTGATTTCTGTTCCTACGGGTACTTAGATGTTTCAGTTCTCCGCGTTCGCCTCTTACACCTATGTATTCAGTGCAAGATACCTGCAAGCAGGTGGGTTTCCCCATTCGGAAATCCTAGTCTCAAGCGCTTTTTACTAGCTTGACTAGGCTTATCGCAAGTTAATACGTCCTTCATCGCCTCCAACTGCCAAGGCATCCACCGTGTACGCTTAGTCACTTAACCATACAACCCAAACGGGTCTTTGTTAGTGACAGCTGTTAACTTCGCCAGAAGTTAATTCATCAAATAATGATGAGAATACTAAAGTAGATACCGATTAATCATTGCTGATTAATGGCATATTTTTACTTTTGAAAACTCTTTATAAATAACAATGTTATCTATAAGAATTTTAATATCAGCTTTCCAAATTTTTAAAGAGCATATTAATTAGTTAAACCAAGCGGTTTAGCTAACTAACAATCATCTGTGTGGACACTACGAACAAATAAGTTCTAAATCGTATAAGGAGGTGATCCAGCCCCAGGTTCCCCTAGGGCTACCTTGTTACGACTTCACCCCAGTCATGAATCACTCCGTGGTGAACGTCCTCCCGAAGGTTAGACTATCCACTTCTGGAGCAACCCACTCCCATGGTGTGACGGGCGGTGTGTACAAGGCCCGGGAACGTATTCACCGCGTCATTCTGATACGCGATTACTAGCGATTCCGACTTCATGGAGTCGAGTTGCAGACTCCAATCCGGACTACGACGCACTTTAAGTGATTCGCTTACCCTCGCAGGTTCGCAGCACTCTGTATGCGCCATTGTAGCACGTGTGTAGCCCTACACGTAAGGGCCATGATGACTTGACGTCGTCCCCACCTTCCTCCGGTTTATCACCGGCAGTCTCCTTAGAGTTCCCGACCGAATCGCTGGCAACTAAGGATAGGGGTTGCGCTCGTTGCGGGACTTAACCCAACATCTCACAACACGAGCTGACGACAGCCATGCAGCACCTGTATCAGAGTTCCCGAAGGCACCAAACCATCTCTGGTAAGTTCTCTGTATGTCAAGTGTAGGTAAGGTTCTTCGCGTTGCATCGAATTAAACCACATGCTCCACCGCTTGTGCGGGCCCCCGTCAATTCATTTGAGTTTTAACCTTGCGGCCGTACTCCCCAGGCGGTCTACTTAATGCGTTAGCTTTGAAAAACAAGTCCGAAGACCCGAGCTTCTAGTAGACATCGTTTACGGCGTGGACTACCAGGGTATCTAATCCTGTTTGCTCCCCACGCTTTCGTACATGAGCGTCAGTGTTGACCCAGGTGGCTGCCTTCGCCATCGGTATTCCTTCAGATCTCTACGCATTTCACCGCTACACCTGAAATTCTACCACCCTCTATCACACTCTAGTTTGCCAGTTCGAAATGCAGTTCCCAGGTTGAGCCCGGGGCTTTCACATCTCGCTTAACAAACCGCCTGCGTACGCTTTACGCCCAGTAATTCCGATTAACGCTCGCACCCTCCGTATTACCGCGGCTGCTGGCACGGAGTTAGCCGGTGCTTCTTCTGTAAGTAACGTCACAGCTAAGCGCTATTAACACTTAACCTTTCCTCCTTACTGAAAGTGCTTTACAACCCGAAGGCCTTCTTCACACACGCGGCATGGCTGCATCAGGCTTGCGCCCATTGTGCAATATTCCCCACTGCTGCCTCCCGTAGGAGTCTGGGCCGTGTCTCAGTCCCAGTGTGGCTGATCATCCTCTCAAACCAGCTAGGGATCGTCGCCTTGGTGAGCCATTACCTCACCAACTAGCTAATCCCACTTGGGCTAATCTTATGGCGTGAGGCCCGAAGGTCCCCCACTTTGGTCCGTAGACATCATGCGGTATTAGCAGTCGTTTCCAACTGTTGTCCCCCACCATAAGGCATATTCCCAAGCATTACTCACCCGTCCGCCGCTCGCCGCCCAACAAATCCCCCGAAGGTTCAATGTTGTCGCTGCCGCTCGACTTGCATGTGTTAGGCCTGCCGCCAGCGTTCAATCTGAGCCATGATCAAACTCTTCAATTAAAAGTTTTTTCTGTCCCGAAGGACATGCTCAATGAATTCTGAATTTTGATATCTTTCGATATCGAATTGACTGTGCGTTATTATTTTTACTTTTGAAAAAGTAAAATCAAAACAGCTCAAGGCTGAATCTTTTAATAACATATGGTCACTCAGTTCAATTGAGACTCTAAATTTGTTTGCGTCGCTTAGTAAACTAAGTTTCGCTGTTAGAACTCAATCTGTACGAGTGCCCACACAGATGATTGCTTTATATTGTTAAAGAACGTTTGAGATACTTTTGCGTCTCAAGGGCTGTGCATTCTACGCAAGCCGTTATTTTTGTCAACACTTAATTTTGAGAAAAGTTTATTTTTTCAAAACTCAGTCTTACTTGATTCAACCAACTCGTCGTTTTGCTTTTTTGTAAGCAGTCCGCCGTGTCGGTGGATGCGCATTATAGG